>NZ_CP022089.2:0-3610000 GCF_002209245.2 Shewanella sp. FDAARGOS_354 | reverse complement strand
CGAAAGCTATTTAGGTAGCGCCTCGAGCGAATACCATTGGGGGTAGAGCACTGTTAAGGCTAGGGGGTCATCCCGACTTACCAACCCTTTGCAAACTCCGAATACCAATGAGTACTACTCGGGAGACAGACGGCGGGTGCTAACGTCCGTCGTCAAAAGGGAAACAACCCAGACCGTCAGCTAAGGTCCCAAAGTGTATGTTAAGTGGGAAACGATGTGGGAAGGCTTAGACAGCTAGGATGTTGGCTTAGAAGCAGCCATCATTTAAAGAAAGCGTAATAGCTCACTAGTCGAGTCGGCCTGCGCGGAAGATGTAACGGGGCTAAACATACCACCGAAGCTACGGGTGCAATTCATTAGAGTTGCGCGGTAGAGGAGCGTTCTGTAAGCCGTTGAAGGTGAAGGGGTAACCCACACTGGAGGTATCAGAAGTGCGAATGCTGACATGAGTAACGATAAAGGGGGTGAAAAACCCCCTCGCCGAAAGACCAAGGGTTCCTGTCCAACGTTAATCGGGGCAGGGTGAGTCGACCCCTAAGGTGAGGCCGAAAGGCGTAATCGATGGGAAACAGATTAATATTTCTGTACTTCCGCTAACTGCGATGGAGAGACGGAGAAGGCTAGGCTAGCGCGGCGTTGGTAGTCCGCGTTTAAGGTGGTAGGTGGGTGACTTAGGCAAATCCGGGTCACTATACACTGAGAGCTGATGACGAGTCCCCAAGGGGATGAAGTAGTTGATGCCATGCTTCCAGGAAAATCTTCTAAGCTTCAGGTTAGCGGGAATCGTACCCCAAACCGACACAGGTGGTCGGGTAGAGAATACCAAGGCGCTTGAGAGAACTCGGCTGAAGGAACTAGGCAAAATGGTACCGTAACTTCGGGAGAAGGTACGCTCTTGTTGGTGATGAGACTTGCTCTCTAAGCTGACGGGAGTCGCAGATACCAGGTGGCTGCAACTGTTTATCAAAAACACAGCACTGTGCAAACTCGCAAGAGGAAGTATACGGTGTGACGCCTGCCCGGTGCCGGAAGGTTAATTGATTGGGTTATCGCAAGAGAAGCTCATGATCGAAGCCCCGGTAAACGGCGGCCGTAACTATAACGGTCCTAAGGTAGCGAAATTCCTTGTCGGGTAAGTTCCGACCTGCACGAATGGCGTAATGATGGCCACGCTGTCTCCAGCCGAGACTCAGTGAAGTTGAAATTGCGGTGAAGATGCCGTATACCCGCGGCTAGACGGAAAGACCCCGTGAACCTTTACTATAGCTTGGCACTGAACATTGACCCTACATGTGTAGGATAGGTGGGAGACTATGAAGTTGGAACGCTAGTTCTGATGGAGTCGTCCTTGAAATACCACCCTTGTAGTGTTGATGTTCTAACTTGGCCCCATTATCTGGGGTAAGGACAGTGCCTGGTGGGTAGTTTGACTGGGGCGGTCTCCTCCCAAAGAGTAACGGAGGAGCACGAAGGTTGGCTAAGTACGGTCGGACATCGTACGGTTAGTGCAATGGCATAAGCCAGCTTAACTGCGAGACAGACACGTCGAGCAGGTACGAAAGTAGGTCATAGTGATCCGGTGGTTCTGAATGGAAGGGCCATCGCTCAACGGATAAAAGGTACTCCGGGGATAACAGGCTGATACCGCCCAAGAGTTCATATCGACGGCGGTGTTTGGCACCTCGATGTCGGCTCATCACATCCTGGGGCTGAAGTCGGTCCCAAGGGTATGGCTGTTCGCCATTTAAAGTGGTACGCGAGCTGGGTTCAGAACGTCGTGAGACAGTTCGGTCCCTATCTGCCGTGGGCGTTGGATGATTGAGGGGAGTTGCTCCTAGTACGAGAGGACCGGAGTGAACGAACCGCTGGTGTTCGGGTTGTCATGCCAATGGCATTGCCCGGTAGCTATGTTCGGAATCGATAACCGCTGAAAGCATCTAAGCGGGAAGCGAGCCCCAAGATGAGTCATCCCTTGGACTATAAGTCCACTAAAGAGCCGTTCGAGACTAGGACGTTGATAGGTCAGGTGTGTAAGCGTTGTGAGGCGTTGAGCTAACTGATACTAATGACTCGAGAGGCTTAACCATACAACCCAGATGGGTTTTGCTAAGTAGCACTTAGACGAATAGAAACACTTAAGAAGTGGTACTCAATCCAGCTTTCTAAATTAACAAATAAAGGTTAATTGCGCAGGTAATTGTACGGCAGACAAAGCCGTGACGAGCGAAGGGCGGAGTGTACGATAGTACATGAGCACTGGAGTAAGGAAACAATGCCGTCAGACGTAGAATTAACCAGTAAGAATTTGCTTGGTGACAATAGCATCGTGGTCCCACCTGATCCCATCCCGAACTCAGAAGTGAAACGCAATCGCGCCGATGGTAGTGTGGGGTCTCCCCATGTGAGAGTAGGTCATCGCCAAGCGCTTAATTAAACAATGAAGCCAGCTGAATAAGCTGGCTTTTTTGTTTTTGAAATTTCAAATAGCCTGCTTTTTGTAATACCAATTCCATTAACTAACTGGTCAAAATTGTCCATGGTCTAGTACACAATTCTATCACTCTTGCTTTCTTCTCAATGAAGGTATTCCATGCGATAGAGCACTGTTCGACAATATCGTCATAACCACTAAAACAACGATTGGCCAACACATTTTGACGCAGCCATTGCCATACCTGCTCTATTGGATTCAACTCCGGTGAATAAGGTGGCAACTTGAGAAGCGTCAGATTATCAAAGTCATCGGCCAAATCCTGTTGATGCCAGCCTGCGCCGTCCATGATGACCAGCGCATGGCGCCCAAATGCGGTGGCGGCTGAAATCAGTTTTAAATGCTCGTTCATATATTCGCTATTGGCATGCGGGGCAATAATCGCTTGTGTCGCCCCCGTTGCCGGACACACGGCGCCATATAGATACGCTGATTCAAATTGTTGCTGCTTGACGGCCCGTGGACGGGTCCCTTTCTCAGCCCAAATACGGGTGGTGGTATTCTGTTGGCCAAAGCGGGCTTCATCTTGAAACCAAACGTCAATGCGATCGAGTGCAACGTGCCCAGGTGTGTTAAGGATCGTTGCCATCCGGAAGTTTTTTAAAAGCCTCTTGTATAGCCTCAGATTGTTTCGGGTGGCGAGAGCGAGTGGTAATCCATGAGAAGCCAAGTTGATGCAGCAAGCGGTAGATATTTGCTTGCTTGAACGTCACACCAAATTCAGACTGAATAAATAGGCCGACATCCTTGGCCATCAACCTGCCACCTTGTTCAGATAGACTTCTGTGCTGTACGAACGCTTTAAGCTTAGCTTGTTGTGCGATGGACAGTGTCGCAGGACGGCCCGGATTGGGCGCATCGTCAAGGCCAGTCAGCCCATGGGTTAAATAGGCGGTGACCCAGCGATTGACACTGGTTCTACTGACCTTAAGCATGCTTGCGATGGCGGTACGAGAATGACCTTCAGTGAAATGGAGTAAGGCAAGATAGCGCATACGTTTGCGTGCACTTTTCTCCGATTTTACTAAGGCTGCGATGTGGGGATTATTCATATTTTGTATGATTAAAAACTGATGACCAATTAGATCACATAATTAATATAATTGGTATAACATAGCTATCCCATATTCAAAACATCTAAATGTTATTAGATGATTACAATCAATCACTGTCTTAATTTTTTAGGTAGTGCTCTCCAAAATACTCGTATTTATGTTAAGTCTTTTTGCTTAGTCGTAGGTTTACCGTTAGCATACAGGGCGTCTATTTCTTTATTTAAGATCATAAGCTACCAATGCTTCGCAAACTCTCACTCGCCGTATTAATTCCTGTGTGTATGCTGACACTTTATTTAGTGTTAGTGACGGCTGAGTATTTTTATGAGAGTGAACTGGTGCGTAAGGAGTTAGCTGATCGTCAAGTGAGTCAGATAAAACAGCAGCTTTTGCGTATGCAGGCTGTCGTTCAGTCAGCACAGGCACTGCAAGATATTGAGCGGATTGAGCAGGAAGTGTCTCTAGCAACCTTAGATATGAATGTGATGGTTTATATCTTGCTTGATGCGAACAGTCGGATCCGTTTTGCTAATCATACTGTTTGGCGCGATAGCAATGCGATAGAAGTGATTGATGGATATGATGTGCTTAGACATCATGTCGTAGTGCAATCAGGTCAGGCAAGTATTTCGGTCAATCCAGAAAGGTTATCAATTCAAGCTTATTATCCAGTTGACGCCCAGTATCCTGGGGCCACAGAGCTGCTTTATCTTGAATCTGATCTAGCCCCTTTGGTCGCGAGAGCATCAAGCGAGTTACAACAGCGATTTATGCGTGTGTGGGGGCTTGGGGCGTTGCTGCTTATTGGCTTTACATGCGTGTTATATTATCTGCTAATACGTCCACTGAAGCTGTTATGCAAATCGGCACAACATGTCGGCACATCGGCATTTTCTACTCAAGTACCTTGGAGTGCGTCCGAGATTTTATCCCTGCAAACAAACCTACAATTGGTTCATGATCGGTTAGCGCGAGCGGTTAAACAGCTTAATGATAGTGAACAGCGTTGGTTATTTGCCGTTGAAGGGTCGCGCAATGGTATTTGGGATTGGGATCTTCGTACTGGCGAAGTGTTTCTCTCCGACCGCTGGAAAGAAATGATAGGTTATCAACCCGATGAACTGGAAGGGGTATTCCAGACATGGGAAACACGTTTGCATCCCGAGGATAGACGGGCTGTATTGCATTGCTTACAGGAATATGTGAGCGGAAAAACAAAAGAGTTTGAGAGTGTTCATCGCTTACAGCACCGCGAAGGGCATTATGTCTGGGTATTTGACCGTGGCATGTTAGTCGACTGGGACCATCTTGGTAGACCGACTCGGATGATAGGCATTCATGTCGATGTATCAGAGAGTGAGAGAAACCATGCTGCGATTGCGGAGTTAGTGAAGCAATCGGCAGGTGGTCATCGGATGCTTCCTGAAGTATTTATGGCGCAATTGTCACATTACCTGACTCAACGTAATAGTTCTGGCCAGTGGGGAGCATTATTATTCGTTAATGTCGATACCTTAGGCGTTAGCGAGGCATTATCATCCCACGAACTTGAGCGTTTACTGTCGCAGTTAAGTGCAAGGCTCTCGAGTTATTTTACAGAGAACATTGTCGTTGCTCATATTGAACTTGGTCATTTTGCTCTTTTAATTAAGGAGTTGGCCGTTGATGCTGAGATTGCAGGGCGTCGTGCATTAGCTTTGGCAACCGAGTTAAGACAAATTACGATTCGCCCTTTCCATTATGGAGAGTCTCATTTTAGTTTGAGTGCCAACGTGGGTATTTGTTTATTAGATCCCGTCGATACTCTCACTCCAGAACTCGTGGTTCAGCGTGCGCAACTCGCAATGAAGTGTGCTCTGTCACTGGAGCATGAGGGATGCGCGTTTTATCATCCAGACTTAGCGTCTGCTGTTGATCCTGAATCGTCATTAATCAGTGCATTACAACATGCGATTACTGACAATCAACTCTCTTTGATGTTCCAGCCTGTTGTTGATAGGCAAGGCAAAATTGTTTCTGCAGAGGTTTTATCTCGCTGGTATTTAACCAATGGTGAAATTGTGCCTGTAGCGCAGTTTATTCGCTTAGCTGAGCATAATGGATTAATCGCCGCGCTTGATTTAAATGTTGCCGATCGAGTTTGTCTGTTAGTCAAACAGTTTAAGCAACAGGGCATCATTCTGCCGCGTATGACTTTGAATATAAGTACCTTATCTTTTTGCCAAGCTGATTTTGTAGATCAATTTATTACTTTAGTTCGTTCCTATGAGCTTGATGATAAGCAACTGGGGGTTGAACTTGCTGAGGGTATATTGCTTACCGCTAACGCTTTTGTTGAGCCACGTATCCGACAGTTAACAGAGGCTGGTATTGCGATTACATTAGATAACTTTGGTGCTGGTCAGTGCGCCTTAAGTTGCCTACACCACTACCCGCTTACAGAAGTTAAGTTAGATTTGCATTGTGCTGCAAGCTTGCTGGTTGATGCCAGTTGGAGCCAAGCGCTTATTCAATCGATACAATCTTTTAAACTGCCGATAGTGGCGAAAGGTGTCGAATCTGTACAGCAACAGCAGCTATTTACAGCCTTAGGATGTACGCACTTTCAAGGCTACAATATCGCTCGAGCCTTGAGTTTTAATGATTTTATACAGCTTGCTTGTCCACGTCCCTTGTTGCGTAGCGTTTAAAAAAGTCGAGTACGTAATTGAGTGCTTGATTGCGATAGCTATCTTTCTCCATAAAAATTTCATGGGCAGCACCTGCAATCACTTTTAGTTGGCAATTAGAACTCACCGCAAGATTTTGTGCGGCATTGTCGACAATTTTATCCTCACCAGCTTGTAGGATCAGAATGGGTGTGCGGATATGTGCCGTGGCCAAGACACAGGCATCGGCCGCATCTAAAGATTCAGTCAACCAGCGGTTAGTGGGTGAGCCTAACTGCAACTTTGGCGCCGCATCGTACAACTCTCGGTAGGCTTGATAACGACTCTGGCAATGGGTGAGATCATTTCCCTTAAAGGGAGCGGCCTTATAGTTTTGCCCGCTGAGAACATAGTTAGGCTCTCCACCGTTGAGGCTAGTATCAAGCTTACTGGCTAACCAACGGACAAATCCTTTGGGCATGGGTAACTTAATACCATACATGGGGGCTGAGAATGCCGCCGCGGTAAACACATCCGGATGTTGTTTGAGATACAAGGTACCGATGGCGCCGCCCATGGAATGTCCGAGCAAGAACAGTGGCGAAGTGGCATGTTTGAGTACAACGGTTTGCATAAATAGGGCAAAGTCGTCGATATAGTCATTAAACCGCCGCACGTGGCCTTGATGGGGGTTGGCCGTCATGCGGCTCGATAACCCTTGGCCGCGGTGATCGATGGCAAACACCGAATAGCCTTGCTGATACAGGTCAAATACCAATTCTTGATACTTTAAGTAGGATTCAACCCGGCCGCTGCTGATGACTATGCTGGCATGGGCCTTGGGATGCTTGACCATCATATAGGCCAAGGTTAATCCATCGGGGGGGTTGAGTGTGTCTTGGACAACGGTTTGCCAAAAGGCTTGCTGTTCAGAAGTATTTAAATCGTGTTCCGTTGAAAAAGCTACCTTGGAAAACTCTTCCCTTGGAAAGTTTAGGGGCGTTTGGCTCATACTCTGTCGCACATCTCGGGCAAAAAGGTTTGCTAGAGTGTATCAGAGAACTGGGGCGGGCAGGAAAGGGAGCAGGAAAATACCCGCTCCCTTGGATGAGCTTAAATCGCGGCTTTTTGCGTTTCGATAAAGTCGTTTATCTGCTGCTCCAGCACCGACATAGGCACAGAACCATTCTCTAATACGGCGTCGTGGAAGGCACGAATATCAAATTTATCGCCTAAGGCTTGCTCGGCTTTCGCGCGCAGGCGTTTAATGGTGAGCTCACCAATTTTGTAGGAGAGCGCTTGCCCTGGCCAAGTAATGTAACGATCAATCTCAGTAGTCACATTATGGAGCGACAACGCCGTGTTGCTCGCCATAAACTCGATGGCTTGCTCTCGACTCCAGCCTTGGGCGTGCATCCCCGTATCGACAACGAGGCGAGCTGCGCGCCACATCTCGTAAGTGAGGCGTCCAAAGTTACTGTAAGGGTCTTGATAGAATCCCGCTTCTAAGCCTAAGTACTCGCTATACAATCCCCAACCTTCACCAAAGGCCGAAATGTAGCTATAGCGACGAAAATCAGGCAACGAGCTCAGTTCGGAGTTAAGTGAAATCTGCAGATGATGTCCGGGCACAGCTTCGTGTAGCGTTAGCGCTTCGAGTTCATAGAGCGGGCGCTTATCTAAGGCGTAGGTATTAACCCAGTAGTAACCCGGCTCGTCATCACGATTAGAGCCTGAATAACGGCCTGAAGTGTATTTAGGGGCAATTTCGGCCGGCACTGGCGCGATACCGTAGGGTTTTCGCGGCAATTTACCAAAATATTTGGGCAACATGGCATCGGCTTTTTTGGCAATAAAGGCCGCCTCTTTCAGGAGCTGATCCGCACTGGTGGTATAAAACTGGGGATCGGTTCTTAAGAAATGTAAAAAGTCGGCAAAGCTGCCTTTAAAGCCAACAGACTTAATGACTTGCTCCATTTCCTGGCGGATACGCTTTACTTCTTTTAAACCGAGCTCGTGCACTTCGACCGAGGTCATATTTAAGGTCGTGTAGTAGCGAACGCGGTTCTCGTAGAAGGCATCACCATCGGGTAAGCTGTTGGCGGCAATATTTTCCCGAGTGTTGGGCATATACTCCTGAGTCATAAAATCATAAAAAGCCTGATAGGTCGGGATTACATTTTGTTCGACTAAGATTTTGCCTTCTTGGGTGAGCTGTGCTTTTTGCGCCTCGGTAAAGTGGCTTGGATATTGAGTAAATGGCTTGAAATAACTGCTTTTCTCTACCGGTAAGATGTAAGCACTAATGCTGTTTTCAAATCCCTTGAGCGTCGCCTTAGGCGGTGTAATACCTTCCTTTAAGCCTTGTTTTAACCAATGGGTTTGCTGGGCAAAATAGGTCGGTAGCGCCTTAAGCTTACCTAGGTAGTTTTGGTAATCCTCTAGGGTGTTGAATCGCCCTTGTGCAATGGAAGATATATAGGCGTGGAAGCCGCTCTCTGCGGTGATTGGCAGGTAGTAATCCTTGTATTTATAGAGATCAACCTCATTTTGGATCTGATCCTCGAGGATTTGGGCGTTGATTTTATCTTCTTTACTCAGCTTGCTGCGATTCAGTGCTTTCAATTGGGCCAGAATGGCAATTTGTCCTTGATTGAGCTTGGCTAAGGCTTCTGGTGACAGATCTTGTAGTTTACCCGCAGCACTTTTGTCCCCCATTCCATAGGCCATTTCTGGGCTGGCACTGAGTTGGAGTTGCCAACTTTGATCCACAATCGCTTGCAGTGCTGGTGCCATAGTTTTGGCTGGCGCCTGCGCTGTAGTGATGGTTGTCGGTGTATGTTCGATAGGAGTTTGAGCTGTGCTACAGGCAGTTAGGGCGCAAATCAGTAAGCTTGGGGTAAAGAGTTTATGCATGATTTATCTCGGATATTTTCGTTGTTATTGAAGTCATTATGCCTGAGGTTTACCCCAGATTCTTGTACGCATATTAAGCAGAATTGTGACTGAATGTGAATTTAAATCCTGCCCTTAGCTAAGTGCCACCAAAGAATGCGTGTTAAACTTAGTGTCCGCCCTAGACCAAATAACAAAAGCATTGGCTGGGTAGTTCACATAGGGGTTAATTATGATCAATACATCCATTCCATTGGTGGATTTGCATCGTCACTTAGATGGTAACGTGCGAGTGAACACCATTTGGGAACTCGGACACCAACATGGCATTGCTTTGCCTGCCGATTCTTTAGAGACTCTCGCGCCATTTGTACAAATTCAGGGGAAAGAAACCAGCTTAGTCGCCTTCTTAAAGAAGCTTGACTGGATGGTGGCCGTTCTCGCTGATTTAGATGCGGTAAAACGTGTCGCCTATGAAAACGTGGCCGATGCTGCGTTATCTGGCCTTGATTATGCGGAGCTGCGTTTTAGCCCATATTACATGGCGATGAACCATAAGCTACCGATTGAAGGTGTGGTTGAAGCGGTTATCGATGGGGTGAAAGCAGGCCTGAAAGATTACCAAGTTAAAATCAATCTTATCGGAATTATGTCGCGCTCTTTCGGCCAAGCCGCTTGTACTCAGGAGCTTGAAGGCTTACTCGCCCATAAACAACACTTAGTCGCGATGGATTTAGCCGGCGATGAGTTAGGTTTTCCTGGCGAGTTGTTTAACGAGCACTTTAAGCGAGTGCGAGACGCAGGCTTAGCCATTACCGCCCATGCGGGCGAAGCGGCGGGTTCACAAAGTATGTGGCAGGCGATTCAGGAGTTGGGTGCGACACGTATTGGCCATGGGGTGAATGCGATTCACGATCCTAAGCTGATGGAATACCTCGCTAAACATCGTATCGGTATCGAATCTTGCCCAACCAGCAATCTGCATACTTCGACTGTGTCTTCCTATGCTGAACATCCCTTCAGAACCTTTATGGATGCCGGTGTGTTGATAAGCCTGAACACCGATGATCCGGGTGTGAGTGCGATTGATATCAAGCATGAGTATCGCATTGCTAAGTCTGAACTGGGACTTAGCGATATTGAGCTGACTCAGGTGCAACGTAATGGGGTGGAAATGGCGTTTTTATCCGAGAGTGAGCGTAAGGCGCTGTATGCGGCTAAAGCTTAAGTAAGTAGCTCTATTTCCCAATAAAAAATCCGACATTCGAGTCGGATTTTTTTATTGGAAATGTGTCAGTGTTAGATCACACGGGAGAACTGTTGTTGACGCGCTTTTTGACGGTAGTAAAGGTCGAAGCACATACAGATATTGCGGATCAACAGGCGGCCTGTGGGGCTGATGGTGATCTTTCTGTCGGCGATTTCAACTAATTTATCGTCGATAAAGGTTTGCAGTAGTTTTAAGTCTTCGGCGAAGTATTCCTCAAACTTAATACCCAGTTTTTCGTCCATTTTCGCCATATCTAAATCGAAGTGGCAGATCAATTGTTTGATCACTACGCGGCGGATTTCGTCATCACGGTTCAGGCTACAACCTTTCCACAGCGCATGTCCGTCTTTGTCGATGGCTTCGTAGTAAGGACGAATGTCCTTCTGGTTTTGCGCATAACAATCGCCGATTTGGCTGATTGAAGACACGCCAAGGCCAAGCAGGTCGCATTCTTCTTGGGTGGTATAACCCTGGAAGTTGCGATGCAGTTTGCCTTCGCGTTGTAACTTAGCCAACTCATCGTCGGGCTTAGCGAAGTGGTCCATGCCAATGTACTGATAACCTGCGCCAGTTAAGGTCTCGATTGTTTGATGCAACATCTCGAGTTTCTGTTTCGGCGATGGTAAATGTTCATCTTTGATTTTACGCTGCGCGGCAAAACGCGCGGGTAAATGGGCATAGTTGAACACGGATAGACGATCGGGTGACAGGTCTAACACGCGCTGCATGGTAGCGGCGAATGTTTCGGGAGTCTGGTGTGGCAGACCGTAAATTAAGTCGATATTGGTTGAGACGAATCCCATGGCCTTGGCTTTGGCCATTAAATCGAAAATAAATTGCTCGTCCTGCTCGCGGTTAACTGCGACTTGTACTTCTTTATTGAAGTCCTGCACCCCGATAGAAATGCGGTTAAAGCCCGCTTCTTTTAAGGTATCGAGCATTGAAAGCTCAATTTCACGCGGGTCAACTTCGATAGAGAACTCACCTTCTGCGGCAAAGTTAAAGTTAGCCTTGATTAAGTCGGTTAACTTCAGAATTTGCTCAGGATTTAAGAAGGTTGGCGTGCCGCCGCCCCAGTGCATTTGGGTGACTGTGTAGTGCTTAAACAGCGGAGCGCGCTTGATAATTTCGTGGCTCAAATACTCAATGTATTGATCAGCCTTGTGGGCGTGGCGAGTGATGACTTTATTACAGCCACAGTAGTAGCAAAGTTTGGCGCAGAAGGGGATGTGAATATACAGCGACAGTTTGTCACTCTTACTGTTTTCAATCGCCGTTAACAGGTTTTGTTCAGTGAATGAATCAT
Source organism: Shewanella sp. FDAARGOS_354 (assembly GCF_002209245.2). Lineage (NCBI taxonomy): Bacteria > Pseudomonadati > Pseudomonadota > Gammaproteobacteria > Alteromonadales > Shewanellaceae > Shewanella > Shewanella sp. FDAARGOS_354. The sequence continues at coordinate 3,598,335 of NZ_CP022089.2, read as the reverse complement.
CGAACTCTAGCGCCGTTGGATAAGAAGTATAACGGGGACCGCTGTAGTTATATTTTTCGATCATCGACTGATCCCAGCTTATCTGAGTGGGCTGCTTCAAGGCGTGTCCTCCGAGGGTAAATTAGCAACAAACGAAGTATGCAAGGTTCTTAGGTAAATAACCTTGATCTAGGTTGTAAAAATGATGTCTGCCATTTTAGAAGTTACGCAATATCTATGAAAAAAGAGCGTGTGTCTGTCGTTTTTTGGAGGTTTTGTGCACAGGCTCACGGGAAGTCGCACTCTATGTGATGAACGGATTTAAATTGATCGCCTCGAAACCGATCCAAATTTGGCTTCGAGGCGGAGTAAGCGTTTTTAGTGCGGTGCTTTTAGCTGATAAGTCGACAACTTTTTAGCATCTTCGTTAATACCTTCGGCAAGCTCAGCTTCAGATTTCATTCGTGTAAAATCGAGTTTCATTCGATCTTGCTTTGGCAGAGCTTGGCGGGCTTCCATAATCGGATGATTTTTAATTAACTCAAAATGTTGGAAGAGTGCAGGAAACTCTGGTGCGACTCGCTCGCTGAGGGATAAAATCTCAAACAAACGCCCAATCCTGACCACGCCTTCGGAGATTTCACAGCGGTCTTCAATCATGGCTGTCGCAATATAGCGGATATCTTCGAGTACTTGTGCTCGTTTGGCATTAGCTGCCACTTCGCGCTCGGCAAAAAGCGCTTGTTGACGGTGTTTTTGTTGCTTGAGTTTGAGGAGTAAAAAAGTGGCGTAGCTACTGAGGGCAACAATAATGATAAAACCAAGAACGATAAGAGTGGTAGACACGAGAACTCCTTGTTCAGAAAGCATAAAAACAAAACATAATCGTTTTGTTTTTATGCATATTCTAAGATTTAAAACTTATCTTGATAATCTTTTAGCAGTTCGGCACCGGATTCAAAGCGATCGAACAGGTCGTCATCTGAATCAGCTTTAGATTTCGCTGGCACTTCATCTTCTAGCTCATCGCTAATACCCAGTTTAATCATCAGGGCTTCAATCTTATTCAGCTGCTGATCTAACCATTTTTGATCGGCATCATTTAAGTTGCGACCTTCTTCTAGCATATCGAGCAACTGATTTAGTCTTGGATCTTCTTCCAGCTTCAGTAATTTTTGCTCGTCAGTTAACTTTGGCTGCTTAACCTTTGGCGTGGCTGGCTTTTCTGTCGCGGTTGGCAACGTCAAAGCCACAGGTTTTTTACTGCCATGGCGAGGATCTTTGCTCTGTGCAGCCTTTTTCTGTGGTGCTTGAGCCTGGATCAGCGCTTCATTATGACGACTGCCAGACTTGTTACCCTTTTCTGCGCGCTTGCCAGTGACTTCAGCACGTTCCTGCTTTTTCACTCTTGGCTGTTGTTTGGGGCTATTCTCGCCGCCCTTGCGTGTTTTCTTGCTACGAGACATGATTTTCTCAATTATTTACATCGTATGGCCTAGCCGATACGGGATCGACTAAGAGCTAAATTCGGTCGGCTGTTATACCAGATTATGATGTTTTTTGCATCAAAACGAGGTCTTTCGCGGCAAATAATAGTTCAAAATCACTATTACTCGCTAGGTATTCAAAAGTTAGTCTTTGGTAAAAACTCACGTGAGTGAGATTGTTTTTATAATGCCACTTAGCAAAACCTTCTAAATCAATTAATAAAGGAGTACTAATTGCTAACCAGCCTCCTGGTTTAAGCAAGCGGGTCAGTAATCTCCATTCTTTGAAGGGATACTGAAAATGCTCAAATACTCGGTAGCAGCAAATAAAATCATACTCTTGCTTTAGAGGTTCATGGTCAGGAGCAAAGAAAGGGTCATATTGCTTGAAGGTGTGCCCCGCCGATTCAATGGTCGCCAGACTGGTTTGATCTAATACGCGTCCAAAATTTAAGCCCGTGAGGCTACCTTTTTGCTGCAGTTGTATTTGTGTCAGTAGCGGCAAAATAAATTGCGAGAGTTGGCGCTGTTTGGCGGCAATCCGCGAACGGCCATAGCGCTGTTTTTCTGCCGCAGGAGGAAGATGGCTATTTGCATCAGCAAAAGTGAGTCCGCATGTCTGGCAAATATAAAAACACCGTTTTTTGTCCTGTAGGAGCAACAGTGTTTGTGTGCTATGACAAAGGGGACATCTGCGCATTGAGTCAACTGATAAAAGATTAAGGCTTTGATTGTAACAATTATATTTGCAGAGTGCACTTTCTAGACAAAGTGCGTTTTGATTGAAAATCATAAAGAAAAAAGGCGGCAGTTAAACTGCCGCCTTACAAACAGTGCATTTTAACACCCTATTCTGATTCCAAGTATCCGTACTTGCTATGCGACTTTCCCGGTCGGTATCCTTCTTTTTTTTACTGCTTTCCCTGCGTGTTTTTGTTAGCGGTCTTCCAGACTCTTAATTCTTTCCTGTCGCCATCCTGACCACAGTTTCCGTAGATGGTCTCAAGACACATCTTTTATAGCAGCGTCATCAATGACGTTAAATCAACCATCCTTGTTACTTGAAGTACCTTCCAGTGATAACAAGCTTCCAGCCAGTGCATCCAAAGCGATTAGCTTCCTTTGCTACAGTTTACATCATGTAAAACTGTGTCCTGATGGGGCAAGTTACCCTGAATGTAAGGCGTTTTGCTTTCGCAAATTGGCGTTATCGGCCGTCCCTTACAAAAATGTACTGACCTGGATTTCAAAGCGAAATCACTGCTCTTGTTATTATTAGAGAGTGGTCTTAGTTATATTGTTGTTATTGAGAGTCTTTATTCTTATATCTTGAATGTTAATTATACCGAAATCTGTAAGTTATTATTAATTTATTTGTACAAACAGATGGGTTTATCTCGGTACGGGGCTTATTAAACCCAAATCTGTGATCCATGTCAAGCATGAATCTTTATCAGTTTACGTTAACGTAAACTAGGCGGTGTAAAAAAAGGGTGACAACACACCCTTCTTTACATCGCTAAACCTTATTTTAGGCTAGCAAGATATTTAGATAGTGCATCGATATCGCTGTCATTTAACTTCTTAGCGACATCTTGCATCATACCGTTTAGGTCATTGTGACGACCTGCATCACGGAACTTAGTCAGTTGGATCTTGATATAGTTAGCGTGTTGACCGGCTAATGCTGGGAAACCAGCTGATTCAGCCCCTTTACCATCTGGACCGTGACATGCCATACATGCAGTGATGCCGCGTGACACATCGCCACCTTTGTAAAGTTTTGCACCTAGCTCAGGAACATCTTTCACCTCAGCAACTTGGATTGCTTGAGTAGAGAAATATGCAGTAATGTCGAGAATATCTTGATCACTAAGAGGCATTGCCATACCACTCATGATAGGATCCATACGACCATCTTTACCGCCAGATTGTGCCGCACTACGGAAATCATGTAGTTGCTTTTGGAGGTATGTGGCGTGTTGGCCCGCAAGCTTAGGGTACATATCGATCATGCTGTTACCGTCCATACCGTGACAGGCAGAACAGACGATAATTTTAGTTTTTCCCGCTTCAGCATTACCTTCAGCAATCGCAGGTGAAGATATGGCGGCAACTACAACAGACAGCGCAAGAGCTAACTTTTTCATGGCGTTCCAACTTCTGGTTAAGATTATTATCCTGAGCTTACTAGGGTGACCCGCAAGCGTGGTAAAATATGTTTAATGTGATCGGGGTAATATTTTACACGAAAACGTGGAAAAGTAAGCAATTCTTCATAAATTATGGTATTGCGCAGTAAATATATTGGAGTAAATAGTGACTGAATCTCATATAGATTTTCGCAGGGCGAAGTTTTTAATCAGTGCACCAGACATTGCACATTTGGATCAATATCTGCCTGGCGATGTCGGTGTTGAGATTGCTTTTGCTGGTCGCTCAAATGCTGGAAAATCGAGTGCGCTCAATGCATTAACTGAGCAAAAAAACTTGGCTCGTACCAGTAAAACGCCTGGACGTACTCAACTGATTAACGTATTTGAGCTTGATGCACAGCGTAGATTAGTCGATTTACCGGGTTATGGTTTTGCCCAAGTGCCATTAGCCATGAAGATTAAATGGCAACAATCTCTAGGCGAGTATTTACAGAAGCGTGCTTGTTTAAGTGGTGTTGTGGTTTTAATGGATATCCGTCATCCCCTAAAAGATCTGGATATGCAGATGATTGAATGGGCGGTGGCGAGTGAAATTCCGGTACTCGCATTACTGACTAAGTCTGATAAGCTGGCGCAAAGCGCGAAGATGAAAACCGTGAACGAAGTGCGTAAAGCGCTGGTTGAGTTTGGAGATTGGGTACAGGTTGAGCCTTTTTCTGCGCTCAAGGGCACGGGCAAACCTAAAGTGCTCAGTATCTTAAATGAATGGTGTCATCCGCAATGGTTGGCCGATGAGTTAGAAAACCAAGACGGCGCCGAGTAAGTCTTTTGCTTTATGGTCGGATGCCACAAGTGCATTCGGCCATCTTCCCCTGCGATATCCCGCTCTATCCCCTTATAAAACAATTGATTTTCAACTCTCAACACTCAAGTTTCAGGCAAAAAAATAGCCGATAACAATAGTCACCGGCCAAAGTTTTAGCTCTTTTGGGGAGAAGCTAAATTCAACAAGACTCAAGCACCATCAAATTACCTTCAATGGTTCTCAATGACGACAGCATACATCGAATTTATCTTTTATTAAAGTAAATACTCTAAAATTTACTCGCCTTTGTTGAAATCATCCCTAGAGCGAAAAAAAAGCAAAAAAAGCCCCAGCAAACAAGTTGCTGGGGCGCCAGAATTTGGCTCGTCACTATAAGTGAAATAAAGGTCTGAAAGATAGAACATCTTAACCTCTGTACCCTACGCAGAGAATAATACGCTATTTATCTTTAAATGGAAAACAGTTTTTTTGAAAAAGTGATAATTGTGTGCGATAGATCTCAAGTTTTAGGTGAAAAAATCAGCGGTGTTTGATCTAAACTTTTCAAAAAGAGTATCTAAACCACTGTTTTAGCTAAATAGACTGTATTTTTAGTACAGAATTGATCAATTCTTCAGATTTAATGTTTTTACTCTATTTTGATGATTGTTGTTGGTTGTATCCATCAGCGAACGATTGTTTAGGCTTGTGTGGAGTGTCTCGCGGATAGCAGGTTGTGCTTATGCCGGCGTTAAAGCAGCGAGAATTGAGGGGAGATTACATTTAGTAACAGAGAGTATTGTATAGGGTCGAATGCTATTTCCCGCTCTTGAAAGGGTTTAGCCATCAGGGTATTCGCTTGAGTAAACAACTTCTCCTCATCTTGTTCTCTGCGACGTCTATTTTAGAGGTACATAAAAGTCGCACCAAATACAAAGGCCCATCCTGTAATGAATGAGCCTTAGTAAGTGTTAGCAATGAGGTTCGAAGCTAAAGTCTACAGTTTAAATGCTAGTGGGCTTGATCCCAGTTATCACCAATGCCGGCTTCGGCTAGGAGTTCTACATCCAGATTGGCCGCTTTGGCCATGAGTTCACACACCTTGAGCTTGAGTTTTTCAGCTTTATCGGCATCGACTTCGAACACTAATTCGTCGTGCACTTGCATGATCATGGCGATTTCACCTTGGGTATCAGTTTTTATCCAATCGGCAATGCTGATCATGGCTTTTTTAATGATATCCGCGGCGGTGCCTTGCATTGGGGCGTTAATCGCGGCTCTTTCTGCTGCTTGGCGGCGCATTGCATTACGGTCGCGAATTTCGGGTAAATACAAACGGCGACCAAATAGCGTAGAGACATAGCCTAGCTCTGCTGCACTGGCTCGTGTTTCTTCCATATACCTTAATACGCCAGGATAGCGGGCGAAGTAAGTATCTATATAGGTTTGTGCCTCGTTGCGGGGGATGTCGAGCTGACGCGCCAATCCAAAGGCGGACATACCATAGATCAGGCCAAAGTTAACGGCTTTGGCGCGGCGACGCTGCTCCGAGGTTACGCTGTCAAAGTCGGTGCCAAATACTTCGGCGGCGGTGGCTCTGTGAATGTCTTTGCCTTCGGCGAAGGCTTTGAGCAAGCCTGCGTCTTGGGATAAATGCGCCATGATCCGCAATTCAATCTGCGAATAGTCGGCGGCTAAAATCTTACGTCCCTGCGGTGCAATAAAGGCTTGCCGAATACGACGACCTTCCTCGGTGCGGATAGGAATATTCTGTAGGTTTGGTTCGCTCGAGGATAAACGCCCCGTTGCGGCATTGGCCTGATGGTAGCTTGTGTGTACTCGGCCGGTTTTAGCGTTCACCATTAAAGGTAATTTATCGGTATAAGTGCTTTTTAACTTGGTCAGACTACGATGCTCAAGGATCACCTTAGGCAGAGGAAAATCTAATGCCAATTCGACCAGCACTTCTTCGGCGGTGGATGGCGCTCCCTTAGGCGTCTTTTTGATAACCGGATAACCCAGCTTTTCAAAAAACAGTACTTGGAGCTGTTTTGGTGAACTTAAATTGAATTTTTCACCTGCAATATCATAAGCTTTAGTTTCTAACTCATCGATTTTACGGGCAAGTTCATCACTCTGTTGACCAAGCAACATACTATCGATAAACACACCTTGGCGTTCAATATCGGACAGAATTTGGATCAGCGGCAGTTCAATATCGGTAAAAACTGAGGCTAATTCAGCTTCTTTTTCGAGTCTTGGCCACAGGTGTTGATGTAGGCGTAGCGTAATATCGGCATCTTCCGCCGCATAGGGAGCTGCTGTTTCCAACGGAATTTGGTTAAAGGTTAGCTGTTTAGCACCTTTACCGGCAATATCTTCAAAGGCGATATTTTTATGGCCTAGGTATTTAAGCGCCAACCCATCCATATCATGGCGTGAGGCGATCGAGTTAAACACATAGGATTCGAGCATAGTGTCGAATACCACGCCTTGGAGTTTTATGCCTGCATTGGCTAATACGCTGATGTCATATTTCAGGTTTTGACCGACTTTTTTGATCTTGGCATCTTCGAGTAAGGGGCGAAGTTTTTCGAGTGCAGTTTGCTTATCTAATTGTTGAGGTGCGCCAACATAATCGTGGGCTAAAGGCAGATAAGCGGCTTTTCCTGCTTCCACTGCGAAGGACATGCCAACAAGTTCAGCAACCATATAGTCGAGGCTGGTGGTCTCGGTATCCACGGCCATTAATGGCGCTTGTTTGAGTTTGGCAATCCACTCATCAAGCTGAGCTTCGGTCAGAATCGTATCGTATTGGGTTTCAATCGTGACGCTGGGCGCTGATTCTTCTTGGGTCTCTGTTGTTTCAGCTTTTACTGCGAGCGTCGTTGGTGCCTTATTATCTAAGACTTCGGCAAGCCAGCGTTTAAACTCCATCTCGCCGTAGCATTTGATCAGTTCGTCTCGATCAGCAGGTTTGGCGGTGAGCTCATGCCAATCATGTTCGAGTTCAACATCGGTTTTAATGGTGGCAAGCTCATAGGACAGCTTTAGCATGTCGGCATTGTCGATGATCTTCGCCGCCATGGTTTTTGCGCCCCTAAAGCCTAATTCGGTGACTTTTTCGGGCTCTGCAAGCAAATTGGCGACACTACCCGCCCCTGTGAGCATCGCTAATGCGGTTTTTTCGCCAACACCAGGTAAACCGGGAATGTTATCCGCCTTATCGCCCATCAGCGCTAAGAAATCGATAATTCTGTCTGGACCTACACCATATTTAGCCGCAACTTCTTCAGGGCCCATAATGGTATCTGTCATGGTGTTGATCAGCGTGATATTGTCATCAACCAGCTGCGCCATATCTTTATCGCCTGTACTGATGAGTACGGCGCGGTTTTCGCGGCTCGCTTGGCGAGCGATAGTGCCGATAACATCATCTGCCTCAACACCTGGGATAGAGATTAAGGGCAAGCCTAAGGCACGGATAATACGGTGCAGGGGTTCAATTTGTGAGCGCAGGTCATCCGGCATCGGTGGTCGATGCGCCTTGTATTCTTCATATAAGTCATTGCGGAAGGTTTTACCTTTAGCATCGAACACCACAGCGATATGACTAGGTTGATAACGACTTAATAAGCTGCGGAGCATATTTACTACGCCATAAACTGCACCAGTAGCTTCGCCCTTTGAGTTTGTCAGGTGAGGAGGCGCATAATAGGCGCGATATAAATAAGAAGATCCATCCACAAGGACAAGTGGGTTATTGGCTATGGTCGGCATAAGTAATTTTCGTTTATCGATGACTTAGATGGCGCTAAGCATGCCACAGAAGTGGTATTTCAGCCACGGCAAATTGACTCTCAGCCTGTGGATAACTCTGTGAGTGAAAAAGTCAACTGTGAATAATGGCGATAATTACGGCTTGGTGCGATATTTTTAAGTTGTTGATTTTTATGTTTTTATAATATTTGTGTGAGTTCAATACTGTTTCTTGAAAAATCTTCCTGATTTGTGGATTTTTTCTTGACTCCGTAAAATACCTAAAGGCTGTGTTAATTTTCACCGACCCTTAGATTCGACGAACTAAGTTAGCATGATTTTTAAGCAGATCAACCATTTTGTTTACAGTTTGTTAAAACCAAATGACATAAGAAGGATATTTATAATGAAAAAAATCGCAGTATTGCTCAGTGGGTGCGGTGTTTTCGATGGAACAGAGATCCATGAATCGGTTTTAACGTTATTATCTCTGTCGAAAGCGGGTGCTCAATATCAATGTTTTGCTCCTGATATCAATCAGATGCATGTTGTTAATCACTTCACGGGCGAAGTAGACAAGACGGCGACACGAAATGTGTTGGTTGAATCGGCACGTATCGCCCGTGGCGAAGTAAAAGCAACCACCGAACTCGATATTACCGATTTCGATGCACTGGTTATCCCTGGCGGATTTGGGGCGGCGAAAAATCTGTGTAACTTCGCCACTAATGGTAGTGAGTGTGAAGTGAATCCACTCGTTACTGATTTTATTAATGAATTTATTCTTGCGAAAAAGCCTGTCGGCTTTATTTGCATCGCGCCTATGATGATCCCGCGTTTATATGGACACGGCGCTAAGGGCACTATCGGTAATGATGTGGATACGGTAGCAGCCTTTAATCTGATGGGCGGCCATCATCAGGCGGCGACTGTGCATGATATCGTGGTGGATGAGGATAATAAGATTGTTAGTACGCCCGCTTATATGTTGGCGGGGAATATTGCTGAGGCACACTCTGGCATCGAGAGGCTGGTCGCCAAAGTGCTAGAACTGGCCAAGTAATTACGCCTAAACACAGCAGGGTAAACTCTAAGGCTTACCCTGCATTTGTATCTGAATGTGGAGGAAATCGCGGTGAGTTAGCGAGTGGCTTTACTGCGGCTATCAAACCAGCCTTGGGCTAGACCAATCAGCAAACCGCCAATATGAGCACCATTTGCGACTGAAATGCCTAAAAAATCCGTAAAGCCTAATGCCAGCCAAATCAACATAAACCCCATGTAGGAGGGCGGTAAACCTATACCCGCCTCTGGTTTACGTCGCCCCATGACCCAAGTGTAACCGGCGACCGCATACACTACGCCTGACAGCCCGCCAAAGTTGGGACCGCTAACATAGTATTGGACGATATTGGGCAAAGTACCCGCGACCAGTAGCAGGATTAACAGCGGTGTTGTGCCTATGCGAGTCTCGATTTTTCCACCCAAATACCACCACCAGAGCAAATTGAAGATGATATGCATGGCGGAAAAGTGCATCAGGCTTGGGGTAAACACGCGCCAGAATTGGCTAACACCTGTGTCAGGCACTGCGCCAAAATAGGAGAGTGCTTGGTAAACGAGGCTGGCGAAGCCTAAATTCATCGCAGCATAAATCAGTACACAGAGGCCGAAGATGATAAGAGTAACTGGGCCTGCGCCTGTGATAAATTGGGTAAATAGCTGTAAAGAAGGAGCGCCATAGTCGAGCTTAGTATTGGTATCACCATGCTCCCACGAGGCTTGTAAGTATTTGTTATCGTAAGGATGAGCGATAAAATGGGCGAACTCTTTACGGGCTTGCTCGGCATCCTGATCGCGGATAACCAGAATAGCGACTCCCTGCGGCAATGGCTGAATTTGGCAGTCTATCTGTTCACCTTTGAGGTAATCGACAAAGGCCTGCGCGGCTCTGCTGTTGGGGAGTCTGCCAATCTCAATCATGCATTGGCCTCATGCCAAGCGCTAAAGCCACCATCTAGGCTATAAACGTCATCAAACCCTTGCTCACACAGATATTGCGCGGCATTTTGGCTGCTGATGCCATGGTAGCAAACCACCACTAAAGGACTGTCCATATCCGCTTGGCTAATAAAGTGCGCTAGATTCTCGTTATTCAAATTAAATGCGCCATCAATGTGGCCGTTGTTAAAGCTATGACCATCGCGAATATCGACGATTTGCACTGGCTTTGACTCGGTCATTTGCACTAATTGATTCACGCTAAGGTGTTTAAAGGAAGACATAATAAAACCTGAAATAACTGAAAAGGGATAAGCGATGGGATAAGTGTGCAACATGGGGCTGCATGTGTACAGCCCCGTGATTGGCATAGCTAAGAGAATTAATCCCAGCTGAGGATGACTTTACCGGATTGGCCTGAGCCCATAGCGTCGAAGCCTTTTTGGAAATCATCAATCTTGTAGTGATGGGTGATGATAGGCGAAATATCTAAGCCAGATTGGATCAAGCTTGCCATCTTGTACCAGGTTTCGAACATTTCACGGCCGTAAATGCCTTTGATGACCAGACCCTTGAAGATCACTTTGCTCCAATCAATCGCCATTTCGCCACCTGGAATGCCGAGCATCGCGATTTTGCCGCCGTGGTTCATGGTATCTAACATGGCGTGGAAGGCAGAAGGTACGCCAGACATTTCTAGACCCACGTCAAACCCTTCGGTCATTCCGAGTTCTTTCATCACGTCTTTCAGGTTTTCCTGAGCCACGTTAACGGCGCGGGTAGCACCCATTTTACGGGCTAACTCTAAGCGGTATTCGTTAACGTCGGTAATGACCACATGGCGAGCACCAACGTGGCGACATACGGCCGCCGCCATAATACCGATAGGACCCGCGCCAGTGATTAACACGTCTTCGCCCACTAAGTCGAATGACAGCGCTGTGTGTACTGCGTTACCGAATGGATCGAAGATAGAGGCTAAATCGTCGCTGATATCATCGGGGATTTTGAAGGCGTTAAAGGCCGGGATAACCAAATATTCGGCAAATGAACCTTCGCGGTTTACACCCACACCTGAGGTGTTACGGCATAAATGGGTACGACCTGCGCGGCAGTTACGGCAGTGGCCGCAGGTGATATGGCCTTCGCCAGAAACGCGGTCACCAATGTTAAAGCCACGAACTTCTTGTCCGATATCAACCACTTCACCCACATATTCGTGACCTACCACCATAGGTACAGGAATGGTTTTTTGTGACCATTCGTCCCAGTTGTAGATGTGCATGTCGGTGCCGCAAATGGCGGTCTTTTTAATCTTGATCAGCAGATCGTTATGGCCCATTTCAGGTTTAGGCGCATCGACTAACCAAATACCTTTTTCGGCTTTTAACTTGCTTAGTGCTTTCATTTTGTAGGGTCCTAAATAATCGCCATTTCTTTAGCAATACGGGTAAAGGCTTCAATTGCTTTGTCGAGTTGCTCACGGGTGTGGGCCGCTGACATTTGCGTACGGATACGGGCTTGTCCCTTTGGTACCACAGGGAAGGAGAAGCCGATAACGTAAATATGTTCTGCTAATAAGCGGTTAGCGAAATCGCTCGCCAATTTGGCATCGCCAATCATCACAGGGATAATCGCGTGGTCGGCACCGCCTAAGATAAAGCCTGCCGCTGACATTTTCTCGCGGAAGTAACGGCTGTTTTCCCATACCGCTTCACGCAGTGCTTGGCCCGATTTGAGCATCTCTAATACATGGATAGAGGCAGTTACAATCGAAGGCGCCAATGAGTTAGAGAATAGGTAAGGGCGAGAGCGTTGACGTAACCAGTCGATGACTTCTTTTTTACCTGAAGTGAAACCGCCCGATGCACCGCCTAAGGCTTTGCCTAAGGTGCCAGTGATAATATCGACTCGACCCATCACACCGCAGTGTTCGTGTGAACCACGGCCGTTTTGGCCAACAAAGCCCACGGCGTGTGAGTCGTCAACCATCACTAATGCACCGTATTTATCGGCTAAGTCACACACACCCTGCAGGTTGGCGATGACGCCGTCCATTGAGAATACGCCGTCGGTGGCGATCAAAATATTGCGCGCGCCAGCGGCTTTTGCGGCGATCAGTTGCGTCTCTAAATCCGCCATATCGTTGTTGGCGTAGCGGAAACGTTTGGCCTTACATAAACGCACGCCATCGATAATAGAGGCATGGTTTAAGGCGTCGGAAATAATCGCATCTTCGGCATCTAACAGGGTTTCGAACAGGCCTGCGTTGGCGTCGAAGCAAGAAGAGTACAGAATCGTGTCTTCCATGCCGAGGAACTCACTCAAGCTGGCTTCGAGTTGCTTGTGGATGTCTTGGGTTCCACAAATAAAACGGACCGACGCCATACCAAAGCCATGGCTGTCTAAGCCTTGCTGTGCGGCTTTGATGAGTTCAGGATGATTGGCTAGGCCTAGATAGTTGTTGGCACAAAAGTTAACAACTTCTTGGTTATTTACTTGAATGGCTGTCTGTTGCGGTGAGGCAATAACACGCTCGCTTTTATATAAACCTTCGGCTTTGATATCCGCAAGCTGTTGATTAATCTGTGCGTAGAATGAGGTAGAGGCCACCTGATATCTCCTTAGTTAACTTTATTCTGATTCTGGGAGTTGCGGCATTCTAACGCTAAACCCTATCGGCCTACAGCCTTTTTTTCATGCAGGTTAGCTAGATAAATTAGTTTAGGGCTAAAGGGGTTGTTACATTATAAAAACTAATGTGCAACATGGTCGGCATGTATGTCGCATCACCGCCAACGGCATGAATTGAGCCCGCATTTAGCGCGTTTAACCTGTTGAGTTTAGCGCTAAATGCGACGGCGTTGGACGATTAAAGCGAATCTTGGGTCGCTAACTCGTGGTAGTGCTGCTCTAAACGACAGAAGGTCGCTTGGGAGGTTGGCGTGGCGTAGGCCTTAAAAATCATCAAAACCCGCAATACTCCTTCGTACAAAATGCCTTTAGTGATGGTGGACGTGCTCGACTGGGTAAGCTGATAACCAATCCAAAAACTCACAATCATCTTGATGGTGTCGGCAAGTGGGGTGATTTTATCGTTATCAATATTTAAAAAACCATCCTGCTTGAGTTTACCTAGCACGTGACTTGAACGGGTTAATACTTGCTGCTGGGCGTGCAAATAGCGGCTTTTTAATTCTTCATCGCGGGCGAGGATATCGGCCAAATTGGCGTACATAAAACGGAATTGCCACAGGGTGTAAAACATCGCATCAAAATAGCCGATCAGCTGTTCTACGTTGACTTGCTCGCCCTCATATGGCTGAAACCCCGATTCAAGGTGCGCCTCGTAGAGACTGAAGATCGACTGAATAATATCTTCCTTATTACGGAAGTGGTAATAAAGATTCCCGGGACTCATATTTAGGTGAGCGGCAATATGATTGGTGGTGATATTTCGTTCGCCATGCTCATTGAACAGCTCAAGGCTGGCGTAAATAATTTTGTCGCGGGTTTTCATATGTTTTCCAAGTGGCTAGTGAACGCTGCAAATTGACTAAAGAAGGCTAACCAACGACCGCTACACTGCTGGTAAATTATCCCTAATTTAAAACCCTATTGATTAAGCCCCAACGCACAAAAATTCAATAGGATTGGTATACGCAAACAACTTCGAGAGGCTTGAACTCGTATCTTGAGGTCGCTTGGGTATATTATGCTAACATTGCCGTTATCCAACAGGCAAAATCTCATCAGCACGATTTTATGAATCGATTTTTTTACAGTGTGTTGCTTTATCTTTTATCCCCTCTACTCATTGTCTATTTGGCTTTTAGAGCCATTAAAAGTCCAGACTATCGTGGCCGTTGGGGCGAACGCTTCGGATTAGCCCAACTTAAACCGACGGATTTACTGATCCATTCGGTGTCCATGGGAGAAACGCTCGCGGCTATTCCCTTGATCCGTTTGATTATGCAAACGCACCCTGAGCTAAGCATTACGGTTACCACCACCAGTCCAACGGGATCTGCCGAGGTGCGCAAAGCCTTTGGTGATCAAGTGCAGCACTGCTATTTGCCCTTCGATTTGCCTTGGTCTGTGAGCCGTTTTCTGCGCCAGTTATCCCCTAAATGGTGCATCATAATGGAAACTGAGTTATGGCCGAATCTGCTGGCACTGGCTGCTAAGCGCGGCGTGCGCTTGATGCTCGCCAATGCTAGGCTGTCGGCTAAATCGGCGGCGCAGTATGCCAAGCGTTCGCAATTAAGTCGTCCCATGTTGCAACGCTTAGATGTGGTTGCGGTGCAGACCCAAGCCGAAGCGCAGCGTTTTATCGACCTTGGAGTGCCTGCTGACAGAGTGACTGTTTGCGGCAGTTTGAAGTTTGATTTGAGTATTACGCCCGAGCGCTTAACCTTAGCACGAGCGCTACGACAAACTTGGGGGCGTGAGACGGCGCCCGTGTGGGTAGCAGGCAGTGTCCACCCCGGTGAGTTTGATGCCATGCTGAGCGCCCATAAGCAGCTGCTCGCTAAATGGCCAGAGGCGTTATTGGTGATTGCGCCACGTCATCCTGAGCAGTTTGCGGCGGTGGCCGATGTCGTTGCCAGCCAAGGTTTTGAATTTGTGCGCCGCAGTGATGCTCAAGCTATCACCGCCACGACGCAGGTGCTGGTGGGCGATACCATGGGTGAACTATTAACCTTTTATGGCGCGGCCGATCAAGCCTTTGTGGGAGGTACTTTGATTGAAAATGGGGGCCATAATCCCCTCGAACCCGCGGCCATGGGCGTGCCAGTAATGGTAGGGCCAAACCATTGGGATTTTGCCCAAATTACCCAAATGTTGGCAGATGCGGGAGGCTTGCGGATTGTGAGTTCAGGGCAAGAGTTAGGTGATAATTTGATCCAGTATTTTGAGCAGCCGATTTTACGCCAACAAGCCGCTGAAGCAGGCCTTGCCGTGGTAGAAGCCAATCGTGGTGCTTTGCAGCGTCAGTTTGCTCTCGCCGAATCGTTACTCATGCACCAAACAGCCTAGTGCCACTGAGGTATTAGGCTTTTGGGATAATTGAATGATAACCCTCGAGCAATGCAGCCCAATTAGCGGGTGTAAAGGCAAGTGTTGGCTGCTTACCTTGTTCTTTATTGAAGGAGCGTAGCAGCCTTTCAAGGTTCGCCTTCTGCCATTGGGCATGGGGGGTTTTGATTTCACCCCGGTCAAAATCAATCAGATAGAAACGCTCTTGTACGCCATCCGCTTGCTGTGGTTGCCACAAAATATTTTTCGCGTTTAAGTCGGCATGGTAAACGCCGCGGCGATGAAATTGGGCAATGGTGGCGCCTAGTGTTTGCCACTGCTCTGGAGTCATAGCGCCTTTGGTTAACTTAGCGACCAAGTCTTCGGCGCCATTGACCCGCTCGATAATAATGTCAGCACGGTAGAACAAGCCATCGCGCACAATATTGGCGGCAATAGGTTTAGGCACCGCAAATTGCTCGCGGTAGAGCAGCTCGAGCAGCCTTAATTCGCTCATGGCGCGGGTATTTTCAAGCCCGGTATAGAAGTAGGCATCCTTACTGAATTTCTCCATCAGGCCGCCGCGCCAGTAATGTCGCAGTACCCAATGACTGTGCTCAAATGCTACAAACCAAGTGGTGTAACGTCCCTTGGATGATCCCACTACCGCGGCTTTTTCACGCCAGAAATCCACCGAAAACCAAGCCGGAGTAATGTCTTCAGGCGTATCTTGGCAAAGTGCCATATAGCCATCTGCGGTATTTATGATTTTGATTTGTGCGTTCATGGGAGATTTGTTGACTTAAGCGTGGCACCTGCGGCCATTCTACATTAAGATCCTTAGCTTGCGCCAAATAACCTTAAGAGCTATTCGCTTGAGTTTAAATCCCAACACCATGAATTCTCTCTGCCTGCTTAGGCTATCGGCTATCGGTGACGTCTGTCATGCCGTGGCTATGGTGCAGGCGATTCAACGCCAATATCCCCAGCTCAAAATCACTTGGGTGATAGGCAAGCTCGAATACCAACTATTAAAGCACTTGCCCGGTATTGAGTTTGTGATTTTCGATAAATCCCAGGGCTGGCGCAGTTACCTTAATCTGCATAAAGCATTGAAAGGCCGCCGCTTCGATATCTTGTTGCATATGCAAGTGGCGTTGCGTGCGACCTTGGCCTCCCTCGCGATTTCGGCAAAGATTCGGGTCGGATTCGACCGTGCCCGCGCCAAAGAAGGTCAATGGCTGGTCACCAATCATAGAGTCGAACCTTTAGCTGAGCCCCATGTGCTGGACGGCTTTATGGGATTCGCCAAGGCGATTGGCGTTAGCGATATCACCCCGAGTTGGAATATTCCAGTCCCTCATTCGGATACTGAATTTGCCCAGCGCCAGATTGCCGATGGCGAGAAGGTATTGGTTATTTGCGCGGCCGCCAGTAAAGCCGAGCGAAATTGGCTGCCCGAGCGCTATGCTGCCGTGGCGCAACATGCGGTGAATAAGGGTTATCGAGTCATTCTCTGCGGTGGCCCAACAGCACTTGAAAAGACATTGGCCGACGATATTACCAATGCATGTTCTGCCAAACTCGATAACTTAGTCGGCAAAACCAGTTTGACTCAATTGCTGGCTCTGCTGAAACGCGCCAGCCTAGTGTTAGCGCCCGATACTGGCCCTGCACACATGGCGGTCACGCAAGGGACGCCTGTCATAGGTTTATATGCTCATTCCAATCCAGGTCGCACCGGGCCTTATTTATCGCAGCAATATGTGGTGAGTGCCTACCAAGAGGCTATCGCCTCACAGCAAAGCGGTGAGGTGAAATGGGGCACCCGTGCTAAGGGTGAGCACCTTATGGCGCTAATTAGTGTCGAAGCCGTGATAGAGAAATTTGATCAGGTTATTCAGCAGACACACAGTTAACCACTGTTAGCCTGTCACCCTGAGTTTTAGATTATCGTTTAGGAGAAAAATCATGCGGATAGCCATAGCCATCGACAGTTTAGCGGGTGGTGGAGCCGAGAAGGTCATGATTACCTTGGCAAAGCAGTTTATTAGCCTAGGGCATGAGCCGCATTTTTTGGTCATGGAAGATAATCGTTATTACGAAACGCCAGACAATTTACCTGTTCATCAATGCTTTGCCGACAAAGATAAAGATTATGATCACTTCGGACGTCTAGGGGCGTCGGTCGATAAGTTACGGGCAAAGATTGCCGAGATTGAGTCCCGAGTCGGTAAGTTCGATCTGTTTTTATCTAATCTTGATAAAACCAATTTGATGATGACCAAAACTGGGGTGACACCACTCTATGTGATTGTGCATTCATCGGTTGAAGAAGAGTTGAGTCGTCAGTTTAAGTTAGGTCCCTTCGCCTACTATAAGAAACTACGGGCGAAAAAAGCGCTCAATGGCCAGCATTTGATCACTGTGTCCAACGGCATCGCCAAAGAGATACAAGCTAAGGGGCGTTTGCAGCCTGCATCAATGCGAACTATCTACAATCCATTTGAATTTAATGAGATTGTTGCTCTGTCACAGCAAGATAATCCGCAAATCCCTCAGGGTGACTATCTGATCCACGTGGGACGTTTTGCTAAGCAGAAGCGCCACGATGTGTTGTTTGAGGCCCTTAAACAGACCCAAAATCAGTTACCTGTGGTGCTGTTATGCCATAACCACAAGAAGGCTATTAAAGCGGCGAAGAAATACGGCATCGAGAAGCGCTTAATCATTCCTGGATTCCAGAGTAATCCTTTTCCTTGGATCAAACGTGCGAAAGCACTGGTGCTGAGTTCCGATTTCGAAGGATTGCCGACGGTATTAATCGAATCCTTAGCCTGCGGCACGCCAGTGGTCAGTACCGATTGCCCACATGGGCCGAATGAGATTTTGACCGGCAATTTGGCTCCCTATCTTGTGCCCCGTCGTAATCCTGCGGCCTTGGCCAAGATGATTGACGCCGTGGTCGCCCAGCCGCCATCCCTCGACAATGTGGAGATTTTAGCTAAGGTGGATGCGACTGCGATTGCCGAACAATATCTCGCGTTAGCGAAATAATTTACCCGAGGAGAAAGCGGTGGAAGCGCGCAAATCAAACAAAAGACGTTATTTGTTCTACATCGCACAGAACTATTCCTATGCGATGCTAAGGCCGCTGCAGCAAGTGATTCTGGCGCGTGGCGATGAGGCGTGTTGGTTCCTCGAAGGCCGTGAGGTCGACCCCAAATTCCTTAAAGCGGATGAAAAACGCTTACTCGATATCGATGCCGTTAAGGCATGGAAACCCGATGCGGTGTTCGTGCCGGGTAACGTAGTGCCAAGCTTTATCCCTGGAGTAAAAGTGGGGGTGTTCCATGGTTTTAATGCGGGCAAAATGAATCATAAGGGGCGAGAAGATCACTTCGAAATCCGCGATTGCTTTGACTTGTATTGCACCCAAGGGCCGGCGACGACGCTGCCGTTCCTTGAGCTAGAGAAAAAAATCGGCACCTTTACCGTGGCTGAAACGGGTTGGCCAGCGCTCGATCCTTTATTTATTGAAAATAAAGATAATCCTTACATTAAGCCCGATGATCCTCGGCCTGTGGTACTGTTTTGCTCGACATTCTCCCCCAGTCTGACCTGTGCGCCTGAGGTATTCGAGCAGATTAAAGCCCTGTCGCAAAAGAGTCAGTGGCGCTGGTTGGTACAATTCCATCCTAAGATGAAGCCAAGTATTGTTGAGCAATACAAGACTCTCGAAAATGAGAATCTGCAGTTTGTGGAAACCGACAACGTGATCCCGCTTCTGCAGGCGGGAGATGTGATGCTCTGCGATACCTCGTCGATTTTATTGATGTTTTTAATGCAGCGTAAGCCAGTGGTGACCTTTAAAAATCAGTCACCGAAGGCGCATTTAATCGATATTAACCGAGTCGAAGAGATTGAACCTGCACTCACTAGAGCGCTTAGCCGCCCCGATGATTTGATGACGCATATCCATGATTATTGCAATCAAATCCACCCCACGGGAGATGGTCAGTCTAGCCTGCGTGTACTCGCGGCAACCGATGCCTTGATCGATAAGGGAACCGCTTGGCTTAAACCTAAGCCATTGAACCTACTGCGACACTTTAAAATGCGCCGCAAGTTAGGCTATTGGAAATTGTTTAGCTAATTGTTTCATGAATGTCTGATTTGTGTTTTTTATTTGGTTTTGTGATGGCGTATATAATATAGAACTGTATTATCATAAAGTTTATTTTTATGTTATTTTACTGTGCTTGAATAATTGAAAAGACGTCTTTAGGATTGAAGTGAATATGGAAATTTCAAATATACACCCTGTAATTTCTGTTATTATTCCAGTTTATAATGTTGAGAAGTTTTTAAGAAGATGTTTGAAAAGTGTTGTGTCGCAGACATTTAAAGACTTTGAAGTTATTTGTGTTAATGATGGTTCACCTGATAATTGTGATGTTATTTTAGATGAATATAAAAAATACGATGCAAGAATTAAGATTGTAAACCAGAATAATCAAGGTGTATCAGTCGCTCGCAATACTGGCTTAAACGTAGCTCTAGGTGATTACATTTTTTTTATCGATCCAGATGATGCGATACAACCGCAAACATTAGAAATAGCCTATTATTTTGCGCAAAAAAATAAAGCGGATTTGGTTGTTTGGCAGAGTGTTTATTCTGATGGCTTCGATCATCCAGATAAAAAGTTTGAAATTGAAAAAATAAATTATAAAGTAATCTCGGACCCTTTATATCATAAAAATAAAAAGCCTTATAAAATTGGATCGGTTGTGTGGAATAAGTTATATAAGAAACAGCTTGTTAAAGGGCTTTATTTTATTCCTGGAGTCAACTATGAAGATATCTCGTACAGTTTCTCCATTTTAGCAAAACGTCCAAAGACAGTCGTTATTCCAACCCCATTATATCTATACACAAGGTATGAGAATTCGATAACACAACAAAAGCCAACTCCAAAGCTTATTCGTGATTATCACATAGTAATCAATTCGATCTACAACACTTACCAAAAAAACTTAGGAAGTAAGGAGTTAAGCCATATAAAAAATACTTTGATGCGGCCTCTTTTAAGTTATCAGCTCAAAAAATGTAAGCAAGCAGGATTGGAACAACAAGCTGAAATGTTACCAGCATTTGCAGAAGAGTTGAGAGATCTTGATAGCAAAGGTTTGCTTACATGGCGCGGGCATCGTCTTTCACGATATATAGCTTATAAAAAACTCATGAAAACTATTTAGTTTTTATGATGATAATAGTCGTTAGTTAATACTCGTATTGTGTATATTTATTGGTATTTTAAAACCACCTCCTTTGGAGATGATGATCGTTCATGTGAGGCTTTGCCCGAAGAATGCTCATACAATTACTGCCTTTGTTACCAGTAATTGTATGAGCAGATACGAGTCATCATCGCATATATCTTACCGTTGTCAGTATCATCAGAAGATATGTAAGGCACCAAGATAAAGTCGCGAAAGAGGAAGTCGAGAGACTGATTCAGTTAGGATATCGAATATTAGTTTTTTAGCCCCCCCTTCTAGGGGGCTATTTGAAAGCCACCTGCTATAAAGGTGGAGTTTCACAATGGAGTTCTCAATTTTAATTCTTTCCCAGAGCAATATATTGAGCGGCAATATATTGGCTGTCTACGGCTTTTAATATTTCGAGATTGTCTAAAGCTGGCGGTGAAGCCAAGCACTCCAGTGTCTTTTGTGCAAGTAGAGCGGGTTGTCGAACGGGGACAAGATATTGTGCTAAATGTCCTGTGAGAATCTCGCTTGGACCATAAGGGCAGTCAGTGCTAACAACTGGAGTGTTACAGATTAATGACTCAACTATGACTAATCCAAAACCTTCAAAATCAGAACTTAATAGCATCAGTTCAGCATTTGCAATCCAAGGAAAAGGATTTTGTTGAAAGCCTGGAGTTATAATTCTATTTTCTACCCCATATTTTTTGGCTATTTTCCGTGCGCGCTCTGGACGATTAGTTAGTAAAACTAAGTCTGGTGCGTTTGGTGCGAGTTTCAAGGCTTGAAAGAGAATATCATGCCGTTTTTGGCGCGTAACTCGGCCGACGTGAATCATGTAAGGCTTATTAGGAATGTCAGCGTTGAATTCTTTTGACTTATTACGAATCTCTTCGATTTTAAAAGGATTATAAATAGTCTGTACGCTCTCTGGCTTAAGCCAAAATGTAGCTCTGAGTTCATCGGCGATGCCATTGGAAACTGTAATGATTTTTTTGCCAATCAGTGCCTTAGCCTTTTTCCAGCGACGCCAGAAATGCACTGGACCACGCTTTAATTCCATCAAGAGTTCTTGCTTAAGGGCGCAGTGGCAAAAGTAATAGCAGGGATCGAAATCGCAGCCGGAAACAACGACATCGCAATCGGTCGAGTTACTTAAAAATAGCGAGAACTTACCCGATTGTTCCGCTTCGGCCACCTTGGCCTGCAGGCGTTGTCTTTGCTCCTGTAGGCTTGGCTTTTGGCCAGCTTCATAAAGATAATGAATCGTCACATTTTCTGGCGGCATAAAATCCCCTTCTTTATGGAACACAAAGAGGTGAACATCTTGCCCGGCTTCTTGTAGCACTTCGGCCTGGGATAAGGCGACTTTTACTGTACCGTTAGAGAAAAAGTTATGGCAAAAAATGGCGATTTTTTTCATAGGAATGCTCTTATTGCGTTGTTTTGTAAGCCTTTGCTTCTAATCAAGTTGTCTAAGTTACTACAGCGAGTAAAGACGGGGCCATTTCGGGGATTCCCCTCTCTGCTAAGTGACGGCATTATATCAGTTCATGCCTTTACATGGGCTTAATCCGAGGAATTCTTGCCAGTATTTCAATTTTTAACGGGATTTTCAGCGGTTTTTATCGGGATGATTCACTCAAGTGGCTAAAACGAGTAGACTGGCGGCAATGATTTTTGGGTATCTATCTGAGTCGAGTCAGCAAAGTGCATACAAGAGCGATTTATCCTGGGACTTTCGATCCCATTACCAATGGTCATGCCGATTTGATTGAGCGTGCGGCTAAGTTGTTTAAGCATGTGATTATTGGCATTGCGGCCAATCCATCTAAGCAGCCAAGGTTTACCCTTGAGGAGCGCGTTGAGTTGGTAAACCGCGTCACAGCCCATTTGGATAATGTGGAAGTGGTTGGTTTTTCGGGCCT
The DNA here is from genome assembly GCF_002209245.2 of Shewanella sp. FDAARGOS_354. Classification (NCBI taxonomy): domain Bacteria; kingdom Pseudomonadati; phylum Pseudomonadota; class Gammaproteobacteria; order Alteromonadales; family Shewanellaceae; genus Shewanella; species Shewanella sp. FDAARGOS_354. The sequence continues at coordinate 3,575,928 of NZ_CP022089.2, read as the reverse complement.
GCTGGTGGATTTTGCCAAGGAACAGCGTGCGAGCGTGCTAGTGCGTGGTTTGCGGGCGGTTTCCGACTTTGAGTATGAATTCCAATTGGCCAACATGAATCGCAGATTAAGCCCTGATCTTGAGAGCGTGTTTTTAACGCCGGCCGAAGAAAACTCTTTTATTTCTTCCACCTTAGTGAAGGAAGTCGCGCTTCATGGCGGCGATGTGAGTCAATTTGTACACCCTGAGGTGGCAAGCGCGTTGACCGCCAAGCTTAACCTCGCAAAAGCCTGATAAGGCTGAGTATTTCCATAAAACCTTTGAGGCATCAGGCCTCGCGATGATAATGAAAAGGATGTTATGAAGGCTTTTTTGACCCCCACTATCCTCGCTGCTAGCGTTGCATCTGGTTTATTGTTTTCTGCTTCCGTCGCTGCCGCCCCTTGGGTGGATGCCTCGGACATTTATTTAAGAGCCGATATTCAAGCTCTGGCCGATGCGGGCGTGATCCGTGTGCCAGTGAATACCTTTCCCTTGATGTGGTCTGGTATTGGTGGTGACTTAGCGAAAGTCGAACCCGAGCTATTGTCTCCCCGATTAGTGCAAGCCTTTGCCCGAGTAAACTTTTACTATCAAAATGCCGTCGATAATCGCGGCAATGCTCGGGTTAAACTCTCGGGGGCGACCGATCCCGCTCGCTTCCAGCATTATGGCTCAGGCTACCGTGAAAAGGGTGAGGTTAAAGCCTCTTACGAATATTTAGGCTCACGTGTGGCCTATAAAACCACAGTTGCTGAGACGTACGACCCGCAAGATAACAAAAACTTCCGTCTCGATGAGTCTTACTTTGCTGTAATCATGGGGAACTGGATTGCGACCTTAGGTACGGTTGAGCAATGGTGGGGGCCGGGATTTGATTCGGCATTGCATCGCTCTAACAATGCGCGTCCAATGCAGTCACTGTCGCTCAGCCGTAATAATGCCGCCGCCTTTGAAACGCCATGGTTATCTTGGATTGGGCCTTGGACCTTCAAGACCGGTTTTAGCATGGCTGAAAAAGAGCGTGCCGTGCCTAAAACGGCTGAATGGGATATGCGTTTCACCGCCAAACCCCTTCAGCAGCTAGAAATTGGCCTGTCTTGGTCAACACTATTTTGTGGTGAAGGGCAGAATTGCGACTTCGATTCTTGGTGGGACTCAGTGGCAAGCAATGCGGTGTGCATCGACGGTTCGGATTCTTGCCTAGCCGATCAACGCCGTGACGCGGGCCATAGAACCCAGAGCATCGATTTACGTTATGCCGACACTTGGCAGGATATCCCCGTTGGTTTGTACCTTGAGCATAGCTGTGAAAACGGCAGCGATTGCGGCTCACTTTGGGGGATAGATACCCATTTCGGCACATCGGGTAAGCAGTTCAAGCTATTCATGGAATACTCGGATACCTTTGTCGAGTGTGATGGCAAGCCTAACTGCTTCTATGAAGATCCTGTTTACCTCAGTGGAGCGCGTTACTACGGCAGAGCTTTAGGTTCGACCTATGATAGCGATGCTCAAGTCTTTGTGTTTGGTTTGGTTGGTCAGTTCCATAACAGCCGCGGTTTTACCTCGCTCCTGCGTTATGCCAAGTTGAATAAAGACGGCACCAACGTGGCGACCACATGGGCGCCACAGCCACCGAAGGAAGACTTACTGATGCTGGAACTTTCTTACCGTATGCCGGTGTGGAAGGGCATGTGGAGTCTGGGCGGTACAGTATCGAGATCGGAATTTGATGTACAAGAAAACGATACTAATGCGACTTTCTTCAGCAGTTTTGAATACCGTTTTTAAGCGCTAATCCAATAAAAAGGCCTGCAAATCAGCAGGCCTTTTTGTTTTCTCAGAGAGCTTACTTCGCATAAAACGCGCGGTACCACTCGACAAATCTGCCCACCCCGGTATTGATATCTACTTGGGGTTTATAACCCACCGCCTTGAACAGGTCTTCGGTATCGGCCCAAGTGGAATGCACATCACCGGGCTGCATGGGTAAGAATTGTTTGTTAGCCTCAATGCCGAGTGCACTTTCGAGTGCGGTAATAAAATCCAGCAATTGCACAGGGCTGCCATTGCCGATATTGAATACGCGATAAGGGGCGCTGCTATTAGCCGGTGTACCGGTTTCTACACGCCAGTCCGGTGTTGGGCGAGGTGGTTTGTCTTGCACCCTGATGATGCCCTCAACAATATCATCGATATAGGTGAAATCACGGCTGAGATCGCCATGGTTATACACATCGATAGTATCGCCCGCGAGAATGGCTTTTGTGAATTTAAACAAGGCCATATCGGGTCGTCCCCAGGGGCCATACACGGTAAAAAAGCGCAAGCCTGTGGTGGGTAACTGATAGAGATGTGAGTAAGTGTGCGACATTAACTCGTTGGCTTTCTTGGTCGCCGCGTACAGGGATATTGGATGATCGACACTGTCCTCGGTCGAAAATGGCATCTTTTGATTCAAGCCATAGACAGAGGATGAAGAGGCATACACGAGATGCTCAATCTTATGGTGGCGACAGCCCTCTAAAATGGTGAGATGCCCAACTAAATTGCTATCGGCATAGGCGAGGGGGTTATCGAGGGAGTAGCGCACCCCTGCCTGCGCGGCGAGATGGATAACCCGTCGAAAACCTTGTTCTGCAAACAATGCAGCTATGCCGTCTCTGTCGGCTAAGTCTAGTTTGATAAAACGGAAATTGCTTAAGGCCTCGAGCGGTGCCAGTCGGGCTAGCTTTAGCCCAACATCATAATAGTCATTGAGGTTATCGATACCGACAACTTCATGGCCCTGTGCGCAGAGGCGCTCACTGACTTTAGCGCCGATAAATCCGGCGGCGCCTGTGACTAAGTATTTCATAGTAAACCTTTATATTTTGGACGCTTAGTCGTGATGGAACAGATCCCGGGTGTACACCTTAGCGGCGACATCTTCGAGTTCATTGGCCATACGGTTAGAAATAATCACATCGCACATTGTTTTAAACTCATGTAAATCGCGGATCACCTTCGAGTTAAAAAACTCGTCTTCCTTGAGTACGGGCTCATAGACCACGACTTCGATGCCCTTGGCCTTAATGCGTTTCATCACACCTTGTACCGCCGAGGCGCGGAAGTTGTCTGAGTCGGATTTCATGATTAAGCGATAGATCCCCACTCGCTTCGGTTGCTTACTTATAATAGCGTTGGCGATAAAATCTTTGCGGGTCGTGTTGGAATCGACAATGGCGCTGATGAGATTGTTAGGCACATCGTTATAGTTGGCCAGCAATTGCTTAGTGTCCTTGGGCAGACAGTAACCGCCATAACCGAAGGAAGGATTGTTATAGTAATCGCCGATGCGCGGATCTAAACATACGCCTTCGATAATCTGGCGGGTGTTGAGCCCTCGGCTCTCCGCATAGGTGTCCAACTCATTAAAGTAGGCGACGCGCATGGCTAAAAAAGTGTTGGCAAACAACTTAATCGCCTCAGCCTCAGTGCTGTCTGTGAGTAAAATTGGAATATCTTGCTTAATTGCGGCGCGAGCAAGCAGATCGGCAAAGGCTTGGGCGCGTTCGGAACGTTCACCCACTATGATCCGTGAGGGGTGCAGGTTATCGTAAAGCGCCTTACCTTCACGCAAAAACTCTGGCGAAAATAAGATATTGTCACTGTTGAGTTTACTTCTCAGCCCTTCGGTAAAACCCACTGGCACAGTCGATTTGATGACAATAGTGGTGTCAGGATTTAGGGCTAGCACTTCCTTCGTGACCCGTTCGACCGACTGAGTATTAAAGTAGTTGGTTTGTGGGTCGTAATCTGTAGGAGTGGCTATGATGACAAAATCGGCTTCTTTAACGACGTTTTTATCGCTCGTGGCACTGAGATTTAAGACTTTATGCTGCAGGTATTCTTCAATCAGACTGTCGGCGACAGTTGGTTTACGCGCATTAACTAACGCGATGCGCTCGGGCATCAAATCAATCGCTACTACATGGTTTTGCTGGGCGAGTAAAACCGCGTTCGATAGGCCAACATAGCCCATTCCAACTACAACTATGTTCATAGGTTTTATACAGTTTGGCATTTTGTTTCCCAAACTAGCATTTTCTGCGGCATTAGAATATGTCATTTCGATGAAATTCACAGTTCCAAATTAAGTGCTCTTTTCTCGATTTTCACCCGTATACAATGCTGGGCTCGCGTTCCGTTTAATTCATAACATCCTATCAATGCAGATTTTTGTTTGCCACAATCCTATGTTACCGTACTCATGGTTATTAAGCTTGGAGCCTTAACGTGATTTCAGTCGTGATCCCCGCCAAAGATGAAGTGGGCAATATTGGCCCATTAATGAAAGAGATATGCCAAGCCCTGCAAGGGTTGACTGAGTTTGAAATTCTTGTTGTCGACGACGGTAGTCAGGATGACACTTTTGGTGAAGTTATGCACACCGCAGAGGTGATGCAATGCGATGCTAAAGCTATTCGTCACGAGCGCAGTACGGGCCAAAGTACCGCTATTTCCACTGGCGTTTTACATGCCCGTGGTAAATACATTGTCACCTTAGATGCCGATGGGCAAAACGATCCTGCGGATATTCCCGCTATGTTGGCTCAATTGCCGCAAATTCATGCTGAACATTTTTGTATTGCCGGTTATCGCAAAAACCGTAAAGACACCGCGTGGAAGCGATTCCAGTCCCGCTTTGCGAATAAAGTGCGTGATGCACTGTTACACGATGGCGTACCAGATACCGGATGTGGCTTAAAACTCTTCCCCCGCGAAACCTTCCTGCGCATGCCCTACTTCGACCATATGCACAGATATATCCCAGCACTGGTGCGCCGCATGGGGGGCGAAGTGTTTATTTCTGTGGTTAATCATAGGGATCGCCAAGTTGGCGTGTCTAAATATACTGCTTGGAATCGGGTCTGGGTCGGAATTGTCGACATCATGGGCGTCATGTGGCTCGGTCGCAGGGCGAAAATAGCTAAGGTCGCCCGTAGCGAAACCAGCTGGCACGATTAAGATGAAGCGACTCTATAAGGCGATTTTTATCGTCTTTATTTTGCTGGTGTTAATGTTTGCGGCCCAGCAAGGGTTATTCGAGCATGTAACCGATAGCAATTGGGTGGCGCACTTTATTAAAGCGGAAGGAAACTATGCGTTAATGGCTTTACTAGCCGTGGGCGCACTATTTACCGCTGTCGGTGGACCAAGGCAGGTGATCGCCTTTGTGTTTGGTTTTGCTTTAGGTGGTATTTATGGTGGCTTATTTTCCACCTTAGCGGCATTGCTTGGCTGTGTGCTGGCGTTTTATACCGCGAGATTGACGATACGCAGTAGCCTACAGCGACGTTTTGGCCATCGCTTGCAAAAATTTGAGGCGCTGATCATTCACCGGACTTGGTTAAAAGTCTTAATGATCCGCCTGTTGCCCGTAGGCAGTAATCTGCTGACAAACCTGTTTGCGGGAGCGACGCATATTTCCCCCGGGGGATTTTTATTTGGCAGTATGCTGGGTTATTTACCGCAGATGCTGATTTTTAGTTTTGCGGGTGCGGGTATTGGCTTGTCTGATCATAACCAACTGGGGATCAGTATCGGGCTGTTTATTATCTCGAGTCTTATCGGTGCTTACCTTTACCGTTCTAGCCTGCGTAAGCAGGTGGATGAATTGGAACACTAAATAGGGATTAGGAATGGATGCATTGAATCGTCGTTTCAATAGCGAAGATTATTACCAAGTACTCTGGCCGCTGCTGTTGATGAGTTTGCTGATCTTGCTGGTTGGCATAGGTTTTCGTTCCCCTTGGCCCGCCGACGAGCCGCGGTTTGTGGAGGTCGCGCGGGAAATGGTTGCCTCGGGCCAATGGTTATTCCCTACCCGGGGGGGGGAATATTATCCCGATAAACCACCCGTGTTTATGTGGGCGATTGCCCTGTTTTATCAACTCACGGGGTCGTTAAAATTCTCCTTTTTACTCCCCAATGCCCTCTGTGGCTTGCTGACGGTATTCCTTGTCTATGATTTGGGTGCCAGATTGTGGAATGTGCGGGTTGGCCGCAACGCTGCACTATTGCTCCTCATCGTGCCGCAGTTTTTGATGCAGGCGAAAAATGCCCAGATAGATGCCATGGTGATGTGTTGGATAACCGTGGGATGTTACGGATTAATCAGACATTTTATGCTTGGGCCTAAGTGGCATTGGTATTTTATTGGCTGGGCATTTATGGGACTTGGGGTGATCACTAAGGGGGTTGGTTTCTTGCCCTTGTTGTTGCTCATTCCAATTGGGATTTACGCCTTCAAAGATAAGACCCGTTTCGAGGGCCGCTTAACTTGGCTTTGCCTGGCGGGGCCTTTGGCCATGCTGGCCGTGATTGCCTGTTGGTTAGTGCCAATGGTGATGACGGTTCAAGCCCATGGCACGCCCGAGATGGTGGCCTATCAAAATAACATTTTGTTTAAGCAAACGGGCGAGCGTTACGTCAATGCTTGGCACCATATCAAGCCTTGGTATTTCTTCGTGCTGAGCGTGATCCCTTGGATGTGGTTCCCGATTTCGTTGCTGGTGGTCGCCTATTGGAAACAGTGGCTGCAAAAGGTGAAGGCCGATCCCACCATCGTGATTCTGCTGATTTGGGTCGGGCTCGTGGTGCTGTTTTTCAGTATCAGCCCGGGCAAGCGCAACGTGTATATTCTGCCCGCATTACCTATGCTGGCCCTCGCGGCGTCGGCGGTATTAACGGGTGTTTCACCTAAAGCTTGGTTTGAAAAACTAGTCACTGGTGTGCTGTGGTTCTTGGGCTCGCTCGTGTTAGTGGCCGGCGTGCTGGCATTTATCCATCACCCTGCACTTGTCAAAGCGCTGGCGGATTATACCGATGATCTCACTAGCATTAGTTACTTATTTATTTTGCTCGGGGTGCTTTGGTGTGCCTTGCTGTGGCTGGCGCGTCGTCAGTTTGCACTGGTGAAAGTGGGGTTAGTTTCAGCCTTGGGCTGGGTGCTGGTGAGCACTTGGGGTTACGCTATGCTTGATGAAATGCGCACCCCCAGAAGCCTGATGCTACATACCGCCGAAGTGATAGGTGAGGATGCCGAGCTTGGGTTAGTAAACTTTAAAGAGCAATTTATTCTGTTCTCGCCCATGAGTGTGACGCATTTTAGTTATCTCGCGCCAGTAGAAGAGCAGGAGCGTAACGCGTGGCAATGGATGCTGGAGAACAAACAGCGTTATGTGCTAGCACCTAGCGGTGCCGAGCTGAGTTGTTTCGATATTAAAGGCGGTAAGAGTATGGGGATTGCCCACCGTGACGAGTGGATTTTGTTATCCGCTGCGGAACTTAAGCCTCAGTGCCAAGCGCCAGAGCGTGAGTACCGTTACTTTACCGATCATCCTGGCCGTTGGTTAAAAGAGTAATCAAACACCATATCGAAGAAGCTAAAAATGCCTGCAATAGCAGGCATTTTTATGAGCGAGATTAACGCGTCTGGCAGATGCCGCAAAACACTGTGGTGCGCTGACCAAGGCGGATTTCGCTGAGTAGATTGCCGCACTGAGTGCAGGTTTCGCCGCCGCGGCCGTAAACATGCAGCTTTTGGGCGAAATAGCCGGGTTTACCCTCGGCATTGGTGAAGTCCTTAAGCGTAGTGCCACCCTGCTTGATGGCGTGGGCGAGGATTTGTTTGACCTCGACAACCAGTACCGTTAAGCGTTCAATATCTATCTTGCCCGCTTCCGCCTCGGGGTGTATTCCGGCGGCAAACAGGGCTTCGTTGGCGTAAATATTTCCCACACCCACCACAATATGGTTATCCATCAGGCAGAGTTTGATGGCCTTTTTCTTGCCCGCCAGCGCGGCAGCTAATTGATTGACGTTAAAGGCATCGGTCAGAGGTTCTGGCCCGAGTTTTTCTAGCAGTGGATGGGCTTCCTCTGGCAATTGGCACCATAACCAGGCGCCGAAACGTCTCGGATCGTTAAAGCGCAGAATACGGCCATTGGCGAGGACAAGATCGATATGGTCGTGCTTCTCCACTGGCGTGTCATGGGGCAGGATCCTTAGGCTGCCCGACATCCCCAAATGCACTATGCTGGTGCCGGCATCGGTATCGATTAACAGATATTTAGCGCGGCGGCGCACTTGGCGTATGGTTTGGCCGATGATCTGTTTGGCAAGTTCGGGAACGGGCCAACGCAGTGAGGCGTTACGGACTACTAGGTCAACCACGGTTTGTTCGACAAGATATGGGGCTATGCCCTGACGGGTGACTTCGACTTCTGGTAATTCCGGCATGATTGAGTTCTTTTAGGTAATAGATTAGCTGGTGGATTTGGCATCGAGGATCGGTTGTAAATCGGCCCTTAGGCTGGGGGGCACTAAGTACCAGTTGCTCGCGGGAGATTTAAGGACGCCTTCATCGGGGAAATAAATCCAGCGCTGTGATTGGCGAATATCGGTAATTTGGATCACCAGTTCCTGAGGTTTGCCAGTGGGTTGTGGCGCGTCATTCAAGGGCGAGACCCTTAAGCCTTGCCAAGCCTTTGCCCATTGCTCACAGTTGAGTACTTGTGGATCGCATTCCCAGCTTGAAGTTTGTTTGTGCAGCCAAATACCATCCAACTGCAACTGAGCCAGCGGGGCATTATCATCAAATAGCCGTTGCGCATCACTGGGCACATTTTGGGTTTTCTTATCCATAAACGTGAGCACGCTAATGATAAACACGCAGGCAAGAATAATGATGTTATTCCACTGTTTACGAGTAAGCGCCATAGGAAGAGTGACACAAAAAATAGGACTAATGCCATGAGTGTATCACGGCAAAATTGAGATGCTAGCCCTGAGGTGAGGAGGTTAACCGCCGGTGGCGTTCATAAAACGCAGAATTTGTACTTCGTTATTATCGAATACATGCCGCTGAGGTTTGCGCTTAATGCCTTGGAGAATGGCAGTTTTTAGCCGTTCAATATCGCCGGGGAACTCTCTTATAATGCTTTTTAAATCAACGGAGTGCTCATTACCCAGACAGAGCAATAGCTGCCCCTCTACGGTCACGCGCACCCGATTACATTCGTGGCAAAAGTTGTGGCTATGGGGTGAGATAAAGCCGATGTGAATTGGACTATCGACCATCTTGTAGTAACGCGCGGGTCCGCCTGTGCGTTTATTGGAGAGTTGTAGTGGATAATGCTCGCTAATCATGGCCTTAACTTCATCACTGCTGCAATGGCGCATGCGTTTGCGTTCATCCATTTCACCCAGCGGCATTTCTTCAATAAAGGCGATATCGAGCTTGCGGTCGCGGCAAAAGTTAACCAGATCGATGACTTCATGATCGTTTTGCTGTTTGAGGATCACGGCATTGATTTTTATGCGCGTAAAGCCTGCGGCAATGGCCGCATCAATGCCTTCGATAACGCGTACTAATTTGCCGTTGCGTGTCAGTTGGGTAAAGAGTTCGGGGTTAAGGGTATCTAGGCTGATGTTTAAACGCTTAAGACCCGCATCAAACATAGGTTTGGCAAACTTACTGAGCCTAGAACCGTTGGTGGTCATCGATAAATCTTTGAGCCCTGGAAGCTTGCCCAGTAAGTGCACCAGTTGATCACAATCGCTACGCACTAGCGGTTCGCCGCCAGTGAGGCGAATTTTGGTCACCCCCAGTTCAGTAAAGGCTTGGGCAATCCAAGCCAACTCTTCGAGGTGCAGTACATGGTCCTTGGGCAAGAAGCAGGGATCTTCGGTCATGCAGTAGACACAACGGAAGTCGCAGCGATCTGTCACTGAGAGTCGTAAATATTCGACCTGACGGCCAAAGGCATCCACAAGTTGGCTCATAGGGACTCAGTGGCTCTTATAGAAGATCGGCAAAAGGTTGAATAAACACGGTTTCACCCGCATTCACCACCTCAGCATCATCTCCAATGATGATAAGGCAATTGCCTTTGACCATTGAGCTGAGCATGCCTGAACCTTGGTTGCCAGTGCTGGTCACGTGCAGCCTGCCATCATTACCTAGGCGATAAATTCCTCGGATAAACTCAGTGCGGCCCGTGCGGCTACGCAGGGTTTCATCGGTAATCGCTGGGAATAATGGCGCCTGCCAGTGAGTTTCACCAGCGAGCTTACGCAGTGCAGGTTGCACAAATTGCAGGAACGACACCATCACCGCCACCGGATTGCCGGGCAAGCCGAAGAATAGGCTATCGCCGACCTTACCAAAGGCGAGTGGGCGACCGGGGCGCATATTGATCCGCCAGAAGTCGATATTGCCAAGGCGTGCCAGCACGGCCTTGATGTAGTCGGCATCGCCAACGGAAACCCCGCCAGAGCTAATCACCACATCGGCCTGCGCCGCAGCCTTAGTTAAGGTGGCTTCGAGAGCGCTTTCGGAGTCTTCGATAATGCCTAAGTCAATGACGTCACAACCTAAACGTTTTGCCATCGCTTTGATGGTGTAACGGTTTGAGTCATAAATACAGTTTGGATTCAGTGCTTCGCCGGGTTGGCTGACTTCATCCCCAGTTGAAAACACGGCTACTGTTGGACGGCGATAAACCGTCACACGGTTAAGGCCGAGGGAGGCTAATAAGCCTTGCTCGGCGGCGCTTAGGCGCGTGGCCTGTGTGAGTGCGACTTGGCCTTGGCCAATGTCTTCACCCGCAAGGCGAACGTGTTGGCCCTGCTGAATGCGGCCTTCAAAACTGACCTTGGCATTGGCCTCGTTAGCTAGCTCACGAGGTTGAACAGTATCGGCGCCAGCGGGCACGGGGGCCCCGGTCATAATGCGCACGGTTTCACCCGCTTTGAGTGTGCCCGAATATTGATGTCCGGCGAGGACTTCACCAACTAAGGTGAAGCTTGCAGGCAGCGGATCTTGATAGGCGAAGGCATAACCATCCATCGCCGAGTTGGTTTGCTGCGGTACATCCACGGGCGAAATGCTGTCGCGGGCGAGCACGCGATTATCTAAATCGTCTAAGCCTATGTCTTCCACCTCAGTGACCGGCGTGACATGGGATAAAATCTGCGCTAACCCTTGGCTCACGCTCAGGTTTTTATCGCTGCCCAAGGTGCAGGCATCGACAGTTGCGATCGGTAATGCGGGGTTAGGGGCTTGCCAGCTATTGGCATATTCCATCACAAAGTCAGCGATTTGCGCGACATTGTTAAGGTCGAGTCTTCTTAGCTCGCTCGGTAGCTCGGTGTCATCACAGCAAGCGATGGCGAGAATATTGTCGTCTTGGGTATAGATAAACGGCTTACCGTGGGCGGCGCGGTGCAGCTCAATTTTCGGTAGCGTGAGTTTTTTAAAGCCTTCGACTAAGACGATATCGACTTTATCGGCTTCAATTTGTTTGAGTAGGTGGACTAACTCTGGGTCGCCATCGCGGGCATCTTCGGTCATTAGCGCCCAACGCACATGGGAGGCGACTAGCATTTGCCGCGCGCCGGCTTTGCGCATCTCGTAACTGTCTTTACCGGGAATATCGACATCGAAATTGTGGTGAGCATGTTTGATCACCGCCAGACGCAGGCCGCGCTGATTTAATTCGGGGATCAATTGCTTGAGTAGGGTGGTTTTCCCCGTGCCGCTATAGGCACAAAATCCGAGAACGGGAATAGATAGCGGATTGACGAAGGGAGTACTCATTTGCACCTCTAATCTAGGAAATTTGAAGCCTTAGCTTTGGTTTATCTCTGCTGCCAGTCGTTGTTTTTGTTCTGGCGTGTTCACATTGACGAAGGCATTGGGTTGATCGGCAAAGGCCGCCACCGCAAAGCGATGTTTGGCATACCAAAAATCAATTTTACGCTCACCCGCTTCGAGAAAGGCGGTCATCGACTCGCGCAGGCTCGGCTTTAATAACATCACCACCGGCTGCTCACGTTCCCCATCGCTGGCCACGGCAAGTTCAGCATCGTTTGCCTCAATGGCGGTTAATAAGCGGGCGACTAAATCCCGCGGCAGCAGTGGACAATCGCAGGGCACCACGAGCAGATAGTCTGCTTGAGTGTGACCCATAGCGGTGATCATGCCCGCCAAGGGGCCGAGAAACCCAGTATGATCATCGCTTAACACCGTAAAACCGAACTCAGCATAGCGTGTTTGGTTACGATTTGCGTTGATCAGGATCTCCTTAACCTGAGGTTTTATCCGTTCGATAGTGTGTTCTATCATGGCCTTGCCGTTTAGCTCGACGAGGCCTTTATCGTCCCCGCCCATACGGCGTGCCATACCACCGGCAAGAATAACCGCATCAATTTGCAACGACATATAAAGATCCCTGTGTGGAGTTTGTGTGCGTTTGCTGATGGGAGGTTATCACCTGTTGGTCAGCAATGTGCCACTGCTGCTCGCAAATGGCGGTGAGCGCACAGTTTTGGTGGCTGCTTAGCAGCATTCCCGTCCCTTGCTGTTTGAGCTGTTGGATCATTTGCAGCACTAAGGCTTGGGAGTCCTTATCCATATTGGAGGTCGGCTCATCGAGCATCAGTAACTTTGGCTGCAATATCCAAGCGCGGGCGATAGCGAGGCGTTGTCTTTCGCCGCCGGATAAATTGCTGGCTCTGGCTTGCAATAGCGAGCCTAGTTGAGCCATCTCAATTGCTTGACCAATTCTACGTTTGGCTTCGGTTTTTGAGGCAGCAAAAGGTAAACCGTAAGTCAGATTGTAATTGACTGTGCCATCGAATAGATAGGGGTGCTGGTGGAGATAAATGGCCTTTCCAAGCAAAGGGTTACGTTTCCACCATCCATCTTTTTTAAAGCCGCTCAACTCAATGTTACCCTGAGATGGCGCCTGTAGACCCGCGAGGATCTTCATTAGGGTCGACTTGCCCGAGCCGTTGTCACCCTGCAAATAAATAACGTTCCCTTGGCATAACTCGAGGCTATGGGCTTTGAATAATAAGCGCGGGCCAAAGGACATTTCCAAGTCACGGGCAATCAGTTTGGCTTGGGTCATAAGTTAATGGCTCCTTGGCGTTTCTTTGCCGCGTAAACTACCTAAGGCAAAGTTTAGGATCAAGGCCAAGATTAGCAGCACTAATCCGAGGGCGATAGCTTGGGCGAAATCACCTTTACTGGTTTCCAGTGCGATAGCCGTCGGGATATTACGTGTTACGTTTAAAATGTTTCCGCCCACCATCATCGAACAGCCGACTTCGGTGAGAATACGGCTAAAGGCTGCGACAATCGCCAGTAATAATGGCATACGTAGCTCGCGACATACTGTCCAGACGGCGCTTATCCAAGAGGCGCCTAAGGTGCGTGAGGTTTCCCATGCGCGGCGATCGACACTAGTGAAGGCCGCTTGGCTCATGGCGATCATCACGGGGGCGCAAATCAGCATTTGGCCGAGGATCATCCCCTCTTGAGTAAACAACCACTTTAAATCCCCAAGCGGGCCGTTGCGGGTCAAGATGAGGTACACCAGAAGGCCGATCACTACGGTGGGAATCGATTGCAGTGTCTGCACTAAGTTGGTGACAAACCACTTTCCAGGGAAATAGGCAAACGCCAACACAAAACCGAGCACCATCGACGGGACTAAGGTAATGAGAAGTGCCGCGAACGAAACCGAAAACGAGACAGAAATGATGGACCAAACGTCGGGGTCCAATGAAAACAGCAGGCTTAACGCCTGCTGTAACAGTGCTAGCCAGCCTTCGTTCATTCGCTATAGGTTGCCTTGAACAGTTGCTCGCCTTCAACTTTGAAGTTGTTGATCATGCTTTGACCTTCTTTGCTGATCAGCCAGTCACTGAAGGCTTTTGCGCCTTTGTGGTTCAGATCTGGGTATTTCGCTGGGTTGATCAGAATCACTTGGTATGGGTTCGCTAGGGTTTTTCCACCATCAAAATCCACACCTAAGTCCAACTTCGTTTTGTACGCTACGAAAGTACCACGGTCAGATAGAGTGTAACCTTGTAATTCGTTTGCCATCAGCAGGGTTTTACCCATGCCTTGACCGACTGAAGTGTAACCTTTGAAGTCAGGAGTCACGCCTGCGGCTTTCCATACTTCTAGCTCTTTGATGTGAGTGCCAGAGTTGTCACCACGAGATAAGAAAGGTAAGCCAGATTTGGCGATTTTAGCGAAGGCTTCTTCAGCGGTTTTGCTTTCACGCAGTTTGGCAGGGTCGTTTTTAGGGCCTAATACGACGAAATCGTTTTCCATAATGCCACGTGGCTCAACACCAAAACCATCGGCAACAAATTTTGCTTCAGCGCTTGGTGCGTGGGTCATCACTAAATCTACATCGCCTTGCTCACCTAGTTTCAGTGCTTTACCTGTACCAGTGGCGATAACTTGTACTTTATAGCCTGTTGCACTTTCAAACTTAGGCAGTAATTCTTGTAACAGACCAGAGTTTTCAGTACTGGTCGTGGTGGCTAATTTAATCACTTCAGCCGATTGAGCGGGTAACACTGTGAGCATACTGGCTGCAACAACTAAGCCTAGTAAAGATTTCATGTGGGATTTCACGTTTAGCATGGATACTCCTTGGCGAAAAATAGGGGTCCGACTCAATTGCCTACTGAGTGGGAGATTCCGTAAATTGTAATGCGTTCGATGGAAAGCAAATAGGATGCCAAACCAATAATGGTGCATTTACCTTCACAGCATGATCTAAATTGTGAGCTCGATCCCAGGCTCAGCAAATAGTTTACAGACAAATTGTCCCAGCGCATGCTTCTGATGGTTCATAGTGACCTATTCGTCTAGTTTCAATGCTAGAATTGGTCGCAATTGAGTCAAAATGTCCAGACGTGAGCACTATGAGCCAGATAGATAATAACCTCAAGCCCCTTCCTTCCGCTGTTTCAGTCCTGATCGTCGATGACGAGCCGGGGATGCGTAGCTTTTTGAATAAGGCGCTCTCGAAGAAATTCGCCTTAGTCGAAACGGCGGGCAGTATTGAAGATGCTGAGCAGTTACGTAGCCGCTGCCATTTCGACTTGCTGATTGTCGATATCCGCTTACCCGGTCGTTCGGGTATCGAGTGGCACGAAGCCTTAGATGAGCAAGGTCGACGTTCCGATGTAATCTTTATGACCGGCTATGCGGATTTAGAGGTGGCGATTAAAGCGCTGCGAGCAGGTGCCTCAGATTTCATTATGAAGCCATTCCATCTCGAGCAGATGATGTCGGCGGTTGACCGTTGTATTGAACGCCGATTGCTGCGCCGTGAAAACTTGATGTTGCGTCGCGAAGTCTCTATCGGCTATTCCTCTACCATCATAGGGAGTAGCGACGCCATGAAGTCGGTGAAGCAAGTGATAGAGCGCGTGGCACCGACCAATGCCGTGGTATTAATTCAAGGCGAATCGGGCACGGGTAAAGAGTTAGTTGCGCGCCAATTACATTTACTCAGCGGTCGCCAAGGGCCCTTCGTGCCAGTTAACTGTGGCTCGATAGCCCCAGAACTACTTGAGAGTGAACTCTTTGGTCATACGGCAGGGGCGTTTACTGGTGCTAAAGGTAACCGTGAAGGCCTATTTAGTTTTGCCTCCGGCGGTACGATTTTCCTCGATGAAATTGGCGAGATGCCGCTCAAAATGCAAACAGCGTTGTTAAGGGTGCTGGAGCAGAAGGCGATTCGCCCCGTGGGCAGTGAGAAGGAAGTCAATATTGATGTCCGGGTGATTGCGGCAACTAACCGTACTCTGATGGATGAAGTCGAAGCGGGGAACTTCCGTCGCGATCTTTATTATCGACTGAATGTGCTGGATATTTTTATTCCTCCGCTGCGTGAGCGTCCGGAAGATGTGGTCGAATTGACCCACCATTTTACCCGCCAATTGGCTGCTGAATTAGGCGTGCGTGAAGTGGTGTGGAGTCATGAAGACATGGTAAAGCTGCAACAACATGAATGGCCGGGTAATATCCGCGAACTGCGTAATATGATTGAGCGCTGTATTCTGCTCGGCAAACCGCCAGCGGAGTACTGGAAGCAGCAGGTTAAAACCGAGTCTTCGGCTTTGCAGGGTTATCCTTTAGATTGGCCATTAAAAGATGTGGAAAAACACCATGTGACGAGTGTGGTCGATCTGCATTCTGGTAATAAATCTGCGGCTGCTCGGGACTTAGGGGTTTCCCGCAAGACCTTAGATCGCAAATATAAAGAGTGGTTTGACGTTAGCGACGAGCAGGAGTTTTAAGTGTCTTTTTTTACTCACTTTTTTGGAGTTAGTTGGCAGCAAATGCAGGCTAAAGTGCGTTATCGCATTTTGATCCTCACATTGCTGCCGATTTTGCTCACTTTGGTGAGTTTAGTGTTTATCACGATTTACTGGAATATCAGCTACACAGGCAAGCAACTGTTTATGAAGGTCAAAGCCGATTTGGCTGTGGCTGAAAACACCCTGCAACAGGTGCAAGTTCGCCAAGAAAAACAGCTAGAAAGAGTGATGACCTCATGGACATTCCAGAATGATTTTAGGCCGATCCTCAGTGGTGCATTAGATCATAGGACGAGCATAGATAGTTTTCTTGATGAGCAAAAGCAGCAACTCGATTTAGACTTTTTGCGGCTGGTCAGTGTGGCTGAAGCGGCGGCGGATCCTGATTTACGACAGATTTTACCGAAAATGGGTGGAATGTTGCCTTATTCGGGACTGATGGTGTTATCTCGTGAACGTTTGGCGCGGATTGACCCTGATTTAGCGCAAAGAGCGAGTATTCCACTGTTAGCGACCTTGCGGGCACAAAGTCCCAATAAGCAAGTAGAGGACCGTGGTTTGCTCAGCCGTAGCTTGTTGCCGATCCCCGATACTGAAGGCAAAGTGGCATGGTATCTCGACGGCGGGGTGTTATTTAACCGCGACACCCGCATCGTTGATCATATCCGCGATCTTGTCTACGACAAGGGCACCTTGCCTGAACGTTCAATTGGTACTGTGACGATTTTTCTCGATAATATTCGGGTATCGACTAACGTTCCTTTGCATTTTTTTCCACAGCCGAATGAATCCCAAGGGCGTGCACTGGGGAGTTTGGTCTCGGAGGAAGTGCGAGAAAAAGTGTTAAATCACGGAGAGTTATGGGTCGATAGGGCGTTTGTGTACAATGATTGGTTTATTTCTGCCTATGCGCCGTTAGAAGATGTCCGTGGACAGCGAATTGGGATGATCTACACCGGTTTTTCGGAGTCACCTTTTATTCATAACTACCTGCTTAATATCATTGAGTTAGGTACCATTCTGATGTTAGTGCTGCTTATTTCAGGTTTGCTGGTTTACCGCGGTGCCTACAGTTTATTGCAACCGATTGAGCGGATTCACCATGTGGTGCAAGCGGTGCAGTCTGGGCGCAATGTGCGTATTGGTGCCTTGGGGTTAGATAGGGATAACGAGTTGTCGAATCTTGCCGAGCAGTTCGACCGTATGCTCGACCTATTGCAGCGGCGCAACGCGCAAATTCAGGCCGCTGCCGAACAGCTAGAAATGAAGGTCGAAGAGCGTACTCGTAGCCTGCAAGATAAGACCTTAGAGCTACAGCGTAACGTCGCTTTACTCAATGAGACACGCCAGCAGTTAGTGACTAATGAAAAGTTGACCGCTCTAGGAGAGTTAACCGCTGGTATTGCACACGAAATCAATAATCCGACCGCTGTTATCCTCGGCAATATGGAGTTACTGCGCTATGAGCTGGGTGATAATGCCGACGTCGTAAAAGAAGAAATTGATCTAGTTATTCAGCAGGTTGGTCGTATAAGCACTATTATCCGTAGCCTACTGCAATATAGTCGCCCGGGAGAGTTTAACGCTCCCTTAGAGATGCACCCTATCACGCCGATCATTGAGGAAATGCTGGTATTAGTGCGGCATTCAATTCAAAAGCAAGAAGTTGTGCTGATAACGGAACTGAACGCCAGTTGCCCTGTTCAGGTCAATCGCCCGCAGTTACTGCAAGTACTGATTAACCTTGTGGTGAACGCAGCCCATGCGATGGATGGTAAGGGACGCATTTGGGTTCGCACTTATGATTGGGTGCAGCAAGATATGCCGATTGGCGTCAAAATCGAGGTTGAAGACGAAGGGTCTGGGATTGAGCCTGAGCAATTGGGGCGGATTTTTGATCCTTTCTATACCACGCGTAAAGATGGCACAGGCCTTGGGCTGTCGCTCAGCTACGGTATTATTAAGCGCATCGGTGGCACCATAGAGGTGAGCTCTGTATTAGGTAAAGGCTCTATCTTCACCATTGGCTTGTATCACGAGGCTAAGGAAGATCAACAAAACAACCTTTACGATGGCTTACATTTTTCGGGACATAATGCTGAAATCTAAATTCTGCGCGAGTTAAGTATAAGGTTCAAAGAGCTTTATTTATTGAATAACAAGCAAAAAAAAGCCGGATGATGAATCCGGCCACAAAAGAGTGTGTGAGCAATGTCGTGCTTGCAAACTCAGGAGCACTTTAACAACGTCAGATTACCAGTCATCGGTGTTAAAGATGAGTTTTGGAACGCAAGTTAACGATAATCATTCTCAATTGTGTTTGCAAGCTATTTATTGCAAAAAAATGCATATTTTTATCTATGGTATGTTTATGCCGCCACAATAGACTTGCTTAAATGTAATTTATGGTTGATCAAACTCTGGGGATCGGCATTCAGCTCGGTAATTAAATATTGGTTTCTAATCAATAGATTGAGCATTGCAGGGAAGCGATTCATGGTTTTAACCTGAATATGGTTATAGCCTTGGAGGCTGGCCCATTTCTCTTGGTATTCCAGTAGGCTTTGTGCTAATCCTAAACGTCTAAAGTCTGTCGCAACGCCACCTAACCAACTGTAAAAAATCCCTTTTTCCTGTTCGTATCCCAGCTTGAACCCCGCCAGTTCGCCTTCCACATAGGCTAGGAGAATCAAGCAAGTCTTGCCTGAAAGCCGTGCCGTTAAGGTGTCTGGCGTCAATGGACGGTCGAGCTCAGGTATTTGCTTACTTAGTTCGATGAGTTGTATGGCTAACTCGGGAGTCAGAGTTGTGATTGCTTTGATTTCAATTGAATACATAATTTTCTCTCACAAAAATCAGCCCCAATAGCGTATCAAACGCATTGGGGCCGAATAAAAACTGTTCAAATTATAACAGGTCTGGCCAGTTGAGTTAATCAGGAAAATGATTTTTGTGGGCTGGTTTGCAATATCTTGTCTTGTAACACTTTCAGTAGCACACCGTAGGCGGGTAAGAATAGCCCTAGGCTAACAAGCAATTTAAAGCTGTAATCGACAGTGGCAATTTCAGGCCAGTTGGCGGCCATAAAGCTGTCTGTTGAAGCATAAAAAGCGATGCTGAAGAACACTAAGGTATCGACTAAATTACCAACAATCGTCGATGCCGCAGGCGCGACCCACCATGAACGGCTCTGGCGCAGACGGGCGAATACAGTGATATCCATCAGCTGACCAATCAAATAAGCCGCAAAGCTGGCAAACGCAATACGAAACACAAAGGTGTTCCATTGGCTTAAGGAGTCCATCCCTTGGAAGCTACCCTGATGGAATACGACTCCCATAACATAGGAAATCATCAGTGCGGGCACCATGGCCTTGAGGATGATGCTTCGAGCGGGTGTTTGTCCAAAAATGCGCACCGTTAGATCGGTTGCAAGGTAAACAAAAGGAAAACTAAACGCGCCCCAAGTGGTGTGATAACCAAACAATTGAAACGGCAGTTGTACCAAATAGTTGCTTAGGCAAATAATCAGTATGTGAAATCCCACTAATAGCAGGAGTGCGCGGCGAAGCTGCGCAGGGGTTAACATTAACATATGTGGCCTTTTTAGTTGTGTAGGGCGGGGTGAGGGAACCCGCTAAATCGTCTGCTGTTATTTTATCCCGTTCCAGCGTGCTGAAATCGGGCCGCCATTATAGTGACCATGTTTGAAGATGCAAGCTTACGGTTTATATTTCAAGCAATTTAGCCGCGAATACTGCGCAAACCTAAGGCATAGGGATCGAAATTGTCCTACACTTTCTAAGAAATGTTAGGAGAAACCGATGAGATTATTTCTTGCCGCCTTGTGTGTTAGCTTATTGAGTTTCTGTGCTTTCGCGACTCCCAATAAGCCGGTCGTGGTGCATCTTGTCACAGCCTCTTGGGAGGGTTTTGCTAATCCTGATGAGACGGGTTACTACTTTGATCTCCTCAGGCGTGTCTTTCCATCACCGGAATGGCAGGTCGATGTGCAGTTTATGCCTTTTGCTCGTACCTTATATCTGATTGAAAGCGGACGGGTTGATATGGTTCTCAGCGTGTACAAAGGCGATGTGAAAAATAGCCTACTGAGTGAAAATGCCGTTGAGCTTGATTCAATTGATGCCGCAGTAACGCCTCAAATTGCAGCAACTTGGGCAGGGATGGAGAGTTTATCCCATAAGCGAGTCCAAGCCATGCTGGCCTATCGTTACAATATGCTGACTTCCATACCGATGTTTTACGAAGAAAGTAGCGACATGCTGAGTATGCTCAATAGTGTAAATGCGGGACGAATCGATGCAGTACTGGATTACAAAAAGAATATGGAGGCGCTCATTCCTGAACTGAGGGCGCCACAAACGTTTGTGATTATCCAAGGCGTGTTAAATGCAGAAACTTTTTTTGCCTTTGCCAATACCGAAAAAGGACAAATGCTAAAGCAACATTTTGATATTGAACATAAAAAAATCATTGACTCCGGTGAGCAGGATAGGCTTTACACCGAGACCAAAGCAAAGGGTTTTTAATGTTTTGGCATCAGTGTTAAATGTTTATAGTTCAATCAGAATCGACATTATCGTTGCAAGTTTATTCTCTAGCTCTTGCCACTCAGCCTCGGGATCTGAACCTGCAATAATGCCCGCACCCGCAAACAGATTAATTTTACCTGGCTCAATCAATGCACTGCGGATGGCGACTGAAAACTCACTCTCATCTTGATTAAAATATCCGCAAGCGCCAGCGTACCAGCCTCGCATATAGCCTTCCCGCTGGCGAATGAACTTCATTGCAGATTCTCTAGGGAGGCCTCCCACCGCGGGTGTAGGATGCAGTGCTTGTAACAGCTGAAAATCGTTCACGCCAGGCTTTAACTCGGCACGAATAGCGCGGTGCAGATGCTGAATATGATTTAACTTAAAGATTGTGGCCGCTTCTTCTGCACCGACATACTGACTCAAAGGCGTGAGCATATTGACTATGTGACGGCGAACAAGCTGATTTTCAACACTATTTTTATTGTCTTCCAGCAGCGCATTGGCTAGTGCCACATCTTCTTCTTTATTTAATCCGCGAACTGTCGTGCCCGCTAATGCCTCGGTAAACAATTGTTGCCGACGACGACGAAATAAGCGCTCTGGGGAGCAGGAGATATAAGTACGCTCAGGGCTAAATTGGAATCCAAATTGAAAGCTATTGGGGTTACGGCCTTGCCAGCAGGCTAATACCATCCAAGGATCAACTTGCTCGTTAACCTTAAGCTCTGTCAAACGTGAGAGAACGACCTTGGGCGTATCTTGATTAAATTCAGGCTCAACGACTTGTTCGACTAAGGTTTTCCAACGAGGAAAGTCCGGAATATCTTGGCGGCTCACTAGGGTGAGTTTATTGGGTGGCGCCAAGGGGCGTGCTGGCATAACCGCTTCAATAGCGGCAATCGCAAGGTCGATCTCATCGATAGGATTGTTATCGGCAAAATTAAGATTTACCCGCAAACTAAACTGATCCGCACTGCGTCTAAACTCGATTCTGGGTAGTACAAATCGGCTATTACCAAACTCAGGCCAAGATTCAATGCTGCGGTCAAAGGCTACACCGCCATAGTATCGAATGTCTGGATTGCTAGATAAAACACGTTGCCGTTCGTAAACACTGGCCAGCTCGTTATCCTGGACGCCAGTTTCAAATTTTATGTCTTTACAAGCACCTATGGCTGCAACTTCTTCAATTTTGTCACGCCCATGCCAGTAGATGCGTGGATACTGAGTTTGTGATGCCAACCATGAAATCAAAGGAATAGAGACAGTCGTTAAAGATAGCTGCACTATCGGCTCCGACGCTGGAACCTGTTTCATTTGAATGAGTTTGTCGATGAGAGACTTAAGGTCTTCAGACAGGGCATGAGCAGGCAAGTAAAACTCCAAAGATAACGGAATGAAGGTAGTGGCTGAAGTTCCGGTTCTCAGCGGTGAATATGAACTAGGTTAATGCATTCTTTTTAAAGTCATTTACACCAAGTTGATTAGAGCGTGTAAATAAGAATCTTTCGCTCAAATTAAAGGCCGAGGCCGTCAGTGTCAAGAAGCAAGCCATGAGTGTGTGACTTTTACCATAGTCTCATTTTAAGACGCAAAAAAATGTGACCAAGATGGGTCTTTTTGTCGATACCGTTGGCAGTGTTGGACATTTTGTCTCTTTGTGACTAAAGGCGTGTTCCATTTGCCGTAATTAGTCGATCTGGGTTGGTTTTTAATTTTTTTTTGGTTGAGACGGAATTATCTAAGACCACAATAGGGAGCACATCTTAAATTTCCTCTATGACAACAATAATATGATTACCAGACAAACGATTTTTAGAGTGTCGTCCTTAGCGTTAGCGATTGGGCTCAGTTTAACGGCTCACGCCGATGAAATCGCCCGCGATCCCCTGCTAAATGTGAATGAAGTGATTGTAGTCCATGGCGAAGGCGCCGATGCGGAGCAATTGGCGACCACTCATTGGAGCATCAATGAGGCCGAAATCCGTGCTTTGGGTGCGCAGACATTAGACCAAGTGCTGAAGAATGTGCCCGGGGTTTATATCCGTGTGGGTGGTGATGGCACCCCTAGGGTCGATATCCGTGGTTTTAAGACCCGCCATGTCACTCTGTTGGTAAACGGCGTGCCCATGAGCAGTGCCGACGATGGGCAGTTCGACCCAAGCGTGATCCCAACCAGCCAAATTGCCTCGGTTGAAGTGTCGGTCGGCCCGACTTCAGTGCTGTACGGCCCAAGCGGTGCCGGCGGGGTGATCAATATTATTACTAAGCAAGGCAGCACTGCGCCCGCCTTGTCTGGACGTGTAGAAGCGGGTAAAGACAATACCTTTAATGGCGACATCAGCGCCGCAGGTTCGGGTGATGATTGGCAGGGATTAGTGAGTGTTAGCCGTCAACAGACCGATGGTTTCCCGATGTCGAACGATTTCGAGCCGACCAAATATCAAGACGGTGAACTGCGTGCCAACTCAGATAAAGAAGTCACCAACGTTTATGCCCAAGGTAGTTACTGGTTATCGGATAAGACCCAACTGATTGCCAACGCGGCACTGCGTAATGGCGAATGGGGCAAACCTGCCCGTGATGGAACTGGCAGTGGCAAACTTAAGTATGAGCGCACCGACGATTACGATTCACATACCTTCCAGCTCGGCTTAGCCCATCAGTTCGACGATACTTTTACCCTGCGAGGTTTTGGCTATCACAATCAAAGCGATACCTTAGAAGCCGCTTATGCCGATGAAACTTATTTGGCATTAACGCAAACTCAAGACGGTCGCTCCGTGGTTCAAGGGGTCAATTTACAGCTGATCACTGATTTTCATAAGGCCGGGCTGTTAACCACCTCTGTGATTGCTGAAGAGCAGAGCTGGAAGTCTGTAGTGGACACATACTCCAGCAATACTGGTAGTGGTACGGGGAATAACTCGGGCACTGGTTCAGGTTCTGGCGGTGGCACTGGTAGTGGTGGCGGAACAGGTTCCGGCGGTGGCACTGGTAGCGGTGGCGGAACAGGTTCCGGCGGTGGCACTGGTAGCGGCGGCGGAACAGGTTCTGGCGGTGGTACTGGAAGCGGCGGTGGAACAGGTTCTGGCGGCGGCAATGGTAGCGGTGGCGGTTCTGGTGGCGCTGAAAACCTAAATGATTCTGCATGGTTATATACTGCGGCGGCCGAATATCAGTATCAATCTGAGCACAACTATGGCGTTACCTTAGGTGGAGCTTTCCATTCACTCGATGCCTCTGATGGCACGGATGATAATTACTCGGCAATGGCATCTAGCTACTGGCAAGTGGTACCCGATTCACGTTTAAGCCTAAGTGTGGCACGTAAAGTCCGTTTCCCTTCCATGGTGAACTTGTACTCGCAATCATCGGGTAACCGTGATTTAGAAGCAGAAGAGTCTAAGCATGTTGAGTTGGGTTTAGAGCAAAACTTACCCGCCAGCACCGACTTCTCGCTCTACGGTTATTACACGGACGCGAAGAACTACATTGCCAAAGATACTGCGGGTTTCTACCAAAATATGGGGCGCTATGAGTTCAAAGGGATTGATTTTCAAATTAATAACCATGTGATTGAACATTTGGATCTGAGCTTCTCCTACAGCTACTTAGATTCAAAAGAAATGGAAGGCGATGATACCTTAGATGCGCTGCAATACCGTCCTCGTCACCAACTGCGCTGGCAAATGAGCTATGAATTCCCATTCGAGACACAAGTCCACCTCAATGTGGAACGTATCCTCGATCAGGTTTATGCGACTCAGGTGAAGGTAAACGGACAAAACCAGTATCAACAGCAATCGTTGGATAATTACACCTTAGTGGATATCAACTTAGTGCAGCCGCTGATCACCGATAAGTTAGACGTGTATCTGCGTGCCACTAACCTATTGGATGAGAACTACTACCAGAGTGAAGCCCTGCCTCAGGCTGGCCGTCAGTTCTTCGTGGGTGTGAACTGGCAGATTTAAGATGAAATTACTCGAGCTCGACGGTGTCAGCTTTAACTATGGCAGCCAGCTAGCCCCGGTTTTACAGGAGCTTAATCTCTCGATTGGCGCAGGCCAATGCCATTGTGTGAGTGGGCCCACGGGCTCGGGTAAATCGAGTCTATTAAATCTACTGGCGGGCGTACAGAATCGCCCGCATGAGGGCGATATTTGGCGTCACCCAGAGTTGGTTACTGGCTTAGTGATGCAGGATCCGCAAACTCAGTTACTGCGGCAGACTGTTGGGGCCGAAGTCGCCTTCGCCTTAGAGAATCTCGGCATCCCCGCCGAGAATATGTTACCTAAAGTGCAGTTAGCGCTGCGACGCGTCGGGCTGTTTTTACGGCTCGACACCTCAGTCAGCACCCTTTCCCTCGGTCAAAAATACCGTTTGATGATTGCCGCACAGTTGGTGTGTGAGCCGCATTTACTCTTGCTCGATGAGCCATGGGCGCAGCTCGATGACCATGGCGTGAGTGAGCTGTTAGCGGTATTACGTAATCTAATTGCCGAAGGCATGGCATTGGTGTTGGTGGAGCATAATGCGGCGGCCTTTGCCGAGATTATCCAGCATTATTGGCAATTAGAGGCAGGCCGTTTATCCGAGGGGATATATACCGTCAGCGATGCCACCGTGCAGGAAGCGCCAGTGAGAGCTTGGGGAAGTACACATCACTTAGGCAAAGTACAGGTGAGCGCCGAGGCGTTTGATTTCTGCTTCGATGGTTGTCAGCCCTTGTTTAGCTGTCCACAAGGGTTTGAATTGCACGCCGGCGAGATAGTGACCTTAGTGGGGGATAATGGTGCGGGTAAAACTAGCCTCTTAAAATCCATCGCGGGCATGCTGCACTTAAAGCAGCGTTTGCCACTCAAGGTGCTAGGCCGTAAACCTAAACTCGGTGTGTACGGCGCCGAGTTAGGGTTATTGCTGCAAAGGCCGAGTCGACAACTGTTTGAAACCAGCGTGCTGGCCGAGATGCAGTTTAGTTTGAATCGTTTCGAACTGCCTAAAGAGCGTGCCGAGCAAATGCTGCTCGATCTCGAATTGAGTGCGCTGGCCGAACAGTCGCCTCATAAGTTGTCCTACGGTCAACAGCATCTTATTGCCTTGGCATCATTAGCCTGCTTGCAGCCTAAGGTGTTGCTACTCGATGACCCACTCGCGGGCATGGATAAAGAGTACTATCGCAAAGTATGGTATCTGCTCAAGCGCCTCAGTGCACAAGGTTGCGCCATTTTAATGAGTAGTCACAGAGTAGTCGTGCATAGTGCCGTGTCTCGGCAACTCAGTTTACACAATGGGTTGTTGACGGAAGACACTCTGATGGAGGAGCGCTATGTGGGTTAGTTGTCGTCGATGGCGACTACGTGCCCGCCGGCGTTGGAGTCGCGAGAAGCAAGAAACTACGCTATGCGCGCTGTCGCTGTTTTTCGTCTGCGTACTTTCCGCCTGCGCTTTTGTATTGCCCGCCGATTTATTGCTGCCGCTGGCGGCCGTGAATGGCTTGCTAGTGCTCCATGGCTTAGCGCGCCGGGGCAGTATTATGGGCGTGGTTAAACTCGGTGTGATTCAACTGACGATTACTTTAAGTCTTTATTTATTGCTCTATGGCGTTGATCACCTCGCCCAAGGCGCCGTGGTGGTGGGACGCATTATTTTAGCGACTATCCCCGGCTGGTGGTTGTGTATCACGGCGGCGCCCGAGCGCATTGGCGAAGTATTAAGTGCATTTTTGCCGAGCAAATGGGCCTTTGTGGTGGCCGCATCTTTGAGTTTGCTGCCCTATATGGCGGAAGAAGTGCGCGAGATTTACCAGATCCAATGTCTGCGAGGCGCGCATATTACCCCTAAGGCGCTGCGAAATCCTAAAAATTGGCCTGAGCTAGTGTATTGCGTGCTGTTTCCTTTATTAATCCAATTACTTAAATTATCTCGCCAGATGGCGGTTGCGGCCCAGAGTCGTCACTTTGGCAAGAGTACGCGTGTCACCCATTGGCACTCACCGAGAGACAAAAAATGAAGAAAAAACTTCCTCTGAGTTTGCAGGACTCGCTGTTTATTGGTTTTTGCGCCACTTTGCTGGTGGCATTGACGAGTATGTTAAGGCTTAAGCTCGGGATTTCTGGCCATAGCATGTTTTTGATGAGTTTCTTCTATTTGATTTGCTACGGCGTACTTGGGCGTTTTGGTAGCATGATTGCCTGTGGTGGTGTTGCAGGGCTAGTCGCGATGGCGCTCGGTGTTGGTAAGGGCGGCCCAATGATTTTATTGAAGTTTATCTTACCTGCTATTGCGATGGATCTGGTGGCCTTGTTGCTACCTCTCACCTTAAGCCTGTACTGGCGCTGCGTGATTTTAGGCATTATTGGCTGTATGGCCTGGGCGATCAAAGTGGCACTCACGAATGTGTTGGCGGGCATGGCGCTCGATGTTGTACTGATCCAATGGGGTGCTAGCGTGCTTAAGGGTGGATTTTTTGCCACCTTAGGTGCCCTGCTGGTGCCTCCCGTGCTGCATAGGCTTAAAGCCCATGACCTCCTCCACCGTGACAAGTTTTAACTGCTAGGAATACCGATGAAAAATTGGCTTATTTGTATCGATGATACCGACGACATTGGCACTAAAGGCACAGGCGAGATAGCTGAGGAAATTGCACATTTGCTCGCGCAAAACTCGGGTGGCAAGGCTTCCTTTGTGACGCGGCACCAATTATTTGTGCATCCTGATATTCCTTACACCTCTCACAATAGCGCCATGTGTTTTGCGTTGCAGTCGCCGTTATCACAAGCCGAGATCTATCGTCTGGCGGTCGCGCATCTGGTGGCTGAATCTGCACCTAAGGCAGATCCTGGGATTGCAATTTTGGATGTCGATTCCGACTATGATGTGAACGCGCTGATAGACTTTGGGCTCAGAGCCAAGTGTGAAGTCATTACCAAAGCGGCCGCCTATCAGCTTGCTGAGCAGTTACAGATTCATCTGACTGAGCACGGTGGTACTGGTCAAGGTGTGATTGGTGCTTTGGCTGGGCTTGGATTGCGGTTAATGGGCAATGATGGACGAGTGAAGGGCCAAATCAAACTCGGTCAACTTGAAGAGGTTTCCCTTGAGCTACCTGTGGCCGATATCCTCGAACAAACCGGCTTGGATGCGGTGATGAGTACCGATAAATACCGCTTGGCCGCAGACGAAAAAGTCCAACTCAAAGGCAAAGTAAAAGCTGTCTATCTTGAACATCAATTTGTTTTATTAGTCGCGAAGGACGGTGAGCTGTGGCGTAATGCTGGCAAGCAAGCCTTGCAGGACTATTGAGGTGGGAATGGATCAAAAGTTACTCAAGCTGTTTGAATATGAGACTGAACGTTGGATTTTTCGGGCGGGTTTACAGCAATATTCAGAAGCAAGGCGGGCGGCGCGGTTGTGCACTCATTTTGCTCCAGATGATGAAGATGAGCAGATAGATGATGATCTTCATTCCTGCTATAACTGCCAATATCGCCGTTGGATGGTGGCAAGCTTCGAATGTGTAATATTAAAAAATGCTATATTATTAGACGATTAGCTCGCTCTTGAGTAATGGCATAGGATTCTACTAGGTTTTTGTCTTGTTCTTTGATGCTAATCATCAAAGCATATGGTGCTTTTATCTTCCTCAGCATAGAATGCGCGTTATACTGTCCTATACTTCCAGGAAGTAAACAACGGCATCGTGCGCCCAATCGTGCGGCATGTTACGTAGTCGATAGCAGTAATATTCTCTATGCCTTGGGGTTGCTAGTATGAGTGAGTCGGCAGAATCGGTTGACCTAATCAAATTGCCAGTGTCGAAATTGACGTTGGGAATGTTTGTCACAGCAATTGACAGAAATGATCAGGGCCGGTTGGCAATTGCAAATGCTGGACAAATCAAGCACAAGGACTCGATTCTAAAATTATCAAAGAGTGGCATCAAATATGTTTGGGTCGATACGGAGCGTTCGGCTGAACATTGTGGTTTTAAACGTAAAGCCAGCAACGATAGCCTATCAGAAGTTAAAAAATCCCTACTGACCCGTGAGAAGCAACAAGCGCAGGCGAAGGTCATTTTGACCGAAGCGAAGGATCTCATTCGCAAAGTACTCTCAGAAACATTCGAGGGTAAAGCGATTGAAGTCGCTCCTTTTGAAGCACTTGCTGACAGCATGATCGAGTCAGTGTTGTTGGATGAAGACGCCCTAAAGTGTATGTCAGCACTGCGCACTAAAGATGCTTATCTGTTAGAGCACTCAGTGAATGTCGCCTTCCTGCTCGTTACTTTCGGTAAATACCTTAAACTCGACCGCGCTATGTTAAGAGAAATGGCGGTGGGCGGCATTTTGCATGATATCGGCAAGATTAAGGTCGACAATAAAGTCCTGCATAAACCGGGCAAGCTCACGCCTGAAGAATTCGAGCATATGAAGTTGCATCAAGTATATGCACTTGAAATAATGAACGAAACCAAAGGGTTGTCTCAAATAAGTAAAGATATCTGCCTAATGCACCATGAAAAATTAGATGGGCGGGGCTATCCAAGGGGATTAAAGGGAGATGAGATACCTCGCCACGGTCGGATGAGTTGTATTGTCGATATATTTGATGCCTTAACCGCGACGCGTTGCTACAAAGAGGCCATGAGTCCTGCGGCCGCCTTTAAGATCTTACTGAGCTTGACGCCATTTCACTTAGATCAAGAGCTGGTTTATGAGTTTATTCGTTGTATCGGTGTATATCCTGTAGGCTCTTTAGTCGAATTGTCCGATGGTCGAGTTGGTATTGTTTGGACCTCCAAGGATAGAGATGCATTACATCCAATTGTGAAGTGTTTTTATTCTCTAAAAGCAAAGCGTTACACTGAAGTCGCCATGGTAGACCTTCTTAAATCAGACCTTCACATTGAGCGAGGCGTATCGCCAAGCTCCTTAGATATAGATCCATCACCCTTTTATTGATTGCCCAAGTTGCACTTGATATCTACCAAGATCTTAAGTGCCATTCATTGCCCCCGCTGCGCCAAAAGCCTTACACTGGGTGAAAGTTTGCTTTGGGCTCAGTTATGAACAGTGTTCGTCAATCTCTCCTTCCCATTCTCGTTATTCTGCTGTCTTTAGCGCTGTTAATTCCCGGCGTGACTCAACCCATTTTGAGCCTCAATGGCAGCATAGATAAGGCCAAACTCACCGAACAAGGGATTGAGCAGGTCGCACAAAGTTTCGATGAGAACTCGGGGCGCGACAGTGCCCGCGGCATGTTAAATATGGTCAGTGGCCTGTTGGGGCTGAATAACCTCAAAGGAGAGGTGGAGGTGCTGCAGCAACCCCGCAGTATCTGGAGCACAGTCACCGAATTATATAACTCTGGCAATGGCTTAGTGGCCGGTCTGGTGATGCTGTTTAGTATCATTATCCCCGCAGTGAAACTCAGTCTGATGTTGGTACAACAAAGCGTGAGTTCGGTTGCGCTGCAGTGGCGCATTCATCATCTAGTGTCTGCGCTAGCGAAATGGTCGATGGCCGATGTGTTTGTGGTGGCCCTGATCATTACCTTTTTGGCGGGCAATGCCTCGGGTGGCATGGGCGAAATGCTAAAGACCAAGGCGCAGTTTGAAAGCGGATTCTACTTCTTTACCGCCTATTGCATCCTCTCCATCGTCAGTGGTTACTTAGTGCGTCGCCCAACCCCGATTCTGTAGTTAATCAAAGGGCATACACATACAGAAGGTTCCGTATGCCCTTTATCGTTAGGAAAGCGTGCCGTTTTGATAGATGGGCATAATCCAATAACGGCATGGGTTGTGTTTACAGACCTTTGCTAGTGCTTCAAGCAGGGCGCTTTGCTGGCTTGCAGGGTGCATAATCTCAAACTTACAAAACTCCCGATAACCTTCCACCTGTTCCTTGATATTGAAATGGCTGTGCTCTCGGCTAAATCCGCAAATATTGCCCAAGCTAAAGCCGGATAAAAACTCCAACTCAATCAGAGTGTCGACTATATCGTCCTTAATATCGTTTTGGGCGATCAGGACTAGCAGTTGTTCCGTGCTCATCGGCGTTTCTCCAGCCAAAAATACAACATGGGCAGTAAATACAGGGTCGTAATGGTCGATGTGAGCAATCCACCGATCACCACAATGGCCAAAGGTTTTTGGATTTCAGCACCAGGGCCCGAGGCGAACACTAAGGGGATCAAACCAAACATGGCGGTGGTGGCCGTCATCAGAATGGGTCTGAGTCGCCGCGCGGCACCCTGTTCGACTCTCTCCCTGAGGCTGCCAAATAAGTATTTGGTTTGTTCGTAATAACTGACCATCACTACGCCGTTAAGCACGGCGACACCTAGCAGGGCGATAAAACCTACTGAAGCGGGCACCGAGAGGTACTCCCCCGAGAGATACAAGCTGACGATACCGCCCATCATAGCGAACGGGACGTTAGCGAGGATTAATCCCGATTTTGCTAGCGAGCCAAAGGTGGTGAATAAAATCAAAGTGATCAGTGCGATAGCTATTGGGATCACCAGCAACAAATTGCTGGTGGCGCGCTGCTGGTTTTCAAACTCGCCACCGAAGCTGACGCTATAGCCGCTTGGTAGTTTGATTTCCTTGGCGATTTTGCTGTTAAGCTCTTCCACAAAGCCCACAATATCCCGCCCTTGAACGTTGGTGGTGATTACCGAAAAGCGATTTCCCTGTTCCCGCTCGATCAGGATAGGGCCCTGTTTATAACTCAATACTGCCACGTCACTTAGGCGTTTCAGGGAATGATCTGGCATTACCAATAGCTGATTTTGCAGTTCGTTGATATTGCTGATCTGCGCCTGATTATTGGCGATAAGCACAGGCGTGCGCTTCTTCCCTTGCAGCACCTCGGTGACGACCACACCTTCGAGTTGGCTCTTGAGGTAACGGGCAAATTCCATAGTGCTCATCCCAAACCCACGGGCGAGCTCGTTATCTAAGGTGAGATTAATAAAGGGGCTGCCTTCAATCATCGCCATCTTAACGTCGACACTGCCCTGAGTTGCAGTGACCAGTTGTTCTATTTCGCTGGTGAGTTTTCCTAAGGTCTCGATATCATTCCCGAATACTTTAATCGCGACATCCCCAATACTGCCTGTGAGCATTTCGGAGACACGCATCTGTATCGGTTGCGTAAAGTTAAAGTTCACGCCGGGATATTTAAGCAGCACAGTGCGGATGGCATCGATAAGCTGCTCTTTAGTGGCAAAACGCCATTCGCTGCGGGGCGCCAGCTCTAAAAACACATCGGTTTCGTTCAATCCCATGGGATCTAAACCAATCTCATCGGCACCAGTGCGTGCCACCATCTGTTTGATTTCGGGGATTTGGCTTAGCAGTGTTTGCTGGATCTGTTTATCGATAGCGATGGAGGCGTCGAGGGAAATCGAAGGGGATTTCTCTAACTGGAGAATGATGTCGCCCTCATCTAAGGTCGGCATAAAGGTTTTCCCCACCAGACTAAATAGGCCCAGACTGACGATCAGCAAGCTAAAGGCGGTGAGCATAAAAGGTTTTTGCCAACCAAAGCAGGCTTTTAGGCTTCCAAGGTAAAGATGCTTGAGCTTTTCGATGGCCTTAGGTTCTTTCGCGGCCTTTTCGTTAACGAGGTATGAGGCAATCACGGGGATCACGGTCAGCGATAACACCAGCGCCGACAGCATGGCAAACACTATGGTGATGGCGACTGGGGTAAAGAGTTTGCCTTCTAAACCACTGAGGGTGAGCAGTGGCGAGAACACTATGATGACGATAACCGTGCCCGAGACTACGGGAATGGCGACGTCTTTGGTGGCGCGAAAGATCAAGTGTAAACGCGGCAAACGCTGTTTAGTGGCGATTAAATTCACCATGTTTTCAACCACGACCACGGAGGAGTCCACTAACATGCCGATAGCGATAACGAGGCCTCCAAGACTCATCAAGTTAGCGGAGAGATTGAAGTAATCCATCATCAAAAAGGTGAACAGTGCGGCTAGCGGTAGCGACAGGGACACCACTAACGCGGCGCGCACATTACCTAAAAACAGTGCCAGCAATACGATGACCAGCACTACGGCCTCGAATAGCGCATTGGAGATGGTCTCAATAGCGGTATTGATCAGGTTAGCGCGGTCGTAAAAGGTGTTTATCTGGCTGCCTTCAGGGAGAGTCAGGCTGATTTGCGCCAGTTTTTCCTTAATGTTGTTAACCACTTGTGCCGTATTGGCATCCTTGAGGGCAATGATTAAGGCTTCGGCGGTTTCGTTACCATCCTTAGTGACGGCGCCGTATCGCGCAAGGTGGCCTATCTGGATATCGGCGAGATCCTGCAAGCGGTAGACCTTGGCATTATCGGCTTTGATCACTAGCAGTTTAAGCTCGTCGATATCATCGATGCGTCCCTCGGAGCGCACTATGATGGTGTCTGTACCTATGGTGAGCTTACCGGCACCTTCGTTGTGATTATTCTCCACAATTGCCTGTTGTAGCGCGGCAAAGCTCACACCCGCAGCCGCCATCGCCGCAGGATTGGGGCTGATGCTAAAACTCTTGGCATAACCGCCGAGGATATTCACATCGGCAACACCCGGCACTGTGCGCAGCAGCGGCCGAATTTCCCACTCGAGTAATTGACGTCGCTCCAGTAGGGAAAGATTGGGGTTTTCGAGTGAAAACATAAAGATTTCACTCAGCGGCGTGCTCATTGGCGCCACACCGCCACTCACACCTTCGGGAAAACTGTCCCAGACCGCCGAGAGGCGCTCGCTCACCTGTTGGCGCGCCCAATAGATATCCGTGCCTTCTTCAAAATCGAGGGTGATATCGCTAATGGCGTATTTAGTGGTCGAGCGCAGAATCGATTGCTGCGGAATGCCGAGCAGCTCGGTTTCAATCGGGACGGTAATCTGGGCCTCGATTTCCTCCGGCGTCATGCCGGGAGCCTTGAGGATGATCTTCACTTGGGTTGGGGAAATATCCGGAAAGGCATCCAAGGGAATGGCAAACCAAGCTCGTGCGCCAGCCAACATGAGGATCAGCGCCACAATCAGCACAAAAAGTCGCTGAGTGAGCGAAAAACGGATCACAGAGGTGAGCATCTTATTCGCCTCCTAAACCGAGCATGATGCCTTTCACCGCGGCAACCGACTGGGATAGGACTTGCAGCTGACTCAAGTCTTGATCGCTGGCGACAATATATTGCTCCGGAGTTGAGCCTAAGATATCGACCGTTAGCGCATTGAGCTGGTTATCGGACAGAGTGAACACTTGGCTGTCTTGCTCCCAACTAAACACACTGTTTTTGGGGAGCAAATACACGGCTTTTTGATACTCGGGAACCACAGTCATTTGCTGACCTAACAACAGGTTACATTCCTGTGGCACCGACGATGACCAAGCCGTGACAAAGGCGCCTTCGGCAATCGCCGACAGTGACTCAATCGCGATATGGCATTGATTAATATTGATGGCCGACAGGGAGTGGGACTGGCCCGTCGGCACATTCACTTTGACGCGGATGCTGTTATTGGGCACCAGTGAAAATAGCTGATCCCCCGCCATATAAGGGCCGCTGATGGCATTGAGTTTAACGATACCGTCAACGGGCGCGGCGACCACTAAGGAGTCGGTAGCCGCATCCGTGCTGTGGACGCGCTCCATAAAGTGCTGCATATGCTCGTATTCGAGGTGAGTCGTGAAATAGTCCTGACTGATCTCACGCCATTTTTCGGCGCTTATGCTGCCATTGGCGAGCAAAGGTTTGTTGCGCTCATAACGACTCTTGGCGAGTTGATACAGGGTAGCCGCGGCCTCGACTTGGGCGAGGTAGTGGAACACTTCTGGCCCTGTGAGTTTAACTATCGCTTGGCCTTTACTGACGCGCTGGCCTTGGCCGACGAGAAAGTGCACCTGCTGGATATTCTCGGGCGTGCTGATCCAGTAATCATTGCCGGGGAGGATTTCAACCTGCGCCGGCAGTGGGCTGCCCTCATAACTGGCGACTCTTTGGGGTTGGGTGTAATTGAGGTCGAGATTACCTAAGGCGCTAATGGCTAAGCTTTCGGCCTGTGCCAAACCTACAACACTCGTGGATAAACAGAGAAGGCATGCGCCGTACTTGGCCATCATAATGAAATTCCTAAGGCTTGGAGTTGTTGGGAATGCAGTTGTTGTAAACTGACGCGGTTGAGCGCCAAGCGGGATTCGGTGTCGAGCGCCTCCATATAGCGGCGTAGCCAGACTTCATAACTCACCTGATCTTGATCTTTTACCTTGGCGAGTTCCTCGGTAATGGTGCGACTGAGGGCGAGCGCTTGGGTGAGTAGGCGCTGTTGCTCGACGAGGTTAGTTTGCTGGCGGACTAATTGATCCCATTGGTTTTTAAGCTCGAGGGCGCTGCGGTCAAGATTGAGACTTTGCTCGGTATTCGCTTGTTGCCATTGGGACAAATCGCTCTGGGACAGCGCCGAGCCCAAGGTTAAGGGCACTGACACGGCTATGCCTAACTGCTGATCATCCACGCCCGTATCCGCGGTATTTTTTGCTGTGAGTGAGACGGTCCAAGGATCGCGCTCACCCGCTTGCTGAGTTTGGATCAGCAGCAGGTGTTGCTGTTGTTGCAGCTTTAGCAATTGCCATAGGGGATGTTGGGCTAAGGTCTCGGCGCCCTTGCCAAGCGGGCGGTCAGTTTCTTCTATCGCGCTCGGCATTCGGTCTTGACCCGTCAGCTGTTGATACAGGGCTAAAGATTGGGCTTGTTGCTGCAGAATGTCGGCGCGGCTTAAGGCGATATCGACACTTTCCCGCTCCAGTAGCAGAGTGTTGGCCAGTGGCAGTTCCCCCGCATCGGTCAGTTGTTTTTGCTGGCGATGGAGTTTATCGAGCAACTGCTGTTTGCGCTCAAGCTGCGACAGTTTGACTTCGCTCTGGCGGTATTCCCACAAGCTCTGCCTTAATAATCCCGAGAGATACAAGCCTTGCAGCGCTGTTTGTTGTTGATGAATTCGCTCGGCGAGTTGTTTTATTTGCTTATCGCTGTTGTGTAGCGCGGGCGATTTAAATGGCAAATTGACTGAGAGTTCCTGCTCGTAGCTGTTACTATTATCCAAACTCCCGAGGTGACTTAAGCTAATGCTCGGCAGGCCAGTGAGCCAGGTCGAGCTGGATAAATTTGCCGATTGGGTATTCGACGAAGTGAGATGAGTCAACCTAGCTTGGCTGCTCGAAAGCGCTTGGGAAAGTTCGGCTTCCGCCGCAAGACACGGGAAACTACTGCCGACTAAGCTGGTCAACAGACATAACTTGATAC
Source organism: Shewanella sp. FDAARGOS_354 (assembly GCF_002209245.2). Taxonomy (NCBI): domain Bacteria; kingdom Pseudomonadati; phylum Pseudomonadota; class Gammaproteobacteria; order Alteromonadales; family Shewanellaceae; genus Shewanella; species Shewanella sp. FDAARGOS_354. The sequence goes on along the minus strand of NZ_CP022089.2, from coordinate 3,539,845 downwards.
AAGACGAACTGACAGACATGAGATGATTCTGTGGTATTAAACAATGCTGTCAGTGTAGGGATTGACGGGTGAAAGTCGTCGGGGACCTGTATCATAAACCCGCCTATGGTACATATGCCCCATAAAATAATTGATTGATTTTGCTTTTATTTAGGAGTTTTAGATGAAGGATATTGTCATTATTGGTCTGCTGGCACTCATCATGTGCTTTAAGCTTTTTGACATTAGTTCCGACATTCAATTAGGCATTCCGCAATGGCATTTAGTGCAGGAAGCCATACTCTTAGTGCTCACCGCTGTCGGGGCCATCTACCTCAGTTACGATTTAATGCGCCGCTCGCGCGAGGTTAAAGCCTTAGCAAAACGCCTCGAGTACGCCGATAAGAAAATCGACAATATGTCGACCCAAATGCGCTCCGCCAGACAGGAATACAGCCAAGCCGTATCAAACCAGTTTGATACTTGGGGTTTTACCAAGAGCGAGCAGCAAGTCGCGTTTTTATTGCTTAAGGGGCTGAGTTTTAAAGAAATTGCCGAAGTGAGGCAGACAAAAGAGAAAACCGTGCGCCAACAGGCGTCGACCATTTATGGCAAGGCCGACGTAGATGGTCGCCACACCTTTTGTGCTTGGTTTATGGAGGATTTTATTCAAGAACATAACCAAGAACTGGCGGCAAACGAGTCCGATAGCGCCCATAAAGCCGCTTAAGCTAAACTCTCAGGCTTAGTTTTTATAGCTATTTGTTATTGAAAATCGATATTGGCTGGCTTTTTAGTTCTAAACAATAATGAGCATCCCCTAAGTTTGCAGGAAGATGCAATTGAAAAACTGGCTGATTATCGTGTTTTCCCTGATTGCCCTCGTTGCATCCACGCAAACCACAGGATTACTCCGCTCGCTGATTGAGTTTTCCGCCTTTTTAGGCGTACTGGGGTTGGCTTGGCGGATTAAACCCAACGCCGAATAAAGCTTCCCGCGTTAGCGCGTCAATCAGAGTCGTTAGACTCAAATCCAATCTATTGAAAATACAGAATATAACCTAAAGACGTTACCCCAATTGCCGTCCACAGGATCACGCCCAGCAGCAAAGGCTTAGGGCCGCTTGCCCGCATTTTTTGCACCGTAATCCCCGCACCAATCAAGAACAGACACAGAACCAAGGTACGTTTCGACACAATAAACAGCGTGTCGTAGAGCGGCTGAAACTGCGGTAACCAATGGGCGATTGCGATGGCTAAACAGTAAAATCCGATAAAATACGGTAGGTTAAGCTTACGTTTATCGCCGCCAAAGATCAGCGCACTGACAAGGGCGATAGGGATAATCCATAGTGCGCGCGCCAGTTTAATGGTCGTGGCGGTTTTAAGTGCTTCATCACCATAGGCAGAGGCCGCGCCGACGACTGAGGAAGTGTCGTGAATCGCGATGGCACTCCACACGCCAAAATCGTATTGGCTCATATTGAGCAAATGCCCGAGGGCGGGGAATAAAAACAAAGCCACCGAGTTGAGTACAAATACACAGGCTAATGCGGTAGCGGTTTGGTCTGGTTTGGCATTAATGGCGGGCGATACGGCGGCAATAGCGCTACCGCCACAAATAGCGGTGCCTGAGGCGATTAAGTGGCCTGTGATCGGGTCAAACTTTAAAGCGCGAGTCACCATAAAGCCCAAGATCAGCGTAAAAATAATCGAGCCGACAATTAATCCGAGGTTATGGCTGCTGGCCTCAATCGCGGCGTTGAAGTTAATGCCAAAGCCTAAGCCGATAATCGAATAGGACAGTAATTTTTTGGTGAGGGCGGCGATATTCCAGTCGTTTGGCACCCAACCTAGGCTGGCTAAGGTAAAACCGAGCACAAGTGCCATAGGGGATGAGATAACAGGCGCGAGACACAGTAGCGCGGCGCAGATAAACACAAGGCGATGAGGTTGCTTAAGTTGCGAGACTATCGATGAAAAATTCATAACGCCTTAGGTTTGCGACTGAGTGTTTGGTTCTAACTACTGGAGCGCGGTTTTATATGGCAACGAGGTTAGAACTGAGACGCTGATAAAAGCGGGTATTATAGCGATGGAATTAATCTTCAATAAAATCAATTTAATTTATTTTGAGAGTCAGTTTTACTGATTGTTGGGCCGATGGAATGATCATAAAGGAAAGCTGAGGAGATTCACCTATGGTTTCATCTCCTCCAACTGTAGGATTAAATTAAAGATTAACAATGCTTTGCAGGCTGTAGTCACCACCGTCTTTAGCGGTAAATAACTTGTCTTGAATATCGTTGGCGCTTGGCATTCCCGCATGTAACAGGCTTAACCAATGGCGCGATGTGGCGTTGCGAGTGTCCTTTGGCTCAGTCGCTTGTGCCATTGGGGTTTCAATTTGCACATCTTCCAAATTCGCTAAATCCCGCGCGCCTATCATGCCAGTGCGGTCGAAACACAACTCTACATGGCAGCCTTGGTCCTGTAACACTATGGCGCTCGGTGCATCTTTAGTGCCGTTGAAGGCAACAAACTGCTTTGCTTGGCGTAATCCGCTGTGGCTGCCGTCGGCAAAAAATGCCAGCAGGTGTTGGTAATAAACCACATAGCTGATCACATCTTGGTGCGAACCCGCATCCAGCGGGAAATGACGGTCGAGGAACTGCTTCGCCTGGGCAGGTTTTTCATGTTCGGCCACGTTCACTTGGGCGACGGCAAGCACTTCTTCGGCGATGAAGCTGTTAAGATTCGATTGGATCTGGTTGCTCTTGATAATTGACATATTCATCGCTAGTTCCTCTACACTTTCCAATTTAAAAATTAGGGCCTTGATTTCACTTTAGCTTGTCCAACAGCGTTAATCGTTAAGCAGTGCTAGGTGGATAACCCTTCCTCGATTGCTTAATTTGTAGTCTAGTCTTTTTTTGACTACAATTTCACAATAAAAATTTTACAATGTGAATTTTACAAAATGCGCAATGACCAGAGCTTGATGAGAAAATCACACTTCCTTGGGACAAAAATACGTAACCTACGGAAACGTAACAATTTAACCATGGAAGATTTATCAGCACGTTGCATCCGCGTCGATGCGGGCAGTGCGCCCTCTGTGTCATATTTGTCGATGATCGAACGCGGCAAACGCGTACCCAGTGCCGAAATGTTGGCCGTGATTGCCACTGTATTTCAAAAGGACGTTGACTGGTTTTTAGACGACGTGCCCGAGGAGAGTGCCATCACGCCGGACAAGGGCCGCCGTGGCGGGATCAGTGGCATGGCGCTCGAACCCAGCTTTTTGTTTTCAAATGATATTTTGCAAATAGCCATCCCTGAAATGCTATCCCAGACTGGGATCTCGGGTCGGCAATTCGCCCACTTATTAATTCGCGCCCATCAGGAGCACCATCAAAACCATTTCCCCGATCTTGAACGTGCCGCCGAAGAGGTTGGGTTAAAACGTATGCCCTTATCCCTCGAGGAGATGTTGGATATCGCCAAGGGCGTAGGCTTAAAAATCAAATGGATAGATAGTACGCCCCAGGAAGTGATCGACGAGCGTGGCGTAAGCTCCCATCAGTTAGTGACCTCTTTCTTCGAGCCGCCCAGCACGATTTACATCAATAAAGTCCTTAAAAATCGCCCCAGTCGGCTGAAGTACGATCTCGCCGCCCATATCGGTCATTGCGTATTGCACAACAAAGATGGGCTTAAGAATGTGATGATCTCCGGCCGAAAACTGGAGATGGATGAAGAAGTCACGATGCAATCTAATACCCTGAACGCGCAGGATATTTTGCATGCGTGGCGCGACTTCGAATCCAGCTTTTTTGCCGGAGCCCTGTTATGCCCTAAGGTGCCGTATCGACAATTACTCGACCGTCACGGTTACGAAATTGAGGTGCATAAACAGCTGCAAGTGTCGGCCTCGGTCGCCATGCGACGGATGACTGTGGTATCGCCTTATCCCCATTGGCATTATTTTGATGCCTATGCGCCGGGCAAACTCAAGGCCGTTTACCGTGGTAATGGCATTCCCCTGCCTTGGGGCAATATGCGGCTGGTGGAAGACCCTTGCCAGCATTGGGCGGTGTTTAGAATGATCAGTGAACCTTCAGTTGGGACATCGGCGCAAATTTCGATTTTAAATGTGGGTAATGAACCACGGATTTACTGCTGCGAGTCGATTAAGGTCGAAGACTCGGCGGGCAACCCCCATGTGCTCTGTGCCGGTATCGATTTAAATCCGGCCATTGAGGCTCAAGGTAAGGATGCACTCTCTATCGCCCATGATTTAAAAGCCGCCTGCGTCTCTGGCGGCGGATCAGTCGCGATTCCCAAGCATATTAAAAGCGATCTCGTCAGCGTGGCTAAAATATTGAATATCAACTGGATTGAACGCGGTATTAAAAATGATGCCCGGCTTATCTGCTCCCGCGGTGCCGTCTGCCCACGGCAACCCAGCTGTTATCAAGCGGGTAAATCGCAGTGTGATGGGGTGGAGTAAACTATGCCGCGAAGTTTTGCATAGGGTTTAGTAAATGGCTGCTATTAAGTACTCTCACTTCAGTGACACGTCGCCCTTTTATTTTATAAGAAGTCGTCCCTGAGGGCTCGACGGCGGCGTCTGCAGCATATGGATGTGCGAATGCCGCGATCACATGGATGTGAATGAGCGGCTATGTCGCCAATGGTCACTGTCGCGAGAATGTTTAACTCAGCGAACTCAGATGTCTGTATTGCTCATTGAGTTGATAGTGCACACATAACGGCTTTATTCTGAGGTATGAGTAACTAATTAATAAAAAGGGATTTTATGTCTGATGATATTGTAGAGTTTAACTGGAAAGAGCCTGTGTTTTGCGCAGAAGGAATGGAACTATTTCCAAGGGATACATTAGATCGCGCTAGATACGCTTCTTTTTTACACAATTATTTGGCAGTTAATGCCATCGATGGCGGCTATGTTTTAAACCTAAATGCAAAGTGGGGGTCTGGTAAAACCTACTTTATTAATCGCTGGATGGAAAGTATTAAAGATACGCACCCTGTTGTTTACATTGATGCATGGAAGCAGGATTACTCTGACGATCCTATGCTTACCGTTATTTCATCTTTGATAAATGCTTTAAGTGAGCAATTGCCTGCTGAAAATGAAATTCTGTCAAATATTACTGAAAAATCAGCCCGATTTATCAAAGCAGCTGCGCCCTGAAGAATCCCCTGATGATTTACAAATAAATCATCAAATTAGAGTGGAAGCGCATCTTGTTGCATGATCAAATGGTTTCGCTAAAAACTACACTTGGACAACAAGATGCGCGAAGCCAATATCCTACAACATTCTTTACACCAATACTGCCCAGAACTTCACCTAAAACGATTAAACAGCTTGATGCTGGCCTCTAAGGCACTGATTGAATGTAAGACACTGACCTTGACTGAGTTAGGTCGAAATTTACCAACCACGGCCCGAACCAAGCACAACATCAAGCGCATTGATCGTTTGCTCGGCAACACGCATCTGCATCAAGAACGGTTAGCTGTCTACCAATGGCATGCCAGCCTCATCTGTTCTGGTAACCCTATGCCGATTGTGCTCGTCGATTGGTCAGACATCCGAGAGCATAAACGCATCATGGCTCTGCGCGCCTCAATAGCCTTCAATGGCCGCTCTATTACCCTGTATGAGAAGTCCTATCCCCTATCAGAACAATGCTCTAAGGCCTCCCACAACGGTTTTTTAGCGGACTTAGCCAAGATTTTACCTTTGCATGTTACCCCTCTCATCGTGACTGACGCGGGGTTCAAAGTGCCTTGGTACAAAGAGGTTGAGGCGCATGGTTGGTTTTGGCTAAGCCGTATTCGCGGTACAGTTCAATTTGCAGATATTGGCGCTGAAAATTGGCGTGCAGTTCGCAGTACACATGACTTGGCCAACGGTCAAGCGAAGAGCCTGGGTTGTAAGACCTTGACCAAAACTAACCCTATCAATTGCCATCTCACGCTTTATCGTAGCAAACCTAAGGGGCGTACAAATCAGCGTTCAACGAGGACTAATTGCCACCATCCATCGGCAAAAACGTACTCAACATCGGCGAAAGAGCCTTGGGTGTTAGCCAGCAATTTACCACCAGAATCTCGGAGCCCAAAGCAGCTGGTAAACCTGTACGCCAAACGTATGCAAATAGAGGAAACCTTTCGTGACCTCAAAAGCCCGGCATACGGCTTTGGCTTACGCCAAAGTCGTACCAACAGTCCAGAGCGATTCGACATCATCCTACTGATAGCGTTGATGGTTCAATGCCTGTTGTGGCTAGTTGGTTTACACGCACAGCAACAGGGCTGGGATAAGCATTTTCAGGCCAATACCATTGGGCATCGAACGGTACTCTCAACGATTCGCTTGGGATTGGAGGTGCTCAGGCGGCCTGATTATCAAATCACGGAGAAAGAATTGCTGGCGGCCTGGGTATTATTCGCCAATCAGTTGCTCAAATATGGCTATGCTATGGCTGATTTATGAGGGGATCCTTCAGAGCTGCGCCTGCTTTACTCAAAGGATTGGTGAAAAAGACTGTTGGTTTGAATTTAGATGATATTAAAGTTGAAGGTGAGCCAAAAAGTGATGACAAATTCATTTCTGATACTTTAAGTGAATCTGCCGCCGCAGTTGCACAATGCTTAGTAAAAGACCACAACGATAAATTGCAGTCAGTCAACTATTTGCGAAATGAAATTAAAGCGTTAATTACGGCAGTCATTGCACATAAGCAAGGTGCTTTAAAAATGCCTGCTTTTATCTTTATTGATGAACTCGATCGCTGTCGACCTAGTTATGCCGTAGAAATGTTGGAAGTGGTTAAGCACTTCTTTGAATTAGATAATATTGCCTTTATTGTGGCGACTGATACTGAACAACTACAGCATGCGGTGAAAGCAGTTTATGGTGATGGCTTTGATGCTCAAACCTATTTAGGTCGGTTCTTTAGGCGGCGCTACTCGTTAACCGAGCTTTCTCGCTATGAATTTGTAAGCCATATTACTGAAAATAAAGTCACTTATAATCCTAAGTGGAAGGAATTTGTACCTAGCCTAGCTGAATTAGATGACTTTACTAATGTGGTTTCTATTGTGGCGGATAGATTTAGGCTTTCGCTAAGGGAAACAGAGCAGTTGGTCGATAAGTTTTTATCAGTGCTAAGCAATGCTCAAAAAACGCTGAATCCTTATTTATTGTTAATTTTATTTGTATTAAGAGATAAACATTACTCACTATATGACGAATGGATGGAAGCAATTAATAAAGAGGCTAGCTTTGGTCAATCTATTGGAAAATTAACTTATCGAATGGATATTTTCCCCATGTTTTATAAAAGCAGTGATCAAGTTTTTTTTCCAAGAGAGAAACGAGCCGATTCTCTGGTTGATCTTCAACAAAGCCTTGATATGATTTTATCTATTATGAATAAGGTGTGTTCTCCTTGGAACCAGAGAGAAAAAGATAAATTTATAGACAATTTGGAAGGTGCATTATATTCATCTTCATCTCCTAACCTAACTGTAAGAGCAAATAAGTTGTATCAAATAAGTCTTATGAGTCTCAAAGCCAATAAGTCAGATTATAAAAACTGGGTTGAGCTAGCGGTGTCTTTTGATAAATAGAAAGAAGTGTTGATCTATACTCCTAAGTCATTTTAGAGTCACCTACTTATAAATTTTTGGTGTTAATGTAAAAAATCGTAAGCTACAAAAATACACCGGAATTAACGAGATTAAGCACTGGCATGTAAGTGACCGTTGGCGGCATGGATGCCGCCGTCGAGCCCTCAGGGACGAGTTAATGGCGTGTCACTGGAATGCCAGTGCTTAGTCATTTTAGGATGATTCAACCTATTTTTTATAGAATTATGGTTTGGTTATCCGTCTCACACTCTGAGACTTGCACCCATCTTTAAAAGTTTAATCAGATATTTATCGCTAGATTGTACGCAGAGATCGATGATTCAGCGCTGGCATACAAGCACCGTTGGCTACATGGCCGCTCTTTCACATCTGATCCATAGGGATATGGGAAATGTCACTATGATGTCTGGAACATCATTGACCATGTGATCGCGGCATTTGCACTTCCATGTGCAGCAGATGCCGCCGTCGAGCCTATAGGGATGACTTCTTGTCCAACCAAAGTCGGCGAGTCACTGGAATGCCAGTGCTTAATCATTAGCTGGACTGCTAGTAATCGCTAAGCTCTAATCTGTCCAGTGCCTGAAACTAGGTATTTTTCAGTGGTTAAGGCTTCGAGTCCCATGGGGCCGTAGGCATGTAGCTTAGTGGTGGCTATGCCGATTTCGGCGCCGAGGCCGAGTTCACTGCCATCGGAAAAACGTGATGAGGCATTCACCATAACGACAGAGGCATCCACTGCGCGTTGAAAGCGGGCGGCGGTGAGTTCATTGTCGGTGCAAATCACCTCGGTATGGTGGCTGCCAAACTTAGCGATATGTTGGGTGGCAACCTCAAAGCTGTCGACTTGGCGAATGGCGATTTCTAAGTCTAAGTATTCTTGGCCAAAATCTTCTTCTGCCATATAAGTGCAGGCGTCGAAATACGCGGCGGACTGAGGACATGCATTGATTTTAACTTGATGTTCTGTCAGTGCTTTGGCGACGCGGGGCAAGAATCGCGGCGCGATATCCTTATGCACTAACAAGCCCTCGAGGGCGTTGCATACGCCTGTGCGTTGGGTTTTACCATTAAGCAGCAAATCTAAGGCGATATCTTGATTGGCGTCCTTATCCACATATAAATGGCACACGCCCTTAAAGTGCTGAATAACCGGAATGCTACTGTTTTCAGTGACGTAATTAATCAGTCCTTCGCCACCTCGAGGGATGATCACATCGATAAATTCCCGCTGCTGCATCAGTTCGAGCATTAGGGCGCGGTCAGGATCGGGGATTACGCTGATAAGTGCTTTAGGCAAACCATAGGCGGTCAGTACCGCCTGTAAAATGCTGGCGATCACTTGGCTGGTGTGCAGTGCTTCTTTACCGCCACGCAGGATCACCGCATTGCCGGATTTAAAGCACAATGCGCCAGCATCGGCGGTGACATTTGGGCGCGCCTCATAAATCATACACACCACGCCGAGTGGCACACGCATCTTACTGATAGATAAGCCGTTAGGTCGTTTACCAATAAAACGCTCGCGCCCAACGGGATCGGGCAGGGCGGCGATGGTTTCGATTCCTTGCGCCATCGTCTCGATACGATGCTGGTTCAGCGTGAGGCGATCGACCATTGCAGGGCTTAAGTTATCCTGAGTCGCTCGGTGCACGTCAATCAGGTTCGCGCTTTGGATTTCATAGGTTTTTTCCCTTAATGAGCGCGCCATATCCAGTAATACGGTGTTTTTTAACGACTCATCGAGTTGGGCGAGTGTGCGGGCCGCATGGGCGGCATCGGCAGATATTTGTTTAATTAGGCTCATAGTTTCTCCACTCAAATGGATTTAAGAATGGCGATATTCTTATCGGAAATGATGGGGCCGGTTTTTTGCTGGAATTCACTGGCAAACGCCTGATCATCCTGCTCGGTAATAAAACTCAGTAGGCAACTGCTGTAGTTAGATTTGGCTTTTGCTAACTTAGTGCCATCGCCTTTACGCACTAGAATAGTGTCGCCCACTGAGAAATCCCCTTTGACTTCAACCACATCATCGCTGGTTAATTGCTCGCTGTGCTGATCGAGCGCGAGGTCAAAATCATCCTCGACGATCACTTCGCCCTGCGCTTGCGAGGTGTGGGTCATCCAATGCAAATGCTCCTGCATCGGTTTTTCATAGGGAGTGAAAAGGGTGCCCGGATTTTGCCCCTTTAGCAGTTGGCTAAAGGAGTCGGCATTAAAGCCATTGATAATAAAGGTTTCAATGCCATGGGAGATGGCTTTTTCGGCGGCTTGGATCTTAGTGCGCATTCCTCCGGTGCCAACATCGCTGCTGGCGCCTCCCGCCATCGCATAGATCTCTGCATTGATTTCAGTCACTTGCTTGATCAATTTGGCATTGGGATGCTCATGGGGATTTTGATCATAGAGTCCATCCACATCCGAGCAAATGATCAAGGTGTCGGCATCGGCCGCAGCTGCCACCATGGCCGAGAGATTATCGTTATCGCCAACCTTAAGTTTGTCGGCGGTCACGGCATCATTCTCATTGATGATCGGCATTAAACCGTGGTCGAGCAGGCTAAAAATTGTGTCTCGAATACTGATATAACGCTCGCGATTACGTAAGTCGCCATGGGTCAGTAGCAGTTGGGCGGTGGGAAAATCAAATAGCTTATTCCACGTCGCCATCATATCCGCCTGACCCGCGGCCGCCATGGCCTTTTTCACCGTGACACTCGGCTGAGCTTGGCCCTCAAAATGATGCCAACCAGCGGCAACCGAGCCGGATGAAACCAGTACCACTTGGATACCTTGGACACGGCAGTAAGTAATAAACTGGGCGATACCCAAGAGATAATGGCTACTGCAACCTTGCTTGTGGGGCGCGATTAAGGCGCTCCCCACTTTGACGACAATACGTTTACGGGGAGAGTCTGTCATAACGCCTCCTTAGCTTTCCTCGGCCAGTACACGACCAGCCTGATGGAATTGCTTAGTGGTTTTAGGACAAGGATCGTTATCGAATTTGCTCACCAGATAAATCACAGTGCTGCTGACAACAAAGCCAGGGATCATCTCATACACTAAGCTACTCAATGCCTTACCATCGGCAAGCACGGGGGCATAAATCCAAAAGAGTACCGTGAGCGCGCCCGAAATAATCCCCGCAATCGCCGCTTTATGGGTGAGATTGGCTTTATACAAACTAAACAGCACCAGTGGACCAAATGCGGCACCAAAGCCTGCCCACGCATTACTCACGAGGGAGAGGATACTGTTCGAGCGGTCAAGCGCCAGCAGCGTTGCGACAATGGCAACACCAGCGACCCCGTAACGACCCATTTTGACCATCTCTTGCTCGCTCGCTTGTTTCTTCGACAGGGTGCGATAAATATCTTCGGTCAGCGAACTCGACGAGACTAATAACTGCGATGAAATCGTGCTCATAATGGCCGCGAGAATCGCTGCCAGTAGGAAGCCGCTGATTAAGGGATGAAATAGTAGCTCTGAAAACACGATAAAGATGGTTTCTGGATCCGAAAGCTTCATGCCAAATTTATTGGCGTAGGCGATACCGACCAAGCCCGTCGCTAAGGCACCGATAATGGTCACTGTCATCCAACTGATGCCGATGCGGCGTGCGGTTTTAATGTCGGCGACCGAGCGGATCGCCATAAAACGCACAATAATATGCGGCTGGCCGAAATACCCAAGTCCCCACGAGAGGCTAGAAATTAAGCCAAGCAGAGTCACATTTTGCATCGCGTCAGTAAAATGCGGGATCGACTGATAGGCAAAGTTCATCATGCGATCTGCGCTGGTAAATTCTTGATATGCCACGAAAGGCACTAAGACCAAGGCGACAAACATAATGCAGCCCTGCACAAAGTCGGTGAGGCTAACGGCTAAAAATCCCCCCAGCAGAGTGTACGACACCACGACGGCTAAGGTGACGACTAGGCCTATGTCGTAGTTCAGCCCAAAGGCGGATTCGAACAACTTGCCGCCCGCGACTAATCCCGCCGAGGTATAGAGGGTGAAAAAGATCACTATGATGGCGGCGGCAATAATGCGAATGCTGTTATCGGCCTGACCAAAGCGTTTAGCGAAGAACTCAGGAATCGTCAGCGCGTTATCGGCGACCTCGGTGTAGACCCGCAATTTAGGGGCGACCACCAGATAATTGATTAGAGCACCAATTAATAATCCGAGGGCGATATACAGGGTTTCAAACCCCACCAGAAACATAGCGCCGGGTAGGCCCATCAGCATCCAGCCACTCATATCCGAGGCGCCGGCCGAGAGAGCCGTGACTTGTGGGCTCACTTGGCGGCCACCCAAAATGTAGCCAGAGACATCATCGGTCGACTTACGGTAGGCGAACAAACCAATAGCGAGCATGGCAATAAAATAAATTGCCAATGAAACGTAAGAGAGGGGATTCATCGATTATTTTCCTCCTAACGCTTTGTTATTTTGAATGAAGCTCGGTTTCAAAATGACAAAGAGATAGGTACTTAGAATGGCGAACAGGCAGAAATATTGTAGTGTTCCATGCAGGCGTTCCCGGGTGGAACGGATGATCTGTGAGATGGGGTTTTCATCTGCAGCATGCTTAGCTGACATAATGCCTCCTTGATGTATTTAGGGTGAATAATAGTTAGTGCTATAACTATAATAAGATCTTTATTAGCAAGATATCAAGTTGAAATGCCCAGTTTGCATACTTTCGGTTGGTGTGACGCAAGGGAAATTGATTTGAATACTGATAAATTTATCTATGCTTTTAACCGAAAATTGGGGCTAAAGAGTGGGATGTTAAGAGCGGATAAATAGACGGAATGATCTAGCGTTGAACATAAAAAATGCGGCGCTGAGAATATCAGAACCGCTTTTATAAAATGCAACATTCACAGGCTATTGAGCCTGATTTAAGGATTGAGTCATGCGCTTAGCGCATGGTGACAAATTCCTCAGCTCCTGTGGGATGGATAGCGACAACTGCATCGAAATCGGCTTTGGTGGCGCCCATTTTCATGGCGACGCCAAAGCCTTGGAGAATTTCGTCCATACCAAAGCCAATGCCATGAATACCAACCACTTTCTCTTCTTTACCGGCGCAGACTAGCTTCATCTTGCAGGCTTGGCGATGGCTTGTTACAGCGGTATACATGGAGGTGAAACTGGAGGTGTAAACCTTCACATTGTCATCGCCATATTGCGCGCGGGCTTCTGGCTCGGTTAAGCCCATAGTGCCAATCGGTGGATGGCTAAAGACCACGGTTGGGATTTGACTGTAATCCATTTTGGCATCGCTCATGCCGTTAAATAGGCGCTCGGAGAGTAAACGACCCGCTTTAACTGCAACAGGAGTCAGCTCCACACCGCCCGCCATAATATCGCCCACGCAATAAATGCCTTTGTGGGTGGTATTTTGCTGCGCGTCGGTAATCACATAGCCTTTGCTATCCAGTTGCACATCGGTGTTTTCTAAACCGATATTGCCCGTTGCGGGTGAACGGCCGATAGCCCAAATCAGGCAATCGACGGTCACACTTTCGCCATTTTCAAGGTTCAGAGTCAGGCTGTCGTCGGCATTTTTGACCACAGATTGTGGGACGCTGTTGGTATGCAGGGTTGGGCCTTCGGTCTTCATGGCATCGACGAGGGCGTCGATCAGCATAGGATCGAAGTTACGCAGCGGCGCATGTTTACGCACAAACAGGTGAGTCTCACTGCCAAGTGCGTGCAACACGCCCGCGACTTCGACGGCGATATAGCCAGCACCGACGACTGCGACACGTTTAGGTTGTTCACGCAGGGCGAAGAAGCCATCGGAATCAATGCCATATTCTGCACCTGGAATGTTAGGGATGGTTGGCGCGCCGCCAGTAGCGATCAGGATATGGTCAGCCGTGTAGTGCTCGCCATTTACTTCAATCGTGTTGCCATTAACGAAACGGCCATAGCCATTGAGCAGGGTGACTTTGTTATTGGTAAAACCGCGACCGTAGGCCTCGTGGATGCGACCAATATAGGCTTCGCGGCTGTTTACTAAGGTGTTCCAGTCGAATTTGTTGACTGAAACATCAAATCCATAATCTTTGGCGTAGAGGTTCATGGCCTCGGCGATATGCGCACCATACCACATGACTTTTTTGGGTACGCAGCCCACGTTTACGCAGGTGCCGCCAACATGTTTTGCTTCGATGAGAAGCACTTTAGCGCCACGCATGGCAGCTCGGTTAGCTGAGGCGATACCGCCGCTGCCTGCGCCTAGGCAGATATAGTCAAAATGTTGAGCCATGAGTTTCTCCGTCTAACTCTAAGAATGAGGTGCTTATTAGCAGAAGGTCATTGTAGGTTGGAATGGGTTTGCAGACCAGCCCATTAGGTTGCTTTGGTATAGACCTTGTTTTGCCACAAAAAATCTCCATGAAGCTGAGATTTTATCCCTTGGCGGTTAGCTTAAGCTTAACGGCGATATTGGCAGCGATGGTAATCATCAGGGTTTGGTCCTTCTACGCCGCATTTAAGGCATTGCCACTCCTGCTTGCGAGCATTGAGCTCATCGCTATGGTAGTCGGCGGCTTGCTCTCGCTTATTGCCGATCTGGGTTTCGAGCTGTGACATGCGCGCATCAAGCCAACGGCAACTAGGATCGTTAGCGACTTTATCTCTGCTGGCGAGTTGTTGCTTGCGACTCAATTTTTTATTTTTAGTCTTAGTGGATTGCGTCTTGTTGGTCTTTGTTTTTGGGGACGCATCGTCAACATTGACGGTGGGAGGTGAATAATCCAAAGCGCTTTGCTCTGCGGGAATGGGCAGCGGTTTACCTTGACTGTCGAGCAGAGTCCCCAGTGGTAGTGAGTCAGTCGTACTACTTTTTGACAGAGATTCTAATACTAATTCAGGCTCGCTCTCGGGTGCCGCTAAGGATGGCAGAGTACAAAATGCTAGTGTAATAAATGTATTCGTGAGTATTTTAAACTGATTAGCCAACATTCCCTGTGCCTCGCTAAATCAAGGTCGTTCCATCGACATCTTGAGTGTAGTTTGGACGGGAACGGTTTGCCAAGCCGAAGGGAGTTAGGCCGAGTAACGCTTAGAAGCTGATATTGAAGTGGATGCCCGCATAGGTTTGATCCTGTGAGCTAAAGTCGCCATTCGTGGCCGCTTCTTGCTCTATATCTGCCTGCGCAATGCTGTGGCTAATATGGCCACTAATATTCATATTCTCGGTAAGGTTATAGCTTGCTTCTAGCCCAAACTGGAGATGATTTCTACCATTGTGCTCTTCTGTTCGATATTTAAAATCAACGCCTTGTGTTACGTAGGGGGAGAGTGTGAATTGCTCTGTAACTTGCCAATAGCTGTGTAGGCTCAGCTCCACAAAATAGCCCGCCGCCTCGGTGGAGTAGACATAACTCACGGAAGGCACTAGCCAAGGCTTGGCGGTGTAAGCCAATTCAGCAAACAGTTCGTTATCCTGACAGCGACTGCTGCTATAGCCTTCAATCCGTTGATAGCCCACATGTGCTTCAACATCTTCACTGAAGTGTAATGCGTATTCGAGGCCAATGTTCCACTCGGTATAAGCCTGACTATCACCACGTCCGACAAGGGCGTAGGTTGTCAGGTTGCCGTATTCAACGCTGGCGTTCATCCAATAGATACCGCCATGCTTGAGGTTGTTGCGGCCTTGGGAGATGTACTTGCTGTCCCAACCTAGGTCGAGATTCGCGGCCCAGTCTGATGTCAATACGGGCAATACGCCGCTACTGACCCCTTCGGTTTGCGCGAGGCTTTCGTTGCCCCAGCTATTGTTTGCACAAGCTAAGCTGAGAATGCCCAAGGTACTGAGGATGAAGTGTTTTAAAACGGCCATATCGAAATCTAATCTAGATGCGAACTATGACGATATTTTAATACAGCGGAATATGATCGTTAATGAGAATGGATTTGATTTGCGATCAACTCGTCAAGATTGAATAAGTAAATTTGGTGTAAATCTTAATTGTGAGCTGGCTCGCTTTTTTCTTCGTCTAATGGCGTTAGCGACATAGACGAAGGTTGCAATCGGTTTTCTCGCCTTGATAAATAGTAGATAAGCCCTTATTTATTAGCTACACAGATTGTAGAGGAACCATTATGAGCAACCCTTTGCTTAACGGCGCAAAATTACCGCTTTTTTCCCAGATTAAACCTGAACATATTCAAGTTGCCGTTGAGCAGGCCATTGCTCAGTGTCGTGCCAAGATTGATGAAGTGCTGCAAAACTCAGGGCCGTTTACGTGGGATAACTTAGTCGCCCCGCTCGAGCAAGTGGACGACGAGTTAAGCCAGATCTGGTCGCCCGTCTCCCATATGAACTCAGTGGTGAGTACCGATGAATGGCGCGCCGCCCATGATGCTTGTTTGCCACTGTTATCCGAATATGGCACCTATGTGGGCCAACACCAAGGGCTGTATCAGGCCTATAAATCGCTGCGTGCATCGGCAGAGTTTGACCAATTAAGCCAAGCACAACAGATGGTGATTGAGCACAGCTTACGGGACTTCGAGCTTTCGGGTATCGGCTTAGATGATGGGCAAAAAGTGCGTTATGGCGAAATTGTGAAACGCCTATCCGAGTTGACGAGCGGCTTTTCGAATCAACTGCTCGATGCGACCCAAGCTTGGACTAAGTTAATTACCGACGAGGCAGAATTAGCTGGTTTACCCGATTCAGCTAAGGCGGCCGCAAAAGCGATGGCCGAGGCCCGCGAGCAAGAAGGTTGGTTATTTACCTTAGATTTCCCTTCTTATTTACCTGTGATGACCTACAGCGAAAACCGTAGTCTACGTGAAGAGTGTTATCGCGCCTTCGTGACGCGCGCCTCGGATCAAGGTCCAAATGCGGGTGAATTCGATAATGGTCCCTTGATGGATGAAATCCTTGCGCTGCGCCACGAGCTGGCACAGTTGTTAGGCTTTGATAGTTTTGCCGAAAAATCCCTCGCGACGAAAATGGCCGAAACTCCTGCTCAAGTAATGGCCTTCTTAAATGAATTAGCGCTGCGCTCAAAAGACCAAGCTAAGGCCGAATTAGCCGAGCTTAAAGCCTTTGCACTGGAGCAGTATGGCGTGAGCGAAATGGCGTCTTGGGATTTGAGTTTCTATGCCGAGAAGTTACAGCAACATAAATATGAGATTTCTCAAGAGTTGCTGCGCCCTTACTTCCCCGAAGATAAAGTGCTTTCTGGCTTGTTTTACACCGTCTCGCGTCTATTTGGCTTAAAAATTGTTGAGCAAACTGAGTTCGACCGCTGGCATAAAGACGTGCGTTTCTTCGATATTTTCGACGAAACGGGCGAACACAGAGGCAGCTTCTATTTAGACTTATACGCCCGCACAGGCAAACGCGGCGGCGCTTGGATGGATGATTGCCGCGTGCGTCGTAATACGCCCCATGGTCTACAAAAGCCCGTGGCTTATCTCACCTGCAACTTTAATGGCCCTGTGGATGGCAAACCAGCACTCTTTACCCATGATGAAGTGACGACGCTGTTCCATGAGTTTGGCCATGGCATTCACCATATGCTGACCAAAATTGATGTGGCTGGCGTATCGGGTATCAACGGTGTGCCTTGGGATGCGGTCGAATTGCCTAGCCAGTTTATGGAAAACTGGTGCTGGCAAGAAGAAGCTTTGGCTGAAATCTCCGGTCACTACGAAACCGGTGAACCTTTGCCAAAAGCCATGCTAGACAAGATGTTAGCTGCGAAAAACTTCCAATCTGGCATGATGATGTTGCGCCAGCTTGAGTTTTCACTGTTCGATTTTAGATTGCACCACGAATATGACCCCGCCAAAGGGGCGCGTATTCAAGAGACCTTGGACGCAGTGCGTCGTCAGGTGGCCGTGTTAATTCCGCCTGCATTTAACCGTTTCCAACATGGTTTTGCGCATATTTTTGCGGGCGGTTATGCCGCGGGTTACTACAGTTACAAGTGGGCCGAAGTGCTGTCGGCGGATGCGTTTTCTCGCTTCGAAGAGGAAGGCATCTTCAATCCTGAAACTGGCCGTAGCTTCCTGCACAACATCCTCGAAATGGGTGGTTCTGCTGAGCCGATGGACTTGTTCAAACAGTTTATGGGACGCGAGCCGAGTATCGATGCGCTGCTGCGTCACTCTGGGATTGCGGCTTAAGCCACTAAATAGGAAAGCTTGAGCATAAAAAGGCGCCATTTGGCGCCTTTTTTGTGAGCCAGATCTCGCTTGCCCTCTGGTATGACCTCTGTTAGCCTGTGGCTCTTATTTTTAGGGCGACTGCATATGAATCTGTATTTCCGTTTGTTTTGGTTGTTGTTTTGGCGCACGCGTCACTGCCGTAAGATTGATTTTTTAGGCATGAGCCGCATTACTTACCGTGCATTACCTAGCGATTGCGATATTAACTTCCATCTGACCAACTCCCGTTATCCGGCGTTTATGGATCTGGCGCGCACCTATATGCTGGCCGAAATGGGGCTGTTGAAGCGTTTCCTCAAATTGAAGTGGATGCCGATTGTTAACGCCGCCGAATTTACCTATATCCGCGATATCAAGCCGTTAAAAAAGTTTGAGATTGAAACCAAAGTCGTGGGCTGGGACGAGAAATATTTCTATATTGAACAACGTTTTGTGAGTGAGCGTGGCCTGCACTGTATAGTGCATGTGCGTGGTGTGTTTGTCTGTAAAGGTAAGCAAGTTCCCTTGGATGTGTTAGTCAAAGAGGCGGGTTATACCGATCCTGCTCCTGAGCTGCCGCCAGAAGTCATTAAATGGAAAGCGTTTTTACAATTGAAGAAAGAACGCAATCGCTAGGGCGTGTTGACGTTTCTGCTGCGTTATCGTCCGTTTATGTAGAATAACTACACCGCACAGACTTCGCCTTGCATAAACGCCAGCCAAATTGCTGCAAAAATAACCCTGAAACGTCAACACGCCCTAATGTGTTGGCACTAGGGAATACTCCTGATCCCTGTGTCTTCTTCCATTTCGGCGAGTAGCACTTCTTCAAGCACCAGCATCCAGGCGCCGCGTAGCTGCGCCTGTTGCCAGTAACGCACTAGTTCATCTAAATCCAGCAGATTTAAGTGGGAAAAACTGTAGCTTAAACAGGGGATAAGCGCGCAGTCGGCCAAGGTAAAACTGTCGCCGCACACCCAGTGATTCTGCGTTAGATGGGCATCCAAACGCTGAAACTGGATAAACATCTGCTTCTCTATCTGCTTGATCTCAAATTCGTGCCCTTCGGGGGCATGCTTTAATTTTTCCAATTGAAATAATGGGTTATTAATATCGTTATCTATGATGCGATCGAATAAGCGCACCGCAAGATTGCGTTCGGGGTCGGCGGGCAGTAACTGGGTACTGTTTTGAAAATGCCTGTCTAGGTATTCAATAATAATGCTGGACTCGGGGAGCAGTTGACCTTCGTGGGTTTTAAGTAATGGGAGTTTGCCGGGAGGATAAAATTGCTGGAATGTTTGACGTGCTAGCGGGTCGCGCAAATCGGTGATCCGCGGGTAAAAGTTAGCTTGTTTTTCATAGAGAGCAATCAACACCTTCTGTGAATAACGTGATAACGGATGATAGAACAGCTCCATAGGTGTCGACCCCACAACCCCTGCATTTTTTGACTCTACGCCTTAACTTTAGTCGTTATCAAGGCGCTTGCTGTGGGATTTTTCTGCAGATTGGCGTCAGTTGCGTAAAAGTGGGTTGCCATGCGGAATGATCCACTCGCGCAAAAATTCGGTACTATTAGCTTTAAAATCGCAGTGAAATAGAGATAACCAAAGGTAACAGTATGAGCCAGTTAGAAAGTTTCTCATCCATCTATGCCAGAGCGAGTGAGCGCAAGGGCGGTAAAAAGGGGCTTGAAGCATTACTGCCTGGCTGCCTAACGAGTGCCGAAATTCGCCAGTATGATGATGCTACGTTGCTCTCTGCCATGAGCCGACAGGTGTTTCAGAGTGGCTTTGTCTGGCGAGTGGTCGATAATAAGTGGCCCGCCTATGAGCAATCTTTCTTTCATTTTGTGCCTGAAAAGGTGTTGATGCTGTCACCGGAGCAGATCCAAACGCGCGCTGCGGATGCGACTCTGATCCGCCATTTAAAGAAAACCCAGGCGATTTATGATAATGCCTTGATGATCCATGATATTGCCCGCGAACATGGCAGCTTGGCTAAGCTGATTGCCGAGTGGCCGACCGAAGATATAGTCGGGCTTTGGGCACTCTTAAAGAAACGAGGCGCTCGCCTCGGAGGCAATACGGGGCCGTATTTCCTGCGCGGTATTGGTAAGGACACCTTTTTGTTAACCGATGATGTGCAAGGTTATTTTAAGGCGCACAAGCTGGTGGATGCCGGTTTTAGCTCGCAAACGGCGTTAAAACAGGTGCAGACCGCCTTCAACCAATGGCAGCAAGAATCGGGTCGTTGTCTTGCGGATATCAGCCGCGTTTTAGCCTGTAGCGTGGGCGATAATCGTATTTAGATAAAAAAGGACCAGCCAAATTGGCTGGTCAAGGCTCGATATTTCAAGCAATTGGAGTACTGCAGGGAAGCAGCGGGATGAACGTATAAGCAAAAAACAGGATTAGAAACTCTTACTGATCCCAATGACGACTCTGTCATCGAAGATTTCAGTCTGTGTGCCATAGACTTTATGGTCGCTGTCGACAGTGCTGCCGTGGTAGCGTAAATCGAAGTTGAGGCCGTAGTATGCTTTGCTCAAGCCGATGTTCCAGTGGCCCCAACCTTCGGCGCCATCACCCGTGAGGTCTTGATAACCCACGGATGCCGAAATTTTTACGCCATTGTCAAAGCTATAGCTTGGGTGCAAGGCATAGTTAACCCCGTGCCAGCCATCGACACCAAACCAATCATCAACCGTTGGGGTGACTTCGAGTTGCAGATTCGCACGGCCAAATTGTTTGCCTACTTTTAACCATAATTCGGTGTAGTTAGAGTAAGACGCACCCGGATAGAGGTATGAAAACAACATTACATCATAGGTAAAACCGGAATCGCCAAACTCACCCGCTTTACCAATAAAAGGTGCGGTCACGATTTCTAAGTTAGGGTCGGCGAATTTGATGTTGGAGCTAAATACGCCCGCATACCAACCTTGGTTGTGATTCCAACTCAGCGTACCTTGTACCACGGGAATATCACCGTCTAAGGTCTCTGATTCACCGCGGAACACATAATCCGAGGCAAAGTTAACATTGCCGTTAATGCTGCCACCAAAAAGCTGGTTGTCTTCGGCACCATGGGAGCTGGCCGCCAGTGAAAGTAACGCCCCACTTAGCAGAAATTTAGTACGAGTCTTCATAATCATCATCTCAAAGTCATTGGGAATTGTTAGCGCACCTTTATCGTAAAAATAAGTTGTGAATAGCGGTGCAGCTTGGGATGAACCAATGACGAAAAGATATGAATGAATGTGAACAAGCAGCGAAATAGCGCGATTGCGAGCAGCGTTTATTTTTTAAATGCGTTTTTTGGGAAGCAGAGTTTCATTTAATGGGGTGTAAATCGCCATTTCGGGTTTGCCCTCAATTACACTTGGTCATAAAATGTCGCGTCCAAGGTTTTGGGCGTCTCTCATTTCCAAGATGTAGATTTAAAAAGAATTTACATAAGCCATATATTATTTCACGGTATCAAGAGTATTTTTCGCCTACGATTTTTCAACGCTTTAGTTGGATAACAAGGCGATATGAACCATCCTTGTTTATCAAGCATCTGCCGTTATTTGGGAGATGTTATATGCGTAAAATCTTATTAATGAGAGGCGCGAGCGAATATATCGCATCGTTATCGATTAACTGTGTTCAGCATTTATGGTGACTAAAGCTGTGTTGCCAAACATGTTTGCAACATTTTTGATATAGAGTAGGCTGGATAAGTGCTTTGTATCGTATAACGCTAACAACCTTATCCACTATTAGCATATTCATTAAATAGGGTAACAATGTAATGAATAAGGTATTCGCTAGGGTGTAAACATTTTCATTAGTTTACATTTTAGTTGGTTTATCTTTCTTGTTCATCCTTATAGGGTATGCGATAAGTAGCAGATTTGATTTTAGTTATAATTACGGCCGTGAGTTCACCATTGCAGCGTGGCAAAACGGTAGCGTTAATATTTAAAGGAGTTCTCATGCGGCAGACAATTAAACTTGCCTCAGTAATTAGCGTGGCGTTGTGGATGGCAGCTTGTAGCCCTCAAGAAGAGAAGGCTGGTCATGCTGGCGCTGGGCCGCAGAGTGTTGAGGTGGGGGTCATCAATGTGGCGACCAAGCCTCAGGTTATCCAAGTCGAATTACCGGGCCGTAGCAAGGCGTTCCTCGAAGCCGAAGTGCGTCCTCAAGTGAATGGTATTATTACCAAGCGTAGCTTTGTTGAAGGCGGTCATGTGAAGCAGGGCGAGTCTCTCTATCAAATCGATTCTGCACCTTATAAAGCTGCATTGGTAAGCGCAAATGCCGATTTAGCCAGAGCGAATGCGAGTCTTGCATCGGCTAAGGCGAAAGCTGCCCGTTATCAGCAGTTAGTGAAGACTAACGCCATCAGTAAGCAGGATTTCGACGAAGCTGAAGCGGCTTACAAAGAAGCGCTGGCGAGTGTGACTGTGGCTGAAGCGGCAATCAACACTGCCAAAATTAACCTCGAATACACCGAAGTGTTAGCGCCTATTTCAGGCCGTATCGGTAAATCGAGTGTGACAGCCGGTGCGCTGGTGACCGCTAACCAAAGCCAAACGTTGGCGACCATTCAACAGCTCGATCCTATCAACGTGGATATCGCGCAGTCGAGTGCTCAGCTGTTACGTCTAAAAGCCAAGCTGCAGCAAGGTAAGCTGCAGGCGGCTGATAACGCTGACGTGCAGTTAGTCTTAGAAGACGGCACGATTTATGGCCACAGCGGTAAGCTGCAATTTGCTGAAGTGAGTGTGGATGAAAACACTGGCTCAGTGATCCTGCGTGCAGAGTTCCCTAACCCCGATGGCATCTTACTGCCTGGCATGTATGTTCGCGCCGTATTGAATACTGGTACCGATCCTCAAGCCATCCTAGTGCCGCAAAAAGCCATTAGCCGTAACGCTAAGGGTCAAGCCGTGGCTATGGTGGTGAACGATCAAGGCGTAGTGGAAGCAAAAATTGTTACCACAGCTGAAGTTATCGACAATCAATGGCGTATTACTGCCGGTTTGGAAGCGGGCGATAAGTTGATTGTGGAAGGATTACAAAAGATCCGTCCAGGTGCACCAGTCACTCCCAAAGTTATTTCTGAAACCCAAGCACAATAGGGCATAGCTATGGCACGTTTTTTTATTGATCGCCCCATCTTTGCGTGGGTGATCGCCTTAATCATTATGTTGGCGGGGGTTCTGTCGATCCGATCCCTGCCAGTCTCGCAGTACCCTAGTATTGCGCCACCGACAGTGGTGATCAGTGCGAACTACCCAGGTGCATCGGCCAAAATCGTTGAAGACTCAGTGACTCAGGTGATTGAGCAACGTATGAAGGGTATCGACCACCTACGTTATATCGCATCAACCAGTGATAGCTTTGGTAACGCTTCTATTACCTTGACCTTTAACGCGGAAGCCGATCCGGATATCGCGCAGGTTCAGGTTCAGAACAAGTTACAGGGTGCAATGACTTTGTTACCACAAGAGGTGCAATCTCAAGGGGTTAACGTTAACAAGTCAAGCTCTGGCTTCCTGATGGTATTGGGCTTCGTATCGACCGACGGTTCTTTGGACAAGGGTGACATCGCCGACTATGTGGGCGCTAACATCCAAGATCCTATGAGCCGTGTACCGGGCGTGGGTGAAATTCAGATTTTCGGTGCTCAGTACGCGATGCGTATATGGTTAGACCCGCTGAAACTGACTCAATATAACCTCACTAGCTTAGATGTGGTGAGTGCTATCCGCGCGCAAAACGCACAGGTATCTGCCGGTCAACTTGGTGGTACGCCATCACTGCCAGGACAAGAGCTGAACGCGACTGTATCGGCACAGAGCCGTCTGCAAACGCCAGAACAATTCCGCAAGATTATTCTTAAATCCGATACGTCGGGTGCGAACGTGTTCTTGGGTGATGTGGCGCGTGTCGAGTTGGGTTCAGAAAGTTATGCCGTAGAGTCTCTGTATAATGGTAAACCTGCCTCGGGTATTGCGATTAAGCTGGCAACCGGTGCTAACGCCTTAGATACGGCGGCAGCGGTTCGCGCTAAAGTTGAAGAGTTGCGTCCCTTCTTCCCTGCTGGGTTAGATGTGGTTTACCCCTACGATACGACACCATTCGTTGATAAATCGATTGAAGGCGTAGTCCACACTCTGCTTGAAGCGATCGTACTGGTGTTCGTCATCATGTACCTCTTCCTGCAGAACTTCCGTGCGACATTAATTCCAACAATTGCAGTACCTGTGGTATTGCTGGGTACCTTTGCGATTCTCTCTGCAACGGGCTTCTCCATCAACACCCTCACCATGTTTGCAATGGTATTGGCGATTGGTCTACTCGTGGACGACGCGATTGTGGTGGTTGAAAACGTTGAGCGGGTGATGGCCGAAGAGGGCTTAAGTCCACTCGAAGCGACCCGTAAGTCGATGGATCAAATTACTGGCGCGTTAGTCGGTATAGGTCTGACCTTGTCTGCGGTATTCGTACCTATGGCGTTTATGTCGGGTTCTACTGGGGTAATTTACCGTCAGTTCTCGATCACTATCGTTTCTGCGATGGCGCTGTCTGTGCTGGTGGCCTTGATTTTAACCCCCGCACTCTGTGCGACTATGCTCAAACCGTTGAAGAAGGGTCATGGCCATATCGAAACGGGTTTCTTCGGTTGGTTTAACCGTGGTTTCGATCGCTTAACGAACCGTTACGAATCGAGCGTGGCTGGCATTGTGAAGCGTGGCTTCAGGGTCATGATGATTTACGCTGCATTAGTGGTGGCAGTGGGCTGGATTTTCATGCGCATGCCAACGGCATTCTTACCAGACGAAGACCAAGGTATCTTGTTCACGCAGGCAATTTTGCCAACCAACTCTACCCAAGAAAGCACCATGAAAGTGTTAGAGAAAGTCTCTGATCACTTTATGGCTGAAGAAGGCGTAAGGTCGGTATTTAGTGTTGCGGGCTTCAGTTTTGCGGGTCAAGGCCAGAACATGGGTATTGCCTTCGTTGGCTTGAAGGATTGGTCAGAGCGTGAAGCGCCAGGTATGGATGTACAATCCATTGCGGGCCGCGCTATGGGTGTATTCAGCCAAATGAAAGAAGCCTTCGTATTCGCCTTCGTACCGCCAGCGGTCATCGAGTTGGGTACGGCCAATGGTTTCGATATGTACCTGCAAGATAAAAACGGCCAAGGTCACGATAAGTTAGTGGCGGCGCGTAACCAATTGCTGGGTATGGCAGCTCAAAATCCAAACCTTGTGGGGGTTCGCCCTAATGGTCAGGAAGATGCGCCAATTTATCAATTGCACATTGATCATGCTAAGTTGAGCGCATTAGGCGTTGAGATTGCTAACGTTAACAATGTGTTGGCAACGGCGTGGGGTGGTTCTTATGTTAACGACTTTATTGACCGTGGCCGTGTTAAAAAGGTATTTGTGCAAGGTGATGCTCAATACCGTATGCAGCCAGAAGACCTAGACACTTGGTATGTGCGTAACAACAAGGGCGATATGGTGCCGTTTTCAGCCTTTGCGACAGGTTCTTGGGAATACGGCTCACCACGTCTAGAACGTTTTAACGGTTTACCTGCGGTGAATATTCAAGGCGCAACAGCACCTGGCTTTAGTACTGGTGCGGCCATGAATATTATGGAAGACCTAGTTAAACAGTTACCACCGGGCTTTGGCATCGAGTGGAACGGCTTATCCTATGAGGAGCGTTTATCGGGTAACCAAGCGCCTGCGCTATATGCGTTGTCGATTCTGGTGGTATTCCTCGTATTGGCTGCACTGTATGAGAGCTGGTCTGTTCCGTTTGCGGTAATCCTAGTGGTTCCGCTAGGTATTATCGGTGCCCTGCTGGCGATGAATGGCCGTGGCTTGCCAAACGACGTGTTCTTCCAAGTAGGTCTGCTGACAACCGTTGGTTTGGCAACCAAGAACGCCATCTTGATTGTGGAATTTGCGAAAGAGTTCTACGAGAAAGGGGCGGGTCTGGTTGAAGCGACGTTACATGCTGTACGTGTGCGTTTGCGTCCGATTCTGATGACATCGCTGGCGTTTGGTTTGGGGGTTGTGCCGTTAGCCATTAGTACGGGTGTAGGTTCAGGTAGCCAGAATGCCATCGGTACTGGTGTACTTGGCGGTATGATGAGTTCGACGTTCTTAGGTATCTTCTTCGTGCCACTGTTCTTCGTTATTGTTGAGCGGATCTTTAGTAAACGAGAGAGAAAAGCGAAAGACGAAAAGCCAACATCGGCGGAGTAATCTAGCGTTCTAATCAAAGCCCTGTATTTACAGGGCTTTTTGTTGGGCGAAAAATATTATCGTTACAAGGATGGATAGCTACCTTGAATCAATTCGGGCATATTAAATGAGTCAAGATAAAAAGGGAGCTGGTGATGTCGGCAGTCAGTAAAGATCAATTAATCAAATTAGAGGCATCTCTCGCAAAGGGAAAGTGGTATTTCATCTTGGTGATTGGCGTACTGTATTGGGGGAGTGTGACGTCACTTTTGGTGGCGGGGTTTCAATACTTCACCGCTGAGACGCCATTTTGGCAGGCAATGAAAGTCGCACTATATATTTATCCCGCGAGTGGCGTGCTATTTGGCTGGACGCTATGGATGCAGTTAAATCACAGAAGAGATAAACTGCGCGGCAAATATCGTCCATAATCAATACATAGCGCTGGCGTAGGAGCAAAATCGTGTCATCGGTGAGCAGTCTTATCACTAAGCAACTTGTCGTAGCGATGATTTGCCATGCTATCGCTATTGGCATTTTGGCCTATGGCGCCTATGAGTTTTATCTTGAGCAGCTTGTCGTCCCCGAGCTCATCCGTAGTGTTGCCGTAGCGGTATTTTTTATCGGCATGGGACTCGAACCCAATATGTTTTTTACACCGTTAAGTCAGGTCATGATCCAAGCCGACGATAAGTCGCCTAAGTCGAAATTACAAACGATGGTGTTTAACTTTGGGGTTTTCTTACTGATTTGTGGCTTTTTAATGGAATGGTTGTACGACTAGCCCGCTAAACCTGTCCATGAAAAAGGCGCCGAGACTAGCTGCGACGCCCTAATCAACCTCGCGAAAGTTAAACTTGTGCTTCAGGCATCACTCGTGCCTAAGGCGTATAGTAAGTTGCTGCCCCTGGCCCTACTGGTAAACCAAAACCGAATACCCACAGAAAGAAAAACGCCGTCCAGCCAACGAAAAACACTAAGGTGTACGGCAGCATAGTGGCGATCAGTGTGCCTATGCCGAGGTTTTTTTGATAGCGACAGGCCACTGCTAAAATCAATCCGAAATAACTCATCATTGGCGTGATTAAGTTAGTTACCGAATCCCCAATACGGTAGGCCGCTTGAATGGTTTCGGGCGCATAGCCAACCAACATCAACATGGGCACAAAAATGGGTGCGGTAATAGCCCACTGTGCTGAAGCACTGCCCAGCATTAGGTTGATAAAACCGCACAGCATAATAAAAAACAGGAACAGGATTGGCCCAGTTAACCCTATGGATTGCAAGGCATCTGCGCCCAACACGGCTAACACGGCGCCGAGATTACTCCAGTTAAAGAAGGCCACAAATTGTGCCGCAAAGAACACCAGTACGATATACAGTCCCATTGTACTCATACTGTGCGACATGGCATTGATAACATCTTTATCGTTATTAATACTACCTACCACTTTACCGTAGACAAAACCTGGGATCGCAAAACAGATAAAGATAAAGGCGACAATTCCCTTGAGGAAGGGTGAGCCCGAAACCAGACCGGTTTTAGGATCGCGCAGTGGTGCACCCTCTGGCACGACTGATAGCGCAAGGATTACCGCTAGCACCAGCATAGATAACCCCGCCCACTTGAGGCCGCGTTTTTCCAGCTCAGTGATATTGCCCATGGATTGATGCACGGTTTCATCGGCATCATCGCCCTGATACTTGCCCAGTTTCGGCTCGACAATTTTCTCGGTTACAAAGGCGCCGAGGAAAGTGATCACAAAGGTCGAGACAAACATAAAGTACCAGTTAACTTCAGGGCCGACGTTGTAGTCGGGGTCGATCATCCGCGCCGCCGCTTCAGTTATGCCCGATAACAGTGGATCGACAGTACCGAGCAATAGATTTGCGCTGTATCCCCCTGATACTCCTGCAAATGCAGCGGCTAAGCCTGCTAACGGATGGCGGCCTAAGGAATGAAAAATCATCGCCGCCATGGGAATTAATACCACATACCCTAGCTCTGCCGCGGTGTTTGACATAATTCCCGCAAACACGATAGTCACTGTCACTAAACGCTTTGATGTTCCCATAACGAGTGCGCGCATGGCGGCGGATAATAGTCCTGAACGCTCGGCGATACCCACACCCAGTAGGGCAACCAGAACCGTGCCCAAGGGGGTAAAACCGGTAAAGTTAGTGACTAAGTTGGACACTATCATCCGCAAGCCTTCGGCATTCATCAGGCTGACCACATGGATAAGTCCATCGGCACCTCGGCCGTGGGCGCCCTCGGGGCGTGGATCGGCCACCGTCAACTCAAAGTAGCCAGCAATGCCAGACACCAGAATCACGGCGACACAAAATAGAGCAAACAGGGTAATAGGGTGTGGCAATAAATTACCTAACCGTTCGACAATATTCAGAAAGCGTACAAACCAGCCACTTGAGCTGATGTCATGTGGGGGCGATGTCTTTATGGGAATATGATTGGATTTCAAACTCATGCCTTGCCTCTGTCGACCTTTGCTAGCGCATTTTTTATCCGTGAGCTGAATCGATGCGGCGTGACTTGGCTGAGGAGCCTCTCGCTCAAGTGATTGGATTAACGCTAAGGTAAAAGTGAAAAAATTGGCCGAAAAGTATGATGCTTGTGCTTTAAATAAAACTTAAATGAGGCTAGAGCAGTATGTAGGCAGATTTTGGATAAAAAAATGGACTCACGGGGAGTCCAGTATTCACGAGCAAAAAGGTTGCTCTAAACGTTGTGCAAATTAACTATAGCTTAGTTTTTCTGTATCCAAGCTGAATGTTTTCAATCAATTCGGGTTTAATCTTGTCACAAAAAATCTTGGGTCAGATGCTCTTACCTGTGCAGTAAAAGATAACATTTCATTGCACTAGCTAACGCTTTAGATGAAATTCTTGCTTATTTATGGTTAGCTGTAGCCATTAAAAACAATAATAAACACTAAGGATGGAAGATGGACAAACTGTTACTGGGATTAGCGCTGATTTTTATCGTGACCTATCTTTGGTATGTCAGCCTAGTCAAAAAACGCAATACCGCCCTTGAGGCTCTGTCGGGGATCGATGTGCAGTTGGCTAAACGCGCCGATCTCGTGCCCAATATCCTCAAAATCGCCAAGCGATTTATGGATCATGAAAAGTCATTGCTCACTGAAATTACTGAGCTACGCACGCAATTAACCCGTCATTACAACAAGACTGACCCCAATGCGGTTAAAGAGCATATTGCACAAGCCGAGCAGTTAAACGACAAAATGGCTACCTTGATGGTTAATGTTGAAAACTATCCCGAGCTGAAGTCCGACAACACTATGCTTGAAGCCATGCAAACCTATAACGAGGTCGAAGCACATATTTCGGCGGCTCGTCGTTTCTATAACTCAGCGGTGTCGGAGTTAAATACAGCCGTTGAAATTTTTCCTGGGTCGATTATTGCGTCAATGGCTAAGATTAAAGTGATGCCATTTTATGAAGTCAGTGAGGCATCTAAAGCACCAATAGACGCCGCAGATTATCTGTAATCTTTAATATTTGCGGGGGCAAAATGCCCCCGTAAAATAACGATCTCAATGAATATATTCACCTTTATCTTGGGTCGTCCCATCAAGGCCCAGCGACAGACGGTAAAACTGTCGGCAGAGCCTGCGGATAGGGAGTCGCTGCAACAGTATTATGATTCCCACCTTGCACCGCTTGCTGCCCGTTATGAAACCAAGCGCGTAGCAAGCCTGAAGGCAACACGTCAACGCTTGTATCTCAGTTTAGTGATTGTTGCAGGGCTCGTACTATTAACGATATTGGGACATAGCCGTGGGCTGGTGTTGTTTCCGCTACCAATCATTGCACTACTGTTATTAGGTTTTTGGAGTTTTACCCCGACAAGGCAGTTTACGCGTCAAGTGCAGCAAGAAATCTATCCCATCATGTTTAAGTATTTTGGTGAAGACTTTATCTACAATCGCGAGATGCGCCTTGATATAAATCGGCTCTCGGCGGCAAAAGTCTTACCTCATTACGACAAGGTGAGTTTTGGTGACTATATTCACGGTCAATACAAAGGCGTAGAACTAATCGTCAATGAGTTAACCCTGACCAAAGATGTGCGAGTGGAAGAGTGGGACGGTAATAAACGCAAAACCGTAACCCGCACTGAAACCCGTTTTCGCGGCACTGTGGTCGAGCTCAGTAGTCACAAGCAGTTTATCGGCCATACCGTGGTATTAAAGGATCGTGGCGGATTAGCGAATTTCTTATCCGACAGTCATTCGGGGCTGCAAAGAGTGCGACTAGAAGACCCCTTGTTTGAAAAAGAGTTTGATGTGTTTTCAACAGATCAAATTGAATCACGTTATTTGCTCAACACCGCTTTTATGGAGCGATTACAGCAACTGGCAAAGGTCTTTGCTGGTGATATCCAATGTGCCTTCTTTCGCAACCGGCTGATCCTATTTTTGCCCAATCGTAGGAGTCGTTTCCAAATGCGCTCTATCTTTGATAGTGCGAATTTTTCGACAGAATTTAGCCAGTTAAACCGTGAGATGAAGCAACTCTTTGCTATTATTGAAATACTTAAACTAAACGAATACACGGGACTTTGATGATAGCAATGCACCAACCACCTACTTACCTTAAGTCGATTGCGCTATATGGGCTCGGCTTATTGTTAACTTGGGGGAGCTTTGCAACCGTGTTCGCCGAAGAGGTCAAACCGACTAAGCCGCGCATTGTGGCGCGCTATTCTGACAGTGGCATCGTCAGCGCGGAAGGCCAAGAAAAATTTAAGGTTTATCAATATCAACAGGCCAATGGCGTAACGGTTTTTACCGATAAAGCGCCATCGAGCAGCGATTACCAGATCCTACTGTACGATTGCTTTGCTTGTCGCCCAGACTCGACTATCGATTGGAATGGTATTCGGTTGTTTACCCGTAATTACGAGAGTTTAATCAGCCGCGCGGCCCATAAACATCGGTTAGATCCTGCACTTATCCGTGCGGTTATCCATGCTGAGTCAGCATTTAATGCTAGAGCGATATCCCGCTCGGGGGCTATGGGGTTAATGCAATTGATGCCCGAAACCGCCAAAGAGATGGGTGTGACTAATGCCTTTTTGCCAGAGGAGAATATTCTCGGTGGTAGTAAGTATTTGGCGCAAATGCTAAAACAGTTCAATGGGGATATTGCGCTGGCCTGCGCGGCCTATAATGCTGGGCCTACAACTGTGACTCAGTACAACGGTATTCCGCCCTATCCAGAAACCCAAGCCTACGTAGAACGGGTGCAAATTCTGCTCAAGCGTTACCGCAGCACTAAGGTATAAGGTTCGCTGTAACTATCGATATTCTGCTTTAACAACAAACGCAGCGGGACAAGTAAAGTATCCGCTGCGCTATGTTGCAGCTTCATAATGTTGAAGCCAATCTGGCAGAGCTTATTCGCCAACTTCCCATTTTACGCTGACATGACCATCTGCTTGGCCGAGGGTTTTACCTAAGTAATCGAGCATTTCGGTAGCAATTTCATCCAGTTGCCAAGGTGGATTGATCACCCATAGTCCTGCGGCAGTCATGCCAAACTCGTTAGAATCGGGCTTGATGGCTTGCTCGATACGTAGTTGGCGCTTAATACCGCTAGTGGCTAAGCGGGAGAGCATTTCTTCTGTTTGCGCGCGGTTGACTACCGGATACCAGAGCATAAATACGCCCGTGGCAAAGCGTTTGTGCGCCTTGATTAACGTGTCGGCCACTGTTTGATAGTCGGTCTTAATCTCATAACTGGGGTCAACAAGTACCAGTGCGCGGCGCTCTAGTGGCGGTACTGCGGCAATCAGCCCTTTTAAGCCATCGCCTTTAATCACTTTAACTTGCTTATCTTGTTCGAAATACTCATCCAGTAGCAGATGATCGGTACCGTGCAATTCGTGCAGAACCATACGATCCTTTGGCCCTAGCTCCATATCGATAATGGCGGGGGAGCCTGGGTAGAAGTTGAGATCTTCTGGATTATCTTCGTTAAAGTGGCGCACTGCATCCACATAATCCTGTAGGGATTTTGGCAGATCGGTTTTATCCCAGAGCTTAGCTACGCCTTCGAGGTATTCACCTGTCTTTTGGGCAAACTCATCCGTTAACGCATAACCGCCTGCACCCGCATGGGTGTCGATATACACGAGCGGTTTGTCTTTTTTATGCATTAACTGCAAGGTTTGCAGCAACATAGCGTGTTTCAGCACATCGGCATAATTGCCGGCGTGATAACCGTGACGGTAACTTAACATGGGGGATCCTAGTTATTTGCAAACAAAGCAAAGGGAGGCAAATGCATGTCGGCAATTATACCTAGGATGCCCTATGGCGTAAAATTAATGCCTCACTTCGCCCGTTTTTTATGGGCTAGCCAATGTGAAGGGGTTTGCATCTGGAAGGTTTTTAGCCAAAGCCCAGCGGGGGCGGGTTTACCAAATAAGTAACCTTGAAACTGTTCACACCCTAGTGCGGTCAGTTGCATTAATTGCGTTTCGGTTTCGATCCCCTCTGCAATGACATTCAGGTTTAAACTTTTAGCTAATAAAATTGCGGCGTTGACAATTTGAGTATGGCGCTCGCTAATACCTAGCTGACTCACAAAGTAACGGTCGATCTTAATGGTGTCGGCACTGATATCGATTAACTGGCTTAGTGACGCATGGCCAGTGCCAAAATCGTCAATCGCAATGGATACGCCCATACGAGCAAGAGTGTTTAAACGTCTGCCAGTTTCTTTATATGTTGAAAATACTGAAGTTTCTGTAATTTCAATTTCTAATAATGGGATGAGTTCAGGATGATTCATATAGGTTTGGATCAAGACTTTAAAGAAGCGATCCGACAGTATATCTTGCCCTGACAAGTTGAAAGCTATCCTGACCATAGGGACATTTTTTGGCCAAGAGCGGATCAGTTGGAGTAACTGTCTAAGCACTTTCATCGCAAAAATCGCCTGTAATTGTGACGACTCTATAATGGGGATAAAGGTGCTTGGCATGATCATGCTGCCGTCTTTATCGAACATTCTGGCGAGCGCTTCAAAGCTAATGATATGGCCATCAGCCATCACTTTAGGCTGTAACCACATTTCAAGACGGTTGTGTTTTAACGCATCGCGGATTTTACTTTCTTGCGAGGAGGCCTCAAGCAAATTGTTAATCAAACCAACGTAATACACCATGACAGGGTTAGCTTGGGTGGTTTGTTTGATGGCAATTAAGCATTGCTCGGCGGCTTGCTGCGGCGCGGATTTATTACCTGAACAGCAACCTATTCGACATTCGAGATGATATTCAATCTGCTGTTCTTGCTTCAGTTTTAAACTGGTTGGTATGCGTTGCCGCAATTGTTGTGCAAGCGTCTCTGGGGAGATTAACGGTAGTTCGGTGAATTCTAGGGCAAAGGATGCGCCCCTAAAGCGGTATATTTTGGCCTGATGGCCGACACGTTCTTTCAGTTCTATGGCAAAGGCTTTTAGAATTGCATCACCAACGCCGATCCCAAATGCGGCATTGATTTGGCTGAGATTATCTATCTTAACTAAAGCGACGGTCATTGCTTGATGAGTCGCGCTTGGAGCGGGGTTATACCAATGGTTCTCGTTGGGTAAACCCGTGACTAAATCATAATAATGAGTGCTGATATGGTGCTTTTTAAGTCGACTTAATTCAAGCGCATGATTGGTTTGCGCCGTGATATCGTGACAGTGAAATAACAAGGTATCGTGGTGCTCCAATGAGGCTTTTTGCAGGAGATATCGATTGCTTTGGTTGTTTTTTAAACGGGTCTGAAATGACGCGGCGAGTAAATTGACGCTGGCATCTTCAGTTAAATCAAAAATGTCACATAGGCGAGTGCTATTGAGTGTGATATCTGTAGCAATGTTCTTTGCCGCATTATTTAGGTTGAGAATCACCCCATCCTCATTACAGAAGAAAGACGCTGTGCCATTATTCTCAAAAATCTCAGCATATTGATCTAAGGTATGTTGCAGTGCCTTTTGATGCTTAATCATCTGCTGTGCATGGATTTTTTGGGTTTTTAACAGCCGCATTGCCGATAAGGGGATACAGATATTAAAAAACATAAACAGTAACCCGTTTAGATAGGCGTGAGTTGCGGGCAGGCTAATATCCACATCGACAAGGGGCGGGAGGTTTTGGTTACGCAGCAATAATAAAAAAGGCAACACATTGAAGCACATCATCCAGCAGGCGACTTTTCTGCCAAACAGAAAAAGCGCCATCAGCGGCAGCGTATACAGAAAAGTAATACCCGCCTGCGACAAATTGAAATTAGGTACAAACAACAAGATAGACAAACAGGCTGCAACCACCATGACCAGCAAGCTGATTGAACTCGCCAGTAAACATCGACGGGTAAACCATAGCGCAAGAAATAGCACAGTTAAAAAACTGACCGTAATGCCAATAATAAAACTGAGGTTGAGTTCATATGCAATCAATGAACTGTGCAGCACTATGCTGGTGGTCAATACTGCACCACTTAGCAAAATAATCCGCAATAAACTGGTTTTTAATATGGTTCTATCAGGGTTTAAAAAGTCTTGCTCTCTGATAAACAAAAAACCTTTCAGCCAGTTAAGCAAAAAATGTCCTTATTCCATACGGAAGTCGCTAAGGTTGACTGGGAATAAGACATATAACATAAATCGCTAATTTGTTACATAAATAGATTTCTTCCATTATAAATCAGTCAATTACATTGTGATTGATGTTTGAGTTTTTATAGGAGCAGTTAGACAAATTGACCAACAACTTAATACTCGCAAACAAGGTGATTTGCTTGCATGTTCATCAAGGCGGTTCTTTGGCATAATGGCCGCAATTTCTACCCGTTAAACAGTGATCCCTTTGCCTATTCCAGTCTTTTTTAATCAGCAATTTCCAACACTTGTGGACATTTGTGCCCGCTGGCAACTGGTTTTTGATGTCGATGCGCCATTTGAGTTGCGTTTTGAATCAGACACCTTGACGCTACATAAGCGTGATGAGCCTAAGCTCGATGGCATAGTGGTGGATTTTGTGACAGGCGCGGTTGCCCATAGACGCAAGTTTGGTGGCGGTCGTGGTCAGTCGATTGCCAAGGCTGTTGGGTTAAAGCAGGGCGTTACACCAAAAGTGGTCGATGGTACTGCGGGCCTCGGCCGCGATGCCTTTGTGCTGGCAAGTTTAGGCTGCACCGTGACTATGGTAGAGCGCCATCCTGTCGTAGCCGCATTATTAGAAGACGGCCTACGCCGCGCCTATCAAGATGCCGAAATCGGCGATTGGATGCGTGAACGTATGCAGCTTTTCCATGGTTCCAGCCTCGAAGCACTCGCAAAATTGGAGCAAGAGGTCGATGTCGTCTACCTCGACCCTATGTACCCCCACCGCGACAAATCAGCGCTGGTGAAGAAGGAAATGCGGGTCTTCCAAACTCTAGTCGGCGCTGATCTTGATGCAGACGGTTTGCTCGCCCCCGCCATGGCCCTAGCCAGTAAGCGTGTAGTGGTGAAGCGCCCCGATTATGCCGAAGACCTCGCCGGCATTAAGCCCAGCATGGTTATCGAAACTAAGAAAAACCGCTTCGATGTCTATATAAAATCGGCAATGAAGTAGTGAATTGCATTCGTTTTTTATTCGATTGAATTATTTAACTATTTGATGTGACTATTTTTGTGCTTTCTTGGCAGATTGCACAATCTTATCTGTGCTTTATATAAAAGGAAATATTATGAAGTTAAAGACAATATCTGTCTTATTAATGTCCTCAGTTTTAACGGCTTGTGCAACTAGCGGTTATAAAGTCGCTTCAGGAAAAGAAACCGCCTCGCTTCGTGTTTTATCGACTGACAGCGCTAATACGTCGGTATGGATTGATAACACTGAAGGTTGTATCAAGCATAATTTCATTCGAGGTGGTGAAATTGCTGTATTGGGTATGAAAGCGAATTTATTGGCTGATCGCCAAGCTGGCCGAAAAATCGGGATGCCATTGTATCGTTCTGATGTCCATGAAAAGCAACAAACTGAGTTAAAAGTAGAGGCGGGAGTGCCGCTTTCTTTCTATTTTGCTGGTGTATGGGTTGACGGCGCTAACACGCTAATTGATGGTTACACCTATTGTGTGAAAAAAGTCAGTTTTACGCCCAAAGCTGGAGCAAATTACGAAGCTCAGTATTTTGTGGATAAGATTAACGGAAAAGATCAGTGCACAATTAAACTGTTTGATATTGTTGAGGATAAAGGTAATTTTGTTAAGACCGAGGATCCAAACTATCAACTGATCACTGAGATCTGCAAATAGACATCATAAAGTCTGTGTATAAGGCCTGCGACTCTGCTTTTCCTTGAAACTGCATGGTGCTTTCAAAAGTGTTCAAATAAAAAAGCGCTAACCTAGGTTAGCGCTTTTGTTTTTGAATAAAGGTTATGTTTATCGCACTAAGGTAAACAGTGGGGTTTGACTGACCGCTTGAAAATCCAGCGCCATGGTTACACTGAGTGCTGTGATGGTAATAATTGAAAAACCAAACACTTGTCTGGCCCAACGTGGCATATCCACATCTTGACGATAACCTTTGAGGGCCATAGTTAGCCACCAGAGGCTGGTGGCACAGGTCACGGCCATAAAGGCGGTGCCTGTGTAACCTGCGAGTGGCAGCATAGTGCTGACCAAGGCGAACACTGCGATATAGAGCACTATATGGTGTTTCGCCTTGGCCATCCCTTCGGCGACCGGCAGCACGGGGATCTTCGCGGCTGCATAGTCATTAAAGCGGAAAATCGCGATGGCGTAGGAGTGTGGCATCTGCCAGAGGCTGAACATCAGCAATAAAATCACTGCGCCCATATCCATTTGCCCCGTCACGCTGCAATAGCCCACCACGGGCGGTACTGCGCCCGAAAAGCTGCCGACTAAGGTGCCGTAAACCGAGTTTCGCTTCATATAGAGGCTATAAATCCCGACATAAACGACATAGCCAATTGTGGCAAACAGCAGGGCTAAGGCATTGGTGAACAGGGCTAAGATGCCAAATCCAAGCACGCCTAAGGCGATGCCAAACAGCAATACATGGCTTAGGGGGATTTCGCCCGTGACGGTGACGCGTTTGCAGGTGCGCTGCATTTTGGCGTCAATATCACGGTCAATACAGTTATTAATCGCACAGCCTGAGGCGACGACTAAGGATAATCCCACTAAGCTTGCCAGCATCAAGACCAGATCCACATCGCCCTTCGCGGCCAATAGGAAGCCGCCAGCAACGGAAATCAGATTCCCGAAAATGATGCCAGGCTTAGTCACCTGTACATACCCTTTGAAGCGTGCTTTCCATTGCGTCGATGTCAATCTAGCTTGTGTGTTCATTTGCTGTGTCTCGTTACATCATCAAAGCGTTAGCTTCGAGAATGATCCATACCGACAAGCCAACCACCATCACGATGATCAGCGCGGTAAATAGGAAGGAGAAGGTGTTGATCTTGCCTTCCTTAGAGAAGTCCAAGTGCAGGAAGTACTTAAGATGTACCAAAATCTGCACCAGTGCCGTGATAACGACGATGGCAAGCGTCGTCGATTGCTCGAAGTGATGGGTCATTACCGCCCAGAATGGGATGGCAGTTAACACCACTGACAGCACAAAACCGACTAAGTAGGACTTGATGCTGGCGGCCAGATCGTCTGCGCCATGGCTATGATCGTGTGATTGAGTATGTGCGCCCATTACAGTGCTCCCAATAAGTACACAACGGTGAATACGCAAATCCACACGATGTCGAGGAAATGCCAGAACAAGCTTAAGCAGCTCAGGCGAGTGATGCTGCGGTTACCTAAGCCCGTTTTGGCGACTTCAATCATCATGATTGCCATCCAAATTAACCCTGCGGTCACGTGCAAGCCGTGCATGCCCACTAAGGTGAAGAAAGATGACAGGAAGGCGCTGCGTTGTGGGCCGTTGCCATGTTCGATCAGGTGATGGAACTCATAGACTTCCATGCCGATAAACACGCAACCCAGTGCAAAGGTAATGGCTAACCAAGTGAGGGTCGCCGCTTTGTTGTGGCGCTTAGCGAAAATCAACGCGAAGCCATAGGTAATACTACTGAGCAGCAGGGCTGCGGTTTCGATCAGCACAAAGTCCAGTTCGAAAATGTCTTTACCCGATACACCGCCGTCGGTGTTCATATAGAGCACGGCGTAGGTGGCAAATACCGATGCAAACAGGATGCAGTCGGTCATCAGGTAGAGCCAAAAACCAAACAGGGTGTTGCCACCCGTGTCATGGTGCTCGTGGTGCTCCTCGGCGTGAGCAACGTCTAAATCAGCTGGGATTGCAACACTCATATCAGCCCCTTACTACATTGTTTAAGTGAGCATTTTCAATGCGTGCCACTTCATCGGGTTGAACGTAATAGTCGACATCGTTGTTATAAGCTCGGAATAAGAACACGATAAACGCGCCCACCATGCCCACAATCGCGAGCCACAGAATGTGCCAAATGGCCGCAAAGCCCGCGGCAGTAATGCCCAGCGCCATCAAGATACCGCTCGGGGTATTCTTCGGCATATGGATTGGCTGATAGTGTTTTTGGCGTTGATACGCGGTGCCTTTTTCTTTGGCATCGGTAAAGGCGTCGATATCAGACACTTGTGGCAACTTAGCAAAGTTGTAGAACTGTGGTGGTGATGCGGTTGACCATTCCAGCGTGTGGCCATTCCATGGGTCGCCAGTGGTGTCACGGTTTTGGTCGCGGTCACGGATACTTACGTACAGTTGCACGAATTGCAGAATGATACCGACCATGATGATGCAAGCACCCGCGGCAGCGATATAGATCCACAGGTTCCATGCTGGGTTATCAATATGGTTGATACGGCGAGTCATCCCCATAAAACCGAGTACATACAGCGGCATAAAGGCCACATAGAAACCAATTTGCCAGCACCAGAATGACGCTTTACCTAAACGCTCATTTAAGTGGAAACCCGTCGCTTTCGGGAACCAGTAAGCAAAACCGGCTAAGTAACCGAACACGGCACCACCGATAATGGTGTTATGGAAGTGAGCGATCAGGAACAAGCTGTTGTGCAGTACGTAGTCGGCACCAGGTACGGCCAATAACACGCCCGTCATCCCACCAATGGTGAAAGTCACCATAAAGCCTAAGGTCCACAGTACTGGCACTGTTAAGCGCAGGCGGCCGCGGTAAATGGTGAACAACCAGTTAAACAGTTTTACCCCAGTCGGGACCGCAATCACCATAGTCATCACGCCGAAGAAGGCGTTGACGTTGGCGCTCGAGCCCATAGTAAAGAAGTGGTGTAACCACACGATAAAACCGAGGATCGAAATCGCGCCACTGGCCCAGACCATTGAGGAATAGCCGAACAGACGCTTAGAGGTAAAAGTTGAAATCACATCCGAGAAGATACCGAACGCAGGTAAAATCAGGATGTACACTTCAGGGTGACCCCAAGCCCAGAACAGGTTGATATACATCATGGCGTTACCACCACCATCATTGGTGAAGAAGTGGAAACCCATGTAGCGATCGAGTGTTAACAGCGCTAAAACCGCAGTCAGGATCGGGAACGACGCCACGATCAGGATGTTGGCCCAAGTACAAGTCCAAGTGAAGATAGGCATTTGCATCAGCTTCATGCCAGGAGCACGCATCTTAAGCACAGTCGCGATAAAGTTGACCCCAGTTAAGGTTGTCCCTATCCCCGAAATCTGCAGCGCCCAGATATAGTAATCGACCCCTACGCCCGGACTGTAAGCCAGCTCAGACAACGGCGGGTAAGCTACCCAACCGGTACGGGCGAATTCACCTAAACCTAATGAAATATTGATCAGCACGGCACCAGACGCGGTTAACCAGAAGCTGAGGTTGTTCAAGAAGGGGAAGGCAACGTCGCGGGCACCGATTTGCAGTGGCAGCACTAAGTTCATTAGACCGATCATAAATGGCATCGCCATAAAGATAATCATGATCACGCCGTGGGCAGTGAAGATTTGGTCGTAATGTTCAGGCGGCAGATAACCTGCGGCGCCATTGGTGGCCAGTGCCTGTTGAGTACGCATCATGATGGCGTCGGAAAAACCGCGGATCAGCATGATGAAGGCTAGCACTATGTACATGATACCGAGGCGTTTATGGTCAACCGAAGTTAACCAGTCGTGCCAAAGCACACCCCATTTTTTGTGTTTAGTGATCAAGGCTGCGACGTACAGGCCTATCACGGCAACAACCGCAAGGGTCACCATGATGATAGGCTCATGATACGGGATCGCATCTACGCTTAATTTACCGAGAAAAGACATGATTACTCCGCCTCCACTGGGTGAGTGGATGAGTGTTCTGTTGATGAAGTGTCAGAATGGGTTGAGCTTTCCATGTCGGCCATCTTCTGTTCGCTCGCCATATGCGCCATATCGTGGTGCATGCCAGCCATATTGTGGTCGGCACTCATGTGTTCAATACCTTCATGGCCTGCCATGTGCTCGTTTGAGTCCATGTGCATGTATTGCATAACGATTTGATCGAACATGCCGTGACTCACTGAGCCAAAGTATTCAACAGGATTGTTTTCACTCTTCTGTGCTAAGGCTTGATAAGTCGCAGAGTCTAAGGTCTTAGTCGCCTGTTGTTTGGCCTTGGCAACCCAAGCATCGAAGTCGGCGGCCGTTGGCGTGGCAATGGCTTTAAACTTCATGCCCGCAAAACCTGCACCGCTATAGTTAGCGGAAATACCGTCATAGGTACCGGGTTCGTTGGCAATCAGGTGCAACTTAGTCGTCATCCCAGCCATTGAGTAGATTTGGCTACCTAACTGCGGGATAAAGAAAGAGTTCATGGCGGTATCAGAGGTGATCTTAAAATTCACTGGTACGTTCGCTGGGAAAGCCAGTTCGTTTACCGATGCAACACCTTGTTTTGGATAGATAAACAACCATTTCCAGTCCATAGAAACCACTTCAACCGTAATCGGCTTGGCCTCGTGTTCGAGTGGTTTGTAAGGGTCGAGATCATGGGTCGAGCCCCAGGTAATCACCCCTAGAATCACGACGATTACAATAGGCACAATCCAAACCACGGTTTCAATCGCGGTCGAATGGGACCATTTAGGGGCGTAAACCTCCTGATCTCGGCCATCACGGTATTTCCATGCGAAGAACAAGGTCATAAAGATCACGGGGATAACCACAATCAGCATGAGTAGGGTCGCGATGATGATCAGGTGCTTTTCATCGGCACCGATCTGGCCCTTGGGGTCCAATACGCCGCCATCACAGCCTGCGAGCATCAGGGCAAGCGCCGCAAATGCTACTTTACTTAAATTTCGAATTAACAAAGGAAGATTCCTCTAACCCTAAGGTTTACAACTCTGCCCTGAGAGATTGGCAGTAGCATTGAGCGGCGTTATCCGAAAGCAAATCCGAAAGTGGCTCGAGCGTGGCACAAAAATGCCTGCCACCTCAATACGAGATTGAGGATCGACTTTCAGCG
This sequence comes from Shewanella sp. FDAARGOS_354, assembly GCF_002209245.2. Classification (NCBI taxonomy): domain Bacteria; kingdom Pseudomonadati; phylum Pseudomonadota; class Gammaproteobacteria; order Alteromonadales; family Shewanellaceae; genus Shewanella; species Shewanella sp. FDAARGOS_354. The sequence goes on along the minus strand of NZ_CP022089.2, from coordinate 3,498,167 downwards.
CTTAATGCTAAATTTAAATTTTAAAACAAAGAGTTACAATGGTGGGGCGCGACAACCGTGCGCAAGGTGCTCGAGGGATTTTAGCCTTGGGGGTGCTAAAAACAGGGCAGCATTAGTTAAATCTAAGCTGTTGAAAAACTTGAAGCCATTGTCGAACAAATTCCACAATTGCTTAATTATCTGGGGGTTGAGCAGCAAAATGCTCAGCAGCGTGGCGCCGAAGAACTCGATTAAAAAGCCATCACTTAGGGTGATTAATTCGCCAATATCGATGCAGCCGCCGACCATCACTGACACTAAGTCAGCTGCGGGCAGCACAAACAGTAACCCAAAAAGCAGGGCTAAGTTTGTCATACTGAAGTGGGAGAACCTCGCAACGAGATTCAATCCTTCAGCGCAAAATTGGCTGAGTGCGAATTTCAATTAACAGGTCCGGCGTTGAGCGAGAAGAATTGTTGGCTGAATAAAAATTCAAGCTGCAACTTTTTTGTGCGGGCGGGAGGATAACAAGAAGCGGGGATTGATTGAAAGTAGATCTAGGTCACAAAAGGGCTTTTGCATTAAAAAAACCTTAACTAAAACCATAATTAAACATGGTGGTTACATATTTAACTAAAGATAAACTGATTTCACTCACATTCTGTGTGGAAATTGTGATGGCGATATGTAAATGTCTTGGCTTCACTGTGAGTCGTTTAGCGCGCTTATTTGCCGAGTTGGTTGTTTATACTTTCTGATTTTAGTGATGCCTTGCCGATATTCAATGCTGAATCCTACAATAAAGCATAGCTATCACCCTAGGGTGTTTTGTGGCAGTTTAACTGGTTAGACAGCGTAAAAATAATTTTTACATCATGGTACCGCTTTGGCTTTCAACTCCCAATGAGCTAACGGTTTGACTACTCTTGAGATTGATTTGCAGATTAAGGCATTATGGGCCCATTCTGATTATCAACCCAATTAATACAAGGGATTAAATATCAACGCATTTGCGCACTATTTTAAGGTCAATTTATTCATAGCCTTAGCCTACTTTATTGTCGGTAAAATGGGTTTGATGATTGCCTTACCTCCCGGATATTCTGCGGCAATTTGGCCCGCGGCAGGGATCGCAATCGCTGCTTGTCTTTTATGGAAAGCATATGCGCCTTGGATTGGGGTTTTTATAGGGGCATTGCTGATTAATATTAATATTGGTGGGCAACTACATCTCGGTTGGTTGCCCGTCAGTATTGCCTTGGGCACGTTACTACAGACCATTATTTCTGCTCGAATTATTCGATACATCGATCCTTTACTGACCTTTGATAAACCAGAAACTGTTATTAAATCAATGATTAGTCTCAGTGCTGGTTGTATTATTGCCTCTCTATTGGGTAATGCTGCACTTGCAGTTTACGGCATGATTCCAAGTTCGGATCTCGTTACCAGTATGCTCAATTGGTGGATGGGCGATTTCCTTGGAGCGGTCATTTTTATCCCGCTAACCATATTAGTGTTTGATAGGCGACCCATTTGGCGCTCAAGGCGGATTCAAACAGGACTACCTTTGGTGATTGGTTTTTTACTTTGCGTGGGGATTTATTATTACGCAGATATGAACCAGCGGCAGCAACTGCAGGATAAGTTTCAAATTCAATCCAATGCGATTATCAGTAGTGTGGAAACTTTTCAGGGAACCAATCTACAACAATTAGTTGCCCTTGCCAGCCTGTTTGATAACAGTGAAATAGTCACGGAAGATGAATTTATTCAGTTCGGTAAACGTAATCGACTCCAATTAGATGGCTTTAAGGCTTGGGCTTGGTCACCATTGATTGCGGCGAGCGATAAACAGAGTTTTGAGTCTGCAACCACAGCTGAGCTGGGGCGACCTTTCAATATCAAATACTTAGAGGGGGACAAACCAAACGCCGACGGCTGGCTTGTGCCTGTTAAGTATGTGCAGCCTATGTATAGCAGTCGCGCCGTACTTGGATTAGATCTCAACAGCGAGTCTGCGAGGGCGGCAGCCATTGCCAAAGGGAGATCAACGCTTGCGCCGGTGATCACAGGCAAAATCCAATTAGCTGAAGATCCTCATGGCCTTGGAGGCACGCTACTATTGGTGCCTTCTTTCGATCGCGTCGGTAACATTAAAGGATTTTGTTCGGCGGTGATCGATATCCAAAGCATCATCAATAAAGTCGAACAGGTAAAAGGTTTGCATTGGCGGCTAACGGATATGAGTGCTGATGGAGCCTTGCTCTATGCGAATAGTCAGAAAGAATTTCCTACCTTTTCTGGTAAGTTACATAGCGATAAAACAGGCCAATACTATCAGGCCCACTTAACGCTTGCCGATAGGCAATGGCATATTGTGATTTACGAGTCGTATGCTCAACTGATGGGTGAATCTTACAGTCTGTCACTGTTGCTATTACTTTTAGCCTTTATCACCTGTGCCGTTGTGAGTGGTGTGACATTAATCTCTTCCGGTGAGCGTCATCGGATTGCGGATAAAGTGGCAGAAAAAACTATGGCACTTTCGAAGGAGATTGCGCGTAATCAAGCATTTCAAGCCACCCTCGTCGAGAGCGAAGAAAAATACCGTAACCTATTCGATAAGGCACCCGTTGGTCATGTGTTAAAACGTCTTGAGGATGGGCACTTTGTCGCCATTAACCAAGCATTTACTGAAATTACGGGCTACACACTAGAGGAGCTTCAGGCGCTTGATCCTTGGGAGCTTACCCCGATTCGTTACCAAGTGACTGAGGCTGAGCAGCTCGAACGCCTCAAGCAAACACGCCGTTATGGTCCTTATCAGAAGCACTATCGGCATAAAGATGGACAGCTAGTGGCCGTCAGGCTGAATGGCTCCTTAGTGGCCGCAGCTAATGGTGAGCCGCTTATCCTGTTTATTGTGGAAGATATTACCGCGCAAGAGCGCACTATTGCCCGAGTTAACTTGTTGGCACAGGTATTCCAGCAAAGTGGGGAAGGTATCACTATTATCGATGCCAATGACGTCATCGTGGATGTTAATAGCGCCTTTAGCCAAATTACTGGTTACTCAAGGGATGAAATCATAGGTAAAAACTGTCGTTTTATTGAAGCCGCTCGAACCGATAAAAACATTGATGCTCAAGTGCGAGCTGCGCTTGAGCAAACGGGGTTTTGGCAAGGAGAAGTGTGGGATCGCCACAAAGATGGCTATGATTTCCCGAAATGGCTGATGATGTCTGTGGTTCGCGACGAAACTGGGGCAATCAGCCATTACATCGGCAGTTTTACCGATATCAGCGAACGCAAGGTGAATGAGGAGCGCATTCACTTCTTAGCGCATCATGATTCCTTAACTTTGCTACCGAATCGTTTGAGTCTGCAATCGCGTTTGGAGATGGTTTTTCAGGAGGCTTTTGTCAGCCAAACCCAGATTGCCGTAATGTTTATCGATATGGATCATTTCAAAAATATTAACGACACCCTGGGACATCATGTCGGCGATATGTTGTTGCTCGAAGTGGCGCGGCGCTTAAAGAGTATTGTAAGCAGTGACGATATCGTCGCGCGCTTAGGCGGTGATGAATTTGTCGTGGTGTTGTCTGATACGGATCACGATAGCGTCGCTAAGGTGGCGGAAGCCTTGCGCAGCGGTCTGAATCAAGTCTACATCATAGATAACAAGCCCTTACATTCATCACCTAGCATAGGCATCAGCCTGTTCCCAACCGATGGTGACAGTGTTGAGGCATTGATGAAAAATGCCGATATGGCCATGTACCGCGCCAAGGCGGCGGGGCGAAACAACTATCAGTTTTTCACCGCTGCAATGAATACCTTAGTGACTGAGCGCCAGCAAATTGAAACTGGGCTCAGGCAAGCCATTGCCCGTGATGAGTTACTGCTGCATTATCAGCCGCAGATCGATATCAACACCGGACAAATGGTGAGTGTTGAGGCGTTGATCCGCTGGCAGCATCCTGAATTGGGATTGGTTGCTCCCGATCGCTTTATTCCTATTGCCGAGGAGATCGACATGATTATCCCCATCGGCCAATGGGTATTAGAGCAAGCACTAGCACAACTGGCGCAGTGGCGTAAAAAGGGCGCGAAAGACTTGCGAATGGCGGTTAATCTGTCGGCGCATCAGCTGCGTAAAGAGACCATAGTTGCTGATATTATCAATGTGTTAGCTCAATATGATCTTGGCAAGGGAGCATTGGAGCTTGAGATCACTGAAAGTGTCGCCATGCAGTATCCTGAGCAAAATGCCAAGTTGCTGGCCGAGTTGCGTCAATATGGGATTGAATTGGCAATTGATGATTTTGGCACCGGCTATTCGTCACTCTCTTACTTGAAGTTGCTGCCCTTAGATCGGCTCAAGCTCGACCGTTCCTTTGTCAAGGATATTGAAAATGATCCAAACGATGCGGCAATCAGCGCGGCCACGATTTCGATGTCCCATGAGTTAGGGTTAACCGTGGTGGCTGAAGGAGTGGAAAACGAGGCACAACTGGTGTTGCTCTCGAGCATGGGTTGCGATCTGGTGCAGGGATATTATTTCAGTAAACCCTTATCTGCAGATGATTGTTTGCGTTTTATTGAACGCAATTTTTAGGCCGTTTTTTATCCATTTAGCACTATACTTGAGTCAGTCTGGCGATAGGACATGGATACATTAAGGACAGCGCTATGCAAGTTATCTTCACTAAAGGTTCGACCCGTTACGCTCAATTACGTTGTGTTCGCATGGATGGTAGTGCCACACAAACTCAGATGCCTGAGCAGGGGATTGCTCCCCACGATATGATTCACTACGTCGTTGAAAAACGCCTGCGTATTCAAGGCGCTTTTTTCGCGCAAATACGTGCTGGTGCCGATATCAATTTCACCCTTGAGCATAACGAAGCTTCTTTAGCGGTTGCTGATAAAACTGACATTTGGCAAACCGAATCGATCGTCGAAGCATTGCAATCTCTGCTATGGTCTGCTGATACGCCTAGCTATGCGGGATTTATCTATTTACTCGAGCAGGCCTGTAGTAACCGTAAATTAGCCGTACCTGAGATTTCAGAATCTGACTTTGAACATATTATCAATGAGATAATGGAGCTTACGATCGAGTGGCAAGGTATGGGAGAAGGCCAGTCCTTGACCCTAAAGTTTTAACGACTGAGTTATCAATAAGAGCGCGAATCTTCGCGCTCTTTTGCTATATTTGATCTTTGCTTATTCCCGGTGGCGACGTTCTTGGCTCTGAGTTGAGCGGCCTTGATTACGCTCCACACTGCGTGATGCTTGCATATTTTGGCGGGGTTCGCTCTGCCTTACTCTCGTCTCTTCCCGTTGTCTTGGCTGTGCTTGACGGGGTTGCTCCATACGTTGCGGTTCGGAGCGTCTCACCTCGGGGCGAGCTTCCTGTCTTTGTGGCTGAGTACGGGTCTCAAAGCTGCGCGGTTGCTGCTCTCGAGTCTGATACTGCCTTGTTGAGTTGTCCCTAGTTTGTTCTCGTGATGCCTTAGCCTGCATTTGCCTTACCTGATTATCATTGCGGGCATTGTCGTTACGCTCTTTTTGGTAACCTTCCCTTTTGGTTTGCGCCGAGTTCGTCGGTGCCACGCGGCGCTCTTTTAACTCGGCTTGGGTATTTTGAAAGCTGGGCGCCCGCTCGCGGCTATAGTTATTGTCGCGGCTTAAGTTATTGCCTCTATCCTTATCATGGCTTTTATCATCGCCCTTGCTGTCTCGGTTATAACGTGTGTCTTGGTGTTCCCTTGATTTCGAGTACTGGCTGGTAAAGTGCTGGCTGCTGCCACTGGAGTGGGAGTCGCGGCCACGGAACTTGCTGTCAGCGTAGTAGCGTTCTTTTACCACGGGATTATGGTAAACCACGCCGCGTCTGTGCTCGGGTTTATGCTTCCAAGGTTGAGCGCCATGGCTGACCGAGTATCTTTCCCGTGGACGATAATGGTGGGAGTGATGGTGATCTATCACGACGACTTTATGGCGATGCCAATGAAATGAGCTAAAGAAGTAGTTAAAGGAAATATGGATCCCAGGCGACCAGTAAAAGTTGCTATGGCTTGGGCGGTAAGGGTAGCCAACATAGCCGCCAAACTCCCAATATACAGGCGGATAGGCCACGCCCCAACGCCAAGTACCGTAAACTACGCGGGGGTCATAATAAGGCACATACACTACTTCGCGGCGTACAGGCTCGATGATGATCTGGTTATTGGCGCGAGTTACCGCCATATTGTCCATATTGGCTAAACTGTTGGCTTTATCCGCCTGCTGTCTGAGTGATTGAATACCGTCCATCACTTGCGCCTCATCGGCCAAGAAGGCTTCGCCAAGCCTTTGGGTCCAATCCAAATCTTCGCTCATTTTCTGTAAGACATTGGGGAAAGCCATTAGTGCTTTAACCGACATTCCGCAGCTAATTTAGGAATAAACTACCTCATAGAATCTACCGAGTAATTTGAGTAGTTGTGTTTGGTGATCTTGAAGTCCAGTGATGAACCTTTGGCCGTTAATCTCTAGCGTATCTATGCCTTCGAATTGCAAGAAGACCCAACGTGCCGTCGGTCTGGAGGTCGTCTTGTTCTTTACCATACTTGGGAAGAACGCTTCGGTTTGTGCGAGTTGTTCTCTGATTTTGTGTTCTAAACTAGCGTAAACAAGCAAGCTCAACGTCATTATCATTAGCAACGCTTCAATGCGCTCAGGCTTTTTCAAGAAGATGGAAGAGGTTAAAAACTCAGGGCTTTTTAGAAAACGGAAGCCGCGCTCGACTTTTTGTTGCGATTTGTAATGTGCTAGAAGAGCCGCCATGGTGAGTGCTTCATTGTCGGTGTCATTCGTCGCGAGGATAAACATGCCTACTTTGAGCTTAGCCAGTTTTACTTTTTCTAGGTCGGTGAAGGGGGCGGCTTCGATAAAGTATTGGTATCCTGTCGGTGCTTCATCTGTCTTTGGGCGGCCCGAATGAGAGTAAGTCGGCTGTTTGATGAGAGTGCCTTGTTCAAACCCAAGTAAGTCACATTGTTTCTTGAAATCGTTAAACGCTAATTCTGCGTCAACTTCACAAGCGAATGGTTTTTTACTTAGCTTTTCCAACGCTTTGATTTCTTTTGCTATGTTTTTCTCTAAGTTCTTGAAGAAAGTGATTTCTTCCCGCTTGGTGGCCTGTTCACTGTGAACGAGCAACCAACGTTGATTGACCTTTCCGTAATCCGAGTCTATCCAACATCCTGAGTAGCCATGACCGATAGTGCTTAATTGCTCTGGCTCTAGCGCAAGTAGTGCTTGTTTTGCGAGCTTGATGGTCATGGGGACACGGGTAATGAATTTTTGATTTTGCTCATCTAGCGAGGAGATGCTTTCTTCGGTGTACAAAGCGGCATCAGCGATAAAGTAACGACTATTTTGCGCGGCTTTTAGGCAATGTATGTGTCTTTTAGTGACTTCAGCGAATGCCTTGGCATCATTGGTGTTACCACTCAGTGCTTGCATGTAAACAGGAATACCTGCTTGGTTTTCACAGATGAGTTCAAGCACGACTTGGTTAAGCTCTGGCCTATGATCCCGACTATAACCTCTTACAAGCTTAATCACGTTGGTGTTTTCATCTTGTGCATACTCACCATCAACGTGGAAGCTAGTGATATCAAGATGAACAGAATCGGTCGTCAAGCCCAGTTTATCAACAACACGCTCAGCAATAACCTGATAGAGCGCTGAGACATCGGCTTCGTATAGAGCATCTAATGTGCGGCCTAGTACATCATCAGTCAGGTGGTGTGCTTCAATGTCTTTGGCGAGTAGCTTAGATACAGGCTTGGTCTTAAAAAAGTCCGAGAACATGTGCAGTGTTCTGCTATGAAAGCCAAGTCCATTTAGGAGCATGGCCAATACCGCGTCACCATGAGAAACATTGTGGTCAGAATATTTTGGGATAACGGCATCTATCATCCGTGGCAGGCCAATTTCGTGACAAAAGGCGGCAATGAGACCAAGGTGATCTAAGCGTTTAATAACAGGATGGGTAGACATATTTTGAGACCGTCAAATAGCAGTAATAGAGCAAAACTGTCGATCGCGGTCAAGATGGTGTCGTAGTTTTTATGAAAAGCTGATCGCCAGATCACACTATTTAAATTCTGGAATTAGCTGCGGAATGACGGCTTTAACACTCGGGTCCCAGTCCTTGTCTTCGGTGCGAGACATCACTTGATCAGTCGACAACTTAGGATGATCTTCCAACCAACGTTGCGCTTGTACTACTTCGAGTGGATAGGTTGAGGCGATCAAAATATGGCTCAACAAACTATCGGGATAGAGGGCAATGGGCGCAAGCATCTGCTCGAGTTCGGCTTGGATCAGTGAAGCACTTGAACCTTGGCTAACGGATACGCCCGCAGCTTGCGTCGGCGCGGTGAAAGGCAGAGCAACTAAAGCCGCCGATAACACTAGCCATTTCCATCGATATAATCTGTTCATGGTTCGCTCCAATAATCCTATTTGCGGATGTTATTGGCATCATAGGCGCGTGAATATGAACATAAGCTGAAAGTATATTGTGCGGCAAAAGCGTGTTGTAGATTTATTTTCTTACCAATAAAACGATATATGGCATTGAAAATAAAAGACTAAGCTGAATGGGTAAAGTTAACGGTAAACTTGGCTCCGCCTAAATTTTCTGAGCGGGAAACAGAAATTCGACCGTTATAGCTATCCACTAAATCGCGGACAATCGCTAAACCTATGCCGTTACCTTGATGATAGGAATCGGCGCGGATCCCGCGCTCAAAGATTTGCGTTTGTAGGGGTTCGCTGATCCCTGGGCCGTCATCTTCGATACAAAGTTGCAATTGATAAGCATCGCCGGTGACGGTTAATTTGACCGTTGATTTAGCGGCTTTACAGGCATTGTCGAGTAAGTTACCTAAAATCTCGGTGAGATCGGCTTCATCGCCCTTAAAAACCGCTTGTTCAGCGATTTCGCCACCGAGGTTAATTTGCGGTTCTCGATAAATCTTGGCTAAGGTGCGTAGCAGTTTATTGGCCACCTCATCAACCTTAATCCCTAAATGCCATGAGGCGGCCGCCGCAGTTTGGGCGCGTTTAAGCTGGTGGCTGATGATGCGACTGATGTTAGACACTTGCTCGCTCGAGGCTTCACTTAAATCCACCTGACTTTTAATCACCGCCAGTGGTGTTTTGAGGCTATGGGCTAAATCCGCAAGGGCATTGCGATAGCGCTTACGCTGGGTTTGTTCGGTATTGAGCAAGATATTGAGCTGCCTCGCCACCGCCTGTAACTCGCTGGGGTACTGGCTGCTCAGCTGGGTTGATTTACCCTGTTCCACATCGTGCAGCTCTTGGGTAAAGCGTGCCAGCGGCCTAATGGTCCAAATCAACCAACTCAGCTGAAATATCAGCATCACGAGAATTAAGATCAGTAACCAAGTCCAAAGCTGTTGATTAAATTGAGCTATCTGCTGCTGAAATTCATGTTCATCTTTAATGATATGGATAGTTACTGGCACATTTTCATTCAGGCTGGCAAAGCTCACACTAAAACTATAGATAAGGTGTGGCGCGCCCGCGAGGTCGATTTGCTCAAAGGCACTTTGGCCCGTTGGCGGAATGGTGAACTGTGCTGGTGGCGTGATGCCCATAAAGGATTGCGAATGCCAGACGATGCTCTGTTTATGCTCCGCATCTTCGGTGGTGGCTATGGCATAGAGGCCTGATTGAATAAGGTTAAAGCGGTTCTCGAGCACTAATTCAGGGATAAAAATCCGTTTTTTTTCGACTTCAGTCACCGCTAATACTGAATATACATAGGCACTTAGCTCATTTTTAGCGGCACTCTTTACCTGTTCAGCAAAGGCGTCATTGAGGGCGACCCCAATCAGCGGCAGCAGCACTAATATAAACAACAGCGCACTGAGGACGAGCCGAGTCTTTAAGGAGTTGAGCAACTGCCAGGCAAGCGCGCGCTTACTCATCAGTACCTTGCTCAGGAGCAATGACTCTTAAGCGATAGCCTTGGCCGCGCAGGGTTTCGATTAGATTGTATTGGTTATCGGGGTCGAGCTTTTTGCGTAAACGGCGGATAAAGACTTCGATGACGTTAGAGTCGAGGTCAAAATCCTGATCATAAATATGTTCGGTGAGTGCTGTTTTAGATTTCACTTCACCTTGATGCAGCATAAAAATCTCAAACAGCTTGTATTCAGAGCCGCTGAGGGTAACGAGTTCGTCCCCTTTGCGGACCTCTAAGCTACTGGTATTTAAACTAAAGGGACCGTTAGTGATGATTGGGCTTGCTTTACCTGCCGAGCGTCGGATCAGTGCTTTAAGGCGGGCAACCAACTCCTCGGGATGAAACGGTTTAGTGAGATAATCATCGGCACCGGCATCGAGGCCTTCGACTTTATCTTGCCAGCTGTCGCGCGCGGTTAAAATTAAGATAGGGAAAGCGCGCTCTTTTTGGCGAATGCGGCGGATAAGGCTAATACCGTCGAGTTTAGGTAAACCGACATCGATAATGGCGGCGTCATAGTTATATTCAACGGCTTGAAACAAGCCCTCTTCGCCGTCGCTGGCGACATCAATGCTGTAATGGGCATCCAGCAAGTGTTGTTTTAAGTTGGCTTGCAGTGCTAAGTCGTCTTCAACGAGTAAGAGTCGCATATTAATTCCTCGACACGCGTCCTGTGGCGGCATCCACCGAAACTGAAAAAACCTGGCCATCATTATTGAGGATTTTGACGCGATAGCCTGAGCCGCTCGACTGCACGCTGAGCACTTTGCCTCGATATTGACGCTGCGCCATAGCCACGGCTTGGTCTGGACTATTCACCACAAGGCGGCGCTGCTCATTCTTAACGCCTTGGTCGCGCGATTGATTGCGATCATCGTGTTTATCATTGCCCGCTATGCAGCCAAAGGAGGCACATAAACAAGCGACTAGGGTCAGTGTCAAACCAAGTTTCATATCTGTTACCCGTACAGGTTCGGCGATCTTAAGTAAGTGGCGAGCTGGTTAGCTTATCGAGTCGACTAAGAATACCTCATCACCATAACAAACACATAGAGATCAGCCAATTGGTAAACACAATTCCTTTAAAATTCACTGTGATTCGTGAGATTTTATCGAGTTAATCCTCATCGAACCTCTTTACATATCAGGAGTCATATCCTGTGACATATTAGTAGTGTTAACCACAGCAGATGAATTAAGGCTGAACAGCGGTGTTGCTCTGAAATACAGCAGATTTTAATGTTCAGCTTATGTTCACCTTGAGTGCCCTCTAATGTCACCAATTTGAGCGGATTATCCAATGGGGTATTCAAGATGAACACAGTGAAACAACAAGTTATCGCAACCACGACTTATGTGAAGGCTGTGGTATTGGCCAGTGCATTTCTGGCATCGACAATGGTGAGCGCGCAGCCGAGCGACGAGTCAAACTTGGCGCCTTTTAGTGCAGCGAGTATTGGTATGATGAAAAAGACCGATGCCGAGCAAGCCGTCAAGCAAGAGCAGCAAGCCTTAAGCCTATTGCAACAGTCGGCTCCCGCTCAAAGTGTAGCGGAAGCTACTGCCGCTGCGGTTAAATCGCTAGCGCCGTCCTTCTCGGCACAAGGTGCGAATGTTCAGCGAGTACAATTGATGGGTGCAACCCCCATGACTCGCGAACAAGTGATCGCCAAACATACGAGTCAGCCGATCCCCAGTTCAAGCGCCGCCACAGAAGATCCCTATCGCGCCCCTATTTATCACAGCTTTGCGATTTTTGATGCCAGCAGCCGTTTGTTTGAAGACTTTGATTACGATGGGTTTTATCAAACCTTTAGCGTAACCTTCGATGTAGATGTGTTTGGTGCATATCTTAATGAACGCGCCGACCTGTTTGCCGAGTTATACCTCAGCCGTAACGGTGGCCCTTGGGTGCATTACTACACCACGGACGTGTTTACCATCTACGGTGACTCGACTCAGGATGATTACGAAGTACTGACAACCCTCTACACTGGCTATCAAACGGATCACTACGATGTATTAATTGATATTTATGAAGTGGGTTATAGCGATATTGTTGCGACTATTAGCGCCGATGATACCGATGGGTTATATGCCTTGCCGCTAGAAAGTCGTGACCGCGATAGCTCTGGTGAGGTAATTATTGTCGAAGAAGGCGGTGCAGTTTCTTTCTTTGCTCTGCTTGGTTTAGGGCTATTAGCAGCAATGCGCATGCGTGAAAAATGGGTTTAATACTTTTAGAGCCAAATAAAATCTTATGTAAATCATCACGATTAATGCTTGAGTAATACCTTCTAAGGCAAAAAGTAGATCTCACATTAAAAAGGCAGTGTATCAATAGATGTGCTGCTTTTTTTATTTAGTAATGCACACCGCAAAACAAACAGAAATCATGCGTTTATGCACTTTCTACCCAGAATGATTTTTGTTATTGTGGAAATCAAATTTTAAATCAGTGAGTTGTGAATAATTTTGCCGAGTGAACTTAGGTGAGATTAGGCGCATATACACAGTAGCAATATTAAAAGCCAACATGAATATCGAGCAAGCATTTGAACAGTCACTGATTGAACTTGAATCAAAAGAATTCGATGCGATTCGTGAGCATGAGCGTGTATTAGCAACAATATGGGCTGTGGAGGCCGAAGTTAATAACGGTGGTTTTGACCAGCTTTTTTATAACTCAGCTGGCGATATTTCCTTTTATGCAGCAAAAGCTTTCGACGCTATTGGTGCTCATAACATGGCAAGCATTGCCCAGAAAGCACTGGATCTATTTGGTCCTGAAGGCCCGCCTAAAAACCGTGATGAGAGAGTTGAGATATTAGAAAGTATTTCTGAAAAACATGAAGAGTACTTAAATAAACTTGACTATGAGTTCACAGAGTACCCAGACAATATTAAGGAATTGCTGCTTACGTATGTTCAATCAAATTTCTAGCAGACAACATTTTACAAGGTCAGGCAGCATAGCGCCTGTGCGTTGGATCTCAGTTAGACTCAGTTGCTTTTAATGTCTTTATTCATTATAGGAAATGAGTGGCTGCATTTACCCTTCACGGTCGTGATAACGATTCAAACATGTGTGGCTCATGCGACTAAAAGAAGTGGACACCCTCCTTAACGTCAAATTTTTGCCTATGATGCTGCTCAAGTGCTTTTAATGGCCCTATTCAAGCCACTTTAGCCTGAGTAAGTTGTAGGCAAATCTAAAGTACATTATGTTTTTGTTTTATCTTGGGTTCTCTAATTTATTTTGGTGGACGTTAAATTTAGAAGCATGGAGTTTGCTTTGATTAAAAAATGGATATTACTCTCTTTGTGCTTTTTCCTTATGTCTTGCGGATATAAGGGGGATGGAGATTTTAAATCATATGGTTATTGGCCACTTATCACGTACGAGCTTACTTTGCCAGATTTTCCTTTTGAGACTGGATCAAAGCATAAGTTTGATTTAAAAGGTTATAAGTCTCATGAAACTTCGACTATAAGTATCGAGCTATTCAGTGATAATGAACATGATTTTGCTGAACTTGATACCGAAGTTGAGCTTAAAATTGTAAATGATTTAGGCGTTACCTTTTTTTACAGGAAATCTCCTTTAAATGCTCATTTCAAAAGGATGCAAGAACTTAAAGAAGCATCATGGGCTAATGAATATGAGTGGAATGGAAGATATAGCTATAAAAACCAAGATGTGAGTGATCGAGCTGTACCGTTTTCATCAATTGAAATGCCAGCTAAAACAAAAAGTATGCGATATTTTAATTTCTTTCCTAGTGATGCTGGTTCACTAAGCCTCACTATAAATATTGGTAGCGTTCCGTCACAGTTTGAGGATTTGAAGGTAAGAATCAATCTATCGTCTGGTTGGAAGTAACAATGGTCAATCCCCCCTTTTTCTCTCGGTGTTTATCCTGTCGGATTCGGGCTAGTATGGGCAAGTTACGTTAACTAAAGGAAGAGAGACATGATTGCTCAAGGTCAAAAATTACCAGCGGCGACGTTAAGCCAATTAACAAAAGATGGCATGGTAAATCATCAAGTTACCGAGCTGTTTGCGGGTAAAAAAGTGGTGTTATTTGCAGTGCCTGGTGCTTTCACACCAACCTGTTCTGAAGCGCATTTGCCCGGTTATGTGGTGCTGGCCGATCAGTTTAAAGCCAAAGGCGTTGATTTAATAGCCTGTGTATCGGTAAACGATGCCTTTGTGATGAAAGCCTGGGGCGAAGCGCAAAATGCGTCTGAGCTACTGATGTTAGCCGATGGTGATGCCAGCTTTACTAAGGCGCTGGGACTCGAGATGGATACCGCAGGCTTTGGCGGTGTGCGTTCACAGCGTTATGCGATGATTATCGATGATGGCGTGGTAACGTTACTGAATGTTGAAGCACCTAAGTCATTTGAAGTGAGCAAGGCCGAAGTGGTGTTGGCGGCTTTAAGTTAAGATAAGCAGATGCCCCTGAACTTATGGGGCAGATGTGTCGCTTGCTTGAGCGAGAACAATAGCCAGCCTAGATGAGGCTGGCTTTTTTATTCGGGCTTTTTTATACCCGTCATTCCGCAGCTAATTCCAGAATTTAAATAGTGTGATCTGGCGATCAGCTTTTCATAAAAACTACGACACCATCTTGACCGCGATCGACAGTTTTGCTCTATTACTGCTATTTGACGGTCTCAAAATATGTCTACCCATCCTGTTATTAAACGCTTAGATCACCTTGGTCTCATTGCCGCCTTTTGTCACGAAATTGGCCTGCCACGGATGATAGATGCCGTTATCCCAAAATATTCTGACCACAATGTTTCTCATGGTGACGCGGTATTGGCCATGCTCCTAAATGGACTTGGCTTTCATAGCAGAACACTGCACATGTTCTCGGACTTTTTTAAGACCAAGCCTGTATCTAAGCTACTCGCCAAAGACATTGAAGCACACCACCTGACTGATGATGTACTAGGCCGCACATTAGATGCTCTATACGAAGCCGATGTCTCAGCGCTCTATCAGGTTATTGCTGAGCGTGTTGTTGATAAACTGGGCTTGACGACCGATTCTGTTCATCTTGATATCACTAGCTTCCACGTTGATGGTGAGTATGCACAAGATGAAAACACCAACGTGATTAAGCTTGTAAGAGGTTATAGTCGGGATCATAGGCCAGAGCTTAACCAAGTCGTGCTTGAACTCATCTGTGAAAACCAAGCAGGTATTCCTGTTTACATGCAAGCACTGAGTGGTAACACCAATGATGCCAAGGCATTCGCTGAAGTCACTAAAAGACACATACATTGCCTAAAAGCCGCGCAAAATAGTCGTTACTTTATCGCTGATGCCGCTTTGT
The DNA here is from genome assembly GCF_002209245.2 of Shewanella sp. FDAARGOS_354. Classification (NCBI taxonomy): domain Bacteria; kingdom Pseudomonadati; phylum Pseudomonadota; class Gammaproteobacteria; order Alteromonadales; family Shewanellaceae; genus Shewanella; species Shewanella sp. FDAARGOS_354. Next base: position 3,482,780 of record NZ_CP022089.2, on the reverse strand, counting down.
ACACCGAAGAAAGCATCTCCTCGCTAGATGAGCAAAATCAAAAATTCATTACCCGTGTCCCCATGACCATCAAGCTCGCAAAACAAGCACTACTTGCGCTAGAGCCAGAGCAATTAAGCACTATCGGTCATGGCTACTCAGGATGTTGGATAGACTCGGATTACGGAAAGGTCAATCAACGTTGGTTGCTCGTTCACAGTGAACAGGCCACCAAGCGGGAAGAAATCACTTTCTTCAAGAACTTAGAGAAAAACATAGCAAAAGAAATCAAAGCGTTGGAAAAGCTAAGTAAAAAACCATTCGCTTGTGAAGTTGACGCAGAATTAGCGTTTAACGATTTCAAGAAACAATGTGACTTACTTGGGTTTGAACAAGGCACTCTCATCAAACAGCCGACTTACTCTCATTCGGGCCGCCCAAAGACAGATGAAGCACCGACAGGATACCAATACTTTATCGAAGCCGCCCCCTTCACCGACCTAGAAAAAGTAAAACTGGCTAAGCTCAAAGTAGGCATGTTTATCCTCGCGACGAATGACACCGACAATGAAGCACTCACCATGGCGGCTCTTCTAGCACATTACAAATCGCAACAAAAAGTCGAGCGCGGCTTCCGTTTTCTAAAAAGCCCTGAGTTTTTAACCTCTTCCATCTTCTTGAAAAAGCCTGAGCGCATTGAAGCGTTGCTAATGATAATGACGTTGAGCTTGCTTGTTTACGCTAGTTTAGAACACAAAATCAGAGAACAACTCGCACAAACCGAAGCGTTCTTCCCAAGTATGGTAAAGAACAAGACGACCTCCAGACCGACGGCACGTTGGGTCTTCTTGCAATTCGAAGGCATAGATACGCTAGAGATTAACGGCCAAAGGTTCATCACTGGACTTCAAGATCACCAAACACAACTACTCAAATTACTCGGTAGATTCTATGAGGTAGTTTATTCCTAAATTAGCTGCGGAATGTCGGTTATACGGTTATTGAACGAGTTGAATGCTGTCGGCATCGATAGTGACTTCTGACCAGTCCTTATCCACTTCACCGCGAATAATGACTTGGGTTTCTGGTGTGACGGTATGTCCGAGCCACAGATCATCGTCAATTTCGATTTTAATCTCGCCCGTGCTGTCACGGAAAATATAATCATCGTGGCCAATTGAAGACATGATATGGCCGGTTAACTCCACTTGAGTGTCATCGCTGGCATTGAGCGCACTGACGACATCATGAATGATTTGCCGTGCACTAGGGCCTTGAAAGCCGCCACGTAATTGGGGTTCGCCCGTTGTTGGTTGAAATCCAGCTTGGCTGCACAAGGCACTCAATGACAATGTGATTGCTAACATACTTAAGGTGATTTTATTCATCTAAATGTCCTCTTTCTAATCTTACGCCGCAGGGCGACTCATCTGCGGCGTGTATCATGCCAAGACGAGCGTGAAGCAGTTGTGAAGAATTTAAGCGGATTCATTTAGATGCTGTTGTGGCTCGCCGTTATCCATAAATTGGATTGTTGCCAGATAGTCATTCCCTAGGCTTTGGGCCGAAAAGTGCCATCCCATGCGCTCGCTTATCCGTTCAATAATGATCAAACCACAGCCATAGCCCGTGGGCTCGGCGCTGTGGTGGCTAAGCGGATTTTTTATGGTTAGTTGATTGTTATTCAGCGTGATTTCAATATCGCCACTGCTGTAGTTAAAGGCATTTTTAATTAAGTTGCCTATCACTATGTCCACAAAACTCACCGGTGCGCAAATGGCGGTATTTTCGTTAACGCTGAGCTGATAGCGGATTTCGTGTTTGGCAAAATGCTGCGCCATTTCACTTAATAGCTGCGTAAGCCGTGCGGCTAAATCAACTTGGTCATAGTGTTGCGATTCAATCTGTTCCTTACCTAATAACAAAAAGGTTTCGGTGAGGGTTTTCATCTGTTGGCTTGAGTAATCAATGCGGGCAATGGCTTTGTTGGCGATCCGCTGCTGGGCTTCGTTCCCGTTGTTTGGCAGTTTTTTAAGTAATTCTGTCGAGCCTTGGATCACCATAATGGGCGTGCGCAGTTCATGGGAGGCAAAGCGGCTAAACTCCTGCTCCCGAGTAAAATAGGCGGCAATTTTGGCTTTATTTTCCAGTAGTGTTTGTTCGATATGGCGGGTTTCACGGTAGGGTGTGCTAGGGACAAATCTCGGCTCCTCTGGCGTCAACGCATTGATTTTGCGTTCAATTTCAAAAAATGGTGCCGATAGTAGCCGTACAAAATACAAGCCATAGGCCATGATGAACAGCAGTAAACCTACCCCGAAGAGGGATATCAAAATATGCAGTCTGTCCTCATATCCATCGAGAAAGTCATCCGCATCATCCTTATACACCACATACAATAAACCTTGCCCTGATGGGTGCGGCGAAATCAAAAAGTGCTTATCTTCGGCGCCCAATTGGTGCTCATAAAAACCCGTTTGTTGATAAGCTTGCAGCCATTGCGGCACAAACTCTTTGCTCCAATAGGTGGTGAGTTCGTGGATATCGGGGAGCTGGGCTTTATCGCCAAATCGTTGATAGTTTTTTTGGTATTCGCGGGTCTCGGTCGCCAATTTGTGTTCAAGGCTAATGACCTCAATTTGTTCTTCGGCGATATAAATCAAACCCCAGAAAATCGCGAACATGAGGCTCGTGAGCACTAAAAACGTTAGGCGAATTTTTTTGTATAAGCTCGGTAATGGCTTAGGGGAGGAGTCGGTAACCTTGGCCATGAATCGTCTCTAGTTTGGAATCTGTAAAGCCCTTATCCAATGCACTACGCAGGCCGTAAATATGGCTACGAAGCGCGTCGCTACAGGGGGCTTCGTCACCCCAAACCGCATCGATAACTTGTTCTTTACTCACAATGGCGGGGGCATGTTTGAGCAGTAGCGTCAAAATCGTGCGTTGGATTTTACTCAGCTTGATTTCCTTACCCGCGCGGCATGCTTGTTGCGTTGCGACATTTAAGCTGATTTCACCAAAGCGCAATATACCTACATCTAAACGCGGCCCGCGGTTATGCAGTGACCGTAGACGCAGGCATAGTTCTTCCATGGCGAAGGGTTTATTTAAAAAGTCATCACCGCCCGAGGTAAAGGAGTCAATTTTGTCCTGCAGGCTATCTCTAGCGGTTAAAAACAAAATCGGCGTATTACAAAACAGCTCTTCGCGCAGTTTTTTGACCGTACGAATACCGTCTAATTTGGGCATCATAATATCCATAATGATCACGTCATAATGGTTTTGCTGTATTAAATTGATGGCGCTTTCACCGTGATAGGCACAGTCAGCAATAATGCCTTCGAGGGTTAAATAGTCCATGATTGTTTCTATAACATCATGATTGTCATCAACAATTAATACTTTCATTAGTTATCTTCATTTCTTCACGTTTGCTTGACGTTTCCCATACTAAGATGCCAGCCGTTGATTTAACAAGGTAAATAAGGGAGAAAAAAATGAATAAGCACTTAGTAGGTATTAGCGCATTACTATTAACCGCTTGTGGTGGCGACGGTTCATCAACGGATGTGACGCCACCTCCCGCGAATTTACCCGCTAAAGTGATGGGGACTGTGACTCAAGTGTCCGCAGACCACCAACAGATCACTGTGAATGGATACAAGATTAATATCGCCAATGCAGATATTCGTTATCAACAACAACCACTGGATGCCAAAGCTATTCAAGTGGGGATGCGCCTAGATTTGGTTAACCAAGGTCAGCAGGCTAAAACGGTTGCTGTCGATCCTGCGCTGGTTGGTGAAATCAGTGCCATCAATCAAAATAATATTACGGTCAATGGCATACAGTTAGCCGTTGCATCAGCTAGCCAATATAAAAAGGGCGATTGGGTGGCGGTAAATGGCTATCCCACAGTGGTCGGACAATGGCAGGTAGAGTCGATTAACCTTTTCCCTAATCTCGCAATTGCTGAAATCGAAGGTCGAGTAACAGAGCTTGATCCTGTTGCGCAGCAATTCCGCCTAGGCTCAGCCTTGATCGATTACGCTGGTATCACCCCAGAGGGGCAGCTCGCCGAAGGCGTGTGGGTTGAGGTTGAAGGTAAATTGGAAGGCGCCGTATTTAGGGCCCATGAAGTCGAGGTGGAAGATGCGAATGATGCGCCGACGTTCAACGAGATGGAGTTAGAGGGCACAGTAACTTGGGTTAACCAAGACAAGAGCCAGTTTGAGCTTAATAGCCGCACACGACTCTATGTGAATGAACAGACTCAATTTGAAGATGGTAATCGCGCCAATTTGCTGGAAGGTAAGCGCCTAGAGGTGGATATTCAATCTACTGCGCAGGGCCTGTGGGCCAAAGAGGTCGACTTTGAAAGTTCAGATGCGGGTGACCCATTACCCGATTTAGGTAACAAGTTTGAGCTTGAAGGGCGAGCTACGCTCGATAGCAATAACCAGCTACAAATTAATGGCGTTACCTTTATTATCGACGCGAGAACCCAGTTTGATGATGGCTTAACCCTTGCAACCCTTGATCAAAAATGGCTGCAAATTGAAGGTGTTGAATTAGCCGATGGCCAATGGCTAGTGAAGGAAATTGATCTTGAACAGCAGAGTAATGAACTGGAGTTAACCGGAAAGGTGAGCCAGAACAGTCTGTGGGGTTACCATGCTAGTGATGCCTCATTAGCAACCTTTGATGGTAAATGGGTTAATGTGGAATGTCAGTTTGATGGCATGCAAATCCACAGTTGCCGCATTGACGACTAACGCTCGTTAATCCCTGTAAATGGCAGCAAGATTATTTTCTTGCTGCCATTTTTATGTGCTTAAGCCGCGCGCATTGGCACGACACGACTGTCGGCAATACCTAAACTGGTTTCGATATTTTCCACGCTTTGCTGCACTTCTTGGGCGATGACTTCGCTCTGCTGCGAACTGGTTTGCGCTTGGTCTTTCAGGTTATCCATGCTGCGAACAAACTCATCGAGGTAATCCACCTGTTCCTTGGCGTTGAGCGAGCCTTGTTTGGCGGTATTGGCCATTTCACTCGCTTGATTTTGTACGGTTTGTGCCATTTGCCATAGGCTCTGTGCCCGCTGTTTTTGGCTATCGGTCGCTTGGGCAATGCCATCGACACTCTCGCCGAGAGCAAGGTTAGATTGGGTGAGCTGATGCAGGATTTTCACAATTTCATTTAACGATACCTGAGTACGTTGGCTAAGGCTGCGCACCTCATCGGCGACCACGGCAAAACCGCGACCTTGCTCGCCTGCACGGGCGGCTTCAATGGCGGCATTAAGTGCCAGTAAATTAGTTTGCTCGGCGATATTGCCAATTACATCAATGATTTTTGCCACATCTGCCACTGAGTTATTCAGGCTTTCGAGCGAGGCATGGCAAAGGCCAACCGCCGTTTGGGTTTGCTCTGTGGCACTCAGTACCGCTTCGGCCTCGGCTTGGCTCGACTGCATTTGGCGCATGGTTTCGGCCGCGCTTTGTTCAACAAGGGCCGAGGTATGGCTGACCTCATTGGCGAGGCTACGGATATGCTCGGTTTGCGACTGCGTGTCGGCGACTATGGTCTGAGTGTGTTCGGTGTGCTGCGACAGTTGAGTAATGCGCGCGACCAGCTGACTTAAGGATTGAGAAACCTTAGTCATTTGTTGGCGCTGCAGTTCATCTTCCTGTTCAAAGCGATGCAGTAGCTGATTAAAATGCCCTGCAATTTGGCCAGTTTCGCAGCGGCGATTGATGTCCAAACGTTCACGGCTGTTGGACTCGCTTAATTGCATAAAGGCTTGATTGAGGCGTTTGAGGGGTTTAACCACGCGGTTCTGTTGCAGGATTAAATAGCCGATAGCAAACAGCGTCATAATCGAAACCATCGCATAAAGAATGACTTGTAACTCATATTTGAGCTGTTGGTTTTTGGCCGCTTGGGCTTCACTGAGGGCAATGAGCTGCTGTTCAACTCTGCCAATCGCTTGAATTAATTGCGCTTGCATCTCCTGATTGGCTTGCAGCAATTGGTGGGTGTTGGCGACTTCTTTATTGTATCGATTGGCAAGGCTTAACAGCTCGTTGCGATCATTTTCGCCCACTTCAATTTGCACTGGCTCACTTGCGCCGAGGGCAAATTCATCGGCTTCCTGTTGTTCATATACACCGATTAATGGCAGGGCGTTGAGTTGATCGCGCCATTGGTTAAGCGCTTTACTGGTGCTGTCGAGAATATTCTTAAGTTGCTGGTTTTTATCAATGAGATAGCCATCGGTAAGCTGCGACAGTTGATAAACAATGCTGGGAAAGTCACGGCTTAATTGCAAATATTGCTCGGCTATTGCTGCATTAACGGCTAAGCCTTTGTCGGCATAGCTACCAAGCCTACGGTTATAGTCGAGCATTTCGGATTCTGCGTGAGCCAGCAGTTGTCTTGGGTTACTTGCTAGTTTGCCCGCCGCGCGGTATTTAGTGTCTAAGTCTTGAATGAATTGATTCAGGCCGGCCTGTAATTCCTCATCGGCATTACCTGATGCGGCAAGGTTGAGTTCGCTGAGTTGGTTTTTGATTTTGCTCAGCTTGGCTTTGGCTTCTTCGAGTTGGGTCGCGTTGCCGCTGGTTAAATAGCCATCAAGATCGCGGCGAACGCCTACGAGAAAGTCCTGTTGCAGGCCTTGGAGTACTTGGGTTTGTTGCTCAATCTGCTGTCTTTGATCGCTACTCCAAAGTACTACTGCTGCTAATAATCCCGCAAGCAATAACAACAGCGCCGAAGCAGTACGTGACAAGGTCGAAATCTTCATGATGCAATCTTCATTGGAAACTTAAGGTAAGTTAACTGCCTAAAGTTTATGAATTTCGCGTGACATAAATATGACAGAACCAATCAAATGTCAGCGTTGTCATTATGATTTTGGGATTATTCTAGCGGTAGCCAAACTTGGGCTTTTAAACCGCCTGCGGCGCGATTCGAGAGGGTAATTTGGCCTTGGTGGCGGTCGATAATCCGTTTGATGATGGCGAGCCCAAGCCCAGAGCCGACACTGCCACGGGCAATATCACCTTGGGTAAAAGGTTGAAACAGTGTAGGAATTTGTGATTCATCTATCCCTGGGCCATTATCTTCAACGCTAAAGCCGATGCGTTTGCCGTCAAATTGCGAGCTTATTCGCACCCAGCCGGAGCCATAACGAAAGGCGTTTTCAACTAAGTTGCTCAACACCCGCTTAATCGCCAGCCCTTGAAATAAGGCCTCGGGGCAATCGCTCAGTACGACTTCAATTTCACCATCGCGATTGGCTTCGGCTTGGGCAATATCTTGAATGAGTTTATTGATTTGCCCGGGCTCGCGGCTGGCTTCCTGATCTTGGCGAATATAGGCAATAAATTGGCTGATAATGGCATCCATATCTTCAATATCGTTGACGATACCGTCTTTAAGATATTGATCTTCTTCAACCATCATCTCAGAGGCAAGGCGGATGCGGGTCAGCGGCGTGCGCAAATCGTGGGAAATTCCCGCCATCAACAGTGCACGATCTTGCTCTAGCTGCTTCATGCTATGGGCCATCTGGTTAAAGGCGTTGGTCACTTCCACCAGTTCGCTGGAGCCTTTAAGCGGCAAAGGATCGGGAAACTCGCCACGGGACACCGAGATCGCGGCTTTTTGTAAGCGCCTTAATGGTCTGTTTTGCTGGCGAGCAAACCACCATCCGCCGGCAACACTGAGTGCGCCGATCACCATCAAGTACAAGGTCAGTGGCGACAAGTCGGAAACATTTTGCCCAATCAGCGGCACTTTAATCCACACAGACGGCGCCTGCGGTGGGCGGATCCAAATTTGCAAAACACTGCCGTGGGTAACACGGACTTCGGCATCGCCACCGAGATATTCCGACATCTGTGATGACCAAAAACCGTAGTAGGTGGCTTGTTCGATGCCAGCTTCACGGGCTTGCTGTTGGTTATACACCTTCATGCCATCGTCGCGGACTTTGGCATTGAGCGCATCGACTATGGTTAAATGCTCGCGGCCGATATCGACACCATCGACAAATAACAGATTGATTTGACGGGCGATTAACTGGTTGATTTGTTGATAGCTGGGTTTCAACACATACACAGCGACAGTGACATAGGACACCAGCTGATTGATCAGCAGCAAACAACCAATCAGCAGTACCGTTTGACTAAAGGCGCTGCGTGGAAGGAGTCGCTGCCACCACTTAAGTTTCATAGTCGTGCCAAAAAAGCGTCAACAACAGGCCAAAAGCAGCTCATCGACGGGCGGCACCGTCGGGCACAAATACATAGCCTAATCCCCACACGGTTTGAATGTAGCGCGGATTAGCGGGGTCTTTTTCAATTAAGCGCCGTAGACGCGATACCTGCACGTCAATCGAGCGCTCGAGCGCCGAATAATCACGACCACGGGCGAGGTTCATCAGTTTGTCCCGCGATAACGGTTCGCGTGGATGGGTAACTAACACTTTTAATACCGCAAATTCGCCACTGGTCAGCGCGATGGCTTCATCACCGTGGTACATCTCACGGGTAGCTAGGTCGAGGGAAAACTCACCAAAGCTAATTTCGGCTTCTTGTTGCGCGGGCGCGCCGGGCACATCCTGAATTTGGCGGCGCATCACCGCTTTAATCCGCGCCAATAATTCACGCGGATTAAAAGGTTTTGGCAGATAATCATCGGCACCGAGTTCTAAGCCGATAATGCGGTCGACCTCATCGCCTTTGGCGGTGAGCATCACAATCGGAATGGTGCTGCCCTGTTGACGCAGACGACGGCAGATAGATAAGCCATCTTCCCCGGGCAACATCAGATCGAGCACAATCAAATGAAAGTTTTCTCGCTCCAGTAAACGGTCCATCTGCTCAGCATTGGCCGCACTGCGTACCTGATAGCCTTGCTCCATCAGGTAACGCTCGAGTAGTGCTCGTAGGCGCATATCATCATCGACAACGAGGATTTTCGAGGTTTCTTGTCCCATGGGATGTCCTTAAATTGCTCGGATTATTGCTTTTATTTTTTATGCCGTCATACAACAAAGATTAACTGGCTGAAATTGAAAACGAATCTGCCAAGAATGCGCTTAATATAGCTGGATTCAATCTGAGCGACTAGCTCATGATGTAAGCCAACCACGGTCGAATGCGACAAATTGCCAACTCATGTTAATACTAAGCAAATGAAATTGCATGGGAATCGTTGAATATATTCACTATACATATGAAATTGTAACTAAATTGGCATTTCTGGCAGCGGTGCTTTTTGCTAGTTGTCAGGTCCCGGGCGATTGGTAGGTCTTATCCGAAATAATTCCGGTGAAGCTTGGTAATACTCTTTGAGTTTATCCAGCGGTGTAAGATGATTCAATGCCTTCTGTGCAATGAATTGATTATACAGCCGCTGATAACGCTCAAGTGTGGCCGCTAGATCTCCTGAGCACTCGAACCGAGTTTCCTTCAGCAGCGTGGCAATTCGCCCATTGAATCGCTCGACCATCCCGTTGGTTTGCGGCTTGCCCCGCTTAATCAGCCGATGTTCAATTTGCTGCTTGTTGCATACCACGTCAAATGGATGGTGGCCTGTTGGCTCTCGCTGACCCGTAGCGCAGTATTTATCGGTAAACTCTTTGCCATTATCGGTCAGTACAATGCTGAGCTTGAAAGACGCTTTGCGTACCAGCCGACTTAAGAAACCACTAGCAGAGCGGGCGCTCTTATCTGGCAGGATTTCAAGATAGACCCATCTCGAGGCACGGTCGATTGCTACAAACAAGTACTTCCTGCGAGTTTCATCAGGCATCTGAGGTAAGTATTTGATGTCCATATGGACATAGCCTGGTTCATAATCTTTGAAGGACTTAGGCGAAGTGACTGGCTCGGTTTCAGGGAGCAGCGCTTTTAGATTACCCACATTATTGCGAACCAAACATCGACTTAAGGCTGAGCGAGATAATTCAGGAAAGATAAAGCGTCTAACCACAACCAACAGGTCATCCAATGGCAGCAAGAGAGTCTTGCGCAGCTCGACAATTAGCCATTCTTGCACAGGGTTGATAACCGTCTGCAAGCGGTGTGCAGTGTGAGAGCGGTCTTGGTCATTATCGCGGTCCTTCCACCGACGGATGGTGGTTTCAGACACACCAAGCTCCTTGGCCAGCACCGCAACGGACTTTGTAGACTGTTGGATCAGTTGACGCGTTTTTGGGGTTGTTGCCGCATTGGCATGGAGTTTAATGTTCACGGAGCTGTTCCTGAAGTTGGTTAATAAAGTCTTCCATCCATCGAGTAGATTTAACCAAACGATGGCTGCGATTGTCTAACCAATCATCAGGGACCCAACAGCTAGTCCTTAACTTTGGCGGCGACTCTGAGTATCATCAGTGCCATGCCTGTTTAAAATTATGCTCGTTTTAGTTAACTATAGAGTCTTAACATGAAAGCGCATTTGATCACCCGCCAAGGCTGGATGACCTTAGATAAACCGTCATTCCGCAGCTAATTCCAGAATTTAAATAGTGTGATCTGGCGATCAGCTTTTCATAAAAACTACGACACCATCTTGACCGCGATCGACAGTTTTGCTCTATTACTGCTATTTGACGGTCTCAAAATATGTCTACCCATCCTGTTATTAAACGCTTAGATCACCTTGGTCTCATTGCCGCCTTTTGTCACGAAATTGGCCTGCCACGGATGATAGATGCCGTTATCCCAAAATATTCTGACCACAATGTTTCTCATGGTGACGCGGTATTGGCCATGCTCCTAAATGGACTTGGCTTTCATAGCAGAACACTGCACATGTTCTCGGACTTTTTTAAGACCAAGCCTGTATCTAAGCTACTCGCCAAAGACATTGAAGCACACCACCTGACTGATGATGTACTAGGCCGCACATTAGATGCTCTATACGAAGCCGATGTCTCAGCGCTCTATCAGGTTATTGCTGAGCGTGTTGTTGATAAACTGGGCTTGACGACCGATTCTGTTCATCTTGATATCACTAGCTTCCACGTTGATGGTGAGTATGCACAAGATGAAAACACCAACGTGATTAAGCTTGTAAGAGGTTATAGTCGGGATCATAGGCCAGAGCTTAACCAAGTCGTGCTTGAACTCATCTGTGAAAACCAAGCAGGTATTCCTGTTTACATGCAAGCACTGAGTGGTAACACCAATGATGCCAAGGCATTCGCTGAAGTCACTAAAAGACACATACATTGCCTAAAAGCCGCGCAAAATAGTCGTTACTTTATCGCTGATGCCGCTTTGTACACCGAAGAAAGCATCTCCTCGCTAGATGAGCAAAATCAAAAATTCATTACCCGTGTCCCCATGACCATCAAGCTCGCAAAACAAGCACTACTTGCGCTAGAGCCAGAGCAATTAAGCACTATCGGTCATGGCTACTCAGGATGTTGGATAGACTCGGATTACGGAAAGGTCAATCAACGTTGGTTGCTCGTTCACAGTGAACAGGCCACCAAGCGGGAAGAAATCACTTTCTTCAAGAACTTAGAGAAAAACATAGCAAAAGAAATCAAAGCGTTGGAAAAGCTAAGTAAAAAACCATTCGCTTGTGAAGTTGACGCAGAATTAGCGTTTAACGATTTCAAGAAACAATGTGACTTACTTGGGTTTGAACAAGGCACTCTCATCAAACAGCCGACTTACTCTCATTCGGGCCGCCCAAAGACAGATGAAGCACCGACAGGATACCAATACTTTATCGAAGCCGCCCCCTTCACCGACCTAGAAAAAGTAAAACTGGCTAAGCTCAAAGTAGGCATGTTTATCCTCGCGACGAATGACACCGACAATGAAGCACTCACCATGGCGGCTCTTCTAGCACATTACAAATCGCAACAAAAAGTCGAGCGCGGCTTCCGTTTTCTAAAAAGCCCTGAGTTTTTAACCTCTTCCATCTTCTTGAAAAAGCCTGAGCGCATTGAAGCGTTGCTAATGATAATGACGTTGAGCTTGCTTGTTTACGCTAGTTTAGAACACAAAATCAGAGAACAACTCGCACAAACCGAAGCGTTCTTCCCAAGTATGGTAAAGAACAAGACGACCTCCAGACCGACGGCACGTTGGGTCTTCTTGCAATTCGAAGGCATAGATACGCTAGAGATTAACGGCCAAAGGTTCATCACTGGACTTCAAGATCACCAAACACAACTACTCAAATTACTCGGTAGATTCTATGAGGTAGTTTATTCCTAAATTAGCTGCGGAATGTCGGATAAAGAATTAAAATACCTGTGGAAGGAATATCGCCCGCAGATCACCCTCAAAGTGCAAGAGGCCGCCGCGCAGGGCGATCGAAGTGAAAATGCGGATTTTGTTTTAGTAGCTCTTTTACTGTACTAATATACTTTAGCCTTTGAAATGGTTAAATAAAAAAATAGTACCATACTCTTTATGATGTACTATTTTTTGGCAAATGTTGCCTTGAAAATGTTCATGACAACCTTGAGCTGATCGCCTATCTTTGCGCAGGGCATTCTTTCATTAGAAATTCTTCAAATACATTTTCTCCAAACGTGATTTGAGGTGCATTCAGCTATCTAAAAATTGCGCAAATTTTAGTAATGCTACAAAGTAACTAAAGTGTTGATGGTGATTCATTAGCTCTAATTCATGAACGCTATAGACCTAAATGGAGAAGTGCCATTAAAGTGGCTGTTCAAATAGATATTGCCTTTAGTGTATTTTAGATTCTTGAGGGTTACGTTAATTCAGCATCGTATGATTAAAATGAAAACCGCCCTAACAGATTGGCTTGTCAGAAGTCTTAATCGAATTGTGACTTGGCTAGAACGCAATAACGGTTCCACTGATATGCAATCGAAGTTTGTAGACCTTGCGCCAACTGATGAGGCCGACAAAGGTGGCGTATATTCCAAAGCGATTTTATTTGCGACGAACAATGCTAAGGTCTTCAATATTGCCTTAACTGGCCCCTATGGTTCTGGAAAGAGCAGCATAATCCAATCCTTCTTGAAAAAGTATCGGAGAAATGCACTTCATATCTCTTTAGCTTCTTTCGTTCCTGAAGCTGATTCGGTTACAGGAAAGGTAAGCCGTCAAGAGATTGAGAGAAGTATTTTGCAGCAAATATTGTACGGTGCTGACGCAAATAAACTTCCTCTATCGCGGTTCAAAAGAATCCAGTCGCCTGGTGTTTGGTCTATTTTTAAATCTCTTTACATCATGTTTGGAATTCTCGCACTTTTGTATGTATTTCATCAGCGAGAAGATATCATCAGCGGTAAATTTTTCGTTCCGTTCGAGCTCAGCAATTGGTTCCATCTGGGGATATTCTTGTTCGCGGTAACATTTCTTTGGGCGATACTGCATCACTTTTATGTGGCAAGTTTCGGTTTGTCACTCAAAAGTATCTCGTTAAAAGACGTTGAGATTAAGCCTGCATCTGATGATCAGGCGTCCATATTGAATCGCCATCTAGACGAAATAGTCTACTTTTTCCAATCAACCAAATACGATCTTGTCATTATTGAGGATTTAGACCGATTTAATAATGCGGATATTTTCGTCACACTGCGTGAAATTAATAGTCTTGTAAACGAAAACGCAGGTGTGAAACGCACGATCAGATTCCTATACGCCTTGCGTGACGACATGTTTGTCAACACTGAACGAACCAAGTTCTTTGAGTTCATCATTCCAGTGATACCTATCATCAACACATCGAATTCGATCGACATGGTATTGGATCAGGGAAGGAGACTTGAGCTCGACGGACGCCTTGATCGGCAGTTTCTGAGAGAGGTATCACGATATCTGAACGACCTGAGGTTGATTCGAAACATCTTTAATGAATACGCTATTTATGTGGCTAATTTGGAAACTACTGGGGAGAATCTGCTAGATGCCAACAAGCTTCTTGCGATTCTGATCTATAAAAACGTTTATCCAAGTGATTTTGAGCAACTGCACCGCGGCGCGGGTAATCTCGCTAAAATACTGAACTTAAAAGACGAACTTATTAGACCTGCTGAAGTGACGTATAGGACCGAGATCACAGGACTTGAAGAGAGGCTTGAAATCGCGGAGCGGCAGACGCCTTCGGACCTGAGAGAGTTGCGGCAAATCTACGCTATGGCTCTGGTTGAGAAGCTTCCAGCGAATACTATCAGCGTTAGTCATGATCAGCAGACATGGTGTTCGCTTTCTCAACTGGTCAGCCACGATGCATTCGAGAAACTGTTTGAGACTTCTCGTCTGTTCTGCCGCAACGACTATGGTCATCTAAATCACTTCGATGCTTCTAAATTACAAAGCGAGGTGGATGCTCACAGATCTTACCTGCAACGTAAAGTGGAGATAGAAAGTAAGGCGGCTGATAATAAGAACAAGATCTTACGTAGGATAAGTGAGCTCAGATTAAAGATTACAACGCTACGCACGACTATGCTTAATGAACTGTTGCGTTTGAACATCAAGAGCGTGCCGGATCATTTTCAAACCTTCGGGGAAAACGGAGAACTTGCTCGTTTTCTGCTCCTAGAAGGCCATATTGACGATACTTACTATCAATACACCTCACTCTTTCACTCTGGTCGTTTGTCACCCAATGACAACAAATTTCTGATCCAGATACGGGCATTCGTCACTCCAGAGCCAGGTTTCCCACTCGATAATCCGCAAGAAGTTATTGCAGCTATGCGAGATGAGGATTTCAGGCAAAGCTATGTCTTAAACGTCAAGCTTGTTGATTGTCTTTTGGCGGAGCGTAGCCGTTACGCCAACCAAACACAAAAACTTTTCCTGTATCTCTCGTCGAAGTTTGAGAGCTGCGAAGACTTTTTAGATTCCTATTACACAAGCGGTTGTAATATTGAAAGACTTCTTTTAGGACTTACCAACGTATGGGATGGTTTTGTCCCAGCAATCATAGCTAGTCCTAACAATCTCTCCCATGTCACACAATTGGTCGCGAGTCTACCTGAAAACTCGCTTAAAATGCTCGCGAGGGATTTTGACGAGCTATCAGAATTTGTTTCGGAGAATCTTCCAGATATTCTGGTTAATTTACCTGAACTAGCACCGGAACGCCTCGCATACCTCGACGTTGAAGTCAAAGATATGGCTGCAGTCAAAGAATATCCTGAAATTGTACGCTTCATGTTCGAAGAGGGACTTTTCGAACTTACGATCGCAAACTTGGAATACATCTACCAAGTTATTTTAGGAGAGAACGATCTCGAGCCACTACGAACGAGGAACTTCACTACTATACGTTCGACAAGTAACACTGCGCTATTGAAGCGGATCGAAAACAATTTCGAACGCTACCTATGTGATATCCTTTTGGAACTTGAAGAAAACTCGAGAGAGGATGCTTCAGCTATCCTCAGAGTGATTCAATGCAATACATTTGATCAAGATGATATTCGGATGTTTCTTGAACGACAGATGACACTGTTGCCAACCCTAGAAGATGTACCCGAGAGGTTGCACTCAATGCTGTTCCAATTAGGTAAGATTGAACCAACTTGGGAGAACTGTCTTGCTTTCATCGAAGGTAACGTGTTCGAGGCAGATAGCCTAATTGGATATTTTGATCGAGAAGTTATTCGTGCTGCTATTCTGCAATACCCCATACCAAGCAATGATGATTCACTTCGATTACGTCGATTCATCTTCGAGGCTATTTCGATACCTGATGTCGTCTATAGAGAATATGTTCGTGCCTTGCCTAGGACGTTTTCGTACCTGCCAAAAGGACTCGAACCAACTAAGTTGCGAATTCTAATAGATGAAAAGAAAATCACATTTACGAAGGAAATGCTTGATTTGCTCGCTGACAATCGTGACTTACAGGTACTATTCGTCGCCGCTAACATTGAAACATATCTGGCGAAACCAGACAGTTTTGCACTTGACGATGATTTCCTCGAGGACCTTCTTCGAACACAAATTGATATTGTAGCTAAGCTTGGGATAGTCAAATTGATGGACTTAGAATTGCTTGTTGATCTTCCTAAGCGCTCAGCGCTGATTGGTCCAATTATTGTCAAAACTACCGCCGACATCCCCAGCCTTAACCGAAATATTGTGCAATCCCTGATAAGGTATTCTTCACCTGTAGCGACACAAATTTCACTCTTTAACAAATATCAATCTCTTATGACAAATGATGATGTTCGTCATGTACTGGCTAATCTACCAAAACCATTTTCAGAAATAAAATTGGGATATAATTCACCGAGATTGAAAAGCACTCCTGAAAATCTGGAGTTGGTCAAATGGCTTGATTCAAGAGATATCATTTCAACTTGGAGCGAGAATTTCATCACTAACGATATAAAAGTTAATCTCTACAGACGTTGATAAAAGAGTACTAAACACTTGAATCAATTTGAAACATGCCCGTGAATCGTAGACTGGTTGAGCAGTTGCTAGACAAGAGATAAAGAATGGACTTCATATCAGAACTATTTTATAACCCAATTATGCAAGGTATGATCTTTGGCCCGATTATGGGGGTTGTCTTCGCTACACTTTTTGCAGGCTTAACTCAGAGTCCGACAAGTCAATCTCCCGTAACTGTAGTCCAAACACGTGAAGTGTATATAACTCGAATAGTAGAACGTCGAAGCCAACGCCGTAATTCTGAAGAAGGTGGAGGAGTTTTGGTTGTAGCTGGTTTTGCTCTTTTGTTTGTTTTATGGAAATACGCAATCTATGTAAATGAAATTCATCAATATATAGGGTTTAGCCTTCTAACTGTATTGAGTTTCAGTACAACAGCACTTTTCTTATCATATTTAAAAGGTCAATTTACATCTGAAGAATGGTGGGTCTATCTTGTTAGTCCTTTATTATTGCTTGTAGGGTGTTTGTATTTACTTAATCTAGCTCATTCCACATTTGACCCTCAAATAACAAAGATTGCTCTTCAAAGTAACCTCTGGCAGTTTTACACAAAGTCTCTTACGGATTTTGGGCGTAATTTCATGATTGCGCATGTTGTAGGAATCATATTACTTTGTCTCGTAATTATATTTTCGTTTATGGCTTTGCTGCATTATTTGTCATTAATGAATCAACGAGCAGTTGGTTCAATGTCTGGGCTCTGGTTTTTTATTGCAAGGGCAACTTCCTTTTTCTCAGGGAAAGCGTGGCTAGTTGCAGCGACCATACTATACATCTTAGCTTATATAGGTATTGAGCCTAGTGCAGGAACTGCGTGGTTAACAAAAAATTAACGATTTAATTCTAATGTGCTCCTGTCCTTAAATTTACATACTGTTTAGCTTTGACGTTACGTAATTCTGGCATTTAGATTTAAAACGGTGAGTCAAAAGTTGAGACAACTTTTTCTCTAAAGCCACCTAAGAGTTCGAATGATAGTGATTTGGAGGTGCCAAAATATTCCTCCGAGAAAATCTCTGCAGAATACAATTTTGTCTGTTTATCGAGGTATTGCCTGCCAATATTGAGAATATTGCTTTTAGTAGGTGGCTTCGTTTTCACTGTCATATCATGGGGTTCGGGTTGCTCTTGTTTGAGCTTTATCTCGATTGGCTCGCTAAATATCACTGGGATATCAGGTATTTCTTCAGATATACGATTGGCAAATTCTACAAGTTTTGGTTCAGCAAAGGTGTATAGCCAAGCTTGCTGATTAAGCGAATCATTAGTTCGTAAAATACGACCTAAAACCTGTCTAAAGTAAAGCTCAGTTTTTACTCGACTAAGGTGGCAACAAACCTGCAGACGAGGGATATCAGTCCCCTCACTTATCATGCCGATACTCACGATCCAGTTAGTTGTGCTGTTTCTGAATCCATTTATCTTGGCAGCTGGATCATCCTCTTTGTAGGTAACTATCTGAGCTGTTTCATTAAACTCATTTTTGAGTGTGTTTAAGATATCTGCTGCGTGTGATACAGATGATGCGACAATAAGTCCGGCTGCATTAGGGTTGGACTGTTTTATGGCTTTTAACTTATTTGTTGCTAACGTTAAGATATATTGAATCGCCTCATGATTCTCGATGATAGACTGATAAGAGATTGATGAGCTTTTCAGTAGCTCATCCAAAGAGCGATAAGTCTTTGTTTCGTTTTCTTCGTCTGTAACTGAAATTTTGTCGTTATCGATTAGCACAATGTGAGGGCTACGGCATACACTTTCTGCAACGGCTTCCTTAAGGCCATAGACATAGTCACATTGAATTTGGTTATCTGGATCTGTGTATCGAGATAAGACAATGGGTGCTTGGTCAGAGCGCCAAGGCGTGCCCGTTAACGCTAGGGTGTACTGCGCTTGGGCCTGTATATTGAGTAGGATTTCTTCCCCCCATGCGTTTGCATCTTCAAGAGAGCTCCCTGCACAATGATGGATCTCATCAAAGATGACGAGAACTCGGTTTTTTCTTAGTAATTGCCAGAAATCCTCTTTAAAAGCCAACATCCCTTGGTAAGTATAAGAGCAACCAACTGAACCTATCACACCATCAAATCGGCACTCCAGACGATTGGAAAATGTCTGTTTCAATCCTTGAGAGATATTCACTGATGGAGAGAAACACAACACAAAATCGATTAGATCATCCTCAAATAGTTTCGCAGCAACTTCGGCGGCCATGATTGATTTACCAGCACCAGGTGTTGCTAAGCAAAGGAAATGTTTATGAGCACCATAAAAGTGCCTTAGAGCGCGTTCGACACACTCAGATTGCCATTGTCTAAGTTGCATTGAGTTACTTTTGTTGATGGGTAATAGCTGATTTAATGGCTTTTATTTGACCAAGAAGTTTTGAGCTCGTTTCGCGAGCCAACAAATACTGTGATTCGAGATGAGCCTTCATTTCAGGGAAGGTTTGGTATAAGCGCATATACTCTTCCGACTCACCAATGCTCGTTAGTAAATCGATTTCGGATTGCTTGAGCCGTTCTTCTAATTGTTTAATAGTATTATGCTTTTGCTTACTTGTGAGTGTTGCCCCTACGGATTCAGATTTTTTCGGACCTTGTAGGATGAAATTCGCTTGGAAAAAATTCGTTGTCTTTTGATAAGTCGTTTCGTTCGATTGTGGGTCCACATTTTTATCTAAGAGACCCTTTTTCACGAGTCTGTGGACCTGTTGATAAATGAAATTGTAAGTTTTACTGACAGTTATACAGCTAGTCGAAGCAGCAAGATAAGCGTCGCGTAAACTTTTAATTTGAAAATTGTTGAAGCTCTCGTCCTGGAGAATGGTATGCAAAGTCGGGCATATTTTGATTGAGGCTTTAGACATGACGTTCTCGCAAGAGGTTGTTTAGTGCTCTAACTAGGCATTATAAGAGCATTGTTTGCACAAATGCGGATTATAATCCGTGGCATTATAAGCCGCAACTTTGGATAGTCTTTCTCTTTAACGAGATGAAAAATGAAAGACTTAGCAATCCAATTTGGGGCTAAATTACGAGAGGAGCGTAAACGGCGAGGCATTTCCCAAGAAAAAATTGCGCTACTCACAGAGATAGACCGCAGTTACATGGGGCGAATCGAACGTGGAGAGGTAAACATCACGCTCGAAAAGGCATATCAGTTGGCAGAAGCCTTAGGCTGTGACATAAGGGCACTCTTGCCGTAGGCGCATCTTAATTAAACTTCCCAAGTGAGATTTGCAGCCTCAGTTCTGGTTCTGCCTGCACTCCGGTATACTTATAGCGGATCTCAATATGATTTAGTTTAAAAATCAAGTTTGTTACGACATTTTCTCCTAGCTAAATTTTGCTCAATATCATTACACTGTGATTCATTGACATATGTGGCGTATATAAATTAGAGAAAATGGTTTATGAATAGAAGTAGGTTTAATGCATTTGGGGCCCATGCGTTACCGTGTTTAATTATATCATGTAGTATGCTGGGTTTTGCTTGGCTTGCGATTCAGGAGTCAGATGTAACCCTATCGATAAACTATCTCGTGGCCGCCTCCGTTTCGTTTACTTTTACGATGATAGGTTATTGGGGATATTGTAAGTATTACGTCTCAAAAAAACCGCATAGTGTATTATATGCTGTTGTTTATACAGTTTTATTTCCATTTTTTTATCTGCCAAGTGCAATTTCTAAAAGACGCTGATAATTTCGCAATGGTAAATTGTCCTAGCTTTATTCCAAGGCATTGCTTAGTAATACCTTAAAGGTTAGTGTGGGTAAATTAAGCCCGTGTTCGTAAAATTGAATGCCGATACTCGGGCTAGAATGGAGCACATTTGTGGAAATGTGTAAGCGTTCTATGCACTGGCTGATGCGTGAATACGTTGAAAGAGAGGAAAAGCGTGAAGCTTTGCGCCAAGAATCAGTTAGCGACTCATAACGGGTCGAGTTTGCCATCATCAATACCATTAAGAAGCTTGAAGTTTATTTGGAAATCGGTCGTCCTTTGGACTGTGTGGGGACTCGCTTCAAAGGAGTGTTGATTTTGGTGATAGGGCTATCTGTTTTGGTACCACAAAGAAGGTGGTAAGCACTTAGTGATCCTGTGTTTTCGTCATCAAAAAGAAGTTGGTTGTTGATGTATTCCTTTTATAATGTGAACTAAATTACCATGCAAAAAATGGTTAACTGTATTGTGAGTGAATGGTTTTCACTTGAATAGCACAAAAACGTTTAGTATTTCGCTTATGATTTTTTAACTAAATCAAGGCGTAGTTAAGTCAATCGAGGTAAAGAGCCATTTTGGAGGTCTAGTATGAGTATTAAAATACTGGCAGTTCTTGTCATGTTGTTTACCCTTGGGCTTATTGTGGCATCCGGTGTTGTTTTGTACCGAGGATTTAAAGAGCGATAGACCTGTGGGAGATTAATAAAAGTAATAATGAATCATACTAAAAGGTAGTGATCTCATCGAAACGCTGCCTTTTCTAAAAAAATTTTTATGCCTCAAAATGCTTTATAGTGATATACCTACTCCGGAGTTATTAGTTTTAATTTACCATACAAAAGCTAATCCATTTTTACTTGTTATTAGGTCAGGCAATTACAGCTAATATCCCAATTGAGATACTTTATTATGACCATATAGATGCAAATGCTGCATCAGAAGACTTTGGTTTTGGCTTAGCTTCATCAATGGAAAAGCGTATCGGGATATTGAAAGCTGAACCGAAACCAATAGCATCCCCTCTAGGTAAACCAGAAATTTCACTTAGAGTATGTTCATTACCATTTTCTATCGCGTGTCTTAATGCATTGATGTCTCGCTCATTAGTTAAACGCAGAGAGATCCAATTTGAACACATGGCCAGCACTGTCGAAGAGAGCTCTGATGGGCGTTGAGTGCTAACAAGTAATGAACAATTAAATTTACGCCCTTCTTTTGCAAGCCTTTCGTATGCTTTAAGCTGAGTTCCTTCTTCTGCAAAGGGATCTCTAAGGTAGTGATGGGCTTCCTCTAAAAGAAGCATGGTTGGATAATTCTGATCTTGGCCTCTTTTAAATAATACATCAGAGTACATCTCTAAAAGTGAACCTAAAATCATTGGGGCATGATCATCTGCTATGTTTTTTAAGTTAATGATATGAACATCCCAATCTTGTGGCTCTCCAGATTTTTTACCAAAAATATAATCAACTTCATCTTCAACTTCTTTATTCCACATAGTCGCTGGGTTCGTAATTGCTTGTCCTCCAGATAAGTTAACTACATTGTTGAATCTAGGGTCATCTACGAGTTGCTGGATAATCTTAACTAATGGCAATACATTACCATAACTAAAAGCATCTCTTTTGCTTGTTCCTTGAGGTGTGAATGCTTGACATCCGAACTCTGCAACAAGGTTAGCTAGCGCTTTAAAAGGAGGCCAAGTTGGGAAATGTCCAAGTGCATTGCTTCTCAACTTTTTCAACCACTGACATAAGTGATCTTGTCCATCTTGTCGACAGTCATCAACTAACTCGAACCAATTTGCAGTTGTAGAAGGTGGTATTGTTTCAGCGGTCCATATCAATCCGTTCTGGCACGTACAAACCATATGAAGTGACTTCAATGCATTGCGTAGAGCAGGTAATTGTGTTTTATCGCTTGGTCTTAATAATTTGATTAAGCCAGCATAGCCAAATGCTTGATAAGGTATTTGATGATAGATAGGGTATTTGCCAGGGCGACCGCATGAGTGTCTACATTTTAACCACATGACTAAAACCAGCGCTTAATACCTCCTCTAGCATGGTTGTGCTCATCATGCATCGCTTTTGTTTACCAACAATGCTTAGCTTGGTTGGCTCTGCTCGAAGCATATTCAAACTCATATGGCGTAAGCAAGACAGATTTTCTGCACCATGACCTTTATATATCTGGCACGCATCTTCATTCATGGTGACATCAAGCACCCAGTGCATTGACTCTATGCCCCAGTGGTCTCTGACTGCTACCGCAGCTTGCTCTGCACTAAGCGCTTTGGAACTGATGTAATAACGGTACTCTAGCTCGACAGATTTGCCTTTCTCAAAGCGGAAGTTTTCAACCATGATAATGTTCTTCAACCCTTTCCAGCGAGAAAAGTCACCATCAAGGTTGGTACTGGCCAAAACATAGCATTGGCGAGACTCTATACGTCCATGCCCCTGTTCAAGGTTGACAGTGTCTGCCACATTGGCTCGCTGAGATGAGAATGCTTTTTCCATCGCTTGTCGGAGTTTTCCTTGATTGCTCTTTACTGCAAGCAAGTAATCACCACCTTGCTCTACAATGGCTTTGGCTATACTAGTCTGACAAGCCATTGCATCAATGGTGACTAGGGCTCCCCTGATATCAAGCATCTTTATCAGCTCAGGAATGGCCGTTATTTCATTACTCTTTTGCTCAGTTTTTAACTGTCCCAACACAAGTTTGTTTGATGATGCATAAGCACTGATCATATGGATAGTGCTCGACCTATCTTCGCGATTGTATGAGCCTCGAAGTGTTTTGCCGTCGATCGCAACGACTTGACCTTGGGTAAGAGTATGTACTGACGACATCCAGTTGATGAAGCACTCATGAAACGACTCTGGTTCAATCGTCGATATTATGCGAGCAATAGTGTCATCAACAGGAATGCCGTTCACAAAGAGGCCATTACGCTTAAACCAATCATGATGACCGAGAATGTATTCACGAATATCAAACCAGCCTTTCGCGCCTGCAATCACCGCACATAGCGAGCCAAAAAGGACTTCAAACAGGCAATATGTGACCTTTGCACCTTGGCGTTGGTCGATAATCGTTTGAAAATGTTCTTTGAAGTGGTCAATGTGCATGGTGCTCTCCCTAAAAAGGGAGTATATGATCACAGCTAAATGTGATCGTCAAATCGATCATGAATTTGGTTGAAAAGTGTTCGCGATCTCACCCTGGGGTATTTGCCATCAAAAATAGGAGGTGGTGCTACTGGTGCAAATCCAGCCGAATTAGTTGAAGGAGGTGAGATACTACCCAATATGGTCTCTTTGACTCGTTTTTGACCAATAAATGCATCAGCATATTCACCATTTATATCGAATATAACGAGTCTAGAATTTTTGAACTTTTCACGTATTCTCTGTGATATCAAGGCATTGAAATTTGATTTGCCATACCCAGTGCTACCGAGAACAGCCAAATGCCTTGAAAGTAGAGAGTTAAGACCAGCATTGATCCTCGTCGTCTTAGTTCTTGAGTCACGCCCTAGCTCAATCGTAGAGTATTTTTCATCTTCATTTACGCCATAGATTGTTTCTAGATAGTTGCTCGAAAGGGGAATAGCTTTTGCACCTAATGTTGGTAATTTCCAGTTTTCAGAAATAAATTTTCGAGTGTCACCCTCCTGAAATACATAGCCAACAGAATATGCAATGAGTTGCCTTAGTGGGGTATCTGTTATATTCATTGTGCCGACATTAGAAGAATGAGCTTTATCTGGATCAACAAATGCCATGTCCGTGACTCGAGCAATAACAAGATTAGTACCGGCATCTAATCCAATTAAATCGCCAGGTTGGGAGACCGAACTTACCCCTCGACGGTGAGATGCTAATTGTCCTTTGTGGCCTTCAAGTAAGTTAATGCGAATTTTTGTGCCTTCAAGCGCAACAACATACCCAATTGAATCGACGCTTTCTATGCTCATATCTGATTACCACTTTGAACTAAATCATTAATAGCGGAGATAAGCTGTTGTGTGGAAGTATCTCTCGGAAATAACACTGGTTTTGGAATGTATTTAACAAATGAGTCGAAGTAAGCCTTAGAATTCCCGCCAACAATAGTAATTTGATTTAATGATAGCGATTTAAGTTTTTTTATGCATTTTTGTGCTTCGTTCAAATTAGATGCATTTGTCGATATTGTATCAAGTTCAGGGTAAAAAATAACAATATGTAAGGAAGGGTTGAGCAGAGCCCCAAGAATTATCCTATTGATGTGGTAATCGCCGAACCCATATCCGTTTACAAAAATAGCTGTTTGAGGCTTTGATAGGAACTCACTAAAACGACGAAACATCTCACCATATACAAAGCCGATTGTATGGTGATACTTATTAGCACCAGGATAAATTAAGAATTGCTTATCATATACAGGTTCACCATTTAGTAATGGCTCTATATAGCGGCTTTTTGCTAAAGCGGAAGGGATCTCCTTAATATCGCTGTTATGCTCTTGAATCCATGATAGTGAGCCATGTAATTTATGCAAATATGCATGATAGTGCCCAAATCTAGCCTCACCTCGAGCATTAACGTTTCTAAAGCTCAAATCAAAATTTTGGGGCTGAAAAGTTCTTGTATGAAGTCCTGAGAAACCGTTAACAAGTTGAATACCTATTTCTTCAGCAGCCCATTCTAATGAGAGATCATAGTTGGTGGTAAATAGCATCGGAGCGGCTTGACCTGGTTGGCGATTTGAAATTAATTTTTCAAGTAGTTCTCGATGATAATTGAATTTGTCCTGTGATCCTAGTAAGCGTAACGCCAACCACACCTTGCGGTGTGGCTGGTGATCAGTAAGGCAGGAGTTGCTGTAGTTTCTCTTGGGTGTTGGCTTTGGGTAGCTCGGTTAATAAGCGGCATAGGTAATCATACGGCTCCAGTCCGTTGATTTTTGAGGTCTCGACCAGGCTGTACAGTGCCGCACTGGCTTGTGCTCCCGTCTTGGTATTAGCGAACAACCACGCCTTGCGACCAATCACGAACGGTTTGATGGCGCGCTCCGCACGATTGTTGTCGATATTCAGACAGCCATCATCCAGATAGCGGACAAGCTTGGGCCACTGATTCAGGCTATACGTAATAGCCGCTCCCAGTAAACTTTCTTTCGTGACACTCTCGCTTGATTTATCCAACCAGCTTTTGAATTGCGCGAGCAACGGCTTGGCTAGCGTTTGCCTGGCTTCATATTTCTTATCAGGCGGCGCAGTTTTTAATTTACTCTCCAGCGCATAGAGTTTCTGGATATGGTTAAGGGCCACATCGGCCTTACCCGTTTTGCCTTTGCCCTGCGCTTTTTGGGCTTCGACGAACTTGCGTCTGGCATGCGCCCAGCAGCCGACTAAGGTTGCGTGGGTTTTCTCATATCCGGCATAACCGTCGACCTGCAGATAACCGTTAAACCCCGCCAGGAAGTCGGTGGGATGTTTACTGCTGCGACTATCCTGATAATCAAACAGCACGAGCTTGGGGCCGGTACTTTTTTCTAAGCCACAGCCATATACCCACATATAACAGGTGCTTTTCTCAACATCCAGCACATTAACCGTGGTTTCATCTGCCCACAGCACGGGCTGTTTCAGAAGCTCAGCTTTCATTAACGCCAGTAACGGTTTCAGTTTCTCTGCACAGCTTATCAGCCAGCGGCTCATCGTTTGACGGCTAAGCTCAATACCGGCCTGATTAAACAACTGCTCCTGACGATAAAGCGGTAAGCCATAGTGCATTTTGCTGCTGATGATTTGGGCAAGCAGACTCGGTGTGGTCATGCTCTTAGGGATAACCGCCGGTGGCACATCGGCAATTTTAATGTCGACCTTGGTGTCCGTGGTTTCACACTGCCGGCAGCTGTATTTCAGCCGCACGTTTCTGAGCACCCGGATTTGTGCCGGTACGAACTCGATTTGCTCACTGACTTCCTCACCCATTTGATGTAGCGCATGGCCACAGCAAGCACAGGTTTTATCGTCAATGTCATGGATAACATCAACGCGCGGCAGCTCAGGGGCAATCCGTGGGCGGCGTGGCTTAGCAGCTTTCTTAGCGCTCTCGGTCGTCTGAGTATCTGGCTCTGTCGCTACTGACTCGTCTTCAATAAGCTGTTCGGCCTCATTTAACACCTCGCCTTCACCTTCATAGGTTTCACTGCTGGGGCTAAATTTCTGGTACTTCTTCAGGTTGTAACGCTCCAGCAACTGCTGCAACTTGTCCGACAGTTGCTGGTTAACCCGCTCTAATTTGGCGATGCGTTTATCTTTTTGCGCCAGTTTGCGCTCAAGCTTTTGCGTCTGCTCAAGCAGCATTTTCTTGAGCAGTGCAACGTCATCAGGTAAGGATTGAGGTGTCTTTTTCATGGCCGCTATTGTAACGGCCAATTTAGCTAAGTGCTTGGTAAAATTTAGATTGTTTTGGATGCGATCATAAGGATTTATAGCCGATCGTCATATCAGCCCACACTCTGGTAATGCAGTGGCTGATGGGCGGTGATTTTTTGGATATCGACACCTTGCAACAGCCAATGCCATTGCTGCTCGCTAATAGACAGTATTTTGCCAGGCATCTGCCGTGGCCAGCGGAACTTGTCTTTTTCAAGCCGTTTGTACCACAGGCAAAACCCGGTGCTATCCCAGTACAGTACTTTTAACCGGGTACGCTGCTGATTACAAAACACAAACAGTGCGCCGCTAAATGGCGAGAGCTGCATCTCTTGCTCGACCAGCAACGATAAGCCATTAATGGATTTACGAAAGTCGACCGGCTGTTTATGCAAATAGACCTTAGGCACATCGAGGAACATTTTCATGGTCAGAGCGCTCTTAGCAAGGCTGCTAACCACTGTGCATCGGTGCCGGCTGGAAACTGCAATTCGATATCGCGCTTGCGTAGCAAAATGGATTGATTCAGCTGCAAACCCTGTGGCGTCAGCTCAACAAAGCCACCGTCATCATCCTGAAACGCCAACAACTGACGCTTGCGATAACTAAAATATGTAGGAATGATGCCCTGACGTTTTGCAAATTCAGTTTGGGTGAGACCACTTTGGGCTTGCTCGGCAAACAAGGCCAGCCATTGTTCTTTGGTACGGTGCATGATGATTACCCTGGCAGTTGATAATGGCAGACAGGGTAAAGTTGATCAGTTAGGATTGGAATGTGTGGTTGGCGTTACGCTTACTGATCCTAAATTCTCATCACCAAAAGCTTCTTGTTTTACCAGTAGTGCCGCTTTAGTTACTGATTGATATAAGTAAAGGAGGATTTTCTGAAGCCTGCCTACTGGTTGGGACTCAAAATCTGTATCGGTGTTTAATGGTGATGTTTTTTTGTATACCGATAAATATTGGGTTACTTGATCTAAAAGTTGCTCCACATTTACATCTTGATTATTGATATTTTCTTGAGTTATGAGTTTAAAAGCAAGTAATTCAGTGGGGAGACTAGGCGAACAGTCTATTGCATCAAGCCATACACCTTTCATTGTCATACCGCCACACCCTACCGATGCACCAGCACCAAGAAGGACACCAATGTTTTCTAATTGGCATAAAGACCCTATATGACTTTTAAAGTCATCCTCAGAAATCGCAGTACCACCTTGATAGATGAAATCATTCATTTTACATTCTTATGTCAAAATATTCCTACTGAGAGTGTGCAACTTTTTCGATTAAGATTCAATGGTATACAAGCCATATGTAATGCATTGCAACATGAGTATTACCATCGTACAGAGGTACTTTACTGTAGAGCTAATTGGTTAGGGTATTTTATATCCGAGATATTTCCGAGTTAGATTTTTAACTCTAACTCGCCAGTTTCGGGTTAATATTTGTATAGTATGCTCACCGTTAATTTTCACTTAAAACTGATACGCTATGCCAGTATCTAACACGCTGACTAATAGTCATAAATGTTACTACACTATGTTATGCCACTATTCAACAACAAAACCATATTTCGCTTAAGTTGAGCAACAACATCCTCGTCGGTAACTTTCCACAACAAAGACAACTCATTTACTGCAAGTCTGGCTTGTGAGGGTAACAGTGGGGAATTATCCACTTTTGCAAATGGACCATCAGTTTCGAGTAACACACGATCTGGCGGTAACCACGACGCAACTTTCATTCCCCGATTTGAATTCAACATTGCCGGGCCGACAGAGAAAAAACAGCCGTGTTCGGTTGCTTCCTGTACTTGCTTTTTGGTTCCTAAAAACCAATGAAGTATTGGGGTTCCTGATAGAGGGTGTTTTTGCAAACAATCGATGACTTGTTCTGTAGCGTTTAGGCTATGAATAGATAGAATTTTGTCATTGAACTGAGAGCACTTTTCAAGAATATGGTTGAATACGTGGAGTTGATCCTCGATGTAGGGGAGGTAACCCTTTGAACCATCTAGACCAATCTCTCCTATGTATCTAGTTTCACCTATTAACTCATCGAAGATTGCTAGCTCATGCTTTCTCAAGTGGGCAAGCTGTGGGTGTAATCCTAAAGCAGTCTTACAACGGGCAATACCTTCCGTAAGTTTAACTGTGCCTCTCCAAGCGGATGGCACAGTTGTAACAGACAGCACATAGTAATTGCATTCTCTCAAGTCATTAAGTACCTCGCGGTGATCTGGGTACAAATCGACATGGCAATGCAGATCCATCATGCTAGTTTGACCGATTTCAAAAATGCTTCAACTTCTGCCAAACCTCTTTTCACTGTAGACTCCAGTTCTTCGCGTGTCTCTTTATTCTGTGGTAAAGGTCCAGACTGGCGTAACCAAGCCATGTAGTCAGGGCTCTTCTTTAATCGAATTATTGCAGTCTGTACTGCATGAACGTCATCTCTTTTCTCCGATTCGTTCAATATACTTGTAAGTCGTGGAACCGCATAGTCAGCATCTTTTGTAAAGCCTGCATGAAATATGGAAGCTCGCCTGACTAGACATGGAAGGCAATAACCACATTGTATATGTTCTCTATGCCAGTGGCTGCAAGATACACTTAATGGTATCGCTTTTTTAACAGCGTCTTGATCAACGCACTCAGCTAGCATTTCGCCTTTGGTTTTAAACTGGTACGGATTTGTAAATTGAATGTTAAACCCAACATCGTTAAGCAATAACTCTAACTGAGATAGAAAGTTTGGGTGAGTTGTTCGAGTGCTATGGCTCCCAATGCGCCTGCGAGTTAACGGCGGATTAATTGATATATATCCATTTTCAGGCACAATAATCTGAGAGATAGTATCATCGTTATTTGCTTTCCTAAGTGCCGTAATCCCTAATACAGCCATTGCTAAAAAATTAAAGCTTCTCCCCCTCATGCTGGTATCGTTAGCATGCTTAGCCTGACCTGATAATTGAGGGGCTATTGAATATGAAAACTCTCCAAATGGCTTTTTGAGCAGTTTTTTTATATCTTGCTGTTTCGCTCCATCAGCTCGATATGCGTGGCTTACAAGCATCGGACGGATTTCAGAGTCACCATTGAGAATATCAATCGCTCCAATTGCGCTATCCAACCCTCCAGAAAAAAGACAGACCGTATTCAATCCTTTCAATGATTCCGCCACAAGCTTGGACTGCTTGCTATTTATTGGCTTAGGTAGCTCTAACTCAGATTTGATAAAAGATAACTTCCATTGATCGCCAGTTAAAAAACCTATCAGTGATTCAAGTCTCTTTGCTACAGCTTCCCACTTATCTGGAGCAAATACAGGTATGTGGAGATTTAAGATTCGTGACCAAGAATTTGGCGCATTCTCTCTTGGCTCAAATGTCTCTGCCGAAGTTACTGCTGTTGCGATAGTTACCAAATCAAGTGCATCGGGATTAATCGCAACCCCAAGCTTTCTAATCTTGGTGAGTAGCTCTTTCGATGCGTGACTGCATTTATACTTATTTAGCGGATGGCTATCAAAAATTTGTACCGGGTGGCTTTCGCCAGAGTAGTCAGGAAGCTTATCGGGGTCGTGATGGAAGTAAAAATCAGTCATTGAATTTCTCCCAATGGTCTACAGTTTTTGATATTGCCTCGATTTGAATTTTCTTAATGTTGTTCTTGGTGATATTGCTGGGATTGCCGTTTGTCGCTTTGTCCATTTCTTGCTGTGTTATCACTTTAATCAGCTCCCTTAACTCGCTTTCCATTTTGTGATGCTTAGTTGCTACCTCTGCTTTGAACCAAGCTTCTCCCATTCCTGTGACTACATCTTGAAAAATTAAGTCAGTTAAATAACAGGAGATTGCTTCTTGGATTACCTCGTCAGTGAAACTTGCAGGATCGAAGTCTTGAGTATCAGGAAGTGCTTCTTCCAAAGCGTAATTGAGAGCAATGCGCACTGCGTCAGAATCTGAGTTATCTGGCGCTAAATGAGAGGCAATGCGATCAATCGCTTGATCAGTCGTTAGGCCTCGAAGGTCATTAAGAGATAAGGACTGGTCACCAACAGTAACGCTGTCCCCGCGCATCATTCCTACGAATCCAGCGCCTGCTGTTATACCACTGGCAAGTCTTCGACTTGTCCCTTTCCCGCCACCGGATGAGTTTTTAGCGTAATGTTTTAGGGAGCGCCTAAGATCTGAACTTGAGCCACCTGTACCAGCATATTTGCCGAATGCTTGTCTCGCACTTTTGTATCTGCTCGCTGGCGGTTGTGCTTGGCCCGACGAACCAATTTCTTGCTGTACCTTATTGTTATCAACTTCTTGGCTATTGTCAGCACCATCTTTATCTTGGCCGCCACCACCACCGATGCCCACGTTTCCATCAGTGTCAGTAGCTGGACCAATTGTTAATCCATTTCCGCCTTCTGCCCATGGCGGTACGAGTGGGTTTTTATCTTTAGGTCCCCTAGATGAGGCTGATGTACCCATTATTTAGCTCCTTCTAATTCTTCTATTATTGGTTTCATCCAACGCTCCTTCGGTAGGTTTTTCATAAAATCCAAAAAAGTGGCTTTGCACCGAATATCTTTTTCAGCGAGCAATCGCGCACCAAAAATACCGTCAGGACATTTACTCCAATCTGCAATTGACCTCAGCTTTTCTAGCACCGCATCCATTGCTGGCATATAGTCTTCTGGTGGAGTTTCATCTATTGCTTTAGTACTTGCTTGGCTGATTCGCTGGGTCTGTTTCAATAGTGCCACGACAAGTTTTTGAGCTGCTCCCGACATAACTGTTCCAAAAGCTCCCATAGGAATATTTTCTTTACTCAGGTAGAGAGCTGGGGTCAGATCAATATCAGAAAATTTAGGCGGCAGTTTTGCCCATTTAGCCAGAAACTTTTTCTCTGACTGCCACTCTTCAGGCAGTTTTATGCCCTCGATGTTGGCTCCGGCAGCTTCAAGTTCTGCTAAAACCTTTGGTTTGCCGTTTTCGCTATCAATCATTTGGTAAAGCTTGTTACCGGCTCTTGTTCCAAGGCAACGTTCAAAGATAACCAGTTTGGTTATCGTTTTCTCATCTAATTGCATACCACGCCGGAGCGCCGTCTTTCTTCTGATTCTAACTTGATTAAGAAGACGCTTAACTATTCGCGGGTTACCATTTATGTTGGATGATTCCGCTAATAGAGGTGCGAGTTGTTCTGCGACAACAAGCTTATTCCTCAACTCAGTAGTCCCTAAAATATTTTTCCCATCAAGCAAATCATCTATGGTTATTGCTGCCTCTTTCCAAGACATTTTCAGATTTTTTTCAAGGGCATGTCGTAGAGTCTCTAATTCATCGCCTTTGACACCGTGATCAAGTGCAACCAGCATGAACAGATAGGCTCTAATTTCTAAAGCGCCGGGGCGTGGGACATGTATAGGTATTTGAATCAGTTTGTCCAAGTAGTCAGTTTGATGCCGTTGAGATGAACCCTTGTGGTATTCACTGACTGCCAGACGGATCATGTCTTCATCGGCGGCAATTACAAATGCTGTGTTGGGCAGAAACAAGAAAAGGCGAATGGCTTCAAGCGTTGAAATCGCGTTGTAAGGCGAGCAACGGTCCAAGTTATCAACATAGACAATCAATGGCTTACCAAACTCGGCAAGAAGATCTGAGTATGCTTGTCTGAACTCTTTGATTTCTTTTGGTGGAGAGAAATCCTTTTTCTTGCTCAGAAGGTCTTTGTTTCTGTTAGCAATCTCTTTAGCACCTTCGACTCCATCCTTAAAATCACCGAAATCATATTCACCGTCTTCTCCGCCACTGAACATTCCGAACAGCTTTTGGAATCCACCAAACGTGGGGACACCCGCTGCGAGACTGCCTGCATCCATCAGGAGCCCCATAAGTCTGATCTTGTTTACGCGCCCAGCAAAATCTTTGGCCTTTTCGCTCAAGCTTTCATCTGCCTTGGCTTGTTTGACGAGTGTTTCCGCGATTGTCTCTAATAATGCAGCTTTGGCATCGTCGTAACCTTGGAACATCCAAGCATCGAAACTAACTTGGATATAATCGTCCTTGTCGCTTACAAGTGCAGACTTTGTGAGTTCTAAAATTGTGGACTTTCCTGCCCCCCAATCCCCAAACACACCAACACTTATTGGCATAAGATTTTTTTCAGTAATTAGGTCTTTGATGGATTCGGCAGTTTCATTGAAATTCAGAAAGTCAATATTTGATTCTTTATCAGACCACATCTTTATATCCCTATTTAGCACTGAAGAATCCCCTGATGATTTACAAATAAATCATCAAATTAGGGTGGAAGCGCATCTTGTTGCATGATCAAATGGTTTCGCTAAAAACTACACTTGGACAACAAGATGCGCGAAGCCAATATCCTACAACATTCTTTACACCAATACTGCCCAGAACTTCACCTAAAACGATTAAACAGCTTGATGCTGGCCTCTAAGGCACTGATTGAATGTAAGACACTGACCTTGACTGAGTTAGGTCGAAATTTACCAACCACGGCCCGAACCAAGCACAACATCAAGCGCATTGATCGTTTGCTCGGCAACACGCATCTGCATCAAGAACGGTTAGCTGTCTACCAATGGCATGCCAGCCTCATCTGTTCTGGTAACCCTATGCCGATTGTGCTCGTCGATTGGTCAGACATCCGAGAGCATAAACGCATCATGGCTCTGCGCGCCTCAATAGCCTTCAATGGCCGCTCTATTACCCTGTATGAGAAGTCCTATCCCCTATCAGAACAATGCTCTAAGGCCTCCCACAACGGTTTTTTAGCGGACTTAGCCAAGATTTTACCTTTGCATGTTACCCCTCTCATCGTGACTGACGCGGGGTTCAAAGTGCCTTGGTACAAAGAGGTTGAGGCGCATGGTTGGTTTTGGCTAAGCCGTATTCGCGGTACAGTTCAATTTGCAGATATTGGCGCTGAAAATTGGCGTGCAGTTCGCAGTACACATGACTTGGCCAACGGTCAAGCGAAGAGCCTGGGTTGTAAGACTTTGACCAAAACTAACCCTATCAATTGCCATCTCACGCTTTATCGTAGCAAACCTAAGGGGCGTACAAATCAGCGTTCAACGAGGACTAATTGCCACCATCCATCGGCAAAAACGTACTCAACATCGGCGAAAGAGCCTTGGGTGTTAGCCAGCAATTTACCACCAGAATCTCGGAGCCCAAAGCAGCTGGTAAACCTGTACGCCAAACGTATGCAAATAGAGGAAACCTTTCGTGACCTCAAAAGCCCGGCATACGGCTTTGGCTTACGCCAAAGTCGTACCAACAGTCCAGAGCGATTCGACATCATCCTACTGATAGCGTTGATGGTTCAATGCCTGTTGTGGCTAGTTGGTTTACACGCACAGCAACAGGGCTGGGATAAGCATTTTCAGGCCAATACCATTGGGCATCGAACGGTACTCTCAACGATTCGCTTGGGATTGGAGGTACTCAGGCGGCCTGATTATCAAATCACTGAGAAAGAATTGCTGGCGGCCTGGGTATTATTCGCCAATCAGTTGCTCAAATATGGCTATGCTATGGCTGATTTATGAGGGGATCCTTCAGTATTTAGCATCCCTTAGCGGTTCTCAATCACCACTATTTATGTAGTCACTTTGTAGCATTACTAAAATTTGGTCAACTAAGTCGATCACACATTTTGCAAGGAGCTCCGAAATGGAACAATAAATCTGGTCACTCACTTAGAGATGGTAAATACGTTTTGGGGCATAATAAATTGGTGAGTTCGAAGCCCGTGAAAAATGTCTGTAGTTTCGCGTGTGCACCATACTCAGTAAGTCTGACTCATTGTAATGGCTGTAGAAATCCCTTATGGCCTTTAGTATCCATTACTTTATTTATATCAAATGTTCAGACGACAAAGAGCTACTAGCCACTGCAGTTAGCTCAATGTTGAGCATCTCCATGTTAGGGTTTTAACTCCAATTTGATTAAATATTCTATGGATAAGTTTTGGTTAAGAGCAGATTCTAGCCTACCCCGAGCGAGTAATGCGAACTACTTGAACAAAATGTTGCTTTTCAAAGTGACTTATTAGTTATACCAGCCCCAGTAGAAAATACTTGCAGATAAAAATACCATAGATAAATAATATGCAGGAACATGCATAATAACTCTTGATTTACATAAATTCTTTTTTTTGAGATTTACAATATCAAAATTTAGTGCCTTTTTTGACTTTTCATCTAACTCAGAGTTTTCAATTTTGGATATTTGTTCTTTTAAAATAGTTGAAAAGAATTTAAACTCATTAAAACCTTTTATTAGCTTGTGACTAAAGATGATGAAAGTAAATATCACAGCAATTACCTGTAGATACTCTTGCGTTACACCCCAACATCCCAAAGTCGCCAAAAATAACCAAATTCCAGAATCATTCATATTTTTATTATATTTTTGAATATCTATTTCAATTAATTGTAATTTTTCTTCAAAAGATTGATATGTCGACATGGTACCTCGTATGCCTAACAGTGTTTCACTCGAATTTTTAAGCCCAAACTGTATTAAATTAAATGCCTGGAAATAGGAGTAAATAATTGTAAAATGTTTAAAACTTAGCACCTATCATGATGTTTTTGCAACACATCCCATGCAATATTTATGTATTTTGCCGTTATTAGCAGGGTGTGAGTTGCACTTCTTAAAAAGCTGATTAAATCGAAAGCTATACTTAAACAACATTTCATTGCGTTACATGGGCAAGTAGCTCACTTTGGGATAGAAGTGAGTTAAAGCAACTTGCCGTATTTGATTGTTTCGTGATGTGAAGATTGACAGGTTAAGTCCAGACTCGTCCACCTCTTTTAGGAAGTGTTTATCGCGTATTTGGCCACAAATCGCAAAGAACCTAGGCTTTGTTTCCTAAAAGCACAAATAACTACAGAGTGCTTCCTGAGCGGCCTGCATGGCGCTTAAAACCCTTGTTTCATCGTCAGTCGTTTATCTGTAATCAGAATATTATTTTGATTTAAACCCCAAAAACATTGGATTTCACTATTAGGAAACAAAGCCAAGAACCTATCACAATTTTTCTAATATAGAATTTTTGGTGTTTCTAATGCTGGAGTCGTGCTGAAAAGTTACCCAAGTCCGCGATCTGTGTCTTTCTATGATTACGACTTCAGTGCTGGTTATCATGTTTTTGTTTTTTAAGGATTTTCTATTTTATTCTCTTTTTGAGGAATTTGGTAGGAAATTGAATTTACGTACCAAGTATGCTCACCTAATGGTGTACTGACCACAACTTCGTCATCTACTTCTTTTTTCAGCAAAGCACGAGCCATTGGCGCATCGATCGAAATATAGTCATTTCTACCATAGATCTCGTCAGGGCCAACTATACGGAAGTTCTTTGTATCACCCGCATCATTTTCGATTTGTACCCAGGCACCGAAGAATACTTTTCCATCTTGTTGGGGGGAATATTCGACAACCTTCACAGCTTCAATGCGTTTTCTCAGATAACGCACACGCGAATCAATTTGTCTAAGTAATCTCTTGTTTTCCTTGTAATCAGCATTCTCTGAGCGATCACCAAGACTCGCTGCCCAAGTCACTTTCTTCGTTATTTCAGGTCTGTACTCACGCCAAAGATGGTTCAGTTCTGCATTTAGCTTGTCGAAGCCCTCGCGGGTGATCAAGTTAGTTTTCAAGGTTCTTCCTACAGATTTATCTAGAGGTACTGTAAAGCCTTTTTTATAGCATCTATCGTTGCAACGGGTAAAAAGGGCTCGTTATTATTGCCAGATACTATACTGCCATGCTGCCCCACCTCCAATTGATTCCGCCGTCTAAATTCATCAGACAACAGGTACTCAAGAGCTTCTCGCTCAAGGCCTGTTAGCCTTTTTGTGAGAAGATCAGATGATCTTCCATCAAAGATCTCTATTACCTGGTTGATTGGAGCAATCTCATTGACGGCCCGTTCGGCAGCAATTTTTTGTGAGTACAAGATCCTTGCCTGTAGTTTAACAACAGGATCTTTAAGTTCATCTATCCAAGCATAACTTTTGCCATAGCTTAGTTTGTTACTCTTTGGGGTGTTTGAGGATTGCTTGGCAAAGCTTGAAATTAAAGTGCGATAGGTTTCACCTGTTTTGTTTCGAATGCTTTGTGCAGCAGGGACCCCTCGTCCTTTGCCAAGTCGAGCAATGGTCGCATAGCTGAATTCATTCAGGCCCCTTTGTTGCTGCTCTATGCAAATTTGATATATAGCTTGCAGTGAGTGTTGTACTCGCTCTGAAACCTCAGATTTTAGCTGTTTCAAGACGATTTCAGGAGATATTTCAGTCATATTATTCGACCAGTTTAAGAGGGGTTGCCCCCATAAAAAGTTGTTTCAATTCGTTCTTAGAAATTCGTTCTCCATCTTCAAAATCATTTAAAGCCAAATCACCATCGATAAGCCTGTCGATTTTTTCCCAGCTTTTTAGCCTTGAGAGCATCAATTGAGTCATTTGGTTACCCACTACAAGTTGTTCTGGTTCGTTTAAATACAGAAAATGAGGGGTAATACCGTTCTTCACCAACATCTTATCGAGAGCTTGACTTCTTCTTGTCACAGCTTGTTCATCTGTGCAACAGTGGTAAAGCTCTGCGTTTTCACAGACTTCAGATAGTTGTTGAAAACAGCTTACTTCGCTGATTTCAAAACTAAAAGAAAAGTCATTAGGTACAATGAGTTGTAGCTTTGTATCTTCAGATAGTGAGTCTTGATTAATGATAGATTGACAGTTAAATAAGTGTTTATGAAGGGCATTCATATCACTCATGTATAAATCCATTTTTTTGGCTTTGACTTCAATTTCTGAGTTCAGTTTTCGTCGTTCAGATTGAAGTTTAAGCTTTTCACCTTCTAAAATAGACGTTTGAGTACTTTGTGATTTCTGCTGATATATTTGATGTGAGAGTATGTCTATCTTAGTTACAATATCGTCGAGCTCTTTCTCTAAAAGACTGTAACGTTGAGATTGTGTATTAATCGCCAAACACAATTCGTTAAATACAGCAGCCAGTCCCATCATAAATGCAGGGCCAGTGACAAAAAACCTACACTGAATACAGTTTTGCTCCCCGAGATAGCCGGCAGTAACAGGATGATAAATATTGGCTTTCATCGCGACGGCAGCTCCCCCCTCATTACAAAATCCCCCACCAACAGGACATATGCCAAAGTCTCTGAAAAGATAACTCGATGCAGGTCTAGCATTATCGATGGTTGATAGAAACTCAGTATTGTTAGCGATTAGTTGGCTCTTACATTGTTCAATTCGTTGGGATTCAATAAAACTTTTTAGTGTATCTGCTGCTTTATTTAATGCCTGCTTTTCTCCAAGAGTGATTTTCTCTCGAATATTTGCTCCTGTCTTATCGCTCTTCATGTAGTAAATAGACATGATGATTGAAGAATGACCGACCAGTTTCATTATGACTTCAATAGGCATGCCGAATTCATAAGCGTAGGCATTAATCAGGCTAACGCGCATAGAGTGTGGTGTGTAGGTGGATTTAAATGGTGCAAGGGCAATTGATTGCTGTTGTTTTAGTTCAGACGCACACTCGTGAAAGTTTTGCCCTGCGTAGGAAGCAGAAACGAGCTGGTCGTCAGATGAAAAAAATATCGCTGCCGCAAGTCTAGAAGCCAATCTTCCACCAAATGTGCCTGGTTCATTTTCTTGAAAGTCTCGGAATAAGAAGCAGTTGTGCCCCTTTTGTTTCCTTTGGAGTTCGTTCAAATTAGTTCTAGTGCATTCTAGCCACTCAGTCGGCTTCTCAATGGGGTTGTATTTCTCTTGCCATTTTCTTAATTTGATTAGCCAACACGCTAACTCAATGGGCATAAATGGAATGGCATAGCCTTTGCCGTCGAAACTTGTTTTGTTAGAGGTATAGTAAACACCGAAATCGCCATCTCGAGTTTTGTTTATCATGCCTTGTCTGTTGGTTAAACAAGCCAATTTGTTTCTATTTGGCGACCAGGTTATTTTACCAATCTGAAAATCTGGCACTTCGGGGTCTGCTTCCCCAGAGTCGCAATAAACAATTTGCCTTCCTCTTGCAGGTAATTGCATTAATGCATAGGTCTGAAGAATCCCCTGATGATTTACAAATAAATCATCAAATTAGAGTGGAAGCGCATCTTGTTGCATGATCAAATGGTTTCGCTAAAAACTACACTTGGACAACAAGATGCGCGAAGCCAATATCCTACAACATTCTTTACACCAATACTGCCCAGAACTTCACCTAAAACGATTAAACAGCTTGATGCTGGCCTCTAAGGCACTGATTGAATGTAAGACACTGACCTTGACTGAGTTAGGTCGAAATTTACCAACCACGGCCCGAACCAAGCACAACATCAAGCGCATTGATCGTTTGCTCGGCAACACGCATCTGCATCAAGAACGGTTAGCTGTCTACCAATGGCATGCCAGCCTCATCTGTTCTGGTAACCCTATGCCGATTGTGCTCGTCGATTGGTCAGACATCCGAGAGCATAAACGCATCATGGCTCTGCGCGCCTCAATAGCCTTCAATGGCCGCTCTATTACCCTGTATGAGAAGTCCTATCCCCTATCAGAACAATGCTCTAAGGCCTCCCACAACGGTTTTTTAGCGGACTTAGCCAAGATTTTACCTTTGCATGTTACCCCTCTCATCGTGACTGACGCGGGGTTCAAAGTGCCTTGGTACAAAGAGGTTGAGGCGCATGGTTGGTTTTGGCTAAGCCGTATTCGCGGTACAGTTCAATTTGCAGATATTGGCGCTGAAAATTGGCGTGCAGTTCGCAGTACACATGACTTGGCCAACGGTCAAGCGAAGAGCCTGGGTTGTAAGACCTTGACCAAAACTAACCCTATCAATTGCCATCTCACGCTTTATCGTAGCAAACCTAAGGGGCGTACAAATCAGCGTTCAACGAGGACTAATTGCCACCATCCATCGGCAAAAACGTACTCAACATCGGCGAAAGAGCCTTGGGTGTTAGCCAGCAATTTACCACCAGAATCTCGGAGCCCAAAGCAGCTGGTAAACCTGTACGCCAAACGTATGCAAATAGAGGAAACCTTTCGTGACCTCAAAAGCCCGGCATACGGCTTTGGCTTACGCCAAAGTCGTACCAACAGTCCAGAGCGATTCGACATCATCCTACTGATAGCGTTGATGGTTCAATGCCTGTTGTGGCTAGTTGGTTTACACGCACAGCAACAGGGCTGGGATAAGCATTTTCAGGCCAATACCATTGGGCATCGAACGGTACTCTCAACGATTCGCTTGGGATTGGAGGTGCTCAGGCGGCCTGATTATCAAATCACGGAGAAAGAATTGCTGGCGGCCTGGGTATTATTCGCCAATCAGTTGCTCAAATATGGCTATGCTATGGCTGATTTATGAGGGGATCCTTCAGTGCATAGGTATAGGTCCAATAGATAGGGAGCCAAAGATACGTTTTCCCCCCTTCAACTTTGGTAACGCAGTCAGGATCTGATGGGTCAATTTCAATAGATTCATCTATTTGGACCCAATCTGCTGAGAATTTATGTAGATGAAGAAGTTCTGAATAGCTGACTTTTTCAAATTGCGTTTGGGGAAAAATCCACTCGCGTGCGCTTTTTACAAATTGATAAGGCAATGCCAATTTGTTGGTTTCATTAAGTGAAACTGGTATTTGTTCACCATCAAAATTGATGTGAGAAAATGGGTTTTTTGCTCCCTTTATACGAGATACTTCACCAGTATCTTCATCTTCGATGGTCAAGAATTTTACGATGAGCCAATCTAAAAATTCATTGATGGAAAACAGCCATTTTTTCTTTCGAGTAATAGGTACTAATTCAAATACTTCGAGCATGGGTTGAATATTTGTTTTGCCGCGAGTGAGGTAATCAAGTGGAGATATTTCGAAATTGTTGGGTTCAATGTATTCTCGTACAAATTCACATAGGTCTTTGACTTTTGTATCTCCTCCTTTTGCCGTTTTCAAAAACTCGGTTATCAAATCACCCCATTGCTTCCACTCTGGTTCAAAATATCGTACTTGATACGGTCTTTTGACTCCAAAAAAATCAAAAGTATTGGTCCAGCCGTCACCTTCATAATACTCAATCGGAGATGCCGGCATTTTTGGGTCGTTCAGTTTGCTGCGTAATTTTTTATAATTAGCCAGAGATGTACATTTATGAGAACGGACTATTTTTTCTAGCTCATGAAGCTCATATGGCTTGGGAATATCTAGTAAATCATACCAATCAATCCAGTCTTTGAATTTTTTATCAGGTTTCGAGGGGAGTTGCGCATAGTCTTTTTGGATTTGACGGTACTGAAGAGAGTCTCTGATTCCTAGCACTTTGCATGCATTCTTTAACTCCCTAAGTGTATTTATCCTATTTGACAGTAAAAATTCAGTCCAGGATTGCCAGTCGGCGGAATAGGTTACATTAGGGTTGCTGGGTAAGCGTGGGTCTTCACGGTAACGCTGTTGGTATTCTGGGTAAGAGGTGATGCTGAGTGCTTGGGTGGCCTGCTGAGCGGCGGCTAAAGTGGGATAGAACTTATCTGCAGTCCCTAAAAACTGGGGCCAGGATTGCCAGTCGGCGGAATAGGTTACATTAGGGCAGCTGGGTAAGCGTGGGTCTTCACGGTAGCGCTGTTGGTAATTTGCCTGAGAGGTGATGTCGAGGGCTTGGACGGCCTGTTGAGCGGCGGCTAAAGTGGGATAGAACTTATCTGCAGTCCCTAAAAACTGGGGCCAGGATTGCCAGTCGGCAGAATAGACCGCATGCGGGGCGCTGGGTAGGTGCGGGTCTTCACGGTATCGTTGTTGGTAATCTGACTGAGAGGTGATGCCGCGATCTTGGACGGCTTGTTGGGCTTCGGCGAGGGAGGTATAGAATTTATGTTCTGTACCTAAAAATGCAGGCCAGGATTGCCAGTCGGCGGAATAGGTTGCATTGGGGTTGCTGGGTAAGCGAGGGTCTTCACGGTAGCGCTGTTGGTATTCTGGGTAAGAGGTGATGCTGAGTGCTTGGGTGGCCTGCTGAGCGGCAGCTAAAGTGGGATAGAACTTATCTGCCGTCCCTAAAAACTGAGGCCAAGATTGCCAGTCGGCGGAATAGGTTGCATTAGGGCAGCTGGGTAAGCGCGGGTCTTCACGGTAACGTTGTTGGTACACTGGCTGTGAAGTTATACCAAGGGCTTGGATGGCCAGTTGGGCTTCGGCGAGGGAGGTATAGAATATTTTTTCTTCTTTACCTAAAAATGTGGGCCAGGATTGCCAGTCGGCGGAATAGGTTCCATTAGGGTTGCTGGGTAAGCGTGGGTCTTCACGGTAGCGCTGTTGGTAATTTGCCTGAGAGGTGATGTTGAGGGCTTGGACGGCCTGTTGAGCGGCGGCTAAAGTGGGATAGAACTTATCTGCAGTCCCTAAAAACTGGGGCCAGGATTGCCAATCGGCGGCATAGAATTTATCAGGGCTAGCGGGCAAGCGTGGGTCTTCACGACGGCGTTGTAGGTATTCTTCCCGCAATGTGATGCCAAGGGCTTGGATGGCCTGCAGGGCTTCGGCGTAAGTGGGATAAAACTTATCTGCGGTTCCTAAAAATTGGGGCCAGGATTGCCAATAGGCGGAATAGGTTGCATTGGGGTTGCTGGGCAAGCGCGGGTCTTCACGGTAGCGCAGTTTGTATTCTGGCTGAGAGGTGATGCTGAGGGCTTGAGTGGCCAGTTGGGCTTCGGCGAGGGAGGCATAGAATGTTTTTTCTTCTTTACCTAAAAATGTGGACCAGAATTGCCAGTCGGCGGCATAGGTTACATTAGGGTTGCTGGGTAAGCGTGGGTCTTCACGGTAGCGCAGTTTGTATTCTGGCTGAGAGGTGATGCTGAGGGCTTGGGCTGCCAGTTGGGCTTCGGCAAGGGAGGCATAGAATTTATTTTCTGTACCTAAGAATGTCGGCCAAGATTGCCAGTCGGAGGCATAGGTGGCATTAGGGTTGCTGGGCAAGCGTGGGTCTTCACTGTAGCGCTGTTGGTAATCTGGCTGAGAGGTGATGCTGAGGGCTTGGGCAGCCAGTTGGGCTTCGGCAAGGGAGGCATAGAATTTATTTTCTGTACCTAAAAATGTCGGCCAGGATTGCCAGTCGGCGGCATAGGTCACATTCGGGGCGCTGGGCAAGCGTGGGTCTTCACGGTAGCGCTGTCGGTACTCTGGCAGTGAAGTGATGCTGAGGGCTTGGGCTGCCAGTTGGGCTTCGGCGAGGGAGGCATAGAATTTATTTTCTGTACCTAAAAATGTCGGCCAAGATTGCCAGTCGGCGGCATAGGTGGCATTAGGGTTGCTGGGTAAGCGTGGGTCTTCACGGTAGCGCTGTTGGTAATCTGGCTGAGAGGTGATACTGAGGGCTTGGGCTGCCAGTTGGGCTTCGGCGAGGGAGGCATAGAATGTTTTTTCTTCTTTACCTAAAAATGTGGGCCAGGATTGCCAGTCGGCGGCATAGGTCACATACGGGGCGCTGGGCAAGCGTGGGTCTTCACGATATCGCTGTTGATAATCTGACTGAGAGGTGATATTGAGGGTCAGGGCAGCCAGTTGGGCTTCTGTTAACGAAGCATAAAAACATTTCTTCATTGGCCTAACTCCCTAACTTTTTCTCTAATTTCATCGTCTTGAGGTTTGATATACACCAAGCAACTTTCTGGGTTTTTATTGTTCCTAAGTTTATTCGACATTTATTCCTGGGCTTTTGGGTAGACGCAGGTCTTCGTGGTAACGCTTTTGATATTCAGGTACTGCAGTGATGCCTAGGGTTTGGGCGACCAGCTGAGCTTCTGTGAAGGAGGGATAGGCATTTTTCTCGTCTTTGCCTAAAAAATGATCCCAAGATTGCCAGTCTGCGGAATACATCTTATTCGGGGTACTAGGCAGCCTCGGGTTTTCAAGGTGTCGCTGCTGGTATTCTACCTGTGAGGTGATGCCAAGGGCTTTGGCAGCCAGTTGGGCTTCTGTTAACGAAGCATAAAAACATTTTTTCATAGGCCTAACTCCCTAGCTTTTTCTCTAATTTCATCGTCTTGAGGTTTGATATACACCAAGCAACTTTCTGGGTTTTTATGGTGCATGGCTTTTTGGATTTCTAGCTGATTGAAACCCGAGGTTGCGAGTCTATACCCATAGGAATGCCTGTGAGAGTGCGGACTGGTTCCCTGATGCTTATTCGAACTTAGTCCTATACGTTCTATTGCTTTTTGATACTTTTTTATAAAGTTTTTTTTGGATTCGGGTTGCCCTTTGCCGTTAGTAAATAGAAACGGGTGATCACCATCAATTCTTGATGTCAGATAGTCT
Organism: Shewanella sp. FDAARGOS_354; assembly: GCF_002209245.2. Classification (NCBI taxonomy): domain Bacteria; kingdom Pseudomonadati; phylum Pseudomonadota; class Gammaproteobacteria; order Alteromonadales; family Shewanellaceae; genus Shewanella; species Shewanella sp. FDAARGOS_354. The sequence continues at coordinate 3,438,798 of NZ_CP022089.2, read as the reverse complement.
CTAAGCAGTTCAGTAAATTCGACGGCTTTAATGTGAGGAAAAATCATGACATTGAAAGAAAGGTTGCGGGCAGTAAGCAGTGATCCTTTCCAACCCGAAAAAAGTCTGTGTGAGCGTTGATACTCATTTCGGGGCTTAAGATGAAACTGTAGATTTAGAAAATCGCGCCGATTAGTAAAATTAGGCAATGGACTGGCCCCGTCGCTTGGATGAAACACTGAAATGATCGTAGCGCCAGTTTTATTATCAATCGCAACATCATGAGTATAGATATGGAAACATTCGGATAGTCTTAGGCCACCATAGTGCATAAGCATCACGATGAGTATGCTGCCTAAATCGAATTTTCCAGCTTGATTGGTAAACCCATATTGTAAAAAACGTTCAAAATGTTCATCTGGAAATCGGGATACTGATTCAACCGAAAGTACATGTGCGGTTGGGGCTTGTACCCTACGACTCATTGCAAATTTGTTTGGAGATGGGTGATTTAGGTGGTTTAAAAAGCAGTTCGATTGACGTTTGTAGTAGGCACACCATCTGATTCTTTCTTCTGCCTTAGTTGCTCGTCTTAGGGGATTTAAGTTGGGTAATTCGTGCCCATAAATTCCATCAATGTAATCGCAATACAAGTTGATATGACTTAGCAGAGTATTCACATCTGCAATCCTTCGAGGGAACCAGTAGAGGTTCAATTCATCAATCTGTTGGCTGTCTAAAGTTCCAAAGTTTAGGGCATCAACGAAAGATTGGAGCAACTCAGTTGCAGACATGTCTGAATGTTGATGCGCATCTATGAACTTCAAAAGTAGCTGAATTGCAAACGTATTCCGCTCAATCCAAGATTGGGATTTATTTAGTTTTGAGAAGAGAAATCTTAAATGAGAAATGAGCAATCCATTTTCAGTGAAAAGGGCAGGAAGTTTTATCGCTGTAGTTGCATGAGAGGCGGTAAATGCAACATTGAGCTTTAGAACTGAAGGCATTTTTATACCAACAAATTAATAGTATAAAGTATATAGTTGGGGATTCTTATTTTGTCAAAGTGATAGAGATTAGTAAGAAAAATGATCTCATTGAGAAGATAACGATGTATTTAGTATGATGTTGTTAGGGGAGCTAATACACTTATAATAAAAGGCTTTTGCGTCAAATAGATAGTCGTGTTCGCTATTTGGTTAAGCGCCTCGAAGAACTCAAGATTGTCGACTATTCTCCGCAGCAGGAAGGCAAAATTTACTTTGGCGCTTGGTTTGAGCTTGAAAACGACGCGGGTGAGCGCGTGCGTTATCGGATTGTCGGTAAAGATGAGCTCGATACTAAACTGGGTTATATCACTATTGATTCCCCCATGGCGCGGGCGCTTATTGGCAAACAAGTTGATGATGAAGTGGTGGTGCAAACGCCCTCTGGCCCAAAGACATGGTATATCAACGAAATCCGTTATACGCCGTTCGACACCTTGCTTGACTCGGCGCTCGCGGACGAGGGGGAATAAACCTCGCGAGATCAAACTCTCGGCGATTTTCAGCGGCAAATCGCTCGCATCATATGAAACAACGACTGCGCCTGTGGTATCTTGGGCGTAATTAGGATTAATCAAACCGTTAGGCACGATACTTTATTTATGCAGACTATTGCCCAAATTATTGCTCAGGAACTCAATGTTCGTGAGCATCAAGTCACTGCCACCATAGATTTGCTCGACAATGGTGCCACTGTTCCCTTCGTCGCCCGTTATCGTAAAGAGGCGACTGGTGGTTTAGACGACACCCAGTTACGTACGCTGTTCAGCCGTTTAGGTTATTTGCGTGAGTTAAATGACAGACGGCAGGTGATTTTATCCAGCATTCAAGCACAGGGTAAATTAACGCCTGAGCTGCAACGGGAAATCGAAGGCGCCGATAGTAAAACGCGTCTCGAGGATCTGTATCTTCCCTTCAAACCTAAGCGCCGCACTAAGGGCCAAATTGCCATTGAAGCGGGATTAGAGCCGCTGGTCGAAACCTTGTTAGCGGATCGCAATGCCGATATTGAAGCATTGGCTGCGGGTTATCTGAATCTAGAAGCGGGTTTTGCCGACACCAAAGCGGTATTGGAAGGTGCCCGTTATATCCTAATGGAGCGCTACGCCGAAGATGCGGAATTACTGCGTAAAGTTCGCGAACATTTAAGCCAAAACAGTGTGTTAGAGAGCCGCGTTATCGCTGGCAAAGAGAAGGAAGGTGCGAAGTTTCGCGATTATTTCGAGCACAACGAACCTTTGGCAAAAGTGCCATCTCACCGCGCTTTAGCGATGCTCCGTGGCCGTAATGAGGGCTTTCTGTCGTTATCGATGAATGCCGATCCCGGTGCAGAGGCCGGTCAAGGCAGTTATTGCGAAGTCATCATTAGTGACCATTTAGGTTTAAAGCTGGGCGATAGCAGTGTGGATCAGTGGCTCAAAACGGTCGTTACTGCCACATGGCGAATTAAAATTGCCCTGCAAATGGAAACCGAGTTTATCTCGCAAATGCGTGAGCGCGCCGAAGCGGAAGCCATTAACGTATTTGCCCGTAACTTGGGTGATTTGCTGATGGCCGCGCCAGCGGGCGCCAAGGCAACCATGGGCTTAGACCCAGGTCTACGTACTGGCGTTAAAGTCGCCGTGGTGGATAACACGGGTAAGTTGGTGGCACACACCACGATTTTCCCCCATGCACCACAGAATTTATGGGACAAGTCGATTCGTACCCTGGCCAACTTAGTGCAAATGCATAAGGTAGAGTTAATTGCGATTGGTAACGGCACCGCCTCCCGTGAAACCGATAAATTAGCGGCTGAGTTGATCGCCAGCCTCAAGGATAGCCAACCACAGCTGACCAAAGTGATGGTGAGCGAAGCGGGCGCCTCGGTGTATTCCGCATCAGAGCTGGCGGCGCTGGAATTCCCTGAGCTAGACGTTTCGATTCGCGGTGCGGTCTCAATTGCCCGTCGTTTACAGGACCCATTAGCGGAACTGGTGAAGATTGAGCCTAAGTCTATTGGCGTTGGTCAATATCAACACGATGTGAGTCAAAGCCAGCTTTCTAGCTCGCTCGAGGCCGTGGTCGAGGATTGCGTAAACGGTGTGGGCGTGGACTTAAACATGGCGTCTGTGCCTTTGCTATCGCAAGTTGCAGGTTTAAATAAAACCTTGGCCAAAAACGTGGTGGATTACCGCGATGCCAACGGCGCCTTCAAAAATCGTAAAGAGCTGTTAAAAGTACCGCGTTTAGGCCCTAAAGCCTTTGAGCAAGCTGCAGGCTTTTTACGTATTCGTGACGGCGATAATCCATTAGATATGTCAGCGGTTCACCCCGAAGCCTATTCGCTGGTCGAAACGATTGCCAAGACCAAACAAGTCGATGTGGCCAGCCTTATCGGCAATTCAGAATTATTACGCAACATCAAACCGCAGGAGTTTACGACTCCTGAGTTTGGTCTGCCGACAGTGACCGACATCCTTAGCGAGCTAGATAAACCTGGCCGCGACCCCCGTGGCGAGTTTAAAACCGCTAAGTTTAAAGATGGGGTTGAAGAGCTTAAGGATCTGAAACCTGAGATGATCCTTGAAGGCGTTGTCACCAACGTGACTAACTTTGGTGCCTTTGTGGATATCGGCGTGCACCAAGATGGTTTAGTGCATATCTCGTCATTAACCGACAAATTTATTACCGATCCCCATACCGTGGTCAAAGCGGGTGATGTGGTAAAAGTGAAGGTGATGGAAGTGGATGTGGAGCGCCGCCGAATTGGCCTGAGTATGCGTCTGGATGAGGCGATTGATCAGAGTAAGTCGCAAACTCGCGCGCCAGTGCAGGGTAAGCATCAGGGTAGCAAGCCGAATCAGCACAAGGCGTCACAACATAAATCATCACAACCTCAGTCTGGGCGGTCAGCACCCAAGCCAGCCCCTGTCAATGCGGCGATGGGCAATGCCTTTGCTGATGCTTTCGCTAAGCTGAAAAAGTAAGTCATCTCGATGCGACTCGGGCGTTAGCATGTGCCCGAGTCGACATTTTTTACCCCTCAATCACAAAATTGTTGCATGTTTGCTACGACAGGTAATATAAAGGCGGCAATTTAATGCAACCTTAAGCCAGATCGGTTGTCATATAGCAACTTCTGGTAATTTTTCAAATTGACACTCCAAAGCTGAGTGTGCGTTTAATGTTTTTGGGGTAATACATGCAGTCAGGTTTATCTGCTGGTGGACGCAAGGGCGCCCACGGGCCCTTTCGCGTCATTCTTATTTTCAGTCTGTTAGTTCTAGCTATAGCTACCGCTAGCCGAATCGGTTTAGGCCTGTGGCAGGGCGAACGTGTAGCCGCTGTTGACGGTTGGTCGCATTTGTTGCTGCAAGGTATTCGTGTCGATATTGCAACCCTATGTTGGTTATGGGGTGTGGCTGCTTTAGGTACGGCGATATTTTCGGGCGATCATTTGATTGGCCGAGCATGGCAATGGATTCTGCGTTTATGGCTAACCATAGGCCTCTGGACTATATTATTCCTCGAAGTGTCGACGCCCGCCTTTATTGAGGAATATGGCATTCGCCCTAATCGTTTGTATGTGGAGTATTTGATTTATCCCAAAGAAGTGCTGTCGATGCTGTGGGCGGGACGCAAGCTTGAGCTGATTTTTTCTGTGGTGCTGAGTATCGCAACCCTATGGGGTGGCTGGGTATTGAGCGGTAAGTTGTGTAAAAACCTGCGTTTCCCCCGTTGGTATTGGCGCCCGGTGTTAGTCGTGCTGGTTATCGTTTTGACCCTATTGGGAGCGCGTTCAACCTTAGGTCATAGACCGATTAACCCTGCGATGGTGGCATTTGCCGATGATCCATTAGTAAACTCCTTAGTGATCAACTCCGCTTATTCTTTAGTATTTGCGATCAAACAAATGGGCAGTGAGGAAGATGCTTCTAAGGTGTATGGCTCCTTGGACAAAGATGAGATTATCAAGGTCATTAGGCAGGAAAGCGGTCGCCCTGAGAGTGCGTTTACCTCAAATGAACTTCCCTCTCTGAGTTTTAACCAAGCCAGTTATACCGGAAAGCCTAAAAATTTAGTGATCTTGCTGCAAGAAAGTCTGGGAGCCCGTTTTGTGGGGAGTTTAGGTGGTTTGCCGTTAACGCCAAATATCGATGCCCTCTCACAGGAAGGCTGGTATTTCGATAATCTCTACGCCACTGGCACACGCTCTGTGCGCGGAATTGAAGCTGTTACGACTGGTTTTACCCCTACGCCAGCCCGTGCGGTGGTGAAATTAGGCAAGAGCCAGACGGGTTTCTTCAGTATCGCTGAATTGTTAAAAAATCACGGCTATACCACCCAATTTATCTATGGTGGTGAGAGCCATTTTGACAATATGCGTAGCTTCTTCCTCGGGAATGGTTTTAGCGACATTATTGATCAGAAGGATTATAAATCTCCTGCGTTTGTCGGCTCTTGGGGTGCTTCTGATGAAGATTTAATGCGTAAGGCAAATAGTGAGTTTGAGCGTCTGCATAGCGAAGGTAAACCGTTCTTTAGTTTAGTGTTTAGCTCGAGTAACCACGATCCATTCGAATTCCCCGATGGCCGTATTGAGCTGTATGAGCAACCTAAACAAACCCGTAATAACGCGGCAAAATATGCTGATTATGCGATTGGTGAGTTCTTTAAGCTGGCCAAAAATGCCGACTACTGGAAGGACACCGTCTTTATTGTGGTAGCTGACCATGACAGTCGAGTCGGTGGTGCGGATCTGGTACCAGTATCGCGTTTCCGTATTCCTGGGTTAATCCTTGGGGATAATGTTGCACCAAAACGCGATCACCGTATCGTGAGTCAAATCGACTTACCGCCAACCTTGTTATCTTTGATTGGTATTTCGGACTCTTACCCTATGTTAGGGCGTGACTTAACTCAGGTCAGCGATGATTGGCCTGGGCGTGCACTGATGCAATACGACAAAAATTTTGCGTTGATGGAAGGCAAGGATGTGGTGATCCTGCAGCCAGAGAAAGCGGCGCAAGGTTTCCAATATGATGAAAAAACTGAGCACTTAACGCCTTATGCACCCGCGGCGCAGGCGCTAGAGAAAAAGGCCTTAAGTTGGGCCCTGTGGGGCAGCTTAGCCTACCAGCAAGAGCTGTATCGCTCGGGTAACTTGAGCAAATAACCGCATAAAAAATGCCGCTTAATCAGCGGCATTTTTATTTCTACACGCCATAACCCATCAAATCCATGACGACATGGCGGGCTCGGCCTCTGGTTGAGTCTGTTGCGCATAATATTGGCTAATACGTTGCCCAACTTGTTGATAAAACTGAGGTGACTCCCCTTGTATAGGTTGACGAGCGGCGCTGGTATTGGTTTTTGCATTAGTATTTGTTGGCGGAGTATTGTTTTGGCCAACCTTTAAGCGAATATCCTTGCGTTGCAAGGCCGCAGGACCTCGGACTGGCACCCTAAGCGTTTTAGGAAGTGCGCGATCAGCAGCCACAACTGGAGCTTGTTTTTCTTGCTGTTGTTGACTCTGTTGCTGCGAGGATTGCTGTTGCTGCTGCTTTTGTTGAACTTGTTGCTGATTTTGCTCAAGTAATCGAGCCTGTTGCTGAGCTTGGTCAGCAGTACGTTCATTTTGCGGGTTAAAGGCGCGTTCTTCATGGCCTTTAGTCGCAGCCTGAGGTGGGATTACCACTGGTTTTAGCTGATTGTCGACCCGAGCCGAGTCCGTCGCGACATTCGTGGTCGCTAGCGGAACTTGGGGGTAGTTACTGACAAGCAGCATGAAAAATTCCTTGTAGCCTTAATGGTTAAATACTAGCCACTAATTGCACAAAGATAAAGCATTAGTCCTTGAATTGTGCCAACCAAGGTAAGAGTGCTTGTAAGAATTCTTGCCTATGTGACACGAATGGCGCGTGGGATGCTTTGGCGAGCATCACATCGGTGATGTGGCTTGCTGTTGGCATTTTAGGTTGGACGCGTTTGGGCACGAGTCCATCAAGCCTGCCCCAAATCCGTAGCCAAGGTTGGCTGATGCTCGATAACTGCGGTCTCAGATCAACTTGATTCAGCATATCAAGGCCTTGAGTTAATGCCGCAGCATCGGGAAGTGGGCGAGCTAAGACTAAATCCCGTAGCTGTTTGATATCGTCTTTGGCAGTTTCACTGCCCATGGCCTGAATTGCTAAGAAGCGCTCAATGGTTTTTGGTAAATTTTGCCCAAGCTGTTCGCCAAACATACTGAGTACTTGTGGCGGGATACCGGGCCATGCTTCTTCTTCCCTTGCCATAAAACAGGGAGAAGAGGCGATAGTGACTAACCCTTTAATTTGCAATGGATAGCGAATGGCAGCTTGAGTTGCCACTAAACCGCCCAGCGACCAGCCAGCCCAAATTGCATTGGCGGGTAAGCGATTGATTAACGCATCGACCCAAGCAGATAAATCGCCCGCTATCGGTTGGCTTAAGCCAAAACCCGGCAGATCGACATAGTGCACTCTATACTCAGACAGTTGCTCATGCAGCGGCGTAAACACGGCGCTATTAACCCCCCAACCGTGGATCATCACCAGATCTGGCCCTTGGCCAATGGTTTCGATATGCAGTTGGGGATGATGAGTAGACGTTGTAGCGTTCACTAAAATACCTCAAATAGGATGTTGTATGTCGGGCGATAGCAAATGGATTTGGTCGCAACAGGGGGCGAAGCTATTACGCTTAGTCTCGCATTGGGGGCAGCGTTGCTTGGTGGGCAGTTTACCTAACCGCTGCTTACTGTGCCACCAATCCCTAAATTCAACGGAAGCAGGATTTTGCCAGGTATGCCTGCAAACTGGCTTGTATCACAGCCCCATTTGCTTAGGTTGCGGCAAATCCATGCAACTTGAGCTGGAATATTGTGGTCAATGCCAAAAGCATCAGCCGCGAAAAGTCATCGCTCCTTGTAGTTATCATCAAGGCTTTGGCCCTTGGATAGCCGCTATCAAATATCAGGGACAACTTGCCGCCTTACCCCTATTGTGCCAAGCCTTAGTAGCGCGCGTTGGTCAGCTTGAACAGCAAGGATTAATCACTCTACCGCAGGCCATAGTACCAGTACCTTTACACCCCAACCGATTAAGGCAACGCGGATTTAATCAAGCTTGGCTTATTGCACATGAGTTATCGAAGCAGCTCTCGCTCCCTCTGATCAGTGACGGATTGGTTCGGCTGCAAGATACCCGCCCACAAGCTGGACTCAATGGCGCGCAGCGGCGACGAAATCTACAGGATGCCTTTGAGTTAAATGCCGATTTTGCCTATCAACGGATTGCGTTAGTGGATGATGTGGTGACGACAGGCACGACGGTTGCGGAAATCGCCCGTTTATTTGAAGCGCGATATGTGCATGTTCAAATATGGTGTCTTGCACGAGCCGAAGCGCCAGGCTTGTTGGAGGCAATCGACTTATAGTTAGCAAAGATCGTTGCAGTTTAGCGTTACGAACGTCAAAACTATGTCAAAAAAACGGGATGTAAAAAATAACTTTTAGTTTTGAGATCAAATGTAAGTATATGTATCTATAAGTTTTGTTTGTTGCTTGTATTGAGATACCTTCTAATCATATTTTGTTTGGGGGTATTTATGGACGCTAAACGGGCGCTATCAAATGCCAATACGGCATCGACATTACAAGACGTTATTCAAGCGATAAGTACTGCTTTGAAACCGCACGGTTTTAGTGGATTCTGGTTTCAAGGGGTCGCACATTGTGCGTATGAAAACTATCACTTTCCAAAAGAAACCAACCTGTTCTCGCAAGCCTCGCTGCGTAAACCCACTGCCAGCGTAGCTTCATCCCCAAAAGTTGCCCAATTGCAGCGTTTTTATTTAAGTCAGATTGCCGCTAGTGACTTTAATTTTGGTTTTTCGTTAGATACATCAAAATCTTATATGTATCGTTTGTCGTGTGAGAAAAGTGACAAGGCCTGCCGACTTTTCAATAAACACCATATTCAGACCGTATTAAGTTGGCCCGTTGGATGCCATAGCAATCGACATTGGGTGGGGCGTTTTATCCTGCTGAGTCATCTGGATGATTCGGGTATCCAATTAACGGATTTGAGCGCGACCTTAAAGGATGCCCAAAACAAGCTATTTGAATGTAATAAGTCATTGTTTAATCCGTTTCTTCAAAGTTCTCTACTGAAAGATAATGCGAGAGATATCTTAGTTATGGTCGCAAACGGCCTGCAGAATGATGAAATTTCAATCCAGCTCCCGATAAGCATTAGGGGAGTTGAATATCATATGGAATCAATGCGTAGGAAGTTTGGGGCGACGAATAGAGCAAACTTAATTCATCTGGCCCATCAATATGAGTTGATCTAAATATGTTGGTATTACTGGTTGAAGACAATCGGCTTCTTTCTAACAACATCATCCAATATCTTGAATTGAGTGGCATAGAGTGTGATTACGCGTTCAACCTAGCGCAAGCCGAAATATTGATCAGCCAGCAGCAGTTTGACGCCATTATTCTCGATCTTAATTTACCGGATGGTGATGGCATTGAGGCGTGTGAACGCTGGAAAGCACAGTGCATTCCCTCACCAGTAATCATGTTAACTGCACGTAGTAGTCTGAATGATCGCTTGAGTGGTTTTGCTGTTGGCGCGGACGATTATTTAGTCAAACCCTTTGCGATGGAGGAGCTGGTCGCGCGGCTAAAGGTGGTTGCCCAGCGCCGTCCCGCGCCCCAAAGGTTGGCTATTGGTGACCTAGAAATCGATTTTGCAAACCACATGGTGTATCGGCAAGGGCAACTGCTGGTTTTGTCTAAAACCGGATGGCAGATCCTGGCTTTATTAGCGCGTCGTAGTCCAGAAACCGTGAGTAGAGAAGAGATTGAGCGAATGCTTTGGCCCGACTGTGCACCAGATAGTGACAGCTTGCGCAGCCATATTCATCTTTTGCGCCGAGTGATCGATCGCCCCTTTGAGCGGCAAATATTACATACAATTCGTGGCGTTGGCTTAAGCCTTAGGGATGACATCAATGCAAGCGCCTAAATTTAGCCTTAAGCGTAGCTATCAAGTGTGGGGAGTGATTTTTCTATTAATAACCTTAGGCGTGAATAGTTTTATCCCGCTTTGCATGATGTGTGCAGGTATGATTTCTATGCATGAAGTCACAATGCATAATGCAGGGCAAGCAGCCGAAGCATTACTGAAGGTGGCGCAGCCAACTCAGCAACCATTACAGCATCAGCCGATTCTAAAAACCGATAACTTAACCGTCTATTCTCATTGGCTAGATATTCCGCCACACATTCGTGAGTTAAGTCACAATGAAGTCTTAACAGATGCGAGCAAAATTCGCTATGAGCATGCAGAAGGCCCCATTGTTAACGCGCTGAGTGTGTACTACCCCCAAGCTGGCCAGCCGCTCTACGTTTGGCTGCAGTTTAGTGTTACCCATGACTTGCAATTTGCCCCTAAAAACATGACGGCCATTTTGCTGCTAGTGCTGATAACCTTCTGTGCCAGTGCAAGCTTAGCGTTTTATATGCAAAGCAAAGTGATTACGCCTGTGCATCAAATTAGCCATGCGATTAAGCAGCATGACTGGGAAGCCGGAGGCAAACTGAGTTTGCCGCAACAAGAATATGCTGAATTAAAAGCTATTGTTGATGCTTTAGATAACTCGATTTTACAGCTTCAAGAGGCTCAGCAACGCGAACTTAATTTTTTACGCTTTGCTAGCCATGAGTTAAGAACGCCAGTTGCCATATGCCAATCTTCATTCGAAATCCTCGCATTACAACAAGGTGAGCTTACAGGGCCAACGCTGTATGCTTCCCAAGCGACCAATCAAATGAAGTCACTCATTGAAACCTTACTGTGGTTGACTAATAAAGAGTGTTCCAGCTTAGAAAAGGAAAACGTCGCGTTATCGCCTTTACTTGCCAGTATTATCGAGGAGCAGCAACGGGTTCATGGTCATGAGCAAAAAATTCAATTATTTTCTGACGATACTTGTTTGCCCGTTCAACTTCATCCGCTAAAAATAATATTAAGCAATTTATTAAGGAATAGTATTGAGCATGGTGGGATGGATATTAGCATTACTCAAGATGGTTATTATGTAGAAATAACTAATTCCTATAATAGTAATGGTCACCATGGATTTGGTTTAGGGCTTTTACTGGTGAAGCGCCTCGCAAATCAACTGGGTTGGATTTTTACTAGCTCATCTAAAAATAATTTATTTACCGCTAGGTTAGAAATATCTAACAATTAAATAATTGGAGTTGTAATTTTACTGCATAAAACCACACACTTTTAAAATGCAAAAGCACTGTCGTGCTTAGATCACATAGTCATCATATTATTCGTAGTAACGTTATTATATAAAGTTTACTGGTTGGTAGGTATTTAAAAATACTTCCTAGAATACATGGTTGAGAGGGTTCTATGTGTAAAAAAAGTGTGGCATCTATTTTGGTTAGTACAATAGTATTTAGTGGTTCAGTATGTGCTGATGTGAATAAAACTAGCGTGGATTTAGGTTATAAGTTTTATACCAGTGACGCCAAACATGATAACCCAGGTGTTTTTAATCAGCCTTTTGTAAAATTGAATCATTTGGGAATTGCTGATTGGGGGACTTACTTTGCTAATCTTAAGCTCGAAAATCCTGCTGAAATCGCGGAAAATCAGAAGCACCTTGATGGCAAAACTACCATTAAGTCATTATTGATACTTGAAAATAAGCTCGGAGAATCGCAGTTCAACTTTTGGACTCAGAACTTTATCTCTGCGAGTGAAACGCTAGTGGAAGATAATATTTATTTAGGTGTTACCCATAATGCAAAAATTCAAAATCTATCACTCAACTATGGGGTCGGTTTAAATTATACCATTGGTAGCTTTTCCCCTACCTCTGAGAAGTTTAACGACCTGTCAGGTTATGCAGTAGTTTTAAATGCAAAGTATCCGTTTGAATTACTAGGGTTTAAACATAGCTTAAGTTTGAATTATGAGGCGCAAATTGATAGAGATAAAGCGCATCAAGCATTATTTTCATATGACAGCTATGGCCATCAGATAATCACAACATTACAAACAAGCCTCACTGATTCAATTTTTTCAAAAATATATGTCACTCATTATGATAGCTGGGGTTCACAATATAATGATGGGATTGAATACGGTGTATCTGTTGGTTATCAGTTTTAACGGTTTGTCAAATAGATTGAATTTTTAATAAGTAGAATCTCATTTAATTTGGTGTTGTTCTATTTTTCATCAAAAATAATAAGGGAATTGTAATGCAATATAAAAAATCCATTATTGGTATTGCTGTCACTGCAACAGTAATTATTGCTGGCTGTCAAGTGACCCATCAAATAGTAAAAAGCCAGGGAACCGCTCAAGGTAAGCATGGCGAAGTGCAGGTCGAAACCACATTTAAAGACGGACATATTGTTGCGATTGATGTACTCAAGCAAAAGGAAAATAAAGTCCTTGCTGGCGCCGTATTTAAAGATGTTAAACAGGCAATTATTGATAATAACTCTATCGAGGTTGACGGTATTGCTGGCGCCACCGTAACGTCTAAAGCGCTTAAAGAAGCTGTGGGGAAAAGTATTGAAGCCGCGGGAGTTACTCTTGTTGCAACGGCTTCTGCTAAGAAAAGTGAGGCGTTAACTCCTGCAGAATATACCTATGATGTGGTGATTATTGGCTCGGGTGGAGCAGGTTTTAGCGCGGGTTTAGAGGCGAAAGCTGCGGGTCGCTCCGCTGTTATTATTGAAAAAATGCCAATTATTGGCGGTAACTCATTGATCTCTGGTGCTGAGATGAATGTGGCCGGTAGTTGGGTGCAAAAAAATATGGGGATTACCGATAGCAAAGAGCTGTTTATAAGCGACACGCTAAAAGGTGGCGATTTCAAAGGTGATCCTGAAATGGTTAAAACCATGGTCGATAATGCCGTCGGTGCAGCAGAATGGCTAAGGGATTACGTCAAAGTAGAATTCTACCCAGATCAATTATTTCAGTTTGGTGGACACAGCGTTAAACGGGCATTAATCCCTAAAGGTCATACTGGGGCTGAGGTCATTAGTAAGTTTTCGATTAAAGCTGATGAAGTCGGTTTACCGATCCATACCAACACTAAGGCTGAAAAGTTAATCCAAGATCAAACGGGTCGCATTGTGGGTGTAGAAGCGACACATAATGGCAAAACCATCACTTACCATGCTAAGCGCGGTGTTGTGATTGCGACGGGTGGTTTCTCCTCTAATATGGAGATGCGTAAGAAATACAATCCAGAACTCGACGAGCGTTATGGTAGTACAGGCCATGCGGGCGGCACTGGTGATGGCATTGTAATGGCAGAGAAAATTCACGCAGCGGCTAAAAACATGGGATATATCCAGTCATATCCTATTTGTAGCCCAACCTCGGGCGCGATTGCCTTGATTGCAGACTCTCGTTTTTTTGGTGCGGTGTTAATCAACCAGAAGGGTGAGCGTTTTGTTGAGGAATTGGAGCGCCGAGATGTGATTTCGCATGCCATTCTAGCCCAGCCTGGCCGCTATACTTATGTGCTTTGGAATCAAGATATTGAAAACGTTGCCCATACAGTTGAAATGCATCAAGGTGAACTGAAGGAATTCACAAAAGACGGGTTAATGTATAAGGTCGATACCCTAGAAGAGGCTGCTAAAGTCTTTAATATTCCTGAAGATAAGCTGTTATCAACGATTAAAGACGTTAATCACTATGCCGCGACAGGAAAGGATGAAGCCTTTAATCATCGCTCAGGATTAGTCGATTTAAGTAAAGGACCTTATTGGATTTTAAAAGCGACACCTTCTGTGCACCATACGATGGGCGGCCTTGTAGTTGATACACGTACTCGTGTACTTGATGAACAAGGAAAGGTGATTCCGGGCTTGTTTGCTGCGGGTGAAGTGACGGGTTTAACCCACGGAACCAATCGTCTCGGTGGTAATGCTTATACAGATATCATTGTTTTTGGCCGTATCGCGGGACAAGAAGCTGCAAAATAATTTGTCTTTTATAGGATCTTTTTAGCGACTCAATTGAGTCGCTTTTCTTTTTATTAATGCTTGTTTACTCATGCATAATGCTGATGTTTAAGTGTTATTTATAAATTGCTAAATAAGGCTTGAATCGTGATCACTATGGCAAAAATCCATAAACTTGCGTCCAAGGGGACTACAAAGCGCGAGTGACTAGGAGTATCATACGGCTAATTCTTACTAAAACACTCAGGTATCCCCTGACGGAGCTGGTTTCCATGATTACGATTTCCGATGCGGCTCAAGCCCATTTTGTAAAGTTGTTAGCAGATCAACCTGAAGGCACTCATATTCGTGTATTTGTGATAAGCCCAGGTACCGCACAAGCTGAGTGTGGCGTGTCTTACTGTCCACCTGATGCCGTTGAAAGTGATGATATTGAATTAGCATTCAATGGCTTTAGCGCCATGGTAGACGAAAAGAGTGCACCTTTCTTAGAAGAAGCCTCAATTGACTTTGTGACCGATCAATTAGGTTCGCAATTAACCCTTAAAGCGCCAAACGCGAAAATGCGTAAAGTTGCGGGTGATGCGCCTTTAGTGGAGCGTATCGAATACGTGATCCAATCAGAAATCAACCCACAACTAGCAAGCCATGGCGGCAACATTATGTTGGTGGAGATCACCAAAGAAGGCGTTGCGGTATTGCAGTTTGGTGGCGGTTGTAACGGTTGTTCGCAAGTGGATATCACCTTAAAGGATGGTATCGAAAAACAACTGTTAGATATGTTCCCTGGTGAATTAACGGGTGTGCGTGACGTAACCGATCACCAACACGGTGAGCACTCTTACGCTTAATCTTTTGAGTTGAGCTAAATAAAAAAACGCGACCTTGAGTCGCGTTTTTTATATTTGGCTTTGATGCTACAACTGAGTTTTTAGGTTATCTGCTAAAAACTTATCCAGCGCCTTAAAGGTGGTTAATCTGTGGTCATTGTTACTCAAATAATGGTCACCATTTTCAAGCTCAATATATTCGACGTTTTTCTTACGAGATTTTAGCTCGTCAAACATTTCGCGGCTGTGTTGTACCTTGACCACTCGGTCCTTATCGCCATGCAGTAGTAATACTGGGATGGTGATCTTATCGGCTTTGCTGATGGGCGAGCGTTCATAGAGGACGTTAAAGTCATCGCCAATTTGTTCTTTGACGACTTCATAATTGGTAAAACGGCGACTGGATTTTACCAGGTAAGCCACGTCTGTCACCCCAGCAACACTGACTGCGCAGCGATACAGTTCGGGTGTCATTGCGGCGCCCATGAGTGCTGCATAACCACCATAACTCGCGCCGACAATACAGATACGTTGCGGATCGCTAATCCCTTGATTGATTAGGTAACGCGTGCCATCTTCCACATCGTTTTGCATTTCGAGCCCCCAGCTTTTTAGGCCGGCTTTCATAAACTCATAGCCATAGCCTGCTGAACCCCGAAAGTTCATTCTGAATACTGCGTAGCCACGGTTGGCAAAAAACTGTGCCCAATAATCGAAGTCATTACTGTCGTAACTAATGGGGCCGCCGTGGGGGAAGATAATGGTTGGCAGTTGCTTGGCTTCGAGGCCCTTTGGCACTGTCAGGTAAGCATCGATTTTGAGTTTATCCCGCGCTTCGTAGCTTAAGTATTGCGTGTCGGCGAGTTGCTCGCTGCTGAGCTTGCTATATCTCTCAGCAATCGGAAACAGCGCCTTCTCATCCCTATCGCCAAAGTAATAGGTGCCGGGCTGAGTTGAGCTGGTGGAGTAGACGATATAGCGGCGTTCATTGGCGCTAAATTGGGTGATGTAGTTGTGGGCATTGGGTAATACCGCTTTCAGCCCATTTTGTAGGCCCGCATATTCAGGATCCCAAAAGGTATACTCTTCGCCATCGCCTTCACTGATCCCAATAACTTTTTTCTTTAATTCTGAATAGATGAGATCGCCTTCGACATCGGTATTTTCGTTGGCGTACACCAGCTCCTTGGTGAGCTTAGGATCAGTTAAATTCACCTTAAAGATAGCTTCAAATCCTTGGTGATAGGCGCGTACGTACAGAATATTCGGGTCGGCATCAAACCCCAGTGGCCAGACACTCTCTTCAGAGAAAGCTTTAAAGCTCCAAAGCAAGCGAGACTCTGCTTTTTGTTCGGGCTGTTCGTAGATGCGGTATTCAGTATCATCGTTATAGATGGAAATTCGGACCTTGTGCTGCCTGTCGGTAACCCAGCCGATGATATTACGCTTAGCATTTTGAATGTAGGAAGACTTTCCCTGTGACAGATTGACTTTGAGTACGCTGTCTTCCCCTACATTTTGGCCCATGCCATCAAGGGATAGCAGAATATGTTCCGAGTCATCTGGCATCAGATCGATAATTTGCCCTTGATGTTGGGGTATCCAACTGAGTCGATCGATAACACTAGGAGCAAGTACACTCGAAGTCTTTCGTGTGGTTAAATCGTACTTAACTAGGCGGGTTTCGGTTGTTGGTGTTCCATAACGATTTGCTGGAAACTGAGCTTTTATTAACAATGTAGTATTGTTTGCCCACCTTAACGACAGCATTACAAATTTTTGGTTATCAGTATGAACTGCAACGTCTTTTTCACCCGTTTCTAAATCGAGAATGCTGACAACGGTTCCCTTGAGTTTAGGTTGTTCGACACGAACAATGGAGGCAATTTTTTTACCATCGGGTGACAATTGCACAGAGCTGACATCGGGAATACTAGCAAAAGCCTCGACGGGAAGTTGTGGTACCGTTTGGGCAAGCAGTGGCAGGCTTAGCCACAGGAGCAGTAGAGGTAAAATCCTTTTCATTTTATATCACATTTATATTACAAAAGTTGTGCGTATATTAATCGGTCAAACCTAAGTAAGCTACTGTCTTTACTGAGTTAACTAACAATAAATGTCTTACTAAAGCGATAATGTGCTGCAAGGGTCAGGCTACGCGTTAACATAAAGGCTGTCATGGCCGCCCACAGAGCATGGTTAGCCTGCTCAGAAGGCAATAGCGATTGTAGTAAATACCATGTCGGAAAGAAGGCGCCAAATGTCGCAATAATCATGCTATTACGCATCACTTTACCCTGCGCCGCACCGATATAAACACCATCAAATAGGTAAGAGCTAAAAGACCAAAGCGGTAGCAATACCAACCAAATCAGATAAGTCTGTGCTGTGGTTCTGACCTTATCAATACTGGTCAACAGTTCGATAATATGGCTTCCCCAAAGGCTAAAGATCAGTGTAAACCCAACTGCTGTGATGGCAGACCAACACCAGGCTAGCACCACGGCTTCATGCAATTGCTGCGCGCGCTTTTGACCATAGGCTTTGCCCACTTCCGCCTCGGCATAATAGGCGATGCCATCGAGGGCGTAGGAGATTAATAGCAGTAAATTTAATAACACTGCATTGGCTGCGACGGTATTGTCCCCAAGGCCTGCACCGTGAAAGGTCATAAAGGCGAAGGCAGCTTGCAGGCATAGGCTGCGGATAAAAATATCGCTATTGAGTTTGAGCAGTTTGCCGTAACCGGCAAACGTCAGATGGACATGCAATTGGTCAAATTTAAATTGAGACGACAGCTTAAGCTGTTGTAATACCATGTAGAGCGCAACGCTAAAGGCGGTGATATCGGCACATACTGAAGCGAGTGCTGCGCCTTTTACGCCCCAGCCGAATCCCATTACAAACAGTACATCGAGGATAATATTGGCTAAGTTGGCGAGGATAAGCTGCCACATCGCCGCCTTGGGTTGTTGCCGGCCAAGGAGCCAGCCGAGCATAACTAAATTGAGTAGGGCGAATGGCGTCGACCAAACGCGGACTTGAAAATATTCTCGGCAATAACGCTCCACTTCCGCACTCGCCTCGGAGAGGCCGAGCGCTAAATTCAATATCGGGAGCTGCAATAGGATCACCGCGATACCCAGTCCAGTCGCCAGCATCGCGCCTTGAACCAGCAATTTTAATTGGCTCGCGGTATCGTTTGCGCCATAGGCCTGTGCGACTAAGCCTGTGGTCGCCATTCGTAAAAAGCCTAATAACCAAATGATTAATGTGATAATCGTTGACCCGAGTGCAACGCCCCCTAAATAATAGGCGTCACTCAAATGCCCGATGACGGCCGTATCGACCAATCCCAACAGCGGAACCGTGATATTGGAGAGGATCATCGGCAGGGCAAGCGCGAGCAGCTGGCGATTCTTGGTGCCATTCAACAGGAGCGCGAGTGCGGTGGATTTTGTGGTAGTCATTGATTTCAGAGGTATTCACATTATGGTTAAACGTGCGTTATTGGCACTCTTCGGGTTGATGACTTTTTCGGCCCATGCTGTGGTCATTTTACAGTATCACCATGTGTCAGAAACCACGCCGGCGGCGACGAGCGTCACGCCTGCACAATTTCGTGAGCAAATGCAGTTTCTGGCGGACGATGGTTTTAAGGTTATTCCCTTATCCCAAGTGGTTGAGGCGATCAAAAACAAGCAAGATTTACCCGCCAAAACGGTGGCGATCACCTTCGATGATGGTTATCGCAGCATTGCGACCACAGCGCACCCTATCCTAAAGGAATTTGGTTTTCCCTACACCCTATTTGTGGCGATTGAGCCGATTAAACAAAAGTTTACCGAGATGATGACCTGGGATGAGCTGATTAAGCTTTCCAAGGAAGGGGCCGACATTGCTAACCACAGCTGGGCCCATGAGCATCTGATCCGCAGGCTAGACAATGAATCCCAAAGCCAATGGCTGGCACGAATTAAAGCCAATATTCAGGACACCGAAAATGCGATTCGCGAGGCAACGGGGCAGAATTTTAAAATGCTGGCCTATCCCTATGGCGAATACAATCAAGCGATTCAAGACATGTTGACCGAAAACGGCTTCGTTGCCTTTGGCCAGCAGTCAGGGGCGGCGGGGCCTTATTCGCCACTCACGGCGCTGCCGCGCTTCCCTGTGGCGGGGCAATATGCGGATTTAAAGAGCCTAAAAGCCAAGTTATACAGTCTCAATATGCCGGTGCTTGAGCAAACACCTAGCGATCCTGAGCTTAAGGGCGGAAATTGGCGCCCCGAGCTTAAGGTGAAGCTCGATATGAGCGATATTTCGGCCAAGCAAGTGATGTGTTATATCCAAGGGCAAGGCGCTAAAACACCTACTTGGTTAAGTGAAAACGAGTTTAGCATTCAAGCCGATTTAGCCTTGCCAGCTGGCCGCTCGCGCTACAACTGTACGGCACCAAGTAAGACGCGCAATGGTTTTTACTGGTTTTCTCAGCCTTGGGTGAGACCCAAAGACGACGGTTCTTGGGTCAAAGAATAGTCTCATCTGCGATGGCTATTTAGGTTTATAGCTGTTGACGATTTTATCGAAGTCGCTGATTAAGGCCTCGTTTAGAATCTGAGGCGCTTTACCTAAGGTGACTGCGGGTTTAAACACCGCTACCCGCGTGCCTTGAGGGGAAACCAGCACATAGCCCGCACTATGATCGACCTGATAATTTTCTCCTTCACCTACCATAGCGTAGGTGAGCCCTAGGCTGCGGGTGAGGGGGAAGATTTGGGTTTGCTCACCCGTCACCGCCTTAAACTCAGGATTAAAGAAATTTACATAGGTGAGGAGTTTATCTGGGGTATCCCGCTTCGGATCCACGGATAAAAACACGATTTGAATGGGCGCAATTTTTTTCAGCTCAGGATAGGCGGCGACGAGTTTGTTTAAGGTGGTCGGGCAGATATCGGGGCAGTAAGTAAAACCAATAAAAAATAGGCTCCATTGGTCTTTCAAATTCGCATTGGTAAAGGGTTGTTGCTGTTGATCGATAAGCTCAAAGGGCGCTAGCTCGAAGGCCTCTGGAAACAAAAAACCACTCTCTAACTCAACGGGCTTAGGTGGATTGAACTTCACTGCAAATAGCCCTCCCAATCCTATTAATAGAATCGCTATCACTAAGATCTTGTTGGAGATTCTTTGTTGCATATTTTGTCCTTTGACCACGCTCGTTGCACATTAAGCCCAAAGATAGTGGTCGAGCAGTAATGCCATAAATAACAACATTAAATGATAAATCGAAAAACGAAACACCTGCATCGCCAGCCCTTCGCTATCCTGATACTTTAACTGCCACGCTTTATAAATAAACCCGGTGCTGAGCAAGCTTGAGCACACAAAGTAGAGCGGTCCACTCATCCCGACTAACACAGGCAATAGACAAGCTATCGCCAGCAAAATCGTATAGAGCAAGATACAGGTCTTAGTAAATTCTACCCCATGGGTCACGGGCAGCATGGGAATATCCACTTTGGCATATTCTGCGCGTCTGTGAATTGCCAGTGCCCAAAAATGCGGCGGCGTCCACAGGAATATGATGATAACGAGCAATAGCGCATGACCATGGAATTGATTCGTCACCGCCGTCCAGCCCAAGAGTGGCGGCATTGCGCCCGCTAAACCGCCAATGACAATGTTTTGTGGTGTGGCCCGTTTTAAATAGGCGGTATAAATCAAGGCGTAACCAATCAAGCTGGCAAAGGTCAGCCAAGCGGTGAGCGGATTAGTAAAAACATAGAGGATCACAAAACCTAGGCTGCCTAAGAGTGCCGCGAACAACAACGCCCTCGTCGCCGAGACTCGGCCCTTGGGCAGCGGACGGTTATAAGTGCGTGCCATCATGCCGTCGATTCGCCTATCAATCAGATGGTTTAAAGCGGCGGCCGATCCCGCCATCATGGCGATACCTAAAAGTCCTGCGACCAAAGGTTGTACGGGTAATATCGTTGGCATGGCCAAGCACATGCCGACTAAGACGGTGAGCAGCATTAAAGCCACTACCTTAGGTTTGGTCATCTCGAAATAGGCACGCCAAGCCACATTAACACTAGGGTGACTACTGATTGAGAGCGGTTTTGCCATGGTTAAACCCTCGATGTTGAAGATGGCTTATGCCAAAGAAAATAGTTAATTGCGACTAGGGCGAGTAGCAATAATGCCGCGCCGCCATTGTGGGAAACGGCAATCCCTAGTGGTAAATGCATCACCACGTTTGAAATCCCTAAACTGACTTGCAGTATCACTAAGGCGACCAACAACAGGCTTAGGGCCTTGAGCTGAGTGCTGAAAAATAATTGATAGGCGAGCAACAACAATAGGCTGGCGGTAATGATGGCGCCAATGCGGTGGGCGATATGAATGGTCATGCGGGCATGGTAATCCAATACGCCAAATTCAAAGCTTGGGTGTTGCCCTTGGAAAGGGGAAAACGCATCGGCAATAGCGAGGTTGTCCATCCAATTACCTTCACAAATCGGTAAAGCTGTGCAGGCGAGGGCCGCATAGTTGGAGGAGGTCCAGGCGCCGAGCATGATTTGGCCGATAAGCACCAGCAGACTCAACAACGCCAGTTTCGGCAAGTGTTTACTCTGGCCAATGAATTTAAGGCTCGTGCCAATCCGAGAACCATGGGCGCCCTTAAATCCTGCATCCACAACATGCTGACTGTGAATATCAGCGGTTTCGAAAATTCGCTTGGGTCGTGTTCGCAGATACAGCAATAGCAAGAGTGAGAGCAAGCTAAAGCCGCCAATTAAATGGGACATCACGACAATCGGCATGAGTTTCATCGTCACAGTCCACATCCCCAACGCTGCCTGAAATATGATGAGTAACACTATGGCCAAAGGCAGTTTTTTGGGAGCTTCGGATGTTTTTAGGCAGAGAATAAAAACCAGTAAGACGAGGATGCCCAAGGCGCCCGCAATATACCTGTGGATCATCTCGAGCCAAGCTTTTTCGGGATGGATATCGTGGTCGGGAAATAGGGTTTGGGCATGGGAGATCTCATGGTCGTGGGTGGGCACTTTGATATGGCCGTAGCAACCGGGCCAATCTGGGCAGCCAAGTCCTGCGTCCGAGAGCCGAGTGTAAGCCCCCATTAAAATTACTAACAGGGTAAAGACTATGGTGACGCGGAGGAGCCAAGTCAGTTGCATTAGTCTACCCTCGATAGTTTCAATAACTTACGGAGATCCGCGACCAAGGCCTTACCCTGAGCTAAATGTGCCGCCTTGCCTTGCACTTGGGGGTAACGCAGCACGAGTGCGCCGAGTGGATCGACAATAATCAGCTGTTGTTGGTCAAGCCATTGACTGAGGCTTTGGCTGGCGGGCTGAGTGTTGAAGTTAAAGCTGGTTAATGCGTTTAAGTCACTGTCTGGATTCACCAGAATAAGCGGTTCGACACGAGCCTGATCTGGCCCTAAGGCGGTATGACTCTGATGCAGGATATACAAGCGCTCGCGGCAAGCTTCATCGCACTTTGCGGGCAATAAATACAGTAGTTGCCATTCCTTAGGCTGAGGATTGTTAAGGCCAAGACTGGTATAACTGGTTTCTGGGCTGATGAGCTCACCGTGGTTGGTGGAGCCGCCTTGATACCAATGCATGCTCAGCACTAACTTAGCGATGACCACAGGCGCGATAAAGGCCAGTAGCAATAACCCCAATGCGCGGTATTTGGCTGTTTGTTGGGAGTCCATATTTGCTCCTCTTATTGTCCCTAATGCTTTGTTTTATTGTTTTTTATTAACATCTTGCTGATATCTGTCACTCGGTCTTAGTCGCCTCCTTATCGGCTTGATGCCGTTGTCGTGATTTTTTGAGGTATTTCAATGCTTGCCAGCCCATCAACCCCGCAAACACTGTTGCCATGGCAAACCATTGCAACGCATAACCCCAATGTTTTTCGGCAGAGAGGGGAAAAGGCTGCCAAGGGTGGGGTAAGGCCTGCGCGGGTTGTAATTGGGGTAAGGCATCGGGTTGTAACACCGCGGGCAGGATAGGATGTCCTAACATTTGTGCCATTTCGGGTAGATTAAGATTTTGAAACCGAATCCGTTCGCCTTGTTCCGTGGTGAAGGGGTCTGCCAATAAGTGATGGCTTAAGGGATTAATCTGTTTTTGATAGAGGCGGCCTGTAAGAACCAGTTCACCGACTATGGGGCTGACTTCGGGCAGGGCATCTCGGTGGGATTTAGCGGCGATAAAGCCGAGTTCGAGTAACAGCCAAGGTTGCTCGCGATGATTTGTCTGATTTTCTGACGTTATTTGCAGTAATTGAAAGGCGAGATAGCCCACTTGCCCTTGATAGACCTGATTGTCGAGTAACCAGATTTGTGGATTAACGGGGCTGGCTTGAACCTCAAGGCGATAGCCAGTAACGCCACCTTTGGTCAATTCAGCTATGAGCTGTTCAGGATTGAGTGTGGCAGCGGATTGTCTTGCCTCCATTTGTGCGAGTAGTTCGGTTTTTTTAACTGCCCTATCCATTTGCCACAAACCTAGCTTGACCAAAACCACGAATACCACCACAGTCAATATCAGTAGTAACGACACTCCCCTATGCAACCAAATATATCTTGGTAACCAAATCAATTTGGTCAGCAAAACATAAGGATAGCGTATGAACATCCCGCTCATTTTTAAGTGTGTTTTAGTACTGCTGTTGCTGTTTATCATTTTTAACCTAGGCAGAGCCTTAATTATTATGGTTAAAGGTGACGACCAAACCGCTGAACACCCAGTGCCAATGAGCCGCTATTTGGGCCGTAGGGTGATATTTTCTGTACTGGTTATCCTGCTCTTGCTGGTGGCTTTAGAGACTGGACTGCTTGGTCTTAATCCCACGCCTTAAGTTTTCAACTTATTGTTTCAACGAATATTTAAAGCACATAAACAAAGATAAACAGGCAGAGCCAAACTACGTCGACAAAGTGCCAGTACCAACTGCCTGCTTGGAAGGCAAAATGCTTATCCGCACTAAAGTGGCCTTTTAACACTCTGAAAAACAAGACTAATAGAAAGATAGTGCCCAAGGTTACATGCATGCCGTGGAAACCCGTCAGCAGGAAAAAGGTGTTGCCATACACGCCCGAGGTGAGCGTTAGCCCCATCTCATGGTAGGCATGGCTATATTCCTCCGCCTGCAAAGCAAGGAAACTAATTCCCAGTAAAATCGTGAGCCCTAGCCAGAGGGTGATGGCCGAACGCTTACCCTTTTCTAAGCTGATATGGGCAAAATGCAGCGTGACTGAGGAAGTCAGCAGCACAATGGTGTTGATTAGCGGTAGCCCATTCCATGGCATGGCTTCGGTTTTGGTGCCATCTGGTGTGGTGACGAGTGGCCAAACGGCCTCGAAGTGTGGCCACAGGACTTCGTGGGTCATGGCATTGTTGGACGCGCCGCCGAGCCAGGGCACTGCGATCATGCGGGCGTAAAATAAGGCGCCGAAGAAGGCGGCAAAGAACATCACCTCGGAGAAAATAAACCAGCTCATGCCTTGGCGAAACGATCTATCCATCTGATGGGAATAGAGGCCCGTCATCGATTCTTTGATCACGGTTTTAAACCAGCCTACCAGCATAAACAGGATAACGGCGATGCCTGCCAGTAAAATATAGCCGCCACCCGAAGCGCCAGATTTGAGTTGATGTACAAAATGTCCCGCCCCAAAGGCGATTAAAAACAAGCCGATAGCACCAACAATCGGCCAAGCACTCTGGGCGGGGACGTAGTAAGTCTCATGTTTAGTGGTCATTTTGCAGCTCCTTGCTCTATGGCAGACGCTAACTGCTTGTCGGTAATGTCGTAGAGGGTGTAAGAGAGGGTTAAGGTGTGGATAGACTCGGGTAATTGAGGATCCACGAAGAAGATCAACGGCAGCTCGGCGCGACTCGCGGCGGCTAAGTGTTGTTGGTTAAAGCAAAAACATTCGGTTTTATTGAAATAAGCTGCGCCTTGGCCGGGCGAAATTGAAGGAATCGCCTGGCCCACAATTGCTCTATTCGAGACATTTTGCGCCAGAAATGCCGTGTGGATGAGTTCTCCCGGATGCACTTCGAGCCGTTTCGTTTGTGGCTCAAATTTCCACGGCATGCCCGTCTGCACCTGCGAGATAAACTCCACCGTTACCACCCGGTTCTTATCCACAGTGATCGCCTGATAACTGCTGGCAGTATTAGAGGTTTTTCCATTAATACCCAGTTTTTCGCACAGCACATCGTAGAGCGGCACTAAGGCGAACCCAAAGCCAAACATCGCAAGGCAGCCCAGCACCAACAGGCTAATGAGCTTACGGTTGGACTTGATGTTTTGCTGATGGGGTTGGCCTTGCATGTTATTTCACCTCGGGTGGCGTGGTGAAAGAGTGATAGGGCGCTGGGCTTGGTAGGGTCCACTCTAAGCCTTCGCTGCCTTCCCAAGGTTTGGCGGGCGCCTTTTCGCCGCCCCGAATGCACTTAATTACCAGCACGAGGAAAATCAGCTGAGATAGCCCAAACGCAAACCCCCCAATCGACACGATTTGATTTACATCGGCAAATTGAATCGAGTAATCGGGAATACGCCTTGGCATACCCGCAAGACCTAAGAAATGCATCGGGAAAAACAACACGTTGACCGAAATCACCGAACACCAAAAATGCCACTGGCCGAGCTTTTCGCTGTACATATGGCCGGTCCATTTTGGCAGCCAGTAATAGGCCGCTGCCATTATGGAGAAAATCGCACCAGTGACCAACACGTAGTGGAAGTGAGCCACCACAAAGTAAGTATCGTGGTATTGGAAGTCGGCTGGCGTGATGGCGAGCATCAGGCCAGAGAAGCCGCCAATAGTGAACAGAATAATAAAGGCCACCGCGAACAACATTGGGGTTTCAAAACTCAGTGAGCCGCGCCACATAGTGGCTACCCAGTTAAACACTTTTACCCCAGTCGGCACGGCAATCAGCATAGTGCAGTACATAAAAAATAACTCTGCAAACACAGGCATACCGGTGGTGAACATATGGTGCGCCCACACGAGGAAGGACAAAATCGCAATACTCGCCGTGGCATACACCATGGATGCATAGCCGAATAATGGTTTACGGCTGAAAGCCGGGACTATGGCGGAGATAATGCCGAAGGAAGGCAAAATCATGATGTAGACTTCGGGGTGACCGAAGAACCAGAAGATATGCTGGAACATCACAGGATCGCCGCCGCCTGCCGCCTCGAAGAAGCTAGTACCGAAAAACTTATCGGTTAACACCATAGTGACGGCCCCAGCGAGTACGGGCATAACGGCGATCAGCAAGAAGGCGGTAATCAGCCAAGTCCAGACGAACAGCGGTAACTTCATCCACGTCATCCCTGGCGCGCGCAGGTTGACTATGGTTACGATCACGTTGATGGCACCCATGATCGAACTTATCCCCATGATATGGATCGAGAATACAAATAATGCTGTGCTGTCGGGGCTATAAGTGGTCGAGAGTGGTGCGTAGAAGGTCCAACCAAAGTTAGGGCCGCCGCCTTCCATAAACAATGAACTCAACAATATTGCAAAGGCGAAGGGCAGGATCCAAAAACTCCAGTTGTTCATACGTGGAAGCGCCATATCTGGCGCACCAATCATCATCGGGATTAACCAGTTAGCTAGTCCGGTAAAGGCTGGCATCACTGCGCCGAATACCATGATTAGCCCATGCACTGTGGTCATTTGGTTGAAGAAGTTAGGTTCAACGAGTTGTAATCCGGGCTGAAAGAGTTCGGCGCGGATCACCATGGCCATCGCACCACCAGTTAAAAACATAATGAAACTAAACCATAGGTACAGGGTGCCAATGTCCTTGTGGTTGGTGGTGAGTAACCAGCGCATGATGCCTTTAGGTGCACCGTGATGGTGTTCATCATGGGCGGCAATTTGATCTTGAGTCAGTGTGCTCATCTTAATCCCCTACTGTCCATGGCGAGCAATATCAGCGGGTTGCACTGTATCGCCGGTATTGTTGCCCCACGCATTGCGCTCATAGGTAATGATGGCGGCAAGTTGTTGTGGCGTGAGTTGGTTGCCAAATGCCTGCATCGCCGTGCCCGGTTTACCGTGCATCACTATATCGATGTGATTGGCGACTGGGCCTGTTGCAATAACGCTACCAGCAAGGGCGGGGAAGGCGGGAGGCATACCTGCACCCGTTAGCTGGTGGCAGGCGGCGCAAACTGTGGCATAGGTCTTTTCTCCTTCGGCCATCAGTTCATCATGGCTAAGCGTGGGAAGACTCGCGGGGTCGACACTGGAGGCGGGTTCTTTCGCTGGCTTAGGCGCATCGGTGGTTGCTGGGGGCGGAGTCGTTGTTACTGGTTCGCTATTGGTGCCACCGGATTTATGGGCATCAACGTCTTTGGCTTGCACCGCATCCCCAGTGTTATTGCCCCACGCATTACGCTCATAGGTAATCACTGCGGCAATTTCTTGGGGCGTTAATTGTTTACTGAAGGCTTGCATGGCCGTACCCGTTTTACCATTGAGCACGATTTCAAGATGACCGCTCAGTGGCCCAGTAGCGATGGGGCTGCCTTTGAGATGTGGGAATACGCCTTTGAGACCTTCGCCATTAGGTTGATGGCAGGCTGCGCAGTGACCAAGGTAAACTTGCTCACCTTGAGTCATCAGCTCTTCTTTACTCAGTGTTTGTGATAAGGCGGCTTGTGCGGCTTGCGCTGCGGCATTGGCAGCTTGTTTTTGTTCTGCAACCCAAGCATCGAACTCGGCTTCGGGCAGTGCCTGAACCACTATCGGCATAAATCCATGATCTTTGCCGCAAAGTTCGGCACATTGACCACGGTAAATGCCGGGTTTATCGATACGGGTCCACGCCTCGTTGATAAACCCTGGGTTAGCATCTTTTTTCACTGCAAAATCTGGTACCCACCATGAATGGATAACATCTTCAGAAGTCATCAGAAAGCGGATTTTTCTATTTACAGGCAGGACAAGGGGCTTATCGACCTCGAGTAAGTAGTGCTCTCCCTTGGCCTCACTACCTTCGATTTGAGGTCTTGGTGTGGCGAGAATACTGTAAAACTCAATATCTTGATCGAAATAGCTGTAATGCCACTTCCATTGCGATCCTGTGACTTTTACCGTGAGATCGGCATTGCTGGGGTCTTCCATGGCAATCAGAGTTTTAGTTGCCGGAATCGCCATTAAGATCAGAATGATAAAGGGAATTATCGTCCAAGCGATCTCAACTTTTGTACTCTCATGGAAGTGTGACGCGACCGCGCCCTTGGATTTTCTGTGGTTGATCATGGCATAAATCATAACGCCAAAAACCACTAAGCCTATCGCGCAGCAGATATACAGAATCGTCATGTGCAGGTGGTATACCTTGCCACTGATTTCTGTTACGCCAGGCGTCATATTGAACCGCATGTCTGCTGCGGCCAACGGTGGGGCGAATAGCACCACGAGTAAACAATACAACCATTGCTTCACAAGACTTCTCCTCTGCTAATTGCAAATAGCAACTACAAAGAAGAGCAACACAGTAAGTCTCAACTCTATGCAAACTCTTCAGTTCCCAAAAAAGTGTTTCTGACTTCAACGTGCGTTGGCGGCTTACTTATGATCAAGTATTGTTACTGCTGGTATTAGCCACACTGGCACATACTGCTGAATAAACCCATTATTCTCAATTTTTGTGGGCGAGCGATATTCGAAAATAACGCGATATTTCTGCCTAAACAGGCGATATATCATGTGCGCCTAAATCAAACATACTTGCTGTTTAAAAATTGATCAAGATCACTTCTTTTTCTAATTGTCTGAAAAATTGCCAAAAAAAAGCCTCACATTCACAGGTGAGGCGGCTTTCAAGGCTAAATACGGTGTGAAAAATTTTTAATGAACAGAGCTGAAAAATGCGGGTTGAGTAAATTTAGCCGATTGTGTGAGATTGGTGCTAGAAGGTTGGTCATTCGTTGAACCTTCAAGCACGATACCCATTGCACGTGCGCTCTTTGCTACAATTTGTAGGCGACGATTATCGCGAGTATCTAGGGCGTTAATCCAAGTAATCACTGCGCTAGATGTGCCACTGGTTAAGGCTTTTTCCATCGCCCAAAGGGTTTCGACCTCATCTTTTGCGTGAACCAATAGTACGCGATCCATACGCACACCTGCGTTTGCTAATAGCTGCTTGTAGCCAATACTAGGTGGGTTGATGAGCACTATCCATCTTCCCTGTTGGCTCAGTTGGGCAAGTTGTTTGCTCAGCTGTGTCAGCTCTTGGCGCCCTTGGCTCTGAGTTGGCATAGTGACTATTGATGTATGCTGCCAGTCGGTCTCTGTATCTCGAACCGTATCGAGCCATAAACCGGGGTGACGCGGGGCATTACCTAATAGTTTGTTCATAGCCAATCTCCATTGCGGATCACCCCTACGGCGAGCCCTTCAATTGTTAGACTTTGGAAACTCAAATCGACTTTAATCGGTGAATAGTCTTCATTCTCGGCATGTAGGTAGACTAAATTACCTTTTTTTTCAAAGCGTTTTACGGTTACATCATCATCAACGCGAGCAACAACAACTTGTCCATTGCGCGCTTGTTGTACTTTATGAACGGCAAGCAGGTCACCCTCAAGGATGCCGATATTCTTCATACTGTCGCCTTTTACGCGCAGCAGGAAATCGGCAGCAGGGTGGAACATGCTGGGGTCGACTTGGTAATACTGTTCGACATGCTCTTGGGCGAGAATAGGTTCACCCGCTGCCACTTGGCCAATCAGTGGCAAGCCTGTTTCGCGGTTATCTTCTTCCTCTACAGGGAGACGGATCCCGCGGGAAGTACCAGGCATGATCTCGATGCAGCCTTTTTTCGCCAATGCCTTAAGGTGTTCTTCTGCGGCATTTGCACTTTTAAAACCCAAACGGGTGGCAATTTCGGCCCGAGTGGGTGGCATGCCAGTCTCGGCAATATTACGTTTAATCAGCTCTAAAATTTCGGCTTGGCGTGGCGTCAACGGTCTCATGGTCTTTCCTGTTTTTCTATACAGTTACTGTTAGTATATACAGTATTATTGGTAGTGCAAGTATTAACCACTTTTAACTTGGTCAGCTAGATCTGCAAATAACCGTAATCGTCATCTATGGGGTGAATGCCATTTGCACGGTATCAATAAATGGTGTCGCCTAAAGTGCGTTACTAAGTCATTAAAATCAGCAGCTGAATCCTGCATCTTTAGGTTGTTTGGGTATATTCTCTAGAATCTGGTATTCTATGGGGCTAATGAACGTACTTACATTGCATAAGAATAATGCCTAAACAAGACTCTCTTTGGTTGAAATCATTACGTTGGATCCAAAAGCACTTAGTGCACACTATTGTTGTGCCACAGGATCCCTTTGCCGATCTGAATCTGGATGCCTCCAGACCGCTTGCTTATGTAATGAAAACAGAATCCCTGAGTGATATTGCTGCGTTAAGCGAGATCACCACGAAACTTGGTTTGCCAAGCCCTTACGAGCCGCTGGTGGTGAATGGCGTTGTGGCGCCACGGGTGGTATGCCTTGAAGGTCGTAAGCCTTTATTTGGTGAACGCGCCAGTAATGAGCCATTCCTCGAATGTTTTATGCGTTTGTTGGCCGTCCATAAGGAAAAGCCAGAGTTAGATATACAGCTGGTGCCTGTGAGTCTGTATTGGGGTCGTACTCCGGGTAAAGAAGACGACACCATGAAGGCGGCAGTGCTTGAGCGCGAGAATCCTACTTGGTTACGTAAGTGCTTGATGATCCTATTTTTGGGCCGTCATAACTTTGTGCAATTTTCTAATGCGGTATCGCTGCGTTACATGGCCGACGAACATGGTACCGATATGGGCATTGCCCATAAATTGGCTCGAGTAGCGAGAGTGCATTTCCGCCGCCAACGTAAGGTGATGACGGGGCCTGTGTTGCCTAATCGTCAGGCGTTATTCCATTCCTTGCTGAAATCTGAATCCTTACGCAAGGCAATTCAGGAAGAAGCCGCGAGCAAGAAGATTTCTGAAACCCAAGCGCGTGAAACGGCAATTGAATATCTTGATGAAATTGCGGCGAATTATTCCGATAGTCTCGTACGTATTGCCGAGCGCTTTTTAACGTGGTTATGGAACAAGCTCTACAGCGGTATTAACATCAAAGGTGCCGAGCATATTCGGCAGTTACACCACGATGGTCATGAGATTGTGTATGTGCCCTGCCATCGCAGCCATATGGATTACCTGCTGTTATCTTACATTCTGTATTACCAAGGTATGGTGCCACCGCATATTGCTGCGGGTATCAACCTAAACTTCTGGCCTGCGGGGCCGCTGTTCCGCCGTGGCGGGGCTTTCTTTATTCGCCGTAGTTTTAACGGCAACAAACTCTATACGGCAGTGTTCCGTGAGTACCTCGATCAGCTGTTTGCTAAGGGATATTCGGTTGAGTATTTCTCTGAAGGTGGCCGTTCTCGTACCGGCCGTCTATTGGCGCCTAAAACGGGTATGATCGCTATGACGATCAACAGTGTGCTGCGAGGCATCGAACGCCCTGTCACCTTAGTGCCCGTGTATTTAGGCTACGATCACGTGATGGAAGTGGCGACCTATCACAAAGAGCTAAGCGGTAAGAAAAAACAGAAAGAATCTGTATGGCAAGTCTTTGGTGCTATTCGTAAATTAGGTAATTTTGGCCAAGGTTATGTCAACTTTGGTGAGCCGATTACATTGCAGAACTTCTTGAATGAAACGGCACCAAACTGGCGCAGTGAAGTGGCTGATGATCCTGAGCAAAAACCGACTTGGTTAACTCCTGCGGTGAACGTGTTAGCAAATCGGGTGATGACGCGGATTAACGACGCCGCTGCCGCCAGCTCTATTACCTTGACCAGTTTAGTGTTGTTGGCGTCGGAGCAAAATGCCTTAGAGCGTTGTTTGCTCGAACGTCAGTTAGATTTATACCTGACCCTGCTTAAGCGTGTGCCTTACACGTCGTTTACGTCGGTTGCCGAAGGTGATGGCAAGCACTTAGTACAACAAGGATTAGAGCTGAACAAGTTCTCCATCAATGCCGATCCTTTGGGTGAGATAGTGTCAATTGATGAAAAACAAGCGACGTCAATGACATACTATCGCAATAATATCATTCACTTGTTTATTATTCCGTCATTAATTGCCAGCTGTTTAATCAATAATAAACAGATTTCAAGAGCGCAAATCCTTGGGATAGTGAACGACTTTTATCCGTTATTGAAGGCGGAATTGTTTATGGGGATCAAAGATCTCCCAAGCTATGTGAATCAAGTGCTTGAGCTGTTTATTGAGCAAGGTCTAGTGCAGGAAAGCGATATGTTGTCGGTTGTGACCGAGCACACCAGCCAAATGTTATTGTTGGCTGGCAGCGTTAGTGAGACCTTGCAACGCTATGCCATTATCTTCAATCTGCTGGCCCATAGACCTAAGATGGAGCGTTCGGATCTCGAGTCTGAAAGCCATCTGCTTGCCCAACGTTTAGGGGCGCTGCATGGCATTACCGCACCAGAATTTTACGATAAGAAACTCTATAACACCTTGAGTGTTAAGCTAAAAGAGTTAGGTTATTTTTCTGGTAAGGAAGATAAATCTGATGTTGAGCGCATTCGCGATCAAGCTAATAGCTTACTCAGAGCCTCTGTAAGGCAGACGATTGTCGCCAGCGTGACCGCGGAGCATATCGCTTAATGGCTAACCATATGAATGCGGCGAAGAATAAGCCGGTGGGCAAGTCTTTGCTCGGTGGTGCCATGATTATTGCCGGTACCACAGTAGGGGCGGGGATGTTTTCTTTGCCTGTCGTGGGCGCTGGCATGTGGTTTGGTTACTCGGTACTGATGTTACTCGGTATTTGGTTTTGCATGTTGATGTCGGGACTGTTACTGCTCGAAACCAACCTGCATTTCGAGCCGGGAGCGAGTTTCGATACCCTGACCAAGGAAACCCTGGGCCAGTTTTGGCGCATCGTGAATGGGGTGTCCATTGCCTTCGTGCTCTACATCTTAACCTACGCCTACATCAGTGGCGGTGGCTCGATTGTTAACCATAGCCTCCAAGGTATGGGGATTGAGCTGCCTCAAAGTGTCGCCGGATTAGTATTTGCTGTCGTGCTCGCCTGTATCGTGTTGATCAGTACCAAGGCGGTGGATCGTATTACGACGATTATGCTCGGCGGGATGATTATTACTTTCTTCCTCGCGATTGGTAATTTGCTGATCGAAATCGATGTGACTAAGTTGCTCGAACCGGATGGAAAGCAAAGCTTTATGCCTTATCTGTGGGCGGCTTTGCCATTTGGTCTAGCCAGTTTTGGTTACCATGGAAATGTGCCGAGTCTGGTGAAGTATTATGGCAAAGATTCATCGACCATTTTCAAAGCCATTTTTGTCGGGACTTTTATCGCGCTGATCATTTATGCCTGCTGGTTGGTCGCCACTATGGGCAATATTCCCCGCAGCCGGTTTAGTGAGATTATTGCCCAGGGTGGCAATATGGGTGTGTTAGTCGGCGCCTTGTCGAAAGTAATGGAAAGCAGCTGGTTAAACAGCATGTTAACCCTATTTGCTAATTTAGCTGTGGCGTCTTCTTTCCTCGGTGTGACCTTAGGTTTATTCGATTATTTGGCCGATTTATTCGGATTCGACGATACGCGCTCTGGCCGGATGAAAACGGCGATTGTCACCTTTGTGCCGCCCACCATATTTGGTTTGCTGTTTCCCGATGGCTTTTTAATTGCCATTGGATTTGCAGCCTTAGCGGCAACCGTATGGGCTGTTATCGTGCCAGCGCTGATGGCCTACAAGTCGAGACAACTCTTCCCTAATCATCAAGGTTTTAGGGTCTTTGGTGGCACGCCGTTAATTATCCTTGTGGTGTTGTTTGGTGTCGTGACGGGTGCTTGTCATCTACTCGCGATGGCGAATTTATTACCACAGTTCTCCTAAGTATTTCGCTCGCAAATCAAGCCCTCAAATAGAGGGCTTTTTCTTTGTATTCATCTTTTTACCGCCAAAACTGGACAGTTGCATAAACTCCAGCTTAACTCGAACACATTATCTGTTTGATTGGAGTCTGCAATGAGGATTACTCAGTACGCACAGGGACAGGCCTGTTGGGTCGAATTGGCGAGCCATGACTGGCAGGGTGCACAGGGGTTTTACCATGCGCTGTTTGGTTGGAATGCGGTGGAAATGGCAATTCCTAATGGTCATTTCTCGCTGTTCAATCTGGAGGGGGACGATTTAGGGGCCATGTATCAAATCCCTGAGTCGGAACCACAGATCCCTAGCCATTGGCGGATCTATTTTGCGGTTAAGGATATCGAAGCGACGGTTGCCGCCATCCTGGCTGCGGGTGGGCAATTGCACATGGGACCGCATGTGGTGGGGGATGCGGGCGTGATGGCGCAGGTGAGCGATCCCGAAGGGGCACGCTTTGCCCTATGGCAAGCGAAAAACCACTCGGGCTCACGTCGCCAAGGCGAAGAAAATACCCTGTGTTGGGTGGAGCTGGCTTGCCGTGAACCTAGCGCCGAAGCCAGTTTTTACACTCAAGTGTTTCCTTGGACCGCGCTCCCCAGTCATGTGCCCGGCATCGATTACACCGAGTGGCAAATTGACGGCCAGTCTATGGGGGGCATGATGAAAATGATGCCGGAATGGGGCGAGATCCCCGCCCATTGGATGCCTTATTTTGTGGTGGCGGATTGTGATGCTTTTGCCGCTAAGGCGCAGGGGCTGGGCGCACAGCTATGCGTGCCGCCAAGCGATATCCCTGATGTGGGACGTTTTGCGGTGATTGCTGACGCCCAAGGTGCTACTTTCGCAGTAATACACCTATCCCAAAATGAAAACCAATAAGTTAACCTGAGCTAGGGATAAGTAGCGCCGCTGAATAGGCCTCTTTTCGGGCCTCTCTGCGTTGCTCTGTCTAACCATAGCTCGCTATGGTTAGACAGAGCGCCTTGATATGCACAAAAATCTGCGCATTCAGTCAGGAGGAATTGTATTTTAAAAACAATCGTTTATGACATTTGTTTGGTTTGTTAGATTTAGGTTTTTTCGACACACGTTACCCCAAGTTCAGGTTAAGTTAGTTTGGTTTGTCGATAGAGAGTGGGTCCGGACAGTTAGTCTTTTTCGCCTTGGGTGCTTTAGCAAGTAGGCTCGGAATTGAGTCTGATAGCTTGATCTCTTGTGGAAGATTAATCCGGATTTCGCTTAAGAGTCCCTTGGCGCAATCAAGCGTGATCTTAGTGTGTGCACCTTTACCGAAGCTAGTATCAAAGCTTTGATTCAACTCTTGTTGTGTGACTTTTTTACCAATTCTTTCATGGATAAATTGTTGTACCCATGTCGAGGCATTGACTTCCTGCGTCAGCTGAGTCGCCAGTAAAAAATAGTCATTGGGGTCTTGATTACGACAGGTACCGTGCTTCCACCATTCATGGCGTTCTAAACAGGTGCCGTAGCGAGCACTAGGCATCACTTCTTCCAGATTCTTTTGCACAGAGGCATTGAGTGGTACTTCAGGATAATCGCAAAAGTCACTCGGTTGTTGTTTTACGCTGCTGCAAAAGCCGTAACGAGTGCCACATTGCTGGCGATTAGGCCAGAGGCCATGCAGGCTAAAGTGTTGCCATTGAGGCGCATCACTGGTTTGGCTTAAGGCGCGGCATTCTGCTTTACGACTGCCATAGAGTTCACAAAAGGTGCTTTGCCAACTTAAGGCGAGCACATGGGAGTCATAATTATCTTCGATTTGACACACATGGCCTTGGCGTTTCTCCGGCGTACCTCGTTCTTTTAGGCTTTCACGATTGATGGCTTTGATATCAGAGGCTGTAGTGGTTTGCGTAGGCTCTTTGGTTGAGTTTGGCTGATAAGTCTCTGCCGCCGCTACATTGGTATTGTATTGTCCACAATCACCTTTAATCCAGCGTAACGGTGAACTGATGGCATTGGTGCGGACGCGAATCCAGTCAGGATTGACGCTGTTTCCTAAAATCTCCGTAACGGGATAACGTTCACCGATATTGCTCTGCCAATCATCGGGATTGGTTTGTTTATTTTTAGACTGAAACAATTCACAGCGTTTATTGGCAATAAACTCCCCTGTGGCGGGGATGGCATATGCGGGTGCTGCTGACATGATTAGTGCAGAGCATAAACTGAACGAAGCGAGTAAAACATGTAATCGTTTTTTAAGGAAAAGTCTTTGTGGCCATATTTGGCTGATGATTAAACAAGATGGCTTAGTCATGTGATGGCATCCTTTCTACAGCAGTGAGTCGAGTCAATTCTGTGGTGCGCTGCGTTAATGGTACATATAAGCGTTGTAAACTGAGAGGCTTATTTTATGGATCGTAAACATCAGTGTCATTAGGGCCCCCTGTGTCAGGATTGTTGTCACCCCTAAATAATCATTATTTTTAAAGACAGGGTGCGGCAAAAGAGAACAAAATGGCTCGGTATTCACCAGAACGTAAAGAGGCGATCCTTAAAAAATTATTACCGCCTCACAATTTAACGGTCGCAGAGGTTGCTCGGGAAGAAGGCATTGCGGTGCAAACCTTGTATCATTGGCGGGATATTGCCAGAAAAGAAGGTCGCCCCGTGCCAGGTAAAACATTAACAGCCGATGATTGGTCAGCTGAAGCCAAACTTGCCGTGATTATTGAAACTGCTCCGCTATCAGAAGCAGAAATAAGCCAGTATTGTCGTGAAAAAGGCTTGTACCGCGAACAAGTACAACAGTGGAAGTTGGAGTGCTTGTCTGGTTTTCAAACCTCAGAAGTACAAACTAAAACCATTAAACAGCAGGCCAAGGCTGACAAAGCCGAAATCAAATCGCTGCAACGGGAATTGCGCTACAAAGAGAAAGCGTTGGCAGAAGCTGCCGCATTACTGGTGCTCAGAAAAAAGCTCAATGCGCTCTGGGGGGACGACAGCGAGGAGAGCTAACCCCCTTGCCTGAGCGCATAGCATTGATTGCCTTAATTCAAGAGGCCTATACCAATGGTGCTCGCCTTTATAAGGCTTGTGCTGAAACGGGCCTCAGTAAGCGTACCTATCGACGTTGGTATCGAGAAGGTCAAGTACAAGCTGATTTAAGGCCGACAGCGGCTCGTCCAGAGCCCGCCAATAAACTCGAAGAACATGAGCGACAACAGATATTAAGTGTGTGTAATCAAGCGGAGTACGCCAGCTTACCCCCGTCGCAAATTGTGCCAACATTATTAGATAACGGGATTTATATCGCTTCGGAATCCAGCTTCTACAGAGTGTTAAATGCTCATGGTCAACTTAACCATCGTGGTCGCACTCAGGCTGCTGTTAATCGAAGCAAACCGTTAAGTTATCGGGCAGATGGGCCGAATCAAGTGTGGTCGTGGGACATCACTTATTTGGCTTCAACCGTCAAAGGCCAGTTTTATTATCTGTACATGTTTGAAGATATTTACAGTAGAAAAATAGTGGGTTACGAAGTTCACGAACAAGAATGCGGTGAGTACGCCGCCGCGCTAATCCAACGCTGCATGTTACGCGAACAATGTTTTAATACGCCATTAGTGCTGCACTCTGATAATGGGGCGCCGATGAAGTCATTGACCATGAAAGCCAAGCTAGAAGAACTCGGTATTACGGCATCATTAAGTCGGCCGCGGGTGAGTAACGACAACCCCTTTTCAGAGTCGTTATTTAAAACCTTAAAATACCGACCACAGTGGCCTGCATCAGGTTTTAGCAGCTTAGCAACAGCAAGAGAATGGGTGGAAAAGTTTGTAACCTGGTACAACGATGAACATAAACACAGCCAGCTCAATTTTGTCTCACCAGGACAACGTCATGCTCAGCTAGATAACGCTATTTTAGCCAAGCGTAAGGAAGTGCTTGAAGCGGCAAAGGCAAGAAGACCGACGCGCTGGTCTAAAGACGTGAGAAATTGTGAGGCAGTTGGGCCCGTGACCCTAAACCCAGATAAAGCACCAATAGAAGGGGTAATAAATGCAGCTTAATATTTAAGCAAAGAGTGACAACTACCTTGAAAAACACCGAGGGTGTCATGCATTCGACTTATATTCGGGTTTTATTGCTAAAACTTTTGAATATAAAGAGGTTATTCATGCATAAGGTCATAAATCTCAATGTTGTTTTATTATCGTCTCTAGTAGTGCTATCTGGTTGTAATTCTGACTCTGATAAGACTGATCCTACACCCATTGAGCCCAGTGGGCGTTGGCTAAAAGGTGACTTACACGTTCACACTGCGGTTTCGCAGGATGCTCGTGAAACCCAGTCTGATATTCTGAAATGGGCCTTTGGTGACTTCGGTTTAGACTATGTTTCATTATCAAATCATATGCGTAACAACAGTCAAGATAATGATGATAACGACGTCGGTGGGTTACTGTTTTACGATGCGTTAACTCAGTATGAAATTCCCGGTTTAAAGAAGAACATGCCTAACTATGAGGGCAAGATTGCTTATTCAAGTTTTGAGTGGGATATGCCAACCCATGAGCACTTTAACATTGGTATTTTAGGTGATGAAGCCAAAGTTCTTTCTGCGGTTAAGACCTTTGAGTACAGATTTAGTAGTAAAAATGATATTACGAACTTTGATCCAAAAGATGTTGCTGCATGGACTGCTGCGGGAGATACCCGTCAAAATAAGACTCACGAGGATGCTATTGCTGCTTTGAAGTGGTTAGAGACTCATTATCCAGATAGCAGCTACGGGATGCTAAATCATCCTCGTCGTTATTTATCCAGTTATACGATTCAAGATGTTAGAGAGCTGAACGATGTTG
The DNA here is from genome assembly GCF_002209245.2 of Shewanella sp. FDAARGOS_354. Taxonomy (NCBI): domain Bacteria; kingdom Pseudomonadati; phylum Pseudomonadota; class Gammaproteobacteria; order Alteromonadales; family Shewanellaceae; genus Shewanella; species Shewanella sp. FDAARGOS_354. The sequence continues at coordinate 3,400,017 of NZ_CP022089.2, read as the reverse complement.
CTCCGAATGTTTTCTTTATGGTTGAAGGTCTTGTCGGTGGCCAGTTCAGTGGTAACCGTGGTGACTATGGTGAGCGTAGTAGTGGTGTGTACGGCGGCGTCGATCCGGTTGTTGCTGAGGTCGGTGGCTGGTGGGATGCATTATTGGGTGAAGGTCGTCGAATTTGGAACATGGGTAACTCGGATATCCACTTCAAAACACGTACTCCCTACGCTAGTAGTTATTATCCCGGTGAATATGCGAAAAGTTACACTTGGGTCGATGGCAAAGATACTACAGCGCTTTTGAAGGGATTACGCTCGGGCAATAGCTTTTCTGTGTTTGGTGATTTGATCGATGCTTTGGATTTTAAGCTTGAAAATGGCAATAAGAATAGTGTCACCATGGGACAAACTTTAGTGGCTAAACCTGGCGATAAGTTAACACTCACTATTCGCTTTAAAAGTCCGGCGTTGAATAATAAAGAGTCCGATATAGGTAATGAAATTTATGCTGGAATTAACCCTGGTGTAAACCACATAGACTTGATTGCGGGTAACGTGGGTCAGCGTGCTGAGCCTGGGACCGCGGCTTACAGAAAAGAAACAAACGATTCAACCTTAGTCGTTAAAACCTTTACTCGTGCCGACTGGCATAAAGATGCCGATGGCTACTACAGTATGAGTTACAGTTTTATCGCGGATCGGTATCAATATTTCCGTCTGCGTGGGACTAATTTAGATTATAACCAAGCTAATCTGACGGAAAGAGGTAATCCTTTGAAGTCAGCTGTGATTAATCAAGCTGAAGGTGAATCGGTACAGTCTTGGTATAACAAGATTAATGATCGTAACTATAACGACCTGTGGTTCTATTCTAACCCTGTGTTTGTTAACACGGTTCAATAACCCCTTTTAAATGCGGTTGAATAAAAATCCCCCAGACTATTATGGTTTGGGGGATTTTTTATGCCTGTACTATCAGTGAACTGCGTCTTGCTTTAATTTACGCGAGTAAATGAGAAGATACAGTGCCGGCAGTACAAACAACGACAGTATTGGTGCTGTCACCATTCCACCGACCATAGGGGCGGCGATTTTTTGCATCACATCGTTACCCGAACCTGCGCCCCACATAATGGGGAGTAGGCCGAAGAAGATGGTGGCAACTGTCATCGCTTTAGGACGTATCCGCATGACCGCACCTTCTATCAAGGCTTCTTTTAAGTCTTCAACGCTGTGGTAAAGGTTTTTCTCCAGTCGATGTTTGATGGCGTTATTTAAATAGACCAACATAATCACCCCAAATTCTGCTGCTACCCCAGCAAGGGCAATCATACCAACAGCGACGGCAACAGAGATGTTGTAATCCAGTAGATACAATAGCCAAGTGCTGCCGACTAAGGCAAAGGGTAGACTCAGCATGATCATGCTCGCTTGCATGGTAGAGCCAAAGGTCATCATCAGTAGGATAAAGATGACCCCTAATGCCATTGGGATGACTTGCTTTAGTTTGGCGTCGACCCGCTGCATATACTCGTACTGGCCCGCAAAGCTGTAGCTATAACGGGGCGGCATTTTGAGTTCGGCATTTAAAGCTTGCTTCGCGGTGTTAATGTATTCCCCAATAGAAGTGCCCTCAATATCGATAAATACCCAAGAGATTAAGCGCCCGTTTTCGCTGGTGAGCATTGGTGCACCATCGGTGATTTCGATATCGGCTAAATTGCGAAGTGGTAAGTAATTTCCCGATTTAGTGATCACAGGTAATTCACGCAGTTTCTCGATATTGTCACGCAGCTCTCTTGGATAGCGCAGGTTAATAGGGTAACGCTCAGCACCTTGTACGGACTCGCCAATATCCATACCACCGATGGCGTAACGCACTACATCCTGAATATCTTGTAATGACATACCATAACGAGCGGCAACATCCAGTTTTGGCGTAATGTCGATGTAGCGTCCACCACCACTCCGTTCTGCATAGGCCGATTTAGTGTGTGGGACCTTGCTTAAGATAGCCTCAATTTTGGTGCCTAGGGCTTGCAGCTCATTGACATCTGCACCGGTAATTTTAATGCCCACGGGGGTTTTAATGCCCGTTGATAGCATATCGATACGTGTCTTAATCGGTTGTACCCAAGCGTTTGTGAGGCCAGGCACTTTTACCGTCTGCTGTAACTGATTAATGATGCCATCTAAGGTCATGCCTTCACGCCATTCGTTGTGGGGTTTTAGCATGATTGTGGTTTCGAGCATGGTGAGTGGCGCAGGATCTGTCGCCGTTTCGGCCCGCCCCACCTTACCAAATACGCGAGCGACTTCAGGGACGGTTTTAATCAAACGATCCGTCTGTTGTAGCACTTCGGCGGCTTTGCTGGCGCTAATGCCTGGCAATGCCGTTGGCATATAGAGTAAATCGCCTTCTTCGAGCGCAGGCATAAACTCGCTGCCCATACGTGTCATGGGATACCAAGCACTGGCCAGTGCCATTAAAGCAATTAGTAGGGTTACTTTTGGAAACTTCAGCACCAGTTTCAACGACGGTTGATACAGAGCAATTAGCACTCGGCTGATGGGATTACTGCGCTCGCTAGGAATTTTTCCACGAATAAAGTAACCCATCAGAATTGGCACTAGCGTAATGGATAATAATGCCGCTGCCGCCATGGCAAAGGTTTTAGTGTAAGCCAGTGGCGCAAATAAGCGTCCTTCCTGCGCTTCTAGCGCAAATACGGGTACAAAACTTAAGGTGATAATAATCAGTGAGAAAAACAGTGCAGGACCCACTTCGATAGAAGCTGCGCTAACAATTTCCCAGTGTTCTTTAACCGACGGTTCGCGTTGATGTTCGGTTTTAAAGTGCTCTAAATGTTTGTGCAGGTTTTCGATCATGACGATCGCACCATCTACTACGGCACCGATGGCAATAGCGATGCCACCAAGACTCATAATATTGGCATTCACCCCCATTTTATTCATCACAATAAAGGCAATAAGAATCGACAGCGGTAAAGTAATCACCGCGACCAATGTTGAGCGTGCATGCAGTAAAAATAATAGGCAAACCAAGCCCACTACCAACATTTCTTCAATGACTTTGCTGAATAGGTTGTCGACAGACTTTTGAATTAATTGAGAGCGGTCATAGGTTGGAATGATTTCCACCCCTTCAGGCAGACCTGTTTTTAACTCTTCCAGTTTAGCTTTAACCGCATCGATAGTGGAAAGTGCGTTTTCACCGTACCGCATCACCACAATGCCGCCCACGACTTCGCCTTCGCCATCAAGCTCGGCAATACCGCGGCGAGCAGCGGGGCCTTTGCGCACGGTAGCGACATCTTTGAGTAGTAAAGCTGTTCCGGAAGGGCTAGTAATCCCTAATGGGATTTCACGAAAATCAGCTAATGTTTGACGATAACCCTTGGCGCGCACCATATATTCGGCTTCGGCCATTTCGACCACTGAACCACCAGCTTCGCTATTGGCTCTTTCTATCGCCTCTTTGACGGTAGCTATATCGAGTTTATAGATCGCCATATTGTCTGGCTCGAGCACGATCTGATAGGTCTGCTCCATACCGCCGACGGTTGCGACTTCGGAGACACCGGCAACACTTTGCAACTCGAGTTTGAGATACCAATCCTGTAGGCTTTTAAGTTGCGAGAGGTCTAAGTTGCCGGAGCGATCGACCAGCGCGTACTCAAACACCCAGCCCACACCTGAGGCATCAGGGCCGAGTGAGGGTTGTACCCCTTGAGGTAAGCGACTGCTGATCTGGCTTAAATACTCCAACACCCGCGAACGTGCCCAATAGATATCGGTGCCATCTTCGAAGATCACATACACATAAGAGTCACCAAACATCGAGAAACCCCGCACGGTTTTTGCACCGGGTACGGCTAACATGGCAGTCGATAATGGGTAAGTCACTTGTTCTTCAACCAGTTTTGGTGCTTGCCCTGGATAAGGGGTCTTAATGATCACCTGCACGTCGGATAAATCCGGCAGGGCATCGAGCGGCGTTTTACGCAACTCCTGCACGCCCCAGACAGTAACCATGATGGCGATAATTAACACCATAAGTCTTTGTCTGATCGAGGACTCGATAATATATTTCAACATAATGCGCTCCTAGTGCTGATGACCGCTGCTTAAACGCATTAGGCTGCCCTTGAGGCTGGCCTCGGAGTCGAGCAGGAATTGCCCTGAGGTGACGACACGTTCACCTTCGCTTAGGCCCGAGACTATCTCTGCCTTGCCTTGGCTCATCATGCCTACTCTCACGGCTTTTGCGATAAAGCTGTCATCGGCTTGTTTGACTATTACGCGGTTTTCTTTACCCGTTTGGATGAGCGCTTCCTGTGGGATCACGAGTACATCCTTATTTGGGCCGCCAAAGAGCGAAACCTTAGCGAGTGTCTTGGGTCTTAAAGAGACATCGGTATTATTCAGTACCACGCGCACTCTCAAACTACGGGTAACAGGGTCTAGCTCGGGATAGATATAGTCAACCGTGCCTTCTATACCGTTGATATTCATCGCGGGCACAGAGACTTCGGCTTTTTGCCCAACCTTAATCCAGCTTTGTTCATTTTCAAACACATCGGCGATGACCCATACCTTAGAAAGATCGACCAATGACATGACTTCAGTAGAAGGCTCAATATACATACCGTCACGGATGGAGAGTGTTTCGACAACACCTTCCTGTTGTGCGTAAAACGGTACTCGATATTGGGTTTGGCGTGAGCTGGCTAATTGTTTGATTTGTTGTTCGTTAAACCCTAAGAACGACAGCCTTAAGCCTGCCCTGCGAACCAGATCTTGGTATCTTTGGCTACCGGAGGTTTTCGCTGTATCTAAGGCGAGCAGATAATCATCCTGAGCATTGACTAAATCGGGTGAGTAGATCTCATAAAGTAGCTGCCCCTTTTTGACGGTATCCCCCATGGATTTAACCATTAGCTTTTCAACCCAGCCAGTAACGCGGGCATGAATATGGCTGATCTGGCTCTCGTCATAGTCTATTTGACCCACGGTTTCGACAAACTTCCATAGGGTATCGCGCTCAACGTTGGCGACTTTAAGGGCAAGTGCTTGTTGCATACCGCCAGAGACATTAATGTTAATTTCCTGCGTATTACCGCCTGTTTCGACCTTCTCTAAATTCATCCCACAAATAGGGCAAGTACCTGGAAAATCACTAATGATGTGGGCATGCATTGGGCACACATACTTAATCGTTGCGCCAGAATTTTGATTTTTGACTAAGTTATTGGCTTTAGGCGTTGGAGTATCAAACACTTGAGCCGCGTTGGCGTTTTGTGTATGTGCTTGATGTTCGTCATGTTGTGCAGTATTGCTTGTTTCTTCCTTCTCAACGAGGAACATATTGCACTTAGGGCAGCGGCCGGGTTCATGGCTTTCTACTTCAGGGTGCATAGGGCAAGTATATGTTTTGACTTGATTGGCGCTATTGCTGTTATGCTGATGCCCCGCCTCTGATTGAGCCGCAGGATCAACAAGCTGAGCCTGGGTTAACCAAGGAGTGCCCAGCAGAAGGCTACTGAGTATCAACACAGCCTTAGTACACGGTTTTTTTACTTTGTAAAATTGGTTCATATGCCTCATCTCCAGCCTAGCTTAGTGGTGCGCGTGATCTTTGTGCATTGCACCGTCAGCCATTTTTTCTGTCGTCGCTTTAGGCTCTAAATTCATGCCACATTTAGGGCAAGTATCGCCTTTGTTGCCTGTAACTTCGGGATGCATTGGGCAAACATAGGCTACAGCTTGTTCCTGTGGCGCGGCATTGTTGTGGTGATGCTCATGGGGTGTTGCTGTAGCAAACACACTGGTGCTGGTCATTAAAAATGCAACTAAGGCAAGATTAGTTAAGGTTTTCATATTATTCACTCCATCGGGTTTTAGGGCCGAATATGAGTGCATAAAACGTGATTGAGCTTATTTCTTGAGTGCATACTCAAAACTAATGCCATGGGTAGCATCGTGCACAGTCAACGTTTTAGCTTTACTCTGGGTGCTTGAGAAGAGGGCACCACAATAAACGGCAAAATAAATAGTTAGCTTGGTTTGCCCTGAAAAAAGGGCACAATGAGGCTAGGACTAGGCTATCGGTGGCTTGAAGGCCGACGATAAAGAGATAGAGTGGAAATGAGGCATAGGAGTGGCCATAGGGGTATCACTCAGACTCACACTTGGCCAAAGATGTGGACTGAAAAGCGTACCAGCAACTGAGATCGTCAAGCAATGTCCACAATCGTTAAGACAGGACGTGGTGCCATTACAACAATGCTGTTTTGCGCCGGGAAGCATTTGATCGTTACAGCAATTTGTATTGGCCATTGCACTGGCGTCAGCGTGGTGCTCGGTGTTCATTTGCATCATTGCCGCGTGATCCATTCCTTGGTTGGAAAGGCTATGAACCATAGCGCCCATTTCCATTGAGCGCATCACCATAGCGTGTCCATTAGACACAACACCTTGCCCGACCAATGCGAGTAAAGTGAATATGACTAATAAATAACGACTAAGTGTTTGATGCATAATAATTCCAGATAATGAACGCTTGGATTCTAGCACAGAGGCATTATGCTGCAATGCGTTAACTCACATTTTAGTTAATGCCTCAGCTCATCGCTCCTAAGGTTGGATTATCTAGCGACCTGATTTTGTAAGATCTCTGCCATTAACTGACTGTGATTTTGCAAGACGAGTGGCAGTGGTGTGGCACCATCTACACTGAGCTGTATATGAGGGTTATTGATAAAACGTTTGGCATCAGCCTCGCTAGTTAATGTTGGAGTGCTGATCTGGTAATTCGACTGTGGTGCAACATCTAGGGTAAAGAATAGAGGCTCAGACTTCACCCAAGTGCCACTGTCATCGGCGCGATAACTGAATAGATCTTGATATTTTACTTCAATTAGCACTTTACCTTCAGGTAGTTGTACTGGTTTAAAGGATTTAGTTGCTTGGCCATTAATGCTGACCACATTGAGTGTATCAGTGCCTTTCAAGGTCGCAGCACTCGCCGTCATGCTGATAGCAATAGTACTGATGATGAATGTAACGCCAACGAAAATTTTACTAAATAAGGTCGTTTTCATAATAAACTCCAAAATTTGCGTGATCGCGTGAGCGCCAAATCGTGGTGGCAGCTTCGCGAGCGATTGAATCGATTTAATGATTAAGATCGGTTACAGCAAATCGGAGTTGGGTGGTGGTGTGGTCAACCCAAGGTCGGCGGTTTGAATCGCCCAGCTTTTGTTCGTAATACGATTACTAGCATGACTCATCAACGCGAGTTGTGGTTGTGATGTTGAGAGGTAAAGCTGTGCAACGCAATGAGTTTTGCAATGGTTGGTAAGAGAGTCTTGGCAATGCAACATGCATTCGTCTGGGGGGCAATCGGGCATAGTGCAATTTATTTTGCCATCAACCATTTGCATGCTGGATATATCGTGAAAGTCATTCATCGCTGAAGTTGGCATAGCATTCACCATCGCCGACTGAGCGATAAGTGAAAATAACAGTGCTATGGTAATCCAAAACTTAGCCATAAAAAAACCGTTGCCAATGTACCTACTCTTAAAGACCAACAAATTGCATAAAAAGTTTCATTTTGAGTTTAGTTTTAGGCGTCAGGCTTTTATAGCAAAGGTTAAATGTCGTCTTGATCACATTTTTGTATTCTAAAAATGATTTCATTGCCTTAGCTTCTTAAGGTAGTACTTAATCATTTGTCGCTTAGCATAATGATGAATGTATTAGTGAGAGTTGAAGTACCCTAATGCTCTGCTAAGCTGGTTTTAGCGAGTCGTATTATTCAGAGTTAGAGCTAAGTCTCATTTTGCGCTTTTAAGTTTACATTAATCGGCATTTTAGGCTTGAAATCAAATTTCTAATAAATGAAAAAATATAAAATAGTCTTATAAAAACTAATTTTGACCATATTTTCGGAGATAGAGTGATGAACTGGCGTGCACTATTTAAACCCAGCGCGAAATATTCCATCCTAGCGCTACTGGTTGTTGGTATCGTTATTGGTGTTGTGGGCTACTTTGCAACCCAACAAACCTTACATGCGACGAGTGAAGACGCATTCTGTATGAGCTGCCATAGCAACCACTCATTGAAAAATGAAGTGTTAGCTTCTGCCCATGGCGGTGGCCGTGCTGGTGTGACCGTACAATGTCAAGACTGCCACTTACCACATGCTCCAGTGGATTACTTGATCAAGAAAATCATCGTATCTAAGGACTTATACGGTTTCTTAACTATCGATGGCTTTAACACTCAAGCTTGGTTAGACGAAAACCGCAAAGAGCAAGCTGACAAAGCTTTAGCTTACTTCCGTGGTAATGACTCTGCTAACTGTCAACATTGCCATACTCGCATTTATGAAAATCAACCTGAAACAATGAAGCCAATGGCTGTGAGAATGCACACCAACAACTTCAAGAAAGATCCTGAAGCAAGAAAGACCTGCGTGGACTGCCACAAAGGTGTTGCTCACCCCTATCCAAAAGGATAAGGTTTAGCGCTTCAATAGCTTGATATTAAAATAAAAAGCCCTCTTTCGAGGGCTTTTTGCTTTCTCGTCTTATAAGTCTTGGCTATTGATTAATGCCACTCTGCGGGACAAGGCGCTTAGCGAAATTTGATGCACCATTTGCGTGGGAGCTGTGCAGGCATCGGCAATCACTTGCACTGAATAGGCTTGTGCCGCGGGTGATAGCGCTGTATGGGTCACGCAGTTTTGAGTCATGATACCGCATAAGAGTAAATGCTTGATTTGCATATCTTGGAGTAAGTTGGCTAGCTCTGTGCCATCGAAACTGTCGGCAAATTGTTTTACCACAATTGGGGCATTGGGTAGCTCAGCTAAAAGCGCTGGATGGATTTCAACTCCTTGAGTGTGTGGGTTAAAAAAGGGGGCGTCACCCTGAGCAGTATCGGCGATATGCTGCACGAGAATAATCGGTATCGCCTGTTGCTGAGCACGCTGCACTGAGTGCAAGGTGCGCGCTAATGCTTCATCGACTTGCCATTGTGGGTAAGCCCCATGGGGAAAGTAGTCATTCTGCACATCAATAATCACTAAGGCGCTGTTCACTGGGATCTGGTTTAAGCTCGACATATTATTCTCCTGTTCGTTTCTCTTGCAAAAGATGTCTTCGAAGGAGAGTTTGCGGTAGATTCATTGCCATTAAGAGTGGCAGAAATGACATCTTTGGTGCTTAAATTGACAAAATTTGCCGAGCCATCCCCATTAAAAGTGGCGATATTAGCCATACCCGGTTGTTTAACTTCGGCCGTATTTGGCTTAGAAGAGATGTTGCTGGTGGCTAACAAGCTGATGTTAGCTGACGAAAATAAATCACTAGGCTCAAGCAGTTTTGCAGTGACTCGGTTATCCCTAGAAGAGATGAGTCTCGAAGAGTGCTATCAGTTAGTGATTATCCCGCCGAGCATAGAAACTGAGTCTTACTTCAATGCGGCGCCTTCATTGCGATTATGGTTACAGCAGCAACATGCCCAAGGCGCTATCCTCTGCTCCGCCTGTGCGGGAGCATTTGTGCTGGCCGCCGCGGGGTTACTCGATGGCCGCAAAGCGACAACCCATTGGGGATTAGTGGAAGCGTTTGAGACCCAATATCCACAGGTGAAACTCGAGATCGAAAAAATCATGGTTAACGAGGGCGATATCATCACGGCTGCTGGCATGATGTCCTGGCTCGACTTGGGGCTAGAGTTAGTCGCGCAGTTTTGCCATGTGAAAGTCATGCGCCAACTGGGTAAGTACCTTGTTATCGATACTGGTGGGCGTGAACAGCGTTATTACCAACAGTTTTTACCTAAACGAGATCATGGGGATGCTGTGATCTTGGGTCTGCAAAATCGCCTACAAACCGACTATGGTGAGCCGATGAGTGTTGCGGTTTTGGCGCAGCAGTGCTGTATGGGCGAGCGAACTTTTTTGCGACGTTTTGTGAAAGCGACAGGGCATAAGCCTAATGAATACCTACAAAAACTCAGGATCCAAAAGGCCTGTGACTTACTCGAAAATAGTTCTCTGAGTTTCGAGACCATAGCGCACCAAGTTGGCTATGAGGATGTGAGCGCCTGTCGCAAAGTGTTTACCCGTATTACCGGTTTAACACCGAGTGCCTTTCGACAAAGGTTTAGTGCGCTTACGCCTGCGCCAACACCTGTCGACGATAGCTCAATAAACTAAATACGCCGAAGATAAACACTTGCAAATAATCTTGTTTGCGCAGTGTCAGCAGATTTTTAAACAGCATATGGAAGATGGCGACTTGGAAGCAATGCATCAAGCAAGTAATGCCGAGCAAGATATTGAGAATAATGCCGATATTGTCTGCAAAAGGCATAACAAGGTTATAAGCCATCATCAGCCACGCGATTAGGGTAATGGCTTTGCCCATATTGATCAGAAACGACATGCTATTCCTCGGTGTTAGTCGGAGAGTCTTCGGCTTGGTATTGATATAAGCGATAGCTAACTTGTCCTGCGGTTTTGTCTTTGAGCGGTTGCCAAGTCGCAGGGACTGCCATTTGAGTTAATTCCGACTCAACCTCCACATAAATGAGCGCACCATCATTAAGCCAACCTTGGCTGTCCAACAGTTGAATGGTTTTTTCTGCTAAGCCTTTGCGGAAAGGCGGATCGATAAACACCACATCAAACCCTTGCTCGCAGCCATTTTGCAGCACGACTAAGGTATCGGCGTTGAGTACCTCGGCATTGTCGCACTTGAGGGTATTGAGATTCGCTTTAAGTTGCATGGCAGCAGGACGTTGCAACTCGATAATCTTGGCGTAACTGGCATAGCGTGAGAGGGACTCAAGCGCCAAGGCGCCGCTGCCTCCGAAGCAGTCGAGCACCCTTGCGTGGGCAATATCATTGGCAAGCCAGTTAAACAGGGTTTCACGGACTCTATCTGTGGTCGGCCGCAGGCCGTCTAAATCATGGATGGGCAGTTTGCGCGAACGCCATTGCCCGGCAATGATCCGGACTTGGCCACTACCGGCTTTCTTGTTGGCCGTTTGACTCTTGGTCACTTGCTTGTTGTTTGCACGATTATTAGCCAAAGTGCCCCCGTGATTTTGCCTGAAGAAAGAAAGTGGTAGACTATGCCACCTTAATAAAGGCCACTATTTTATATCAAACTCCTAGTAAAAGGTGAGAAGGCTGATAGAGCAGAACTAATTGCCGACTTTTTGGGCGTAATTGCCGCGGTAATCTGGTATAACGGCAGGGTCTTATTTTAAATTCAACACTGAAGTAGAGCGCTGGAATTACACATGGCAAAGAAAGGTTTTTTCTCCTGGTTTCGTAAAGATAAATCACAAGATGAGGTTGTCGAGCAAACCCCAGTCTCTACTCCATCGCAAACCGAGCAAGCCGAAGCATTAGCAAAGCAGCAAGCTGAAGAAGCCCGTCTCGCGGCTGAAAAGGCGGCCGCCGAACAGGCTCTAGCCGACAAATTAGCAGCCGAAAAAGCAGAAGCGGAAAGAGTCGCCGCAGAACAAGCCGCAAAAGCCCAAGCAGAGGCACAGCGTGTTGCCGAAGAACAAGCTGCACATTTAGCCGAACAACAGGCGGCCGAAACCGCGCGTTTAGCAGCGAAGCAAGCTCAGGCTGAGCAGTTAGCCGCTGAAAATGCCCAAGCGGAAAGAGTCGCCGCAGAACAAGCCGCAAAAGCCCAAGCAGAGGCACAGCGTGTTGCCGAAGAACAAGCTGCACATTTAGCCGAACAACAGGCGGCCGAAACCGCGCGCTTAGCAGCGGAGCAAGCGCAGGCAGAGCAGTTAGCCGCTGAACAAGCACAAGCCGAAAGAGTTGCCGAAGAACAGGCCGCTGAAGCCCAAGCAGAAGCAGAGCGACTTGCCGCTGCACAGGTCCAAGCTGAACAACCCCTTGAGCAACAACCCGAACCTCAGGCAAAACCCGCCAAAGAAAGCTTCTTCGCGCGTCTAAAACGCGGCTTAATGCGTACTAGCGAAAATATTGGTAGCGGTTTCATCGGTTTATTCCGTGGTAAAAAAATCGACGATGAACTGTTTGAAGAGTTGGAAGAACAGCTTTTAATCGCCGACGTGGGTGTCGAAACCACTTCACGCCTTATCCAGAGCCTGACTGAACACGCGTCGCGCAAGCAATTAAAGGATGCCGAAGCACTCTACGATCTGCTGCGTGATGAAATGCAAAAGACACTCGATCCTGTGGCAATCCCATTAGTGCCTGAAAATACCAATGGTCCTTTTGTGATTCTTATGGTCGGTGTTAACGGTGTGGGTAAAACCACCACGATTGGCAAACTGGCAAAGCAATACCAGCGCCAAGGTAAGTCTGTGATGTTAGCGGCGGGCGATACCTTCCGCGCAGCAGCGGTGGAGCAATTACAAGTTTGGGGCCAACGCAATAATATCCCTGTGATAGCCCAACATACCGGCGCCGACAGTGCCTCGGTACTTTTTGATGCGCTGCAAGCTGCTAAAGCCCGAAAAATTGATGTATTAATTGCTGATACAGCGGGTCGCTTACAAAACAAGTCGCACCTGATGGAAGAGTTAAAGAAAGTGGTGCGAGTGATGAAGAAACTCGACCCAGAAGCGCCGCACGAAGTGATGCTGACCTTAGATGCGAGTACTGGCCAAAATGCTATTAGCCAGGCGCAGCTATTCCAAGAAGCTGTTGGCGTTACCGGCATGACCATCAGCAAGCTCGACGGTACCGCCAAGGGCGGCGTGGTGTTTGCGATTGCCGACAAGTTTAAAATCCCGCTACGTTATATTGGCGTGGGTGAGCAAATTGATGATTTGCGTACCTTTAATTCTAAAGAATTTATTGATGCCTTGTTCACTCAAGAGAAAGCGGATAGCTAATTTATGATTGATTTTCAGCAGGTCAGTAAGATTTATCCTGGTGGCCAAATGGCGCTGGAGGAAGTGAATTTTCACCTACAAAAAGGTGAAATGGCATTCTTAACCGGCCATTCGGGCGCGGGTAAGAGTACCCTGTTGAAATTAATCACAGTGATCGAGCGCGCCACCACTGGCCGGGTAGCGATTAATGGTCACGATATTGCCAAAATCAGCCCAAAACACGTGCCCTATTTGCGTCGCAATATTGGGATGATTTTCCAAAACCATCATCTATTGATGGACAGAAGCGTATTCGACAACGTTGCCTTGCCATTAGTGATTGAAGGTTTCTCCCACGGTGAGATCCGCAAGCGTGTCGCTGGTGCGCTGGACATGGTGGGCTTATATGGCAAAGAGCGTCATAACCCCATCATGTTATCCGGTGGTGAGCAACAGCGTGTCGGTATCGCCCGCGCCATTGTGAATAAGCCGCCACTATTGCTGGCCGACGAGCCAACGGGCAACTTGGATCCTAAGTTGTCGATGGATATCTTGCGCTTATTCGAAACCTTTAACGATGCGGGTACTAGTGTGCTTATCGCTACCCACGATTTAGGACTGATCGCGCGGATGAAGTATCGCACTTTTACCCTGAAACAGGGGCGTATGCTCGGTGCACAGGAATTACACCATGGACACGCGACCGCTCGAGGTGATGGGCTATGAGTGATAACGCCAAACTAACGCGCAGCAAGTTGCCCATCTCGGGGCGTATCGTGATGTTTTTTATTCGTCATGTGCAGCAAGCCATGGCGAGTATGGGGGAGCTGTGGCGCAGCCCGGTTTCTTCGCTGATGACCATGGCGGTTCTCGGGGTGAGTTTAAGCTTACCTGCGGCGCTGCAAGTATTAGTTAAAAATGCCGAGACCATTACTAGCTCTTGGAACAGCGCGGCGGAGATTTCACTGTTTATCGATGAAAATCGCAGCGAGCAGACGATCCAAAGCTTGCTGACCCGCATCCGAGCCTATGCCGAAGTGGAAAAGGTGCAGTATATCGACCGCAATCAAGCGCTTGAGGAGTTTCAGCGTCTATCTGGATTTGGTGAAGCGTTAGCCTATCTTGATAAAAATCCGCTTCCCGCGGTAATTACCGTGACACCAACCCAGCGCTATTCCACGCCAGTGGGAGCTCGCGAATTATTGACTAAGCTTGAGCGCGAGCCTGAAATCAGTTTTGGTCGCTTAGATATTGAATGGTTAGAGCGGCTACAGGCTGTGGTGCGTTTACTCGAACGCACGGTAATGGCGATTGCGGCGTTACTCGTCTTGGCGGTGGTATTAGTGATAGGTAACACGATTCGCTTAGCCATTATGAATCGCCGTAGTGAGATAGAAGTGATGAAGTTAGTCGGGGCAACCGAGGCATTTATTCAACGTCCCTTCCTTTATACCGGTATTTGGTACGGAGTGATTGGCGGTGTATTAGCTTGGCTTATCATTAACTTGTTGGTTTGGTATCTGGATTCTGCCCTAGCCGAATTGCTCGGTTTGTATGGTAGTCAGCTAGAGATGAAGTCTCTGACCTTTACCGAACTGCTACAATTAGTGGGCTTGGCTTCTTTCTTAGGTTGGCTAGGTTCTTACCTTTCGGTAAGGCAACATTTAAGATCGATTGAACCTTCTTAATGATCAATCGTTTATAGTTTAAAGATCTTGATAAATATGGCTGGCGATGAACTTTTGTTCACTTGCAATGTCTATTCAACGGGGTTAAAAGTAACACCCCAGACGAGTGAAGGTTGACATACTCTGTCAATTAGCCGATAGTTCGTCAGCTCATCCTTAGGGTGTTTTGAGTGAAACCATAGGATGAAATCGACTTATATTTGATAAGTAGCAAGAAAGTAGGAGCGCGAATGACCTTTCAAACGCAATCAATGGCACTAACAGTCCCTCAGGGCAGCAGTAGTTTAGAAGCTTATATCCATTCAGTGACTAGCATGACAATGTTAGACGCTGAGACTGAGTATGAGTTAGCCAAGCGTTTGCAGGAAACGGGTGATCTGCAAGCAGCGAAGCAACTGATTATGTCGCACTTACGTTTTGTGGTGCATGTTGCTAAGGGCTACTCAGGTTACGGTCTGCCGCAGGCGGATTTGATCCAAGAAGGCAACATCGGTCTGATGAAAGCGGTTAAGCGTTTCGATCCCGATGTAGGCGTCCGTCTAGTGTCTTTTGCTGTGCACTGGATTAAAGCTGAAATTCACGAATATGTGCTGAAAAACTGGCGCATTGTTAAAGTCGCTACCACCAAAGCGCAACGTAAGCTGTTCTTTAATATCCGTAAAGCGAAAACTCGCCTCGGTTGGTTTAGCGATGATGAAGTCGCAATGGTCGCAGAAAACTTAGGTGTCTCTAAGGCCGATGTGACTGAGATGGAATCACGTATGGCGGCGCAGGATCCTGCGTTTGATCTGAGCAGTGACAACGATGATGAGCAGGATTTTGCCCCAGTGCAATATCTTGAAGATCATTCATCGGATTTAGCCGAAAACATCGAAAACGATAACTGGGAATCCAATGCTCAAGGTCGTTTATTGTCGGCCATCAAAACCTTAGATGAGCGTAGCCAGCATATTCTGCGTGCCCGTTGGTTAGACGATGATAAAACTACCCTGCAGGAATTGGCAGAAACCTATCAAGTGTCAGCTGAGCGTATTCGCCAGTTAGAGAAAAACGCCATGAACAAGCTTAAGGCTTGTATGGAAGCCTAATTCGGCTGCAATTTATTTCGATGTTAGAAACGAAAAAACCTGCCTTGGCAGGTTTTTTGTTGTCTAGATTCCAGTAATTATGACAAAAATTAGTTTGTGAATAGCATATTTGACTTTTTCTAAGGTTTTTTCGTCGTTATTAACGGAATTGTCCTACAGCATTCTCTATTGAATTCTTCTTAAAATATGCTGACTTTTGAGCCTCATTCAGAAGTAATTATCGAAGCTTGATATCGATAGTGTTGCTCTCCGCATTATGGGTTTAGTTTTGTCATTTGGTAAGGATGCCTTAGGGAGTTAGATTGAGTCGTTATGGATAAAAATTAACAGGGAATTCAAATCTAACATGGCAAAGTTTAATACCCATTTTGCGGTTTTTTCATCAATATGTAGGTCAGATAATTATGGTCACTATGGTTTCCAAATTAGCCCTATCTTCAGAGCCTGGTTGGGGAGTTGCTTTCAGAAATGGGGCCTCGATTGAGGTGTATCAGCAGAGCCTATTTTGGCTATTAAGCAAAGGTATGCCCTGCGATATGAGAGATATAACCCTAAGCGACTTTTTAGGGTCGGTCGTTGTTGTTTGCCAATTTTCATTACAAAAGTTAGTTGAATTTCTTGATTTTAATGAAATTCCATACTTCTTGGAGGATGATAGAGTTCGTTGGTTATTGCCGAGTAATATATCAAATATCTACTATATTCAGTGGAAAAAACACACGATAGAATTAAATAATTCAGAACTTTATGGAGGGAGTGTACTAAATTAAAGGTTAAAATTTCATATTTACATTAAATTTTAGTGTGTAATCTCAATATTTAATCAGTTATTTATAATAAATAATTTGTTGTTAATCTTGAAAAATTAGCTTCAGACATCTCTATTCTGGTCGATACTTATGATGTGTCCTTAACGCCGGAAGAGGTGATTTATGAAAAAACTAACATTTTGGGGCAAGCTCTGTAGTGCTGCACTACTCATTGTGGGGTTGAATTCGGTAGTAGCTGCAAAAGAGTCTAGTACTCTTACATTTCGAGGTGAGGTGGCAGAGCCTAGTTGCTACTCTGATTTATCTTCCATCAGTTGTTATAATCAATCTACACATCAATTCGACACTCAAGCAATATCCTTTAATTTTTCCGAAATCATTTCTCTAGATGGCATTGCCAAAAATATTCCAACTAATTTTAGCCAAATAAACTCACTGGCATTCAATCGATTGGATAGAAATGAAGTAATGATTTCATTTAATTATAACTAATCGAAATTATTTTTAATTATAGGCAGTCATAATATTTAAAGCTGCCTATATTATATTGATAATTAGTTGATCAGACATTTCCTACAGCAGTACAAGGTTAGTCCTATGGGGACTGCTAGATATTATTGCTATTGTGTACGTAGGTTTAATAAGTAAACCCATTGTATCATTAACAATTTTATGGGATAGCATTTCTGATGAAAAAATTAACTCTTTCTGCACTATTTTTAACTGCTTTATTTGGTGCTAATGCTCACGCAAACAATACTATTACTTTCTTAGGTGAAGTTTCTGATCAAACTTGCGAAGTTGCTATCAATGGTGCAACCGCTAACCCAACGGTATTATTACCAACAGTTTCTACTGCTGATTTAGCTGTCGCTGGCTCTGTTGCTGGTGAAACTCCATTCACTCTGTCAGTAAGTGGTTGTACTATCAATGCTACTCAAGCTCTTCCAATTAAAACTGTTTTTGTTGGTAACAGCGTAACTGTAGCTGGTAACTTAGGTAACACTGGGACTGCAACAAACGTATCACTACAAATTTTAGATGCTGTTGGTGGTAATGCTGTTGATTTGACTGGTGTTGCAACTGTTGATGGTTTAAACGTAGCCGCTGGTGATAGCACTGCATCACATGACTTTGCTGTTCAATATTATGCTGAAGGTGCGGCAACTGCAGGTACTGTAGTTAGCTCTGTTCAATACGCGATTTCTTACCTGTAATTAAAGCTAAATTCTGATCTTGCTCACTCAGCTCTCTGAGTGAGCACTCCGGCTTTGTGGAAATAATATGTCAATTCTTCCTTTATCTGTGCGCTTATCAGTTCTAATTTCATTACTAATTATCGTTTTCCCATCGAGTGCAAGTGTTGTGATGACCAATACTCGAGTGATTTATCCTAGTGATGCTAAAGAGCGTAGTGTTCAGTTAAGAAATAATGATAGTTTTCCAAACGTAGTTCAGGTTTGGACAGATATTAATAATTCTGAGTCTACTCCTGAAAATGCAGATGGTCCATTTTTAGCGTTACCAGCGATCTTTAGAATAGAGCCTAATCGAGGACAATTATTCCGCTTAATATACAGTGGTGATAATCTTCCTAAAGATCGGGAAAGCTTATTTTATCTTAACTTTTTACAAATTCCCCCAATATCTAAAGATAATGCGGGTGAAAACCAGATGTTAGTTATGCTTAAAAATAGAGTCAAGATTTTTTATAGACCAGTTGAGATTAAGTCGAATCCTGAAAATATTGGAAAAGAAATTAGCTTTAACGTGAAAAATATAAATGGTGGTGTAGAGATTGATGTTAACAATAAATCGCCTTTTTATGCTTCATTTGTGGACGTGAAACTTATCTCGGGCAATCAAGAGCTTAAAATTCCAGTTGATATGGTTGAGCCAAAAGGGAATAAGCTTGTTAAGGTTCATAATCAACAGTTCGTTTCTATTCATCCAATGAAGGTTAAATTCACTATCGTTAATGATTTTGGTGGATTTATAAAGTATGAATATGAAATAAAATAATAAAATTAAGTGAAATGTCTATTATGAGAAAGTGCATTATATTGGCTACAAAATTATCCTTATTAGGCTTGTTTTATTGCAATTTTAGTGTTGCGCCTTTATTGATTGCCGACGAGCTTAAAGAGGATGATTTTCAGGAGTTTACTTTCGATGATCGCTTGCTTTTTGGTGGTGGCTACGGAGATAGCTACCTCGCCCGTTTTAATACGGTAGGACAGGCTGCACCTGGGAAATATCAGGTTGATATCTATATTAATGACATACGTATAAGTAGGCAAGTTGTTGATTTTATAATGGAAGATGAAAATGAAATCTATCCATGTCTTGATGCTGATTTTTGGAAAATATCACAAGTCATTTCTACCTATATTAATCAAGAATTATTAGAGCAACAATGTCAAGCACCTGAGCTTACTGTGAATGGTGCAACAGCTAAATTTGATGTTGAAAGATTAAAATTAGACATAACAATTCCCCAAGCTTATATGCATAAGTCCCCTAGAGGATATGTGCATCCTGAATTATGGGATATGGGAGAGACTGCAGGATATATTAGCTATAATAGCAATCTTTATCAGACTAATGGCTCGGATAATGGCGGCGATATGCGCGCATTTTATACTGGGTTTAATTCTGGGTTAAATATTGGTTTATGGCGCCTTAAAAATCAATCTAGCTATAATTACAATGATTATGATGGCAGTTCTAAAGATAATTTTAATTCCATAAGAACTTATGCTATGCGCGCATTGCCTCATATAGGAAGTGAATTATTACTTGGTGATTCATATACCCGAGGCAATATCTTTGGGAGTTTACCTTTTACTGGATTTCAGTTGCAGACGGATAATCGAATGCTACCTGACTCGCGGAGAGGTTATGCACCTGTTGTACGAGGATTAGCTAATTCTACTGCAAAAGTTGTTATTAAACAGAATGACATAGCAATATACCAAACAACTGTTGCAGCGGGGCCATTTTTGATCAATGACTTATATCCAACGAGTTATGAAGGTGATTTGATAGTAGAAGTGACAGAGGCCGATGGCAAAATCTCTGAATTTACTATTCCGTTTAGTGCAGTTCCTGGTTCTATTCGGGAAGGTCATTCACAATATACATTATCTATTGGTGATGTAGATTATTTAGGATCTGGTAATTACTTTATCGATTTGAATTATGAGTACGGCATTAACAATATGCTTACCCTAAATTCGGGTGGACGTGTTGGTGAAGATTATTATGCACTCAGTCTTGGAACGGTTTTAGGGACTGAGTGGGGAGCTGTTGGTATTACAGCTGTTCACTCTTCTTCTCGGCTCTCGAAGGAAGCGGGCCTTGATGATTGGGAGAATGGTTGGCGTTTAGGTGTTAACTATAGTCGTTCTTTTGAGACGGGGACCTCTGTAGCGCTTGCTGGATATCATTATTCAACTGAGTCGTTCCGCGAATTGAATGATGTTTTAGGCGTACGAAAAGCGCTTGAAAGATCAGATATTTTTACATCTGAGACCTATAAGCAACGAAGCGAGATGAGTTTGAGTATTAACCAAAGTCTTGATGAATATGGCTTTCTGTATATCAGCGGCTCTAAACGACAATATAGAGATGGCCGAGATGATGATGACCAGCTGCAACTTGGGTACTCAGTCAATCTTGGTCAATGGAGTTTGGGGCTAACATTCTCTCGTCAATATTCGAGTCAAGTCCCAGTGCAATATGCTTATAACGATGACTATCTTAATCAGTTAACAGATTTTAACGCTTCACGAACCAAGGAAGATCTGCTGAGTTTGACTCTTTCTATCCCCTTGGGGAGTCGGCAATCAAACATGGTCAACATGGGAGCCAGCCATTCATCGCGCGGAATGAATAGTTACAACATGGGCGTATCTGGAACTGTATTGGAAGACCAATCTTGGACGTATGGTGTAAATGCTTCATTACAGAGTGATGATGGTACAAGTAAGAGCCTTGGAGTGAATACACAGAAGCGATTTAGCCAAGCAACGCTTTCGGGCAGTTACTCAATAGCAGATTCCTATCAACAAATGAGTGCTGGAATAAGTGGTGCTGTTGTTGCTCATGCCGGCGGTCTGACATTAAGCCAAAATTTAAGTGATACCTTCGCTATTGTTGAAGCCAAAGGTGCAAATGGGGTAAAAGTGATTAATAGCTGGGGGACTGAAGTTAATTCCGCTGGTTATGCCGTTATACCAACATTGACCCCCTATAGAATGAACCGCGTGACGTTGGACTCCGGAAACATGCTTGGTACATCCGAATTACTCGAGACCCAGCAGCAGATTGCGCCTTATGCTGGGGCAATTGTGAAGTTGAAGTTTGAGACTCGCGAAGGCTATGCCGTGTTATTTATGACTCAAAAGACCAGTGGTGGTGTTATTCCTATTGGTGCGGAAGTGGTCGATGAAAATGGCCAAATATTAGGTATGGTTGGCCAAGCAGGAATGGCTTATATCCGGACTACTACTGCTAACGGGCATCTAAAAGTGACCTGGGGTGAGTTGAGTGAACAAACTTGCAGTTTTGATTATGCCTTATCAGAAGCTGAGTTATTGTCCGAACTGGTGCGTATGCCTGTTAATTGTCAGTCAAGCATCTAGGAGTGAATAGGATATGTTTAAGAGTGTAACTAACGAAAATCGTTATAAGTTTGCTGTCACTTTTTTGTTGGCTTCGGGACTATTAATCACAAGTGGTGCGCATGCGAACTGTCAACGTATCTCTACCACTACCACTAGTCCAACCAATGGAGCCTATGTAGATCCACTGTATGGTAAAACCGCAATTTGGGATGGTGCACATGACCCTAATCGTGGTGACCTCAATTTACCCATAGTGCATGTTTCGGATACCGTATTCCAACCTAATGGAACCATGTTAGCGTCATCAATAGTACCGTTTATTACTTACGGGCAAAGAGGAGGTTATGATCCTGAACAGGTACTGTTTCGTTGCGATGCAGCGGATGAGAATGAAATCTTTGAATACTATTCGGTAAATGCGGACAATGCATATAGTGGTATGTATGAAGATGGTGTTGCTGATGGTGTGGATAAAGGATATTCAACATACATAAAAAATGTTGTTGCGAGGCTTAAAAATAATCAGAGTGGTGAATATTTTTCGCGTATATGGCAAAAGCGGGCAATGACAGGACTAGACCGAGATGCACAAGGGCGTATTTTAGTGAAAGCGAAAAACTTCACTGATATTACGGTAGAGTTATTTAGGATCCGGGATGTTAGAGGTGTTAGTGGCAGCAGCGCTATTAATAGGCCATACGAGAGTGCTTATACCTATAATCAACCTGCGGGTTATATCGCGTTTGGTGGCCCTGGAATAACTCATCCCACGGAGGGAATCGACCATATATCGCATTATCCTGGTTGGTACGCGCAATGGCCAGGCAATATTAGTTTTTATCAACAAATGCTAGTAAGACGTACTCCTGGAACTTGCTCAGTAAGTAGTGTTGCTCCCTATGTCCTTTTTCCAGCAGCAACAATTAATGAACTAGCACAAGGTCACTCTGTAAACGTCAATATGTCATTGAGCTACAGGTGTCAGGGAGATTTTGTTTCGGGCACCCAAGCTGGAAATTTTGCTGTTGGCTTTAAGATTGATGCAAATAGTTTTAATAGGGCTAAAGCTATGGGACTAACGGATCAAGCCGCGGTGAGTCATCTGTTGAGCCAGAATTATGGGAGTCCTGGTTATGCACAAGGGGTTGGGGTGATATTGGAACGTGAAGACGGTCTTACGCAACCATTTGTGATTAAGACCTACCCAGATCTTGGAACGGGAATATATGACTCCAGTAAGGATGGTTGGCGCAAATTCATTGGTACAAATATTGACTATGATCCGGTTAATAAGGTCACTATTTTGCACGAAACCTATACGGCCAAATTAACCAAAATACCAGGTGAGACTGTTACAGCAGGTAAATATTATGCACAGGCTCAAGTACTTATTCGTGTTCAGTAAAATAGCTATTATTGGCTTCATCTTGGTCAGCACAAACTGTATCGCTGGCGTAGTCATCAATAAAACCAGAGTCGTTATGTATGACAATGAGCAGGCACAACAGTTAACATTGGCAAATACGAACGACTTTCCTGTGATCACTCAATTATGGGTTGATGATGGTGATATCAATGCTACGCCAGAAAATACTAGGGCACCGATAATGGCAGTACCAGCGATGTTAAAGTTCTCTCAAGAAGAACATAAGAGCATTCGATTAATCAATTTGAATCATAGTGAAAAGCGTGATCAGGAGGAAATGTATTGGCTCAACATTTATGAAATACCGCCTCAGCCAGGTAACGATGTATCTAGTTCTGATAATCAATTGATGATTTTAACCATAAGAACACAAATAAAAGTATTTTTAAGGCCAATTAAATTAAAAATGCAGCAGGATACAAGATTTGATAAACAATATTTTTCTATTGATAATAATAAATTAACAATAAAAAATGATTCACCATTTTTTATTGTTTATAGTAAGGTTTCGATTTCAGATGGTTTTAATGAAGTTGAAATTTATCCAGAAACCTTGTCGCCATTCTCTAGCAAATCTATTAACATAGTTAGTCAAGACAAAGTGTTAAATTCTAAAGATGTTAAAATTAAGTTTGACTACATTGATGATGATGGTGTTATAAACTCGAGACATACTAAGTTAATAAATTAGCCAAAAGGGCTATCAGTGCTCTTTTGGCTTAAATTTTTTAGTAAAATTATTCAATAGAATTGTTTTTCTCTATGTAATCTGAAATTTCATTGTCTAATTTTTCTAGCGTATCAATGAGTAATAAGAAATCATTTTCAAGTGAGTTATGGTTTGATTGCTCAAGGATTTCACAACATGCAACAAGTCTTTTCGCATCAATTATTCTTGCAGCGCCTTTAATTTTATGGGCAATATCTTTAATTCTTTGGTAGTCCATACCTTTTTTAGCTTGGATTAAAGTCTCTTTGTCTGATTTATTACTCTTAGTAAGTTCAGTAAGTAGTTTTATAATCAGCTCTTTATTGTTACCAGTTAGGTTATTAACAACATCAGGTGAAAAACTGATCTCGGAAATATTACTATTATAAACTTGGTTGTGAATTAATAGTGCATCACTTAATTCTTGTAAGCTAATAGGTTTAAATAAACAATTATTCATTCCTGCCTTTAAACATGCTTCCTTAACCTCTTTTTGAGCATTAGCAGTATAGCCAATTATAATAGGAGCAATCTTACTACCGACATTCCGCAGCTAATTTAGGAATAAACTACCTCATAGAATCTACCGAGTAATTTGAGTAGTTGTGTTTGGTGATCTTGAAGTCCAGTGATGAACCTTTGGCCGTTAATCTCTAGCGTATCTATGCCTTCGAATTGCAAGAAGACCCAACGTGCCGTCGGTCTGGAGGTCGTCTTGTTCTTTACCATACTTGGGAAGAACGCTTCGGTTTGTGCGAGTTGTTCTCTGATTTTGTGTTCTAAACTAGCGTAAACAAGCAAGCTCAACGTCATTATCATTAGCAACGCTTCAATGCGCTCAGGCTTTTTCAAGAAGATGGAAGAGGTTAAAAACTCAGGGCTTTTTAGAAAACGGAAGCCGCGCTCGACTTTTTGTTGCGATTTGTAATGTGCTAGAAGAGCCGCCATGGTGAGTGCTTCATTGTCGGTGTCATTCGTCGCGAGGATAAACATGCCTACTTTGAGCTTAGCCAGTTTTACTTTTTCTAGGTCGGTGAAGGGGGCGGCTTCGATAAAGTATTGGTATCCTGTCGGTGCTTCATCTGTCTTTGGGCGGCCCGAATGAGAGTAAGTCGGCTGTTTGATGAGAGTGCCTTGTTCAAACCCAAGTAAGTCACATTGTTTCTTGAAATCGTTAAACGCTAATTCTGCGTCAACTTCACAAGCGAATGGTTTTTTACTTAGCTTTTCCAACGCTTTGATTTCTTTTGCTATGTTTTTCTCTAAGTTCTTGAAGAAAGTGATTTCTTCCCGCTTGGTGGCCTGTTCACTGTGAACGAGCAACCAACGTTGATTGACCTTTCCGTAATCCGAGTCTATCCAACATCCTGAGTAGCCATGACCGATAGTGCTTAATTGCTCTGGCTCTAGCGCAAGTAGTGCTTGTTTTGCGAGCTTGATGGTCATGGGGACACGGGTAATGAATTTTTGATTTTGCTCATCTAGCGAGGAGATGCTTTCTTCGGTGTACAAAGCGGCATCAGCGATAAAGTAACGACTATTTTGCGCGGCTTTTAGGCAATGTATGTGTCTTTTAGTGACTTCAGCGAATGCCTTGGCATCATTGGTGTTACCACTCAGTGCTTGCATGTAAACAGGAATACCTGCTTGGTTTTCACAGATGAGTTCAAGCACGACTTGGTTAAGCTCTGGCCTATGATCCCGACTATAACCTCTTACAAGCTTAATCACGTTGGTGTTTTCATCTTGTGCATACTCACCATCAACGTGGAAGCTAGTGATATCAAGATGAACAGAATCGGTCGTCAAGCCCAGTTTATCAACAACACGCTCAGCAATAACCTGATAGAGCGCTGAGACATCGGCTTCGTATAGAGCATCTAATGTGCGGCCTAGTACATCATCAGTCAGGTGGTGTGCTTCAATGTCTTTGGCGAGTAGCTTAGATACAGGCTTGGTCTTAAAAAAGTCCGAGAACATGTGCAGTGTTCTGCTATGAAAGCCAAGTCCATTTAGGAGCATGGCCAATACCGCGTCACCATGAGAAACATTGTGGTCAGAATATTTTGGGATAACGGCATCTATCATCCGTGGCAGGCCAATTTCGTGACAAAAGGCGGCAATGAGACCAAGGTGATCTAAGCGTTTAATAACAGGATGGGTAGACATATTTTGAGACCGTCAAATAGCAGTAATAGAGCAAAACTGTCGATCGCGGTCAAGATGGTGTCGTAGTTTTTATGAAAAGCTGATCGCCAGATCACACTATTTAAATTCTGGAATTAGCTGCGGAATGACGGTTACTATAGTGTTTTTCAATATTTCTTATATTCTTGCAAAATTCATATCCGTCCATCTCAGGCATATTGCAATCAGTAATAATGTACTGAATTTCGTTTTCTTTAAAAAGATCAATAGCAGATTTTCCATTGTCAGATTCAATAACATTATGACCTAAAAATTTTAATTGCTGAGCAAGTAATAACCGATTTGCAGGGTGATCGTCCACAATGAGTATATTATAGGATTGTTCTTCCTTATGATGATCTATTATCTGTGTTTCTACTATTTTTGGTAGTTCTTCGAGTAAATTTAATCTCAGCTCCATTCTAATCTCCGTTCCTGAATTTAGCTGGCTTTTTAATTCTAATGTTCCACCCATCATTTCACACAATGAACGACAAATCATTAATCCTAATCCAGTTCCTCCATATTTATTATGGGATTCATGACCTTGTGAAAATGGCATAAAGAGTTTTAGCTGATCTTCCGGTGAAATTCCTATGCCTGTATCTATAACCGTGAAAATAAAGCAACATTGGCTGTTACTTAGATTTGCACAACTGACAGATATTTTTACGCTGCCAACTTCGGTAAATTTAATTGAATTGCCGATTAAATTCGATAGTATTTGCTTTATCCTCATTGGGTCTACTAGCACATCATTTTTAATATGAGTATCAAAGTTAAGCTCTAGTGATAAGCCTTTTTGATGTGCTAATCCCTCAAACACCCGAACCACGGAAGTAACAATTGATTTTAAATTGGTTCTTACTGGAGATAATGTTAATTGCCCTGCTTCAATGCGTGCTATATCAAGAATGTCGCCAATAAGTTCAAGTAAGCCGTTTGCAGAGTCGTATGCTACTTTAATCGTGTTTAGTTCCGAAACTGGTAAATTTGGACTCTTAAGCGCTAACTCTAACATGCCAATTATAGCATTCATTGGGGTCCTGATTTCATGGCTCATAGTCGCTAAGAAAGTGCTTTTGGCTTGGCTTGCCGTATCTGCAACTTCTTTTGCATTTTCTAACTCTTTAATTAATTTGACTCGGTCACTAACATCTATCCATCCGCCAATAATACCTTCAATATTTCCAGCATCGTCACCATAGGATTTGAACCAGTGGTAAATATTATATTTTACTCCGTCAATATGTAACTCTCTATCTTTAAATATGGGAATGCCATCCTCTAAAGCTTGTATATATTCCTTATCAACCAGAGGTGCCTCAATAGCACGAATAGTTCCTTCTATAGTTGTTTTTTGCAATAACTCTTCACGTGAAGAATTGAATGTTCTAAGGTAACTTTCGTTACACATAGTAAGTTCACGTCGTTTATTTCTTACATAGATGGGGTGTGGTATAGCACTGAAGGATCCCCTCATAAATCAGCCATAGCATAGCCATATTTGAGCAACTGATTGGCGAATAATACCCAGGCCGCCAGCAATTCTTTCTCCGTGATTTGATAATCAGGCCGCCTGAGTACCTCCAATCCCAAGCGAATCGTTGAGAGTACCGTTCGATGCCCAATGGTATTGGCCTGAAAATGCTTATCCCAGCCCTGTTGCTGTGCGTGTAAACCAACTAGCCACAACAGGCATTGAACCATCAACGCTATCAGTAGGATGATGTCGAATCGCTCTGGACTGTTGGTACGACTTTGGCGTAAGCCAAAGCCGTATGCCGGGCTTTTGAGGTCACGAAAGGTTTCCTCTATTTGCATACGTTTGGCGTACAGGTTTACCAGCTGCTTTGGGCTCCGAGATTCTGGTGGTAAATTGCTGGCTAACACCCAAGGCTCTTTCGCCGATGTTGAGTACGTTTTTGCCGATGGATGGTGGCAATTAGTCCTCGTTGAACGCTGATTTGTACGCCCCTTAGGTTTGCTACGATAAAGCGTGAGATGGCAATTGATAGGGTTAGTTTTGGTCAAAGTCTTACAACCCAGGCTCTTCGCTTGACCGTTGGCCAAGTCATGTGTACTGCGAACTGCACGCCAATTTTCAGCGCCAATATCTGCAAATTGAACTGTACCGCGAATACGGCTTAGCCAAAACCAACCATGCGCCTCAACCTCTTTGTACCAAGGCACTTTGAACCCCGCGTCAGTCACGATGAGAGGGGTAACATGCAAAGGTAAAATCTTGGCTAAGTCCGCTAAAAAACCGTTGTGGGAGGCCTTAGAGCATTGTTCTGATAGGGGATAGGACTTCTCATACAGGGTAATAGAGCGGCCATTGAAGGCTATTGAGGCGCGCAGAGCCATGATGCGTTTATGCTCTCGGATGTCTGACCAATCGACGAGCACAATCGGCATAGGGTTACCAGAACAGATGAGGCTGGCATGCCATTGGTAGACAGCTAACCGTTCTTGATGCAGATGCGTGTTGCCGAGCAAACGATCAATGCGCTTGATGTTGTGCTTGGTTCGGGCCGTGGTTGGTAAATTTCGACCTAACTCAGTCAAGGTCAGTGTCTTACATTCAATCAGTGCCTTAGAGGCCAGCATCAAGCTGTTTAATCGTTTTAGGTGAAGTTCTGGGCAGTATTGGTGTAAAGAATGTTGTAGGATATTGGCTTCGCGCATCTTGTTGTCCAAGTGTAGTTTTTAGCGAAACCATTTGATCATGCAACAAGATGCGCTTCCACCCTAATTTGATGATTTATTTGTAAATCATCAGGGGATTCTTCAGGGTATAGCATCAACGATCTGTTGCATAAATAATAATTGCCCATCAAGAGCTTTTGTTGCTTTTAGCCGCTGTCTATAGTGTTGTCTAGTGTATAGTGTCCAACCTATCGATACTAAAATTAAAATTAGTGATGAAATTAAAATGGTATAAATTGTGTAACGATAATCTTTCCAGGTCTGTTTTGCTGGTAGAGAATTACTTCTCCAGTAATTTTCTAAAGTTTGTAGTTCGTTTGGTGGTATCGAAAGTAATGTTTTGTTAATAATGTCAACCAGTATGTGCTCTTCCTTTTTCACGGCAAAGTTAGCCGCGGCAGTCGGAATTTTCTCCACCAACTCTTTAACTTCAAGTATGTCATCAAAATAGCCATGGTTATAATAGTCTGCAATATTTAATGGTATAATGGTGTAATCAGCTTCACTGTTCTTTACTGTATCTAGAGCCTCGATAAAGTTAGATGTTAGCTTTATCTCTTTAAATTTAATATATTGTCTAGTATATTCTTCAATAGCATGATCACGGGGTATTGCTATTATCGGATCATTAATTTCAACGTTGTTTTTCCTTTGGACAATAATGTAAGGTGAGCTGGAAAATTCTGATGAGAAGTCAAAAAAAATTGCTCTGTTTTTATTTGGTGTTAATATGGTGATATATGGTGTTTTGCTTTTTAAAACTAGTTCCTGCTGCTCATTAAAGTCTTTTGAAGATGTATAATCAATATCTAATCCAGAGTATAATCTTAATAACTCCAAGATCTCAATTGCGTATCCTGCAGGACGTCCTGAACTATTAAGATAGGATAGAGGAGCCATATACTCGTTAAAGACAACATTTATTTTTCCATTCCTTTTGATCCAGTTTTTTTCTTCTTCATTAAATATAGGCAATTCGCTTTTTTCTGGAATAATATATCCACCTCCACTCCATCGTTTACCCGTCATTCCGCACCTAATTTTCGATTTAAAAAACTTGACGGCGATCGGTCATTCTGATCTATTACTCTCTTTTGCAGGTAATTCATCATGGCCGCTCCCGCTATCTCTATCCGTAACCTCGACCACCTTGGTTTGGTCGCTGCACTTTGCCAAGAACTCGGCATTGCTCGCATGATTGATGCGGTGCTACCCAAAACGCCGCCCTACAAAGTCTCACATGGTGAAGCGTTGGTGGCGATGATACTGAACGGTCTTGGCTTTCATAGTTCGACCTTGCACATGTTCCCGCAATTCTTTGCCAACAAGCCTGTAGAACGCCTGATTGGCCCGGGGATCTGTGCCGATGACCTCAATGATGATGTGCTCGGCCGCTGCCTTGATGCCCTCTTTGAGGCCGATGTCAGCACGCTTTATCAGGTGATGGCGGAGCAGGTCGTTGAACGATTGGGGCTCAAAAGTACTGCAGTACACCTCGATATCACCAGCTTCCACGTCGATGGCGCCTATGACCAAGCCGATGGCGAGCAGCTCGGTAAGTTGCAATTGGTACGGGGCTATAGCCGCGACCATCGGCCAGAGCTAAACCAGGTTATCCTGGAGCTTATCTGTGAAAATCAGGCCGGCCTGCCCATCTACATGCAAGCCTTGAGTGGTAATATTAATGATACCAAGGCCTTTGCCCAGACGGTACGGCGCCACTTGAGCAGTCTCAAGGCCGCGCAGGAGAGTCGTTATCTGGTCGGCGATGCGGCGCTGTATTGCGCCGACACCTTGCAACTACTGGCACAACAGCAACAGTTGTTCGTGACTCGTGTGCCTGTCACCCTCAATGAAGCCAAGCGAGCCGTGGCAACCATTGGCACCCAGTCGCTGGTTGCGCTGGGCAATGGCTATCATGGCTGTTGGCAAAGCGCCAATTATGCCGACGTCGCGCAGCGTTGGTTGCTGGTGCGCAGCGAACAGGCCAGCCACCGTGAGCAGCAAACATTAGCCAAAAACCTACTGAAAGACAGCACGCGTGAACTGAAAGCCTTCAACAAATTATGTGCCCAGCGTTTTGCCTGCGAGACCGATGCGCAGGCTGAATTAGCCCGTTTTGCTGTCAGCTTAAATCTGCTGCAACTAGAAGCAGAAGTCGTGAGTGAACCTATCTATGCAGGGCGCGGAAGGCCCCAAAAGGGTGAAATGCCGGTGAACTACCAATTTCACATCAAGGGGTTAGCCGCAAGTAGCTTGGCGCGGGTGGCTGAGGCGCGCAACCAGACAGGGGTGTTCATCCTCGCGACCAATGATCACAGTGAAACGCTCACCATGGCTGAGCTGTTGGCTACCTATAAAGCCCAGCAGAATGTCGAGCGTGGTTTTAGGTTTCTGAAAAGTCCCGAATTTTTAACCTCCTCGTTATATCTTAAAAAACCGGAACGTATCGAAGCGTTGCTGATGGTGATGACCTGTAGCCTGATGATTTATGCGGCGCTGGAGCACCGGATCCGGCAGGGCTTAGTAGAGCAGAACCGGAGTGTGGCGGACATGAAAAAGAAACCCACGCAAAAACCGACTGCGCGGTGGATTTTTTTACGCTTTGGCGGGGTGCACGAGTACCAGTTGGGAGAGGCGCCACCTCAAGTCACAGGACTCACAGTGGACCAGCAGATCATTCTCGACGTGTTAGGCGAACGGTATCGGCAAATTTATTCCTAAATCAGGTGCGGAAAGTCGGGTTTACGAATTAGTCGGCTTTCATCTTTAGATATTGTTTTTATCGCTTTATTAAAAATTTCTAGAAGCATATCATTGGTATCACTAGCTGCAAATGCAATGCCTTTTGAGTCGATATGTAAGTAATCGTCTAGCTGAAGCCTCTTGTAAAATGTGTTATTTATCATGTAATTTGCTGAAGATAAATCCATGATAACAGCATCAGTTTTCCCAAAAGCCGCAGCAGCAACTGCTGCTTGTTTTGTTGGATAGTTGATGATAGTTTTATTCGGGAAGTATTCTTTAACAACTTTATCTGCTAAGTAATCATATGCCATTGAGATCGTTTTGACCTCAGCATTTAATGACGTATTTTTAAATAATGCTGGACGATCTGAGATATAGGGTATGGATAGCTTTAACCCCTTATATTCTTCGTAACTATTTGCTGTGGTTAGTAAGTCCACATCTCCATTTTTGACTGCATTAATTGCGTCTTCTCTGACTTTAAAACGGATAATTTCAACCTGTGTATGGAGAGAGTCTTTTATTAGCTGTAAGAAATCTGCACTAATCCCTTGATAGTATTGACTTTCATCGTCAGCAACATCATAGGGATGGAAATTAGGCTCAGTTATTGCAATTCTTATGATTTTAAATTTTCTCAGGTATTCTTCTTCGGATTTAGTTAATGCTGTACTCTCAGCTTCTAGATTCGGATGTCCCTTCAGTAAAAAAGTATCACTATCGAGTGTGTGTGCAGTTGATTTGTGAAAAGATAATATAGTGATGGCTATTATAATAATTGGATTTATTATAGTCGCAATTTTCATGATAAATTATGTCTCTTCGCAATTTCTATTATGTCTACTAGTGTTTTAGCGTTTAGTTTTTCTAAAAGTCTAGTCTTATAAGTGCTGATGGTTTTATTACTAAGCAACATCCTATCAGCAATTTCTTTATTAGATAACCCTGTTGCGAGTTGTTGCAATACAACCATTTCTCTAGTTGAGAGTTTTTTAATTAGTTCGGCTTCATCCTGACTAGACTTTGATATCACATTGCTATTTGCCAATATTGGAAAGTAGGAGTGCCCTGAAAGAATTGCTTTTAATGCACCTGTTACTTCTGTTAAATCTTTTTGTTTTGAAACAAAACCAGATGCTCCCGCTTGAATACAGCGAGAAACAAAGTGCTCTGATGGTTGTGCGGTTAATACTAATATAGGTGGATTATTATTTAATCTTCGTGATCTATCAATTACTTCCAGTCCATCAAGTTGTGGAATTCCTATATCTAAAATAACAGCATCTGGTGATAGTTCTTTAATTAACCTGAGAGCATCGACGCCATTATTAGTCTCACCAATAATATTAAAGTTATTTTGCTCAAGAATAATTTTCAATGCCAAGATTACAACCGGATGATCATCAACAATTAATATTTTTTTCTTCATAAATAAAACTCCATAACCATTATGTACAGATTTTATCCTTTGTAAGCTCTTGTAGGAAATACTAGATAGCTATTCGGATATTTCCTACGAAGTGTTCGGGCATTTCTTTTTTAAAATTATCGTAGGATAGACGAAATGAGAACTATTTTTTACTACTCATAACATTTAGGTGGCGCCCTTTACGTATGTTGCAGCTTGTAACGACTTGTGGCGCAACCTATCTAAGTATAGCTATTTATCTGCAACTGGAAGCTGTAGTTCATTCTGAAAGGATACTATGAGATTTTAGATGGTTAGATTTGAAGGACATTTGATGAGTAAGATTCGGGTATTAGTCTTAGAAGATCATCCCTTTCAGCGTGCGGTACTTGAATATAACTTAGCTTCGTTTGCTGATGTTGAGGTATTTGCATTTGGCTGTGTTCAGGATGCTTTTACTTGGCTCGATGTTCACAATAGTGCTGATATTGTTATTTGTGATTTGATGATGGCAGGAATAGATGGCTTATCGTTTTTGCGCAAGGCGAAGGCTAAATACAGCATCCACGCAGTAGCTTTGTTTAGCTGTATCGATATGGAATTAAGGCGAGCTGTATCGCAGATGATAAAAATGCTTAATTTTGAGTATCTTGGCGATTTGAGTAAAAGTCCTTCTATTGGAAACTTGCAAAGTAT
This sequence comes from Shewanella sp. FDAARGOS_354, assembly GCF_002209245.2. Lineage (NCBI taxonomy): Bacteria > Pseudomonadati > Pseudomonadota > Gammaproteobacteria > Alteromonadales > Shewanellaceae > Shewanella > Shewanella sp. FDAARGOS_354. The sequence continues at coordinate 3,367,067 of NZ_CP022089.2, read as the reverse complement.
GTTGGATAAGTTTGTCTATTCTCGTACTCAAAAACGTAAAGTGATGTCCTCTTCTCGAATTGAAATTAGACCGAAAGATTTTTCATTAGCTGATTTTCAGTTGGCACTTGAGCAACATCAATTTGTGGGTTTTTATCAGCCTAAATTCGATGTCACAGACTTTAGTCTGGCGGGTGTCGAAGTGTTAGCTAGATGGATTCATCCTGAAGTTGGCACGCTTAGCCCAGCCGTGTTTATTGAGCCACTGATTGGCTATGAGCTACTCGACGAATTGTTTTTACAATTATTTGAGCAAGGCTGTCGGTTACAACAAGAGCTGCATCAAAAAAATCATCATATTTCAATGGCCTATAATCTCGATATCTCCCAGCTCAATTCGACAAAGTTGGTTTATCGTATTGTGGATATCGCCAAGAGATTTAACCTCCATTCAAGGTTCATCACGCTTGAAATTACTGAGACAGGATTGCTTTCTGCTCCAGCGGTGAATATGGAAAACCTGATTAGGTTACGCATGCAGGGCTTCGAGCTAGCAATAGATGATTTTGGCGCGGCTCATTCTTCTCTCGCGAGATTATGTGAATTGCCATTCTCGCAAATTAAGTTAGATAGCTGTTTTGTTAGGGAGTTAGGTGTTGAACCTCGATGTCAGGCTGCGATATCAAGTGTGATTGCGTTATCTCAGGCACTTAATATGGAGTTAGTCATCGAGGGAATCGAAACAAACTCTCAGTTGGCCATATTGCAACAACTGGGTTGTACTGTTGGACAGGGCTTTTGTTTCTCCCGGCCCATTGATGAGCATACGTTTGTTCAGCGATTTTTTCCTATTGATATTGAAAGTGACGATTTTAACAGGTTGTATACCGAGGGCTAATACAAGCAAGATATGCAATGTTAATGAGATGACTTTTGCTCACTTTAATGTTGCGCAGTGCTCCCGACAAAATAGCTGAGTTTAGTTATGCAGTCAGCTTGATGATAAGTTGTCGATTCACTTTTAGGCCTATTTGCTCGGCATTTTCTGGCCAAGGGTAATAGCGGCGCGGTCGTTTAAAGCGGGCGATTTTGTCAGCGAGAAAGACTTCGAGCTCGGCCTCTATCGCGCTTATCTCTTGGCTTGTACTGCTGTGGATTGTCTCACCGAGAATAATGTCGCCACGAATAATGGCGGCGGGGAGCTGGCCGAAGAGGGGATCGGGCTGAGGGAAGACGATTGCCTCATCTATTAGCGGATGAAGTTTGAGTGCCGCTTCAATCTCTTCTGGTTGAATGTTTTCGCCGCCGCTAATAAACATATTATCGACGCGGCCAAGGATCTTAAGATTGCCGTTAGCATCCCATTCGCCTCTGTCCTTGGTATAAAACCAACCGTCGGCATCAAGGGACTTTTCAATTCCCTTATCAGCGAGATAACCCATAAATAAGCAATCTCCCCTTACCCAAATCACCCCATCAACAATCTTAAGCTCGCGCCTTGGGAGTAATTTACCGCTGCTACCATCACTTAGCGCGGGGCCTGTGGTGATTTGCGAGCCCATTTCTGTCATGCCGTAGCTGGTAAAGCTGGCAATATGCCGCTGTTCGAGTTGTTTCAGTAAATCGATAGAAACGGCACCGCCACCGAGTAGCAGGGCTTTAATACTGCTGAGCGAGGCCTGTTTGTCAGTGAGCAAATTGACTAACTGGGTTGGCACGAGGGACATATGGGTTAACGCATCGCGCTCGATTTGTGCCTGTAGCGGGAGAGCGAGATCTGGCAGAACCACAGTCGCCGCGACTAGGGCGCAGCGGTTGAGTATTGCAAGGCCGCCAATATGAAACAGCGGTAATGATAATAACCAAGCATCACCTTTGATGAGTGGGATCAGGCTGCGGGCGCCCTCGGCATTAACAATGTGATTCGCAAGATTGTGTACGGCCGCCTTGGGAAAGCCGCTAGAGCCAGAGGTTAAAATCACATTACTAGGACGATAAATATCAAAAGCTGTCGCGGTTAGGCCAGCGTTTGGAGCCACGCCTAGACTAAAATCTAGCGTGAGTTGATGACAGCCTGATAAAGCCAGCTCATCTTCGCTCCAATAGAAAGGGATTTGGTGGCTATCGATAAGCCCTTGAACTTGCGCCAGCGGAAAGCGCGGTGAGATAGGAAAAAAGATGGCGCCAATATCCACGCAGGCCCAATACAGGCAAATCATCTCTAGATTATTACGGCTGATACACGCCAGTGGTTGCCCTTGACCAACGCCGATGCGCGTGAGCTGCTCACCTAATCCCAGCACCATTTGGCTTAAGCTCGCGTAGCTGATGTCTTGCCCATTGCACTTAACCGCGGTTTGTTCAGGGAGCGTGAGCGCGGCGCTATGTAATGGCGAAATACCTTGCTGTGAAATAGATTGGGATGAGGCCAATGCTTTAGATTCGGACATTGTCGATTAATCCTGCTGCGTACTGGCTACAAGTTTAAGGCATTTAAGCGTAAGAGTTTGGGGCTTGCCGCTTGGTACGATTAAGTCTTGGCTAAAGGCGGCTAACGTATCGAGCCCAGGAATTTCAACGGGCGTCAGTATGGCGGCTAAATGGGCCAAATCATTGATACCTAAGCTGGCCTCAAGGCTGGAACTTAAGATACAGCGCACGCCATGGCTGTTCGCCTCGTCGATAAGGCGCTGAAGTTTTTCAATACTGCCCAGTAGCATGGGTTTGATGACTAATGCCGTTAATCCCTCATGCATCACAAATTGATAATCTGGGTCATTGAGGGATTCATCTAGGGCATAGGGCAGGGGAATGGTGCGATGCAGAGTGCGATTATCCTGCGGCTGTTTGCAAGGTTCTTCAATATATTCAATGCTATCTAGTGGCAAGCAAGCGGCAAAGTCGAGGGCCTGTTCCAAACTAAATCCACGGTTGGCATCTAAGCGCAGCTTGAGTTCCGGTCTTTGGCTTAAGATGCCATAAATCAAACTTAACTCATCTTCCATGGAGGTTTGTGCAACCTTCACTTTAACTGAGCGCACACTGCTATCGAGCTTGGCGATTTTAGCTATCAACTCGGCTTTGGGCGCATCTGTTGGCTGGTAAATCAACGGTACTGTGGTGGTAACTGGGCGCACTGTATCGAGTTTTCCGCTGAGTTTGGCATGTAGCAGGCTTAAGCCAAAGGCAATGGACGGATAGGAACTCGCTTCGGCCTGCTCGAGCAAGCAATCAATTGATTGGTTTTGCAGCTTGGGTAATAGCGCCACTAAGGCCTGTTGAACCTCATCGAGGCTTTCACGGCTAAAGCCTAATAATGGCTGTTGGTCGATATCGAACCCTGAGAGTGGCGCGATTTCAACATACTGCTCACGCACTTCACCTTCGGTTTGCGCTTTTGCCTGTAGTACTAAGCCTGCTCTGTAGTCAATGCGTTGTTTACCCACAGGCAAAAAGCGGTTTAAGGGCAGGCGATATAAATACAAGCTAAGTGAAGTTAAGATCATATTTTCCTTAACGCTTTATCGATTTAAAGGCGGTCTGTTTGCGTGGTTCTTTAAGGCAAGCGCTTGCCGATTAAGCTTTTTATACAGGCGAGTAATCCCGCAGGATTGGCTTGATGTATGTTATGCCCCGCCTGTTCAATCTGATGCAAGATGATGGGCTGTTGTGCTTGCCAGTCCTTTGCGATCGCCGTGAATTTAGCATCCTGGCTGCCGGCAAAAAAATGGCATTCGCAAGCAAGGCTTGCAGGTAGATCCCAAAGTGAAGTTTGGCGGGCAAGTGAGGTCGCCAAAAAGATTTGCTTGAGTGTGTGTTTGGGATGTTGGTCGAGCTGCGCCACGCGCTTTGCTATCAAGGCATTGCGCGCCTTGTCGGGCATATTGGCAAACACGGCCTGTTGATACCAAAGCTGTAAAAAATCCACGCTACTCAAGCTTTGCAGCCGTTTGGCCCACAGCTTGTCGCTCTTGCTGCGCGCGGCTTGTTCTTCGGTATTTGTCAGCCCGGGATGACAGGATTCTAGCCACAAACTCAACACTCGCTGCGGATAAGCTTGGGCAAGATGTAAGGCAATCCGCCCACCGAGGGAATACCCATAGAGGTAAAACGCTTCAATGCCGAGGCGATCGAGGCGGCTGATAATGTCTTGGACACAAAAGTCGAAGCCATCAGTGAGCGTCGATGCGATTTCTGGTTGATTGTCGCCGTGGCCGGGTAAATCGAGGCAGATGCAGTGAAAATGTTGGCTGAGTTTAGGGATCAGCGGTAGCCAATCGGCCTTCGATCCTAAAAAACCATGGATCAGGACCAAGTTTGGCTGTGCTGTCTCTCCATAACGGGCCACGGTCGGCATTAGCTTTGTTTCACCCATAAATTCAGCGCGGCGATCTGCTCGCTGGCTTGGTGTTGGCTAACGGTGACTTCGATGACAGAAGCACCCTGATAATCCAGCGCTTCATTATAGCTATTTTGGAAGTCGGCTAAGTTATCCACTTGGTTATAAGGAAGATTAAACATAGCGGCGGCATAACCAAATTCCAGACCATGGCTTAACCGATAGTAATCACTGCGCAGTTCCTCATTGGGGACGGGCAAGAGATTAAAGATATTACCGCCATCGTTGTTGAGGATAATGATCACCAGCGGACTGGTTAAATTGCGGGCGATGGCAAAGGAGTTGAGATCATGCAACTGGGATAAATCCCCAATAATCAAGCTGGTCGGTTTACCTTGGTGCGCTGCAATACCGCAGGCGGTGGCCAGTAAGCCATCGATCCCCGAGGCGCCGCGATTAGTGTAAGTGGTGGCAGTGCAGCAGCTCACTGGCGCGTACATATCGTACAAACGTACCGGCAGGCTATTGCCGATAAACAATTGCTGCTCCAGTGGTCGTGTATTGGCAATCGCGCGGATAACCTGAGCTTCACCAAACTCACCTTGATCAATATTGCGCACGAATAAACTATGCAATTCATCGTTGTAGCTAACTAAGGTATTAGCCCAATTCGCCGATGAAGAGCGATACCAGTTAAGCGATGCAAATTGGGCGGCGTTGGCGTGCCAAATGTGTTTAGCGTTATGGCTTGGGTCGAGCCTATCTTGCTGCGGCAGCACTTGCCAGTAACTGTGCCAGTTTTGTTCGGCAAGGTAAGCAATCAAACGCTTAGACAATAAGCGTCCACCAAACACCAGCACGCGGTCTGCCTCTTGTAACAGATTGCGCGCCTTAGGATGTTGCAGTAGTTGGTCAATATTACCAATCGCCGCCGGATGTTGTCGCAGTTGCGACTGAGCATCGGTCAGTAACGGCCAGCCAATTTTTTGAGATAGCGCAATGAGTTGCTGTGGATCTTGCTCTGGCGTGAGCGTACCCGCGATGATTACGCCCTTACCATGGACGAAACGCATAATGGCATCTTCGCTCGGGCTGCTTAATTGTTCACGCTTACCATAAAGAGTGTAAGGACGTGCTTGTTGCAGCCAGGTTTGCAGCGGCTTGAGGTATGGCGATTCGCTATCGAGAATTGTGGCAGTTAATTCACTCGGATATAGCGGTTCACGGTACATACAGTTGATATGCACAGGGCGTGTTTGATTGGCCACGGCCTCATCAAGCGTGGTGAGCAACATCTGCGGTGCAATGTGTACATCCGGCGTGGGGAGATTCACCTGCTGGGCATAATGGGCAAAAATGGCTGGTTGCACTATGGCTTGGTTGGCGCCACAACCGAGTAATTCTGGCGGTCTGTCACCACTAAGGACAATTAAAGGCACATGGGTGAGCCACGCTTCGACTATTGCAGGATAAAGATTAGCGACGGCCGTGCCAGAGGTGGTAATAATAGCTACGGGCGCAGAGCTGGCTTTGGCTAATCCAAGTGCCATAAACCCTAAGCCGCGCTCATCGAAATGCAAATGACGTTTCAGCTTGGTTTGCTGGGCTGCTGCAAGAGTTAACGGGGTTGAGCGTGAGCCTGGTGCCATGCAGACATGCTGCACACCAAGACGTGCTAATTCTTCCAGAATCAGTGCGCCCCACATGAGATTAAGTGTGGCTGTGTTTTCGGTTCGCATAGCAAGATCGATCAGGATAAAGATGGGCCTAGTGTAACGTGTTTGACGATTAAGATGTATGCCCGTCTTAACAAAACTTGGGACGACACGGAGGAGCGGTGAGGTGGAGCCTAAGCTAAGGCACAATATGCCTATCACCTCGAATAATAAGATGAAAACGTGTTAAGTCTTTATCGCTAAATAATGCTATCAACAATTTTCTTTATTTGTTCACTGAGCCACACCAGCTCTTCGCTAGCGCGATTGGGCTGATTCTTTTGCACCAAGAAGATCGTCGGAGCTTCGGTGTCGGCGTATAAACGTTCTGCCTCAAGTTGTGATAATTGACAGGTATGCAGTTCGGGTATTTCTGCCACCATTTCATAAACCACTCGGTAGGGTAATAAAGAAATAGTTTGGCTCTCTCCTAAATATTCAAACAAACTAGAAATACTGGTAATGGTAATTTCAGTATTGAGTTTTATACCATTTTTTATACAGAATTCTTGATATGGGCTAAGGCGAGTACTGGGATTACCGAGATCAGTATTGACATAGGGATACTCTGCAATCGTCTCTAAGGTAATTTCTCGCTTAAAAATGGGATGATTTCGGCTAGCAATAAGATACACCTTACCCATACGTTGCAGTGTTGTGGTTTGTAACTTGTCTCCATAGGCTGCGACATCTGCGGTACTCTTATTGCAACAAATACCGAGGGTGGTATCACCATTGATGATGTCCTGCGTGGTATGCAGTGACCAAGGGGTAATATTGATATGGATAGATTTTTGCTCTTCTTTGATAGCTTGCATTAAGGCTTTAGGGAAGGCATAGGCAATAAGGCCTGGGGCGGCAATCTCAACATGTGTTTTAACATGATTGACATTGGCTGCTCGTACCTTTTGAAACTTCTCTGTACATTCAATGGTTTGTTTCGCTATCGGGTATAAGTGCGTGACAAATTCATTGGGGAATAAGCCATATTTCTTTCGGATAAAAAGCTCATCACCAAATACTTCTCGCAGGTTTTTAAGGCTACGACTTATTTTGGGGGCTGGGATATCTAATGCCTTTGATACATAGGTTGCAGACTTGTTCTCATATAATGAAACAAGTATTTTTAAACTCAGAATATCGAGGCCATCCATGTTACTAATATGCATTTTTTATATTCCTTAATATTGAGTAAATACTTTAAAGAACACCTAATTATGGTGTTATTAATTTAACCTCAGATCTGGTTAAGCCAGCACTAAATTAGAGCTATCTAACAGTTCAAGCTCCTGAGCTGTTAGATTTAACGATGGCTTTTCTTCTTTTAAACAATATGCAATCAATCCACCAAGTAGATTGAGCATGAACCCATGCTCGCTGCGGTGTCTTGAGTGTTCAATATAGGAAATGTTCTTCAATTGGTCATTCACTGTTTCAATGATGAATCGCTTTTTTAAGATTGCTCTATCCCATAGAGAAATAAACTTTTTCTTCATGTTCTTACGAACTGTGGTGATTAACTCAACGCCCTTTTCCAAAAGCTCACCTGTTAGGGCTTGGCTAATATAGCCTTTATCACCATAAAGCTTACCAAAAAGAGACTCAGCCATTTCACTGACAGGTTGCCTGTCATCGACATTACCTTTCGTCAGTTTTAACGCTACAATTTCACCCAAGTGATTGATAATAAGATGCAGTTTAAATCCAAACGACCAGCCCATAGTTCCCTTTCCATGTTCGGCAATGCCTTCAAAAACCTTATTTCGCTTCGCTCGAATAATATGACAGACTTCAATTTTAGTGGAGTCGACAAACTGAATTCCCGTTGGCTTTCCAAGCTTTGAAGTCAGATAGCTACACATAGGGACAACGACGCTAGGCATTAATGCAAGGAAACGAGTGTAGCTCAACAACTCTGGAAAATAGGGTTTTAGCTGGCGACAAACATAGTGCAGATAATAATTTTTGAAATCTCGGTAATGTGATTGATGGAAATGAATGATAATGGTCATCACTTCTGCGGGAGAAAGGCGACAAGGTCTATTACGCTTCATTTCACCATTATCAAGCAATAAGCGTTGCCAATGTGGGATAAATAACTGACAGAAATCATCGACATCACAGTAAGTTTCAACTAGTTTGTTCATGCTCGTTCCTTTTTCTAATCACTCTTGGTCGAATGATCGGATCAGGGAACGAGCATTTAGTTCCTTTTGGGAGCTAAATTCTTATCCGAAGCTCAGGTTAATTTAATTTAATGTGAAATCCATCCCAAGTTTTGCACCTTAAATTTATCTATCCGACTTTCCGCACCTGATTTAGGAATAAATTTGCCGATACCGTTCGCCTAACACGTCGAGAATGATCTGCTGGTCCACTGTGAGTCCTGTGACTTGAGGTGGCGCCTCTCCCAACTGGTACTCGTGCACCCCGCCAAAGCGTAAAAAAATCCACCGCGCAGTCGGTTTTTGCGTGGGTTTCTTTTTCATGTCCGCCACACTCCGGTTCTGCTCTACTAAGCCCTGCCGGATCCGGTGCTCCAGCGCCGCATAAATCATCAGGCTACAGGTCATCACCATCAGCAACGCTTCGATACGTTCCGGTTTTTTAAGATATAACGAGGAGGTTAAAAATTCGGGACTTTTCAGAAACCTAAAACCACGCTCGACATTCTGCTGGGCTTTATAGGTAGCCAACAGCTCAGCCATGGTGAGCGTTTCACTGTGATCATTGGTCGCGAGGATGAACACCCCTGTCTGGTTGCGCGCCTCAGCCACCCGCGCCAAGCTACTTGCGGCTAACCCCTTGATGTGAAATTGGTAGTTCACCGGCATTTCACCCTTTTGGGGCCTTCCGCGCCCTGCATAGATAGGTTCACTCACGACTTCTGCTTCTAGTTGCAGCAGATTTAAGCTGACAGCAAAACGGGCTAATTCAGCCTGCGCATCGGTCTCGCAGGCAAAACGCTGGGCACATAATTTGTTGAAGGCTTTCAGTTCACGCGTGCTGTCTTTCAGTAGGTTTTTGGCTAATGTTTGCTGCTCACGGTGGCTGGCCTGTTCGCTGCGCACCAGCAACCAACGCTGCGCGACGTCGGCATAATTGGCGCTTTGCCAACAGCCATGATAGCCATTGCCCAGCGCAACCAGCGACTGGGTGCCAATGGTTGCCACGGCTCGCTTGGCTTCATTGAGGGTGACAGGCACACGAGTCACGAACAACTGTTGCTGTTGTGCCAGTAGTTGCAAGGTGTCGGCGCAATACAGCGCCGCATCGCCGACCAGATAACGACTCTCCTGCGCGGCCTTGAGACTGCTCAAGTGGCGCCGTACCGTCTGGGCAAAGGCCTTGGTATCATTAATATTACCACTCAAGGCTTGCATGTAGATGGGCAGGCCGGCCTGATTTTCACAGATAAGCTCCAGGATAACCTGGTTTAGCTCTGGCCGATGGTCGCGGCTATAGCCCCGTACCAATTGCAACTTACCGAGCTGCTCGCCATCGGCTTGGTCATAGGCGCCATCGACGTGGAAGCTGGTGATATCGAGGTGTACTGCAGTACTTTTGAGCCCCAATCGTTCAACGACCTGCTCCGCCATCACCTGATAAAGCGTGCTGACATCGGCCTCAAAGAGGGCATCAAGGCAGCGGCCGAGCACATCATCATTGAGGTCATCGGCACAGATCCCCGGGCCAATCAGGCGTTCTACAGGCTTGTTGGCAAAGAATTGCGGGAACATGTGCAAGGTCGAACTATGAAAGCCAAGACCGTTCAGTATCATCGCCACCAACGCTTCACCATGTGAGACTTTGTAGGGCGGCGTTTTGGGTAGCACCGCATCAATCATGCGAGCAATGCCGAGTTCTTGGCAAAGTGCAGCGACCAAACCAAGGTGGTCGAGGTTACGGATAGAGATAGCGGGAGCGGCCATGATGAATTACCTGCAAAAGAGAGTAATAGATCAGAATGACCGATCGCCGTCAAGTTTTTTAAATCGAAAATTAGGTGCGGAATGACGGTTATCTATATGTAACAATAGGTTTAGAATTTGATTTTTTATATTTCAAAAAATATTATTAAACTAATTTGAAATTTTAATTTTTGATATTCAGTTACGCCAATTTCATTTTTTTAATTAACTATTATCAATATGTGCATTTTAGATTTACGCTATACAGTAATGTGTCCTGTATCCTAACTTGTTGTTTATGTTTAATTTTGAATTTAAACATGTGATCAAGATCAAAAAAATAAATCCCGTCTGCAATAATACTGAAGGTGCTTTAAAGGAGAAAACAAAAATATAATTGTGTTATTGGAGGCGTATATGAATACTTCAGTCATTCTCAGCTATGCGTTTATGTACTTCGTACTATTCGTAGCGGTGCCATTTGTGTTTGTAATGTTTGTCATGACTTGCATTAAGTTTTTTAGGGCGGATCCCGAAGAGGCTGCACATCATGAAATGAAACTCAAACCAGTGTTATTTGATGAAGATAGTTTCAACTTTTTTAAATCACTAAAAACTGTCGTTGAAGGCAAATACGATGTCTGCTGCAATGTTCCACTCGACACTGTATTTGACATGGACCAGCACGATGCTGATTTAAACCATGAATGCCGTCTCGACTATGTGTTGATTGACCATGATTCTTCAGAAGTCAAAATGGTGATCAGCGACGCCGGTAAGCAAATCAATTCACCCATGAAAAAGCTATTCAGCAAATTCAATATTGGTTTTATTGAAATGAATCAGCATAAACAGTGGGATGCAACAAGTCTCAAGCAAGCGCTAGCCGTTTGACCACGCTCGTCGGGTTCGGAGTTCTCCGAACCCTGACTTCCTCTTTGTTTCCCAATGAATTGATATGAGGACTCGCTATGTCTACACGACAATGGCTGTGGTCATTACGCTTGGGTGCAATGGCATTGCTGCTCAGTTTTTCCGCAACAAGTGCTGAACCCGCGAAGCAAATTAATAGTGATGCTTGCATGAAGTGTCATAAGCGTAATGGTCAAATGTTAGGGCATCACGGCCAGGATGCCATGAAAATGACCTGTTCAAGCTGTCATGGTGAAAAAGGTGATCATCCCAAAAAACCAAATGATTTAGTGGTTTTTGGATTAAATGAGGCATCCGAAGCTGCTGTGCAATTAAAGGTGTGCCAAAAATGCCATATGCCAGCCAAACTCAGCTCCCAAGAGTGGACGCATAATGTGCATGCCCAAAAAGTGGCCTGTGCCGCTTGCCATAAATTACATAGCCCAACCGATCCTATGGCAGAGATGACGCCTAAGGTTCGCAGTGAGCTGTGCCGTACTTGCCATACAGGCCAGCAGGAGTAAGGTTATGGAAAATTCAAAAAGAAGATTTCTCAAAGGAGCATGCGCCTTATTGGCAGGGGCATCGGGTAGCACATTACTGGCTACTGTGAATGCCTCAAATGAGGCTAAAGCCGAACCTAGTGTGAAATACGCACTGATCCACGATGAAACTAAGTGTATTGGCTGTCGAGCTTGCGAAGTTGCCTGCCGTGAAACCAACCAAGTGCCCGAGGGTGTTGCCCGATTAAAAATAGAGCAAACTGGACCCTATGGGGAATATCCGAACCAGTTTTATCACTTCAGTCGTAAGTCTTGCCAGCATTGTGAAGACGCGCCCTGCGTCAATGTTTGCCCGACGGGTGCCGCCTTTATCGATAAAGAGACTGGCATTGTGGCGGTAGATGCTTGGAAGTGTGTGGGTTGCCAATATTGCATTGCAGCCTGCCCATACAAAATTCGTTTTATTAATCCTGTTACCCACGCTGCGGACAAATGCGATTTTTGCCGTGAGACAAACCTCGCCCAAGGTAAACAACCTGCCTGCGTCGCGGCCTGCCCGACTAAGGCATTGGTCTTTGGCAACTTAAAAGATCCCACTTCTCAGGTGGTACAAGTGCTAAAGGCTAACCCAACCCAAAGGGCTAAGGTCGACCTCGGCACTCGGCCAAAACTGTTCCGCATTGTGGCTAAATCAGGGGAGGTGGCAATATGAGCGCCCTACATTTTGATACGCTAGTGTGGCATTGGCCAATTGCAATTTACCTGTTTTTAGCGGGGGCATCTGCTGGCGCCATGTTCTTTGCGGTGTTACTCAAGCATTTTGTGTTGAAACATAATGCCTACCAGTCTGGCTTTGTGCAGGCGGCCTGTATTGTGGCGCCCGTGGCGGTGATGGCGGGTTTGGGCATCTTGGTATTGGACTTAACTAAGCCCTTCGATTTTTGGAAGATATTAGTCTTCTACAATCCTAAGTCTGTGATGTCGATGGGTGTGTTGATCCTGCTCATCTACCAAGTCTTTATGTTTATGTGGATTGGTTTGTTATTCCGTAAACCTATTGATGCATGGTGTGAGAGTCGCTTTCCCATAGTGCTGAAGTTGACAGCTTGGCTTAGCCGCTTCGAGGCCACGATTACCGGTTTATTGGTGATCTTTTCCCTCGCGCTGGGGGCTTATACTGGCTTTTTACTCTCGGCTTTACCCGGCTATCCGATGTTGAAAAACCCCGTATTGCCACTGCTGTTTTTGGCTTCGGGACTCTCATCCGGTGCGGCATTTTCTCTGCTGGGTGGGGTGTTGCTTAATGCTAATCCTAACGCCAAGGAAGTTCACTTTATCCATAAGGTTGAAATCCCATTGATTTTGGTGGAGATAGTGCTGATTTTTACCTTCTTTATGGGCTTAGTGTTGTCAGGCGGTCAAAGCAAATTTGCGGCTTTCAATGCGATAGGTTATGGCTTCTGGGGATGGGTTTTCTGGATTGGCATTGTTGGGATCGGATTATCGGGCCCCTTGGCAATGAACCTGTTTATGACGGCCACGTCAAAGCGTAAGTGGGCCTATGTAGCAGGCACCGCATGCTTAAGTCTGATTGGTGTGCTACTGCTGCGTAACTTTATTCTCTACACGGGGCAAATGACGGTCGTTTGATTGAGCATGGTTGGCTCAATGTTATAGATAAGAAGGAATTACGGTGAATGGCGAAGCGGTGTCTAAGGAAGCACCGTGAGCTAACTCCCTTTAATAACGCTGGCTGAAGTGATTAAAGGTGCGTTGTCTTGTCGCGATTTGCTGTCACAGGGAGGTTATTGGGAAGGGAAGCCATATTTGATATTTAGGTATTGTTTGCCCTGCCTCCACAAGGGCCTCGCCACCTTTATTCCTTAGGGGTGGCGTTTCTTGTTTGGGGCACGCAAGATTACTCGCCAGTATTATTAATCCACTCGCTCATCACCACATGGGTTTTAATCTTGATGATATCTGTGTGAGTATCGATATATTCGCGGATTTCATGAAGACGGCGCATTGATGGGGCATGGACATACACCAGTAAATCCATATCACCGGAAATACCACGGCAGGTAATTACTTCGGGGATTGCATGGAACACGTGTACCACATCGGCGCAGCGGGGACATTTATGTTGGATTTCGAAGTAGGCCGACACTCCCTCTTTTTGCGATTCGCTCAGCAATACCTGATAGCCACGGATCACGCCAGTTAGCTCTAGTTTTTTTATCCGCTCGGCAACCGCGCTACGGGAAAGATTGACCTGCTCTGCAATACTGGAAACACTTTGGCGAGCATCTTGGCGCAAACAATCGATGATGGCGGTATCAAACTTATCCAACGTGGACTCCGATAAAAATGGGTATAACAAGTGAGGCGGCCTAAAAGTACAACTCAGTATAAGGCCTTGAGTTACACCGTCATTTTGCCTGAAATAGTGCTTTTTACCGTCATTGTGCTGGCGTTTACCACTAAGAACACCGAAATTGACGGCAGATTGCGGCGTAAAATCTCACTATACTGACGGCTTCAAAACCATTGAATGTTAACAGATGAACTCACATAGCGGAACTATAGGACGTTGGCAAGGTGCAGGCTTGATGGCCACCACTTTGCTGGGCACTGGGGTGTTTATTCTCCCGCAAATGACAATCGACAAGGCCCATGCTGGTGCGCTTATCGCTTGGTCACTCCTCACCTTAGCCATTATTCCAGTGGCGCTGATTTTTGGGCGGCTGGCGAGTGTCTTTCCCCATGCTGCGGGTCCCGCTTATTTTGTGGAAAAGGCTTTTGGGCGTACCGCAGGCCGTACTATCGGACTCATTTTTTTGTTGGTCGTGCCGATGGGCGCGCCTGCTGCGATTTTGATGACTTTCCAGTTTGTTAATGCACTCATTCCCCTCGATGGCTGGCCCAAGGTGGGCGCTGAGGTGTTCGTTATTTTTGGCTTGTTCCTGCTCAATCTTCGTGGCATTCAAGTGTCGGCCAAATTGCAATTCGGCTTAACCCTTTGTATTGTCGCCATTGTGGTGGTGCTCTTTGGCGCAAGCAGTCTTCAGCCTGGGCATTTAACCTCACTTGCCAGCTATGGCTCACCAGAAATCTCTACCATGATGATTGCCGCAGGTATCGCTTTTTGGAGCTTTTTAGGGATAGAAGCCATGACTCATCTTGCCGATGATTTTCGTCGCCCACAGCAGGATATGATCCCTGCAATGATGATGGGCACTGTGCTGGTAGGCATTATTTATGTGGCCTGCACACTGATTTTACTGTTAGTGCCAACTGACAAAAGCGTGGCGATGATTGGTGTATTCGATGCGCTTTTAGGGGGATACGGTGCGCAAGTAATTGGTGTGTTGGGAATTGCCAGTGGCCTTGCCACAGTAAACGTCTATGCCGCCAGCGCCGCGCGTCTTGTATGGAGTTTTAGTTGCGAAGGTATTTTACCGCGCTGCTTTGCGGTTAAGAATCGTCATGGTGTGCCGATCCGTGCCTTGGCGGCCTTACTCGGCGTGATGGCGAGTGTGATAGTGCTGACTCACATCACGGGTCAGGAACTCGAACATCTTATTGCCTGGAGTAACGGGGTGTTCGTCGTGATCTACTTAATGGCGATGTTAGCTGCTGCTAAATTATTGCCCCGTCGCAACTTACCTTTAGTGGTATTAGGTTGTGGCTTCTGCTTAGCGTTAGGTATCGCGCTTGGGGCAAGCATGGCCTATGTATTTGCGTTAATCCTATTTGTTGCCCCATTCTTGTGGTGGCAAAAGAGCCATATTAGTCGTAAGCGGGCCTTGGCGGTTAACAAGGTTGCTTAATCCCGATGTCATTCAAATAATTACAGATCAGCACACAAGGTTTTAAGCGTGCTGATCTGCGAGTCTTAAATCTGTTGATCCAGTTTAAAATCGAGTTGTACTTGTTGATTTAATTGGGGTACGGCCTTGCCCGCATCAAACTTAGGTTTGTATTTCCAGTTTTGCACTGCTGAAAGCGCCGCCTTATCAAACACTCGCTTCGGGTTAGCATCGAGCACGCGCACATTGCTGACCGTACCATCCGCAGTAATATCAAAGCCTACGACCACATAACCTTCCTTGCCATTTTGTGCAGCTTCAATCGGATAGCGAGGTGACACTTGCACCACAGGTAAGGCTTCGGCCGTCATTGCCGATTGGGTAAAGAGTGTGGTTTGGGTTGGCATTTCGGGGGTAAAAGTCTGGGGGCTAAATTCGACCACTTCAGCACTTTCGCCCGGCGTTGTGACCCGCTCCCTTGTTGGGATGGGTTTTGGCGGTTCGGGTTGGCGACTTTCCTTCGGAGGAATAGGTGTTCGTTCGCTCATCAAAATATTGATTTGCGGCGCATCTGACGTTTGTCCTCTCAATGGCTGTGGATTATGGATAAGTTGCGCCATAAACACGAACAAACCTAAGGTGATCAGTGCGCTAACGATAATAATCCCGGTTCGATTAACCTGTGCATTTTGGCCCATAGTGCTTCCTTACAATTGATGAACAATATTTAATCTATAACATCCATTGCTTATTATTTGAAATATTTATTTACAAATAAGGTTAACTATTGAGCAAGTCTAATCTCTTTACCTATAACGCAAAGCGCGAATTGCTGTGATTTTTGCTATGTTGCAGAGGCATTCTTATGATTGGCGGGCTGAATTTTCACTAAGATTGCGATTGCTAAATACTGACTGAAAAGCTGCACATTCAACTCATAAGTGTTCATAAGCTTAAGAGCGAGGCGAGATTTTGTGTTCTATATTTTGATCATTCATCTAGAAGGAGAATAAATATGGATTCTGCTGCGCTACTGAGTCGAGTTGATGAGTTGCCTCGTTTACCTAAAGCAATCAGTGAACTGCTTGATGTCGTTAACGACGACAACGCTACAGTAAAAAATATTGCGACTAAGGTGTCTCATGATCCCCTGATCAGTGCCAAGGTACTCAGATTAGCTAACTGCGCCTATTACGGCCACAGTCGCGAGGTGGGCAGTATTGATGAAGCCGTAGTACGCCTTGGAATGCAAACCTTGCGTACCTTAGTATTAGCATCTGCCGTGATGGGGGCGGTGCCTAAATGCAATGGTGTTGATTTAGCGCAGTTTTGGGGACAAACCTTCGAAATTGCACTCTACAACCAAGAGATGGCTAAACGGTGCGGTGTTCAGCCCGACGAGGCTTTTACCTGCGGCATCCTTCACCGTATTGGTGATTTATTGATTGCGGCAATTTCCCCTGAAGATGCTGAAAAAATTAACGAAGCTGTCGCACAGGGTAAAGATAAGCATGCTTTTGAGCGAGAACTCCTCGGTTATGATTCCCCCGATATTGGTGCTTTGTTGGCTCAAAATTGGAAATTTACCCCTGCATTGGTGCAAGGCATTCTTTACCAAGATCATCCTAAGGATTCGAATCCATTTTCTAAATTGGCAGCTTTGTTGTGTTTATCCCACAAAGTATTAGCGGACTGGGACACTATTGAGGATGACGATAAAACCAGTTGGCTATCACAGCTTGCGACTAAAAAAGGCTTAAAAATGGAAATGGGTGGGCTTCGGTCTAAGTTAACGGAGCTAAGAGGCGTCGGTTTTGAAATTGGTAAGGCGCTTGCCTAAGCCAGCTGGAACAGGAAACGGCAATCTACAACCTTGATTCAAAAGCATGAATGGCAGTACTGCCATTCATGCTTTTTTATGGCTTGCTTTTAGCGTGCCACTTGGGCTTCGATGGCCTGATTACGCATCTGAATAAGCTCGCTGTGTTTGAGATACAGCAAATCAGCAGTACGGCGAATGATTTGATCTTCGTACTGGGAGAGTTGTCCATCGGCATAGGCTAATTGCCACATGGCTAGTAATAATTGCTGTTTTTGCTCCAAGCTAAATTCGGTATTAATGGTATTGGTAAACTCAAATAATGAGGTGGCATTACCTTGGGCTTTTTTGGCTTCTTCAATTAAATCATTAGCATCCTGCGCCGACATCGATAGGGTCTCTGTCAGCAGCTTAGGCAATAGTGCTCTTTCTTCTGCGGCGAGGGTTTCATCGGCATATACCACTTCGAGCAACATGCTCGCCGCCGCTAATTTTAGCTGGTGGGCTTTCTCCTCTGGGGAGATGGCGTGGGTGTGGGATTGAAGGAATCGTTTCAGCTTCGCAATCATAAAGTGGCACTGCTCTGGCAAGAAGGAATAACTAGATAGAGTGATTTTTCACGTTAAAGTTCACCCTAAGCATAGGCTTAGGGTGGGGCGACATTTACAGCAGAGTATTTAAACCCTTCATCAGCAGATCTGAGCTGCCTTCGGCACCATTTGTCTCAAGATAAGACTTGGCAATATTGATCATTGGCATGGCTAATTCTTTAGAAATACCCAGTTTTTCAAAGGCATCTAACACCATTGCACTACCTTGCAGAGAAGAGCCAATATTGCCAGCCTTAGACAACAGGCCAGAAACGCCTGAGTTCGCATCAAGTTTAGGTGCTGCGGCTAATAGGCTGTCGGCATTAGGGATACTGGCAGCTAGTTTGGTGTAATCATTCGAACCTAGACTCGATTGTGCTAGGCCTAACAGACTACCTAAACCGCCTTCGGCTTGGGTTTGGTTCAGTCCGAGTTGCGACATCACGCTGCCAACTAATGCGTTGGATTGGGTGACGCTACCTGTTGCCACTTTCTCTGTTTTTGCTGGTGTTCCTGCAAGGTTATCTAACCAGCTTGCACTGGTGGGAGTGGCTAAAAGTGTGGCGCTAATCAGAATAGAGAGTGTGAAAGTGTGTTTCATAGAGTGGCATCCTTTGACGGTTTGCGCGCAATAAAGTGGACAGTGTAACGGCTTTGAGACTTTTGTTGCAGCCCTTTTCTGTGATTTACGGTTCACTCAGGTGATTTGTGTTGTGCATTGGGGCGGGATTTTGGGTATCCTTAGCGACAATTCACGGTGTTAATTTACTTCAATTATTTTGGAAAGGCGCATGTCACTATCCGCAATTTTGACCGAAGCTTATAACTTTTTCCGTAATCATCTCACTCAGCTTGCCATGCTGACGGTGCCACTGTTATTAGTGCAGGTTGGTATTCAGCTATGGCTTGGCACAGAGATGAGCAAAGTTGATCTGGAAAACCCGCAGTTTGGCGCATCACACATGATTGCTATGATGCTCCTTCTGCTGCTCTTCTCGGTATTGATTGCGGCGTTAACGCTGTTTTTAGAACTGAGATCCCAAGGGCATAATCCATCAGCTGGTATGGTACTGAAAGCCAGTTTACCCTTTGTGCCACCTTTACTCTTAGCTGGCGTATTCTCTGGACTGGCCATTTTAGCGCCAGTGATGCTATTTGCAGCGTTTGGCCCTATGTGGTTAGTGGGACTCGTTATTAGCTTTTATCTGTTTGCTCGCCTAGCCTATGTGAACTTTATGGTGGTGGTTGAGCGTTTAACTCCGCTGGAAGCGATTAAGGCAAGCTTTAGCTTTAGTGGCCCGATTGTGTTAAAAACCATTGCGTTATTGATGCTTTACTTACCGCTTTCTGTGGTTGGTAGCCAGCTTTCAGCAGCGGCATCTTTTGGTGGCTTGCCTGTGCAATTGCTCGCGGATACCTTTATGGCGTTTATTGGGTTATTCGTAAACTTGGCATTGTTCCGTTTGTATATGGTGTCTAAAAAGCCAACTGCGGAATAATATCAACTGAGCAAATTCAATTTGAGGTAAGGATTTATGGGGACTGAGGCTGAGTTACTGGATAGTGAATTTATCCAAGGGTTTTCGGCCTCGCTTCTTGATGATTACCTCAATGCTAAAAACTATGTGCAGGATGTGCCTACTCAGTCATTACTGCATATTCGCAGTTTTACCCATAGGCTGACTGACTTGCTAGGGCAGAGTAAAGCGGTGTCCTTTGCTAGCCCCAATCTCTATGATCGTATTGAGCTGTTAAATCAAAAACGGCTGATCGATGTGAAGACCACCAGAGCGTTGCATCGCCTGCGCGCTGATGGTAACCGTGGCGCTCACCCTGAAAAATATCATCTTACCCAAGAGCAGTTACTCGCCTTAGCCCAAAAAGCCATTAAAGATGTACTCGCTTTAGTCGAGCATCTGTATCCGAAGGTGGTTGGCTGCGAGGCGCCTGCATACCGCTTTCAAGCCAGCGATGCGATAACAGTTAAAGATCTCTGTTACCGCGCGGTAATGGAGGATGATTCCAATGCGCAGTATCTTGTGGGGATCTCTTTTAAAACCAAAGCATTAATGCTTAAGGAGCAGGAGCTTGCCCTCGTCGATCAGTACTATGGCACTGAAGACGATAGCCCAGTAGTAAAAGCTGTCGCACAAAAAGCCAGTGATACTTTTGCTAAGGCCGCCTACTGGTTTGCCCTTGCAGCCCCAACCCATATGCAAGCCCTCTATGAGCATGGAGTGAGTTTAATCCATGGCTATCAGGGAGAGGCCGATGCCATTAAAGGCGAGGCTGCGATAGCTATTGCGGCTGAGGCGGGCGTGGTCAATGCGATGGCGCTGCTTGGCTATTTCTACCTAGTGGGCAGTGAGTCATTTAAGCCGGATTTAGCCCAAGCGAAACACTTTTTACAGCTGGCGGCCGAAGGTGAGCAAACCGAAGCCATGGCGAATTTAGGTGTGCTTTACTATCAAACCAAGGATTTACCGCAAGCCTATCATTTTATAAGTAAAGCGGCGCAGGCGGGTTATCCCCATGCCCAATATCATTTGGCCTTAATGCTCGCCAATGGTGATGGTTGTCAGCGAGATCCTATCGCGAGTGAGTATTGGATGGCCGAAGCGGCAGAGCAAGGTCAGCTCGATGCCATGCTTACCCGTGCGCAACATATGCTAAATGATGAAAGTGGCTTGGGTGGCGATGTGAGTCAGGCTGAGCGCTATCTGCGTGAGGTCATTAAATATGGTCACAGTGTGCCTGCCATGATTGAGCTGAGTATGGCATTGGCCGACGGCATTTTGGGGCGCATTGATGTGGTGGGTTCTGCGGCGCTGCTAAATCTAGCGCGCCGTCATGCTAATAGCAAAGAGGCTGAGATCATCGAGCCTCTTTGGCAATCGCTTGTTTTACAAATCGATACTGTAATGAAGATCACTCAAGATCCCGGTGAAATTCATACCCTTAATCGTGCAAAAGACCTACTAAGCGCTGAGGGCTACTCTTCCTCTTTTTGATGTTCAAAGATACGACCTCGGTACTCAGTTGCATGGGGTTCACGCACAACATTCGCGGTTTGATTAAACGCTGACGTTTGGCTAGTCGCCTCGCTCGCTTGTGCCTGCGCTCGGCGCGCTTGCTCACGATTAAACTTACTCAATTGGCGCGCTACATAAATACGACTAAATAGCACTAAGCAGCCTAGAGCAATTGCGCCAAATAAAAGCACAAAAGGTAATAAAAACAGAGATAAACAGATTAGACTGACACTGATTGCCATCGCTAACCAAGCCCGTGCTCCTGAAATGCGTGGCTGAAATGGGCTCTGTTGAAATTGTTGATAAATCATAAGAACTCCTAATCAAAATGGGTGAGGCTTAAGGTGAGTCGCCCAGTATTTGATAACGGGCTTGGTCAAATTGCTATGTTATAGAAGCCTCTTTCCCCAATGTTATGGACGTTCAGTGTGCAATAAATAAACGGATTGGGTCACGTTAATTTGGGTTAATTTACGTTCTTTTACGTCCATGACTTTAGTTTGTTGGTGGCTTGTGGTTGATGTGAACTTTGGGTTGTTATTTGGTATTGCTCAGGTTTTAATTGGTTATCTTTATGTTTTTGCTTAATTATTTATTAATTTGGTGACGAGTGATTCTTTGTTTGCGCTGTAACATGTGCGAAAATTTAGCCGAATTTTTGATTGGTTTTTGCTAACACTGTAAATTTATTACAGTAAGTGCCAGCCAGTCTTACCACTTCTTCCTTCAAAGCTGTAAAACCGTAGATACCAACATGAACTCATACTCGCTTAAACAAAAGATCCTGATTTCGGTCGTGATTGCGCTTTCCCTCGTGATTGGCTTGCTGTCGTGGCAAAGTTATTCCAGTCAAAAGTCATTGTTGTTGCAAAATAGTTTGGAGCAGGTGCAGCGACTGGGTGATCAACAGGCTGAGCGCATTCAAGAGTGGTTAGCTGGGCGTCAGGATATCGTAGGGGCGTTAGCCGTTAAAGTTGAAGGTGACAGTTTAAACGCATTACAGCAGGCGCAAGCTTCGGGGCGATTCCAACTCACTTACTACGGTACACAAGCGGGGCAGATGCTGGACTCCGATCCAAGCATAGACCGTACGGGTTACGATCCGAGAGCGCGCCCTTGGTATAAACAAGCGATAAATGAGCGCGGTCTTATTCTCACCAAACCTTATGTTGACGTAGCTTACAATGTGTTAGTGGTCACTATGGCGCAGGCGGTTTCACAAGGTGTGGTTGGGGGCGACCTGTCGATTGCGAGTTTGGTTGAAAGTGTCAATCGCATGACCTTACCAGCCAATGGTCATGCAATCATGCTGCACAAAGATGGCACTGTCATCGCTTACAAAGATGCCTCTAAGGCGATGAAACCCGTTAGCGATATTGACAACGACCTTAATCATAATTTACCCCAGCAGAGCCGTCAGGCCAGCACATGGCTGCCAATGTATTTCGAAAACGAAGGCCGCGATAAGTTAGTTTGGGGTGTCGATATTCCCAATACCGATTGGGAATTAGTGATAGTACTGGACAAAGAGACGCTTGAGGCGCCATTAACTAATTTACTGCTGACCCAATTGGGGCTGTCGGCCTTGATGCTATTACTGAGCGTATTGGCCATTTCTTGGTTGGTGAATCTATTGCTAGGTCCGCTTGGATGTGTATCGCAGGCGCTAGCGCGTATTGCCGATGGTAATGGCGATTTAACCCAACGTATTGAGGTTGATACGCAAGATGAAGTGGGCGTACTGGCCGACAGCTTTAACCGATTTGTCGGCAGTCAGCATCAGCTCATCAGCCATATTCGTCAGTTGGCCAGTGAACTGGATGCGGACGCAGAGCGTAGTCTCAAAACTAACCATATTGCCGTGGCCGAATTACAGCGCCAGCAACAAGAAGTTGCCATGGTCGCGACCGCCGTAACCGAAATGGCAAGTGCTACTAATGAAATTGCCGCGAATGCGGAAAATACCGCTACAGCTGCGCAGCAATCAGCAGCGAGCAGCTTCCAAGGGAAAGAGTTAGTTAATAAGACCCGTAGTTCGATTAATTCTTTAGCGGATGAAGTCACTCAAGCAACTGAGGTCATTGAAGATTTAAGTCGTCACGCTCAGTCGATTTCTAGCATTTTAGCGACAATTCAAGGGATTGCTGAGCAGACTAACCTGTTAGCCCTCAATGCGGCGATTGAGGCTGCCCGTGCGGGTGAGCAGGGCCGTGGCTTTGCGGTGGTGGCCGATGAAGTGCGGGTGTTATCACGCCGAACACAAGATTCGACCCAAGAAGTACATGTGACCATTGAAACTCTGCAACGTACAACGGCGAAGGCGGTGAGTTTGATGGAAAGCAGCCAAGTGTTAGCGGGTCATAGTGTTGAAGATGCTAATGCCGCAGCGAAGGCGCTGGAGGAGATTACTCAAGCCGTACATGTGATTTCGGATATGGCAGGCCAAATTGCGACCGCAGCTGAAGAGCAAACCCAAGTAACGGGTGAAATCACTCAAAATACGGTGGCCATTAAGGATGTGACCGACGAAATTACCGAAGCAGCGAAGTCGGATCTGACCCAAGCTCAGGCATTAAAGGCGCGTGCTAATGATCTTAATGCGCAGGTCGCGACGTTTATTCTGTAAGTTTGCTTGAATAAAACAGCCCAGAATACGTCAGTGTTCTGGGCTGTTTATTGGTCACTCCATTAACCCTGCGGCAGCATCAGCTTTTCGACACTTTGGCAGATAGTGTCGCGCATCCATTTATGGCCTTGATCTTCATCATTACGTTGATGCCACAGTAACACATAGGCCATTGGCATAAACTCAAAGGGTAAAGGCAACAGCTTTAATGGATAGAGTTTACAGGCATGTAGGGCAAAGCTAGAAGGTAAGGTAAAAATCAAATCACTGTGGGCGCAAACACTCGCCGCGCCATAAAAATCTGGTACTGTGGTGCTAATTTTGCGCCTGTGCCCTAGGTCTGCCAGAAAATAATCCAGCGCCCACCAATCACTCCCTTCACAGCGCACTTGCACATGCGCCATCTCTAAGTACAAGGATAAATCCCATTGGGGCGAGGTGAGAGCGGCCATCAAGGGATGAGCTTGGCGCACCAAACATACCTGTCTATCGGTAAACAGGGTTTGGCAGGCAATGCCTTCTGGTAGTCGGTCAGTGTGTGAATCTGAGAGTGGGTGTAGATCCCGTCCTGAAATCCCAAAGTCAATTTGCCCTTGCTGCAAGTCATGCATAGATTTTTCGGTCCAGACATAGGAATCGAGCTTGATATTGGGCGCACTATTTAATAGTGGACCTATAAAATAGGGGATCAAGGTTTCGTAGGCACTTTCGACCATGGCAAAGGAAAACTGCCTATTACTGCTGGCTGGAGTAAACGTCGGTGGCTGAGTCAGTTGATATAAGTCCTGCAGAATATTCGGCAGCTTTTGTCCAATATTGAGCGCATGTGCTGTGGGTTTTAGGCCATGGGCAGTACGTTGGAATAGGGGATCATCTAACGTTTCTCGCAGGCGATTCAAGCTCTTGCTCAATGCCGACTGGCTAATGTGTAATCGGCTCGCTGCGCGGGTGACACTTTGCTCTTCGAGCAAAACCTTCAATATCACCAGTAGGTTGAGGTCGATTCTGGCTAAGTTGTCGAGATTCATAGATATTCCTCAAAGGAAATTCACTTTGGAAATTATACCATTTCTGTTCATACCTTGAGTTATTTAAACTACCGCCCACTGAAATACCTTTTACTGTTAAACCGAGATACATGTTATGCGGCGCAATCTGTTACCTATTTTGATGTCTTTGGTGCTACTCAGCCCATTGGCAATTGATATTTACTTACCTTCTATGCCCACCATGGCGGCAGAGTTCGCCGTATCTGCCAGCGAAGTGCAGTCGACACTGGTATTATTTTTATTTGCTATGGGCGTTGGGCAGATATTGATTGGCCCATTAGCAGACCGTTATGGTCGTCGCCCTGTGGCACTCTTTGGCGTGTTGTTATATGGCGCCAGCAGTTTGCTTGCGGCCGCCGCGATTGAATTCCATTGGTTACAAATTGCCCGGGTATTACAAGGTTTGGCTGCCTGTTCGACCTCCATTGTGGTCTTTAGTGCAGTGCGCGATTGTTACTCACCAAAAGAAGGCGCCAAGATTTACAGTTACTTAAATGGGGCTATTTGCGTGATCCCTGCTCTGGCGCCAACCTTAGGGGGTCTATTGGCCATGCAGTTTGGCTGGCGATCAACCTTTGTATTTATGACCTTGTACGCGATTTTGATGATGCTATTGGTGGGCTACCGTTTACCGGAAACTCGCCCAGCCAATACCGTGAGTACTGGACCTTTGTACCGTTGGAGCCGTTATAAACCCGTACTGAGCAATACCCATTTCCTGTTCTATGCCTTTGCTTGTATGTCAGCTATGGCGGCGATTTTAAGTTATGTGTCCTACTCACCCGTGTGGCTTATTGGCCATTTAGGGGTATCCGAGCTGGCCTTTAGTGGGTTATTTGGATTGAATGCATTGGTCAATATTGCCGCTTGTTTTGTTGCGCCAGTAGTGATCCGTAAATTAGGTAATCGTCCCACCGCGATCTTCGCATTAGCACTGCTGGTGCTCTCGGCGATATTAATTGTCACAGCGCAAGCCTTTGGCCCGAGTGTAGGAATGGCTGCTGCTTTTGCCTTTATGTTGCCTATGATGTTGTTGTGTATTGGTTTTGCATTCTTGTTAGGCCCAGCAACCAGTATGGCGCTTTCTGCCTTTGGCGAGCGAGCGGGAACGGCAACGGCAATGTTAGGTTTTATCCAAATGAGTGGCGCATCAGTGATCGCAGGCCTAGTTCAGCAAACAAGCCTGACTGCACCCTATGCGGTGGCGTTAGTGATGGGATTTTTCTCTATCGGCTTACTGTCAATGATGGCGTTAAGCCGATTCGACCACTGGCACCAAGAGCAATTAGCCGCAGAGCATTAATACGCCCTAAACGGCTAATTAAAGAAACACCCTTTGCCCGTAGCTTATTTGACCATAGCTACGGGCATTTTTTTAGAAGCGACCGTTAATTCCCAAGCTTAAACTAACGCCATCTTCATCGGGCTCGAAGGATTTTGAGGCGCGGGCGATGGCACTAAATGAATCGCTAATACGCCAATGATATGTTGTGTTGATACCGTAAGGGTCGGTTTCTTCTTGGACGCTATAATTGGCGCCTACAGACCAAGATCGTGTGAGATACCAATCTGCTGACAACATAAGCGCTGTGGTTTCATCGCTGTCCCTGACATCGCCGTTAGGGGTATTCTTTACCGTGAACTCCGATTGGCCAAAATAGAGTTGTGCGGTTAAATCTACGCCTGCGGTGCTTTGTAATGGAAGAAAACTTCGAACACCGAGGCTCAAGGTATCAAGGTCTGCACTCGCTCTGTCATCGAAGCCAATATCATAGTCTTTCTCGCTCTTGGTATAACCCAAGTAAACGCTTGAAGTTGAATTGAAGTAATAACCTACTGAGACACCATAAGTATCACTGTCAAATAAGTCTGTGCCTAGATTTTGGTAATTCGCACCTACAAACCATTTGGAGGTAAACACGTATTGGCCGTTCATTCCATAAGCATCTAAGTCGCCCTCAAAACCAGCATATTTGGCACCAATATTAGATGTTTGCGCTAAAAATCCGCTAAGTGCATAGGGAGTCGTCTCTTGGCTCACCGCGGTAAAGTAATAGCGGTAACCCGCATTCCAAGTACCCTCACTGAATTCTTCCGTTGAGCTAACGTAATCTAAGCTTGCATCGTGCTGATAAATATTATCTGTTGCGGCGAAGGTTGTTGAGCTGGCAAGAGCAAATAGAAGGGCGAGGTTAAGTCTTTTAATAAGCATTGCATTTCCTTTTGTTATGCTGACTGAGAGTGGTTTCCGGCAGTAGTGGAGACTTTTATCAGTCGTTGCGTCCTGTTAGCGGAAGATACACTTTGTTAATTTATTGTCAATAATGCTTTAGATTCAACCAGTAAACTGGATGTGATTCTTGATAATTCAAGCTGCTATACTGCTAGAAATTGTTTATCGAGAACGCGCTTTGAGCCGCCATTATTGCCCTACTTGCTGTTATCCAATCAATGCGTGCTTATGCTCCCATGTACAGCAGATAAAACCGCAGACGCAGCTGTTGGTATTACAGCACCCCTCTGAAGTCGAACATAAAAAGAATAGTGTTAGGGTGTTAAGCCTAGTGATACCCAATACTCAAGTATATGTGGGTGAGTCTGAAGCGGATTTTGCCTCGCTGCGGGAGCAATTAAGCCGATGTCAGCGCCCTGTTTATCTTGTATATCCCTCTGAGCAGAGCGCGAGTGTTGAAAGTCAGTCTATATGCGCTGATTGTGTGTTGCTATTAATCGATGGTACCTGGAGAAAAGCCTTTAAAATCTTGCAATTAAATCCATGGTTAACACAATTTCCGGCAGTGCATTTGGCCGAAGGCTATACGTCAAGATACAAGATCCGCAAATCAAGCCGCAGCGATAGTCTCTCAACCTTGGAGGCGTGTGCTTACATGTTAAAAGCGCTTGATGAGGGTTTAGATGTGAACCCGTTATTGGTCGCCTTTGATGCTATGGTTGCGATGCGATTGCAGGCGATGCCCGCAGAGGTGAGGTTGCGCTATGATTAATTTCACTTTTTAGAATTGCGGCAAGTGATTTTCATTTTTTGCATTTTTGAGACTCTGTACGAATTAAAATAGTTAAAATCTTATTCAGATCACGCTAACGTAACGTAAAACAAGGTTTAATAGTGACGATTCATTTGCACAGCAAATGATGAGATAGCTTTGCCAGCCAATTGCTTTGCAGGGGAGTGATTCCATATTTTATGGTGTGCTGGCAGGGCTATCGAGCCTATCGATAGCCAATCTATATTATCTTAATAAACAATCAGTCACTGTGTTTAAGCGCCTTTAATTGTCTCTATTTAAGCAATGTATTTCTCGGCTAAATAGGACTGAGTAAACTGCTCAACATAACTTGGATAACCAAATAAAAAGCCTTGGGCAAAGCCTTGTCCCATATGGGTAATAATGTCTTTTTGCTGTTGTGTCTCAATGCCTTCCGCCACAAAGTGAATGTTGAGCGCCTGTGCTAATTGCACAATGGCATGGCAGAGTTTTTGGCCTGATACATCATTCAAACGTAGAACAAACTCAGCATCAATCTTGACACTATCAATGGGCAAGGTACCTAAGCGGCTTAAAGAAGAAAGGCCAGTACCAAAGTCATCAATGGCAATGCCTACACCTAAGGCTTTAATACGTTCTAGCGTATAGCGAGCCTGTTCTGGTTGGCGTAGCAGTGCAGATTCGGTGATTTCTAAAATTAAGGCTTCAGCGGGTAGGGCGACCATTTCCAGCGCACTGACGACTTGGCCGACAAAGTCTACATGCTCTAATTGCAGCGGAGAGACGTTAACCGAAATCTTAAAATCGGGCTGATATTGTGCGCGCCATAGTGATGCTTGCTTGCAGGCTTGTTCGAGTACCCATTGTCCTATGCTGACAATGAGCCCCGTTTCCTCCAATAAAGGCACAAACTCAGCTGCCTCATAATGCTCGCTGGGAGACTTTTGCCAGCGCAGTAGTGCCTCTGCACCAATGGGGGTGTTGGTGTGCAAATCCACAATGGCCTGATAGGCGAGTTTAAACTGCTTTAAACTGTGGGCATGCCTGAGATTATTGATGAGTTTTAATTTAAGCTCAGCGGCTTGGCTCATCGCTTTATCATAAAACACTAAATGAGGCTGGTTCTTCTTTGCGCAATACATGGCGGTGTCGGCCAAACTAATCAGTTGGCCAGCCTGATCACCGTGTGTAGGAAACAGCGCGATACCAATACTGGTACCGAGGAAAAACTTTTGCCCTTCGATTTCGAACGGACTGTCGAATAAACTTAAAATTTGCTCTGCGAACTCTTGTATTTCTTCCTTACAACTACAATCTTGTAGCACTAAGGTAAATTCATCCCCACCCATACGGGCAATATCCGCTTTTTCGATACAACCCGCTTCTAAACGGGCGGCAACGAGTTGTAATACTCTATCGCCCATTGAATGGCCAAAGCTGTCATTGATATTTTTAAAGCCGTTGAGGTCTAAAAACATCAGTGCGCCGAGGGCGAGAGGATCGTCTTTTAATTTCTCAAGTGCGCCATTCAGTATCTGTTTAAGATGAAAACGATTTGGCAACCCCGTTAACGTATCATACATGGCGCGGGTGGTAAGTTGTGTCTCGAGCAGCTTTTTGGTGCTGATATCACTAAAGATATTCACATGATATTGAATGCCATCCGCAGCGATGCGCCGACTACTCTGCCATGCGGGAAACGTGCTGCCATCTGAGCGTTGTTTTAAGGCTTCACCCTGCCAAAACCCGCGCTGTTTTAAGGCCTGCAAACACTCGCTTTGTTCACTGAGATTAAGCGGGTTGGCTTCTAAAAAATCGGGCGTTTTATTGATTAATTGTTCCGCGCTATAGCCACAAATACGACACATCGCCTTATTGACCGCCAATACCTTATTGTCGGTGTCGGTGATATAAACGGCCTCGGCACTTTCTTCCAAGGTCGTCGAGAGGATTTCTTTCGGGATATGGGCAAAACCATCGGCAATGGCTGGCCTGACTTGAGTTCTACGGTTTAATGCTTGTAACTCGACCAGTACAACAGGTTGTTGCTGTAAATAACAACGATAGAGGTTTACTCGGGTGGGCAGTTCATTCCCTTGATGATTAAGGTGGAGCCAACTGAATTCGACATTAACCCCCGAGACGGCTTCAAGGATCATCTCCCGCGCAAATTCAACACTGTTACGCCCAGATGATTGAATTCTAGGGGAAAAATCATAAGGTGTGGCATTGACAAAGGTGTCATATTCAGTACCAAAGTAGTCTAAGGTGGCACTGTTTGCGCTAATAAAACTAAAGCCTTGGATCAGCGCGAGGGGTGTTTTATGGGGATGGGCTCGCCAAATAGAGAGTTTCTCTTGCAACAGCGGATCATCTGTTGTGAGTTTATTTAGCAAGTGCTGCCATCGAATCATTAGGATACTCCCTCGGTGACACAGATTAAGGTCACATCCTTTCCCTTAGTTTTTGTTTATATCAAATCGTACATCATTCATATGGGGTTAAAAATAAACCGAATCGATGTTTTGCTCAAATATAAATTAAAAAATAACAGTTTAAGATAGGTTCATTTGATTTACTTCAGCGAAAATCATGCTAACTCATCACGGCAAAATAATGTTTTATGCTATGTTTTGCCATGCAGGCTCAGTTTGGCCTGGCCATTTGTGAATTAAGGACTCTAGAGAAGGTGTAGGATGCAAAGACTAGTCAAAACTATCGTTTTAGGTATGTGTCTCGCCGCAGTGTTGCCCGCGGCGCATGCTGCTGAACAACCCAAACCTCGGTTAACCTTGGAGCAAAGGGCTGATAAGGCGCGTATCGACTCTGAGCGGATTGAACAACTGCAACTTGAAAAGGCGCGCCAAGCAGCCAAAACAACCTCAGCACGGGAAGAAACAATAAAACAGCAAACCAATCCGCAGGATTGGGAAGTGCAACAAAAGCTCAAGGCGCAAAAGCAATTTGATGAAAGGGAAAGCCGTGAGCAAAAATATCTGCAAGAAGCCAAGGAAGCTGCGGCCAAAGAGCGTAAAATCCCTAAACCTTAGCTGTTAATCGCGATCTATTTAAAGGCAATCTCTGCCGTTTGCCTTACGACTTTTTAGGAACTGCTGTTGAATACCTGTCCGCTGTGCCATAGCACCGATTTAGTGGCTTATCATCAAGATAAACGTCGTTGTTACCAACAATGCCAGCGCTGTGCTTTGGTGAGTGTCCCCGCCGAGTTTTATCTAAGCTCTGAAGCTGAAAAAGCCGAATATGACAAGCACGAAAATCACCCTCAGGACCTCGGTTATCAGCAGTTTTTAGATAGAACTCTCGCTCCTTTGTTGACCCGCTTTACTCCATCAGCGTTAGGGCTCGATTTTGGTTGTGGTGAAGGCAAAGTCTTAAGTCTGATGGCCAAAGCGCGGGGTTATCGGGTCGAGAACTACGATCTTTATTACGCTAACCACCCCGAGTTACTGACTCGGCAATACGATTTTATTACCCTGACCGAAGTTGTTGAGCATGTGAGTGATGCCGATGCTTTGCTGACTCTGTTGAAGGGGATGATCAAACCTCAAGGCATTTTGGCCGTGATGACCAAGCGAGTGCTTAATCCCACGGCATTTAGCGCTTGGCATTATAAAAATGATCCCACTCATATTAACTTTTACTCCGAAGCCACCTTTCAATGGCTCGCCGAGCATTACGGCTGGCGGCTCGAAGTGATAGATAAAGACGTGGTGTTTTTGCACCAAGCCCACTAATGCGTTGGAGGCTTTTGCTGTCGCAGATAAGTTGGGATTTGCAACTTGTCTAAATCAAACTTCGATTGTGCTGGTTCGGGTAAAGGTAAGGCTGGACGCTTAATAAAATCATGCACATTGATATAGCTATCATCAACAATCTGCACAGGGTCTGGTTTTGCTGTCTGCTCTAATCCAATTCCCGTGGCAATCACCATGATTTCGAGCTCTGACTCGAGTTCAGGATCTATGGTAAGCCCAATAATAACAAGCGCATCCTTGGGTAATTGCTTATGCACTGTCGCACCGATTTGGTTGTATTGACTGAGTTCGATGGTGTCTTTCACCCACCAGGCAATCGGAGACGCAGGCACGCAGACAATCGGACACCCAACCTTAATCGCGCGAATCGCGCGGTAGTTAATCTCCGACTATGCTTTGGTTAAGCATTAAACAAGGAGGTTTGTATGCCGCGCCCTCGTAGAACCCAGATAAGCCTTGAAGACACGCCTTATTACCATTGCTGTAGCCGAGTTGTTCGGCGGGCTTTTTTATGTGGCGATGATAGTTACTCGGGTAAAAACTATGACCATCGCCGCGCTTGGGTAGAATCGCTACTGTTTGAACTTGAAGCCGTTTTTGCTATTGATGTGGCGGCCTTTGCGGTGATGTCGAATCATCTGCATCTGGTGCTACGAGTCGATATCGAGACGGCAAATCACTGGACTGACCGCGAAGTGCTTGAGCAGTGGCATAAGTTGTTTAAAGGCGATGCGTTAACGCAAAAGTTCGCAAAAGGTGAGTTGGTTGAAGCGCATGAGGTGAGCAGATTAAAGCATTCAATCGCCCTTTATCGTAGTCGTTTGTGTGATATTTCATGGTTTATGCGCTGCCTCAACGAACCAATTGCAAGACAAGCAAATCAAGAGGATAACTGTACAGGTCGTTTCTGGGAAGGTCGTTTTAAATCGCAAGCCCTACTCGATGAAGCTGCGGTATTAGCCTGTATGGCCTATGTTGATTTGAATCCGATTCGAGCGCAACTTGCTGATACACTAGAACAATCCGACCATACCAGTATCCAACTACGTATTCGGGCCGCATTAAAAGGTGAGCAGCCGAGCAATCTCCTGCCATTTATTGGTAACGAGTGCGACAACCAACCCAATGGCATTGCGTTTTCCTTAACCGATTACCTTCAATTGGTGGATGATACAGGCCGAATTATTCGCAACGATAAACGTGGAAGCATCAGTGAAAGTAGCGGTAAGATACTGAACAGATTAAATATCCCCCATGATAATTGGCTTAAGCTGACAACCGAGTTTGGCAAGCTATTTTACGGTCCTGTGGGAACCTTGCAAGAACTGACCGATTACTGCGAACATCTCGAAAAGCGACGACGGCACTTTGCTGCAAGTTGTCAGCATTTTCACAGTAACTGATAACTGCTTATATTACTTCGAAAGCAATGCTTACCTTGCATCCCAAAAACACGATGGGATAACTTACCTCGTCTAAAACACTCTATTTTTGAAAGAATTAACTCAATTTATTGCCTCAGATACTGCCCCTGTGACTTTTGCACTCTCATTTAGGCAATTTTTAGATCTTACAAGTTGTAGACAAACGTAAAGTACATTATGTTGTTGATTTATATTGGGTGGCTAGATTTATTTTTGATTTAAAATGGGTGGCCGACTTATTTTGTTTTGGCTTTAGATAGCTCACACGCTGTATCTGAAAGGGGTGAGTTTGCCTTAAAGAAATTAGACGAGGCAGGGCGTGCCAATGTATCTTAACAAGCGCATGTTGTCGGACTGGCTTTCCGCTGTGCTCCAAACCAGCCGCAAATGCGGGCGTTAGTTTTTTTGATGCCATGAATAATCAAACTTTAAAAATACTTAATAATCTAAAAATATCTATAGATGAATCTATGCGGCACTATGAAATATGGTGGGAACTTGGGTATTCTCAGAATAGGATACAGTTTAAAGATCAGTTTGCATCACAACGATTTAATCACTTTTTACATGCATCATATGAAGCCCATGGAATAACAATGTATTTAGCTTTTGGAAGAGTATTTGATTCTGATTCACGTTCATCAAGTATCGCTTCTCTCAAAGAAAATTTAAGATTATTTGGTCACGCTGAATTAGTTAAAACTATTGAAGCCCAGTTGAAACCTCACGCCAATCTAGTCAAAAAAATATTAGATATTCGTAGTAAAACGATTGCTCATTCTGATTTGTCGCACTCCGAGAATTCTGTGTTCAAAAGCAATGCAATAACACCTGATGAATTAAAAGAATTGATTCATCAAATTAGAGAAACATATTACGATGTGTTGCGATATTTCAGTCTAACAACAACGCAACTTGAAGATGGCATATTTAGTGAGTCAACTTTAAATATGCTCAAACAATTACAAACCTAACAAATAATTATTGTGGGACAGCTACGCGGCACGCAATTAGACGTTATCTCCATAGAAATTTTAATCCGAAACTGACGAGTTAGAGCTAGGGGTCTATCACGCTTCTGTCCCAATCTTGTCCGGTAAGGATATCTATTCGTCGTTGTCTGATCATTTAACGGGGCGTAACTAATTCAGCATTCGTAATAAATGCCAAGGTTAATAAACTATATTTGACAGAATGTATGGCTAAAAATTATCTATAGCTTAATCGAGTGTTATCTTGTTTTTAATGCTCATTTTAATACTCATTTTAATGTCAGTGCGCTATATCTTCCGTAGTAAATCCAAACATCACTTAAAGTAGCAAACTTAAAAGGCGTTTTGCGGGAGCACTGATTTGGTTTTTAAGCATTACCACACTAAAAAATACGTTTAGTTTAGGCATATCGATGGGGGTTATTACTCGTACCGCATGCTTAATATCATCATCAAATAAGGTGATTTGTGGTGTTAATGCGACAATTTGAGAGTGTAATAGGGCGCCTTTTATCGGTGGGAAAGAATCGTAATGTAATAATCCCGAAAAGTCATTGCGATATTTATTAAACAGATCGCCAAATTGTTCACTGACGCCATAAGGTAAGTTTTTGGGTATGGCGAGTGGATATTTACGAATATCTTCTAGGGTTAAGCGATCTAAATACGTCAACGGATGTCCAGCTCTGGTACAAAAAACCGCTTCAAAAGAAGGTAAATTAAAGGATTGTATCGAGCTTTCGTGGCCAATAATCTCACCTTCAACATCAGTAATTAATAGTGTGAGTTCTCCGCGTAGCAATTTTTCCAGTTGTTGTTGCCAGGTACCAACTTCGAGATCGATATGAATGTCTGGGTATTGCTCAAAAAAACGTCCGAGAATCGGCCCTAGAATGGTATTTGCCGGTACAGGGCTTGCACCTATTGATAAATAGCCACTGCTCTTACCCTGCATATAGTGTAATTCTTTTCGAAGGGCTTCGACGTTTTGCAAAATATGCTGACTATGGCTGAGAACGAGCTCCCCAGCAGGGGTTAAAGAAGTTGATTGATTTCCCCTCAGCAACAGCTCTGTACCCAGTATATGTTCGAGTCGTTGAATGCTTCGGCTTAATGAAGGTTGAGCAAGATTTAATTTTTGGGCAGCTTTTTGAAAATTACGCTCTTTGGCTAAAATCTGGAAATTTTTAAGATGCTTAAACTCAATCACAAGTTATTTGTCAAGTAATTACAACATGTGTGCAACATACCCTTGTGGCTCAGTATCGACAAGTAGACGTTGGTGACAATTTGTATCTTTATCTTCATGTGAATAATTAACAATTATGAGTAAGTGTTTGTTTTGATTTTTTAATTATTTGGCGCTGTTCTCGTATAGTTTTTTGTCATCAACTGATACGTAAAATGCATTGGCTTTAAAGTATTGCTGACGGTAACTATTCATTCTGCAAATAACAAATTTGCAACATAAATCTAACAAGGAATGAGTAATGAAATTGAAGAAGATCAGCATAATGACCTTTGCGGCGCTATATGCGACCGGAATAGGGACGTTAGTTGCCAATCCTTTAGATAGGAACCAAGCCGAGCAAAAACTTATTGGTATCAAGCTGGCACCCGAACAAATATTAGCCAATAAAAATAAACCAACCCATCCGGCTTTGAATCGCGCTAATAGACCGGGTCAAATTGGTATGAACGTCCATCGCGCTGTAAATGGGAGTAGCAATAAGGCGCCATTTGCATGGGAAAAGGACATTGATGGAACGCATACCTATATTATTCAATTAATGGATGCTCCTGTTTCACTTTATCAGGGTGATAGACCTGAGTTTGCCGCCACGTCGCCTCGTAGCAATCAGCCCGCAATACGTTCTAATGAGCGTTTTGGGACAATCGATTTAAAGAGCAAAACCGTTAAAAACTACCAAGCTTTT
This sequence comes from Shewanella sp. FDAARGOS_354, assembly GCF_002209245.2. NCBI lineage: Bacteria > Pseudomonadati > Pseudomonadota > Gammaproteobacteria > Alteromonadales > Shewanellaceae > Shewanella > Shewanella sp. FDAARGOS_354. The sequence goes on along the minus strand of NZ_CP022089.2, from coordinate 3,331,646 downwards.
TTAACGCGCTCTCAGGATGAAACCGCTAGCCAAATCAAGCGTGTTGCACCAGATGCTGAAATAAAGCGTCGCTTTAATGTGGCACTAAACGGTATGACCATGGTGTTAACTCAGGAGCAAGCCGCTGAAGTGGCTAAGTTGCCCAATGTTAAAGCGGTGACTCGGGCGAAGGAATATCAATTATTCACCGATGTCGGCCCTAAGCATATTGGCGCTGATATGATTTGGCAGGGCACGAGCACTCCCGACGGCGTTGCGATGCGTGGTGAGGGCATTATTGCCGGTATTATCGACACTGGGATTAACTCAGATCACCCCTCTTTTGCCGCAGTTTCGGCAGACGGTTATAAGCACGTCAACCCATTAGGCGAAGGCAATTATCTGGGCGACTGCCAAGAATATCCTTTGATGTGTAACAGTAAGCTTATCGGTGTACGTTCTTACGATATGATTACCGATACCTATAAAGATCCGATTTTCCAACCCGATCTGCCACCGTGGGAAGTGGATTATAAACGCCCACCCAATGGTGAAGATTACAACGGCCATGGTTCACATACTGCCAGTACTGTTGCGGGTAACGTGCTCTACAATGTGCCCTTTAAACTGAGTGGAACTGATGAAAAATCAGATGGTTTTGATACCTCTTTAGTCTTCCCCGAAATTTCAGGCGTTGCCCCAAGAGCCAACATTATTGCCTACCAAGTGTGTTATCCCGGTGGTGGTTCGTATGGCGAAAACTACGGTGGTTGTCCTGGCGATGCATTAGTCGCTGCTATTGAAGATGCCATTATCGACGGCGTCGATGTAATTAACTTCTCTATCGGTGGACTTGAAAGTCTGCCTTGGTACGATGCCGTTGAAATGGCGTTTTTAGCTGCGCGTGAATCGGGGATCTCTGTTGCTGCTTCGGCGGGTAACTGGGGACGCTATGGCCCAGGCTATATCGACCATGTCTCGCCTTGGTTAACATCCGTTGCTGCCAGTACCCATGGTCGCCAAATTGAACCTGTTGAAGGCTCGCTCACTTTTGCAGGTGAAAACGCACCTAATAAAATGGCAGGTTATGCCGTAACGGGAGATATCACTGGCCGTTTAGTTGATGCCGCAACCTATAGTGATCCACTGTGCTTGGCTCCTTTCCCAGCTGGCACATTCAATAGCGATGATATCGTGTTATGTAAGCGCGGTGAAAATGCTCGCGTACAGAAAGGTGTTAACGTTGCTGCGGGCGGTGCAGGTGGGATTATTTTATATAACGCCGTATCTTGGGACGATGGTACTGGCGCGAATAGCCTAAATTTAAACCCTTTCCCTATCCCTGGAATGCACATCGACGCGGCATCAGGCAATCAGCTTGTTGAATGGATTGCCAACACCACAGAGCCTAAAGTCACCATCACTGCGGGTAAGATTATCACCACTGAGCGCGAAGCCGATGTGTTAGCTGACTTCTCCTCCCGTGGTCCAAGTAGCACTAACCCCAATGTAATGGTGCCAAACGTGTCAGCCCCCGGGGTGGACGTGTTTGCTGCTTATTCTGACGAAATGCCTTTTAGCTTGTATCCCTCACCGAGTGATTATGAAGCCATTAGTGGTACTTCTATGGCAGGTCCACATGTGGCGGGCGCTTTAGCGTTATTAACCCAAGCGCACCCACAATGGACGCCTGCGATGATCCAGTCGGCACTGATGACCACCGCCGTGTTAGGTAAAGCTCCAACCTACGATAATCCGCCAAAATTAGTGGATGCAGCTTTCTACGATATGGGTAGCGGAGTGATTAACGTAGCCAGAGCGGTAAAAGCGGGTCTGGTGATGGATGAAAACGGTGACAATTATCGCGCAGCCAACCCCATGGAAGGTGGCGATGTGACCGCGTTAAACGTGCCTTATTTAGTCAATGCGGAATGTAAAAGTAGCTGCACTTGGATGCGTACCTTTACTGCCACGACAGACGGTGAGTGGAACGTGAGTGCGACCGAAATTACCACAGAAGGCGCGCCTTTCCTTGAGCTAAGTGTTTATCCGCAAACGATTAAGTTAAAAGCGGGTGAGCAGCAAAGTATTATGGTAACGGCGAAAATCCTCGATGTAACCTCTGTCAACGCTAACTCTTCCTCAAACGAAGTGTTTGGTAAAATTGACCTGAAACCGACGGATGCCAGTTTGCCAGATCAATACTTGCCCGTAATGGCACGTTTTACTGGCTCTAGCTTGCCTGAAATTGTCGCAGGAAAAATCCACCGCGATACTGGCACTATGTTGACACCAGAGTTAATGACCAAAGAAATCAGCGCGCTGAATGTCAAAGTGAGTGGCTTAACCGCAGGTACAGTCACAGAGCACAAACTTAATGCCGCCTATGTTGACTTTACAAAGCCTGAAACAATGGAAAATAATCCGGGTGTTTCGGTGCATTTCTTTGACGTACCAGAAGGCACTCGCCGCATCGTATGGGAAGAAGTCTCTGCAGATAATGCCGCATCAACGTCTTTAGATATTGGTATGGACTTGAATAGCAACGGCAAAGTGGAATGGTATGACGAGGCGATTTGTTACTCCTATACCGATGTTACCGACTATTGCGCGATCAATGATCCAACGCCAGGCCGTTACTGGGTGATGTTAGGTAACTTTAAGCGCCCATGGGGAGACGAGATTGATACCAAAGACAGCATTAAAGCGAGTCTGGCGATTATCTCCGACACTGATACTAAGCAACTGAATGTAACAGGGCCAGCAAGTACCAATGGTATCGATCCTTACCAATTGCAAATGAACTGGTCTGTCACAGGCAGTAAAGCGGGTGATCGCTTATACGGCTTGGTTGAAGTCGGTAATGGTGCGCAAAACGTTGGCAACATTGGCAAAATGGCCGTGCATTTAGTACATGAGGGCAATGATGTCAGTATCACGACCAGCCAACAACAAGCCAAAGAAGGCGATGTTGTTGAGGTTAAGATGCTGATGGCACCAAACCTACTCGGATTAGAGCGCGATGTGAATATTGCCTTAACACTGCCTGAAGGTTTGCAATTATTGCCTGACACGCTAAAAGCGAACAGCAATAACCAAGATCTTAAAGCTGGTCTCACTGTTGCTGCGCAGCAAATTACTCTGAAAGCGATGCAACAAGCGAGTAATGCGCAAAAACGTCAATACACCTTTACCACCAGCGAGACCGACGAGAGCTGTCGAATTCCCATCGGTTCAAATCCTTATTATTTGGATTTATTTACCGAGGCTGGAATCGCGTCTGAAGCGGCAATTGCTGGTCGGGTGAATGATACGGTAACTGTGCCATTAAGCGCATTTGGTATTGATCGTATCCCGCTGTATAACAATCCAGAGGAGTATTCACACAAAGATACCTTAAGTATTTCTCCTGGTGGATTTATTCAGCTCGATCAACTGCCACTGTTTTGGGCTGCTCACTATCCAATGGAAGAGCAATATTTCCCCGATACTGTGATTGCTCCGTTATGGCGTGGAGATGGTGTTACCATCCCTGAATATAATTTGGATACCGAAAGCATGGACGGCGTATCGCTTGCTGTTACCAATGACCGACGTTATCTGATTGTTGAATGGGATAATATGCGTCAGGATTTTGCCTTTGGTATTAACCATGATCCTGATTACGATGCCCGTTACAGTTTTGAGCTATTAGCCTCAACTCAGCTTAATTTTGCCCCTGGTGAACATGAGTTTATTTTTGCCTATGACAAATTAACCGGTAACAAAGCGCATTTAGGCTCAATTGGTTTACATGGTTACTATGGACCACGTGGCACCTTTGGCCCTGCGTATGGTTATATCGGTGATGGCTTTGCCTTTAACGATCTGGATAAGAAAATTGCAGAAGGCTTAGTGGTCTGTGCTAACTACACTGGGCCTGAAGCGACAGCAATCGAACTATCATTCTCAGCCCGTGTTGGTGCTAAAGCGGTAGGTCAAGATCTGCAGATTATTGCTAAAAGTGATTACACTGGCAGCAGTAGTGTGACCTCTAGCGGAAGCCTCAAAGTACCTTCAAACCTTGCGATAGGTGCACTCGGCAATATGTCTGTTGCTGAAAACACCAGCATCAGTTTTGAGGTGCTAGTGCAAGACAAAGAAAATACCGCTAATGGTATCCAAGTCACAGGCGCGCATATCACCTCAGTTGTTAATGGTAACCAAGTCACCATCACTCCCGAAAAAGATTGGCACGGTACAACCACTGTCACAGTGAAAGCCTTTGATAAGGTTTATCAAAATGACATGGTGCAAACGAGCTTCAACTTAGTCGTGAACTCTGATGGTGTGGAGCCAACGCCACCAACACCTCCAACACCACCTGTTGAAGAGACTAAAGAGAGCGATGGCGGTAGCTTGGGCTGGCTTGCTGTCCTGATGCTTGGCTTGATGGCCGCATCACGTCAAAAATGGAATGTTAATAAGTAAACTTCACCTTTAAGTAGTACCTTGTCTTTGGGCCTTCTAACGGAGGCCCTTTTTTATGCGTCCAAGTGTGGATTGTCATCGGCCATAAATGATGTGTTTATCCCACATTAATTCTTCGTTACAAGCCTTGCTATTAAATCTATTAACAATTTCTCAATGTCCGTGTAGTTTAGATAGCTTATAAAAACAACAATAGGTTATCGCTATGACTGTATCCTCGGTATCGCGCGCTTTATCAACATCTTCTGTCGCCACATCCTTTGCACCTTATGTGAGTTCATTCGGTGTGAGTACATCAAAATTGGCCAAGAGCTTACTGGCTTCCATCGTCACTTTGAGTTTAATGGGTGTAGGCTTAAGTTCTGCCTATGCGGCGCAGCCCGATGCGGCTAAGCTGGCGGCGGGTGTGGAGCAAAAGGTGCTCGACTGGCGCCGAGATTTACACCAGCATCCAGAGCTATCTAATCGCGAGTTTCGCACCAGCAAAATTATCGAAAAGCATCTGAAATCCCTCGGATTAGAAGTACAAACGGGCATCGCCCATACCGGGGTTGTTGCTATCTTGAAAGGCGAAAAGTTAAAGGGCGGTAAGCCCGGCCCTTTGATTGCGATCCGCGCTGATATGGATGCCTTGCCCGTGACCGAAGTCGTCGATGTGCCCTTTGCCTCTAAAGCGACAGATACCTATCGCGGTCAAACCGTAGGGGTGATGCATGCCTGCGGCCACGATACCCATGTGGCCATGCTGATGGGCGTGGCCGAGAACTTAGTGAAAGTGAAGGATAGCCTTGCCGGCGATGTGATGTTTATCTTCCAGCCTGCTGAAGAAGGTGCGCCCGATGGCGAAGAGGGCGGCGCGGAATTAATGCTCAAACAAGGGCTGTTTGCCAAGCGTAAACCCGACCAAGTGTTTGGGATGCATGTGACCTCGAGTATGCCAAGCGGCATGATTGGGGTGCGCAGCGGCCCAGCAATGGCGAGTGAAGATTCCTTTACGATCAAAGTGAAAGGTCGCCAAACCCATGGCTCGCGTCCGTGGAATGGTGTCGACCCTATTGTGGCCGCGGCGCAAATTATTACCAATGTGCAAACTATTGTCAGTCGTCAGGTGGATATTACCAAAGCGCCTGCCGTGGTGAGTTTTGGCGCGGTCAATGGCGGCATTCGCTCGAATATTATTCCTGATGAAGTCGAGTTGATTGGCACCATCCGCACCTTTGACCAGCCTATGCGTGCCGATATTAAGGTGCGCTTGGCCGAAATCGCCGAGTTATCGGCAAAAACCTTAGGCGCCACCGCGACAACCGAAATCCATCAAGGTTATCCCGTGGTGGTGAACAATCCCGAATTGGTCGCCAGTATGCGCCCCGTGCTTGCCAGCGTGGTTGGCGATAAGATGCTGATTGAGCCTGGATTAATCACAGGTGCCGAGGACTTTTCCTTCTATGCCTTAGAGTCCCCTGGGATGTTTTTCTTCCTCGGGGTGACGCCAAAGGGCACCGATCCTGAAACGGCGGCCAGTAACCATTCGCCAGCATTTTATGTGGATGAAAGCGCGTTAAAAGTTGGTGTTGAGGCCATGACTAAGGTTGCGCTTACGGCACTTAAGGCGCAATAAACCGCTTAAGCCTTATTCCGTCAGCTTTTCGGTATAACTTGAGCTTACAAAAAATTGGGCGGGAAGATCTTTTCGCCCTTGATTTGTTAATCAATATGCCCTCTTATGTGAATTTTTACAGCAAGGAGCGAACAAGATGAAGCGCACGCTATCGGCGCTGGTATTGGCGATGGGACTCTTTAATCCCTTGAGCCAAGCTCAGGCCACCACGGCAGAAGACATTAAGAGTTTCACGCTAGATAACGGCATGAAAATCATGGTGCTAGAGGACTCTTCTATTCCCAATGCCAACATGTATCTATTTTGGAAAGTCGGTTCCCGTAACGAAGTCCCGGGCATTACTGGTATCTCACATTTTTTCGAGCATATGATGTTTAACGGCTCGAAAAAATATGGCCCTAAGATGTTCGACCGTACGATGGAAGCTGCGGGCGGGGCTAACAATGCCTATACCACAGAGGATATGACGGTTTACACCGACTGGTTCCCAGCCAATGCGCTAGAAACTATGTTCGACCTCGAGGCCGATCGTATCGCCAACTTGGATATCAATCCAGAAATGGTGGAAAGCGAGCGTGGCGTAGTGCAGTCGGAGCGTTCAACTGGGCTTGAAAACTCTAACTGGAATACCCTCGAAGGCGAAGTTAAAGGCGTGGCCTTTTTAGCGCATCCCTATTCTTGGTCTGTGATTGGTCATGAATCGGATATCGCCGCTTGGACCTTGGAAGATTTAGTGCAATACCATAAGACCTATTACGCGCCAAACAATGCGGTCGTGGTGATTGCGGGTGATGTGAAGCTTGCCCAAGTTAAAGCCTTGGCCGACAAGTACTTTGCGCCTATTCCTGCGCAAACACCGCCAAAGGCCGTGCGTACCGTGGAGCCTGAGCAAAAGGGTGAGCGCCGTACCTTTGTTCAAAAAGCCTCGGTCAGTACGCCTAATGTGATGCTGGCTTACCATATTCCGGCAGCGACTCACGCAGATTTTTATGCGCTGGATTTATTAAGTTCGATTTTAAGCCAAGGCAATAGCTCGCGTTTATATCAAGCGCTGGTGGATAAACAAGTGGCCTTAGAAGCGCAAACCTATATGCCGATGTCGGTCGATCCCAATCTCTTTTACGTCATGGGTGTAGCTACGCCAGAGGTGAAAGCATCGACGCTAGAGCGGGGGCTGATTGAACAAATCGATGCCATTGCGACCCATGGCGTTAGCCAGCAAGAGCTAGATAAAGTTAAAAATATCAAGTTGATGGATTTTTACCGCGCGATGGAAACCATTAATGGTAAGGCCAACACTATCGGCACCTATGAAATGTATTTTGGCAGTTACGACAAGTTATTTAATGCGCCAGAGGCCTATAACAAGGTAACGCCTGCGGATATCCAACGTGTTGCCCAAACCTATTTACGCAAATCGAATCGCACGGTCGCGGTATTGGCGGCAAACGAGGAGAACTCTCAATGAAATCGATAGCAATGAAACTCTCCTTTGTAAAATCATCCTTTGTCAAATCATCTTGGCAACCGACGAAGTTATTGGTCGCATTGGCCCTAGGCACTAGCTTAGCCTTATCCGGCTGCGCCTCCACCACTGCATCCAAACGCGTCGATACCGGCAGCTTTGCCATGCCAAGTTACGACAAGTTAGTGCTAGATAACGGCCTTACAGTGTATTTAATGCCACAGCGCGAAGTGCCGTTGATCACCCTAAACGCGGTCGTGCGTGCAGGGGCGGTAAACGACACCACAGCAGGTATCGCCCAAATGACCGCCCAAGGTTTACTCCTTGGCGCGGCGGGTAAATCCAAGGCCGAGATTGAGCAACAAGTGGATTTTCTCGGCGCTAGCTTAGGGGCCGAAGCCGATAAAGAAGGTAGCTATCTGGCCGCCGATTTTATGGCGAAAGATACCGATGTGATGCTTGGCCTATTCAGCGCCGCGCTATTAAGCCCAGACTTTGATTCAGCAGAATTCGACAAGCTTAAGCAGCGCGCCATTGCGGGTTTACAGCAGGATAAAGAAAGCCCGCGCGCCGTGATTGGTCGTTACTTCGACAAACTGGTGTTCGGTGCTCATCCTTACGGTAATGCCTCATCGGGTAATCGTGAGTCACTTGAGCAAGTCACAGTGTCGCAGCTGCGCGCCTTCCATAAAAGCTACTATCAACCCGCCAATACCGCATTAACAGTGGTGGGGGATTTTGATGTGGCGGCGATGAAGGCCAAGCTAACTCAGACTTTTGGCCAGTGGAAAGGCAGCGAAAAACTCGTTCAGCCCGACTTAAACCAAGGTTTGCCTAAGTTAACTGAGGCCAAAGTGCTGCTGGTGGATAAGCCAGATGCAATGGAAACCACCTTTGTTATCGGCGGTTTAGGCATTAGCCGTGATAACCCAGACTATGTGGGGCTAACGGTAGTGAACACGATTTTAGGTGGTCGCTTTACCTCTTGGCTGAACGATGAGCTGCGGGTGAATGCGGGGCTAACCTATGGCGCGCGCTCCGGCTTTAGTCCTTATACCGACTCGGGCGTGTTTACCATTAGCACCTTCACTAAGACGGAAACCACTCAACAGGCGATTGATTTAGCCCTGAAAACCTATGCTCGTTTATGGGAAAAAGGCGTCGACCAAGCGACTCTGGATTCGGCTAAAGCCTATGTTAAAGGTCAGTTCCCGCCTAAGTTCGAAACCTCGGGCCAATTGGCAGGACTCTTATCTGGCATGTATCTGTACGGCTTCGATGATAAGTTTATCAACGAGTTCCAAGCTAAAGTGGACGGTTTAACCTTAGAAGAGACTCAAAGGTTAGTGAAAACTTACTTCCCGCAAAAGGACTTACAGTTTGTGCTGATCGGCAACGCCAGCAAGATTGCGCCTATCGCGGCCAAGTATGGCCAAGTGCAAACCGTTGATATTAATGCGGTGGGTTTTGGTCAATAACCACTGGCGTTAGTCTATTTCGCCCAATAAAAAGGTCTGCATAGTGCAGACCTTTTGCTTTTCTGTTCTAGGTTCTAGATGTTATTGCGCACCGGGCTTGGCGTAGTGAGCCATCCAATCTTTCACTTGGTTATACCAATAGATGGAGTTGTTAGGCTTCATAATCCAATGGTTTTCATCGGGGAAATAAATCATCCGCGATTCAACATTACGGGTTTGTAGAGTACGGAATAGCTCAAAACCTTGGCCGACAGGCACACGGTAATCGAGCTGACCATGGCTGACTAAGGTTGGGGTGTTAAAGTTGGCGGCAAAGTAATGGGGTGAAATCGCTTTATACAGCTCAGGATTATCCCAGTAGTTACCAAAGCGGGTGCTGTGGACGGCAAAGTCGGCCGACATTTGTGCGTACATGTCGTACACCGCGGCATGGATCAGCAGCGCCTTAAAGGGATGTGGCTGGCCTAAAATAATCGAGGTTAAGTAGCCCCCATAACTGGCGCCGCCGGCGACCATACGATCGCTATCGATCCAGCTTTGTTGCTTAAACCAGTCTGCCGCTTTGAGTACGTCTTCGAGGGATTTGTTTTTCCAATCTGGGTTAATGGCATCGGCAAACTCTTGTCCAAAGCCGCTAGAGCCGTGGAAGTTTGGCCACGCGGTGACATAACCCCAAGAGGCAAAGGTTTGCGCATTCCAGCGGTAATGGAAACCATCGCTAATGGCGTTGTGTGGGCCGCCGTGGATTAACATAAACAGCGGATACTTTTTGCTGCGGTCGAACCCGGGAGGATAGTGCACCCACATTTGAATGTCTTGGCCTTGGTAACCTTTGTAGGTGACCGACTCATAGGTGCCTAAATCGACATCCTTTAAAATATCGTCGTTAAACTGTTCTAAACGCTCGGTTTTACCATTGCGAGGATTGATGCTGACTAAACGCGCTGGATACAAAAAGCTTTGATTGGTCGCAATCAACTGGCCATCTTTAGCGATAGCAGGTTGGCTAAAGTCGGTAGCTTGGGTGATGGCCTTGGCCTTACCGCTCTTGGCATCGATATGGTAAATACGGTTAGTGGCGGCATCATCAATGCTGGCATAGAACCCCTTGCTGTCGGGTGTCCAGTTGAAGTCAGACACTGAGCGATCCCAATCCGCGGTGAGCGTGGTGAGTTTGCGACTGCTTACATCCAGCAGCATTAGCCTTGCCGTATCGGCATAAAATCCGGGGATTTTTTGGCGAGTAAAGGCGAGGGTTTTGCCGTTAGGGCTAAATGTTGGGTTCAGATCCGGCGCTGGGTTATCTGGAGTGATGTTTTCAGCCTTGCTGCTACCGATGGTGGCGAGGAACAAATCTAACTTAGGATCAACCCGATTATCCGAACCATAGGCGCTGAAGGCGATTAAGCTCTCATCGGGGGAAATATCATAACTTGAGCTGCTTTGGCTTGAGCGTGGCAGTTCATGGCCTAAAGGCTGAGTCACGGCTTCAACCGCGCCGCCTGTGGCTGGGATCCTAAATACATGGGCCTGACGACGCTCATCTAACCAATGATCGAACTGCGAATAGGGCAGCGCATTCCACTGGCGGGCGGAGACTTTATTATCTTTATCTGTCTTAAGCTGGGCCTTCATTTGCTCCCAATTCTGCTCAGGGAAGATATTGCTGATAAAATACAAATGCTTGCCAACCCACTTGATGCCATTGACGCCGGTGGGGATATCCGTGAGTTTGCTGGCTTCACCTGGGCCATCCATAGGTAACAGGTAAATTTGGCCCGCGTCATCATCGTTACGTTCGCTGATAAAAGCCAAGGTTTTACCATCTGGCGAAAACACCGGCTCGCTGACTTTTAAGCCTTTGGCGGTAATCGCACGGTTATTTTTACCTTCACCGTCGAAGCGCCACAGTTGGGTTGAACCTTTGTCTTCCTTAAGGTCGTACTCAGTCACAGGCGCAATAATATGCTCGCCCGTGGAGGATACCACTGGGCTACCTATGCGTTTGAGTTGCCAAAGTAATTCGACTGAGAGTGGTTTGCTTGCTTCTGCAAATGCCGTGCTGAAGGGCATGAGTAAGCTAAGCAGTAAGATGCCTGCCTTTTTCACTAGATGTCTCCTTATCATTCAGAGCGTTATTGTTATTTTTAGCTATTAATCCCCAAAGTATAGAAACTGAGCATGAAATCAAACTGAGTCTATCGGTGGCAAGAGTGACTTTTATGTAAGTAACTGTAACCACTGAGCACATTTTGATGGCAAGGTATGTTGGGTATGGCGAAAAGTGTTATGGCGTATTTGTGGCTAAGGTGTTTTAACGCTAATGTATTGGGAGATTGAAATAGGACTCGAATATGGCGTTAATCATCCCGCAAAAACTGGGCAAGCTATTGATCAAAAATGTATTGATACTCGCCTTGGGCTGCTTGGCTATCTTTCCTGCGCAAGCCGCTAAGGTCAGTTTTAAAGCCTTTTGCCCGCAAATGGTGGGGCAGTGGCAGGGCAATGCCGCTAAGGCAAGTGACACCCCTAGACAAGTGACGGTCAATGGATTTTGTTCCCATGATCAGCGCCAGTTGCTCCTCTCCGTAAGTGTCGGTACGCACGCTCCCTACAGCGAGACATGGTGGTTTCGAGAGCAAGGCGAGCAAGTGCTGTTAACCTACTACGACGGTGTCTCGCAGGAAAAGCAGCAACTCTTTAGTTTATATCAACAAAATGGCGATTATTCCTTGCTGGGCGAGGGAGTCGTGAATGCGCGCGCCGCCTTAATCCAACTGTTATTCGAAGCTAAATCGCCCCAAGGCGCATGGCAGTGGACGCAAAATATCCAATATTTAGACGATGATATCGACCGCTATCAGCTATTTCGTGGGATAGAGATGGCGCCTATCGCACCACCTCATTAAGCCGACTAATTCATGCTCGACAATACGCAACTCACTTTGGGACAAAAACGTTTTAGGTCGTCGGTGTATCAGGTGCATTTCGCATAAAAATTTCTATGGGCTAACGCCCGCCTCAACTGCCGGAGGCTACTGGCGCCTTTTGTGTGGGGTTTTGCACAAAAGGTGACAGTAGCCGGAGGTCAGATTGCAGGCGCTTGTTATAAGCTGGGCGCATATATAATGTCAGTGAAAGAATTTTGAACTATTCTCCAGTGACCACCCGGTATAGACCTGACCGAAGGATTATTTTCTAAGTCTTGATATATTGCACGTATCGAAACTTCTTTAAATTTTGTTTGCTCATCAATTTCAAAACGCAGCTCTGCTATTACATGAGTAACTGCTGCAGCTTGATCATCGACACTCAATACTTTGAATGAAGTCGGCACATGCTTTCCAAAATCTTGACGCGCCATACCAGCTTTTTTACCCTTAGGAGTGTCGGTAAAGTATAAAAGGGCATCAGCGATAGGGCCAAATCGCTTATTACACCAATGATCTAAAAAGGCAGCCACTGCATGTTCAGGTGTATTTTCAGGAAGTCTGGAAATATCCCCTTCAAATGGCAGATATGGAATATTCTCAGGTATTCTTGGCTTCCATTCTTCAATGGATTTTTTCATTAGGTTTGTTTCAGAGATTTGCTTAAATAGCTGTTTCCAGCTCACCTCCTCTTTTGGTTTTGGTTCCTTCTTCCCATCATCAAGTGCTCCAGCCCAATCTCTCGCTGCAAAGAGAGCGGCCCAGCACTTTGCTGCCACTACTTTGTTATCAAAGGCTAACTCTCGACCATGAAGTATCCCGTTTCTATATGGGATAGATATAGGGTCTTCATTAGTTTTATTTCTGCCTTTAGTGAGAATTGAAGCTAGTGTCTGGAGCCCTGACTCATGAGCTGCAATGCAATCCCATGCCGTTAGATCGACGTTCTCTGCAAAAAAACCTACATGCTTCGATACATCATTTACGAGACCATCAAGCAAGCTAAGCAATAGTGGAACACATGCATGATATCTACCACACAAGTAATCCTCACTGGCCAATTCCGCAAGCCTTATTCTTTTTCTAAAATCACGATTCCCATTAAATCGTAATATTCCCCACTTTAATGTTTCTTCATCATACGAATCGGCTAGATATTCTTCAGCACGCTCCAAGCCTTCCGATGCCTGTAATTCTATTGCAGTTTTCATGACATCAAAATTCATACTTTCATAGGCGATCCACCCATGCGAGGAGAAGGTTTCATTGAATTGGTCTGGCACCAAGAGAATATTCGCTTGCTCTTTTAGTTTTGAGAAATCTGAAAAAACACTATCCAATTTTGGGAATAGCTTTTTAGAAAATGGGATTAAGCGATAGAGACTCTCAAAGCTATCAAAAGCATTCATCTGCTCAATAATATCTTTTGCTGACGGGTTATCCGCAATCTTTGATTCCTTGCTCATACTATCCTCTAGGCTTATAACGTTTGGTTAAGGGGCGGGCTTTAGCCCGTCCCAGTGAGCGAGGCGAACGGTTTGAACCAGTTGTTATGCACAACTACCCACCTTTTTGTGACTGCAAATTTTTCAGCGTGCTTTCAAGCTTATTGATTCTTGATAAATTAATTCGGGCGCGCTTCCAAAATGACATTTTAGTAAAGTCAGATAAGGTTTGTGTGTAGATCTTGATTTCGTTGTACTTGCTCAATAGATAACGGTCGTATTCTAAGCGAAGCCCTACTAGCTCCCACTCTTGTTGGCCCTGAGGTGCTTTTCTTATTTCTATTGATAGGCTGTCGCGGAGTTTGACTACATTGACTAATTGAGAGTGGTGAGTGTTCAAGGCCGAGATTTGCATTCTTAGTAAAAATAACTCTGGGCTTTTGAATTTTGCTGGTATTTGTAAAAGTAAAGGTTGGTAGTCGATTAGGTTAGAGATGCCAGTGAGAGTCATGCGGCCAGTGCCTGGGCTTAAATTTGAAAGTTCATTATTTAAGATTCCAACATTTGAATCGCACCTTGTAATATTATCGAAAGCCAAATCCCTTACTTGCATTCTGACTATTTCATTGTATGAAATGGTTTTTAAGTAACCTGAAATCCAACCAGAAACTACAGATAAACATACACCAACTATAGCTCCAAGAACTGCTGCGAACAGAGTGAGATAAGTATTTGATGAGCTTAGCTGAGTAGAGAGAGCTAGCAGGTACTCACTTAGAAAATCTGAAAAGCTCATTCGGTAGTACCTTAATTTGTTAGCGATGACCTGCCTGAAAGGCTACGGTGTTTAAACTAGATTGTGCATAACATTTTATTAGTGCGCATGCGCGTTTACCTCGTTGGACCAGTGAAAACGCGCACAGTTAACTATCTGTATGCAAAGAACTTATCAGCATTCTGTTAAATATACCATCTGGAAAAACGCGCATGCGCGTTTCCCAAACCTATTATCTAACCTATAGGTTTTATAATTGCATGATTTTAATAATATTTATTTATATTGGAATGTGAATACGCGCACGAAGTTAGGATAAAAATCGTCATAATTTCAATATGACTGTATGCCTGTCCAGCTTTTAGGCATTCAAAGAATTGCAAAATTTGAGTGAATTGGATGAGAATTTCTAGGCGAGAAAGTCTGCGTTTGACTGCGCCACAGACAACGAGTCAACTCGTTTTGGGGCAATTAGCTTTTTTGCCAAATGAACCGTTCAATGGTCGTTAAGATTGCCATTGTTGCAACAGTGACCGTTGGCGACATGGATGTCGCCGTCGAGCCTATAGGGACATATTCACGGCGTGTCACTGAGGAAACAATGACAATTCATCCTACACACCTGACGACAAACTTATCTCGCTTTGGGGCAAAAGCTTTTAGCCAGATGAACAGTTCAATGGTCGTCAAAATTGTCACTATTGCAACAGTGGCCGTTGGCGGCATGGCCGCTCTTTCACATCTGACCCATAGGGATATGGGAAATGCCACAATGATGTTGGGAACATCATTGGCCATGTGAACGCGGCATTTACACTTCCATGTGTTGCAGATGCCGCCGTCGAGCCTATAGGGATAACTCTTGTTAAATAAAAAGGCGGCGTGTCACTGAGGAAACAGTGGCAATGTATACCGCTTCAGCCGTCGAGCCTAGCGGGACAACTCTGTTAAATAAAACCGCATTGTGTCAGTGGGAAACAATGATAATTCATCCAACATACCTGATGGCAAGGTTATCTGGTTTTGGTGTGAATTGAGTTAAAACAATTTTTCGGCGTGGATGGCTGAATGATTTGGCTGAGTGATTAGAAAATTGGCTGGTGAAGTCCAGCCTAATCCAAATCAGTATTCCTACCTAACCTCAGATCTGGTTAAGCCAGCACTAAATTAGAGCTATCTAACAGTTCAAGCTCCTGAGCTGTTAGATTTAACGATGGCTTTTCTTCTTTTAAACAATATGCAATCAATCCACCAAGTAGATTGAGCATGAACCCATGCTCGCTGCGGTGTCTTGAGTGTTCAATATAGGAAATGTTCTTCAATTGGTCATTCACTGTTTCAATGATGAATCGCTTTTTTAAGATTGCTCTATCCCATAGAGAAATAAACTTTTTCTTCATGTTCTTACGAACTGTGGTGATTAACTCAACGCCCTTTTCCAAAAGCTCACCTGTTAGGGCTTGGCTAATATAGCCTTTATCACCATAAAGCTTACCAAAAAGAGACTCAGCCATTTCACTGACAGGTTGCCTGTCATCGACATTACCTTTCGTCAGTTTTAACGCTACAATTTCACCCAAGTGATTGATAATAAGATGCAGTTTAAATCCAAACGACCAGCCCATAGTTCCCTTTCCATGTTCGGCAATGCCTTCAAAAACCTTATTTCGCTTCGCTCGAATAATATGACAGACTTCAATTTTAGTGGAGTCGACAAACTGAATTCCCGTTGGCTTTCCAAGCTTTGAAGTCAGATAGCTACACATAGGGACAACGACGCTAGGCATTAATGCAAGGAAACGAGTGTAGCTCAACAACTCTGGAAAATAGGGTTTTAGCTGGCGACAAACATAGTGCAGATAATAATTTTTGAAATCTCGGTAATGTGATTGATGGAAATGAATGATAATGGTCATCACTTCTGCGGGAGAAAGGCGACAAGGTCTATTACGCTTCATTTCACCATTATCAAGCAATAAGCGTTGCCAATGTGGGATAAATAACTGACAGAAATCATCGACATCACAGTAAGTTTCAACTAGTTTGTTCATGCTCGTTCCTTTTTCTAATCACTCTTGGTCGAATGATCGGATCAGGGAACGAGCATTTAGTTCCTTTTGGGAGCTAAATTCTTATCCGAAGCTCAGGTTACCTATTAAATTGCGCCTTCAAACCCGAGCTGACGCCAGGCTTCGTAGCTGATAATCGCCACGGCATTGGAAAGATTGAGGCTGCGACTGGTTGCCGCCATCGGAATGCGTAATCGCTGCTCGGTCGGGATCGACTCAATAATCGGCATCGGTAGACCACGGGTTTCAGGGCCAAATAACAGTACGTCATCCTTAGCAAAACTGAGTTCAGTGTGAGGGCGGCTGCCCTTAGTGGTACAGGCCATAATGCGTTTGC
The DNA here is from genome assembly GCF_002209245.2 of Shewanella sp. FDAARGOS_354. Taxonomy (NCBI): domain Bacteria; kingdom Pseudomonadati; phylum Pseudomonadota; class Gammaproteobacteria; order Alteromonadales; family Shewanellaceae; genus Shewanella; species Shewanella sp. FDAARGOS_354. The sequence goes on along the minus strand of NZ_CP022089.2, from coordinate 3,315,080 downwards.
CTGCCATGGCTTCGAGGAAGGCATCGAAGTTTTTATGGCGAGTCACATTGGTTAAATCGGCATAGTCTAGGCCCGCGCGGCGCAGTTTTTTCTCTTCAAAATCAAACCCTAGTGGCTCAATTAGATGCAGTTGGCTGCCGTTGTTTGCGCAAAGGCGAATGATATTACCCGTGTTGGGTGCGATTTCTGGCTCATAGAGTGCGATATGGAACATGCTTGCCCGCCTATAAAAAATGACGCCCGATTATACGGCAAACAAGCCTTAAGCGCAGCTCTGCGTGCGCATATCTAAAGCGGCATAAATGCGAATCCATTTTCTTTTCTCCCTATTAACCTTATCTCAGCACTTGCCTGTTTTATTCTCTCAAAGTAATATATCTCAATATCAAGATACTTTTTAAGAAGTCATTATGCCGTTTGTGATTGCGTTACTCGCCCCAGTGTTTTGGGGGACTACCTATGCACTGGTGAGTCTTTACTTACAGGATATGTCGCCCTACTGGGTGGCGGTTTGGCGCGCGCTGCCTGCGGGCATATTGCTGCTGATGCTGCGACCACGTTTGCCGACGCTGGCATGGTCTAAATTAAGCTTGCTGGCGTTTTGTAATATTGGCGCCTTCTTTGCGCTGCTGTTTATCGGTGCCTATCGGCTACCGGGTGCCGTTGCGGGCACGCTGGGTGCGACATTGCCATTAATCTTTTTGATCCTCGCTTGGCTGATTGATAAAAAACGCCCGGGGATGAAGTGGTTACTGCTTGGCTTAATGGGTCTCGGTGGCGTGATTTTATTGCTTAATCCCTCGGCGGATCTCGACCCGATTGGTGTCCTGTGTATGCTGAGCGCGACAACGTTGATTGCCTTTTCTTCCCGCTGGATGCAGCGCTGGGATGTGGGCGACTTTTTAGTGCTCACCGCTTGGCAATTACTCTTGGGGGGATTGATGTTGATCCCGCTGGCGTGGTTTATGGCGGGGCCGCCACAGATACCGAGTATGAATGTGGTTCCTTCACTCATTTGGTTAGCTACCGCCAATACCGCGGTGGCTTATTGGGCTTGGCTCTGGTCAATGCGAAATTTAGGACCAGAAATCATGGGGATGGTGGCTTTAGTCAATCCCGTGGTTGCCGTATCATTAGGCGTATTGATTGTGGGTGAAGCCTTAGATATGCGCCAGTGGGCAGGGATTTTAGTGATTTTACTGTCGCTACTGCTGATGAAGTTGCCGCAAAACTTGAGGTGGAATCCCTTAAAAGCGAGGGGTTAGATGCTAAAACACTTAGACTTAAACTTACTGCCCGTACTGGAAATTCTCCTCGAGGAGCAGAGTGTCACGGCCGCGGCGGCGCGGCTGCATTTAAGTCAGTCGGCGGTGAGTAAGCAACTAACTCGCCTGCGCGAAGTGTTTGACGACCCCTTATTCGAACGTACCGCCTACGGTCTCAAGCCGACGCCCAAGGCACTGTCGCTGGCGCCCGACTTACGCCAATGCTTACAGCAATTAGCGCAATTTACTCGACCAGATAGTTTTGAGCCCGCCCTAAGCCAAAGGCAATTTCGAATGCATCTGGTCGAGACGACTTATTCGCTGACCTTTCCACACTTTATGCCTTCGCTTTTAGCGCAGGCGCCCGGTGTGAGCATTAATTGCCAAACCTGGCGGCTGGATACCATGGAAAGATTGATGCGCTGCGATATCGATCTCGCCATAGGTTGCCGCGAATGGGATGAACGTTCGCCCATGCATGTAAACCATATCCCGGATGATATCCATTATGTTGAATTGGTTCAGGATTACACAGTATGCCTGATGCGCCGTGACCATCCAGCCCTTTCGCAGGAATGGAATCTCGACACCTTTTTAAGCTATCGCCAGTTACAGGTCGCCTTTGGCGGCTTGGAGCATTGGTTGTTAGACGATGTGCTGCAAATCCAAGGGCGTAAACGGGATATTGCGGTGAATATGACGGATTTTCAGAGTGCGCTGGCCCTGTGCGAGCAGAGCGATTTGATCCTCTGTGCCCCTTCCCGTTATGCCTTAGCTGTGATGAAGTCGTTTGACCTTAAGTATTTACCTTCGCCAATTAAGCTGATCCCCGGTGCGTATCTGCTTATGTGGCATAAGCATTTTGAACACGATCTCAGCCATAAATGGTTGCGGGAACTGATTATCGACAATGTCCTTACCTCGCTCCCTAACTAACTTCTGCCCTAGTGTTTAGCCAAGCCCGCAGCTTAGGCAAAATCGCCTGTCCATCGGCGAGGCCTTGCTGATACACGGCGGTCACTTTATCGATATTGCGGTCAAGCCGCGAGAGATTAAGTGGCGCAGCAGGGCGGATCACAAAGGACTGGCCGCTGGCAACACTCTTGGTGAGTTCCTCGAGGGATTGGTTATAACGTTGGTGACGCACTTTAAGTGCAGCGGCTACCGCCGGATAAGCTTGATAACGCTTGCGCGCTAACCAATTGAACTTCATCGGTGATTTTCGATAGTTTGCGTCTTGAGTTAGGATCACTACTTGGCGTGAATAGCCCTCTTGCTGCGCCTTGGCTACAGGAATGGGCGCGGCGATACCGCCATCGAGGTAGGTTTGGTGGTTTATCCGATAGGGATTGGCCATAAAAGGCAGGCTAGAGGAGGCGATCAGCACGTCGAGCAATTTGTCGTGCTCCTGAAAATCGGCCATGCCAAAGTAATCGGTTTGTCCTGTCTGGCAATTAAATGCCCCGACCTTAAACTCGGTTCCACTGCCTAAAAAGGTTTTAAAATCAAAAGGCAGTAACTCATAGGCCATGCGCTTATAGGTAAAATCGGTATTGACGTAATTACCCGTGGCCAACCAGTGGCGTAGCCCCATATAGCGCTTATCCCGCAGATATTGCTGCTGAATTTTTAAATTGCGGCCAAATTGGCGTGAGACATAAGAAGCGGGATAAATCGCCCCCGCCGAAACACCAATGACATAGGGGAAGTGCAATTGTTGCTGCAAAAAGGCATCTAACACGCCGGCGGTATAAATTGCCCTCAGGCCGCCGCCCTCTAACACTAAGGCCACATCTTGCATTGAGTTACTACTGTTTAATCGAATGGATAGAACAGCATACTCTAACTCCACAGAGAAATGAAACGCGTGTCTACAAGGGTTAGGCGGGTATGGCTAATCTCGGTGTGCGCTCGCAGGCGCTGGACAGAGTTAGTGATGCTGGGCTTGGGTTAAAATCCATCTGGCTAAAATATTGGCTAAGGGCTGCGATGGCTTCTTTCACTTTGGCGGGCTGTTTATCCCGCGCCGAGGTCACGCTATAAACGCTGTAGGTGCGTAGCGACCATTCGGGTAAAAGTGTTACCAGTTGGCCAGATGCAAGGTATTGATACACTTCGGGTTCTGGCAATACGGCATAGCCCAATCCATCGAGGGTGAGTTGGATCAGCGTCTGCATATTATTGACGTTGATGCGCTGGGCTGGAAGCTCTATTCGCTCTTGAGTCTGTGAATGGGTTAAAAACTCGGGCTTAGCATAGCTGTGGCTAATACGGTTGAACCCTTGTAACTCGTGAGGATGCTGTAGGCTATGATGCTGGGGAATATAGCTCGGAGCGGCGCACAGCAGCATGCGCCAATCTGCCAAGGGGCGAGCGATAAGGTTCGAATCCGACAGCGGGCCGATGCAAATTGCCAGATCGATTCCTTCATTAACTATATCAATTGGGCCGTCCTGCAATTGCAGATTGAGACTGATCTGTGGATGGGCTGCCAACAAGTGCGCTAATGGTTGGCTGAGTAAACCGCTGCCAAAGCCGACTGGGGCGGCAATTTTAAGCTCCCCCGAAGGCGTGCCCTTTAATGCATGCAGCTGTTGTTCGGCGCTTTCTACTATTTTTATGATTTTAATGCAGTTTTCATAGAATAACGTTCCCGCCTCTGTGAGTGTGAGGTGGCGGGTATTACGGTGAAACAGACTAATTCCCATATCCATTTCAAGCTTGGCGACTTGTTGGCTCACCGCCGATGAACTCAGATTAAGCTGTGTTGCCGCAGCGCTCATCGAGCCTTTTTCCGCGATGGCGGCAAACACGATCATGCCCTTGACCATATTTCTATTCATTCTTAAGCAACTCTTACAAGTGATTACTCAAAGTCTAACTTGAGCCGATTGTAACATAGGGATACATTGGCGTATTGAAAATTATTATCATTTACAGACGGTCAAGGGAGATTTGTTGGTTATGTTGTTACGTCGTAAAAAGATCCTCGCACAGCTAGTTTCTGCCGCATTATTGCTACCAGCCACTCAGGCTTTGGCGGATGCCGCACTCGATCAAGACAAGATGATGGAAAGAATTGTCGTCACCGCATCGGGCTTTGAGCAGCAAGTGCGTGACGCGCCGGCATCGATTAGCGTGATTACCCGTGAGGATCTCGATACTCGTTTTTACCGTGATTTAACCGACGCAATGTTAGAGGTGCCTGGCGTGGTGGTGACTGGTGGTGCCGACCGTCGGGACATTAGTCTACGGGGCATGGGCAGCCAGTACACGTTGATCCTCGTCGATGGTAAACGCCAGTCTTCCCGCGAGACCCGCACCAACAGCGATGGTCCAGGTGTTGAAGGCGCTTGGACGCCGCCGCTCGCCGCAATCGATAGGATTGAAATTGTCCGCGGCCCCATGTCATCGCTTTATGGCTCTGACGCCATTGGTGGGGTGATCAACATCATTACCCGTAAAGTGCCCAATGAGTGGCAGGGGGAACTGCGCCTCGACACCACGCTGCAGGAAAAGTCGGCCTCGGGCAATGTGTATCAGGGCAACTTTTTTGTGAACGGTGGCTTGATTAAAGATCTGCTCGGCGTGCAGTTATACGGCCAATATACCCAGCGTGAAGAAGATAATATCTACGGTGGTTACCGAGGCCGTGATGCGGATAATCTCACCGCCAGATTTGCCCTTACGCCGAATCAAGACCATGACATTATGTTAGAAGTGGGCGTAGCCAACCAAGAACTGGACAGCACCTTAGGGAAAACCGTTGCGCCATTAGTGCCGGGGGCCAGTTGTGGCCGCAGTGGTTGCCCTGCATCGTCGACAACCGAGTATGAAAACAGCACGATTTCATTGTCGCATACCGGACGTTGGGACTTTGGCACATCGGATACTTATATCAAGCACGAAGTGTACGATAACAAGTCCCGCAAGATGAAAATCAAGAATACCGATGCTCAAACCAGTGTGATCGCCACCTTAGGTGAAAGTCATACGGCAACCTTTGGTGCTGCTTTCAATTATCAAGATCTCACCGATGAAACTGGTAATCAGGTCAGTGACTTAACCGATATTAGTCGCCGTCAATGGTCGGTGTTCTCAGAAGATGAATGGCGTATTGTCGATAATTTTGCCTTAACCTTGGGCCTGCGTTTAGACGATGATGAGAACTTTGGTGACCACCTTAGTCCACGGATTTACGGTGTTTGGGGGCTGACCGAGCACACTACCTTAAAAGGCGGTGTGTCGACGGGCTTTCGGGCGCCGAGCCTAAGGCAAACCGTGCCAGATTGGGGGCAGGTGAGCCGAGGCGGCAATATGTATGGTAATCCGGATTTGCAACCCGAAACCTCTGTGAACTATGAGTTAGGCATTTACACGGATTTGACCGATTCCATCACGGCCAGTGCTGGTGTGTTCTATAACGAGTTTGAGGACAAGATCACCCGTGTCGCTTGCCCTGCGACTCAATGTACTGATGGGCCGAATCAGTTTGGTTCCGACCCAACCACCTATGTGAATATCGATGAGGCAGTCACCCAAGGGGTTGAGCTGAGTATCGACTATAAAATCCTCAGCAACTTAGCGCTCACGGGTAACTACACTTATACCGATTCGGAGCAAAAAACGGGCGCTTACAAAGGGAGTCCATTGAACCAGCTACCTAAACATCTGGTGCAATTGTCGGTTAACTATGAGCCGATAGATAAGTTAAGCACTTGGCTGCGGGTTAACTATCGTGGTGAAGAGAGCCAACCAACCACTGGGCCTTCTTCAAGCAGTTTGATTGCGCCTTCCTATACGCTGTTAGATTTAGGGGCCAACTATCGCGTTAACGACAGCATTAAGTTCAGCGCGGGTATTTATAACGCTTTCGATAAGGAAATCACCCAAGAAGAATATGGCTACATCGAAGATGGCCGTCGTTACTGGTTAGGTATGACATATAGTTTTTAAATTTAAAAACAGTGATTTATAAAGAAGCCAGCACCTAGCTGGCTTCTTTTTTGATTATTCAATATTCGGTTTACGAATAAACAGGATGCTGAGATCTTGTTTTGGCGTGAACTGTTTTTGTTGGAATTCAAAGGTGAGTGGATCGGTTTTTTTAAGTTCACCATCAAAACACAGGCTAATGAGATCTGTGGGCTGGGATTTTTTCAGCGTCAGTTTGAAGTCCTTAATCGCCCCTTGCCAGTTATTGGCCGTGACCAAAATATAGCTAAGGTGATTCCATTCCACGCCATATTCAACATCTTCGCCGTCTTGTTTAACGATAAGGTTTCGCTTTCGAATGCCTTGCTTAGCGCTTTCATCTAAACAGGCAAGTTCAGTGTAAGTATCGATAATACTATTGGCAGTATCGGGGATGCCTGTTGAGAGGCTCGGCGTGTAACTGTGGCTGATGGAGACAGATTGGCCCGCAGGGAAGGTTTGCTGCCACACAAAGTAATCACTTAGGGTAAAGGCGATTTGTTGGTCCTCATCCAACCATTGACTGGGGAGCGCAGGTTTGCCCTTGGGGACTTTGCTATATTCGGCAAAATAGGCGACTTCCTCTACACCCCAGCCGAGTTTTTTAAGCTCGGCAGAAATATCGGTTTTATCGGCAAGTTGGGCGACGAGCCTGTGCTCGGTTGGCTGGGTTTTGCCATTCACTTTTAGGGTGAAGTTATCGATGCTGCTGTGATCGGCGGAGCCAAAAAACATCGGTGGCATAGGGAAGGCGATGGGGACGATAAGATCCTGCGAACTGGTGTTGGTAAACACATAATCGACCCTGATTTCGGCCTCGCTGATAAAGAGTGACTCTTTGTCCATACTGATATGCGGCTGATATTTAAGGGTGATTGAACCATTGGCATCCCCGAAACTGCTGTCGTTGGCAAAAACCGATGTGCTAAATAACAACGCGGTTAGAGTGCAAGCTAAGATGCGTAAATAAGATGGCATAAATATCTCAACGAATTGGAAATCAAAAGATTATTGATGGCGGGCAAGTTCGATGGCTGCGGCAATAGCATTGCGTGCTTGCGGGCTGTTTTTCCAGCAAGTGGTGCGTAACATGCTAGCGACGAGGTTGGCGATATCCTCGACCTCATGCTCGGCCAACTGCGCAAGTGAGCTAATACCGATTTCTTCAAAGCGTTTAATGACAGTCGGGCCAACGCCCTTAACGGCGAGTAGTGCTTGTTTTTCTTGATCAGTAAAACCCATAACGAATACTCCTTTATTACTGGGTTGGTCACGAATGCGAATAAACCGAGGCAAGAGTAGCGCGAAATCACCTTAACAAAAAGGCCCATAAAGGGCCTTTAGTGGTTTTACTCTTGCTTACATATCGCAGGGTTTGAGTGGTTTACGCAATTGGGCGCGCACGTTATCCATGCCAGCGTAAAACTCTTTCATCATTAACAGGCCCATCATCTTGCCGTTATCTGTGATGATCAGATTATCGGGATCGGTGGGGTCGTTCTTGATGGCGCCAATCAGCTTCATCGAGGTCATTTCCTTAAATAGGGCTGTGTCTAAGTTAACGCCAAAGGTTTCGCGGAAATATTTACGCGATAGGCGACCGGAGAACATCCCCAGCAGAAAGCGATATTGCATCACATCTTTTTTGCTGTAGTTCTTCTGTTGCTCGACGCCCATCTTGCCAGCGGCGATCCGCTCTTGGTATTTACGTAGCGAGAAGGTATTGACGTATAAAGTGTCATTCAAAAAGCTAAATGAGCCTGAACCAACCCCTAAATACTCATCGTAGTCGATTACATATTCATCAAAACCTTCGTCATTTGCTTTACCAAATGCCCATGCAGACAACTGATTATATTGACCATTTAAGCTGTTTAAGATCTGGCGATATTGGTTGGCCATATCCGCCTGTGGTGCGGCCAGTTTACCTTTAACACTCTTACGCGTTTGGTGCGTGATCATCAGCGGATAGGTGGTGATCTGTCTCGGGTCGAGGCGCGAGGCCATATCTAAGTCGTGCTGGATCACTTCATCGGTTTGGCCGCGGAAGCCAAAAATCAGGTCGACGTTGATAATGGGGAATAGCTCTTTAGCCGCCATAATCTTGTCGAAGGTTTGTTGACCTGTGCCGAATTTTTCAAGGCGGTCGGTCATTTTTAAAATGTCATCGTTAAAGCTTTGTACGCCGATGGACATACGATCCACTAAGCCCTTGAGTTGCTTAAAGCCTGGGCTGTCTAAATGCTGTGGATCCGACTCGCAAGACACTTCTTTAATGCTTGGGAATAAGGTCTTTGCATGCTCAATCGTACGGGCGAGTTCGTCTTCTAATACTGTGGTGGTGCCACCGCCAATGTACATAGATTCAAAGTCATAGCCTAAGGCTTTGACCATCTCCATCTCTTTACGTAGGGAGATAAAGTAAGCGCGCGCCTTGTCTTCCTTAAACATAAAACGATGGAAGGTGCAGTAAGAACACAAGGTATGGCAGAAGGGCACATGGGCATAAAGCATGTACTTTTTACCTTCGACCGGAGCGGGCATGATGTCGGCGGAGAGTGTATCAAGGCGAAGATTCTTATCGACATAATACTGCATGACTCGTTCCATCGAGCTGAGCATCCAGTTAGGGACGGTAATATTCGCTTGATAAGGCGTTGCGATCGCGCCGCTGAGCGTTTGAATAACTGAAGACATAACGATTCCTATCTGAGAGTGCTAACCGTAAACACCAAAATTGCTTTAGGTAATTCACGACCACCTAGCGCAATTAGACTACCTCGTATGGAGTAAATAAAACGTGAACTGGTTATAAGTTACGGTTTCCTAACAAGGAAATCACGGGCTTTTTGTTAAGCAGATCATGTTTTAGTAAACATAGATGCATATTTACTGAGGTTTTTGGCTCTTTGTTATTGAATTTGAGCGATTAACTTAAGAGCTCAATCGAAAGGCTGAAATGATTAAAAGTTGAGGTTCTTACTTGTGGACGCTTTGGCTTGTGCTGAGGGAGTCAGGCTGTCATTATCCCAGCGGACATTGCTTAATTTCCTCAAATCGCCTGAAATCTTGGAGGATTCCCATTGGTTAATATCAACCGCTTTTTTCCGCTATTTGCCTTACTCGGGGCGGGTACGGCGTATTTGATGCCCGCATGGTTTAGCGGATTAAAAACCAGCATAGTGCCGTTGCTGGTGGTGATTATGTTATCCATGGGATTGACCTTAGATTTGCAGGATTTTACCAATGCATTTAAGCAGAAACGCGCCGTTATCACTGGCTTAATCTTGCAATTTACCCTAATGCCCTTAAGTGCCTTAGTCATCAGTTTACTGTTAGGGCTCAATCGGGAGTTGACCATAGGCATGGTGCTGGTGGGGAGCGTGGCAGGCGGCACGGCATCGAACGTGATCTGCTATTTGGCCAAGGGGGATGTCGCCTTATCCATCACTATGACGGCGCTATCCACCTTAGTGGGTGTGGTGCTCACCCCGTTGATTATCCAGCTATTAATCGGCGAGATGGTCGCTATTCCTTTAGTGGATATGCTAGTCAGCCTCGTTAAAATCGTGCTTATCCCAGTAACTGTGGGTGTGGTGTTGAATCATTTCTTTAAACCGCAGGTGGCTAAACTTGCCCCCGCATTGCCCATTATTTCTATCGTGGCGATTGTGCTGGCCATCAGTATTATTGTGGCCTTAAATGCGGGGCAATTTGCGCAGGTGGGACCTGTGATTTTACTCGCGGTGTTTCTACATAATGGCTTAGGACTCGCCTTGGGTTATACCTGTTGCCGCTTGCTCGGCTTTAGTCACACCGTGTGTAAAACCATTTCGATTGAGGTGGGGCTGCAAAACTCGGGTCTCGCGACCGCTCTGTGTATCAAGTTTTTTAGCCCAGTCTCCGCCGTCCCCAGCGCGATTTTCTCAATTTGGCATAATCTCTCAGGCGCCATGCTGGCAGGCTACTGGGCGAGCCGAGTACAGAAACAGGCAGATGTATTGAAATAATTCCTGTAATGGTAGCGCTCGATTTATGGGTTGATAAGGCGAGAGTTACTGAGGGAAGATTTTTGCTCTGATTAGGGAAAACTTTGGTATCTATTGCGTTTAACCTCGGGACGAACAAGCAGAATATCAACTGCATTCAAAAAGATTTGTACCCGCGGAATAACCGTCCGACGCCAGTGTTGGTCATGAATTTACGACTGACTATTCGCTTCACGACTATCACTTCATTCAGTAAGCATGTGATCGAAACCCTTATCGCCAATACAGGACAAAAATATGGCCACTAGGCGCTTAATTGGACGTTATATAAATCCACCACGACACAGGTAGTAGGCTGATTGATATAAAGAAAGTTGCAATTCGAAATTGATGACTATTAGAGGGAGGAATTCCGACCATTAGTACTAACCAGCCTAATATGGATGCAATTCCTAAAAATAAATTGCTTATCGATAGTGATAGGTTGCCAATAATGATCCCCATGAACACTCCTATCGCTAGGTACATCAATTTTGCTTTTGAAATATCACCCATGGTTTCCGTGTTTCCGCTAATCCTCCTATTAGCAACTTAGAATATAGGCAGAAACAGAAGAACGCTATAGGGTGACTGCTTAAGTCTTTGTGGCCGAATATCTGTAGATATAAAGTTATTGTAACTGACTTATCTTATTAACACTTAAAGTGTTTTTCCTTTCAATACCTAATGTATTTGCGTTATATCACAAAGTGATTTATTGAATGTAAATGATATCGATTATCAATTGTGATTAAGGTTGTTTTAAGATAAATTGTCGGCATTTTTAGTTAACACCTTTTTATCAATGAGTGCCGTCGAGGTTTTTATGAAATGCAGGGCGTTTAAGAAAAGTGCAATTGCCGCAATAGTTTCGAGTTTACTGGTCTCTTCCGTTTATGCTGGTGTGGATGCGGAATCTTCAGAACCGATTGAAAAAATTACTGTTTATGGTGAAAAGATTGAGCGTAGCCTGAAGGATACGACGTCATCTATTTCAGTGATTGATAAGGAAACCCTCGATAGCGGCCAATACCAATCAACCTCAAGTGCCTTATCAGAGGTGCCGAACGTGGTGGTGTTATCCGGCTCTGTGCCCGATATCCGTGGGGTTTCTGGTAATGGTTCGGCCTCCGGATTTAACTCTTTCACCGGTGGGGCTCGTGCGCGGGTATCAACCTTAGTCGATGGTGTGGCGGAGCCTTTTGTTGCGGATCTTACCGGTGATACTGGGCTGTGGGATATTCAACAAATTGAGGTTTTCCGCGGTCCGCAATCGACGATTAATGGTCGTAACAGCATTGGCGGTACGGTATTTATTAAAACCGAAGATCCGACCTTCGATTGGCAGGGCGCGGCTCGCGTGGGTTATCGCAATCAAGATAACTTTATCGACAGTGCCGTGATGCTCTCAGGCCCCATCCTCGATGATGAGTTAGCATTTAGGGTGAGCGGGCAAAATGTGACGGGCGAAACCTACAATAAAGGCTTGGAATACGAGACGAATCCCGCCACATTTGACCAAAATGAGTTGATCACCAATCGCTGGCGCGGCAAATTTTTGTGGCAACCGAGCGCGATTGAGGATCTCAAAGTGCTTTATAGCTTTTCTTACAATGATGAGAAAGGTGACTCAGGGCGTAACTATTTTACCGGTGACGATCCATGGGCATATAAGCCGATTTCCCAACGTTATATCGAGACTAAATCGACAACTCACTCAGTGAAAGTGGATTATGACCTCGGGGAAGGGCAAGCCCTCGATCTGATTGTCGCCTATATGGATTACGATTGGGGCTTTGAAACCTATGAGCCTCTCGTGACCGCCCAGCAATATGTTGATATGGAGGACAAGAGTTATACCGTAGATGGCAAATATAGCTTTGGCCTTAAAGACAAAGATTTCAACGGTTTTGTTGGTTTAGCCTATTTTAAACGTAGCCAAGATTTTGGTAGTACTGGCAGCTCAATCTATAGTGGTGATGACAGCACTAAGTCAGCCTCCGTTTATGGTGAAGTCACCTATGGGCTCGCCGACTCGATCTGGATTACTGTTGGTGGCCGCGTGATGCGTGAGGAGCAATTACGTAACTTCAACATGCGCTATCAAGGTAGTCTACTTGAGGAAAAACTCGATGACGCCAATACCGTTACCCTGCCGAAGTTAGTACTGCAATACGCGCTGAATGATAATACCACCTTAGCGGCCAGTGTTCGTCGTGGTTATAACTCGGGTGGTGGCGCGCTGTCTTTGGTGGAAAGCGAGTATTACTACTACGATGAAGAGTTTGTAAATACCTATGAACTGAGTAGCCGTAGCGCATTTGCCAATGGCGATGTCAACTTAAGTGCTAATATCTTCTACAACGATTTTGATGGTTATCAAGCGTCTAATAGCGCCCGCAAAATTACCAATATCGATAAAGCCGTCAGTTACGGTATTGAAGCCGAATTCAGCGCCATGTTAACTGAAAACTGGCAGTTTATTTCGGGCGTAGGTTTACTCGATAGCGAAATCAAGCAAGCCGACCCTAGCTATGGGGATATTATCGGTAATCAGTTGAACTCAGCCCCGCACATTACTGCTAATGCCGGATTCAAGTATTGGATGAATGATGCGTTCTCTTTCGGTTTTTCAGGCAACTATGTTGGCGAGTATTTTGCGGATATTAATAATACCGAATCTAGAATAGCGGGTGATTATGTTGTTGCGCGTGTGAGCCTTGATTATCAAACCGATAGCTGGAGAGTTAGCGGCTTTGTCAACAACCTGTTTGATGAGCAAGCGTTGACGGTAAATGAACCCGCCAGCCGCAGTTACCCCGATGGTTATGCCGCGATTATCGATCCCAGAAATATCGGTGTCTCTGTGATGTATCGCTTCTAATCACTGGATCTAACGCACTTATTTTACCCATAAAAAAACCTCCACAATATGCTGTGGAGGTTTTTTATTTTCAGCGACTTTTACTCTTTATATTTCAACGTGCCGTTAGCTTTGATTTCGTCGTACCACAGGTTGTGGTGTTGGGTTGCCCAGTTTTCATCACAATAACCAGACACCATACACTCCATACCGCCTTCTGACATTACCGTTGCCATGAAGATATGCACGATAGAGAAAGCACAGATCACGATGGCGCTCACTGAGTGCAATACCAGCGCGATTAAGCTTAAGGTGCGGCTTGGTTCGAAAAGATTTGGGAACAGTAACAACATGCCCGATGCTGAAATGATTAACCCGAACAGGGCAAAGGCCCAGAACCACATTTTTTCACCGGCGTTGGCAAAGCCTGCATCAGGGTGTTTACCTTTGAATGGACCAAAGTTGATGTAACCACCAACAACCAGGAACCACTTCACGTCGTACATTTTTGGCAGCTGGTTCTTCGCCCATAACACTGTCATCAATGCCCAGCCGATCATAAACGGAATCGCCATCACATCATGGATTTGCTTAGCGCCATAGACGATAGCTTCCCAGATGCCTTCGCCCAACCAAGGTTGGAAGAAGAAGCGACCTGCTAATAAGGTTAAGCCCGTTAATATCAATAGTAAGCACGGAATCGCACCTAACCAGTGAATAGAAACGTCGAATTTAGACCAGCGATGCACTAACTTGCCTGAAAAACCATGGTGTAGCTTAGAAATGCCGTTCACCTTGATAAATAAGACAAAGATAATGATCATGCCGAATAGCGCTGCCATTAAAGCCGGCGCTAACCAGTCGCTACGTAGCTCCAACACCCGTAGATCATAAGTATTGATCGGCTGTGCGTGGAACTCGCTTTGTGAGGTAGTGTATCCCGTCGCGCCATCCTTCAGCTGTGCCCAAATTTGGGCATCAGAGGCTTGAGGTTGGATCGCCTGTCCATCACCACCATTGGCTAGACACACGGCACTAAATAGCAGTGCTATGGCTAGACCTATGTGTTTGAACCATTTGTTCATCATACATCCTCTCTCGCTTAGTGGCGCCTGCAAGCAGGCACCAAGCTAAGTCTGTGGACAGATCCTGTGACCTGAATTAATTCCAAGCCGCGTTTTTAGCACCACGGTAAGCCACGCGCTCACGGAAGATGTTCGAAACAACTTCTGCATCACCCGCTAATAAGGCTTTAGTGGCGCAGAGTTCTGCGCACATTGGCAGTTTGCCTTCAGCAATACGGTTTGAACCGTACTTCTGGCGCTCTGCCTCTGAGTGGTTTTCTTCTGGGCCACCGGCACAGAAGGTACATTTATCCATCTTACCGCGGCTACCAAAGGCACCTTTTTTCGGGAACTGTGGTGCGCCAAATGGGCAGGCGTACAAGCAGTAACCACAACCAATACAGGCATCTTTGTTATGTAGCACAATGCCGTCATCGGTTCTGTAGAAGCAGTTTGCTGGGCAAACCGCCATACATGGTGCATCTGAGCAATGCATACAGGCGACAGAGATTGATGCCTCACCTGGTTGACCATCGTTGATGGTTACCACGCGGCGGCGTTGGATACCCCACTCGAGAGCGGAGTCGTTTTCGTTTTTACATGCGGTGACACAGCCGTTACATTCGATGCAGCGCTTGGTATCACACAAAAATTTCATTGTAGCCATAGTGGCAATTCTCCTAGCTTAAGCTGCACTTACGCTTTAACGATCTGACAGAGCGACGCTTTGGTTTCCTGCATTTGGGTCACAGGGTCATAACCATAGGTCAGTGCTGTGTTACAGGATTCACCGATAACGTAAGGCACTGTGCCCTCAGGGTAGTTAGGCGCTAAGCTTTCGCCGTGCATCACACCCGCAAAGTGGTAAGGCATAAAGGTCACACCTGGTTTAACGCGTGGCGTTACCATGGCTTGTACTTTAATGCGGCCACCTTCGGCGCCCTCTAACCATACAAACTCACCGTTGCGGATACCGCGGTCGGCAGCGTCGCCTGGGTTGATTTCAACAAACATTTCCTGTTGAAGCTCAGCCAGCCATGGGTTAGAACGAGATTCTTCACCACCACCTTCATATTCCACTAAACGACCAGAGGTCAGTACTAATGGATATTTACCGCTGAAGTCTTTCTCTTGGATTGACTTGTACAGTGTTGGTAGACGATGAACTTGCATATCGTCGTAGGTTGGGTACTTAGCGACTAAGTCACGGCGTGCGGTGTATAACGGCTCGCGGTGCACAGGTACTTGGTCTGGGAAGGTCCAAACGATACAGCGGGCTTTGGCGTTACCAAATGGGATACAACCGTGCTTAATTGCCACGCGCACGATACCGCCTGACAGGTCAGTCTTCCAGTTTTTACCTTCGGCTTCGGCTTTTTCCTCGGCAGTCAGATCATCCCACCAACCCAATTGCTTGAGCATATCGGCAGTAAACTCAGGATAACCATCTTGGATTTCCGCACCTTTAGAGTAAGTGCCATCCGCCAAAATGCTTTGACCGTTGTATTCAACACCATAACGAGCACGGAAGTTACCGCCGCCGTCTTTTACGTGTTTGGCTTGGTTATACAGAATTTGGGTACCAGGATGTTTAGCTTCTGGTGTACCCCAACATGGCCAAGGTAAACCGTAGGTTTCGCCCTTCGCAGGCCCCCCTGCGGCTTCAAGCGTTTTATTGCTGAAGGTGCCCCAGTTTTGGGTGTGTAACTTGATACGCTCAGGGCTTTGACCTGTCATACCGATAGTCCACATACCGCGGTTAATTTCGCGAGTAATGTCTTCGATTACTGGTAAGCCGTTTTCTTTGGCGATGCGTTTAGTGTACTGCTCGTCAATACCGAGTTTTTGCGCTAAACGGTACATGATTTCGATGTCGGTTTTTGACTCGAATAAAGGTTGGATAACCTGCTCACGCCATTGGATAGAACGGCCTGAGTTAGACACTGAACCTTGTGTTTCAAACTGAGTCGCAGCAGGTAACAGATACACGCCATTCTTACGACGGTGCATAACACCTGCCATTGTTGGGAATGGGTCGACAACGACGACTGTATCCATCTTGTCTAAGGCATCACGCACTTCACGTTGACGGGTTTCAGTGTTGACCGATTGACCCCAGAAGAAGGCCATACGGATATTGTCTTTCTGAGCCAGTTTGCTCTTGTCTTCTAACACGCCATCGTGCCAGCGAGAACAAGGAATGCCTGGAGTGGTCATTGGATCTTTGCCTAAGTAGGCGTTTTGATCGAAACGGCTCTTCACCCATTCCATATCCAGATCCCACACGTGGGTCCAGTGAGTCCAAGCCGCAGAGGTTAAACCGTAGTAACCTGGTAAGTTATCGAATAACAGACCTAAGTCAGTCGCACCTTGTACGTTATCGTGACCACGGAAAATGTTAGTACCGCCACCAGATACGCCCATGTTACCTAAGGCTAATTGCAGAATACAGTAAGCACGAGTGTTAGCGTTACCGACGTGATGCTGAGTACCACCCATACACCAAATCACAGTACCAGGACGATTATCGGCCATCAGTTTAGCGGCTTGATAAACCACTTCTTCGCTTACGCCAGTGATATCCGCCACTTCTTTTGGCGGGAATTTTTTCACTTCTCTGCGGATACTTTCCATCTCGAATACGCGATGTTTGATAAAGGTTTTATCTTCCCAACCGTTTTCGAAAATGTGCCACAACATACCGTAGATAAACGGAATATCAGTACCAGGACGAATTGCACAGTGCAGATCTGAGTGCGCTGCTGTGCGAGAGAAACGTGGATCAACGACGATGATTTTCGCGTTATTTTTCTCTTTAGCGATCAGAATGTGTTGCATTGAAACCGGATGCGCTTCCGCTGGGTTTGCCCCGATCAGGAAGATAGCATTGGCATTCTGAATATCGTTGAAAGAGTTAGTTTGCGCACCGTAACCCCAAGTGTTAGCAACACCGGCTACCGTGGTAGAGTGACAAATACGAGCAGAGTGGTCGACGTTGTTTGTGCCCCACATGGCCGCCAGTTTGCGGTACATATAGCAGCCTTCGTTAGAAAACTTAGCGCTACCCATGAAGTACACTGAGTCTGGGCCAGATTCTTTACGAATGTTGAGCATTTGGTCGCCCACTTCGTTAATCGCATCTTCCCAAGAGATTTTTTTCCACTTGCCATCAACCAATTTCATTGGGTATTTCAGGCGTTTTTCACCGTGGCCATGCTCACGCAGTGCAGCACCTTTAGCGCAGTGACCGCCGGCGTTGAATGGGTGATCAAATGCGGGTTCCTGACCTGTCCATACACCGTTTTGTACTTCGGCATATAGACCGCAACCGACGGCACAGGCACTACAAATCGTACGTTTAACTTCGATAGGCGCATCGTGCGGTACATCTTTGGCTTCTGCGCGGCGCATCATGCCAGTACCCATCAGAGAAGCGGCTGCGATACCACCGGTAGCAATACCTGCTTGCTTCATAAATTGACGACGGCTAATGCCTAACGTCGGTTTGTCGGCCACTTTGGCGACATCGGACTTGCGAGTTAACTTCATCGCTGACTTCTCCTAGATTAGCTACGCAGGCTATCGTAATAGCTGATAATGTGCGCAGTTTCGTGGTAACCCTTAGGTTCTTTAGTTGTTACCTTGCTGCTCTCGCTGGCTTGGGCTGCACTGATGCCGGTAGCGGCAATTGCGGCGCCGGCTACGCTGCCAACGGTGAGTGCTTTAAGCAAAGAACGGCGAGTTAAATCGCTAGGTTGTTGCTTCATGCTGACTCCTGAAATAGGGATTATGGTTCTTGGGATGGCGCGACTTTTCGAGGAGTGGTGCTTGTTATCAAAAAGTGAAGATTAGAGGTGAAAAAGATAATAAAATCATCTTGCTTGCCGTTAATCATCGCGCGTGACGGCAATATAGTAGGAAAAGATTGAGTAGGATTTGATCTAGAACAGTTTGCGGTAACAGAAGATGATACGCCAATCCAAAAGCGTTAACTTGCTCATGCTTTGGCGGTTTATTTGAGATGACAAAATTGCCCGATTTCTACTTCAAAACAAAATGTTTGTTAATAAGTTGTTGGTTTGGTTTGGATAAAAAAACACCCCGCAGTGCGAGGTGTTTTTATCGGGTTAAGTATAACCCCTTGCGTTAGTCTTTATAACGCAGACTGCCGTTGGCTTTGATTTCGTCATACCATAAATTGTGGTGTTGGATTGCCCAGTTTTCGTCACAATAGCCTGACTTCATGCACTCCATACCGCCTTCACTGAGTACGGTCGCCATCCAGATATGCACTATGGTAAAGGCAATCAGGATAACGGCACTGATCGAGTGGATCAGCAGCGCGCCCATCGAGGCTTCACGGGGTAGGTCTAAGCCGGGTAATACCAACATGATGCCAGATACACTGATAAACAGCCCGAATAGGGTCAGTGTCCAGAACCACATTTTCTCACCGGCGTTGGCAAAACCACTGTCAGGGTGTTTACCTTTGAATGGGCCAAAGTTGATATAGCCACCGACCACTAAGAACCATTTAAGATCGTACATCTTAAAGGTTTGAAGTGGCATCCATTTCACTACGCAGACAATCCACGCCATGATAAAGACGGGGCCAGCCCAGTCATGCACAGTTTTACTACCGTAGATCAGTGGTGCCCAGATATCTGGCCCAAGCAGCTCCTGCACGACATGCTTACCGAGCATAATAGTTAAGCCAGTAAACATCAGTGCAAGACAGCTAATTGCCATGATCCAATGGATCCACAAATCTGCCTTTGACCAACGTACAACCATCTTGCCCGAGAAACCGTGGCTGAGTTTTGAAGGACCATTCACCAGATAAAACAGTAAGAAAGCACCAAACACACCCGTCACGGCCAAGGCCATAATCGGGGTGATATATTGATTCCTTATTTCTTTACCTTGGTTACCGGCAACGTTAATCAATACCCCAGTTTCGACCCCTTTGGCCGTGGTATAGCCAGTTTCACCCGACTTTACCGCACGCCACAGATCGGCTTCGCTGGTTTGCGCTTTCGCCTGCTGTTGGCTCGATTGCTGATCACTTGCCAGTACTGAGCCTGCGCTCATGACTGAGCCAAGTCCCAATCCCATCACGAGTACCATCAGAGCAAACAGACTGCGCAGTGATTTGTTTAACTGTTTGTTTAACATTTTCACTCCTTGCCAGAGGTTAGGGATCACTCCCTAACCTTCACTCTGCTTAGTTAATCTCACCGGTTTTTGGGTTGTAGCCCCAAATCACGTTAGGATTGCCTCGAGATGCCATACGTTGACGGTAAATGTTTGATACCACTTCCGCATCGCCAGCGAGCAGTGCTTTAGTTGCACAAAGCTCTGCACACATAGGTAGCTTGCCTTCAGCAATACGGTTGGCACCGTATTTCTTGTGCTCGGCTTCGGAGAAGGTTTCTTCTGGGCCACCGGCGCAGAAGGTACACTTATCCATTTTACCGCGGCTACCAAAGGCGGTTTTCTTCGGAAATTGCGGTGCACCGAATGGACAGGCATAGAAGCAGTAACCACAACCGATACAGGTATCTTTGTTGTGCAGCACAATGCCATCGTCAGTACGGTAGAAACAATCTGCCGGACATACGGCCATGCAAGGAGCGTCGGTACAGTGCATACATGCGACTGAAATCGATGCTTCACCTGGTTGACCATCGTTAATTGTCACCACGCGGCGACGTTGAATACCCCACTCCAGCGCGGAGTCGTTTTCGTTTTTACATGCTGTGACGCAGCCGTTACACTCGATGCAGCGTTTGGTGTCACACAAAAATTTCATGACTGCCATAATGGCTTATCTCCTCATCAAGTTGGTTAGGCTTTGCTTATCTGGCACAAGCTGGACTTCGTTTCTTGCATCTGAGTCACAACGTCATAGCCGTAAGTTAAAATGGTGTTTGCCGACTCACCTATCACATAAGGCACAGTGCCTTCTGGATAGTTTTTCGCTAGGCTTTCGCCTTCAAATACCCCTGCGAAGTGGTACGGCATAAAACATTCACCCGGTACAACCCGTGGCGTCACCATTGCCTTCACTGTGATCTTGGCGCCTTCAGGGCTATGAACGAAGACATTGTCACCGTCACGAATACCACGGTCAGCAGCGTCTGCCGGGTTCATTTCGATAAACATTTCTTGTTGTAGCTCGGCTAACCAAGGGTTAGAACGAGATTCTTCACCACCACCTTCGTATTCCACTAAACGACCAGAGGTCAGTGTCAGTGGGAAACCTTGGGTAAAGTCCTTATCCTGAATCGACTTATAAAGTGTCGGTAGACGCGCAACCATACGGTCTTCGTAGGTTGGGTACTTAGCGACTAAGTCACGACGAGGAGTGTAGAGTGGTTCGCGATGTAGTGGGATATCATCTGGGAAGGTCCAAACGATACAACGTGCTTTCGCGTTACCGTAGGGAATACAGCCATGTTTAATGGCAACACGTTGAATGCCGCCAGAAATATCTGTCTTCCAGTTTTTGCCTTCGGCGTGTTTTTTCTCTTCTTCGGTTAAATCGTCCCACCAACCCAATTGCTTGAGCATATCGGCGGTAAATTCGGGGTAACCATCTTGGATTTCACTACCCTTAGAGTAAGTGCCTTCAGCAAGAATATTGACGCCATTGTGCTCAACACCATAGCGGGCACGGAAGTTACCACCACCATCTTTAACGTGTTTGGCTTCGTTATACAGAATTTGGGTGCCAGGGTGTTTCATTTCTGGCGTGCCCCAACATGGCCATGGTAAGCCATAGGTCTCACCCTTGGCTGGGCCTCCCGGTGCTTCTAGGCTGTCAGCATTAAAAGTACCCCAGTTTTCTTGGTGCATTTTTAAGCGTTCTGGGCTATGACCTGTGTAGCCGATTGTCCACATACCTTTGTTAAATTCGCGGGTAATATCTTCAATCAATGGCTCATCACCGTTGACTTTGATTTGTTTGAACAGTTCTTTATCTATGCCTACTTTCTTAGCGAGTTTGCACATGATCACGTGATCTGGCAGTGATTCGAACAGCGGCTCTATCACCTTCGAACGCCATTGAACCGAGCGGTTTGTGGCTGACACTGAGCCGTAGGTTTCAAACTGAGTCGCAGCGGGTAGCAGATACACCCCATCCTTACGTTGATGCATCACGCCTGCCATGGTTGGGAATGGGTCCACAACCACCACAGTATCCATTTTATTCAGTGCTTCACGTACTTCGCGGCCACGGGTTTCAGTGTTGACTGATTGCCCCCAGAAGAACGCTAAACGAATATTGTCCTTTTGCGCGATTTTGGTTTTATCTTCAAGTACGCCATCGTGCCAGCGAGAGCAGGGAATACCGGTTGAAGTTTGTGGTGTTTGACCTAAGTATTCGCCTTGGTCGAAACGGCTTGCCACCCATTTAGGATCGAGATCCCACACATTGGCCCAGTGGTTCCATGCTGCAGTGGTTAAACCGTAATAACCGGGTAAGTTATCGAATAACAAACCAAAGTCAGTTGCACCTTGTACGTTATCGTGGCCACGGAAAATGTTAGTACCACCACCAGGAACCCCCATGTTACCTAAAGCTAATTGCAATAAGCAGTATGAGCGGGTATTGGCATTACCGACGTGGTGCTGAGTACCACCCATACACCAAATAATGGTGCCGGGTTTGGTTTCAGCCATCATCTTGGCAACACGATACATTTGTGCCTTAGGTACGCCCACTACGTTTTCAACTTCTTCTGGGGTGTACTTTTTCACTTCTTCGCGGATACGTTCCATGCCGTAAACACGATGCTTGATAAATTCTTTATCTTCCCAGCCATTTTCAAAAATGTGCCATAACAGGCCATAAATGAACGGAATATCGGTACCTGGGCGGATATGCACGTACTCATCAGACTTAGCTGCAGTACGGGTGAAACGAGGATCAACGACAATAATTTTGGCGCCGCGCTCTTTACCAATCAAAATATGTTGCATTGCAACTGGATGAGCTTCACTTGGGTTTGCCCCAATAAACATGATGCACTTAGAGTTGCGAATATCGTTAATCGAGTTAGTTTGCGCACCGTAGCCCCAAGTGTTTGCAACACCGGCTACTGTGGTAGAGTGACAAATACGGGCTGAGTGGTCGACGTTGTTCGTGCCCCACAATGCGGCAAATTTGCGATATAAATAAGCCTGTTCATTTGAGAACTTAGCACTACCCATAAAGTAGATAGAATCTGGACCTGATTCTTGACGAATCGCCATCATCTTATCGCCCACTTCATTGATGGCTTGATCCCAAGAGATCTTCTTCCACTTACCGCCTTCTAACTTCATTGGGTATTTCAGGCGTTTTTCGCCATGGCCGTGCTCACGCAGAGCTGCACCTTTAGCACAGTGACCGCCTTGGTTGAATGGATGGTCAAATGCGGGTTCTTGGCCTGTCCACACACCGTTTTGTACTTCAGCATAGATACCACAACCCACAGCGCAGTGAGAGCAAATGGTACGCTTAACTTCAGTCGGTGCATTGTGGGGGATATCTTTGGCTTCTGCTTTACGCATCATGCCAGTACCTAGCATTGACGCTGCAGCAATACCACCAGTGGCAAGACCTGCCGATTTTAAAAATTGGCGACGATTGAGACCGAGGGCGGGCGCTTTAGGCTCGACAACTTGGTCTGTTTTGCGGGTTAATCGCATCACACACACTCCTCTGGTTAGTTGTTCAACGACGCATAGTAATTACGGATATGGTCGGTTTCGCGATAGTTGTCACTCTTAGGTTCGCTTGGGGCAACAGTGGGGGTCGCAGCCAATGCTTGGCTACTCACAGTCGCTACCGCGCCAGCCGCACTGCCGAGTGCTAATGCTTTGAGCAGTTGACGGCGGCCCATGTCGGAAGCTTGCTTCTTCATAGTGTCTCCTTGTGTTACTAAATGAGGTGATACAAACCACGACCACCTCGGTTACTGTGGAAGCCTAAGCTTCCTTTTTGTGGCAAAGGTGAACGTTAAGTCCACCTTTGCCTATCAAACTTATATGCGATAGACAGCAAGATACTGCTCGCAAATTAGCTAAAGTTTAGTTCATTAATTCCGCTTGTTTTTCGATATCGCTGGCAGCGGGTTGTAGCTCCGCACTGCCAGGGCAATTCACAGGAATGTCTAAACTGAGTTGCTCAAACTCGGTGGCTTCCATCTCGAAAAACGCTTTAGCAAGCTGAGCGACCGTAGCGTAAAAGGCGGCACTAGGTGCTTTACCTAGGTTGTCGCAGAAGCGCTGAATCCAACTGCCAATATGGCGTTGGTAAAACGCTAGTTGACGATAACCTGGAGCCTCAAGAATTAATGTGCCCATCACTTCACACAGAGCAGCCACATGATCTTCGGGCTCTTTGACGTTTTCTTCGCGCTCAAAACCGAGTTGCATCAAGTCTTGGCGCAGCAGTGCTAAGGGTTTGTCCATTAATGAGCCAGTCATAAACCAACTGCCATAGGGCAAGATTTCGCCACAACCCACACCGAGGAACAGTGCAAAATACTCATCTTCTAATTGTTCACTGCTGAATTGCTTTGCAGCCAGTTGTACAGATAACCAAGCCTTGGTCATCTCATTGTCTTCATTGGCATCGATTTCAAGGTTGGCCAAAAATTGCAGCAGCTCAGGGCTAGGATGGCGACGCAAAAGGGCGGCTAACAGTTGATAGATATCGGCTCTCAACTGATCGTTTTCTGATACTTGTCTTACTGATTCGGTCATAGCGGATCTCTTATCGCAGTTGCTTTTCAGGATCTTGAAGAATGTCTTCAAACATGTCTTTTACCCGGCAATCACCACACATTTTCAAGCGTTCAATATTGGCTGAAAATGCACTGTGCGCGCCGACCATATCCAGCATCCGATGCACCATAGATTGGGTCGCAAAAGGAGAGCCGCAGCGAATACATTCGAACGGGGCTTCTTCTTTCAGGGTTTGTAATTGCTGACGAGCAGCTTTATCAAAGTTAATTTGTGGCGTCAGGCTGATGACCTTTTCAGGGCAAGCCGCCTCACATAAGCCACATTGCACACAGTTTTGCTCAATAAAGTGTAGTGCAGGTTTGTCGCCACCATCTTGTAATGCCATGGTGGGGCAAATCGCCACGCAGGACATACAGAGCGTACATTTCTCGACATTGACGCTGACGTTGCCGTAGGGAACGTTGTTGATACTTAAACAGCTGTTGATTTCACCCGCTTGGCTGTTTAGATGGTCAATCGCATCAAACAGAGTGTTACGTTTGCTGGTGGACGCAAAAGCGCCGGGCACAATCACTGGCCAATCGAGGCTGATGTCGAGCACAGGCTCCAAATTCGCCAGCATGCTTGGGTCGATAAGACTCAAGCGCTGCGGTTGACCCATTTCATCTAAAATGCTGTTGGCTAAAGCCAGTTCACCTTTCAACATTTGTGTGAGCGTAGGGGCAGTTGCCTCGGTATTGAGGATTAACACTTGGCGTGCGCCCCAAGCTAGTGAAGCTAACCAATGGTCAATGCTGGCAACGGTGATTTCTTCGAGGGCGACAGGGAGCACATCCCCGGCTAAGTCGTCCCCTATCAAGCTCGCGCCAACCGCGTTGTCGTGGAACAATATCACTGGTGCTGTTTGCGCTTGCTCACGGTAACGACTGATGATTTTATTCAGGTAAGAATGCAGTGCCTGTGGGGTCGGTAAGTCATAACTAATGGCCCCCGTTGGGCAGGCACTCGAGCAGCTGCCAGCGCCGTGGCAAAGGTAGGGGTCGACCTCAATTTTTTTAGCGACACTACTAATCGCATCAGCTGGGCAGAAGTTGAGGCAACGGTTACAGCCGTTGATACCGTTGCGGTCATGGGCGCACAGGTCGGCATTAATTTTGACGTAGCGAGGTTTATCAAATTGGCCAACCAGTTCGGGGAGTTGCTCTAGTGCATCGGCGAGCTTTATGTCGTCTTGGCCAACATAGAAATACCCCGGTGGTAGCATTTCGAGATTCAAGCAAGGTGTGCTGCTTAAATCGAGTATCAAATCAAAGTGCGGTTTACGAATGGCGACAACACTTAATTCCGCTGCACCGTTTTGATGCTCAACGCTAACTTGGAACTGCCCTAAAAATCCTTTAATACCGATCAGTTTGTTGTAGTAACTTTCGACATTCGTGGCGGCAGCCATCACCTGCTCAAGGTGTGCTTCATCTTGGCTGGTAATGGCTTCGTTCGCTAAAATGACGCGGCTTGCCATAGTGGACAATTTGTCCGCTGCGAGGCGTGCGAGATCCTCAGGGCCAATAATTAGCACTGTGCCTTCAGTGGTGTAACTCACTGTTGGCGGGATCAGATTCTGTAAAATCTGTGTTTGGGCTAACACATTTTGCCGCGCTTGTTTTAGCGCAGCCTGGGTTTGATTGGTTGTCAAATGAGTGCTCACATTGCGTTCCTGAACAGTACGTTGGCTGCTCTTTTATCGCTGTTTTGTTACAGATTCAGGCATTGATTTGATACTAAGTCATTGCCTTTTCTGCTTTTATCTAAGTTTTGTACTCTTAGTACAGCAATTCACATACCAAAGTTATAGACATAAAAATTAGCTAAACTGACATTAAACAACTGGCTTTTGCATCTGAGCTAATGGCTCTGGTGCATTTTGGGGTAGGTCATCAGTCTCCCCATCCAAATTGTCCGCAATCGGTATGGTGGCTAATTCGGTTTCGATATCACTGTTTTTTGATTCGATGGTATTTTCTGCACCGATCACTACATCGTCTGGTGTTGAGGTCGGTTCGATCTCTGATTCTTCACTGTCTTTGGTGATATAGCGGAATACTTTCTGGGCTAATTCAGCTGAGACTTCGCGTGTTAGTTTCGGTTGGTTGCTGTAATCAAGAGCATATTCCAAAAGACCATCTATCTCATTGAAATGCGGTTGTTTCCAAAGGGCGCGTAGCGCTGCCGTTTTTGCTGCTGGGTCAACATTCGCCCCCATAAACTGAGCGAAACTGCCACCAATCTCAATCTCGTCAGGATTAGGGAGATCTTCTGCCGTGAGGATGCGATGAGGGTCTTCATTTGCCTGGCTAAGCGCATCTTGTGATTCTTGCGCAGCGGTAGGCTCTTGAGTGATCTCTTCTGCCTTATTATCAACAAGTTCTTCCGCAGTCGTTTGCGTTTTAACAGCGGCTTCTTCAGCTGCCACTTGCTCACGACGTTGACTCCAACGGCTAAAAAAACCGTTTGCCTTTGGGGTTGAATCAGTCATTAGTCCCTCCGCAATGGATCGTGGCTTGGACCTTGATTTTTACGGTGATCGACATGCTTACGACGATAAGCAGCGATTTCAACTTCACCATATTGAGTGATAAAGGCTTCGATCCAACAGGCAATCGCTTCAGGCATTAGCGTGTTGATTACGGGCGTATTGCCTTCAAGACAGCCCGCAGCAACATTTTGATCTGCCGAAAGTAACGCGGGTACCCAAGTACCGTCTGCCATTTCATCACAGACTAAGTACAACATCGCATTGTCCATATCGAGGTTGATGCGGTAACTGGCGCGCTCATCTTTGTGCAGCTCTAGCAGTACTAAGGTCGCTCCTTCGGGGGCTTCGTGGGTTGTGGGAAGTAAATGATCGATTTCCCATTGTACTGAGGTCCAACGACCCACCTGTTTCTCTACTTTTTTGAGTGAAACGTACATGGGCCAAACACTAGTAGTATGTTGCATTGTCTCTCCGTTTCAACCGTAAGGGAGATAAGCCTTAGCATCCGGCGCTATTTCCCCTGCTTATCGTGATAAAAGGTCACTGCAATATTAATGCCATTAAACAGGGGGAATTAGTTTGAAGTGGATCATCAAAATAGGGTTAAAAGCGAGACATTTTGTCTGAGTGGACATTTTGTCTGAGACATTTTGATGCGCCAGAATGTTTCGTATTGCGACGGATCACGCATTTAGCCCTGAGTTTTATACCTAGGTATAAATATTGCTATGCTGATGCCATCACTCGTAAAGCGGTAACATTATGATTTCTGATAACAGTTCTAATATTGCTCAGCAGATGCTCGCCAATGACCATCCTTCTCTACCCAAGCGAAGCTTTTCCTTTGTAAAAACTCAAGCTGAAGTGCCGTTAACTATTGCCGTCAAAGCAGTGGATGAGTCAGGAGTGGTTATTGATAAGCATGTTGCCTGTGAGCGACCTTTAACGGTTTATCTGAACTGGCGCCCGATAGTGACCCTGATGACATTGGGGGCAAAGCCTGAGTCATTAGCTCTTGGTTATCTTAAAAATCAGGGTTTTATCTCGGATGTTGCTCAATTAGAGTCTGTAATTGTTGATTGGGATGTGAATTCTGCCGCGGTATTAACGCATGAGCACACCGCCGATCTCGAACAAAAGTTATCTGAAAAAACCGTTACTTCCGGCTGTGGCCAAGGGACTGTATATGGCAGTTTTATGCAGGATTTAGATGGTATTCAGCTACCTACCCCAAGCCTTAAGCAGAGTACGCTCTACAGCTTGCTCAAAAACATCAATGAATATAATGAGACCTACAAAAATGCAGGTGCAGTGCACGGCTGTGGTGTTTGTGAAGCTGACCAGATCCTTGCTTTTGTAGAAGATGTTGGCCGTCATAACGCGGTGGATACCTTGGCGGGAGATATGTGGTTAGCACAGGATCGGGGCGATAACAAAATCTTCTATACCACAGGACGGTTAACCTCGGAGATGGTGATTAAGGTCGCCAAAATGGGGATACCCGTATTGCTGTCGCGAAGTGGTGTAACGCAAATGGGTCTGGAGCTTGCCCAAAAACTTGGTATCACGATTATTGCTCGGGCCAAAGGGCGTCACTTTTTGGTCTACCACGGTAGTGAAAATCTCGAATTTGATGTGAATACCAACTCCGATAAATAGCGACCGGACTCAAAAGAGATAGACGACAAGGATATAAGATGACATCCGCCAGTGAATTGATTTACATGAGCGCGAAGCAAGTTGCTGAGTATTTAGATCTTAATGAGAAAAAGGTTTACGCGATGGCGAATGACCGAATTCTTCCCGCAACAAAAATCACCGGCAAATGGTTATTCCCTAAGGTGCTGATTGACCGCTGGGTGATGGACTCCTGCCATAGCGGTATGTTAACTGACAGACTATTGATTACTGGTAGTGATGATCCTCTGTTGTCAATGTTAGTGGCGCGTTTGATGGCGCAGGTTGGTAGTCGTGAGCTTATTAGTTACAGTGCAACAGGCTCTCGTTTGGGGTTAGAGTTATTAGCTAAGGGCTATGCTGATGTGTGTACCTTGCACTGGGGGAGTATGGAAGATAGAAATATCCGCCATCCAGCATTGCTTAAAGGTTATCAAAACCACCAACAATGGATCATGGTGCACGGCTATTCCCGTCAGCAAGGCTTGATCATGCGTACCGATATGCACCACAGATGTCAAGAGGAGGATAAAGTTCTCAGTTTGCCTTGGCGCTGGGTCAGTCGCCAAGGCGGCGCTGGCAGTCAGCAGCATCTAGAGCAGTGGCTATTAAAGCAAGGTGCACGTTTAGATCAGCTTAATATCATACTCACAGCTTATAGTGAGCGTGAACTTGCAGGCTATATTGCACGTGGAGATGCAGATATTGGTTTTGGTTGCCAGTCTGTTGCTTTAGAGAGCGGTTTAAGCTTTGTGCCACTGATCAGGGAGTCCTTCGACTTTGTGATGCCACAAAGTATTTACTTTCGCAGGCAGCTACAACAACTGTTTACTATGTTAAGCAGTGGGCATACTCGGCAAATGGCGGCTCTTTTAGGGGGATATGATCTTACCGATTGCGGACAGCTTCTTTGGAGTGCAAGTTAAGTACCTATATATGTACGTATAAGTGAATCACTACACGCTACTTTATAGCTTATATATGTATAAAGTAGCGGCTGACACCAATAGCCTTCATCTTGCTTAATAATGTAGAGCTCCAAATTTACCGCCTCATTTAATTCTTTTTTCTATCTTTAGCACACACTCGTTTACTCAATAAAGGCTCGCTGTTAGGTTTGTTTTACGCATAAATCCAGCGTTTGTGGATAACTCTGGGTATAACAAGTGTGTAGGTTGTGGCTAGCTTGGGTGTAACAATCTATTTGAAAATTAATCATAAAAACCTGAAAAAAGCGCTTGCACAAAAAGTTTCGCTGCCTATAATGCGCATCCACTGACACGGCAGACAGCGAAAGCGAGCGCGGTTTCAGTTCGAATCGAATGCAAAATGTGCAGTTGATTCGAAAGCCTCAAGAAGTTTGCAAAAACGCCTTGACGCGACAAGGGAAATGCGTAGAATACGCAGCCCTGGCCCGCTGAGCGGTAACGCAAGCGATGAGGTCAAACGCTCTTTAACAATCTAAACAAGAAATCTGTGTGGACACTCACAGGTGTTGAGTTAATCGAAATTACTCTGCCGTTTGGCGAGTAATCAAAGAATTAAATCAATGAATGAGTGTTCATAGCAATATGTACAAAGTTTTGGTTTCGCTTTTTTAAAAGCGGAAACAAACGACAGAATTCATTGAGTCGTTTAACGCGAGTTAAACAAAAAAACTTTTAATTGAAGAGTTTGATCATGGCTCAGATTGAACGCTGGCGGCAGGCCTAACACATGCAAGTCGAGCGGCAGCACAAGGGAGTTTACTCCTGAGGTGGCGAGCGGCGGACGGGTGAGTAATGCCTAGGGATCTGCCCAGTCGAGGGGGATAACAGTTGGAAACGACTGCTAATACCGCATACGCCCTACGGGGGAAAGAGGGGGACCTTCGGGCCTCTCGCGATTGGATGAACCTAGGTGGGATTAGCTAGTTGGTGAGGTAATGGCTCACCAAGGCGACGATCCCTAGCTGTTCTGAGAGGATGATCAGCCACACTGGGACTGAGACACGGCCCAGACTCCTACGGGAGGCAGCAGTGGGGAATATTGCACAATGGGGGAAACCCTGATGCAGCCATGCCGCGTGTGTGAAGAAGGCCTTCGGGTTGTAAAGCACTTTCAGTAGGGAGGAAAGGGTGAGTCTTAATACGGCTCATCTGTGACGTTACCTACAGAAGAAGGACCGGCTAACTCCGTGCCAGCAGCCGCGGTAATACGGAGGGTCCGAGCGTTAATCGGAATTACTGGGCGTAAAGCGTGCGCAGGCGGTTTGTTAAGCGAGATGTGAAAGCCCTGGGCTCAACCTAGGAATAGCATTTCGAACTGGCGAACTAGAGTCTTGTAGAGGGGGGTAGAATTCCAGGTGTAGCGGTGAAATGCGTAGAGATCTGGAGGAATACCGGTGGCGAAGGCGGCCCCCTGGACAAAGACTGACGCTCATGCACGAAAGCGTGGGGAGCAAACAGGATTAGATACCCTGGTAGTCCACGCCGTAAACGATGTCTACTCGGAGTTTGGTGTCTTGAACACTGGGCTCTCAAGCTAACGCATTAAGTAGACCGCCTGGGGAGTACGGCCGCAAGGTTAAAACTCAAATGAATTGACGGGGGCCCGCACAAGCGGTGGAGCATGTGGTTTAATTCGATGCAACGCGAAGAACCTTACCTACTCTTGACATCCACGGAAGAGACCAGAGATGGACTTGTGCCTTCGGGAACCGTGAGACAGGTGCTGCATGGCTGTCGTCAGCTCGTGTTGTGAAATGTTGGGTTAAGTCCCGCAACGAGCGCAACCCCTATCCTTATTTGCCAGCACGTAATGGTGGGAACTCTAGGGAGACTGCCGGTGATAAACCGGAGGAAGGTGGGGACGACGTCAAGTCATCATGGCCCTTACGAGTAGGGCTACACACGTGCTACAATGGCGAGTACAGAGGGTTGCAAAGCCGCGAGGTGGAGCTAATCTCACAAAGCTCGTCGTAGTCCGGATTGGAGTCTGCAACTCGACTCCATGAAGTCGGAATCGCTAGTAATCGTGGATCAGAATGCCACGGTGAATACGTTCCCGGGCCTTGTACACACCGCCCGTCACACCATGGGAGTGGGCTGCAAAAGAAGTGGGTAGCTTAACCTTCGGGGGGGCGCTCACCACTTTGTGGTTCATGACTGGGGTGAAGTCGTAACAAGGTAGCCCTAGGGGAACCTGGGGCTGGATCACCTCCTTACCTATACGACTAACTCGATGTTTGGTTGGTAAGAAACTGCTCCATGCGTTTCTTACACACGGCACATCCATGTGCCTGAGTGTTCACACAGATGGCTTGTTGAACTTCCTGTAAAGGAAGGGAGAGCGACATGCACCGCGAGCCGGTATGCATTGTTCTTTAACAATTTGGAAAGCTGATAGTAATTAACACAATGATGTCTGTCGTTGTGTTAATACGAAAAAAATTGAGTTCTTAAAACACTTGTTAAGTGTCTTGAATATTCAAGTCTAAGGCGAGTCCATCTTCTTGGTCGAAGATGAGACAAGTAAAACCAGCTGGTCGCAACAATTCAAGTGGCTCACGCAAGTGAAACCTATTTGGGTTGTATGGTTAAGCGACTAAGCGTATACGGTGGATGCCTTGGCAGTCAGAGGCGATGAAGGACGTAGTAACTTGCGAAAAGCGTTGGCGAGCTAGTAACAAGCATTTGAGCTAACGATGTCCGAATGGGGGAACCCGGCCGCATAAGCGGTCATCATGTGGTGAATACATAGCTACATGAGGCAAACGAGGGGAACTGAAACATCTAAGTACCCTTAGGAAAAGAAATCAACCGAGATTCCCCTAGTAGCGGCGAGCGAACGGGGATTAGCCCTTAAGTCAGAGGGGTGTTAGTGGAATGGTCTGGAAAGTCCAGCGGCACAGGGTGATAGCCCCGTACACGAAAACTAACCTTTGATGAAAACGAGTAAGGCGGGACACGTGATATCCTGTTTGAATATGGGGGGACCATCCTCCAAGGCTAAATACTCCTGACTGACCGATAGTGAACCAGTACCGTGAGGGAAAGGCGAAAAGAACCCCTGTGAGGGGAGTGAAATAGAACCTGAAACCGTATACGTACAAGCAGTGGGAGCGGTTCTTGAGACCGTGACTGCGTACCTTTTGTATAATGGGTCAGCGACTTACGTTTTGTAGCGAGGTTAAGCGAATAGCGGAGCCGTAGGGAAACCGAGTGTTAACTGCGCGTTTAGTTGCAAGGCGTAGACCCGAAACCCGGTGATCTAGCCATGGGCAGGTTGAAGGTTGAGTAACATCAACTGGAGGACCGAACCGACTAATGTTGAAAAATTAGCGGATGACTTGTGGCTGGGGGTGAAAGGCCAATCAAACCGGGAGATATCTGGTTCTCCTCGAAAGCTATTTAGGTAGCGCCTCGAGCGAATACCATTGGGGTAGAGCACTGTTAAGGCTAGGGGGTCATCCCGACTTACCAACCCTTTGCAAACTCCGAATACCAATGAGTACTACTCGGGAGACAGACGGCGGGTGCTAACGTCCGTCGTCAAAAGGGAAACAACCCAGACCGTCAGCTAAGGTCCCAAAGTGTATGTTAAGTGGGAAACGATGTGGGAAGGCTTAGACAGCTAGGATGTTGGCTTAGAAGCAGCCATCATTTAAAGAAAGCGTAATAGCTCACTAGTCGAGTCGGCCTGCGCGGAAGATGTAACGGGGCTAAACATACCACCGAAGCTACGGGTGCAATTCATTAGAGTTGCGCGGTAGAGGAGCGTTCTGTAAGCCGTTGAAGGTGAAGGGGTAACCCACACTGGAGGTATCAGAAGTGCGAATGCTGACATGAGTAACGATAAAGGGGGTGAAAAACCCCCTCGCCGAAAGACCAAGGGTTCCTGTCCAACGTTAATCGGGGCAGGGTGAGTCGACCCCTAAGGTGAGGCCGAAAGGCGTAATCGATGGGAAACAGATTAATATTTCTGTACTTCCGCTAACTGCGATGGAGAGACGGAGAAGGCTAGGCTAGCGCGGCGTTGGTAGTCCGCGTTTAAGGTGGTAGGTGGGTGACTTAGGCAAATCCGGGTCACTATACACTGAGAGCTGATGACGAGTCCCCAAGGGGATGAAGTAGTTGATGCCATGCTTCCAGGAAAATCTTCTAAGCTTCAGGTTAGCGGGAATCGTACCCCAAACCGACACAGGTGGTCGGGTAGAGAATACCAAGGCGCTTGAGAGAACTCGGCTGAAGGAACTAGGCAAAATGGTACCGTAACTTCGGGAGAAGGTACGCTCCTGTTGGTGATGAGACTTGCTCTCTAAGCTGACGGGAGTCGCAGATACCAGGTGGCTGCAACTGTTTATCAAAAACACAGCACTGTGCAAACTCGCAAGAGGAAGTATACGGTGTGACGCCTGCCCGGTGCCGGAAGGTTAATTGATTGGGTTATCGCAAGAGAAGCTCATGATCGAAGCCCCGGTAAACGGCGGCCGTAACTATAACGGTCCTAAGGTAGCGAAATTCCTTGTCGGGTAAGTTCCGACCTGCACGAATGGCGTAATGATGGCCACGCTGTCTCCAGCCGAGACTCAGTGAAGTTGAAATTGCGGTGAAGATGCCGTATACCCGCGGCTAGACGGAAAGACCCCGTGAACCTTTACTATAGCTTGGCACTGAACATTGACCCTACATGTGTAGGATAGGTGGGAGACTATGAAGTTGGAACGCTAGTTCTGATGGAGTCGTCCTTGAAATACCACCCTTGTAGTGTTGATGTTCTAACTTGGCCCCATTATCTGGGGTAAGGACAGTGCCTGGTGGGTAGTTTGACTGGGGCGGTCTCCTCCCAAAGAGTAACGGAGGAGCACGAAGGTTGGCTAAGTACGGTCGGACATCGTACGGTTAGTGCAATGGCATAAGCCAGCTTAACTGCGAGACAGACACGTCGAGCAGGTACGAAAGTAGGTCATAGTGATCCGGTGGTTCTGAATGGAAGGGCCATCGCTCAACGGATAAAAGGTACTCCGGGGATAACAGGCTGATACCGCCCAAGAGTTCATATCGACGGCGGTGTTTGGCACCTCGATGTCGGCTCATCACATCCTGGGGCTGAAGTCGGTCCCAAGGGTATGGCTGTTCGCCATTTAAAGTGGTACGCGAGCTGGGTTCAGAACGTCGTGAGACAGTTCGGTCCCTATCTGCCGTGGGCGTTGGATGATTGAGGGGAGTTGCTCCTAGTACGAGAGGACCGGAGTGAACGAACCGCTGGTGTTCGGGTTGTCATGCCAATGGCATTGCCCGGTAGCTATGTTCGGAATCGATAACCGCTGAAAGCATCTAAGCGGGAAGCGAGCCCCAAGATGAGTCATCCCTTGGACTTTAAGTCCACTAAAGAGCCGTTCGAGACTAGGACGTTGATAGGTCAGGTGTGTAAGCGTTGTGAGGCGTTGAGCTAACTGATACTAATGACTCGAGAGGCTTAACCATACAACCCAGATGGGTTTTGCTAAGTAGCACTTAGCTTGAATAGAAACACTTAAGAAGTGATACTCAATACAGCTTTCTAAATTAACAAATAAAGGTTAATTACGCAGGTAATTGTACGGCAGACAAAGCCGTGACGAGCAAAGGGCGGAGTGTACGGTAGTACATGAGCACTGGAGTGAGGAAACAATGCCGTCAGACGTAGAATTAACCAGTAAGAATTTGCTTGGTGACAATAGCATTGTGGTCCCACCTGATCCCATCCCGAACTCAGAAGTGAAACGCAATCGCGCCGATGGTAGTGTGGGGTCTCCCCATGTGAGAGTAGGTCATCGCCAAGCGCCTAATTTAGCTTAATGTGCAAACGTTAAGTTAAAGGAGCGGTAGTTCAGTTGGTTAGAATACCGGCCTGTCACGCCGGGGGTCGCGGGTTCGAGTCCCGTCCGCTCCGCCAACATTCATGAAGCCCATGCTATTAATTAGCATGGGCTTTTTGATTTTCCATCAGTTCCTATCTCATTTCTTTCTTCGTGACCGTGACCAAAATGTGACCATTTCGTGACTTAGACTCACGTTTAACCGAGGGTCATTTTCTTAATCTTTGTAGATTAAATGATGTATCAGCCGATTTCGATTTTACTATTTAACCTCAGATCTGGTTAAGCCAGCACTAAATTAGAGCTATCTAACAGTTCAAGCTCCTGAGCTGTTAGATTTAACGATGGCTTTTCTTCTTTTAAACAATATGCAATCAATCCACCAAGTAGATTGAGCATGAACCCATGCTCGCTGCGGTGTCTTGAGTGTTCAATATAGGAAATGTTCTTCAATTGGTCATTCACTGTTTCAATGATGAATCGCTTTTTTAAGATTGCTCTATCCCATAGAGAAATAAACTTTTTCTTCATGTTCTTACGAACTGTGGTGATTAACTCAACGCCCTTTTCCAAAAGCTCACCTGTTAGGGCTTGGCTAATATAGCCTTTATCACCATAAAGCTTACCAAAAAGAGACTCAGCCATTTCACTGACAGGTTGCCTGTCATCGACATTACCTTTCGTCAGTTTTAACGCTACAATTTCACCCAAGTGATTGATAATAAGATGCAGTTTAAATCCAAACGACCAGCCCATAGTTCCCTTTCCATGTTCGGCAATGCCTTCAAAAACCTTATTTCGCTTCGCTCGAATAATATGACAGACTTCAATTTTAGTGGAGTCGACAAACTGAATTCCCGTTGGCTTTCCAAGCTTTGAAGTCAGATAGCTACACATAGGGACAACGACGCTAGGCATTAATGCAAGGAAACGAGTGTAGCTCAACAACTCTGGAAAATAGGGTTTTAGCTGGCGACAAACATAGTGCAGATAATAATTTTTGAAATCTCGGTAATGTGATTGATGGAAATGAATGATAATGGTCATCACTTCTGCGGGAGAAAGGCGACAAGGTCTATTACGCTTCATTTCACCATTATCAAGCAATAAGCGTTGCCAATGTGGGATAAATAACTGACAGAAATCATCGACATCACAGTAAGTTTCAACTAGTTTGTTCATGCTCGTTCCTTTTTCTAATCACTCTTGGTCGAATGATCGGATCAGGGAACGAGCATTTAGTTCCTTTTGGGAGCTAAATTCTTATCCGAAGCTCAGGTTATTTAGAGTTGAAAATTCTTAATGCTAGCTAAAGTGACTTACTTTTTTAACCCTAAAAATTTGTGCAGAGTATAGGAAAGTATCTAACTTGGTTCGAGTAAACTCTTAACATAGGCATATAAAGACTATTGTGTCAGGGGAAGACGTTATTGCTACTGGCATCTACTACAGAATACTTAAGTTAGTATGGTGTACCAACAATAACTTTTGTTTTAAGTAGCCCAGCTATCGTACGTTGGTAGTGATAACCATCTTCCGTCGAACGCCCTACTGGCTTGTCCAATAGAGATGATGCCAGACTAGCGTGGATCAAGAACTTATGTCCACCACAGTGGCATAAAACGAAACGTTCTGCTCGTTCGGAAAGCTCCATCCAAGTACGAGGTAGATCTGCACAAATTAGCCGTTGCAGAGCATGACGAGCACGTTTGCCATGTTGACGGCAAGTAGCCATTGCAACTAATTTCCAGCCACGTTTTGCCTTGAATAAAGTCAAAGCTATTAAATGTCCTCTGTATAGAACCAGCCGCCAACGTTGGGTATCGATTAATAGCTCTGCTGGCTCATTGTAGTGGAGTCCACCGCTAACATCTGCATAACTTTTTTCGAGCAAATCCCAAACCTGTGCAAGATATTGTTGCATCCGTTGTTTGTCGGTGATAGTTATTGTTTTCATTGAGCCCCTGAGCATTAAAAGTGACAGGAACTATATTAACGTTATTCACTATGTTTAAATTTTTGACCAATTGGTAACTTCATTTGAGACTTTCCTAAAATTACTTATATTCGAATTCAATTACGACATATCCAATGTAATAACAGTAAGCAATATAGGCAGTCATTAAAGTTATGAATCAGAACTAATCGATGCCACTTTTCACTTAAAGTGGATTTGATTAGGTAGTAACTTGAGCCCTTTAAACTCGTAGGATGTACGTTTGCCCTCTTCTTTGATGCTGTTGACTGTGACTATTTGGTAATAGCGGGCTAGGCGAAGTCCTAACGCATGGGTCAGCGCTTCATTTGTATCCTTTTGCAGCCGAACCCAAAGGTTTTTATGGTTCTTGAACAGGGTCGCCTTATCGCGCAGGGGATGTTCTGTGTATAAAAATTGCGTAGTGCTGTTGTCTTGCAGCAACCATCTGTTGCGATACATCCGTTTGGCATCGGGTATATTGCCAGCGTTAAAACGCTCCACTTCTCTTTGACACATGCGAGAAACGGAATCGGTGGCCAGTTCAAAGAGATCCTCGAGTGAACTCTTCTCATCAATCTGTACCGAAGGATGGATGGCCGCTCGGAAGAAGGCAGCCAGCCGCCCGTCAAGCTCCCGCTCTTTCATCTCTTCACGTGGTGCATCGATTCCTTCGCCTGGATTTTCTTTGCTATCTTGTGCCAGCCAGCTATAGAAGGCAAAGCAGTCCGGTTTCAGGGGGATTTCTATGTCATTACACCAGAGGCTCATATGGTCAAAATCGAGAGTAACACTGGCGCACTCAAAGGTGAGAGCATTAGCCCGGTTGATGCGTTCCACCGTCTGGGTGTAGCTGAGTTCATCACGGTGGATCAGGTCGGTTGGCATCTCCTCCCGCATCAGTACCAAGGGGATGGTTGCCAGGGTCACTTCGGCCTGACTAAGGTCATGTTGTCCCTCATTTTTGGCATCCGCGCGCCAGACTGGGTTCGGTGTCGGGTAGTAAAAATCGGGCACCCGCTCATAAGGTTCGCTCACCAGCACATGGCTCAGGCAATCTTGCGGGCGACCAAAAAGGCTCATGGCATAGCCCAGGGCGAAGCCCATGGTTTTGCGGCCACCAGCTAGCGAGGCGTGGATAGCTAACTCTGGGTTTGCGGTGAGGCTACGTACATGACGGGTGATGAAGTCGGTGATGAGCTCCTGCTCGCGCTCGCTGCGTACATCCTCAAGGGGCTTGCCATCGTCACCGCAAGGCACCTTGATATCGGCTAACGTAAAACTAAGCGGTGGAAGTTGATAGTCCTGTTGTAGTCGAGTCAGTGGGTTATTATCTCCTAACAGGTTTTTGATCAGTCGTTTGCGCCCATCGCCAGTTGTAATCACCTCGATGCGTGAGGGATATTTGGTGGGATCCTTGCGGTAGATACCATAGAGGGTTTCAGTGATGATCTGTGGGGTCATGCCTGAAACAGCCAGCAGTATGTATTCCATAGAGATTCCTTAATGAGTCGTGAGATTCAAGTCAGTACGTGGACTTGATATTCGGTCAACGAGGCACCCAGTTTATCTAGTTGGTCTGCGCTTAGTTCCTGACCCCGCAGCTCGGGGGGAATGGGCACCGAGAGGTGGAGATAGCGAGCACCACGTCGCTGTACCTCTGCAACCATGGGTAGCGGCAGGGTTCCGATCACTTGATCACCAGCACAGATAAGTGCCGGATCGAGGTGAGGCAAGATAGCATCGATGGCTAGCGGTTGTCGTTGGCACCATACGATGGCGCCGGGATGACGGCTGACAAGGTAGTTCATGAGGCCCCAGCTTATTGCATCTTGTTGAAGTAGCTCTGCAAGGTGGTGTGGATTGCCTGGCCATCCGCCCTGTCGCATAGCGCGATACGGTTATCTTTTGCTCGCTGCACCATCTCGTCCGGCAAGGGGCGTGCGCTGATCAGCAGGCGCTCGCCAAACAGTCCCCCCAGTTTGCGTCCTAGGCTCTCGAGCTTGAGTACCACATCCTGATTGGTGCTCTCTCCCTGCTGGTGTTCTCCCCAATACTTGGCCTTGCATTCAATGGTGAGCAGCTGGTTGTTGTGACAGATTAGCACATCGAATTCGTTGTTTTTACCGCGAACACTCTGTTGCCGGAGCGCTTCAGTCTGCCACTCACCTTCGACACTCATAGCCACCTCGCTAAAGCCGTACTCCTGCGCGGTGAGGTAGGTCAGCTCCTCGAGCCAGCGTCCGGCTAGATAGCGGCAAGCGTCTTCGCTGGCAAAACGGATCAGCTTGCTACAACCATCCCAGTGCAGCAGGCTTGCCGCTACTAGTTGCTGATAGAGAGCAGCATAGGGCCCAAAAGGCACACTTGGCATGCTTTGTTCCTGCTGTTGGGGGAAATTCTTGCAGGCGTCGGCAGCCATCCCTTGTAAACTACTTTGCATTCCCTGACACGGTCCTTGAAACTGCTTTCCCAGATAACGGGTCAGCTCGGCGCGAGCCTGGATCTCGTCATCATTGTGTTTGCCTATCCAAGTTTGTCGTTCAAAACCGTTGGCGGCTAGCATCTCGTCCATAGAGAGCACTGGCTCCCACTTCAGGGCGTAATCGACCCCGTCGTTGAGTAAAGGGATCTCAAGGTTCTGGCTATCGACGTAGAAGATAAGAGCACGGGGAATGCCGCCGCTGGCGCTCTCTGGATGCTCACTGTTAAAGCGGTTGAAGGCGTTGGCAAACACCAGCGCCATCGGTTTGGTGCCACAGGTGGCGTTCAGTATCCAGCGTGCGTTGCCATGATGGGTCTCCAGCCAGTGGATAAGTGCCTGTGCTTGCTCTTGCAGTTGTGCCGGGCGATGGCTACTGCTGCCTTCACTGGTCCAGAGAATGGGCATTCCACGCCCATTGTAGAGATGTTTTAGTGTTTCGGCCTTTTCGCGCTGGGTGTTGTCACCCAGCACTAGCACGACTCCCTGACATTCTTTATCGGCAAAGGTCGGGATCAGATTTGGCAGCAACTGATCGGAGACCAGATTTATATGTATTGTTTGCATACGAACTCCTTGAGTTTGAATGATTGCCATTATGCGTCACAGAATGCTCTCTCTGACTCTGGCCAATTGGTGGGATTCAGGGGCGACACGCCAGCTGCCATTCGATGGCGCCATAACCGAAGCTGGTCTTGTTGCCAAGCTGGATCCACTCTCCCAAAGCCAACCAAGGGAGCAACCGCTGGATATCGCCTTGATAGGCCCAACGCCCGCGCAGCCCCTCTATGCTGTGGTGTTGTCGCTGTCGCGCTGAATACCGTGTCAGAGGGGCGCTCTGGGTGTGATCCCAGCACAGAGTTATCTGCTCCAGCCCGTTAAGATAGCTTTGTACCGCTTGACGCTCATGTTCGCTGTGGGGACCGACTAGAGCCAGCAAGCGACGGCAGAGTGTGCGGCCGAGCAACAAGGCTGATGGTGCTGTGGTCACCGGATTACCCGCCTCTTTGATATGTAGACGGGTACTGGCGTGTAGTTGTACTAGTGCAGGTGTGGCCTCGCTGCACAGTGCTGCTGCGGCCAATATGGCTTCCTCAAGGGTGGTTGTTAGCGGAGCTAACAGGTGGTCGGGGGCTTGCCGGCTCCAGATCAGCCTTGTGCCGAGTGGTGTGCGCTGAGTGAGCTCCTGCAGAGTAAAGCCTATGCGTCGTTGTCCCCAGCCTCGCTCTCCCATCCTTTGCAGTGATGACTTGATGCCCTCAACGTCCCTGGCCAGAGTGTTAAACAGGGTGAGACCAAAGGTGAGGGACTCTCCTTGTTGCCATTGGTTCCTTGTATGTGGTGGATGTAGCGAGAGGGGGCGGACAGCCCCATGCTCCAGCGGCCCATAGGCATCCTGCCATAAACGTGGGGCAGCCTCTTTCATCGCCCAGCCTAGACTGCCATGCAGCAGGTTGCCAGCCTGCTCATCCAGCGATCCCGCGGCATCCATCATGACCCGACATTCCAGACATATGAGGTCTATCTTGCGGCATAGGGAAAATAGGGTCTCCAGCGACATGGTCACTCCTTGAGCTGTGCCAGCAGAGCTTTACGTTCACGGGCCTTCTCTTTTTTGCTGATCTGGGTCCAGACGCTACTCTGTTCGATCACTGTGGCCAGCGCGAGTCGCTCATCGATTGACCAACTATCACGCAAGGCGGTATTGACCAGATCTGCAATCTCGTTGTTAAACCCCTCTTTGAACTGTTTGTCCGCTCTGGCACTGAGGCGCTCGGCAAGATCGGCCACGTTCAACTGGTTGGGGCTCATGCTAGCCCGTTCAAGTTGACGTTTGCGATCGGCCTGTTGCTGGCGGCGCTGCTCTTGCAACGCCCCCAACAACCGTTCGCCACTTTGTGGTTGTGTGGCCTCGAGTTTTGTCATCACCCCGTAACCCAGCGCCGTTTTGGCGCCGATACCGAGCGTGGTCAGGGCGTCATCGAGTTGTTCCATTACTTTGCCGAGTTGCGATTGGCTTGCATCGTTTCGCGCGGCCAGCGTGAACAGGAAGGTGGCCTCTTTAACGGCGAGAAAGGTGATGGGAACCGGGCTTTGCCAATCCGCAGGGACCGTATCGGGTTTCCCGGGCTGACTGGCACCTTTCTCATACCAGTCTCCCGCATGGGGGGTCATTACATCCAGCGTCAGGGTAGTGGGGGCAAGCGGCAGGGCATCGAAAAAAATCAGCGTGCCCATGTAATGCGCCTCACTTTGCTCTCGGTCACTGCCAAAGAGGTCTGTAATCTCTTCCTTCGAGAAAATATCGCTGGCCCAGGTGGTGAGCCAGGCTCGCAGCATCCCTTTGATGGATGAGGCAGGTAGATAGGGCACCCCTAGGGTGTGATGCCAACGAAAGCCGTTCTCCAGCGGATGGGCTTCGCCAGTACCAGTGACCATGTTCCAGTCGAGCTTGCAGCTGATCGCCTTACCATTGAGCGTCGAGATCAGGGCCAGCTGCCGATTTTTGGCGGACTCAAGCGCTGCGGCATTGCCACAGCGGCCCGTCAGCCAGTCGAGGGGGTGGGTCAGTTTGACCTTGTCCCGTTGCAGCTTGTCTACTTTCCAACCCGTTTCATAGCCGCCAAAAAACCGGTCGAAGAGCAGCCCCTTGTTGGCATCATGACCCCAGAGATCGATATGCTCTTTGGTATGAAAACCGCTCTGATAGAGTGGCACGCGTTGCAGGTATTCTGCCATCCCTTATCCCCTCTCTTTGCTGGCTGAGGATTCCAGCATGGCGCGGGCAAACTTACGCACCCACACCAGCAGGGCGAGGGCTTCGGCCTGGGCCTGTTGATAATGCCTTATGTCACCCTGACATAGGCTCGCCATCAGGGTCCCGCCGCGGTAGATCTGCTGCTCCTGGCAGAGCCACTCTTGCAGCAACTCATAGAGGTAAGTCCAGCCTGCACCATCACTCTTGCCCTGTTTACTCAGGGCAAAGGCCAGGGTCTGGCCGAGACCAGTACGCTGGATCTGGGCCGGTATGCTGTTGGCGACGGTACGGATCTGACGCTGCTTCTCCGGCGTATGGCGCAGCGCTTGCTCCATATGGCGCAGAGCAAAGGCTGCTCGTTGTTGAGAGATGAGTTGTGCCATGGTTACGCCTCCCTGTGCTCAAACTGGGTTAGTTGCAGCCAGCCCATGCCTGTGCTTTCGTTTCCGCCTACTTGCAGGTAGGGGGCATTGCCCAGCAGGGTCTGCGTTGCCTGATTTTTCAGTGCAGCGGCGCCAAGGCCCGAGCCGTCTCGTGCATCAGTCAGCAGCAACAGGGAGTAGAAGAGAGTGTCGGGTGGTAGTGCCTCTTCATACCAGAGCGCACCATCACGCACGCTCTTGGTCTCATAGTCGATAGCAATGTGAGGGTGAACGGGAATGGCTGCCTGGCAGAGATGGGCAAACTGATCATCGTGTATCAGGGTTAGCTGGTTGAGTATTTGCTCGGCATTGAGATCGCAGAAGCGGGCGAGCAGCGCCCCCCAAGGGGTGAGCGTACTTTCTGCGCTGGCAGTGAAGGCATACTCCTCCAGATAGATGCGCCCCGTCTGATCTCCGGCGATTAGGGCCTCTAACTCTCCTACCTTGGGGACAGCAAGGGATTGTGGCTGACCTGCTCGTTTCAAGTCAGCCAACAGGCGGCACAGCAGGGCTGGACAGGTGACATAGCGGGTGTGGCTGGTGAGAGAGCGAACCGGCAGCCAGAGTAGCCTGGCATCAGATACCAGCAGCGCACCGGCGTGGATCTTGTCACTGGTCGCGCCGGCGTGCAGTGAGTCGGGTCCAAATAGCGTTACCAGGCTCAGTTCGGCCTGAGCCCCCTTGGTACGGCTAATCTGGCTGCGCATTGCCCCTTTCAGTGATGAGCCAAAGATCACCGGCCAGCCGGTATGGGCCTCACGCTGGATGGGGAGGTCAACCACTCCATCTTTTTCGCCGCTACCGGCATGGATCCATGTGTGGGCATGCAGCCCGAGCAGAAGAGATGAGTTCATCGGTCACTCCTTGTGAGAATTGGTTTGATTGTCTTGCCACCAGCCCAGAGCCAACGGAATTCGCTGGCCTGCGATATCGAGTGTCAGCATGTGTGTCTCGCCGGGCAGGGGTGCATCGTTAAAGAAAAATAGTGTGCCTGCCGGAAGCTGATTGTGTACCGGGCGTGGCTGGTGGCGGGTCAGATCCCATCCACCTTGGCGCTTCACCTTGCCACAGACCATAGTGATCAGCGACAGCGGATAACCTGCCAGTTCACCGTGCCAGCAATCCAGCCCTTGCAGCTTGTGTTTGTTAAACCCAGGCAGTGGCCACTGCTGCGGGGTAACTGGAATCGGTGCTAGGGTCATGGCCAGTAACTTAGCCTGTTTTGGGGGCATTCCCTGCGCCGTAACAGCTGGCCTATCGACCACTCGCACCTCGGCCATGCGGCCTTCACCGCCGAGGCGTAGCAGCGGCTGGCTAGCCAGAT
Organism: Shewanella sp. FDAARGOS_354; assembly: GCF_002209245.2. Lineage (NCBI taxonomy): Bacteria > Pseudomonadati > Pseudomonadota > Gammaproteobacteria > Alteromonadales > Shewanellaceae > Shewanella > Shewanella sp. FDAARGOS_354. Next base: position 3,271,136 of record NZ_CP022089.2, on the reverse strand, counting down.
CACGTTGCAATGCCTGCTCCTGTTCGGTGGGGAGGCCATGCAGAGTGACCATCACGGCCAGTTCCCGGCGGGGGCGTTGGTGGCGAGTTTGATAAAGCTGGCCTTCTACCACGGCACGCTTGCTGTTATCGATGGCGATCCCAAGTCGATACTCATCGGCCAGTAACTCTGCAGTTGAAACCACCTTTGTATTGGCCGGAGGCAGTTGTCCTGTCAGCACGCAGGCCAATGTAGTTTGCGGCAACCAGTGATCTTCCAGCGTCTTGACGCCGGGTGGGGCACCTTCGGGTAGAGCCGGCAGGCGGACTTTGCCCAGATCGCAGTTTACAACATCACCAGGCTGCAGCATGACATAACTAGCGTCATTCTCCTTGCCGCGTAACAGGTGGGCGGGGCAGGGTAGATAGTCCTCCCCATCCAGTCTCAGCCAGGGACCTTCAAGTTTGAGTGTTCCCCACTGGTCAGCATCCCCCCACCAGACGGGCAGGCTGGTGAGATCTTCCCAGTCGGCCTCCAGAATATCGCCAAGACGGGTGCGCAGGGCTCCCATTAGAGTGGCCGCCGAAGGGGGGAACTGGTTGCCAAGAGTAGTGCCGCCTTGGCTATCCATCGGACGTGATTCACGGAAAAACCAAGTATCTACTGGGTGAAAGGCGAGTGTCAGCATATTTGCTCCAAAGCAGATTGCACTGCAGTATGATCGGCAGCTAGATAGGCCTCGTGCAGGAAGCGTAGCAGCAGGGCTGCATCTGGGGTGAGTACCTTGCGTGGCGTCATGATTGCCTGCTGATTTTCCAACATTCTGACGTGGGGAGTGCTCAGGCTCACCAGCTCTTCAAACCAGTGTTGATCGAGTGCTTGCTCTTTGGGCGCGGTGCCGAGGCTCTGGCGATACTCGGCCCAGAGCAGGTTGGCGAGCGCTTTCTCGCCAAAGCCGTGGGGCTGGTCGAGACGCAGTTCTTGGATGAGTTTCTGTAGCTTGAACAGGAAGCTGTTGCTGGTGACTCCTTGGGCGAAGTGACCGAGCAGCCATTCCAGCCGGTTTCCCTGTTCTCCCAGTAAAACGTCCCAAGGCTGGCTCCAGCAAAGGTGTGGCTTGTCATGTTTCCAGACTCGGATGGCCAGGGCATCGCGCCCTGTCGTCTCTTTGGCGATATCATCGAGCAGGTGATGCGCATCAAACAGCAAGGCCCGCAGTGGCCATTTGATATGACCGATATTGATAGCACCAGAGAGGGTGCTGACGATGTGGCTCTGGCGTTGGCGATTCTGCAGGGCAAAGCAGTCGCCATAGCACTGCCTGAGGTCGGCTGCACAGGCCATGGCATCGCTGACTCCGAGCAGGGCCAGCACATCATCTCCTCCGGCGTAGACCAGAAAACCGTTATGGCGTTCGACAATGTGCGGTGCCAGTTCGGTAAAGCGGTTGAGGGCTGCACTGATACCTGCCTGCTTGGCAGGATCACTCATCTGACTGCCGAGGCTGTCGCCATCCATCAGCAATACGGCATAGAAGGGGTGTGGAGTGCCGATTGAGGGACACTTCTGTAGATGGTTGAGTGACTGCAGCGCCTTATCAGCTTGATGGCGCTGGCGCAGACGCAGGCTTTCGTCCCTTTCTTGAACCAACTGGGTGGCAAACCAGAGGGTGCCATCCAGAGTGGCTACATCATCCAATCCTGCTTCACTTGCCTTATTCCTGATACCGGGCAGGGCAGACTCACGTTCGTTAGCGATATCGAGCCGAGCTGATGCCAGATCCTGCAAAAAAGATGTCAAAAGATCACGATGCCCCGAGCTGTTGGCCCGTTTGACCATCTTCTCCAGCCAGCGGCTGGCGGCAATATGGGCCAGACTGGGGACGCTGCTGGGCAGGGGCCAGCCGTGCAAGGTCCATTCACCGGGCATTTGCAACTGTAGCTCAGCAAAGTAGCGGGCAAAACGGCGCTTGATATAGGCTAGGGCGCAGAGTGCCTCCCCTTCGCGAATATCTACCATCAGCTCTGCTGCGGGGCCATGACGCACCGTCTCCCAAAACAGCGTGAGCCCCTGCCGGTTTGGTGTGGCAAGGCCTGAAAGCTCCTGCCATCCCTCCATCAGCATGCATTTAACCCCAGGTTCGGCGGGTGGTAGGTGGCTGCGCCAGTTCTTGCGGCGATCCAGCAAGTTACTGACAGTTGCATCCTGACTGAGCACCCAGTTGAGTTCCCAGAACCCTTGGACCTGGCGATCCCAGATAGCGCGGGTGGCGGCTAGGCGTTCCTCACCCAGCTGTACTTCGAGCGGGGCGAAATCCCCCTGCCACACCCGTTCGGCCAGACCTTGCCAGGCTTGTTGCACGCTGCTGCAGACAATCATGGGGTCAAAGTGGTGTTCAACTCTGGCACTGAGTGCTTTGAAGCGGTTGGGAATGGTCCCCTGTTTGGGGGCCTCGCCATGACCCTCACCGACCAGCCAGGCCATGTACTCGGGCTGCGGTTTAGGGAAGGCGATCTCCCCTTGCTGTGCCTCAACGGACTTGATGGCCACCGAAGAGAGCCAGCTTAGCAGAAAGGAGCCCGCCCAGAAATCGCGGGTGCGGCGGGCTTGTGCCACAAAGGCCTGTACCGGACCTAGTGTGAAATGAAAATGGCTCTGGTTCATCGAGTCAACTCCTCACCGCCACATTGTTTAATAAAATCCTCGACTACCAACCAGGCGGGGGAAAAGGGGAGGGAGTGGGTCTTCCCTTTATGCTTGATGCCAAGTTCTTCACCCTCGGGCAAAAATTGTGCAGGTAGCAGGGTTGCCAGCATGACTTGGTCGCCGTTTGGAAAGCGATGAAGATGCGCCAGCAGCGGGGAGGCGCGTCGTTCGTGCTGACCGGGGTTGACCTCAACGGTCTGTTTGTTGTCGATAAAAAAGACGTTGTTGGGGAGGCCAAACACGGCGCGCTGCGGCGCTTTATCCGGTCGTCCACCTTCGGTAACGGCGCGCAGAGAACGGCTATCCCCCTTGAACAGCCCTCGTCCCTGTTGACCGCCGGCGAATGCGCTCTTGTCGGAGAGACGGTAACGCATCATCTGCAGCCCGTATTCATTGAGCAGCGCTAGCGGCTCGCGGGCAGGTTTCAGCCCGAGCACCCAGCTGCGACTGGTGGGCCCGAAGGCGGTAAAGGGGGGCAATTCATCGGTGGTGCCTCGGGGTAAATCAGCGAACCAGTGGCGCAACTCGGCCAGATTAGCGGGAACCGGCAAAGGCTGTTTGTTCAAGGTGAGTGTCTGCAGGGAGAGTGAGCCGAACCCCTTGCGGGCACGGGCACCGACGCTACCGAGCAGCCCCAATGCCATCACAGCCCGAACCAGCCCATCCTGCTCGTCATCCTTAAGCGTGTCGGCGCGCCAGCTAAGACGTAGTGACATGGGCGCTGAGGACTGCAATCCAGCGCACAGGCTACCGTTATTGCGTTGATGTTGCCCCTGGCCCATCAGATAGACGGCCCCGGGATGGGATTTGGAGAGATCTTGCCCCTTGGAAAAAGCCTGTGCATCGAGCCGCTGTTTGGCGTCGATCCGTAGCAGCACTTTCGACTGCTTGCCGCTCTCTCCAGCAGCTGCGCCAAAGAGGTCAGCTTCAGCTTGATGTAGCGCTTTGAGCGCATTCTGGTCACTGGTATGGCTCTCGCGAAGCCGTGGCCACTGTAAGGCGCGCCACCAGAAACGCAGCGCGCCCTTGATGGCGCTGGGTCTTATGGAGTCGCCCTTCTCCAATGAAGTGTGCCCCGACATGATAAGTGGGGCAGATACCTGCAGTTCTGCAACAAGAGTCTGGATCACGAGCTCACCTCCTCGAGCAAATGACTATCCCACCTATATGTGGGGCTAAAACTAGATGCAGCATCTCTTCCATAGAGATCTCATCATCAGTGATTAACTACTTCGGTAAACGTATATTGCCTTAATGATCTTGGCTTCAAGGTGAAATCAGGGCTTAAATCATGTCAGAGCAAGGCTAATTAAGTCGTCGCCATTTAACCCACTGAAAAACTAATTTGTTCAGGGGGTAAGTTCATTCGATATTGTTTGCTTTTTCCTGAACTACTCGGCATTAGAATATCTGCCAAAGCTTGGGGAACATGTTGCTTGAGGAACTTGTATAGGCTGTTTTTTCTGGCATCGAATTGTTTTTCAGTGATACCAATAGTGTGTGGATTTTCTAAAATGGCAATTCTAGTGCGGCTATCAATCACGGCTAGATCTTCCATCTCTTCCCAAAATTTCGGTTCTTCTTTATGTGCATCAGCATTCGGTCGCATCAACAGCGTCAGTTCATAGGACAGTGCTTTAGTCACGAGTGTAATATTGGTTGCATCACTTGGGCGTTCAATTGGATCTTCATACTCGTCCCTCGGACGCGCGAACATGGCGTAAAAAGCAAACTCTAAACGATGTTTACTAAAATCGAGTCTGAGATCATTAACCATGACTGAAGGTGCTGTGACATCAAATTCAAAGTGCAGTTTGATATCGTTTGGACGATTAGCAAGACGGATTTGCCTAACGAGTTCACTGTAACCTAGGCTGGCAAAATGACGAATGTTGGCTTCGCCTAACATACTGCGCTGACTAACAAACGGGATTTCAGCCAGCATGATTTCGGCGTTGGCGGTATCCAAATACTCACCATTGCGATTGGTTATAAGGTGACTGTTGCGGCTGGGGTAATAGAAATCCGCTAGGCTTTCAAATTGCTCAGATACCAGTACATGGCTTAAACGGTCAAAATCTCGCCCAAATACCGTCATGGCATAACCTAAGAAAAAGGTCATGGTTTTTCGTCCTCCGGCAATTGAGGCATGCACACGGGTGTGGGTATCTGAGGTAAATTGTGCAACATGGCGAGTAATAAAATCCGCTAAAGCAGTTTGATCTTCTTCGGTGCGAGCATCATCTACTGGCTTATCCTCTGCGCCAGTAATCACCAGTAGATCTTGTTCGCTAAACGCGGGTAGCGGTAAATCCCATTCAGTACATAACGCGGCAAGTTTGCCTTCATCAATCAGAGTTCGTTTTGCTGTGGCCGCCCCGATTTGGGTTGTTATGATAACAATACGATTGGGCCATTCTAGCTGTTGCTGAAATATCCCATATAAGGTTTCAGTGACTATTTGTGGAGAATTACCCGTGACAGCGAGTAATAACGTTTGATGCGGTTTTATCATGTTCATCCCTATAAAATTGTCCCTGTGATAAGCACCAGAGCACAGAGCTTAAGCGATTACATCATCAAATAAAATGATTGATATCTAAATTTGTTATTTTTTTTAACGTTATGATTTTATAAGGTTAAAAGTTATGAGTGTATATCTATCGACCATTAGATTTTTCCGCTATCAATCGATATTTCCTTCGAGTAATACACTGGCGATATAGTGGTTAAGTGCAACAGAGGGTGGATGGCTTAATGTCATACGGGCAAACCTTGTAATAGCACTGTTTTGTCAATCGCTGTGACTTAAGCGGATGCACTAATGTAAAAAGCATACCGAATAAGGCCTTCACAAAGGGCAATTAAAAACTTGTAAGTGGTATAGATGAAACTGGCAGGAATAAGTTGCAAACAGAGAATCCCCTTATAAGTCGGGGCTGCTTTGAGAGCCGAAACTTTGCTTAACGGGGTAAAGCAAGTTCGTCTTAATCCCCTTATAAGTCGGGGCTGCTTTGAGAGCCATTTGTAAGCCCTATGGTGGCTGGTAAGGCTGTCTTAATCCCCTTATAAGTCGGGGCTGCTTTGAGAGTCAACAAAACAAACGTATGACTCATCGTACGTGGTCTTAATCCCCTTATAAGTCGGGGCTGCTTTGAGAGAGAAAAAGCTTATGACCCAGAGGAAGATATTATCGTCTTAATCCCCTTATAAGTCGGGGCTGCTTTGAGAGCAAAAGTTGTCGGTACTCAGATTGAGACCATCAGTCTTAATCCCCTTATAAGTCGGGGCTGCTTTGAGAGCCAGAAGATTTGTCTGTTGATACAGTGCGCCGGTCTTAATCCCCTTATAAGTCGGGGCTGCTTTGAGAGAAGTAACCAAAATCCAAATGGGAATAGGTACATGGTCTTAATCCCCTTATAAGTCGGGGCTGCTTTGAGAGACCAGGAAGTGATCCTGATGGTACTGTTTGTTGTCTTAATCCCCTTATAAGTCGGGGCTGCTTTGAGAGTGCGTATCACGAAAAGACGGGGCAAAGTTTTGAGTCTTAATCCCCTTATAAGTCGGGGCTGCTTTGAGAGAGAAAAGATTCGCCACTTACTATCATGAGGAAGTCTTAATCCCCTTATAAGTCGGGGCTGCTTTGAGAGCTAAGTGAATGAGTAGTGTAATCTACTTAAAACCGTCTTAATCCCCTTATAAGTCGGGGCTGCTTTGAGAGCCTATCACGACTTCCCCCAAGGTCTAAATAAAAGTCTTAATCCCCTTATAAGTCGGGGCTGCTTTGAGCGCCTTACTGCCGAAGGTATGCGTGCTGGTATCTGTCTTAATCCCCTTATAAGTCGGGGCGGCTTTGAGAGAAAGAGCTTGAAAAAGAAGCTTTCAAAGGTGCGTCTTAATCCCCTTATAAGTCGGGGCTGCTTTGAGAGACACTTCACCGTTGGTAATGCTAACGCTGTATGTCTTAATCCCCTTATAAGTCGGGGCTGCTTTGAGAGAGATAGCAGGATTGATATACGTAGGTAACTACGTCTTAATCCCCTTATAAGTCGGGGCTGCTTTGAGAGAGCGTATCAACTTGTCGGCAAAGAAATTAACAGTCTTAATCCCCTTATAAGTCGGGGCTGCTTTGAGAGAAAGAGCACGCCGCCTACGACGCCAACTACAGTCTTAATCCCCTTATAAGTCGGGGCTGCTTTGAGAGATCAACTCGTGCAGGAAACTACACCGGCTGGGCGTCTTAATCCCCTTATAAGTCGGGGCTGCTTTGAGAGGACATATTGGTCGTGTGCAGAATTATAAATGTTGGTCTTAATCCCCTTATAAGTCGGGGCTGCTTTGAGAGATCGTGACCAAGCTGAATATTCACGTTGAAGGTCTTAATCCCCTTATAAGTCGGGGCTGCTTTGAGAGCGTAAAGTTGGACAGGTATTTGTAATCTCACAGTCTTAATCCCCTTATAAGTCGGGGCTGCTTTGAGAGAAAAATTACACGTCCGATGTACTGGCGTGTGAGTCTTAATCCCCTTATAAGTCGGGGCCGCTTTGAGAGCGTTTTTAATAGTGTTTGCGATTATGTGGGGAGTCTTAATCCCCTTATAAGTCGGGGCTGCTTTGAGAGCTACGAGCTGGTCGAAGTGGACTCATGCGCCTATGTCTTAATCCCCTTATAAGTCGGGGCTGCTTTGAGAGTCAATCGATTCGTTAACAACCACAACATTCTGGTCTTAATCCCCTTATAAGTCGGGGCTGCTTTGAGAGGGTAAAGTTGTTTTAACTGAACCTGTGGAACTGGGTCTTAATCCCCTTATAAGTCGGGGCTGCTTTGAGAGCGTAAGGCTCAGCGAAAGGCACGTAAGGTTAAGTCTTAATCCCCTTATAAGTCGGGGCTGCTTTGAGAGCGACAATAGGTATCACGTTCCCGTTATTGGGTTTGTCTTAATCCCCTTATAAGTCGGGGCTGCTTTGAGAGATTGAGTACCTAAAAGAAAATGCTCGTGGTAAGTCTTAATCCCCTTATAAGTCGGGGCTGCTTTGAGAGTTACATCTGGCTATCCGACAACTCAGATGGTGGTCTTAATCCCCTTATAAGTCGGGGCTGCTTTGAGAGTCTAACTCAAAAAATTTATTTTTAAAATCAATGTTTTTGAACGCATTTCGTTTGATTGATTTTTAAGCATAAAAGTGGCTCGCTACTTGGTCTATCGTGTTAGTGCCAATTAATTGTTAAAGAGCAGTGTTAGTCTACTTTGCTTGCGCAGCATGTGCAATCAGTGGCTGATGGCGGAAAACGGGCAGATCGGCATAAAATATTTCCTTTGGCCAAGGGAGTAGGCCGTAAAATTCAAACAAACAGTGAAGACTTAACTGGTAAACCCGCACATCATCTTGTCGGCGATCGATATGTTGGCTAATTTGTTGCCTAAGGGATTCGCCAGCCTGGCTATTACCTTTAAATAGGTATACAGACGCCTGTAATTTTAAGCAGTGGCGGCGTAGTAAGCGTTGTAGTTTTTGTAACCGCCGAGGCTCGCGAATGTCGTAGCAAATTAAAAATTGGTATTTATGGTTGCTCATTTTCAAATTCCGGTAGGGCTACATGGCCCTGTGCTATGCCTTGATTAAGTTGTTGCACTAACCAGCGGGCATTTGCTGCCAATTTACGGCGAATGCTGGGCATTTGGGTTTCAAATTGTGGGTAAAACAGGAGTCGGCCAGTTTTACCTAGGTAACAGCCTTGTTTACCTTGGGTAAAGTGGCGTAGGTTGAGTAAATCCTTTGCTAATAATTGGACCAGCCAATGCTCAAGCCATGGTCTGACTGGCTCCATGAGATCGCAGGCGAGGGAGTGGCGACCATAAGAAAGCCGGTGATATATGCCAAGTGTTGAGTCAAGGCCAAATTGTTTGCACTGGCGGATGGCTTCATGGTGAACCAAGGTATAGATAAGTGAAAGTAGACCATTGACTGGATCGGGCGGTGGTCGGCGTTGGCGCCGTTCAAATCCCCATTTTGGATCGAGTGATTGACGCCAATATTGGAATAATGCTCTTTGTGCGCTACCTTCAAGCCCACGCAACTGTTGTTCTGTTATGAAGTTGGGTAAGCTTTCTGAGGCTATTTGTAATTGGCTTTGAATCCGGTGTGGTGCATATGTTTCGAGTACGCGCAGACTTTGATGAAATTTATGCTGACATAGAGATTTTGCTAAGGGTAGGCGAATGGCGTCATTGAGTTGTAGCGCGTATTGGGCTGTGCGGCGCATGCTGTTGCCATGAGTGTTAGCGTATAGGGCCACACTGTGGTCTGAGTAACGATTGTTTATGACAATAAAATCGATCCCCCGTTGTTGCAGTTGGCCAAGTAATTGGGTGGTGAGTTGGGTGTTGTGGAGGCAAATTAATTTGTCTATACGCGCCAGTGGCAAGGTGCGAGGTGGCGTATCGGGTTCACGCATAACAAGGACGTCAGAGGCGTACTCCAAGGTAATGCCATGTTTTTCTATTAATAATGTAGTCATTAGCGTATCACTAGCAGTTGACCTTGCACTGATTGAATGCCACAACCTAATTGCCAGCAGGCAATGGGGTGTAGCTGTACGGTTAGCAGGCTATCGTTGGGATTAATGAGAGCTTGGAGGTTATGCAGTAACTGTTGCAGTTTAGGGATGGTTAAATGCAATTCAAAGACCGAGTCCTGATAACTGATGGAGACTTTTCTCAGTTGGCGTAGTGCGGCGCTGCGGGCGTTGTGGCATTGAATATCATAGGCTATAAGAATGAGCTGCTCTGACATGGTGCTGACCTCGCTGACAATGGCTATGCTCTCTAACAAATGCAAAGCAGTATGGTATTCTTTGAATGCTGTAATGGGGGTTTCACTAAATATATGAATTTATTAGGTGTTTAATGTGATTGGTATAATGTTTCCTATGTATTGCAACTTCTGCTTGTGCTAGGTACATCGCTCGTGAAATTGAATTGGCCTCATGGAATTTGAAGCGCTGTTATTTTTCTAACCCCAATTTGCGTAGCAATATCGTTTTTAAGCTTGATTGCTGTGGGGTAAGGATTAGTTTGGGATATTGGCACTGTGGGCAGATATCGGGGATACCAAATAGTGCATCTGAAGGCTGATAACTGCTTTGTTCCCAATGGCAGTTAGGGCAGCGTATTAGTACTTTTCCGATTGGGAAAGGCATGAGGAGGCTCCTTATTTTCGTCTGTGATTGCGCCATAGCTAGGTGACTAATGGCGCAATCGCTGAGAAGCTCTATTGAAGAGTCTCTTAGTCAAAGCGGCTTGCGATGAAAGAGACTAGCCCAGCAGCTACTGCTAAGGGGACTGTCACTGGTGCGGTTGCAACTCCAGCTGCCGCGGCTCCCACTGTCAGAACTCCTGCTGTGGCTGCACCTAGTGCTGCACCAGACCCCGTGGCGACCAAGGTTCGACCTAGGGACACCTCAGAGCTGTTGGTGATTTGCTTGGACAGTTCATTACCCGCAATGCCAAGTGCGACGGATTTGTCAATGCTCATATATGCTCCTTTGCATATCAACGGTTGTTTGGGGTCTACCGATACTCGTCTGAATCTGGAGCTATTATGTGTGAATCAAAGCGGTTATGGTCAGTTTGAAAGTTTTTGAATATTTTTAGCTAAATTTGGGTTTGACTGGATGACACTAAAACCCTATTAACTGATTCGCAGCTGTATGTTGTTTAGAGTTAAGGTGTTGCATGGGATGAGAACCGTTCCTCAACGGCTAAAAAAACCTCTGTTCAAGAGAATGGGTTAAATCGATCTAATCATTTTTAAATATTGGGATTACTTGCTGTATTTCCAATCATTTTACTGGTAATAGCCAAAATTATTGTGGCAAAATCAGGGCCTAATCTCTTGCAGAGTTTTCATTTGGAGAGCGCCCTGGATGGCTGACGAAAAGGACATTTTTAGTAACTTCTCTTTTCTTAGGGAGCACGACCCGGTTTTTTTTGAGCTTGCCTATGGTGCTGAGCGTTCATTTTCTGCAGACCCCAATACCACTCTTGTCAAGTTGAGGCAATTGGCTGAGGCCTTAACGCAAGATATTGCTGCGCGTTGCCATCTAAAATTTGATCAACAAACTACACAGGCCGACTTACTGTTTTTGATTAGTCGAGAACTGCAGCTAGAGCCTTTAATTCTTAATTTGTTCCATGGCCTGCGTAAAGCTGGCAATGTGGCTGTACACCAATTCAGAACCCGCCATAAAGAGGCTCTCGCAGGTTTGAAAGTGGCGCGGGACTTGGCTGTATGGTTTCACCGTAATTTTGCAAAAGGTGCCGAGTCTTTCAGTCCAGGGCCTTTTATCACGCCTAAAGATCCCAGTGCCGAATTAACTCAGTTGCAAGATCATATTGCTCAGCTGAAAAACCAATTACTCGAAGCAAATTGCCAGCTTGAGCAAAATGCAGAGCTTACGGGGCTTTTGAAGCGGGAAAAGGCTGAATACCAGCAATTGGCAGAGTTGATGAATGCTGAGTCTAGGTTGTTAGCTGACCAAGCCAAGGCTCATGAAGCTGAGCTCAAACACCAGCAACAGCAGTTTGAACATCGGTTAGCTGAATTACAAACGCAACTGAAGAACCAGACTGAAGAGGCTGCAACCAAACAACAAACTGACATAAAGCAACTGAGCAGTAAGGTTAAGCGGGTTTCAAAATCAATAACGCTGGACGAAGAAAGCACCCGAATGCTTATTGATATGCAGCTAATAGAAGCAGGCTGGGAGGCTGATTCTATTCTTTTGGATTATCGCAAAGGTGCTCGGCCTCAAAAGGGTAAAAATTTAGCCATCGCAGAGTGGCCGACCCAAGGTGGGCAAAGGGGACGAGCTGATTATGTTCTGTTTGTTGGTTTAATACCTATCGCAGTTGTGGAAGCAAAACGTGAAAATATCAACGTTGCAGGCGCTATTCCGCAAGCTGAACGCTATAGCAAAGGTTTTGTTTTCGGTAGCTTGCCAGGGCCTTGGCTACTTGAAGAGCGCAACACGCCTTGGTCCATCGATAGCGACATGTTCTTTATTCCTTTTGTATATTCCTGTAACGGCAGACCCTTTGTAAAACAACTTGCAGAGCAATCTGGAACTTGGTTTAGAGATGTTCGCAGTGGTGCAAATCTTGCCCGAGCGCTGCAAAGTTTCCATTCTCCGGATGGGCTTGTTGATTTGCTTAAACGTAACCGCTTAGATGCCGAAGCTAAACTTAAGCAAGAAGGTTTTGGCTACTTGAAGCTTCGTCCTTATCAGCAAAGAGCCATTGAAAAGGTGGAAATTGCGCTCGAGGCTGAGCAGCGTGAATGTCTACTTGCCATGGCAACTGGCACGGGTAAAACGCGTACCATCATCGGATTGATGTATCGCTTTTTAAAAACCGAGCGATTCAAACGTATTCTGTTTTTAGTGGATAGAACCGCCTTGGGTGAACAGGCCATCGATGCTTTTAAAGAGGCTAAACTTGAGCAGAACAAAACCCTGTCCACGATATACAATATTGCCGAACTGGGTGATATGGCTGCAGAGGCTGAAACTCGTGTTCAGGTCGCCACAGTGCAGGCCATGGTTAAGCGCATCTTCGCTAGTGATGAGCCTCCTACTGTGGATGAGTTTGATTGTATCATTGTGGATGAAGCCCACCGAGGCTATACCCTTGATCAAGATATGACTGATGGTGAAATCGAAACCCGCGATGCCACCCAATACCTCTCAAGTTACCGCCGAGTACTTGAATATTTTGACGCGGTAAAAATAGGCCTTACTGCTACACCAGCTAAGCATACTAGCGAGATTTTCGGTAAGCCTGTCTATCTGTATTCTTATCGTGAAGCGGTGGCAGAAGACTGGCTGATCGACCATGAGCCTCCCATCCGTTATGAAACACTACTGACTCAAAACGGTATAAACTTCGTGAAAGGCGAAACCGTCACATCAATTGATATGTCAACTGGGACTATTGAGTCTGCGGAGCTTGATGATGAATTGAATTTTGACGTTAATGCTTTTAATAAGCGGGTCATTAGTGAGAATTTTAACCGAGTTATCTGTAAGGCATTAGTTCAGGAGTTAGATCCATTTGGTGAAGAGAAAACCATGATTTTCTGCGCCACCGACCTGCATGCTGATATGGTTAAGCGTATTTTGGATGAAGAGTTTCAAGCTCTCTATAACGGCGATTATAACCAAGCCGCAGTGGCTAAAATTACTGGAAAAAGCGATAAAGTGACTGAACTTATTCGCCGTTATAAAAACGAACGCTACCCCAATATTGCTATCACAGTAGACCTGCTTACTACAGGTATTGATGTACCTAAAATCTGTCATTTAGTTTTCATGCGCCGAGTTAAATCGCGTATTTTGTATGAACAAATGATCGGACGAGCGACGCGACGTTGCGATGATATTGGCAAGACTGTATTTAAAATTTACGACCCAGTTGATATTTATGCGGCGTTAGCTGAAGTGAATACCATGAAACCGCTCGTAAAAAATCCCAATATCACCATTGAGCAATTGATTGATGAACTAACGGACGAAACACTGCTCATTAAGGCGCTACAAGCTCCAGGCGATGAGGCTGGTGAGTCTCAGGCCGATACAGTGCTTAGTCAACTCAGTCAAAAACTGATGCGAGTATTGCGTAAGGCTGAAAATAAAGCTGAGCGTTATCCAGCTCTTAAACAGAAGCTAATTGAGCTTGGCAATGTCTGGGGTGTTGAACCAGGAAAATTACATCAACATTTACACAGCATAGGTCCTCAGCAAGCGAGTCAGTTTCTTAAACAACATGGAACGCTGATCGCTCAGTTAGAACAAGTACAAGCTCTCATTGGAAGCGAGTATCGACCCGTTATCTCCTATCATGAAGATGAACTGACGCTGCGTGAACAAGCCTATGGTGGTCGTAGTAGACCTGAAGACTATCTGAGTGATTTTGAAAGTTACATCCGTGAGCGCATAAATCAGCATGCCGCACTAATGACCGTTGTTAATCGTCCTAAAGATCTCACTCGTGAACAGCTTAAAGAAATTCGTATGCTGCTCGATGGTGCAGGTTACAGTGAGACCAATCTTAAAACAGCTTGGCGTGGTAAAACTAACCATGAAATTGCAGCGGGGATCATCGGCCATATTCGGCGTGCAGCATTGGGAGAACCGTTGGTTTCATTCGACGAACGGGTTGCCAAAGCAATGCATAAAATTTATGCATTGCATAATTGGAATCCGAATCAACGCAAGTGGCTTGATCGTCTTGCCAAACAATTGGTTCACGAAGCGATTATTGATAGAGAAACGATTAACCAGACTCCTGCATTCGAAGGAGGAGCCAAAAGACTTAACCAAATATTAGATGATCAGCTAGATACGGTATTGGAAGAGTTAGGTGAGTTTTTATGGGAAGCAGTATAAGTTTGCCTGTAGTCGCTTTATTGGCTACTCGGCCAACGAGTGATTATTTGCTGTCGTTATCTCTGCCAAGCATAGTGTCACAGTCACGCATTCCTGATCGGGTTGTTATTGTTGCCGATCGCAAACCACTTTCAATTACTGAAAAGCTAGCGATTGAGGAATGTTTAAATGGCATTCCTGTGACTTTTTTACACAACCAGCGTGCAACAGGTGCTGCTGGAGCTTGGAATACAGGCCTAGATTATCTTCAGGCTTCATTTCCTGATGCCTGGGTAAGTATTTTGGACGATGATGACATATGGATGCCACGTCATGTTGAAATGTGTATCGAACGGACGGCCGATAATGTAGATGCTGTGATATCGGGTATTGAAATCCGACAGCATGGAAACACTCTTGCTACTACTATCCCTAATAATCTGAAGTACAGTGACTTTCTGGTAAAAAATCCAGGTTGGCAGGGCTCAAACACTTTTGTGCGACTTACGGCGATACAAGCTGCTGGTGGATATACGGATGGCCTAATCAGTTGTAACGATAGAGATTTGGCTATTCGTATGTTGCTGCGTGCCTCAAATCGCTTTAGATATACAGGTATGGTGACTGTAGTCTGGCACTGTAATCAATCAGAGTTTGCGCTTTCTGCTCCGAATTCGCCCCAAAAACGCAAAGGATGTGCGCAGTTTTTAAGATTGCACGGACATAGGATGTCGCCTGCAGATATGCAGGCTTTTTTTGACCGCATACAAACACTGTTTCATATCAGTGAGGCAGACATCATGGAAGAATATCGATTAATGGAAAAATCAATTGTCACACTATCAACCTAAAGCCCCCGCGATTTACCAAGAAGTCCTCTGTAACCGAAATCAAAGTCTGATCAAGCAGGCTTCACCAGAGTATCAGCTAGCACCGATACTGCTATCCATTTCACATAAAAATCAGCCACTAGAACTTATTCGGGCATTGAATAGTGCGTTTAGCCAGACTTTGGTGCAACAAAAAAGGGCCCAGATTTTGGTTTTGGATGATAGTAGTGAACACGGCTGGCAATTGGATATCACTGATGCATTATCGCATCCATCTGTTACTGTTATTCGAGCTGAATGTGGTTCACCTGCAAGGGCGCGAAATCTGTTACTGGATTGGGCGGATGATAATCCGAATATCGAATGGGTAGCTAGGCTAGATGCTGATGATCAACTGGCTTATGCCGATAGCCTTGAAAGCCTTTGGCATGCTGCAGCGAATGGCGACTTCGTTGCTGCAATAGGAAGTAATTACCTTCGTATTGGGGATAATATCCTGACTGAGGCTAATATTGCCGATCCCACTGAATTGCTATCGCCAGTTGCATTAGCCCATTTTATTGAGCGCTTTGCTGAAGGTCACCAATGTCGAGAGTTACCTTCCTGTAATTTATTACTAAAAACTGGAATTGGTCTTCGACATCCCAATATTCGAAGTGCGGAGGATCATTGGCTGTTAGCTCGGCTTTTAATGCGTTTCGGCAAAAGAGTTGCGGTAAACCCTAAGCCAATTTACGCCATTTATTCATTATCCGGAGCCGACTCTGCTTCGAATAAGCAGTCGTCTATATGGCAGGAGCAAAGAACCCGTCTGGCCAGCGCTACCAGCAGCTGGGCCGCGCTTGTTACTCACCAAAGAGACTTGCTTGGGGTAGGTATGGAAGGCGCTGTCTGGAGACAGCACAATCAGGTTATAAAGGAATTCTATCCCTGGGCGATTGATGATGCCGAAGTCAGCCGCTTGCAGCACCTGCTGGAACATAAAAATGTACCGATCCCCAAGGTACGTTGGCGCAAATGTGATGGCCGCTGGCAGTACCAAACGCCGTTTGTGCCCGGCAGTCATCCCGGACAGCACCTCACGGCTGAACAGGTAACCAGTTTTCTGTCAGCCATGTATCAAAACGGCGTTAGCGCCCTCAATATCAAGCGAGAAAACCTGTTTCTATCTCAGCAGGGAGCGCTATTTTACATTGATATCGGCAAGGATATTCAGCCGCTCACCAGCTCCAATTTTCAGGATATGTGCGCCCGCCTGTACTCCATTGGTATACAGGGAAATAAAGATGAAGAATGGGTGCGCAGGCACAGCTTTCGCCGCCAGGATGAAGCGCTTGAAGCCCTGCCGGGCTTTGCAACCTTCTACGCAGAGTTGGTGGCAAGTTTGCACCCGCATTGTCAGATAGACTCCCAAAGCCACGATGCTCAATTCCTGCATATCCGGCAGCCCGAATGCCGGGCAACTGCTGACAATGTCAGTCTGCTGATGAAAGCTTGTGGTCAGGATGCCAAAAGCCTCACAACGCAGGTGCAGCACATAGTGACTCACTTGCAATATCCGGTCAGGTTTGCCAAAAGGTTGCTGCTGATAGATACCCACGCAGGCGATTTTTTACGGCAATACGCTGAAGCGGATCTCACTTCGGTCATTACACAGGCCGAGGCGCTGAAACAGGCAGGGCTTATCGATGAAGTGCTGTTGTCGCCCACATGTCAGAGTGTTATTCAGGCGACCTGTCATCACTGGTTCGGGGCGACGGATGCGGTTGAGCTGGGTGGCTTTGCTGATATTCATACGCATACTCAGGACAATGCCCCCTTGTTTCCCCAGATCTGGGCTTTCGGGCAAATAGGTACCCGTTATGTGCTGCAGTGCGATTTGGATGTCATGATCGGCCGACGCGACTGGCAGCATGATTACTTGGCAGACATGCTCTATGCCGCAGAGCCAAGCACTGTGCTTGCGGTAGGCTTTAATATTCCCAAAGCAACCCGCCAGTTTTTGTCCTACCACGGTGAACCGGGGCAGTTTGCGCCAGAAGTCAGGCTTGGGCTGCTGGATCTTAAACGCATAAAAGCGCAACTGCCCATCGCCAATCCCATAGCCGAGGGGCGCTATCGTTTAACTTGGCACCGGGCCTTGCAGGCACATATGGCCAGACAGGGATTGCGCGCACTTCGCGGTGGCGATCCGGCCACCTTTTACGTGCATCCTCGTAATGAACATAAGCATTTGCCGCTTATCGCCCGGGCGGCAGATTTGATTGCCCAGGGCTGTGAGCCACATGCCCAGCAAGAAGCGTTCGATTGGCAACCCGCGGCAGACTGGCACTATCCCAAACGTGCCGAACCTTTGGTCTTCCTGCTTAAAGGTCGGTATACCGACGTAAGTTTGCTGACAAGGTGCCTGAATTCGCTGCGGATGCAGCACAATCAGAACTTCGGAATAGTGCTTATTGATGATGCCAGCGGCTGGGCTCACAACTGGTGTTACCCCGAGCTGCTGGCCGAGTTGATGCCACGTACCACACTGGTGCGCCACCTGAGCCACCAGGGCCGAATGCCCAACTTCCTGCAGGCCATCAATACCCTGTGTGAGCACGACCAAAGCCTTATCGCCGTACTGGATCAGGACGACTGTTTGATGCACCCAAGGGTGGTGGACATACTGTTAAACGCGAGGGCAGACGGCGCTGATTTAATCCAGATGCCCATGTATCGCCCCAATAAGCCATTGAGGTTGTACCGACCGGATTATAAAGCGCCAAGGCAAGCGGCGGGCGCCAATGTCTGGAGTCACCTGCGGGTGTTCACCCGTTCTCTGTTTCTTAGGGTACCGCTGGACTACTTCAAACGTCCCGATGGTGCATGGTTTGATACCGTGACCGACTATCTGACCATGTTGCCCATGGCGGAGCTTGCGTTAAACCCACTGTATCTAGACGATGGCTACGCCTGCTGGCATCTGCGCCGCGATTATGGCCGCGACGAAAAGGCAAGAGAGCGACAGCTTATCGAGGAGATCCTGGCCATGCCCTCGCTGAGTCCGGCACCACAAGCCCCCGGGAGCGAAGCGCCAGCGTTTGCCACAGCCACGCCAGCTTGTAATGCACCTGACTGACCCAAACGGACGCCTCGTTATCGTAAAGCCACCAAAGGGCGGTCTCTCGGGTATTCCGTGGCAGATAGAACAGCTTTTCTGCCGCAAGCAGCGCCTCTGGCTGGTGGCACGTACCCGTATCAGGGCTGTTGGTTAGGCTCTCAAGCCAGCTTCCGACATCGCTGCTGGCCAGCTGTTGCCATAGCTTTTGTCCCTCGGCTTTGCTGCAGTGGGTGACATGCAGTAATGCCTCAACAGGAAGTGAAGGCTCAGTGGGCATCGGCTGGCTTGGCGCTGGCAGCCAAAAACTAGGCCAATCGATGGGGGAATTATCAAACTCGTTGCCGATCAACCACTCAATGGCTAATCGCCGTTCACCAAGCCAGTTATGAAACACGGCTGGCAGTGGCATGCGAGGGCTTAAGGTTAATTCTCGCTTTAACGACGGCAAAAGATTCATCCGGCACACTCTAAGGGGAACCGCCAAGGCCACAAGGCATCCTAACACCGCAAAGCCTGAAGAAGGCCAAGCACCAAGCAGTTGCTCCTGTTTGATTGCAATAGCGCTTAAGTGATTAAGCATTGCCCGCTCTTCAATGCTGGCACCATCCGAATGTACCGCAAACTGTCGTTCAATCGGCTGAATTTTCCCGTTGACTTGCTGCTCTGGTGTCGAGTGCGACTCGATAGTATGGCAATCGGTCTGCGCTAATCTTGTGATGTCGCCATGGGGGACTGCTGCGCTGAGATACGCTTGGGCGAGTTTACCGTTATATACCGTTAATGTTCGGTGAGGATTGACGCTTGCCTGCCCGTTAAAGCCAATAGTCAACTCCTCTTGTATTGCGGGTATCTCGCCACTACCGTTCCCAATGAGTAAAACCTGTGCGCTCATTTGCAAAACTCGTATTTCCAACATTCACATTGTTAAGTCAAAGGGATACCATACCACCCAACGAATTTCTTCGCCCCATTCATTATTCAGTGCCAAGGCTGGCCACCGTTTGCCTGCCGAGCTTGAGAACAATTCATGACCAATAACGATATCGTCCAGAAACTCTGGAACCTCTGCGATGTGCTGCGCGATGACGGCATCAACTATTCCGATTACGTCACCGAGTTGGTGCTCTTGCTGTTTATCAAAATGGTGCATGAGAACGAAGAGGCCGGTTCCCTTGCCGCCCACACCCTGCCGGAGCATTGCCGCTGGCCGCAGCTTTCTAAACTCTCTGGCCTGAACCTGTTGAACCACTACCGCCAGATGCTGCTGGACTTGGCCAAAGATGAAGATCCGCTCATCGCCGCCATCTATGCCGATGCTCAAACCCGTCTGCGTGAGCCGCGCCACCTCGAGCAGCTTATCCGCTCGCTGGATCAAATCGACTGGTTCAGCGCCAGCAAAGATGGACTTGGCGATCTCTACGAAGGCCTTTTGGAGAAAAACGCCGGTGAAACCAAGTCCGGTGCCGGGCAGTACTTTACCCCAAGGGCGCTGATTAACAGCATGGTGCGCTGCATTCGCCCTCAGGCGGGTGAGCTTATTCAGGATCCCGCCGCCGGTACCGCCGGCTTTTTGATTGCCGCCGATCAGTACATCAAGGCCCACACCGACGAGCTGTTCGATTTAACCGCCGACGAGCAGCGCTTTCAGCGCCAAAAAGCCTTTGTCGGCATCGAGCTGGTGCCCAACACCCGCCGCCTGGCGCTGATGAACTGCCTCCTGCACGGCATGGAAGGCGACGATGAAGGCGTGGTGCATCTCGGCAACGCCCTCGGCGATGCCGGTAAAAGCCTTAAAGCTGCCGATATCATCCTCGCCAACCCGCCCTTTGGTACCAGCAAGGGCGGTGAGGCCAGTTTCACCCGTGATGACCTTACCTTCGATACCAGCAACAAGCAGCTGGCGTTTTTACAGCACATCTACCGCAACTTAAAGCCCGGTGGCCGCGCCGCCGTGGTGCTGCCCGACAACGTCTTGTTTGAAGCGGGTAAGGGCACCGACATTCGTCGCGATTTAATGGATAAGTGCAACCTGCACACCATCCTGCGTCTGCCCACCGGCATCTTTTACGCCCAGGGCGTAAAAACCAACGTGCTGTTTTTCACCAAGGGCAGCGCGACTGACAAATATCAGCAGGAAAACTGCACCCAAAACGTCTGGGTCTATGATCTTCGCACCAATATGCCAAGCTTTGGCAAGCGCACCCCCTTTGGTAACGCGGCTCTGGGTTTTGTGGATTCCGATGGCGCAGACAGCCACGGCAGCGATCCGCACCTCGGCCCCTTCGAGCGCGTCTATGGCGCCAACGCCGATGGTACCGGCCCGAGGGAAGAGGGCGAATACAGTTTTGGCGCCGAACAGGTGGAAATCGCTGACGCGGATGAAAATAAGGGCGCTGACTCCCGTCTCATGCATTCCCGTTGGCGTTGTTTCAGCCGTGACTGGATCCGTGACCACAAGGGTGACTCGCTCGATATCAGCTGGCTGAAAGACAAAGACAGCGTCGATGCCGCCAGCCTGCCCGAGCCTGATGTGCTGGCGCGGGAAGCCAAGCAGGAGCTAAGCGCTGTGCTGAAAGAGCTGGATGCGTTATTGAAAGCCTTGGGGGCGGAATGATGAGTCTGGGTTATATTGGTGAAAATATACCTGCTGAATGGGAAAAACCATTACTGACAGAACTAGTGAGTCCAAAACAATGGAAGACAATATCAACTAAAGATCTGCTTGAAGAAGGTTTTGTTGTCTACGGTGCGAATGGAAAAATTGGCTTCTATAACGAGTTTACGCACGAAAATCCAACATTAATGATTACCTGTCGTGGTGCAACTTGTGGAAATCTGCACATATCAGAGCCATTTTCCTACATTAATGGGAATGCTATGGCACTAGATGAACAACCAGTGGATCTTATAGGTGTTAGTTTTTTACGGCATGTATTAGAAGCGCGCGGCCTTGAAGATACTATCTCAGGATCGGCACAACCTCAAATAACCAGACAGGGGCTAAGCGATGTCCGTATTCCACTCCCCCCCCTAGCCGAACAGAAAGTCATCGCCGACAAGCTGGATACCCTGCTGGCGCAGGTGGAAACCACCAAAGCCCGACTCGATCGCATCCCCGAAATCCTCAAGCGCTTCCGCCAATCCGTTCTCTCCGCGGCAGTTAGTGGCAAGCTAATATCGGTAGCTAATCCTTTAATGGTTAAGATTGGAGATGTGGTTTCGGATATACGATATGGCACATCTAAAAAGTGCGACTACAACGGGGGAAAAACCCCTGTTATAAGAATCCCAAACATAGGCGATAGAAAATTAGACATATCTGATCTTAAGTCTGCGGATTTTACTGAAAAGGAACTGAAAGCACTGGCTCTAAAACCTGGCGATATACTGGTTATCAGATCTAACGGAAGTTTGGATTTAGTAGCAAAACCCGCGCTAGTGGAATCCAAGTATGAAGGATTTCTATATGCCGGTTATCTAATTCGAATCAGGTGTAATGAAGGAAAAGTTTTACCCAGTTTTCTTTTAAATGTTCTTAGTTCGAGAGTTGTTAGGGATGTGGTTGAGATAGGAGCTAGATCGACCAGTGGTGTAAATAACATCAACTCTAAGGAACTAGCCTCCTTGGTATTTGTGTTGCCCTCAATTGATGAACAAGCGGAGATCTGCCATCGTGTAGAAGAACTCTTCTCGTTTGCCGATAGCATTGAGCAAAAAGCCACTGCGGCGCTGGCACGGGTGAATAACCTTACCCTGTCGATTCTGGCCAAAGCCTTCAGAGGTGAACTCACCGCCGAATGGCGCGCCGCCAACCCCGAGCTTATCGGTGGCGACAACAGCGCCGCGGCCTTGCTTGAAAGAATCAAAGCAGAGCGTGCAGTTTTAGCTCCCTCAAAGAAAAGTCGCGCCAGTAAAAAAGTTTGATGTTTGTATCTCAATAGCGGTGTTAACAAGGAGGTTATGTGAAGCTTATCAATGACAAATATCGCGCAATTTTACCGACGCAGGAGTATTTGACAGACGAAGTCGTGATGGCTCAGGCATGGAAAAAGACCCATGCCTATGTGCGCTCCTTTAATTGGTATGCCGATACCCTGGCACTTGATATTTCCGCATTAACGATAGAAGAGAATGCCAAAAAGTGGGCCCAGGCAATTGACGATGGCGAGGCGCTCTACGAGCTTGAGTTAGTGCCTGCGGCAAAAAGCGAGCCTTGGCTGCTCGATGAAAAGAAAGGCTGGAGCCCTAAGCATAGGGATAGTAAAAAGCCGCCACTTAGGCCGCTTGCACACATATCCATTCGCGATCAAACCTGGGCAACTGCTGCCATGATGTGTTTGGCCGACGCTGTTGAAAGTCAGCAGGGTCGATGTGATTTGAGCTTTGCCGAAGCGCGCAGCCAAAAAGTTTACAGCTATGGCAATCGCTTGCTTTGTGACTGGAACGGCGAGCGCGAAGCTTGGTTTCGCTGGGGAAACAGTGAAACTTACCGCAAATTCTTCACCGACTACCAAAGCTTTTTAAGACGGCCTTTGGAGCTGGGAAGGGAAGTCGCTGTCACGAAAGGTGTCAGTGAAGATGTGTATGTGGTTAATCTTGATATTACCCAGTTTTTCAATTCGATTGATAATGAGCTGCTGATTGAGCGGTTGCAGAAAATTGTTAAGAAGCAGAATAAACCTGATGATGAAGCTTTTTGGGACAGATTCCGATCGCTTAGTGATTGGCGTTGGTCTGCTGACAGCCAACAATTGGCGAAAGATGCTGGATTATCTAACCGGGCGCTCAAATTGGGGTTACCACAGGGACTGGTAGCCTCTGGTTTTTTTGCCAATGCCTATTTGTGTAATTTTGATGAAGCCTTGGGCCGTGACATTTTTACAGAGATAGGGGGCAATAAAGGCGTTGTATTGCAGGACTATTGCCGTTATGTCGATGACTTAAGACTGGTGATCTCAGCTGAGAATGTAGAGCTAGAAGACCTGAAAAAGCTTGTCAGTGACTACATAAATAGAAAACTGAAAGTATTTGCAGGCGCAGCTTTGCAAGTAAATCCGACAAAGACAAAAGTAACGCTGCTGCAGGATTTGGATAACGAAGGCAGTATGTCCAATCGCATTAAGGCCATCCAATCAGAATTAAGTGGTCCAGGTGACAGAGACTCAATTGAATCAGTAACAGCAATCCTTGAAAATTTACTTGTTACCGAGGAAGCTGACATCCCTTCAAATTCCGCAAATTTCCCCGATATTGGGCTTTTGCAAATTGTTAACTTTGACCATGACGTACGACCCGATACCTTAAAACGCTTTGCTGCAAATCGACTCGAATCCATCGCCAGAAGTAAACGTAAAATGTCGGCGTTCGAGGGCATTGAATTTTTACGAGAAGAAGCTGAAAACGAGTTGTTGGCGAAGAAACT
The DNA here is from genome assembly GCF_002209245.2 of Shewanella sp. FDAARGOS_354. NCBI lineage: Bacteria > Pseudomonadati > Pseudomonadota > Gammaproteobacteria > Alteromonadales > Shewanellaceae > Shewanella > Shewanella sp. FDAARGOS_354. The sequence continues at coordinate 3,247,672 of NZ_CP022089.2, read as the reverse complement.
GATTTTTGCTTGGATGAAGGACCCTTCGCTTGGCTTGGTGCTGCGAAAGGCGATGGAAGTCTATCCTGATTCAGATCTGTTCGAGCCTATTCTTAATACGGTGTTCAATCGCAGCAGTTTTGCGGCCACCCCCAAAAGAGATAAGATCTCAAAAGCAATCATGGACTACTTACTGGCTGATATTTTTAGATCGGCCAGTGACTTTAATGGTTATTTTCAACGGGTAGATTACCCCGAGTCTCTGAAGCCTGAACGACTGATAGAGCTGATTTCCCGCTTTGCGCAAAAGGCATTGGCAGCAGATAAAAATAAGGTCTTTGTTACCCGACAAGCTCTGATGCTGTTGGCTGTGGTTAATAAACCGACACCACATCATAGTGCTGTGCCATTGCTGCAAATGCATCTTACCTTGCACAGGATCCTTGTTAACGATTTACCACGCTATCAGCGACAGCAAAGTGCATTGTTTGAAGTGGCGAGCCAAATTACTGGTAACTTTGACTCTTATGCATCACTTTATTTGGATTTTATAAGGCAACGCCGAATTGCAGTAGGTGTGGGCTTGGCCTTGTATGCCAAACGTGGCGGCCCATTTTGGTTGGCGCTGTGGAAACAGCTGAAAAAGCAGCAAGAAAAGCAATTACTGCAGAAGTTTAAATGGGCTGAACCAAGCACTCCTGCAGTTTTGAAATCTTCTAGCCAACAGTTGTCACGGGTACTTTCATCGTCAGCAAATAGCTTTAATCTCGAGCATGGATTATTGAAGCTGGCGCTAAAGCTGATAGAACTTGTGGACAGTAAGAACGAGGTGGTCGGCCAACCTCCGGCAGCTATCACCGCCAAACTGGACAAAGGCAGCACTTGGGAAGAACTGTGGAAGGGAGCTATTGAGAGTTGTTCATTTGGCCGGAATAAAGCTGTAGACGACCCCCGGTTTGCGTTACCCGCGTGGATAGTAGACGACCATGATCATCAAGCGATTTACTGGATTGGCTGTATCCTGCGTGCAGCTGTATTGGGCGGTGCCGATTATACCGGCACAAGATGGCGTGAATCAGCGACAGTGACTTATTCTGGTCTGAAAAGCAGTTGGTACAAACGCCGGATGGGGATGTTACACGCCCCAGAAGCGCTGGTTGGGGAATATGCCACTGTAAGCCAATGGACGAGCGAGCTTTTGATGCATTGTCTTCAGTGGCCGGGTTTTGAGTCAACGTACGTTAAAAACGAAGCCATCGCTGCTATAGCCAGTACCGCGGATTTGAAAAAATGCATCGAAAGCAGATTGGAGACGTTGAATCAACTCACTTGCACTATGTCTGATCTTCCAGCAATACCAACCGAGATTTACCGCCCGAAAAAGCAGCGGGAGACATTCAGAATTGTGACCGTTCAGCAGCTTCATCCATCCGTAAGCATGTTCAGCCGCCATGGCCCAACTCTCAATGACAGGGCTGCCAGAGTCGTCCATCGAGAGCATCTTGCGGCAATTTGTAAGCTGACACTGCGAACTTTGGAAACGAAAGTGAAAGCCGATGGAAGCCATGAAAAACCCTACTGCGATCTGATAGTTTTTCCAGAAGTGGCCGTACATCCCGATGATGAAGACTTACTGAAAAGGTTGGCGGATAAGACAAACTCAATCATTTTTGCTGGCTTTGTTTTCACGGAAAAAGACGGGAAGTTGGTTAATTTTGCGCGCTGGTTGATTCCCAGTTATCAGGACGGCAAACGGCATTGGATTATCCGAGATCAGGGCAAGGAGCATATGACCAAGCCCGAAGAGAAAATGGGTATTTCACCTCATAGACCCTGCCAGCATATTTTGGAGGTTCACGGCTACGGTGAGGCACCTTTTAAGATGACTGGGGCTATTTGCTATGATGCCTCAGACATCAAATTAGCCGCAGACTTGAGGGATAAAACCGATTTGTTTGTAGTTGCAGCATACAACACCGATGTGAAAACCTTCGACAATATGGCGGCTGCATTGCAATGGCACATGTATCAGCATGTGGTGATTTGCAACATCGGTGAATATGGCGGTTCAACGATACAGGCGCCTTATAAACAGCACCATGAGAAAGTGATTTCTCATGTGCATGGTTCGGGACAAATATCTATCAATATGGCTGACATCGACCCTCTTGCATTCACCCGAGTCACGAAGACTTATAAAGAGGTAAAAACTCCGCCGGCTGGATTCCGCAGGTGAGCTTAGATACTTCATTAATTGGTACAAATTACGATATAACCTGCAATGCAGGGTAATAGAGAACATGGGAAGTATAATGACTCTGAAGAAAAATCTGCTGGATATCGAATGGCTACTAGCGGCCAAAATGGATGGCTGGTTACAAACCAAAATGCAGGATGTGATTGTTAGCGCTGATCTAGCAAGCGTTGCAGACGCTACAACGGTGGCTGTATGCGACACTGTATCTGCTGCTCATGCACTGATTGATGACAGTGATCAAGCGCAGGATGCGTTTGAGACTGCCATTAAAAACGACAATATTGAACTGACAATTGTGTTATTGGCACTGACGGAGCTCACCGCGTATCACTTTGAAAATAACATCTTCGCAATGGCGGTTGCTTATCAACGCAAGGCAATATTCAACTTATTACTGCTGCATCCCGATATTGAAGTGAATTGTGATTTTATGCTGGATAACGAGCATGCTGAAATAGCTGCATCTGTAGGGCATTATGATTCGAATCATTATTTTTCACCCCATATGTGGTTGTTAGATCCACTGTATGAGCGTTTTTACCCATTATTGAATATCGATTGGCAATTCCGTTTTGGTTATAACGCAATGCCGATTCTGGCACATTGCTACCAAAAGCGGGACTTTGCCAGTATGGACCGTTTGGTAGGATTGGGGGCGGAGATAAATCCGGCACTTGATGAATGGGATGACCGCGAACGGTTGTTCCACCTCGCACTTCGAGATTGGCGTGACGATGACCCTGAAACTCAGCTTGGATTGCGCTGGTTTGCCCGTTATATCAGTTTCTTGAATGATCCCAGTTTTGATTGTGATGTGCTGACTGATGTACTTCAGACTGATATGCCTGCAGTTCATGCTTTATTTGAAATACAAGCTATATCTTATTTAAAGCAAGCTATCGAAGAAAAGGATGAAAAAATTGCGGAACTTGAACGTATTCAAGTAAGCCGAGAGGAGGTAATTCAGTCATATGATGCTTATTTCCCAAGAAACACTCGACAGCCTAGCTCATTGACGGATGACTTGCTGAGGCTAAAGTTAGTTGAGTTAACGGATGATATTGAAGATATACAGTTCTGCGTGACTGATGAGGGAATTGAATTTGGGATCCGCTATTTAAATCGCTCCTTTGGTCGCTCAATATTTTTGCCTGCATCCATCATCGAAAAAATGCCCTTTGCGCCGCAATGTTCTATTCAGAGCATGACTCAGTTTCAATGCCAAGCTTGGCTGCTTATGAGCCCACCGGAATTATATTTATGGCTAAATATGTTAGCGCAAGATAACGGTGCAGCGATTTTTAAGGCTGTTAAAGACCACCCTATTTGTAATAGAGAGCGTCAGGTCAGAATGAGTGCAATTTTGGCTGCGGGTGGGATTGACGGTGAGTTTTTGTTAGTTGATAAGCTTCAACGTGAGCTTGAACGATATGAAGACTTACTCAGTATGTTAAACGACATGGGATTATTAGTCGCGCCATTTACGGCTGAAGAGCGAAATGAGTTACAAGAGTGGCGTTTTGACGGTAGACGCAAGGCACCTAAACTCGCTGTTGAAATGTTAATTGCTGAGGAAACATCGCCCCGAGTCTCCGTTTGTGCTGAGCTCGAAGGTCAATGGCACAATATTGGCTCTAGGTTTTTTGATGAGGATTGGGCACAGATATTATTTGATACACCTAATTTTATTCCTTGTGAGAGTTGTGGTGAAACGTTCTACCGGCATCTACTTGCTTATGAACAAGAATGCATGGAGTGCATTAACCGTTAGATATATTTACTTTTGATACGATGGAATACGTGAAAAAGGTCTGTCGCTGATACTCTGTGGGATTTTATCTGTCATATATGAAAGCACGGGTTGAGATGGAAATGGCGTTATTGGACAGACCTGATTTAAACAAGGATGGCAAATATGAAATTAGGTGTACCTTTCGGGCAGGATAAAACCACTGGCGAGTGGAAAGATGTTGCAGAGGTCGAGCGGGGGCTTGCCTGTGGTTGTATTTGCCCTTCTTGTCATTTGCCTTTGTCCGCCCATCAGGGAGATGAGCGAGAATGGCACTTTACTCACCACACCAGAAATACACCTAAAGCAGAAATAGTTGATTGCGAGTTTTCTTTTGAAGTTTCCGTGAGGATGATGATCCATCAATTGCTGCGGGAAGGCGCATCACTCAAGTTACCTGCATATTTTAAGCCTGTTAGTGTACCAAAGGTTTTACGAGAACAATTTCCTCCCGAAGTGATGGTATTTAAAGAGCTGGAGTTAAAGAGCTCTGCGGGTGTAAAGCTCACGGTAGACGCTGATTTTTGTGGGCATAAAGTTGATGCTTTATATGAATTCAATAAAGCCTCTTTAGTGATCTATTTGGAATACCGAGGGCGTAAATGCCAACTCGAAAGACGATTATTACATGAGTTGAATACTGGTGTAGCAACACTCAATATCGATGCTTTATCAACGTTTTTTTATCATCAGCCGATGGTCGAAGCAGGGAAACTTGGAACCGCCAGAGCCCAGTTATTAGGCTGGCTTCAAACAAGTATCAAGGCTAAAGATTGGTATTATCATCCCCGAGAGAAGGCGTGTATTGCTAAGAGAGATGAAGATATCAATAAGGCACTGAAAGAATTAACTACGGGGAGCCATGTTTTACCTATCCCTGCACATCAACAGCTCAAATGTCAGTGCCTTGGTTGCGGCAAAATGTTTATGGGTATTCGTAATAAGGTTAACCCCTGTCCAGACTGCCAGACACATCTTTATGTTACAGAGAGATAAGAAGCTGCTAATAAAATATAAAGCGCATTTTGCTATCCGCAGTGAGACTGTGGATAGCTGAGTATGCTAGAAAATATGCTTTACATTCATTGCGTAACACACATTTCAATATTAATTATTGGACTTATCGAGCTCAAACAGATCACCCACCTGTATATCTAAATACTTACAAAGTACCTCAATTACATCAAGTTCCACTCTTGTCGCCGTTTCATTGTAGAGACGGTGGAGGGTATTTCTGTTTATACCTGTATCTCGTGATACTTCAGCTATTTTTTGTTTTCTCTCGCCCAAGATCCGAGACAAGTGACACTTTACCATAAAATCCTCCTTGAGAAGAAAAAATACCTGCAAAAGAGAAAAATGACTTGCAATGATTGGTTTTAGTGCTAAATTCTCTTCTGTGGGTCAATTTTGTTTTTAGAAGAGAAAAAAGCGAGGTTTGATTATGCCATATACCTATCTTACAACTGAAGAACTATCTGCGCGTATCCGCTATGACGTTCGTACTATTCGCCAATGTTTAAAGGATGCGGTGCTCTTTGAAGGTGTGCATTACATCCGGCCCTTTGGCGGAAGAAAAATTCTCTACATATGGGAACGAGTTGAGGAGTCTATGTTGCTTGGAGCCTCTGCCCATGATCTGATAAATCAGCTGAACTAGGGGGTTGCCATGGGAACTGTAAATAGCCGAGATGGCAAACTTTATCTAGATTTTCGCTATAAGGGTGTACGTTGCCGAGAGCAGACCAGTCTTGCCGATACTCCGGCGAATCGACAAAAATTAAATAAACTGTTGTTAATGCTGGAACAGCAAATGAAAGCTGGTTCATTTGATTATCGGCATCATTTTCCAAATAGCCCTAAAGTCGAACACTTCACTCAGTTAGCTAAACTCAGTCAATTCCATGCTGCTGGTGGGCGCATGTTGTTTAGTGCCTTTGCTAATCTTTGGCTGGACGAGAAGCGGGTAGAATGGCGCGAGAGTCAAATTGAGACGGTAGAGGGGATCTTAAGGTGTCACCTCATACCCGCAATGGGGACTAAGATGATAGCCACTATCTGTAAGCAGGATATTCTGGGTTTGCGTCTAAGTCTTTGTGAGGTCGATGCACTCACAAATCGCTCGCTGTCAGCTTCAAGAATCAATCACATCATGACTTATTTACGATTAATCCTAAATGAGGCTGCTGAGCGCTTTGGTTTTCAGACCCCTTGGCGAAATATCAAAGCGTTACCTATGCCGCGAACGGATATTCAACCATTTTCGTTGGTAGAGGTATATCGGATTATCGAGGGTGTAAGAGATGATTTTCGCCCTTACTACACCGTTCGATTTTTTACAGGTATGCGCACAGGGGAAATCGATGGTCTGACGTGGGAAAATATTGATTTTACGAACAGATTGATCCACATCCGCCAGTCATTAGTTCGTGGCAGCCTTGGCCTAACTAAAACGTCAAGTTCAGACCGCGCGATTGCAATGAATCAGCCTGTATATGAAGCACTTCAGGCCCAAAGTAAGCTAACCAAAATTCGGAGCAAATTCGTTTTTTGTAACCGCCGTGGAGACGCACTGAGCCATCGGAATGTGACCAAGCGTGTTTGGTATCCACTGCTAGAAAGTTTGGCACTCGAAAAGCGAAATCCTTACCAGACCAGACACACTGCTGCAACCCTGTGGCTTGCAGCAGGAGAGAGCCCAGAATGGATTGCTCGGCAGTTAGGACATGCCAATACGGGGATGTTATTTAGAGTGTATTCTCGCTATGTACCTAATTTATTAGGGCAAGATGGCGCAGCGTTTGAACGGTTGATTGGTAATGGTCCAAAAGGGGAGTCGTCAAAATGAATATTAAATCCCGAACAAATAATGCTGATGACTTGGCCTGGGTACATCTGATAGAGCGGAGAAAACAGGTAGAGTTGTGGCAATTTAGCTGCTTAAGGCAGTCTTATTCACTAGAGCTATCCCCAAATATTATGGAAGGTATAAACCCTGAGGGGCAGCTAGTGATGGTTCAGTGGAGCCCTAGCAATGATTTGCAGCGGGTAAAAATAACCTTGAATATCCATGAGGTTACCGATAAAGCTGCTGTGCATCATCATTTTAAACTTGTCCCCGCAGGTTGTGAGTCAATCATTATCGATATTTGGGGGATTTTGGGACTTATCCATGATGAGGCATTAAGACGTTTTTACTTAGCGGTATTACTCAACAATGAGCTGATGGGGCAGTTTTTTAACGCTAGAGCGAGCCGAAGTCATCATCATAATCATGCTTGTGGATTACTGGAACATAGCCATGAGGTGGCTGTTACGGCGGCAATGCTGTGCTGGCGATACAATGTTGGGCCTTTAAGTGTATGCGTCGCTTTTATTGGAGGCCTTTTACATGATATAGGTAAAATTCACCTTTTTTATAATGCAGATAGTCGGGATGGCATTGCAGGTTCACACGAGTCATACAATTTTATGGTGTTGGCTGAGCCATTAGCGTTGTTGTATCGAAATTCCCCCAAGATTTTTGAGGCGTTGAGTAGTTGCTTGTCGGTCAAGATCGGGCGCCGCTCTGAGGCATATATTCCGGCCTCTATGGTGAGACTATGCGACAATCTCTCCATGGAAGTATGCCATTGGCGCACCGCTTTTGCAGATGTGCCTCCACATCATTGGTACGCTCATTCTGCTATGAACGATCAATGGTATAAGCGGCTCGGATGAAGCTTGGTGACATTAACTCTGTTCCCATTGCTTTATTTGCTCCGCTTTGAACAGGATAATCGCCAGCTGGTGGAATAAGGTTTTCAGTGCCGGGGAGGAATATTGGCTTATTGCTTCGTCGCCGCGTGTTTTTATGTGCCGTAAAAATAATGCTCCAGATCCTTCTGGATATTCATTTATTTTCTGTAACGTGTAGCAGGTTATCTGAAGGTTGCGGTGGCATTTCCACTGATTATAGGGTTTTCCATATTGATAATGCAGTCTAAGGTGCCAGCGCTTCCAAGTAAAAAGCTTGCTTACCACTGCCATAAATCGCTGAAACTCTGTTGTTTTGTTAAAGAAAATCGACGGGTTACTGCTGGTTGTATGCGTTAAGTAATACTGAATAGCCCATTGTAATTCGACGTTTCCTTTTTGACTCGACTTGAGTTCGCGACATACTTGTAGGGCTGAATAAATATCCTTTCGAACAGAAATATCAATGGGGTCTGCGGGTAGCAGCGCATTACAACGTCTGTTTGAAAATAATCGGCCAATACCTCGTGGTGTTTTTAACATCCGAAGTGCAGTTGCAGCATCTATCCAGCGTTTAACGCGTTCAGGAGTGAGGCGATACTGAAAGGCAACGTCTTGATAGTCATGACCTAGATCAATACTCCTGAGTACCGCCAAGGCCTGATTGTAGTGACTGCTTTTTACAACCTGATTTTTCTGGCGGATTGTACTTTGGCGAATGCCGCTCACCGGGCCCATAAAAGGGACTAGCCGCTTTCTAAAAAATGGCAGCAAACGCACAGGAGTGATGTTTCCTGATTTTTGCATCACTTTATAACGGTGTGGGCGTACTCCAAGTACAATATTTGCGGTGTCTTCAGGTATTTCTTGAGCGTTTATTGCCAAATGGCTGCCCAGCAGTAAATCGGTAAAATGTAGATAGTTTCTGAATGTGGTGTCTGGACTGCTATGGCCAGCAAACACTGCCAGCGCAGAATATCTGTCTCGTAACCGGTCTTCACCAAATATCAGTTTAGATATTATCCTTTTTTGTGACGGTGGGTATGGCAACATCGTCTTGATAACTTCAGGTAATGTGATTAAGTCATCATGGGCAAGGAGTTGAAGTCTGGACAATGCTGTATGGCGAAAATGATATAGACGATAATAAATTCCGCCGGTTAACTGAGACAATATCTCTTTCACCATCAAGGAGATTTGGCCAGTATTGACAACATGAAAGGGATTAGCCTCTTCGTGAAAGAGCAATTCGTTATAACGTTTATGGCAAGCCATAAGGCGATCCCTAAGATAGCTTTCCATTAAACTTTTTTCGTTGTCGGTCAACAAAGGAAATAAAGGCACTTTTCGAAGTGCAGAGTCGGTTTTGTTATGCCCGTGGCGGCTTTCACGAACAAATAGCCATCCGATAGAGGAAGGCTCAATGTCTTTTAGACGCAGTTTGGCGACTTCACCGGGTCTAAGACCTGTACGATAGGCAATGAGCAAATAGCATTTTAACATCCGTTGGGCTGCATGGTCTAAATCGTCTATGTAATCGATTTGGCGAAGCAGGGCTGAAAACAGTGGCTCATCAATAATGGCTGCACTTACATGGGGAGTAATATTGCTACCTTCGCTGAGTGGCTGATTAAGAGGAGGGAGATCAAATCTCTGTTGTGCGAATAAATGTAGGTTCTCAAACCGACGCGCTTTATAGTGCAGTTCATGTTGACTATCAGTACGATTCAAAATTTCTTGATAAAGTTCGATAAAGTCTTCACTGCTCAGGCTGTATAAGTCAATTTCTGCGGTCGCAGCCAACCAGTGGCCTCCAATTGCTCCAAAGTACCTATTCGCTGTTGATACTTCATTTTTCTCAGTAGTCAGGTGGTGAATTAGCCATTGAAGCAGGATCTCTTCGTTAGGGCAGAGGCTTGCTTGTGTTAGTTCTTGTAAATGAAGAACAACTTGGCGCTTTCCTTGGGGATTGGCGTTATTCTGCTTAAATATTTCTCTTATTTGGTTAAGCAGGTATCGGTTACCTAGCTTAAAACGGTGTGATGGCGATGTTACTGAAGAGTCTGCTTGTATTGAATTATACCATTTCTTGAATTGAGCAAAGCTTCTTACGTTGCAAGGTCCCGTTGCACCTTTAAATAATCTTAACCAGTAGGCATTGGGTAGGGATGCGCTTTTTTGACGTCCCAACGAATACTCTACCAACACTTGTGGTAACTCGACATTAGGCTGAGCCTCTGCAAAACAAATCCCACCTTGTTGAAACTGTTTTTTTGGAAGAATGAGTTTAAGTTCTGACTTAATTATCTCTAAACATTGTTTGACTGATTTTGGGGGGCGCCAACTTCTTGTTCGGCTGTTTAGAAATGGCTTTATTAGCCCGAGACTTATTGGATCGGGGAAAAAATGAACCTCGACCTGAGCTTTATTAGGTTCGAAATCGTCTTGAACGGTGTAAAGATTACTGGCAAAGCTCTGCCCTGGACTTGGTCTCAACGTTAGCCAGCAAAGGTCTTTATTGCCATTTAATGGTTTATCGCTATTTAATGCCTTCGCCAGCGCGGGCCATAGCCTAGGTCGATTCAGACCACCATAGCAAATGCAACTCATCAGCAATCTGGCAAAGCATTGTTGGGGATCGGATGTTTTATCAAACTTGTCTAGCAAACCGTCAATTTTTGATGCGAAAACAGAAGTATTGTGTTGCCAAGTCAAATTTCTAAGCGGTCGAACTCTACGAAGGGTGAGATAGTCTGAGGGAGGATTGATCTGCCAAAGTCCCTGTCGGTTACCCGTTTCTAGTTGTCTGCAGATAAAAGCATATCCTCGGCGGTAAGCTGTTTCCGATTTGAGGACCTTTCGCAGATCTGAGTCAACCTGTGGCCAAACAGCCGAAAATCGGTCGTATTTCGGTGGTGTTTCAAACAGTTCAGGTAGATGATGTTCAAGTACGGCCAGAGCTTGTTTTATTATCGTTATATGACTTTTTTGCCGAGCAGCAGTTCTGGACTGATGCCCCAATAACAGTACTAGGGATTTCTGTTCATGTGGAAGGATCAGTGGGTTTTCCATGCGTCAACCACCGTAATTTCATGTGTGTTCAGTAGCGTTTCGATATGCTGAGCAATACGGTTGAGGTATTGAGTTGATAGCATGCTATGACGACCCATTGATTCTTCTCCAATATCTTCGTGTCCCATCCAACCATCTATTTCTGCCGGAGCAACACCGAGACGCTTTAATTCGCTGCGCATGTGATGCCTCCCCCAGTTGCCAGGCCAGGGTAACTGGTCTCCAAGAAATGCTTTTACTCTGGCAGGCGTGAGTTCTTGCGTAATTTTGGGGATGTTGTCCTGTTCTTGATGTTTTATAAAAAATAGGAGATTTCCGCGGCCTGTCATTGCCTCGTCTGCACGTTTGAAAATATCTTTTGCGATGAGTTGACTGCGTTTTTTCAACTCTTGAAGATGTTGTAGATAATGTTCAAGTTGCTTTACTGCTGTCTGTGGAAGTATCAGCGTTCTAGCAGATATCCCATGTCGGTTTTCTTTATCGCTTATCCACCAGGTATTGTTATGGCTGTTGTAATCGGTACGCTGCCCCATTGGTGCATTAACATCGCGGTGACCGGTTGCAAACGTCAAAAGTGCCCATACGTAGCAGACATAGTGATTATGTAGTGTCGTGAGTTCTTCCAAAGATTGCTTTCGCGGGCGAGGAATTTGACTCCTCAAAACGCGAAAAAAATTGTGTAGAGTCCGTGGAGGGAGATGTAATGCACTTCCCAGTTGCTTTTTGATGGGCTTTACTTCGGGGAGTTGCGAAGCGATCTTAGCCATCTCGAAGATTGAACTCACGTATCTGTGGTGGTTTTCAATCAGTTTATCTGCATCGAAATTTGAATAGCTCAGTGCTGGCTGGTTTCGGGGGGCTCGCCCCTTTATGAGTCCAACTTCGGCACGATCTAGTCCATTATTGATATACCAGTGTTCAAGAAAACGGGTGATTCTTCCGAGACTTAAACGACATCGGTGTTGCTTGTTGATGTCATTAATGACGGACTTCAAGTCTGTCGTGCTCACGTTTTGAGTAAGCTTATCTTGTAAAAATTGAGGGAGCGGCAGCACCAAATGGTTTGTTATATTGTTCAAACATTTTTCAAGCCTTACATCTTGTTTGCTTGCTGGCACTGTGTGGGTTAGAGATATGCAAGGGTGTTTTTTGTAATGTGTGAGACAAAATGTATTTGAAGATTGTCCTAGGGAGATAGGATCTCGACCGCATAGCAGGCACAGCAGTAGGGTTGAGCAGCTATCTGGGTTTACTCCAGTGTTAATTCCATTGGTCGTAAAACGAATGAGATGACATATATCCCATTCGGTCAGTTGATTGTAACTACAATTTAAGGATAACTGCATAATGCCGAGTTTTTCGGTCAGACACTTATGCTGTATAGCCCGTACAGCTCTTGAGGATGGGGAAGGAGTTGTTTTTAGTTTATTCGTTAAGGGTTTATCTTCAATACGAAATGTTCGACCGGCTGTTACCGATATTGCCTCATCTCGTTCTTGAGCGGTCGTCGGTTTTGTGGATGCAACACATAGTTCTTTAACCTCAAGTCCTGCGTCTTCAAATGCATCAACGGGATTAAGTTCGATGAAGGTGTCAGGGTCTGAAATAGGAGGTATTCTAATTCTTCTTCGTCGTCTTTTGCTCCCTGATACTGCTTCTCTAAGCACTAACTCCAAGTAGCCAAGGCCGTATTCTTGCGGGGCAGGATATTTTTCCTTTCGTAGTTCTTTAAGTTTTGACACCAGTAGTTCAACTGATGATGCGTCATCCAATTCTGGCAGTATATCTAATAGTTTTCGATGCTTGGGGTCCATCGCTACCAGACGTAGCTCGCGTAATGCATTTTCATTTCCTGAGGTTGCGAGTTGCTGGTTATGGGTATAGCGGATGAAACAACAGATAAGAACAATCGATTGGTATGACGTGTATTTCGTTCTCCATTGTGGTGTGGCATTGGGGGGTAACACTGCACAAATGGTGGCAGCAAATGGGTATGATGTAAGATGCTTATTTTTCTTTAAAATTCCAAATATTTCAGTGTTACTGACGGAGCCTGAAGGCATTTTTGTTATCAGAATTTTTACTAGCCTATCTATTAGTTCGAATTGTTCCCAATAGCCTGCTGGAAATGCTTGAATACTATAGGCTAGTTGCATTAACAGCGTTTGCTTGAGCTCTGGATTTAAATGCTCTGGCGCAAAATATTTGCTTAAAAATTCCTTTAATTTTTTGCTGGTGTTGCGTGCAGGAGGAGTCATTATTTAGGCTCCCATGGCATTGCTAATTCGGCGAGAATATCGACAGAATCAGATATTGGGCATTTAGGAAACTGGCGCTGGCGCTGCTGAACCAGAGTGCCTCTCGAGATAGATAACAAATCACAAAATAGCTGGTCAGGTAGTGTATTCTTCCCAAAGAGTTCTCGTGAAAACTGCTCTGGTAGGCCTTGACGCCAGTCATCAATAAAGGCGGCAACATATTTAGAATTGATGGATAGACTTAGCAGTTGCAATAGTGATAACCATGCTTTTTTCTCGACGCTTTCAGGCGTCAATTGATCTTGAATCTTTGTTTCTAAAACCAGAAGAGTACCTTCTGGTGGGCGACCATTTTCCCAAAAAAGTGCTGCCCAGATAGGACTGTAAAACTGAAATGTTCTGGTATGGTGGTTTGCTTTATTGATGCTGGCTTTCGAATCTATGTACTCCAAACAATTTATTGTTTGGGAGGCAAATTCAGACCTGATAATTGCAGGTAAGGCATGTAGATTACATAACCCAGGTAATGATTGCATTACATCGAAAGCTTTTCTCGCTGCTGGATGTAAGTTCACCTGATACTTCTTTTGGAGCTTTAAAATTATTTGGGCCATCAGAATTCCATTTCCTGTGATTGCGTCCTTCCTTTAATATAGGGCTCACTTTTTCACCTCCCAAGTGTGCTCAAAAGTTGATCAGTAAAAAGATCGATTTATGTGATCGTGATCTGGTTTTTTCCATAATCGGATTTATGAACAAGCCCCTAAAGTTGTGAATTATTTAACTTTCCAATGGATCATTCCTAGTCCTGCAATGACAATTCACTAACTGGAAACACCTGTTGTTAGCACGGTTACTGGTGATATCGGGGGGCAACTAGTTCAATCAATTTTGGAGACAAGCTCAAGATTACACTCACTGAAAAACCATGCCTGTCTTACTATTTTAAAATCATTTTGGTTAACAGAATGTAGCTCTCTGTGACTGCATATTTGCTTTAAATATGAAGTTAACACTATTTTTAGTTATCAAAATCGATCAAATGTTGATCAGTGAAAAGACTGGTTTTCGTGACTGTGACCACCAAGTTGTTGTTAATAGTCGTTAATGTTTAGTCCGATTGTCATTCGAATATTGCTAATTAAATCAATTGACAACAATTTAGGCAAAATAGGTAACGCACTAAAAACCATATCTGCACGGCCTGTCACGCCGGGGGTCGCGGGTTCGAGTCCCGTCCGCTCCGCCAACATTTCGAAAAGCCCTAACAGCAATGTTAGGGCTTTTTCGTCTTTGGAATTTATCTATTTAAATTGTCGCGGAATCCTGTTCTGCAGCATTTATCCCTCTCATTTATTGAGCGCATCACTGTGTGATGTACCATACCAATCGTATTCAATATCTGTTCATTTCGCGGAGTACAAAGCACTTTAGGCAAGGTGAAGGCTTGAAGGCATAATGGGTTCTGCCAAAAGCCTTGAGCGCAGCATAAGCGCTTTACCAAGCAGTAAACATCTGACAGCCTCAAAGGCATCCTGCTTCCTGTGGGATTGACTTAAAATGGAATAACTCTTTCTGCGTTATGCGCCTCGGATTGAAATACTTGTGAGGCTATGAACTGGTGAGATATTTGATGTGGCTGGTTTCAATGGCGAGCTAAATTTAGTGGGATCGGGACAGTGTCAGTGGTTTGCTTAAATGAACTTGAGAATGAAAATACTCGACTAAAAAGCGGTTAAAGGCTGAAGTAATAGCAGAGATGATAATCCAATTTTGTTGATCAATATAAATACCCCTTTAGTGATTAGAAGAATATAGCCTACTTAAAAATCACTAAAAGTGAGCCATAGGGATCGCTCTTATCGGCCAGATTTAAACTGGTTTATAGCGTCTCTAAGGCTAATATTCTGTCAACTAAATAGCTTAAAAGCTTTGTTTGACTAAGAATCGCCATTCCCAACTGTTTACTGAATCGCCCCCCGTGTAAGGTACCGAAAAATCGATATGGGCGACGTTGCCGTAGCTGGATCTAGATGAATAAATCCGCGCGCCAATACCTATGCTACCGAGCGGGCCGTTGACTTCGTTATTGTCGGCTAAGGGGCCACCAGAGGCTTGGCCTACATCCGCAAAGACTGCCCAGCCGAGTTCGGCTAATTGGTATAAGTTGATATTCGGATAATTGCGGATTTCGGCGGTAAATAACCATTGGTTATCCCCTTGTTGATATTCGTTGGGATAACCTCGTACTCCAGTTTCATCCCCAAGTCCTTGAGTTAGATCGAGATAGGTATTATTGGACAGGCTTGCCCAAGCTTTGCCATATGCAATCCATTTTGGATTGATTTGATAGAAGTATTCCGCTTGTACATTAGCCTGAAAAGTATCTTTTTGCGTGGTGCCTAGAGTGCTGGTCGCGCCCATTTCCAGTAACCAAAGATGTTCATCAAATTTATAACCTCTAGTGGTTTGCCATTTAAAGTGGTAACCCACTGGGTTATTGTCGCCGATATCATTGGTTTCAATACCGAGTTGGATATAGTGATGCCATCCTAAGTTAAAGTCTTCATTATTACGGATCAGGTGCACGTTGTTCAGTATCTGAAAATCATCTTGAACATATTCATAGGCAACCCAGGGATACATAAAGTCCCTATCTTGTGGTAACTCTGAGTTAGGATATACCTCTGAATTGGCAAACTCGTGTTTGTCTTGGGTAAAGCCAGCAATAAAGCGAGACAGATTGTCGTTGCTTCTATTGAGTAACCAACCATATTGCAAATTAAGATAATCGACAGTGTGGGCAAACTCGTTCACCTCTTGCCCATTTTGTCTCAAAATATCGGTGCGGCTATCATCTAAAAACTCGGCCGAGTACATGGTCTCAGTATTCAATGAATAGAAAGGCTTGCTCACGTACACATGTTTAGCTTGGCCGTCACTATTATCATAAAATTCAGCGGCGACAATGCCGTGATCGATAAAACTCACGGGTGCCTCAAAGGCAAACTTATAGCCAGTGCGGGATTCGTTAGATTGATACTTTAAGCGGGTGCGAATGCCAGTACCTAGAAGGTTATCTTCTTTTACGCCAAAGGAATAACGAGTGTCTCCTCCTGAGCTGCTAAAGCTGGCCGTTGGCAGTAGCGACCAGTTGTCCCAAGTTTCAATAATAATGGATTCATCTTCGAGGGGAGAATCCGTTTGGGGATCTTTCTCACTTGTATAAACTTTGGCATCACGAATATAGGGTTCGGCGCGCAGTAAACGTTGAGACTCATCGAGATCTTTTTGGGTGACCGTATCGTTTTCGCTAAAGGTAAGCTTATCGCGAACCACATATTCCTTGGTATTTATATGCAGATAGTTTGCCCAGCGGTGGATAAAAAATGCATCGGGATCTGACTCGTCGAAGATCGGGTTGCTCACCACGACAATTTTGCTGACCTTTTTTGGGGCTTCCTCGGGAGGCGTTTTAGGCAAAGCCTCATCCGCTGTGGCTAGGTTGACTAGACCACAGAGGCAACAAGGTAGAATCGATGCATACAGGGTAAACTTCTGCATAAAACCACTCCCGTAAACTGGATGGCGACAGCTTAAGGTTCTGCTGTGCTTTACAATTTAATAACACACGGGATATGACGATTAGTCAAGTAAACATTTTAATAAGATTATGATTTTTCATAAGGTTATTTTAAGAATAGGGCTGGAATTGGCGCCAGCCCTGAGGATGAATGTTATAGCGTACGCCTTGGTGGTACTACGACGTTGGCAAAAATCAGTCCGGCGATAAGCGACATAAAGATCAAAAAGATCTGTGAGCCAATATGGGATTGGTTAAGCATAGTTTCGCCGGAGATCAGCGCGTTCAGCCCTATGTAGGTTTTACTGCCGGGTACTAAGATCACAATGCCTTGCAGCAATGCAATTGAGGCGGGAGCCTTCATCCAACGGGCATAAAGATTGGAGTAAACTCCTACGGCTAGGGCACCGAAAAATATCCCCACCGAATCACCAAAAAAGTGTCCTCCTAACATGGCGGAGAAAAATGCGACAATTCCCGCTAGAACGCCCCAAGGCGAATCTTGCATCCGTGCTTTAAAGATGAACACCAGCGCCATAGAAAGGATGGGCACCGCCGACCAAATCGCCCAGCGAGGCAATCCTTCCGGTTCAATATAAATGGCCTCACCGAAGAAGGCTTTACCAATTGCCATCCCCAACACTGCACCAAAATATAGCTTAAATAACAGCATACTGGCATCCATGATCCGCGCTGTGCCCGAAATCAAATCGCGTGCCGCCAGCTCAGCAAGCCCCAAGGTTAAGGCTAAACCGGGAATAAAGATGATGATGGAGGAGAGGATCACCACCGGAATATTAATATTAGGGTCGATGCGGGCAATGGCGCAGGCGGCAATGGCGCAAACAATCGTCGCGAATGGCTCTAACACTTCTGCCATGCGAGTCGAGCGCTCGGCGCGGTATACAAAGCCATAGACTAGCAAGCCTAACAAACCAGACCAAAAAACATCGTTCCACCCTGTGCCCATCAACATGGCAAATGCCGCTGCTGAGGTGCCGAAGGAAAAACAAGTTAGTGCTGGGCCGTAGGGGTTGGGTTTGTTGGCAATTTCCTCTAGCCTGTCTAAGGCTTCGGTGAGCGTGCGTTTACCTGAGGTGAGTTCATCCACCAGTTCATCGGTGCGGGCGAGAGAACCTAAATCCAACTCGCCGGGTTTTACCCGCGCAACATGGTTATATTCTTGATCGGTATCGTGTTGTAATACGAAGGTCATGGAGGTCGGCGAGATTAAAAAATAACCTTCGATTCCGAGCGTCCGAGAAACGGTTTGTAAATGGGTTTCAAGACGGTAAGCGGGTGTGCCAAACTTATGTAAAGCCTTACCTAGCTTAATGATAAATTTACGCTTTTCGAGAAACTGTTCGTTATCCAATCGGGCTATTCGCTGTATAAAAAGTTGTAAGAGATTGCGCGCGCATATTAACCTATCTCGTCACTAAAAGGTTAATGGCTTTTAACCTTAATGCAAATAAATTGCTGAATTTTTGCGGTATATACCGTGCTTATGTTAATTAAAAGGGAGTTGCTATGCCATTAATCGTAACAGGGTTTTACGCGAGCCTGACTGGGTTGTTAATCATTGCTTTAGCGTATCGAGTCGTGAAATTAAGACGAAGCCAAAAAATCGGTCTCGGTGACGGCGGTAACGATGCTTTAGCACTGGCGAACAGGGTGCACGCAAATCTAATTGAGAATGCGCCCATCGTATTGATTTTAATGCTAGTGGCCGAGGCGGGTGGCTTAGCGCATTTCTATTTGCATTGCTTTGGTACTGTATGGATTGTAGCGCGTTTACTCCATGCTATTGGCTTAACTCAGGGGAAAGGCGGTTATCATTTCGGCCGTTTTTGGGGCGTGTTGCTCACTTGGTTGGTGACTATCAGCCTAGCCCTAGTCAATTTAGCGCATTTTGCCCAAAGTCTGTAACTGCTGGGATAGGGTAATGGCCGTCTAAGCCATATCCTTAGCCACTTTAGGGGTATTAAGCGCATTGGCGTAAATACCCCGAAAAACACCTCGGCTGCTGTTTTTTTAATCGCACTTATCCCTGTTTGCCTGCTATACTCCGCGTCCCTAAATCGGTGCGGCTTGCTTTTGTCTGCACCTTTGTTTGACATTACGTTTTTGGGTCAAAATCGATGCAAGTTGAATCCACACTGTTTAGCCATCCCAAGTATTGGGCCGAATGTTTTGGCACAGCGCCTTTCTTACCTATGTCCCGCAAGGAGATGGAGAAATTAGGCTGGGACAGCTGTGACATTATTATCGTCACTGGCGATGCCTATGTGGATCACCCAAGCTTTGGCATGGCGGTCATTGGCCGGATGTTAGAAGCCCAAGGCTACCGCGTTGGGATTATTTCTCAGCCCGATTGGTCGAGCAAAGATGCCTTTATGCAGCTAGGGCGCCCGAATCTGTTTTTTGGCGTTACCGCTGGCAATATGGATTCGATGATCAACCGTTACACCGCCGATCGCCGTATTCGCAGTGATGATGCCTATACTCCCGGTGATGTGGGCGGTAAGCGCCCCGACCGCGCAGTCACGGTTTATACCCAACGTTGTAAAGAAGCCTTTAAAGATGTGCCAGTGATCATTGGCGGCATCGAGGCGAGTCTGCGCCGTATTGCGCACTACGATTATTGGTCGGACAAAGTCCGTCGCAGCGTGATTTTCGATGCTAAGGCCGATATCTTAATGTACGGCAACGCCGAACGCCCGCTGGTTGAGGTGGCACGCCGTTTAGCGGCGGGTGAAGCCATTGCGGATATCCAAGATGTGCGCGGTACAGCGGTGATCCGTAAAGAACCTATGCCCGAGTGGCGTGGGATGGATTCTCGCAAGATCGATCAGCTGCATAAGATCGATCCTATCCCGAACCCCTATGGCGCCGACGATGTGGGCTGCGCCAATTTATCTGGCCCATCGGATGTTAAAATTTTCGATAACGATGCGCCAAAGCCTATCAGTGTGCAGCCGCCACGCCCTAAGCCATGGGATAAAACCTATGTGCTGCTGCCTGCCTTTGAAAAGGTGTCTGAAGACAAATACTTATACGCCCATGCTTCGCGGATTTTGCACCAAGAGCAAAACCCGGGTTGTGCGCGGGCGTTGTTCCAGCCCCACGGTGACCGTGGCGTGTGGGTGAACCCGCCAGCTTGGCCACTCAATACCGACGAAATGGATGCCGTGTTCGATTTACCCTATAAACGGGTGCCGCATCCTGCCTACGGTAAGGAAAAAATCCCCGCCTATGACATGATCAAAACCTCGATCAACATCATGCGCGGTTGCTTTGGCGGCTGTTCATTCTGCTCGATTACCGAGCATGAAGGCCGGATTATCCAGAGCCGTTCACAAGAATCGATTATCAAAGAAATCAAAGATATTCAGGATAAGGTTCCCGGTTTTACTGGGGTGATTTCCGACTTAGGCGGCCCCACTGCCAACATGTATCGCCTCGGCTGTACCAGCGAAAAAGCGGAGAAAACCTGTCGCCGTTTATCCTGTGTGTATCCATCGATTTGCGGCCATTTAGGCACAGACCATAAACATACCATCGACTTGTACCGCGCTGCTCGCGCTGTGCCCGGCATTAAGAAAATCTTGATTGCTTCGGGCGTGCGTTACGACTTAGCGATTGAAGATCCTGCCTATGTCAAAGAGTTGGTCCAGCACCATGTGGGCGGCTACTTAAAAATCGCCCCTGAGCATACCGAAGAAGGGCCGCTCAGCAAGATGATGAAACCCGGCATGGGCGCCTATGATAAGTTTAAAGAGCTGTTTGATAAGTTTTCTAAGGAAGCGGGTAAAGAGCAGTTCCTGATCCCTTATTTTATTTCGGCGCATCCGGGCACGACCGACGAGGATATGCTCAACCTCGCGCTCTGGCTGAAGGAGCGTAAGTTTAAGCTCGACCAAGTACAAAACTTCTATCCATCGCCAATGGCAAACGCGACGACCATTTATCACACTGAGTTGAACTCGTTGAAAAACGTGAAGCACAGCAGTGAAGTAGTGCCAGTGCCGAAGAAGGGCCGCCAACGCCGCCTGCATAAGGCGCTGCTGCGTTACCACGACCCAGCAGGTTGGCCAATTATCCGTGAAGGCTTGATTGCCATGGGACGTGAAGATTTGATTGGTAACAGTCCAAATCACCTCGTTCCACCAGAAGGGCGCAACGAACGTGGCCCTAAATGGATGAAGGATGCCAACCAAGGGCAAAAAGCCCTGACACGCTTCTCGGGTAATCAGTTTGATGAGCGTAAAGGCAAAGGCGATGCCAAGGGCAAACCGAGCGCAAGCAAGCCTAAGGGACCAAAGTCTGGGGCGAATGCGGCGCAAGGTCAGCAGCCTAAAACCAGCCGTCCGGGAGCTAAGGCGCCTTTTGGTCAGTCGGGCTTTAAGGGAAAATCAGAGCAGGGTAAGGCTGGCCACCAAGGTCGCGGAAACAAAGCCTCTTCAGGCCGTCAGCACGCCAAGTAACGGTGAAAAAAAGCCACTCCAGTAAACCTATTTGGAGTGGCGCAGAGATGATAGTAAACCAGCGGTACCATCCAATGAGTGTGTGGCGAGCGTTTGTAGACGGAACGTGCGCCGCACCTCGGTCTCAAATGGGCCCACGGATATGAGGAACGTGAGCCACTATCCCTCAATGTACGGGAGAGCCTGATGAAGACTTTCCATTCCTAAAAGAAGTAGTTAATCCCTACCGCAAAGCCATTATCTTCCTGCGCTTCGAGTGCTGGATCATCCATATTGCTGAAATCTAACTTCATTTCGGCAAACATCACAGTGTCGTTACTGTAACGGTAGTGCAGGCCAAGCATGGCGAATTGGCGGGTCCATTTGCCTTGGATGGGCGTACTGGCATCTGTATCTAAGTCCAAATAGCTGAGGACAATCATAGGCACAAAGCCATTATCGAATTGATAGGCCGTCATCAGCTCAGCGCCAGTAGCGTCGTAGAGTTCGCCGCCGACTAGCTCATTGTTCTTACTCTGATGGGCGTTAAAGCCGACGTAGAGACCGCTGGCTTCGCGGTTATCGGCGTAGTGATAGTAATCACCATACATGGCGCCGATACCGACGATTTCGTTGGTTTCATCGACTTGAGTGTTTCCTAGGTGACCTTCAAAGTCGCCACGGTTAACGCCGGCGAGCAGTTTAAATTTGTTGGTGAGTGAGTAGGTTAGGCTAGCGCCGTAACTGCTATCGAAATTAAGCTCAGAGTTAGCCATTTCGCTGCCGTCATCGTTTTTTAAGGTGACATCACCATTGGTTTTGGCGGCGTATTGTAGGGCGATTTGCACTGGGCCAAAGCTATTGCGGTAGATAAACGCGGAGTCGGCACGGCCAGTTCCGGTTAAACCGCCATCGCTAAAGGCATAGGCACCGACACTATATCCGGCGAAGACGTTCGGTAAGTCCGTTGTGCCTGCGACATCGTAGTAAGCGCCCCATTGCTTACCAAAGCTGAGGCTACCCCATTCATCGTGTGACATACCGACATAGCCTAAGCGGTTGTAGAGGAAGTCTTCGGTTTTTTCGGCGGCCAATTTGCCACCTTGCATCACTAAACTGTCATCGCTAGACACCATGTTGATGCCCCATTCCGTGGTGGCAAAGGCGGTCCAGCCATTTCTCTCGCTGCGTTCAAAGCTAAATCGTACTCGGGAGGAGTCATCGATTACTGAGGTATCGTGGCTGTCGTTGAGTGCCGCGAAGCCTAACCAACCGCTTAAATCTAATGAATTTTTTTGATCGTTATAGAGTTCAATCGCTTGGCTGCTGGTGGCCACCAACAGCATAGGTAGCATTAACGCTATGCAGGTTTTATTCATCATTCCACCGAAATTAGGCAAGTTTTGTCTGGGGACCTTAGGCGCAGTGGCTTAAGGTCCCTAAAGACGGATTGCTGT
This sequence comes from Shewanella sp. FDAARGOS_354, assembly GCF_002209245.2. NCBI lineage: Bacteria > Pseudomonadati > Pseudomonadota > Gammaproteobacteria > Alteromonadales > Shewanellaceae > Shewanella > Shewanella sp. FDAARGOS_354. The sequence goes on along the minus strand of NZ_CP022089.2, from coordinate 3,225,076 downwards.
TAAGTTTCTTATTTATTAAGGGATTAGACTCGCAGGTGCATTGTGCTCACGCCGCTTTGATCCCAACGCTTGGGGTTTTATTTGAAATCACCCCGTAGATGGTCCAACCGAAGAAGGTCGCGATAGCACCTAACATCACAGCAGTTTCACCAGAGCTATAGAGGGCGTAAAAGCTATACAGAGCACCGATAATCGCAATCACGTTGGCGACACGGGCTTTGTTCGCTGGCACCTTGAGTTGTTTTTGCATCACACCTAGCGCTGCCATCGACAGGATATAAGGCACAATGTTAGTTACCACCGCAAGGTTAACGAGCGCTTCAAACTGTTTGCTCAGTGATGGACTGATAGTCATCAAAGACAGCAGGGTTTGAATCGAAACGATGATGGTCATCCCCCAAATTGGCGCATCTGCTTTGCTGACTTTAGCGAACACTTTAGGGAAGAAACCTTCATCGGCAGAGGCTTTAAACACTTGCGCGATAGTGAACTGCCAACCGAGCAATGAACCTGTACAGGAGATAATGGCGCAGGCCATGACGATTTTACCCACAACAGGGTTAAACATTTGCGCGAAGGCTAAACCAAAAGGTGCGTTTGAATTAGCAAGTTCGGCGTTAGGCACAATCCCAGCTATCACGTTGGTGGAAACGATATAGATAAGCGCCGCTCCTAAGGTTCCGCCCATTACGGCGATAGGAACGTTTTTCTCTGGGTTATCAACGGCCTCTGAGTTAGCACAAGCCGATTCTAAGCCAAGGAATGCCCATAAGGTCATCGCGATAGAACCGCCTAAGGCTTTGAAGAACGGCATATCATGTGGGTTCCATGCGCCTTTATAGAGGTCGATGTCGAACCAGAACCAACCGACTAACGACACGCCAATCACTGGCAGAATAATCCCCCATACGGTCACGCTGCTCACGCGGCCCGTAATGCGAGCACCACCAAAGTTTGCGACTGTGGCTAACCAAAGCACGCCAATGGTGGCAAGACAGATAGCCATTGGGCTTAAGTTCACTTCGAGTAGCACCGCGGCATAACCCACGGCGGAGATAGCGATGGCGACGTTAGCGATAAGTAGCGAAACCGCATAGGTGTAGTTCGCCATAAAGTTACCGCTGCGGCCAAAGGCATATTCGGCATAACCGCCCATACCACCAGTTTTTTTACTGAACATCCCGCATTTTGCAAACGCAAAGGCCAGCGCGGTTGAGCCTGCGGCGGTCACAAGCCAAGAAAGCACAGAGATAGTACCGACTTGGGCTAATTGGGTGGGCAGCATGATAATCCCAGAGCCCATCATATTAACTATGGTGATAATCGTTAATTGGACAACGCCAATTTTATTTTCTGATTTACTCATAATAATGACCTAATAATATAATTCATTATAGAAGGTTGAAATTGACTGTAGAGCGGGGTTAATTAACTCTACAGTCAGATTCAATTATTTATTTAATACATAACCTAGGGCTTGGATTTTTCCGTCTGGGGTGCTTTCGAGGTAAACACCTTGTAATTCTGGAGAGAATCCGGGTAATAAATTGATGCCTTCTTCAAGGGCTAGGAAATAACGTTGTACTGCGCCACCCCATATTTCACCTGGCACCATACATAATACCCCTGGTGGATATGGCAGGGCGCCTTCTGCGGCAATTCGCCCTTCGATTTGTGACAGTGGCACTAATTCAACATTGCCGCGAATAAACTCGAGGTTAGCTTCCTGTGGGTCCATTACTTTTGTTGGGAAGTGAGCATGGCGGAACATTTCTTTTTGCAATTGTTTTACGTCATGGCTGACATAAAGGTTGTGCATTTCTTGGCAGAGTTGACGAATGGTATAGTCTTTATAACGAGCTTTATTGGCGTTATAGACGTTTGGCAATACTTCCGATAATGGCGCATCTTCATCGACTAATTTCTCGAAGCGAGATATTTGCGACACTAAGTGCTGCATTTTTGCCATATCTTCTGCAGGTGTCATCAAGAATAAAATCGAATTTAAGTCGCACTTCTCGGGAATAATATTATTTTCACGTAAGAAGTTAGCCAAAATCGTCGCGGGAATACCAAACTCAGTATATTTACCGGTTTCGGCATCAATACCTGGCGTAGTTAATAGGAATTTACAAGGATCAACGAAATATTGGCCTTTTTCATAGCCCTCGAAGGAGTGCCATTTTTGTCCGGGTTCAAACTCAAAGAAACGTAAATCATCGGCCATTAGTTCAGTTTGATAATCCTGCCATGGGCGCCCCTCGATCATACTTGGGATAAATGGCTTGATATATTTACATTTTTTCAGCAGTAACTTGCGCGCTTCGATACCGGCTTTTACCGCTTCACGCCACAGATAACGGCCGCTGGCGCCTTCGTGCATCTTAGCGTTCACATCCAATGCCGCAAACAGCGGGTAGAAGGGGCTGGTAGAGGCATGCATCATAAAGGCGTTGTTGAAACGTTTATGGTTGCAATATCTGGCTTGGCCTTTGATATGTTTATCTTTTTTGTGAATTTGCGAGGTTTGTGAGAAACCTGCTTGCTGTTTATGTACTGACTGAGTCACGATAATACCGGGATCGTCAGGTGTCAGTTCCAGCAGCAGTGGCGAGCAGTCGTTCATCATAGGAATAAACTGTTCATAGCCAACCCAAGCCGAGTCAAACAGGATGTAATCACATAGATGACCTATACGATCAACCACTTGGCGAGCGTTGTAGATAGTGCCATCGTAGGTGCCCAGCTGGATAATGGCTAAACGGAATGGACGTTGTTCATCGGCACGCTCAGGCGCAACGGCGCGGATCTGCTCCCTTAAATAAGACTCTTGGAAACAGTGGGCGTCGATACCGCCAATAAAACCGAAGGGGTTACGGGCGGTTTCCAAATAAATCGGTGTTGCGCCCGCTTGAATTAACGCGCCATGGTGGTTGGATTTATGGTTGTTACGGTCGAATAATACCAAGTCACCCTTCGCCAGCAGTGCGTTGGTCGCCACTTTGTTTGAAGAAGAAGTGCCGTTAAGCACAAAGTAGGTTTTATCGGCGTTAAATACCTTCGCCGCGTATTTTTGTGCATCCAGCGGCGCACCTTCGTGGATTAACAGATCGCCGAGTTTAACGTCGGCATTACACATATCTGAGCGGAAAATGGTTTCGCCAAAGAAATCGAAAAATTGACGACCCACAGGATGTTTACGGAAAAATTGACCACCCTGATGTCCTGGGCAAGCAAAGGTAGAGTTACCCATTTCCACGTATTTTTTCAGTGTGCCAAAGAAAGGTGGTAGTAGGGCTTGCTCATATTTTTGGACGGCGGTTTCGACCTGTTTTCCATAGAAATCGGTATTGTTACCGCAGAGTTCAAATACCCCGGTAATCGAGGAGCAAATATCATCTGGGAAGGTTTCTTCACAGCAAACGGATACGAAAATAGGCAGTTTTAATCCGGTATTTTTAATTTTTTCAACAATACCATTTTTAACATCATCAACAGAAACTACAGCCGCGCCCACATCGCAAAAATCTGTGGTTAATACATTGACAACTTCTCTGTCTATTTCAAAACATGATCTAACAGATAAGCTGGCGGCAACTTTTAATGATTTCATCGTTAATTTCCCTTTTACTTTAAAAAGTTTTGGATACAACTTGGCCTATACCTAATTAAAAATATTAATGGTATTAAATTAGATATGGCTATTCCGTGTGCAGATATGATGAAGCTATAAGTCGTCCAAGAATAAATAGATAGATTTATTCAAAATGAATGACTTAGCCGCAGCGTTACTGCACGAGCAAAAGAATGCTTTGATTTAGGTGCGAGATAATAAACCTGAAAAAAAACAGTACGATAAGTGTATGCGCTTACGAGGGCAATACCACTTTAGACCTGTTAATTGGTCTACTACCTACGCGAAGATTAGCGAAGGAAGATAAATGAATGGTCGAAGTAATCACGTTGGCTAGGCATCATGATATGTCTAGTACGTCGGATATGTGCCATGATTTTAGATTTCCTCTTCATATACAACTCCATTATGAAATTCGAGAAAATTATTAATTCGTTTTATTACGGCATGGAGTTTATCTAGGTGTTGCCAATAAAAATATGATCGGTGTCTTATTTTTAATTAACTGTAATTATTTATTGCAATAAGTTTTATCTGTGTAATTACAGTCAATCATCCTTAAGTATCATTATCTAAATAACGAAAGTAAATATTGTCAGTTTATTTTTAAAATTAAAAATGCATAAATTTATAAATAATAAATATCTAATTACGCGCAAACTACAGTATTAATTTGCTTGGTAATTTATAGAGTACGCCATCCCTGCATAAAAATGCAGATTAAGTCTTTACAAAATCACTTGAGTGCTTAAATATGACAAAAAGTCGACACTTTTTCTCAATTTTGAGCATTTAGGGAAGAAAATTGGCGTTTTGAGGCAGGTTTGCCACTTAAGACTGACGTAAATTAGCGGTGTTACGTATCAATTGGAGATTGTGATGAAGCATTTACATAAGTGGATAGTCGGAATTGGATTATTTACCGCAGTATTAGGGTCGGTGCAGGCCATGACCTTATCGAGCAAAGATATTAGTGAAGGTCAGCAATTATCTAATCAATTTGTTTTTAATGGGTTTGGCTGTACAGGCGCAAATATTTCGCCCCAACTTGCTTGGCGCGATGCCCCTGAAGGCACGAAAGCCTATGCGGTGACGGCGTATGATCCCGATGCACCGACGGGCAGCGGCTGGTGGCATTGGGCAGTTTATAATATTGGTGGCGATCAACAGCAATTAGCGCAAGGTGCGGGTTCTAAAGCCAATGCATTACCTAAAGGGGCGATTGCGCTAAAGAACGATTTTGGCACCACCGACTTTGGTGGCGCCTGTCCACCACAGGGGCACGGCATGCACCGATATGAATTTACAGTGTGGGCGCTACCGTCGCCATTAGAGTTACCTAAGGATGCCTCACCCGCGCTGTTAGGCTTTATGCTCAATGCACAAGCTTTAGGGCACGCTAAGCTGACCGCAGTGTATCACCGCTGATATTACAGGGCTGATGTATGATCCGCATGTTTGAATACGACTCGAAACAGGCGCAGTCACTCTCACGGGTGCCTGTGCATCAGCCCTCGATTATTAGAGTGATCCAAGGGGAAAAGTCGTTGCTTTGGCAAGATGATACCCTCGCCGTGAATGCGGAACAGCTATTATTGTTACCCGCCGGAAGCCATATCAGTTTCGTCAATCGGCCGATGAGCGGACGTTACCGAGCGGTGCAACTCGTCTTGCCCTATGAGTTGCCCTCAGGCGTTACGCTGGCGGCAACCGATAGGATGATGCCAAAGCCTACACAAACGATCTCACGCTCGGTCGATTTTGCCTGGAATGCGTTACTGCATAGCCTGACCTTGGCGCTGCCCACATCGGTGCAGATGCATTATTTAGCCGCATTATTGTTAAGTTTGCCGCAGCAAAGTAGTGTGAATTGGCTTTATGGGCATAAGCAATCGAGTGTCACCCAAGCCGTATTGGCAATACTGAGTCAACATCCTTCGGCCCCGTGGCAGCAAGAGGAAATCGCCGACAAGTTGCATATGAGCAGTGCCAGTTTAAGACGTAAACTGGCGCAGGAAGACACTAGCTTTAGGCAATTACTTGCCGAAGTGCGCTTGTGCCAGGGTTTAGCACTATTGCAAAACTCTAGCGATTCAGTTTTACAAGTCGCATTGTCTTGCGGGTACTTGTCAGCAGAAAAATTTTCGGCACGCTTTAAACAAACCTTCGGCCTAACACCCGCCGCGTATCGCCGCACCTTATGAACAATCTGCGCAGTTGAGTGGAGTGCCATCCTTGGCTGGGTTTGGGTTAACCTTTCCAGTTTAAATCGAAGTCGTAGCGAACCCCGATAGCGATACTGTTATCTGTATCTCGGTTGTCATTGTCTTGATATAAGTATTCTGCATGTAGGCGCACATTGGCGCTGGGATTCCACTCTATTGTGGTATTAACGCCTTGATAGTTAAGACTGCTTGAGTCGTTTATCCCATCGTCGAATCGGAAGTAACCCAGCTTAAGCTTATAGTCCTGGCCGAGTGGAAGGGCGAGTGCACTATCGAGGCTATAGCCCTCTCGGTCTTCGCCTTGATTGAGTTGGTAGTCCTTATATTGATAGGCAACGGCAAGATAGACACCATTGGTAAAGCTATAAGCCATTGCAAAGCCAGTAGTATTTTCTTTGCCAGTATTAAGATTGGACTCGAAAGTATCCTGCTCTAGGTAACTTAGGCCTAGGTGCAACTGCTGCCAGTCGAAGCCAAGCCCTGCGTTCAGCATATCGGCACCACTGTTGGCCTCTTCGCTCTTAAATTGCGCGGAACCCATAAGGGTAAAATAGCCGATTTTTGTTTGATAGAGCGCGAGATTATCCGTAAAGAAAGGACTCTCCTGATTGTAGGCGAAAGGTGAGTTGGCATTATTGAAGATGTCAGTATATTCGGCGACTAGGCTATATTGTACGGGGCGTTGACGGCCGAGAGTGAATTGTCCCCAAGGAGAGCTTACGCCCGCAAAAGCTAAGCGTGCATCACCAAAGCTACCATCACCGTTCAGGTTTATTTTCCATTCCCCTTGTGCCAGCAGTGCCCAGCCGGGAGCGAATTCAGTTTTACCTTTAATCCCTATACGTGAGAGCGCATCTCCAACATCCCAATCGTCGCTCAAACGACTATCGCTGTAGACTAGCGTCGGTCTCAGTGAGCCGTAGAGGCTAAGTTCGGTATTTTGCAGTTGAGTTGTTTGTTGCTGTTCTAAGTGTTGTAGGCGGCGATCGAGTTGCTCCCAATCACGATTTTCTGCGGCCATAGTGGCAAAAGGCAGCGTGAGACCGAGTAGCAGTAGTGAGGTTTTATTCATAATTTCCCCTTATTTTAGGGTGTAACGGTTTTTTAAGATGCAACTAGCCCTGACCTTAAAGATCGCGGACATGGGTGTGGGTGATTCCCCCCGAATGGGGGGATACTGGCGTTATTGACTCACTTGGAGTTGCAGTGACCCCGAGTCGTCAGCTTTTACTTGCTTTTAGGTAACTTCTGGAACCAGAGATTGTGGTGTTGCTTAGCCCAGTTCTCATCGCATTGTCCCGTGAGCATGCATTCCATACCGCCTTCAGAAATCACTGTCGCCATATAGATATGTACGACGGTAAATGCCCCTAGCACGAAAGCGCTCACGAGATGCAGGATTAAGGCGAGATTGGCGCCATCTTTGGTTGCGACCAAGCTTGGGAACATCAAGACCACACCGGAGCCAATCATCAGAGCGCCAAACAGGGCAAAACACCAGAACCAGAGTTTTTCGCCTGCGTTAGCAAAGCCTGCATCAGGGTGCTTACCTTTGAACGAGCCGAAGTTGAGGTAGCCGCCGAGCGCCTTAAACCAACCTAAGTCGCAGGCTTCAGGGAGTTGTTTGTTGGCCCATTTCACCACCATTACTAACCAACCTAATATAAAGGGAAAGGCCATAAGGTTATGAATGGCTACAGAGCTACCGATAAAACCGATCCAACGTTCTGCTCCCATATTCGGTTCTAACCAAAAACGGCCTGCGATCATCGCTAGTCCGGTGCCGATCAGCAGTAGGCAAGCAATTGCGCCTATCCAGTGGAACAATATATCCATTCCACTCCAGCGGTTGACTTTATGGCCAGAGAAACCTTGAGTCAGTTTTGCCTTGCCATTGATTAAAACAAACAGGGCTAAGACGAAAAACATCCCAAAGAAACTGTAGGTCAGTAGATCGGCCCACCAAGTCGCAGGAGCGAGCGTTTCGAGATAGCCTTGATTGACTTGGGCCAAGGGCGCAGGAAACTCAGGCTGTAGTGGCATTCCACGAAGTTCAGGAATATCCCCTTGAACGGCGATTTCCTGTATAGGTTGCCATTGTTGAGGTTGGGGCATTAACGTTTCGCTCGCCAGTAGCGGTAAGCTGTAAATGCCAGCAGTAAGACTAGTGATAACAGTGATTAATCTTTTCATATTATATCCTTAAGCATCGAGTCGAGGCTTTTCAGATGGGGCATGGGCCCCTGCAATATTTAATCTGTTCGCCAAAAAGTCGGCTAGCGCCTTGGCATAGCAGTCCCAAAACTTGAGCTGAGCATGGCGTGACATTCCGTCTGTGAAATATTCAAACCAAGTACCGAGATGTTGTTGTAAAAAACACTGCGCCATCTGGTTCAACTCATTGGCTACTGTAGGGTTGGTATTGCTATGGTGGTGACGTAGGGCTTCGGCACAGAAGAGAAACTCCATTTCATTGCCAATATAATCAGCAGGTTCATTGAGTTTGTTATCTATAACTAAGCCCAGTTTTTGGTAAAACGTCGCCACAGCGCTAGTGTTGTCGGTGTTGAGTTGCCTTCCCCCATCGCGATACACAGACTCGTAAGGGGGAACTAACAAGCGTGTCGGTCCGATACACATGCGGTTATAGTCACATTCGAGCTCTATCGGCTCAGTCAACCATTTACGAGCCTCCTGCAACAGCATGGGATATTGCTGGTTATGCTCTAACCAAGTGATCAGCAGTTGCAAGGTTTCGGGAGAGGAAGGAGTAAACAACATTCCCTTGAACGCCTGATAACCTGCCGCTACTGGACCAAAATCCGTTGATGTCATAGCCGCTCCTTAACAATGACCATGTTAGGTTTGGTGACGCAGTTACCGTAACCAATCCCTTGCTTAGAGACTGAAGGTTTTTGAGCGAGTAGCTGATTGATACGGTCGGTATCGAGACATTTTACGGGGCAGCCATCGACGCACGCTGGCTTAAGACCTTGGTCGATCAGTTCAATGCACATATTGCATTTAGCGGCTTTACCATCAGTTTTAAGCATGACGACGGCATCGTAAGGGCAGGCGCTGACACACAGGCCACAACCTGTGCACTTGTCGCGGTTGAGTACGACGAGCCCGTCACTACGTACGGTATATGCTTGGGCAGGGCAAGCAATTAAGCAGGCTGGATTACCACAGTGCATACAGGAGTGGCTTAGCCATACGTCTATTGCACCGTCATCGCGCGGCACTTCGTATCTGTCAACTTTACGAAAGCGTACGTCTTCTGGGAGTTCATTGTGGATTTGGCAGGCAATGGTGCAGGCTTGGCAGCCAACACAGTTTTCTTGTCTGAAGACGAATCCGAGTTGATGTTTATTTTCCATGGGGTTCTCCATCAGGCTTTAGCCAAAGACACGCGGGTTGAATGGTAGGCAGAGCAACCACCCATGTCGGTCAATCTGTCTGTCGTCAATGAGTTAGTGCAACCCTCAGTGCCGTTAGGATTGAGTCTGAGCCAATTACATTTAGGGCTCATCAAGGTCCCTTGAGGTACGCCACTGGTTATCATGGCGACAAACTTGGCCTCACCGCGGTGATTACTGAGTTGAACTCTGTCGTTGTTTTTGATGCCGTAGGTTTTTGCATCTTCAGGATTGATTTTTACGTAGTAGGCGGGAATGGCACGAATGTATTTTACATTGTAGAAGGAGCTATTGACCCGCTGTGGAACACCTGATGAGAGTAGGCGGAAGGGAAGTGCTTTTTCTTTGGCTTCCATCTCATCTTCGGGTAAACCCCAATCGAGTACAGGGTGAAAACCTGCATCGGCCATGAGCTGAGAACTAAATTCAATCTTGCCACTTGGCGTATCGTATTTACCATCGGCGAGTACAGGCTGGGGAATGTCTAACTTGATGTATTTTTCCTTCATCAACCGCTCGTAACTGACGCCTTTATAGTAAGGCGAATCGTTCGTTAACAGCTCGCGAATGATGTCATCATTACTGGCTTTGAAGGCGGGGTCTTCAAATCCCATGGCTTGGCCTAATTCACGGAAGAAGGTCCAGTTGCATTTAGATTCTCCCAGCGGTTCAATGACTTTCTGACAGACCTGCACATAGTAGCCATGGTAGTCGCCGACGATATCATCGGTTTCAAATTGGCTGGCCGCAGGCAGGATAATATCGCAGTATTGCAGTGAGTCCGTCATGACCATGTCATGGCCGACCACAAACAGATCTTCCCGTTTCATCCCTTCGATAACGGCATTGGTATCCGGTGCCACAACGACAGGGTTACCGTTATAGATAATCATGCCGTGAATCGGTTTACTCGGTTTGTCATGGCTGGTGGGATGTGTAGGATGAAGCGCCTTGGCAAGCTCAGTCATATTAATCCGCTGCGCATCAGGATTGGAGCGCATATATTTACCGCTCGCTTGATACTGATTCAGTCCGCCACCTGCATGAACGTTATCGTAGATTAACCCGTTACCACGCTTACCAAAGTTCCCTGTAACGGCGAGCAACATAGCCACAGCGCGGGACATGCGGGCACCGTTAAAGTTACGTTGGAAACCATAGCCCATACGCAACATGGTTTTTTCGTTTTCGCCTAGCACCTTGGCAAATTCAAACATTTTTGCCCGAGGAACCCCTGTGATCTTCTCTATTTCGTCGTAACTGATCTCGTTCAAGCGTTGCAATAAGGCGTCGTAGCCAATGGTTTGCTCTGCGATAAACTTATGTTCGACAAGATCTTTCTCTACAAGATATTTCATTATGCCCGCGCAGAGTTGCACATCTGTGCTGGGGCGAGGTTGTAGGTAAATATCTGCCTGTGAACATAAAGGGGTTCGCTGTGGATTGACGGCTAACAGCTTGGTGCCGCGGTCACGGGCTTGGTTAATGAGTTTGATAGCAATAGTGTTAGAAACAACTTCATCATGTCCCCAGGTGAGGTACACATCGCTGAGTAAGATATCCTCAGGATCTGGGCCGAGGAAGGTGCCATACAAGGATTCGAGCCCATCATAGGCGGCATAGGTACAGACTTTACGTTCAAGAATAGAGGAGCCGATACGGTTCCAGAAACGCTCACCGGAAGCGGACATACCAATGGCGCCATAATTACCAGAATAGCTATAGGGAAGAATGGCCTCTGAACCGTGCTCTGCAATGATCTGCTTGAAACGACTAGATATTTTACTATAGGCTTCATCCCAACTAATACGGCGCCATTTACCTTCGCCTTTGTTACCAACACGCTCCATTGGATGTAAGATCCGGTCGGCGGCATAGGTATACTGAACGTAGCTTTGACCTTTCAAGCAGGGAGCTAAACCTGTTTTAGCTTGTTCTTCTGCCCCGGATACATAGGTCATGCGACCATCTTGCACTCTAAACTTAAGTAAACATCGGGCTGCACAGTTGCGTAAACAACTATGATAAACAACATCTCCATTTCGTTTTGCCAATAGACCTGTATTGGCGCCTTGTTGCTTGGCATGTGCTATGCCGGGGGTTAAGCCTGACAGGGAGGACAGCACAGCGCTTGCTGCAGCTCCTTGTAAAAACGTGCGTCTATCGATTTTCATCGTCATCACCCACCATGATTTGAACCTTAGGTTCGTTTTGATTATTGGCTTTGTGCCTTTTATATCGCCGGGGAACCGGCATGCCCCGAGAGAATCTCAGGGCGAAATTACTTACATCACATAGGTTTGCAGTTGGTTTTGCCCATTGATCAGGCTGATGGTCAACAGTTTGCCATCCTGTACTAACAGTCCTTGCGGATTGTTCGTGCCAGCCAGTTTGGCCATAGGTGTTACTTCGCCAGTAAGCAGATTGAGCTTAAGTACCTCGCTGCCGTCATTGTTGAGGATCCAAGCTTGCTCGCCTTGAACGCTGATGCCTGTTACTTGAGGTAGTGCAGGGAGTCCTTGTAAATTTGATTCGGCAGAGAGCGTCATATCTGTGCGGTCAAAGCGTGATAACACTAAGTGTTCGTTGAGTGCATCGCGGGTCGTAACCGTGACAAATTGTGCGAGTGTGCTGCTGTAACCCAATGCCAAGCTGTAGCTGGTTTTAGCGCGTACCGTGCTGAACTGGCCGCGAGCGGTTTCACCTATGCCATCGCTACTTTGGTTGAAGCGGCGATAGTTCATTTCCCAGTTTTGTGTTGGATCGAGCGTTAATTCCGCCCAAGCTTTATTGAAGCCCATCACCAGCAAGCTGTTGGCGGAAGTAAAGGCAACCCCATGAAGCGTTTCAATATGCAGCATATACATGCCGTCAATCTGCGCTTTACTGAGAATTTGCATTTTCTTATCAAGGATATAGACCCAATTATCTGTTGTCGTCAGAGCATAAACTCCCGCATCGGCCTGATAGTCAATGGCAGTCACTCGTCCACTTATCTCCGATGGCAGCACTTGTTCAGCGACTAATTTCGCTCTAGGAGCCTTAGCAAATAGCGGTTCTGTTGGTTGCCAAGTCTCAATATCAGGATTATCAATGGCGTAAGCACCGCGAGCATTAGGTGCATAAGTTGGCCAGTGGTCGAGTTCCCAACTCATGTATTGAGGATTAAAAGAGACTCGGCCAGGGCTATCTTGACCTACGAAGGGAAGGGGGCCCGTTTGCGTAAAGGCTTGGACAATATTGCCACTGATCACGACTAGGAATATCCCACAGGCAACCTTAGGAAGCGTATCGAGTGGTTGCTTGCCGTAGCCGTTATTCGGGAACTTATTGCCAAGTGTGAGCATGAGTAATGCCACCACAATAAGCACGACGACAAACACGAATAACGCCCAAGTATAGGTATGAGCGCCCATGATTTTCAGTGAAAAACCTTGGCCAATATCACTGCCTAAATTGATCGAGGTATGAACTGAGGCCATAAAGGCACCATATATTCCAAGCCAAACTAACGCGGCGATATATTTAGGTTTTAGGCCAAAGCGAACGATATAGAGGGCAGTTAGCGCCACTAAGATCATGGCTGTACGTTCTTGCCAGCAGAAAGCACAAGGGTTATCTAAATAAATAAATCCGAAAATAAAACAAGCAATACCAACGGGTAATGCCATGATAATAATAGAAGCAAATGAAGCTAGCTTGTTAAATAAATGCTCTTTCATGGTAGCCCTTTAGTAATTGCCGATAGGAAGTAAAATGCCCCAAGACATCATTATCCAAATGAAGAAACTTAACCCAATGCAACCAAATAATAATTTGTCTGCGAGCGACTCTTTTTCTGGTTTTTTTAACACCAGATAAGCGGCAAATGCCGTGATGCAAAAAAGTGTGAACTCCATTAACTACCTCTTTATTGACGTGTGACTTATCTCTTAATTAGCTGAGGCTAATCGCCATTCTCTCTCTAATCCATAAACGAGTTTTGATTTAACCCAGTTGAATGCTGGTGAGTTATTTATATTTCCATAGAGAATGTAATTTCCAACTGCTCTTTGTTCACTGCGGATTTCTTTAATATCGTTAATCATTTCATCTGTTAATCTTCGATAATTAACCGAGGGAATCATGTCGACAAATTGACGAGTAAATTGATTACAACTTAACGTGATGCTGTTAGATTGAGCGAGCATTTGCATGGCGGTTGCTACACTGTCGGTATAACCCGCCACATCCATTTGTAATCCATTGTCACGACAAAGATTAACCAATAGCGGACAACTGAGATCGTTATAGTTATCAATCTCTAACAGTGGATAGTTTGATAGTTGTTCCAATGACATTTCACCCTCAAGAATGGGGTGGTTATGATTGGCTAAGATGTATATATCTCCGGTTTCTGAAAATATTTCATTATTGAGGCGACTATCATCGAAGCCTTCGTACACAACAACAAAATCAATATCACCTGTAATAAGTTCATTGTTGCAGTCATGACTTAAACTACGAACATCAAATCTAAGATTGGGTGCTTCTGGTTGAATATAATTAGCGATTACTTTATGTACGGCATAAACGAATTCATCGTAGGCGCGTATTACAAAATGACCGCCTGACTCACTAGGAGTAAAAACAGAATGTTGACGTTCGAGTAGTTGATATTGTTCAACAAGATACTTAGCGTGCGGAATGAGCTCTTCTAACTTTTTAGTTGGAATTAATCCATGTGATTTACGAATGAATAGTGAGTCCATGAATATATCGCGTAGTGCATTTAATGTACGCGTGACGTTACAGTTTGATAGACCAAGCTCTGTAGCCGCGATATTACCTTGACCATGTTTATAGACGGAAAGTAACACTCTAAGCTGAAGATAATTCAGATTATCTATTTTCATGTTTAGTAAACTCTTTGCAATATTTACTTATTACTATGAGTTCTTTGTAGGCTTGTTGCCAAGATTAATGTGGCATTATGTTCTGGTTAATTCTGTTATTTATGAGTTTCATCCTGTTTTTAAGCGATTGAAATAATCTTATTTCTGATGATGAAATTTAATTTTTCTGGGTTTTATGAGTGAATGTGTGAATAGGGTCAAATATAAAGTTGAAAGATATATCGATGTAAATATTTGTGATGTTTGTACTTGTGTTATCTATTAGTGTGTCGTAGAAGGTTAATCGGGCTAAATAACAGTCAATATGAAAATGTGATATGAGATTGAATGTTTGCTTTATTCTTGAACAAAAGTGTGATTAGTTATTCGTAATACTCGGGGTTTGCTAGTTTGGAAAGGTAATGTGGATAGCAGTATTCAGGTTACGTTTAAATGGCACATTTTATCAGAGGGGGGGAGAGGTTTATGGCCGAGGAAGCATTTACTGAAACTGGTTTTTGGAACAAAATCAAAATGTTTGGTCGCCAGGCTGGGCGTGAGGTGGTTGAGCGTGCTTTGTGGCTTTACTATGCTGCACAAAAGCCTAATACACCTACGTGGGCCAAGTCGGTAATTTTTGGGGCCTTGGCGTATTTTATCTCGCCTTTAGATGCGATTCCCGATTTAACGCCGTTAGTCGGTTTTACTGATGATTTAGGGGCGTTAGCGGCGGCGTTGACTATGGTAACGCTTTATATTGATGATGAGGTTAAATCACTGGCTGCGGCTAAGTTAGCGTTGTGGTTTGGCGATGAGCCGACAACGCCTAAATCCTGATATCTCTGAGCATTAAACCTTAAAAATATGATTTTATTAGTGGTTAATGAAGATGAGTTGGCTTAGTTTTTTGAGGGTAAAAAAATTTTCTGTTAAACGTTTCACTATTACGCAATTGCGCTATATGCTAGCGCTGTTTTGTGAACCCATTGTGTGTGTTTAGGCAAATAAATGAAAAATATTATGGTGGTGATCCTGTGGTTGATAGGAGTCTCTGCCGCCACTCCCGTGTTCGCCGATAAGGCCTCGCCAGAACAACTCGCTCGTCTGTACCTCGATTTTATGGCTCAAACTAGTCGTCAGAGTGAAACTCTGTGGCCGGGATTTCGTCTCGACGATAAAGTCCACCTCTTCAGCTATGCGGGCAGTGTTTGGTTACGTCAGCCCGGTGGTGAGATTATTAAAGACAACAGTGTGTTAGAGTCAGTTAACCTTCACTCTGGTCTATCAGTTAATTTTGGTTTTCCTCAGTATCAAGGGTTGGCTGGTGTGCTGATCCAGCTCGAGTCGCCGACGATTCAATTTGATAGTACGACAAAAACTGCCGATTTGCCTTTCGTGATTTGGGCTGGCAATAGCGTGCATGAGGCGTTTCATTTTTACGCTCAATCCGAGTGGCGTGTATTAGAGGACGCTCGCCGCTATGAAGGGGAGGTCTACCCGCTTAATTTTGATGCGCGCTATTACCGTCTTCAGTTATTCAACTCGCTCATGTCAGCCTTAAAACAGCCCGAGCAACAAGCATTGTACTTAGGCCATGCTGCTTACTGGTTGCAGGCATGGCGTCAAACGGCGCCTAACGAAGATAAAGTCAGTTATGTGAGTGATTTAGTCGAAGGCAGTGCAAAATACGTTGAGTTGATTGCGGGCGCGCGCTTCCTGAGCCAAAACCAAACCTATCTCGGTTATCAACAGATACTGCTGCAATATGTGCAGGATTATTATCAACAGCAGCAAATGCTTGGCGGTTGGACGGCCGAAGCTGAGAATATCGGCGCACTTGCGGGAATACTGTTAGATAGCACTCAAGATGGCTATGTGTGGAAAGAGTCAGTGATGTCGGGCATGTTGCCTGTGGATTTACTACTGGGTCGCATTAAGCCGATTACTCCACCGGTTGGGCAAAATAGTGCACAGAAGAAACGTCTGCAAGATATGCTGGCTTACTATCCGTCGACTGACCAAAAATTGGCTCAGCTGTTGCGAGATGTGCAGGACCCCAAGGTGCCACTATTGGTCATGCCGAGCGTGAGCGATAGCAGTAGTTTTATGGATGTGGGGGAAGTTCGTTCCGGGTTTTATGTCGTGCCTTATCAAGAGGAAATGACTCAGGCTTATTTAGGGATGAGTGTGCAATTTAGTAACTTAAATGTCAGTGGTAGCCCCTTGTTGGATGTGCCTTTGCAAAATTATTGTGAGGGCATTGAAGCCGCAACTCTGTTACCTTTGGGGTTTACCTTCCAACGCGAAGGTCAGTATCTGGTGTTTAATGAGCCGGAAATCCACGGAACAATAAGGGTTTCTGCAAGTGTTGTTGAGGGAAGAACCCTCTACTGTGCGATGAATTAATATGAGAAAAAATCAGCTCGAATTTACCTACATGCGCGGCATTGCGATTATTTTTATCGTGCTTGGGCATAGTATTTACAACTCTGGGGAAGGGTTTCCGTCATTGCTGGAAAATTTACTCAGAGGTGGCACGGCGCTGTTCGTGTTTATCTCTGGCTATTTTTTCCATCGGATTTTTTATAAGGACTTCGATTACGGTAAGTTCATGAAGAATAAAGTGCAAAATGTGCTTTATCCCTTCTTAGTGGTTTCTGCTGTTGGCTTATTCTGCTTGAGTTTGCGCTGGATTTTTATGGAGCATCAGCCACTTGAACAGTTGTTGCTCAGTATTTTTTATACCGTACGGAATGGTTACATCTTGTACCCGCATTGGTATATCCCTTTTATCATGGCAGTGTTTTTATTGTCGCCAGTATTTTTATGGTTTATTCGCTGCTCACAGCAAATGCGTTGGACGCTATTTGTACTGAGTTGTGTGGTGGCCATTTTGCTCCACAGACCCATAGGCAACGTTAACTTTATTCATTCAGTCGTTTATTTTATGCCTTTCTATTTGATTGGTATTTTATATTCCCAAGATGAACATATTGTGATGCGCTATGGCTCGATTTTGAGTGCATTAGCAGGGATTTTCCTTGTTGTGAGTTTGGTTGAACAGAGTTACATAGTGCAGCACATTGGTAACTACCATAAAGCGCCGTTTGAATATAACGGCATCGACTGGCAGTTTATCCAAAAACTGAGCCTGTGTGTGTTGGTGCTTAACTTCTGTGATTGGCTGTCAAAACGTAGTCGCTTACCTTGGCTTATCGAAATCGCCGAAATGAGTTTTGCGATTTTCTTTATCCATCCGCTGTTCGATATGTTGTTTAATACCACTGCAACGATATTCCGTTTCCGTTTTCCGCCTGGGTCTGCTATCACGAGTATTCTGTTCTCGGCCGCGATTTTTCTCTTCCTGATGGTGGGTAGTATTATCACGGCACGCTTTATCAAAAAACGTTTAGGTAACCGTTCTCGTCTTTACATCGGTTGGTAATCCTTCACAAGTACAGGGGAATTAAGTTTAAATTTATTCCCCTGTGTTAGCGTGTTTTGCATTGAATTTCCCATGGAAAACATAATGCAAACTATCACCTTAGCACGTCTTGGAATTGTCGGCCTATGGATGGCAACGCCAGTATTTGCCAATGCGACTCCCAAACCTGCACTTGCCATAGAACAAGAGACTTTCTTCAATCAATTAGCCGCCCATTGCGGTAAAGCGTTTGCGGGTAAAGTCGTCTCAAAGGACAGCGCCGATGCGGCTTTTCGTGATAAAGCGCTGGTGATGCATGTGCGCGAATGCAGCGATACTGAGCTGAAAATCCCATTCCATGTGGGAGACGACCACTCCCGTACTTGGGTGATCACTAAAACGGAACAGGGGTTAAGGCTAAAGCACGATCACCGCCATCAAGATGGGACTGAAGATAAAGTCACTATGTATGGTGGCGATACCGCCAGTATGGGAACCAGTCAAAAGCAATCATTTCCCATCGATCAGGCATCGATTGATAACTTTATGCAAAATGGCCTAACCCAGTCTGTCACCAATGTGTGGCATATAGAAGTTACGCCAAACACCTTCAGTTATTTACTCACTCGGGAAGCCCGTCATTTTCAAGTGGATTTTGATCTAACCCAACCGCAGCCTTTCCCGCCAGTTCCTTGGGGACATGAGTAGGTTAAAGCGTAATTAAAACAAAACCTCTGAGCTTTTCGAGTTCAGAGGTTTTCTGGAAGCGGTCTTGTAATCTTAGTTAGCCCTAGGCTCGAAGGTAAAAGATTGTCCCGCCAGTGCGGCTTCAAACATTAGTCCACCCTTGGCAACGGTAAAGACTGCCATGCCATTGATATAGGCTGCGGTAGCAGATTGATTACCACCGGCTTGACCTGCACCTGCCGAGTTGCCTGTGGTGCCCGCTTTGGCGTTAGCGCCCATATTAATGGCAACGGCGGAGGCTTGGGCATCAAACTCAAAACTGCCACTGGTGAACTCATTGTAGGATTTGGCATCTTTAAAGAAGATGATTTCACTATAGGCTTGTCCACCTAATTGAAATCCAATAGATAGCTGGGTTAGGCTGGAGTCTCCCATATATTGTCCCGCTTGAAAAACCCGACCTTTGCCGTAGGCGGCGCCAATACCAATTCCACCTTTGCCAACTGTTGGAAAGAGGGCGTAGCCATAGGCGGTATCAAAAAATTTGCGGGTTTCCTTGGCTTGGTGAAAATTTTTTAAAGCCTCAGTGTAACTATCATCTGCTTGCGCAGCTGGTGTCAGTAAGCTGGCAATCAAGCAGGTCGATGCGACAACAAAAGATAAAATTGATTTCATGGCGTTCCTCCTTAAGTCTTGGTTCCATCAGACTACCCTTTGTTGTCACAAATGACAGCCTAAAGCTGCGTTAATGTCAGCTCGGATTCAGTTTTTCAATAAGACATGCTGCCAGTTTTGATTGCTAAGCGATGGTTTAGTTCTGAGGTGTACTGGGCGTGGTAGTCGATTTTTCCTTGCTATCGTTCGATTCTTGCTGCAGTTGCTGAATAAATTCAAGCTCCTCGGGGGTGAGCACTCCTGAAGATGAAGATTCAACTTTGGGTTTAGGCACTGATAAATGGCCTTTCAAATACGCTGTGCGAGTGATCTGCTTTAGACCATAGGCGGCAAGTAAGTAGAAACTTAATAGTAAGCTTAAGCGGGGCAAGGCGTGGGATAAGGCTGAAAGCGAGTCGCCTAGATAAAAAGGCAGTACAACCACAAATACACGCAGTAGCCAGTTAAATAACATCGCTAAGGTTAGGCCAAATAACCAGCGGAAACGGATGAGTTTCAAGGTGTCCTGTGGTGCATCGCTCAATGGCGGTTGACTGACTTTATATTGTTTAAGTAGATGCCACAGAGCGACAAAATAGGCTGCTGTTTGAGTAAACAGCAACAACGGCATTGCTAAACTCCAGTGGCTGAAATCGATCGTCAGCGGATTATTAAAGAATTCAGCCTGAAACCAAATGGCGTTTTTATGTAAGTTGAGCCGCAAAGTAATATCTATAACTGCAAGCAGTAGTGTGATAATCGCCGGCCAATAATGCCATGAAAAACCAATTGGCTCAGTATGTTGCTCTAAACTGCGTTTGCAATAGAGGTAAAGCAGTGGCATGAGTAAAAAATAAATCGGGGCAAGCAAATTAAATAATATGTGGATAGGAATTGGCGTGTTATCACGGTTAAGCATTCCCGTCAGAAAATACAGTGCGATGAGACTTAGAAAAGCCGCCAATAGCTTTTGATTATTGTCCGAATGATAAAAGTAACGAATATAAATAGCTAACGCGAGGCAATGTAAGCCACCAAATAGGGATAACCACCAATAGGCTTGAGCAAAAAATGTATTAAATTCGTTCATTTTGTCACCTCGACGACCTGTTATATCAGGGAAATTCGAGGCGAAAAAGCATTCCTAGGTATTTTTCTGTGAAATAGCGATGCGTTGATGACGATTAGATGCGGCTTCGGGGACTGACGCAGGTACGGGATGACGCTCGGCCAGTAAGTGTTTGATTGCACGAATGGGATGCGGTAACAGCATTCTCGGCCCCGCGAAAATCATGATCTCTTTGACCTGCGCCTTTTGGGCGGGCTTGTAGCAATGCACTGGGCACTTATTGCACGTGGGCTTATCTTGCCCATAGGGACAACGGTCGAGGCGAACGGCTGCATACTCTAGCAGTGCTAAACATTCTTCACACAGGCCGGATGCCGTTTGGCCTTGGTGCTTAGCTTTGCAATAGATCTTCGCCATCGCGCTAATGGTTTGATGCTCGTAGCGCAGTTTGCCTGTGAGTAGGGCCGCTGAGTCCATGGGAATACCTTAGTCTGTTACTCGGATAATCCCATCATAAGCAGCGGCACTGGCTTGTTCAAAACGTAAGTGTCAATTTATGAAGATGCGCACAAAATAAGACTTTAAATGTGCATTACCTTATCGGCGGCCAGAGTCCAGCGGGTGAGATCCTGTAAGGTGCCAATTTCAGCGCCTTCGAGCAGCATATCCGTATTCACTCCCCGCGCTTGAGCGCAGGTTTTACACAGTAAAATCGGGACTTGCTGAGCACTAAGGATCTCAAACATTTGCTGCAAGTTATAGCTTAAATCAGGCGTTGTCTGCTGTTTGAGTGCCCCAAATACCGCATCTGACATTAAAAAGATTTTGAGATCAACATCTTGCTCGGTTTGATCCTTGAGGGCTAAAGCAATGCGCAGGCTGTTAAACAGTTTTTCTGTGCCGTATGGACTCGCGTGGGCAACAATAAGAATTTTTTGCATTAGGCTTTCCTTAATTTTTTGCAAACGGTCATAAACCTTAGCAGTCTAGCCGAATTGCTTATATCGATTTGCGTGCAAGATCGGATAAAACGGCATAAATACTTGATTTACACAGACACTATGGACTTTAATAGCGGTTAATCACTGCTCAACTTTTGGACAAAACTCCTTGTCAGTCGCAGACCACTGAGTCGTTCTGGCAAGCCAACTGCAATAGCTTCTAACAGGAAGCAGCCATAAAAGGTGAAGAAGAATGAAGGTCATTGTCGTTTTAATACTGATCGTTATCGGAGTGTTTTTATTTCGTCGTGCCCAGCGCTTGGCGAAGGAAGAGCAAGAGGCAATGATGGCAAAAAAAACAACTGAAATGACAAAGGATACTAATTCTTTCCCAGAAGTGGCTGAATCTACGCCCGAAGTTACTCCTCCAGTAAATAATACGCCTGAAGACGCTTCTGCTACTATGAAAGCGCCTGAGATTGAATTAATGCCGAGGGAAGAGGTGCATCAGCCTAGCCGCGCCGAAATCGTTGCAATAAGTGAAGATATTATCGATGTCGATATTCCCGCTGTGCCCAATGAAGACCCTGTGATTATCTTGGCCGACGCCTCCGCAAATATTGAGAAAGAGGCTGAAATCAAACCTGTATCCTCCGAGGCCGAAGGCCTTGCGACACCAGGCTCATGGGCGAATGTGACATTGCAGCGTGCGTTCGAAGGTTATCAAAGTGCAGAGACCGAACTTGCGCGCTATAACGCGTTACAGGATGTGATTGCAGAGTGTTATAAGCAGCGAAAATCGACTGACTATTTAGCCTATGGTGCAGCACTGTGTGAGCTTTATCTGGCATTATTCCACCGAGCGAATGCCACCAAGCCCAAACAGGTTGAGCTTAAAACCACAGGCTTTATGCAACTTGCAACATTATTAAATGATACTCAAGCCTTTAACGAAGCTATCGCGTTATGTCAGCAGGCTGTCTCACTTGGCTTAACCGATGGTACTGTCACAGGATTCGAAGGCCGGATCAGCCGTATTGAGAAGGCGCAGGCAAAAGCTGCAACTGCATAAAAGTGATAGTAAGAATGACTCTGTTGTCATGGCGTAAGGTTAAAGACTCTGGCATAAACTGGTTAATTCTAGCGCCTCAAATGCCCATAACCTAAAAGCGGTTATTTAACGGCTAAAAGCCGTGTAGAATCCGGAGACTTACCGCGCAAAAGGCGAACTAAGGTTCGCTTTTTTTATGAGCTATTTTTATGAAGTGTGTTGCGAGTTTATTGAATCAAATCGTCAAAATGAAATTACCCTTGGTTGTCTTATTTGCCAGCTTGGGCCTTGGGCTGACAGGTTGCACTAAAACCCCGGAATGGACGCTATTTTATTATCCGAAGGCGATCTCGCTGCCAACGACGCCGTTACAACCTGATGATATCAATGGTTATTACGACACTCTCGAACAATGCCAGCGCAAAGCCCATGGATTACAGCGTTTAACGGGGTCAGGTATGAGTGGCTTCGAGGCCAGCGGCGCCGGCGTATATCAATGTGGCCAGCAGTGTGAGTTGAACGATAAGTCCGTGCTGGTGTGCAAGCAGCTCACTCAATAGGGAATGTATTGATGAAGTTCAAACAGGATTTTTTCACCCAATTGCCTGAGTTTTATTCCCAAGTCTATCCGCAGGGCATTAGTAACCCCCATTGGCTCGCTTGGAGTGAAGATGCCGCGTCATTAATTGGCTTAAGTCAGCCAACAGATGGGTTATTACAGGGCTTATCGGGTAACGCGGCTGTTGAAGGTGCAAGCTATTATGCGCAGGTTTATAGCGGGCACCAGTTTGGTGGCTATACCCCTAGATTAGGCGATGGGCGCTCGATTATTCTCGGTGAAGCAATCGGCCCTAATGGTGCATGGGATGTGGCGCTCAAAGGCGGCGGACCGACCCCTTATTCTCGTCATGGTGATGGCAGAGCCGTAATGCGCTCTGCGGTGCGGGAGTTTCTCGTTTCTGAGGCATTGCACCATTTAGGTGTGCCAACGACCCGTGCCTTGGCGGTGATCGGCTCTGATATGCCCGTTTGGCGCGAGAGCCAAGAAACCGCAGCCATTACTGTGCGTTTGGCGCGCAGCCATATCCGTTTCGGTCATTTCGAATTTTTCTGCCATAGCGAGCGTGGTCAAGCCGATAAGCTGACGCAATTGCTCAACTTTACCTTGAAGCAGCATTATCCGCATTTGAGCTGCGATCTGGCGGGTTATAAAGCTTGGTTTTTACAGGTGGTGCAAGATACCGCCAAGATGATCGCCCATTGGCAGGCTATCGGTTTTGCCCACGGGGTGATGAACACCGATAATATGTCGATTCTTGGTGATAGTTTCGATTTTGGCCCGTTTGCCTTCCTCGATACCTTCCAAGAAGACTTTATTTGTAATCATTCCGATCCTGAAGGGCGTTATGCCTTTGGGCAGCAGCCCGGCATTGGGCTGTGGAACCTGCAACGTTTAGCGCAGGCGTTGACGCCTGTTATCCCGTCAGATGATTTAATTGCCGCTTTGAATCAATATCAACATGCTCTAGTGCAGCATTATTTGATGCTGATGCGCGCTAAGTTAGGACTCGCTGAGCGAGCGGATTCGACAGCCGAGCAGGATCAACAGGACTTAGAACTCATTGGCCGCTTTACCGTGTTGATGGAGAAAAATCAGCTGGATTACAGCAACACTTGGCGTCGATTTGGTCAGCTTGATCCTAGCAGTGTGCACACGCCTTTGCGGGATGATTTTATTGATCTCAACGAGTTCGATACTTGGTATCAGGCATATCAGGTGCGGCTTGGTAAGGTTACTGATGTTGAGGCGTGGCAGCAGGCGCGTAATAACATCAATCCCAAGTATATTTTGCGCAACTATTTGGCCCAAGAAGCGATTATCGCCGTTGAAGAAGGGGATCTTGCGCCGCTACAGCGTTTGCACCAAGTGTTGCGTCAACCGTTTAGCGAGCAAGCTGAGCATGACGATCTGGCCAAGCGTCCTCCGGATTGGGGGCAAGGGCTGATTATGTCGTGCAGTAGTTGATGGAAGTAAAGATGAAATTAAACGCCATTCAGTTAGATAGAGCCGCGTTAAGCTTAAGTGTGAGCGGTGATATCGATTTTGATCATTTCGAAACCTTTGCCGAGCCGTTAGCCCAGGCCTTAGATTGCCGCGTGCGCGAGCGTCAATGGGGAGCCGATCGTCATCAATGGTTATTGGAGTTTGAAGGTACACCACTTTGGCTCAATTATGAGTTTTACGGCAATATCTGTTGGCTGAGTGTGGAGCGTGAGGCTGATGTTGAGGTGCTAGAATACCTTGCCACGCTGTTAAGCCGCCACTTATGAGCGCGCCACCATTTAATGAGAGAGTTCCAATGAGCCTAGATACGTTAAATCAACACCAAAGTGCCATCGATAATGCTGATTCGGGGGCGGCCTTTGCTTTTCAAGCTCTAACACCGGATTTGATTTTAGATGCTATCGAAAGTCTTGGCATTTACCCTGAAACGGGTCTGCTTGCACTCAATAGCTACGAAAACCGCGTGTATCAATTTCGCAGTGATGAAGGGCGGCGCTATGTAGTGAAGTTTTATCGTCCAAATCGCTGGACCGATGCGCAAATTCAGGAGGAGCACGATTTTGCCCTCGCGCTTGCCGAGCAGGAAATCCCGATGGCGGTGCCAGCCTTAGTGCAAGGGCGTACCTTGCACCATTTCCAAGGTTTTCGGTTTGCACTGTTTCCTTCCATCGGTGGTCGAGCCTTTGAGGTCGATAATTTAGAACAGTTGGAATTTGTTGGCCGTTTTATCGGTCGTATACATCAGTACGGCGCGCAGTCGGTTTTTCATGCCCGCGAACCGCTCAATCCGCAAATCTTAGGCGATGAGCCTTTGGCGTGGTTGAAACAATCAGAATTAGTGCCGACTTCTCTACGGGTCGCCTTTTTCACTGTGGTCGAACAAGTGCTGGCGAAGGTCAACACCGTTTGGTCGCAGCAATGTTTCAAACCGATTCGCTTGCATGGCGATCTACACCCAGGGAATATTCTTTGGACACCCGATGGGCCGGGTTTTGTGGATTTAGACGATGCCCGCATGGGACCTGCCATTCAAGATTTATGGATGATGCTAACGGGGGATAGGGCGCAGCAGCAACTGCAACTCGAGGTATTGCTCGAAGCCTATGAGGAATTTTGTGAATTCGATACGCGGCAACTGGCGTTGATTGAACCCCTACGCGCATTACGGATGGTGCACTATAACGCTTGGATTGGCAGGCGTTGGCAAGATCCGGCTTTCCCTATGCATTTCCCATGGTTTGGGGATGAAAAGTATTGGGAGCAGCAGATTTTGGCATTTAAGGAGCAACTCGCGGCACTTAATGAACCACCGCTAAGTTTGATCCCTTATTAAATGTGTGAACAGGGTGGGATTTACGTGGCTCTCTTGCCTAACGGATTGAACTCTCAGCTTGAGTTACACTCAAAAAATGAAATATGTTAGGCTCCAGCTATTTTAGATAATTGATTTAAGGAAAATTCATGAAAAAAGCATTACTTATGGCGGCAGCGCTGTTATTGGCTCCATTCGCGGTTTCGGCAGCGGAATACAAAGAAGGCGTACATTACACTGTGATTAATGATGGTCCCGCGACAGCTAAACCTGAAATCACCGAGTTTTTCTCTTTCTATTGCCCACATTGCTACAACTTTTCGAAAACGGTTGTGCCTAAAATTTTGGCTGAAAAGCCAGCAGGTGTTGAATTTAACCAAGCCCACGTTGATTTTATCGGCAAAGAAATGGGCGTAGAGATGTCACGCGCTTTTGCGGTTGCTCATCAACTCAATGTCGATGAAAAAATCGATGCGGCTTTATTTGCTGCCATCCATGACAAGAAACAACACTTTACTAGCCGTGACGATGTGCGTGCCTTATTTGTGGCTAATGGCGTTGATGGTAAAGCTTTTGATGCCGCAGCAGATTCATTTATGGTCAAAGCCCAAATGGCGAAAATGAAGCGCGATACTGAAAACGCGAAACTTTCTGGCGTGCCTGCGATAGTGGTGAATGGCAAATACCGTGTTGAAACGGGTGCGATTAAGTCCTATGACGAGCTATTAGACATTGCTTATTACTTAGCGAGGAAGTGATTATCTTAGGATTGCGGTGATTTAGTCATCTGATTGCAATCTAACTCATTGATAATGAAAAAATAATAAAAAAGGAGCCGAGCGCTCCTTTTTTATTGGCCGCATCAAATTGTCCAGAATACGTTGAACCAGTTTTGCGGAGAATGCGTATTAGGATTTAGGCAAAAAAAACCGTACTTCCGATAATGGAGAGTACGGACTTGAGCCATATGGCTCATTTTTACCCTGAGTAACACGGATGATTTTAGATAAGCGTCAAAATAATGTCAATAGTCAAAATGTTGACACTTGGGTTTGTGTTTATCATTGCTTTATTTTTATAAATTAAATCAATTTGTTATTTTGTATTTATTGTAAGTTTTGAAAATAATTCTTTATCGATGAAACTCAATTGGACATCTTTCTGTCAAATGACTGTGGTCAATAACAACAAAAATGCCTGTAGGGGGTTATATGAGAGTTTTCCCTGTCTACGCACCTAAGCTTATTGTTAAGCATGCGCGTATTTTTCTCACTGGTGTGATATGGGTAAAAGACTTAGGTCGATTGGAATTTGAAAAAGGAAGATTTTTATTACCGAGAAAAAGCCTGCCAAAAGTAAAGCAGGCTATCTTAGAGCTGAACGAATTGATTGAAGCGCAGAATCATCAAACTAAAACAGCTTAGATTTCACTATTGAGCAAGCCAACAAGTCCGGTAACTTTCTCGTTCCAAGAACTCAGTTCTTGCTGCAATTGTTGGTTTTGCTCACTTAATTGTTGGTTTTGCTCACTCAAGGTTGACGTCTTTTGCTTCTCTTCCTCTAGCTCCATTTTTAGAAGCTCGATAGTTTCGAGTGTAGCCTGGATCTTGGTTTCCAGTTTGGACAGTAATTCAAGGCTCATCTGGAGAGTCCTATAGTTTCTGGATGGGACTGTGATTCTAGCAGTGCCAAGAGCATAAGGAATAGCAGTCTTTGCCGTTTGGCTAAAAAATGCCCGATAACGGAGTGCTAATTTAAGTTTTTTTGCATTTGTTATTAACTCGTTAGTATTCTTGGTTTTATTTATTATCGGAATGGCCCATGACATCAAGCCTGCTCGCCATAATTCCCCTGTTATTAACCTTAGTGTTAGCCCTATGGTTGCGACGTACCTTAGTTGCCCTAGGTGTTGGTATCCTCTCGGGCGCCTTGATTATTGCCCACTTCAATATACTGCAAAGCTTAAGTTATCTTGTGGAGATAGGCGTTAAGCAGTTTTATAGCCAAGATGCATGGCAATGGTGGCATTTAAACGTGCTAATGGCCATGTTATTACTGGGTAGCATGACACAGCTACTTGCCCGAAGTGGTGCGGTAGGGCAGTTCGGTGATTGGTTATATCAGCGTATTCGTACGGGCCGACAAGCGCGTATTGGTGTCGTATTGCTGGGTTGGTTAGTGTTTATTGATGGTATTTTTAGCTGTCTTGCCGTGGGCCATGTGTGCCAACCGTTGAGCCAGCGTTATGGTATCCGTCAGACGCAACTGGCTTATTTGGTTGACTCTAATGCGTCGCCGCTTTGTTCTCTCTTGCCTTTTTCTAGCTGGGGGCCCTATGTGATGGCGCTACTGGCGGGACTCAGCTTTTTACCCGTTTCAGCCCTTGAAGCCTTTATCGAGGTGGCCTTATCCAATTTTTATGCGATTACGACTTTAGGTTTGTCGTTGATTGTGGCCTGGTTTGGGGTCGGATTTAATCCTATGGAGAGGGCTGCGTTGGGAGCTGAGCCGCTGGATACTGATCATGTTGAAATTGTATCGCCTAGCACCCAAGGGAATCCTTGGCTGTTGTCCATTCCGATGCTGACCTTACTGTGCGCCTCTGTCGGTTTAACTCTCTGGTCTGGCGCGCAGCAGGTGCCGTCATGGGATATTTCGGCCTGGTTAGCCAGCGCTGATATTGGTGCTGCGATGCGTGATGCGTGTTTGTTATCGACGTTAGTGACTCTAGTGTTGTTGCTGCTGTCGGGCCGAAGCATTGGGAAACTGCTGGGCGATTTAGCCCATGGGGTTCGGATGATCGCCTTTGCTATCGCGATTTTACTCTGCACTTGGATGATAGGTGCTGTAATCCAAGATCTGGGCGTAGCGAGTTTATTGGCCGATTGGGCAAAATGGTATTTATCCCCCAGTTTGCTGGTGGCGGGGATGTTCCTGCTTTGCGCTATCATGGCCTTTGCCACAGGTTCAAGCTGGGGAACCTTTGCGATTATGATCCCCATCGGCGGAGAAATCGCCCATAACATGGATGCCAGCTTGCTGTTACCGGTATTAAGTGCGGTGATGGCAGGCTCGGTGTTTGGCGATCACTGCTCGCCAATTTCCGATACCAGCGTGCTGAGCGCGACGAGCTCAGGCTGTTTACCCCATGACCATGTGGTGACTCAACTGCCCTTCGCATTAATTGCTGCTGTTGCGGCATTAGTGGGATTTCAGTTAGTCAATTTATCTGTGGCAACAGTGTTTGTATGGTGTGGCGTGATATTTACGGCGCTAGGTTTGCTCATGCTAATGACGCGCTTTTATCCACCCTGGGTGGGCGCTCGTTCGCAGACAAACTGAGCCTTTCGGGGTAAAATGGTCACAGAATTAACTATCTGATTTAAGAGATTATCCCTATGAGCATTACCCGTTTAGATGTTGGTACACGTATGAGCAGCATAGTGATCCACCAAGGCACAGTGTACTTATGTGGCCAAGTGGCGAAGGATAAGTATCAAAACATCACCGAACAAACGACGACTATGCTAGAGGAAGTTGATACCCTGTTAGCGCAGGCGGGCAGTTCCCGTGAGCACTTGTTGTCAGCCACTATCTATCTAAAGGATATGAATGACTACGATGCCATGAATGCCGTTTGGGACGCTTGGGTACCACAAGGTCATGCACCAGCCCGTGCCTGTGTACAGGCGGCGATTGCCGAGCCCGAATATTTGGTTGAAGTCTCTGTGATTGCAGCTGTAGCCAAGGCGTAAACCGCGATCGACAGCTAAGTCAGTCGTAAAGCCAAGTTAATACTTGGCTTTATTCGTCATCAGGTAATTGCTGCCAGAGATTCTGGTGTCATATCCGTCGCAACAACGCGATTTTCAATTAAAACAAGATCTTCAGTTAGAAATAGCGAGCCAGATTTGCCGGAATATTTGGGCTGTGCGAGGCATAATGTGCCTGCAACCCTTGGGAGATGGCTTCAATATTCAGTGTTGGTAAATCTTGCGCTATGATGGCCGCAGCCCAAGATGCGTGGAGCTTGAGTTGAGTATAATGTTCAGTTTCAATAAACCGTGCCAACGAATAACGGCTGCCGCCTAATCCGTGCCCCCAACCTTCGCTAACGTCAAAGGGGGAATCGAGTCGCTTGCTATCAAACTCCACCAAGTAGGGATATTGGCCATGGTGACCACCAGTCCAATCGCCTAATTCCAACAGCAGAATCATCCTTGCCATTTATTTTTGCTCCTTTGTTATTGGCTCGCAATCATAACACGGCCAAAACTAGCAGCGGGATCCGTGGGCGTGATGGCGATAATGCTATCTAGCCGCAGTGTTTGCTGGCCCGCTTGATGTTCAACGACCAGCCATTCAGTCTTATCGGCATGGGTCTGAGTCGTAATTGCCCGTGCTTGGCACTGGCTGCCGTCCTGTAACTCAATCTTGAGCCAATAGCTCCGAAGGCAAGCCAGCTCAAGGTAGTCATAATGGGCACAGGGGATCATTTTATAGTCAGACATCATCTTTTTTCTCAGTTGAATGATTTAGGTGCAATTCAAGGTCTCATCACTCAGTGATAGGAGGATTGAATATGAAATGCATCTTACTCGTTGGTCTTTTGTGGTTGCAGTGGTGGCAACCTGTATTTGCTCAGACATTGGCCCCATTTCAAGCGCAGAGTGCCGTGACCCGTCCTTATATTATCGAACTTTACACCTCACAGGGATGCAGTAGTTGTCCGCCCGCCGAAGCTTGGTTATCTGAGCAGTTTAACCAGACCGATTTATGGCAGAAATATTTTCCGCTAGCCTTTCATGTGACCTATTGGGATTACCTTGGTTGGCGGGATATTTTTGGTCAAAAAGCATTTAGTGAGCGCCAATATCAACATTTAAACCAAAAGCATACACGGCAAGTGTATACGCCACAGTTTGTGATTAATGCTAAGGAGTGGCGTGGCTGGTTTTCGGGTGAATTAACCGAGATTTTTGCCGAGCCTCAACCTGAGGTGGGTGTGCTTAAAGTGCGTATCGCCAACCAGCAGCTTGAGGCGAGTTTTGTGCCACAGCAACCTTGGGGGCAGCATAAAGATTTGAGTCAAGCACGTTTACAGTTAGCACTCGTCGGCTCAGGGTTAACTAGTGAAATTAAACGCGGTGAGAATCGCCATAAGCAGTTAACCCATGACTTTGTTGTATTTAGCATGCAATCAATCCCTGTGAGTGTCCGTGCGACGGAGTTTGTTGCATCAGATTCAGCACTGTATTTTGAGCAATATCTCAATAGCATTCCGGCTACGGCGAAGAAGGCACCTCATTTAGCTTGGGTGGTGTGGTTAACGCTAAATGAAGAGCCCATACAAGCCGTCGGTGGTTGGCTTGAGGCGAAGCAGGGGGAAATCCAAAGTCAATAAGGGAAGTAGAATCAACCTATTCAAGATTACGGCAAGCTAATAAGACATTTTTGCTGGGTTATTTTATCGGCTAAGACTTTTAGATGAATCTCACCTATTGACTTTATTCTTGTCGCTACCTAGTCTGCTTGTTCAGTAATCAAGGTGGTATGCGATGGAAATAAAATACGATTTAAAACCTGCGTCCGAACGCCGTACTGAGCAATTCAAGCCCGAAGGAAATGTGGGCTTCGGTAGCCTCAGAACCGATCATATGTTTTTAATGGATTATCGCGATGGTGAGTGGCGCGATCCTCGTATTGTGCCCTATGGCCCGTTTGAAATGGCGCCGGGTGCGATGGCCCTGCATTATGGTCAGTCAATCTTCGAAGGCGCCAAGGCCTTTATGCATCAAGATGGCGAAATTTACACGTTCCGCATCAACAAAAACGCCGAGCGTATGAATCGCTCTGCGGATATTGTCTGTATTCCTAATATTGATGAGCAGATGCAAATCGATGCGATCAACGCCTTGATCGACGTAGACCGTCTTTGGTTCCCGATGCAAGAAGGTGCCTGTTTATACATTCGCCCCTTTATTTTTGCGACCGAAGACCGTCTGTCTGTAAGCCCAAGTTCGCGCTACACATTCTGCGTGGTGTTAAGCCCAAGTGGTGCTTACTACGCGGCGGGTGTGAATAAAGGCATTCGTCTACTGATCAGCAAGACTTACCATCGCGCCGTATCGGGTGGTACTGGCGCCTCTAAAGCAGCGGGTAACTATGCTGCCTCATTGCGTGCGGGTAAAGCAGCCGCAAAGTTTGGTGCTTCGCAGGTACTGTATTTAGATGCGAACAACCAACAGATTGAAGAAGCGGGCGCGATGAACCACTTCCACATTCTGAAAGATGGCACAGTGATCATCCCAACCTTCACCGATACCATTTTAAAATCGATTACCTCGCAATCTATTATGGAGCTGGGTGAATTGCTCGGCTGCGAAGTGCGCCAAGAGACGGTCATGCTGGATAAGTTTATCGCCGATATCGAATCCGGTGAGATTATCGAAGCGGGAGGTTTTGGGACTGCTGCCGTAGTGTCTGCTGTCGGTTCCTATATTTTTGAAGATGGTCGAGTGGTGACTGTGGGCAACGGTGAAGTAGGTGAGCATATTCAACGCATCTACAAGCTGTATACCGATATCCAGAAAGGCCATATTCAAGGCCCTGATGGCTGGGTGAGACGCGTTGAGCGTATCGCACCTTAATAGTTTCTAAATCAATACGATAAGGCTCCATGATGGAGCCTTATTCTTTTGCGTCTTGACGCTTTTGTATCTGTTGTATTAAAAGTGTTTGGCAATCTTTGGCGCTCAGCGGTTTACTCAGCAGAAAGCCTTGGACTTGATCACAGCCTTGCAGCGCCAAGAAGTTAAGTTGTTCTTGAGTTTCAACCCCTTCTGCCACCACATTCAACTCTAGGCTGTGGGCGAGAGCAATAATCGCGCTGGTAATGGCCGCATCATCGGGGTCGTTGGTTATGTCGCGCACAAACTCGCGGTCAATTTTTAAGGTATCAATAGGGAAACGTTTGAGGTAACTCAAGCTTGAATAGCCAGTACCGAAATCGTCTACAGCAATGGTTAAGCCTAATGCTTTGAGTTTTGAGAGGATATTAACTGACTCCTGTGGGTTGCCCATGATCATCGATTCAGTTAGCTCCAACTCAAGAGCCTGGGCGGGAAGTCCTGATACCGCAAGGGCTACTTCAATGGTTGAGATAATATCGGCCTTTAACTGTCTAGCAGACAAGTTAACGGCCATGGTGATATCGCTAAAACCTAACTCATTCCATTCGGCCAGTTGTTGGCAAGCGTGGTTAATCACCCAATGGCCTATTTGATTGATCATGCCTGTTTCTTCCGCGAGGGGAATAAACTCGGCGGGAGAAATGGGGCCTAATTCTGAATGCTGCCAGCGCAGTAGTGCTTCAAGCCCTGTCAGAGATCCATTGCGTAGGCAAAACTTAGGTTGATACACCAAGCTTAACTCATTGTGGGCGATTGCTTGTTTTAATCCCGTTTCGAGCAGCATATGGCGAGTCGCCATCTCATTGAGTTTATTGGTGTAAAACTGAAAGTTATTTCGCCCGAGAGCCTTAGCATGGTACATGGCGGTATCGGCAAATTTAATTAACGAATCCACATCTACAGCATCATTAGGATAGAGACTGATACCTATCGAAGTGGAGATAGTGAGGGATTTGTCCTCTAATAAGAAGGGCGCTTGAAAGGCTTTGAGCACTTTTTCCGAAATTAACGTCGCTGCTTTAGTTTTCGCCACACCTTCTAGAATAATGGTAAATTCATCACCACCCAAGCGGGCTACGGTATCTCCTTCGCGGACGGCATTTTGCAGCCTATGGGCCACTGCTTTGAGTAATAGATCGCCAATGTGGTGCCCCATAGAGTCGTTAATGTGCTTAAAACGGTCGAGGTCTAAAAACAGTAGGGCGACAATATTATTCGATCTATGTGCTTGAGATATCGCGTGATTAAGCCGGTCTTGGAATAAGGTTCGATTAGGCAGCCCTGTGAGCGTGTCAAAGCTAGCGAGGAAACGTAAATCCTCCTCGGCCTTTTTGCGCTCTGTAATATCAGTAAATACCGCCACAAAGTGGCTAGTTTCACCTTTTACGTCAATTACTTGATTAATCTCGAGCCACACCAAAATTGCTCTACGGGCCTTATTGCGGATCCAAATTTCTCCCGCCCAATGTTTATGGCGTAGTAGTTGCTGTTCAATGCTATTAAACAGATCCCGTTGTTTTCTACTGTAGGCTAAGTGAATTAAGTATTTATCACTAATCTGCCGCTCTGAATAACCAGTGATATTGCTAAAAGCAGGGTTTACCGAACGGATTCGATAGTCTAATCCTGCCACCACGACGGCTTCATTCATGCTATTTAGCACTTGTGAGGAGAGTACCAGCTCGTTTTCGATCAGCTTGCGCGAGGTAATATCCCGAGTTGTGCCCGTCATACGAATGGGATGGTCCTGCCCATTAGCTTCAACAACTTTACCCCGCTCAAGGATCCAAACCCATTTGTTGGGCGAATGCTCAATGCGGTATTCCACTTCAAAGAAGGGAGTGCGTCCTTGTAGGTGTTCGGCTAACTCGTGCCTAAATCTTTCCCTATCTTCAGGATGAGCATTGTCGTGCAGTAGATGGTGACGGTTCCATTGAGGGACAGGTATATCTGTATGCGTCCGGTAAACCTGTTGTTCTTGGATATTCCAGTCCCACATCCCGTCGCCCGAAGCCCAAAGCGCCAGTTTAAGCCGTTCTTCAGATGCACGAATGCTAGTTTCAAACTCTTGTTGTTGGCGACGTTTTTGTTTGCGCCATTTTACTATCCATATCAGTAGAGTTAGTGTCAGTAGAATATAAAGCGCATAGGCCAATTCGGTGCGATAAAAAGGTGCATTGACGGTTAAATCGACCAAAAGCGTATAGTCACCTTGACGGTTGTATTCAAGTGAGTGGCGCACATGGAGCACGTAGTTGCCTGGATCGATATTAGTGAAGGTGATTTCATTGCCTGTCGGTAAATCGTGCCAATGGTTATCAAATCCTTCGAGGAAATAACTAAAGCGGTTTTTTCCTGTATAGCTAAAATCCAGTGAGGTGATTTCAAAGCTCACTAATTGATCGGCGTAGTTCATTACGATTTTCGGCGGATGACTCAGATCTAAAATCGTCTGTTTTTGGCCGGCAATTTTATATGCTGTGAGTGCTACCTTCGCTTCACCCCTTTTGTCAGGTAGGATTTTAGGGTTAAAGCGATTGATGCCATTAATTCCGCCAAACCAGAGATCGCCATCACTGTCTTTAAGTTTTACACCACCGTTAAATTCCAGTGCCTGTAAGCCTTCCTGTTCGTTGAAATTAATAATTTTGTTATTGATAGGGTTTAATTTTCCAATACCGGCATTGCTACTGAACCAAATATGATGCTCATCATCCTCCAGCAGAGCGTAAATTGTATCGCTGGGTAGACCTTGTTCACGGGTATAATCACTAAAAATGGGCAATAAGGTTTGATACGATAGCAGACTAATGCCACCGTGGGTCGCAAACCAAACATCACCATTACTTGCGACTAAGATATCCCTAATGCGGTTATTGATAATGCTGTTTTTGTCATGGGGGTCATGGTAAAAAACGTCGCCATGCCCCGTTTGCATATCTAATTTTACTAGTCCATTGAGCGAACCAATCCACAGAATATTATTATTGGCCCTAAGGGTGAGTAACAGGTTTTGTGTAGGATGAAAATTTTCAATGCCTGTTAGCGAAACAGGCGTAAATTCATCATTTATAGTGGATTTCCGATATAGCGCATGGGATGTCGCTACCCAGAGCCTATTTTGATCATCTAACTCTAGACTGCGGATATAGTTCGCTTCTGCTGAGGTGTCTTTGCTATCTGCAACATTAAGTAGGCTAAATTCACCGTTTGGAGCCAGACGCCCTAGTCCATAGTTACTGGCAAACCAGAGGGCGCCTTGCTTATCTTGAATAATCGAGCGCAGAGTGAGGTTTAAGTATTGAGTCTCTAACCCTAATGCCTTGGCAAACAAAGTGCTGTAATTTTCATATGTTTTACTATTTCGTGCTAACCGCTTAAGGCCCGCGCCTTCTGTTCCTATCCACAGTGCCTGATCTTGGCTGCGGTAAAGGCTACGGACATTATTGCTCTGTTGAGGTAATTCGGTCGTATATTCAAACAGATGCTGAAAATATTGACGGCGAGTGTTGATCTTATTCAATCCAGAATAACTCGCGCCGAGCCATAGATTGCCAAAAGGATCTTCTAGCAGGGATAAGATATTGTTTTCACTGATACTGTTGGTGCGTTTGGGATCAAATTTATGATAAGTTGCAACGAATTGATCCGCCTCTCTTTCTAATTGTATTAAACCAGCTTCAGGTCCGACGACCCAGAATTGTCCTTGGGATGTTTGAACAAAATCTTTGATATAGGGAACATTATTTTCTGCTTGCCAGATGATAGTCCCTTGTTGAGTGGTCAGATCATAGTGCCAGAGCTGATTACCAAGCGCTAAGCTAATTGCTCGACTTGAATTGGCTTTAATCTGATAAGCAATCACATCCTGCGGCACATTCAGCCGCGTAATCGTATTTGCACTTACAGCAAAGGTACCATTATCCCTGGTTCCTGCGAGTAAATAGGTGTTATCAACATTGGCAAGACTGGTGATGTAGGGTTCAACGCTGGTTCCTAGTGAAACTTGGGTTAAGCGTTTTGTTCTTGTGGAAAAAGAAAACAAGCCACTTTGAGTGCCAATCCACAGCGTATTGCCGACAATATTGAGTTTAGTGACCCTGGGATCGGTGAGACCCTGTTCTATGCCAATGCGTTCAAAGGTGCCTGTTTTTAAATTGAGCCGATTTATACCTTGGCTAAAAGTACCTATCCAAAGATAACCTTGGGCATCTTGGATAATATCCGAGATAAAACTTTCTGAAATGCTTTGAGGATCATTAGGGGAGTGGATAAAAAGATTGAAGTTGTAACCGTTATAGCTATGGAGTCCATCTTGAGTGCCAATCCACAGCATGCCAGCACTGTCCATAAATAGGCTGGTGATTGTGTTTTGGTTTAACCCTTCTTCGCTGCGGATATGCTCAAATTTAAGCAGTGTATTTGCCGCATTAAGCGGTAATGCCAAGCCTGCGGGAAGCACCGCAACAAAACTGAGAATGCAGAGCACGCTAACGATTAGTCTAAGGATTGGTTGACTCAAAGCTACCCCTATCATTCCCTACTTTTTCCCCAATTTTGGGAGGTATTATTAACGTTACTTTAGGAATGTCGCGTTAAGAATGAGACTGACGCGATCTCAGTTTTAAAATTAAAATAATGGTTAATTTATTCACAGATTTATATAGCGTAAGGTGTTTTTATCAATATCAGCTGTGACCAACGCAAGTTTAGCATTTTTTACCGAATGCCAACATATTGCAGCTCGCAGGGAAGATAAATAAAAAAAGACCTTGCCGGAAGGGGGAGAAGCAAGGCCTTTGGTTGAACTCTATTGATAGGGTGATATCAATCAACTTGAAGGTGCGAATCAGTTGTCTGGTTTTATACGGTGGGCACGCGTACAAAACCTTCCATCAGCACTCGGGCGCTGCGACTCATAATGGCTTTAGTCACTGTCCATTCGCCGTTTTGTTGCATGGCCTGTGCGCCGACGCGAAGGGTGCCAGAAGGATGGCCAAAACGTACCGCTTCCTTCTCACCACCGCCTGCCGCGAGATTGACTAAAGTGCCGGGAATCGCCGCCGCGGTACCAATCGCTACGGCGGCTGTGCCCATCATCGCATGGTGCAATTTGCCCATGGAGAGGGCACGTACCAGAAGATCGATCTCCTCCGCTGCAACTGCTTTGCCGCTGGATGACACATAGTTTTTCGGCTTAGCAACAAAGGCCACCTTAGGGGTATGTTGGCGTGATGCGGCCTCATCAATATGTGTGATAAGTCCCATACGTACGGCGCCATAAGCACGGATGGTCTCAAACTTGGCAAGAGCGGCATTATCGCTGTTGATATCGTCTTGCAGTTCAGTGCCCGAGTAACCTAAGTCCTCAGCATTGATAAAGATGGTTGGGATACCCGCGTTAATCATGGTGGCATTAAAGCTGCCAATCCCGGGTACTTCGAGTACATCCACTAAATTACCCGTTGGGAACATGCTGCCACCATCGCCGTCTTCGTCAGCGGCGGGGTTCATAAATTCGATCTGCACTTCGGCGGCGGGGAAGGTCACGCCATCGAGCTCAAAATCGCCTGTCTCTTGCACCATGCCATCGGTAATCGGCACATGGGCAATAATGGTTTTTGCAATATTGGCCTGCCAAATACGCACGGTGCAGATACCGTTTTGCGGGATGCGCGCAGCATCAATCAGCCCATTGCTGATGGCAAAGGCGCCGACGGCGGCGGTCAAGTTGCCGCAATTACCGCTCCAATCCACAAAGGGTTTGTCGATAGACACTTGGCCAAACAGATAGTCAACATCGTGGTCGACTTGGCTGCTTTTAGACAGAATAACCGTCTTGCTGGTGCTGGAAGTTGCGCCGCCCATACCATCAATCTGTTTACCATAGGGGTCGGGACTGCCAATCACGCGCAGCAGTAGTGCATCTCGAGCTGGGCCGGGTACTTGGGCTGCTTCGGGTAAGTCCTGTAAACGGAAAAATACCCCTTTGCTCGTGCCACCGCGCATATAGGTTGCAGCCACTTTAATCTGGGGCGGGAAAAGTTTATTACTCATGCTATTAACTCCAAGGGGAATAGCGAAAAGGTTCGTGTCGATATAGGCGGCAAGTTTGTCGGCATTGCCGCCTTTTAGCGCGAATCTTACTTCAGATTTGACTCTAAAAAATCCTGCGCAAACCGTTGCAGTACGCCGCCAGCAGAGTAGATAGACACTTCTTCAGCGGTATCTAAACGACAGGTCACAGGCACTTCGACGCGCTCACCGTTTTTACGGGTGATGATAACGGTGAGATCTGCACGTGGCGCGATATCACCAACAACATCAAACACCTCGGTGCCATCGATGCCATAGGTCGCGCGATTCTCGCCCGCTTTGAACTCCAGCGGTAACACGCCCATACCGACTAAGTTTGTGCGGTGAATACGCTCAAAGCCTTCAGCGACAATCGCCTCTACACCCGCTAAGCGCACGCCCTTGGCCGCCCAGTCACGGGATGAACCCTGACCATAGTCGGCACCAGCGATAATAATCAGCGGTTGTTTGCGATCCATATAGGTTTCAATGGCTTCCCACATGCGGGTCACTTGGCCTTCTGGCTCGATACGCGCCAGTGAGCCTTGCTTAACTTTGCCATCGACAATTGCCATCTCGTTTTTGAGTTTAGGGTTGGCGAAGGTCGCGCGCTGGGCGGTTAAATGGTCGCCCCTGTGGGTCGCGTAGGAGTTAAAGTCTTCCTCTGGCAGGCCCATTTTATGTAGGTATTCGCCCGCCGCGCTGTCCATCATAATCGCGTTCGATGGCGATAAATGGTCAGTGGTGATGTTGTCGCCTAATACCGCGAGTGGACGCATGCCCTTGAGGGTGCGCTCGCCCGCTAATGCACCTTCCCAGTAAGGTGGGCGGCGGATATAGGTTGATTGTGGACGCCAGTTGTACAGTGGGCTGACCTTATCGCCATAGTCGACGCTCAGGTCGAACATTGGCTCGTAGACTTTGCGGAACTGCTCTGGCTTCACGCTTGCCGCAATCACTGCATCGATTTCGGTATCCGTTGGCCAAATATCGATTAAGCGCACTGGCTTGCCGTCTTTATCGTGGCCTAACACATCCTTCTCGATATCGAAACGAATGGTACCCGCAATTGCATAGGCCACCACTAACGGTGGCGATGCGAGGAAGGCTTGCTTAGCGTAAGGATGGATACGACCGTCGAAGTTACGGTTACCGGATAATACGGCGGTGGCGTACAGATCGCGGTCGATCACTTCCTGCTGAATCACTGGGTCGAGTGCGCCGCTCATACCGTTACAGGTGGTACAGGCAAAACCGACGATACCGAAGCCTAATGACTCAAGCTCTGGCAGCAAGTTGGCTTCTTCTAAATAGAGTTGTACCGCCTTAGAGCCGGGGGCGAGTGAGGTTTTCACCCAAGGTTTACGGCTTAAGCCTTTGGCATTGGCGTTACGTGCCAGCAGGCCCGCCGCAATTACGTTGCGTGGGTTACTGGTGTTGGTGCAGCTAGTGATGGCCGCAATAATCACTGCACCATCTGGCATGAGGCCTGGCTCGTTTTCAACCACGCCGCTGATGCCGCGCGCGGCCAACTCTGAAGTCGGAACGCGAGCATGGGGATTCGATGGGCCAGCAATGGTACGCACTACCGATGATAGATCAAAATGCAGGGTGCGTGGGTACTCGGCCTGCTTGAGATCATCGCTCCACAAACCTGTGGTCTTGGCATAGGTTTCAACCAGCTTCACTTGCTCGTCGCTACGACCCGTCAGGGTTAAGTAGTCCAGCGTCTGTTGGTCGATATAGAACATGGCGGCGGTTGCGCCAAATTCTGGCGTCATGTTAGAGATAGTCGCGCGATCGCCAAGTGTTAAAGCCTCTGCGCCTTCGCCGAAGAACTCAAGGTAAGAAGAAACCACTTTTTCCTTACGCAGGAATTCGGTCAAGGCTAAAACGATATCGGTAGCGGTGATGCTCGGCTGAGGTTTGCCTGTGAGCTCAACGCCGATAATGTCGGGTAGACGCATGTATGAGGCGCGGCCCAGCATCACGCTTTCGGCCTCAAGTCCACCCACACCGATAGCGATAACGCCCAGCGCATCCACGTGTGGCGTGTGACTGTCGGTGCCCACTAAGGTATCGGGGAATGCCACGCCATCACGGGCATGCACCACGGGTGACATACGCTCCAGGTTGATTTGGTGCATGATGCCGTTACCCTGCGGGATCACATCGATGTTTTTAAAGGCTTTTTGCGTCCAGTTGATAAAGTGAAATCTGTCTTCGTTGCGTCTGTCTTCGATGGCGCGGTTTTTGGCGAAGGCATCTTTATCGAAACCACCGAATTCCACTGCCAGTGAGTGGTCAACAATCAGCTGGGTCGGGACCACAGGGTTAACCTGGGCAGGATCGCCACCTTTAGCAGCAATCGCATCACGTAAACCGGCAAGGTCTACCAGCGCGGTTTGCCCTAAAATATCGTGGCACACCACGCGGGCTGGGAACCATGGGAAATCCAGTTCCTGTTTTGATTCAATAATTTGTTTTAGCGAGTCTGTGAGTGCTTCTGGCTCGCAGCGACGCACTAAGTTTTCCGCTAACACGCGCGAGGTGTAAGGCAATTTCGCATAGGCGCCGGGGGCAATGGCTTCAATGGCTTCGCGGGTATCGAAATAGTCGAGTGCTGTGCCGGGTAAAGGCTTGCGATATTGGGTGTTCATAACAGTGCTCATAACATCATCCATTTCGGAAAATGAAGTCGGCGCGAGACGCACCTTGAGTGAAGTCTCGCGCTAAGTGTGGTCAGTTTTGCTTAACGGTTGGCAATGGGTACCACTTTGCGTGGTGATACACCCACATAGTCGGCACTTGGACGAATAATGCGGTTGTTTGAACGCTGCTCCATCACATGTGCTGCCCAACCCGTTACCCGTGAACAAACGAAGATCGGGGTAAACAGCTTGGTTGGAATGCCCATGAAGTGGTAAGCACTGGCATGGAAGAAGTCGGCGTTACAGAAGAGTTTTTTCTGTTCCCACATCAGGGCTTCACAGGCGACCGATACGCGGTAGAGGCGATCATCGCCATAATCTGCGGCCAGTTTTTCTGACCATTCTTTGATGATGGCGTTACGAGGATCTGAATCTCGGTAGATGGCGTGACCAAAGCCCATAATCTTTTCTTTGCGCTCGAGTTTACCCATGAGCACATCGCGGGCATCGGCTTCGTCTTTCATATCTTGAATGAGTTCCATCGCCGCTTCGTTGGCGCCGCCATGCAGTGGGCCACGTAGTGAACCGATAGCGCCTGTCACGCAAGAATGCATGTCCGACAGGGTCGATGCACACACACGGGCGGTAAAGGTTGAAGCGTTAAACTCATGCTCTGCATACAGAATTAACGATACGTCCATTACCTTAGCGTGCAGCGCCGATGGAGCTTTGCCGTGCAGCAGGTGTAAGAAATGGGCGCCGATTTGCTCATCGGTGGTTTCGGTGTCGATGCGTACGCCATCGTGGCTAAAGCGATACCAGTAGCAAATGATCGATGGGAAGGCCGCCAGTAAACGATCAGCGATTTGGCTTTGTTCGCTAAAGCTGTGCTCGGCTTCGAGGTTACCCAACATAGAACAACCGGTACGCATCACATCCATTGGATGGGCGTCGGCAGGAATGCGCTCTAACACTTCTTTTAATGCCTGTGGCAGGCCGCGCATGCCCTTAAGTTTGGTCTTATAGGCTTCGAGTTGTGCTGTGGTTGGCAGCTCACCGTAAAGGATCAGGTAGGCGACTTCTTCGAAGGTGGCGTTTTCGGCCAGATCTTTTACATCGTAACCGCGGTAGGTCAGGCCGCTACCCGATACACCTACAGTACTTAGTGCAGTCTCACCCGCGCTCTGGCCACGTAATCCAGCACCACTTAATTTTTTTGCGTCTGACATAATTCTTCCCTTCCGTTAACGCTATGGTTATTGCAGACAGGCTCAATATTAGCCGTCTACCTTTTTGGTTAAAGCTGCATAAATGTTGACTAAATACAGAGTTTTAGCCTTATGTAGGGTTGCAGCATATCGGTGATGCAGGAGCCGTTATTTGAGGTCACGGCTCTCGCATCTGGGTATCAGTAACAACGCGAAGCCTAAGCTTCTACTGACGTCCATGGTCTGTACTTATCTTTTACTTATCTTGGCTAAATAATTGATCTAACTTGTCTTCAAAGGCGTGGTAGCCCAAGTACTTATACAAATCCGTACGGGTCTGCATAGTGTCTAAGACATTGCGTTGATGACCATCATTCATCAGCGCTTGCATCACTTTCAGTGCGGCTTGGTTAGCGGCGCGGAAAGTGCCGAGTGGGTAAAGCACCATGTCGGCGCCCGCTTCGGCGAGTTCTTCTTTGTTGAACAATTGGGTTTGGCCAAATTCGGTCATGTTCGCCAGAATTGGTGCGTTAACTTGGGCTTTGAAGTGACGGTATTGGTCCAGCTCAGTTAAGGCTTCGGCGAAAATCATATCGGCACCCGCGGCGATATAGGCTTTTGCACGTTCGATACCCGCTTCTAAACCTTCAACGGCAACCGCATCGGTGCGCGCCATGATCACAAAGTTAGGGTCGGTGCGGGCATCGACGGCGGCCTTGATACGGTCAACCATTTCCTCGGTACTGACGACCGCTTTGTTGGGTCTGTGGCCACAACGCTTTTGCGACACTTGGTCTTCCATGTGCACGGCAGCTACACCGATTTTCTCAAACTCTTTAATGGTGCGGGCGATGTTGAAGGCGCCACCCCAACCTGTGTCGATATCGACCAGCAGTGGCAGTTGAGTTGCTGAGGTGATACGACCTGCATCGATTAGCACATCGTTCATCGAGGTCATGCCTAAATCCGGCAAACCGTAGGAGGCGTTCGCTACGCCTGCGCCCGACAGATACAGGGCTTGGAAACCGGTTTGCTCCGCCATCAAGGCGAAATACGCATTGGTGGTGCCAACGATTTGTAAGGGTTTTGAGTTAGCAAGAGCTTGGCGAAAACGTAATCCTGCGCTTTGGGTCATGGTCTTGTCCTTATCCAATTAAAAAGTACTGAATGATCAGTATTCGATGCTTATGGGCTGCGACTTAGCTGATATTGGCTAAGGTTTCTTTCGCGGCGGCGTTAGCTTGCAATTCAATCAAGCGTAATTCGGTATTTTTACGGCCTTGCTCTATATGGCGACGCATCAACAGGCTGGCGAGTTCGCCATCACGCTGGGCGATGGCCTCGACGATACGTCTATGTTCGGCAATGGCTTTTACTGGTCGATTCTTATTGGTGCACTGATAGCGATACATCCGCAGCAGGTGGTAGAGCCCGCCAATTAAGGTTTCTTGCAGATGCTTATTGCCGCTTGCTTGGATGATTTGATAGTGGAAGTCGACATCGCCTTCCTCTTGGAAATAGGTATCGCCATTAGCCAGCGCGGTTTCTTGAACGGCGAGCAGGTCTTGCAACTTCGCCAGCTGTTCTGGGGTAATGCGGCTAGCGGCGAGTTCGCAGGCCATACCTTCGAGCACGCTACGTAATTGATATAAATCGTTTAACTCGCTCACAGTCAGTTGAGCAACACGGGCACCTACATGGGGCGCGCGGACAACGAGACGTTGTCTTTCTAAGGTTTGCAGCGCTTCACGGGTCGGGCCTCGGCTGATGCCATATTTTTCGGCGAGGGCTTGCTCGTTGATCTTACTGCCTGCAGGCAGTTCACCCTTGATGATGCTGGTTTGTATTTGCACCAAAATTTGATCGGCTAAAGTGGTCGACGATTTTTCGCTGGCGAGGGATTTCACCTTATTCGTTGGGCTCGTCGAGGCATGGGCCGCTGAACTTGGGGTGTCATCTATGGGGAATATGGTCTCTTGCTTCAACATACTGCGCATCACTCGTTGATTGC
Source organism: Shewanella sp. FDAARGOS_354 (assembly GCF_002209245.2). Taxonomy (NCBI): domain Bacteria; kingdom Pseudomonadati; phylum Pseudomonadota; class Gammaproteobacteria; order Alteromonadales; family Shewanellaceae; genus Shewanella; species Shewanella sp. FDAARGOS_354. The sequence goes on along the minus strand of NZ_CP022089.2, from coordinate 3,181,084 downwards.
TGGATTGTCGACAATGGGTAAAAAATAGTCCCGTTAAATGCCATTGTCAACAATATGTTTACTTAGACGTAAGTCTATACTTCTGGCGCATTAATCATTAGTCATTGTATTTATTTATTATTCTTTATTTAAGTTGATTTTTATAATTTTATCTTCTCTATTTTGTAATTGGTAATTGTCGACAATTTGGTGTTGAGTGATGTCAGATGGTGCGATCAAGCACAGCTTTTACCCCATTGCGACTTATTGAGTACAATGCAGAGGAAGTATTGGTCGGCACTCACAGGGTTAAGGCTCTTGGGGTTTAGGCATTAGGGGGGCAAGATGGAGAAAATCCTCATTAGTAGTTGTTTGCTTGGGCAGGCGGTGCGTTATGACGGCGGTCATAATCTGCAGCAAGACGAGTGGATGCAGCGATGGCAGCGAGAAGGCCGCATAGTAGCGTTTTGTCCTGAATGCGCGGGCGGATTACCCACACCAAGGCCTGCGGCCGAGCGTGTTGGCGATCTAGTGCTAACAGCGCAGGGTGAAGATGTCACAGCGGCTTTTAGGTTGGGAGCACAAAAGGCGCTTGCTTTGGCTCAGGAGCAAGGCATTAAAATAGCGATTTTAAAGGCGCGTAGTCCTTCCTGTGGTAATCAGCACATTTATGATGGCAGTTTCAGTAAGCATTTAATTGCAGGGCGGGGAATGACGGCCGAACTTCTGCTGGCGGCAGGTATGAGTGTGTTTAATGAAACGGAATTAGCAGAAGCGGCAATGAGGCTGGCACAGCTAGAAGTGGAATAAGCGGGCTAGGTAAGCCCAACCCGCTATCGACTCACTTACGTTAGTGAAGCTGTATTCGTTAATCTGTATTAGTGAAGCTGTGTGTGGGTGCTGGTGGCACTATCCGTTAGCTGCTGATGTTGCTGCAAGAGTGCAGCAATTTGATCATCTTTTTCCGCCCAAACTTGGTTTAACCAACGCTGAAACTCGACCCGATATTCCGATTCTGAAAAGTAGCGAGTAGCGTCGACCTGCGGTACTGGCAAGGCTCGCACCCGTACAATAATCTTGCGTACTTTGCCGTTCATTACGCCAAATAACACATCGTCTGGCGCATCCGGATACACTACCGTCACATCCAGTAGGTTAGTAAATTGCTCACCCATAGCGGAAAGTGTAAAGGCAATACCACCTGCTTTAGGCCGGAGTAAATGACGGTAAGGTGAATCTTGGCGCTGACGCTTATCTTCGGTAAAGCGGCTGCCCTCAACGTAGTTGATAATTGATGTGGGCATATTTTTAAACTTTTCACAGGCTCGGCGAGTGGTGGCTAAATCTTTACCTTTAAGTTTCGGATTTTTTTTGAGTTTTGCCGGGCTGGTTCTGTCCATAAAAGGCATATCGAGCGCCCAGCAACCTAGGCCCATAATGGGGACATAGATCAGCTCTTTTTTGAGGAAGAATTTCAACATGGGGATATGGTTACGCAGCAGGTAAGTCTGCGCGGCAATATCAAAGCCACTGAGGTGGTTACTGATTAGCAAGTACCAGCTGTTTTTATTGAGCCCTTCAAGTCCTTCAACATCCCACTCTATTTTGGCAATCAAATACAAAATGCCACCATTGCAGGTTGCCCATGCCCACATAAAACGATTCATCAGTCCGGTCACTGCATTGCGTGCGCCTTGAGCTGGCATCAACATTTTCACTAAACCACCAAGGCAAACCAAGGTTCCCCAAAGGGCGGTGTTAATGATCAGCAGGCTCAGACTGAGAATAAACAGCACTGGGCCGGGGAGAAAATTCAACATAGAGGTTTTACCTTACTTCTTGGTCCGCTTGCCCTGCCAATTGGCTGATCACTTGATCTTTAGCGAGCCAAAGTTCATTCAATTGTTCTTGGAAGCTAATTTTAAACTCGCGATCATTCATATAATCGCCACGCATATCCGGCGAAATATCCTTCACTGTTATGTGTACTTTAACCTTTGGCAGCTTGCCTGTCAGGTAGTCCCAATAGCTTGGAACGCTATCTGGATAGTAAATCGTGACATCGACTAGCTTGTGGATCTGTTCTCCCATGGCGGATAGCGCAAAGGCCATGCCGCCCGCTTTAGGTTTTAACAGATGTTGGAACGGTGAGTTTTGTTTTTTATGTTTGGCCTTAGTAAAGCGTGTTCCTTCGACAAAGTTCATCACACTCACTGGCTTAGTCTTAAACTTTGCGCAGGCTTTACGGGTGATCTCGATATCTTTGCCCTTGAGTTTTGGGTTCTTTTTAAGTTGTGCTGTGCTATAGCGGCGCATAAAAGGAAAATCTAATGCCCACCATGCTAGCCCTAACACGGGCACATAAATCAGTTCTTGTTTCAGGAAGAATTTCAAAAACGGGATTCGGCGATTAAATACGCGCTGCAGGATCAAAATATCCACCCAAGACTGATGATTAGCGATCACCATATACCATTCTTTGGTAGAAAATTGGCTATCGCCCGAGAGCTCAATTTGCACTGGGTGCAGCACACGTTCAATCACCCCATTGACGCTTATCCAAGCGCTGGCGCAAAAGTCGAGAAAATAGCTCGTCGCCGTTCTCAACACAGGCAAAGGAATAAGTTTAATGAAGCTGCCCAGAACAATGGGTACAACCCAAAACAGCGTATTCACGACATAACCTAAGAAAGCTATGCAGCCTTTTAATTGTGAAAACAACGTCCCCATTGGCGCCCCCTGATAAAAATTGGAGGCCTATGTTACTCGGTGTCGGCGTTTGGCTCAATCTTAGGGCGGCTGGTCGGGGCATTTGTTAATATTTCGAGTCTCAATACTGTTGGGATAAACGGGCCAATAATTTATCCATAGCCCGATATCCTAAGGCTTGGGCGAGGTGGCGTCTTTCGGTATTGGGGGCCTGCTCAAGGTCGGCAATGGTGCGGGCAACCCGTTGAATACGATGAAAGCTGCGCACGGATAATCCTAACTTGACGACACTCTGTTCTAAAAAAACTAGGTCAGCATCATTGATACCACTAAATTGCTTAAGTTGTTTACCTGATAGTTCGCTGTTAAGCACGCCCGCTCTGGCGAGTTGAATATCGCGGGCGCATTTTACTCGTTTGGCGATTTGATGGCTGGTTTCGCCTTGTGCCGCCTGTTGCGTTAGGGTGCCTGCGGGGAGTTTGGGGACTTCGATGGTGAGATCAAATCTATCTATAAACGGGCCAGAGAGCCTGGCGAGATAGCGCTGGATTTGATCGGGTGTAGCCCGATTGGGGCCGTCGATATCGCCGCTCGGGCTGGGGTTCATGGCGGCGATCAATTGAAAGCGGCTTAAAAAGGTCAGTTTTGCCGCCGCGCGGGAGATCACCACTTCACCTGTTTCCATCGGTTCACGCAAACAGTCGAGCACTTTTCTTGGAAATTCAGCGACTTCATCCAGAAATAATACTCCGCGATGGGCCAATGAAATTTCGCCAGGCTTAGGAATACTGCCACCTCCGACTAAGGAAATTGAGGAGCAAGTATGGTGCGGCGCGCGAAATGGTCGCTTAAGAAAGTCCTGCGGTTTGATATTGATGCCCGCGACGGAATGAATTGCAGCCACTTCTAAGGCTTCTTCATAATTGAGTGCAGGTAATAGCGCCATCATGCGGCTGGCTAACATGGTTTTGCCAGTACCCGGCGGACCTAGCATTAATAGGTTATGGTTGCCTGCGGCAGCGATTTCAAGTGCTTGTTTAGCTTGGTATTGACCTATCACCTCGCTAAGGCAAGGCGTGGACTGCGCCGGCTCATCCGAGATCCATTCGAGCTGCTGCTCCAGCATGGGGAGTGGCGCTTGTCCATGGAGAAACGCCGCTAAACTTTGCAAATGGGAGCCAAAGTAGACCTTAGGATAGCCAACTAACTCGGCATCGTGGCGATTATCGAGTGGCAGAATTAACTGATTATTATGGCGTTTAGCCGCAATGATTGCTGGTAGCAATCCTTGGCAGTGGCGGATTTGCCCTGAGAGGGCAAGTTCGCCGACAAATTCGGTATCCTTAAGGCTTGTGTGGGGGATTTGCTCTGAAGCAGCCAAAATACCGATGGCGATAGGTAAATCGTAGCGGCCGCCTTGCTTGGGTAAATCCGCAGGCGCGAGATTAACGGTTATTCGCCGCATCGGAAACTCGAATCCCGCATTGATCAAGGCACTGCGTACCCGCTCGCGGGCTTCTTTGACAGAGGCTTCTGGCAAACCCACCAGATTAAAAGCCGGTAGGCCATTACTGAGATGGACTTCAACCGTGACTTCTGGAGCTTCAACACCACAACTGGCTCGGGTATGCACGCAGGCTATCGCCATAAACAAATCCTTTTGTTGATCTTTTTGCGCTGAATTTGAGTGTAGCAGTAATTAACGCAAGGAGTTTTCTATCGCCTAGGTTGTTGCTTGCCTCATGAGTAAGTCATTTGCTCTGAGTTTGCGGTTCCTGTAATAGCTTTGGCAATTTGCCATATTGGACGATAGCAAATAGTTGATAGAAATGATAAAAAGCAAACATTGGAGTCGTGAGGTCAATATGGATATGTTATTAGCAGAAAATTCCCCCATTCGTCAGCAGCTGCTAGAGCAAAAGCTGGCGCAGTTTAAAGGCCCACATCTTGCCAACGTGCTCTCGGCGTTTATTCGCAGTAGTGTCGATCTCTATCCCTGTGCAAACGAAGACTATAGCCAGTTAGGTAACAGCCGACTGGGTGGATTGCCGGATTTACCTGTAGGGATGGATTATCCGGTGACCTTGGTCGGAAGGGAGGAGATGCTGGATGCTTACGCTGAGGAATTCGACCATACTCGCGAGTATATCGAGGAGCATTATGGGTGGTCGCAAGATTGGGATTGGGACGAGGCTGCGCAAGCCTTCCGTGTGCCGATGCAATTTATCGCACAAATCAATTGTAGCGAACTGAAGGCGTTGCAATCTTATTTACCCCGAGAAGGGCGATTGTTATTCTTTTTAGAGCGCTGGCGATTCTCGGAAATGCTTCGCGGCCATGTTTATTATGTCGTTGAAGATCAGCAACTGAACTCTGGGAGAACGATTGCTGAACTTAAGTTCGACGATGCTGTCTGTACAAACTATGAGTATGAGGCGGCTTATCAACTTCAGGGGATTGCTAGCATTAAGATGATAGCCCCTGACATGATTAATAGTGACAACCCGCATTTAGTAAAGTTAGCCAAGGCTCGTTTACAAGCGCTACCTGAACCGCAACAAGCTATGGTGCTGGAGGCCCTAGAGGTTGCGGAAGATGAATTGGCACCAGAGTGGCAAGATCAGCTCTATTTCTTTGATCTGATGAAAATGAATAAACACGGGTTAATTCCCGGCCAGATTCTCACTCAATCGCAATGGGCTAATACCGAGTGGCAGTCATCTAACTTGCAGGCATTGCTCGTCCCCGAGCAGCCGCTGCCGTATTACGATGGTATCGCTAGCATTAATGACCATGGAGATAGCCGCTATAAAGCCCCCGAACTCCACGCCGCGGCAGAGTTAGGCGGTAATGCCGAAGATTATCTGGTGCTACTTAAAGTCATCTATAGTGAGCACTCTATGCGGTTGAATTTTATTATCCACCGAGACGATCTTGCATCGGGAAAATTCGAGCGCATTTACTGCATTTATGACAACTAGCTGAGCTATAACCAGCCTTTTTGTTTGGCAATGCGGGCGGCATCGATACGGTTGCTCGCATTGAGTTTGGCGATGGCTTCGGATAAATAGTTACGTACCGTGCCTTCGGCAATAAACAGCATCTCGGCAATTTCGGCGGTGGATTTGCCTTCGCTGGCAAACCGAAGGGCGCGGCGTTCTTTATCATTGAGGGGGTCGACATCGCCAATTACCATCATTGCCAGCTCAGGATCGATAACGCGTTTGCCCGCCATCACTTGTTGAATTGAACTGACGAGGGTTTCTGAGGGCGCATCTTTTAGCAAAAATCCACCGACACCCGCTTCGATAGCGCGTTTAATATAACCTGCGCGGCCAAAAGTTGTGATCACCACCACTTTGGTTTGGCTATGTTGCTCCTTTAGCCAAGCGGCTAGTTCCAAACCAGTTCGTCCCGGCATTTCAATATCCGTCAGTAACAGGTCAAAATGCTGTTGTTTGAGAAGGGTTAATGCTTCGTCGCCATCGCTGGCTTGGGTAATGGCAAAACCGCCAGCAAGGGTTAACAGTGCCGCCAGTGCGCCGCGCACCATGGCTTGATCTTCTGCCAATAGAATCTTCATTAATCTGTTGCTCCCTGCAAAGGTAAAGTAACGCTAAAGGCATATCCCTGCTCAAGATTATAACTGAAATGACCTCCGAGGCTATCGAGACGTTCACGGATACCTGTGAGCCCATTTCCTTCGACAAAAGGTCTTGCTAAGGCATTATCTTTAACCTCGACATTAAGGGTATTTGCCTGCTCACTAAATTGAATGCTGCATTGGCTCGCGTTGCTGTGGCGCAAAATATTATTCACGAGTTCAGTTAAAATCAGCACAAGTTGGCTTTCTGTTCTGGCGGGTAGTTTTGGTAATTCACCGATTAACTCTACGTAGATGCCTTTATCCCTGAGTGAATTACATAGCTGGGTGATGCAACTTGCTAAGCCTTTGTGTTTATAGTCTGAGACGGTATGCCTTATTTGGCTCAAGCTTTCCCGCGCAATTTGTCCTAGCTCTTGTAGTTGAGTCGTTGCAAGTTGATATTCTTGTTTCGCCAGTAGTTTTTCGGCCAATTCAGCCTTTAGCGCAATCGATGACAAACTGTGCCCCATAATATCGTGCAAGTCTCTGGCGATACGCTCCCGTTCAACCATAGTGGCTAAGGTGCTGATCTCTTTGGCGCTTTGTCGCTCCTTCAATCTATGCTGGTAACGTCTTCGCTCTGCTTTACCGAGCATACCAACCCCTAATACTAAGGCTGAGCCGTACATTGGAAAATAGTAGCTATTGAATTGACTAACGTAGTTGAGCAAGAACAGTGTAACTAGTATCCCGAGCCAGCATAACAAGCTAACTCTAAAGGAATAAAAGAAACCAATAAAGAAACTGGCAAAGGTAAAGAGTGAGATGGACCCTAGATTAATAGGGGTAATGGCTATAGCAAGTACTAACATGCCGATAATAGGCCGATGGGCGCTGCGGAAATTACTGCGGTAGGTCCCAAAATAGCAGTAAATAAAGGGAACCAGCACGGCTAAAATTAAGATAATTTGCCAGCTAGGATAAGGCGTAATAAACAGCGGTATCAGATAAAACGCGAGGTTTATTAAGTACACCCATGCGAGCTTTCGTTCAAGTTGTAGGGGGTTATTTGTCATATCGCTTCGCCTAAGATCCATTTTGCGGCTGCTGAGAGTAGGATTGGCCGTAAACATTAGCCAATCCTTTCGCCTTTTCTGGGGTTATTTTGCACTTATTTGCTGATTTTTCTGAAGTAAAAACTTAGCCCAACCATAATCTTTTTCCACTTGCAGTGCCTGTTGCCAATCTTCCATCGCGCCTTGGATATCCCCCAATTCTTGTTTGGCCAGTCCGCGCCAAGTGTAAGCTTCGGCCTCACCCCAGCAAATGTTCTCGCAAGGTTGATTAAATCGCTCAATGGCGCTGCTGGCGAGCGTCTTGGCAACTTGCATGCTGCCCCCAAACATTGCTGGCGTATTATAGGCGGCAATCGCTTTCACTAATGCGACCCGCGGATTAAGCGGTGCCAGCTGTTCGGCCTGAGCAATGGCGTTAGCGGATTTGATCCCAAGCTCAGCGCCTTTGCTGTTATCCAAGGCGATTTGCATACCATACACGGATGATAATAGCGCGAGGGATTCCGCATCGGCTTGACTGTTGGTTAAGATTTCTAAGCTCGCTTGAGCCGAAGCTAAGGCATTATCTGCTATGGTTTTTTGTCCCATCACATTGGCGCTGATGGCTAAACGATAGTTGGCATAAGCCGCCTCGTAATCTTGAGTGGCAGTGCTGAGCTGTTGCAATTTATCAATATTCAGTGTGTTAGCCGCTTTGTCTACTTCAGCGATATTGGAGCTTGAGTTCGAAGCCGCGAACGCAGGCGTGCAGGCGAGAGTAAGGCTTGATAACAGTAAAAGTGTTTTCATGGTATTTCCTTATTGAAGTGATAACCCATTGCTTGGGGACGGCTTCATTATCAGAAATACCTTGGTCTGAGTGCAGGCACAAAGGTCATCAATTAGGCATGACAAATGTCATGTCTTAACCCTAAAAGTAAAACACCGGAGTGGCTCCGGTGTTTTAGTAAGCTAAGGTGAACGTGTAAATCGTTAGACTACCGCTTGGCTGCTAGCTTGGTTAACGAGGTAAACCATGTAGCCTAAGTAAGCGATAAGCAGCGTGGCACCTTCGCGGCGACCAATTCGTAGGCCAGACCAAGCAAAGGGTAAAATGATTACGGCTAACGCCAGCATGACAATAAAGTCTAAGGGTTGGAAACCAAGCCCAGATACAGGGTAAACGACAGCGGTCACGCCAAGAATACCTAATATATTAAATATATTTGACCCAACGATATTACCAATAGCAATATCGCTTTCGCCTTTGAGTGCCGCTAAAACCGAGGTCACTAGCTCTGGCATACTGGTACCAATAGCGACAATAGTCAGGCCGATAATGACTTCACTAACACCAAATACTTTGGCTAAATCAACAGCGCCATTCACAAATAAAATGCCACCGCCGACTAACATTCCGATGCCGACAATAATAAACGCGATTGAAAGCAATGGATTTTTAGGACCTTCTTCAATAACTTCACCATCGGCATCAGTAGTATTTTTGGCGCTGAAATAGCTGAAAACCAAGTAGCCGACAAGGAGTGATAATAAAATGATGCCGTCAGTCAGGCTGAGTTCGCCATCTAGCAATAATCCCCAAAACAGCATAGAAGCGAGGATCATCAGTGGAATATCCCGTCTTACCATCTGCGATTGAACTTGGATCGGGCGAATAAGCGCAGTAATTGCCAAAATTAAGCCAATGTTGGCGATGTTAGAGCCAATCACGTTACCCAGTGCAATGCCGCTATTGCCTGCCAAGGCTGACTTTACGCTTACCGCAAGCTCTGGTGCGCTGGTACCGAAAGCCACAATCGTTAAGCCGATCACCAGCGGCGTAATCCCAAGACGAAGTGCAATGGAGCTTGCGCCACGGACTAAGGCCTCTGCGCCTAAGGTTAAAATAATAAAGCCGCCGATAATTGAAAGTGCAATAAGCATTTTGGACTCTGTTAAACCTGATTGAGTGAATTAATTTAAGGTGCATCACCTTACGCTGATAGGCGTACATGATACGTGTTTTTAATTTGCTTTGACAGAATATGTCATAAAAAAGCACGCCGAAGAGCGTGCTTTAATCATAACGATGCGTTTTGACGTTATTTTGCGACTAACTCATCTTCCCAGCGTACTTGAGCACCACGGATCCCGTCCACCCTTTCGCTAAAGGCTTTCTCAAGCACGTGGCGCTTGATCTTCAGTGTGGGGGTTAATACATCGTTTTCGATGGTCCAAGGTTCACTCACCACCACAATGGCATCCACATGTTCGTGGGATTCTAAATGTGGATTCACACTATCGAGTGTCGCTTTAAGGGAAGCGCGTACTTCTTCACGGGCTTGTAGGTTAGCTCCCTCAGAGAGTTGCACTAGGGCTACAGGGTGCGGCAAACCAGATCCAATAACACAAATCAGCTCCACATGAGGATCTTGTGCAAGCTTGCGCTCAATGGGCACTGGTGCCACATATTTGCCTTTAGCGGTTTTAAAGTTGTCTTTCACGCGGCCGGTGATAGTCACACAACCATCGGCATCGATGGCGCAGAGATCGCCGGTATGGAAGAAACCATCAGCATCGAAGGCCGCCGCGGTGGCTTCAGGTTGCAGATAATAGGCGGTCATTAGGCCTGGGCTCTTAATGAGTAGCTCGCCATCTTCACCTTGGCGGATTTGGCAATCCTGCACGGGTTTACCCACAGTGCCGATTTTACGCGCATCGAAAGGGTAGTTGATGATGGAGTAAGCACAGTTTTCTGTCATGCCCCAAGCCTCACAAATATCCAGCCCAATACTGTGATACCAGTGGATGAGTGAGGGTGGAATAGGCGCTGAGCCAGAGCCGAGTAAACGGCAATGGTTGAGTCCTAAGCCCTTATGGATCTTGTGTTTTACTAGGCTGCTAATCAGTGGAATTTTTAGCAATAGATTGAGTTTGCCAACACCAATCTTGTCGATAATGTTCTTTTGGAACAGGCTCCACAGGCGTGGAACGGAGAAAAACACCGTTGGTTTAGCGCGCTGCACATCCGCAACGAAGGAGTCTAAGCTTTCGACGAAGGCGACTGTGCTGCCGGAATAAAAGGATGAGCCTTCAATCGCCACGCGCTCGGTAATATGGGCTAACGGTAAGTAGGACAATAATCTATCTTTACCATCTGTACGTAGATCGCGCACCACCGCTTGGCAAGTCCAACCATAGCTAGCATAGGTTTGAATCGCACCTTTAGGTTGACCCGTTGAGCCCGAGGTATAAATCAGCGTCATTATCTGATCGGGTTCGGGTAATGGCGCTTCAATCAATGGGTTGCCCATATTGAGCAATTGTTCCCATTGATATTGAGCTGGCATGGTGTCGTAGGGCATGGCGAGACGCAGCAATTCGCCGCCGACACCGGCTTCTTGATCGGCCCAATGATCGAGCTTACCGAGGACAATCGCTTTAGCCCCACTATGCTGCAATACATAGCGAATGGTATCTGGATTCGCAGTCGGATAAATAGGAACGCTGATATAGCCGCCGTGCATCAGGGCGAGGTCGGTGATAAACCATTCGGCACAGTTTTTAGACAGAACGGCAATCTTATCGCCCGGCTCTAAGCCTAAATGACGCAACGCGCCAGCAAGTTGTTGGACTTTTTCTTGTACTTCATTCCAAGTGAAATCAAGGTATTGCCCCTTGATTGGCTGGCGCAAATAAATCTCATCCCCACGCGTATTCGCCCAGTGCGCCAGCATTTCAATTGGCGTCTTAATCGCTTTATCCATAGGCAATTCCCTGTTCTTTATTGTTATTTTCACCCCAACATAGGTGCCCAGTATGGCGAGTTTTGTGAGGCCGCGCAAATAGTTTGCAAGATTGTAAAATCACTAAATCTGCAAAACAGCCTAATGGGCGAGTATGAAATGAAAATGAACTTAATAACAGGTCAGAGCAGGAGTCGCGGGGCGCATTAGGCAATAAAAAAGGCGCCTAAGCGCCTTTCATATCGGTTGAAGCTTACAGCTCCATCACGCCATCCATTTCGACTTGCGAATCTTTGGGTAACTGCTTCACACCGATAGCGGCGCGAGCTGGGTAAGGTTGGCTGAAGTAACGGCTCATGATTTCATTCACTTTGGCGAAGTGGCTTAAGTCCGTTAGGAAGATATTAAGCTTAACGATATCGTTGATTGTGCCGCCGGCTGCGGTACAAACGGCCGTTAAGTTTTCAAACACTTGCACAACTTGCGCCTCAAAATCATCGCTCACGATTTGCATTGTGCTTGGCACCAGTGGGATTTGGCCGGATAAATATACTGTGTTGCCGACTTTAACCGCTTGAGAATAAGTGCCAATTGCCGCTGGGGCGTTTTCGGTCGCGATAATGATTTTTTCTGCCATGACGCTCTCTCTAAAATAATGATCAACGATTACGGGATGTACGCAACACCTCGGGCAGTACCCTGATACGGCGCATCACGTTAGCTAAATGGATCCTGTCTTTCACCGAAATTCGCAGGTTAATCAAGTAAACGCGGCCATCGCGCTCTTCGGTGCTAAGGTTGTGAATGTTCGAGCCCTCGGCGGCGATAATCGAGGTGATCTTCGCCAGCGCGCCTTGGTGGTTAACAATTTCCACCCGCAGATTGGCTTGATACTCGACGCCTTCGACATTATCCCACTGTACGGGAATGTATTTATCGGGCTCGCCTTGGTAACCGCGAATGTTAGCGCAGTTTTCCATGTGGACGACTAAGCCTTTACCTTGGCTCACGTGGGCTATCACCGCATCACCTGGGATGGGGCGGCAGCAGTTGGCGAAGGTCACTAACATGCCTTCGGCGCCGCGGATTGGCATCAGGTGAGAATCGCGGCTCTCTTGATTCTCTAAATTATCGCCAATCAAACGTTGAGCGATGACTATGCTCATGGCATTGCCAAGACCGATGTCGGCGAGTAAGGAATTTAAATTGGCGTGCTTAGTATCGCGCACGACTTTATCAATCTGCTCGGCAGGGATGCTATCGAGCTTGGTTTTACCCAGCGCATGGTTAAGCAAACGGCGGCCAAGGGCAATGGCATCGTCTGCTTTTAGGCTCTTGAGCACTTGGCGGATTTTGGCGCGGGCTTTACCCGTGACCACAAAGTTAAGCCAAGCGGCATTCGGACGCGCGCCTTTAGCGGTAATGATCTCAACGGTTTGGCCGGAGATTAATGGCTGGCTTAACGGATAAGCTTGGCGGTTAACACGGGCGCCGACACAGGTATTACCCACATCGGTGTGGACTTCATAGGCAAAGTCGACGGCGGTGGCGTTAACCGGTAATTCTAAAATGCGACCTTCGGGGGTAAACACGTAAATCTCTTCGGGGAAGAGTTCGGTTTTAACGTTTTCTACGAATTCGAAGGAGGTGCTGGCGCTCTGTTGCAGTTCCAGCAAGCTTTGCATCCACTTACGGGCACGCACTTGCGTGGTGGTGCCTTGACCATCGGCACCGCCTTTGTAAGCCCAGTGAGCCGCAACCCCTTTGTCGGCCATTTGATCCATATCTTCGGTACGAATTTGGATCTCGACGGGTACGCCGTGGGGACCGAATAACGAGGTATGTAGCGACTGATAGCCGTTGGCTTTTGGGATAGCAATATAATCTTTAAAGCGACCTGGACGTGGTTTATACAGGCCATGCATCGCACCGAGCACGCGATAACACGTATCGATGGAGTCGACAATCACGCGGAAGGCATAGATATCCATGACTTCTTGAAATTGCAGCTCTTTACTCTGCATCTTGTTATAGATGGAGTAGAGGTTTTTCTCGCGCCCTTTGACTTTGCCCTTAATACCCGCATCGTTTAAGCGGGTGAGTACCGCGGCCTCAATACCTTGAATGAGCTCTTTACGGTTGCCTCGAGCCGCTTTTACCACTTCCCTTAGTACCCGATAGCGCATGGGATAATAGGCTTGAAAACCCAAATCCTCTAACTCAGTCTTGATATTGTGAATACCGAGTCGGTTGGCAATGGGGGCGTAAATCTCTAAGGTTTCGCGGGCAATACGACGGCGTTTGTCAGGACGCAGCGCGCCTAAGGTGCGCATGTTGTGGGTGCGGTCGGCAAGCTTGATGAGAATAACGCGGATATCCTGCGTCATCGCCATCATCATTTTGCGAAAGTTTTCTGCTTGAGCTTCTTTCTTATCGCGAAATTTCAGCTTGTCGAGCTTAGACACCCCTTCAACCAATTCAGCCACCGATTCGCCAAATCGCTCGGCTAAATCTTCTTTGGTGACATAGGTATCTTCGATGGTGTCATGCAGCAATGCCGCCATCAGCGTCTCATGGTCGAGACGCATTTCGGCGAGGATGCGGGCAACCGCAACCGGATGGGTAATATAAGGTTCGCCGCTAGTGCGCATTTGCCCTTCATGGGCATCACGCGCAACTTGGTAAGCCTGCTTGAGCAATTCTACCTGTTCAGGTTCTAAGTAACCGGAAGCAGACTCCTTTAGACCTTCAAACAGATACAAGTGGCAGCTCTCCTTTACCCAAACAGGTGTGACTCAATTAGACTTATAGTGAACGGCCTTCAGCGATGGCGGCAACAGCTGCGATTTCAGCAGCTTCACGCTCACGCACAGTTTGACGCTCATCAGCATCTAAAGTGTGAGCATTCACTAAACCTAGTTCGATTTCACGCAGGGCGATAACCGTTGGTTTGTCGTTCATCTCTTCAACCATAGGGTCTTTACCCTGCACGGCGATTTGGCGAGCACGACGCGCCGCAACCAGGATCATATCAAAACGGTTGCCGATTTGTTCTACGGCGTCTTCTACAGTTACGCGAGCCATGTGTTGAAACTCCAGTTTATCTAGGGAAAAAATGACGCAAAATTGTACACTATGGCAGTTAGCCTGCCAACAGATCGTTAAGCATATCATTTTGCGCGTGGATCTGACTAGCACCCGTTAAGCGTTGGCTGCGAATGATCGCCCGCAGATCCGCCAGTGCTGTGTCAAAATCGTCATTGACGATAATAAAATCATATTCTTTATAGTGCGACATTTCAGAAACCGCCTGTGCCATACGGCTGGCGATCACATCCTGGCTGTCTTGACCGCGGCCAGTCAGGCGACGCTCTAGCTCATCCCTTGAGGGTGGCAGAATAAATACGCCCACGGCTTCTGGCATCAAAGCTTTGACTTGTTGGGCACCTTGCCAGTCGATATCGAGAAACACATCAATACCTTGAGTTAAGGTGTGCTCAATCACATGGCGCGATGTGCCGTAGTAATTGCCAAACACTTCGGCCCACTCAAAAAAGGCATTTTGCGCGATCAGTGCTTTAAATTCTTCAACATTAACAAAATGGTAGTGTTGACCATCAACTTCACCTGGGCGCGGCGCGCGGGTGGTGTGCGATACTGAAACCTGCATATCGGCAGGTTTGTCTTTTAACAATGCCGAAATTAGCGAGGATTTACCCGCACCACTTGGCGCTGACACAATAAATAAATTTCCGCGTGCGGTCATGAGCTAAATATCCAGTTGGTTAACGCAAGAAGGGCCCAGAAAGCCGAGTATTATACAGATTTTGACCTTAAAAACGCTAGGGCTTGTTAGCCAGCAATTGTTGTCTATTTATGTTTTGCGACAGTTAACGCTGACGTTGGTGCATTTTTACGGTTTACTGTGACTCAAAGATCGGATACTGAAAATCTCTGCGTCCCTAAGCCTTGCTGAGCCTGAGAATTAAGCCTGATTTAGCTTTAGATGGATATAATCAGCATTTTTGCTTATCTAGCGTCTTTATTGCACTGACAAGTGCGGCTAAATTCGTTACGCTCATGCTTATACGACATAGAAGGTCGTGTGCGCTTGAATTATTTCACTATAAAGGAAGGGTCGTGCTGTTAAAATCTCTTTTCTGCCTTCACGGGCGTGATTCCCGCCCCCGCTTTGTTGTTATCAGTGTTGGTGTCTATTTAGGCATATCACTGGCTGTCGCCGCATTTGGGGCGAACTTTCTCATGTATCTTTTAGCGTTAGTAGGCCTGCCTTTACTTGCCCTCACGGCGCTGCGTCGTTTAAATGATGCGGCCAAGCCTAAGGCTTTAGTGGTGGTGTTTATGTTGCCGCTGCTGATTTTACTGGCGCTGTATATTGTGGCTCCGCCACCAGTATTGGCGATATTAGGGTTAGTGTTGGGGGCTGGCGCGACTTTTTGGGGAACCCGTTTGAAGTCGCTAACCATAGTGGATTACCGTTTTGGTTATTATGGACCAGCACTCGATGCGCCTATCTCGCAGGCGATCCCCCGTCGCCGAGTTGAACCTGTGATCACGCCAAAGGCGGCCGCGGCGCAAAATGCGGTGCCTGATGTATCAGCAAATATTCCTGTTGCGGCTCCGGCAGAAGCTTATTCCCAGACAGAGCCAACTATTTCGTCTGCTGTTGCTGAGCCAGAACTTGAGGTGTTGCGCCAAGATGAGCTGCGCTTTGATGCCTTAACTAAGATGACTGCTAATCCAGCGGATTTTGTGGTGCCTGATGCTGTAATTGAGGGGCATGCCGATTTTCGTCCCGCCAATCCGAGCCGAGTAGAGCAAACGCGAATCGACCTCGCCGAGGTCGATTTAGCTCAAGTGGATTTGCAGGGAGAAGAATTTAAGCGTGCGCCGCTTGATCCTGCTGAGCACAGTGATGAGCCGGTGTGGCGCTTTGATCCCGATGACAATGCTGAGGTATTTAATGATACCGAGCATGCTGAAGAAGTGCGTCGTCGCCGCGCCGAAGCTAAAGAATCCGGTTCTATGACCGAATTGTTTAGGGGCGTGGCGGAGTTTTTTGCTCCTTACCGTCGTTATATTAAGTTGCCTAAATTACCTAAGCTGGAACGCCGTTACTGGTTGCCTGTCGGCGGCGGTGCGGGCGCTGTGTTGTTAGTCTTGCTGGTATGGGGATTATGGCCTAGTTCTGATGAGTCGCAGGTAGACGAATCGGTCGTGCCAGCGGTGCCTTCAGCACCTATTGCAGCAAGCGATCGTGTGACCTTAGATCTGCCCGACGGTTTTTCGGTGGCGTTAGAGCAAGATGTATTAATTATTCGTTGGTTGGGTGAACGCGACAAGCCGCAAAACCTGTGGTCTATTGCTACGGCGAAGGGTGATAAGAGTTGTAGTGCACTGGTGTTTAATAATGGCACTGAGTATCGCACTATCACTGTGGACTTGCTTGCCGACTCTGCCACTGAAGCACGTTTCACGCCGCTCGATACCGCTAATATCATTACCGATTTAGCCCGCCGTGGCAGCATTGGTTTGTGTGGTTATAAGTTCAGCCTCAAAGGCAGCCAAGCGGTTTTAGAGCCAAATCGTGCCTTTGGAACTTATTTAGCCCGTTAAATAGATAAAAATAAGCTTAAATGCTAGTCAGGATTAGAGGGGTAGATTACACTTTTGCTCCTCTTTTTCTCCGATCTTGTGTTACATGCGCTCGCATAGCCGATGACGGCGAGGTTCGGGAAAATTTCTTTAATACGAACTGAAAACTCAATCCCACATGAATACAGATTTGACCTTAGTCATTATGGCGGCGGGCCTTGGAAGTCGTTTTGGCGGCGATAAGCAGTTAGCCTCCCTTGGGCCTGCTGGCGAACCCATGTTGGTGTTATCTATTTTATCGGCTATTCGCAGTGGATTTCAGCGCGCCGTATTAGTGATCCGCCCTGAGCTTGAGGCGGAGCTCTTAGGGATATTGACGCAGTTTTTACCCGCAAACTTTGAATATCACTTTTGCTACCAGTCATTAAGTGATTTGCCACAAGACGCAAAGCTTGCTGATTTTAGCCATCGTTTAAAGCCTTGGGGGACAGCGCATGCGCTCTGGTGTGCCCGCAATTGTGTTAATGGGCCAATGGCTGTGATCAATGCCGATGATTTTTACGGCGACAGCGCCTTTGCTTCTTTAGCGAAGGGATTAACCGCAAGGCCCCATGATTGGATGATGGTGGCTTATCCTATCGAGCTGACGTTATCTGAGCATGGCGGAGTAAACCGTGGCTTATGCCAAGTTGAGCATGGGCAGTTACGCTCGGTCGCCGAGTGGTTAAATATTCAAGCACAAGAAGATGGTTTTGTGGGCGAAGGACCAATGGGATTCGCAAAGCTTCCTTCACAGTCGCTGGTATCCATGACCTGCTGGGGCTTTTCGCCAAGCATATTTGATGTTATTAAACAGCAATTAACCGTATTTATTGAACAACAGGGCCAATTGCCGAAATCGGAATGCTATTTGCCCGCAGTGGTTCAGGTGGCAATTGAGCAAGGTGTGCCCGTTTATGTTGATGTGGCCAGCGAACCTTGGCTCGGTGTGACCTATCCGCAGGATACTGTCTGGGTAAAGCAAAAATTAATGGAGTTATTGGGTGATAAAACTCATTAGGCAGTCAGTGTTGCCTCATTTTGGAATTGAAGCCGACGAGGCAAAAATCTCAGCGTTAGGGAATGGTCATATTAACGACACCTTATTAGTGCGTTGGCCTACGGGTGAGCTAGTTTTACAACGCATTAATACTCAAGTGTTTAAGACGCCGCAGGCGCTGGTGAGTAATGCCGATAAGATCAGCCATCACTTATGCGCCAAGGCATTGCAGCAGCAATATGGTCTGCAAGTGGTTAGCCCTTGTCTTACCCAAGAGGGTGAACTTGCTATCGACTTAGGTGAGCAGGGATTTTGGCGTGCGATCAGTTATTTACCCCATAGTTTAAGTATCGAAGTGGTGAAGTCCGAAGCGCAAGCTGAAATGGCCGCCAAGGCTTTTGGTCACTTTGCCTGTGCATTAAGTGATTTTGACGCCACTGAGCTTGAAGATGTGATCCCGCAGTTTCATCACTTGCCTGGGCGGATGGAAATGCTGCGCCAAGCGGTGCAGCAGGATAAAGCCAAACGCTTAGGGTCGTGCCGTCAATGGGTTGATTATGCGCTGTCACAGCAGAGTTTATTGGATGAACTGGCTGAAATCTCGCCGCAGTTACCGCTGCGGATCTGCCATAACGACACGAAAATCAACAATATGTTGTTTGATAAGCGCGACATGTCGAGCATGGCGATTATCGATTTAGACACCTGCATGAAAGGTCATCTAATGTATGACTTTGGCGATATGGTGCGTACCTTCTGTTCGCCCGAGGAAGAAGATTCTACTGCCCTTGAAAATGTTAAAGTGCGCCAGTCGATCTTTGCCGCCATTTGCCGTGGCTATTTAAGTGAGCTCTCCGAGGTATTAACTGAGGTCGAAAAACGCAGCCTTTGGCTTGGGGCGCGAGTCATTTGCCTGATGATCGGCGTGCGTTTTTTAACGGATTATCTCAATGGCGACGTGTATTTCCACGTGCACCGTGAGGGTCATAATCTGGATAGAGCGGCGAATCAGTTTACCTTGTATCAAAGCCTGCTCGACCAAGAGGCTGAACTTAAAGCCTGTTTCTAGTCTGCTTTCTTTTAGCAAACGCCCCAAACGGGGCGTTTTGTTTTTTGCTTATATACGACATAATTGCACCATTAAAAACCCTTAGTCTCATATGGATTTGGCTTGGAATGGGCAACCACGAAGTACCCACTGCATTAACTTGTGCGCGCCGTAGCGCCAGAAATCTCTGGTTAAGGTGTACTCTACGCCGCTCGCAGCAGGAAGCCGTTGCCTCGTCGATGATGACGGCAACCAGCGATAACTTTTTTAATGCTTACGCGATTTTTCTCGGTGCTAGTCTTGCGCAAATGGGTTTTGTTACTGGATTACCGCAGCTCTTCGGGGCGATGTCGCAGTTAGTTTCCGTCTGGTTAGCGAGTCACTTTTCCCGTCGTAGTTTTATTGTTTACTGTGCTGCTTTACAGGCTGTGTTGGTATTAGGAATGGGCGCGTTAGCGGCCTTTCGGCCTGAGCACGCAGTATGGATATTTATCGCGCTCGCCGTGGGGTATCACGGTTTTATTAATCTTATCCAACCCCATTGGCGTGCGTGGATGGGGTCAATCGTGCCTGAACGTCGCCGTGGCGCTTTTTTCGCGGCGCGTACCCGCTTAACCATGGGCGCATCCTTAAGCGTGTTCTTTATTGGCGGTGGTATTCTGACCTTGACCGATTCGCAGCAAATGGCGTGGTTGGGTTTTACGCTGCTGTTTTCGATTGCCGCCATGGGGCGTTTTGTCTCGGCTTGGTTATTACTGCAAATGCACGATCCTGATCCGCGTGAAGCCAAGCAGCGCGGCGTGTTTATCCAAACCATTCGCAATTTTCGCGGCGCATGGAAGGATAAAACCTTTCGCCAGTACAGCTTGTTTGTGGCCAGTATGCAGGCGATGGTCGCCATATCGGCGCCATTTTTCGCTGTGTATATGCTAGAAAACCTGCACTTTAGCTACATCGAATTTGTGCTCGCGAGTGTGGCCTCGATAGCGACTCAATTTGTGACGCTAAAGTTTTGGGGGCGATTTAGCGATCAATTCGGCAATCGTTTGGTGATGATTATTACCAGTTGCATGATCCCAAGCTTGCCATTGTTATGGCTGTTTTCCGATAACTATCTGTATATTATCCTTATTCAGGCATTTTCTGGGCTGGCGTGGAGCGGCTTTACCTTAAGTACCGCCAATTACCTTTATGATATTCGTCCCTTTCGCAGTGACTTTGCTACCTATGCAGCGTTGCAAGCGTCACTCAGTGCGGGATTCGTATTTGTGGGGGCAATGGTCGGTGGCACGATAGCCTCCCATGCGGCGGATTTTTTAGTCTGGTCAGGCTGGAATGCTTGGCTCAGTAGCCCGATTTTTGTAGTGTTTTTAGTATCGACCATACTGCGCGCATTTGTGACACTGTGGTTTATTCCACGCTCGGTCGAACCCAAAGTCAGGCCTCGGCCGCAGTTACTGCAACTTATCTTCCGTATTCGCGGTTTTAATGCGATTTCGGGCGTGAGTCTCGACTGGCTAACTGTGGTTAAGCGTCGGAAAAATAATGATTAACCTAGAACCTAGAACCTAGAACCTAGAACCTAGATTTTATAATCAAAGAACTTACGTTTTTCAGGCCCCGAGGCATTGGCGCTGATCTTATTCGGGTGTTTATATTCATCCCAACTAGCCACATTGCGGCCGACATTGAGCTTAGGAAAGTTCTGCTGATTTTCGGTAGCGGCTAGGCCCATAAAAGCCAATAGCTGACCGAGGGCACCTTGTTGGCTCACATCGATACTGAGTAAGTCGTGTCTGCCCGCAAAGTAGTTAACCACCTCAGCTTTATGACGCTGATAACAATCGATAAGATGTTGTTCATCCTGCGGATTTTCTACCATTCCTACGCCAAAGCTATGGCGAAAGCTGCGCTTCATGATTGGGTGGAATCGGCCAGTTTTGGCATCCAAATGTGGCAGCATTCGGCTGAGTAACATCTGCATCGACGGCACCCAAGAGTCTAACTCGCGGTCAAGATAAACAAACTTGGCCTCGGGGAATAATTCATCCAACTGCTTGAAATCACTAAAACAAGGCGCATCGGAAATCGCATCAGCCTGCATAAAGGCTGCTTTAGTAAACGCCATATGTGCCACTTTTAAGCCTTGCTCCAATAGCGCCACGCTTACGCTCGTCGTCCCCGTGCGGGGCAAGCCGATAAAAATAACCTTCTGTTTTTGCTCGGCAACAACCGATTCATGCTTAATTGCATTTGGCTTAATTGCACTCGGTTTGGTTGCATTCGGCGCGAGTAAGCTTGGCCTGATTTCATTTGGTTTAGTCGAATCGCACTGTGGCTGATTGAGCTGCACATCTTCACTATGGTTATGCCTTTGAGAATCGGGAAGGGTGGCAATAGTTGGGTTATCAGGCATGGATTAGGCTCGGCATTCTTGTCAGCGTGGTCGCGATGGGTAGGTAAATTGGGGTTTAACATTAGCGTTTTATCAACGTTGGCAGTATATCGCAGTGCACAGGTTTTGGCAGCGCAAAGCTGGCGTTGCGTCGGTATTGCGTTGTAGAGGTAATCAACAGGATAAATTCCTTTATGCTAGAAGCAGTTGGGCAAGGTGAGGCAATTACTTGTATTATTTGCCTCATTTTGTGAGGCGAATAGGTTTGTTAATTGACTCATTGTGTGAGTAGAATAGGCTTGTTATTTGACTCATGGGGTAGGATATGTGGATTTGGCAGCAAGCCGATTGGCCTAAGTTTCATTGGAATATCAGCAGAGTTGATGCCCTGATACGTCAGGTATATTTCAATCAGGGCCAACTGCTCGGCAAGCAAATGCTAAGTCACGACGACAGCCAGTTAACCTCAGCGGCAGCACTCGACACCTTACTCGCTAACATTATCCACTCCAGTGCCATTGAAGGTGAAAAGCTCAATGCGGCTTCGGTGCGCTCATCCTTGGCTAAAAAACTCGGTGTGTCCGAAGACAAACCGTATCCGACCACGGCACAAACCGATGGTTTGGCCGACATTATGCTCGATGCCTTAAAAAATTTAGATACAGAGTTAACCCTTGAGCGGATATTAGGTTGGCATAAACAGTTATTTCCCCAGGGTTATACGCTGTTAAACCCCGTTATTGGTGGAGTGCTACGTGGCGATACGCCTATGCAGGTTGTCTCAGGCCGGATTGATAAACCAACGGTACATTTTGAGACACCCTCTCGAGCGACTTTGGACGCTGAACTCTCACAGTTTATTGAATGGTTTAATGCATCAAGGCAAGATCTGGGTTTAGATCCGCTTATCCGCGCGGCGATAACTCACCTTTGGTTTGTGACTCTGCATCCGCTTGATGATGGTAATGGGCGCATCACGCGTTTGTTGACCGATTTAGCTTTGGCGCAAGCAGAAAAACGCTCAATTCGTTTTTACGCTATGTCGGTCAGTATTCTTGCCCGTCGCCAAGCCTACTATGACATTTTAGAGTCCACTCAAAGGGGAAATGTCGATATTACTCCTTGGTTAGTATGGTTTTTTGAAACCCTCAATGATTGTTTGCTCAATGCGATGGCTGATGTGAACAAGACTCTGCTAAAAACGCAGTATTGGCAAAATGTCGATCAATCCTTATTGAGTCAAGAGCAAGCCAAAGTGCTCAATCGGATGTTAGATGGCGATTTTGAATTAGGGATGAATAGTAGCCAGTACCAAAAAGTCGCTAAGGTGAGTCGCGCCACCGCCACCCGTCACCTTGCGCAAATGGTCGAGCAAGGCTTTTTAGTGAAAGCTGACGCCGGCGGCCGAAGTACGAGGTACTTATTGCCGAGTGGGCAGTAGTGAGTGCTTAGCTTTAAGTCTCAACAGTGGCCACAAAATGGTATCGCCCGCAGGCACGCCGTAAACTCTTCCATGAGGGCTCCACCGCGCCATCCATGGCGCAGAGGGCCTGCTTATCGATACCATTTTCCGCTATGAAGCCCTCGTATCGCGTCAACTTCAGTGTGAGCCTTGAATGAGGTTACAAATTAGCAGTTGAATAAGCGCATACTCACAATTGGTATCCACATTTCTTTTAATTAAATATCAGTATGTTATATTGCACCAAGCTGCTTAGATAAGGATTGGTGACGAATAATGGAAATTCAGATTGGTGATGTACTGAGATATAAAAAGCCAGCATGTGGTAAAAACATGTATGAAGATGGCCACCTCAATTTCCACTTTCTAACCAAATCCATTGATGCCAACAACCTGCAACTTGAAAAGGGAATCAATCCCTGCGCCAAAATCAAAACGAGCTTGGGTCAACTTGTGCGCCCGGCAATACTGATTTCCAGTAGCCCAAATAAAAAAGGATCAGTAGAAACCCCCTGGGAAGATTTTTATGACGTTGATAATGGCCATATTCGCTACTTTGGTGACAACAAAGAACCTGGTAAAGATCCTGCCACAGCACCAGGAAATAAAGCACTACTTGAAGCGTTTCGTTTAGCCCATTCACACAGTGTGGACGAGAGATTATTAACTCCACCTATCTTGTTTTTTAAGCGGGCGATAGTTAATGGCGTCGCTAAAGGCTATCCGCAATTTTATGGATTGGGGATCATCAATAGTGTCGAATTAGTGACTCAGTGGGACAATAAATTAGCTCGCACTTTTACAAATTATGCCTTTGATTTTACTGTGCTTTGCATTGCTGCGGAGCATGAAGTATTCGAATGGGATTGGATAAATAGCCGCCGTAAGAAAGGCTTTTCGCTTGCGATAACCAATAATGCCGCCCCTAAAAGCTGGCGACAATGGCTAAATGAAGGCAGTAATTCCCTTAATAAATTACGCCGCCGAGTTTCCAAACTGAGTCTAGAGAAAACGGTAAATCAAAAGCCTATTCCGGGATCTGAGTCCGATAAAATTTTAAATCAAATTTATGATTACTATGCCAACAAGAAGCATAGATTTGAGGCGCTTGCAGAGGTTATTGCAGAGCGCGTAATCGATAGGGAGCTTGGAATTTATCAAAAAGGCTGGGTGACTCAAGGCTCGGGTGACGGTGGTGCCGATTTTATCGGTAAGGTGACGTTGGGCAGTGGATTCTCCAAAGTGGAGTTGATTGTGCTAGGGCAGGCAAAATGTGAGTCACTCAATACGCCAACGGGCGGTAATCATATTGCTCGTACAGTAGCTCGCTTAAAGCGTGGTTGGCTCGGTGTGTATGTAACCACCAGTTATTTTTCAGATTCAGTTCAACGAGAAGTGATTGAAGATAAGTATCCAATAGTCTTGATTCATGGACGCAGACTTGCAGAGGAAGTCGCTAAGTTAGTGTATGAAAGCGAAGCGTATTCCAATGTCGCAGAGTTTTTAATCGCGATGGATGCAGTGTATCCATCGCGATTAAAGCAAAGGCAAGCTGAAGAGATTTTGAATAACTAAAAAATACAAACTTAATATGTACTAGCCCATTCTAATTTTTTACTACTGAAAATGAGCACTTACTAAATCAACGCCTATACGTGATTCATATTGCAGCTGGGTATTTTGATATCGAGAGGCAAAGCTATCTCTTAGTTTAGCTATAGGTTTCAATTTTTTAGTAATTATTTCCAACTCTTTAGTTTCCTTATTTGTATTGAAAAATTGTACGTCCTTATGTTCCCCACCTCCAATCAAGTTCGAATCGTGATTAAGTACGACACCTTGTTCAATAGTTGGAGTATCTTTGTCTTCATAAACACTTAAAGCAAGTCTGTTATCAGCATCACTAATAAAAATAGTGTTTGATTGGTGCGCATCCTTTAAGCATTTCAGTAAGCTTTCAGTTTTATTAGCAAGCTTTATAAACCGCATTGGCCGATGAGGTGTCATGCGCTTAGCTATCTGCCCTGTAGGTTGGTTTGGTACCGTGTTACAACTCGGTGCAATACATAAGTAGAATGAACCATCATCTAAATCTTTAAGAACAACGCCTGTAGATATATAATTTGGTAGTTCCTTTTCTGTAGATAGTTGCTCATTGAGAGCATGTAAAACGTCGGCACAAAATTCTTTATCAGCGGCCGAAGCTGAACGGTCATAATTTTTTCTTGCTGCGGACATTACATTTTTTAAATATAAATTGTACAGATTAGCTTCAGATTTTGGATCTACATATGTGGGAATGTTATCAGCTACATTGTTTGCTGTATCTTTGACAAAATTAAGTAGCTCGCAGCTAGATTTAACTTTATCTACCACGTCAGATAGTAAAGTGTTTAGTAATTCTCTACTTGCTTGAATACGATTATCATCATGCACTCTTAAAATACCCCAAAGAGCAGCTATCTGTTCAAAAGAACTTTTAGCAAGTACTTTTTCCATCGAAAGATTTGCATCTTCTATTTGGTTTTGAAGCTCAGATGTAATTACACGATAGAAGCTAGGGTACCAATCAACGAGTGCTCGTTCTATTTGTCCCCAAACCTCTTCAGGGGTTGTATCGCGCAATACTCTGTCCTCTCCAGCAGGTCTTTCTTTTTCGCAAAGAACGATAAAAACAGCACCAGCTTGAAGCCATAAATTCTTTTTGCCATGAACATCAACATTTGACAGAGGCTTAGAATTTTTATTGAACTTAATCACACTTTTTTCTAATAACCACTTAACATGCTCAGCTTCGGGTTTTTCATAACCGTTACCTTCACAGATAACCTGAAATTCATTAGTAGTGACTTCAATGTTGAGCTCAGCTTTTAAATACTCAGCTTCAATGTTTGCGTTATAAAACTGATCCCATTCATTGTTCCAGTCACCATAAAAATCATTCCAAGAGTCAATCAAGCGTTCGTCATTATTGAAGAATGCATCAACATTGCCAATGTGAGCCCCCCTTAAAGTTGCTGCAATTTCTCGCCAAACATCTTTTAAGTCTTCAGCAGTAAAAACAACCACGACGTTCATATGTTTACTGCGACTGAGTTCTGATATTAGATTCAGTGAATGCTCTGCAGGATTGTGTTCAGTAGCTGCTTTCAGATGGTAATCGAGTACGATTAGATCGCTTTTCCGTATTTTGTCTATATCTAAGTTGTTAGTCTGGTTTTCTACATCACAAATCAGTTTTTTTGTGTGGAAAAAATCAACAAATTGCCCAGCAGTTTCAGAAGACATCAATTCAGAACTTGATCTGTTAACAATATTGCGAATTGCTGTTAGTTTTAGTTTTAGTTGTTCAATTGTTTCTTGTTCTTCTGCTGGGGCTGAGATCAGTTCACCCAGTTCATTCTTTGTATTTATGTAACTCTGCCCAATTCCCTGATATGGAAGATAATGATCATCAATTAATAGCACTGATTTAATCGCATTATCGCGAAATGCACTTACAATTTTTTCTCTATATAATGCTGGCATTATCTTACTTCCATTCCACGAAATTGAATTACAAAATTAGCACCATCTTGGATTAGCTTTTCTTCTGGCTTTTCTGCGTACCAGATATTATGGCGAGCTATTGCAAGATTTTGTTTAGAAAGGTACAAACCTACACCGTTACCTGTTGGTCGGCGGCTATAAAACAATTGAAATAAATTGCCAATATCGTCGGGATCAATTGCGGGACCATTATTAGCAATAACAACCAAATCATTAATGATACCAACCTTTATTTCACGCTCATGTTCGGCTAACGCCACCCAATATAGCGCATTATTCAGTAAGTTGATAAATACCGGGATAATCCGAGATTTCACATCTACAACATTCATGCGTATAAAAGTATCACTGAACTCAAGATTAATGTTTTGTTGTTCAAACTGATCTTGAAAGAATAATTTAACATTTTTGACAATCTCTTGCCCTGTAATATCATCGCGTGTCTGATAACCGGAAAGCTTAAGTGGTGATAGAAATCTGAGGTATTCGGTAAACTGTTTATGTGCTTTCATGGCATTTTTAAAACCAAGCTCTGCTTTTGCACTACTGCTCATCGAATTGAGTGAGCGAGTTACGGCTTTATCTTGTGCACTTAATTCATGGGCTAAAATCTCAAAGCTGATACCGAGCTGCGCAAGACTGCGCATTTGGGTAATCTCTTGCTCTGCTTTAACTCGTTCATCTTCTGCTAACGTAAATGCCGATTCGAGGGTAGTGTTCATAATTCTGTGTCATTTCAGTAAAATATTCAAAAACAGGAATGACACATGACCCAACCTTTTAACTTCGAACAAGCCCTTAAAGATCTGCAATCAGGTAAAAGCCTCACAGGTAAAGACAGCATTCTTGGTCCACTGATCAAGCAACTCACTGAAGCGGCTCTCCAGGCTGAGCTTGAGCAGCATTTAGCGCATGATCCTCAGCCTAATCGTAAAAATGGCAAAACCTCTAAGACCATTAAGTATCCGTCCGGTAACTTTGAGTTAGACGCGCCTAGAGACCGCAATGGCACCTTTGAGCCTCAGTTGATTAAGAAAAATCAAACTACGCTAACCGATGAAATCGAACGTAAAGTGTTATCGATGTTCAGTATAGGTATGAGCTATCGCGATATTAATCAACATGTTGAAGATATGTATGGGCTCAATGTGTCTAACGCAACAGTCAGTGCTATCACTGACAAACTCATCCCCGAACTTAAAGCGTGGCAACAGCGCCCATTAGATAGCCATTATCCTATCGTTTGGCTTGATGCGATACATTACAAAGTCAAAGAGGATGGGCGTTACGTCAGTAAAGCCGTTTACACATTGTTAGCGCTTAATATGAAAGGAAAAAAGGAAATTTTAGGGCTTCACTTGTCCGAAAATGAAGGCGCTAATTACTGGCTATCCGTACTGACCGATCTTAATAATCGTGGTGTAAAAGATATTCTTATCGCCTGTGTTGACGGTTTGACCGGTTTCCCTGAGGCCATAGCCAGTATCTTCCCTCATACGGAAACACAGCTATGTGTTATCCACCAGATCCGCAACTCAATGAAGTATGTCGCCTCAAAAAATCAGAAAGCGTTTATGGCTGATTTAAAGCCTGTGTATCGAGCCGTGAGTAAAGAAGCCGCAGAGATGGCATTGGACGAACTGGAGGCCAAATGGGGTGATGCTTATCCGCTGGTAATCAACTCTTGGCGTCGCAAATGGCATAATTTGTCCCATTATTTTAAGTACCCAGAACATATCAGGAAAGTGATTTACACGACCAATGCGGTTGAGGCTGTGCATCGCCAATTTAGAAAGCTCACCAAAACCAAAGGTGCTTTTCCTAATGAAAATAGCTTGTTGAAGCTACTTTACGCAGGCATATTAAACGCCTCAGATAAATGGACCATGCCAATCCACAATTGGAGCCTTTGTTTATCTCAGTTAGCGATTTATTTTGAAGGACGTTTAGATAGCGTGCTGGAAATTTAAAAATTAGCCTGACACAGAATTTTGAACGCCCTCGATTCGAGGTCTACACCTTGCTCTAATTTATCAAGGGCCTGTAAAAAACCTTCATATTTGGTGGCAATATCATCGGCTAAGTCGCGATAGATTTTATCCAACGAATTAAGTACTTGGGTTGGATCACTGGCATTGGTCACTGCATCGAGTAATGGCAAAGCTTGCTGCTCAAATGCTTCTTTGTCGGTTCGCGCTGTTTTTTTCCAAGTTGTCAATAAACGTTCTAGGGTTTTATCTATTTCGTTGGCATATCGATTCACCTGCTTAGTTAGTGCAGAATCAATCGCATTGTATTTGTTCAGTGCACTTTCCATAGGCGAGCGCTGCTGACTCAGTGCTTCTAGATTATTTAAGCGCTCGCGGCATGTTTGTAATAGTTCACTGAGTTCACCAAATAAATCGCGGTAGTTCCGGTATTGTTCTTCAAGATGATCGTCCATTTTTGCAGGCTTGTTGGGCGCTTTTAGCTCAGGTCTAAGTGCTTCTAGCTTATCAATACTTGTAACTAACTCATCTAAATGATGAAGCGATATTGCAACGCCTTCTTCTAGCTCCTTATGCACGCTTCGAGCTGATTCCACATGGATACTAAGCTTAGGCAAATTGATTGTCATTGCACTGGTGAAAGCTTTTTTTGATAGCCTTGCAGATGAGTTACGTGCTTTAAGTTGTTTTTGTTTATCTTTCGATAACTGCTCAAGCATTATTTTTCGTTCTTCGGAATAACTTCCAAAATACGTGTCTGCTAATTTTAATAGAAGTGCCCTGACAAGTTCTTTTAACTCTCTGGCCGCTTGATTTTTAACAAAACCTTCTCGTCCTGCCTTATCTTTTAGTTGTTGATTACTTGTTTGGTTTAAGAGTATTTGGCCAAATAAGCGTCTAGAAGCCCAATAATAACGCCCCGCATTTTTTCCCCGACTTTCTTCAATCTGAAAGAAATCATTATCAGAACGACCATAGGGTAGGACTCGTAATCCATCGCGAAAGATCATAAAGCCTGCGTATTTTTTGGCTTGTCCTTGTAGGTACGAATTATGCTCTGGATCATGGGTAGATTTAGAAAGTTCTAGCTCAAAGGTGCCTAATTTAACATCAAAAGCTCCCGTTTTTGTTAACGCGTCCATACCAGGCGTTCGGCAGGGAATGACTACATTCGGGTATTCCTTTCCAAAAGCTGTCACATGACCCCTAAACCAGCCTTTATCATCAACTTGCCCAACCACTTTATGTTCTAGAGTTTCAAATTCAGATAGCTTGAATACATCTTGATAATTGAGAATTGCTGTCTTCTCACCAAAAGGGTACCCGGAGCGATCAAAGGCAATAATCTCATAATGGAATTCGTTGCTCTCATCCGATTCTCGATTAAATGGGTCGACAAACGCGCGCAGAGTATCTACTAAATCTTGCTGGATAGCTTGATACTCATTAGCTTCACGACTTATATCACCTCTGTTAGTAAGCAAAGCTAAATCACGACTAAGGTCCAATAGAAAAAGAGCTGTACCGTGCTCTGCGCCATCTAATTCTGCCACTTTATTTAAAAGGGGGACCCAACTTTCAGAGTGACTTGATTTAAATATAAAGTTTTCACTTAGCAGCCTAACTTTTTGCTCCGTTGATATAAATTCTTCATTATCTTGGGGATTATGCCTTAAATCGAAAGCTTCTTTCTCGTCTTCGCTAAAGCGCTGCCACATATGGCGGAGAATTTTTTCATCTTCAGTTTGTGGGTTGAGAGCGAGGTTATTAAGCATCTCTTGCTGCAGGCCTGAACATACTTCGGGGAGCTCATCGAGACTATCAAACTGCTGCATTGGCACTTTAATATCATGTAAACCCAGATAGGTGTTTTCAAATAAACGCCAGTCAATCAGTGCCGCGGAGTATTGTGTATTAACCTTTTTAGTTACGATAAGGGTGACTGGTGCTAAAAATGCAGTAGAAAGTCGGCCAATCCCTTTTTCACCTTGAGTATATCGATGTTTTAAACCAAAACGGTCTTCTTCAGGTAGAAGGCTTTTCTTGGTTTTTGATGCAGTGCCAATGGTTAGCCAGCTATTACTTAACTGCTCATAAGTCATACCGCAGCCATTATCAATAATGGCACCACATTTTATATCATCATCGAATAAATGGAGGGCGACATCTCGAGCATAAGCATCGTAAGAGTTTTTCCAAAGCTCACTAACAGCTGTGGGGGCATCTGCGATTTGACCTTTGCCTAGGTGGTCGACAGTGCGAGCTTGAGCTTTAAACGAAACCGATTTTCTTGAAGATTCATTTCTCATATCAAATGGTTACATTGGAAAGTAATGCAACCTATTCTATGCACTTTTTTTAATTCAATCCATTTATTATCGATTTAATTAGAACTTTGCCGAGTAAAGGGGGAACAGCATTACCAATCTGTTTACCTTGTTGAGTCGAAGTACCCAAAAAAATAAAGCTATCAGGGAAGGTTTGTAATCGAGCGGCATGGCGTAGTGTCATACCTTGGTTTTTCCAAGGATGAACAAAACGACCTTTAGAGGGATTGTTACATCCGGTAGTGATGGTATTACTTGGTAAGTGGATCATTACTCGGCCATATACGTCTTTATGACCTTTATATCCATTTGAATGGCAGGGCAGTCTAAATTCTTCGCCAGCGTCTTCGCGGCTTCCATTTAAAGGTGTGGCTTCAAATTGCCTAATCATTTTGGGTGTTGGCCGCATTGTGATGTTACAAGGATCACCCTCTTTTACGGCTTCACCATATTCTAGGTTGAGTAGGAGATCTCTTGCTTCATCATCTGCAAGCTTAGTTTTTGGTCGAAAATACTCTTCAATATATTGCTCGATAAGGTCTGCTGGTATTTTTTCAAATACAGTTGAGGCCGTTTTCCAGTAAGGTGATTTATTACTAGACGGTGAGGAGTGTGTCGCTGCTGGCGGAAAATTTGCAGCATCAACATTCAGGTCTTTACGTGTACCAAAGATAAAAACACGTTTACGGTTTTGTGGCACGCCATAGTCTTTAGCGTTGAGAATGTCGCAAAAATGAATGGTATAGCCATGGGTTTCTGCGAGAGCTAGAAGCTGATTGAGATAGTTTTCATGGCGTTTCCATAAAAGTCCCGCCACGTTTTCAATCAAGAACGCTTTTGGTCGTAAACCATCAACAAAATCAAAATACTTCAACAGAAGCTGATTTCGGGGATCATTAATACCTGCACCGTTAATCCTATGAGTCGAGAAGCCTTGACATGGTGGGCCACCAAGGAGCAAATCCAATTTTCCTGGTTTGAGCTTTAACTCTGTCATTAAGGCGGGCAAGTCGACAGCATTAATATCGCCATTAATTAATTTAGTTGGCGCTTTTAGGCGTTCAATGAGGTTACGTTGATAAGTAACGGTAGCGGCTGTATCTAGTTCGATAGCTGCGATGACATCAATGCCACATTGATGTGCGGCAAGAGATAAGCCGCCAGCACCCGAAAATAGATCTATCGCTTTCATTAATCATCAGTCCAAACTCAAATTTCGAACCGCAAATTATACATGGCAAGCACTATTCCGCTAGCTTTTAGTTTGTGATTGAGGAGTTTGTAATTGTGATAAAACTTAATGACTAACTTATATTCACATCGTACAAAATAACGCCACATGCTTAGTCGTTAGAAAGCTTTTTTGCAGAAATGCTTTTGGGGCTATAAGTACAGATACCTGATAGAGCTGAGGCCGTATTAGAATCGACATTGTTGCACCAGTGACCGTCTAAAACAGGGAGGTTTTAGTCGAGCCTACATGGAGGTATGAACGGCGTGTCACTGGGGAAATAATGGAGGTTAAGTGACTCATTTTATGTATCACTTTCTACTCTGTTTTTTAAATTTGATCATTATATCAATTGGTAATGAGTGGAACACCCATAAGCAACTAATCCTCTTTTGCCCTAGAATTTATAAATTGTTGTGCATCTGCCAGTGCAAAATCAAAATGAAATACTAGCCCTGATTGAATTACTTTATTATCAAAGCATACGAACCATTCAAAGCCTCCTCTGAACCGATCTGGGTTTCGTTCGATGTAGATCACGTATCCACACCATTCTTCTTCATAAGCGACAAAATAAGCCTCTTCAAACTGGCTAACGGATTGGTATTCCATGATTTAAACCTAGTGTATTGGTAGGCTTATATTTTCAGTCATTGCTGTTGTATGTCCCACGGACTATGAGTCACATCGAATAGTTTTATTTTATTAGTCGGGCATTTATGTCGTGGTTATCGTATTGAAACGACTTTGGCGCTCAGTTGCTGTTTTATCTGCTCAAGGTAGTGAATTAGGTCACTGGGTTGTTCAAATTCAAGCTGTAGTGTTGGTTGAGAAGCGGTACGGATTTCTGGGTGTAGGTTGTCGCCGTCATTTACGGCTGAAATGATGCTGTAGCGGGGATAATCTTCTTCGCGGCAGATGGGGTCGGCATAGTCGACCCAAAGAATAAAATAGTGGTTGTTGTGTTTGAAGTAAAAGCTGGGACACATGTCGTTTTGGTAGCTTTTATCGATAAGAAATGTGTATAAGCTTAGGTCGAAGCCAAGCTCAAATTTATCGCCAAATGTTTGCTGATAAGCACTCATTTTTTTGCCTTAAATCATCGCATTAAGTGATGTTAAGTATAGCTGAGGCATTTGCTTAACGAACTGTTTTATTTGGTTTAAATGTGTTTTCATTAGTCTGTTTTGGCTGTGTGGTTATGTTCGTTATAACCATCATGTAAAGCCGTATTTATCGTTAACCCTAGCTAATAATTGCCCTATTTTTTGCTAAGAACTCCATCAAAAACTCAATTAATACCGTCACTTTGGTCGGTTGGTATTTTCGCTGTGGATACACGGCGTAAATGCCATGTTCGGGTAACGGATAGTCTGTAAGTAACGCCTGTAAATGTCCGGTTTGCAGAGCTGGCTCAATAATAAAATGTGGCAGGTTGGCGATACCTAGGCCATCGAGACAGGCTTGATGGATGGCATCACTATTATTGACCTGATAGTTTCCTTTGGGTTGAACACGTTGCACGCCATCGGGACTGTGGAAACTCCATTCCACACCATCTTGAAAGTAACTGTAAAACAAGCAGTTGTGCTGAGTTAACTCGCTAGGAGTCATGGGTAAACCGTGCTGCGCGAGATATGCGGGGGACGCGCAAATCACGCTCAAACAAGGGGCAATTTTACGGGCGATAAGGCTGGAGTCGGGTAATTCGCCGATACGAATGGCTAAGTCGAAGCCGCCTGCGATTAAATCTGTGGTCTTGTCATCCATTTGCATTTGCAGCTGGATATCGGGGTAACGCCTTAAAAATTCAGCTATTAATGGCGAAATATATCTGCGTCCAAACGCCATAGGTACTGAAATCCGCAAATTGCCTCTAGGTGTTTGCTGCAATTCAGAGATGGCATCCAATCCTTCTTGGGTGAGCTGTACCGCCGGGCGAATGTACTCGAAATAGCGCGCGCCAGCGTCGGTTAGGCTTAAGCTGCGGGTGGTGCGTTGTAATAGTTGAATCCCTAAGTGCTGCTCCAACTGTGTGATTCGTTTGCTGATGGCTGATTTACTGAGTCCAAGCTTTTGTCCCGCCGCAGAAAAACTACCGCATTCGACCACAGTGACAAAAATGGGTAGAGCAGAAAAATGTTCCATGTGCGTCCTATTCTGTTGAGGCGAGGTTGGTTACTGCATTTCGATTCGATGTAATCAGTCTTCACTTAAGCGGGCCAAGAGATAAACCAGACAGAGCACGTTTACTGTTGAGTTATGTTCAACAATAGGTTGCATTATCACGGTATTATCCGTAATGGATAAAGATAGTAGACTATTTTGCAACAAAAACGGTGTTCCCATAAATAGAATCTTGCGCCTGTTTTGTGCGTTCGATGCCATGTTGGATGAGGCCGACTGCATGATCCCGAGTTGAGTTTGGCGATGCGTTAATTTGCTATGGTGTTAGCGGCTTCCCTATACTGCCAGTGTTGACAATTTTTAATTAGTTACATTTTATCTTTTGTTAGGAGTGTTATTTTGTCCTCAAACCAAACCTATTCCTCGGCCACGCCCTATGCTTGGGTGCTTTTCGACGCCGATGAAACGTTATTTTATTTCGATGCCTTTGAAGGACTAAAGTTGATGTTTGCTGGCTTTGGTGTTGAGTTTACTCAGGCCGATTTTGAGGAATACCAAAGGGTAAATAAACCGCTTTGGGTTGCTTATCAGGATGGCAAGATCAGTGCCGCAGAGCTGCAAACTATCCGTTTTGAGCCTTGGGCAGCAAGGCTTAATGTATCGCCACAAATCTTAAACAGTGCATTTTTAGCCGCCATGGCTGAGATTTGTGCGCCGCTGCCCGGTGCGCGCGAATTGCTATCGGCATTGCAAGGTAAGGCTAAACTGGGGATTATCACTAATGGCTTTACTGAGTTGCAGACGGTGCGCTTACAGCGAACAGGCTTGCAGCATCATTTTGATATTTTAGTGATTTCAGAAAAAGTCGGCATCGCCAAACCCGATGTGGGTATTTTTGAGCATGCGCTTGAGTTAATGGGGCGGCCAGCGCGTGAGCAAGTATTAATGGTGGGTGATAATCCCCATTCCGATATTCAAGGCGGTATCAATGCCGGTATTCATACTTGCTGGTACAACGTCCATGGCCATGCTGCGCCAGCGGGGATCACCCCACATTATCAAGTGAACTCCCATCAAGAGCTACAACAGATGCTGGGGCTTTAAGGCGATATTCGGGGTACATATTGCCGTACACATAATGCGAAAAGGGGCTAACCTTTGCAGGTTAACCCCTTTTCTAACAATCACTTAATCTAAAAGATTAGTTCATTCCATATTTCTTTAATTTCTTACGCAGAGTACCGCGGTTGATACCTAGCATGTTTGCTGCGCGGGTTTGGTTGCCGCGAGTGTGTTGCATGATGATGTCAAGCAGAGGTGCTTCAACTTCACTTAGCACCATTTCATACACTTCTTGTGCTTCCTGACCGTCCAACTGTGCGAAGAAGTTAGTTACGGCACGCTTAACAGCATCACGTAATAACTGGGGCTTGATAGTGCCGTTTGCGGTTTCGATTTTGCCAACGGTAAGCTGGTGAACTTCTGTGTTAGTTGTCTGATCAAACATTCTATTCTGCTCTTTATTAATTCTTTACTAATTCATCAAAATAATATTCCACGAGGGAATACTGTTCTGCAGCGGTTTCCAGCTGATTAAAGTCAGCCCGAAACTGGCGCTGATCCTCCTGGTCTAGGTACCATCCAATATGTTTTCTGGCGAAGCGGATACCCTTATATTCACCATATAAATCATAAAGTTTGGTGAGGTGTTCCAGCATCACTTGACGCTGTTCTACCACCTCAATGGGCGCTAGCTTATTACCCGTCTCCAAGTAGTGCTGGATTTCTCTGAAAATCCAAGGTCGTCCTTGAGCACCCCGTCCTATCATCAGAGCATCGACACCGGTGTAATCCAGCACAAAGCGGGCTTTCTCCGGACTGTCGATATCCCCGTTTGCGACAACAGGAATCGAGACATTCTGTTTAATTGCTTTAATGGTGTCGTACTCGGCGTCGCCTTTGTACATGCATTGTCTCGTGCGGCCATGAACGGCCAGCGAGGCAATGCCACAATCCTCGGCAATCTGGGCGATTTGAACACCGTTCCTGTGTTCAGGCTCCCAGCCTGTGCGAATTTTTAACGTAACGGGCACATCTACTGCAGCTACCACGGCTTGTAAAATGTCTTTTACGAGGGGCGGATTTTGCATTAAGGCTGAGCCAGCCAGCTTTTTATTCACTTTTTTTGCAGGACATCCCATGTTGATATCAATGATATGGGCGCCTTGTTCAACGTTGAACTGGGCGGCCTGCGCCATTAACTCTGGATCTGCACCTGCAATTTGCACTGAGCGAATACCTTCCTCACCAGAATGTGTCATACGCTGGCGGCTCTTATCCGTATCCCAAACCTCAGGATTGGATGAAAGCATCTCCGACACCGCTAAGGCTGCACCATAACGAAGACAGAGATTACGGAAAGCTTGATCGGTGACACCTGCCATTGGTGCCACGATCAGCTGATTCTTCAGTTGATAGGGTCCAATCTGCATTTACTGTTTCACCTTAGCTCTTCAAAGGGGCGCTATAGTAGCCCTTTTTATTGGCCGTGAAAAGGTCAATAAATGACCTAGGAGCAATTTTTTTTCTTGACTTTTTAGCCTTGAGAAGTAATCGGCAAAATTAGTCTAAGCCAGTGGTGGCGCATGTTGCGCCACCCTTTAGCGTTATTTGCGCGTACCTGTCAAGCGGCTCCAATCTTCTTTGTGAGCCGCTTCGTCCATGTCGAACCATTGGCTATAAAAGTCAGAGATTTCTTGCGCTTGCTCTTTTAGGAGTCCAGAGAGGGCTAATTTACCGCCTGTTTTGACTCGGTCGGCGATAAGGGGGGCGAGTTCGCGCAGTGGGCCTGCGAGAATATTGGCAACTAATACATCGGCCTTAAGATCGGCGGGTTGATCTTCAGGCAGGTAGAGCTCGAGTTGGTCGGCAACATCGTTACGCTCGGCATTGGCTTTTGAGGCGTCAATGGCTTGATAGTCGATGTCGATACCAGTGACTTTTTTCGCGCCCAGTTTTAGGGCGGCAACGGCAAGAATCCCTGAGCCACAACCAAAGTCGATCACTTCTTCGTTGCTTAGATCTAAGCTGTCTAACCACTCTAAACACAGTGCTGTCGTGGGGTGAGTGCCTGTGCCGAAGGCCAGACCCGGATCTAAGATCACGTTGACTGCACTTGGATCGGGCACTTCACGCCAGCTTGGGCATATCCATAGGCGTTTACCAAATTGGATTGGGTGGTAGTTATCCATCCATTCGCGGACCCAATCTTTGTCTTCAATCTGCTCGATTTTATGGCTGAAGTGTTCACCTAAAAACGGCAGGGTTTTCAGCATCTCAATGCTTGGGGTTAGATCGGTATCGGCTTCGAATAGCGCGACAACCACGGTATCACGCCACAGCGGGGTTTCGCCCAGTTTAGGTTCAAAAATCGGGGTGTCTTTACCATCTTCAAAGGTAATGGAGACTGCGCCTTCTTCCATGAGTAAGTCGCTGATGGTTTCTGCATCATCACTGTTAGTGTTAATGCGGAGTTGGATCCAAGGCATGGGTTAAATCCTGTGGCTAGGGTTAAAAAATATCACGCTATTGTATACCCAAACCGCGCTAAATTGCAGAATTCGGTGGCAATTTCGCATTGTTCAATTAGATAAATGAGTTGCTGTGCAGCAGGGGATTGGCGAGTGATAAATGGATTTTATTCTACGCCGACAAAGAGTTAGTCAGTCATCCTTTTTGTGCGAAAATGCGAACCGGTCGTTTCGATTTTTAGTATAAACATATGAAATATAATGGTTAATTGGTTTTACCTTTGTTTGGTTTTTTACTTGCTTTTTGTGATCGCCTTCTAAGAGTTGACGCTGCTCCCGTGAGTTACCTCACGCTTTAAATCTGTGACGCTCAGCCGGGTATTTTGTTACTGCTATGGTGTAGTTTGCAAAGAGGTGTCAACAAACCATCAAAGGTAAAAGCAAGATGATAAGCGTAACGCGCGTTCACACTAGGGTGAAAACACAGGGGATAGGTCACCCTTGGTCGGCTAAGGCTGATCGATTACAGAGCGCGACAGGCATTATGTTGGGATGCTTCCTGTTGTTGCATATGCACTTCGAGTCGAGCATTTTGCTGGGCAAAGAGGCATTTTACCAAGTAGTACAACTGCTTGAAGGCGGTATGTTTAGTAGTACAGGCCATGGCTTTCCGATGGTTACTAAAGTCTTCTCGGTTTTTATGCTGTTAGTGGTGATATTGCATGCCGCAGTTGCGCTTAGGCGGTTTCCGGCACAACTGGGTCAGTGGCGGGCATTGCGCTCGCATTTAGGTGGCATTAATCACCGTGATACCCATGCATGGTTTTGGCAGCTCATTACTGGCTTTATTCTGTTTTTCCTGGTGCCTGTACATCTGTTTACCATGATCTTAAATCCTGAGATTGGCCCACATTTATCCGCCGAGCGTGTTTATCACGATAATGCTTGGCTGCTTTATGCCTTATTGCTGCCCGCAGTGGTGATCCACGCCATGATTGGTTTGTACCGTGTGGCAGTTAAGTGGGGCATTACCACTCAACGCTCCGGCTTACGTAAACTCGCTAAGATATTAATTATCTATTTGTTGTGTCTAGGTAGCGCTAGCTTAGTTACTTATATGTTGATCGGCAGCGAGTTGACTGTTCCTGTGCAGCCCTATGTGCCCCAGTAATTTGAATGCCAACCCTGCTGCGCGCATTGCACTGAGATAATTCGCCGCAGGATTTTGTGTCGCTGCCACTCGTTTTTATTGGTTCTATCGCTAATAGTTAAGCATTCGATTAATTATTCGCCTCCTAGTTGATCTAACTCAGGTTTGTTGTTGGATTTGTGAGCGATATTAATTTTTAAAGATCACTTAATGAGCTTGGCTCAATAGAGCCTGTGGCGCGAGGCGAAAGCAATGGCAATCAAACTAAGTATAAAAAAATGGAGTGCGTGGCTGGATTTAAGCCAGAGTGTGTCGGGTGTCATTTTGGCGGTGTTTTTATGGAGTCACTTAGTGTTGGTGTCGTCCATTTTGTTGGGTGGCGATGCCATGAACTGGGTGGCGCGCACTATGGAGCTAAGTTTTCTCTCTAGTGATGGTCATGGGTACCCTTGGGTGGTGACTGGTATTGCCATCGGTATTGCCGCTTTAGCGTTAGTGCATGTGCTAGTGGCATTGCAGAAGCTACCGATGAGTTTGCGTCAGCAAAGGGCGCTGCAACAGCAGATGCAAGTGATCAATCACAGCGATACTCGCCTGTGGCGCTGGCAGGCCATTACGGGGGTGGTGATCCTGTTATTGCTGCCAGTGCATCTGTGGCTTATTGGCTCGGCGCCTGAAACCATAGGCCCGCAGGGCAGCGCCGAGCGGATTTGGAACCAAGGCGTGTGGATGGTGTATCTGCCGCTATTACTGACGGTGGAGTTACATGCGGCCATCGGGGTTTACCGCGTGGCACTGAAGTGGGGCGCTGCGCGGGATCTTAATAGTCGCAGCCGTTTACGTAAGATTAAAACTATTGTGAGTATCGCGTTTGTCACTGTAGGAATTGCCTCTTTATTGGCATTTTTACCCCATGCGAGTTGAGCGAAATATAACAAAAGAGTGTTGTCCTAAAACAATAACAGCAGTACCCGTTAAGGAGCAGGCGTGAAACTGATTTATACCGATTCATTAGTGGTTGGTGCCGGATTGGCAGGGCTAAGGGTTGCCATTGCCTCTAAAGAGCGTGGGCTGGATACCTTAGTGCTATCGCTTATTCCTGCCAAACGTTCTCACTCCGCCGCAGCGCAGGGGGGAATGCAGGCAAGCCTTGGCAACGCAGTTAAAGGCATGGGTGATGATGAAGATGTGCAC
The DNA here is from genome assembly GCF_002209245.2 of Shewanella sp. FDAARGOS_354. NCBI lineage: Bacteria > Pseudomonadati > Pseudomonadota > Gammaproteobacteria > Alteromonadales > Shewanellaceae > Shewanella > Shewanella sp. FDAARGOS_354. Next base: position 3,141,353 of record NZ_CP022089.2, on the reverse strand, counting down.
TTTCAAGACACTGTGAAAGGTTCGGACTGGGGCTGCGATCAAGAGGTCGCCAGAATGTTTGCTCACTGTGCGCCAAAGGCAGTACGTGAGTTAGCCAACTGGGGTGTACCTTGGTCACGCGTCAGTGCTGGTCCGAGGGAAGTCATTGTTAACGCACAAAAAGTTACTCTACAGGAAGCCGAAGAAGCCCACGGGTTAATTAATGCCCGCGACTTTGGTGGCACCAAAAAGTGGCGCACCTGCTACACCGCCGACGGTACAGGCCACTCTTTACTCTATGCCATGGATAACAAAGCCATTTCGATGGATATTCCGGTCCATGAGCGCGTCGAAGCGCTGGCGATTATCCACGATGGAGAGCGTTGTCACGGGGTGATTGCCCGCTGTTTAATCACGGGCGAGTTGCGTGCCTATGTCGCGAAATCGACCACGATTGCCACTGGTGGCTATGGCCGGATTTATGAAGTCTCAACCAATGCGATTATCTGCGAGGGTATAGGTCAGGCGCTGGCGCTCGAAACGGGCGTGGCGACCCTTGGTAATATGGAAGCGGTGCAGTTCCACCCAACGGCGATTGTGCCCGTAGGGATTTTAACCACAGAGGGTTGCCGCGGTGACGGTGGCTTGCTGCGGGATAAAGACGGCTACCGTTTTATGCCGGACTATGAGCCAGAGAAAAAAGAACTGGCATCGCGGGATGTAGTGTCTCGCCGCATGACCGAACATATGCGTAAAGGTAAGGGCGTCGATAGCCCCTATGGCCCGCATTTATGGCTCGATATCACCCTGCTTGGGCGCAAACATATCGAAACCAACCTGCGTGAAGTGCAAGAAATTTGTGAGAACTTCCTTGGGATCGACCCTGCAAAGGATTGGATACCCGTGCGTCCGACTCAGCATTACTCCATGGGTGGCATTCGCACCAAAGCAACCGGTGAAAGTCCGCAGCTTAAGGGCTTATTCAGCGTGGGCGAAGCCGCCTGTTGGGATATGCATGGCTTTAACCGCTTGGGCGGTAACTCGCTCGCCGAAACCGTAGTGGGCGGTATGATTATTGGTAAATATGTCGCTGATTTTTGTGAGAATAATAGCCTTGAAATCAATACCCAGCTTGCCGAAAAATTTATGCGGCAAGTACAGACTGAGATAGACACCATAGTCGATGGCGATGGTCAAGAAAACCCCTTCGAACTTAAGCACGCAATGCAGCGAATTATGATGGATTACGTGGGGATTTTCCGTAATGGCCCTGAACTCGATAAAGCAGTGACAGAGCTGAAAGCCCTGCTTGAACGTTCACGCAAACTCGGTATTAAGTGTAAAAAACGCCACGCCAACCCAGAGCTGGTGGAGGCATTGAGGGTGAAGCGCATGCTCAAGGTAGCGCTGACCGTTGCTTGCGGCGCTGCCGCTCGCACCGAAAGCCGCGGTGCCCATGCCCGTGAAGATTATCCACAGCGTAATGACCGCGATTGGCTTAATCGCACCCTCGCCAGTTGGCCTGATGCCAATGCGTTGGAACCCGTGTTGAGCTACGAGCCGCTAGATGTGATGAAGATGGAACTGCCACCGGGATACCGGGGTTATGGTATCGACAATGCGATTGCTCACCCCGATACCGCTAAACGTGAGCAACAAATTGCTGAAATTTTGGCTGTGCTCGGGGAGGATGCCGATCGCTATCAACGCCAAGCGGCGCTGATGCCTTTCGAGCTGCCGCCCAGCCTGCAAGCTAAAAATGAACGTTTAAGTGATACCTTACAAAAACCCTCTGCCAATGCGTTAGGAGAAAAATCATAATGACCCAAGGTCGCCAGTTAACCTTTAATATTTTTCGTTATGATCCACAGGAGCCAAACGATAAGCCGAAAATGGTGCGTTACCAACTCACTGAAACGCCGGGGATGACAGTATTTATTGCCCTCAATAAGCTGAGAGAAGAGCAAGATACGTCGTTGCAGTTTGATTTTGTGTGTCGGGCAGGGATCTGTGGCAGTTGCGCCATGGTGATCAATGGTTTTCCGACATTAGCTTGCCGTACCTTAACCGCTAAATATCCCAAGGGTGAGATTACCCTGATGCCGTTACCTGGCTTTGAATTGATCGGTGATTTATCGGTTAACACAGGTAAATTTATGCGTGAACTCGCTGAGCGGTTAAAGCTATGGTTACATCCTAAGGCGAATGATATCAGCATTCATCGCCTCGAAGAGCCTATGGCTCCTGAAGAAGCTGCTCGCCTGTATGAGTTAGAGCGCTGCGTCGAGTGTGGCGTTTGCGTATCAGCCTGCGCGACCAAGCAAATGCGCGAGACCTTTGTCGGTGCAGTTGGCATGATGAAAATTGCCCGCTTTGAACTCGATAGCCGTGATGCCCGCACTGCGGAGGATTTTTACCATGTGATCGGTAATCAGGATGGTGTGTTTGGGTGCATGACCTTGCTCGGCTGCCAAGACAACTGTCCGAAGGATTTACCCCATATGCAACAGATTGCTTATCTACGCCGAAAAATGGCGATGACGTTGGTTTAGCTTTATTTACGCAGTTGATTTAAAAATAGAAAGCGCCAAATTTGGCGCTTTCTTGTTAGTGATGCTAGCAAGCATAACTCTTATGGATCTCGACTTTCTCTACTAACTGCTCGGAGGTGGCGACAAAGGTATTAAAGTGTGGGCTTGCCATATGCGCATCCAGTGCTGCTTGGGATTGCCACACTTCATACATCCAAAACTGATTAGCATTATCTAAAGAATGATGCAGCGTATACTCCAAACAGCCTGCCTCGGTGTGGGTGTCACTTACCAGTTGTTTGAGGACTTTAAAGAGTGAATCACTCTGGCCTGAATGCGCTTGGATTTGCGCAAAAACCGTGATTTTCATTGGCTAAATCCCTCAAGCACAATTTTACCAATCGCTTTGCCCGACTCAATTTGTGCATGGGCCTTTAGCAAGTTTTGCGCATTAATCGTGCCGTAATGCTCACCAAAGGTGCTTTTTACTTTACCGGTATCGATAAGCTCTGCAATGCGATTGAGTAGATGGTGCTGGGCAATCATATCCTCGGTTTGATACAGGCTGCGGGTAAACATCAGCTCCCAATGCAGCGACAGGCTTTTACGCTTCAGTTTCATCACATCTAACGGGCCGACAGGATCATCAATCAGTGCCAGTTTACCTTGCGGTCTGAGCACTTTTACAATTTCGTCAAAGTGCTTATCGGTTTGAGTCAGGCTAATCACATGGGTGACATCGGCAATATCGAGCTTAGCCAGCTCTTCCGAGAGGGGTTTATTGTGATTAATCACTGCATCGGCACCTAAGGTTTGCACCCAAGTTGCTGATTCTGGCCGTGATGCGGTGCCGATAACTTCTGCTCCAGTCAATTTGACCGCCAGTTGAGTGATAATCGAACCCACACCACCTGCGGCACCGATAATTAAAATACGTGCATCTGTGGCTGAACCATCTTGTGGTAGACCTAAACGGTCAAACAGCAATTCCCAAGCCGTGATACTGGTTAAGGGTAAGGCTGCCGCCTGTGCGTTGCTTAAGGTTTGCGGTTTATGGCCGACAATGCGCTCATCCACTAACTGATATTCGGCATAACTACCACTGCGGCTAATATCGCCGGCATACCAAACTTCATCGCCTACCTTAAATAGGCTGACTTTGTCCCCGATAGCTTTTACAACGCCAACGGCATCCCAACCGAGGATTTTATACTCCCCAGCAGGCGCTGAGCTTGATGCGCGGATCTTGGTATCAACGGGGTTAACCGATATGGCCTTAACCTCGACTAACAAATCAAAACCCGTTGGAGTTGGTTTGGCTAATGTTATGTTTTCTAATGCATTATGCGCATCGACTGCGCCTGCTGTTTGGTAACCTACGGCTCTCATAATCATTCCTCACTGGCGACTCATGTCTGTCACTTGTCATTGAGCACCATTGTGTGAAATATTAACCTTTAGATAAACGGGGTAAAGTTTGTAATTTTTTCAAAGGAAATTTGATAATCATGTTGCTTAATGATCTCGCCTTATTTGTTCGCGTTGCCGATTGCGGCAGTATTTCGGCCGCAGCGGCCGAAATGGACCTCTCTGCTGCTTCAGCGAGCGCAGCGATTAAACGTCTTGAAAAACAGCTTGATACGAGTTTGTTTGTGCGCACGACTCGCAGCCTTAGATTAACCGCTCAAGGGGAGCGTTACCTGATCCATTGCCGCCGCGCCTTAAGTGATCTCGCCCTTGGAGAGCAGGCGATTGCCAGCGATAAAGGTAAGGTCTCTGGCACCTTAAGCCTGTCGGTTTCATCTGACTTTGGGCGAAACTTATTTGTCCCTTGGCTCGATGACTTTCTCTTGGATTTTCCACAGCTGCAAGTGCGTCTGCATTTAGGCGACAATATCAGCAGTTTTTACCACGATAAAATTGATGTGGCGGTGCGTTATGGTAAGCCGCAGGATTCTAATCAAGTTGCCTTTCCGATTTGCAGTGCCGACAGAGTGTTATGTGCATCGCCGGACTATCTTGCTAAATTTGGTCAACCCGAAACCTTAGAGCAGCTAACACAACATAATTGCTTGTTTTATAAGTTAGATGAGAGAACTCACGATCAATGGCAATTTGAGCGTGATGGCCAGGAATGTAAAGTTCGCGTCACGGGGAATCGTAGTGCGAATGATGCTGAAATTGCGCGCCGCTGGGCGGTAGCAGGAAAGGGGTTAGTGTTTAAGTCGAGCTTAGATTTGGCAGAGGATATTATGGCTGGGCGTTTAGTGCCCTTGTTACCAGAATATCGCGGCGAGTCGGTCAATTTATACTTAGTGTGCCCAGGACGCGAACATGTCACACCCGTGGTGTTACTGCTTCGCGAAATGTTACGTCGCCGTTGTAAAGAATTGCAAACTCAACTGGCTGCTCATCATATTATCCCAAACTACCGTTAAGCTATTTGCATTATGGTGGCATATGTAAATAATCGCACTGCATGTTGTTATTTATTGTTTTTAATCTGTTTTTAAATTGTGTTTTATGGCGGTTTTTTCTGTTATGAATTGTGTTGTTTATGTTTAATGTCGCTAATTTTTTCTGATCTAACTCATATTTATTTTAATTGCATATGAGTTGTCGCTGGCTTGAGTTGAAAAGCATTTTTTTTCGTGCGTATGATGCGATAAATGTATCGTTTTGTATCTTTAACTGTGGGTCACAGTGGAGATTATTTATAGTATGACGTATTGACTGAAAATGTTAACTAAATTAGCCACAACAAATTACTCAAAAATACCGAAACATCTTCATCCCATAGTCGGTGGATTACTGGTGCTCGGAATATTATGGTTGAGCTTATCGCTAAGTGTTTCTGCTAAAAATGAAATTTATTCTTTTGAAAAGAATGATTTTTTAATGGCTTCGACACTTGTGGCGCAGAGTGAGTTTGTGGGCCATAAATCGACAATCGTACTGAATGAATATAGCGTTACACTTTGGAATTGGTTTTGTGAAACTAATTTTGAAAGCATATTTATTGGACTGTCTTTTTTTGTTTTATTTGGTGTTATTTATTTCATTTCAGCTATTTTTCTGCGTAGTTACATTCTTAATTTGGAACATTGCTATTCCATTTTACTTAATTGGATAAAGTCTATTCAAGCAAGTACATCCTAGCGCTATATAGAGCGCATGCTCACTATCAATATTTTCATCAAAATATAAATCAAGGTTTTATTATGCAACCAACGAATAATCAATATTATTCGTCGATTTCTCGTCGACGAAATAAATGGTCTGTGTTTTTCTGCTTGCAGGTGATGCTGGCGAGTTTTTCATTTGTCGGCCAAGTATTGGCTGTCAATGAATTTGAGTTAGCCACGGATGCACAAGCTGCAAAATGGTCTGGCTACGTTAATGTTGGGTTTACCCGAAACATTTATGACTCGGATAGTTATTACGCCTATCAAGCCTATAACATCGATAGCCGGATCGATTACAAGGCAAATTGGGGCAATGTGCTGTTTACCCTTGGGGGCGAAAAGCAAACATTGCATGGCAAAGAGTCCAGTTTTTATGACCCTTTGCTGGAATACCGTACACCACTGTATGCCTTAAGCGATACCGTCTCATTCAAAGGCAGTTTAGGTGTGTATCTGCCCGCAGAGCGCGAATCAAAATTGGATAGGTTGCAATATGCACCGCGTATTGCTGCGTACTTATTTTGGAGCCCGCTAGATAACCTCAGTTTTTATTTTTCACCGCGCTATCGCTACAACGCTTACCAATACAAAACCGCTGGTGAGCGCGTGTTAGTTGAACAGCAACTCGATGGATTACTCGATGCTTATTGGCAAATTACGGCTAATTGGTATTTGGATGTGAGTGGTCGTTATCGAGTCTCCAAAAACTATTACGGTCGTCGACTCGACGATCAATTTACCTTCGCCCAAGAACTCGGTTGGTCGTTTAAGCCTGACTGGGTGTTGGCTGTTGGTCATAACAATAGTGGTCGTTTCTATAACCCAGAAGTGGGGACATCTCAGGGATTTGAGATTTATGACAAAAAGAGTTCAACCTTTTATTTGTCAGTTACTAAATATCTATAAAAACAGTAGTTAAGAGGAATCTATGAAGAAGTCCATGGTATGTCTGGCGATAACCAGCGCACTGACCCTTGTGGGGTGTGGTGCCGGTGATGAGCCTTATAAAGAACTCCCCAAAGATGAAAAGCAAGTCACCACTGCCGACATCGATAAAGCCACTGAGCGGCAATATCTCTACATTCGCAGCGTGGGTAAGGCTCCGCGTTATGCCGCCGAGGTGCGAGGTTTTACCCAAGGTGATCCTAAGTTGGTAACCTTGCATAAAACAGAGAATGGTATCCAAGTACGTCAAATTGACCGAGATAATATCGGATTAGGCCATGACAGCCGTTATCCTAATGAATATAACCAAGCGCCAGTGTTAACCATTCCTGGTGAATATATCGACTTTAAATGTACCGAAGATAAATGGCGTGAGTGTATTAACGTAGAGCAAGTTAACACCGATGCTAATTTAACATGGCAGGATAAGCGCTACTTTGTCCCCGATTTTGCCAAAGCTAAAATTGCCGAGCTGGGCATTAATGACATTTTCACCTTTGGTGAATGTGTGACTGAAACAGAGGCCCCACGACTAGTGAATACTCAAGGCCAAAAAGGCTATGAGATGGATTTAGCTAAGGGCGTGGTTAACTTTGAAATTGAGCATACCTATCAGGCTTCACCAAGTTGCTTTAACCAATTTTACGGTGGCAACCTCGACAATCTATCCTTTACGACCACTGAGTTTATTTCGATTGTGGCGGTGGATCAGTTAGCCAGTAAAGACTATCAAGCGATTCCCTATGCCGAAAATGAAAAGGGCGCATTTGGTTTCTTTACCTCTTCCCATACTTACCGTGATGCGACTGATTCAGAGGGCGTTGACGGGTATGTGCGTACCTACATGAATCGCTTCAATCCGGCCAAATCGGAACTGACTTATTACTTGAGTAATAATTTCTACGATGCGAAAAATAAACCCTTTTTGGATGCTGCTATCGAGTCCGTGACGGCAATTAACATTCAAAACAAGTTGTATAAAACGGGTTTCCCACAGATAAAACTTGAGCAAGCCCACGATAAACGCCATGGCGACCTGCGCTATAGCAACATCACTTTATTTGATGAACCGCTGGATAATGGTTTGGCGGGTTATGGCCCATCCGCGGCAAACCCGCTTACAGGCGAAATTGTGAGTGCGCGAGTCAATCAATACAGCTCGAATCTAAAACAAGGCGCAGTACGTTACTATCGCCAAGTGCGTTTAGATTATAACAGAGGCAAATTGGACGCGAATTCAGTCACATCGTTAACGGGCGAGCCTTATGTGTCGAATTTGAACAAGCCAGATGTCAGCGTTGATACTGTGCCAGTTGAGGCGGCGGCATTTGAACAACCGACTCAGCAGCTTATTGCAGCACCCAAATCAATGTTATTAACGCCTAAGGATAATAGTCTCGATGCTTTGGCGGATTTTGATGAAAAAACACAAGCGTTTTGGTCTGAAAATTCAATGATGCATGTGGATACCGTGTTTGCTACAGGTGGTAGTAATCGTGAATTACCTCGCGGTATCAAAGGTCATGAAATTGATTGGAAAAAAGCCGAAATGTGGGTTGATGGCAAAGTGGGCGGTAAATTAGCGGCATTTGAAGATTTGCCGATAAGTTTACAAGACTCATTAACTACAGCCCTTGCTGCACAAGCATTTGCCGGCACCTTGACCCATGAATTAGGGCATACCTTTGGCTTAAGACATAACTTTGCTGGGAGTCGCGACCACGACAATACCTTTAACCAAGCACAACTGACGGAATTAAAAGCCGCCTTTAGCGATGCAGGTTACCCAGATATTACTGTTAATGCCGAGTTTTCGAGCCAAATGGACTACAACGTGAATCGGTTTGCAACCACGTTTGAACCCTATGACTTAGCGGCGTTACGTTTTGGCTATGCCCGCGAAGTGGAAACAAAGGCTAACGAATTTGTATCGCTCAAAGCGGAAGATGCTAAGCGTCGCGACGAACTTGCCAAAGGCATTGTTAACGGGGATACCCGATTTGGCGCGCTTTACAATATTGAGCAAAACAATAGCCTACGTCAGTATTCTTATTGCACAGATGAACATGTGTCTCTTAACAGCAACTGTAATCGTGGTGATGCGGGTAAAAACTTAGATGATATTAACCAGTTCTATATCGATAAGTATTTTGATAGCTACGAGACCATGAACCTACGCCATAATCGTCAATCTTTGTTTGAGGATCATAGTCTAAGTTACACCATTAATCGCAAAGTTCAGTTTGATGAGATACGTCAATTCATTGAAGATGTGAGCTTTTTAGAGCAATTGTTTGGTCTATCAGAAAACTTTTTTGCTGGTGAGTGCGACCGACTGGCTGCGGCAGGTAGCGAGGCTTGGTATTGTGCGAATCAGCGGGCAATGAATCAGTCGGCCGATTTCTTCCTTAAGCTAGTGGGAGAAAACGACGCCACATTGGACGTCACATACAAGCAAGCTGATGGCAGCGTAGCGTTAAGACAGCAGTACAATTTTGCTAAGGTACTTGAGCAATATCGTTTTAAAAGCGGCGATATGAAGGCGCAATTTGAGCCGGGTGAGGTGATCAGTCAGTTCTCTGATTCCCCAGAAGCCTTGAAAGAGTTGATCATTAAATCGCAAATAAATCCTCAATTTCAGGATTTATTAACGGCTGATGTTAGCTTTTCGGGCCGCTTACTCAACGGTATTAAAACGCCTGCATCCTCACCTAACCATCCGTATGTGAATGAGCGCGACGTGTTAGGTGTATGGCCTGATAAATTGTTAGCCGTGCGAGCCTTAGTGTCACGTACCACCCCACGTAGTACTTCGAGTCGTGGTTATAAAGCCTTGGTTGATTTACCGAATGTGGGTCCAGTGTTCCAAGACATGTTGTGTAAGATGACCATGGGTGAAGGCCCTGGGCTGACTCGTGGTAGCACGCCGCTCTTTACCGAAAGCTGTGGCGTGAGTGGTAAGCTCGATAGCTATCTGCCTTATTACACTGATTTTGCCCAACAAAGTATTGAGCCATTACCTAATTACGATCGTTCAGTTTCACGTTACTTCCAATTTGATACTGTTAACGGCCAGCCAAAAGGTAAGAGCAATTTACTGCAGATGATATTACGCCAAGTGGTGCTTGCATCGGTTGACAGTGATTATCAAGGCGAGCAAAAAGCCAGAGTATGGCGTGAATACGTCGGTATTCATCTAGCCGGCCCTGCATTAGCCACACAAGCGGAAGTGACAGTAAATGGCCGTGTGTATGCTGCGACCGCAGAAAACACTTTAGCATTGGCGCTGATCAACCGAATTAAAGAAATGGAAACCTTTAAGGCGCAGGTCGGCGAGGCCACGCTTGCCATCAAGTTAAACAACGGTACAGTAGGTGAGATAATTGATGGGCAACTAAGCCGAGATCAGTTAGTACTCAGTTATTTGCCTGTGCTTGATTAAGTCACTTGAATCGAGTGAGCCGCACTCGCGGCTTTGCAATCCATCACCATGTGTAAAACGTAAAAAAAGGCCGCTCAGTGAGCGGCCTTATTATTCATACAATCTTATATGGCTTAAGACTTTGCGCGTTTCATCGCGGTGAAGAATTCTTCGTTAGTCTTAGTCATCGCCAGCTTATCAATGAGAAATTCCATTGCACTGACTTCATCCATTGGATTGAGGATCTTACGCAGGATCCACATTTTTTGCAGTTCGTCAGGATTTGTCAGCTTCTCTTCACGACGAGTACCGCTGCGGTTAAAGTCAATCGCAGGGAAAACGCGTTTTTCAGCGGCTTTGCGTGACAGATGCAGCTCTTGGTTACCAGTACCTTTAAACTCTTCGTAAATCACTTCGTCCATCTTAGAACCGGTATCGACTAACGCAGTAGCGATAATGGTTAAGCTGCCGCCGTGTTCGATGTTACGTGCTGCACCGAAGAAGCGTTTTGGACGGTGCAGTGCGTTGGCGTCCACACCACCGGTTAACACTTTGCCTGATGAAGGGATTACAGTGTTGTAAGCACGCGCTAAACGGGTGATAGAGTCGAGCAGAATCACCACGTCTTTTTTGTGTTCGACTAAACGTTTAGCCTTTTCAATAACCATTTCAGCCACTTGTACGTGACGGCTTGCTGGTTCGTCGAAGGTAGATGCAATAACTTCACCTTTAACTAGGCGTTGCATCTCGGTTACTTCTTCTGGGCGTTCATCGATCAGCAGAACCATCAATACCACTTCAGGGTTGTTGTAGGTAATGGATTGCGCAATGTTTTGCAGTAATAGCGTTTTACCCGCTTTTGGTGGCGCAACGATCAGACCACGTTGACCTTTACCGATAGGTGAGCATAAATCCAGAATACGGGCAGTGATGTCTTCAGTTGAGCCATTACCACGCTCCATACGCATACGTTCTTCTGCGTGGAGTGGGGTTAAGTTTTCAAAGAGGATTTTATTGCGAGAGTTTTCAGGTTTATCAAAGTTAACTTCGTTAACTTTTAACAGGGCAAAATAACGTTCACCTTCTTTTGGTGGACGAATCTTACCAAAAATGGTGTCACCCGTTCGCATGTTGAAACGGCGAATTTGGCTTGGTGACACGTAAATATCATCAGGGCCAGCTAAGTAAGATCCATCTGCACTTCGTAAGAAACCGAATCCGTCTTGGAGTATCTCTAATACGCCGCCACCGAAAATGTCTTCGCCACTTTTGGCGTGGGCTTTAAGGATGGAGAAAATAATGTCCTGCTTGCGAGCACGGGCCATATTTTCGAGTTTCATGTTTTCGGCTAGCGAAACTAGGTCGGATATCGGCGTGTCTTTTAATTCAGTTAAGTTCATGTTGGGGATCTTGTGTTACGCGACAAAGCTTACCGCGATCAATCAGTAAAGTTTGTGATTCAGGATAGTGATTGACGAGCGAGAAGTGGTTTAGTTAGAAAGAATCTGGTTATTAAAGTAGCACTAACAAAGCGGGGCGTCCAGAAATTTAGGGGCATTCCGGCACAATTTAATTTCAGCTTGTGCCGGAGGTCACTCATAACGACAACAAATTAGATTTGTGCGTCGATAAACTCTTTTAACTGAGTTTTAGAGAGCGCGCCAACTTTGGTCGCTGCCAACTCACCGTTTTTGAATAACAGCAATGTTGGAATGCCGCGAACGCCGTATTTCGCTGGAGAAACGTTGTTCTGGTCAACGTTTAATTTAGCGATAGTCACGCGACCGGCATACTCTTCGGCAACGTCGTCAAGGATTGGCGCGATCATTTTACATGGACCACACCATTCAGCCCAAAAGTCTACCAATACTGGTAAATCGGCCTTTAATACGTCGTTTTCGAAGCTGTCGTCGCTCAGGTATATAATTTTATCGCTCATGATGTTCTCCAGTTTGGTTGCCATTGCTGGTTTGTTAATGGCTTACCATGTATATTGGGGCTGAAAAATAGCTTTTCAAGTTACCTTTTACAATGTGGCTATTTCAAACGATCGAGTATCTTATTGCAACCCCAAATGGTATGCTTGCGCTATGAGCCAAACACATTTATCAAATCAAAAATTTGCCGACTTACCTCTGCATCCTGAGGTTAAACAGGCCCTTGCCGAGAACGGCTTTGAATTTTGTACGCCGATTCAGGCGTTATCATTACCCGTATTACTTCAATCAAAAGATATCGCTGGCCAAGCTCAGACGGGCACTGGCAAGACTATGGCGTTTTTGGTTGCCACATTTAACCATTTATTGTCGACCCCGATTCCTGAAGGACGTCAATTAAATCAACCGCGTGCCATTATCATGGCGCCCACCCGTGAATTAGCCATTCAAATTGCTAAGGACGCGATTTTACTCGCGAAACATACTCGCTTAAAGGTGGGGATTGTTTACGGTGGTGAGAGTTACGACGTCCAACGTAAAGTGCTAGACCAAGGTGTTGACATCTTAATCGGTACAACCGGACGGATTATCGATTATGTGCGTCAGGGCATTATTAGCTTAAATGCGATTCAAGCCGTGGTGTTAGATGAAGCCGATCGTATGTTCGACCTCGGTTTTATCAAGGATATTCGTTTCTTATTCCGACGCATGCCTAATGCCGATCAGCGCCTGAACATGTTGTTTTCAGCGACGCTTTCAATGAAGGTGCAAGAGTTGGCTTATGATCATATGAATGATCCGGTGAAAGTCGAAATTGCCCCCGAAGAAAAAACCTCAAAGAATATCAAAGAAGAAATTTTCTATCCTTCCCAAGAAGATAAGATGCGTTTATTGCTAACGCTGATTGAAGAAGATTGGCCTGAGAAAGCCATTGTTTTTTCAAACACTAAGCATAGCTGTGAGAACTTATGGGCTTGGCTTGAGGGTGATGGTCACCGTGTGGGTTTGCTCACTGGGGATGTGCCACAGAAGAAACGTATTCGAATCCTAGAGCAATTTACGCAAGGTCAATTAGATATCTTGGTTGCGACTGACGTGGCTGCACGCGGCCTGCATATCTCCGATGTTTCCCATGTTTACAATTATGATTTACCAGATGATTGTGAAGATTACGTCCACCGTATTGGTCGTACTGGGCGAGCGGGTAACAAAGGGGTATCAGTTAGTTTTGCCTGTGAAGAATACGCACTAAACTTGCCAGCGATTGAGACTTATATTAATCACTCAATCCCAGTGAGTAATTATGACCGCGATGCCTTACTGGATGATATTCCACAGCCAGCTAAGATTCATCGTAAACATCCAGCGGGAGCTCGTAATTTACGTGAGCGCTCTGGGGTGAGTCGTACTCAAGGTGCACATCGTAGTGGTGGTCGTCCACCTCGCCATGACAGGACGCGTAGACAGCCTTAAATGCCAACACCCGCTTATGCCGCCATTACTTTAGGCTCTAATAGCTTTAATATGCTGATCGCTAAGACAAAAGGCGGTCAGCCACACATTATTGCTAAATACAAACGTAAAGTAAGGTTAGCCGAAGGCATTGGCGAAGATGGTCATCTAACCGCAGAAGTGATGCAGCGTGGCCTAGATTGTCTAGCAATGTTTGCCCAAATGTTAGCGCTGCATAAAATCCATCCTAATCATGTCGCTGTAATTGCTACCGCGACACTGCGCTGTATCCATAATTCCGATGAGTTTAATCAGAAGGCGATTCCGCTTTTGGGTCATCCGATTGAGATTATCTCAGGTATGCGTGAAGCGGAGCTGATTTATCAAGGTATGGTGGCGACCACTTGCGGCCAAGGTCGACGTTTAGTGATCGATATTGGTGGCGCCAGTACCGAGTTTATTATCGGTGATGGTCACCAAGTTCAGTTTAAGACCAGTTTGCCTATGGGCAGTGTGACCTTTAACCGTCGCTTCTTTAACAATGCCCCGTTACAAGAGCTCGATTTTGACGATGCCAAGCAGGAAGTGTTGGAAGTCTTAGGTGAACATAGACAAAGGTTAAAAGACTTAGGATGGCACTGTGTGGTAGGGGCTTCTGGCGCGGTGCAATCTGTGGTCGAAGTCTTAATGCACCGTAAGCAGTCTGAAATCATTACCTTAGCTGTGCTGAATCAGCTTAAAGCGGAAATCCTTGCCGAAGAACATGCCAGCCTTATGGGGATTATCGGCCTAAGTGCCGAGCGCGCACCGACATTTGCTGCTGGAGTGGCGATTTTACTCGCGCTCTTTGAATTCTTGGGGATTGAGCAGTTGGCGCTATCGGGCGGCGCACTGCGTGAGGGCGTGTTAGTGATGCTGGCACAGCGAATTTTAGAAGAAGCGATTTAACCTCAAATCCATTTTTAAAAGATAAAGGCCGCCAAGTGTACACTTGGCGGCCTTTATTATTTAGCGACTCGAGATTAGTTTAAAATCTCGACTAAATCTTTTTCGAGGGAGACGGTTGGACGCTCAACGATACGGCCAATTTCTTTACCCTGTTGTAGCACGATAAAGGTGGGAATACGTTTGAATTCGTATTTTGCCGCCAGTCCTTCTGGATCTTGCTTGCTGCGATCAACCCCAATATAAGTCACTTTGATATTGGGGTTAGCCACTTCTTCCATAATGCGAATAAAGCGTGGTGTTTCGCGATGGCAGTCTGGGCACCAAGTGCCGATGATGACCACAATTTCGGTTGGCTCAGCGATATTTTTAAGAGGGGCTAAGGCTGCGGTATCCACCTGATAGCTCTTGTAGCCCTCAGCAAACTCATTGAGATCTTTTACTAAATGTTGCGCTTCAACTACACCGGTTAAAATCACTTCTTGTTTCTCCTCGCTGCAGGTGGCAATCAAGCCCTGTTTTTGCTCTTCAAAGCCACAGCCGCCATTTGCTAGTACTTGGCAACTAAAAAATAACGCGGTCGTGGCGAGTAATGCTTTAACGTTATTGTGCATGATATGCCCTCAAAATCGAAGAAGAATAATGAATTTGCATTCAAGCACTAATTTACGTTTTGTAAAAGTTGTGAATGAATTAGCTGCAAGCCAGATCACGTATCGCTAATGTAAATCTGGCTGTTACCCATAAAAAGATGTGATTAGTTTTGTGCTAATAGCTTGGCGAGGATAGGTTTATTAGCATCAGGGAAGTCGTAATGGGTGAGCTCGTGCTTATCGACCCAGACGATTTGTTGTCCTTCAAGCCCTTGCGCCTCGCCCGTAAAGTCACTCACAGTGTGAATATCGAGTAGTACCTGTTTATCTGGGTAGTCGTAGCTTAAGGCCATAAAAGGTTCGCTCGAATGGACGTTAAGCGCCACTTCTTCTTTTAACTCACGAATTAAGGCTTGGGTAACGGTTTCGTTTTGCTCCACTTTTCCACCGGGAAATTCCCATTTGCCGCCTTGATGTAAATGCTCTGGGCGCTTGGCGAGTAGGATTTGTCCGTCAGTATTAAGAATAATGCCCACGGCAACATGAATACGTTTTGTCATAAATTTCTACTTATCACTGTATGAACAACAATCCGAGACTCGTCGGTTCTGGCCGTTGGTAAATATACGGAGTTGTTGTATGAGGCTTATTCTTTAAAGAAGCTTTCTTCGTCGTAACCAAGTTCGTCTAAAGCGTCGACATCAAACTCAGATTTGACTGGAATGGCGTGTTTCTCCGATGCCCAATCACCGAGATCGATCATCTTACAGCGCTCACTGCAAAAAGGTTTGAACTCTGACTGAGGGCTCCATTGTACTGGGGTTTTGCAAATTGGGCAGTTGACGGTTAACGGCATAATGGGGATCTCTTGATTTACTGCTGAATAACGAATAACGAATAACGAATAACGAATAACGAATAACGAATAACGAATAACGGTTATCAATGGCGTTAGTGTAAAGGCTTCACGCGCAGGTCGCTAGTAAGAATTCGATGCTTCGGTCTGAGTGGCGTTGTTGATCGAATTGTACAAAATGAATGGCATAACGATTTTTATGGCCACTGATCGTGGGATAACAACCGTGGGAAGCATCGACTTTGACTCTAACTAATGACAGGGCTTGAGTGCTATCCCCTTGATAAAAACCGGCATGAGCGGTGGCATTATCGAAATCAGCGGTACTGCGGGTCAGTTGAAGCAAAAGCGTGATGGGTGTGAGTAGGGGATCGAAGTGACTTATCCAAGCTTGATAATCCTGGCGTCTTTCTTCCCAGGGTTTGGCGAGCCAAAAATGCAGTTGGGGAAGGTCGAAGTTACAGCAGGCACCTGGCATACCAAAGCGTTGCCTGAGCGCTGATAAGAATCTGTCTTGCTTTAGCTGGCTCCCACAGCGTTCGGGGCGTTGTAATGGTTCTCTGGCTTGGGTTAAGGCTTGAATATAAAAGCGGATTTGTTCGCTATCGACATGCTCGAGTTCTTGCCATTTGCTCAGTTGCAGTAGATTTCGCTCGATATCTTTGAGGACCTCATTGCGGTAGTCGCAGCGCTCCGAGAGCTCGCACAGGGAAAACAGAGGGTAGAAACATCTATGCTGGTGGTCGTGATTTAGGTTATTACAGAGCTGCTTGTTGAGGTATTCGAGCCGCAAGTAGCTGCGGATCTTCTCATTTAAAGGCTGTTCATAAACTAAGTCAGTCATGGGCGTTGTGATTACCAGATAATTGTAAATAGCGCTGATGCAATGCTTGCACCTCTTGTTTTAGCGTTGATATCTCTCCCTGATTATCAATAATGTCATCGGCTCTAGCGAGTTTTTCACTGCGGCTACACTGGCTCTCAATGATGTTATTTACTTGAGTTGCATCGACATTGTCCCGCTTTACGGTACGGCTTATTTGTAATTCTGGCGAAATATCCACCACTAAAGTCCGATTGACTAACCTATCTAACCCGTTCTCAAATAGCAAGGGTACAACCATAATTACATAGTCTGAGGTGGCATTTTTGACTTGCAAAAGCATTTCTTGGCGGATCATAGGGTGCAGCAGTTGATTTAACCACTGACGCGCTTGTTCATCGCTAAACACTCGCTGCCTAAGTTTTGCGCGGTCAAGCTCGCCCGAAGCCGTTAAGATTTCTGTCCCAAAATGGTCAATAATGGCGTTTAATCCGTAGGTGCCTGGTGCGACGACTTCTCGGGCAACGACATCGGCATCGACTAGGCAAACACCTTCTGCCGCGAACAGATTCGCCACGGTCGTTTTACCACTGCCAATCCCGCCCGTTAAACCGACAACAAATTTGGACATAAAACTCTCTTAAAAGCGATGAAGGACGTGACGCTGCTAGGACCTAGAACGGACTAGACTTCGTCCTGCTAGGGCGTCGCTGCGCTCCTTCTAGAACCTAAAGCCTAGAATCTATAAGGCCGAAGCCAGTTCTATAACGTACTTAAATACCAATCCACAATAGGTTGACCCCATATTAGGGCGATCCAACCTGCGGCGGCAATGTAAGGACCAAAGGGAATCGGATTTGCCAGTTGATTACGTTTGGTCAAGATCAGCGTGATGCCTACGAGGGCACCCACTAAGGATGAAAGTAAAATCACCAGTGGCAACATTTGCCAACCAAGCCAAGCACCAAATACGGCAAGCAGTTTAAAGTCACCATAGCCCATGCCTTCTTTACCGGTTAACAGCTTAAATAGCCAAAAAATCGACCATAAACTTAAATAGCCTACTGCGGCACCAATAATCGCATCGGTTGGGTTGGTAAAGGTATGGTTGAGGTTAATGAGTAGTCCTAACCATAGCAGGGGAAGTGTCATCTGGTCGGGAAGCAGCATTTCATCCAGATCGATTCCGGTGAGCGCAATCAATACAAAGGTTAATACTGCAGCAAACACAAATTGCCCGCTGGGGCCAAAATGCCAAGCCAATGTAGCAATGAGTAAACCAGTTATCAATTCAATGATTGGGTAACGGGCGGAGATTGGCGCGCTGCAGGCTGCGCATTTTCCTCTGAGCATTAACCAGCCCATAATCGGCAAATTATGCCAAGGCTTGATGGCGGTTTTACATTTAGGGCAGGCAGAACCTGGTACCACTAGATTGTATTTTTCAGGATAGTTATCTATAGGCTTGTTAAGCTTTTCTAAACCGACTTGTTTGACTACATCTGCATGATATTCCTGCAGATACTGATTACATTCCTGTTGCCATTCGCGCTTCATCATCACCGGAAAACGATGGATAACCACATTTAAAAAACTGCCAATAGTTGCGGCAAACACAAAACTTAAGCAGATAAAAAGCCATGGTGCTTGGTCAAAAGTGTGACCCAATAAAGTGAAAAATTCAGTCATTATTCTTACTTAATTATATTGTTCAATGTAAAACGGATTTTAGGCCTCTAGGACGCTTCGCTGCTCTAGAACCTAGAATCCATAAGGGCGTAGCCCGTTTTGCTTTTTCTGGCTGCTGCGGTTTTTGCAACGTTCTAGCCACCAACCACTTTACCCATTTGGAAGATGGGTAAATACATAGCGACAATAAGACCACCAACAACAGTACCAATGACCACCATCATGATAGGTTCAATTAGGCTGGATAAACCATCGACAGCGTCGTCTACTTGCATCTCATAGATAGTTGAAACTTTATTAAGCATATTATCAAGAGAGCCTGATTCTTCGCCAATCATCACCATTTGGATCAGCATATCGGGGAACAGCCCTGTGGTTCGCATTGCCACGTTCATTTGCATCCCGGCCATCACTTCCTGGCGGATTTTTAAGATGGCTTTACGGTATACCGCATTGCCCGATGCCCCTGCGGCTGATTCTAAGCCGTCGATTAAGGGGACACCAGCGGCAAAGGTGGTGGCTAAGGTACGGGCAAAACGCGCCATAGCGCCTTTGTGTAGAATGGGACCAATAGCTGGAATTTTTAAGATGACTTCGTCAACTCTGTCTCTCACGATTTGTGAGTTCCTATGAGCCCTCACAAATAAAAATACGCCAGCCACTATGGCACCCAAAAAGATATACCAAGAGGATTGTAAGCCGCGGGAGATTTGCAGCACTAATTGGGTAAAAGCAGGCAACTCGGCCCCAAAGCCCTTAAAAATATCTTCAAATTGTGGCACCACAAACAGTAATAATAGTGCTGTTACTAAAATAGCGACTATTACTACTGCTGCCGGATAAAACATGGCTTTTTTAATCTTAGATTTTAATGCTTCAGATTTTTCACGGTAGGTCGCAATACGATCAAACACTACATCGAGTGAGCCTGAATGTTCACCCGCAGCAACTAAGTCAACATAGAGATCATCAAAATAGCGTCGGTGGGGGCGTAAAGCATCGGATAAGGGAATACCTGATTGGATCTCCGATAGAATTGTCGCTAACAGCTCACGCATTTTTGCTTTTTCATGGCCGCGACCCAGTAGTTCAATGGTAGTCACTAATGGCACCCCAGCGGCAAGCATGGTGGCAATTTGCCGAGTTACCATCGCAATATCCATAGGGGTAATTTTGGCATCGCCTAATTTAAATAAGGCGGCCGATTGTTTGCGAACGGTTTTAGGATTTACCCCTTGAGATTTTAACTTGCTACGAACCTCAGCAGCAGAGGCCCCCCTCAGTTCGCCACTGGTTTTTTGACCGTCGCGATTAACACCTTTCCATTCAAAGGTATAAATTTTAGGTTGGCTTTTTTGCTCAATCTTTTTTGGGCGAGGCTTTTTTACTGTGGTTGCCGTAGCCATAAATTATCCCTGTTGGTTGTAAAGCTAAGAAGGACGTTGCTGACAACTGTTAGAACGCTCGCATGCTCGCTCTAGCATCTAGAGCCTAGCTTCTAAAAGGGCGCAGTCCGTCCCGCTATTAAAAACTGGTTACCCGATTCACTTCGGCAATACTGGTGACACCTTGGATCACTTTTAGTAGCCCTGATTGACGCAGATCGCGCATCCCTTGTGCTTTAGCTTGGCCTGCAATTTGTAATGAATTACCCCCTTCCATAATAGTACGGGCAATTTCATCTGACATCTTCATCACTTCGTAAATGCCGACCCGTCCTTTATAGCCACCAGAACAATGCTCACAACCCACGGGTTTATAGGTGGTAAACCCTTGGGCGATTTGTGCATCACTAAAGCCTAAACGTTGTAGCTCATGTTCAGGTATTTGTTCGGGTTGCTTGCATTCAGGGCAAAGTCGCCGTGCAAGTCGTTGAGCAATAATTAAATTAACTGAGCTGGCAATATTATAGCCGGGTACGCCCATATTAATTAAACGGGTGAGTGTTTCTGCCGCCGAGTTGGTATGCAGTGTTGATAATACTAAATGGCCAGTTTGTGCCGCTTTAATGGCAATTTCGGCGGTTTCAAGGTCACGGATTTCGCCGACCATCACCACATCGGGGTCTTGGCGCAAAAAGGAGCGTAGTGCCGAGGCGAAGGTTAAACCCGCTTTTAAATTAATATGAACTTGGTTTACACCCTCAAGGTTAATTTCCACCGGATCTTCGGCAGTGGAGATATTACGCTCGGCGGTATTGAGGATATTTAAGCCGGTGTAGAGCGAAACGGTTTTACCCGAACCCGTGGGGCCTGTGACCAGAATCATCCCTTGGGGTTTAGCCAGCATCTCAAGGTAAAGCTTTTCTTGATCGGGTTCGTAACCTAGTTTTTCAATGCCTAATTGTGCGGATGAGGAATCCAATATCCGCATTACAATCTTCTCGCCCCACAGGGTCGGCAGGGTGCTTACCCGAAAGTCGATGGACTTAGTGCGGGATAGCTTCATTTTAATCCGGCCATCTTGGGGGACGCGGCGCTCGGCAATATCGAGTTTTGACATTACCTTTAAGCGCGCCGAGAGTCGCCCAGCTAAACTAATGGGCGGTTCGGAGACTTCATGCAAAATACCATCGATACGAAAACGGATACGATAGCGTTTTTCATAGGGCTCAAAATGTAAGTCTGAAGCGCCCTTACGAATAGCATCGGTTAATATCTTATTGATATAAATGACGATAGGGGCATCATCACTGGATTCACCAGCATTGTCTTCATTGCGTTTATCGGTATCGGTAACTTCAATACCAGCAAGTGCTGCTTCATCCATGCCGCTTAAATCAAGGCCAGTAATATCTTCTTCTAGTACCTTTTCAAGGGCCTTAGCGAGCTTATCTTCTTCCACCAAAATCGCTTCGGCATGTAGGCCAGCACTAAATTGGAATTCCTCAAGGGCGGCAATATTTGTGGGGTCGGAAGTGGCGATATAGAGGCGATTGCCGCGCTTAAATAGCGGTAAGCAGCGGTGTTTTTCAATCAGTTTTTTATTCAGAAACTCTTCAGGGATGGCGCTAACATCAAATTCGGCTAAATCCAACAGCGGAGTGCCATATTCCTCATAGCAAAGCTCGGCAATACTGCGAGCAGACACGAGCTTAGTTTGCACTAAGGTAGTGACTAAGGTCTGTTTGTTTTGGCGGGATTTGGTGATGGCACTCGCCATCTGCTCTTCATTAAGCAGACCTTTACGGATGAAAAGGGTGGATAATCCCAGGTGAAGGCCAGCGGATGGCATGAAAAACTCCTATCTCCATTAGTTTTTCCATCATAGCGGCAAAATGGTTATTTGTCATATATAAAAAAGCTCAAATAATCACAAAAAAATGAGTATCATCATAAGGATGCGAATTTATGTACAGCTTTCAAAAATGGCTATATTTTACCATAAACTGTACTGTGGATTAATGGTCGATAAATAACAATGCCTTATAATAAAGTCACTTCGATTTACTTGACTAGAACGCGTAAATAATCGGTGATTTGGTGATGCACTTTAACGCCAATATTGTGGGATAAATACGTGATGGAATGCTCAATTAAGGAAACAGATATTGCAATCAACTCCGATTTTTAGCCGGATTATCCTGCTCACTTTCTTCGCGCTATTTTTACTTGGCTCGGTATTATCAGGTTATATCACAGGATATCTGGGGGTGGATAACGCTTACGATCTTAAGCGAATCCTAGTAATTATATTTATCGTGTGTTCAGCGGTTGGCCTTTTGTGGCGATCGAGTATTCCGATGATAGCCCCATCGCCTTTTACACTTTGGGTGGTGGTAAGCCTATTTATACTTGGTTTTATATCAACCCTTTTTAGCCAGCATCCATTTTGGTCATTACTTGAATTAGCCAACTTTTTTTTGCTGCTCTGTTTGTTTTATATCTTAGGTGTACTCATAACTGACATTGGCAGAAATCTGACGCTACAATATTTTTTTGGATTTGCATTATTTTTCTCGATTTGTATTGCGGTTAAGTTTTTTTTGCTGCTGTTTTTTCATGCACTCGATGCTAATCGGCCAGATGTGCATTCTTTAGTGGCAGGCTTTATGAATGTAAGGTTTTTCAATCAATTGCAAGTTATGCTGCTACCGTTGTTGTGTTTGTCTTTTTATATCGAACCACTTAAAAAATATAAACGGGCAGCCATGGTGACCTTTAGTGTGTTGTGGTTAATCCTGCTGCAATCAGAGGCTCGCGGCGCAGTATTAGCGCTGGTAGTGGCGGCTGTTGTGGTATATCGCTTTTTATCTACCGATCTGCGTAAAGGGTTTATTCGCCCTATTTTAAAGGCGGTGGCTTTCGGCACGCTTTTATGGCTGGTGCTGATCATTATTATTCCACTGTTTATTTTTGATAGCCCAATTTGGCAATTAAGAACCAATAGCTCTGGCCGTATTGATATGTGGATTTATATTTTGCATGCGATCCCTGAACGTATTGGCTTAGGTTACGGGCCAATGAGTTTTGCATGGGCAGAAGCAAGACCTTTACCTAATGCTCACCCACATAATGCCCTCATGCAGTTTTTATATGAGTTTGGTGTGGTTGCGTTTATCTTGGCTACGAGTTGGTCGCTGATAATATTATGGTCAATATTAAAGCGGCTTACCTTATTAGGGGAAAAACCGAGTGAGCATTTAGCTAAAAACTCACAATGTAGCCTCGACACAGGCTCATATATAGGCATAGAGAAGGACACTACCGATATAGTGTTGGCATTTGCACTATGCGCACTATGGATTTATGCCATGTTTGACGGGGTAATTGTCATGCCATTATCCCAAGCATTATTGGTGGCATTATTGGCTGTTAATTGCCGTCACTATCAACTGCGAGTGATTGCATTACCTTGGAAAGTGGTATTAATGGCAGCAGTGATAATCTGTGGTGCACTGTTAATCGCGAGCCTTGGTGATACCGCGCTTAATCCGCAAATGTATCCAAGATTATGGTTAACTGGGATAATTAATTGATAAAAATAAAAAAGCCCCTTTAAGGGGCTTTCTATAAAAGAATAAGATTAGGTACTAGCTTTTACACCTGCACCTTGTTCGCAAAGTTTTACATCATTGTCACCGACAGCTTCAACGGCATAAGCCACAGCGCCAGTTGGTTCTACAGTTGCAGTAATTTTGCAACGAGTTGTAGCGAATGTGTAAGTGCTTTGTTTTTCTGGTTCCATAGTTCCTGTCGCACCAGCAGCTTTAATGTTATCGTTAACTGTCTTACATCCGATGCCTGAACTTACACAAGCAGCAGCAGTAGAAGATAAGCCGCCAATAGTTTTCATTGTTGCACCACCATCAGCAGTAACAACATAATCACGATATGCAGGCAATGCCACAGCTGCCAAAATACCGATAATGGCTACTACAATCATCAGTTCGATCAAGGTAAAACCCTGAGCATTCTTATTCATTTTGATACCTTTCATTTTTAACTCCAATACAGTGCAAAGTGTCATTTATCGATTGTGTTCGTTTCGGCTGCTTATCTTAATTGCTTGGCATGAATTGCTGGTTTTTTGGCTAGCGACAATTCACTTTGAGCTCATTTTGATAAGGAAGGCCGAAACGGCCATCTCGCCTAGGTAAAAGTTAGTACAAAGTTAACCTCAGATCTGGTTAAGCCAGCACTAAATTAGAGCTATCTAACAGTTCAAGCTCCTGAGCTGTTAGATTTAACGATGGCTTTTCTTCTTTTAAACAATATGCAATCAATCCACCAAGTAGATTGAGCATGAACCCATGCTCGCTGCGGTGTCTTGAGTGTTCAATATAGGAAATGTTCTTCAATTGGTCATTCACTGTTTCAATGATGAATCGCTTTTTTAAGATTGCTCTATCCCATAGAGAAATAAACTTTTTCTTCATGTTCTTACGAACTGTGGTGATTAACTCAACGCCCTTTTCCAAAAGCTCACCTGTTAGGGCTTGGCTAATATAGCCTTTATCACCATAAAGCTTACCAAAAAGAGACTCAGCCATTTCACTGACAGGTTGCCTGTCATCGACATTACCTTTCGTCAGTTTTAACGCTACAATTTCACCCAAGTGATTGATAATAAGATGCAGTTTAAATCCAAACGACCAGCCCATAGTTCCCTTTCCATGTTCGGCAATGCCTTCAAAAACCTTATTTCGCTTCGCTCGAATAATATGACAGACTTCAATTTTAGTGGAGTCGACAAACTGAATTCCCGTTGGCTTTCCAAGCTTTGAAGTCAGATAGCTACACATAGGGACAACGACGCTAGGCATTAATGCAAGGAAACGAGTGTAGCTCAACAACTCTGGAAAATAGGGTTTTAGCTGGCGACAAACATAGTGCAGATAATAATTTTTGAAATCTCGGTAATGTGATTGATGGAAATGAATGATAATGGTCATCACTTCTGCGGGAGAAAGGCGACAAGGTCTATTACGCTTCATTTCACCATTATCAAGCAATAAGCGTTGCCAATGTGGGATAAATAACTGACAGAAATCATCGACATCACAGTAAGTTTCAACTAGTTTGTTCATGCTCGTTCCTTTTTCTAATCACTCTTGGTCGAATGATCGGATCAGGGAACGAGCATTTAGTTCCTTTTGGGAGCTAAATTCTTATCCGAAGCTCAGGTAAGTTAAGTAAAATGAAACAACTTTTACGCATAAAGTATTAATTAAATGATTATTTTGTCTAAAAACTTGACGCTAAAACGTATTGCGTTCTAACAAATGTTTGACAATGTTAGTTAAGTTGACGCATTTAACACAGAGTCAAAACATCGACGCGAGTTATACCTGTTTTTAATGTGCGTATTTAGTGGGGTTATGCTGTAAAGGTTGGGAAGATAGAATCTAGGACGTTGCTGCGCAACTGCTAGGACGCTCGCAAGCTCGCTCTAGAAGCTAGAGCTGAAATGCATAAAGCTGGATCCCCTCGTCGATAACTGCTCCTGCGTTATTCTACCTCCTGCATCCATGCAGTCGTTCGCGAGGATGACGGCTTATGGGCTGCTACTAGAACCTAGTACCTAGAATCTATAAGGGCGCAGCCCGCTCTGCTTTTTCTAGCCTTTCAGTCGCATTGATAGGTCTAAAGCGCGGACATGCTTGGTGAGAGCGCCGACGGAAATATAATCCACCCCCGTTTTGGCAAATTCCGCTAAGGTGTCTAAGGTCACATTGCCAGAGACTTCAAGTTTTGCACCTTTACCTTTAGCTTGGCTTTTTGCATTCAGTTCAACCGCTTCGACCATCATAGTGATATCGAAGTTATCTAACATAATGATATCTGCGCCAGAATCCAGTGCTAATGCCAGTTCGGCTAAGGACTCGACTTCGACCTCAACGGGTTTATTGGGGTGTAAACTGCGCGCTGCATCCACCGCTTGGCGAATACCACCACAGGCCATAATGTGATTTTCTTTAATTAAGAAGGCATCAAATAGACCTATACGGTGATTTTTACCGCCGCCACAGGTGACAGCATATTTTTGGGCGGTGCGCAGTCCTGGAATGGTTTTGCGGGTATCGAGCAGCTGTGTGTGAGTGCCTGCAAGTTTGTCTACATAGTGTTTGGTGAGGGTGGCGACACCGGATAAGGTTTGGATAAAGTTCATCGCGGTGCGCTCACCCGTTAATAAGGCGCGAGCGGGGCCGGATAATTCACACAAGACTTGATTGGGTAACACAAGATCGCCATCATCGACATGCCAATGCAGCGCGACTTCGCCACCTAATTGATTAAAGACTTGTTCTGCCCAAGCTTTGCCACAAAAAACCCCTTCTTCGCGGGTGATTAAGGTCGCTTCGGCATATTTATCTGCCGGAATAAGTTCGGCAGTAATGTCACCGTAGGCAATGGTTTTGGTATGCTCGTTGATTTCAGTGCCGCCAAGATCTTCATTGAGCGCGGTTTTTACGGCGTGGCGAATATCGTTTTCTAGCATGATCGGAGTCCTTGCTTTTATACGTCGGGCGAGTGGGCATGGGTTAACATGGGTCAATCGTCTGCCTGCTTGCATTTGGGCTTAAGATTATCATGGCTGCGCCGCTAGGTGCTAGAGCGTCGCTACGCAACTGCTAGGATATAGGGCCTAGAGCGTTGCTGCGCAACTGCTAGGACGCTCGCAAGCTCGCTCTAGAATCTATAAGGGCGCAGCCCGTTCTGCTTTTAAGGAGTAAACATGAGTTTTGAGTTTGGTTGGTATCGCGCGGCGCGGCGCTGTGAATCGCCACATTTTAATCAACGCCCCTTTGGGGAGATTAGTCTGTTGGTGATCCACAATATCAGCCTGCCCGCGGGATGTTTTGGTTTACCTTACATTGATCAATTATTTCAAGGCTGTTTAGATACCAGTGCCGATGAAACTTTCGCCGATTTAGCGGGGCTTAAGGTATCAGCTCATTTTTTAATTCGCCGCGATGGTGAATGTGTGCAGTATGTCAGTTGTGAAGATAGAGCTTGGCACGCTGGCGTGTCCCGTTATGGTGAAAGGGAAAATTGTAATGATTTTTCCATTGGCATTGAGCTCGAAGGGACGGATACTAAGCCCTATACTGCCGCACAATATCAGCAACTTGTTGAATTGACTCAAGCCTTGTTTGCACAATACCCTAGCTTGAGTGTCGAGCGGATTGTTGGGCATTGTGATATTGCGCCAATGCGTAAAACTGACCCTGGCCCAAGCTTTGACTGGGAAAGATATTTAGCAAAGCTTCGCGACTTTTAGAATCTAGGACGTTGCTGCGCAACTGCTAGGACGCTCGCAAGCTCGCTCTAGAATCTAGAGCCTAAAATCTAGATTCTATAAGGGCGCAGCCCGTTCTGCTTTTTCTAGCAGCTGCGCTTTTTGCAGCGCTCTAGAGCCTAGAACCTAGAGCCTAGAACCTAGGGCCTAGCAGGGCGAAGCCCGCTCTGCTTTTTCTAGTCCGTCCTGCTTTTTTACAAGGAGTACTATCGATGGCATTATTTTCATTACTGGTCGCCATTCTTGTGGAGCGACTAAAGTTTCTTCCCGCCTCTTGGCAGTGTGATCGTGTACTGCAATCTTACCAATCCAGCTTTTTTGGCGATAAAGCGTCGCTTAATAACGCTAATATGTTGCTGGCTTTGATATTGCCCGCGGGTGTGGTTTATCTGTTGGGTTGGATTGCGTCGGGTATGTTTTGGGGAGTATTAAGTCTCGCGCTATGGGTGCTGGTGGCGATTATTTGTTTTAATCATCAAAAACAGCGCGATACCTTTAAAAAATATATGCAGGCGGCGTGTCGCTCCGATGTGCAGGCCTGTTATCACTATGCCGCTGAATTAGATTGCAGTGAGTGTTTGGAGGCGGTTTCGGAAAAAGATTTAGGTGCCAAGGTCGGGCAGAGCGTTGCTTGGATTAACTATCGTTACTACGGTGCAGTGGCATTATGCCTTATTTTTCTTGGACCTGTGGGGGCTGTGTTATATTGCACTGCGCGCTTTTATGCGGAGGAAAATATACGTAAGTCACTTAATTTACCGCTGATTGAAGATATTATGTTTGCGTTTGATTGGCTCCCAAGCCGAGTGTTTTCCTTTGGCTATGCGCTCAGTGGTCAGTTTAGTGAAGGGCTCGCGGCGTGGCGCAATAATGCGTTAAATATCAATGCCAGTGCTAGGCAAGTGGTCACTGAAACGGCACTCGCTGCCCAGCCTTTGCCCGAGATGTCTAGCGCGCCTGTTTGTGTGCAGTCGACCTTAGCATTGTTAGTATTAAGCAAACGCAACTTTACGCTGATGGTTGCTGTGTTATCACTGCTGACTATTTTTGGGTTGGTGAGTTAATAAGAAAGACGCAGCTTCTAGAATCTAGGGCGCTTCGCTGCTAGGACGCAGCAAAAAGCGCTGCTCTAGGACGCCACTTCGTGGCTCTAGAATCTAGAGCCTAGAACCTAGCACCTAAAATCTAGAATCTATAAGGGCGCAGCCCGTTCTGCTTTTTCTAGCAGCTGCGCTTTTTGCCGCGCTCCAGAACCTAGCCGCTAGCACCTGCTCTTGCTGTGGTTTAATGGTCTGACCCCATGATGAGTTTTTTAGGCTATGCTCTCTCATCGTGAGCTGTTTTGAGTGAGATCACCTTTTAAGGTTGATTTTCAATCTGGACATCAAAAGTGTGATTTGATAAAGTGCGCTCACTCATAAAAATTGGTAAGACCAATTTACAACGGAGCTGAGCGCCAAATGGCCTATAGTAAAATTAATCAGCCAAAAATTTCTGATGTGATCATGGCGCAACTCGAGCAAATGATCCTCGAAGGCAGTTTACAGCCGGGCCAGAAATTACCACCGGAGCGTGAACTGGCCATCCAGTTCGAAGTATCTCGTCCCTCATTGCGTGAAGCGATTCAAAAACTTGAGGCGAAAGGGCTATTAATGCGCCGTCAAGGCGGCGGTACTTATGTCAAAGAGCAACTCTGGCAGAGTCTTGCCGATCCTATCGTTGAATTAATGACTGCCGATCCAGAAAGCCAATATGACTTGCTGGAGTTTCGTCATGCGACCGAAGGTATGATGGCCTATTTTGCCGCCCTGCGTGGCACAGACGCCGATATGCAAAATATCAAGCGGATGATCCTTGAGGTAGAAGCCGCCACCAATATCGAACAACAAGCTGCTGCTATTGTGCGCTTCTATCGCGCCGTCGCTGAAGCGTCACACAATGTGGCTATGTTGCATCTCGTACTCAGTTTAACCCCTGTGCTGCATAAGAATGTGGCGCAAAACCTGGAGCTTTTAAGCCGCCGCGAAGAAGCTTCCACTATGGCTAACGATCACAGACGTGCTCTGCTCGCTGCTATCGTTCGTCGTGATCCTGAAGCCGCTAGAGAAGCCTCGAATGAACATTTAAGTTACATCGAAGAGGTGATGTTATCTGTGCGGGAAGAAGATAGCCGGTTGCAGCGAAGTTTGCGCCGTTTAAAGAGTGGCGCTTAAGTTCCCGACTTTAGCACTCGCTAAAGCGGAATATGCCGCAAACACCATTCATTATCATGTATATAGAGAAGGACAGTGTCATGTCTGAAGATATGCTACAAGACTTAGATCCGTTAGAGACTCAGGAATGGGTTGATGCCCTGCAAGCAGTATTAGAACAGGAAGGCCCTGAACGCGCCCATTTCTTATTAGAGAAACTGATCGATAAAGCCCGTCGCAATGGCACACACTTGCCTTACACGGCGACCACAGCCTATTTGAACACCATTCCAGCGGGTCAAGAGCCGCACATGCCAGGCAACCAAGAGATGGAACGTCGCATTCGCGCCATCATCCGTTGGAACGCCTTAGCTATGGTTCTGCGTGGTTCTAAGAAAGATTTAGAGTTAGGCGGCCATATTTCGAGTTTCGCGTCGAGTGCAACCATTTATGACGTGTGCTTTAACCACTTCTTCCGTGCGCCAAACGAGAAAGACGGCGGCGACTTAGTGTATTTCCAAGGTCATATTGCCCCAGGTATCTATGCGCGTTCATTCTTAGAAGGTCGTTTAACTGAAGACCAACTGGCTAACTTCCGTCAAGAAGTGGATGGCAAAGGTCTGTCTTCGTATCCGCACCCTAAATTGATGCCTGACTACTGGCAATTCCCAACGGTTTCTATGGGGTTAGGCCCAATTCAAGCGATTTACCAAGCGCGCTTCTTAAAATATCTAACTGACCGTGGTCTGAAAGATTGTTCTGAGCAAACCGTTTACTGCTTCTTAGGTGACGGTGAGTGTGACGAGCCAGAAGCCTTAGGTGCGATTGGTTTAGCCGCCCGTGAAGAATTAGATAACTTAGTCTTTATCATCAACTGTAACCTGCAACGTCTGGACGGCCCAGTACGCGGTAACGGTAAGATCATCCAAGAACTGGAAGGCGAATTCCGCGGCGCTGGCTGGGAAGTCGTGAAAGTGATTTGGGGTCGTTACTGGGACCCATTATTGGCCCGTGATACCAGCGGTAAGTTATTGCAGTTAATGGAAGAAACCGTTGACGGTGAATACCAAAACTGTAAAGCCAAAGGTGGCGCTTATACTCGCGAACACTTCTTCGGCAAATACCCAGAAACCGCCGAAATGGTAGCGAACATGTCAGATGATGACATTTGGCGCTTAAACCGTGGTGGTCATGACCCAGTTAAAGTGTACGCGGCATTAGACCATGCGCGTAAGACTAAAGGTCGCCCAACGGTGATCCTAGCGAAAACCGTTAAAGGTTACGGCCTAGGTGATGCGGGTGAAGGTAAGAACATCGCCCACAACGTGAAGAAAATGGGTATCGAGTCTATCCGTTACTTCCGCGATCGTTTCAATATCCCGATTCCTGACGATCAATTAGAAGATCTGCCGTTCTACCACCCAGGTCCAGATTCGGAAGAAGTGAAGTACATGATGAGCCGTCGTGCCGCGCTGCATGGTAGCGTGCCACAACGTCGTGAGAAGTTCAGCGAAGAGCTGGAAGTGCCATCACTGAAGATTTTCGATTCGATCTTAGCAGGCTCAAATGGCCGTGAAATTTCATCGACCATGGCGTTTGTTCGCGTACTGACTGCGCTGTTAAAAGACAAGAAAATTGGCAAAAACATTGTGCCAATTATTCCTGACGAAGCGCGTACTTTCGGTATGGAAGGTCTGTTCCGCCAAGTGGGTATTTATGCTCACGAAGGCCAAAAATACGTACCGCAAGACTCTGACCAAGTGGCTTACTATCGTGAAGATAAAACCGGTCAAGTGCTGCAGGAAGGTATTAACGAACTGGGTGCAATGTCATCTTGGGTTGCTGCTGCGACCAGCTACTCAGTCAACGATACACCGATGATCCCATTCTACATCTACTACTCAATGTTCGGTTTCCAACGTATTGGCGACATGGCATGGGCTGCGGGTGATATGCGTGCACGTGGTTTCTTAGTCGGTGGTACTTCAGGCCGTACAACACTGAATGGTGAAGGTTTACAGCATCAGGATGGTCACAGTCACGTACTGGCTAACACTATTCCTAACTGTATTACCTACGATCCAACTTACGGTTATGAAATTGCCGTTATCGTTCAAGATGGTATTCGTCGTATGTACGGCGAAAAACAAGAAGATATCTTCTACTACCTGACCACAATGAACGAAAACTACATCCAGCCTGAAATGCCAGAAGGTGCTGAGGAAGGTATCGTTAAAGGTATCTACAAGCTGGAAACGGTGAGTGGTTCTGGTAAAGGCAAAGTGCAGTTACTGAGCTGTGGCACCATTCTTGAGCAAACCCGTAAAGCGGCGCAAGCGCTGGCGAAAGACTTTGGTATCACTGCCGACGTATTTAGCGTGACAAGTTTCAACGAATTGACTCGCGATGGTCAAGCGGCAGAACGTTGGAACATGCTGCACCCAACGCAAACGCCAAAACAAGCGTATATCAGCCAAGTGATCTCGAGTGATGCGCCTGCAATCGCAGCGACTGACTACATGAAGATCTACGGCGAGCAGTTACGTGCATTTATGCCAACCGATTACAAAGTGTTAGGTACTGACGGTTTCGGTCGCTCAGACAGCCGTGACAACCTGCGTCACCACTTCGAAGTGGACGCTAAGTTCATCGTTATCGCGGCACTGAAGTCACTGGTTGATCGTAAAGAGCTTCCTGTTGATGTGTTAGCGAATGCCATCAAGGAATACGGCATCGACGCTGACAAGATCAATCCACAGTACGCGTAAGAGGCAATAAAAATGGCTGAATTAAAAGAAGTTTTTGTTCCTGATATCGGCGGCGATGAAGTACAAGTTATCGAAATCTGTGCTTCTGTGGGCGATACCTTAGCAGCGGAAGAGTCGATTCTGACCGTTGAAAGCGACAAGGCGACCATGGACATTCCTGCGCCTTTCGCGGGTGTGTTAGCCGAATTGAAAGTGGCCGTCGGTGACAAAGTCAGCGAAGGTACCTTAATTGCGATGATGCAAGCAGCGGGCGCATCCGCTCAAGCTGCTGCGCCAGTTGCTCAAGCTGCCTCTCCTGCGCCAGCTCCAGCAGCACCTGCTCCAGTACAAGCGGCTCCTGCCCCTGTAGCTGCCGCGACAGCGACGGGCGCAACCCAAGTGGTTGAAGTCACTGTGCCGGATATCGGTGGTGACACCGATGTGTCTGTTATCGAAGTCTTAGTTGCCGCTGGCGATAAGATTGAGGTTGACGCTGGCCTTATCACGCTTGAAACCGACAAAGCGACTATGGACGTACCATCGCCATTCGCGGGTGTGGTAAAAGAAGTGAAAGTGGCTGTGGGTGACAAGGTTTCCCAAGGCTCATTAGTGATCATGCTCGAAGTGGGTGGCGCAGCTCCTGCTGCCGCTGCTCCACAAGCAAGCGCGCCAGCAGCATCAGCTCCTGTCGCTCAAGCGGCATCTTCCGTCACACAAGCAGCAGCGGCTGTTGCTCCAGTAGCTGCTGCACCAGTGGTTGCCGTTAAAGAAATCCAAGTGCCAGATATTGGTGATGCCAGCAATGTCGATGTGATCGAAGTGCTAGTGTCTGTGGGTGATATGATCACTGCTGACCAAGGTTTGATCACGTTAGAAACCGATAAAGCGACCATGGAAGTGCCTGCGCCATTCGCCGGTAAACTGTTGTCGTTAACCGTTAAAGTGGGTGATAAGGTTTCTCAAGGTAGCGTGATTGCGACGATTGAGACTGTGACTGCTGGTGCAGCTCCTGCGCCAGTAGCTCAAGCCGCAGCGCCAGTTTCTGCACCTGTCGCCCAAGAAGCGGCACCAGCACCTGTTGCAGCCGCGCCGAGCCGTCCACCGGTTCCACATCACCCAAGTGCAGGTGCGCCTGTGTCTACTGGTGCGGTTCATGCGTCTCCTGCGGTTCGCCGTTTGGCCCGTGAATTTGGTGTGGATCTTACTCAAGTGACGGGTTCTGGCCGTAAAGGTCGCATCATGAAGGAAGACGTTCAGGCGTATGTGAAATACGAACTGTCTCGTCCTAAGGCGACAGCGGCAACTTCCGTTGCAGCGGGTAACGGTGGTGGTCTGCAAGTGATTGCCGCACCGAAAGTGGATTTCAGCAAGTTTGGTGAAGTGGAAGAGATTCCATTAAGCCGTATCCAGAAAATCTCTGGTCCAAACCTGCACCGCAACTGGGTAACTATTCCTCACGTGACTCAGTTCGATGAAGCTGATATCACTGAAATGGAAGAGTTCCGTAAGCAGCAGAACGACGCGGCGGCGAAGAAGAAAGCCGATTATAAGATCACTCCGCTGGTCTTTATGATGAAAGCTGTGGCGAAAACGCTGCAACAGTTCCCAGTGTTCAACTCAAGCTTAAGCAGCGACGGTGAATCACTGATCCAGAAGAAGTACTACCACATCGGTGTGGCGGTTGATACGCCAAACGGTTTGGTTGTGCCAGTGGTGCGTGACGTGGATAAGAAAGGCATTATCGAGTTATCTCGTGAGCTGGCCGATATTTCTATCCGTGCTCGCGATGGTAAGCTCAAATCTGCTGATATGCAGGGTAGCTGCTTCACTATTTCAAGCCTAGGTGGCATTGGTGGTACTGCATTTACCCCAATCGTTAACTACCCAGACGTGGCGATTTTAGGTGTGTCTAAATCTGAAATTAAGCCTAAGTGGAATGGTAAAGAGTTCGAGCCTAAATTGATGTTGCCACTGTCGCTATCCTACGATCACCGCGTGATCGATGGTGCAATGGCTGCACGCTTTAGCGTGACCCTGTCAGGAATTCTGTCCGATATTCGTACTTTGATTCTGTAAACAAATAAGGCTGCTCATCTTGAGTGGCCTTTTGTTTATTGTGATCAGTATCAAACACAGGTTAAAATGCGCCCACCTTACGCGCTGGCGCATTTTCGGTTGGCAGGATTACTCCCCTCCAACGGATTGAATGAGAATTAGAGGAAAACATGAGTAACGAAATCAAAACTCAGGTAGTGGTATTAGGTGCAGGTCCTGCGGGATATTCTGCTGCCTTCCGTGCGGCTGACTTAGGTCTGGAAACCGTTATCGTTGAACGTTTTAGCACTTTAGGTGGCGTGTGTTTGAACGTGGGTTGTATCCCATCTAAAGCCCTGTTACACGTTGCTAAAGTCATCGAAGAAGCCAAAGCCGTTGCTGCACACGGTGTGGTGTTCGGCGAGCCAACCATCGATTTAGACAAGTTACGCAGCTTCAAGCAAAAAGTGATCAGCCAGTTGACTGGTGGCTTAGGCGGCATGTCTAAAATGCGTAAAGTAAACGTTGTTAATGGCTTCGGTAAATTTACTGGCCCTAACAGCTTAGAAGTGACTGCTGAAGACGGTACTGTGACCGTTGTTAAGTTTGACCAAGCGATCATCGCTGCGGGTTCTCGCCCAATCAAACTGCCATTCATTCCCCATGAAGACCCACGTATTTGGGATTCGACTGACGCATTAGAACTGAAAGAAGTTCCTGGCAAACTGCTGGTCATGGGCGGCGGTATCATCGGTTTAGAAATGGGTACTGTGTATTCATCTTTAGGCAGTGAAATCGACGTGGTTGAAATGTTCGACCAAGTGATCCCTGCGGCTGACAAAGACGTTGTTCGCGTATTCACTAAGCAAATCAAGAAGAAATTCAACCTGATCCTCGAAACCAAAGTCACTGCGGTTGAAGCCCGTGAAGACGGTATCTATGTTTCGATGGAAGGTAAGAGCGCGCCAACTGAACCAGTACGTTACGATGCGGTATTAGTTGCCATCGGCCGTACTCCTAATGGCAAGCTGATCGACGCTGAAAAAGCAGGCGTTAAGATTGATGAGCGTGGTTTCATCAACGTAGACAAGCAATTACGTACAAACGTACCGCATATCTACGCTATCGGTGACATCGTTGGTCAACCAATGTTGGCTCACAAAGGCGTGCACGAAGGCCACGTAGCGGCCGAAGTGATCGCGGGCATGAAGCATTACTTCGATCCAAAAGTCATCCCATCAATCGCTTACACAGACCCTGAAGTGGCCTGGGTTGGTCTGACTGAGAAAGAAGCGAAAGAGCAAGGTATTGCTTACGAAACAGCGACTTTCCCATGGGCAGCCAGCGGCCGTGCAATCGCTTCAGATTGCAGCGAAGGTATGACTAAGCTGATTTTCGATAAAGACACTCACCGCGTAATCGGTGGTGCTATCGTAGGTGTGAACGGTGGCGAACTGTTAGGCGAAATCGGCCTAGCCATCGAAATGGGTTGTGATGCTGAAGATTTAGCATTAACTATCCACGCTCACCCAACTCTGCACGAGTCAGTGGGTCTAGCGGCTGAAATCTACGAAGGTTCTATTACTGACCTGCCAAACCCAAAGGCAAAGAAAAAGTAATTTAACCTTTGTCTCGTCCTGAAATAAGTTGAGACTTATATTCGTAAAAGCGCCTTTAGGGCGCTTTTTTATTGCCTAAGTAAAAATGTAAAGTTAATGTGAATGTGCGGGTGTATTCAGACTGTTGAACTGCTACAGTAAAACTATGGTGTTAAGTAAGTCGTCAAATGAAAAAAATAATAATCCACTTCCTTTTGGCATCAATATTGGTTTTTTGTTCAGGTCTTCATTCGGCTTGGGCGGGTAGTTTTGTACAACGGGTTTTTTCCGACAGGGACGGACTTGAAGCGACCAGTATTCGCGCGCTCACACTCGATGACCATGGTTTTATATGGGCTGCAACCGAGCAAGGTTTATATCGGGTTAGTAATTCTAAAGTGAGGCGAATTGATAAAACGGGTTCTGAGTTACGCCTTGCTGATGAGTTTTTGACAACAGTTGTCAATATCGATCGCGATATGCTGTTAGTCAGTACCAATGCCGCAACCTATCTTTATGACATCGCAAAAAATCAATTTACCCAGATGGGGTCACCTAATTTATTCCCTCATTTCCCTGGTGGAGTGTTAATCCGTCATTCCGCACCTAATTTTCGATTTAAAAAACTTGACGGCGATCGGTCATTCTGATCTATTACTCTCTTTTGCAGGTAATTCATCATGGCCGCTCCCGCTATCTCTATCCGTAACCTCGACCACCTTGGTTTGGTCGCTGCACTTTGCCAAGAACTCGGCATTGCTCGCATGATTGATGCGGTGCTACCCAAAACGCCGCCCTACAAAGTCTCACATGGTGAAGCGTTGGTGGCGATGATACTGAACGGTCTTGGCTTTCATAGTTCGACCTTGCACATGTTCCCGCAATTCTTTGCCAACAAGCCTGTAGAACGCCTGATTGGCCCGGGGATCTGTGCCGATGACCTCAATGATGATGTGCTCGGCCGCTGCCTTGATGCCCTCTTTGAGGCCGATGTCAGCACGCTTTATCAGGTGATGGCGGAGCAGGTCGTCGAACGATTGGGGCTCAAAAGTACTGCAGTACACCTCGATATCACCAGCTTCCACGTCGATGGCGCCTATGACCAAGCCGATGGCGAGCAGCTCGGTAAGTTGCAATTGGTACGGGGCTATAGCCGCGACCATCGGCCAGAGCTAAACCAGGTTATCCTGGAGCTTATCTGTGAAAATCAGGCCGGCCTGCCCATCTACATGCAAGCCTTGAGTGGTAATAGTAATGATACCAAGGCCTTTGCCCAGACGGTACGGCGCCACTTGAGCAGTCTCAAGGCCGCGCAGGAGAGTCGTTATCTGGTCGGCGATGCGGCGCTGTATTGCGCCGACACCTTGCAACTACTGGCACAACAGCAACAGTTGTTCGTGACTCGTGTGCCTGTCACCCTCAATGAAGCCAAGCGAGCCGTGGCAACCATTGGCACCCAGTCGCTGGTTGCGCTGGGCAATGGCTATCATGGCTGTTGGCAAAGCGCCAATTATGCCGACGTCGCGCAGCGTTGGTTGCTGGTGCGCAGCGAACAGGCCAGCCACCGTGAGCAGCAAACATTAGCCAAAAACCTACTGAAAGACAGCACGCGTGAACTGAAAGCCTTCAACAAATTATGTGCCCAGCGTTTTGCCTGCGAGACCGATGCGCAGGCTGAATTAGCCCGTTTTGCTGTCAGCTTAAATCTGCTGCAACTAGAAGCAGAAGTCGTGAGTGAACCTATCTATGCAGGGCGCGGAAGGCCGCAAAAGGGTGAAATGCCGGTGAGCTACCAATTTCACATCAAGGGGTTAGCCGCAAGTAGCTTGGCGCGGGTGGCTGAGGCGCGCAACCAGACAGGGGTGTTCATCCTCGCGACCAATGATCACAGTGAAACGCTCACCATGGCTGAGCTGTTGGCTACCTATAAAGCCCAGCAGAATGTCGAGCGTGGTTTTAGGTTTCTGAAAAGTCCCGAATTTTTAACCTCCTCGTTATATCTTAAAAAACCGGAACGTATCGAAGCGTTGCTGATGGTGATGACCTGTAGCCTGATGATTTATGCGGCGCTGGAGCACCGGATCCGGCAGGGCTTAGTAGAGCAGAACCGGAGTGTGGCGGACATGAAAAAGAAACCCACGCAAAAACCGACTGCGCGGTGGATTTTTTTACGCTTTGGCGGGGTGCACGAGTACCAGTTGGGAGAGGCGCCACCTCAAGTCACAGGACTCACAGTGGACCAGCAGATCATTCTCGACGTGTTAGGCGAACGGTATCGGCAAATTTATTCCTAAATCAGGTGCGGAAAGTCGGTTAATTTCTGCTGCTCGTAAAAATGCCCAAGAATGGCGCTTGTTGATTGATAACGGCCAGATTTACGACTTATCCCCCTCAACCTTGACCTTAACTTTAGTGAGTCAGTTACCCGTTAATCGCGATCTACCCTGGCGCAAGTTATTGAGCATGCCTGATGGTCAGTTTCTTGTTGCGGGTCAATTTCAATTGTTACTCCTTAACAGTGCCGGGGAAAAAGTTGTTGATTACCAATGGACTGAACCTATGGGCAGTATTCTGGATATGCTTGAGGATTCAAAACAGCGTATTTGGATTGCAACGAGTCGAGGGATTTACCGATTAGAACCAAAAACCTTACAGATTTTCCCTGTTCCTGAATTACCCGATTGGAGCACTGCTATGGCTGAAGGCCATAATGGTGAGATTTGGTTTTCGAGTCGGGCAGGTTTATTAAAGTGGTCTCCAGATACCCATCAGATTGAAAATTATCAACAAGAGCTTAAAACTCAAGCCAATATGGAAACATTAAAGGCGATATTGTTTGATAAATCAGGTTTGATGTGGGTTGGGGGCTCTGGAGATGGTTTAGCCTTACTGGCCTCGCAACCGGATTTCATTCTTGATACTTATACTGGCGAACCGCCACACCAATTATCTGACGCTATGGTGTGGTCGGTGTTTGCGAGTGATGAAGGATTATGGTTTGGGGCGTCAAATGTCAGCTTTGTCGGGCGAAACACTCAAAAAGCAATTACCGTAGATATTGAGGGATTAAAGCCGCACGAGAGTGTTTACGGGATCAGTCGCTTTATTGACCACTATTTATTAGTTTCGACCACGAGTGGTTTGTTTGTCGTGGATAAGTTGACCTTAAAAGGGATCAGTTTTGCCCAGTGGACGCATGGTGGTGAAGCATTTAAAAATAAACTCATCTATGGCACTTATGCCGATCCCAAACTCAAAGGACGGTTTTGGATTGCAACGGGTACGGGGCTGTATTTTTGGGAGCAAGGACTGTTT
Organism: Shewanella sp. FDAARGOS_354; assembly: GCF_002209245.2. Lineage (NCBI taxonomy): Bacteria > Pseudomonadati > Pseudomonadota > Gammaproteobacteria > Alteromonadales > Shewanellaceae > Shewanella > Shewanella sp. FDAARGOS_354. Next base: position 3,102,369 of record NZ_CP022089.2, on the reverse strand, counting down.
GAGCCGCAGCCATTTAACTTTGATGGGGCAACTGGGAATTCGCCAGAGCTTAAGCGGCCGACCATTCGTACTTTATATCGAGCCTCTGACGGCAAGTTATGGATAGGTGGACGAAAGGTATTTGGTTATATTGACGAGCAAAATCTTTTTCACGATCAAAGACAATTGTTTAGTGGCTTAAACTCTGTGCCCTCAATTAGCCATATTGAAGAAATATCTCCCGGTGTGATGTGGTTTGGCTCCTATGAAAGGGGCTTATTCGAATTAAATCTCCACGGCGGCAAACTGGTATCGTTAAGTTCACAATGGCAAGTAAATTGTAGTTCGGTATTTTTTATCCAAAAAACAACCAATGCCAATGTCGTTGCCTGTGCTGATTCGCTAATTCGTCAAGATAGAGCGACAGGGCAAATCTCAATGTTTAACCAACTTGATGGCCTAATTTCTAATGAAATGAATGAAGGCGCCTATTTTTATTCTGCCGTTTCAGGTCTGTATATTGGTACTCCTGAAGGGGTGATGAACCTTGATGTGGACAAGATGGTCAACCGTATTGCCGATGATCATGTGATGTTGGAGTCGGTATCGGTTTATTACGACAACAATACCCAAGTTTCGTTGTTACCCAAACCGTTGATGGTGATTAAGCCTGACGCCAATATGGTAAGCCTGCAGATCACTAACCTCGATTATCTTGATGATTCGCCAATACAATTTAAATATCGACTCAGATATCAAGGGGAGGAAGATAACTACGTGCTGCTCCAAGGTGAGTCGCAGGTAAACCTCGCAGGCTTAGCAGCGGGAGAATATCTACTTGAGGTGTTAAGCCAAGTCAATGGAATCTGGTCAGATAAGCCCTTTACTTTTCCCTTCTATGTTGAGCAGCACTGGTGGCTGACTCAAGGGTTTAAAGGTCTATTATTATTAGTGTTTTCAATTATTGCACTGAGTTTAGCGTGGTATCGACAGCGTCAGGTTCGCACCTTTATGGCGATGAACCAAGCGCTAACCGAGAGTGATGATCGTCTCAGGCAATCGTTACGTGGCAGCGACTCTGATCTTTGGGAATGGCACAGGGATAGCCAATGTTTTTATCTCGATAACCGCGGTTATGTCTTGGGAAGTCATGCCAACGAAATTGTACTTACTCTTGAATCACTTCCCGTACATCCTTTGGATCGGGAAAAAGTACTGGTGCAATGGAATAGCATGCTTGCAGGAGAGGTTGATCGGTTTGAAGCCGAATATCGATATCATCGTCGCGATGGTAACTGGGGCTGGTTGAGGGTGCGTGGGCGTCCTGTGGCTCGTAATAAACAAACCCAAGTTATTGAGCGGGTAGCGGGGATTTATAGTGATATAACCTTGCAGCGGCAGCTTGAAGATGAAGTCAGTCTTTTAGCCCAAGCGTTTGAAAATACATCAGAAGGTGTACTTATTTTAGACGTAGATGAAAATATTCGTGTTGCCAATCATGCCGCTCAGCACATTATAGGCTCAGAACAACAGAGCTTAGTCGGCCTATCATTTTCGCAATTTGTGCAAATGAAGGATGGGTTATCTACGGAAGTTGCCCAGTTACTTGGTCAGGATAGCTCATGGACGGGTGAGCGTGAGTTAGTCGGACAAAACGGCCTAGTTTATCCCGTATGGCTTAACGTATCGGTGATGCAGTCACTGAATGAAAATGCCATTCACTATGTAGTAGTATTTTCAGATATCACTGAGCGGAAACGCACCGAGGCCGACCTTAGACGTCTGGCAAATTACGATGTATTAACAGGACTCCCTAACCGTTCGTTATTCGCCAATCGTTTGATGCAATCTATTCAAGCGGCTGAGCAAAGTGGTGAAAAGTTAGCATTGCTGTTTCTTGACCTAGATAGATTTAAGCATGTCAATGATTCCTATGGCCACAGTATGGGCGATGCACTCTTAGTTGAAGCATCTAATCGATTACAATCCTGTATCGGAAGTGACCATTTACTCTGCCGTTTTGGTGGCGATGAATTTGTTATTTTGCTGAAGAATGTTAAAGAGTTAAGTGATATTAACCACTTAGCTGAACAGTTGTTGGCACAAATCGTCGCGCCATTTAGGTTGTTTGGCCGCGAGTTTTATATTTCAACCAGCATTGGGATCAGTATTTGGCCCGATGATGCAATGCAGCCAGAAGCCTTCATAAAAAATGCGGATCTGGCCATGTATCATGCCAAGGAAGAAGGTCGTGGTAACTTCAAATATTATTCATCAGAGCGCAATGCCCAAGCGTTATACCATTTACGTTTGGAGGCTGATTTACGTAAAGCGATAGAGCGGCAAGAATTTGAACTGTATTATCAACCACAAATTGATATTTTGCAGGGGGATAAATTTATTGGCATGGAAGCACTCATTCGTTGGCGACATCCCGTCGATGGTTTTGTGCGACCCGATATTTTTATTAAAGTTGCCGAAGCTTGTGGTTTGGTTGTTGATATTGATCGCTGGGTTTTACGCCGTGCGTGTTCGGATGGGGCAAAATGGGCAATGCAAACCGCTGAGCCATTTAAATTGTCGGTCAATATTTCAGCTGTGCATTTCCGTCAACCAGACTTTATCGATGGCGTGAAGAAAATTCTCGATGCCACCCGTATGCCAGCTTCATCTTTATGCTTAGAAATTACCGAAGGAGTGTTAATGAAAGAGTTGCAAGTGGCTAAAGCCCACTTAATGCAGCTTGACGAGCTTGGCATTGAAGTCGCGATTGACGACTTTGGCACCGGATATTCCTCTTTAGCTTATTTACGCAATTTTGAGGTGAATACACTCAAAATTGACCGTTCATTTTTGATCGATATCGCCTCGAATTCTGCCGATCAGGCTATTGTGAGTAGTATTATTGAATTGGCTCGTAACTTAAAATTAACCGTAGTAGCAGAAGGGGTTGAAACCGTTGAGCAGTTAGAGCAGCTTTTTAGCCGTGGCTGTTATATTGTTCAGGGCTATTACTTTGCCAAACCAATGTCTGTCAGTGATTTTGAAAAATATCTTCAGTTACAGTCTCCGCTTGATTCATTGCAATCTTAATCTGCAATTTATGTGTGCTTAATTGCGCATTTTTAGCCTCGGCTCAAGTTGGGGTTTTATGTTGAATTATCTGTTTACAGCACTTGTGTTTAAACGTAAATGAAATAACGCGATCATTAATGGCAAATTTTCAACTCATCGGTTCAGATAAAATATGACTGATGGTTAAATAGATAAATTTGCTAATATTAACTCAAAATTTTTTATCCTATAAAAGTACTCATTATGATGCGCCGAATAGTAGCTTCTCTCTTTTTATGTGTGTTGCTGACTCCCTTATGTGCGGCTGAACGGCCAAAAATAGGATTAGTGTTAAGCGGTGGAGGTGCTAAAGGCGCCGCCCATGTTGGTGTACTTAAAATTTTAGAAGAACATCATATTCCTGTGGACTATATTGCAGGTACGAGTATCGGCGCTTATGTCGCGGGTATGTATGCCTTGGGATACAGTGCAAGTGAAGTCGAAACCATTATGATGGGGGTTGATTGGGATAGTGGTTATTCGGATACCATTCCGCGTAACGTCTTGAGTTACCGCGATAAACAGTTACGCGATCGTTACAATATTCCGCTTAATATCGGTTATACCGAGGGCGAAGTCCGGGCGCCGAGTGGCTTGCTGCGCGGGCAAACCATGTCGCAGCTATTACGCCAGTCCACGGATCTGGTGCAGCAATTTGGTGATTTTGATGCGTTGGCCATTCCCTATCGAGCGGTGGCAACGGATTTAGAAACCAGTTTACCCGTCGTCATCGACCACGGCAGCTTAGTCAAAGCCATGCAGGCATCTGCGACTGTGCCGGGTGCACTGCAACCGACTCAGATCGATGGCAAGTTATTAGTCGATGGCGGTATTGCCAACAATATGCCCGTGGATGTGGTTAAGGCTATGGGCGCGGATATCATCATTGCCGTAGATATCGGCTCGCCGCTGGTGAAAAAAGACAAATTGAATAGCACGATTGCGGTGCTCGACCAGTTATCTAACTTCCTGACCAATGCCAGTACCGAAAAGCAAAAACAATTACTAACAGATAAAGACGTATTGATCCGTCCCGCTATCGATGCCTTAAGCACCACAGACTTTACCATCATGCCCTTGGCCCTGACGTTAGGGAAAGAAGCCGCCAACGGCCAGCTAGATAAATTGCAGGGCATGAGTGTCAGCGCTGAAGAATATGCCGCCTATGTGGATGCGAAGAAGGCCAAGGGCAAGTTATTAATGGCGGATGTGGCGCATCCTATTAAAGAAATCGTATTCGATAACCAGTCTAAGGTCAGTCTAAACCTATTGAAGGAAACCTTAGATCTGAAAGCCGGCCAAGCTGTGACTAAGGATGAGCTAAACGAGGCGTTAAAACGGATTTATGCCTTAAACAAATTTGAGCGCGTGGATGCCGAGTTTGTCGAGTCTGAAGAAGGTCGAGTGCTGACGGTGACCACCCGAGCTAAATCTTGGGGACCAAATTACTTCCAACTAGGCTTTAATTGGGAGGACGATTTTAGCTCTGATTCAGCCATCAGCTTTGATATGGCTTATACCATGACAGACTTAACCTTTAATGGCGGAGAGTGGCGAAACGAAGTTAAGCTTGGATTCGAAAAGCTATTTGCAACCGAGTTTTATCAACCGCTAGATAGAGATCAAGAGTTTTATAGTCGAGCCCGATATCAATTCGATGTTCATAATTGGGATCTCTACGATAACAATAACCGTGTTTTTGTCTTTGACAAGAAAACCCACACTATTGAATTAGGAATTGGTTATAACTATGTCTTGCAAGGGTTTATTGAATTTGGTTTAGTGGGGGAGAAAGGCGTTATCGTCAATGATGCCTGGTTGCTGAAGGATTTTGATTTTAACTCCTACGGTGCTTACTTGAGGGTTGGTTATGACAGCTTAGACAGTATTAGTTTCCCGACTTCGGGTAACCGCATCACCTTAAATGTGTATGTGCGTAATGAAGATTTTGACGATGTCGTTGATAACAATAAAAACGAATTTAGTGTTCAGGTTGAAGCCGATTGGAAAGGCGCGCTCAGCGTTGGCAATCATGCCTTTGTGGGTAAAGCGTCGCTTGCGACAAATAATAATGACGGACTTAATACGTTACACTTGTCCGATTTGGGCGGTTTCTTAAACCTTTCTGGTTATCACAAGGACTCGCTCACAGGGGCGCATAAGCTCTTTGGCGCCTTTGTCTATCAGTATGATCTGGGCCGAGATGCCTTATTAGGTATGAGAGATTACCCACTCTATTTAGGGCTAAGTTTAGAGGCGGGAAATGTATGGTATGAACGCTCAGAGGTATCCCTCTCAGACCTTATCTATGCTTCTAGCCTTTACATAGGTACAGATACTTCTATGGGGCCGGCAGCACTGGGCTTTGGTATTACAGATATGGGTGATAAATCCTTGTATTTATTTGTCGGTAAAGCCTTCTAAATCGATCGAAGGGCATAACTAAGGTTATGCCCTTCGTTTTTCCTGCTGAACACTATTCCCGCATAATCTAAAAATCGCGTTTATACTGGTTTGCGCAAATATCACTAAGTGTCATAACCTTTTACAAAATCTTGCTACAGCCAAACTAGGCAAAATGCTAAGGTTTTGCAGGAAAAAATAACAACACTCTCAACGGAAGCTGGGGAAAACAATGAAGAAGATTAGCACACTGGCGCTGGGGATTGCCCTGAGCCTAGGTTTAGCCGCTTGCAGCAGCGAGCCTAAAACTGAAGTCGCCGCGGTTTCTGGCATTGAATTACAAAACTTTGATGCCTCAGTTCGCCATCAAGACGATTTTTATTACAGCGTGAACGGTAAATGGTTAGCGAATACGCCTATCCCTGCCGACAAGTCTAACTACGGTGCATTCTCTGTGCTGTACGATCAAAGCCAAGATGCGTTGAAAAAAATCATCGATGCCGCCGCAGCGCAAAAAGATGCTGCTCCTGGCTCTAATAATCAAAAAATCGGTGACTTTAACGCCAGCTTTATGAATACCGATTTGCTCGAATCCTTAGGTGTAACCCCATTAAATCCATTACTGGCGGACATCTCTGCAGTGAAAAATCACAGTGAATTACCCGCGGTGATGGGGAAATTACTCACCAGCGGTTCAGGTATTCCCTTTGGTTTCTACGTTAATAACGACGCGAAAAATTCTACCCAATATGCAGTGTATTTAAGCCAGTCGGGCTTAACCTTGCCAGACCGCGATTACTACTTAAAAGATGACGCTAAGTTTGTCGCTAATCGCCAAGCAATGGCGAAATATGTGACTGATATTCTGACTGAAGCAGGCTATAAAAATGCAAAACGTGCCGCGAAAAACGTAGCCGACATCGAGATGATGATCGCTAAGAGCCAGTGGAGCCGCGTTGAATCTCGCGATGCTAACAAGTCTTACAACAAACTGAGCCGTGCCGAGCTGCAAAAACTCACTGGCAAGTTTGATATCAATGCCTTTGCGACCAGTGCGGGCCTTGGCGATAAAGTGACTGAAGTCATCGTGCGTCAGCCATCATACTTAGAAAAGTTAGGCGCTAATTTTGATGCCTTCCCCGTTTCAGCTTGGCAGGATTACTTAACGTTCCACTTAGTGGATAGCTATGCTGAGCTGTTAAGCAAAAACTTCGTTGACCTTAACTTTGCCTTTAAAGGCAAAACCTTAATGGGTATTGAAGAACAACAACCACGTTGGAAAAAGGCGGTAGATGGCGCCGACCAAGTGATTGGTGAGTTAGTCGGTGAGGAGTACGTTAAGCAATATTTCAAACCAGAAGCAAAAGCCCGCATGGAAACCATGATCAAAAACTTGATCAAAGCTTTTGAAGTCAGCATCAACGAACTCGAGTGGATGACGCCTGAAACGAAAGTCGCGGCTCAAGAAAAACTGTCTAAGTTTACCTACAAGATTGGTTATCCAGACAAGTGGAAAGACTACACAGCGTTAGAGATCAAGCCTGATGAGCTGGTGGGTAACTATATGCGTTATGCCAACTTCGAATATCAAGACATGATCAACAAGTTAGGTAAGCCAATCGATCGTACCGAGTGGCATATGACACCACAAACGGTGAACGCTTATTACAGCCCTGTTGGCAATGAAATCGTATTCCCTGCGGCGATTCTGCAACCGCCATTCTTCAATATGGAAGCCGATGATGCGGTTAACTACGGTGGTATCGGTGCGGTAATTGGCCACGAAATCAGCCATGGTTTCGACGACCAAGGTGCTAAGTACGATGGCGACGGCAACCTGCGTGATTGGTGGTCTGATAAAGACCGTGAAGAGTTCCAAAAACGCGGTAAGCAACTGTCGGCGCAGTATTCTGGCTATGAAGCGTTGCCCGGTAAGTTTGTGAACGGTGATTTAACCTTAGGCGAAAACATCGGTGACTTAGGTGGGTTAACAGTAGCTGCTCGCGCCTATATGATGAGCTTAAACGGTAAACCTGCTCCCGTGCTCGATGGCTTAACGGGTGAGCAGCGTTTCTTCGTCGGTTGGTCACAAGTGTGGCGCCGCAACTACCGTGATGAAGAGTTAGGTCGTCGTTTACTGACGGATCCGCATTCACCTAGCCACTACCGTGCTATGGGTACACCGCGCAATATTGAAGCTTTCTATAAAGCCTTTGAGCTGAAAGAGACCGACAAGATGTATTTAAAACCAGAAGAGCGCGTAAAAATCTGGTAATCCATAGGATGAAAACGAAAAAGCCAGACATCTGTCTGGCTTTTTACTTGGGTTAGGATTAATGCCCATATCCTAAGGTTTCAATTTTTTCGATTTTTTGATCGGTTGCATAAACCCGCCGCATCAATCGTGTCGGGCCAAAATCATAGGTCCACTCAGCATATTCTATCGGCAACTTGCTTGGATCAATCACGATATCACCCGCGGAGTTTCGATAATTGGCGGGTTGGCTATATTCTTTGGCTTCGTTTGGCGGTCCGCACTTTTCTAACACTGCGTCTAAGGGATCGCCTACGTTGATGACGAATTGCTTACAGCGCATAGAATCTGTCGCTAAGGCTGGCAAACTCGCCGCCCACAGTATTAACAACACATAATACTTCATCGGTGTATCCTAGCAGTGATTAACCTTTCTCAAATTGATTCGGTGACTTTATTTAGAACACCTTATCAAGCTCCAATAAACTCTCTAATTGATGATGGGCTATGATCCATTTTGCTTCACCGCGTTGTTCTGGCGCAGGAATCGCAACGGTTTGCATATTGGCGGCGCGGGCAGCGATCAGACCATTAAAAGAGTCTTCAATCGCGAGGCAATATCGCGGGTCAACCCCTAAGGCCGCTGCGCAATTTAAGTAAACCTCTGGATGGGGTTTGCCATAGGTAAGCGCTTCAGCAGATTCTACCGCCATAAATTGGCCCTTAAGCTTAAGCCTTGTTAGCACAGCATCAATCAGAGCTGTTGGTGAAGAGGTGGCTAAGCCTACCTTTAAGCCTTTGGCCTGGCAGTATGCCATTGCTTGTTGAACGCCAGACATCGGCTCACCGGATTGCCGAATTTCTTCAGCAACTTTGTCAACTATGGCGTTGCTGACCTTGGCATTATCGTAATCGGCCCAAGGCGCTTTGTGATACCAATAATCGACACATTGATCGATACGTAACCCCGTGGTTTGTTGAATTGTTTCGATAGTGACTGGCACGCCAAGCGCCGATAACACTTCATATTCAACCCTTTGCCAAAGGGGTTCTGAATCAATTAACACGCCATCCATATCAAAAATGACGGCTTGAATACTGAGGGATGTCATTACTACTCCAAGGGATGGGAAATGGGTCATTCGAGCTTGAGTGTAAGTTTAAGCCCGTCATCTTCAAAGCCTAAACACACAAAGTTGAGAAATATTTTTGGTGGAAAGGAATTGATGTCCAAAAAAATAATCGTTCGATTTTAAATTGATGAACGTATGTTAACTATTTGTAGATTATGGTTTTTTATCTGTTTTCAAACTATTGTCTAATTTCCATTGTTTTATTGTTGCCGTAAGTTGAGTTGCACCTCCGGATTTAGCCCTTATTTCGTCTTTTGCCGAGTGTGACCTGATTCATACTTTTGCAAAGCTGTAGTATACTGCTGGCCGGAAATACGGGTCGATCATGTCGGACTGTCAGCTTCAATTGAGAAGACGTGCAGTTTCGTTGTTAGAGCGCCAAACAAAGAGGAATGTTGCCGTGCTAGAAGCATATCGTAAACACGTCGCAGAACGTGCTGCAGAGGGCGTAGTCCCTAAGCCATTAGATGCACATCAAGTGGCTGAACTGGTTAAATTGGTTCAAAATCCCCCCGCTGGTGAAGAAGCTGTTATTCTTGACCTGCTCGAAAATCGAATTCCCCCCGGTGTTGACGAAGCCGCCTATGTAAAAGCCGCGTTCTTAGATGCGGTTGCTAAAGGCACTGCAACTTCACCCATACTATCTGCCGAACGTGCGACTGAGTTATTAGGCACTATGCAAGGTGGCTATAACATCGAGCCGCTGATCGCTCAGTTAGATAACCCCGCTCTGGCGCCTTTAGCTGCTAAAGCCTTATCTCACACTTTGCTGATGTTTGACTCTTTCCACGATGTGGTTGAGAAAATGGAAGCCGGTAACGTCTATGCTAAACAAGTGGTTGAAGCGTGGGCAAATGCAGACTGGTACTTAAGCCGTCCAAAATTAGCGGACAAAGTCACCCTGACCGTATTCAAAGTCTCTGGTGAAACCAACACCGACGACCTGTCACCAGCACCCGATGCTTGGTCACGTCCAGATATCCCATTGCACGCCTTAGCTATGCTGAAAAACGCGCGTGATGGTATCGAGCCAGATATACCTGGCAGCGTAGGTCCAATCAAGAAATTAGAAGAACTGAAAACCAAAGGTTTCCCATTAGTTTACGTGGGTGACGTTGTAGGTACTGGTTCATCACGTAAATCTGCGACTAACTCAGTACTGTGGTTCATGGGCGATGATATCCCATTCGTACCTAACAAACGTGCTGGAGGTTTCTGCTTAGGTGGCAAAATTGCGCCGATTTTCTTCAACACTATGGAAGATGCGGGCGCACTACCAATCGAACTCGACGTCAGCAAAATGGAAATGGGCGATGTGATCGACATTTACCCATACGCTGGTGTTGTTAAGCGTCATGGCTCAGATGAAGTGATTTCTGAGTTCAGCCTGAAAACCGACGTACTGTTAGACGAAGTGCGTGCAGGTGGTCGTATTCCACTGATCATCGGTCGTGGTTTAACTGACAAAGCACGTGCGGTATTAGGTTTACCAGCCTCTGACGTATTCGTACGTCCTCAAGACATCGCTGATAATGGCAAAGGTTATACCCTTGCACAGAAGATGGTCGGTAAAGCCTGTGGTGTTGCTGGCGTACGTCCAGGTCAATACTGTGAGCCTAAGATGACTTCTGTAGGTTCACAGGACACTACCGGTCCTATGACCCGTGACGAGCTGAAAGACTTAGCCTGTTTAGGCTTCAGTGCCGATTTGACTATGCAGTCATTCTGCCACACTGCCGCTTATCCAAAACCAGTTGACGTTAACACTCACCACACTCTGCCAGATTTCATCATGAACCGTGGCGGTGTGTCTCTGCGCCCAGGTGACGGCGTTATCCACTCTTGGTTAAACCGTATGTTATTACCAGACACAGTAGGTACTGGTGGTGACTCACATACGCGTTTCCCAATCGGTATTTCATTCCCTGCGGGTTCTGGTCTTGTTGCCTTCGCTGCTGCGACCGGTGTGATGCCTCTGGACATGCCAGAGTCAGTATTAGTACGCTTCAAGGGCAAGATGCAACCTGGTATCACCCTACGTGATCTAGTACATGCTATCCCATTAAAAGCGATTGAAATGGGTCTGCTGACTGTTGAGAAGAAAGGTAAGATCAACATCTTCTCTGGTCGCGTACTGGAAATCGAAGGCTTAGAAACCCTGAAAGTAGAACAGGCATTTGAACTGTCTGACGCCTCAGCAGAACGCTCTGCAGCGGGTTGTACTATCAAGTTAGACAAAGAGCCAATCATCGAGTACCTGAACTCTAACATCACTATGCTGAAGTGGATGATCGCTGAAGGTTACGGTGACCGTCGCACGATAGAGCGTCGTATCAAAGGCATGGAAGAGTGGTTAGCGAATCCTGAGCTGATGAGTGCTGACAAGGATGCTGAGTACGCAGCAGTGATCGAAATCGATCTGAACGAGATCAAAGAGCCAATCCTGTGTGCGCCTAACGATCCTGATGATGCTGTATTACTGTCATCTGTTGCGCAAACTAAGATTGACGAAGTGTTCGTGGGTTCTTGTATGACTAACATCGGTCACTTCCGTGCGACCGGTAAGATGTTAGACAAGTTCGCTAAGACGCTGCCAACACGTCTTTGGATTGCACCACCGACTAAGATGGACAAAGACCAACTGACCGAGGAAGGCTACTACGGTATTTTTGGTCGCGTTGGTGCGCGTATCGAGATCCCAGGCTGTTCACTGTGTATGGGTAACCAAGCACGTGTGGCTGAAGGTGCAACTGTAGTATCGACTTCTACCCGTAACTTCCCGAACCGTTTAGGTACAGGTGCAAACGTATACTTAGCGTCTGCGGAATTAGCGGCAGTAGCAGCCCTGTTAGGTCGTCTGCCATCGGTTGAAGAATACCAAGAATACGCGAAAGAGTTAGATGCAACTGCAGCTGACACTTACCGTTACTTGAACTTCGATCAAATCGATTCTTACACTCAGAAAGCATCACAAGTGATCTTTCAATCAGCTGTATAATCGATTGATATGATAATGAAAAAGCCAGCGAAAGCTGGCTTTTTTGTTTGTAAATTCTATCGCTAATAAGCTGTTGATTAAGAAGTGACTGCTAATCTCAAACACTATTTATCAAGGGTGGCGACTTGACCCATTGAGGCGCAATCATGCGACTCGCGGTGCATAACGGTTAGCGCTAATTAGGCTTGCTGGGCGTGCTCTGAATACTGGTTATGTAGCACTTCGAGCAATTTATCTTCTAACTCGAAACGGGTTTCCATGGTGTGGGCCAGTTCGGAAAGATCTTTATCGAGCTGGTATAACACTTGGTCATCCTGCGCTTCGGCGTACTTATCATTAAAGTCTAACGCCGCGTTGGTCGTTGGGGTGATCTTTGGCAGTACTTGCTGGGCTAAGGTTTTGCTCGAGGCGCCAAACTTTTCACAGGCATTGACCACTTGGTCATACACTTCGAAATGACCTTCAGAAACGTAATCCACTAATAAATCACAAAATGACTTTACGTTCTCAAAAGAGGGAAGCGATTTTTCCGCATTAGTGTAGGGCGGTAGCCCAGCAATTTGGCAATAATGCACCAAGAGTTTGCGACGATTTTCTAGCCATTGATCTATAAGCTTATTTGAACCGCCCCACTTTTGTTCTGCTTTTTCGAGTTCTCTCAGCATGATGCATTCCATTTAAGTGCTAGGACATAACTCTAATGTAGGGGAGAAATAGCTCTTCGATCAACCCTTTTTATCGGGATTTGCGATAATTGGTAAATGGACAAACCAGCTGTTTTGTATAAAAAAATGTGGAAATAAAAAGCCCAACGATAGAAACCTATCGTTGGGCGAGTAATGTATATAGCAGGCTCGATGCGACGAGCTTCTTGATTGTTCTTGCTAGCGCAGACTTTTTATACCAAAGGCGGGGAACAGGTGCAACTTTTTTCTGTCTGACTGTGACTTTGAGTTCGATTAATAAACAGTATGTTATCTGGCTAGCATTTTGAGGATAACTGCTTAAATGGACAGCAATGATGGGGAATAGCTCACATAAATTATCTCATATTGGTTACATTATTCGCGTAAATGCTAAACTACCGACCCAGCGGATCTCAATAAAAGTCTAGGAATCAAGCCAAATGGCAGAATTAAAGAATGATCGTTATTTACGCGCCCTATTAAAACAGCCTGTCGATATGACTCCGGTTTGGATGATGCGTCAAGCAGGCCGCTACCTTCCTGAATATAAAGCGACTCGCGCTCAAGCGGGCGATTTCATGTCTTTATGTAAAAACCATGAATTGGCCTGTGAAGTGACACTACAACCGCTGCGTCGTTATGAACTGGATGCGGCGATTCTGTTTTCCGACATTTTGACTGTTCCCGATGCAATGGGATTAGGTCTGTATTTTGAGGCGGGTGAAGGCCCACGTTTTGAGCGCCCAACAGATACTATCGATGCCATCAAAAAATTATCAATCCCAGACCCAGAAGATGAGCTGGGTTATGTGATGAAGGCCGTTAGCACGATTCGTCGTGAACTGAATGGCCAAGTGCCATTAATCGGCTTCTCTGGTTCTCCATGGACTCTAGCCACTTACATGGTTGAAGGCGGTTCGAGCAAAACCTTCGAAAAAATTAAGAAAATGGCCTACGCCGAGCCTGCTGCATTGCATATGTTGCTTGATAAGCTTGCAGATTCAGTGACCTTATATTTAAACGCACAGGTGGCTAATGGTGCGCAATCTTTAATGATTTTCGACTCTTGGGGCGGCGCGTTATCGCACACTGCTTACCGTGAGTTCTCACTGCGTTATATGCAGAAAATTGTTGATGGCTTAACTCGCTTTGCTGATGGCCGCCAAGTGCCAGTGACCTTATTCACTAAGGGCGGTGGTTTATGGTTAGAAGCGATGGCTGAAACGGGCTGTGATGCTTTAGGTTTAGACTGGACTGTCGATATCGCTGACGCCCGTCGCCGTGTTGGTCATAAAGTTGCTCTGCAAGGCAACATGGATCCATCCATGTTATATGCACCAATCCCACGTATCGAAGAAGAAGTTGCTCAAATTCTGGCTGGCTACGGTGAAGGTACAGGCCATGTGTTTAATTTAGGCCATGGTATTCACCAGCATGTGGACCCAGAGCATGCAGGTGCCTTTATTAAGGCGGTTCACGCTCAATCTAAGCAGTACCATAAATAAGCTGCACTAAATAACAAACGGACCTGAGGGTCCGTTTTTTATGGCGTTTATCACAGCGTCAGAAACTTCCACTTGGGTGTTGTTAATTGGGTATTAACTTGTGGTTTAGTGAGTGCATTAATTAATCGCGTGCTTTATAGCGTATGTCTCCGCGGTGTTAGTGTGTTGGAGCTCGGTTACCATCTAACTTTTTAAAACTTTTTTATCGAATAGCTGCGTTAAATCAAAGGCGTTTAAAGCAATTAAATGCATGCTATTGCCTACTTTAGCAACGGATAAAGCAAAGTGATATTTAATACTATTTGCAAATGAGATATGTTGCATGGCGCTATAAGGGACTAAATAAAGCCGTTTGTTAATTTAATTACGTAAGCCGTGGTAAAAGATGCGCATAGGCAACAAAATATTGGTATTTATTGCAGGGTTCTGTTTACCAGCCGTTGTGCTTGTCTCCTATTGCCTCGGGGTTTGGTTTGACCATAGGGTCGAATTGTTACGTCAGGATAATGTACAGCGCGAGCTAGCGAATATTCAGCAGCAGTTCCGCATCGATGTCGATCGGTTAGGGTTTCTCACTAATATTTATGCCTCCCCATTAGCTCATCTCGATAGCGAGCAGTTAAAATCCCTCGAGTCTTCGTGGCTTGAGAGCTCCATGTCTGCCAATTTAAGTTGGTTTATTCTGCGAGATGGAAATTTGCAGAGTGTTTTTCAAAATGAGCAATCAATAGATGATGTGAATCGGCAGGAAATCGCCAAGGCGATAACAACGCAGGCTAAGCCTGAGTTTGCCAGCGCCTATTTAATTGGCGATAAAGGATATGTCGTCACTGCGGTCGCTTCACATTTGGGTGAGTATGTGCTGTTAGTACGGCAACTTACTGAGCGCGATCTACTGGAATACGCCCAAACCTCCCTTGTCGCGCGGATCAGCATGTCTAATGCTGTAACAACACATAATACCTTGCATCCAAGTTCGGTTGCGCTGCCGAGTCTCATTAGTCAACAACCAATCTATCTCCAGGTTGAATTTTCTGATGATCCTTTTCGAGATGTAAAGCTTAGTCTCGACTGGGTGTCGCTTGCGGTGATATTGCTGGGGGTATTCATTGTCGCCTTGGGTTATGTTTGGTTGCGTTCAGGCCTGTTACAGCCCCTTAATAGCTTGATGCAGCAATTAGCGCTCGTTGATCCTATGGCGAGTGTATATCGGCCTGTGACCAGCGAGGGTAATGAAGAGTTATCTGTATTGGCGAATCGCGTAAACAGCTTACTCGCGAGGATTTATCAGCAGAAAGAGCGCGGTAAAATAACCTTAGAGTCGATTGCTGAAGCCGTTATCTTGACCGACATCGATGCAAACGTCATTTACATGAATCCAAAGGCTGAAACACTGCTTGATGTGGCCAGTTGTGATGCCGTTGGTGAGAGTCTTGCCAGTTTATTAAAGGTGGGAGAGCAGTTAAATCAAGCGGTATTTCACTGTATTAGCCTTGGCGAAACGACACCTCAAGTCGCTAAAATCAAACTGCTAACCACAACGCCACGGATTATTGAACGTAGCATTAGTAACGTGCTTAATCATGAAAAAGAAATTGTCGGTACTGTAGTGGTACTGCGGGATATCACTCAAGAAGAACGCCTTAAGCACCAGCTACAAAAACGCGCAAACTTTGACGGTATTACCGGGTTACTTAATCGCCAAGCGTTTGAAGAACAACTGCCCGAGTTCGCCGGTCAAACGAGGAGCCTTGCGGTATGTTATTTGGATTTAGAGCAGTTTAAGTTGATCAATGATAGTTGTGGCCATACTGCGGGTGATCGAATGCTGGCCATGGTCGCTAAGGCAATTCAATCATGTCTTGGGCCTCAGGAGTTATTCGCTCGCTTAGGCGGGGATGAGTTCGGACTGGTGATCTGCGATCGCTCGGCGTTAGCCGTGGTGCAGTTGCTAAAGCACATTATTGCCCAGGTGTCGTTGCAAGTGTTACACGATAAAAATTGCAACTACAAAGTCGGCTTAAGTATTGGTGTTGCCTTTGGACGTGCGCCCTATATCAATGCGCAGGAATTACTCAAGGATGCCGATATCGCTTGTATTGCCGCTAAAGCTAAGGGCGCCAATCAAATTCATATTTATGATGATAAAGATAAAGAACTGACCTACCAGCGTAATGCGCCTAAATGGGCGATGCGTATTGCCCAAGCAATTGAAGAAAATGAACTCCTGCTCTACTACCAGCCCATCCGAGGATTAGGTGCGAGTTCTAAACGCCAACGGATGGAGATTCTGCTCAGGATCCAAGAGCCTTGTGGTCGCATTTTGGCGCCTGCCCAGTTTATTGCTGCCGCAGAGCGTTTTAAGCTGATGCCTGAAATTGATAAAGAAGTGATACGTAAAGCCTTTTTATGGCTGTCGCTAAATTCGCAGCTTTGGCCGGATCACTGCATTTCAATCAACCTTTCGGGCAATAGTCTCGGCGCCGAAGGCATGGTGGAATATATTGCTAAGCAGCAGCAGATTTTTGATATTCCTAGCCAATGCGTTTGCTTTGAAATTACCGAAACGACTGCGATTCAAAACCGTCACCGCGGCATGGAAATGCTCAGACAATTGCGCAAACTCGGTTTTTCCTTTGCATTGGATGATTTTGGCAGTGGCTTTGCTTCCTACGGCTATTTACGCGAACTGCCCGTGGACTACGTCAAAATCGATGGCTGCTTTGTTAAAAACCTGGCCGTCAATGCCAAGGACTATGCCATCGTGAAATCTATTCAAGACGTTTGCCGAGTAATGGGAATTGAGACGGTCGCCGAATTTGTAGAAAACCAAGAGATTATCGATAGATTGCAAGCGATTGGTATCAACTATGCTCAAGGTTATGCGATAGGACGGCCGCAACCTCTAGCAAGTTATTGTGAGCAGTTTGAGATGAGCTTAGCGCAACGCGCATAGGGGATTGCGCTTTTTAGGTGATTATGCCAATTTACCCTTAACCGAAGTTAACATATTAGTAACAAGGATATGGTTATGGATGGACTGACGGGTAAAGTGGTTATTATTACAGGGGCTTCTGAAGGTATTGGTCGTGCGCTGGCGATTGCCATGGCGCGGGTAGGATGCCAACTTGTATTGAGTGCTCGCAATGAAACGCGTCTTGCCTCACTTGCCCTCGAAATTGCTAACTATGGTCCTACTCCCTTTGTTTTTGCCGCTGATGTCAGCAGTGCCTCCCAGTGTGAAGACTTAATTCAAGCCACGATTGCCCATTATGGCCGTCTCGATATTTTGGTTAATAATGCAGGCATGACGATGTGGTCGCGTTTTGATGAGTTAACCCAACTAGCGGTTCTTGAAGATATCATGCGCGTTAATTACTTAGGCCCTGCCTATTTGACCCATGCCGCCTTACCCTATTTAAAGTCGAGCCAAGGTCAGGTCGTGGTGGTGGCTTCGGTGGCTGGGTTAACAGGCGTACCAACTCGTAGTGGTTATGCCGCTTCTAAGCATGCAGTTATCGGTTTTTTTGATTCGCTGCGGATTGAGCTTGCTGACGATAATGTGGCCGTGACGGTGATTTGCCCTGATTTTGTCGTTTCGCAAATCCATAAGCGAGCCTTAGATGGTGCGGGTAAGCCACTCGGTAAATCGCCAATGCAGGAAGCTAAATTTCTTTCCGCAGAGCAATGTGCCGACATGATGCTACCTGTGATAGCAACCCGAGGCCGGCAGCTTATCACTTCTCTTCGCGGCCGGCTCGGACGTTGGCTTAAGCTGATTGCACCGGGCTTAATCGATAAAATAGCCCGTAAAGCAATTGCCTCAGGCCATTAGCTTTTATTGAGGTGTTTAACGATGGCTTGTTCAGCTTCATTTTGGGTTGCCTTATCACCATCAGCTTGGATGTTGGCTGTTGCCTTATGGCCTGTGAGATCCTCGGCAATATGAAGCCAGTCAGGATGCCAGTAAAAATTCTGTCCCGACAGTGTTTGCCAATTATGCACGCCGGACTTTTCGCCTTGATAAATAATGTCTTTGATTGAATAACCCATAGAAAACCCCTGATTTATTATTGGATATCATTATTGAGGTCAAATAGTGCGCTATCCACTTCGCAACTTGTGTGCGTTAGATCACGCTTTTAGGCAAAAATAAACCTCGCATTTGCGAGGTTTATTTTTTATTGCACTTAATTTTCAGTGTCTTAACGTCTAGTGCTTTAATGTCTAGAGTATTAAGGTTTCGCGCATTGGCTAGGTGAGCCTGTGCCTTTCCAAAGTGTGCTGCTATCGCTCAGTGACAGTGGGATAAAGGTTAAGCCTTGGCTCATATTCGCGGGTGGTAAATCAGTTTCGAGCTCATACATACCCATTGGTACCGTGCCAAGGCTGGCGTTTGCTGTGACTTGCATGGCTGCAAGACTAGAGTAACGCAGTCCTAGCATATCGAAATGGCTGCGCCAATCTTTGCCTGTGAGTTTGCTTAAGGAAACCAACATAAAGTCATTGCCAGGAATGTCTCTGACCGTTTTACCACCGTAGACGCTATGGCCATCGAAGGGGAATAAGTCAAAACCGAGTTTACTGCGGTTTGCCTCCCAATCGCTGGCGTTATTAGCGTATTTACCGAAAATACGGCTGTGCTGATACAGCAAAGTAAAGAGATTAAAGCCATTACTTAAGGTTGTGCCATCACTTAGCGTCATGCCATGGGCCTTGAGGGCCATTTGGATATAAAACCCCATGCGATAGCCATTATGTACCGCATAATCATTACTTGCCCAAGGTGCGGTATATCGGTCTTCGCCGATATCTAACACTTTACAGTTAGCGCCAAAGACTACACGTTTGCCACTGGTATCCTTAGTGCCTATGGCATCGGACATAAACACATAAAAGAGATCTTTGTGATTCATATGGCCATCTTTAATGATGTCGCTATTACCATCACGCAAATAATGGGTCTTCCATAGCACCACATAGGGGAAGATATTGTTGGAGTTTTCTCCTGCACGGCTGCCATAACCTGTCCAATTATCGCTATTGGCGGCAGTGGCATATTGCACATTGAGGCGGTTGGTTTGCAGATTATGGCCAAGTTCATGGTTATCTCCCCAACCCGTGGGTGAAATATTCCAAGCGGCATCCCAAGGATTGCCACTGCAACCCGATCCACATTGGGCATTCTGGTCATAGTTAGCGTGTTGGATGATGCTGCGGGTATGCAGACTGGCATCGGTGCAATCGGCGCCAAACAGCGCCTGACAGCTTGATAGCACCTCGGCGGGTAACGACTCACTTAAGCTTTTACCTTGGATCTTAAGTCCTGCTAAGGTGTAAACACTATTGATATGGTCCTCGACGATGCTTTTGAGCAAGGCGGTAATATCAGGGATCTTACCGCCAATGGCATTCATAAAACGGTCGCGGCGTAAATGCTGTTCAGCGCCATCGGTGCGCAGATCCACATGGGGCAGCTCAGTGTTTTGGATTTTGTCATTGAAGGCCGTGATTTCAGCAGGATTAGAAAAATCCATGATACTTGGGTGCTTAGCCACATTTTTTGCTTGCACATCGACACTGAGCGCGCCTTCGCCGCCACTGATATAGAAATAAATCGGGCCGCCATAGGGGGTTGAAAACTCGATGCTTTGCCCTTTGGCGAGCTTAAGGCGCTGCTGCGCTAACTCAAGCGGCGCGCGATAAACCTTTTGTTCAAAGGCGCGGTTGGTATTGCGTCTATGATAATTGAGCTTAATTTCGACGTTGGCATTGGTGCTATCCAAACGACTGAGCGTGATGGTTTGTCCCGGTAAGGCGTACCAGCCTGAGCTGGTCCATTGACCCGTATAAGGTACGCTAATGGTTTTGCGCTCTGATACTGTGGCCGGATAAGCGTAGTGAGCATTAGTGCCTTTACTTAGATTGGCTCTGTCGGTGACATATTCCCCTAAATCGGCTTGGGCAAGGTTATGGGCGCGGGCGTAGCTCACTGTCCAATCGGCAAATAGCGCTTGCTGCCATTGGGTGAACTCGCTGTAGGCGATGGGATAATCAATTTCACTACGGTATTTATCGGCGAGCAGTAAACCGGCCTTTATCAGTGGGAAGTTAGTGCGACTAAACACATCAATGCCATTGATATCTAAGGTTTCAGCGCTGCTGCGATACCAGTCGGCACCCGCTTTAAAGGCCTCAACAAAGGCGCTGCTATTACAGCTTAAGTAATTGCCTGTGCAGTCATTTAATACCTGCGTGTCAAAGCGCTGCTCCCGCAGATTTGCCAGTAGTTTTTTAACATCTTCAAGGGCTTTATCTTCAGCCAGAATGGTGCTTACACTCAGATTGTCGGCGTTGAGTTTCGACCAATAGTTGCCCGCGGTCGATAGCCCCATTTCAAGGTAAAGGGGAGAGAGCATAGCGCTTTGTTCGCGTCGATAATTTGAGAGTAGCAGGGGAATACCCGCAGTCTTGGCTTTGGCAATCGCCGCTTGAATGCCCGCGTAACCTAGGTTGTCGCGGTCAATATCGCTGATAACGATTAAATCGGGTTTTAAGGTATCGATACAGCTGGCGAGGGCGCTGTAGTCGCAGCTATTGGCGGTATTGATACTGTGAGCATCGGGATAGTACTTGCTTAGCCAAGTGCGGATCCCTTCGTTATGGGGGAAATACCAACTGTCGGCACGGCTCGGCATTTGGGCCGTGACTATGCTGAGGCCATCCTGTTGATCGCCACCTTTAGTCAGCCATGAGATGAGATTTTTCAACAGTATATCTGTCTGCGCAGAAGTGTTGACGCTAAATAAGTTGCCACCCATAGCGGCATAGCGTTGTCCCTGTTGCTCGCCCGCCATCACTAGGCCGCGAACGGCACTGGCGCCACTGCCATCCACATTTGATGGCAGTAGGGTAAAAGTGTTTTCCGGCATAAAGCTCGAAAAGGTAATGGAGTCGTGGGTCGGATGCCAGCTAATGCTGCTACCTACACCTTGATAGAGCTGGGTGATTTTCGCTTTGCGGGCAGCGTCCACTTTGGCTAGTTCGGTAGTGCTGAAGTCAATCAGCTCAATAGCGCTGGCAAGGGTATGATCTTGATGCCGAATGGCATTTTCTGCATTGCTGATAAAGGCTGGGGTAATAGCGCAATCTGCAATCATTGCAGCTGTGGTGTAAGTTAACTCGGTTAATGAGCCGCCACAGCCGCTAATATTTTCTAGTACAAAGCCCGCGTCCGCTTGAACACTAAAGCTGGCTCTTTTGCCCGAATCGACTTTTTGGCTTGCGGGAGTGAGTTTGCCGCCCGATACCTGACTTGCACTGGCGGTATATTGGGTGATAGTCGGTGGCTGAACGGGTGGTGTGGTGGTGCTCGCATCCTCAGAGCCTCCCCCGCAACCGCCAATCAGTAAGGCGATGGCGGTAGATATAAGTCTAATCTCCATAGGGAGTCCTTATTATTTTGGGAATTAACAATTATGCAGCATTGTAGCGGAATAATACGGGCTAAAGTAGATAATATATTAATAAAATTTATATAAATCATTATCTTAAATTTGACGATCGTCAAATTTAAGGCATAAAAATACCGGCATTACGCCGGTATTTTTAGTGGGATTAACCCTTAGCTCTGTTGTTCACGGGCGATGGCGCGATAGCCAATATCGGTACGGAAGTACACATCATCCCAGTGGATTTCATCAACCAATTGATAAGCGGCTTTTTGTGCTGCGGTGACTGTGTTACCTAATGCCGTGGCGCAGAGTACGCGGCCACCGTTTGTGACCACATGACCGTCTTTTATCTCAGTACCAGCGTGGAAGACTTTGGCATCGTTATTACCTAGGCTTAAGCCGTCAATCACATCGCCTTTGCGATAGTCTTCTGGATAACCGCCTGCGGCCAGCACTACGCCAACGGCGGCGCGCTCGTCGTACTCAGCGGTGACTTTATCCAGCTCGCCGCGGGTTGCTGCTAAACAGAGTTCAACCAGATCTGATTTTAAGCGCATCATAATAGGTTGGGTTTCTGGATCGCCAAAGCGGCAGTTGTATTCCAGTACCTTGGCGCTACCGTCTGGTGCGATCATTAGACCTGCATACAGGAAGCCAGTGTAAACATTGCCTTCAGCCGCCATGCCATCAACCGTTGGGCGGATAACATTAGCAATCGTCCAATCGTGTACGCTTTGGGTGACCACTGGCGCAGGGGAGTAAGCGCCCATGCCGCCAGTGTTTGGACCGTGATCGGCATTATCGCGAGCTTTATGATCTTGGCTAGTCGCCATGGCAAGGATATTTTTGCCATCGACCATCACGATAAAGCTGGCTTCTTCGCCTTTTAAGAACTCTTCGATAACCACGCGTGAGCCGGCATCACCAAACTTGTTGCCCGCGAGCATATCATCAATTGCGGCATCCGCTTCGGCTTGATCTTGGGCGATGATCACGCCTTTACCTGCGGCTAAACCGTCGGCCTTGATCACCACTGGGTAACCCGTCTTGCCCGTCAGTTCACGCACGAAGGCTTTAGCGTCTTGGATTTCGGTACAGTTTTTATAACCCGCCGTTGGGATATTGTGGCGCGCTAAAAAGTCCTTAGTGAACGCTTTAGAACCTTCTAACTGTGCTGCCGCTTTGGTTGGGCCAAAAATGGGCAGACCCGCAGCGTTAAAGGCATCGACCACACCTAATACCAGCGGTGCTTCTGGGCCAACGATGGTGAGTTCGATCTGATTGGTTTTAGCAAAATCGAGCAGCGCAGGAATATCCGTCGCGCTGATGGCGACGTTTTCGATGTTGGGTTCAAGGGCCGTGCCCGCGTTACCCGGTGCAACATAGACTGTGTCTACCTGAGCCGACTGTGCCGCTTTCCAAGCTAGGGCATGTTCGCGGCCGCCGCCACCAATAACTAATACTTTCATGTTAAGTCATCCCTTTGAGTTTTAAATTCTTGTGGTTAGATTCTTAGTGCTACAGAGTGCGATAAACGAAACAGCCAGCACATGGCGTGCTGGCTGTAGGTGGCATTAGTGACGGAAGTGGCGCATGCCCGTCATCACCATGGCCATGCCGTGCTCGTCGGCCGCGGCGATGATTTCTGCATCGCGCATTGAGCCACCGGGCTGGATTATGCAGCTGATGCCCGCCGCCGCTGCGGCATCGATACCGTCGCGGAATGGGAAGAAGGCATCGGACGCCATCACAGAGTTAACCACTTCTAAGCCTTCATCCGCCGCCTTGATACCGGCAATCTTGGCGCTGTAGACGCGGCTCATTTGGCCGGCGCCGACACCGATGGTCATACCGTCTTTAGCGTAAACAATGGCGTTAGATTTAACGAACTTAGCCACTTTCCAGCAGAACATTAAGTCCTTCAGCTCGCTCTCGGTCGGTTGACGTTTAGTTACGACTTTAATGTCATCTAAGCCAACCATGCCTTGGTCGCGGTCTTGCACCAGCAGGCCACCGTTTACGCGCTTATAGTCTAAGGTCTTGGTCTTAGTCTTAGTATCCCATTGACCGCACTCTAACAGACGCACGTTGGTTTTCTTGGCCACTACATCGCGGGCACCTTGGCTCACGACTGGCGCAATAATCACTTCAACGAATTGACGCTCAACGATAGCGCTAGCGGTTGCTGCATCTAACTCGCCGTTGAAGGCGATAATGCCGCCAAAGGCTGACGTTGGGTCAGTTTGGTAGGCGCGGTTATAGGCATCGAGCAAGTCTTTACCCAGTGCAACACCACATGGGTTAGCGTGTTTAACGATAACGCAGGCGGGCTCGCTGAACTCTTTCACACACTCAAGGGCGGCATCGGTATCGGCGATGTTGTTGTAAGACAGTGCCTTACCTTGCAGTTGAACGGCAGTTGCGACTGAGGCTTCGTCGATCTTAGTGTCAACATAGAAGGCCGCAGTTTGGTGGCTGTTTTCACCGTAACGCAGATCTTGCTTCTTCACTAATTGAGTGTTGAAGGTGCGTGGGAACTTTGAGTCTTCGAAGCACTCATCAGTGCTATGCGCTGGAACCATAGTGCCGAAGTAATTGGCGATCATGCCATCGTAACCCGCAGTGTGTTCGAAGGCGGCAATCGCTAAATCGAAACGGGTCGCGTGAGTCGTGCTGCCATTGTTGGCGGCCATTTCGGCTAATACGCGGTTATAGTCGGCCGCATTTACCACGATAGTCACGTCTTTATGGTTTTTCGCCGCAGCGCGCACCATAGTCGGGCCACCGATGTCGATGTTTTCAATCGCATCTTCTAAGGTGCAACCGGCTTTAGCAACGGTATCGGCAAAGGGGTAGAGGTTAACCGCAACCAGATCGATTGCATTGATATTGTTAGCAGCCATGACATTTTCATCAAGACCGCGACGCGCCAAAATGCCGCCATGCACTTTCGGGTGCAGGGTTTTAACGCGACCATCCATGATCTCAGGGTGTCCTGTATAGTCAGATACTTCGATAACAGGCACGCCGTTATCCGCTAACAAGCGAGCGGTACCGCCCGTTGACAGCAGTTCAACGCCTTGGGCGTGTAATGCTTTGGCGAATTCGAGAATTCCGGTTTTATCTGAAACGCTTAACAGCGCGCGACGAATGGGTCTGGCATTATTTGCAACAGTCATTTGGGTACAGGGTCCAGTTATTTTAGTTTCAAGGATCTTTCGGAAAACAGAACAACTTCAATCGGTTCTGCTTTCCAAAAGTCCCTTGGTCCTACTTATATTTTTTGTCCCAACGTCAGGCGCGCGTATTCTACCGTAAAACGGGATTTACGGGTGTTTTTTCTGCGCGATTTCACAATATTGATATCAGAACAAAGTGGAATGATTTTGGGGTGAAGTGTAAATTTGAAAATAGCCCTTGACCTTGGAGTAGGCTCTAAGGTTTATACTCGCTCCATCATATTGATTGTCAGTGTTGCTTGAGAAGATTCGAGTAAAACTGCAAAGGATTAACTATGTACCGAATTGGTGAGTTAGCCGATTTATGCGAGGTGAAGGCCGATACCCTCAGATTCTATGAGAAACACGGTCTACTTTCGCCTTCGAGCCGAACCGACTCTGGCTATCGGGTCTATACCGATGCCGACGCGGCTAGGCTGCGTTTTATTCTGCGGGCGAAGGCGGTGGGTTTTACCTTGAGTGAGATCAGTGAGTTGTTGTCTATCGATCTTGATAAATCCAACTGGGCCTGTGCCGATGTAAAGGGCATGGTGGACCTGAAGCTGGCGCAGGTACAGGCGAAGATAGCCGAGTTACTGCATTTTCAAACCAGTTTGCAGAGCTTGTCGGATGCCTGCTGCGGCGGGCCTCGTAGCGCCGAACATTGCTCGATTTTAGAGGCGCTGGAGTCGAGTACCGAACGAGTACGCGTTGAGCATGATCATGGTGCAGCCCATAGTGCTACAACCCTAGATAAGTCAGGGAATTAATTATGTTACTGAAGAATTTTATCGATCTGTTTTTAGATTCCGCCCCTTGGCTGCTGCTTGGCTTGATTCTGGCGGGTTTACTTAAAGTATTCGTGCCTATGGCCTGGATGCAAAAGCAGCTCGGCGGACATGGCTTTAAAACTGTGGTCAAGGCAGCGTTATTGGGCGCGCCTTTACCTCTGTGTTCCTGCGGTGTGATCCCCGCCGCCGTGGGGCTGCGCCGCTCTGGGGCATCGAAAGCGGCAACCACCTCCTTTTTAGTCTCCACTCCTGAAACTGGGGTTGACTCAGTAACGGTTTCCTACGTGTTACTCGGCCCTTTTATGGCAATAGTGCGCCCAATTGCGGCGATCACCAGTGCCATTGTTGCGGGCTTACTGGTGGGACGTGATGATGACGATGGCAAGCCAGCGGCTAAGGCCGAGGCCCTGTCAGACACGGCTCAGTTAGATAAGTCTCAGTCAGACAAGGCATTAGCTAGCGCAGCGCCTGTCGCTTCATGCTGCGCCTCAAAATCCCCGTCGCCAGAGACAGTGGTAAAAGCCGAAGCGGTAAAACGCTGCTGCGCCTCGACTAAGGCGCCTGCAATTACGCCGGTCAAATCTTCCTGTTGCGGCAGTGATAACGCGAAAGCGCCATCAACCGAACCGAAAATCAAAATGACACCTATGGCTAAGCCCAGTCTAATGGCAGCTAGTGGCCCAAGTATGGGCACTGTCGGTATGGTTAATGCGGCTAAAGTCAGTGCGGTCAAGGTTGAAAATGCTGGTTCATGCTGTGGTACTCAAACTGCCGCGCCTGAAAAAATAGTCGTAGTGAAGAAGGGCGCTTGTTGTGGTAGCTCAAGCGCGAAAACGGCTGAGAGCCATCAAGCCGAAGGCGAGAGCTGCTGTGCGTCGACTCAGGATATGGCGACTGAGTTGAAGTCTGAATCTGTGATTGCGCGTATTGGGCTTGGGCTTAAATATGCGGCGACGGATCTTGTGCGTGATACGACCCTCTGGCTGCTGGTGGGTTTATTCTTCGCAGCATTAGTACAAACCTATGTTCCTGCTGACTTTTTGGCTAAGTGGGGCGATGGGTTGCTGGCCATGCTGGTGATGGTGCTAGTGTCTGTACCTATGTATATCTGCGCAACGGCTTCGACACCGATTGCTGCGGGCTTGTTACTCGCTGGCGTGTCCCCCGGCGCCGTGCTGGTGTTTATGATGGCAGGTCCTGCAACCAATATCGCTACTTTAGGTGTAGTGACTAAGGAGCTGGGTAAGCGTGCGCTCTATGGCTATCTTGGCGGTGTGTTAGGTGTTGCCTTAATAGCTGGTGCCTTAGTGAACTATCTAGTGGCGAACTTTGGCTTTGAGGTAATGCCACAGATTGGTCATGAACACCAAATGCTACCAAGTTGGTTAGTGGCCACCTCGGGCATAGTACTGGCGTTGTTGATGGCGAAAGTGGTGTTTGAGAAGATCCCAAGAAGCTGGTTACGCCGCAGCGATTGCTGTTCATAGCGCTAACGCTAAATAAAAATCCCCAGCAATGACTGGGGATTTTTATGGTAAAGCCTAATGCGTATCGCTAGTGGCAAATAGCTTACTTGCGATGCTTAGTCGTTTGTTAGTTCGACTTCTTTGCATCGATAAACGGGAGGGTGCCCGTGGGTAAGACTGTGGTTGGTAGTTTTCCATCCCATTTCTCGGCCTTGGTCAGTTCGACAAGGTTTTGATTTTGTGCCAGAGCCTCGGCGCGGCTCTTAATCGCAGAGGCTTCTGCATCCCCTTTAATCCTAATACTTTCGGCCTCAGCCTTCGCGCGGGCGAGTTGTGAGTCTGCTTCCGCTTGCGCTTGGGTCACGGCGATTTGGGCGCTGACTCTTTCTTTCTCTAGGTTTTGCAGTTGGGTCTGTACTTCAACCTCTGCGCGCATCCTGTCTTCAACAGATTTCTCATAAGCGTTGGAGAAATCGATATTTTCAATCTGTACCGAGGTGATCTCGATTGGCCCTTTCACCGATTGGGTGATGGCATTGGTCACATCGATACCAAATTTGATCCGCTCCTGTACCACTGAAATTGCGGTGTATTTACCAAAAATGTTTTCAACTTGCGTTGGCACTTGGCGGTCGAGTAAGCGCGCCACCATGGCATCGATACTTTTGAAGTTGGCATAGACTTCTTCGACCCGATCCGGCGGTACGCTAAAGGTGACTGAAGCGTTAAGTGTCGCGGGTTGTTGGTCACGGCTATAGGCTTGTAGTGAACTGTAGCTAGTCGTGTGGGTTTGGGTTGAGATTTTTACTACGGTGTCAAAC
Source organism: Shewanella sp. FDAARGOS_354 (assembly GCF_002209245.2). NCBI lineage: Bacteria > Pseudomonadati > Pseudomonadota > Gammaproteobacteria > Alteromonadales > Shewanellaceae > Shewanella > Shewanella sp. FDAARGOS_354. Next base: position 3,074,547 of record NZ_CP022089.2, on the reverse strand, counting down.
ATGGGCAGTTTAAACCCAAGTCCCGGCTCTGCTGTACCAATGATCTTACCGTTACGTAGAATCACCCCGCGTTCACCTTGGTCAACCGTGTACCAACTGCCAAAGAGGGAGATAAATAGGATGAGTAAAATCACTAAAGGAATGATTTTAGATAGGCCAAAGGAACTTGGCAGGTTGAGTTCATTTTTTATCATTTAGCTTCCTTTGCTAGGGTCGTCGAGATGGGGTTGGAGTGAGCGCGGATCGTGTTGATGATTATTTATATCGAGACGAAACGGTTGCTGCAAAATGTATCTTAATGGTTAACAGCTGGCAACAATCGGGTATCTAGCTTATCAATATGTGACAGTAATATCACAACTCATCCTTACACTGTAAATCTTATTGCGAATTATTCTCACCATGGCTAGAGTCCTGAGATTCAAATTCTTCCATTGCTTTCATGCGCTTATCTTTTTATAGGATATACACCGAGCATAGGCAAATGGGCTCGAATGCTAATGCTTTGTGGTGAGAGGAAAACATCCCGTGTTGCAACTTATATCTGTGTTAGCGACGCTGTTGGCCTGCTTGTTATTTTATGTGACGAATAAGCAGCAAAAACTATTTGCAAGCTCCCTTCCTAAGCGGCCTTGGCGGTTACTCGCCTATGCTTTTGCCTTTGCCAGTTTACTCGGTTGGCTCAGTCTCTTTACCCTTAGCGCCGCGATTTTTATTTGGTTAGCCCTGTTGATGTTATTGACGGGGTTAGTGCCTTTTGTCTCACTTTTGGGGCGGAAATAACTCATGGCACGTTTAGCTGAACAGGACAAATTACAGCCTGATTGGTGGACTAAATCACTGGCGGGATTGATTTTAGGATTTACCTTAGCGCTTGGATTGGTGGGGTTATTTGCCTGGTTTGGCCCAGGCGGTATCGATGCCGATACTAAAGTGCAGTTCAACATGTGGCTGATAACGCCTATCTGGTTATTGATCTTAAGTTTTAGCTTTATGTTTAAAACCGGACTCAGGGCAATTGGCTACTTGAGCCTATTTAACATTTTGACTTATATAGTGTTATATACCTTTAGGTGACAAGGATGAAAGTTCGCAGTGATGTGTTACGGGTGTATCAGTCTATCCATATTTGGACTGGTATCATCGCCGGAATCGTATTGTTTATCGGCTTTTATGCTGGTTCGCTCACCATGTTTAAGGGGGCGATTGACGCTTGGTCAATGCCGCCAGCCCTAACTTTGCCTCAAGTGCCCGCTGACAAACTGGATGATTTAGTCGCGCAAGTGTTAGCGCAGGATGATAAGGCCAAAACCGGTTTTAGTTTGCACTTAAATGATGAACATCAATCGCCGATGACCTGGTATCAGCAGGGCTCTGAGCGTGAACTCAGCATGAGTCACCAGCTTTGGCATGCCAGCCTTGATGACAATGGGCAGCTACTGACACAGTTAAGTACGCCCAGTGAGTTGGCTGAGCTGATTGACCAATTACATCGCACCGCGGGGATTGCCGGTGAGGTCGGCCACGATCAAGCGGGTGTCTATGTGTTGGGGATAGCCGCCGTTTTATACTTCTTGGCGCTGGTTTCTGGGGTGATTTTCTTACTGCCTACCTTAACTAAAAGCTTTTTCGCCCTACGTAAAGATAAGGGCGAAAGCCGTTTCTGGCTCGATGCCCATAATTTAGTCGGTATTACCAGTCTGCCATTTCATTTAGTGATTAGCCTTACCGTAATAGTGTTTGCCTTCCATGATCAGCTTTACGATGGGCTTAAGCAGGTGGTTTATGGCGAAAAACCACTGTTTACCCAACCTGCACCCGACAGAACGCCCTATACACTTGCCGATTTGCCAAAGGTCACCACTGTGTTAGCAAAGGTGCAGCAAATCGCCCCTGACTATCAAGTGCATGAAATGAGCTTTATGAACTTGGATAATCCCCGTGCGACCTTGCGCTTGGGGTTATATAACCCCAATGGTTTTATGCGTGGGCCTGTCACTGATTATTTATATCTGCATCCCTATAGCCTCAAGGTATCCAACAGCACGATTGACCAAAGTGACAAGGGGATTTGGGCTAGAACGGTCGCAGTATTCTTTGGATTACACTTTGGCAGTTATGGTGGCGATCTCGGGCGCTGGGTGTATTTCTTCTTAGGTTTGAGCGGCGCTTTTTTATTTTACAGTGGCAACTTGCTGTGGCTGGAAAAACGCCGTAAAAAGCAGGCCAGTGAACAAACCCGTGCTTGCCGTTTAATGGCCAGTGCCACAGTGGGGATTTGCTTAGGCTCCGTTGCCGCCTTAACGATAAGTATGTTGCTGGGTAAATGGTTTTACGCGCATGTGAGTAATATTAACCACGTCTATTTGTGGCTGTATTATCTGGTGTTTGGCTTGCTGGTGATTTACGCCTTTTGGCGTGGTGCAGCCAAGGCGGCGCTGCTGATTTTGCCTTTGTGCGGCTTGGCTACATTGGCGATGCCAATCACGTCTTTAGTTGCGTTAATCGTGCCAAGTTTAGGTTTATGGGCGCCTTATTCTGCGGCAACGTTAGGCGTCGATCTGGTGGCGTTAGCCTTTAGTGGAGTGTTCTTTTATGGTTACAGACTTACTCGCTATCGGGTGCTTAATGGGCCGCAGGACAGTGTCTGGGCCATTCCCGCCACAGTGCCCGTGGCAGAATTAACCCAGCAAACATCGTAATAACAATGGGCGCCGTTATCGGCGCCCATTGTTATTTATCGGATGCAGATGACTCAACATTAACGGCCCTGGACTAAGCCTTCGCTGCGGGTAGGCGAGCTTTACTTCGGGCCAGTAAGTGCGCACTGAGGTAGCAAGCCGTGACTAAAAAACTTGCGGCTAAATACAGTGGTAAGCCATGTTCTACATCATCGAAACGACTGGCGGCAACCGGACCAATAACCGAACCCACAGAATAGCTGAGCAACATAATCTGAGTGGCGGAGACGATTTGGCTGCTAGGTAAATGATCGCATGCCAGACTGATGGCGATGGGATAGAGAGCAAAGGCGCAGGCGCCGAGTAACACAAAACCCAACCATAATCCCACAAGCGATGTTTGCATCAGTAACAACAGCGCCGCAGCACCCACTAAGCAAAAGGCGGTCATCAACACACTCTTTTGAATGCGGGGAGATAAATAGCTCACTAAGGGCTGGACTATCATGCCGCCCAAGATAATTAGCGCCATAAATTGCCCGGTTTGCTGGGCAAAACCCATGTCTCGCGACACATACACAGGCAATAAGCCGTAGATGGGGCCTAGTAATAATCCCGAGACTAAACAACCGACCACGGCGGGTTTACTTAAGGTTTTTAGGTCGGAAAGGGCAATAGCGTGTTGTTCACTGGACTGTGGTTGGCCACGTTTAACCAACAGTGCAGGTAAACTGGCGGCGGCCAGCAAACCTATTACCACCAAGTAGGGTAAATTACCCGTGGTACCTAAATAATCTACGGCGAGTTGCCCAATGGCGGTGCCACCGTAGAGGGCGGTCATATATAAACCTAAACGTTTTGCCCGTTGTTTTTGGGTATCGGCCATCAGTAACCAGGATTCAACTACCACAAAAATCCCCGCCACGGCGATGCCGGCAATCAAGCGTGCTGCTAACCAAACACTGCTCTGTGGCAGCAAAATCATCACTACAACGCTGCACAGTAAGATATTTAAGAACAAAATAAAGGCCTTACTGTGCCCTATGCGGCTGACAATCGGTGCAATACAAGGTGCGCCCAGTAATAAGCCGAGGTAGAAAATACTCGCCAGCCAAGGTGCAAGATCAAGGCTCAAATCAAAGTAAGTGAGCGAGAGTGGGATCAAACTCATCAAGTAGCCTGACGCTAAAGCAAATAGACTAAGTCCTGCCACTGGAACAAAAAGCCCTGGCTTTTGATTGGGTTGAGCTAACAGCATATTTTCCACAAGCGGTACCAAAACAGGTAAAAAAATAAACAGAAGGCACGATTACGGTCGCGACTCTAGGCTGGATTGTTGACGGGGTAAAGTGAGTTAGATTGACTGAGATGGTGAATAATATTTGTGTTTATTATTCATATAGATATTGAAGTTTAAATGTTATTGGTTTGGGTGAAAAAGCAACATTCAACGCGTTGTTTGGTGATCACTTACTTATCAGAACGAACAAAATCTAATCTCGAAATATTAACACGCTCTAGTGCTCATAAGCTTTGTTATTAGCGATGAAAAGTCAGTGGGATGATTATCTGGATGTTATGCAATTAATTAGCATTTTATATTGTTAAAAATTAATATTAAATTAAGGCTTTTATCACTTTGAATTACGCTGTGATTTGATCTTTGTCACAGTTTTAAATATTTATTTAGTTACAGCTTTATCAAGCTTTTGCAGTATTTTTATCCGTTTGAAAGTTTTGTTCATCACTTAAGATCAAAAATAGGTGGTTTTTATCGCGAAAATGGTTTTTTTGCGTTTTAAGTCTTAGCATTTTGTTGTTGCTACGTAGCTAAAGTACAAAATAAACTGCTTTTACTAGTGTGACCTATGCCCTAAATTTGCTAGAAAAAATAATGGTATGAAGGTAGTAGTCACCATGTCCTTAACGCAATCAACGTCGGTTCCCCCTAATCATTCGCCCGCCAATACAGGGCTTGAAAAGAAAAATATGCTGGTCCTAATGGCGGATATTGTGCTGCTATTTGCACTGTATTACGGATTACCCTTTGAGCAGGGAGTGAATACGGGGCTTGCGATTTTAGTCTTTGCGGCCATTCTGTGGTTAACCGAAGCGATTCATATCAGTATTACTGCGATTTTGGTGCCTATTTTGGCGGTATTCTTTGGGGTATTTGAAACCAAAGAGGCCATGAGTAACTTTGCTAATCCAATTATCTATCTGTTTTTCGGTGGTTTTGTGCTTGCAGCTGCATTGCACAATCAAAAGATTGATACCTTAATCGCGCAAAAATTGCTGCTGGCCTCTAAAGGCAAGCTGAGTATTGCCTGCTTAATGTTGTTTGGGGTAACTGCGCTGCTGTCGATGTGGATCAGTAATACCGCAACCACGGCTATGATGCTGCCACTGGCACTGGGAATTTTGCAGCAATTAGATCGTAAAACCTATCACAGTACCTATGTGTTCCTATTATTGGGGATTGCCTATTCCGCTAATATCGGCGGTATTGGTACTTTAGTCGGCAGTCCACCCAACGCGATTGCCGCAGCGCAGGTGGGGTTAAGTTTTAGCGATTGGCTAAAATTTGGCATTCCAACCGTGATCTTAATGCTCCCTATGATGCTCATTGCGCTCTATTGGTACTTTAAGCCAGACTTGTCGGCTAAATGCGAGCTTGCACTTGAAGATCAAAAGCTCACGTTCCAAGGAAAACTGACTCTGGTTATTTTCCTTGCGACCGTATGTTGCTGGATTTTCAGTGTGCCGTTGGCAAAAGCACTTGGCGGAATAACTCAGTTTGATACCGTCGTTGCACTCGGTGCTGTGGTATTACTGGCGGGGCTCGGTTTAGTTGGTTGGAAGAAGATTGAATCGACTACCGACTGGGGCGTGTTGATTTTATTCGGTGGCGGTTTGACCTTGAGTGCCGTGCTCAAAACTACCGGTACCAGTGTGTTCCTCGCGCACTGGATGACGGATATTTTTGGCAGCACCCACATGTCGCTGTTTGTGTTTGCGGTGATCGCCTTTGTGGTAATGCTAACCGAATTTGCCAGTAATACCGCGAGTGCGGCGCTGTTAGTGCCTGTATTTGCGGCGATTGCCGAAGCATTGGGGGTATCCCCCGTCATGCTATCCGTGCTAATTGGTATTGCCGCATCCTGCGCCTTTATGTTGCCAGTGGCGACGCCGCCTAACGCTATTGTTTATGGCTCTGGCCATATCAAGCAGTCGGAAATGGTGCGAGTGGGCATGATAGTTAACTTCCTCAGCATGATAGTGCTGGGCATTATTGCTCACACCTTCTGGGAAGTGTAATCGCCTCTGATTCATCCAAATAAAAATACCCAGCTCAGCTGGGTATTTTTATGGGCGAAGCACATATTAACTATAACGTTTTAACCATTGATCGAACGCTGGCTTAGGTAAGGCGCCGGCTTGCTGCGCGAGGAGTTGTCCCTGCTTGAAAATCATTAAGGTGGGAATGGAGCGAATATTAAATTGAGCGGCAAGTGCTTGTTGTTCTTCAGTATTGATTTTACCGAAGCGGAATCTTGGCTCCCATACTTTTGCGGCCTCAGAAAATATAGGCGCAAAACTCTTACAGGGGCCGCACCAGCTGGCCCAAAAATCAACAACTAAGGGCAACTCTGATTTATGGGCATGATTGATAAAATTGGCACTTGTGAGTTCAATCGGAGCCGCCGCAAATAGATTCTGTTTGCATTTGCCGCAGGTCGGCTGCTCAGTTAACCGCTCTTGGGGCACGCGGTTTAAGGTGTCACATTGGGGGCAAGCGATAATCATAATCTGGCTCCTAAGCTCGGGGATGATCTAGATATGGGGTTGAATAAGTGGAATTTAAAGGAGGATAGGATCAAGCAAGAATGGTATAAGCCACAAAATCCCCACGGCACGCCGACAAGTAGGAGTGCCGATGTTAGAATAGACACTTTGATAAATCACTGTGTTAAGTGAAGAGTAAGAGATTAATTAAATGACTGAATTAGAAATAATCGATCTGGTTGTCGGTGATGGAAAAGAGGCCGTAAAAGGCGCGTTGATCACTACCCAATACCGCGGTTTTTTGCAAGATGGTACGCAGTTCGATTCCTCCTATGACCGTGGTCAGGCATTTCAATGTGTGATTGGGACTGGCCGAGTGATTAAAGGTTGGGACCAAGGGATTATGGGGATGAAAGTGGGCGGCAAACGCAAGTTATTGGTGCCAGCTCATTTAGCCTACGGCGAGCGCCAAGTTGGGGCTCATATCAAACCCAATTCTGATCTTACTTTTGAAATCGAATTGCTTGAAGTGCTGACTCGCGACTAAGTATGACAAGATAGTAAAAGTCTGTGTAAGCTCGATAGGGCGAGTATGACCTAGGGTCTTCTCGTCCTCCTCACTATGTCACTTCGGCATTGTTTGTTTTACACTGGACGAGGTTTCCCCACGTTAAGGAAAGAGATTTTTCTGTGGCATCGGATACGGCAGCAGAACAGATTAAGCAACTTCAGGCCGAAATTGCACAGCTTAAACGTGAAAACGCTCAATTAACGGCGTTGAATCGTCGTGCCGAAGAGAAACTATTTGCCGCCCTTGATGGCAATGGTTTGTGCTTATGGGAACAGCATATTCCAAGTGGGAATTTAACCATTTTCAATATGCGCTGGGGCGAAATGCTCGGTTTTAGCCCCGATGAGTTAGCAGCCCATGTTGATATCTGGAAAAGCAAATTACACCCAGAAGATAAAGACTGGGTAATCAAAGCCTTTGAAGATCATGTGAATGGTAAGGCCGATTATTACCAGGCCGTGCACCGAATGCTGCATAAAGATGGCAGCGTTACTTGGGTGTCGGATCGTGGCCGCATTGTAGAACGTTTACCTGATGGTACACCGCTGCGGATGATGGGCAGCCATATCGATATCACCCAAGAAAAGCGTTATGAACTCGATTTAGCGCTACTCGCCCATAGCGACCCACTTACCAACCTGATGAATCGCCAAGCTATAGCCAAGGCCTTCGATGAGTGCTTGCAGCCCGGCATGAGTGGTGCGTTATTTTTTATCGATCTTGATGGTTTTAAAGCCTTAAATGACCGTTACGGCCATAAATTTGGCGACAATTTGTTAGTGCACGTTGCAGATTCTTTGGTCGCTCATTCGGGGGAGCAAGCGAAGATCGCACGGTTAGGTGGTGATGAGTTTGTGATCATACTGCCATCCACCGAAATTGAATCATTAAGCATGCTTGCACAATCCTTGCTTGATGTTTATCGACAGGTTTTTTTACTTGAAGGTCATGAAGTGGCGATTGGACTGAGCATCGGCATTGATATTTTTAGTGATGGTGATAGTTTTGCTGAAAGTTGCGAACGTGCAGACGCCGCCATGTATCGCATTAAACATCAAGGGAAAAACGGCTACAGCTTCTCTCGTTAAGAGCATTATTGAGCGCTAATGGGCAGCATCGCGCCTTGCTTGCGCGCCTCTATAAAGTGATATTTCACTGCTCACAACTCCATACCTCAACAGCGGCATCTTGCTTATTTGGAGGGCCAAGCCAATGACTCATGGCTTGGCATTGCACTTTACCAGTGGCGTTGGCGAAACACAGCTCAAAATCTCCCGCTTCGGGGATGCGACCTAAGCGTAATTTGGGCAGCACGGGCAGCTTAGGCTGATAATGCCAACTTCCATTGTTAAACACCGCATCATCAGGGATTTCCATACCCGCACCTGTGCCTTTCACTCTGGCTTCAACTAACACTAAGCCTTGCGGTGTGAGCTGATAATCTTCTTCCCAGCGGATTTTTTCGATGCTGTGGTTCCACGCGAGGGTGAACTGCTCTGTGGGCACCTGTGCCCACAGTGTGCCAGCTAGGCCTAAACATAGACCTAGCATGTTATTGCTTTACCTTCGCATAAAATTCCAAAACATTACCCCTGCTCGGCAAGACGTTTCAGTTTGCGGGCTCTGAGGCTGTGCTGCACGATAAACAGTAGCGCCAGTCCAAAGCCAATTTCATCACTGAGCGGGGTGGCAAGGATCAAACTGGCTCCAGCGAGGAAGCCGATAACCCGTTCCCACCAATAGAGTTTTTGCAGCAGGTAGCCGGTAAAGACCACTCCCCAAATCCCAATCGCGACAGTGACTTTGATCAGCACATAAATAGTGGCTAACCAGCTATCGCTTTGCAGCATTAGTGCGGGGTCATAAACCGCCATAAAGGGGATCACAAAGCCTGCGATAGCAATACGAATCGCCCACAAACTGATCTTAAGCCCCGACTCCTTTGCAATCGGCGCGGCCGCAAAACAGGCTAAGGCAACGGGTGGCGTTAAGTCAGCCATAATTCCAAAGTAAAACACAAACATATGGGAGACGATCAGCGGCACGCCTAAATCCAGTAACGCCGGTGCGGCAATTGAGCTGGTAATAATATAGTTAGGGATGGTGGGTATTCCCATGCCTAATACCAGACAAGTGAGCATGGTTAATACTAAGGATAAGAACAGGTTATCCTGCCCGACAGCGAGAATATAGCTGGCAAAAGTGGAGGCTATTCCCGTGAGCGAGACAATACCGATGATCACTCCCACTAAGGCGCACGCAATCCCAACTGGTACGGCGTGGCGCGCACCTTCGACTAATGCATGTAAGCAAATGGTCAGAGTATCTTTACCGCCCTTGATAAACCAACAGATGGCCACGAGTATGGCAATGACTCCAAATACCACGCCAATCCCCATCTGGAAGAAGCCCGCGCACAGCACGCCAAGGGCAATCCAAAAGGCAAAACGCAGGGCATTAGAAGGCAGGCGCAGCACAATGGCTGAGCCTAAGATCACTATTGAGGTCAGCGCTAAACCGACCATGCCCGAGAACAGCGGTGTTCTGCCAGAAAACAGTAAATAAACCAAAATAAACAACGGAATAAGCAGATACCAACGCGCTTTAACCGCAGCCCAAGGATCGGGACACTGATCTTTGGGCAAGCCACAAAGATTGGCGCGTTTGGCTTCTAAATGCACCATCCAAAAAACGGAGCAAAAATACAGTAACGCTGGCAGTAAGGCCGCTTTGGCGATTTCAATAAACGGCACGTTAATGGTTTCGGCCATGATAAAGGCCACCGCGCCCATAATCGGCGGCATGATTTGGCTACCCATACTGGAGGTGGCTTCAACACCACCGGCAAAGGCGGGACGGTAACCAAAGCGTTTCATCAGTGGAATGGTAAATTGTCCAGTGGTCACCACGTTGGCGACGCCCGATCCTGTGATTGTTCCCATCATCGCCGAGGAAACTACGGCCACTTTTGCTGGGCCACCCAGTTTATGGCCGAATAAGCCCATCGCAAAATCGGTAAACAAACGGATCATTCCCGCCTGCTCTAAAAAGGCGCCAAATAGAATAAACAGGAAGATATAGGTTGCCGACACATAGGTTGGGGTGCCGTAGAGCCCCTCGGTGCCAAAGGATAACTGGTTGATAATTTGGTCAACGCCATAGCCGCGGTGCATTAAGTCGCCGGGGAGGTATTGGCCGAATAAGCCATAGGCTAAGAAAATACAGCAAATGATCGGTAATGCCCAACCCATCACTCGTCGCGCGGCCTCAAACACTAAGACAATCAACACCACGCCAATCACCATATCGGCATCGGTTAATTCACCCGAACGTTGGATCAGATCGGCCTCAAAAATCCATTGATAGGCGGCCGTTGCCATGCCCGCAAGGCCAAGCAACCAAGCTAAGGGTTGCCAAGGTCGAGCTTTGCCCACGGCGGGATAACTTAAAAAAACCACTAAAAGTAAAAAACCAACGTGGGTTGCCCGTAGCACTTGGGTCGATACGGGGTGAAATGCGGCGGTAATGATTTGAAAAATGGAGAAAATAAGTGCCGTATAAAACAGCGCTTTGGGCCAGTCACTGGTGCTTGCACCTAGGCCTTGTTCGGAATCGCTCATATTTATGCCTCACAGCATTAGACAACAGAGGGCGACGCAGCACTTGGGGAATCGCCCAAGTGCTGAGTTGGAAAAGGGTCGCTCAGATTGAGGTTACACCCTTAGAGTGCGCCAACTTCTTTGAAATAACGCTCCGCACCTGGGTGCAGCGGCGCTGGCAGATTTTTGGTCGCTTTGTCTAATTGAATCGCTTTTGCCGCTGAGTGCGCATTACCGAGACGATCTAAATGTTCAAACATCAGTTTGGTCATCTGATAGGCTAAATCGTCCGACACACCCGCTTGAGTGACAAATAGGTTTTGAATCGCAACCGTTGAGACATCAGCAGTTTGACCTTCGTAGGTCGATGCGGGGATGACTCCATGCTGATAGGCAGGATTATTAATTTTGAGGATCACATCTTCGGGGACTTCAACAAAGTTGATTGGCATCGTCGCAGCTAAATCACGGATCGCCGCCATCCCTAAGCCCGAGGATTGTAAGGTTGCATCTAACTGACGGTTTTTAATCAGCTCAACGGATTCAGCGTAAGGTAAAAACTCAACCTTGCCCATATCCTCATAGCTTAAGCCAGCCGCTTTGAAGATGGCGCGAGCATTGAGTTCTGTGCCCGATTTAGGCGCGCCAACAGAGATACGTTTACCTTTTAAATCGGCTAAGGTTTTGATGCCAGATTCTTTACTCGCGACAATTTGAATATAGTTAGGATAAGCCGCCGCGAGTACACGAACCTTATCTAACGGTTTTTTAAAGCCTGCCTCGGCATCGCCTTGGTAGGCCGCAGCCACCGAATCACCTAAGGCTAATGCTAATTCACCACGACCGGCTTGCAGCAAGTTAAGGTTTTCAACCGAGGCTTTAGTGGCTTGTACTGAGGTCTTCGCGCCTTCAATACCTGTACCATAAAGTTGCGACAGTGCCACACCAATCGGGTAATACACACCACTGGTACCACCGGTCAGAATATTGATAAAGGCAGGTGCGGCCGCCATCGTGGCTGCACTGAGTGAGAGCGTTAAAGCTGCGCCCACGGCGATAAAACGTTTGTTGATTTTCATGCTTAAATATCCTTATTTTTTATTGTGTTATATAGGGTAAGAACAATAGATATCATTGATTATTTATTTTAGTATCAGACCTTATATACCCAAAACTGTTCAAAATACAAGCTTTAACACGCCTTTCGATACAAGCTAGACGGTGATTTTTTACGGCTAATGTGCCGAGTTAATCGGGGTAACCATGAGTCGATAATGCGTAGATTACATCTGCATCTAGGAACATATCGGCAAGTGTGTTGCGTTCAGAATGTGTGGATTTGGGTGAAGAAAACCATAGCAAAAGACTCAAGCATTGTGGATATTGCTTTAGTCTAGGTGAGGTCCTAAATAAAGGCGTTCTAGCTTATTAATATTTAAAAAATCAGTATGTTAGCGTTTTTGTTTTTGCGGAATAAATTATCGTTAAGTTGGTGAGAATAAAAAACGGGCTAATAAAAAGGGCTAACCGTAGTTAACCCTTAATCAAGATATTGGAAGCGCACCCTAAGGTGTCACAATATTACTTAACGTTATCGAGGAGGCCTTTAGTCGCGTTTTTGGCGTGCTTTGCAGCGCGTTTTTCCTTGATCGACATTAACGGCTTTTTCTTGGCCTCTTTGCGATTTTTTTGCTCTTTACTCATAGTTAACTCCATGTACTTTCAGTGGTTGTTCATCAGGCTAATCATGTAAGCCATTTGCGTAAAACCCGTTCCATGATGTCCTGATTAAAGCGAAACGTTTAAACTCGAATTACACCATTTTTTAAATCACAACTATTTAAAACGATTGGTAATTTATTTGAATTTGTTTGCCTCTCTGAGCTGTACTCGCAAAATAATCTTATCACCGAAATCCTAAGGAAGATCCACTCGCTGCTTAGAATAATTCACGCTAATGCTAGTGCTAATCTGTATATAAAATATGCGGTTCAGAACACGGTATTTACACATTTCATTACCTTACCTGCGAGTCGATTTTCCCAGTATACCGCCGAGTAATCCGCGTAAAATTTGTTTTCCGAGTTGATTACCAACGGTTCTTGCCGCTTGTTTCGACAAGGTTTCGGCTAATCCTTGGCGGCGTTTATTACCAAAGATAAGCTCGCTAAACCAGCCTTGCTCAGCTGCTTTGGTCGTTGGCGTACTGGTTGTTTGCGCAGTACTGCTGCCATTCGTTTGTTCGGTATGACGTTGATTCAGTCGCTCATAGGCGGATTCACGATTGACTAAGGTATCGTATTTACCACCAATCGGACTCTGATGACGGATAGCGGTTAACTCTTCGGTCGTGGCTGGCCCCATCCGGCAGCGTGGTGGTGCTATTAAGGTGCGCTCAACCATAGTCGGCACACCTTTATCGGCAAGGGTTGACACTAATGCTTCGCCCACGGCGAGTTGTGAAATTACCTCGCTGACCACCAATTTAGGATTCGATACAAAGGTTTCGGCTGCGGTTTTAACGGCTTTTTGATCCCTTGGGGTATACGCCCTGAGGGCATGCTGAATGCGATTGCCGAGCTGACCTAAGATCTCGTTAGGAATGTCGTCGGGAAATTGCGAACAGAAATATACCCCGACGCCCTTGGAGCGGATAAGCCGCATAATTTGCTCTATGCGTTTAAGCAAACTTGCTGGGCAGCCCTCAAATAATAGGTGTGCCTCATCAATAAAGAAGACTAATTTAGGTTTATCGAGATCGCCGACTTCGGGTAAATTTTCAAACAGTTCTGATAGCAGCCAGAGTAAGAAGCTGGAATAGAGGCTAGGGGTCAAGATGAGTTTATTGGCGGCTAACAGGTTGATAATGCCGCGCCCTTGCAAATTAGTGCGCATCAAGTCTTCGAGTTGAAGTGCAGGTTCGCCGAAAAAGTCGTTACCCCCATCGCGCGCTAAACCAAGCACTGAGCGTTGAATGGCAGCAAGGGACTGGGCGCTGATAAGCCCATATTTGGCTGAGATGTCTTTGCGCTCATCGGCCACTAAGTTGAGCATGGCGCGCAAATCGTCGAGGTCGAGTAACAATAAACCTTGGTCGTCAGCCAGTTGAAACACTATGTCTAAAATACTGCTTTGGGTGTCATTGAGCTCGAGAATGCGCCCGAGTAAGGTCGGCCCCATTTCACTCACGGTTGTGCGTAATGGATGACCTTGCTCTCCTGCCAAATCCCAGCAAACGACGGGGTTTGCCTCGGTTTGATAATCTACTATCCCGATTTCTGCCGCCCGCTTCAATAGCTTGTCGTTTGGTGTGCCTGCGACACCGAGTCCTGAAATATCGCCTTTGATATCAGTAAGAAAGACGGGTACACCTTGGCGGGAAAAGCCTTCGGCTAGCGTCATCAGCGAAACGGTTTTGCCTGTACCTGTAGCGCCAGCGATCAGTCCGTGGCGGTTGGCATATTTAAGATTTAAGTGAACCTGTTGCTCACCTTTACCTAAGAGTAGAGTATTCAAGCGCAGTCCTTGTCTTAATTAACGCCCCAAGGTGAACCAAGGGGGAGTTGGTCATGGGTGGATAAAAAAACATCACTCAGTGTTTGCCTTTCGTGGATCTGTGTCAATATCGTTGAGCACATAATCGATACAGCTCAAGTAAAGCTTGGCAATGTTAGTTTGGCTAAGTGTAGTTATTTTGTAGCATTTGTTGCGGAGCTGAAGATGAAAACCCCATTGATTATGTTAGTCTTGTCCACATTATTATTGACCTCTGGCTGTGCTGAGCTAGCCTGTTCCGCCCGGACGGATGTCGACCCCTATGAACCCATGCTAGATAAACAGCGCTGCGTGGATGAGGCGGATAAGCAGTTAACTGCCCATGAAAAAGCCAAAAAGGCTGAAGAGGAACAACAGCTTAAACAAGCTGTAGATCGGGCGATTCAACAACGTCAATAGCAAGGATTGGTATGAAGGGAGCGGGAGGAACACAGGGCGGTATTGGCCAGTTTTTTATTGGACTTGCCATGATGTGTGCAGGATTCTATCTGTTATTCAATGCGATACAGGTAAGTTCCAGTTTTGGGCTAGGTTACGGCCTCTACCGCATGAATGCCTTTGGACAGGGATTATCGATCACCACAGGTATGGTGATGCTGCCGTTTATCCTCGGGATAGTGATGGTGTTTTTTGATGCCAAGACTAAGCTCGGTTGGCTGCTTACCTTAGGCTCCTTAGTCGCCTTAATTGTCGGCGTGATCAGCTCGATTCAGTTTCACTTTAAAACCATGTCGGCCTTCGATTTGATCGTGATTTTAGTGTTAGCCTTTGGTGGGCTAGGGCTGTTTTTGCGCTCGTTAAAAGCGGCGCCTACTGAGCAGAATGATCCCAAATAACAGCTAAACTGAAATGTCTATTGCATACCCATAGCCGAGGAAATCCAATGCGTTGGCGTGACAGTGATCGCAGCTCCAATATCGAAGACAGACGGGACCAACAGATGGCGTCGGCGGGTGTGCCCAGCGCGCTCTTGCTTAGGTTATTGCCTTTTCTGCTGCAAACTAAAATCGGCCGAGTGGTATTGCTGCTGGGCGGGTTATATTTTGCGTTTCAATACTTTACCGGCGGATTATCCCTCGAACCGAGTAATCAAGCGGGGTTTAGTCAGTCTCAATCGGCCAGTAATACCGCGGCTCAAGATGAAAATGCCCAGTTTGTGGCGGCGATTCTTGGCACGACGGAGACCGTTTGGAATCAATTGCTACAAGGGCGATATGTCGAACCTAAGCTAGTGCTTTATCGCAATATGACCTCAACCGGATGCGGTTTGGGGCAGGCGCAATCTGGGCCTTTCTATTGCCCCGCTGACGGCAAAGTGTATATTGATTTGAGTTTTCTCGAGGAGTTGAAAAAACTCGGAGCACCGGGGGATTTCGCCTTCGCCTATGTTATCGCCCACGAGGTCGGTCACCATGTACAAAACCTACTCGGCACCAGCACTAAAGTGCGTCAGGCCCAGCAAGCTGCTGGCAAGGCGCAGGCCAATCAACTGAGTGTTGCCCTCGAATTGCAAGCCGACTGTTACGCTGGCGTGTGGGGGCATTATGTCGATAGACAGCTCAATTTGCTTGAGCCTGGCGATGTAGAAGAAGGCATTGCCGCCGCTAGTGCTGTGGGTGATGATCGCCTGCAAAAAATGGCGGGCCTAGCCGTACAACCCGAAGCCTTTACCCATGGTAGTTCGGCTGACAGAGTGAAATGGTTTAATATCGGCTTTGCCTCCGGCAAACCTGCCAGCTGTAATGCTTTTAATAGCAAATAGCGAGCTGGTAATCGCGCCAACGTAGGATGGGTAGATGGCATTTGAAGATAGGTTTCGGCTCAGTAGTCATGCAGTTATCACCAATGAATTAGGGCAAGTGCTGCTGCTCAAAGCGAACTATGGCAATTTTGCTTGGGGTTTACCCGGCGGCGCCTTAGAGCTTGGAGAGACCATTCACGAAGCGCTGCTGCGCGAATGCCAAGAGGAATTGGGATTAGAGGTGAACATTCACTATCTTAGCGGCGTTTATTATCACAGCGCCTATCAATCCCAAGCTTTTATCTTTCGTTGTGAGTTTGCATCTGCCGATGTGATGATTCGCTTAAGTCATGAACACTCAGAGTTTGCCTTCCATGATATCGACACGCTTAGCGCGGTTCAGCAGCAAAGAATCAAAGATTGCCTTAATTTTAACGGTGTCGTCGTGAGTGCAAAGTTTTAAGGCTTTGCCAGTAAGTATCTACAACAATAAAAAGAGACAGCAATGAAACTCGGTCGTAACGATCCTTGCCATTGTGGCAGTGGTAAAAAGTTTAAACGTTGTTGTATGAACAGCGTTTTCCAGCAACATGCCCAAGTGTTCGATGATGTTGAGGCCATGTTGGCAATGAACCCAAATTTGAGCCTTGATGAACTTAACGCAGCTTTACAATACAAAGTGCAAGACCGCAATAATCAACCTCATCCCGATTTTTGTGGCGTAACACCAACACAAATGGCCAATTGGCTTTATGCGCCGTTTGAGCAATTACAGTGGGTGACAATCAGCACACCAGACGATCTTTCAACCAGTCCGGTGATGCGTTATCTAGCGCTAATTCTTGATGAGGCCATGGCGCAAGAAGGCTCCTTCAAAGCCACAAGTAAAGGCAGCTTACCGACTAAGTTGGTTAAACAGGCCAGTGAGTTATTACCTGAGTTTGCCGTTGCTCAGTTTCCAATAAATATTAGCATCAGCGAGTTTGCGGGCAGTAACGAAGATAAATTTAATGCCTTGCACTACACCCGAGTGTTAGCCGACATTTGCGGTATTATTTACCTTCGTAGTGGCCGTTATCACGTTAAAAAGTCAGCGCAAAAGCAGTATCAAGCTCTAGGCATACAGGCATTTTTTAAACCTATGTTAGAGGCCGCCATCAGCCAATATAACTGGGGATATTTGGACGGTTTTGAATACGATATCGACTTGCGACCCTTTTGGCTGTTTATGCTGTGGCGCCTACAAGGTCATCACAGTGTAGAAAAGCTGGTGAAAGAGGTGATGACAGCTTTCCCCGATTTACTTCAGTCCTTGCCTACGGATGATTACTTCTCGCCAGAAAGAAGTTTAAGCATGCTCATCGAATCAAGATTTATTGAGCGATTTTTACAGTTTTGGGGATTTTTGATCATTGAGCCAAGGCGTTACAAAGGCGCTGAACCGATCGGCAGAGTTGTTAAGGTACAGCCTTTGTTAAAACAAACTTTTCAATTCACCATTAACGCATAGCAAGGCCATCGTGAGCGAATATCAATACTATAAATTCGAGCGTCTGGATGGTTACTTAGATGCTAAGGCGCGCCAAGCACTCAGAACCATTTCAAGCCGTGCGGACATCACTGCTACGTCCTTTCAGGTGTATTACACCTACAGTGACTTAAAGGCGGAACCTTCTACGCTGATGTTAAAATACTTCGATATCGGGTTTTACTATGCCGATTGGGGCTCAATCGATGTATACATCAAGTTACCTGCCGGAACGATCCCTGAAGCGTTGCTTGCCTTTTCAAGCGATGGGCTTCATGTACATCAAAGCGATGAGTGGCAACTGCTGATTTTTTCCATCGAAGAGTATGGCGAGTATTTTGACGATGAACAGGCTGACGACTTTTTCCAGCATTTAGCTGGGTTACGTAGCGAGTTAATCCACGGGAATTGGTGTCTTGTGTACTTTATGTGGCTCAAAGCGTTTGATTGTAATGAAGAACCTGAAGAAATACCGTTAATTCAATACGATTTTGAGCATCTCAGTGAAGAGGTGCAGACGTTTGCGGCGCTGTATGATATTCCGTTAGCATGGGTTAAGGCACTTGCGATGGTGCTGAACGAACAACCAAGTCACCAAGCCAAACAAGCCCAATTTCAGTTTGATGCGTGGCTGCATAATCTCACGGATGCGGAGAAAGACACGCTATTACGCACGCTGTTTGAGCAAGGCCAGCTAACCCGTCACCAAGCCTTAGCACTGACGCGAAAAGAATCGGCCAACACCGACGAAATCTATCAATACTGGTTAACCCCCGACCTGATTTCCCCTTTCATAGAGCAAGCGCAAAGCCAATTACAGCAAGAGCAAGCTGAGGCGCTCGCAAAAAAATTAGCCATCGAAAAAGCGGAAAAAGAGAAGATGTTGACGGATATCTACAATCAGCGTGAGCACAGCTGGCAGCAAGCACAAGAGCAAGCGAATCGCACCTGCGCCAGTGGCTATGATGAGGCAGCACGCTATTTGCATCAGCTGTTTGAGGCCTATCAGTTTAAAGCGGATAACGTGGCGTTTGAGCAACGTTTTAAGCGCTTTGTTGTGACTAATAATGGTCGTAAAGCGCTGTTAAACCGGTTAAGTGATTTGCTTTAAATAATGGGGTTACAGACAGGCCAAGCGTTGTTAGCAAAAAATATCGTTCAGTTTTGATTGGCTGAAAGCTTGTATGCTCCTTAGGTCTACAGATTGTTACTCATAAAGTCACTTTGTGTAGACCTCGGGATGCTAAGCAAGGCTCTTTACCATCTCTGTGGTAAATACTGGGTGAAATACAAAGGCATTACAATATTGGTTTGTTCTAACGCCGATGAGCCTTGTGTGCCAGTTAACTTAAAGGTTTTACTTGGAGCACATTTTTCAACGTAGGATGCCAACGATTTAGCTCTGGTACGTTTGCCACTTTTGACTTCAACAGGGATGATATCGCCTTCATCGGTTGCCAAAATAAACTCGATTTCGGCGCGAGCGTCATTCCATGAATAGCTTGGGTCAACGCCAATAGCAGTGAGCTCTTGTTGTACAAAGTTTTCAGCCACATAGCCTTTGTATTCGTAATTTTGTTGCTTAATCTCTTTATAACTGCTGCCCAGCATATGATTGAGCAGCCCCACATCAAATAGAAACAATTTAACCATATTTTCTTTTTTATAGGCCGCCAGCGGCGATTTCGGCAGCCCTTCAATAGGGTAGTTTGGCAAGGCTAAGCGGCAGCAGTGAAGCCAATGGATCGCGGTCTCAAAATCGCTATAACGCGATTTACGCTCATGCACATGTTTAAATTTAAAGCGTTTAACGGACTCATCGCTGACAAGTGATAGCTGCGCTGGAATACTGTTAAACACAGATTCAATCAGTGTGGCATCGACCTTGCCCGCGTACTTGCCAAAATCGCGGCGATAACCTTCAACTAAATCGGCATGAATTTTTGTGACTTTTTCAACCCGCTCTAAAATGCTCGCATCTTTCAACCTATACCAAGCGGAAACGGCTTCTGGCATACCACCGGTAAAAAAGTAATCTGTAAGTTTATCCATCAATTTAGTGTGCACCGCCGGTGTGCTTGCTTGGGCTTCAAACGCTTTGATCAGTGCTTGCTCGTTGGATGCGTAAATAAATTCTTGGAAGGTCAGAGGTCGTAAATTGTATTGTTCTACCTTACCTACAGGGAAGGTGTTGAGCAAACCAATGTTCGAGCCGCTTGCCGCGACAAAATAGGACGGTGCTTTTTCAGCAAAATACTTTAGTGAGGTAACGGCACGCTCACATTCGCCAATTTCATCTAATATCAGCAGATCGGTTTCTGGGTTGAACGCCTGATTGGTCAACAGCTCAATGTTCATTATTAGCTCGTCAGGTGACAGTGAGCCATCGAATGCTTGTTTGTAGGCGGGATTTTCAAGAAAGTCGATACGCAGGATGTTGGTAAAGGTGTTACCAAACAACTCTTGCAGCAGATAGGTTTTACCCGTTTGCCTTGCGCCATCGATCAATAATGGCTTGCGCACAGGTTGGTTTTTCCATGCTATTAAGGCGTTGAGTAGGTTGCGCTGCATTGTCATTTCCCGTCAATTAAGATTGTTAACGGCCTATACTATAACTCATTCTACACTTTTGTGCGCATAAAAGTGCGGAATTTTACACTTTTATGCGCATAAAAGTGATGGCCCGATCTGTTTCATGCATGTTACTCTTTATTTAATTCAAAATTAACGAGTTACCGATTGTTCAATTTATAAAATCAAAGTCAAAGTCGTGGGGTTTCATCCCCTGATTTTTAATCAAGAGTCGACCAAGAAGGACTGCTCGTCCTATCCTCCTTTGATTATGAAGTTTGCTATTGGTCACTTAAAGCATCAAAGAGTTGTGGATGTTCTGTTTCACCCACAAAATTTAACAGTGGGTGTCTCGTTAAACTCTTTCGCTGCCAAGTGACTTGTCGTTGCTGCCTGCCCCAAAAAAGTACATTATGTTGCTGTTTTATAATGGATGGCCTGATTTATTGGTTAAATAGATTCTAGGAGGCTTCATTGAAAGGTTGTGCACTATTTCAGTTCTTTTACCCTGGAAATATTCGAGTTCTGCCCGGTGAAGCTTCATTCGATTATGAAGGGGAGTGTTTTGTTCTGGGCATTGGTAAGCCTATGAATTCCGTAAACACCTTATCAGTGAATGACAGGATAATCAAAGTTGAACATGATAACTCTGAGGGCTTCAAATATGCTTTTGAAGCATCACGACAGACAGGAGACAACCAGATTTGCAACGCTGTTCAGCGGGATGATGGTTCAATTGATGTTAGTTTATTAATGGATACTGAAAATGGGCACACACAGTTTAGTAGCTCCAGTATCACCACACTTGTGCGTGTTGCCGTTGAAGCCGATGGCCTTTCCGAAGATTTAGAAATTAAAGCTTTAGATGCCCTGAATCATTTTATCAGGGTCTATCGTTACGCCACACTAGACACGTCAATCAAGGAGGTAGCCTTTATGACGGGCTTTAAACCCTACATTGTTACTGGGTTTAAGCCGTACAACGAACAACACTTGGCGAAAGACCCTGATCAACGAGTCAGTGAACTGTTCGATGATTGGGAGCCTGATGCTCAAAGGTTCACTTCTTTACAACCGATGAACCTAGCAGATCATGAATTGCCTAACTTCAACCGTGCTAGAAGCACTAGACACATTGCCCATTACCTTACGACAGGGGACTTTCCTAGCTGGCGTGTAACTCTGATGCGGGCATATGAAATGGCGAATGAACAAGATAATTACAGTGCGGCTGTGTTGGAGTCATTCATTGCACTTGAGTTGTCTTTGTACAACCTACTAAACGTCTACAGAGCTAAAGGTAATAAGATCAAAAAGTATGGGCGCATTCATGATGTGATAACTGAAGCTTTGCCAAATTTGTTTAATAAAGAAGTGGATGGTTTGGTGAAGCAATTGCTTAGGTTCAAGGATATAAGGAACGACGTCGTTCATGATGGCTATAAACCAACTGAAACAGAGTGTTCAGAATGTCTTTCGATAGCTGATGAAGCATTCCATTTTTGTGATTCTAAAGCCTGATTATTGAAGGCAAACCAACCAAAAAAATCTAAGGGAAGCACCAAACAAATTAACGAGCCACCCATTGTTAAATTTTCAGAGTGCATGCTTGTAAGAATGGGTTCAGATTACTGTTGGGGTTGGCAAGATTAAGCGCTGTCATGGAAGTGACCGTTGACGGCATGGATGCCGTCGTCGAGCCTATAGGGACATATTCACGGCGTGTCACTGGAATGACAGTGCTTAATCGTTGAAACAGAATGATGAACACCCTTTCTATGAATCATTAATACAGCTTTGCCCTTGTTTAATTCCTACTCGAGACAAAGAGCTGGATTCCCGCTCACAAGCATTGCGGGAATGACAGTGCTTAAGAATGGACTGTTCCATACCGATCATCTTATGGCTATTGTCTCGTACCTCTTGGCTTATGCCTCTTGTCTTGTGGATCAGGCGCGCAGGTGGGATTTCTTCTGTTATAATGCCCCCTCGATTTTTTGGAGGCGAGAATGGACGTATCTTCTTTACTAGACGGCCTGAATGATAAGCAGCGCGAGGCTGTCGCGGCACCGCAATCTAGCATGTTAGTGCTTGCGGGGGCGGGCAGTGGTAAAACGCGGGTGTTAACCCACCGTATCGCGTGGTTAATGCAGGTTGAACAGCAGAGTCCTTACTCGATTTTAGCCGTGACGTTTACCAATAAAGCTGCGGCCGAGATGCGTGAGCGGGTTGAAAAAGTCGCTGGCACCAATATGGGGCGGATGTGGATTGGCACCTTCCACGGGCTGGCGCATCGTTTATTACGCACTCACTTCCAAGATGCGGGTTTACCGCAAAGCTTCCAAATTCTTGATTCAGACGATCAGCTGCGCTTGCTGAAACGCATCCTTAAAAGTTTGAATCTGGATGAAAAACAATATCCTCCCCGTCAGGCGCAGGGTTATATCAATGGTAAAAAAGACCAAGGATTAAGACCAAAACATATCGATGCGGGTGGTTTTCCGATTGAACAGAATCTACTGAAAATTTATCAGGTTTATCAAGAGTCTTGCGATCGCGCTGGCCTTGTCGACTTTGCCGAAATCCTATTACGTGCCCACGAGCTTTGGCTCAATAAGCCGCATTTGCTGGCACATTATCAAGAGCGCTTTAAGCATATTCTGGTAGACGAGTTCCAAGATACCAACGCCATTCAATATGCCTGGATCCGCGTGCTGGCCGGCCAAACTGCCAATGTGATGATAGTCGGTGATGACGACCAATCTATTTACGGTTGGCGTGGCGCTCAGGTTGAAAACCTGCACCGCTTCCTGAAGGATTTCCCCACGGCGACCACGATTCGCCTCGAACAAAATTATCGCTCCAAGGGCAATATTTTGAAGGCGTCGAACGCCCTTATTGCCAATAACCCCGAGCGTTTAGGTAAAGAGCTGTGGACCGACGAAGCCGATGGTGAGCCGATTTCCCTCTACTGCGCCTTTAACGAAATGGACGAGGCGCGCTTTATTGTCGGCCGGATCAATGATTGGTACGAAAAAGGCGGCAATTTAAGTGATTGCGCGATTTTATATCGCTCAAATGCCCAGTCGCGTGTGCTCGAAGAAGCCCTATTACACAAAGGCTTAGCCTATCGGATTTACGGTGGCCTGCGCTTCTTCGAACGCCAAGAGATTAAAGACGCTATGGGTTATATGCGGCTAATCAGCAATAAAAATGACGATGCCGCCTTCGAGCGCGTGGTGAATACGCCGCCCCGTGGCATTGGCGATCGCACTCTAGATATTTTACGCACTACCGCGCGTCAGCAAGAGCTCACGTTATGGCAGGCCTGTTTACGGCTGCTGGATGAAAAAGTGCTTGCGGGCCGCGCAGCCTCAGCGGTGAGTGGCTTTATGGATCTTATCGTCACCCTGCAGGAAGAAACTCAGGATATGGCGCTGTACCGGATGACGGACACAGTGATCCAAGCCTCTGGCCTCAAAGCCATGTACGAAGCGGAAAAGGGCGAAAAGGCCCACGCTCGTATCGAAAACTTAGAGGAACTCGTCACCGCCGCGCGCACCTTCGAAATGCCTGAAGAACTCGAGGATATGGGTGAGCTTAACGCCTTTTTATCCCATGCGGCCTTAGAGGCGGGCGAAGGTCAGGCCGACGCCTTTACCGATGCGGTGCAACTGATGACACTGCACTCGGCCAAGGGGCTGGAGTTTACTATGGTGTTTATGGCGGGTGTCGAGGAGGGGATTTTCCCGAGTAAGATGGCGCTCGAAGAGGGCGACAGACTCGATGAGGAACGCCGACTCTGTTACGTGGGCATGACCCGCGCGATGGAAAAACTCTATATCACCTATGCCGAGTCCCGCCGTATTTATGGCCGTGAAGATTACGCCCGTCCATCGCGTTTTATTAAGGAAATCCCGCCGCAATATGTGGACGAAATTCGCTTAAAGGCGCAGGTGTCGACGCCGATGGCCAATAATCGCTTCAGTGCGCAAAAGTCGGCGGTCGCCAACGATACTGGCTTTAGCGTCGGCCAAAGAGTGCATCATCCAAAGTTTGGTGACGGCAAAGTGACTAACTTTGAAGGCAGTGGCGCACAGGCGCGGGTACAGGTGAATTTTAGTGATTTTGGCAGTAAGTGGCTGGTGGTGGCTTACGCGCGCTTAGAGGCGCGTTGATTGGTATGAATGTCATGATTTTGTGACAGTTTCAGCCTGCGCAAATTCGCTTAAAAGGGGGCTAGGGTATATGATGTTTACCCTAGCAACCGAGATAAAAAATTAGGTTTGGGAGTAGTTAGTTAATGAATCTAAAGCAGAAGTGGGACGTGTATTCCCGCCTGACTCGACTCGACCGTCCTATCGGCACCTTGTTATTACTCTGGCCGTGTTTGATGGCGCTGGTGCTAGCAGCAGGTGGTATGCCCGATCTTAAGGTACTCATTATCTTCATTATTGGTGTGGTGATTATGCGTGCCTGTGGCTGCATTATTAACGACTATGCCGATCGCGATCTCGACTCCCATGTTGAACGTACCAAATCCCGCCCTCTCGCCAGCGGCGAAATCAGCACCAAAGAAGCGTTATTACTGTTTGTGATCTTAGGTTTAGCCGCTTTTGGTTTAGTCTTACTGCTCAATGGCTTAGTGGTTAAATTATCCGTTGTAGGCATTATCCTCACCATTATTTACCCCTTTACTAAGCGGGTAACAAACATGCCGCAGATGTTTTTGGGTGTGGTATGGAGCTGGTCTATCCCCATGGCCTATGCGGCGCAAACCGGTGAAGTGCCCATCGAAGCCTGGTGGTTATTTGCGGCGAATTGGTTTTGGACTGTGGCCTACGACACCATGTACGCCATGGTCGATAGGGATGATGATTTAAAAGTCGGTATCAAATCAACCGCCATTCTTTTTGGCCAATATGACCGTCAAATCATTGGATTATTTCAACTGGCTGCACTGCTGTGTTTTATCGCCGCGGGTTGGAGTGCCGACCGTGGCCTGCTTTATGGTCTAGGATTGCTGACCTTTGTTGGTTTTAGCACTTACCAACAGATGTTGATTTTTGGCCGCGAAAGAGCCCCTTGTTTTAAAGCCTTTCTCAACAATAACTGGGCAGGATTAGCACTGTTTGTTGGTTTAGGTGCCGATTACCTGTTTTAGTTTTCCTCACCGTTTGAATGAGTGCTATCAGGCGTGTCGCCTGATAGCCGCTCAAAAATTAGCTCAAGCCGCGACTCACTGACTCGAAGTGGTATCCTGCGTCGCATCAATTTGCGGATACTGACTGGCTGAACTTTGGATGTCAGAGCATTGGTAAGCATTTCCCATCATAGTCACAGAGCCTAAAAACTTAAGCGGTTGATAGAGATAAACAGTATCGGCGCCGAGCGCATGGCTTTTGATGCGCATCTCGTTGAGTGTACCCCACACCATATCCCTATCACTGTGCAGCCAATAATCATAGAAATGCCCCTGCGAACCAATCACTGTGCCTTTATAAGTACAGTTTTCAATAGCTGCGGAGTTTTCCCATAATATTTTAACGTGTGCCGATTCCTCAGTAGGAAAGGTAACACACGCTGTTACATTAAGGCCGAGTAATAACATTAATATTGTGCGAAAATTCATTTGTTTATGACTCATATTCAGACTATTAATAAAAATCGGCTAGCTGAAAGAATATTATTAGCTGATTAATACTTATTGTTGATGACTTAAGTTATTTACGTCCTAATACTTTTATCCCAGCTTTACTACGATCTGAGTTTCCATATACTTCAATTTTTTTAACACAGCGGCGGGAGCCTAATGATTTCCATTCCGAGTGTTCGTCTTTCTCGATATCGGTATCAAATTTGATGGTGCGGGTTTTATCATCCCCATAGGTGACGACAACGCGATCGATACTCACATCTCTTTCTGCTTTGATTTTGATATATTTTGCCTGTCGGCAAATGATCAAAGGTATGGTGGCTGGATGATCGCCAATGCCGAGTAATATGGTGCGGCCAAGGGTGATTTCATCGTCATTATCATCTTTTTTTGCATAGGCAACGGATGTGGTAAACATCAAGAGTAAGCAGATAATTATTCGATTAATATTGAACGTCGAAAATAGACTAGATTTTATTAACATATGGCCTCCAAAAAATGGGGGCGAATCATAAAGTATTTAATGTAACCTAAATAGTTTTTTTATCGCTTAGTGCGGTTGATATCACGGGTTTTATTTGAATAAGGTCAATAAGTGTTTTGCATTATGATACAAATGTAATTTAAATTATGCCGATATTATTTTTACTTTTAATTAGACTTAAATATCCCTTAAGGCATGACATTTTATGATCTAAGCCAATTTACCGATTTTCAATATTTGGCAAATACTACAAGTTGCGTGCAGTTTTCTGGTAGATTGTGATAAATGCCACTCAGTTTGGTGGTAGTCGTTGTTTAAGCTGGCGGTCTCGGAGTGAGTAACTGCTGCGGAGTGAGTGACAGCAGGATTAAGTTCAAAGGAGGTGAAGTACTGAAGGATCCCCTCATAAATCAGCCATAGCATAGCCATATTTGAGCAACTGATTGGCGAATAATACCCAGGCCGCCAGCAATTCTTTCTCCGTGATTTGATAATCAGGCCGCCTGAGCACCTCCAATCCCAAGCGAATCGTTGAGAGTACCGTTCGATGCCCAATGGTATTGGCCTGAAAATGCTTATCCCAGCCCTGTTGCTGTGCGTGTAAACCAACTAGCCACAACAGGCATTGAACCATCAACGCTATCAGTAGGATGATGTCGAATCGCTCTGGACTGTTGGTACGACTTTGGCGTAAGCCAAAGCCGTATGCCGGGCTTTTGAGGTCACGAAAGGTTTCCTCTATTTGCATACGTTTGGCGTACAGGTTTACCAGCTGCTTTGGGCTCCGAGATTCTGGTGGTAAATTGCTGGCTAACACCCAAGGCTCTTTCGCCGATGTTGAGTACGTTTTTGCCGATGGATGGTGGCAATTAGTCCTCGTTGAACGCTGATTTGTACGCCCCTTAGGTTTGCTACGATAAAGCGTGAGATGGCAATTGATAGGGTTAGTTTTGGTCAAGGTCTTACAACCCAGGCTCTTCGCTTGACCGTTGGCCAAGTCATGTGTACTGCGAACTGCACGCCAATTTTCAGCGCCAATATCTGCAAATTGAACTGTACCGCGAATACGGCTTAGCCAAAACCAACCATGCGCCTCAACCTCTTTGTACCAAGGCACTTTGAACCCCGCGTCAGTCACGATGAGAGGGGTAACATGCAAAGGTAAAATCTTGGCTAAGTCCGCTAAAAAACCGTTGTGGGAGGCCTTAGAGCATTGTTCTGATAGGGGATAGGACTTCTCATACAGGGTAATAGAGCGGCCATTGAAGGCTATTGAGGCGCGCAGAGCCATGATGCGTTTATGCTCTCGGATGTCTGACCAATCGACGAGCACAATCGGCATAGGGTTACCAGAACAGATGAGGCTGGCATGCCATTGGTAGACAGCTAACCGTTCTTGATGCAGATGCGTGTTGCCGAGCAAACGATCAATGCGCTTGATGTTGTGCTTGGTTCGGGCCGTGGTTGGTAAATTTCGACCTAACTCAGTCAAGGTCAGTGTCTTACATTCAATCAGTGCCTTAGAGGCCAGCATCAAGCTGTTTAATCGTTTTAGGTGAAGTTCTGGGCAGTATTGGTGTAAAGAATGTTGTAGGATATTGGCTTCGCGCATCTTGTTGTCCAAGTGTAGTTTTTAGCGAAACCATTTGATCATGCAACAAGATGCGCTTCCACTCTAATTTGATGATTTATTTGTAAATCATCAGGGGATTCTTCAGGGTGAAGTATGCCGTGTCGACTTACACGATTATTTGGGATTGAATTTCCGATTATTCAAGCGCCTATGGCAGGAGTGCAAGGCAGTACGCTTGCTATCGCCGTGTCTGAGGCGGGTGGTTTAGGTTCATTACCTTGCGCCATGTTATCCCTCGAGGCGCTTGAAGCTGAGTTAACCGAAATCCGAGCTAACACGACTAAACCTATCAATGTGAACTTCTTTTGCCATAGCGAGCCTCTGCCACAGGCGGCCAAGCAAGCGACTTGGCTCGAACAGTTAGCCCCCTATTTTGCGGAATTTAATCTCGACTCAAGTGTGCAGCCTGCTGGCACCCAGCGTACACCCTACAGCAAGTCACAGGCCGAGGTGTTAGCCAAATTTAAGCCCGAGGTGGTGAGTTTTCACTTTGGTTTGCCCGATGAAGAATTGCTGCTGGAAATTAAAGCTTGGGGATCAAAAGTTATCTCTACGGCGACAACCGTCGAGGAAGCACTCTGGCTTGAGGCCCACGGCGCCGATGCGATTATTGCCCAAGGCCTTGAGGCGGGTGGGCACAGAGGACACTTTTTATCCGAGGATTTAACCGAGCAGCTCGGCACTTTTAGCCTACTGCCGCAAATTATTGCGGCGGTGGATATTCCTGTGATTGCCGCAGGTGGCATTGTCGATGTAGCCACAGTGCGCGCAGCCATGACGATGGGCGCTTCGGCCGTGCAGGTGGGGACGGCCTATTTGCTCTGCCCTGAGTGCAATACCAGTGCAATCCATCGTGAGGCGTTGCAAAGCGATGCCGCGCAACATACAGCGCTGACTAATTTATTTTCTGGTCGACCTGCGCGCGGCATAGTAAACCGCTTTATGGCTGAAATGGGGCCGATGAATGAGGCTGTACCGGATTTCCCCTTGGCATCCTCAGCGGTTGCAGGCTTAAGGACGGCGGCGGAGCGACAAGGATGTGGCGATTTTAGTCCGCTGTGGTGCGGGCAAAATGCCAGTGGTTGCCAAAACATTCCCGCAGCTGAACTGACACGGCAATTGGCTTTAGGCTTTGGGTTTAATATCCAATAAATAGTTACAGGTGCAAAGCCTGCATCTACTGTTTACTTCCAAGGCTCAAGGCCGCGCCATAAGGATTTTCAGCCATTCGGCCTTCGAGACATTCGAATACCTTTGGGGATGCAAGCACCACTGATACACTACTCACGCTTTTGTTAAATGTCGTTGCCCATGGAAAGCACTGCGCAATAAACTGGCTAACAGAATGGGGAAGACCCAAAGGCTGGTTGTTGCTTGGCACTCTGCCGAGTTTTTCACCTTGTTGTTGGATTCTATTGTGGGAGTATGTGGATGGCACAGATTATCAGTAATGCTGCGGTGGGTCGTACCCTATTGATTTTATTGCTGTGTGCTGGTGTTTTCTTTTTTATCGATTTTTTAGTTCCCGCCTTGGCCGCCCTGATTGTCTGCTTCTCCAGTTGGCCGCTGTATCAAAAATTATTGGTTAAATGCGGTGGTCGCTCGGCGCTGTCTGCCACTATCGCGTTAGTTTTGATTATTGTCGGGCTAATTACACCGCTGATATTTGTTTTTTCCTATGCTTTACAAGAGATTAGGATATGGGCTGAATGGTTGGTGTATGCTAACCAGCATGGCGCGCCCGTTCCCCTTTGGATTAAGGATTTACCTTGGGTTGGTGCGTGGTTTACCCAGCAATGGCAACAGTTTATCGGTGAACCCCATGAACTGGGCAAGATAGTCAGTGCAATTAGCGGACAAAATTTGACAGGCATTTCTCGTTGGGTGCTGCAATTGGGCTGGAATACTTTAGGCTTGCTGCTGACCTTGTTGTTTATGCTGATCACCTTGTTTTTCTTATATAAAGATGGCGCGTCGGTGGCGAAGCAGATTGATATTGTCGGTGAGCGTATTCTACCCGCCCGCTGGTATCGCTTTTCCCGCGTGGTGCCCGCGACGGTAAGTTCAACCGTTATCGGCATGACGCTTATCGCCATCGGTGAAGGCATAGTGCTGGGGATTGCCTACTGGATTGCTGGCGTGCCTTCGGCCGTGGCCTTTGGGGTGTTGACTGCTTTTATGGCCTTAGTGCCAGGCGGCGCGCCAACCATGTTTACCCTGATCTCACTGTATTTAGTTGGCACTGGCGATATGACCGCTGGGATCGGCTTATTCCTCTGGGGCAGTATCGAGCTGTTTATCGTCGATAAAACCCTGCGCCCTAATCTGGTTGGTGGGCCTATTAAGCTGCCTTTCTTACCGACTTTTTTCGGCTTGATTGGTGGAGTGAAAACCATGGGCTTTGTGGGTCTGTTTGTCGGCCCCGTGTTGATGGCGCTGTTAGTCGCTATCTGGCGCGAATGGTTAAGGGATGACCCTGATAGTTCGGTTGTAACTGAATCCCTTGAATCACCGCAGGAACACGGTCATTCAAATTAAGGATGAGTGAGTGCTTGTTTGCGCTCCTCGGTATAAAACCACCAAGGTTGAGGATCGTCGCCCGCCATAAAGCGGGTAATCGAAATAAACACATCGAGCATACAGGGATCGTGGATTTGCCCCGTTTTGTCACACAGGGTTTGATACATTTCATAGGGATTTCTCCCAAGCAATTGCGCCGGAGTCTCTATGCCGAGCAGACGTAGATCCGCCGCGCTCGCTTTACCAATATTCGGTAAATCCGTTAATTGTTTGACCTTGGCACGCACCACTTTTGCTGGATTCATGTAGTTTTCCTAGTGATAAAAGCATTGGCCGCCAGTGCAAGAGAAGATTCACTACACGTTACGCTTTTACTAACTGAGTTAAATCCGCTGGGCGATAGTACACCGACTTTAATACCTTGCCTTGGCGCACGACTTTACCGGCCATTTCTACATCTTTAGCGCATTTGGCGATGATAAATTCGCCCTTTTTACTGCCGACGATGTCAACGCCTTGCTCGGCATAAAAAGCAATGGTTTCGGCTAGCTCTTGCTCGTTGCGGCACACTTTGCTCATATTGCTCGAATGGACTTCGTCCCAGCAGGCGATAAAGTCAATTTCACGGTTTTTGGCGACACACAGCAGCAAGTCGATAAGGTAGCTGATTTCTAATTTGTCATGCATGTGCTCGGCGCCTAAGTGCACTAAACGCCCCATCAACACATACACTGAATCGACAATCGCATCGGCTTGTTCGATACGGCTATCAGCTTCGGCAAGTTCAGTTAACTCTTCAATAATCAGCGAAGTATGTAAGGTGTCAGCCTTATCATCTAATGAGCTGGCATCGTTGACGGCGAGGTCGAAGGTACTGCGAAACTCACTGATATCACGATACAAGTGGTCATAAATAGGTTGAGTTAAACAGCTGAGTTTCATCGGAGTGCCTTAGATTTTATCAATAGGTTTTACAAATAGATTGGTGAAATCGATTTATGGATAACTGCGGCAATTCTAAAGAAAGGTGGCGCAGAATACAAAGTGTGCTGGCCTTGAAGTAAAAAATACCCGCTGCCAAATCGGGGAGCAGCGGGTTTCGGCAAAGATTAGGGTGGACACCGAATGGAGATTTGATTAACAGGCTCGGACTAAGTCACTAAAGACCTCGTCATTGACCGCTGGGTTAACGGCTTATTGCGCGTATTTGGCGATCAGCTTATCCAAATAAGGGGCAACCTCTTTGTCAGACCAATCTAAATAGCCACGAACAAATCCAACAAGATTACCTTTTGCATCAAATAAATAAGTCGCAGGAACCACATTGGCAGGAATGATCTGCTCGATATTTTTGTTGGGGTCGAGCCAAGTGCTGTATTGATTAAAACCATGCTGATTAAGAAACGGGCGTACTTCTTTTATCTCTTCATCAATTGAAATTGGCACAATAGCGATTTTTTTATCGGCAAATTGCTGTTGTAGTTTTTGCAGCTCGGGGATTTCCCTTAAACAAGGGACACACCAGGTTGCCCAGAGGTTTACTAGCGTAAGCTTACCTTGATGTTGTTTGAGGCTTTGTGCTTGCCCAGCTTCATCCATAAAAGGCACTTCGGGTATCCCGCGGGCATGTTGCATCTCAATAAAACCCGTCATGACTCGTGGTTTTGGAATTGCTTCGCCAGTGTCATAGAGTTTGTTTTGCAGAGAATGGGCTTGCACGACGCAGCTCAGCAGCAATGAAGTGCAAAGGAGGGTGAGCTTGGCTGTGGATGATTTCATGGGTTTGTCCTTATATTCAAACTGAGCGAGTCGCGTTGTTAGCGGCAGGTGACTTGCGTTTTATCAGGGTAAGACCTAAGCCTAACCCTATGATTAATAACGCCAGTGGGCCTAGCCAAAGCGCCAGTGTTGAGGGTTTTAATTCTGGCTGATAACGGATTTTTTCACCGTAGCGCTGTACCATAAAATCGAGGATCTCATCCCGTTTATAGCCTTGTTCAAGCAGCGAAAAAATTTGCCCCTTGAGCTCATGGGCGATAGGTGCCTGTGACTCGAATAAGGTTTGGTTGGTCGCCATTGGGCAACGCAGTACTTTGCTGATCGCTATTGCCTGTTGCTGATAGGATGTGCCCATATCCGAGCTTTCCTGTGCCGTCGCGAGAAAGGTTGTCCCGCCAAAACAGAGGATGAGTGACAACAACCAAAACAATAAACTCAAATAGGGGGAGCGAAATAATGGATTCATGGGGTTACAGTCTCCCTAGCTGAGGGGTGCCTGCTGCCCTCAGTGCTTCTGTGTGTTCGACATGGCGAACTTGTCTGACGGGCCACGCAGCGATTGCTCCTGCGAGCATCATCAACATGGCGCCTAGCCAAATCCAAGTCGCCAATGGTTTATAGCTAATGCGGATCAGGTACTCAGTGTCGCTCAGTTGCAGTCCCATTGAGACGTAAATATCGCGCCAAAAACCGTGGTCGATGCCCGCGTGGGACATTTCCATACCATTGCTTTTAAAGGTTTGTCTTTGTGGTTGGATATAGCCCAGTACTCGATCGTCCTGCTTGGCATCGCGTACACTGATATTGGCTTGAATAGCAGTAAAACTTTGGCTCTCAACTTGCTCGGTACTCTCATACACCAGCACATAATTCGCTAACGGTTTACCCTGGCCTGGCCCCATTCGTAGCAGGGCTTCCTGTTCGAAAAAAGACACCGATGTTGCGCCGATAATCGTCACTACAACCCCGAAGTGTCCGAGCATCATGGCGACCCTTGCGCGCTTTGATGCTGACGGCTGGATTGGTCGTGCTGTGGGTAAGCGTTCTGGGGCGCCGCGTGGTGGCTTGAGTATCATCTTTAGACTCAAACCAAGGCATAACAATAAAAATAACGCGCTGGCACTGCCAAGAACGAGGAATAATGCGCCATCGCCTTTAGCTTGATAACCCAGCACTGTTGCAATAATGGCAATGGCTACAGTGGGGACAGCCAATACCTTGAGTGGTTTGTGGGTGGATTGCCCCCAATTGAGTAGCGGGGCGAGGCCCATTAAGACGACAGCGATAAAGGTCAATGGGACAAAAATCGCATTAAAATAAGGTGCGCCCACCGATAAAGTACCTAGGTTTAACAGCTCATATATCAGGGGATAAAAGGTGCCAAGTAGTACGGAAAAAGCCGCGACTACCAGCACGATCACCCCAAGCAGTAATAAGGTCTCTTTGCTTAATAGCGCATGGGTGACTTCTCGTCTCAGTGCGGGGGCTTTTATCGCAAAAATAAATAGGGCAGCACCAACAAAAAGCACTAATAAACATAGGATTGACATACCTCTGGTTGGGTCAGCAGCAAAGGCATGTACCGATTGCACGATACCGGAACGCACCAAAAAGCTGCCTAACAAACTAAGGGAGAATGCTAATAAACATAAAAACAGTGTAGTAAGAGTAAAGCCCTGTGTTTTTCGGGTGAGCACTAAAGAATGCACCAGCGCTGTCGCAACCAGCCAAGGAATAAATGATGCGTTTTCAACGGGATCCCAAAACCACCAACCGCCCCAGCCCAGTTCGTTATAAGCCCACCAAGAACCAAAGGCATTGCCCCCTGTGAGGAAAATCCACGCCAATAGCACCCAAGGGCGCATGTATTCGAGGTGGCGAGTCGGTAACTTTCCTCCCAGTAACGATGCCAGTGCTGCGGCAAAGCAAACCGTTAGCCCGACATATCCCAAAAACAGCATAGGTGGATGCAGTATTAAGCCTATGTCCTGCAATATGGGGTTAAGGTCGCGCCCTTCGACTGGAATATTTGGTAGCAAGCGGGCAAAGGGATTGGAGGTAAAGAGTAAAAACAAATTAAAGCCGAGGATCACTAAGGCCAAAATTGCGAGGACTCGGCCAAAGTAAGCCTTATCAGCCTGTAAACTGGCACTATCGAGATTAACCTTATTCGTTGCTTGGCGCCAATTGATCACTGCGCCCCATAGGGCAATGGCGAACACCCAAAATAACATTGAGCCTTCATGGCTGCCCCACACGGCCGCAATTTTATAGCCCACAGCGAGTTGACTATTAGAATGGTTGGCAACATAGGCGACTGAAAAATCATCGCTAATAAAGCTAAATATTAAGCTACACAGTGCGGCAAATAAGGTAATAAATAGTGCGTAAAATAATTTATTGCCAAAGTGGATTAGGTAAACGTTATTCCGATAGCTACCAATTAAATGATTCGTTGCCGACAATAATGCAAAAACAGTGCTCATGATTAGCAATATGTGCCCTATTTCTGGAATCATATTTATCATTGATATTTCCTGCATGGCATTAGTTATCGATTTACATTAATACTGAAATTAATGAGAGGTTACTTTTTAGCGGTTAATCGGTACAGACTTATTTGTTTTTATCTAGGTAAGTTAGATGTGAAGTCTTTACCCATTCCACGATTGGCTTGCAGGGTAACTGAGTTTTAACGGAAGGAATGTGATCTGTCTCGGTATTAAAATCGTCATTTGTGGCTTTGGTTCTTTTTGAAAAATCAAAGCTGTTTTTAGGTTTTTTTAGATGTAAAAAAACAGATTTAAAATCTAAAAAATCACTAATAAAATTTTATCAAGTTTATGATTTGTTTGTATTTTTTGGTTTTTAGCTCTATTGATTT
This sequence comes from Shewanella sp. FDAARGOS_354, assembly GCF_002209245.2. NCBI lineage: Bacteria > Pseudomonadati > Pseudomonadota > Gammaproteobacteria > Alteromonadales > Shewanellaceae > Shewanella > Shewanella sp. FDAARGOS_354. The sequence goes on along the minus strand of NZ_CP022089.2, from coordinate 3,039,559 downwards.
CTGAATCAAAATTTAATGTGCTCTAGCGCAGATTTTTTGCTTTTTCTCTCATTCATTATGCCGTCACTGGTCAATTGTTTATGTCGTTCAGTGAACAGTTAGGTTCAGTGGAAAATATAAAACTAATGATAAATTAGGAGTGAATGATGAAGCGATGGAAAACCAAAACAGCCTTAGGCGTGCTGTTTTGTTTAGGTTCTGCCGTAAGCGCTACCACAATCGCATCCGATGCTAAATCGGATGGTAAAGTGGTCCCTGGTGTGGGTAATAAACAACAAACTCACTATACTCAAGATATCTTGGCTAACCCCAATTTAAATGAAAATTTAATGGAGAAATCCCGTGGTGTTAAAACACTGCAGGATTATATTGTTCAAGAGCAAGAATTGTTTGATTTTCTATTTGAAAATCACCCAGTTTTTAAATATGACGCAGAAGGTCGTTTAAAAGGCACTTATAAAGTCAGTGATCGTGGTGAAGAATATTTACACGGTGGTGACAGTGTTGCTTACAGTAAACACAGTAAAGAAGTGAACTCAACTGATGGCACCGCTGTACGTTATAGTTCTTATAACGATGGTCAGCGTCCAAAAGCACTGCAATACCGTTTAGGGGCAAAATCGATTTTAGATTTCCCTAACAAGTTTGTGGGCCCAGAAAAATGCGGTGAGTGTCATGGGCCGCAATACGAAAAATGGAGACGTTCACGTCACTCTAAGACGATTCGCTTCCCTGGCGAACATCCAGAAGTCGATAACGACCTGAAAAAAACCATGTATACCACCAAAGATACCACGATTCTGCCATCGGGTATTACGCCAGACGCTATCTACGCGACTGTGGGTACGCCACGTACTAAATATGGTTTTATCGACGCCTACCTAGTGCGCGGTACTTACCATGTGAAAGACGGTCTGTTGAAAGATGGCACTGGTACTATGGTCGCTGGTGGTAACCAATTCTCCCGCGGTTGGGCTGAGTGGTTAACTCCTGAAATGGCTGCAAAAATTAACAAAGCTATTCCAAGTTTCCCCGTCAAAATGGAAGATTTTGGTACCAGCGGTTCACACCAATGGGGCATGAGCTCATACGGTGCTAAGTATGAGAAGGAATTCCTATTCCAACCAGCTAGCTCCTATTGCGAAATGTGCCATAGCTTCAAGTTTGACTTCCAAACGAAAGATGAATTCTTCGCTGCTTTAGGCAACCCGAAAGAGCTGCAAAAACACACGATTTCTAAAGGGATTACCTGTGAAGAGTGTCATGGCGCAGGCGGCCACTTAGACGGCGGTATTGGTGGCGGTATGCCATCTAACTGTGAACGTTGTCACCAACGCTTCAACTTTGTTGAAGAGTTAGCTGAAACGCCACAGGGTAAAGAGAAGCTGGAATATGCCTTCAACGTGAAGATGAAATCTTCTTGCCCATCTTGCGGTACTGAAGGTTCACAAATGTTTGCCTCTGCTCACTATGACAAAGGTATGCGTTGTTCAACCTGTCACGATCCTCACGAAGTGACCGATGGTGATTGGAAGTCAGGCATTACTAAACCAAAAATCATCAAAGAGTGTACTGAGTGTCATACGGCTCAAGCCGAGATTGCTAAGAACACTAACACCCACAGCAACCAAACTTGCCAAAGCTGTCACATGCCAAACATGGGAAGCTGTGAAAACTTCACTGCGATCCAATTCCCAGATATGGCGGGCTTCGACAACGTTCGTAAGTCACACATGTGGAAGATTGATGTCGATCCACTGCGTAAGACCCTTAACCCACCAGAAGGTAAGTCTCGCGATGCGACGACCAAAGGTTGGACTGTGGCGAAAGATGAAAACGGCTACAACTACCTCGACCTAATGTGGACCTGTGCCCGTACTTCGGCTTCAGACCACGATGTAGTGGAAAACAAAGGTTGTCACAGCCAGTTCCAATCTGAACTTGAAGTGGGTCTGCACTTTGAAGACCAGATGGAAATCTACGGTGAAGTTCAAAAGTGGCAAAAACCAGTTAAAGAAACTTTTGCCCAAGTAGAACAAGCCCTTGCCCGTATCGACAAGCTGTTAGAAGTCACCAAGCTGTCGGTAGAAGACAAGACTCAAGTGCTGATGTTGACCGACAAAGCCCAAGATGTTGTTCGCCTGATCAAGGCTGACGGCTCATGGGGTGCGCACGGCCCAACTTACTCACTGAAACGTCTCGATGCAGCCTTAACCTATGTCACTCAAGCCCAAGCCATTATCGATGGTAAAGGTCTGAGCGCACAGAAAATCTAGTTCGACTCGAGTCTAACTTGTCCCCGGCACATCCGTGCCGGGGAATATACGAGGCCAAATAATGAATAACGTGATCCGACAAAGCCTGATAGGCGGCTTAATGGCACTGAGCTTGGGTGGCATCAGCCTTCCAGCCATTGCAGGGGGCGGTTCTGATATTTCTGAAGCACCCTATAACGAAATTCAGTTGAATCCTATTTCCATGCGGGAAGCAGAGACCTTAGTCGGTAAGCAAGGGGTTTATTTTTTCGACGTAAACACGCTGGAAATCTGGGCGGAAGGTTTTATCCCCGGGGCGGTTTTTTTCAATGTTCAAAATTGGAGAGAGTTACTTCCAAAGAATAAAGATGCGGTGATGGTGTTTTATTGCGCTAACCGCCTTTGTACCGCCAGCAACATGGCTGCACGGGAAACCATGAAGCTAGGTTACACCGGTGTACGCCATATGGCCGATGGTATTTTCGGTTGGCGCATGTCTGGAAGAACAACAGAAAAACCCTAGTAATCAAATAAATATATTAATCGGTTATGGGCAATGTCCATACGTTTTCGGCTAACGCACCAAGCCCTAGGGCTAAATTGTAGAGAACATAAAATGAAAACATCTATGCCAACGTCTTTTATCCCAAAAACCATCACAGTGGCGACCTGCGCCGCACTGTTTGTGTCTATGGCGAGCTTTGCCGCCCCAAGCCTTAAAACCGATGCAGATAAAGCGTCTTACAGTATCGGTGCCTCTGTCGGTAACTACATTTCTGGCCAGGTTTATAACCAAGTGGAACTGGGCGCAGAAGTGAATGTGGACTTAGTGGTTCAAGGTTTTGTGGACGCGCTGAAAAAACAACAGCAATTAACCGATGAAGAAGTGGTGACGTATCTCAATCAACGCGCCGAAGAATTAAATCAAGTGAGAAAAGCCAACGCTGAAAAATTAGCTGCTGAAAATACCAAGGCGGGTGAAGCCTTTCTTGCTGAAAACAAAAAGAAAGCTGGCGTGATTGTGACTGAATCTGGCCTGCAATATGAAGTGTTAACCCAAGGTACCGGTAACAAACCTAATCCTGAGGACGTGGTCACCGTTGAATACGTTGGCAAGCTTATCGATGGTACTGAATTTGAAAACACCGTTGGCCGCAAAGACCCTACGCGTTTTGCCTTAATGACGGTAATCCCTGGTTGGGAAGAAGGCTTAAAACTGATGCCTATGGGCTCTAAATACCGCTTTGTTATCCCAGCAAACTTAGCCTATGGCAATGAATTTGTGGGTGAAATTCCACCGCAATCTACCTTGATCTTTGAAATCGAACTGAAAAATATCGAAAAGCCAAGTGAGAAAAAAGAAGCCCGCATGATGGGCATGATGCCTGCTCACTAAGAGCAAACATCGGGGACTGAGCGTTCGGTTTTGTTCGCTCAGTCATAAGCTTGGAGCGGCAAGCAAAGAGGTTAGGTATGGCAAGTTTAGGGTTCACCATCGCACTCCTATTAAGCGGATTTGTTGCTTGGATATTTTGGCAACACGCACGCTTAAATCAACAGCAAACCGTTGCGGGGCTGCCTTTAGTCTCCTCTGGGTTGCCAGTGCTGTGCAGTGGTGTATTGCTTGCTATGACGCTCGCTATCTACAGCCAAACGGGGCGTTACCAGGATTGGGATAAGGGCATAGTCAATGAACATATTGACTACTTAGTGGCAGCCGATATCACCAAAGCCGTTCGCCTGGTGGACGATCAACCACAAAACCCGCTGGCATTGATGTCACTTGCCCAGGCCTATAGCGCGGGTGGTTTATATAGCGATGCGGTGCAGACCTTGGACAAGTTGCTTGCGTTGGTGGGAGAGGATGCCGAGGTGCTCGGTGCTAAAGCGAATGCACTCTATTACCGCGATGGTCGCCAAATGACGCCGCAAACCCAAGCGCTGATTGCACAGATCTTGGCATTTGCGCCCTTTGAGCCGCAGACCCGCATGTTACAGGCCACCGATGCGTATCTTCATGGGCGTTACCAAGAGGCGATAGACCATTGGCAGGCACTACTGTCACAGCCAACGGCAGAGATTAATCGTGAGGCCATTTTAAACGCCATTGGCAAGGCCCAAAGCAAATTGAATGAAAGTGGATATTAATCAAGTCGCTAGCCATTTTCAGGCATGTAGGAACGATAACGATATAAATAAAAACGTCGGTATAAAACCGATAGATGGAGGATGTTGTGAGTGAAAATATAGAGAGACGGAGGTTCCTTAAAAGCGCTGGCATGTGCTCTTTGATGTTAACACCTTTAGCGGGTTGTTCGGTCAAAGAAGATGCTGACAGCGCCCATAAGTCCCATTACGTCATGGTGTTTGACCAAAATAAATGTGTCGGTTGTGGTGATTGTAAAACCGCCTGTAACCAAGCAAACAACTTACCCGCGGGTGTTTCTCGGGTGATCCTTGAGCAGCAAAGTGGTCGTGTTGAAGGCCAAGCCTGCCCTCATTGCGGCAAGATGAGTTGCGACTGTGAGCGTAAGTTTGTGCGGGTTTCCTGCCAGCAGTGTAAAAACGCCCCCTGTGTCACTGTTTGTCCAACGGGCGCGGCGCACCGCGACGCGAAAACGGGCATCGTGACTATGGATGCGAGCAAATGTGCGGGTTGTAAGTACTGTATTGGTGCTTGCCCTTACAACGCTCGTTACATCAACAAAGAGACGGATGTGGCGGATAACTGTGACTTCTGTTTGCATAGCAAGCTGTCTAAGGGCGAGCTACCCGCCTGCGTGCAGAGCTGTAAGTACGACGCGCTGATCTTTGGTGATGCCAATGATCCTCAGTCCTATGTGAGTAAGTTATTGGCGGTAAAAGACTCAGTGCGGATTAAGCCGCAGTTTGGTACTGAGCCGAGCTTACGTTACATACCAATCGTCAAACTGGGAGTGTAAATATGGATACCAGTATGGAATTTACCCTCGGCTTATCCCAAGGCGTTGCTTGGCCTTGGCCGATTGCAGTGTATTTATTTTTCGCGGGGATTTCGGGCGGGGCGTTAACCATTGCGCTGGCGCTGCGTTTTTACCTAGGCCAGGTTGAAAATACCGCCTTCTTAAAAGCCGCGACCTTGCTGTCCTTTGTGACCATAAGCTTAGGGATGTTATGTCTGGTACTCGACTTGACTAACCCCTTATTCTTCTGGCGAATTTTGGTGTTTTATAACTTAAATTCTGTGATGTCGATTGGTGTTATTGCGCTGTCGGTATATATCCCGTTAGTGGCAGTGGTAGCACTTTTAGCCCTCGAAAAAGAGCTGATGGCCATCCCACAATTGAAGTTTTTAGCGCCGATTATTGCCAAGTTAAAAGGCTTTAGACGCCCAATGGAAGCGCTCGTTTTAATACTGGCGTTATCAGTGTGTGCTTACACAGGCTTCTTGATTTCTGCGCTGATCCGCTTCCCGCTGATCAACACCTCGGTACTCCCTGCGCTGTTTATTGCCTCGGGTCTATCCGCGGGTGGCGCTTCAGCCAAAATGCTGGCGGTGTGGTTATTTAAAGAGCCCCTGCACAGCGGCGAAATGAAGATCCTGCACGGCGCTGAGTGGCCCATTATGTTTGCCGAAGCCATGTTTATTTTCATGATCGCGACAGCACTATTAACGGGTAATGCCGGTGGTCAATTTGCTTTTGCCGCCTTCCATGAAGGTGTGTGGGCAAGCGTATTCTGGATTGGTGTTGTGGGTATCGGCTTTGCCGCGCCACTGCTACTGAACTTTGCGACGGGTAAACATTTTAGCCATTCGGCCAAAGCGTTTTATATGTCGGGAATGTGTGCGGTAGTGGGGATGATGTGTCTACGACTCTTTATCCTGTTAGCGGGCCAAAACTACGCGATTTAACGATGTACTAAGGCCTCGGCCTTTGATGAACCATTTTTTTATCAACCCTCGTCGCAAGAGGTCTGTCCCTGCAAGGTGCCTTGGCGAGGCGTTGATATTTTTCAAAGGATTAACAGTATGAAAAAGTTCTTTGGGTTGTTACTACTCGCTCCTTTGTTATTAGGCTGCAATAAGAGCGAAGCGACCGATCACCAACACAAAGCCGAGATGATCCACGAGCATGATCGTTGCCACCTATGCGGTATGGTGATCACTAAATACCCTGGACCAAAGGGGCAAGTACACCTTAAGGCCGAGAAGATGGTGCCTAAGTTTTGCTCTAGCCGCGATATGTTTAACTTTGCCTTACAGCCTGAAAATAAAAGACAAATTGCTTACATGATGGTGCATGACGCCGCGACAACCGATTGGGAACAGCCTGACGATGGCGCCTTTATCGATGCCGCCAGCGCATTTTATGTTTACGGCACCAGTAAAAAAGCCGTGATGGGGCCAGCCGTCGCACCTTTTAGTACTAAAGCCGCCGCCGAAGCCTTTGCAAAGGAATACGGTGGACGCGTATTAACCTTTGAAGATATCACTCTCGAATTACTCGCTGGCGATAAGTAGGCGATTGATCATGCTGCGTTTATTGCTCCTCTGTTGGCTCTGCACCTTATCCTTTATCGGTGTGACGCAGGAGTTAAGGGTTAAAGATACTGCCTCTTTAACCCAAGCATTGGCGCAGGCGCAGGACGGTGACACACTCGTACTTGATACCGCAGTGTATGAAGGTAATTTCAGTGTCACCCGCTCCATTCATATTAAGGCCGAAGCGGGCGCGACCCTCGATGCCCTACGCCAAGGCAGCGCCCTCACCATTACTGCACCCAAAGTGATTGTCGAAGGACTCAATATCCGCCATTGGGGGCGGGATCTTTACTATCACGATGCAGGCATTTTATTGCTGCCTGGGGCTGACGAGGTGCTAATCAAGGGCAATCGTTTCGTCGGTGATGGCTTTGGGATTTATGGCGAACAACTCGCATCGCCCCGCATTCTTGAAAATAGCATCAGTGGCAATGGCGCCATCTATGTCTTGGACAGGGGCGATGGGATTTTCCTTAAGCATGTGACCGCGCCCGATGTGCAACAAAATCATGTTATCTTTGTCCGCGATGGGGTATATCTCGAGTCGGTGACGGACAGCAAAATTCACCATAATCAATTCGCTAAGCTTCAATACGGCATCCACTACATGTATACCCGAGGTGATGAAGCCTCAAACAATCAAGCGATTAGCGTCGACGGCGGCTACGCATTGATGAATTCACAACAAATCTACCTGCACCATAATCGCGTCAGCCAAGCGCGGGACTTTGGCATTCTGCTCAATATCACCAACGACTCTCATATTCAGGCGAATATCGCTACAGACGTGAAGCATCCCCAAGGTTCGGTAGAACTCGGTAACGAAGGCAAGGGCATTTTTATCTACGCCGCGCAGAATAATCGCATTCAAGATAATGAATTTAGTCACAGTGATACTGGGATCAGCATGGCGATGGGCGGTGAAGCAAACCGCCTTTGGCATAATCGTATTTTGGCCAATCAGACCCAAGTTAAGTACGTCGGCGAGGCGCAGCTGGAGTGGAGTTATCAGGGGCAGGGCAATTACTGGTCTGAATACCGCGGCTGGGATGCTAATGGCGACGGAGTGGGGGATGTTACCCACAGACCTAACGACAATTTAGACAAGCTATTTTGGCTCTATCCCGAGGCGAAACTACTGATGGAAAGCCCGGTGGTATTGCTGCTGCGTTGGGTAGAGCGGCAGTTTCAGCCAACGAGTGTCAGCGGTGTGAGTGATAGTTTCCCCTTAATGCGACTGACCACAGAGGGAGATGGAATATGAGCCATTTTACCAACAACGCTATTAATCCACAGGCACTGACATTAATGACAAAGCAAACTGCTGCCCAAGGGCAAGTGGCTGTTAAGGCCGTGGGATTGAGTAAGCGGTATGCTGAGTTTGAAGCGGTAAAAGATCTTAATTTTGAGGTGTGTACAGGCCAAACCTTAGCGCTGCTAGGCCATAATGGTGCTGGTAAATCTACGCTGATCAAAATGATTTTAGGCTTGGTATCCCCAAGCGCGGGCCAGTTATTTGTGCAGGGGCAAGAGGTACAAGCCAAGCGGGTCAATGCGAGTTTATCTTTAGGCTATTTGCCTGAAAATGTAAGCTTTTATGACAATATGACGGCGCATGAACTCTTAAGCTACTTTGCCAAGCTTAAGGGCGTTGCACCTGTGCGAGTCAACCTTTTACTGGAAGAGTTTGGCCTGATGGCGGCTAAGGATAAACGGCTGCGCACCTTTTCCAAGGGGATGCGCCAACGTTTAGGCTTAGCCCAAGCGGTGCTTGCTGATCCTAAAGTGTTGCTGCTGGACGAACCGACAGTCGGGCTCGACCCTCTGGCATCGGCCTTTTTGTATCAAAAAATGGCGCAACTTAAGGCCCAAGGCTGTGCGATTATTATCAGTACCCACGAGTTAGGTTTAGTGCAAGATCAAATGGATAGCGCGCTGATTTTAGGCCAAGGCCAGATGCTTGCCTCAGGGAATTTGCTCAGTCTTAGGGCTGCAACCTCGCTACCCAGCCTGATTGAATTGCATCACTTTACGCCGCTGCAATATCAGCAGTTGCTAAGCCAAGCGTTGTTCGCCTCACTGTTAGAACCCTCAGCCTCAGACCGAGTGTGCTTAAGGGTGCCTGATGCGCTAAAAGCCAAGGTGATACAGCAATTACACTCCCTGAAGATCCATGAGTTTTCTATTGTGCCGCCGAGTTTACAGGATATTTTTCATTGTTATATGGCGAATCTTCACCCCCAGAGCGCGTCCAGTTGCAACACCTTTGCTGGTACAGAAAACCTTAATTCGGAGTTAGTGGCATGAGCCAAATCTGTCAGTTAGAAAAGCAGCAAGGCTTGTCGAGTTTTCGTCCTCCTATGGCGCTGACATTGATTCAAGCCGTTGCGGTAAAAGAATTTAAAGACAATCTGCGTAACCGTTGGTTATGGCTTATGGCGGGTATGTTATTGATTCTTTCGCTGTGTGTGAGTTTTATGGGCAGCGCAGTATCGGGCAGTTTAGTGGTATTTGAGAGCGCGCAAATTTTTTCTGGTTTAGTCACGCTCGCGGTGTTTATTTTACCTTTGGGTGCCATTTTACTGAGCTACGATAGCTTTGTTGGTGAGCGGGAATCGGGCACCTTGCTGTTGTTGCTGACTTACCCCTTGGCTCGTTGGCATTTGGTTTGTGGCAAATTACTCGGCCACGCCTATGTGATGGCCACTGCCTGTTTATTGGGATTTGGCTTAACGGCCTTGTTGCTGCTTGTCCTTGGAGCCGAACACGCACGGCTGGCCTTAGTGATTGGCTTTATTCATCTGATGGGTAGCGGAATTTTATTGTCCTTAGTGTTTGTACTCTTAGGTTACTGCGTGAGCCTGTGTGTGCGGGAAAAAGCCAAAGCTTTAGGTGTATTACTGCTGCTTTGGTTTGTGTTGGTGTTGGTCTACGATTTGGTACTATTAACAGCCCTCGTCAGTATGGCTGAAGTACTGAATCGTCAACTATTTAACCTATTGATTTTAATCAATCCTACCGATCTTTTCCGGGCTTTAAACTTACTCGCAAACCCTGCCGATACCTTATCGGCAAAGAGTACTCTCGCCCTAATTTCCCAAACGGGTATGGGCTTGCCCTTAATGTATGGTGTATTTGTGGGCTGGTTGACTGTTTTGCTACTGGTTTGTTGCGTTATTTTTAATCGCCAAGAAGTTTAGATACCCCTGCATTAGTTTAAATTTACGCTTAAAAAACAATAGGTAAACTGAGTGTAGAGTCACAGTATTTTATGTTGTTAAAAGGTAAAATAAGCCATCTTGATTTGGTAGCCACAAGTCACGGTTGCTCTCGGGTGAAACTGAGTTTCACTGTGTTTGCCCGTTGTTAGCGCAATCATAGTCTATTGTTTTGGCTTAGTTTTGGGCGCTTAACATGCATAAAATTACTTCATACCTCATGCTAGATGAACAGGCCAAGCTGCTGGTTGACCATGTTCATGGAACCGAGATCGGCCTGACTTTTTCAGAAGCCGCCGTACTCGTGTTGCTGCTGTCATCGCCGAATGCCATTTTTACCAAGGAAGAATTGCTGCAAGTAGGCTGGCCAGATCGCGTGGTCGCACCAACCTCTTTGACCCAATGCATCAGCACATTACGTAAAAAATTAGAGCCTTATACCGAGGTACAGCTCAAAACTGTGGCGCGCCGCGGTTATCAATTACATGTCTCAGAACAGTCCCATGTAAAAATGTTGGCGATTAACGATGCCGATGCTATCCGCGATGCGATTGTGGGTGTCTCTGCTTGGACTAAGGTTGCTGGTATCGTCATGCTGGGGATGATCCTCACCTTGATCTGGTACTGGAGCGATCACCATGCTGTGGTGAAGCATGTCGCGAAATGGAATGCCGATAAATATATCAGCCTGAATATTGGTGGCACCTTAGGTACGGCGCAGGTGTTGTATATCGATGATGAAGAGCATTTACACCCCTCGTGGTGGCAAAAACATTTAGCCCCAGAAGGCAATCATATCGATGGCTTACCTTATTTCAGTGCCTTTGCGTCAACGGATGGTAAAAACTATTCGATGGCAATATGCCCTGCGTTAGATGCCAAGGATTGTACTGGCAAAGGCATCATCAATATCACTTCGATTGATGCTAAACCCGCTGGCCTGAGTATGGCGGAATTTATTCCACTTAGTAAAAAGATGGAAGAGCGGATCCGCTATAACCGCGTAGTCTTACCTGTTGATGATAAAGGGGTTGGGGAGCTACTGGAGCATAACTACCATGCGGATATTTATTTTCCGGTGGCGGGTGAGTTATTGGTTCGCACGGATCTCAGCATGTCGCTGGTGTACGAGGGGCAAAGTCGAGGCAAGTTTTACTCCACCTCATGCATTACCGATCAGGACTGTTTAACCACACCGATTAAGTACACCATTCGGGGCGATTTTGAGCAATATCAAACCCAGATAGGTGATCTCAATGTGGATGTTTTTCATGTCAAAGTATCACAAAAAGAGCTGACCAAACCCGATGAGGTGAGTCACTCGGCCATGCAATTTTACCGCGCGATTCGTAAGCACGATATTCGCGATGAAGATCTGTTCTATTATCGGGTTTATCAAAATAAGGACACTGCCGTTTGGATAGTCCCGCAAATGGGGCAACTGCTGGCGTGGACTCAGTACACTCAAGTTAAGCTCTAACTGCTCATGTTACTCAAACAGCCGATAGTCATCGGCTGTTTTGTTTTGGGCTCGCCGCTCAAAAGCGTGTATTAAAGACTTTGCATTAACTTTCTATCATAAAGTGTGAGTTTCTTTTACATCCCACCATATCGCCAGTTACACTGCCAGACCATGCTAGCAAGCATCTAGATTAGCCAAAATACCAAAAATACAAGAATAACAACGGAAGGAGTCTCTTATGTCGGACCGCCTGATCCCCGCCTTATTACTGTCAACAACAGTACTGACGGGATTAACTGCCTGTGGTGATAACACCAATCAAACCGTCGCCAGCGACAATGCTGCAAAAGTACAAACCAGTGCTGTGCCCGACGCCAGCGAACCCGCTATGCCGATTGGCATTAACCTCGCGGCCATGTCGCCCAAGGTGAAACCCGGTGATGACTTTTATACCTACGCCAATGGCGAATGGATGAAAACCACAGAGATCCCCGCCGATCGCTCAAGCACGGGCGCCTTTTTAGTGGCTTTCCAAGAGACGGAAAAGCATAAGACCAGCCTGATCGCCGACTTAGTCAAGGCCGAACACGCCGCTGGCAGCGATGATGCGCGCATTGCCGATTTCTACAAGGCGTACACTAACACTGCGGCAATCGATGCGGCGGGCATAAAGCCAATGGAAGCCGATTTAGCCCGTTATCAAGCCATTGCGGACAAAAAAGACCTGTCGGCGGCGCTCGGGGCCAATCTGCGCGCCGATGTGGACCCGCTCAATGCCACCGACTTTTTCACCGAAAACCTCTTCGGTATTTTCGTCACCCAAGGTCTGGCGACTCCGGGTGAAGTATTACCTTATTTTCTCCAAGGCGGTTTAGGTTTACCCGAGCGCGAATACTATCTGTCGGACGATCCTAAAATGGTCGAGATCCGCACCGCTTACCGCGCTTATATCGAAACCCTGCTGACCGATGCGGGTATTAGCGATGCTGCTAGCCGTGCAGATCGTATTTTTGCTCTCGAACACAAGATCGCTAGTGCCCACGCCAGCCGTGAAGACAGTGAAGATTTCACTAAGGCATCGGGTGTGTGGAGCCGCGCCGACTTTGACGCTAAAGCCCCGGGTATAGACTGGGCCGCCTTTTTAGATGCCGCCCAGCTTGGCAAGCAAGACAGATTTGCCGCTTACCATGCCAGTGCCATTACTGGCCTGTCGGCGTTGGTGGCCTCTGAGCCGTTGGATGCGTGGAAAGACTGGCTGGTGTTCCACCATATCAACAGCCACGCCGATGTATTGCCATCTGCTATCGATAACGCTTCTTTTGCCTTTAATGGCACTAAGCTGTCAGGCACACCCGAGCAGCGCAGCCGTGATAAACGCGCATTGAGCGCCTTGGATCAATACCTTGGAGATGCCGTGGGCCGCGCCTACGCCGAGCATTATTTCCCGGCCTCGGCCAAGGCCGAAGTCAGCACTATGGTGGATAACATCGTCAGTGCCTTTGGTAAGCGGGTCGAAAAACTCGAATGGATGGACCCTTCAACCAAGAAGGAAGCCTTAGCTAAGGTCGCGACCATCGCCGTTGGCGTGGGTTACCCTGATAAATGGCGTAATTATGATGCTTATGCCGTATCGCCAACCAATGCCTACGCCAATGCCATCAATGGTGAAAAGGTGGAATATGCCCATCAACTCGCCAAAATCGGCAAACCAATGGACAAGGGCGAGTGGTGGATGACGCCGCAAGTGGTTAACGCAGTTAACCTGCCGGTGCAGAATGCGCTTAACTTCCCTGCGGGGATTTTACAGCCGCCATTCTTCGATGCTAAGGCCGATACCGCCTACAACTATGGTGCGATTGGTGCTGTGATTGGCCATGAAATCAGCCATAGCTTCGATAACAATGGTGCGGCGTTCGACTCGACGGGCGCGATGCGTAACTGGTGGACGCCAGCGGACTTTGCTCAGTTTGCCAAACAAGGTGAGGCACTGGCTAAGCAGTTTGATGCCTATGCGCCATTCCCAGATTTGCATGTAAACGGCAAGCTGACCTTAGGTGAAAACATTGCCGACGTGGCGGGCTTAGCGGCCGCACTCGATGCTTACCATGCTTCACTTAATGGCAAACCCGCGCCGGTTATCGATGGCTTTACCGGCGACCAACGCTTCTTTATCGGCTTCGCCCAGACTTGGGCAACCAAGATGCGTGACGAAGCCCTGCGTGCCCGCGTGGCGACCGATGGTCATGCCCCTGGCATGTACCGCGCGCTGACCGTGCGTAACTTAGACGCTTGGTACACCGCATTCGATGTGAAGCCCGGCGATAAGTTGTACTTAGTGCCAGAGGATCGTGTGAAGATCTGGTAAGTTCATCGTCTTAAACAGCATCAACTAAGGGGAACATATTGTTCCCCTTATACTTTGCGCTATTCAGCTATTAGAATATTTAGCGGTTCGCCGAAGTCCTGTAAGATGATGCTTGAGTATTTACATTGTGATTAAGGGATGAGGCATGAGTGTAGAAAACCGCTATTTTTACGAGCCGAGTAAGGGACATGGGTTATCGCACGATCCCTTAAATGCCATTATAGCCCCCAGGCCCATAGGTTGGATCTCCTCCCGCAATGCACAGGGGCAGCGTAATCTCGCGCCCTATAGTTTTTTTAATTGTTTCAACTACAAACCACCGATCATTGGCTTCGCTAGTACGGGCTGGAAAGACAGTGTTGCTAATATCGTCGAGACAGGGGAGTTTGTGTGGAACCTCACTACCCGCAGCCTTGCCGAGAAAATGAATCAAACTTCCGCCATGTTACCCCGTGGGGAGGACGAGTTTGCCTTTGCCGGACTCACCCCAAAGGCTGGCACTATCGTTCAAGCCGAGCTGGTGGCCGAAAGCCCAGTGAATTTTGAGTGTAAGCTTTCTCAATGTATTCAATTAACTGCCGCCAATGGCGACAAGATTGATACTTGGCTAGTCTTAGGTGAAGTGGTTGCCGTACATATCGCCAAGCATTTACTCGATAGTGAAGGGGTGTATCAAACCGCCCTCGCCGAACCCGTACTGCGCGCCGGCGGCCCATCCGCCTACTATGGGATTTCGGAAGAATTAAGGTTTGATTTGCATAGACCTCAGGTGTAAGGGTTGCTCTGGTGCCGCAGGGCTGTGGGTGTTCAAACTTCATTTGAGTTTTAGGCATTAGTTTAACTGTTAACTTTTTAAATCAAAATCTAAGTCAAAGTCGTGGGGCTTCACCCCACACCCGACCAAGGAGGACTGCTCGTCCTATCCTCCTTGGATGCTCCAAGACGCCCCTAGCGAAGTTACATGCATTGATTAGTGGCTTCGTGCTTATTCGAAAATCGCTAACGCTTCCGATGGGTCCGCTTTACATCCCTGTAAAGCACTCCAGTTCGGCAGTCCCTGCCTCTCGCTCATAAGCTCGAAAATCACTGATTTTCATTCGCCCCTTCCCCGAAAGCTACGCAGACTTCCTGTCTGCGTTACGCGATTTTCTTCAACGCCCTTCAGCAACTTCGCAGGGGAAGGTGAACTTCTGTAACCTTGGTGTATTGTTCATCTCCAAAGAGTTATGCCAGTCCTATCTTTTTTCTGTTAGATCCTCTCGACCCATCCAATCAAGAGGGGATGCCAACTCGACAAAGTCTTTATATTCATCCATACCGATATCTTCGAACTGATTTCTAATATAGAGAAAATTAGCCCACAGAATAGCTGACGTTTGGAATAGATTATCATCGTATTTAGAACTACGACTTTTCTCAATAAGGGCCCTACAAGATTTCTGTAACGGAGTGTCTTCTCTTTCTGTATGTCGGGACGTATCGTTTATAAAAAAAACAGAAAGATGTCTAGTTGTTGAGCCAAAGTGAGAAGAGAAAATTTCTTTCAGGTATTCAAGTAAATTAAAACTATATGAGCCTGAGTGATAAGGTATATTCATCGACTGACGATGTGAACCATATGTAAACAGATTATCCGCATATTGCTGTGGGTCGAAGTTCATTTCAATAAGGCGGTTATGAGAACTTGTTGGTATGTAACTTTCTATCCACTCAGCTAAATAGATAGTTTTAGTACCATCACCTTTCTGGATAACTTTTTCAAACTTGCCATTTACGATTTCTTCAAAAAGTTTATTGTCCTTTTCTTTAATACAAAGCAAAGTCGTCAACATCAATATATCGAGCTTGGAACCTCTGGGCATGTTTGATATGGTCGCCAGTATTCTATCTGTGATTTGAATTGCTGTGCGCGGAGAGGCATTAAAGGCCTCAAGAACAATTGATATATTTTTAAGTGTTATTTTAGCATCAATATTAGGAGGGAATATTTCAATGTTGACTCTCTTTAAATAATCCTCTGAAAGCTTGTTGGCATCGCTGTGTACGTCTAAAAAATTTTCTAAATTAGGTGACTTGAGGCTATAACGACTATTGAAAAAGCGGCCTAGGTAAATTTTGGCGTCAAAACCCTCGCCGTATACCGCTTTAACGGCATGCTGAAGCTGCTCTGTGTCTGTTGCAACGACAAATACAACCCCTTCAATATCAAAAATATGTTTAATGGTTTCTAGCATTTCAACAGCATAGCTAGGCCTGCAACGGTCTAGTTCATCAATAAAAATGAAAGCGGGATAGCTATTTTGTTTATGGCCTACAACAGCTCCAACCCATTCAGATACACTTTTTTTAAGGCTATCAATCGCTTTGGATTTTGCATCATGTTCATCAATTAGATACTTAACCGCTTCTGAAGCGGCAAAGCTCATATCAATTGGGTTACTATTCGTATCTAATAGATCTTGGCCATTTTCCCCCTTGATGTGACCAATATTTTCATTATCGTCATCTGCATTCATAATTTCGACAGGATCTATGCCGACATATCGCTTAAATAATCCTCGACCAATACCAGGGGCCGCTGCCTTTAATAAGCCGATCAACTTACGAGGAGCTTTGAATTCTGGAGAATCTTTATCTTTTCCTGCTTGCTTTCTTAATTGGTCAATAATGGATGAAATGACTGTCATCAAAGGGTCATCTGAGTAGTCCTTTTTCCATGCATCTACATATACGACAGGATAATGCTCTTTTAGGTCTTCGGACCAGCGTTTGAGAAAGTAGGTTTTGCCTGCACCCCACTCAGCATTGAGATTAAGCACATAATTCCGTTTTTTGTCACCATCAGTTCTCTGGTCATCATAACCTTGAGAGGCTAGCAGTTTAGTTAGAAAAGTAGCGTACTTTTCTCTTCCTAGCTTATCTTCTGGAAAGAATTCATCATCAATAATTTTTCCTTGAGTCCAATCCAAGATAACTTGCTTAACCATTTAATTATCCGAGTGTTATTATTTAATAAGTTCGGAGTTTATGACTATTTATAACAGGCTGCAAAATATATTTTTGGGTAGTTGATTGATACTCTTTGATATTAAATTTCGCGCATATATTAAAATGGTTTCGTTCAAAGAAATATCGGACTTGCACAACTCTTTTGAGATTGAGGGCCAATGCCGAGATCACAGAAGTTCACCTTCCCCTCGGGATGCCGCAGGTACTGGTCCTGCTGCATTTAAAACAACCCTACTGCGAAAAACGGTATATCTGCAATCTTCTTTAGTGAAATGTTGTGTTGGGTATTATTTCATATGAAAGATGTTGTGTTAGCGCTATGGCACATACCTAGTTTACAGATAAATGCTTCCACGACTTTCTAATCGCTAAAATCTAGGTTATTACCCGACATTCCGCAGCTAATTTAGGAATAAACTACCTCATAGAATCTACCGAGTAATTTGAGTAGTTGTGTTTGGTGATCTTGAAGTCCAGTGATGAACCTTTGGCCGTTAATCTCTAGCGTATCTATGCCTTCGAATTGCAAGAAGACCCAACGTGCCGTCGGTCTGGAGGTCGTCTTGTTCTTTACCATACTTGGGAAGAACGCTTCGGTTTGTGCGAGTTGTTCTCTGATTTTGTGTTCTAAACTAGCGTAAACAAGCAAGCTCAACGTCATTATCATTAGCAACGCTTCAATGCGCTCAGGCTTTTTCAAGAAGATGGAAGAGGTTAAAAACTCAGGGCTTTTTAGAAAACGGAAGCCGCGCTCGACTTTTTGTTGCGATTTGTAATGTGCTAGAAGAGCCGCCATGGTGAGTGCTTCATTGTCGGTGTCATTCGTCGCGAGGATAAACATGCCTACTTTGAGCTTAGCCAGTTTTACTTTTTCTAGGTCGGTGAAGGGGGCGGCTTCGATAAAGTATTGGTATCCTGTCGGTGCTTCATCTGTCTTTGGGCGGCCCGAATGAGAGTAAGTCGGCTGTTTGATGAGAGTGCCTTGTTCAAACCCAAGTAAGTCACATTGTTTCTTGAAATCGTTAAACGCTAATTCTGCGTCAACTTCACAAGCGAATGGTTTTTTACTTAGCTTTTCCAACGCTTTGATTTCTTTTGCTATGTTTTTCTCTAAGTTCTTGAAGAAAGTGATTTCTTCCCGCTTGGTGGCCTGTTCACTGTGAACGAGCAACCAACGTTGATTGACCTTTCCGTAATCCGAGTCTATCCAACATCCTGAGTAGCCATGACCGATAGTGCTTAATTGCTCTGGCTCTAGCGCAAGTAGTGCTTGTTTTGCGAGCTTGATGGTCATGGGGACACGGGTAATGAATTTTTGATTTTGCTCATCTAGCGAGGAGATGCTTTCTTCGGTGTACAAAGCGGCATCAGCGATAAAGTAACGACTATTTTGCGCGGCTTTTAGGCAATGTATGTGTCTTTTAGTGACTTCAGCGAATGCCTTGGCATCATTGGTGTTACCACTCAGTGCTTGCATGTAAACAGGAATACCTGCTTGGTTTTCACAGATGAGTTCAAGCACGACTTGGTTAAGCTCTGGCCTATGATCCCGACTATAACCTCTTACAAGCTTAATCACGTTGGTGTTTTCATCTTGTGCATACTCACCATCAACGTGGAAGCTAGTGATATCAAGATGAACAGAATCGGTCGTCAAGCCCAGTTTATCAACAACACGCTCAGCAATAACCTGATAGAGCGCTGAGACATCGGCTTCGTATAGAGCATCTAATGTGCGGCCTAGTACATCATCAGTCAGGTGGTGTGCTTCAATGTCTTTGGCGAGTAGCTTAGATACAGGCTTGGTCTTAAAAAAGTCCGAGAACATGTGCAGTGTTCTGCTATGAAAGCCAAGTCCATTTAGGAGCATGGCCAATACCGCGTCACCATGAGAAACATTGTGGTCAGAATATTTTGGGATAACGGCATCTATCATCCGTGGCAGGCCAATTTCGTGACAAAAGGCGGCAATGAGACCAAGGTGATCTAAGCGTTTAATAACAGGATGGGTAGACATATTTTGAGACCGTCAAATAGCAGTAATAGATCAAAACTGTCGATCGCGGTCAAGATGGTGTCGTAGTTTTTATGAAAAGCTGATCGCCAGATCACACTATTTAAATTCTGGAATTAGCTGCGGAATGACGGATTACTATTCTATCAGTAAGATAAAGTGAGTTCTGTTGTCACTGTTTGAGTCGTCGATACGGGCTGCCTTGTCGTGTCCACTGTGGAAGGCTGTTGGTTGGAATACTACCTAGGAGAAGGCCCGCTTATCGCGGTGTTCATCCTAAAAACAAATTATTAATCAGTGCAGGAGCAAATATGAAAAAAGTGGTAATGATTGCCATGGCGACGGTCTTACTGGGGATGGGTGGATGCTCGGTAAAGGAAAGGGCGATGAGTGGGTTTCAAGTTGTGCCCTTTGATGCGTTCAAAACGAGTGAAACTAATCCCAATCAGCGTATTTATAAGGAGCAGGGTGTAGATCTGCGCCAGTACAATCAAGTGTTGCTCGATCCATTACAGTTTATTCGTCAAGAGAATGGCCAGTGGTATCTATTAACGGCTAATGAGCAGAATGAGATTGGCCGTTATTATCATACGAAGTTTAAAAATGAATTGACGAAAAATGGAGTCAAGATTGCGACTGAGTCGGGCCCAGGCGTGATTAGAGTTCAGGCTGCGGTGACAAATTTCGATTTAACTCGACCAGAGCTTAAATTACGCGATCTATTACCCGCGAAGATTGCCATTGATGTGACAAAAGAGGCAATAGGTATGGAGCCTTACTTGCTCAAGGTTGGCAGCATGTCGCAATTGCTCGACTCACAAAGCGGTAAGTTATTAGTGCGAGTTTTAGATGCTCGCGAGAGTGAAGACACTACCCAAAAAGATACCCCAATTAGTGCAAGCGAGCTGGAAAAGATGATTGACCAGTGGGCTGCGAGTCGCGCTAAACAGTTAGCTGATAATTTGGGAAAATAAGCGTACAAGTCTATTCCTAGCCATCAGTGATACTTGTCGTTGTTGATCAATTAATATAAACCCCAGTAAAAACTGGGGTTTATATTTTATCGATAGGATAATACTCGAGCCGTGACAACAAAAAAAGCATGCAGTGGATAACCTGCCTTTAGTGATGCTCACAGATATTGAGCGTTAGGTTGCTGGGTAAGGCGAGCCAGCGTATTGCGGAGCATAAAACGTCCTTGTTTAATGCTTGTGCAAGACACTTCGGAGATTAGCAAGTAGCAGTATGAAGGTGTGTTTATGCCTCTTCCTCTATTTTAGGGCGCTGGGCACTGCAACATTGATCCTGTAAAAAATGTACGAGTCCTTGTAATAATTGATAATCGGGTACGCAGTACAATACTCTTCCTTCACGTCGCTGCGAGATAATCCCCGCTGATACTAAGGCGCTAATATGATGCGAGAGTGTAGAACCCGGGATCTGCAACTCTTCTTGTAGTTGCCCCACGGCAACGCCTTCGTAGCCACCCTTAACCAATATCCTGAACAGGGCAAGACGAGTAGGATGTCCGAGTTCTTTCAATACTTTAGCTGCATTTTCAATATTCATATTGATACTGTTGTTTTCGTTCATGCCATCAATTTATTCGATAATACCAGAATTATCTATCTTTAAGCGGCTTCAAAAAGCACTGCCATCCCCAATGAGTATGAACTTTATCTGTTGTTGATACTGTGTTCACACTATATTTCTGCATTTATGGAAATTTAGTGTTGAAAATTGTCGTTATCATAACTATTATTCTAGAAAATTCGAAATGTTTTAAGGGTAGAAATGAATCCACAGCTCATCACTATGCTAAAAGAAACGGTAAATATGTTTGCGTTTCTTGCGCTTGAGTTAACCTTGTTATTCCTTGTGATTAGCTATCTCGTTGGTATGCTTCAAGAGTTTGTTACCCCTCAAAAAGTGCAATCCATTTTGAGTTCGCGTAATGGCAAAGGATATTTGATTGCTGCTTTACTTGGATCTATTACGCCATTTTGCTCTTGCTCAACGATCCCATTCTTAAAAGGTTTACTCAGGGCTCGTGCTGGCTTTGGTCCTATGATGGTGTTTCTATTTGCTAGCCCATTACTAAACCCTATCATTGTGGGATTATTCGTGGTCACTTTCGGAGTGAAAGTCGCGGTATTTTACTTTGTCATGGCAATGGGAGTATCGGTCATTGCGGGCTATACCCTTGAAAAACTAGGATTCGAACGATATGTGCGTAAAGAGGCTTATGGTCAAGAAAATGTAGAGCACTCAAGTTGCTGCGATACAAAAGCAGCACCAGCCTTATCTTCATGCGTTGAAACCACTAAATTAGCGCCGATTGTATCCCTGTGTAGTGATGTAAAGTCTTCACCTAAGATGTTCCTTTATGCTGATGTTAAGCCTACTTCAGCACTATCTTCCTGCTGTGAAACCAAACCTGCACCGTTAGCATCTTCCTGCTGCGAAACCAAGCCTGCACCGTTAGCATCTTCCTGCTGTGGGACAACATCGGCGTCGGTTACTCCTGGTGCTGATATCCCGACTGTACCGCCTAAACTCGATATTGTGAGTCGTTCATTGCGGGTTTGGCGCACCACGTGGAAGGACTTTAAGCATGTATTACCCTATCTTTTTGTCGGGGTGTTACTCGGCTCATTTATCTATGGCTTTATTCCCACTGAATTTATCGTGAACTATGCCGGCGAGGCCACTTGGTATGCCATTCCTGTTGCTGCGGTTATTGGCATTCCCCTTTATATTCGTGCCGAAGCCGTCATCCCTCTCACTGCGGCATTAGTTCAAAAAGGTATGGCAATGGGCTCTGTGATGGCATTTATCATCGGCAGTGCTGGCGCGAGTATCACTGAAGTGATTTTGTTAAAAGCAATCTTTAAAAATCAAATGATTGCTGCCTTTCTCGGCGTTATTTTAGGTATGGCTATCGCATCAGGATTTCTTTATGGTTTAGTCTTTTAAATTAAGCCTTCTATCCACAGTAAACCTAATACGCTTTTGATGTGTCTTTAAGTGGTGCGAATGGAGAGGCTTGGGGAGTAACCAAGTCGTTAGATATGGGCGTTGTTCGACAAGGACTCTCGTTCGTGAGTCGGTTAAAAAAGCGATCAAACCTAAAAGCAAAACCCCAGTTTTCACTGGGGTTTATTGTTTGAGCCTAGGTTGGCAAAGGTTATCCTGCCAAGCTAATCAATGCGTTATTTGATAAACGCGAAGGCATCGCCGTAGAGATGGGCTTCTTCAACACCCATTTCGCGGAAGATTTCGCGGGCGGCACCGACCATATCGAAACGACCTGCGATATAGATGTCATAGCCATTGAGGCTAATAAAATCCTGTTTGATTTGCGCGAGCAGATTGGCGGTTTTGCCTTGCCAGTTTGCTGGGGCCTCTTCAATAACGGGCACAAAATGCAACCAAGGGTGAGCGTCGTGCCATGCGCGGGCGATGCTTTCGTAGTACATCGCATCTTGGGTGCGGCAACCCCAATACAAGGTTGTTTCGACCTGTTGGCCGAGGGCGATTTGTTGCTCGACAATACTCTTGATGTAAGAGAAGCCTGTGCCACCGGCGATCAATAAACGTGGGCGCAGGCTGTCGTGGCGTAGGTGAGCGTCGCCACCTGGCGCTTCGATGTCGATATGCGTGTTATTACGCAATCTTTCAACTACTTGCATTGGATAACTTTCGCTGACGGCCGCACCAATATGAAGCTCAATCACTTCGGCATTAGGGGCGGACGCGATAGAGAAGGGACGTTTATCTTTTTCACCCATCACAACACACAGGTATTGTCCCGCTTGAAACTCCAAGGGGGTATCAGGCTTTAACCACACCTGATATACGGCGTCGTTAAAGGGGGTTACTTTCTCTATCTTACAACGTATGGTTTTCATCAAACTTCCTTTGCACCTTTTTATCTAGTTAGAGGTGTCACATTAAGGCCATTCGCGGCCAATTCTCTTGGCTTAAGTGGGTACGTCGTGCTTAAGCTGAATTATAGGGTTGGGCTGTCGTCTATGCCTAACTCATCCCAGATTGAGTCGATCTTTTGCTTAACCTTAGGGTCCATCACAATCGGCGTACCCCATTCGCGGGTGGTTTCGCCTTCCCACTTATTGGTGGCATCGAGACCCATTTTGGAGCCGAGGCCCGCTACGGGAGAGGCAAAGTCGAGGTAATCGATAGGGGTATTATCGATCATCACGGTGTCGCGTTTCGGGTCCATACGGGTGGTAATGGCCCAAATCACATCGTTCCAGTCGCGGCAATTCACATCGTCATCGACCACCACAATAAATTTGGTATACATAAACTGGCGCAGGAAGGACCACGCGCCCATCATCACCCGTTTCGCATGGCCGGGGTATTGTTTGCGAATCGAGATCACCGCCATCCGGTAAGAACAACCTTCAGGAGGCAGATAAAAATCAATAATTTCAGGATATTGCTTACGCAAAATCGGCACAAACACTTCGTTGAGTGCCACGCCTAACATGGCGGGTTCATCCGGTGGACGGCCAGTGTAGGTGCTGTGGTAAATCGGATCTTTACGGTGAGTAATATGGGTCACAGTAAAGACGGGGAATTTATCCGTCTCGTTGTAGTAACCCGTGTGGTCGCCGTAGGGGCCTTCTTCGGCCATTTCGTCAGGATCGATATAGCCTTCAAGGATAATCTCGCTGCTGGCGGGCACTTCTAAATCGCAGCTTAAGGCTTTGCAGACTTCGGTGCGTTCACCGCGCAACAATCCCGCAAAGGCGTATTCGCTCATCGCATCAGGTACTGGGGTTACCGCGCCTAAAATAGTCACTGGATCTGAGCCTAAGGCTACAACTACAGGGTAACGCTCACCGGGGAATTGCTCTTTAAAATCAGCAAAATCAAGCGCGCCACCACGGTGGGATAGCCAGCGCATAATGAGTTTATTCTTACCTAGCAATTGTTGGCGATAGATCCCAAGGTTTTGGCGATTCTTACGCGGGCCTTTAGTAATGGTTAAGCCCCAAGTGACCAGTGGCGCGACATCGCCCGGCCAACAATGCTGAATCGGTAACTGGGTTAAATCGACTTCATCGCCAGTTTTTACCACTTGCTGACAGGCGGGATTACGCACCGTCTTGGGCGGCATATTCAAGGCTTGCTTGAACATAGGGATTTTTGAAATCGCGTCTTTAAAGCCGCGTGGTGGCTCAGGTTCTTTTAAAAACGCTAATAGCTCACCGACTTCGCGCAGCGCTAACGGGTCGTCTTTACCCAGCGCCATGGCGACACGTTTTGGAGTACCAAAGAGGTTAGCCAGCACTGGCATGGAATGATTGGTTGGATTTTCGAACAGAAGTGCAGGGCCTTTGGCACGCAGAACGCGATCGGCGATCTCTGTCATTTCTAAATGAGGATCAACGGGGTAGCTAATGCGTTTGAGTTCGCCATTGGCTTCCAGATGATCGATAAAGCTGCGTAAATCCTTAAAACTCATGTGGAAATAGCCTCTGCAGTGGAAATCCGTGTGGCGCGCACTATAGCATTTTTCTGTTTTAGGGTTAACCTATTCAGTGATCTTCCAGCTTTGGAAGCGTAAAATACTTGTCCTAGGTCGGTGTTTATTTGACCAACGCCCGGTATATCGAGGTTTATATGAGATTCTATTCATTCCTTGCTAAAGATAAATGCCTTAAACATCAATCGGTTTGCTTAAGTAAGCACGCGGAGCCTTGGCATAAAACAGGCTTGGCTTTGTCTTTACTCGGCGCCTTGTTGATCGGTGGTCTTGCCGCGCCAGATTGGGCGATTGCGGGGGATCGAGGCACAAATGATCGCTATAGCGAGAGTTATGGGCGCCAAGATAATCACTATAAAAAGCATCATAAACATAGTGATAGCCATCGTTACTATCGCCCATATTACCGTCCCTATTATCCTTGGGGATTGGGTTTAGGAGTTGGCTTAGCGACGGGCTGGAACCTTGGCTATGGCTGGAATGATGGGATATGGAATGACGACTGGCGTTGGAATCGCGAGCGTTACTGGCATTCGCCTTATTCGGGCATCGGTTTGTCGATCCCGACGGGCTATGATGATACGCCAGTGGCCATTTCTGCGCCTGTGCGTGTTACCACCAGCATGCAATATTCGCCGAGCGAAGGTCGGATGGTGTCGAATATGCCAACCAATAGCGCAACTGTAATGTCGGCGGCCTCGACGGCGAGAGCTTCAACAGTCTCAGCGGAGCCAACTGCCGCAGTTCCCCGGGCGCGGGCGGCGCGCAGTGTATCTAGCCTGCCGAGCAATGCCAGAATAGTGCAGCAAGATGGCCGTACCTTATATGAATGGCAAGGCACGCTTTATGCCTTTGATTGGAATAGCCAAACCTATCAAGAACAGTTAGTTAAGTAATCCTTTTTTATCAACGCTTCTATAACTGGAGCCCCGAGTGGGCTCCTGTTTTTTTCTTAGCCAGTTGTCGTTTTACAGAATCGCGGAGAAATCGTTTGCAAGCAGTTCAACCCAACTCTCAACCCCCAGCCCAAAGCAGCGCGCTTTGGGTGTTGTTAGCCTTGGCATTAGGCACTTTTGCCCTAGGCACCACAGAATTTGCCGCCATGACCTTAGTGCCTTATATCGCCAGCGATTTAAGTGTCGATGTCGCCCATGTGAGTTATGCCATCAGTGCCTATGCCCTTGGGGTGGTGGTGGGATCGCCCATCATTATGGTGCTGGGGGTGAGGATTAAGCGGCGCACGCTGTTAATCGCCTTGGCCGCCATGATGGCGGTTGCTAATGGTTTAAGTGCCTTGGCGCCCAGCTTGAATTGGTTAGTGTTTTTCCGCTTTTTAAGTGGCTTGCCCCATGGTGCATATTTTGGTGTCGCTATGTTACTGGCGGCTTCCTTAGTGCCGCCAGAGATGAAGGCTCGAGCGGTTTCTCGGGTGATTATCGGCTTAACCTTAGCCACTATCGTTGGCGTGCCCTTTGCGACTTGGATGGGGCAAACCGTCGGTTGGCGCTCAGGTATCGGCATAGTGGCGATTATTGCCGCCGTTACCGCCGTGATGCTGTATTTTCTCGCGCCGAATGTCGCCGTACCGCAAAATGCCAGCCCTAAAAAAGAGCTGCAAACCCTTAAGAACCGTGAAGTTTGGCTCACGCTCGGCATTGCGGCTATCGGTTTTGGCGGGATTTTCTGTGTGTATACCTATCTGGCCGAGACACTGATCCAAGTCACCCAAGTCGAGCCCTTTAAAATCCCGGTGATGATGGCGGTCTTTGGGATTGGTGCCACCTTAGGCACTTTAGTCTGTGGCTGGGCGGCGGATAAGTCGGCGCTGGCGGCGGCATTTTGGTCGCTGGTGTTAAGCACCTTAGTGTTGGCGTTGTATCCAAGTTTGACGGGATCTTATTGGGCATTAATGCCAATTGTATTCTTTGTGGGTTCGGGGATTGGTCTGGCAACCATAGTGCAGGCGCGATTAATGGATGTGGCCCCCGATGGGCAAGCCATGACGGGCGCTTTAGTACAATGTGCCTTTAACCTTGCTAATGCCATTGGCCCTTGGGTTGGCAGCTTAGTGATCTTATCTGGCCAAGGTATTGCCGCGACTGGCTATGCCGCAGCACTTTTATCCCTCGGCGGTTTAGTCATGTGGTGGTTAACCCACAGAGAGAGCCGCCGCGCTGACAATCTTTGTACTGCAAACTGCATTGATTAAGCTGACCATGACGGCGCAGCTCTATATCTGCGCCGCCTATCGGTTAACTCTTAACTTCTTTGAATGGTGATATCGGCGATATAACCGTGCTCAGTAGCGAGTAGCGCTTGTTTTAGCATGCCTGCGGCCTCATCGGCGGACATAAAGCTTGAGGTATCTAGACTCTTACCACTGCTTGGCCAAAAGCCGGTATCCATACCGCCGGGATAAACTGCTATCAACTTCATCGGACTTTGCTTGAGCTCCAAACGTACCGATTCGATAAAGCCCCGCACCGCCCACTTGGCGGCGCAGTAGGTCGATTCACCCGCTTTGGCGGCGAGGGCGGCGGTGGACATAACGATCACCACCTTAACCGCTTGCTGCTTATAGCGTTTCACCAATTCACGCACCAGCAGAATCGTTGAGGTGACATTGTTATTCAGCAGCGCTTGGATTTCGCTCGCACCTTGGGTTTCCAGTGCGCCAAAGTAACCACTGCCAGCGCAGTGGATAACCGTATCGGGGGCATCGGTAAGGCCATCGAATAGCGCTTCGACACTCGCTTCGTCTGCTAAATTGGCACTGATGGCGCTAATGCTTTGATTCGAAAATGGGCTGAGGGCATTAGCCACAGTATGAAGACGGTTGGCATCGCGTCCCGTCAGTGTAAGTGCTTGGTTATCCTTGGCATACAGGGCGGCTAATGCTGCGCCTAAGCCACTGCTTGCGCCAGTAATCAGTATCATCTTTACCTCTAAATTCTATTTCGAAGTCTAAGTTTCGATCAGAGTGAACAGCGGCTGGTCGAAGGCGACCTCATCTCCGTCTTTCACCCAAATAGCGCCGACTATACCGTCACGCTCGGCCTCGATGGGATTTTGCATTCGCATGGCTTCGATAATGCAAAGCGTGTCGCCGCGAGCCACCCGTTGACCGATGCGCACCAAGGGCGCCTCGGTTTGGCCTTGCGAGGTATGGAAGGTGCCCACCATGGGCGATACTTGCACAAAACCTTCAATCACAGGTAAGGCGTCACGGGTTTTGGCAGGCTTTGGGCTCGATGCAGTGGAAGGCGGAGGATTATGCGCGCCTTCGAGTGTGCTTACTGTATGTGGGCCGTAGCGGGTGATGCGAATGGACTCTTCCCCTTCGGTAATCGCCAGTTCTGCAATCCCAGATTCCTGCACTAATTCAATCAGTTTTTTGATCTTTCGAAGGTCAACCGCCATGGCTTGTGGCTCCCTGTACTCACGCTAATCGCGTTTATGCCTTCAATCTCTTAATCGCCGCCGCGAGGGCAAACTCATAGCCCTGGGCGCCGAAACCACAAATCACCCCAATGGCCTTATCGGACAAATAGGAGTGGTGGCGGAATGGCTCGCGGGCATGGACATTGGATAAATGCACTTCAAAGAAGGGAATATCCACCCCGAGCAGTGCGTCACGCAGGGCCACACTG
Source organism: Shewanella sp. FDAARGOS_354 (assembly GCF_002209245.2). Classification (NCBI taxonomy): domain Bacteria; kingdom Pseudomonadati; phylum Pseudomonadota; class Gammaproteobacteria; order Alteromonadales; family Shewanellaceae; genus Shewanella; species Shewanella sp. FDAARGOS_354. The sequence goes on along the minus strand of NZ_CP022089.2, from coordinate 3,011,549 downwards.
GTGTGGGTAAAGGCTGCGGGGTTGATAATAATCATCTGCGCATCGGTAGCATGGATCGCGTTGATCAGTTCAAATTCGGCATTCGATTGAATATGCTCAAGTTCAACACCTGCTGCTTGAGCTTGTTCACTCAAAATGGCAACGATATCGGCTAAGGTTTGATGACCGTAAACACTGGGTTCGCGGCGGCCAAGGAGGTTTAAATTGGGGCCATTGATGAGCAGAACTTTATGATTCATTACGCTTTCCTTTTACGACATGCCTTAACGGGTTGAATGCCATTAACTTAACCTGTTCGGGCGGATTTTGCATTATGAATATCGTTACTGTGCAAGCTGGGTTAATCCAACTTAATCTGGCGCATAGCCTTAGTGGCACCACGTTGTTTTTTGGTGTCTAAGCGTTTGGTTTGGCTGCTTTTGGTCGCACGGGTGGGGATACGTTTTTTGGGCACTTCGGCCACGCTGGCAACTAGGGCGATAAATTGTTCCAATGCGGTTTGCCGATTCGCCTCTTGGCTGCGGCTCGCCTGACATTTGATAATGATTTTGCCGCTGGCGGTAATCCGATGATCGGCTTTTTGCAGCAGGTGCTGCTGATAAAACTCGGGTAATGACGAGTTTCTGATATCAAAAATCAATTGGGCGGCGGTGGAGACTTTATTGACATTCTGCCCGCCAGCGCCGCTTGAGCGGATAAATTGCCACTCGATTTCATTTTCCGGAAGTTCCACACGGTTTGAGATTTTTATCATGGCAGACTTAGGGTTTTGTCCAATTGCTTTGAGAAGCGAGCAATAACTGCTTATGGCTTTTCAATAGATTTGTTATCATCGGGCGCATTCTTGCAGGGCAGGCGTGGTTGCCCGTTCGCAAAATAGTGTTCTCGTTTCGGAGTGCCTTTATGTTATGCCAAATCCCCGATATTGCTAAGGGTGTTATCAGTCTTTTCGCCAGTGGTCGACTCTCTTCAACCGATTATCGTACCCGCTTACAGCCGGCCATTAAGAGTTACCGCAAGGATTGGGGACAGGTTTGCCTGTATATTGAGGCGGACGTCTTACTTGAAGGTTGGGAATTTGAGTCGCTAACGGGCAGTGGTGAAGTCCAACTTCCTAATTTTGAAGCTTTAGTATTTGTTGGCGGCCCAGATTGGGTGGGTAACGCTGTGCGCTTACTCGGCCCCTTTATGCAGGGCGAAGTGGCTTGGTTCCCCTTGGAGCAGAAAGCCAAAGCCATTGCGTGGATCGCTAAACGTTCAACTTTTTAATGACCCATGGTGGGTATAACTTATAGGGAATTAACTATGTCTTTGTTGAAAACTATGACTGCCAAACCGACCGCTAAATTAGGCGCTATCGCCCTAGTGTTGGCCTTTACCGCAGGCTTAAGTGCCTGTGCGCCAGAGGTAGGTAGTGATGCTTGGTGTAAACAAATGAAGGAAAAACCTAAAGGTGATTGGACTGCGAACGAAGCGGCCGATTACGCCAAACACTGCGTGTTTAAGTAAGTTTTTCAAGCGAATAGTGTCACAGCTTGACAGATTAATCCTTGCAAGCTGTGAACTTATGCTTAAAATCCCTGTCTTAAGTTTGCACAAGCTATTGCTGAATTATGACTAAATCGTCCAAAGGTGATATTTGATTTCGACCGCTAAGCCATTCTTTAGCCGAATGGTGACCCTACTGATAGCCATTATCGTGCTGCAATTTGCGGGCGCGAATTTGGGTGCCCATCAGTTACATGCGGGCAATGGCGTAGAAGAAGCCGAGAATCATCCCCACCTACAATTTAGTGCTCCTGTGACCACCTTAGCTCAATGTGTGGATTGTGTGTGCCCCAATGAGCAGACTCCCGGATTCAGCACCGAGCAGTTTGGTGAAGCCGCATTCAATGCGGGCGTATCGACTGCCAGTGCTAGTAGCCACTCTCATTTAGTGCAAACCACTGAAATTCAAAACTTTGACCTTTGCCTTGATTGCCAATGCCATGGCGGCCATGTGGCGTTACTATCTCATTTTGAAAGCCAAACCCTAACGGCATTCGAAACGGCTTACATGCCAACGGATTTAGCCTATTTCCCTCCAGATCAATTACCTAAGTACCGCCCACCCATCGCTTAACCCTCAATATCTGCTTATTTCTGGTTGCGTATCTATTGTTCGGGCGCGCCGCAATAAGCCCTTAATTTATCCCCAAAGCAAAGGTTTTATTAACCTCGAACGTGTTTGGCTCGCGCTAGCGCTTTGAGCTTATTCGACATTTTGCCTCTGGGGAGCATTCGATTGGTATCCGCACGTCGATGGCGTAGGGCCAATCCTATTTAGATATTGTTAGGAATTGCGATGAAGAAAACCATTATCGCCCAGACCTTGTTTGGCCTGTTGAGTACGCTAGTGCTCGTTGGTGGACAGGTGAATTACGCTGTTGCAGCAAGCTCAAGCCTAGACGTCAAAGAGCTAGATGCAGTAGCGCAAGGTGAACTTTTAACCCAAGAAACTCAAACCTCGCTGAATCAGTGGTTACCAGAGTTACTCAAGCAAATTAACCAGTTGCCAGAGGTGCAGGCGCAAATTGCTCGGCAGCAACAGGCGGAGCTGGTGATTGCCGCGGCGGATCGCGCCGTCTATAACCCTGAACTTGGACTCAATTATCAAAATGCCGACACAGATACCTACAGCCTAGGGCTGAGCCAAACCATCGATTGGGGCGATAAGCGTGGCGTAGCAACCCGCCTTGCCCAGCTTGAGGCGCAGATCCTGTTAGCGGATATACAGTTAGAACGCAGTCAGATGTTGGCCGAGCGTCTATTAGCGCTGGCCGAGCAGTCGCAAAGCCACAAGGCGCTTACTTTTGCAGAGCAGCAATTAAGATTTACTCAGGCACAGCTCAATATTGCCGAGCAGCGCTTTGCCGCGGGAGATTTGTCTGATGTTGAGTTGCAACTGCTTAAACTCGAACTGGCAAGCAATACCGCCGACTATGCTCTAGCCGAACAAGCGGCCTTAGTCGCCGAAGGTAAAGTGATTGAGTTACTTGGGGTTGATAAGCTCAAGTTTAGGGAGTTCATCTCTGATATTGGCCAATTTGTGTCGATGATTGCCCCGAGAGCGGAATTACCCGCATTGACCAGTGCCCATCAGCAGGTGTTATTGGCAAAGGCCAATGCCATGAAGGTTAAGGCTGATACAGCGGCGGATCCCACCATCAACCTTGGTCTCGAACGGGAAGGCTCTGACAACAAGTTTGGCGTCGGTGTGGCTATCCCCTTGCAGGTTCGTAATAACTACAGTGAGTTACAGTCGGTTGCAGATAAGGGCATCGCTATCGCAGAGCAGTCCTACTTAGCCCGTGAGCGAGTGCTTACTGCTAAACAGGCGCAATTTAACAATGCCTTACCCCGTTTACTGGCTCGTTACCAAGATTGGCGTGAGCGAGTCGCAGCCTCGGGGAGTAAAGCCGCTAAATCCTTAAGTGAACAGTGGCGCTCGGGCGATGTGAGCACCAGTGAGTATTTACAGAGTCGGCGACAACTTGCGGCCAGTTATTTGGTCGGTTTAAACCTCGAAACGGCGATTTATCAGAGCTGGTTAACCTGGATGGGGGACAGCGGTCAACTGCTGCCCTTTATCGATTCGTTAACAGCCACTTCTCCCACTAACGCCGTGCCAGCCAAGTCAATCGTGAGGTCACACTAATGAATTCAACTTTTCCTAAATCTGTTTTTCACTCTTTCGCCAATGTGTCTGCAGCAGGTTTCATATCGGTGTTTACGCCATCACGTTTAGCGTTGGCACTGATGCTCACCTCGTTAACCTTGATTACGCCAACGTCAGCATTTGCTGGTGACGGCCATGATCATGCTGGCGAAAAACAAGTTAACAACGCAGCGAAGAGTACTGCTGCCGAGCAAGCACCGGATGACCATAGCGAGCAAGCGTTAACCTTTACGCCGGCACAGTTGGAGCTGGCGGGAATTCGTTTGTTACCCTTGAGCAGCGATAGCTTAAGTCTTGCCAATTTAAACCTCGATGTTCGAGCAACGGCTTCTTTAGTGGTTGACCGTGATAGAACCGCGACCTTAGCGCCACAGCTCGATGTTCGCGTACAAGCGCGCCATGTGGTACCAGGCCAAGAGGTGAAAAAAGGTGAGCCTTTACTTACCTTGGGTGGCGCAGCCGTTGCGCAGGCACAGGCGGACTACATTAATGCCGCTGCTGAATGGAGTCGAGTCAAGCGCATGAGTGAAGGCGCTGTGAGTGTGAGTCGCAGAATGCAGGCTCAAGTCGATGCCGAACTGAAACGGGCGATTTTAGAGGCGATAAAAATGACCCCTGAGCAAATTCGTACCTTAGAGTCGACCCCTGAAGCTATCGGTAGCTATCAACTGTTGGCGCCTATCGACGGCCGTGTGCAGCAAGATATCGCCATGCTAGGCCAAGTGTTTAGCGCAGGCACGCCATTAATGCAGTTGACCGATGAGTCGCACCTTTGGGTTGAGGCTCAGCTAACGCCTGCCCAGGCAGTCAATGTGAAGGTGGGTGCCCCAGCGCTGATCCAAGTGGGAGATAAAACCTTAGCAGGTAAGATTATCGGCCGCTCCCACGAGCTGGATAGCGTGACACGTACTGAGCAAGTGTTAGTCAGTATGCCTAATCCTGATCATGTGTTGCACGCTGGGCAATTTGCCGAGCTGTACTTTGCCGATGCCTCTCAAAACATGGCTGCGGCGAGTAGCGGGTCAGGTATTTCATCGGGAATTGTATTACCCGATGCAGCGTTAACCCGTAGCAGTGATGGCGATTGGCAGATTTTTATTCAGGATGAGGATGGTTTTGAAGCCATTGAGGTGGAGCTGGTGCAGCGTCAGCGCAGCTTGAGTTTAGTGCGTGGCAGTGAGCTGGATAAAGCACGGCAGGCACAATTAAAGGTGGTAGTTGCAGGGGCATTTTTCTTGGCATCGGAGCAGGCGAAAGCTGGTTTTGATATTCATGCCCACTAATCGCGATGCCTATCACTGTGCCTATGATTCTCGCTTAAGGAATTCTTATGTTGCAAAAAGCAATCGAAGCCGCGATTAAAAATCGGCTATTAGTGGTGTTGGCGCTGCTGGCGGCGGTCGCTGCCAGTGTGGCCATGTTGCCCAAGTTGAATCTCGATGCCTTTCCCGATGTCACCAACGTACAGGTGACCATCAATACCGAGGCTGAAGGTTTGGCTGCTGAAGAGGTAGAAAAACTCATCAGTTATCCGGTCGAATCGGCCATGTATGCTTTGCCAGCGGTGACTGAAGTGCGTTCGTTATCGCGCACTGGCTTGTCCATTGTGACGGTCGTCTTTGCTGAGGGCACGGATATTTACTTTGCCCGACAGCAAGTGTTTGAGCAGTTACAGGCGGCGCGGGAGATGATCCCAAGCGGGGTGGGTGTGCCAGAAATTGGCCCTAACACCTCTGGATTGGGGCAGATTTATCAATATATTTTGCGGGCGGATCCAAGTGCAGGCATCAATGCCGCCGAGCTGCGTAGTCTTAACGACTACCTCGTCAAACTTATCTTGATGCCCGTTGGCGGCGTGACCGATGTGTTATCTTTTGGCGGCGAAGTTCGCCAATATCAAGTGCAGGTCGACCCTAATAAGTTGCGTGCTTATGGCTTGTCGATGGCGCAGGTGAGTGAGGCGCTCGAAAGCAATAACCGTAACGCTGGTGGCTGGTTTATGGACCAAGGCCAAGAGCAACTAGTGGTTCGAGGCTATGGTATGTTGCCCGCCGGAGAGGCAGGGCTTGCCTCAATTGCTCAAATTCCACTCACTGAAGTACGTGGCACGCCTGTGCGAGTGGGTGACATTGCAAAGGTCGATTTTGGCAGTGAGATCCGCGTAGGTGCCGTGACTATGACGCGCCGTGATGAGGCGGGGCAGGCGCAAGCCTTGGGCGAAGTGGTCGCTGGCGTAGTGCTTAAGCGCATGGGCGCTAACACTAAGGCGACGATTGATGATATCGATGCGCGGATTAATCTGATTGAGCAGGCGCTGCCGAAGGGCGTGTCCTTTGAGGTGTTTTACGATCAAGCGGATTTAGTGGATAAGGCCGTTACCACAGTGCGCGATGCGCTGCTGATGGCTTTTGTGTTTATCGTGGTGATCTTAGCGCTGTTCCTTGTGAATATCCGCGCCACCCTGTTGGTGTTGCTGTCTATCCCTGTATCCATCGGTTTGGCGCTGATGGTGATGTCCTATTACGGACTGTCGGCCAACTTGATGTCCCTTGGTGGTTTGGCGGTAGCCATTGGTATGTTGGTCGATGGCTCAGTGGTGATGGTTGAGAATATTTTCAAACATTTAACCCAACCGGATCGCCGTCATTTAGCTGAGGCAAGGGCGCGTGCCGATGGTGAAACTGACCCGTACCATGGTGATGAGGATGGGGGTGTTAACGCTGATGATGACGAACATCAGGGGAATATGGCCGTGCGCATTATGCTGGCAGCGAAAGAAGTGTGCAGTCCTATCTTCTTCGCGACCGCCATCATCATTGTGGTGTTTGCGCCGCTATTTGCGCTGGAAGGAGTTGAGGGCAAGCTGTTCCAACCTATGGCCGTCAGCATTATTTTGGCGATGATTTCCGCCTTGCTGGTGGCATTAATTGCGGTGCCAGCCTTAGCGGTATATCTGTTTAAACGTGGAGTTGTGCTGAAAGAAAGTGTGATCTTAAGGCCGCTGGATAGTGCATATCGCAAACTGCTCAGTGCAACGCTAGCGCGTCCTAAAATGGTGGTACTCAGTGCGGCGCTGATGTTTGTCATGAGCATGACATTGCTGCCTAGACTCGGCACCGAGTTTGTGCCCGAGTTAGAGGAAGGCACGATTAACCTGAGGGTAACGTTAGCACCCACCGCCAGCCTTGGCACCTCTTTGGATGTCGCACCTAAGCTTGAGGCTTTGCTGCTGGAATTCCCCGAGGTGGAGTATGCCTTAAGCCGAATCGGTGCGCCCGAATTAGGCGGCGATCCTGAGCCTGTCAGCAATATTGAAGTCTATATCGGCCTAAAACCCATCGAAGAATGGCAATCGGCCAGTTCGCGTTTGGAGTTGCAACGGCTGATGGAGGAAAAGCTCAGTGTCTTCCCTGGGCTGCTACTCACCTTCTCACAACCGATTGCGACTCGGGTCGATGAGCTGCTTTCGGGGGTTAAGGCGCAGTTAGCGATTAAACTCTTTGGCCCCGATTTAGAAGTCTTATCTGAAAAAGGCCAAGTGCTGACCGATCTGGTGGCGAAAATCCCTGGTGCTGTGGATGTGTCCCTCGAACAGGTGAGTGGTGAGGCGCAGCTGGTAGTGCGGCCTGACCGTTCGCAGCTTGCCCGTTATGGCATCAGTGTTGATCAGGTGATGACACTCGTCAGCCAAGGTATTGGTGGCGCCAGCGCTGGCCAAGTCATCGACGGTAACGCCAGATACGACATTAATTTACGCCTTGCCGCCGAGTTTCGCAGCAGTCCAGATGTGATTAAGGATTTGCTCTTGAGTGGCACCAATGGCGCAATTGTGCGCTTAGGCGAAGTGGCCAGCGTTGCAGTGGAAATGGCGCCGCCGAATATTCGCCGTGACGATGTGCAGCGCCGCGTGGTAGTGCAAGCGAACGTGGCGGGGCGAGACATGGGCTCTGTGGTAAATGATATTTACGCGCTGGTGCCAAAGGCCGATCTACCTGCTGGATATACTGTGATTGTGGGTGGTCAGTATGAGAATCAGCAGCGGGCACAGCAAAAGCTGATGTTGGTAGTGCCAGTCTCAATCGCCTTGATTGCCTTGCTGTTGTACTTCTCCTTCGGCGCGGTTAAGCAGGTATTACTGATTATGGCGAACGTGCCGTTAGCACTCATCGGCGGTATTGTGGCGTTGTTTGTTAGTGGTACTTATCTGTCGGTGCCAAGCTCCATTGGCTTTATCACGCTGTTTGGGGTGGCGGTGCTCAACGGAGTGGTATTAGTGGATTCGATAAACCAACGCAGGCAGAGCGGCGAGTCGCTCTATGAATCGGTTTATGAAGGCACTGTGGGCCGCTTACGACCAGTATTGATGACGGCATTAACCTCTGCCTTAGGGTTAATTCCGATCTTAGTGTCATCGGGTGTGGGCAGTGAAATCCAAAAGCCGCTAGCGGTGGTGATCATTGGCGGTTTGTTTAGCTCAACGGCGTTGACCTTATTGGTATTACCGACCTTATACCGCTGGTTATATCGACACGATAAATTGCTTGACTAGTTGGGGCTGAGTCTTGGCATGATTTTGTGGTAAGTCTCAATGTTAAAGTTTAAAAATCAGCGAGCTATAGTGTGTGATATAGGCTAGGCTTAGCGCTGGTATTAAGGATAAGTATCTCTGGAGAGAGTATGATCGCAGTCATTTTTGAAGTCGTTCCCACGAAAGAAGGAAAGGAAGAGTATCTGCATGTGGCCGCTGAAATGCGCCAGTATTTAGAAGGCCGCAAGGGATTAATTTCGATTGAACGTTTTCAGAGCTTAACCGACGATGGTAAGGTGCTGAGCTTATCGTTTTGGGATGATATGGCCTCTATTACCCAATGGCGTAATCAAATGGCCCACAGCATTGCCGAGCAGACTGGCATAGTTCCTTGTTTGTTTAACGCTTATCGCATCCGTGTCGCCGAAGTGGTGCAAGATTATAGCGAAACCGTGCACGAAGCCGCAGAGTAATCGATACCTGACAGGTTAAAAACAAAACCCATCGAAATCGATGGGTTTTTTATGTTCAATACTCTGCCTAAGTGACTTTTGAGGCTTATTTTTCCTGTTGAGCTTTAAGCAGATCGCGGATCTCAGACAGTAGTTCTTGATCTTTGGTTGGTGCGGGCGGAGCAGAAGGCGCTTCTTCTTGTTTACGTTTTAAGCTGTTAATGGCTTTTAAGCCCATAAAAATCGCGAAGGCGATAATGGTAAAGTCGATAACGGTTTGGATGAATTTACCGTAAGCGATGACGACCGCAGGTGCATCACCTTGGGCAGCGAGGAGCACAACGCTCAGATCACTAAAATTCACCCCCCCTAAAATGATCCCAATCGGCGGCATAATGATGTCGGCCACAAAGGATGAGACTATCTTGCCAAAAGCGGCACCGATGATTATACCCACCGCCATATCGATTACATTGCCACGGGACGCAAAAGCCTTGAACTCTTTAAGTAAGCTCATTAGGTTTCCTCCGAAAATATGATTAAATGTTAAATTTTATTGTATTAACTGTATCAGGAAAACCTTAGGGTCTTTTGCTGCCTGTTACCTTGCCAAGCTTATAGGGGCTTAAGGATTAAGGCAATTCTGAGATTAAGGATTTATTCTGTACTGGCAGATTTCACACTCTCAAGGTTACAGTTGTTAATTTGGGTGTGAATGGGTCTATTTTTGCTGACCGATAAATTCTGGCACTTCTAATACTTGTGATCCCCAGCGTTTAAACAAAGAGGCGTAGATAAACTCGATAAAAACGCGGTATTTGCGCGGCAGATAGGCTCGCTTGGGATAGCTGAGTACCACCTTGGTTTGCACCATAGGATAATCGTCAAGGAGTCGCACTAAATAGCCTTTCTCTATCGCCTCTTGGGCAATAATCGACGGCACGGCCGTAATGCCAAGCCCTGCAATGGCAGCTTCGCGGGCAATGGTGACATTATTCACTGTTAATTGCGTGACGGGCTCAATGACTACCCAAGTTTTACCATCAAATAGCTTCCATGCCCCTTCAATATGGGCCGACTGTAAACGAATCGCTTTATGTTTAGCCAAATCCTGTGGCACTTTGGGCGTGCCATGTTCGGCCAAATATTTAGGGCTGGCCATTAAGGATTTATAGGCGTTAACTAAGGAATAACTTTGTAGGCGGGTATCACTCGAGTCAGCGATTTGGAATAGCAGATCCACACCTTCTTCTATCACATCCACTTTACGGTTAGTGAGCTCGGCTTCTATGGTGATATCGGGATAAAGGGTTAAAAACTGGGCGAAGATCGGCCCAAGAAACAGTTGACCTAATTCAATAGGGCATACGATTCTTAGGTTACCTTTGATTAATTGCTGGTGGGCACTGAGCTGATTTTCGGCGCTTTGAAGATCACTTAAGATCTTATTGATTCGATTGTAATAACTCGAACCCGCTTCTGTGAGTTTGAGTGCGCGAGTCGTTCGGAATAATAGCTGAGTACCCGTATCGGCTTCTAGTTCGGCAATTTTGCGACTGACTGTTGCCTTAGTGAGTCCGAGGGCTTTAGCTGCCCCAGTAAAACTACCTTGCTCTACCACTTGAGCAAATATTTGCACCCGATTGAGATCCATGATTGTTACACCTGTGAAACAGTGGGTTGATTTTTAACTACCTAATAAACTTGATGAGACAGTAGTACACTAGTACTCACTAATCAAGGAGTCATTCATGTCCAAAAGTAAGCTTATTATCGCCGTTCCACTTTTACTCGCCGCCGCTGCGGGTGGCGGCTATTACTGGTGGACGCAAGTACGTTTTATCGAAACCACTGATAATGCTTATGTTGAGGCCGATATCTCCCATGTGAGCGTAAAAGTACCAGGTTATGTGGTGTTATCCGATGTGACCGATAACCAGCATGTGCGTAAGGGCGAGTTATTGGCGCAACTTGAAGATAACCAGTTTAGCGCCAAAGTCAGCCAAGCTGAGGCTGCACTTGCCAGTGCCAAAGCCGATCTACAAACCTTAGCCGCTAAGGTGGATCTGCAACATGCGCTGATCAGCCAAGCGAGTGCGGGTGTGGTGGCGGCGCAGGCTGATAAAATTCGTGCCGAGCAACAATTAAGCCGAGCGAAAAAGTTAAAAGTCAGCAATTACAGCTCACAGGACGATGTCGACCAATTACAGGCGGGTTTTGATTCTGCTGCTGCGCGCCTCGATGAAGCCAAGGCGCTGTTAGTGGCTAAAGAACGTGAGCTTGCTGTGTTTAATGCTCAGCTTAATCAAGCCAGCTCTGTGGTTGAGCAGTCGAATGCGGCATTGGAGCTAGCTAACATTCAGCTCAATGATACCCGTGTGACCGCGCCCTTCTCTGGGGTGATTGGTAAACGCGGCGCGATGGTGGGGCAGTATGTGCAGCCCGGCCAAGCACTCTTTAGTTTGGTTCCGGACGGGGCTGTGTGGATCTCGGCGAACTTTAAAGAAACCCAAATCCAACATATGCAACCCGGGCAGTCGGTGCAGGTCAGTCTCGATGCGTTTCCCGACAAAACCTTTACAGGTGTAATCGATAGTCTGTCGCCAGCGTCCGGAGCCAAATTTAGTCTGCTGCCCGCCGAAAATGCCACGGGTAACTTCACCAAAATCGTGCAGCGTATTCCAGTGCGGATCCGTTTAGAGCTCTCAGAAGAAGAGGCGCGAGTGGTCCCCGGGTTAAGTGCGGTGGTGAAGGTCGATACTGCGTCGCATCCGACGACAACTATCGCTGCAAACGTCGGTCGCTAAGTAGGTCGTTAACATGAGCACAATTGCTGCTGCACCTGAGGCTATCGCCGCGGGGGCTACGCCGAGCGAATATGAGCGCGGTAGTCGCCGTTCGTGGATTGCCGTTTTTGGTGGTTTGATTGGCGCCTTTATGGCGATCCTCGATATTCAAATCACCAATGCCTCGATGAAGGAAATCCAAGGCAGCCTTGGGGCAACGCTTGAGGAAGGCAGCTGGATTTCAACGGCTTATCTGGTTGCCGAGATGATTGCGATTCCGCTCTCGGGCTGGTTAAGCACAGGGCTCTCGGTCAGGCGTTATCTGCTGTGGACCACAGCTGCCTTTATCTTTGCTTCTATCCTGTGTTCGATTTCGTGGAACCTCGAGGCCATGATCGCCTTTCGGGCGTTGCAGGGCTTCTTTGGTGGCGCGTTGATCCCGCTGGCCTTTCGGCTGATCTTAGAATTTTTACCCGAGAATAACCGTGCCGTGGGGATGGCGCTCTTTGGTGTGACAGCCACGTTTGCGCCCTCGATTGGCCCAACCTTAGGTGGTTGGTTAACTGAGCATTTTAGTTGGCATTACCTGTTTTATATCAACGTACCGCCCGGATTGCTGGTGATGGCGATGTTGGCCTATGGTCTCGAGAAACGGCCTGTGGTGTGGGATAAACTGAAAAATGCCGATTTAGCGGGCATTGTCACTATGGCGCTGGGCATGGGTTGTCTCGAGGTTGTGCTTGAGGAGGGCAACCGTAAGGATTGGTTTGGCTCGGATTTGATCCGCAATCTCGCCATCATTGCCGCGGTGAATTTAGTGCTGTTTGTGTGGATCCAGCTCAACCGTAAAGATCCTTTAGTGAATTTACGCTTACTCGGTAAACGTGATTTTGTGCTTTCAACCGTGGCGTATTTTTTACTGGGGATGGCGCTCTTTGGCGCGATCTATTTGATCCCACTTTATTTGTCTCAAGTGCATGATTACACACCACTGGAAATTGGTGAGGTGATTATGTGGATGGGCTTTCCACAGCTGTTGGTATTACCCTTAGTGCCACGTTTAATGCAACGATTCGACGGACGTTACTTAGCCGCCTTCGGCTTTTTTATGTTTGCCCTAAGTTATTACATGAATAGCCAAATGACCGCCGATTACGCTGGGCAGCAGATGATTGCCTCCCAAGTGGTACGCGCCTTAGGCCAGCCGTTTATTTTAGTGCCTATCGGAATGCTCGCGACTGCGCATTTAAAACCCCATGAAAACCCATCAGCTTCGACCGTACTGAACGTGATGCGTAACTTAGGTGGGGCCTTTGGTATCGCGTTGGTGGCGACCTTAACCGATAACTTGGCTCGCAGCCATTTGGCCCATGTGAAGGAATCTTTGCCAGCGGTCAGCACGCAGGCGCAGGACTATTTGAATCAGAGTGCCAGTATGTTGCAACAGGGTGGCTCGGATCCCTACACCGCCTCTATGCAGGCCAAGGCATTGTTAGGGCAAACCATGAGTCAGCAGGCCTATATTCAAGCCTATAACGATGTGTTTTTGATTATGGGGGCCCTGTTGTTAATTGCCGTGGTGGCTGTACTGCTTATCCGTAAACCACAAGGCCCAGTCGCCCACGATGCGGTGATCGAATAACACTGAGTCAGTTTTCGCAATGCGTAACCCTTGCGTCTTAATTCCCCCCAGAATTAAGGGCGCTTTTTTATGCGCTGAGCTGTGATAGACTCGAGCTCTTTTCCTGTTGTACGCAGAGCCTTTTTATGTCTATACAAGATTCAGTTGAGTGGCACATTCTTAAATTTAATCAATTAACTGCCAACACCTTATATGAAATCCTTAAACTGCGAGTCGATGTGTTTGTGGTCGAGCAGGCCTGTGCTTATCCAGAGCTTGATGATAAAGATAGACACCCTGAAACCCAGCATTTAATCGGCCTATCACCTGCGGGCGAGTTACTCACCTATGCCCGTATTTTGCCTCCGGGGCTGAGTTATCCCGAGGCCAGCATTGGCCGAGTGGTGGTGTCACCTGCTGGACGAGGTAAAGGATTGGCAATGCCGTTGATGCAGCGGGCGATCAAATCTGCACTCAGTACTTGGCCCAAGGCGGGGATCCAAATTGGTGCTCAGGATTATCTGAAAAACTTCTACCAAAAACTCGGGTTTAACATCTGTTCTGAAATGTATTTGGAAGATGGCATTCCTCATATCGACATGCGCTACCAGCCTAAGTAATCTAGTTTTAACTAGCTGAATTTACATCTTATTAAGGAAATCAAATGACTACTGTTGCGGACTATAAAATCAATCAACAACAACTCGTTTGCGTCGCGAGCTTTTTAGCTAAGGAAGGCAAAACCGAGGCCTTGATTGCGGCGCTCGCCTCGCTGATCCCCGATACACGCCGTGAAGCCGGTTGTATTCGGTATGAGCTCAACGTCAGCCGTGATGAACCGCGCCGCGTGACCTTTGTGGAGAAGTTTGTTGATATTACTGCCTTCGATGAGCACTGCGCTAAAGAGGCTATTCAACATTATTTCCACCAAGTGATGCCTGAGTTGGTTGAGTCGTTCCAAGTCGAAACCTATCATCAGGTCATCGTCTAAGTGTTTTACCGTGTTATCGCTTAATAAACCTTATGTCGTCAGTAGAATGTATTAATTTACATTGTCTTTGCAGTTTATAGCATTGTATCAGGAGATTTTATTGGTTAGCTTACTGTCTTCGCTATTCAATGCCGCAACAAAATGTTAAAAACCAATTAACTCACGGATGTATACAATGCTAAAAACATGGACACTGAGCCTTATTCCCCTCGTATTTCTCGGTTTGAGCGGTTGTGCATCGACAAATGCTGATACTAACTCTAACTCGAAAGTTACAAATACTGCTGAAAAGAAAGCTGCCAAGGAGTGTGACAAAGTTGCATCTATTGGCTCCAATATTGGACGTTGCAAAAAATAACATCCTGAAGCTTTGGGTTATAAGCATTCTCAATTCAGCTAAATCTGCAATCAATTAGATCAAATTTGTGCGACTGTCTGGTTTGCGATCAGCAGCTACTGATTGACTCCTAAAACACCTGATGAACCCCATCGGGTGTTTTTATTTAAAGGTGTAATTCGGCGGTTAATCGCTCAAAGGAAATGGCAAAACCTGACGCATCAATCAGCTTTATTTATTAAAAATCAATTGTTTAATTTTTTGTATGGTTGATGTTTAAGAGTATGGTGCAGAGAATTGAGCTTAACTTATTAGATAATACTGATATTGAGTTGATTCAATCAGTCGTCAAGAGTTGTAATGGAAGAATTTGGCATTACAGTAAGTAGGCTTATCAAACTGTAATGCCAAAATTTATCGCGGGCAGTACTAAGCGTTATTTTGCCGCTTGATATACCTTAATTCGATTTCTTTCAAACGACGATTAAAGTCTTCTAAATGTGCCAACATGGCGGCTTCGGCTTTGGCTTCATCTTTTTCGATAACGGCTTGAACGATAACATCGTGTAAGCCTAAGGGATGGATTTCATCCGTTGGTGGCTCAAACTTTATTGTTTGATTTTTAAGTAAAATCAATAGTGATTTTACAATTGCCTCTAAGAAACGGTTGCCTGACATTTCTGCTAATAAATAATGCACTTCAGAGCGTAAAGCGACAGTCTCGGGATATGCGTACGAGTCATTTTCATGTCGCAATGCTTCATGCAGCGCAATTGCTTGTGCTGGTGTGCAATTTTTAGCTGCCATTCTGGTGACTTGAGGTTCAATCAAAATGCGCGCTTGGCATAATTCGGGGAGTGATAACTTTCCCATCATAAACATGTCATGGCAGGCATCACTTAAACGCTCAAATGTCAGATGTTTAACAAATGCACCACCCGTTGCACCTTGGCGAATTTCTACCAAGCCGCTCGCTTCAAGGCTCTTAATGGCTTCCCTGACAACGGTTCGACTCACTTGGAATAATTCTATGAGTTCGCGTTCGGATGGTAGTTTATCACCAGCTTTATAATCGCCACCTAAAATAGCATTTTTTAGCTGTTGTCCAACTTCACTAGATGCTTTTATCTGCTTAATTGGCTTGAAGTTATGCACTAGTTTGCCCTCAATATGCTTAGTTCCGCCATCTTAACATAAAAGTACTTTTGAGGCAGAAAATGTACTCTCGCATTTCCTATATTAGTGATTAAAAAACATTCATTTTTGTTGATCGAAGTAACATCTCTATAAATTTCGCAACTAGTTTCTCATATTTGTTCAGTCTTCATTGTTAAGTAAGGTTATACGTCATACATTTCTCCAAAGTGGTTTGGAGTCTGTTTCTTAACCAGTATAGGCATGGCAAACATGTCAACTAATAACAGGAAGATGATGATGAAAATGAAAAGCCTATCTTTTTTTGTGCTGTCTGCTCTTTCTGTATCTGCGTTCGCAGATACAACGATTGATAAAATGTTTAGCGATGGAACTGTTAAAGGAGAATTGCGGTTATTTGATTTTACGCGTGATTATGATGGCGCAACGAATAAAAAACATGATACGTCATTAGGTGGGCTGTTTTATTATAATACTGCTAAAGTTAACGGAATTAGTTTTGGTACTAGTTTTGCCTCTGCTAATCCTATTTGGACTAATGATTCTGATAGTGTTTATGGTTTGGTTGCTCGAGATGAAAATGGCGACCATGATAGTGTCAATCGATTACAAGAATATTTTATTCAAGGTGATTGGTGGAATACTAAATTTAAACTTGGAGCTCAAGAATTAAGAACTCCGATGATGAATCCTCACGATATTAGAGCCATTCCAAGAACCTTTCGTGGTTTTTCTGTTGAAAATAATAGCGTAAATAATCTCACTCTTTCCGCATTGTATATTACGGATTCAATGGGATGGTCTGATAACAGCTTCATATCGGTTAAAGAAGCTGTACAAAGTGAGCTAGCCAGAGCGGGTGTGATTACTGAGGTGGCAGATAACCCTGTTTATGCTCTGGGTGCTAAATATCAGTTACCTTTCGAAGCGGTCAAAACCGAGGTTAATCTTTGGCATTACCGCATGGAAGATGTTTTTAATCAAACCTATGCAAAAGTAAAATTTTCCACTGACATCAGTGCAGTTAATTTTTATCTCACTCCATCTTACTTAACTCAGAAAGCAACGGGTGATGAAACTGGCGGCCCACTAGACACATATCAATATGGTTTCCATCTCGGTGCCAAGTTTGCTGGTGCTGATATCACTTATCTATATGCTAAAACTGGTGATGACACTGTGCTCTGAAGGATCCCCTCATAAATCAGCCATAGCATAGCCATATTTGAGCAACTGATTGGCGAATAATACCCAGGCCGCCAGCAATTCTTTCTCCGTGATTTGATAATCAGGCCGCCTGAGTACCTCCAATCCCAAGCGAATCGTTGAGAGTACCGTTCGATGCCCAATGGTATTGGCCTGAAAATGCTTATCCCAGCCCTGTTGCTGTGCGTGTAAACCAACTAGCCACAACAGGCATTGAACCATCAACGCTATCAGTAGGATGATGTCGAATCGCTCTGGACTGTTGGTACGACTTTGGCGTAAGCCAAAGCCGTATGCCGGGCTTTTGAGGTCACGAAAGGTTTCCTCTATTTGCATACGTTTGGCGTACAGGTTTACCAGCTGCTTTGGGCTCCGAGATTCTGGTGGTAAATTGCTGGCTAACACCCAAGGCTCTTTCGCCGATGTTGAGTACGTTTTTGCCGATGGATGGTGGCAATTAGTCCTCGTTGAACGCTGATTTGTACGCCCCTTAGGTTTGCTACGATAAAGCGTGAGATGGCAATTGATAGGGTTAGTTTTGGTCAAGGTCTTACAACCCAGGCTCTTCGCTTGACCGTTGGCCAAGTCATGTGTACTGCGAACTGCACGCCAATTTTCAGCGCCAATATCTGCAAATTGAACTGTACCGCGAATACGGCTTAGCCAAAACCAACCATGCGCCTCAACCTCTTTGTACCAAGGCACTTTGAACCCCGCGTCAGTCACGATGAGAGGGGTAACATGCAAAGGTAAAATCTTGGCTAAGTCCGCTAAAAAACCGTTGTGGGAGGCCTTAGAGCATTGTTCTGATAGGGGATAGGACTTCTCATACAGGGTAATAGAGCGGCCGTTGAAGGCTATTGAGGCGCGCAGAGCCATGATGCGTTTATGCTCTCGGATGTCTGACCAATCGACGAGCACAATCGGCATAGGGTTACCAGAACAGATGAGGCTGGCATGCCATTGGTAGACAGCTAACCGTTCTTGATGCAGATGCGTGTTGCCGAGCAAACGATCAATGCGCTTGATGTTGTGCTTGGTTCGGGCCGTGGTTGGTAAATTTCGACCTAACTCAGTCAAGGTCAGTGTCTTACATTCAATCAGCGCCTTAGAGGCCAGCATCAAGCTGTTTAATCGTTTTAGGTGAAGTTCTGGGCAGTATTGGTGTAAAGAATGTAGTAGGATATTGGCTTCGCGCATCTTGTTGTCCAAGTGTAGTTTTTGGCGAAACCATTTGATCATGCAACAAGATGCGCTTCCACCCTAATTTGATGATTTATTTGTAAATCATCAGGGGATTCTTCAGCACTGTGCTCACTCCATGGGGAGATGAAAACAGGGCGACCGCATGAGTGTCTACATTTTAACCACATGACTAAAACCAGCGCTTAATACCTCCTCTAGCATGGTTGTGCTCATCATGCATCGCTTTTGTTTACCAACAATGCTTAGCTTGGTTGGCTCTGCTCGAAGCATATTCAAACTCATATGGCGTAAGCAAGACAGATTTTCTGCACCATGACCTTTATATATCTGGCACGCATCTTCATTCATGGTGACATCAAGCACCCAGTGCATTGACTCTATGCCCCAGTGGTCTCTGACTGCTACCGCAGCTTGCTCTGCACTAAGCGCTTTGGAACTGATGTAATAACGGTACTCTAGCTCGACAGATTTGCCTTTCTCAAAGCGGAAGTTTTCAACCATGATAATGTTCTTCAACCCTTTCCAGCGAGAGAAGTCACCATCAAGGTTGGTACTGGCCAAAACATAGCATTGGCGAGACTCTATACGTCCATGCCCCTGTTCAAGGTTGACAGTGTCTGCCACATTGGCTCGCTGAGATGAGAATGCTTTTTCCATCGCTTGTCGGAGTTTTCCTTGATTGCTCTTTACTGCAAGCAAGTAATCACCACCTTGCTCTACAATGGCTTTGGCTATACTAGTCTGACAAGCCATTGCATCAATGGTGACTAGGGCTCCCCTGATATCAAGCATCTTTATCAGCTCAGGAATGGCCGTTATTTCATTACTCTTTTGCTCAGTTTTTAACTGTCCCAACACAAGTTTGTTTGATGATGCATAAGCACTGATCATATGGATAGTGCTCGACCTATCTTCGCGATTGTATGAGCCTCGAAGTGTTTTTCCGTCGATCGCAACGACTTGACCTTGGGTAAGAGTATGTACTGACGACATCCAGTTGATGAAGCACTCATGAAACGACTCTGGTTCAATCGTCGATATTATGCGAGCAATAGTGTCATCAACAGGAATGCCGTTCACAAAGAGGCCATTACGCTTAAACCAATCATGATGACCGAGAATGTATTCACGAATATCAAACCAGCCTTTCGCGCCTGCAATCACCGCACATAGCGAGCCAAAAAGGACTTCAAACAGGCAATATGTGACCTTTGCACCTTGGCGTTGGTCGATAATCGTTTGAAAATGTTCTTTGAAGTGGTCAATGTGCATGGTGCTCTCCCTAAAAAGGGAGTATATGATCACAGCTAAATGTGATCGTCAAATCGATCATGAATTTGGTTAAAAAGTGTTCGCGATCTCACCCTGGAGATGAAAAAGTGGTTATTCAACAGGTATATCAATCTGCGCGTGCTGATGAAGAAGTCAATGCATTAAAACTAGCCTATGATTTTGAGAAACTGGGCCTTAATGGATTAGAGGCCTATGCATATTATGGTCAATATGATGTGCCAGAAAATGCTGGTAGTGATTTTAGCGAAATGAACTATTCAATTAGTTATAAATTCTCTGGAGCACTTTCCGGTTTAGGGTTAAAAGCTCGTTATGCCACTATTGATTTTGATCAAGGTGAGAATTTCAATGATGTTCGGTTCTATATTAACTATAAATTTACTTTAGGTCATTAGTACTGAAAACTGCTCCCCTGCAACTTTTTAAGGGTATACCATTTTTTTGGGTATACCTATTTTTTCTTGTGAAATGAATTTTAAATTACTTTTTAATTAGATAATTAAAATTAGAGTATTTATCTATTAAATGGTGAGTTTGAAAATAGTCTGAAGTTGCTTATTAAATAAGGTTAGTTTTTCCATAAATTAAATATTTTGTGAAGTACTGCAAAGATGTTGCTAATACCTCTTTTTATGTATTGTCATATGTCATACATTTAATTGTCGATTGATTGGGTGTTCTTAAGTCAACGCAGCGGTTTTTAGCTTCTAAATACACGTAAAAAATCTGGGCACGAATAGACCCAGCACCATTGTGAGTGCAATACCACTCGCAATGAGGGCAAAGGAGTATCAAATGAGTAATAAATCGAAAGAAATTGATCAATACACAGCGAGTGTGCTTCAAAACGGGATCTCTCGAAGAAGTTTTCTGACTCGGGCGGCAATGGGCAGTGGTGGTTTAGCTTTTGCCTCTTTAGGAATGGGGTCTGCCAGTGCTGCACCACTGCAAGTGGGTGCTGAATGTGCCGAGATTGGCGGTGCTGCCTTAAGTTTTTTACCTAAACCTAAACCGATCGCAGATAAAGATATCGCAACGACTCAAACCTTTGACGTTGTTGTTGTTGGTGCCGGAGCTTCTGGTGTTCCTGCGGCATTATCTGCCAGAGAAAATGGCGCCACAGTTGCCTGTTTACAGAAACAAGCCATTCCTGTTTCACAGGGAAACACTGGTGCTGGTATTGATCTGAAAAACAGTGATAAAGCGGCTATTGAGGCGTTAGTAAGCCGTTTGATGGCTGATAATGCTCACCGCTCGCATCCTGGTTTATTAAGACAATGGGCTTACAACTCCGGTGAAGCAGTCACTTGGGTGATTGATCGAATGAAACAAAGTGGTGGCCAAGTGGTCGATCAGGGTACCAAGGTACAACATGGTATTCGTGGTATTGCGGACCAATCTGATCGTTTAAATTTTGTGACCTCATTCTGTGGCCCTAAACCCTACACAACCGGTGATGGTATTCGTGCACTGGCAAAAACAGCGGAAAAGGCAGGTGTAAAATTCTTCTTTAACACTCCTGCACAACAACTGATCCAAGACGAATCAGGCAAAGTGATCGGTGTTATTGCTCAAACTCGTGATGGTAAGTACCACAAATACATGGCGAAGAAAGGGGTCATCCTGTCTTCTGGTGATTACCAAAATAACAAGGCCATGTGTGATTTCTTTATTCCAGATTTGAAAAACTTTGAACGCAAACAAATGGACCGTACGGGTGATGGCTTTGCCATGGCGTATTGGGCCGGTGGGGTTATTGAACCTGTTGGTCATACCAAAATGTTGCATGACTTCGACGCGGGCCCTGCTTCAATGTGCGATATGCCTTTCTTAGCCGTTAACCGTAAAGGCGAACGCTTCGTTAATGAAACAGTTGAAATGTCATTAATGAATAACTACCTGAAAGATGAGTATAACGCGGGACATTACTCTCAGGTATTTGATTCGGATTACATGACACAAGCGAAGGATTGGCCTGGTCATCTTTATTCTCCAGAGGAGCTTAAGGTTTATATGCCTGAAGTGCCCGGCGAGAAAAAAGGTGTATTCCCTTCTTTGACCAATACCTACGCCGCCAACACCTTAGAAGAATTAGCTGTGAAGCTAGAATGTGATCCCAAAACCTTTGTTGCAAGCGTGAATCGTTACAACGAATTGTGCAAAAAAGGTAAAGACGAAGATTTTGGTAAACCAGCCAGCAAAATGGTTCCAGTGCTTAAACCGCCGTTTTACGGCATTCATCGTCGTATGA
This sequence comes from Shewanella sp. FDAARGOS_354, assembly GCF_002209245.2. Lineage (NCBI taxonomy): Bacteria > Pseudomonadati > Pseudomonadota > Gammaproteobacteria > Alteromonadales > Shewanellaceae > Shewanella > Shewanella sp. FDAARGOS_354. Next base: position 2,990,005 of record NZ_CP022089.2, on the reverse strand, counting down.
GAATTTCAACCTTATGTTCAGGAATTCTGGTGAACGAAAATCATCAAGTACTGGATGCGGATGGTAAAGAAATTCCTGGCCTGTTTATTGTCGGCAACTTGGGTGCGGGCTTCTATGGTGGTGTTGATTACCCATTAACAGTATTCGGTCTGTCTCTGGGACGTTGCTACACCTTTGGCTACTTAGCGGGCAAATACGTCGCGAAACTTTAAACGCCAAATTATCAATAGCGGCTGCTTTTAGTTGGCATCCAGTGACATGAATGATGGAATTTAAAAATGAAAAATCTCACAATTATTTTGGCTCTTGTCTTGGGCATTTTCGCAGCAAGTGCGATAGCAAAAGACAATGTTCTACTCGATCAAACCCATGCTGCAAAAGGGATTAAATGTAACAGTTGCCATGGAACAGGAGAGCGCCAAGCTGTGCCTATGCTTAAGTGTGTGCAATGCCATAACACTGAAAAGCTGGCGCTAAAAACTGAAAACCTGAAACCGACTAACCCCCATAACAACCGTCACTTTGCTACCGAGACGGATTGTGCTAAGTGTCACCACGTACACCAAAAGTCAGAAAATTTATGTGTAAGTTGTCACCCAAGGTTTGATTTGGTTACTCCCTAGAACCTTATCAGCATTAACTTGATATAAAGTATTGCAAATCGAAAATGCCAGTTAATGCTAACTGGCATTTCTTTTGGTCGGGTTTCACGACTTTATGCCTGAGTAACCATTTTTTAATCGCCTTTCCAATGGGTTATTTTCGTACCTACATCATCATCTTCAACGGTTAAGGTATTTATTTTTATGTTTGTTTTATTAAGCCAGTGAGTGGTTTCTACAAAAATAACTATACATATATGTTTTTTCATATATATTAAATTCCATATGTAATTTTATCTACCTTTGGACTAAACCATGCAACCTGTCGCATTTTTTAAGGCGCTTGCCGATGAAACTCGGTTGAAATGTCTGCTGCTGATCCAGCGGGAAGGGGAATTATGCGTGTGTGAACTGATGGCTGCGCTGTCTGAAAGTCAGCCCAAGGTTTCGCGCCACTTGGCTCAGTTAAAAAAAGCCCGGCTGTTAGTCGATCGACGTCAAGGACAATGGGTGTTTTATCGGATTAATACTGAGATCGCGCCTTGGTGCCAGCAGGTACTTGCCCAAACCTGTGATGATAACGACATCTTTTTGCAGGAGAACCTGCGTAATCTCTGTCAAATGGGTGGGCGGCCTGAGCGAGCAAAAGCGTGTTGTTAATATAGCTTTTGAAACGTACTGGATTGGAGTTTGTCATGGCGGCTATAGAACAATATGTGGAGCTAACCCCCGATTTTAACGTGCTTTTTTTGTGCACACATAATGCTTGTCGGAGCATTTTAGCGGAGGCTATTGCTCGGCAACTGGCATTGGGGTTGCCACTGACTTTTATGAGTGCTGGCAGCGCTCCGTCGGGCAAGGTCCATCCTATGACCCTGAAACATCTTCAGCTACAGGGGTATTCAACCGCAGGCCTTCACAGTAAAAGTTGGGAGGCGTTAGCTGACTTCTCGCCGGATCTGGTTATCACCGTTTGTGATAGTGCAGCGGGCGAAACTTGCCCTTTATGGCTAGGAAATACCCCGAAATTGCACTGGGGATTACCCGATCCAAGCCAGCTGAACGTTGAAGATCAGGATGTCTTATTTTTTAAAATAATCAGATTGTTAGAGGGACGGATAGGTGCTTTGCTGCGTGTTGATTTAAAGGCCGAGCCTAGGGTTTTATCGGCAGCATTACAGCAAATTGTACTTGCCCACCCGTTAGTCGATTAAGAGGTTTATATGGGAATTTTTGAGCGTTATTTAAGTGTTTGGGTCGGGCTGAGCATTATTGCTGGGGTTGTGTTGGGGAATGTTGTCCCCGGTGTATTTGCTGCTGTAGCCGCGCTTGAATATGCCCATGTTAATTTAGTCATCGCCCTGTTTATCTGGGTAATGATTTATCCCATGATGGTGCAGATTGATTTTTCTGCGGTGAAAGATGTTGGCAAAGCGCCGAAGGGATTGATGTTAACGCTTTTCATCAACTGGCTCGTTAAACCTTTTACTATGGCATTGTTAGGCTGGTTATTTTTCAAGTTGCTATTTGCCGACTGGGTTGATCCACAAACCGCCAGTGAATATATCGCGGGAATGATATTACTCGGTGTGGCGCCTTGTACTGCAATGGTGTTTGTGTGGAGTCAACTGACGAAAGGTGACCCGAACTATACGCTAGTGCAAGTCTCTGTTAACGATATCATTATGGTGTTTTTATTTGCGCCACTCTCGGCATTATTACTCGGTGTGAGCGATATTCAAGTGCCATGGGAAACTCTGTTACTTTCGGTTGTCCTCTATGTGTTATTGCCTTTGATTGCGGGTGTTGCGACTCGAAAACGCCTTGAGACGCGCCATGATACGAGTGCTGTGCCGCTGTTACTGGCTAAACTCAAACCTTGGTCTGTGATTGGGCTACTCGCGACGGTTGTGCTGTTATTTGGTTTTCAAGCGAAGACCATTGTGAGTCAACCACAGAATATTCTACTCATAGCTATCCCTTTGATTATTCAAAGCTATGGCATTTTTATCTTGGCCTATTGGCTAGCCTTAAAACTAAAACTTACCCATGCGATTGCGGCACCAGCGAGCATGATTGGCTCTTCTAACTTTTTTGAGCTGGCGGTCGCTGTGGCTATTTCATTATTTGGTCTGCACTCGGGAGCGGCTCTCGCGACTGTGGTTGGGGTATTAGTTGAGGTGCCTGTGATGTTGTCGCTGGTGTATTTTGCGAATCGCACTCGGCACTGGTTTCAATCTTAATAAATCGCAGGGTGTAGGTCTGCATTGTTTTAAGGAGCGCTATGTTCCAAATATTTACTGATTTTGCGACTTGGCTAGTGTTTGGCGTGTTTGGCCTCGATGCTGGTTCGGCCTTGGGCGACGCAGTGCATTTTTTTGTTGAAGATGTCAGTAAAATTTTCGTATTGCTGGTGGTGATGATTTATGTGATCGCCCTGCTGCGGGCGTCCTTAGATGTTGAGCGAGTCCGCAATTATTTAGCGGGCAAGAATAAGGGCATGGGTTATTTGCTGGGGTCGATTTTTGGCGCCATCACGCCTTTTTGTTCTTGCTCTAGCATACCAGTGTTTTTAGGTTTTACCTCGGCGGGTATTCCCCTTGGGATTACTATGGCCTTTTTGATCACTTCACCTTTGATCAATGAAGTCGCTGTCCTATTACTCATGAGTTTACTCGGTTGGAAATTTACCTTGCTCTATGTGGCTGTGGGGATGGCAGTGGGTATGCTCGGCGGATTATTGCTAGATGCGATGAAGGCTGAGCGTTGGTTGCAATCCTTCGCCGCCGAAGCCCTCGTTCGTGGGCGTCAGATGACAGCATCAAATGCTGTTTCAACGACTCAGCGAGCCCTCTCTTTTTCTGAACGTCACCAATTTGCCAAAGCTGAGGCGATTGATATTTTTGGCCGCGTCTGGAAGTGGGTCATTATCGGCGTAGGTCTTGGCGCTGCCCTGCACGGTTTTGTACCTGAGGGTTGGGTTGAAACCCACTTAGGTCAAGGCCAATGGTGGTCAGTGCCCGCGGCTGTATTAATCGGCATTCCCCTTTATTCGAATGCGACAGGCATTATTCCTGTCATGGAAAGCTTGCTAGCAAACGGTCTGCCAATTGGCACTACGCTAGCATTTTGTATGAGCACTGTGGCAGCCAGTTTCCCCGAATTTATTTTACTCAAACAAGTTATGCAGTGGCGCCTGTTGGCGCTGCTGTTGATTGTGCTATTAACGGCATTTACGTTAGTAGGTTGGATGTTTAATTTTGCAGCACCGTATCTTTAAGGAAATAACATGAAACAAGTCAAAGTATTAGGTAGTGGTTGCGCTAAATGTAGTAAAACCGCTGAAATGATTGCGGATATATCTGAAGAAATGGGTATAGATGTGATTGTGAAAAAGGATGCCGATCCGCAAACCCTATTGAAATTTAACGTAATGAAAACCCCAGCGGTTGTGATCGATGGTGAGTTAATCCACAGCGGCTCAGTACCGACCCGAGATGAAATTGAAGGATGGCTAAGGGAGTAAATTAGTAGCCATTATCATTGAGCAAGACTTGCTTTTGGCCTAGCAATAATCGTCGTTAACAAGATGCGCCATTGTCATCCAATAGGGTTGGCAATGGTGATGTTATCGATTAAGTAAAAAGTCCGTCTTATTCATAACATATTAAAAATTAATAATATAAAACTCACAATCAGCATATTGGAATATCAGCATGGCAATCAAAATCGGCATTAATGGCTTCGGCCGTATGGGGCGTTTAGCCCTGCGCGCGGCATGGGAATGGGATGAGGTGGAGTTTGTGCAGATTAACGATCCCGCGGGGGATGCGGCCACCTTAGCCCATTTGCTTGAGTTTGATTCTGTCCATGGCCGCTGGTGTTATCCCGTGACAGCGAATGCCGATGCGATCCAGATCCAAGATAAAGCCATTCGCACCACACGTAATAAAACGATTGCCGAGACCGATTGGTCTGGATGCGATGTAGTGATTGAAGCCTCTGGGGTGATGAAAACCAAAGCCTTATTACAAGCCTATTTAGATCAAGGTGTTAAGCGGGTTGTAGTCACTGCGCCAGTCAAAGAGGAAGGAGTGTTAAATGTGGTGATGGGGGTGAATCACCAGTTGTACGATCCGGCTATTCATCCGATTGTGACCGCGGCTTCCTGTACCACCAACTGCCTTGCGCCTGTGGTTAAAGTGATCCACGAGCAGATCGGCATCAAGCACGGTTCTATGACTACGATCCACGATATTACTAACACCCAAACCATTCTCGATGCGCCACATAAAGATTTACGCCGCGCCCGCGCCTGTGGTTTGAGTTTAATCCCCACCACTACTGGCAGCGCGACGGCGATTACCCATATTTTCCCCGAGCTTAAGGGCAAGCTAAATGGCCACGCCGTGCGGGTACCACTGGCTAATGCCTCGCTGACGGATTGTGTATTTGAGCTTGAACGCAGCGTGACCGAAGAAGAAGTGAATGCGCTGCTACAAACCGCCGCTGAGGGGGAGCTTAAGGGGATTTTAGGCTATGAAGAGCTGCCGCTGGTGTCGGTGGATTACAAAACCGATCCGCGATCGAGCATTGTCGATGCGCTCTCGACCATGGTGGTGAATGGTACTCAGCTAAAACTCTACGTGTGGTACGACAATGAATGGGGATATGCCAACCGCACCGCCGAGCTTGCCCGTTTAGTCGGTCAGCTTGATGTGCCACGTTAGGAGAGCATAGTGCCTGCTGCCAAGCTATTTGAACAACTGATGCAATTGCCCGCCGCCGTGCGGCAATATTTGCTGATCACCTTCAATTATTGGAGTTTTACCTTAACCGACGGCGCGCTGCGGATGTTGGTGGTGCTGCATTTTCACGATCTCGGTTATACGCCATTCGCGATTGCGATGTTGTTCTTGTTCTATGAGATTTTTGGCGTAGTGACTAATCTGCTTGGCGGCTATCTCGGTGCGCGTTTAGGGTTAAATCGCACCATGAACCTAGGTCTTGGGATGCAGGTGTTGGCATTAGGAATGTTATTGGTACCTGCCGCCAGTTTACCGCTGTGGCTCGCGGGCGTGCCTTGGGTGATGGCGGCGCAGGCGCTTTCTGGAGTTGCTAAAGATCTCAATAAGATGAGTGCTAAAAGCGCGATCAAACTGCTAGTACCAAAAGGCGAGCAGGGCAAGCTTTATAAGTGGGTTGCCTTGTTAACGGGTTCTAAAAATGCCCTCAAGGGCGCGGGATTTTTCCTCGGTGGTGTTTTGCTTGCCTTACTTGGATTTGAGCTGGCGATCGCCACTATGGCGAGTATGCTCGGACTCGTATGGCTACTTAGCTTAGTGATGCTGAAGAAGGATTTAGGTAAAGCCAAGAATAAGCCTAAATTTACGGAGATTTTCTCTAAGAGTCGCAGTGTGAACATTCTCTCGGCGGCACGATTATTCCTGTTTGCCGCCAGGGATGTGTGGTTTGTGGTGGCGCTGCCTGTGTATCTAGCGAGTAAATTTGGCTGGGATCATTGGGCGGTGGGCGGCTTTTTAGCTGTGTGGGTTATCGGCTACGGTATAGTACAAACCTTGGCGCCTAAGATCACTGGGAATCACCAACACCAAAGCTTAGCCGTCGGTGCTGTACCCGATGGTCGCAGCGCGTTAATTTGGGCCAGTATCTTGGCCTTTATCCCAGCATTGATTGCCAGCGCGATACAGTTCAGTTTTTACCCTGAAGCCAGTTTGTTGCTGGGCTTAATGCTATTTGGTGCTCTGTTTGCGGTGAACTCGTCGCTGCACAGTTATTTGATTGTGAGTTATGCCAGCGAGGAGGCGGTATCCCTCGATGTTGGATTTTATTATATGGCCAACGCTATGGGGCGTTTGGTGGGAACCGTGCTTTCTGGCTGGGTGTATCAGAGTCATGGGCTGGTGGCCTGCTTATGGATGTCGACAGCCTTTATCGCGACTACGGCCTTGATTTCTATTAAGTTGCCTCGACAATCGAAGGAATAATAAGATGTTAATCTGGCGAAAGCACTTCAAGGGGAAGAGTTCGATTGGCTTAGTCTGTATTGTTTCGCTACTTGCAGCCTTTGTTGCGCCACTCTGTGCATCGGTTTCCCCAACGTTAAGTCCCAAAGAGGCCGACATGCCCAATCTCGCTTCAACATCCATTCGAGATTGGAAAAATCCAGCCTACATCACCCAAGCTTTCGATGAGATAGCCCTTAAAAATGAATACGATAAAGATAAGCACCGAGTACGAAAATGGCATAAACCCGTGCGCGTCTTTGTTGAGCACCAAGTTGGCGACAATGTGCTGCATGCGCAATTGGTGCAGATGCATCTAAGTCATCTTGCGCAAATCACGGGTCACAGTATTTTGCAGGTAGATAAGCTCGAAGAGGCTAATTTACATTTAGTCTTTACCCGCCAATCCCAATGGGCCGATGAGGTGATGCGCCTCATGGGCGCGAGTGCAGCCAGTAATATTCATGGCTCTGTTTGTATGGGTAAATTTGCCCTCAACTCTCAGAATGAGATTGAGCGCGCCTGGGTAATTATTCCTGTGGATCAGGCAAAAATGCATGGTAAGTTAGTGGCTTGTATCGTCGAAGAAATCACTCAAGTACTTGGGTTACCCAATGATTCTGAAAAAGTATTTCCGTCCATCTTTAACGATAAAACCCCGCAGGACTTACTCACTGGGCTCGATTATATTTTGCTGAAATTACTCTACAGTCGCCAGATTAACGCGGGGATGACGGCAAAAGAAGTGCAACCCATCATTCAAGAGCAACTCGTTCAATGGCAGCGTGATGGCACCTTAATCAATGCCGATAAAACCGTGCGCCAAGGTGAGTTGTACCCGCTATTAGGTTATTGATGCTTGAGTGTTACGGCAAAAGTTGACATTGCTCGCATGCGACTAATTATTGCTTTTTGTTTTAGGAATAAGGGCATAGTCTAGCTTTATACGAGGTAATCACGTTGGAGGCACACCATGCGGATGACACTGCAGTTTTTAGGGGCGACAGAGGAAGTGACCGGCTCATGCCATTTGCTCTCGGTCGATCATGAACACTTATTACTCGATTGTGGTTTAATCCAAGGTGGTAAAGCGGATGAATTGCGTAACCATGAGCCCTTCACCTTCGATCCTGAGTCTATTTCCGCAGTTGTACTCAGCCATGCCCATATCGACCATTCAGGGCGTTTACCACTCTTAGTCAAAGCGGGTTTTGATGGGCCAATCTATACCCATAAAGCCACAGCAGATCTGTGCGCGATCATGCTTAAAGATGCGGCAATGCTGCAGGTGCGCGACACTGAAAGAACCAATAAAAAGCGTGCTAAACATGATCTTGACCCCCTAGAGCCACTATTCACCGTCGAAGATGCCGAACAGGCCATTAGTCAATTTGTGTCGCTGGAATACGGCCAAGTGACTCAGGTTATTCCCCATGTGGATATTTGCCTCTCAGATGCGGGGCATATTTTAGGTTCTGCCTTAGTCGAGTTATGGTTAGGCGAAGGTAAGTCCCAGAAGAAAATCGTCTTTAGTGGTGATCTTGGCCGGGCGGGTATGCCGATATTACGTAATCCCACCTTAGTCGACACCGCAGATTTAGTGTTAATGGAAAGCACCTACGGCGATCGTTTCCACCGAAGCTGGACTGATACTCTGGCCGAATTAAAGGCGATTTTTGCTAAGGCAGTCACCGAGAGCCGCGGTAATATTCTTTTGCCAGCCTTCTCAGTAGGGCGAGCGCAGGAGCTTTTATATCTATTTCATTTATATGCTAAAGATTGGGATTTATCTCGCTGGAAAGTCTGCCTCGATAGTCCAATGGCGATTGAGGCAACACGGGTATATGTTAATAACTATCCGTTAATGGATGATGATTTTAAGCGTTTTACTCGCCAGCATCCGGGGCAACATCCCTTATTATCGAATGTCGAATTTATTCAAACTACTGAAGAGTCTATCGCATTAAACGATGTGCATCAGGGCTTGATCATTATTGCGGGTAGCGGCATGTGTAATGGTGGCCGTATCCGTAGTCATTTGGAACATAATCTGTGGCGGCCAGAATGTGATGTGATTATCTGTGGTTTCCAAGCGCTTGGCACGCCTGGACGAGCCTTGGTCGATGGCGCTGAGGAGCTCACTATCCATGGTAATAGCGTCAAAGTTGCCGCCAAGTTACATACCGTCGGAGGCTTATCGGCCCATGCGGATCAGGCAGAGTTGCTACGTTGGTATCGGCACTTTGAAGATCAACCACCTTTAGTGCTAGTGCATGGCGAGGCCCAAGCACAACAGGGATTAGTGACCGTCATGAATCAAGATCCGAAAACTAAACCTAAGGCACTGGCTATTGCCACCCGTGGCGATAAGTTGGATTTGAACGCCTTACCCAAACTGATGTGGATAACAACTTAAGCGATAGGCCACAGCCCGAAGAGGGCTGTGGCAAAATGACTTGATTAGTCCGAGTTATTATCAAACTCTGTATCGTCGAATAACTCTAAGCTTGGATCGATACTAGGCACATCTTTAAATAGGCGAGTGAAGTGACGTTGCACCCCTTTCAGATCGATACCTGCCAATCCTGAGGCGAAACCAAACCAAGCATACAAGCCGCTAAAGTTGTCGAACATGGGCGGTAAATATTTTGGCGGCGTAATTATACCTTCTTGGCAGGCTTGATAGAGAACGGGAATATCCTCAATGGCGAGTTTGCCCAAAAACAGCATAGGGATAAGTTCGGGTAAACCCGATGTGATGGCGCTGCGGATAAAGTTGATGTTCTCAACATAACCACGCACATAGGAAATATCTTTGGTAAAAAAGCTGCCGCCTTCGACCATACCGCCACGAAACACCCTTTGTGTGACTCGATAACTATCCTTAGCGCTAAGATTTAACTCTCTAAAATAGTTAAATACTTCAATAAAGTTGGCCCCATTTTCCGCCATATCTACCGCTGCGACACGGTCGCTAATACGGCGGGCACGGCCTGGGTTTGAGCTTAGGGTGAGCATTTCGAGTAATACAGCAAGCCCTTCTTGGGTGGCAGCTACGCGGGGTGAGCCGACGCTGAGCCAAGTAGCATGGGGTTGAGCCCGACCATTCAGGGTGGTGCCCACATGCACCCAACCTTCATGAACTTCGTACACATTGAGATCTGACTCGCTGAACATGGCCTTACTATTGAGTTTGACCGTATCGCCCCCCACTGCGGCGTCAGACACAATCCCGTCACTCAAACGCACCCGCATATCATCGCTATGGAAGTATTTTTCCAATCGCTGGCTCAGCACATTCACGGCTTCGGGGGCACTGATGATTTTAGGGTGATGCTTATTCATATGCCGCGCAGCGGGCAATGAGAAGATATAACTGAGTTTATCGCCCAATTGACGTAGAGTGTGGCGATCGCCATGTAATCTGTGGCTGGCGCTGCCGTAGAGTTCTTGGCTAAGCTGACCAAAGACAGGGGTCCCTCGATGACCCAGCATATCGACCACCAGACGATACTGGTCTACGTTAGCGACTAATATCTTGCCCAGCTTGTCTTTTTTGCCTAAACGTCGATGAATGTCTTGTTTGAGCGAAAGTAATTCAGCCTGTGTTTTTACGGGATCGAAGGGCAGAGCAATTTTTTGATAAAAATCCTGTGTAATTGCTGGCAGAACCGTGCCTTTACTAGAAAGAAAACGCTCCTCCATTTCCCGCGGCCATTTGATGGCGTCTAAAATCTTGATCGGGGTTTGAATGCGGATCAGCTCATCGGAAAAGCGACGTAAATCTTCTTGGTACTGGGCTAATGACTCTGACATTCCCGAAATCCTGTTGCTACTTAGGCGCTAAAATTAGTTCAATCATAGCGGTAAAGTCGTTGTTTTTATAGGTTTCTTACCCAGAACAATTAAATCTTGTCGATTAAGTATCTTATCTGCTATCGATTTAGTGAATCATTTTGGTGCAATATGAATTGTTTTAGCCTGAAAATGGCGAATATTTTTTATGCAAGTAACTGTTAAATATTGTGTTATCCCAATGAGATTAAGACTAATTAGTTTATGCTAAAAGGTTATAAAGTCTGTGTGAGATGATTATGGCTGCACTGTGCTATTTGAGAAACGATGCAGCAGTGCATGTGTTGGTTGTGTCGATTTAACGGTAGCTGATAAAACTAGGCTGACACAGGTTTATAAAATGAGGAAAAGTCGGCTTGGTAAATCAGTGTTAACGTTTGCACCCAGCCCCAAGGAGCTGGGTGAAGGTTTGGATAACAGTCGTGAACTTAAACGACCATAATGCCTTATGGGAGTAGGAAGTTTAGAAAAAGTCATCATCTCCTAATGCGCGTCGTAATTCGGCACGTTCGAGATAATCTTCTAAGCGTTTCTTGATTTCACGCTTATGCTGCATTGCCTCTGCTGCTTTGCTATTTCTAGGGGTGGTCATTGCCTCAATTTCAGTATCGTTGGGCACGACTTCAGTAATATGAGCCATAACGAATTCCTCATGTTGTTCCTAACGCCTTTCTATCTAAAAAGAGTGTGGCAGAAAAGCAAAAAATTTTACTCATAAACGCAAATTTTTTTTCCCATACGACAGTGTGTTACTCCTATGGCATTACTGGATTTTTAGGGGAGTTAAGGCTATTTAAGTTTTTGCTGAATTTTGTGATTTAGCGCATAACACTTTCTTTTTATATTGATGTTAAGTCCTACTTAAATAGTCGGATAAACTTGAATTTGCATAAAAATCGAACAACACTTGGGGAAGACACTCAAATGTAACTTTGCTAGGGAAGCTAATATGGACACGGACCGTTTTCCTGAATCTTTCGGCCCCCCAAAAAGTTTTTTCGTTAGTGTGATTCGTTCAAGTTGGCTGATGTTATTTGCCGCGCTGACTTTTATGGGTATTTCTTGGTTTGTTTTAGAGGAATATTTAAGAGATCGAGGCGAAGAGCGGTTTAATAATAATGTGCAGGATTTGTCCGAAGCCGTTACCCGAAGAATGACGGCCTATGAGCAAGTTTTACGTGGTGGAGTAGGGCTTTTTTTGTCCTCCAACGGCGTCACCCGCAGTGAGTGGCATACCTATGTAACCAATGCTCGTTTATCTGATTATTACCCAGGAATTCAAGGTATTGGTTATGCTGAGTTAGTTACGCCTACTATCTTGGATCAATTTACCCAGCAAGTCCGAGAGGAGGGATTTACTGATTTTCGCGTCACTCCCACAGGTAATAGAGAGCTTTACTGTGTTATCAAATATTTAGAACCATTCGACTGGCGAAATCAACGGGCATTTGGTTTTGACATGTGTTCCGAATCAACTCGTCGCACTGCAATTCTAAACGCTATTGCTTCGGGACAAGTTAAGGTGTCTGGCAAAGTTACCTTAGTGCAGGAAACACCCGATAATTCTCAGGCTGGTGTATTGATGTATGTTCCTTTTTATCATGGTCAACCCGTGACAGAAGCGGAACGTCTACAGCAAGCGATAGGTGTGGTTTACGCACCTTTTCGGATGGATAATTTAATGCAGGGCATTATGGGAAAACGTTTTTCCGGTCTAAAACTTGCCATTTATGATGGTTCAGAGGCAAATCATGCCAGTTTAATGTTTAGTTCCCACAAAGCGCTTCCCTCTCCGAAGGATGTTTTTTATCAATCAAAACTAGAAAACATGGAAGGGCAAGTTTGGCGAATAGATGTTTCTTCTGAGTCGCGCTTTATTTCAATTGCAGAGCAAACCCAAAGTATGTGGCTGCAAGTGATTGGCTGCGCCTTTATTCTTGCCTTACTTTATGCAGTGATCAGTATGGCTCGTAACCGTTACCAAGAGTCAATGTTAACCGCCGAATTAATTGCCAATGAAAAACGCTTTCGTCTAGTCATCGAGGCTTCTCCGAGTGCACTGTTTATGGTTGATAAAACAGGCGCGATTACCTTAGTCAATACCCATGCCGAAAGGCTTTTTGGTTATACGAGGGAGGAGTTACTTGGACGTTCAATTAATATGTTACTACCTGAATCGCTTAGGGAAATTCATAAAAAGCATCTATCTCATTACCTGCTTCATCCCATCGCGAAGAATATGTCGATGCGGGATGATCTGTTTGGTTGCTGCAAAGATGGTACACGTTTGGCGATCGAGGTCGGATTAACTCCTATTCACTTTAGTAATGGGATCTACATTTTAACGACGATCAATAATATTTCTGAACGTAAGCGGATTGAAGCGCAGCGTATCGAGCATACGACAGAGTTGGAGCGTATTAATCAAGAGCTAGATAGATTTGCCTATATTGCTTCCCATGACTTGAAGTCGCCCCTCAGAGGTATTGAGCAACTAACCCATTGGTTAAGTGAAGATCTTGCTGATAACACTAATGAAAATGTCCAAAAATACTTAGGTTTAATTCAGAATCGTATCCAGAGAATGGTGTTATTACTCGACGGGTTGTTAACGTTTTCACGCATTGGGCGTGTTGATATTGAAATGGTTGACACTGATTGTCGACAACTGGTCGAAGATATGTTCGCTTTGGTCGCTCCGCCTCAGGGATTTGAATTGGTCATCGAAGGTAATTTTCCACGATTTAAAACGGTTAAAACGCTCTTAGAACTAGTCGTTCGGAATTTAATTAGCAATGCCATTAAACACCATGATAGAGGTGGTGGTGTACTTAAGGTGCAATGTGAAACAAAAGGCCACTATTACTGGTTTAGCGTGATTGATGATGGACCTGGAATTTCTGCCCCGTTTCACCAGAAAGTATTTGAAATGTTTCAAACTCTTAGACCAAGAGATGAAGTCGAGGGAAGCGGTTTGGGATTGTCGCTTGTCAAAAAGACGGTTGAAAGTCTAGGGGGAGAAATTCTACTTGAATCAGCGGGGCGAGGTTGTTGCTTTAGGTTTAGCTGGCCGATGCACATAGTCAACAAGGAGGCGGTATGAGTAATAGCCATGACTATAAACAAGTGACCATTCTGTTAGTTGATGATGATGATGTGGATTATATGGCGGTGCAGAGGTCGATGAAGCAACTGCGTTTGCTTAATCCTCTTGTGCGAGCGAGGGACGGGCTTGAAGCACTTTCAATTCTGACGCATACCAACGCTATCAAGGGGTCATACTTGATCTTGCTCGATCTCAATATGCCCAGAATGAATGGTTTTGAATTTCTTGAACATATTCGTTCTGATCCGACGTTGTCTTCTTCCGTTGTGTTTATGCTGACGACTTCTAGTACCGATGAAGATCGGATGAGAGCCTACCGTCACCATGTGGCTGGTTACATGGTTAAAACAGATATTAAAGATGGTTTCCACAATATTTTTAATATGTTGGAAGGCTACTGGCGCATCGTTGAGCTTCCAAGCGTATAGGATGTGTATATGGATTTACTACTTATCGATGATGATGAAGTTGATAGAACCGCTATTATTCGAGCGCTACGACAGTCCAAGTTAGCTTTTAATGTGGTTGAGGCAAACTGTGCTTTTGATGGATTGAATCTTGCCTTGGAGCGTCATTTTGACGGGATTCTACTCGATTACCTATTGCCCGATGCTAATGGCTTAGAAGTGCTTATCAAGCTCAATTCTATGACTCAAGATCAAACTGTGGTGGTGATGTTGAGCCGTTACGAAGATGAAAAACTCGCTCAGCGTTGTATTGAGTTAGGTGCCCAAGATTTCTTACTTAAAGATGAAGTTAACTCAAGAATCCTGAGTCGTTCAATTCGTTACGCTAAACAGCGCGCCTCAATGGCACTTGCCCTACGAAATAGCCATCAGAAACTGAAAGAACTGGCGGAGCACGATTCACTCACCAAGTTGATGAATCGTTATGGATTTGAGCTGTGTTTAAATCGCGCCATTGCAAGAGCAAAACGCAGTAATGATTTTTTAGCCGTGATTTTACTTGATCTTGATGATTTTAAAGCGATTAATGACACGTTAGGTCACCAGACTGGTGATATTTTGTTGGTGAAAGTCGCATCTAGACTCAGTGCCGTGTTACGGGATGGTGACGTCATTGCTCGTTTAGGCGGGGATGAATTTGTGGTGTTAGTGACTGACAATGACTACAAATATTTCCCCATGATAGTGGCTAACCGTCTACTTAAAGCTTTTGAAGAAGTGTTTTGCCTTGGAGATAACGATGTGATGATTGGCGCCAGTATTGGCGTGGCATTTTATAATGAAGCCGCCTCCGATAGCTCTGAGTTAATGAAATGCGCCGATATCGCCATGTATCGTGCTAAGAAAATGGGGCGCAATCAGATCCAGTTTTATTCCGAGGCGCTAGATAAAGAAGTCCGCTACCGCAATCATATCGAGTCCAGCTTAAAAATGGCCTTAAGGCAGAATCAGTTTAAGGTTTATTATCAGGTGCAAGTTGACGCGCAAACACACCATATGGTGGGAATGGAGGCGTTAATTCGTTGGCAGCATCCCGAAGATGGTTTGATTTCTCCGGACCAATTTCTGCCCATAGCGGAAGAAATTGGGTTAATGGAAGAAATCGGTGACTGGGTATTGTATGAAGCCTGCCGACAGGCCCAATATTGGCTGAGCCAATTAGCATCAACAGGGCATCGCTTTACCATTGCAGTGAACTTATCTGCATCTCAAATTGGGCATATCAACTTATATGAGAAAATCGCCCATGTTCTTAACGTGACAGGGCTAGCGCCCAGTGCACTTGAGTTGGAAATTACTGAAAACTGTTTGATTGAAGAACCCCACGAACATGCCAAGATCCTCGATAAAATAGCCCAACTTGGAGTGCGATTTGCGTTGGACGATTTTGGTACCGGATTTTCATCCCTTGAACATATAAAGTTGTTCCCCATCAGCGTGTTAAAAATCGATAAAAGTTTTATTGCTTCCTACGATAAGGACGAAAAGGACACTCGTTTACTCACAGCGTTGCTTAACTTTGCCTATGGCTTTAACGTCACCTCTGTTGCCGAGGGAATTGAAACCCTCGAGCAAGCGGAGTTTTGTACAGTAAGGCACTGCAATCTATTACAGGGATACTTCTTTTCTCGTCCTCTAGAGGCAAGCGAATTTGAAGCAAGGTTCATTACACCGTTAGTCACTAAATTGTGAAGATTATCTTACGTTTGACTAAGGCTTAGGTTTTCGTCTGGTGAGGAATATTTTCTTGCTTTACACTGAGCAATAGACAAATATCAGCGCCCCTTTCTGATGCAATGTGCTCAGAGCTTCAATCACTGTGTTTAATTTGGTCATTTAGTAATGAAAATCGGTATTTTATCTCAGTTTCCAGAATTGTATTCCACCCGACGTTTAGTGGCCGCCTGCGAAAGCCGTGGTCATGAGGCTGTGGTGATTAATACCTTGAATTGCTACATGAATATTAATTCCGTTAAACCTAGCATTCATTATCAGGGAGAAGAATTAACAGGGTTTGATGCCATTATTCCGCGTATTCATGCCAGTGTGACCTTTTATGGCTGCGCAGTGGTGCGCCAGTTTGAAATGATGGGTGTATTTGCCGCCAACGATTCAATTTCGATAGCACGCTCGCGGGATAAGTTACGTGCTCTGCAATTACTTTCACGCAAAGGCATTGGTATGCCTATCACTGGATTTGCCAATAAACCCAATGATATTCCTGATCTCATTAATATGGTGGGCGGTGCTCCTTTAGTGATCAAGTTACTCGAAGGTACGCAGGGGATTGGGGTGGTATTAGCGGAAACGAAAACCGCCGCTGAGAGCGTGATTGAAGCCTTTTTAGGGCTCAAAGCCAATATTTTGGTGCAAGAGTATATTCAAGAGTCCAACGGCAGTGATATTCGTTGTTTTGTGGTGGGTGATAAAGTGGTGGCCTCGATGAAGCGTCAGGGGCCAGAGGGCGATTTTCGTTCAAACTTACACTTAGGCGGCTGTGGTGAAAAAGTGAAAATTACGCCAGAAGAGCGCAAGATGGCCGTTGCCGCTGTTAAAGCGATGGGATTAGTCGTTGCAGGCGTGGATATTTTACGTTCGAATCGTGGCCCGTTGATCCTTGAGGTGAACTCAGCTCCCGGTATCGAAGGTATTGAGCAAACTACGGGTATTTCGGTAACTGAGCCTATTGTGGAATATATTGAGAAAATGGTGTTAGCACGTAAGTCGAATCGGGCGGTGATCGCTTAATAAAATACGCCGCGATTAACGCGGCGTGTTTCTTAGTTCTTTATTTTATAAATCAAAGCTATAGGAGTAACCTAAAGCGATTTTAGCATCGTCATCAGCCAGATCAGTATCTGATACCATAAAAGAGACTGTGCCCATGCTGGTATCTGCACTAAGTGTTAGGTTGTAATCGGCATAGTTATCCTCACCAAACCAAGCTTCAACCACATCTCCTGTGGAGTAGCCATAGTGGAATGACAGGCTAAGTTTCTCGGTTAAAGGGAAAGATGCTGTGGCGGCAAGATAACTCATATCTTTGTTATCGAGTGGTTCCGCCGCTACGTCATCACCCGCATTGATCACGTGGGAATAACTAAGTTCGACCCACTTCCAGGTAATAGCCCCGTGGAGCTCACCAAAATCGATGCTGCCTTCGGCATCGGGGTAGGCATAATAGAGATAGCCAAAATCATAGCTGAGATCGTCGGTGATGTTGCCACCGTAACCAGCATAGAGGTCTAACTCGTAGCTAGTGTCATTGCCAAAATCGACATTTGATGCCCACGTACCCGCATAAAATCCTGAGTCATGACTGTAGTCAAGACCGCCTTGGATCGCCACCGCATCATTGGTTTGAGTCACTCCGCGCCATAGATAGTTTGATGTGCCGCCAATATTGCCGGATACCGCCGCAAAGACGTTAGTGGTTAGTAATAATCCCGTCGATAATGCCAAAACGCTGTACAGTGATTTTCTCATACTCATCCCCTCGATTGATTTATTTATCGATTCACTCATGCCACTTAAATACGGCGGCATTGGTGCATCATGGTTTTTTCTGATAAGGGAGTTGCTAATCACATGCCATTATTTGAACATCTTTAAAAACAACTGGTTACATAATTTATGTTAATTAAATGTTTTAAAGCGCTCAAAAATGGAGCGGTGGACGCACTGTGTTTGTGCAAAAAATCATCTTTTATGCTTTCGTGAGGGAAAAAAAACGCCTCACAGAGGAGGCGTTTTATAAAATCAATGTCGAGCGAATTAGTTCACACTATCACGCAAGGTTTTACCCGCTTTAAACTTAGGCACAGTGGCTTCAGCGATCTGGATTTCTTTGCCCGTTTGTGGGTTACGACCAGTACGAGCTGCACGAGTCGCTGTTTCAAAGGAGCCAAATCCGACGATAGAGATTTTGTCACCGTTTTTCATTGATTCAGTAATCGCCGCTTCGAAAGATTTCAATGCTCGTGCTGCTTCAGCTTTAGTGATATCGGCATTTTCTGCAATTTTGGCGATAAGTTCAGTTTTGTTCATTTTTATTGTCTCTTCTTTCCGTAGATTTATGTAAGTCAGCGAGCCTAACATGCCACAAGGTTAAAGCGTTGGAAAGCCCTTTGCTGCGGGCTTGTGTCATCGAAGTAACAAAATTGGAGGGTATTTGCGCCATTCGTGACTTAGGTTTTATTCTTCGAGCAACTGATATAAGAGTTGCTTAACCAATTTGGGTTCGAAGGGCTTGTCGCACAGGGCATTCACCCCAGCCTGAGATACATTACTTAAATGTGTATCGTTAGCCTCAGACGAGACCATTAAAATAGGCACGTGGGATTGTTGACTTTCATTACGGATAAATTGCGTTAATGCCAGTCCATCAACGCTGGGCATATTGTAATCAGTGATAATTAAATCAAACATATTATGACGCATTAATTCAATGGCTTGCGCACCATCTTCTGCTTCGGTAATCAGTTTTATCCCCAAATTACCAATAGTTCGCTTGATCACATTACGTGCCATGCGACTGTCATCAACCACAAGCACGCGTACATCGTGCACATCGAAGTGGCTTAAGTCGAGTTCATCGTGGCTGAGCAAATCGATGGTCGCATTTAGCGCCTTGCCTAAGTGTTCGGCATTAAAAGGTTTTGGCAGAATCGCGACTACGCCAGACTGGCGGAAAATCTCCAATTGTTCACGGCGACATTCACTTGAGATCAGCATAAATTGAATATCTTTATATTCACTTTTGCTGCGCAGGTAGTTCAAAAACTCGGTCGCTGTTCCATCTTCAAAATGCATTGCACTGGCAATGAGATCGGGTTTGTGTCGAGCAATGAGTCCTTTAGCCTCTTCAATATTGGCAGCATTTTCGATGCTAACAATGCCTTCTTGCTGTAAGCGCTTGATGATAATGCGGCGCTGGGTTTCCGATGGCTCAATAATAAGCATCGATAATTCGTTAGGCGATAAATGAGTCATAGTCACAAGCTATTGGGCTTTTTTAGAAAGGCGTTAACTTAGGCGAGAAATAACTGCTTCGCAACACATTAAATCAAGCTTTCAATTTTGCAGTTAAATAATCACGGGTTACCCGTGAAAATGCGATCCAATACTGTACTAATAGCAGGGCAATGATAGACAGCACCAGCGGTAACATCGGGATGTTATGACCCTCTACCACCACTTTAACGTCTTGAGGTGTAATCTGATAGGCGATAATGGCAGTCCAAGTGCTGACAGGCCTAAGGTTTGTAATCCAATATAAATTTTGAGCACTAAGCTAGACCAAGGTGCTTGTGTCAGTATGCCAAACAAAACGGGTAATACACCTAAGGTAAACAAATCGAAGGAGGTGGTGGCGACAGCCCGTAATAGGGCAACAATGGCAAACAGAGTATAAAGGGTTATCAATAGGATTAGGCGTTTAGGCATAAAGTTAGGGTTACTGGCTAATGTGAAGTGGAGCAAGTGTAGGAAATGCCCCGAACTGAGTCCAGCATAACCGTATTATCATGTAGAATACGCCTTTGCTTGGGCATTAAATTAGGTTAAGTGATGACAGAAGTAGAATTTTGGGACTTAGTGACCCGCAGTGAACCAGCGCAATCCCAAGAGTCTTTGGTTGAGGCATTAAAGCTGAAACTGAGTAAACTGAGTGATGAAGAGCTAAAAGTCTTTGATAAGCTGTTTGGTCAACAGATGCGCCGAAGTTATTTATGGTCGGTTTGGGGGGCGGCTTATATCATTACGGGGTGTGATTCTGATTATGCCTTTGCCGAATTTCGCGCTTTTCTGATTTCACTTGGACAAGCCAGTTATGAGGCTGTGATTGCCCAGCCTGATTCGTTAGCGAAGTTAACTGCATGGCCAGAAAAGGATGGTTATGCCTATCCCTTTATTGAAGATTACGATCTTATTGCAGGGCAATTATACGAAGACCGAACGGGTAAAGAGTTGCCTTTTATGCCTTCGGGTAAAGCGACTCCCGTAGGCAAAAAATTTAGCACTAAACCCAAAGACTTAAGACAGCAATATCCTGAGCTTAGTGCGCGTTTTCCGTTTTAATTCGCCCTAAGAGCGCAAACATGCGTTACTGGTAACGTCGAAGGTCATGCCGTATTGGGTACACGTTTGGCGCATGAACTGATGCTCCTCCTGTGCTAATTGGCGGGTAAATTCTTGATCGAGCTGCTCAGTCAGGCGTTGCTCTGCAACTTGCTGTGACTGGGCCAGTTTATCGAAGTGCGATTTTACTGCTTGTTGCTGTTCGGCCGTCAGTGTCGCTGCATGGCTAGATAAACTGATCAGTGTGCTGAGTGTGAGCAGAGTGCATAAGGTAAACTTTGTTATCACTGCATGGCGTATGGGGGCCGTTTTTAGCTTCATAGATAAACTCCAAATTAAAATCACCAGAACTCGGTTGGTTTTTAAATCGTCGTTTGGCTTTCATCGTGCATATATGGACCCATCCGGTTTGCAAGACATTCGATAACGATTTTGAGAAGAGTTCATTGCACCCATATATCCGGCCTGTTATTGAGGGATCCCTCTGGCCCTGATGGATATCTGCTTCTACAGTCCTTATCATCCCTGCGGCTTCGTAATGAGCCTATGCCCGACTAAGGTTTTTAGTAGATCAGTCTGACTGTCTCATCATCAAATCAAGTGTCTTAGCAACTTGCTGGTTGGTTAATTATTCACGTTTATTGAATCTATTCAGTACTATACTGGAAGCCGATACTCTTCCTCACGCGCCGCGATAACCCATGCCATTCTCGCGAGTTTATTGGCGACGGCCACACAGGCTCGATTAAAACCTCGGCGCTCTGCTAACTGTATTGCCCAGCAGCTAAATTTATCCTGTTTATGACAACTGTGCTGCAACACCGCTCTGGCGCCGTGAATAAACAGGGTACGTAAATACGCATTTCCCCGCTTGCTTATCCCAAGGAGGTTATCTTTACCTCCGCTGCTGTGTTGCTTGGGAACCAAGCCACACCAAGCTGAAAAGTGTCTACCATTACTGAAGTCTTTACCCTCTCCAGCAGCCGCATAAAAGGCCGTAGCGGTGACGGGACCAATACCTGGGATAGTCTCTAAACGCTGGCAAATCACATTGTTTTTCGTTTCAGTGAGTACTTGGGTATCACAATCCTTAAGCCGTCTTTCTATATCTGTAACCTCTTCATATAACTGATAAAAAATTGTTCGACCTTTGGTAGTCAGCGCATTGGTTTCGTTAGTCAAAATCTCAGGAAACTGTACTTTAAAAGCCGATTTACTTTTGGCTATCACGATGCCGTATTCAGCTAACATACCTCGCACTTGGTTGATTAAGGCTGTTGATTGCTTAGTTAATCGTTCGCGCATTCGGTGGAGCAGTTGCACATCTTGCTGCTCGACGCTTTTGGGTTTTACAAACCGCATGTTGGGTCGCTGCGCAGCCTCCGCGATGGCTAAAGCATCATTGTAGTCATTTTTGTTACCTTGCCGAAAAGGCACGACAAATTGAGGAGCAATTAACTTGACGCTGTGGCCCAACAGCTCAAATTCTCTGGTCCAGTAATTTGCGCCACTACAGGCTTCCATCACAATCAGCAAGGCTCAATTTTCGCGATAAAGGGAAGCAAGTCTTTGCGTCTAAGCATTTTCTTTTTAATTAACTTGCCTGCTTTATCGACGCCAACAGCATGAAAAACAGACTTTGCGATATCTAAACCGATTGTAGTAATCTTCATAGGTGGACCCGTCCTCTTTCTGATGAGTTTTAGCGACTACATCGTGGCCCATTGCGAGGCCGATTTAAAGTGGATGGGTCCATTCCATTATCCATCCATGACCAACAAAACCAAAGGTATTGCTTAGAAATTAAGCTTACCTAGGATATCTTGAACCTTGGCTGAACCATAACCTTACTGCTCGTTACGCATCTCTTGGCATTGAAATCCCTGTTTACGGGAGTCAAAACCACATTTTAGACCGCATTCCCAAGGCACGTTATCGTAAAAAGATGATTGCTCTTTGGCAAAGTCTCGACAGGCCTCATAGCTGTTGAAATTATCAGTTTTTTTATACTTACCAGAATCATAACCATGGGTATAAATAAAAGATGACCAAGTTTCTGGGCGCGTGTCTTTCTCCCCTGAGGAGATAAACCAAATCGCGCTGGTAAAACAGGAAAGTAGGATCAATACAAATACAGGTACAACGGGGAATTTCATTTTTAATTAGAGGTCATAAAACAGTGTGCGAAGGATAATACTTTTTTAGGTAATATGCGCGTTAAAAAGTCACAAATTAATAACTTTATCCCTTATTGGGTATTGGATACAAAAAGATACGATATCATCTGAAATTTTCTATCATATTTACTAATTTATACAAAAGCTTACTGATTATGTGCTGTTAAGGGGAGCGTTTTGCATTAAGCTCGAGTTCAGGTTAGATTTTGTACGGTATAACGCAGAAACTATTAGGCTTAGGAGGCAAATATGAAAGTCCAGTTCCTATTACTCGCCGGTGTGTTGAGTTGCAGTAGTGTGTGGGCCGCCGATGAGGCGAAAACTGACCCTGTGACTGAAGACGGAGTGGTGAAGATTGTTTGGCAAAATCCAAAAGATTTTCGTGATATTAAATCTTCGGGCGAAATTCAGTCCCGTTATGAAAAGCGTTTATTCGATACCTTAACCACAAATATCAATAAAGAAGCCGTAAAAGTCTTAAAACCGAACCAAAAGTTGGAGATGACAGTTACTGATGTCGACTTAGCGGGCGATATGCGTCCAACCTTTGGGGCGACAGCTGATGATTTACGGGTGATAAAAGATCTTTATCCACCCCGTATAACCTTTAGTTATCAAGTGCTTGAAAATGACAAAGTGATCATCGCGGGGGATGAAAAACTCTCCGACATGGGCTTTATGTCCGGCATTCAGTCAGTGAATGACAAGCCATTTATGTATGAAACAAAAATGCTCAGCGATTGGTTGAAAAAAACCGTTGCGCCTAAGTTGTAGGCATTAGTCCCATCTAAGCACTCAAGGCTTGAAGAGTCTCTTCTTGTTCTTCTAACAGGCAAAATCCGTTACTTGCGGATTTTGCCTGTTTTTTTGCCTTGGCACTTAAGGTCGATAGGCTGTGTTCATTGCAGTTAAAGGTATGGGCTGGTGTGAGTACGCCGACGCATAGGCTGATCAACTTGTGATAACAAGCTTGTCCTTGCCTGTCATCTGCCAGCATTTCTTGGGCTTGCCAATGTTCGGCACTATAGAAGAGAGGTTTATTGGTTTCAAAATCCGTCAATATCCGTTGGCAACGATCGATAAGTTGATTGCAGGTACTGATCACCACAAAGTCATCGCCGCCCACATGGCCAATAAAGCAGTTGTCCGTCTTGTATTTCACTAATAGATTGGCGACCTCGCAGATCACCTCATCGCCGCGGCAAAAGCCGTAAATATCGTTGTAAGGCTTGAACTGACACAGGTCAAAATAGGCCAAGTAGAAAGGCTTTTGTTGAGTTCTGAGACGTTTTAGTTCTTCTTGGATCGGCACATTACCGGGTAAATCAGTTAAGGGATTGGCATGCCTTGCCATCTTGATCCTGTGCTCGGTGATCCGCTGGAGCAAATCTTTGGTGTGGCCAATCCCGAGTAATTGCCCTCGGCGCAGAATAATAAATTGCTGGGCGACGGTATTGGCGCTCTCCGAGGTCAATAACTGACTCACAATGGAGAGCGGTTCGTTAGCTTCAATTTGTAGCACTTGGTGATCCATCACCTCGCTAACCGCATGATTTTCATGAAGCGCCCGACCATAGGGGGTACTGAAAAGTTCGAGCAGAGTGGCTCGGCTAATAATCCCCAGCGGCAGTTGATCTTGCGCCACAACGACAGCTTGTAAGGTGGGTTGGGCGCTAAAGGTGTCGCTTAGGTGCTTCAGCTTGAGTGTCGGCACCACTGTTAGTGCACTGGTACAGAGGCTTTCAGCGGATTCGCTATATCTTGGCTGAATTTGGGTGTTGTTAGGGACTAAGGTCGCTTTCATTGCGCGACTTGGTTGTGCCTCTGGACGTCCAAGCAAATAACCTTGGCAATAAACAATTCCTAGCTGTTTAAGTACGGCTAGTTCTTCTTGGGTTTCAATTCCTTCGGCAATCACTTTACAAGTAAGGCTTTGACAGAGTTCGACAATCGAGCGCACAAACTCTTGTTTAACTGGGGTCGAATCAATTTGGTGGATAAAGTGCCGATCGATTTTTACATAGTCGGGGGATAACTCTGACCACAGCCGTAAACCCGAATAGCCTGCACCTAAATCATCAATAGCCGTCATAAATCCTTGGCTACGATAGTGATTCAGGCAAGATTTGAGTAAATCAATGTCATCGGCGGGATATTGCTCCGACAGCTCAATTACCACTTGTGAGGGTGAAATCCCGAGTTGTTGCAACAGTTGCAGCGTCATACCTTTAGGGTGAGCCGGATCGAGCAGGGCTTTTGGGGAAATATTGATAAACAAGCGCCCTTGAAACTGACGTAGCTTAAATTGCTCCAGCGCAATACGGCGGCATAAGGTTTCTAACTCACTCAACTTGCCTTGATGCTCGGCGGTTTTAAAGAGGGGAACGGGTGAATAAAGTGGGCTGTGTTCTGGCCCACGACTGAGCGCCTCAAAGCCGTGGATCTTATGTTCCAATATATTGAAAATGGGCTGAAATAGGGGGCTGATTGCCCCCTTCGCAATTATCTTATCAAGCTCTTGTGCTAGATCTAAACTCGTCATTACTTCTGCCCCCGCAACAATGTTTGCGGAGTCTATGACTTAGAAATGACAAAATGATGACAATTTGTGCGGCTGAAAATCCACTCGTGGAAATGGAATTAACTTTGCTTTTTAAAGGCGTGCAGCGTTTGCAGCAGCGCGGCCAGTTGACGCACTAAGGTTTCGAGTGCGACGGGGTCAAGGCTAGTGTGTTGCTGCAATTTAGTTAAGTCATCGACCAGTTCTTGCACGTATGGCAAAAAGCGATTGCTTGAAACCATAAACCCTTGTTCGGCTGTAAAGATACTCGTGAATTTTCCATGGCCAGCTTTTTTCAATTCATCTAACTTAGCGTCGGCATCGATGGCTTGGCGATAGGCGATTTGAAGATTTTCTTTCAGTTGCTCTATAACCTTAGTGTGTGGCATAACAGCGTCTCATTGCAAAATTTGCAGGAATTATAAGGGGCAAAGGATATGGCAACAAGTCGGTGGCGACTATTACTCGTACTCTTAAGTGTTACGCTGTTTGCAGGTGGGATAACTTGGGCTGCACCTTCGGATAAACCGCCATTTTATCGTGTGCAATGGCAGGGGAAATCAGCTTATCTGCTGGGCTCTATTCATATTGGTCGTGCTGATTTTTATCCTATGCCTGCACAAGTTGAGGCGGCGTTCGCCAAATCCAAAGGACTTGTTGTCGAAATCGATATGAATAAGGTTGATAGCCGTGCCTTATTGCAAAAATACGGTATGGCAAATTCAGCGCAAGGGCTTGATTGGCAAAGTAGAGATAAACAAACAGTCGCTACAATGAACCAATATTGTGGGGATAAAGCGAGTTTATGTCAGTCAATTCAAGCTTTCGCGCCTTGGCTACAGGCATCTCAACTTAATCTATTACGCTACAATGGCTTAGGTTTTAGCACCGATTATGGTGTCGACATGCAGTTGCTTGGGCGCGGGGATAAGCCGGTTTATGAGTTAGAGACGGCTGACTCACAGTTTCAATTACTTGCCTCCTTCGATAGTCAAATCCAGTGGGCAATGGTACGTGAAGCTATTGATGCGCCGGATGCTGAGCTGCTCTCACTGGTTGATGCATGGCGCAGTGGTGATGAAGCCGCGCTGGATACGCTAATGCAGGAGCAACTGGGTGGCGAGGGTGATACACAGATGCTGGATAAAATTCTCTGGCAGCGTAATAAAGTCATGGCTGATGGGATAATAAGATTGATGGGTTCAGTAACTGCTAGCGAGCCTTTATTTGTAGTGGTGGGAGCGGGCCATGTGGTTGGCGATAAGAGTGTGGTGCAACTCCTTAAGCAGAAGGGCGCGACAGTAACCGCCTGTTGGCGTGAGCAATGTGACTGATCATACTGATATTTAGTGATTTGACTGGGATTGTGCTTGGGACTCTGAGTTTTAACGCACTTGGTGCACTGAGTTAGGAGCAAATCATCGGGTGATTTAATAATACAGGACGCCAAGGCGTCCTGTATTATTTCGCGATATTACTCAGATGCTTGGGACGTTGCAGCGCTTTGCCCTAAAAAATGCACATAACGACCGAGCGAAATATAGGGCTCGCGTTGCGAATATTCGAGCTCCATCGCCAGCAGTTTTTGATAGTCAAAATCCGCAGCTTGCTGTTTTTTCAAATAATCGTGAATGACTCGCACGCCCGACTCGCGCAGCAGGGTCATGTGCCATTCGGCAAACCATTGTTTAACATCATGGATATAAAGCGGGTGCGTTGGCGTGAGGCGTACCTTCTTCTTCACTTTTAGATCGGCGGCCACATAGTCGAAATTACCCGACACGAGCGCATGGAATCGCATCGCTTCTTTATTATAAAACATCAGCGAAAACAGCCCATTGGGCTTAAGCATGGTCAATAAGCCTTCCATGGTGGTCTTGGCATCGACTAGCCATTCAACCACGGCATGACAAAGGATAAGATCGAACATGCCATGTTCAGCAATCGATAAGGCTTGAATGGGCGAATGTACTAAGCTGATGGCCAATGGCGTGTCGCTGGCATCGATTTGCTCTTTCGCTTGGGCGAGCATTTCGGCGGAAATATCGCACAGTACGACTTCATGTCCGAGGCGTGCTAGCTTTTGGCTGAAGTAACCAAAACCGCCGCCGGCATCTAAAATTCGTAATTTTTTATCGCCAAATTGCGCTAATGCAGGAGCAAGATCGCGCCATAGCACGGCAGCACGGATTTCACCTTTAGGCGTGCCATAAATATTCTTCGCGAATTTTTGCGCGAGTTTATCGAAATTCTTATCTTGCACGGGTTAACTAAGTTAAAGACTGGGGGCGATAGTGTCGCACAGGCGGCATATTTTCGCACTTTTCCTGTAGCTGCGATGATTGTTGCTTTAGGAGTTGAGTGTAACTTTTTGATTTTAAAGGTAGTAAAAAATCCTACTTTACTTAGGGATACCCAGAACTCGATCCTCTAGGGTATAATCATGCCGTTTTCGATAAACCTGACTCTAATATACCCAAGCGACCTGAAGATATGAGTTTCAGAGCGTCTAGGGGGCTTCAATTCAAGGCGCATCAATGAAGGAATGTGAACACCTTGTGAATTGATGCAACACCGAAGTGGAGTGCCCTAGGCGCTCCGTCTCGGCGGGTTTTAACGCTCTTTATGCTGTGTTGGTTATTTTTAACTTAGTCCACTAGGTCCGCAAATAACCGCCTTGCCTAAAGAGCGTTACATTCCCGCTGAATCCTCATCTTCAGGTTGTTTGGGTATAATTGTCCATTCGGAGAGTCAGCATCAGCCCTTTTAAGACACTGTTTTGCCTGTTTTACACTCGTGATTTTTTGATTTTCCAGATGTTATGCATCTGTCCGAGGGTATTGCTGGCTATCCGTGCATAGGGATAGTTAATTAAAAGGTACTCAGACTTGAATAATGCATATTGTGTTGAATTGAACGCGATGCCGTCGCTGTTTTCTCTTTATCGCAAGATTTTCTTTGGCCGTAAACCCGGTTGGGATCAACAGCCGCTGCCTTATATCAAGGTGAGCGCGCCCAATGTGAAGGTGTCCGAGGCAAAAGTCAGCCAATATGCGCAAGTGTGTGGTTTTGATTTCGACGGTAAAATATTACCTCCCACCTACCTTTATGTGATGGCATTTCGCCTGCACGCGGTGATTTTTACCCATGATGGCATTACCTTCCCGTTACTTGGGATGATCCATTTAAAGAACCGTATTCAAGTTTATCGCCCGACGACGGTCGATGACGTGTTTTCCCTGGAATGCGCGCTAACAACCAGCCGTGAAACTGATTCGGGCTTAGAATTTGAGTTTGTTTCTAAGGCCTTTGTGGGCGAAGAATTGGTGTGGGAATCGCTGTCGACTTACCTCTATCGCATAGAGACTGCCGGTCGTCGCGTTCGTCCTCCAAAGGCACTTGAAATGGCTTGGGACTCGCCTCAATCATGGGAGTTGAGTGAAGATTTAGGTCGTCGTTATGCCAAAGCGTCGGGTGACTATAACCTGATCCACTTGCATCCGGTGCTGTCGAAACGTTTTGGTTTTGACCGAGTGCTGGCCCATGGTATGTGGTCTAAGGCGCGCTGCTTAGCGGAATTGATGCCTGAGATTGGTGAGCGCCCCTTTGTGGTCGATGTTGCCTTTAAGCTGCCGTTACTGATGCCTGCCGAAGTGGGATTTGGTTACGAAAAGTCGCCAGACAAGTGGGTGTTTGAGCTGCGAGACAGTAAAGGTCGCAGACCGCACCTCAGTGGTGAAGTACAGCTTTAAGCAGGATCAAGATAACGGCGCCAAGTGCGCCGTTATTGTTGGTGTTGTTTGAGGGGGGGGGGCGTGGGTTAAGGCACGCTGTGTCCGGTTGATGCTTGCCAGATACTAAACCATTGCTGCCGGTCTAATGTGAGCGTCCGTGCGGCCACCGCGGTTTTTATCCTCGCGATATTACCACTGCCAATAATCGGTACGGGTCGACTCGGTAACATCCGCACCCAAGCATAAATCACTTGGCTGATATCTTGGGCGCCAATCTCATCGGCGATGACTGCTAAGGTTTGTTGCAAGCGAATGGCCTGTGGATGGCTATTGTCAAAGATTTTTCCGCCGCCTAAGCAGGACCAAGCCATCGGCCGAATGCGCCGCTCCTGACATAAATCGAGACTGCCATCGTGTAAACTCGCCATCATTAGCGGAGAGATCTCCAGCTGATTAGTGACTAAGGGCTCAGTTAATCTCGACTGCAATAATGACAACTGCGCATTGGTGAAGTTAGATACCCCAAAATGTTGCACTTTCCCAGCTTGTTTTAAGTCAGCAAAGGCATCGGCCACTAGATCGGCGTCCATTAAAGGATCGGGTCTGTGGATCAGCAACAGATCTATATAATCGGTTTTAAGCGACTTTAGTGATTGCTCCACGCTGGCAATAATATGCGCTTTGGAGGTGTCGTAATGGTTCACGTAGCGCTCGGGACGGCAATTGAAGGCGGGTTTTATGCCGCATTTGCTCACTAATTGCATCTGCTGTCTTAAGGCGGGTTTTAGCGCTAATGCTTCGCCGAACAGGGCTTCGCACTGGTATTGGCCGTAAATATCGGCGTGGTCCATAGTGGTCACACCTAGGTCTAAATAGTGTTCTATCAGATTAAGTCGCTCGGCGGGTGACATTTGCCAATTGTGCATTCGCCAAAAGCCGGCAACAAACTCTGAAAAAGTAAAAGGGGATCCGTTCATGTTGTTTCTCTTTTGGGAATCTGTATTTTGTAGGGTGAAGGGCCTTGGTCGATTTATTTGATGCAGATTAAGGAATCGCTCATTAACCCTTTCGATGGCTATATATCTTAAAGCTAATCACCTACTATCCGCCATATTCAATCAGCGGTGGCTGATACAAACTGTTTGCACGCTTTTGTTCCGTATACTCATTTCCTATAAAAGTTTGTATACCAAAGTTCCAGAGGAAAATATTACCCATGCTAACCGATATGGAGATTTCGCGCCGCGCGCATCTAAAAGATATCGCACAACTTGGTGCAGAGTTTGGGTTGTTGCCCGAAGAGATGCAGCTATTTGGTCATACCAAAGCTAAGGTGGAGCCACAAGTACAGCAGCGCTTAGCCGGGCAACCAAAGGGGAAGCTGATTATTGTGACCGCAGTGACGCCAACGCCCCATGGTGAAGGCAAAACCGTGACGACTATTGGTTTAACGCAATCGCTCAAGGCGCTCGGCAACAAAGTCTGTGCCTGTATTCGCCAGCCAAGTATGGGGCCTGTATTTGGGGTGAAAGGTGGCGCCGCAGGCGGTGGTTACGCCCAAGTGGTGCCCATGCAGGAGCTGAATTTGCACCTAACAGGCGACATTCATGCTGTGAGTAGCGCACATAATCTTGGTGCAGCGGCGATTGCTTCTCGGCTTTACCATGAGACGCGTTTGGGGCGGGCGGAATATGAGCGTCAATCGGGATTAAGGTATTTAGATATTGAGCCTAAGGGTATTCGTTGGCACAGGGTGGTTGATCATAACGACCGTTGCTTGCGGGAAATTGAGGTGGGATTGGGTGAAAACAACGGTCCTGCTTATCATTCAAGATTTGATATTACTGCCGCTTCAGAGTTAATGGCGATTCTGGCGCTGAGCGGCAATCTGGCGGATATGCGCGCACGTATAGGTAAGTTAGTGCTAGCCCTTAATCGTCAAGGGGAAACCATTAGCGCGCAAGATCTTGGTGTCGCAGGTGCGATGACAGCGATTATGGCGGAGGCGGTAAAACCCACTTTAATGCAGACCTTAAACGGTGCTCCTTGTCTTATTCATGGGGGCCCCTTTGCCAATATCGCCCACGGTAACTCATCGGTGATTGCTGATGATATTGCGTTAAAGTTAGCCGATTTTGTGGTGACCGAAGGTGGGTTTGGTTCCGATATGGGCTTTGAAAAGTTCTGTAATATCAAGGCGCGTCAGTCGGGATTAACCCCGAGCGCCGCGGTATTAGTGACCACTTTGAAAGCACTTAAGGCCAATAGTGGCCTATCGTCCGATGCGGATATTAATGCACCAGACCAAGTCCGTCTTGAGGCGGGTTTTGCCAACTTAAACTGGCATATCAACAATGTAGCGCGTTACGGTATTCCCGTTGTTGTTGCTATCAATCGTTTTGCCACCGATACGGACGCCGAGCTTAACTGGTTAATTGAGGCTGTAAGTGCTACCGCGGCATTTGGTTGCGAACTTAGCGAGGCTTTTAGCCAAGGTGAAATAGGCGCCATTAGCCTCGCACAAACCGTAATCCGTGCCTGTGAGCAGCCAAGCGAGTTTCGGTTGTTATATCCTGATGATATGGACTTAGAAGCTAAATTATCGATCTTAGCTGAAGTGGGTTATGGCGCCGCAGGGGTGAGCTTATCCGATGCGGCTAAGCTGCAATTACAGGAACTCAACTCGCTTGGTTATGGGCATTTACCTGTTTGCATGGCGAAAACACCCTTATCCATTAGCCACGATCCTCAGCTTAAAGGTGTGCCCCAAGGTTTTATCGTGCCTGTGCGTGAATTAGTGTTAAATGCGGGCGCTGGGTTTATCACTGCGCTGGTGGGCAATGTGATGACCATGCCAGGGCTTGGGTTAAGTCCTGGTTATTTAAAGGTAGATATCACCGTAGATGGTGAGATTACTGGATTAGGTTAGTTTGTTAGCCATTTGAATGTAAAGATGAAAAGGCGCAATCAAAGATTGCGCCTTTTGTTAAGAATTCGCTTTGACGAAAGACTATTTACTGGTTTGGTAAATATGCACATCGCGCTGTGGGAAAGGAATGCTGATACCCTCAGCATCGAAGCGCATTTTCACCTCACGGGTGATATCCCAATATACATCCCAATAGTCTTCTGGTTTTGCCCAGGGGCGGACGATAAAGTCGACCAAGGATTCTCCTAATACGTGCAACTTAATCAGTGGTGCAGGCACTTTTTGTACTTTAGGATGCGCCTCAACAATCGATTTTAGTACCGCTTCGGCCTGCTCAATACTATCGCCATAGCCGATGCTAAATGTCATATCGACTCGGCGCTGGTGCTCGGCGGTAATATTGTTGATGGTATCCCCCCAAATCTTATTGTTGGGAATGATAAGTCTCTGGTTATCTAATGTTTTAATGGTGGTAGAGACTAGGCTCATATGGCTAACGCGCCCCGATACGCCAGCCGCATTAATCAAATCGCCGACATCATACGGACGATAGATCAAAATCATCATGCCTGAAGCGAAGTTGGATAGAGTATCTTGCAGGGCAAAACCGATGATCACACCCGCGATACCAAAGCCAGCCAGTAAGGGGCCTAATTCGATACCAAGCTGGGATAAAGCAATCAGTACGCCGATAGTAAATACTGCCTTGCCCGAGAGTGAGGTAAAGAAGTCTTGTAGTAACTTGCTGAAATTCAACTTAGAGTTGCTAACGGTATTACTGACTATTTTTTTCACCAGTTTGCCTGCAAGGCCAGCGACAAACAGGATCAGAGAGAAGATAAATAACTTAAAGACCAATGTTGGTCCATGATTAATGGCTTGATCCTTCGCAGTATTTAGCCATTGCTCTATTAAGCTCGATGCCACATCAATGTTTAATACGTCCTGCGTAATATCACCTGAAATACTAAACAAGGTCTTTTTGAGCAAGGCGGTATTTTGCCCTAGTGCATCCAGTAACTCGATATTGGTGCTGAGGCTCTGGCTGTTTTGTGCTAAACGTTCTTTTAGTTGTATCACGCGACTGGTTTGCGCTGCGGTAACGTCTTTCCCTGCATTGGTGGCATCATTGACCGCATTTTGTAACTGTTGTTGGGTGTAAGTGACAAAGCTGTCGAAGTTATCGGCGCGGTTAAGCAGGAGTTGGGTGAGCTGTGTTTTTTCAGCTGTTACATCTTGGCCAATTTGGATTAGCCAGTTTAAGGTCTCAAGCCGTTGCTTATAGTTATTGTCTTTGTCGAGTTCACGTTTTGAGATCTCGAGTAAGGTGGCTTCATCATCCGCCGTGCCAAGTTTTTGAGCCAACTTGGTGATGAGATCATTAAAGTAGTCGTTAATTTTCAGATTAAACTGCAATTGCTCTTGGATTAGAGCCAGCATAAAAGTTTTATCGTAAGTATTATCATCCAAGAGTGCTTTAATCTTATTGCGTAACTGTAAGGTCTTATTTTGAATGCGATATTCAACAATGGTGCGTAATTCACCTTGGTATTGACCTAAGCGCGCAATGTCCTCTTTAATGGCGGTCTGAAGTGTGGTTAATTCACTTTGGGTTTCGTTTGATGCCGAAGCGGTTGGGCTGGTTGTAATGGGGTCTGGATCTGCAGCGAATACCTTGGCACTCATCAGTAGTGGAAAGCTTAGGGCAAGTATCAATATTAGCGAGCGGCGCATAGACGTTATCTTCCACAAAAAGAGGTAGGTATATGATAGGTGTCGAGCTAAACCCTGTAAAATATCAACAGCATAATAGACTAACAATGTTTAAAATTTGTGCGCCAGTTTACAGCTTTAGGCCATAGAATGAAGCTCTGAAACCTCGACGCTAATTAGTTCGACGGAATGGGATAAGGATCTGATAAACTTAGCGCCCCATAGTTAGGAATGTACTTTACATGCTGTGCTCCCATTGTCATCAGTCGATTAAAATTGCCCAAATTACCCAGCAGCGCGGAAAGGGCTTTCACGCCCAAGTCCAATGTCCCCATTGTTCAGCGTGGCTTGGTCATAGTCCTAAATTATTGAAGTTAAAGTTGTTTGGTTTTTATGCGAGTGTTCTGACGGGCTTATACAGTTACTTCGATGCCTCGACGCGGCATTTTTTGATCCCTGTGATGATCTTCTGTGTGATGTTGCTGTTGGTGAGTCATTTTATGGATCAGCTGCAAACGATTGAGGCACCAGAGAAGGAAGACGATAGCGATCAACGGCAAAAGTATCGCTAGAGATGGGATGACACTGGTTTAACCCTGTCGAGCCGTTTAGGGGCCTACCACTGAGGCTCGACATTGTTTTACAGGGTAAACCTGTTATTGAATAACCTGTTCTTGACTCTCTAATGAGTGTTCTACGTAATAAATCCCGCCCAAAATGACTGCGCCGAAAATCACTATCCCTAAGATTAATCCTAAGTTTTCACGAAAGAATGCTAGCATTTTGGTTGCCTTTTGCTGGGTTGAATAGAATTAAATATTTAGCCTGTATAACACTGGGCACATAATAGATTCACTGACTTAAGCTAATCTTAAATAACTCTTTTTGCCAATAATGTGCTCTTTTTAAGGCGTCATCAGTTGCAATGGTAAATATCTTGTAACGCATTGCTTGACCATTACCTTATTGCAACTTACTAGCGGCCTGACTTAAACTTGTGCCACTTTTTACTATGGGGACGACTGAGTGAGACTAGATAGTCACTTAAGACGCACAATTTCGATATGGCTTGCCGCCGTATTGATACTGCTGTCTTTTGTTGCCTCAGCCCATAGTGTGACTCACCTTGATGATGGGGCGAAGACGCACTGTACGCTCTGCTTCCATCAACATCAGCTAAATAAAATTCTGTTCACAGCTCCGCAGACGTTAAATTTAGCGATACAGCGATTTGATGTTTGTGAGTTTGTCTTACCCGTTACCTTCTTCAAACACGTCAGTGTTTACCTAAGCCGTGCGCCGCCTGTTCTCCATTAAATCAACTTTAATATTTTAACTTATTGTATTTCTTGATGACTTAACTTAGTCATCGAGTGCTAGTTGTATTTTGGAGATATCATGACTGTTTTTAACAACCGAATTTCTTTGGTGGCCTTGGCGTGCGCATTTGCTTCGCCGACGTTATTTGCCGCTGACTCAAGTTTAACCAATCCAGCGATCAGTGCGGTGCTGAATGGCTATTATCAAACGGCTGAACGCCCATTGGCAGAAACCGCCGAAGGATTTGGTTTAGGTGAAACTGAGTTGGCGATGAGTGCCAATATTGACGACATGTTCTACGGCAAAGTGACCGCCGTCGTTGAGATGCATGATGGTGAAACCGAGCTTAATCTTGAAGAAGCCTTTATCCAAACCATGGCAATGCCTGCGGGTTTTTCCATCCGTGGCGGACGTTTCCTGTCGGATATCGGTTATCTAAATAACCAGCATTTACATACCGATTCATTCACCGACCGCCCGATTGCTTACCGTGCATTTTTCGGCGGCCACTACTTCGATGATGGCGTGCGCTTAAACTTTGTTGCTCCAACTGATTTGTATTGGACCATTGGCGCTGAAGCGTTCAAGGGCGAGAGCATGCGCGCCGCCGATGAACATGGCGAACGTGAGTTTAAAAATGTCGGTGTGTACACCTTATATTCAAAAATCGGTGGCGATATAGGGGATAACAGTTCATGGCAGGCGGGATTGAGTTACTTACGTAACGAAAACGGTCAAGTCACAGCCCATGAAGAAGGCGATGAGCACGAAGACGAAACTGCCGAGGAAGGCCATGACCACAGCCATGCGGCATCTTACACAGGTAAAAACACCTATGGTGCTGATTTTGTGTATAAATGGGCGCCAAATGGTAACTATAAATACCAAAACCTGACCCTGAGCGGCGAGTATTATCGTGTGACTGACTTTGTGCCGAGCGACCTTCATCCCGAGGATGCGCCGAGCAAGGATTATCATCAAGGTTGGTATCTGAGCAGCGTATATCAATTCACGCCTAGCTGGTCTGCGGGTGTGCGTTACGGCGAGGTGGATACCCAAGAGCTCCATGGCGATCATTTCCATGGACAGAAGTTAAAGGAATCTGAGGTGAGTCTGGCGTGGCATTCGAGCCATTTCTCGACGGTACGTTTCCAGTACACCAATCAGAAGGGAACTAACTTCGATGGAATCGAAGACGACAATGTTTTCACTGTTCAATACATTATGTCTCTGGGGGCTCACGGTGCGCATCAATTCTAATTTTGTTAAAGCGGCCGCAGCGGCCCTGTCTTTCGCCTGTTCAGGCTTTGCCCATGCAGAGCTGAATGTGTTTGCCTGTGAACCCGAATATGCCGCATTGGCAAAAGAGTTGGCTCCAAACGCCAGCATTTATTCGGCAACCACGGCCTTACAGGATCCGCATCAAGTGCAGGCGCGTCCGAGTTTGATCGCCAAAATGCGCCAAGCGGATCTGGTGGTCTGTGCGGGCGCCGATTTAGAAATCGGTTGGCTGCCAATGCTGCAAATGAAGTCGGCTAACGCTAAGGTTCGCTCTACCGATCAGGGGTTGTTTTTCGCCGCCGATCAAATCGATACCTTAGATAAGTTAGCGAGTGTGGACCGCAGCATGGGTGATGTGCATGCTCAGGGAAATCCGCATATTCACTTCGATCCGACTCGTTTGCTAAGCGTCGCGAATGCGCTCAGCGCTAAGATGAGTCAACTCGACCCGAGCGAGGCGGCGAATTACCAAAAGGCATTAGCGGATTTTAGCACTCGTTGGCAGGCGGCGATCCCTCGTTGGGAAGAACAAGCCAAACCGTTAAAAGGCAAAAAGGTCATCGCCTATCACACCAGCTTTAGATATCTGTTCAACTGGTTGGGGATTGAACAAGCTGCTGATCTTGAGCCTAAACCCGGTCTGGCGCCGACTAGCGGCCATTTAGCGAGTTTGCTGAGCCGTGCTGAGCAGGGCGATATTCTGGCTGTAGTTGTGGCGTCCTATCAGGATGAGCGTGGTGCTAAGTGGTTGGGTGAAAAGGCTAATCTACCTGTGCTTATGTTGCCAATGTCGGTAGGTGGCAACGATGCGAGTCAAGATCTCTTCAGCCTCTACGACAGCGCGATAGCCCTCTTAAACGGGGTGAAATAAGCCTATGTTGGATCTGGAACTGATGTCGATCCTGCTGCCAGCGCTGGCGGCGGGGATCTTAGTGCTCTCAACGCATATTGTACTTGGCAAACAAGTGCTTAAGCGTGGGATCATCTTTATCGATTTAGCCATTGCGCAAGTCGCCGCGTTGGGGGCGATTGTGGCGCACATGGACCACAGGTTAGAAGAGATGCCATTTTCTAATGCGTGGATGCCGGCCTTATTCGCCCTTGCGGGGGCGGGGTTTATCGCTTGGTTATCTAAGCGAATGGCGGGTGAGTTAGAAGCCATGATCGGTTGTTTTTATGTGCTATCGGCCGTGGCCGCTATGCTATTGCTGGCGAACGATCCCCATGGTGCAGAGCTGCTAAAACAATTGATGTCGGGCCAGATCCTTTGGGTGAGTTGGTCGCAATTAGTGTTACCGACAGTGGTTTATGCTGGGGTGTTGGCGTTGATTTTTTGGCGGCCACAAATATTAAATGGTGCCGGATTCTATCTCCTGTTTGCCCTAGTTATTACGTTGTCGGTTGAGCTGGTGGGCGTCTATTTAGTATTTAGTACCTTGATTTTACCTGCACTTGCTCTGAATAAATACCAAGGTAAAAACGGCTTGTTTTACGCCTATCTGGTCGGCCTTATGGGTTACTTACTTGGTCTGGTATTATCGGCAACCATGGATTTACCGAGTGGGGCGGCGATTGTCGCAACCTTGGCAGTCAGTGCACTGGTATTTCGTGTAGGCTTAAGCAAAATGGCTACAGTGAGTCAGATCTAACGCTAGGTTTTATGCTGAGTGTTAGGCGTTGATATTGATTTAAAAGCCCATCGATACGCTTATTGCGTGAGTAACGATGGGCTTTTGTTTGATTGTTAGCAACTCAGCTAACAGATGTAAACATTATATTGAGTCCCTAGGGCTGGGTGGCTATACTGTCGCCACTTTCACCCTTGGAGTATGTCGTGCTATTAATTGTCAGATCTGTGTTGTTGGCGGTGTCATTGTTACTTGCATTTATTTTTGGTGGTTTGGTTTGCCTATTACGACCTCGTCACCGTGACAATGTACATATGTTCGCCAAGATCTTTTCATCCGCAGCGCCGATTTTAGGGCTTAAAGTCATAGTACGTCGGCCTAAGGAAGTGCAGGATGGCCCCTATATATTTCTTGGAAATCATCAAAATAACTTCGATTTATTCACACATACTAAAGCGGTACCTAAAGGCACTGTGAGCTTAGGGAAAAAGAGCTTAGTGTGGATCCCCTTGTTTGGCCAGATCTATTGGCTTTCAGGTAATATTCTGATCGATAGAAAAAATCGCAATAGTGCTTTTGATACCATGGCGAAAACGGCGGAAAAAATTAAGCAGAATCGTCTTTCCGTGTGGATTTTCCCTGAGGGTACGCGCTCACGGGGGCGCGGACTGTTGCCCTTCAAAGCGGGAGCTTTCCACACTGCGATTGCGGCTGGTGTGCCAGTCGTACCCGTGTTGACGTCATGCCAAAGTCATATTGATTTGAACCGTTGGGATAATGGTGTGGTGATTATTGAGATGATGGCGCCAATCCCGACTGAAGGTTTGGATAAAGCTGACGCGAAAGCCTTTTCGGCACAGGTGCACGAGATTATGTCGGCAAAATTTAACGAGATAAATCGCGAAGCGGCAACATTAATGGGTAAAACTATCCCGGCTGATGACGTATAATAACGCCAATTTGAGCCAGTTTTATCTTAACGGAGACAAGTCCATGTCTATTGAAAGTCAGTTAAAAGCCCAATTCGCCGAGAATCGTGACATAGTGCAAGCCTTGCTCGACGATGGCTCAGAGCCAGATGCTGAATACACCATTGAGCACCATTTTTCATCGAGCAATTTTGAGCGCTTAGAAAAGGCTGCGGTTGATGCATTCAAACTTGGATTTGAAGTCAATGATGCTGAAGAAATGGAATTGGAAGATGGTTCGGTGATTTTCTGTTTTGACGCTGTTGCTTATCACAAGTTAGAAATTCCATTATTAGACAAAGCGACTGAACAGTTATTGCAACTCGCAGCCAAGCAAAAAGTGGATTATGACGGTTGGGGTACTTACTTTGTTGGCGATGAAGAAGATGAAGACGAAGAAGATGACGAACAGGACGATGGTTTTCCACATTAATACGTTGTCATAATTCTTATAAAGTAAAAGCCCATCAATGATGGGCTTTTACTTTATTAAGCCTAATTAAGTGGAAATTGCTGCTGCATGTAGGACGCTACAATTTCGGCCTTTCTGTTTGGCCTCGTAAAGCGCTTTGTCTGAGCAGGAAATCCAACTTGAACTGCTCGTAATATGTTTGCCTATTTCACATACGCCAAGGCTGACAGTCACTTTAATCTTCAGCCCCTCATACACTACGGTGGATTCAGCGATCTTTTCCCTCAAACGCTCGGTAAAGTTGAGGGCATCGGTGCCACTGGTATTGGGCATGACTACCGCAAACTCTTCGCCGCCATAGCGACCGACACAGTCGGTTTCCCGCAATGAATGACTCAGAAGATGGGCGATATGTTGAATAACCTTGTCACCTGCAAGGTGGCCGTAGGTGTCATTGATATTTTTGAAATGATCAATATCAATCATCACCAAGCTTGCTACACCGGAATAACGGGCATAGAGATCGTACTCGTGTTCCAAGCATAGTTGCCAATGGCGGCGATTATGCAGTTGCGTTAATCCATCGGTTTGACTAAGACGCTCTAACTGTTCGTTGGCGGCCTTGATCTGCAACTTATTCACGGCGATATCGGTGACATCATAAATAATCACACTGATATGGGTAATTTTGCCTGTTAATGAAGCGAGAGGCAGCAAAGTTACGTTCTGGTACATAAAATCGGCGCGCCCAGTAATTGGACGATAGTTTTTAAACTGAAACACGTAAGGTCTTTGTTCCCAACTAATAAATGCTCGATTTTTGAGCATAAAAACCGATTCCATTTTTTGCTTTAGCCAAGTAGCTGGCAAATCTGGGAAGCGGCTAAACAGGTTTTGACCTTTAATAGAATTGGGTGAAACGCCACTATGGTTTTCCATAAAGCCGTTCCACAGTTGGATATTATAATCGCGATCTAATACCACGAGACCCACTTCTATGGTTTGTACCATATCGATTAGCCAATGGAGTTCGTTCATTGCGCTTTGATCGTTTGACATAAGGTAAAGTCCAACTGATTAATCGAGTAAATAACCGAGTTTGTAGCTCAGTGTCGGAATAGAGTCTTCGGTAAAGAGCAACAGTAAGTCGCATTGAATATTATGATTTTCAATACGATAGTTGATTTCCATCGCTAATGTTCTGTGCCATTTTTCCGAATTATCATGGATAAGATCATTCACTGTACAGTGACGGCCCAACACCACAGGATGGGCTTGGCTGAATTTCATATCGAGTTGTTCTGAGATCCCATTCAGGAATGCACCAATCAATACGTTCCCCGTGTCGATCAGTACTTCAATCTCGGTATTCTTATCCTCAGGATTTGCAACCCCCATGAGCTTGGCCATATCTTTAAAGCTTGAATCATGGAATAACAACAGTGCTTCACCCGCAACGCCTGCACCAATAAATCCTTGGCAAAGTGCTGAAACAGTTGAGCTTTCTTCTGTTGCTTTCAGAGCCATGGTCAGTTCGCTGACTTCGAGCACGTTCACATTGGGGATAGGTAATAGGACAAATACGTCGAGTAATTTGGCGAGCAAATCGGCTGCACGGCCCATGGCAACGTTAGCGATCTCTTGGCAGGCATCACGCATATCGACTTTGATCATCGGCGTGTCTTCCACCTGATCTTTCTGCGTTAGGGTAAGAATGCCGTACTCTTGGAGGATATTACTGATGGCATCAGCACTGACGGGTTTTTGGATAAAGTCCAATGCACCTAGAGCTTTAACACGTTCATGAGCTTTGATTTGTATATCACCCGAGACCACAATGATAAGGGCGGGGAGATCGTTTTGTTGAACGGTTTGTAGTACTTCATAACCATCCATTACGGGCATATTGAGATCGAGGAAGACCACTTCGCCTTTACCTGCGCGAATGGCATCTAACCCTTCGGCACCATTGGTCGCGTAGGTAATCTCGACATCCCACTCTTTGGGAAGGGTGCGAGCCATTTGTTTACGCGCCATAGCGGAATCGTCACAGATGAGTACAGAGATTGTCATGCTGACTACAGATCCTTATTTGCCCATTTATTGAAGATAACACTAATTCTTCATGTTTGAGTGACGAATTATGTGCTTCGGGCAAGTTTGATTTACATCATCTATATATAACTTATAGATTTAATTAGCTAATTTTATTTATCTTGCCATTAAATTCTAAAGGCATAGTGCGATTAAAATTGTGGTTAGCTAAGTTAACTTCGTTATTTATCGCAAAAAATACCTCGATTTTGCGACCATCTATATGCTTAATCCATCAACAGATGTCTACAGTATCGATCCTCTATCTGCACAGGTATACATGCTGTAGGTAAGCGGAGTTGCTAGAGATGCATTTTGTTCAAATTAGACGCTGGCATGGGCTGAACAGCATCGTAAATTTATTCTAACAGCTTCATAAATCAGAATTTGTTAGGTTTTAGATTGCAGCCTAACATAATCGCACACTAATACTTAACGGTGACTGACAATATTTTGACTAAAGTCAAAATTCGGCCTTATGTTACATGTTTTGGTTAATCATGCCAAACATGTTAACATTTGGTCTGGACTGACCAGTAGCAGGATATTTCATGGGTGAGCGTTGTGTGCAAGTTACGGTTGAGAATGGCATCGCAAATGTTGTGCTTAATCGTCCAGAAAAGTTCAATGCAATTAATTATTTGATGTTTAGCGAACTCGATAAAACCATCAAAAGGATTAAATCAGATCCGCGTATTCGGCTAGTAATTTTATCTGGCGCTGGAGGTCATTTTAGTTCTGGCTTGGATGTCAAAAGCGTGATGTCGGCGCCGATGCAAGCAGTTAAATTGCTGTTTAAAGGGTTGCCAGGCAATGCCAACCTAGCCCAAAGAGTATCCCTTGGCTGGCAGCGTTTACCTGTACCCGTTATCGCGGTATTGGAAGGCTGCTGTTATGGTGGAGGAATGCAAATCGCTTTAGGTGCGGATTTTAGGATAGCAAGCCCTGACAGTAAGTTATCCATTATGGAGGCCAAATGGGGGCTGGTGCCCGATATGGCAGGCCTAGTGGCATTGCGGCAAATTATGCCAAAGGATCAAGCGATGTTACTCAGTCTCACGGCAAAAGTGCTCTCTGGCGAAGAGGCTAACACCTTAGGTTTAGTGACTCAGTTAAGTGATAACCCAATGTTAAGCGCGCAACAATTGGCGGAAGAACTCCTCAATACCTCCCCCGATGCGGCTGCGGCAATTAAGCTGAGTATTAACCGCAGCTGGACTGCTTCGGTCCGTGCGTTGCTATGCCGCGAGTCATGGAGTCAAGTGAGATTACTGCTTGGCAAAAATCGTACTATCGCTGCGGTTCGTCAGTTAAAAGATCCCACTAAACCCTACAAGGATCGCCAGTCTGGCTGGTAACTTGGTTGATGCCATTAGCGAGAAAGCCATGTTAAAGACTTCCTCAATGCTGAGGCTGCGTTGCTGTGTCGAGCTTTATTTTGTTCTAGCAAGCCGTGCTCGTAAAATCAGGGGGATTAAAATTTCAATAGGCGCCGCTCATTCGGGCGGCGAATCCTCTAATGGCCGATAAACAATTCTGCCAAGCGCTTTCATTATCCAGATTCAATGCCAGCGTTGTCTGCCGATAATTGGGTGCCTCTAAGGTCACTGCCAGCGTTTTACGTTGTTCAGCCGTTTCTAATGAGGCGGGGTGACCATCGGGTGATTGAATGTCGAGTATCGGCATCGTGAGTTTAGCGAGCTTCTCGGCTATGGCTTGGTTGCGCGTTTCGTCTGCACTGTAGGGATTGATGACAATCAATACATCGGGATCGGCAATTTTCTTTTGGCTTAATAGGCTTATCAATAATCCAGCACTTTGATCGGCGGTGATCAGTACTCGTTTGCCAGGATAATCGCTACCAACGCTGTCGAGCTGTGACATGCTTTTAACGAGAAAGTCTTCTTGCTCAAGGAGATGCTTATTACTGTCTTCAGGCTTTACCTTTTGACTTGGTTTATTGGAAGGCGTGGTTAATTGCGCTGACCCCGCAGTCGCGACTTCAGTTGCTGGGGTGGCAAAATTGGGCGCTGGTGGTTCTGTTGGCGGCGTGAGGCTTAAGCTCGCCCAGCCGGCAGCATTGATATTACGTCGGACAAAGGCCATTAATCCGGGCGCATCGGCGGTGCCATTAGTGGCGGGTAAAATAATGGCTGCACCGAGTTTTTTTCGGCCTTCCCACGAGCGGACTAAGAGTTCAAGTGGTTGGTCATCAATGGTGATTTGTTTGATCTCATTGGCGGGTAAATAGCTGCTCGCTCTTTTAACGGGCG
Organism: Shewanella sp. FDAARGOS_354; assembly: GCF_002209245.2. Classification (NCBI taxonomy): domain Bacteria; kingdom Pseudomonadati; phylum Pseudomonadota; class Gammaproteobacteria; order Alteromonadales; family Shewanellaceae; genus Shewanella; species Shewanella sp. FDAARGOS_354. The sequence continues at coordinate 2,946,782 of NZ_CP022089.2, read as the reverse complement.
TCGGTTTGTTAGGATTAGACTGAGCTACTTCGGCGCTAGGCTCGGGAGTTTGGCTACTGGGATCGGCGGCGAGTAAGCTCGCACTGGCGAGAGCTAAGGTGAGGCTCAATACCGAGGGAATGATACGCGCCATAGAATTGATAACCACCTGTGTAGTCTTATAAATTCAATTAGCTAGAGTATAACCTTAAGCAGCGTAGCAGAAGCAATTTTTGCTTAAGGTCGTGACGGCGACCGCGCACTGCGGCGCCTAGACAGACTTATGCGAAAAAAATGTTTATACAACAGAGAAAATAAAAACGCCCAGCGATTGGCTGGGCGTTTGTGTTTTAGCTTAAGCGAGCCGGATAAGGCTCGGTTTAATGCCAATCAAGATTAAACATGGCTAACTAGCACCATACGAATCGCATCAAGCTGCAACTGACTCGCATCGAGGTAAGTGGTCAGCTCCCGTATTTGGTTGCGTAGGTATTCTAATTCTTCCTCACGGATATTGGGGTTGACCGCTTTGAGGGACTCTAAACGTTCGAGTTCGCCTGTAAGCTGGCTGGTCATCTTCTCGCGCGCTTGAGCCACTAATTCATTGACGGCCACTTGGGCATACTCTTCGCCTTTAGCAAATAACGGATGCAGAATTGGCTGTGAGGCCGTGACTAACTTGCTACCAATATGACGGTTTACCGCGCTTAACTGTTTGTCAAAACTGGTGTAATCGACCTTGGCTGACAGATCGTTGCCATTTTTATCCAGCAGAATACGGATTGGCGTAGGCGGTAGATAACGATAGAGCTGGCTCGATTTAGGCGCCGAGGCATCTGCCATATAAATCAGTTCTAAAAACAGGGTGCCCGCAGGCAATGCCTTGTTTTTTAATATCGCAACACTTGTGGTACCGGTATCCGAGCTAGTGATCAAGTCGAGGCCGGTTTGCACCAGTGGATGCTCTTGGGTGATCAAGGCAATATCATCACGGGAGAGTGCGGTATCACGGTCGAAGGTGACGGTAACGCCATCCTCATGCAGGCCGGGATAAGTCGGGAACATCATATGCTCGCTTGGACGCAGGATGATCGAGTTTTCGCCTTTATCTTCCTGGTCGACACCGATAATGTCCCACAAGCGGATCACCGAACCAATCAGCTTAGTATCTTGATCGCTTTGGGCTAAACGCTCGACAATCGCTTTGGCTTTATCGCCGCCATGGGAGTTGATTTCCAGCAGTTTATCACGGCCTTGCTCCATGGCGTGTTTCAGTTCTTTGTAACGGCTTTGGGTGTGGTTGAGCAGATTGGTTAGCTCATCTTCATCACCGCCGACAAGGACATTTAACAGATCTTCGGCAAATTCACTGAAAAGTATATGGCCGCCAGGGCAGGTAAGCTCGAAGGCATTTAGACCTTGGTGATACCATTGGAGTAAACGCTCCTGTGCCGTATCTTGCAGATAAGGCAAGTGAATTTGGATATCGTTCTTTTGACCAATACGGTCCAAACGGCCGATACGCTGCTCCAATAAATCTGGGTTTAATGGCAGATCGAACAACACTAAGTGGCTGGCAAACTGGAAGTTACGACCTTCAGAACCAATTTCTGAACAGATTAACGCCTGAGCGCCGCCGTCTTCTTGGGCAAAGTAAGCACCCGCTTTATCGCGCTCGATGATCGACATGCCTTCGTGGAATACGGTCGCTTGAATGCCTTCACGGGTACGCAGGGCTTCTTCTAAGCTCAGGGCGGTATCGGCGCCACTGGCGATAATCAGCACTTTCTTGCTGCGGTGCGACTTTAAAAACTCGATTAACCAATCCACGCGAGGATCGAATTTCCACCAACTGGCGCTGTTGTCTTCAAATTCTTGATAGAGTTTTTCAGGGCTTAAGGCTTGTGCCGCTTTCGCTTCTAAGGTTTTACGACCGCCCATCATCTCATTCACGCGTGCAGCGGTAAGATACTGCTCAGGCATCGCATGGGGATAGGCGTTGAAAATACGTTTCGGAAAACCTTTTACCGAGGCGCGGCTGTTGCGGTAAAGCACGCGGCCAGTGCCGTGGCGATCAAGCAGTTCTTGCAGTAATTCGCTGCGCGCCGCTTGTTGCAATTCGCTGTCGATGCCTTCGGCTTGAATTAACCGAATGCTCGGCGCTATGTCTTTTTCGCTGAGTAATTCGGTTAAGCTGTTGATAGCGGTATCGGATAATTTGCTTTCGCCCGCTAAAGCTTCGGCGGCGATGGCGACATCTTTGTAGCTGTTTTCTTCAGCAAGGAAGGCGTCGTAGTCATAGAAACGATCTGGGTCGAGTAGGCGCAAGCGCGCAAAATGGCTCTCGTGACCGAGTTGATCCGGTGTTGCGGTCAGTAATAATACGCCCGGTACGACTTCGCTTAAGGCTTCAACCACTTGGTAGGCGCGGCTTGGGGCGTCTTCGGTCCACTCTAAATGGTGCGCTTCATCAACCACTAACAGATCCCAATCGGCATCGAGTGCTTGGTCGAGACGTTTCTTTTTGCGCAGTAATTCGAGTGAACAAATCACTAACTGTTCGGTATAGAAAGGGTTGTCATGGTCGGCAAAGGCTTCAACGCAACGGTCTTCATCAAACACGGAGAAGCGCAAGTTAAAGCGGCGCAGCATTTCCACTAACCACTGATGGCGCAGGGTATCCGGCACAATAATCAATACTCGTTCGGCACGGCCTGTCAGCAGTTGTTGGTGGATAATTAGCCCTGCTTCGATGGTTTTACCCAAACCCACTTCGTCGGCCAGCAACACCCGCGGCGCATAACGGCGACCCACTTCATGGGCAATCCACATTTGATGGGGGATAAGACCAACGCGTGGCCCTTGTAAGCCGAGTAAATCAGAGGTCGCCAGTTGATTGCGCAGTAACTGGCATTGGTAACGAATGCCGAAACGATCGAGGCGGTCAATCTGACCCGCAAACAGGCGATCCTGCGGTTTGTTAAAACGAATGTTGTGGTTTAACAGGGTCTCACGCAGGCTGGTTTTCTCACCTGTTTCGCTGTGGATTCCGTGGTAGACGACGAGACCGTCTTTTTCGGTGAGTTCTTCGACCGAGAGACTCCAGCCTTCATGGCTTTCAACCGTATCGCCAGGGTTGTATATGACGCGGGTCAGCGGGGCTTCGTTACGCGAGAACATACGGTTCTCACCAGTCGCAGGGAATAACACTGTGACCATGCGGCCTTCAACTTGTACGACTGTTCCTAAACCAAGCTCTGACTCGGTATCACTTATCCAACGTTGTCCTAAGGCAAACGGCATCTTAAATTCTCATCTCTGGGCGGACTCTAACAAAGGGCGCGTATGTTATATCAATACTAGGGATATTTGAATCGCCCTCTCAACCGTTAGAGACTAATTCTCCACACAGCAGATTACAAATTGAACAGTGAAGAAAATTCTCTGTTGCAGCTCGAGGTTTTGTCATGCTTCTGTCATATCGAGGGACCTACACTGCTTTCGAGTCTCTGATGATTTGGTTGGCATTCATTGAGAATGGTGCCAATATTAGTGTAAGCCGCTAGCTATCTTTATTCGGTAGAGGCTTGAACTTAAAGATCATTCTTAACCTAACGCCAATCAGCAAAGGAGCCATATCCACTCACTGGGAACGAGATATAACATAAAAACAATCGAGCACTCTGGAGGCGCCATGGAACAAGACGACAGAAAGTTGTTTGTACTGGATACCAATGTGTTACTACATGAACCTTTGGCGATCTATTCGTTTAAAGAGCACGATGTAGTCATTCCGATGACTGTGCTAGAAGAGCTAGACCAGATTAAAGATCGAAAGAGTGATGTGAGTCGCGATGCGAGAGTTGCCATTCGGGCATTGGAAGATACCCTCGGCGGCGATACAACACCGGAACAAATTATTAATGGCGTCCCTTTGCCAAGTCGAGAAGGGCATGCCGATGCAATAGGCTCACTTTCTATTTTCCCTGACCATCTTGTCGATTTTACCTTAGGTGCCCTGCCGGGGGATGGCAACGATAACCGCATTATCAATACCGCACTACATCTACAAAATCTTCACCATCCACGCACTGTGGTACTCGTCACTAAAGATATCAATATGCGTCTTAAGGCCAAGGGCGCGGGTATTCAATTGGTTGAGGATTATCGAACCGACCAGCTGATCGACGATATTCGTTTCCTCAGCAAGGGCTTTTATCAGTTCGAAGGTAATTTTTGGGAGCATTTAAACAAAGTGTCCACCGAGCGCCACGGTCGGCATACGATTCATGAAGTCCCACTGAAAGATTTAGACAACGAACCCTTTTACATTAACCAGTATCTGATTGACACCGAATCTGATTTTTGTGGGCGCGTCACCGAGCGTAGCGATACTCATCTGCATATTTTGGATTTGGGCCGCGAGCGCTTAAAAAACCTCGAGGCGTGGGGCGTTAAACCTAAGAATGTTTACCAAGGCATGGCGCTGCAAGCCTTGCTCGATCCCGATATCGATCTGGTGATCTTAACGGGGCCAGCGGGTTGCGGTAAAACCTTACTGGCAATGGCGGCTGCGCTTGAGTTGGTAGTGGAGCGTAATCGCTACGATAAGGTGATTGTGACTCGTAATACGCCAGAAATTGCCGAATCGATAGGTTTTTTACCCGGCACCGAAGAAGAAAAGATGATGCCATGGCTCGCGGCCATTACCGATACCTTAGAAGTGCTGCATAAGAATGATGTCAATCCGACCGGCAGTTTGAACTACATCATGGAGAAGGCGAATATCCAATTTAAGTCGATCAACTTTATGCGCGGCCGCTCGATCCAAAACTCCATTGTGCTTTTGGATGAATGTCAAAACCTGACGGCGTCGCAGATCAAAACCATGATCACTCGGATGGGGGAAGGCACAAAATTGATTTGTTGCGGTAACTTAGCGCAGATCGATTCCAATTATCTCACCGCAGTGACCTCGGGTTTAACCTACATTGTTGAGCGTTTTAAAGACTTTGAAGGCAGTGCAAACTTGTACCTGAATGGCGTGGTGCGTTCACGCTTAGCTGAATACGCTGAAGAACATCTCTAACCATTAACTAAATTGTTACAAAAGGTCTCACTTGTGGGGCCTTTATTTTTAGCCATTTCTATGATTTTTCAGTTAGCTAACCATAGACTTTGCTAGTCTGAGAGCGGCAATTATTTGATGTGACTCGGGGTTTCTTCCTGCTAATATAAGGACCCATAAATGAACTCCGTAACTTTTGCCACCGATGGCTAAATCAAGTGCTGCAATCAAGGGTAGTGGATGAAATCGAGTGAGCCGGATCTCCAGCTAAAATCGCCGATCCAAAAGAATTATAACCGTGCCGTTTTTTATACTTATATCGGTGTAATTGTCCTGTCGTTGCTGACGGCGTGGATGTTTTTCGATCGCCAGAAAAGCCAGCAGATGGATCAGCGTGAAGAGCAGGTTGAACGCCATGTATTGCAAATTGACTTACTACTGGAGTCGAGCATTCGTGCGGTGAAGAGCTTGCGGGATGTGGCAGTGGATCATCTACGTTTAGGTGAGTTAGTGCGTAAGGATCGCTTACCGCAGTACGGCAAATTTAACGAAAGTGGTCAGTATTTTACCTTAGAGCCTAATTACGCCAAAGGTGGCAAGCCATTCACTAATATGGGGCGGATCACGGGCGCGGGTTCCCTCGATGGTCGCAGTGATAAGTTCTACCAAGAGCTGGAAATGCTGTTCGAGTTATCGCTGTCTTTCCCTGTGGCCAAAGAAGCCGCACCCAAAGCCTCGGCAATTTATTATCTATCGCGCCAGCGGATGATGTCCTACTTCCCTTGGACCAATGATGATCAACGTTTTAGAGACGAGTTGCTCAATAAAAAACAATTCCAATACGCGACGCCAGCGATGAACCCGCAACGCAGCGTGTTTTGGAGTGAGGCCTACGTCGACTCCACAGGTAAAGGCTTATTGACCACCTTAGGTGTGCCCGTTTACCTCGACGATGAGTTTATGGGCTCGATAAACCTCGATATGACCTTAGCCTCATTGGCGCGGCAAATTCGGGTGTACTTCAAAATGCCGGGGACGGTCATCCTGCTCGATCAGCAGAATAATATTTTATCCCACAGTGATTTTGATGGCTCTGATATCAATCGGGTGTATCACATAAGCCAGCGCATTCCTTCTGAGCTGCATTCGTTGCCTGAGTCTGAATTATTCGACGCCCACGAAGGCATTATTCGTAACGGTTACTATATCCACTCGGTTGCGCTGCATAATGCGCCTTGGCGCTTGTTGTATCTGCAAAATGAAGACGATCTGTTCCAAGATTCGGTCGAAAAACTGCAACTGACCTTTATCCTTGTGGTCATCGCTCTGTCGGTGCTGGTGACCATAGTACACTGGCAAACGCGCCGCTCTTTTGTGAGCCCTGCATCGCGGCTGTTATCCCACTTAGAGGGCTGCTCCCAAGAACCGCGTAAACCGCCGGAAAAAATCACCCCTGGTTGGGAGCCTTGGTTCCTATTGGTCAGCCGCATTTTTGAGGAAAACAAGCAATACACTCACCATCTGGCCGAGCAAAATAAACGACTCGATAAACTGGTCGCGCGTCGTACTGAGCGGTTAAAAGATGCTACCGAGCGCCGCGAACGTGAATATGCGCTATTGCGGTCCTTACTCGACTCTATCCCAGAAGCCATTGTCTTTAAAGATAAAGAGGGCAATTACCTCGGCTGTAACAAGGCCGCCGAGCGGATGTTGGGTTACACCGAAAGCGAGATGATCGGTCTGTCGTCGGAGGATTTAACCTCGCCAGAGATGGGCATTCGTATTCGTGCCGAGGATGAGCAGATCCTAAAAGATCGCACGCCGCTGCGTTATCAAGAGAAGGTCGAGTTAGCGGGCAAACCTGTGTTGCTCGACACCCTGAAACTGCCTTTCTATAACCGTCGTGGTGAGCTGCAAGGCTTAATTGCCGTGTGGCGCGATGTCACGCGTGAGTACGAGTCCGCCGAACAGTTACGTCTGTCGGAAGAGCGTTACCACTTAGCGATGGATGCGGTAGAGGACGGTCTATGGGACTGGTATTTGGATTCGGAGCATATTATTTGCAACCCATCCTATTATTCGATGCTGGGGTATAAACCCAATGAATTCCCTGCGTTATTGTCGGCGATTGATCAACTGACGCATCCCGACGATAGAATTCGCGTCGAAGAATATCGTAATCAGTATCTGCAAAACCCGGTCGATGCTTATGAAATCGAGTTTCGGATTTTAGGTAAAAATGGCAGTTATCACTGGGTGCTTTCCCGTGGACGGGTAGTGGAATTTACCGCCGATGGTCAGCCTAAGCGTATGGTCGGTACCCATAAGGACATCACGCGCCATAAGAGTAACGAAGTGGCGCTGTTGGAGGCGAAGCAGGACGCGGAATTGGCCAACCTGTACAAGAGTGAATTTTTGGCGAATATGAGCCATGAAATCCGCACGCCAATGAACGCTATTATCGGTATGTTGCAGTTGGCGCAGCGCACCTCGCTGACGGCGCAGCAGAAGGATTACCTCGAAAAAGCCGGTTTCTCGGCGCAGTCGTTACTGCGGATTATTAACGATATTCTCGACTTCTCTAAGATTGAGGCGGGTAAGTTAGAGTTGGAGCGGGTGCCGTTTCCGCTGGATAAAGTGCTCGATCATGCCCTCGATCTCAACGCGCTTAAGGCGCAGGAACAAGGCGTTGAATTATTGCTGTATGCGCCAGTGACGGCAGGGCTCATTCTTAAGGGCGATCCACTGCGTCTAGGCCAAGTGCTGATCAATTTGTTGTCTAACGCGGTGAAGTTTACCCAATCCGGCGAGATTGAACTGGGATGTGAAGATGTCGGCGAGCGCGATCACCGGATTACCTTAAAATTCTGGGTGCGGGATACCGGTATTGGGATCAGTAAAGATCAGCAGGAAAAGTTATTCGATGCCTTTGCCCAAGCCGATGGTTCGACGACCCGTAAATACGGCGGCACAGGCTTAGGTTTATCGATCAGTAAGCATTTGGTCTCCATGATGGGTGGCAAGATGCAAGTACAGAGTGAGTTAGGCGTCGGCAGTACCTTTAGTTTTACCATCAGCTTTGAGATTGCTGAAGAGGCCAAGGTTGAGCCCTTAGTTGTGCCTGAAAAACTCAATAATTTACGCACACTTGTGGTGGATGATAACCCAACGGCGCTGCAAATTTACTCAGCGTTGATGCGCGATTTCCACTTTGAGGTGGATACTGCCGCGAGCGGCGCCGAGGCGCTGTATAAGTTGTCGCGAGATCCTATCGATTTATTGTTGCTCGACTGGATGATGCCAGAAATGGATGGCAGTGATGTGATTAGCGCCATCGATACCATGGTGGCCGAAGGTCGGATCGCGAAACGGCCAATCATTATTATGATGACGGCCTATGCGGCTGAACCTTTGCAACTTGAAGTCGATAGTGCCAATGTGTTTGCTGTGTTGCAAAAGCCCTTTAAGGCCTCGAGCCTGTTCGATGAGATTATTGCCGCCTTTGCCGACGAGCCAAGGCTCAATGTCGCACAGCCTATTGCTGAAGTGGCTGTCGAAGAAGGTGAGCACACAGGTTTAGTGCTCTTGGTTGAAGATAACTTTATCAACCAACAGGTTGCGACAGAGCTGTTAAAGAGTGCGGGTTACGAAGTCGTCGTTGCAGGAAATGGCCAAATTGCGTTGGATATTATCGACTCGCGCCCCTTCGATGCGGTATTAATGGATATTCAAATGCCAGTAATGGATGGTTTAACGGCGGCGCGGGCACTGCGTGAACGTTACAGCGCTGATGCCTTACCGATTATCGCCATGACAGCCCATGCGATGTCTGGTGATCGGGAAAAGAGTCTCGCCGCAGGGATGAATGCCCATATTACTAAGCCTATCGTGCTATCCGAATTATTTGAAACCTTAACCCATTGGATTAAGCACAAACATAATCACCATTAATTGTTCGCCCGGGGCCAGTGATGGCCCCGCGTGGTTAGTTTCATAGCGTGACCACGTAGACAGCCAGTTCAGGAGGAAAGATGAAACCCCATAGCCTAGCCCTCGCCATCCTGCTCTTAGGTTTGCCAGCCCTTAGCGTTGCCGCTACTCTGCCGAGCACTAAAATTGTTAAACAAAGCCAAGTAGCCAAGGGATTTCTCAATTTTTACTATGAACCGAGCGAAGGGGAGTTATACCTTGAGGTGAGTCGCCTCAATCAGCCCTTTCTCTTGGTGACTAGCTTACCTGAAGGGGTTGGCTCTAACGATATCGGCTTAGATCGTGGCCAGTTAGGTCAAACCCGCATGGTGCAGTTTGAACGTCAAGGTCCCTACATCCAGCTTAAGCAACTGAACACCCAGTATCGCGCCAATACCCAAGATGCCGCCGAAAAACGAGCAGTAGAGGAAGCCTTTGCCGATTCGGTATTGTGGCAGGGAAAATTGCTCGAAGGTAAGCCGGATATGGTGGCGATCAGTGAGCTAGTGCTTAATGATCTGCACGGTGTCTCACATGTGCTGCAACAGACGGGACAGGGCAATTATCATCTCGATTTAACCCGCTCGGCGATTTTGCCCGCAGGAGTTAAATCCTTTGAAAACAATAGCGATGTAGATGTGCAATTGACCTTTAAGGGCGATGTTGCTGGCGAGCAAGTCGCTAAGGTCACGCCCGATGGCACCTTTATGTCAGTACGGATGCGTTATTCTTTTGTTGAATTGCCAGGCGAAGGCTATCAAGTTCGCGCCTATCATCCGATGAGCGGCTATCTATCCGATGAGTACCGTGACTATGCGACGGATTTTTCTGAGCCTCTGGTGCAGCGGTTTATTTTGCGCCACCGCCTGCAGAAGGTGAACCCAGGCCCAGCGCCGAGCCAAGTGGTAAAGCCCATCACCTATTACCTCGACCCTGGCGTGCCTGAGCCTATTCGCTCGGCACTGCTCGATGGCGCACGCTGGTGGGAAACGGCCTTCACCCAAGCGGGATTTATCAACGGTTTTAAAGTTGAATTATTGCCGCCCGATGCCGATCCGCAGGATATCCGTTACAACATGATCCAGTGGGTCCACCGTGCGACGCGGGGCTGGTCTTATGGTGCAGCGCTCACCGATCCGCGTACTGGCGAAATCATCAAAGGCCAAGTGACCTTAGGGAGCTTGCGGGTACGCCAAGATTATTTGATTGCCAAAGGATTAACCGCAGGGTGGCAGGATAGAGCGGCGGCAGAGAAGGCCGCTAATGAGCTGGCTTTAGCGCGTATTCGGCAACTTGCTGCCCATGAGGTCGGTCATACCTTAGGGTTAGATCATAACTTTGCCGCCTCAACCAATCAGGATGCCTCTGTGATGGATTACCCCCATCCCAAGCTCCAGCTGAAAGGCAATGATATTGATATTTCAGCACCTTATGGCGTTGGTGTCGGGCCGTGGGATAACTTTGCCATCGCCTACGGTTATAGCGATGAAGGCGATGTGACTGCCCAGTTGACGCTGCAGAATCAGTTGTTGGCCGAGGTCGCGCGTAAGGGACTGCGTTACATCGGTGAAGCCGACTCACGCCAAAAGGATGCCAGTCACGCCTATGCAAGTTTGTGGGACAGTGGTGATGATCCAATCGCTCAACTATTGGAGCTAAATCGCATTCGTGCCAAGGCGATTGAAGGTTTCAGTCGAGCGGCCTTATTGCCTGGCGAGCCGCTTGGTGAATTGGTCGATGCTTTTGTACCTATCTATTTACTCAATCGTTACCAAATCGAGGCTGTCGCAAAATTTATTGGCGGCACCGACTATCACTATTTGTCTATCGGTGAGGGCGGTCGCTGGAGCTATATTGCACCGCCATTACAATTGTCGGGTCTCGATGCGTTGTTAAGCACCTTAGATGCAGCCAGTCTAACGGTCCCACAAACATTGTTAGACACTTTAGTCCCTAAAGCGGGTAATTATCAGCCAACGCGGGAGTCGTTTGAATCGGGGCTTGGGGTGGCGAGCGATCCCCTTGGCATGGCAGAAGTGTCTGCTCGCCACACTGTAAGCTTACTGCTCATGCCAAAACGCTTAAATCGTGTGAGCCAAGCGGCGATGGCCGATAATGAGCAACTCTCGGTTGAGACCCTACTGAATAAGTTGTTTGCCGCCACGTTATATCAGGAAGATAAGCTTGGCTTAGTTGAAGGTGTGTGGATGCGCGTTAATGCGGTGGTGATCGATGAACTCTTGTCGACCTACCATGATCCGCAAACTGCGCCAGAGGTTAAGGCTGCGCTCTTTGAACGTGCTCAATTTGTGATAAAGCAGCTCAAAGCCAAAGCTAACCGAGCCAATGCTAAAGTGGCTGCCCACTATAACGGTTTGGAGCAGGGCCTTAGTGCGGGGCTCTTGGATGCTAATAAAAAGCTTATCCCTAAGCCCTTAACTTTACCGCCAGGCTCGCCTATCTAGTCTTGGTTTGGCTATCAGCATAATAGGCGCTAGCGAATAGAATCGTTAAGCGCCTATTTCTTTTGGATTTTTAGGATAAAAATACTCGGGCTTACGTTCAATATGGGTAAAGCGACGGGTATTTTTATAGGGCAGTTTCATAAAGCCGGAAACGCCATGACCTTGAATTTTACCGACATAATGCAAAATGCGGTCGAGGCTGGCGCGAAACGCCGCCTGTTTACGCGGGTTGAGCAACTTTAAGTAGCTGTGGATCTTTAAGTGGTTCGGTAGGGCTTCAAAAATAATGCAACCCGTATGGTGGATTTGGTTGATGCGTGCCAATTCCTCCATAATTTCGTTCGGTAGTTCAAGGTTTTCATCCGGATCCTTACCATCTTCAAAGTAAGAATGCAGCCGCGATTTATCCTCGAGGGTTGGCACATCGCCCACTTCAAAGGGCAGTTGTAAATCGGCACTGGCGACAAAAGGTTCGTGAATGTTTTCACGCTCGATATGCAGCGTATCCCTGGCGTTAAAAAAGCAGGCCTTAAAGACGCCGATCCGTTTAATTCCCCGTGCGAGGGTCACCATATTATTAACGGCGATGATGAGCGCGCTTTTTTGTTTGGCATCGTAAATGGCAAGATTAGAATCAATAAACACGCCGGTTTCTTGCCAATGAATCGCTAGTCCGCCCACGATCGGATATTGGCCTAGACGACCCACGGCGGCGATAAAGCCTTTTTCGGTGTCGCCCATGCCAGCTAAGAAGTTGCGATAGTATTTTTCGAGTTGAATATCGTCCATCTTGGCGATGGGATCGTAAGCATTATGTTCTTTTAAGAATGATTTACGCGAACTGTAACTGACGGTTTCGACATCTTTTTCACGGGATTGGACCCAGACGGGGATGTCCCCCATCAGCTCAGCTTTTGGCAATTCAGGTAAGTGCAATCTATGGCTGTGGCGCATGCTTTTGAGAAAATAATCTCCCGCTAGATTGCGCTGCACGGCATCACTACTGAGCATGCCTTCCAAGGTGCGTGCTAATTCCATCGGTAAGCCAATGCTGGTGGGCGGGATAACCTGCGCACCGAACCGACTGGCTTGTCCTGAGGCTAAAGCATATAACGTTGCTGCGACGCCTTGCTCGTCAAAGCGTGGGCTGGAGAGTGCGCCGTTTAGCTGTTCTTCGCCAATAAAATACACATCTCCCATGCGGGCATTAGTGTGTTGCTGATCGCTCGACATCAGTGTCATCACATTGTCTTCGACGGCCTTGTTATGTTCATCCCGTTGCGCAAACACGGCGGAGCCCCAGTCGATTAAGGATAAGTGTTGGCTTTCAATATCATAGACAAGGTTTGAAGGCTTAATATCGCCATGTACTAAGGGTTTGCCAGTGCGCAGATAGTAGAGAATATCGGCGAGTTGGCGGGCGATACTCATTACCATTGCGGGAGGCAGAGCGCCTAAGCGGCGGCAAAGTTGCTCCAAATCTTCACCTTTAGCCCGCTCCATCACTAAAATCCCTTGTTTGCCGACCCGCTCAAATTTGATCGTCCCCGGAATGTTGGGGTGTTTGAGCAAGGACAGCATAAAGGCTTCTTCCTCTAAGCGGTCTTGAATATGCTGCGGCAGATTAATTCTTGAGAATTTAAATACATGGGCTTCGTCGGCCTGATTAATTCCCGCAAACACAAAGCCATAAGCCCCCTTACCGATAAACTCAATGTCTCGATAACCCAACTTACTTAACTGTTGTTTACATAAACGGATCCATGCCTTGTGCTTGCGGGCATCGTTAGCCTTGAGCAAATAAATCGATTGCTCTTCGGAAATGTAAAAATGTTGTAGTTGGGGTGTTTGCAATGCGAGGCTCCTTGTTTGGGTTATTTAAACAGCAAGCGGGTATGTTAAGCAAATAGGAGCGGAGATTTATTTTAAGAGGATAAAATGCGCACTGTTTGCGGCTCACCTATCCCATCATTTCGTCGCTGACTTTGATTTATATCAAGTTAAATCGTATAGAGTCTAGGTAATCTTAAGCACATTGGATTGGGATATATTTTTGTTAAATTTCCCGTGGACAAAGTGGATTTAAGGAGGGCATATGCCCGCCCCAGATAAGGCTTTATTGATCGAGTTATTAGAGTTTCCGCGTAAGCGAATTTTACAGTCAATGGAAGTGACTCATTGTCCACATGCGGTATTTTTTAATGATAGCGATGAGCAGTGTCTAACATGCCACCAAGGCATGGAGTGTATCTGGATGAACCAGAATGATGAGCTGGTGGCCGTCGAACAAAAATCCATCTCCGAGCTTAAGCAACAATTGCTTATTGCCGTCGACTTTATTGATTCTTCACTCAGCCCACACCATCTTTCCCGTCGCCAATGCCAATGTGATAACTGTGCTTGGTTACGCCGGGTGCAAGAAGCATTGTCTTAATCATTAACTATTTCCATCGCTATGATTAACTTGCCGTATTTGAGATTTTGCATCCACTCGTAAATGCCATTAGAGTAAGGATAACTTTAGCCTTTTGAGATATACCTATGGAACCTGGTTTTTGGCACGAGAAGTGGCAGCAACAACAGATTGGTTTTCATCAACAAGACGTTAATCCTTTCCTCGTCACGTATTGGCATCAATTGGCGCTTCCCGCCGATGCCAAGGTTTTTGTTCCCCTGTGTGGTAAGTCTTTGGATATGTGTTTTTTAGCCGAGCAGGGGCATCAAGTGATTGGTTGTGAGTTGAATGAACTCGCTGTGCAACAGTTTTTTAGCGATAACCAATTGCCAATGCAGCAAAGTGCAGAAGGCGAACATCAGCATTACCAAACCGAACAGATAAGTTTGTATCAAGGCGATATCTTCACCTTACATCAGTCTATTACGGCGCAAGTGAGTGGTTTTTATGATCGCGCGGCCTTGATTGCCTGGCCTGAGAGTATGCGGGCGCAATATGCCAAGCAATTAGCGCAGTTATTGCCTTCGGGCAGTGTTGGTTTATTGGTGACCTTAGACTACCCGCAGGACGCTTTAAGTGGGCCACCTTTTGCGGTGTCGCCAACTTGGGTAGAAACACATTTAAGTGACGATTTTGAAATCCAGCTCTTGGATTGTCAGGACGTGCTTGCGGACAACCCGAGGTTTGTTAAGAAAGAAGTCCCTTGGTTGAATGAAGCTGCGTATTTATTAAAACGCCGATAAACAGAGTGCATCCCATTGAGCGACAAGCATTTGTGCTGTTGACTGAGTGGGATGTCCCATTAAGGGGATGTGCGGCAATATCTGTTTTTAAGCTTGATATTGTGCAATATCTCAAAACGATGTGGATGTTAGCGATTAGGAATAGCAGTGAGCACAAAAATGATGTTTTGCTTAAAGGGGTTGAAGATTCTAAGTTAAGCGACTTCGTAGTAATTAGGTTCGATTTCGAGTTGGTTTTGGATGATTTGTACGGCCATTCTTGCGCATTTGCCGCATTGATCGGCAACGCCTAAACGCTTTTTAACGTCAGCAAGACTTGTATCGCCTTGGCTTACTGCGTTTTTGATCTGAGTATCTGTGATGGCGTGACAAAGACAAACGTACATTTTTGGAACTCCAACATAAGTTGGGCTAATTCTAAATGAAAACGCTTATCAAATGCAATATTGTTGGTGGTCTTGTTTTCTCAATTTTCTATTTTGTTACCTTTAGCACATTTTTTGAGCTAATCTCAAAGAGCGTGAATCAAGGCTGAGTGTTTAGATCAAAATGGATGATTGAATTGGTATCAGGGAAGGATAGCTCATGGATGACTGAATAATAAATTCATAATAGATCCAAGGGTTATCATGAGAAAAAATTTGCCTGTAACACAACGTGAATATGACTATCCAGCGGATTGGATTTTACTGTCAACCACAGACACTCAGAGTCATATAACCTACGCCAATCAATCCTTTTGCACTGTAGCGGGATATACCCTCAATGAGATGTTGGGGCAACCCCACAATATGGTGCGTCACCCCGATATGCCCCCTCAAGCGTTTGAAGACCTCTGGAAAACCATTCGTAAAGGTGAGCCTTGGAAAGGCATTGTTAAAAACCGCTGCGCCAATGGTGACCATTATTGGGTTGATGCTTATGTATCTCCCATTGTTATTAATGGCCAGGTGGCGGAGTTTCAGTCGGTACGGACTAAACCCAGCCGCGAACAGATCAACAGAGCAGAGGCGGCCTACGCCGAGTTAAATAAAAGCGGCCATGTTAACGCGTTAAAACGAATCTTGGATATGCCAACTAAGTTGGCGCTTTTAGTGTTTGCGGCTTTGTTGCCCATGCTGTATTTGGCGCTGCAAGTGGGAGTGGTGGGATTTATGGCGCTAGCCATCAGTGCCTTAGTGCTGTTTATTGGCGGTAATTTGATTTTAGGTCGGTATCGGACTTTGGTCGCTAAGGCGAAGAAAATCTACGATAACCCTTTAATGGCATATATCTACACTGGACAATCCGATGATGTTGGCGCGATAGAGCTTGCACTGCAAATGCAAAACTCTGAGTTAAAATCTGTGCTAGGTCGTGCCCGTGATTCCTGCGATAAGGTGACTCAAGAAGCCAAAGTATCAGCGGCAAAAGGCGAAGAAATTCAAAATACAAGCCAGTCACAGCTTTCTGAGATCGAGCAAGTAGCAACTGCAATGCAGCAAATGACAGCGACCCTTGGTGATATGTCTTCTAACTGTGCCGATGCGGCGAGCGCTTCACAGATGGCATCAGAGCAAACAATCAACGGCGATAAAACTGTGCTGAGTACGATTCAATCTATTCAGGCCATGGCGCAACAGTTGCACGAAACCTCGAAAGTTATCAGCGAATTAGAAGGGCATAGTAAAGATATTGGTAGGGTGCTGGATGTCATTCAAAGCATTGCAGAGCAAACAAACCTATTGGCATTAAATGCCGCCATTGAAGCTGCGCGGGCAGGGGAGCAAGGACGTGGTTTTGCGGTTGTTGCCGATGAGGTGCGGGCGTTAGCGAAACGTACCCATGATGCAACAAAGGAAATCCACAGTATGATTAATCTGTTGCAGCAGGGGACAAATAAAGCTGTGCAAAGTATGCATGAAGGGGTTGAAGCTGCCTCCGAATGTATTACCACAGCGGATTTAGCGGGTGCGGCGCTGCGTACCATACGTGAGGCCATAGTGACCATTACCGATATGAATCACCATATTGCTAGTGCGGTGGAAGAGCAATCGAGTGTGGCAAATGAGATGAACCGAAGCGTGGTTAATGTGTCACAGTTTACCCATTCCAGCCACCAACTCGGCTGTGAAATGGTTGACCTCAATGATGAAGTGATTAGCGAAATGGATTCCCATACCGTGTTGGTTGGGCAGTTTTTAAAACGCAGTTTTAAAGTTTAGTCCCGTCGCTATCCAAGCGTTTGTATCAAAAGGCAATCAATCTTTGATTGCCTTTTCTTTTCTGCCATAGGGATTGAGCCTCGATTAATAGCCCTGAGTAAAATTGACCTGATTTTGCAGAGGCTCTGCTGCTATATAGCGGCGATAGTTATCGCTAAAAATACCGACGATTTGCTCAGGTTGACTCGGCGCTGAGATATGGGGCGTGATAATGACGTTTGCCCTCTCCCAAATCGGATGCGTTGCAGGGAGTGGCTCCTGCATGAACACATCGAGAATGGCTTGCTGCGCAGGTTGGGCAATCAGCTGGGCATTGAGGGCATCGAGATCGAGTACATCACCGCGGCCAACATTTACCAAAATAGCATCGGCTTTGAGCTTAGCAATCATTGACTCATTCAGAAGCTGGCGCGTTTCTGGTGTACTTGGCAGTAAGTTAGTGACCACATCGCTGTGGCTTAAGCATTGTGCGAGCTGTGAGAGCGGCAAAATTACATCAAAGCCTTCGACCTCACGGCCGCTGCGGTTTATCCCAGTAACATGCATGCCGAACTGTTTAGCCGTCTTGGCAACATGCTGGGCGATGGAACCTGTGCCTAAGAGTAATAATCGCATCCCTTGTAAACTGGTGCGCGTAGCACTTTGTACTTGCCAAATTTTTTGCCGCTGTTGCGCTTGGTAGAAATGGTGTCCTCGCACGTGGGCGAGCAGATAACCGAATAGATATTCGCTCATTAAGGGGCCGAAAATCCCTTTGATGTTGGTGAGTTGATAATCCTTTCTTGCCCTTGGCCCCATCAGGGCATCAATGCCCGCAAAACTGGATTGCAACCATTTTAGCTCTTTGGCATGGGGCACTAGCGGTGCGGCAAGCTTAGGTTCGGCAAGCCAGATATCGGCCTGTGCAATATTCGCAGGATTATCATCAAGCAACTCAAGGTCGGGCAACTGCTGCGCCTCAATGAGCTGGCGATATTGTTCATTCGCCTTAGTGAGTAAGAGTAACTTGTGCCCCATGTCGTCTCCCTTTATGCTTGGTTGTCTTTATTTTTCAATATGCTGCTGTCTTGTTTTAATTTTTGCAGCGCTATTTAGGTTGAGTCTTATGTTTGATCAGTTAGTCGCCATTATTGGCCATTTAGGAAATATGTTGCGTCCTTGGTCCTTCGATATCGCCACGGCCATGGTGGTGTGTTTGATTTTAGTGTTTTCAGCCGATATGAATCGCATCATCAGACGGCATTTAGTTGGTCACTCTTTTATCCTGCGAACCTTGGTTTTTATCATTGTGAATGCCTTTGGTTATGGCCTATTGATCGTTAAAGCTACGCCTTGGGTGGCAAGGCAAATCGTTGCCATGCCATCCCATTGGATGTTTTTGCTGATCGTCGCCATGTTTATTTTTATCGGCTATTGGGCACAGCGAAATAGCCAAGCTTAAGGCGTTAAGTCCGTGAAATGCGGTTATTCGAAATAACCGCGATAGTCTGTATTGGTCGGGTGTGCTAGCGCCTGCATCGCACGATCGGGGTAATTGCTGAAGATGCCATCGACACCAAGTTGCTTAAGTGCATGAATATCATCGCTGTGATCGACGGTGTAAACATAAATCTTAGCACCTCTTTGGTGGGCGTCATCCACTAGAGCTTGGCTGATAAAACTCACATCTAAATGCAAAGAATATGCGTTTAGCTCGCTTACGACCGCTGCGCCATCGAGGGGAATACTGGCGAGCAAGGGCGCCACTAATGCCTGTGGCAGAGCCTGTTTAACTTGCTGTAAATAAGGATGATTAAAGGAGGAAATCAGTAATTGCTCGGTACTGAACCCTAGCTCGGTGATGGCTTTTGGATAAAGTTCGAGGAGTGGCGTTACTGTATTTACGCCTTTAAGTTCAATGTTTACTGTGGCGCGACCTGCGACCAGTTCGAGCACTTGCCAAAGTGTGGGAATGGGTTCGCCTTTAACTGTGACTTGCTCTAGGTAGTCCCTACTTACTAAATGGATAATGCCTTGGCCTGAGCTTTTATTGTCGAGCCTGCGGTCATGAAATACGACTAACTCACCTTCGACATTGTGCACATCCAACTCAATGGCTTTGGTGCCTAATTCAATCGCTTTGGCCATGGCGGCTAAGGTATTTTCCGCCACATAACCGCTGGCACCACGGTGAGCAAAAATAAGCATGTGATTTTTCCTATTAACTGCGGATTATGCCGACCTGATCGCGAGTTTGGCCATTTTTAATATGGATTTCCATTTGCGGATAGGCGAGTTCCAAGTTGTTTTCTTTAAGCTTACGGGTAATACGTTTGTGCAGATCGTGGCGTAGTGGCCAGCGTGCCGACATATCTTTTGCATAGGCTCGTACTTCATAGTCTTGAGTATGTTTACCAAAGCCAGCAAACCACACTTCTGGCTCTGGATTCGGCAACGCATCTTCGCATTCCTGAACAGCTTGATAAAGCGTGGCTTCCACTTTTGCTGGATCCGAATCGCGGGCAACCGACACATAAACAATGACACGGGTAATAGGATCCGACAGCGACCAGTTAATCAATTGCTCGGTAATAAAAGCCTTGTTAGGAATGATAATTTCCTTTCTGTCCCAATCGATAATGGTGGTGGCACGGATCTGGATTTTACTCACAGTCCCGGTGAGATCGCGGATTGTCACCGTATCGCCAATACGCACTGGCTTTTCGAACAGAATAATCAGGCCCGAGATAAAGTTGGCAAAAATCTCCTGCAAACCAAAACCTAGACCCAGTGACAAGGCGGCAATCAACCATTGCAGTTTTGACCATTCCATCCCGAGATTCGAAAAACCAATCAACAGGCCTAAAAACACCACTAAGTAACGACTTACTGTGGTGATGGCAAAGCCAGTACCGGGTGTTAAATCGAGCCGCTGTAGGATCATCAGCTCAAGCAAACCGGGTAAATTGGTCGCAATCATCAGCGAGAAGCCAACGATGATTAAGCCGAATAACAGCGATTTCATGGTGATGGGGAGCTGCTGCTCGACACCATTGACGCTGGTATTGGTGGTCCAGAGGGTGATGCCATCCAAGAAGGAAAACAGCGCCGTATGGGTTTGCGTCCACAGGCCAATCAAGCTGGCTAAAAACGCCAGTAGCAATAAGGAACGCACCAATCCAAGGGACTGACTCGAAATGGTTTCGAGGTCGACTACGGGTTCTTCGTAGGTATCTAAGCCATCATTGGAGCTATGGTGTGTTTCGCCCTTTTCCCGTTGGGCTAAACGCTCAGCCCGTTTCGCTTTCGCGCGGTCGAAGGCAATGCGGCGGCGCTCAATCAACATCCAACGTTTAATTAATTGATAGAGCAGTAAAAAGCTTAATCCCAATATGATCGATAGCTGTAATTGCAACAGCATTTGGAATGCGGTGAAGTAGTAGCCCCTAAAGGCGAGCCCAGCGCTCAGCAGGGGAACAGCGATCAACAATGCCCAGAGCAATTTTTGGATCAGCCGTTTGTTCTTCCCCTCTTTTTGAGCAACGCTATTTTGCCGGCTTAATAGCAAAATATCCTTGTATAACAAGAATAACACCACACAAAAACAGATAAATGCGCCGCGGCCAATGCTGTTGCGGATAAGCGAGGCATCGAGTATTTCGGTAAAGCCCATAATGCCAAGCAAGGGACTGGCGACAAATACAAAGTGTTTGAGCCTGAGCTGGCCTGCCTGAATCAGTTTTGAGGGGCGTTTGAAGTGGCCTACCAATACGCCTTTATCTAGAGCAAGAATAAAAATCAATCGATACAATAGGTAAACCAATCCTATTGCTAAAATCCCCATGCCGACCGCTTGCACAAAGTTACGGTCTGATTGATAGAAAATCCATCCTGCTGCCACTATGGGTAGCGGTTTGATGAGGGCATAACCTAGGCTAAGGACTAAGGATTTGAAGGTATAAATAAATTTATCCTGAGTCACATTACCTACATAGGTTGCATAGTTGCCGAGTAATCGATTGAATTTAGGTTTTATTAAATCTTGAACCACTAAACAGAGCACTAGCAGAATGATCCACCATGACCAATAGTCGTTTTGCTCCTGCCAAGCTTTGCTCAGTTGTCCCCATTGTGCCTGTTGGATTAGCCATAGGGCGCTACGTTGAATATCGGTGAGCCAGAGCTTGTTAATGCTCGCGGCATTAGGTACCCAAAATAGATGTTCGTTTAGGGTGTTTTTTAGCGTCAGGTGCTGTTGGCTAAGCTGCTGATAATTCACTTTAAGCTTGCCTAGTTCACTCAAATACTGGTCATAACTCTGCATTAGCTGAGTCAGCAATGCTTGTTGTGAGCGCAGCAGCTTAATCTGCCCCTCATTATAGAGATTGGCTTGTTCGAGTTCTTGTTCGTTGAGCGCCTGCTGTTGCTCTAGGTGATATCTGTCGAGACGCGCATCGGCGATAAGAGTTTGTAGTTTTTCATGGTTTGGCGGCTTAGGCAGCGATTGCAACATCTGCAAAAAGCGTTCGCCAAAGGCGGAGTTCATTTTGACCCAAGTAATTTGCTCTTGGATATTAGCAAGTTGCTTGGCTTGAGATTGATATTGGAGCTCAGCCTGTTCTTGCTGCTCTACCACGTTATTGATTTGCAAGGTTAAGGTTTGCAGTTTTTGGCCGTAGATCTGATTGGTATCGGCGATATTGCGTGTAATCGGATCGATGACTTTAGTGGTATCAACTAAATTCTTGGCCAGCGTGGCATCGGTTTGTTGTTGGCGCTGCTTGTTGATCGCCTTATTGATAGTTTCGATAAAGGCTTCTTGCTGGCTCAATTGCTGGCGAACTAACTGTAACTGTAGCTGGGTAAGTTCGATACGCTTTTGGCTACTGGCAAGCTCGGCCTCATGGGTGGCAAGGCTCTGTTCGAAGAAAATCCGCTGTATTTGTTGTAATTCACCCGCTGGCGTATCGATAGGCGCCAATTCCGTTTTTTTATTTTGCAGCACATTTTGTCTTGCATTGGCAATGACGGAAGGCAGTAGATTATGGCGCTGTAGTAGTTCGTTGACTTGATTGCCGAGAGCCGCCTCGCTCTCTTTTAACTCAGATAGGCGCAAATAAGCCATCGAGGCTTGCTGGTTAAGATCTGTTCCTTTATCCAGCTTTAATGGCTTAGTGGCCTCTTTTAAGCCCTGATCGATGACCTTTTTATTTTTTTCAAAATCCAGCTGCGCCTGCTGAAAACTGCTCGCATTGGCCGCCAGTCTGTCAATGTTGTTTTTAAGCTCAACAATTTGATCGTCAATGCTAATATTTTGTTGCTGATTTTGGTTGTTTAGGCCAAGACGCTTGTCCAATTGCAAGGGCGAATTAGCATGGAGAGAAAAAGACAAAAAAGCAATAACGAACAATAAAATACGTGGCATATAGGCAAAAGCAATTAGAGGCGAAAGACGCACTCATCTTAGCCAACTTGGGCCAAGATTGGTATGTTTCAAATGTTCTTTTTTCGCCGTTGTGACTGGTGGGATTGATGGGTTTCAAAGATGGCGGTGGCGACTATGATGGTTCCGCCTATCAAAGTATTTACATTCAGTGCTTCACCTAAAATCAGCAAAGCCAACATGGCCCCATAAAAGGGTTGAAGGCAGGAGACTAGCCCTACTGTTTTAGCACTTAATTGGCGCAATGCCGAGGTGAACAGCGCATGGGGCGCGGCAGTAAACACGACCCCGAGCAGCACAATCAAACCCCAGGTCTCGAGGGAGATAGTCTGTAACTCAGTTTGATGCCAAGGCATAAGAAACACCGCCGCCACTAAGGTTTGATAAAACATGGCGTGGGGGCCACTATACTGGGAAAAATAGCGTTTTTGCAGTAGGTTACGGGCGGTAAATAACATTGCCGACAGAATACCGATTGCAATTCCTAGAGTCGTGTCGTTGCCAAGATTGGCTTCGGGGATCAGCAGTACAACACCTATCAGCACGAAAATGCCGCTGATAATATCCATCAGCTTGATTTTATTGCCCGTTAATAATGGCTCGGCAATCACCGTCATCACTGGATAGGTGAAGAAGGCGATCATGCCGATGGCGACCGATGAGAGTTGCATCGCGGCAAAGTAGGTGACCCAGTGTAAGCTGACTATCACTCCTAAGCCGATAGCAACCAGATAATCCTGTTTGCTGGCAAGGCTTAAGTATTTACCGCGGAATTTGATGAGCAATGCCAACACTAACGCCGCGACTACACATCTTAGGAAGGTAATATCGAGTGCGCTTAAGGGGATTAACTTTGAAAACAACGCTGTGCCGCCAAACATCAGCACAGCTAAGTGTAATTCGATTAATCCCGAAGGTTTACTGGTCTGGCTCAATTGGGTCGCCGTAGTTAGTCGGCTGACGCCTGATTTTTCAGATTAGCAAAGGCTTGACCCATACGCGTCACGGCTTCTGGCTCAACGCCTTCGGCGAAGGTATCGATAGCATCTTTGGCAAACAGCATGACGACGGTACTGCCAAGCTTGAAGCGACCCATTTCTTCGCCTTTCTCTAAGGTAATCGCGTCAGGGCCTACCGTTGGATATTCCCAAGTGAATACTTGCTTACCGGTTGGCGGCGTAATAGTGCCTGCCCAAACGGTTTCGATGCTCGCCACAATAGTTGCACCTACTAATACCATAGCCAGTGGGCCAAGCTCGGTTTCAAAAATTGCCACTACACGTTCGTTGCGAGCAAATAGGCCCGGCACATGGCGCGCCGTCAGCGGGTTAACGGAAAACAGCTCACCTGGCACATAGGTCATCTTCGACAGCGTGCCTTTAATCGGCATATGGATGCGGTGATAATCCTTAGGAGCCAGATAAATTGTCGCAAAATCACCACCTTCGAAGCGTTTGGCATCTTCGGCTTGGTCGCCAAGCAAAGTGAGTGAAGAATAGTGATGGCCTTTAGCTTGGAAAATACGCCCATCCTTGATGGGACCAAGTTGGCTGACGGCGCCATCAACGGGGTGCACCATGATGTTGGCCGCAGTATTAATTGGGCGAATACCAGGCTTAAGTGCACGGGTAAAAAAGTCGTTGAAGCTTTTATAAGCCTCAGGTTCGCTCTGAGCCGCTTCGCTCATATCGATTTTATATTGCTTGATAAACCATTTAATCGCGGCAGTCGTTAATGCGCCAGCTTCGGAAGCGGCAAGTTTACCGACTAAGCGAGATAACAGGTGCTTTGGCAGCATGTACTGCAGCGCAATTTTAACTTTATCCAATTTGTGTTCCTTTCCTTTATGTTGCTCAACTTAGGTTGAGACTTGTTTTGCGTTAATTCTATTCGTTGTGATGGCTTTGTTGTACTCGTTATTCATCGCTTTGGGCGCGAAATTGCCGAGCGTGACGCTGCTCATCAAGGCTTGCGATAATACGATGGTAGTTATTAAAGCGATCTTCACTAATCTTACCCGCTTCGACTGCGGCTTTTAAGGCGCAGCCTGGGTCATCGCCGTGTTTACAATCGCGGAATTTACAGCCACCTAAAAAGTCACGAAATTCGATAAAGCACCAACCGACACGTTGGGCGGGTAAGTGCCAGAGGGCAAATTCGCGCACGCCGGGGGAGTCGATTAAATCACCACCACTCGGTAAATGTAGCAACTTAGCTGTGGTCGTGGTGTGTTGTCCAAGCCCAGAGTTGTCGGAGACATCGCCTACCAGTAGCTCGGCTTCGGGCAGTAAGGCGTTGACCAGAGAGGATTTACCCACACCAGACTGGCCAGCAAATACGCTCACTTTATCTTTCAGCAGGGCTTTAATGGTATCTAAGCCTTCGCCTAACTTACTGCTGACCTTATATACTGGATATCCAATGGCTTCGTAGCGCTTTAAGGCAGCTTCGATGGCGGGTGCTTCTTCCGGCGTTAACAGATCAATTTTGTTCAAAATGATGATCGGCGGAATATCCGTGTCTTCGGCTGCCACTAAATAGCGGTCAATAATCTGGGTGGTAAAGCTAGGTAATACGGAAGACACAATCAAAATTTGGTCGATATTCGAGGCGATAATTTTCACGCCATCGTATAAATCGGGGCGCGAGAGGGAAGAGCGTCTTGGATGCACTGCTTCCACAATGCCAGCTATACCACTATTTGCTTGGCTTTCAATAGCTAAGCGTACAATCACTTTATCGCCAGTCACTAAACTGCTAATGGTGCGGCGAATGTTGCAGCGCACAATCAGGCCATCTTCGGTTTCAATATCGGCATGTTGACCAAAGCGGGAGATCACGGTTCCGCTCTGTTCTGGGCCGAGTGAGCTATCCTGTAACTCAGGCGCATTTTTATCACCATTGTCACGATTGAGGCGTTTCTCGTGATTGGCGCGCATACGGCGTAATTGGCCTTGGCTTAGGGGTTTCTTTTTACTCACTGGTTTGTCTTCGTCAATTAGGTGATATTTTGTGTTTGAAAAAAGCAGTATGATACACGCTCTTGAATAAAAAAGCCTGAATTTAGGCTAACTGACATGATAAGGCGCAATTATGGCGGCAGACGCAAATAATCTCATTTGGATCGATCTCGAAATGACTGGGTTAGAACCCGATGTCGATAGGGTCATTGAAATTGCTACCTTAGTAACAGACCAAGAACTCAATATTATCGGTCAGGGGCCAGTGATTGCTATTCATCAATCGGATGAAGTACTGGCGGCCATGGATGATTGGAACCAAAAACATCACGGTGAATCGGGCCTCATCGATAGAGTGCGTGCCAGCCAAGTGAACGAAGCGCAGGCTGTTGCACAAACCATCGCATTTTTAGAGCAATACGTGCCTAAGGGTGTCTCGCCTATGTGTGGTAACAGCGTGGGTCAGGACCGTCGCTTCTTAAATCGTTATATGCGTGAATTGGAGGACTACTTCCATTATCGCAATCTAGACGTAAGCACGGTTAAGGAGCTAGTGAAGCGTTGGAGCCCTGAAACTATGGCAGGTTTCAAAAAGCAAAACACTCATCAAGCGCTGCAAGATATCCAAGAGTCGATCGCTGAATTACAGTATTACCGCAGCAAAGTATTTAAAATTTGACCGATCAGCAGATAAATCTGCAAGAAGGGGTTGCAGCCGCATAAATTTTTCATATAATGCGGCCTCAACTTTTTGATGCGGGCATGATTGTCTCGTCAAATAAGTAAAGGCGACATTAGCTCAGTTGATAAAGGTTAGGAGACGATACCTTTGTGAATGTTGAAGGCAAATGTGGCAGCGATACAAAATGCGACATTAGCTCAGTTGGTAGAGCGATACCTTGCCAAGGTATAGGTCATCGGTTCGAACCCGATATGTCGCTCCAAATTACAAATTTAGTGATTTACCAAGTCATTAAATGCAGGATATGCGACATTAGCTCAGTTGGTAGAGCGATACCTTGCCAAGGTATAGGTCATCGGTTCGAACCCGATATGTCGCTCCAAATACAAATTTAGTGATTCACCAAGTCATTAAATACAAAATTATGCGACATTAGCTCAGTTGATAAAGGTTGATAGACGATACCTTTGTCGATGTTGAAGGCGAATGTGAAGCACTAATTATGCGACATTAGCTCAGTTGGTAGAGCGATACCTTGCCAAGGTATAGGTCATCGGTTCGAACCCGATATGTCGCTCCAATTTCAGACGGTTACAGTCTTAAAATGTAAATGCGACATTAGCTCAGTTGGTAGAGCGATACCTTGCCAAGGTATAGGTCATCGGTTCGAACCCGATATGTCGCTCCAATTTTCTAAATCTCCCCATAATCAAGTACTCAATTAGCATTAGCTCAGTTGTGCTTTTGATATTGCGATACCTTTCTTTTTCAAGGTATAGGTCATCGGTTCGAACCTGATATGTCGTTCCAATTTTTCTCGTTAGTCTCCCCATAAAATCTTCATCATTTCAAACTAAGTTATCGCAACTGACATAGCGCTATTTTACTTTTCTGTACACTTAACATGTCTGTTCCGTTGTTGATTATTCCAAGCATTTTTGAGCACGTTCATCGCTGCAATTTATTAACCTTTGTTTTCGTGGTTATTTTTAATACTAATGTGGTTAAGTGTTGCAGGATTTACCTGCCCTGCGGCTGTTGTCGATGATGTTTTCTATTTTGTAAAAAACCTCAGATCTGGTTAAGCCAGCACTAAATTAGAGCTATCTAACAGTTCAAGCTCCTGAGCTGTTAGATTTAACGATGGCTTTTCTTCTTTTAAACAATATGCAATCAATCCACCAAGTAGATTGAGCATGAACCCATGCTCGCTGCGGTGTCTTGAGTGTTCAATATAGGAAATGTTCTTCAATTGGTCATTCACTGTTTCAATGATGAATCGCTTTTTTAAGATTGCTCTATCCCATAGAGAAATAAACTTTTTCTTCATGTTCTTACGAACTGTGGTGATTAACTCAACGCCCTTTTCCAAAAGCTCACCTGTTAGGGCTTGGCTAATATAGCCTTTATCACCATAAAGCTTACCAAAAAGAGACTCAGCCATTTCACTGACAGGTTGCCTGTCATCGACATTACCTTTCGTCAGTTTTAACGCTACAATTTCACCCAAGTGATTGATAATAAGATGCAGTTTAAATCCAAACGACCAGCCCATAGTTCCCTTTCCATGTTCGGCAATGCCTTCAAAAACCTTATTTCGCTTCGCTCGAATAATATGACAGACTTCAATTTTAGTGGAGTCGACAAACTGAATTCCCGTTGGCTTTCCAAGCTTTGAAGTCAGATAGCTACACATAGGGACAACGACGCTAGGCATTAATGCAAGGAAACGAGTGTAGCTCAACAACTCTGGAAAATAGGGTTTTAGCTGGCGACAAACATAGTGCAGATAATAATTTTTGAAATCTCGGTAATGTGATTGATGGAAATGAATGATAATGGTCATCACTTCTGCGGGAGAAAGGCGACAAGGTCTATTACGCTTCATTTCACCATTATCAAGCAATAAGCGTTGCCAATGTGGGATAAATAACTGACAGAAATCATCGACATCACAGTAAGTTTCAACTAGTTTGTTCATGCTCGTTCCTTTTTCTAATCACTCTTGGTCGAATGATCGGATCAGGGAACGAGCATTTAGTTCCTTTTGGGAGCTAAATTCTTATCCGAAGCTCAGGTTAAAAAATAAAACAGCAAGGTTAATGCGTGATCTGCACCTTGTTTCTTCAAGATTTCCTAAATTAGATGGCGTTGCGAAAGTTAAATTATGACCTTGTTCAAATATTCGTAACGCTTTTACTTACATAATGAATCCAGACAAAGTTAATAGCGCCAAGTAGTTGGCTTAACACTGGAGTGCATTATATGCGTATTCAACAATTACGTGATTTACTTGAGTATGTGGCGAACTGCCGCTTAGATATGGCGCAACTCTATGGCCGACTGAACAATCATGCTGACTCCGCTCGAGTAAAGATGATGCTGGAGTATTTTGAATCTCATCAAAAGCATGTCGCTGAAAAATTGCGTGATTATATGGATGAGGCGCCAGCGAGGGTTCTCGATACTTGGTATAAAGACTTTGTGTTTGAAGATTTTACTAAGCGTTGCCAAGATACCATGTTACCCGCCAATATGAACGAAGATGATGTGTTGAATTTACATCTCGACTTGGAAAATCGTCTGATTGGCTTATTGGAAAAAACCGTCAACTCAACCACTGCTGAAGATGCGCGTGCGGCATTAGAAGGCTTAATTCGAGTTGAGAAAACTCAACAGCAACGATTAGTTCACAGCACTATCCGGATGGACGATATTTAACCTATCGATACCTCATCTGTGTTCGTGTAAACGAGGGCGTTCAAAATTCTGTGTCAGGCTAATTTTTAAATTTCCAGCACGCTATCTAAAC
The DNA here is from genome assembly GCF_002209245.2 of Shewanella sp. FDAARGOS_354. NCBI lineage: Bacteria > Pseudomonadati > Pseudomonadota > Gammaproteobacteria > Alteromonadales > Shewanellaceae > Shewanella > Shewanella sp. FDAARGOS_354. The sequence continues at coordinate 2,918,023 of NZ_CP022089.2, read as the reverse complement.
GTCCTTCAAAATAAATCGCTAACTGAGATAAACAAAGGCTCCAATTGTGGATTGGCATGGTCCATTTATCTGAGGCGTTTAATATGCCTGCGTAAAGTAGCTTCAACAAGCTATTTTCATTAGGAAAAGCACCTTTGGTTTTGGTGAGCTTTCTAAATTGGCGATGCACAGCCTCAACCGCATTGGTCGTGTAAATCACTTTCCTGATATGTTCTGGGTACTTAAAATAATGGGACAAATTATGCCATTTGCGACGCCAAGAGTTGATTACCAGCGGATAAGCATCACCCCATTTGGCCTCCAGTTCGTCCAATGCCATCTCTGCGGCTTCTTTACTCACGGCTCGATACACAGGCTTTAAATCAGCCATAAACGCTTTCTGATTTTTTGAGGCGACATACTTCATTGAGTTGCGGATCTGGTGGATAACACATAGCTGTGTTTCCGTATGAGGGAAGATACTGGCTATGGCCTCAGGGAAACCGGTCAAACCGTCAACACAGGCGATAAGAATATCTTTTACACCACGATTATTAAGATCGGTCAGTACGGATAGCCAGTAATTAGCGCCTTCATTTTCGGACAAGTGAAGCCCTAAAATTTCCTTTTTTCCTTTCATATTAAGCGCTAACAATGTGTAAACGGCTTTACTGACGTAACGCCCATCCTCTTTGACTTTGTAATGTATCGCATCAAGCCAAACGATAGGATAATGGCTATCTAATGGGCGCTGTTGCCACGCTTTAAGTTCGGGGATGAGTTTGTCAGTGATAGCACTGACTGTTGCGTTAGACACATTGAGCCCATACATATCTTCAACATGTTGATTAATATCGCGATAGCTCATACCTATACTGAACATCGATAACACTTTACGTTCGATTTCATCGGTTAGCGTAGTTTGATTTTTCTTAATCAACTGAGGCTCAAAGGTGCCATTGCGGTCTCTAGGCGCGTCTAACTCAAAGTTACCGGACGGATACTTAATGGTCTTAGAGGTTTTGCCATTTTTACGATTAGGCTGAGGATCATGCGCTAAATGCTGCTCAAGCTCAGCCTGGAGAGCCGCTTCAGTGAGTTGCTTGATCAGTGGACCAAGAATGCTGTCTTTACCTGTGAGGCTTTTACCTGATTGCAGATCTTTAAGGGCTTGTTCGAAGTTAAAAGGTTGGGTCATGTGTCATTCCTGTTTTTGAATATTTTACTGAAATGACACAGAATTATGAACACTACCGTGTAAACACCGAAAGCCAGCTAAATGCTGGCTTTGTTGTTTTTGGATGATAAGTGTTGTCCATATTCACTGCTTTTTGCATGGCATCTGATTTACGTCATAACTTTTCTCGAAGCTTTTTGCTACTTTCTTGATCTCATTAGTTGATTTGACCATTAACTGTTTAGTGTTCATCCATAGCGATGGTCGATTAGATGAGTCACCCTTTTGTTATTTTGTCGCGCAGGAGATCCTCTATGGCACAAGATTTATCGAGTTTACCCACAGCGCTTTATACGCAAGAGCAGGTGCGAGCGGCGGAACTGCTCGCAGTTTCAGAAGGGGAAGCTACGTTGTATCAATTAGTTGAACGTGCTGGATGCGCAGCGTTTAACTATTTAACAGAGCAGATAGCATGCCAGCCTAAGCTTGGGGCTATGCCATTATTGGTACTCGCAGGTAATGGTAATAACGGTGCCGATGCCCTCGTTTGTGCTCGTCTAGCTCTAGAGGCAGGACATAAGGTTCACGTTTTTTTACTAAAGACCAAGGGTACGCCAGAATTTGAACAAGCGCTTTCTGCTTACCTTAATCAAGGTGGGATAGTCGATTCTCCTAATATTGATGCGATCTTACAGGCGTCAATCCTTATCGACGGATTGCTGGGGACTGGCGTTCAGGGCGCGGTGCGAGAACAGGTTGCTGCGCTTATCCATGCCATTAATCAGAGTAATGCTTGGGTGCTTAGTTTGGATCTCCCCTCGGGGATCTTGGCCGATACCGGTGTTGTCGCTCAAGTCGCAGTGATGGCGGATGCGACTTTATGCTTTGGCGGTTTAAAACAAGGCCTACTCACCAGTAAGGCAAGACATCACTGCGGTCATCTTGCTTTTGCCGATCTGGGATTAACTCCCTTTTTTAATGGTGAAAGCGCGACTCGAGTGGGTGGTGAAATCCTAAAAAGCTATTTTGCCGCCAGAGCAAGGGATAGCCACAAAGGTCAATCGGGTAAAGTGACCCTGATTGGTGGTGACTTTGGCATGGCTGGGGCGATTCGGCTTGCCAGTGAAGCTTGTTTGCGTGCGGGGGCTGGATTAGTCACAGTGATCAGTCGGCCTGAGCACCAACTTACGGTAAATGTATCTCGACCTGAGTTAATGTTTTGGGGTTGTGAGCTAGTCGATATGGAGGTGTATCTGCGCCTTGGTTGGGCACAGGTGGTTGTGCTTGGCCCGGGGTTAGGTAAACACGATTGGGGTTATAACTTGTTTAAAGCCGCGGGGTTAAGCGATAAACCCTGTGTACTCGATGCCGACGCCCTGAATCTGCTCAGTCAAGAACCGCGCAGGCAAACTAACTGGGTACTCACGCCCCATCCGGGAGAGGCCGCACGACTGTTGGGATGCAGTGTCGCTGATATTGAGCATGATCGATTCGCAGCCGTGCGTGCTTTGCAGCAAAAATACGGTGGAGTAGTCCTGCTTAAAGGGGCTGGAACCATTATTTTTGATGGAAAACAGATGGTCGTGGCGCCAGTTGGTAATCCTGGTCTTGCGAGTGGTGGGTGCGGTGATGTGTTATCTGGTATTATAGGCGCCCTTATGGCTCAAGGTATGGATAACATGCAGGCGACAGTCGTTGGCGTTGTCGTTCATGGTTGTGCGGCGGACCTTGCTGCGGTTCAAGGTGAACGGGGCATGTTAGCCAGCGATTTGATGCCTTTTATTCGCCAATTAGTAAATAGTGATTTACTCTAGGCGCTGTAAAATTTAAGCGCGGGTGGACTGCCGCGCTTAAATTGCCTCCTTAATCGATAACGGCAGTGATATAAGCGGACATGACAGAGACAGAGTTAACCTTTCAATTACATAATGAAGACGAGACTATTGCGGTTGGGCAAAAATTGGCTCGCCATATTCAAGCGCCTTTGACTCTGTATTTAACGGGGGATTTGGGGGCGGGTAAAACCACTCTGAGCCGCGGTTTGATTCAAGGATTAGGACATAAAGGTGCAGTCAAAAGCCCAACTTACACTTTAGTTGAACCTTATGAGCTCGACGGTGTCGAAGTTTATCATTTTGATTTGTATCGTTTAAACGATCCCGAAGAGTTAGAGTTTATGGGGATCCGTGATTACTTTACCCAGAGCAGCCTCTGTATCGTAGAATGGCCTGACAAAGGTGAAGGGTTGTTACCCGATGCTGATATCCACCTACATTTAAAATATTTTAACCAAGGACGTGAAATCCATATTCGAGCCTTAACCGAATCAGGTAAAACGCTATTAGCCGCGATAAAATAAAAACAAAGATGACTAAAAATAAGTATTACTTTCAAAGAATTATTCTTTTTTTATGCGCGTTTTTTGCTGTTGCAGCCCACGCGGCCAACCAGCTCGAAGGTGTGCGTATTTGGGCCGCACCCGAGTCGACACGAATTGTGTTCGATTTGAGTGAGGTGCCCAATTACAGTTATTTTTCCCTCGATGGTCCTCATCGTTTAGTGGTCGATCTAAAAAAGGCATCAACTAAACTGAGCCTGAAAAATATCGATAACAACAGTAAGTTAGTCAAAGGCATACGAGTCAGCAAATCTCCGACGAAAGGCGATTTACGTCTGGTTATTGATTTGGTTAAACCCTTAAATGCGAACTTATTTTCGTTACCCGTGACGGCCCCTTATGGTAATCGGCTTGTGGTTGACCTAGAGGATAAAACTGTGACGGCTTCGCCGTCAGTCACGAGTTCAACTTCAGTTAAAAAATCCGTTAATCAAAGTGTGCCATCTTCCCGCGATATTGTTATCGCGATTGATGCTGGGCATGGTGGTGATGATCCCGGCTCGATTGGACCATCCGGTCTCTATGAGAAAAAAGTCGTGTTCGAAATTGCAAAACGGTTATCGAGCAAAATTAACGACACACCTGGAATGCGTGCAGTGATGATCCGCACTGGTGATTACTTTGTGAATTTGAATAAACGCTCTGAACTTGCTCGTAACAGTAAGGCAGATTTGCTGATCTCTATTCATGCGGATGCTTTTACATCACCCAATCCACGAGGTGCATCTGTGTGGGTATTGTCGATGCGCCGTGCAAACAGTGAAATTGGTCGTTGGTTAGAACAAAAAGAGAAACACTCAGAGTTGCTGGGAGGCGCAGGGGAAATTATTCAAAATACTGATAATGAACAGTATCTTGCTATGACCTTACTCGACATGTCTATGAACAGCTCTATGGCCATTGGTCACTCGGTTGCTGGGGATATTTTAAAAGATTTAGGTGCAGTGACGGAGCTGCATAAGAATCGTCCTGAATCAGCCAGTTTTGCAGTGTTAAAGTCTCCTGATATTCCGTCAATCTTGGTGGAAACGGGCTTTATCTCGAATCCGAAAGAAGAGCGTTTGCTGAGCAGCAACCGTCATCAAGAGAGTATTGCCACTGCGATTTACAAGGGCGTTAATCGTTATTTCCAAAACAACCCACCGGCTGATACCTTATTGGCCAAGCGCAATCATGGAAGTTCAACGGCGCCATCAAGTACTCAATCTGCGGGAAATATTAAGCATAAGGTGAGTCGGGGGGAGTCGCTTTCTGCTATTGCCCAGCGCTATAAAGTCCCGATGGCTAGCATTATACGTGCTAATGGCATGAAGACTGATGTGGTACAGCTTGGGCAGACACTCGTGATTCCTGAGAGCTAAATAGGATGAAGTCTATGGGGATCCAGATCCTTCCACCGCAATTGGCGAACCAAATCGCCGCTGGCGAAGTTGTCGAAAGACCTGCCTCAGTGGTGAAAGAACTCGTTGAGAACAGCTTAGATGCTGGCGCAACCCGTATCGATATCGAAATCGATAAGGGCGGCAGTAAGCTGATTAAGATCCGTGACAATGGTTCGGGGATCCCAAAGGATGAATTAGCCTTGGCGTTGTCGCGCCATGCCACCTCGAAACTGCATTCCCTTGACGATCTTGAAGCTATCCTCAGCTTTGGCTTTCGCGGTGAGGCTTTAGCAAGTATCAGCTCCGTCTCCCGTTTAACCTTAACGTCGCGCACTGCTGAGCAAACCGAAGCGTGGCGAGCTTACGCTGAAGGCGTCGATATGGCTGTTAAAGTCATGCCTGCGGCGCATCCGGTGGGTTCAACCATTGAAGTCGTTGATCTATTTTTTAATACTCCGGCGCGTCGACGCTTTTTAAAAAGTGACAAAACCGAATTTACTCATATTGATGAATGGTTAAAGCGAATTGCTTTGGTGCGGGGGGATATCCATTTTACCCTGATACACAATGGTAAAACCGTGCGCAACTATCGCCCTGCGATGAATGAGTCACAATATTTACAACGACTGACCCAGGTTGCGGGCCGGCCGTTTGCCGAACAAGCACTTCGAATCGAATGTCAACACGATGATTTACGTTTAAGTGGTTATCTGCAATCGCCTTGGTCAACCGTGCAGACCGATACTCATTACTTTTATGTGAATGGCCGTCTAGTGCGCGATCGTTTAGTCAATCATGCGGTACGTCAAGCATTTGCACAAAAGGCCGAAGTAGAACAACCCGGCTATGTGCTGATGCTGGATATCGATCCTCATCAGGTGGATGTGAACGTGCATCCAGCAAAACATGAAGTGCGATTCCATCAAAGCCGTTATGTGCATGATTATATTTTGCAGGCACTGCAATCGGCCTTAGAAGAAGCGGGAGAGCTTAGTTTTGAACATCCTGTCGAGCTTGGTTCGCCCCAAGTGGAGGATGATGTTTCAGAACCCAAGTCTGAACATACTGCCTTCGAGCTGCAATCTCCGAAAGCTAACTTAGCTTGGACTAATACTCCTCAACCTGAAAATTATCTAGGGAGTCAAGTCGATACGGCTATTGGTGAGTCTCGTGCTCGAGATATTGCCACCGTACGGGCGGGGACTATGGTACAGAGCAATGCCTATGGAAGCATGGCGGTACCTAGGGAGTCACGCAGTAGTTCGGCTGGAGAAAGCCGTGCAAGAGCTGAGCTGCCTTCTAAGACAGCGATTGCCAGTTATGGTGCATTACTGGAGACCCCATCTTACAGCGTACAGGACAAGGCTTATCAAGCTGTTTTACCTATGCCATCGATACTCGATGGACAATTTTGGGTATTTAGTGATGGGCCAAAATTAAGTTTATTACGTATTGAGTCTGCAGCATTAGCAGTCCGTAGCCATGAGATTGAAATAAAACTGGCGACAGGGTTGATTGGGCAGCCTTTATTGATGCCAGTATCGGTCGCCGCTGATCCTGATTGGGCAGCGTTACTCGAAGAGCATGCAACACTTATCCGTCAACTTGGTTTAGAGCTAACAATTCGTTACCAGCAGTTGATTATTAAAAAAGTGCCCCCATATCTGAGGGACTGTCAGTTAGCGAAGATCATTCCTGAGTGGTTACAATCGCTACGTTTTGAAGCGCCAGCACCCAATGCATTAGCGTTATGGCTGGCAGAGCAGAGCCTAACTGGATTTATCTCGGCACCCGATATTTGGGCCGCTTATTGCCAGTTAACGGAAGATAAAAGACAGCAAATTGCCAGTAAAGCAGTATCCTTACCTTGGCAATCGTGGCTAGAAGAGCAAGCAATTGAATAAAGAATTACAGCCTAAAGTGGTTTTTTTGATGGGGCCAACGGCGTCAGGAAAAACGGCTTTAGCTCTTGAATTAGCCGAAAAGCATAATTGCGAAATTATCTCGGTTGATTCAGCATTAATCTATCGCGGCATGGATATCGGCAGTGCTAAGCCCTCTGCCGAGGAATTAGCGCGAGGTCCGCATCGTTTGATTGATATTCGCGATCCGAGTGAAAGTTATTCGGCTGCCGATTTTAGAGCCGATGCGCTGCGCGAGATTGAACAGATTATCAGCATGGGCAAGACCCCTTTATTAGTGGGCGGAACCATGATGTATTTTAAGGCTCTATTAGAGGGATTATCGCCGCTACCCAGTGCTGATGAGGCTATTCGCGCCGATATTCAAGCCGAGGCGGATACAAACGGATGGGAAGCGCTGCACGAGCAATTGAGGGAGATAGATCCCGTCTCTGCAGAAAGAATTCATCCTAATGATCCACAAAGGCTTTCAAGAGCGTTAGAAGTCTATAGAATAAGCGGTAAGAGTTTGACTGAGTTAACAATGACCAAGTCGACTCCTTTACCCTATGATGTGGTGCAATTTGCCATTGCACCGCGAGAGCGTAAAGTGTTGCATGCGTTAATCGGGCAGCGTTTTCGCATAATGTTAGAGCAAGGCTTTATTGATGAAGTCGTCCAGCTTAAAGCGAGAGGTGACTTGCATTTAGATTTACCCTCAATGCGTTGCGTGGGATATCGACAATGTTGGCAATATCTCGATGGTGAATTTGACTATGATACTATGGTCGAAAAAGCCGTTGCCGCTACTAGGCAATTAGCTAAGCGTCAATTAACATGGTTGCGTAGTTGGCCAGAGTTGAATTGGCTGGAAAGTGGTGCTGAGGGGAATTTAGTTACACTTATGCGTCAATGCCGCTAGCTTATTAGCCCTTGCTGTATAATACTAAAACTAAACAAAAAACTTCACTGATATCGATTTATTTTTATATAAATTAAAAAGGAAATAATAAAATGGCTAAGGGGCAATCTTTACAAGACCCATTTTTGAACGCACTACGCCGCGAGCGCGTTCCTGTATCTATTTACTTGGTAAACGGCATTAAACTCCAAGGACAGGTAGAGTCGTTTGATCAGTTTGTCATTCTGTTGAAAAACACAGTGAGCCAAATGGTTTACAAACACGCTATTTCTACTGTGGTTCCTGCTCGTCCATTTAACGTTGCTGGCCATCAAAATGCCCAGGGCGGTTATGGCGCGCAAGACGATATGCCAAGTGGCGAATAAAGTTTAGTTAAGGAGTTTGCTTCTTGTTTGATCGTTATGAGGCGGGAGAAACAGCGGTTCTTGTCCATATCGACTTTTCCGATGAGGAACGCCGAGAAGACTTAGTGGAGTTACAGCTATTAGTCGAATCAGCTGGAGCACGCTCAGTCGGGGTCATTACTGGAAGTCGACGCTCACCAGACCGTAAGTTTTTTATTGGTTCTGGTAAAGCCGAGGAGTTAGCCGCCTTAGTGGCAGCCACCGAGGCTAATGTGGTTATTTTCAATCACGCCTTGAGTCCAGCTCAGGAGCGAAATCTTGAACAGGTATGTCAGTGCCGAGTATTGGACAGGACATCACTGATCTTAGATATTTTCGCCCAAAGAGCTCGGACTCATGAAGGTAAGCTGCAAGTGGAGCTAGCGCAATTGCGCCACATGTCGACTCGCCTAGTGCGTGGTTGGACTCACCTTGAGCGCCAAAAGGGTGGTATTGGTTTACGTGGCCCAGGGGAAACCCAACTCGAAACAGATAGGCGCTTGCTTCGGGGGCGCATTAAAAATATCAACAAACGCTTAGAGCGTGTTGATAAACAACGTGAGCAGAGTCGCCGCGCCCGTAAGCGTAGTGACATGCCAACCGTCTCATTAGTGGGTTATACCAACGCGGGCAAGTCGACGCTGTTTAATGCCTTAACCTCATCTGATGTTTATGCAGCTGACCAGCTATTTGCGACTCTTGACCCTACATTGAGAAAGTTAGATCTACCCGACGGTGCCGTAATTTTAGCGGACACTGTAGGTTTTATTCGTCATTTGCCACATGATCTCGTTGCTGCATTTAAAGCAACATTACAAGAGACGCGTCAAGCAGATTTGTTACTGCATATTGTTGATTGTGCAGATGAAAATATGGCGGATAATTTTGAGCAAGTGCAATCAGTGCTTAAAGATATCGATGCTGATAAAGTGATGCAATTGATTGTTTGCAATAAAATTGACTTGCTTGAAGATGTTACGCCGCGTATCGAATATGATGAACGCGGTAAGCCTGTACGAGTCTGGGTTTCGGCACAAAAGCGTTTGGGGTTTGATCTGCTCTTGAAGGCGATCACTGAGTTAATTGGTGAAGTTATTCATGAGTTTACACTTAAGATTCCGGCAACTGCTGGACATTATCTTGGCCAGTTTTATCGACTGGATGCGATACAGCAGAAAGAGTACGACGATCTGGGGAACTGTATTTTGTCTGTTCGTTTATCGGATGCCGATTGGCGCCGATTAGCTAAACAGAGTCAGGGTGAGTTAGAAACCTTTATCTACGATGCGTCGATAGAAAAGGCTGTTTGTTAATAATCTAATTTATTTCATCCACTTATGGAGTGCTAAATGGCTTGGAACGAGCCCGGTAACAAGGGTAATGATCCTTGGGGAAATAAAGGTGGTAACGACAAAGGACCACCGGACCTTGATGAGGTTTTTCGTAATCTTTCAAAACGCTTTGGCGGCAAAGGTAATGGCTCTTCTGGCCAAAACTTTAGTTCCTTTAGCTTAATCATCATTCTTGCCATCGCTTTTGTTGTTTGGGGACTTTCGGGTTTGTACACCATTAAAGAAGCCGAGCGGGGCGTAGCGTTGCGTTTTGGTCAACATAATGGTGAGGTGGGACCGGGTCTTCACTGGAAACCAACGTTTATCGATGAAATTTATCCTGTTGACGTGCAATCAGTTCGCTCTGTGCCATCATCTGGCAGCATGCTAACTTCTGATGAAAACGTCGTGAAGGTTGAGCTAGACGTGCAATATCGTATTTCTGATGCGTATGCCTATCTTTTTAGTGCGGTAGACGCCAATGCCAGTTTACGTGAAGCCACTGACAGTGCGCTGCGCTATGTCATTGGTCACAACAAGATGGACGATATTCTGACCACAGGCCGTGATGCTATTCGTCGCGATACTTGGAAAGAATTAGAACGCATTCTTGAGCCGTACAAGTTGGGCTTGGCTATTGTTGACGTTAACTTCTTGCCAGCGCGTCCGCCTGAAGAAGTGAAAGATGCATTCGACGATGCCATTTCAGCGCAAGAAGACGAACAACGCTTTATTCGTGAGGCTGAAGCCTATGCCCGTGAGATTGAACCGAAAGCACGTGGTGAAGTCGAGCGCATGGCGCAACAAGCTAATGCTTATAAAGAACGTGAAATTTTAGAGGCGCGCGGTAAAGTGGCTCGTTTCGAGTTGCTCTTACCTGAATACCAAGCTGCGCCTGAAGTGACCCGTAAGCGTTTGTATCTCGATGCAATGCAACAGGTGATGACTGACACTAACAAAGTCATTATCGATGCTAAAAACAACGGCAATTTAATGTATCTGCCACTAGACAAGTTTATGAAAGAGAAGCCTGCGACTATGCCAGACGTTGAGCCTAAACCTCAACAGAATGTCAATTCTTCATCTATTTCAACGACACGCATTGGTGAGCCTTTGAGTGAACGCCCATCTCGCGAGGAACGTGCTCGCCAGGGGAGGGAGTAATTCATGGGTAGATTAAGTATTGTTCTGATCGCCGTTATATTAGGCATTGGTTTGTCATCTGTGATGGTGGTTAACGAAGGCGAACGTGCGATTGTGGCGCGCTTTGGCGAAATCGTTAAAGATAAAGTTGATGGCAAACAAGTAACACGTGTTTTCGGCCCAGGTTTACACTTTAAAGTGCCTGTGATCGATAAAGTGAAGTTGCTTGATGCGCGTATCCAAACCTTAGATGGTGCTGCAGATCGTTTCGTCACCTCTGAGAAAAAAGACTTAATGGTCGACTCCTATGTGAAGTGGCGTATTTTTGATTTCGAAAAATACTACCTCTCTACTAATGGGGGGATTAAATCGAATGCTGAGACCTTACTGCAACGTAAGATCAACAACGATTTACGTACCGAGTTTGGTCGTCGTACGATCAAAGAGATCGTTTCTGGGCAGCGTGATGAGTTACAAAATAACGCGTTAGCGAATGCTGCTGAGAGTGCTAAAGATTTAGGTATTGAGGTTGTTGACGTGCGTGTTAAGCAGATCAACCTACCCGCAAACGTGAGTAACAGTATTTACCAACGTATGCGCGCTGAGCGTCAAGCTGTGGCTAAAGAGCACCGTGCTCAAGGTAAAGAGCAATCTGAAATTATTCGCGCTACGATTGATGCCAATGTTACTGTTAAAATTGCGGAAGCAGAGCGTAAAGCCTTAACCATTCGTGGTGAAGGTGATGCATTAGCTGCAAAAATTTATTCGGATGCTTATAACAAAGATCCTGAATTTTTTAGCTTTTTGCGTAGTTTAGATGCTTATCGTGCGAGCTTCTCCGGAAGTTCAGACGTTATGGTGTTAGAGCCAGATAGCGAATTCTTCAAATACATGAAGAGTAGTGCTACTAAGAAATAAGCGATGCTAAATCGTTCAGAATGGGCCCCAATCACTGGGGCCCATTTTTTTATCCTAAATGAAAACAGTAAGTGACAAAGTGAGCGCTAAAATTACATTAGCAATGCATTGTTTATGCCTATCACACAGTCAATATGCTCAAAAAACAGTTCAAAACGATTAAAATTGCTTAACAGCTGTACTTTTTTTGCCCTTTTTTTAAAAAACTCGCAATCTCCCTAACTTACTTGCGTGTTTTCACTATGATCTGCTTCTAATTTTTAGCTATAATGAGCCCCGCTTCAAACTTCGATTTTTGCCCATGGTGATAACTAAGAGGCAAAAAGTCTTTGAAATATAAAAATTCCAACACCCTCTGGGAGATAAGTGGATGAGCAATGCGCCAGTCGATACCGGACGTCGCAGATTCCTGACAGCCGCAACCGCCGTAGTAGGTGGTGCTGGTGCCGTCGCTGTAGCGGTTCCTTTCATCAAGTCATGGAATCCGAGTGCCAAAGCGAAAGCTGCAGGTGCACCGGTCGAAGTAAATATCAGTAAAGTAGAGCCAGGTCAGCTGATCCGTGTTGAATGGCGAGGAAAACCTGTATGGGTTGTTCGTCGCACTGAAGCTGTGATCAATGAACTGCCAACACACGACGATAAGTTAAGAGATCCAGCGTCTGCTGAAATGCAGCAGCCTGAATATGCAACAAATCCTCTGCGCTCAATCAAGCCAGAGTATTTTATTGCTGTCGGTATTTGTACCCACCTAGGATGTTCACCCACTTATTTGCCAGATTCATTTGCTGAGCAAGTTCAAGGTGTGACTTCTGGTTTCTTCTGCCCATGTCATGGTTCTAAGTTCGATATGGCGGGCCGCGTGTTCCAAGGCGTTCCAGCTCCATTGAACCTAGTTATCCCTCCACATCAATATGTTGATGATGGCACTGTTATCATCGGTGTAGATAAAGGAGTGGCGTAATGGTTAAGAATTTAATTAATTGGATTGATGCTCGGATCCCAATGACGGCGACGTATAATCGCCATGTGGGTCAGTATGCTACGCCAACTAACTTTAACTTTTGGTACTTTTTTGGTTCGCTAGCGATGTTGGTATTGGTTAACCAATTACTGACGGGTATCTGGTTAACGATGAACTATGTACCCACAGCAGAAGGTGCTTTCGCCTCTGTTGAATACATCATGCGTGACGTAGAGTACGGCTGGTTATTGCGTTATATGCACTCAACGGGTGCGTCTGCGTTCTTTGTGGTGATCTACTTACATATGTTCCGTGGTCTGATTTACGGTTCATATCAAAAGCCTAGAGAACTGCTGTGGCTATTCGGTATGTTGATTTTCCTCGTGCTGATGGCTGAAGCCTTTATGGGTTACTTGTTGCCATGGGGACAAATGTCTTACTGGGGTGCGCAGGTAATTATTTCTCTGTTCGGTGCTATCCCTGTTATCGGTGATGACTTAACTCTATGGATCCGTGGTGACTACGTGATCTCTGGCGCCACACTGAACCGTTTCTTTGCTCTGCACGTTATCGCACTGCCATTAGTGTTAGTGGTTTTAGTGTTCTTACACTTAATCGCTCTGCACGAAGTGGGTTCAAACAACCCAGACGGTATCGAAATCAAGAAGAACAAAGACGAGAATGGCTGGCCAGTTGATGGCATTCCATTCCACCCATACTACACAGTTAAAGATATTATGGGCGTTGCAGGCTTCCTGATCGTGTTCTGTTACGTACTGTTCTTCATCCCTGAAGGCGGTGGTTACTTCCTTGAGAAGCCAAACTTTGAAGCGGCTAACCCAATGAAGACACCGGAGCACATTGCACCAGTATGGTACTTTACACCTTTCTACGCCATCTTACGTGCTGTTCCCGATAAATTGGGCGGTGTGGTAATGATGGGGCTGTCGATTGCAGTACTGTTCGTATTGCCTTGGTTAGACCGTTGTAAAGTGAAGTCAATTCGCTACCGCAGCACGCTGCACAAGTTGAACATCGCTCAGTTCGCTGTATCGTTCATCGTCTTAGGTTATTTAGGCGCTGTACCTGCAACACCAGAGCTGACTATTGTTGCACGTATCTTCACTGTGACGTATTTCGGCTACTTCTTATTACTGTGGTTATACAGCAAAAATGAGAAAACTAAGCCTGTTCCAGCGAGGTTGACACACTAATGAAAAAATTACTGATTGCATTAGTTACATTGATCCCGACGCTGGCGATGGCCGCGAGTGGACACAATGTACATTTAGAAAAAGCCAATGTTGATCTGCATGATAAAGCTTCTTTAGAGCGTGGTCTGGACATGTTCCAACACTATTGCTCTGGTTGTCACAGCACTCAGTATCAACGCTATGAGCGTGTGGCGAATGATCTCGGTATTTCTGCCGATGATATGCGTAGCAAGTACATGTTTACCGATGCCAAAATCGGTGAGCTGATGCAAAACGCAATTCCACATAAAGATGCGGCTAAGTGGTTCGGTGCAACACCACCAGACTTAACCTTAGTCGCACGTGTTCGTGGCGAAGATTGGGTGTTTTCATACCTCAAAGGCTTCTACAAAGATCCAAGCCGCCCATTTGGCGTAAACAACACTGTATTCCCTTCTGTGGGTATGCCACATGTTCTTGAAGAACTGCAAGGCACGCCTGTTAAGCAAGAAGATGGTACAATTGTGGTTTCTGGTGGTAAGTTAAATGCTGAAGAGTATGACCAAGCGGTACGTGATATCACTGGTTTCTTAGTTTATTCAGCTGAACCTGTTAAGTTAGAGCGTCAAGCTTTAGGTTGGTGGGTGCTCGGATTCCTGTTTATATTCTTTATTGTGGCCTACCTCTTGAAGAAAGAGTATTGGAAAGATGTACACTAGGCACCAATAACGGGTAAAATATAGTATCCGCATAGTGTAAACGGGGGGCTTTGCCCCTCGTTTACTTTTGTTTTATTTCGACTCTGGAGGGTATCAATGGCTGTTGCTGCCAACAAACGCTCTGTCATGACACTGTTTTCAGGTGCTGATGATCTTTATAGCCATCAAGTCCGTATCGTGTTAGCTGAGAAAGGGGTTACTGTTGATGTTTTACAGGTCGACCCTAATGAAATGCCAGAGGATTTACTCGAAGTAAATCCTTATAACTCAGTACCTACTTTATTAGACCGTGAGCTCGTACTCTATGAGTCACGTATCATTATGGAATACTTGGATGAGCGTTTCCCTCATCCACCTTTGATGCCTGTTTACCCTGTATCTCGTGGTCAAAGCCGCTTGATGATGCATCGTATCGATACTGATTGGTACTCACTCGTCGCACGTATTCGTAAAGGTGACCGCGCAGAGGCTGCTCGTAAAGAGCTGACTGAAAGTTTACTGTCAATCGCGCCAGTATTTGCTGAAATGCCTTACTTTATGAGTGAAGAATTTGGTTTAGCGGATTGTTACCTCGGCCCATTATTATGGCGTTTGCCTGTATTGGGTATTGAGTTAGACAGCCGCGTAGCAAAAGACATCAAAGCTTACATGACACGTATTTTTGAGCGTGAATCTTTTAAAGCTTCGTTGACTGAAGCTGAACGCGAAATGCGCATGGGTATGTAATGAAAGCGTTGACTCCAAATCGTCCTTATTTACTCAGGGCTTACTACGATTGGTTGATGGATAACCAATTAACACCTCACGTTGTGGTTGATGCCTTTGTCAAGGGCACTCAAGTACCGCAGCAATATGTGAAGGATGGCCAGATTGTATTAAATATCGCGGCTGGTGCAGTGGGCAATTTGCAAATTGGTAATGAATTTGTGGAGTTCAATGCGCGTTTTGGTGGTGTACCTCAGCAGGTATTATTGCCAATGGCTTCGATTGTGGCCATTTACGCTCGTGAAAATGGCGCTGGGACTGTCTTCGATATTGAAGATGCGTACTTAGTCGAAGAGGAAGCCGAATCGGCCTTGTCTATCATTGAGACAAAAGACAAGCCAACCGAACCAACGGATGAACCGCCTAAGCGTCGTAGCCATTTAACCTTAGTCAAATAAGTTACTTGTGCTCTGATCTATACTATGGAAAGCCAGTCAATTGACTGGCTTTTTGTTTTTTTAATGCTTAATCCCAAGCTGGTGCTGTGGTAGCATTTGCGCCGCATTTCAGCCGTGGAGTGCATCGACTTCCCATTTGAGCCAATGGATTTTGTATGTTGCTAATGATCGACAATTACGACTCTTTTACCTTTAACTTAGTGCAGTATTTTCAGCAGTTAGGGCAAGAGATCGTGGTTAAACGCAATGATGAAATCAGCTTAGCGGAAATCGAGGTGTTATCGCCGAGTCATTTAGTCATCTCTCCTGGCCCTTGCTCACCCAACGAAGCGGGGATTTCCTTGGCAGCAATTGAGCATTTTGCTACTCGTTTACCGATCCTTGGCGTGTGCTTAGGACATCAAGCCATGGCGCAGGTGTTTGGGGCCAAAGTTGTGCGAGCACAGCGGGTGATGCACGGTAAAGTTAGCGAGATTACCCATACTGGTGAGCGCCTGTTTAAAGGGTTAAACCAACCATTAACGGTAACTCGCTACCATTCATTACTGGTTGATACCATACCTGACGGTTTTGTGCTGGATGCTTGGTTTGATGACCCGAGCCATGGACGCGAAATTATGGCGATGAGTCATAAAGAGTTGCCGCTCTTTGGTGTGCAATTTCACCCCGAGTCGATTCTGACCGAACAAGGGCATGAATTGTTGGCAAATTTCTTATCTCAATCGGCTTAGGTTGAATCCAAAAAATCGATTTTGCTCTACTCTTTGTTACAAGATTTCTCCTTCATTTAAGCAAATATGTCGCTCAAGTGTGATATAACTGCCGCAAAACGATGCCTGCTCACGTACTCATGGAGTTAGCTCCAAAGTGTAACTAGGGCTGCGATAACAATAAAAGGAAGGACAAATGAACAGCGTAATGCGAAATTTGGGTTTAAGTGCGTTAGCCGTTGCGGTATTGACGAGTTGCGCCGCCACCTCAACCGAAACGGCAACTCCCGCGACCACACCACAGGCTTATCAAGTCCCTTTAGCTCAGCCTCCCCAAGTTTCACAACCGCTTACGCTGAATCAAATTATGGCGAACCCCGATTGGATGGGGATTTTCGCTAAGGAAGCCTACTGGAGCGATGACAGTCAGAGCGTTTTCTTTGCGCGCCAACCCAGTGCATCGCCATTACGGAATTATTATCAGCAGGGCATTAATGACAGCCGCGCCGTTGAACTGGCCATCGATAAGCTACATGCGGCTGATCAACAGTTTGGTGTGTTCGATAGCACTAAAGCTAACAAGGCGTATCTCTACCAAGGCAATATTTTTGTTAAGCATTTAAGCTCTGGCAAAATCACCCAGCTTACCCGCCAGCGCACTGCCATCAGTGGCCTGCGTTACCTTAACAATGGCGATATCGCCTATTGGCAAGGGGATAATGTTTTCCAAATCCATCAAGACAGTGGATTAGTGGAGCAGTTGGCTGAAATCAAAATGGCGAAAGCGCCTGAAGGTGTGAAAGAACCCAGCAGCTACTTAGCCAAGCAGCAGCACAGACTCATTCAATATGTGGCGTTGCAGCAGGAAAATGCCAAAGCCAAAGAACAGTTTAAGAACGAGCTGCAAAAGAGCGATCCGACCCTCGCCGCTAACACTTGGTATCTAGGTGATGCCGAGGTGGTGTCTGAGCTAAGTCTGTCGCCAGACGGTCGCTATCTGTTTGTAGCCCTAACCGATAAAAATTACACCGGCAGCAGTGAACACGACATCATGCCAAACTACCTCGGTAGCGAAGGCTATATCGACCCTGTGCCCGTGCGTGCCCGTGTCGCGGAAGATAATCCACCAGGACAGCGCTTTTTGGTGTTAGACCTCAATGAGCATAAACAGATCGATGTGACTATCGAAGGCTTAACTGGCTTCGATGAAGACGTTTTAGCTCAGGTTAAGAGTGAAAACGCTAAAGCAAAAGGTGAGTCATATCAAAGTACTAAGGCTCCACGTAAAATCCAGCTGATGCAGGATTGGGGCTGGACTCAAAGCGCGATTCAATGGCATGAGTCTGAGAACAAATTGGCGGTGATGGTCGAAGCGACCGATAACAAAGATCGTTGGATTGCCAGTGTCGATCTGGCAAAGGGCAAGTTTATCACCGAGCATCGCCTGCATGATGATGCTTGGGTGAACTACGACTATAACCAATTTGGCTGGTTACCCGGTACTGACAGTCTGTACTATCTCTCTGAAGAAACAGGTTATTCCCAGCTTTATATCAAGGCTCGTGGCGAAAAGCCCCGCGCTTTGACTCAAGGTAAGTTTGTGGTGAGTGATATTACCCTATCGCCCGATGCAAACTACATCTACTACAAGGCTAACCAAAGCCACCCTGGTATTTACAATGTTCACCGTGTGAATATCGCCTCGGGCAAAAACGAGCAATTAACTCAGTGGGACGGTAACTTAGATTACAGCTTAAGCCCCGATGGCACTAAGTTGCTGCTGAATGCCTCTCGCCGTACAGAGCCGAATGAGCTGTATGTTCAACCGATTGGCGGTGAGTTAAAACAGCTCACGTCATACACCAGCGATGCCTTTAAGCAATATCCATGGCAAGCGCCCGAAGTGGTAGCCGTACCTTCTAATCATGGCGCTGGCCAAGTGTATGCGCGGGTTTATTTGCCGCAGGGATACGACAAATCCCGCGCCGAAAAATATCCTGCCGTTATCTTTAACCATGGCGCAGGTTACTTACAAAATGCCGATTATGGTTTCAGTGGTTACTTCCGTGAGTTTATGTTCCACAACCTACTGACCCAACAAGGCTATGTGGTGATGGACATGGATTATCGTGGTTCTAAAGGCTATGGTCGCGATTGGCGCACGGCGATTTATCGCAATATGGGGCATCCTGAAGTCGAAGATTTAAAAGATGGCGTGACTTGGATGGGCCAAAATGCCAACGTGGATATTAAGCGCGTCGGTACCTATGGCGGTTCTTACGGCGGTTTCTTAACCTTTATGTCCTTGTTTACTGAGCCGGAATTATTCCAAGCAGGCGCTGCACTGCGCCCTGTGGCGGATTGGGCACATTACAACGCGCCATACACCTCCAATATTTTAAACACGCCGGATGTTGACCCTATCGCCTATGAGCGTAGCTCGCCTATTGAACATGCCCAAGGCTTGACTAAGCCATTACTGATCATGAGTGGCGTGATGGATGATAACGTGTTTTTCCAAGATAGCGTGCGCATGGTGCAGCATCTTATCGAGCTGGAAAAACCGATGTTCGAAACGGCGATTTATCCGGTTGAGCCCCACGGCTTCCGTCAGCCATCGAGCTGGTTAGACGAATATCGCCGTATTTACAAACTCTTTGAACAAGAGCTTAAGTAAATCTCGCGAAAGTATTAAGGCCTCAATATGAGGCCTTTTTGTTGCGTGGATTTCGGCGCGAGTGAATCTAATCAGGATTGTAAAATAGTCACTTGTTTGCTTATTGCCAAGAGGTAACCTATATGCTGAAATTGCAATGTTTTTAACGATTTTAGCGTATGCGCGCCACTTAGCACGGGCGAGATAGGAAAGGTAAACTGTGGCGATATCGGTAGCGGGCGGCGTCAGACCTGGCAAAATTTTAGAGATAGAACATAGGCTCTATCAGCAACTTATTCTCGGTAAACAAAAAGCCAGTCCTACTCTATTGGATGATTTAGACCAAGAGCTTGAGGCTGATGCTAATAAACTCGATGTAGAGCGAGAGGCGATACTGTCACGGCTACTTAAACAAATTCAAGCTCGAGAAGTATTTGAGGCCATTTCAAAGCAACTTATTGACACAGTGAATAATGCTATTGAGCATCAATTAGCTTCCCCTGAGTTAGTGCTAGCCAAGTCGGATATTAACGAATCGCAACTCCTGTTACTTGAATTACTGCTGGCTAAAAATCTTGATGCCACAAGATTAAGACCTTTAATCAGCAATTTAAGCTGGTTATGCCGCGATTTAACCAATATGGTTAATAGTCCTGCATTTCGGGCGCGCCGCCCGCAGAGTTCCGATGTACGCGTCACCGATATCAAATTAGTGATGAATTACATTGGCATCGAAAACCTGCGCACTATTATTCCTTATTTTTGCCTGCGTAATTGGCTGCCCAGTGGCAACGCTAAGTTACTCTGGACCACCCGCAAGTTGTGGCGCTATAGCATTGTCAGCGGAATAGCAGCGAATGCGTTAGCGCAGCTTCATAATACTGACTCAGCACTCGTCTATAGTGGTGCATTAATGAATCAGTTGGGCACTTCAGTCGTGCTGAGTCTTAGTGCGCGTTTATTTGATAAAACTTGGGGCAATTGGATCCGTGAGGCAAGCTCGAGTCGAGATAAAGAAGTGTACGATGCTGTAATTGCCACCGAATTCCCTGCTAAAGTGGTTTTTGAGCAAGTGTTAGCCCATGGACATAAGCTTAATTGGCAACTATTAGAGTTACTTAAGTTTGAACAGAGTCCATTAACTCAATTGCTTAAAGAGTTGGACCAAACCTTAACTTACCGCGAACTCTCGATGCCGGCCGCATTAGTGGCACGGGCGAATTGTTATGCTAAGGTGCTGTTGCTTGAAGAGATGCGCCAAATCGAGCCGCAGGAAAAACGCTTAATGTTCGATTATTACGAGCTCAGCGAGCAGGAAGTGCTGCGCCTAAAAGCACAAAATTATCGGAAGTTGGATCTGCTGTAATCTGCACGCCGTTCCCATCGGTGTCCAATTGCGGCACTGATGTGGAGGACGGAAAATGCCAAGCTGGCAAGCTTCTGTATTAAATACTATTTTATCCTATGTGGCACGGCCATCGATCAGCCGAGGTAAAGCCAAACTTCCCCTAAGCCAAGTACGGCAACGTTTATTAGAGCTGGATAAGCGCTGGTTGCCATGGCCTGAAAAGCTCGTTACTGCCTCAATTCCCTTACAACATTCCACACTACTGCATTACGTGCTGCTCGATGACACGCCGCGTTTGGGCAATCTATTTTACATTCGTGGCGGCGGATTCTGTTTTAAAACTCCCCATGCCCACGCAAGACTGGTGGCCGATATCAGCGAACGTTGTCGCCTTGATACGTTTATCCCTGATTATCGTTTAGCGCCGGAGCATCCGTATCCCGCGCCCTGTGACGATGTACTCGAGGCATACCTGCACTTAATTGAGTTGAAAGGGAGCGATAACCTAGTGCTGATGGGCGATTCTGCCGGCGGTAATTTAGCCTTAAGTCTGTTGCTCGAACTTAAAAAGCGCCATCTGCCCATGCCTAAAGCCTGTGTGTTGTTGTCACCCGCGCTGGATTTAGCGATTACCGGCGATACCGAGCTGATTTTAGGCGCGGATGATCCGTTCTTTACCATTGAGTCGCTATTGCGGCTGCGCGGGGCGTATCTTGCTGGGGCGAATCCTATGTCAGAACGGGTTTCACCTTTACAGGGGAACTTGGCAGACTTGCCACCACTCTTAGTGATTGCCGGTACGCGTGAGTTGCTTTTACAGGACTCAGAACGACTGGTTATGCAAGTTAAGGCCAGTGGTGGCGCGGTAGAATCGCGTTTTTATCACAACATGCCCCATGTTTTTCCCCTGTTCCATCTGTTGCCCGAAGCGCTTGAGGCGAGGGAACAAATTGCGGATTTTGTGCTTTCACAGCTGATTCGTTAAAATTGTGTAGTTATTCATATTCGGTGAATAGCTAGCAAAAATAGAGGTAAATAACTTTTTTTCTGACTAAATATGCTAAATGCCTCTGGCGTAAACGCTTGTATAGTTCTTAAACTGCAATCTTTATGCACTTTGGCCTTAAGCATGGTGAATGTTGTTTGTGAAAAACTGGTATTTTGATCACAATTTCGCTAATAATGGCTATTAATAGACACAAGCATACCCTGTATCACTAACTCAAGATAAAGATACGTTGGGGACTCAGACGGCTCCCGATGCCGTTACATTTAAACAAAGGATGAAGAAGAATGAGCGTTGATATGAAGTTGAATCGTGCCCAGTTTGATGCGGTTATGGTGCCTAACTATGCGCCTGCTGCCGTGATCCCAGTACGTGGCGAAGGCAGCCGTGTATGGGATCAAGAGGGTAACGAATTTATCGATTTTGCTGGCGGTATCGCGGTAAATTGCTTAGGTCACTGTCATCCTGCCTTAGTGAATGCCTTAAAAAACCAAGGCGAAAAATTATGGCATCTGTCTAACGTCATGACCAACGAGCCTGCACTCGAGCTGGCCACTAAGTTAGTCAATAGCACATTTGCTGAGCGTGTCTATTTTGCCAACTCTGGCGCCGAAGCCAACGAAGCGGCACTGAAATTAGCCCGTCGTTATGCTTTAGAAAAATACGGCGTAGAGAAAGATGAAATCATCGCCTTCGATAAAGCCTTCCACGGCCGTACTTTCTTCACCGTGAGCGTTGGTGGTCAAGCGGCCTATTCCGATGGTTTTGGTCCAAAACCGCAAAGCATTACCCACTTACCTTATAACGATGTTGCGGCATTAGAAGCGGCCGTATCGGATAAAACCTGCGCCATCATGCTTGAGCCGCTGCAAGGTGAGGGCGGTATTATTAATGCTGATCCTGCGTTCCTCAAAGCGGTGCGTGAACTGGCTAATAAACACAATGCACTGGTGATTTTCGACGAAGTACAAACTGGTGTTGGCCGTACGGGTGAACTTTATGCTTACATGGGCACCGACATAGTGCCGGATATTCTTACCACGGCTAAAGCACTTGGCGGTGGTTTCCCTATTGCAGCTATGCTGACTACTGCGGAAATTGCTGAGCACCTAAAAGTGGGGACTCACGGTTCAACCTATGGTGGTAATCCATTAGCTTGTGCTATCGGCAACGCGGTATTAGATGTGGTTAACACGCCAGAAGTCTTGAATGGTGTGAAACATCGCGAGCAATTATTACGCGATGGCTTGAACAAAATTAATGAAAAATATCACGTTTTCTCTGAAGTTCGCGGTAAAGGCTTACTGTTAGGGGCGGTTCTTAATGAACAATATCAAGGTCGTTCACGTGACTTTTTAGTGGCATCTGTTGCTGAAGGCTTAATGAGCCTGATGGCGGGGGCCAACGTAGTTCGTTTTGCACCTTCACTGGTGATCCCTGAGGCAGATATTGCAGAAGGTCTGGCACGTTTTGAACGTGCCGTGGCGAGCATCGCCGCTGCCTAAGGACCAAAGGAGTGCTGAATTTTATTCGCACTCCTTTTTTGTCAGGGAATTCTTGCAGATATCATTCCTGTCTTTTGAAGATAGGCGCATTGGTGCACTGCAAGCTTAAGTGAGGAGACACTAAGATGTTAATCATACGTCCTATTCGGGCTGGCGACTTTGAATCTCTATACCAAATTGCCGAAGAGTCTGGTCATGGTTTTACCTCATTGCCAGTCAATGCCGATTTGCTTCGGCATAAAATTGCCCGTGCTGAAGCCTCTTTTGCCAAAGTTGTCGATAAGCCCTTTGATGAAGGTTACTTAATGGTGCTCGAGGATACCGCGACCCGTGAAGTGGTCGGCACCTGCGCGATTGAAGCCGCAGTCGGTATGGAAGATGCCTTCTACCATTATCGCCTCGGAACTGAGGTGTACCATTCTGAGCAAATTGAAGTTCGCAACGAGGTGGAAACCTTAACCCTTTGTCACGATTACACCGGCGCCGCTGAGCTTTGTACCCTGTTTTTACGGGAGCCTTATCGTAAGGGGAATAATGGCCGCATGTTATCCCGCAGCCGTTTTCTGTTTTTGGCGCAGCATGCCAAACGCTTTGGCGAAACTGTGATTGCTGAAATGCGTGGTGTGAGTGATGCAGATGGTCATTCTCCCTTCTATGGTTGGTTGCAAAAAAACTTTTTAGGCATTGATTTTATTCAAGCTGACTACCTGTCTGGCTTAGGTAAAAAAGCCTTTATGGCGGAGATGATGCCCCGTAACCCTGTGTATGTTTGCCTGCTGCCAGAAGAAGCGCAAAAAGTGATCGGCGAAGTACACACTAATACGCGTCCGGCCCTAAGCTTGCTGCAGGCCGAAGGTTTTAGATGCCGCGGTTATGTGGATATTTTCGATGGTGGCCCAACGGTCGAGTGCCGTTTAACCGATATTCGTGCTGTGCGTGAAAGCCGTCTACTGACGGTCGAAATTGGTGATATGCCAGAATCCGATAAGCAATTTATTATCTCTAACACTCAATTAGCCAATTACAGAGCGACCGCAGCTTATCTCTGCGTTGATGATAAAGCTGAGCAGGTGGTAATTAGCCCAGAACTCGCCGAAGGTTTGTTACTCGCAAAAGGCGATCAAATCCGTATTTTGGCAATGTAGGAATAGCAAATGACACATTTTATTAAAGGCCAGTGGCACGCTGGCAAGGGTCATGATGTGACCTCTAGCAACCCAGCAAATGGCGAAATTATTTGGCGCGGCCAAACGGCGACAGCCGATCAAGTCAACGCTGCCGTCGATGCCGCCCGTGAAGCTCAGTTCGATTGGTTTATGTTAGGTTTTGATGCGCGTCTAAAGATAGTTGAAGCTTATCGTAGCCAACTCGAAGCGAACAAAGCCGAATTAGCCGAAACGATCGCTCAGGAAACCGGTAAACCCCAGTGGGAAACGGCGACAGAAGTTGCTGCCATGATTGGTAAGATTGGCCTGTCGGCAACGGCTTATAACAAGCGCACCGGCACTGAAGCCAATGACACGCCAGCAGGGCGCGCCGTGCTACGCCATAAGCCTCACGGTGTGGTTGCTGTGTTTGGGCCCTATAACTTCCCTGGGCATTTACCCAATGGTCATATAGTGCCAGCATTGCTTGCGGGCAATACCGTGGTGTTTAAGCCCTCTGAATTGACGCCTAAAGTGGCCGAGTTAATGGTCTCTCTCTGGGAAAAAGCGGGTCTGCCCGCGGGTGTAATCAACTTAGTCCAAGGTGAAGTCGATACGGGTAAAGCGCTGGCGTCGCACCCACAACTCGACGGCCTATTCTTTACTGGTAGCTCTCGCACTGGTCACCTGTTGCACCAGCAATATGCGGGTCATCCGGGTAAGATCCTCGCCTTAGAAATGGGCGGTAATAACCCGCTGATTATTAAAGGCGTCGCCGATATTAAAGCGGCGGTGCACGATATTCTGCAATCGGCCTATATTTCATCAGGCCAGCGTTGTACCTGTGCCCGCAGGCTCTATGTTGAGCAAGGCGAGCAGGGCGATGCCTTGGTCGCCAAGCTGGTTGAAGCGGTGAAGCAGATTAAAGTCGGTCCTTGGAACGCGCAGCCACAACCATTTATGGGCTCAATGATTTCCGAAGGCGCAGCGAAAGGTATGGTGGCGGCGCAGGCTAACTTGCAGAACTTAGGCGGCGTGTCACTGGTTGAACTCACTCACCTGCAAGCTGGAACAGGCTTAGTCTCACCCGGGCTTATCGATGTCACTGCGGTGAGCGAGTTACCCGATGAGGAATACTTTGGACCACTGCTGCAATTAGTGCGCTACAGCGATTTTGACCAAGCGATTAAGCTGGCTAACCAAACCCGTTATGGCTTATCTGCGGGTATCTTGGCCGATAGCCGTGATGATTATGAGTATTTCCTTGCCCGCATTCGTGCGGGGATTGTGAACTGGAACAAGCAGATCACTGGTGCCTCGGGTGCTGCGCCCTTTGGTGGCGTAGGTGCTTCGGGTAACCACAGGGCGAGTGCATTTTATGCCGCCGACTACTGTGCTTATCCCGTTGCCTCCGTTGAGGCGGATGCGGTGAGCTTACCCGCAAGTTTAAGCCCAGGGTTAAGTTTAGAGTGACATCATTGAGGAAGAACCTAGGTTCTTCCTTTTTCATCACAAGCAGTAACGTTACTTGGGCTGCTACTGAGCGCCGTTGTGCAGCAAGTGGCTAGGGTCGTTACATTGAGTGCGAGCGGCAAAACAATACTCACTATAGTCGCAGCACAATAAAAGGAGTTTTTATGCACACAGATATCAATGCGTTATTTGCCGCCCTCTGGCAAGACTATATTCAAATGACCCCATCTGCGGCCAAGGTGCACGAGCTACTTGGACACGGCAAGCCGATTATCAACGACCATATCGCTCTGCGTACTTTTAACATCGCTAAGGTGAATTTAGCCGTATTAGCAGAGCACTTTACTTCTTTAGGTTATGTGGCCTGCGGTGACTATAAGTTTGAACAGAAAAAACTGGTAGCAAAGCATTTTGAACATCCAGATGCGACTCAGCCTAAGGTGTTTATTTCTGAGCTATTGGTCGAAGAGTTTAGCCCAGCACTGCAAAGCACTATCCAAAGCTTAATTGCCCAAGTGGATGAGCAAGCGACGAAAGCGGATAACTTTATCTATTCGGGTCGTCATTGGACGCTGGATGCTAAAACCTACGAGACGCTGCTCGAAGAGAGTGAATATGCGGCTTGGGTCGCAGCCTTTGGCTACCGCGCCAATCATTTTACAGTCTCTATCAACCACCTTGAGGGCTTCGAGACATTAGAATCTGTGAATGAGGCGCTTAAGCAAGCGGGCTTTGTGCTCAATAGCTCAGGTGGCGAAATCAAAGGTTCACCAGAGGTGTTACTGGAGCAATCATCGACTATGGCCGATAAAATCGCTGTGGCATTTAGCGATGCAACGGTTGAGATCCCAAGCTGCTTTTATGAGTTTGCCCTGCGTTATCCAAAGGCGAATGGTGAGCTGTATACGGGATTCGTGGCCGCATCAGCCGATAAGATTTTTGAGAGCACCAACGCGAAAAAAGCCTAATGAATTAGGTTGTTGCTGACTTAATCTCAAACAAAAACGCCATCAATTGATGGCGTTTTTTATGGGTGGCACTTAGAGCAAATAGCTAGGACAACAATAGTTAGCTCAACACATGTTCGCTAAGCACGCTTAGCTAAGCACTCGTTAGCCAAAGACTAGTTCAATACTGAGGCCAGATAAGTGGCTGCTGTGTTTAAACTTAAGTTCAATGCCATATTGCTCGGCAATTTCTTTCACTATCGATAACCCTAGGCCATGACCCATGACGGATTCATCAAGGCGCGTGCCCCTTTGGGTGAGTTTATCGAGTTCGTCGTCAGCAACACCTGGGCCATCATCATCGATGCTAAGGCAGAGTTTGTTTTGCGCCTTCCACAGTTTTACCGTGACTTGGCTACCCGCCCATTTAAAGGCGTTATCGAGCAGATTCCCTAAGAGCTCCATACCATCTTCCCTATGAATAGGCAGGCGTTGGATACTAGGATCGAGCTCAAAGTCGCAGTTGATGTTTTTGCTTCTGTGCACTTTGTTAAGGGTATTGGCGAGGCTGTGAAGATCCCTCGGCACCACTAACTGGGCGGCAGGTAACATATCACCGGTGATCCGCGCCGCCGCAAGCTTACGCTCGACCATTTTATGGATAGCGTCGAGTTGCTGTTGCAACGCCATGGCTGTATCGGGATCTTTTAGCCCCAAGGCTTCTACCTGTTGCTGCATCACTGCCAGTGGGGTTTTGAGCCCATGGCTTAAGTTGCCTAAGTTATTGCGGCTACGTTCTATTTGCTTGGCGGTGTATTCCAATAACTCGTTGTAGGTCTTCGCCAGCGGTTGCACTTCGGGCGGAATGTTATTCAGCTCTAAGGCGTTAATCTCGCCTTCTTGTAGGCGTGACAGTGCATGTTGGATCTGTTTAACGGGTTTAAAGGATTGGCGCAGGATCAGGAATATACCCGCGATCATGGCCACTAACATGGCGAGGTTAACCCCAAGCTTAGTGCCGTAGACTTCACTAAATACCCGCCGACCAATACTCAAATCTTGTGCGACAGTAAGCGTAGCGGTCACATTGGCACTGCTGGAATTTAATCCAAGAGATAACAACTGCATATCATTATTTTTAGGTCCCTTTGCCTGCCAGACACGGGTCTGGTTTGGCGCTAAAGGTTCGATATCGAGCTGCATATCCCACAGGGAGCGGGAGCGGATCACTTCATTGGGCAGGTTTAGCTGGAAATAACGCCCCGAATAGGCGGGGCGGTAGAAGCTCGACAGTTGGCTCTGATCGATGTGGATTTCCCCATTATTGAAATGGGTTGCCAGCATAATGTGTTCTAAATCTTCTTCTAAGCGATTGATAATCGAGTCGTGAAACGCTTGGCGCAGCATGGACTCAAATAATACGAGTCCAACCACTGTGCCTAATACCAATAAGCCCGTTAACCATAAACTGAGCTTAGTGCGAATCGAGATCATGCAGTCACGCCGTGGAAGATATAACCTTGGCCGCGGCGGGTTTCTATCGCAGTTTTACCGAGTTTTTTGCGCAGATGAGTCACGTAAACTTCAACCACATTACTCTCTTTCTCGTCGTCAAACTGATAGAGCTTGTCCGTCAGTTGAGCCTTAGATAACAGCTTCTTAGGTGACATGAGGAAGATTTTTAACAGCCTGAATTCCATGGCAGTCAATTCATATAAATGCTCGCCAACGCTGACGGTTTGTTCGGCTTCATCTAAGGTGACGCCGCCATAGCTAAGTTGCTTGCTGGAATTATTTAAACGGCCATGGGCGCGATGAATAAGCGCTTGGATACGCGCTAATAACTCCTGTGCGTGGAAGGGTTTTCCTAAATAATCATCGGCACCGGCATTGAAACCTTCGACCTTTTCATGCCATTGGCTGCGGGCGGTTAACATAATAACAGGAGTGCTAATGCCTTGATTACGCCAGCCTTCGAGTAATTCCAGCCCATTGCCATCGGGGAGACCAATATCTAAGATCACGCAATCGTATTGGGTTTCTTTAACGAGGTAATCGGCTTCAACCGCTTTGTCAGTAATATCGGTAACGTAGCCAGCCTGTTTGAGTTGTTTCTCCAGTTCGGAGACCAACATCGGATTATCTTCAACGAGTAGCAGTTTCATGTTTTCGACATTCGCTCGGTAGTGCGGTGGAGTGTTCAAGTTGACCGTTGGTGGCATCAATACTCAGATTCACTATTTGGCCGCGTTGCACTTTGATTTGCAAATCATAGCGCCATTTATGATCTTCTTGATAGAGATGTGCGTCAATTAGTTCACCTTGGCAGAATTGATTGACCACGGCTAGGGTGCCATTGAGTGATAGAATTTGCCCAGAGTTGACTAAAGCCTTGGCTTGATAATGTTCTAATTCAATCGGTTCGGCGTTAATTATTGTTGGATGCACCAGCGTAAACAGACTGAAAAAACAGATAAATAACAGCCGTTTCATTTATGCTCCCCAATAAAAAATGGCCTAGATTTTATGCTAGGCCACTTTAATGAAACAGGCTTAAATCAAGCTGAAGTCTAACTTAACGGGTGCCATATACCACAATGGTTTTACCGTGTGCTTGAATGAGATTTTGTTCTTCAAGCATCTTTAAGATACGACCCACAGTTTCGCGGGAACAACCAACGATCTGACCAATTTCTTGGCGAGTGATCTTAATTTGCATGCCGTCTGGGTGAGTCATGGCATCAGGTTGTTTTGCTAAATGCAACAATGTTTGGGCAATACGGCCTGCCACATCGAGGAATGCTAAATTACCGACTTTCTGGCTAGTGCTCTGTAGGCGGTATGCCATTTGAGCCGAAAGCTTCATCAGAATTTCGGGGTTAACTTGGATTAATTGCTTGAACTTCTTGTAAGAGATTTCAGCAATTTCACATGCTTGTTTTGCACGAACCCAAGCAGTACGTTCAGCTTGTTCTTCGAACAATCCTAACTCACCGATAAAGTCGCCTTGATTAAGATAAGATAGGATCATTTCCTTACCTTCTTCATCTTTAATCAATACCGCAACAGAACCTTTTACGATGTAATAAAGGGTATCTGAGTCTTCACCAGCATGGATCAAGGTGCTTTTAGCGGGATACTTATGAATGTGACAGTGTGATAAAAACCATTCCAAAGTTGGGTCCGGTTTTGGCTTACCAATCAGAGCCATGTCGATGTTCCTCGATTGATTAAAACGAAAGTAAGAATATTCTAAATAAGCATTTTACGTCAATTACACCCATAAAAACTTGATGGACATCTTAGTTTAGAATGAGTGAATAAATGCAATTAACCAACTAAAATTAGAGCTTATTTTGCTACTTTAGTGATATTAGTCAACTAAATCGGTGTCAAACTCACTGGATTCACTTAACTCTGTAGAGTTAATCACATCTTATAAAGGCTTTTAAGGGTTTTTTGTGAGTAAAATAATCGTAAACCTTAGTG
Organism: Shewanella sp. FDAARGOS_354; assembly: GCF_002209245.2. Classification (NCBI taxonomy): domain Bacteria; kingdom Pseudomonadati; phylum Pseudomonadota; class Gammaproteobacteria; order Alteromonadales; family Shewanellaceae; genus Shewanella; species Shewanella sp. FDAARGOS_354. Next base: position 2,888,174 of record NZ_CP022089.2, on the reverse strand, counting down.
GCCTGACATGGTGAGTCGAGCAATTTAAAAATCAGCGGTGATTTTTCCCTTTATTTAAGGTCAATTGAACCTATTTAGACTCGACTTATAGGGTTAATTCTGGCTAACTTGGGGACGCGGTTGTTTTTCGAAGAGGTTACCACGTGAAATACAGACAATGGGTTTTCGGTGCAGGATTGACTTTATCCGTTGGATTAAGTTCTGCTGCATACGCATTTTCTATCCCGCAGCCCGCAAATGAAATTGCGGCGAGTAAATTTGTGCATATTCAAGTTCAGGCGGAACAAGGTGATGCCGATGCGCAATTTTTACTGGGACTGATGTTTCTCTCTGGACGTTATGTGCAGCAAGAAGTGCCATCAGGACTGCACTGGATAACTCTCGCCGCCGAGCAACAACACGAAAAGGCGCAGCAAACTTTGGCGGATCTCTCTTTTGAAGGCCAATTGATTAAACGAGACTTAGCTGTGGCCGAGCGTTGGTATAAGGATATGGGCGAGCGAGGTAACCGTTGGGCACAGTTCCGTTTAGGCTTTATTTACGCTTCGGGTGGTGATGGCGTTAAGCGCAATTGCGGCAAAGCGGTAGAGCAATTTTCCCGTGTTGGCGATGATATTGCCCTTGGCAATGTGGCTTGGATTCTCGCAACTTGCCCAGAGGCCGAATACCGTGATGGCAATAAAGCGCTTCAGTTATCTCTACAGCTCCTTAAGGTCAACGAAAATGATCCCACTAATCTCGATAACTTGGCCGCGGCCTATGCGGAAGTGGGCGATTTTGGCGCAGCCGTTTCGACGCAACAAAAAGCGATTGCAGCTTTGAAGATGACGGCTGAAGCGACTAAAACCGATGAATTTAAGCAGCGTTTACATAGCTATGAGCAGAAACGCGCCTACCGTGAGACACTGCGTTTGCTCGATTAAACCCGTTAGTGTTTTATTATCTTTATCAGCCCGGGCTATGCTCGGGCTGATTGTTTCTGGCGTTTTATTTATTGGGCGGATTCAGGCTGTTCGAGCGGCCAAGAATGTAAGATGTGATATTCCACCCCACGATTACCGCTTGACGAAAGGTACAAATGAAGCTGCTCGGGAGCGAGCGTGAATGCAGTTATCGGTGTATTCGCTAGATCCTTGAGGGGAAGCTCGTTATCAAAGGTGCTCAATGACTTGGCTTTTCTAAACAAGCTGACATGCGGTCGAAATGGATGTTCGCTCTGATGCAATTGCAACTGCTGCGCTAAATCTTGCGCCTGCGATGCCAATAACGCCAACGCAGGGCTAACCCTATCTCCCTTTAAACAACATACCTGTGCCTTGGGCCAAACGGCGAGCTTATCCAGTTGTACAGTAAATCGTGGCCGATGCAGTTTATCAACGGCTTCGAGCAGTTGCGTCTTTTGAGACTGATGGGCTAAGCCTAAAAAAGCGAGGGTGAGATGAAAATTCGCTTTGCTTACGGGTTTTGCATGGGGCGTTAACTGTTGTGCTAAGCATTGCTGCAATTGCAGCAGTTGCATGCGTTGAGTCTCATTAAGGGCGAATCCAAGAAATAGTCGTTGTAACACTCTTTATCTCCGCTACCTGCTCAAATGCCAAACATAAGCTATGCTTTTGTTTGGTAATACAGAAAGGCCCGTGGTCATTATTCATCATCGGCTTTCGATGACTTGAATTTGTTTCTGGGAAGTGTAGCAATAATACCTTAAATGGAATTGTAGGTAAGGAAATCCCTTTTCATGTCAGATGGTTTAGCAAATTCACTCCAACAGGCATTAGTGACGATTTTTAGCGAAACGCCGCTAGAAACCCTAGAGCAAAATGTTGATAGAGCATTAGAGGCGATTACACTTCAGTTGCACTGTGATGGGGTGTTTGTGCTAACGGGGAGTTTATCCCTCGACCATTTACGCACCCGTAATTTGTATTTAAAACCGCAATTTAGCCAGGGCCAGCAGACTCGCGTTTGGCCGCTCGCGCGTATGCCTTTTTTTCGCTCCCTTGTGAGAAACCCCAAGCTGCTGAATCTACCCGATGTGAATACATTACCGCCAGAAGCTCAAGCGGAGCGGGCATTGTTACGGGATTGGGATGTCAAAAGTCTACTGGTGTTACCCCCCGTCGTATTTGGAGAAACCCGTATTGCCCTTGGGGCGGTAAATTGCTCCGAATGCTGTGAGTGGACTGAGGAATTTATTCAGGAGTTTCAACATGCGGCTGTGATGATTGGTTCGGCGATGGAGCTGACCCGTATCGCCCATGATATGTTAGCGAGTGAAAACAAATATCGCGAAGTCTTTAACCAATTACCCTTGGCTTGTGCTTTGCTCGATAAACAAAATCAACTGACGATGTTGAACAAAGTGGCGCTGCAAACCTTGCCAGTGCAGCATGGATACGATTTATTCAGCATGGTGCGAGATGAAGAGCACGCGATGCTCTCCGATACGTTGCATATGGTGCGTGAAGGCGTATTAGGACAAGCTTGGTGCGAATTGCCGCTTAAATCGCTGCATCAATTAGAGTGGTTAAGGCTCAGTTTTAGTCAGATCCACGGTGATAAGGACACCCTGGTTATGATTGCCGAAGATGTGAGTGAAAAGTATCGGCTGGCCGATGAGCTCTCTTTTCATGCTAACTATGATGCTCTTACCGGATTGCCCAATCGGCTGCACTTTGAGGCATTACTCGATAATTTGCTGCATAGCAAAGATGATATGCCAACCTGTGTAGCCTTTATCGATGTCGATCAATTTCAAGTAATCAACAATGTTAGCGGTCATCAAGCGGGGGATAAGTTACTGTGCCAGTTAACATTGCGGCTTAAACAACTGGTGCGCAAGGGCGATATTGTTGCTCGGCTTGGTGGTGATGAGTTCGGTATTTTAATGCATTACTGCAATGTGGATTCGGCGCAGCATATTGCTAAGCGGATTTGTACTCAGTTAGCAACTCACGAATTTATCTGGGAAAACCGCTGCCACAATGTCAGCGTCAGTATGGGGATAGCTAAGTTCGATAGGTCGGCCTCTGATATTTATACCGTGATGAGCCATGCTGATGCGGCCTGTCGACTCGCCAAAGATAAGGGGCGAAATGGCTGGCATTTATACAGTGCTAAAGATCCTAAAATGACCCGTCTTTACACTGAAATGATGGCCTCGGTAGATATTGTTAGTGCCCTCGCGTTAAATCAATTTGAGCTTTATTTTCAAAGTATTGCACCACTAAATTGCGAAGAGCCAGGATTACATTTAGAAGTGCTGCTCCGTATGGTGCAGCCCAATGGCAACATTGTTTCGCCAGCAATTTTCCTACCTGCCGCTGAGCGCTATAACTTGGCCGCCAAAGTAGACTTGTGGGTCATTGATAATCTGCTGAAGTGGGGGAGTAGCCATTTAGCGATTTGGCAGCAATTGGGGCTGGTATCCGTCAACCTTTCGGCGACGTCTTTGGGTGATAGCGAGTTTATGAATTGGCTTGAAATGCGGCTAATGACTGAACCTGAGTTGGTGGATAAACTCTGCATTGAGATCACCGAAACCGCCGCCGTAAGCCAATTAGATCAAGCAACTAAATTGATTGAAGTGCTTAGGCCATTAAATTGCCAGCTCGCGCTGGATGACTTTGGTGCGGGATTTTCAAGTTTTGCTTATCTCAAACGTTTAAATGTGGATTACGTCAAAATCGATGGTCAGTTTGTTATCAATCTGTGTGACGATGATGCGGATCAAGCAATCATCAAAGCCATCTGTCAGCTCGGACAAGATATGGGATTTGATGTGGTAGCCGAGTTTGTTGAATCGACAGAAATTGGTTTAAAATTAAAGAGCTTAGGAGTGGATTATGCTCAAGGTTATGCGATTAATAAACCCGCGCCATTGCTAACATTAACCTCTGGATTGGCCGAGCCTTGGCTGCTGTAACGGCAGTTATCCTTCATGTGAGTTTTTATACTTCTGCAATTCTTAATTTGTAAGTGACTCATTTATCAATATTTACCTTAATGTGAGCCCATGCAACTTAGGCTGCGACAGATTGTCGCGCCAAGCTGAGTTTTGATTGCACTTATATCACCAGTCATAACAATACCCCCACAAAAATCATTAAAAACAATATGTAGGGGAAATTTGTGCCATATCAACCGATCAAATTAGCGCTAATTTTAGCGAGTATTTTAGGCTCCACTTTGCCTCAGTTGGGCTGGTCTACAGAGGCGACCGACTGTGGTGATGACCAAAAATGTAAAGATTATCTGCTGGTTACCGCTGATGTGATGCGTCAGCCAGTACACTTAGTGAGTGATCCCAAACAAAATCGATTGCCATTACCCGCCTATGATGGCTCAGGGTTTTTACGCACGATTCCGGGATTTAATATCACCCGTAAAGGCGGCTCTGGCGGCGATCCGATGTTTCGTGGCTTAGGTGGTTCGCGCTTAAACATCGTTGATGATGGCCAGCATGTGTATGGTGCCTGTGGTGGACGTATGGATCCGCCAACCAATTATATTTATCCCGAAACTTACGATCAGATAACGGTTATTAAAGGCCCGCAGACGGTGAAATATGGCCCTGTCGGCACCGCGGGCACAATTCTGTTTGAGAAAAACCGCCATCGTTTTAATCAAGCGGATCTTGAAGGGCGTGCCAGTGCGACGGGTGGCAGTTTCGATAGACGAGATGCCATGGTGGAGTTGAGTGCAGGGGATAAAAATTACTACCTTGATTTTGATATTAATCAATCGAGTAGTGATCATTATCAGGACGGCAATGGCAATAAGGTGCAATCCAGTTATGACCGCCAAAACGCCAATCTTGCCCTAGGTTGGACACCTACTGAGCGTACCGTTGTGGAGTTAGCTTACGGTGAGTCGAGCGGTGAGGCAGAGTATGCCGACAGATTAAATAAGGCTCGCCAAATTGATAACCGTGATGCGGCGGTGCTCATACAACATGAGTTTGAGTCGACCTGGCTGGCCGCAGTCGAGTTACAAGCCTTTAGCAATAAGAACGACCATATTATGGACCGATTTGATGAAGGGGTGAATTCTGGCTCGAATGTGCGTCGGATGACCGACGGTGGTCATCTTTGGTTTGATTTAACCCCGCTCGATGGCCTCGAATTAACACTAGGGCTGGATTATATGTCTAGCGCGCATGATGGCCGCAGCATGGCAATGGGAGATGTTGGTTTAGACGACTTACTCAATAAGCCGTTTAAGGAAGATATGCGCTATAAAAACTATGGCCTGTTTGCCGAATCCCGTTACGGCTTTGATAACCAAGGTTCAGGTAACAGTAGTTTGCACGCAGGACTGAGAGTTGATCGCTGGGATAGCGAATTGTTAATCGCCCAGCAGGGTGAGCGGGAGGATACCCTCTACAGCGGTTATGTGCGTTATGAATATCAACTCGATGCTCATCAATACTATGCTGGATTTGGCTCGGCGCAGCGCGTGCCAGACTATTGGGAGATCATGAAGGCTAGTGCCGATAATCACGCACAAAAAGCCTTTGATCTTAAGGCTGAAACGACCAATCAATTTGATATAGGCTGGATTTACCAAGGTCCGGTAGAAGCGTCAGTGTCACTCTTTTATGGTGAGATTAATGACTATATTTTGATTGATTCGACCAGCAACACTAGGGTAGCCCGTAATATCGATGCCAGCTTATTTGGTGGCGAAGCAAGCCTAGACTATGCGCTTAATGAGCAGTGGTCGACTCAACTTACCTTAAGTTATACCCAAGGTGAAAACGATACCGACAAGGTCGCACTTGGGCAAATATCGCCGTTAGAGGCAAGATTAATTGTTAATTATCAATGGCAAGCTTGGACAATGGCGGCGCAGTGGCGGCTAGTTGCATCGCAGGATCGTTATACCTTAGGTCACGGCAATATTGTGGGCCAAGACTTAGGCCCAAGTAGTGGGTTTGGTACCTTGGCACTCAATGCTTCTTGGTCATACAGCAAGGATTTATCCTTTATCTTTGGTGTCGAAAACCTGTTTGATGCAACCTACGCAGAGCATGTGAGTAAGGCAGGTACGGGTAATGATCTGCCTGGCAGTGAGGCCATGTTTAGGGTTAATGAGCCGGGGCGTAATCTCTGGGCTAAGCTGACCTATCAGTTCTAACTCGGCTTATTTGTGCTATTAGCGCCCCGAGAGCCTTGCTGTCGGGGCGATGCTATTTTTAGCAAGCCAATGCCAAACTGCGACGTATCAAAGCCGAGGCTGCGGGAGGGACACTGCCAAAGGCCTATGTTAAACTGCCACATCATTTTTCCCTGTTGATACTGTTGCATTGAACAATCTACCTATTCATTCCTTACTGCCATCTCTGCGTGATGCCTTTGCAACGCATGCCCAAGTGATCCTCGAGGCACCCACAGGCGCGGGTAAATCTACCGCATTGCCTTTAGCCATCTTGGATTGGGCTGAGGTTTCTGGGCGGATTTTAATGCTGGAACCTCGACGTGTGGCCGCTCGCAGTGTGGCGCAATTTATTGCCAATTGTCGGCAACAGGCGGTAGGGCAAGAGGTCGGTTTTAGGGTGCGTGGCGAGGCCAAGGTCAGTGGTGAGACTCGGCTTGAGATCGTTACCGAAGGGATATTAACCCGAATGATCCAGCAAGATCCTGAATTGACGGGGATCGATATGATCATTTTCGATGAGATCCACGAGCGACATTTGACCACAGATCTTGGTTTAGCCTTGGCTCTTGAAGTGCAAAGCTCACTGCGGGATGACTTAAAAATCCTCGCCATGTCGGCAACCTTATCTGGCCTTGCGCTCAGTGAGTTAATGCCAAACGCAGCCCTGCTTAAGAGTGAGGGGCGCAGTTTTCCGGTTGAAATCATCTACCGTGCAGTCGCGGGCCAGCAGCATTGGCTCGACCATCTGAGCCGCGTTGTGCTCGATGCCGCGACATCCGTAGGTGATAACGGCCCGCAGGATATACTGGTGTTTTTACCCGGTAAGGCGGAAATCCTCAGGGTGGCGCAGTATTTGGCGGAGCGCCTCGATGGTAGCCGTGTGGCAATTTGTCCGCTTTATGGCGAGTTGTCCGCGCAGGAACAGGATAGGGCGATTAAGGCAGACGCAAGTGGCAGGCGTAAAATAGTGCTCTCCACCAACGTTGCCGAGTCGAGCCTCACCATTGAAGGCATTGGGCTGGTTATCGATAGTGGCTATAAACGCCAAGCGAGTTTTAACCCTAAAACGGGGGTTACGCGCTTAAGCCTTAAACGTATTAGCCAAGCCTCGGCAACCCAACGAGCTGGCCGCGCTGGCCGTTTAGCGGTGGGCGTGTGTATTCGATTATGGGGCCAAGAAGAGCATCAACGTCTGCTCAAAGCCGATGAGCCCGAAATCAGCCAAGCCGATTTAGTCTCAATGGCCCATGACTGTGCCTATTGGGGCGCTAAATCCTTCAGCGATTTGCTGTTATTGACAGCGCCGCCGAGCGTGAACGAAGCGCTGGCGTGGCAACTGCTGCAGCGCTTAGGCGTGGTCGATGGGCAAAACAAACTCACTGCGCACGGCAAAGCCGCCTATGAGCTGGGCTGTCATCCGCGCCTCGCGCACATGTTATTAGCTGCTAAGTCCCATTCTACAGAACTTGCGGCCTTGGCCTGCTTGCTCGCGGGTATTTTAGAGGCGCGGGGATTGCCACGCAAAGGCGCAGATATCATGAATTACTTGCATTTTGCCACCCAAGGCAGTGCCGGGCAGCAGGCCAAACAATGGCTTAAAAAGCTGGCGCTAGATAAGCAATTCACTCAGGCCGATTTAGTGGCCATCGCCTCCCATGCGCATCATCAGGATGTCGGTTTACTGTTGGCGCAGGCTTATCCCGATCGCATCGCCAAATCCCGCGGTGTCGAGGGTTATCAATTGGCCAATGGCACGGGTGTGGTGCTCAACGCTGAAGATGCCTTAGCGCAAACGCCTTGGTTGGTGGTGGCTGATTTTCAAGAAACCGAAGGTAAAAATGCTGGGCGGGTCTATTTAGCTTGCCCGTTACAACCGAGCCTATTTGATCATGAGTTAGCCGACTTAGTTGATACTCATGAGCAGTGCGGTTGGGATGAAACCAAAGGTCGCGCTGTTGCTGAGCGGCAAGCAAAAGTCGGGCAGATATTACTGAAATCCGAGACGATTGCTAACCCTAATCGGGCGCAAATTGTGGCGGCATTAGTGAGTTATATCCGTCAGCAAGGCTTACAAATTCTTAATTGGCACGATAACTTAGCGCAGTTTCAAGCGCGATTGCATTTAGCGCGTGAGTTAGATCCGAATGCTGATTGGCCGGATATGAGCGATGCCGCGCTGCTGGCAAACCTTGAAACATGGCTGGCGCCTTACCTTGAAAATGTGAATAATCTGCCGCAATTACAAAAACTCGATTGCTTTAGTTTAGTGATGAATCAATTGAGTTGGTCGCAGCAGCAGGCGCTTGATGCACTGTTGCCGACCTCATGGCCTTTAGCCACGGGCACTTTCGCGCCCATAGTTTACGAGACTTCGGGTCGCGCCTTACTGCGGGTTCGCTTGCAGGAAACCTTTGGTATGGCTGACAGCCCGCTACTAGCCCAAGGTAAGCTGAAGGTGACGATGGAGCTGCTGTCTCCGGCGCAGCGCCCTTTGGCACTGACGGCAGATCTCGCCAGTTTTTGGCAAGGGCCCTATGTTGAAGTGAAAAAAGAAATGCGTGGGCGTTACCCTAAACACCTGTGGCCGGACGACCCTGCCAATACGCTACCGACAAAATATACCAAGAAAAAAACCTTAGGTTTATCTCAGTCATAGCCTTTAGACTGCCTTGATTTACAACCTTGTGTTGTGCCTATGACTGATGCCGTTAACGCATAAATGATGAAGTAGATATGACAACTCATACGACAAAAAAAGCGCCAGCCCAACGTAAAGCGAAGCGAAGCCGTGGCCTATTTGGGCAAATTTGGTCGCTCACCTGGAAGCTCGCCTTAATCGGCCTCGCCGTTGTGACCTTCTACGGTATTTACCTCGACCAAATTATCGCCCGTAAGTTTGAAGGGCAAAAATGGCATTTACCTGCACAAGTTTTTAGCCGCTCCATGGCGTTATACCCAGGAGCTGCGGTGAGTCATCCACAGTTAATGGCCGAGTTAAAACTACTTGGTTATCGCAAAGTGGCGAACCCCCGCGAGGTAGGCGAGTTTTCGGCATCGAGCACCAAAATCGAATTATGGCGTCGACCCTTTTTACATCCCGAAGGCGATCAGCCAGAACAGCGAGTGATGATCACCTTCGATAGCGAAGGCGTCAGCGCTATTGCCCGAATGGAGGATAAGCGCCAATTAGCGGTATTCCATTTAGAGCCCGTTTTACTTGACCGCATGATCACCGGCGATGGCGAAGACAGGCTCTTTGTCTCTACCGAAGATATGCCCAAACATATTGTGCAGGCGCTATTGCTGGTGGAAGACCGCAGTTTTTACGAGCACCACGGGGTGAACCCCTTCGCAATTCTGCGTGCGGCTTTTGTAAATATCAGTGCGGGGCGTACCGTGCAGGGTGGTTCGACACTGACCCAGCAGTTGGCGAAAAACTTTTTCCTTTCGAGCGAGCGCTCGTTGCTGCGTAAAGTTCGCGAAGCCTTAATGGCGGTGATTATCGATTTTCGCTACAGCAAGGAAGAGATTCTCGAGGCTTATCTCAACGAAGTGTATATGGGGCAAGATAAATCCCGTGCCGTGCATGGTATGGGGCTGGCTTCGCAATTCTATTTTGGTCGTCCCATCGGTGAGTTAACCACGGCGCAGCAAGCCTTTTTAGTGGCGGCGATTAAGGGGCCATCTTACTACAACCCATGGCGTTACCCTGAGCGCAGCTTAGAGCGCCGCGATTTAGTACTGCGGTTATTGATGGAGTCGGGCGAGCTGACTACCGCGCAATATAAGGTGGCTGTGGAGTCGCCCTTAGGTTTGCGTAATGCCAATAAGCCTGTGCATCAAAAATTACCTGCGTTTTATGCCTTGGTTAAACAAGAGGTTAATGAGCGCTACGGCGATGCGTTATTAAAACAATCTGGGGTGAAGATTTATACCACTCTTGATCCTATGGCGCAGGAAGCCGCCGAAATCGCTGTGACTCAAACCTTTAAGAGCTTAGATAAGGGCAATAAGTCGTTGCAGATTGGTATGGTGGTCACCGACAAATACACTGGCGGTATCGCGGCTATGGTGGGTGATAAAACGCCGGGCTTTGACGGTTATAACCGCGCAGTGGAGATCCGCAGACCGATTGGCTCGCTCATCAAGCCATTTGTGTACGCCACCGCTTTGGCACCAAATAGTCAATTTACCTTGGCATCGCCACTCAAAGATCAGCCGATTACCTTGAAAAATGAGCAAGGCAAAACCTGGTCACCGCAGAACTTTGACAAGACCTTTAGCGGCCAAGTTTCCTTGTTAACGGCGCTTAAAAAATCGATGAACGTGCCGACGGTAAATCTTGGGATTGCCGTTGGGGTCGATGCCGTGGTGACGACGTTAGCCAAATCGGGCTGGTCAGAGCCGCTTAACGAATATCCATCGATGCTACTGGGCGCGGTGAATGGTTCGCCATTAATGGTGGCGCAGGTTTATCAAACCCTCGCCGATAGCGGCGCTTACCGTAAACTCACCACAGTCACCGCTGTGCTCGATAGTGATAATCAGCCTTTGCCCGTAACGCGTTCAGCCAAGGAGCAAGCGATTACGCCGGATACCGACTTTTTGGTGCAATACGCTATGCAGCAAGTGGTGCGCTCGGGTACGGCAACGCGCTTAGGCAATGCCTTCCCCGGTGTGGCGCTGGCGGGTAAAACCGGTACCAGTAACGATAGCCGTGATTCTTGGTTCGCCGGTTTTGATGAGCGTAACGTGGCGGCGATTTGGGTAGGACGCGATGATAACGGTAAGACCAGTCTCTACGGTAGCAGTGGCGCCATGGCGGTATACCAAGCCTTCTTGAAGGAACGACCACCCATTGGGCTGCGTTCTATTCCGCCATCGGGTGTGATCCAAGGCTATTTTGACCGAGATACGGGTGAAGCCAAGGAAGCAGGATGCAGCAATACTGAGGCATTACCCGCCCTGAGAGGCACTTATAATCCAGCTAAAAACTGCGGCGAGCCGTTGCAGTGGTGGCAGAAGATTTTGGGTCAGTAATACTTATTTTTAATAGGTAAAGCGATAATAGCGGTGCAATTTAATTGCACCGCTGTTTTTGATAAAGAGAGTACAAGATGTTTAAAACCGCAGCCGCAGTGCATATCCTTGTTAAACACAAAGAGCAGGCGGAAGATATTATTAAGCAATTGAATAACGGTGCTAATTTTGGCGCCTTAGCGAAACGCTATTCCTCATGTCCCTCAGCGAAAAAGGGTGGCGATCTCGGTGAGTTTAAGCGTGGGCAAATGGTGCCGCAGTTCGATAAAGTCGCTTTTTCCGGTGAGCTACTGGTGCCACATCTCGTTAAAACTAAGTTTGGTTGGCATGTGGTTAAGGTGCTGTATCGCACTTAACTACTTAGCTCGCAAGTCTTTAGTTACTGTATTTTTTGTATGTTTCGTCTTATTTTTCTATCGCCCGTTAATAAAGTCAGTTTTATATCATGAGCAAAAATAGTCATAACAAGCTGCGTCATTTGCAGTCTTCGGCTGCGTCGATGCTCACAAGTTCGCGCGCTTACGCGGGTTGTTATATTTCTGGAGAGTCATGGCTACTTGGCAATTTTTAGTCGTATTAATCCCAGCCACTTGGGCTGAGGAAAATAGCTATAGCTCATCTTCACTTTACGATGAAGAAGGCTACGATACCGAGATTGCTTGGAGAGACTGGAAGCTTGACTCAGCGTTTCAAGATGTACTTGGAGACATTCTACCTCCATCAAAGTCATGGCATAAGAAGCTGCTGACCTGGGGAGGTGAAAAATATAGCGACATTCAGGTATGGTTAAAGGACGATGCAATCGATGGTATCCATATACGGCTGGATCTGAATCAGGAGCTAAACGAAATTATTATCAAGGTGGTTAAAGCGGCCAATTCTCTCAATTGTGCGTTATTCTTCCCAGAGCTTAAGTCAGTGGTTGAGGCCAACGAGTTCGAGTTAAAAAATGCCATTAAAAAGTCCAATGCAGCTAAGTTCGTCCATAATCCGCAAGAGTTTCTAAATGAAATTAGCAAGAAAACATAACAAATAAGGATAGGCCGCGCGTAGCCGCGATCTTATCCCAAGTGTTGAGCAGGCAAAACAGGCAAAGGCAAAACTGGACACCCAGCCTTAATCGCGCGGTAGTTAACCTTCGACTATGCTTTGGTTAAGCATTGAACAAGGAGGTTTGTATGCCGCGCCCTCGTAGAACTCAGATAAGTCTTGAACTCTCACCTTAACATCAGTCCCTATTACCATTGCTGTAGCCGCGTTGTTCGGCGGGCTTTTTTATGTGGCGATGATAGTTACTCGGGTAAAAACTATGACCATCGCCGCGCTTGGGTAGAATCGCTACTGCTTGAACTTGAAACTGTTTTTGCTATTGATATCGCGGCCTTTGCGGTGATGTCGAATCATTTGCATGTGGTGTTACGAGTCGATATAGACAGTGCCAATCGCTGGACTGACCGCGAAGTGCTTGAGCAATGGCATAAGTTGTTTAAAGGCGATGAATTAACGCAAAAATTCTTTAAAGGTGAGTTAGTTGAAGCCTATGAGGTCAGCAGATTAAAGCATTCAATCGCCCTTTATCGCAGTCGTCTGTGTGATATTTCATGGTTTATGCGATGTCTCAACGAACCGATAGCAAGACAAGCCAATCAAGAAGATAACTGCATAGGCAGGTTCTGGGAAGGTCGGTTTCCCCATTTATTTTATAGAGAATCAAGCCCTACTCGATGAAGCTGCGGTGTTAGCCTGCATGACTTATGTTGATTACTCTTTATTAAAAGAAAGTCCCATTAGATCACAACTCGCTGATACACCTGAACAATCCGACCATACCAGTATTCAACTACGTATTCGGGCCGTATTAAAAGGTGAGCAGCCGAGCAATCTCCTGCCTTTTATTGGCAACGAGTTCAACAACCAACCCAGTGGCATTGCGTTTTCATTAACTGATTACCTTCAATTGGTGGATGATACCGGCCGAATCATTCGCAATGATAAACGTGGTTGCATCAGTGAAAATAGCAGTAAGTTACTGACTAGATTAAATATCTCCCATGATAATTGGCTCAAGCTGACCACCGAGTTTGGCAAACTATTTCACGGGCCAGTGGGCACGCTGCAAGAACTGAGCGATTACTGCGAACATCTCGAAAAGCGACGACGGCACTTTGCGGCAAGCTGTCAGCACTTGCGCTGCAACTGACAACGACTTATATAACTTCGAAAATAATCACCGCCTAATATCTCTCAATCACTATGGGATGGCTTGCCATGCCTGAAATGCACCATTTTTGAAAGAATTAACTCAATTTATTGCCTCAGATACTGCCCCTGTGACTTTTGCTCTCTCTCATTTAGGCAATTTTCAGATCTTACAAGTTGTAGACAAACGTAAAGTACATTATGTTGTTGATTAAAAATGGGTGGCCAGATTTATGCTTAGATTTATGCTTTCCGCGCTAAATTTGGGCGTTATGACTACTGAGACCTGAAAAATGAATTGTCCATCGTGCTCAAAAAAAATCCATTGGAGTAAAATTACATTTTCTGCAATACCTGTGTGGATTACTTGTAAATCATGCAGCGCTAAGCTGGTTGGAAATAAACTTATAAAAATTCAGACTATCGCTGCAACAATCCTAGCATTATTTCTGGGCATAGGTGTTGCAAGCATGAGCATTGACCTAACTTACAAATACTTATTACTCACAATCGGCATTATTGTAATAGTAGTGCCAAATGTCATATTGACTGTAATTAAAGGGAAATATTACGTCAGGCCGTCATAATAAGCTGCTCAAATCGCTCACTTTATTCACGGAACGAGCAAGACCGCTCATTGCCTCGAGGGTCGTGCACGACGAACCAGTCATAACAAAGCAAAACTTGGACACCAAGCAAAACTTGGACACCCACCCTTAATGGCGCTGTAGCTAACCTCCGACTATGCTTTGGTTAAGCATTGAACAAGGAGGTTTGTATGCCGCGCCCTCGTAGAACTCAGATAAGTCTTGAAGACACTCCATATTACCATTGCTGTAGCCGCGTTGTTCGGCGGGCTTTTTTATGTGGTGATGATAGTTACTCAGGTAAAAACTATGACCATCGCCGTGGTTGGGTAGAATCGCTACTGTTTGAACTTGAAGCGGTTTTTGCTATTGATGTGGCAGCCTTTGCGGTGATGTCGAATCATCTACATGTGGTGCTGCGGGTGGATATCGACAGTGCAAATGGCTGGACTGACCGCGAAGTGCTTGAGCAATGGCATAAGTTGTTTAAAGGCGATGAATTAACACAAAAATTCGTTAAAGGTGAGTTAGTTGAAGCGCATGAGGTGAGCAGATTAAAGCATTCAATCGCCCTTTATCGCAGTCGATTATGCGACATTAGCTGGTTTATGCGCTGTCTCAATGAACCGATTGCAAGGCAAGCAAATCAAGAAGATAACTGTACAGGTCGTTTCTGGGAGGGGCGGTTTAAATCCCAAGCATTACTCGATGAAGCCGCTGTGCTAGCTTGCATGATTTACGTCGATTTAAATCCCATCAGAGCGCAACTCGCTAATACACCAGAACAATCCGACCATACCAGTATTCAGCTACGTATTCGGGCGGCATTAAAAGGTGAGCAGCCGAGCAATCTCCTGCCTTTTATTGGCAACGAGTGCGACAACCAACCCAATGGCATTGCGTTTTCCTTAACCGATTACCTTCAATTGGTGGAAGATACAGGCCGAATCATTCGCAATGATAAACGTGGAAGCATCAGTGAAAATAGTGGTAAGTTACTGACCAGATTAAATATCCCCCATGACAATTGGCTCAAATTGACTACCGAGTTTGGTAAGCTATTTCATGGTCCAGTAGGCACATTACAAGAACTGACTCATTACTGCGAACACTTAGAAAAGCGACGACGGCACTTTGTCGCAAGCTGCCAGCACTTTTACAGTGACTGACAACTGCTTATATCCCTTCGACAACAATCATTGCCTAAAACTTCCCAAGCACTATGGGATGACTTACCTCGTCTGAAATAAACCATTTTTTAATGAATTAGCTCAATCTATTACCTCAGATGCAGTCTCAACGACTTTTGATGACTCTCATTCAAATCATTTGAGCTAGAGCTGGTTGCAGGCAAACGGAAAGTGCATTATGTTGTTGATTTAAAATGGGTGGCCGGATTTATTTTGCACTTTAACAGTAACTGACAACGACCGACATCATTTCAAAAGCCCCCATCCAGAACACATCCCAAGCACTATGGGCCTATTTACCTCGTCTGAAATACCACATTTTAGAAGGAATTAGCGCAATTTATTGTCTTATATGTAGTCCCTATGACTGTTGATGACTCCCAGTAACGTTATTTTAGCTCGCACAAGTTGTAGACAAACCGAAAGTGCATTATGTTGTTGATTAAAAAATGGGTGGCCAGATTTATTATCTCACCGAAGTTGTCTTCTGGAGATGCAGCTACCAAAGAGATGCATCTTGAAATGTTTGGTGAAAAGATTGATGGGTACAAATATTCCCAATCATGCAAAGAGCTTGTGGTTGGTGGTGACGATTGTGACCCGATTTATGTTTTTTTTAACCATAAAACCGGCGTTCTTAATTGGTCACGCCTATAACAAAGCAATCAATTTGACTGCAATATGCTGCGCTCCTTGCAGCAAATTATTGCGGCGTTAAAAGTCTCTAGGAACTATGGCTCGTAGAAATGAATTAGGAAGTATAGCAAGTGGATTAATCGGCTCTTTCAATAGCCGAAATAATGATGTGGATGGCTATTGGGGAATTGGGAAGTTACACAAGTTTGTACAGAATGATTCTAAGAAAGAAGTATCAATCGATTTGCTATCAGGAATCATAAAGCCTGAAACCAATGAGTTTGACTCACTTATCAAGTTTTATCGAAATAGATTAGAGGCTCACTTGAAGGCTAGGTCAATTCCGAACTCTTGGGTTGTTTCAGTAGAGTTTACCGCCTTATTCGAGACTGAATATGAAAAGAAACACCACTATTGGCGCTCGGGTTTAGGTAAGCCTTACAAATTAAAGTGCGATATCCTAGATGATAATCGTAGGCACCATATCGCATATGCATACAATAATAGTCGGCCACATGATCCTAAAAGAGAGACCAGGAGCTGTCGTGACATAGCAAATCTGGACACCCACACTTAATGGCGTTGCCGTGGCTGTGTCAGATTAACTTCTACTTATAATCGCGGTTAACAATGGCTGGTTTACTAAGCAATCGACCACGCAGAGTGTGAGTTTGAGGCAAGGCTAAAGCTAGAGCTAAAGCTAAAGCTAAAGCTGCCTTAGTGTGCTAACCGATTGAAATAATAAAAATCCCTGCTAGGCAGGGATTTTTGCTTTTAGCTTATACCGCAATAGCGCGGCTGATTAACGTAAATCTACTTGAAGGGCCACACCTGTACTTTGGCCTTCACTTTGGAGCGTAATGTAATACCAGCCAGCACTGGGATTATTGACCTTGATTTGCTCCGTAGTGCTGCCAGCGTTTGTTGAGGCGGCTTCATATTGCTGGGCATTGGCCCAGCTGCGACCCGAGTAAAGGCTGACATCTCCAGTTCCGTGGGCCGAGCGTACTTCTAGTTGGCTTGTCCCTTCAGGAATCCAAAGGTAATAGTCATTACGGCCATTGGCGCTGCAGACGGCATCACCCGGCGTGAGTTGGGTATAGCTCACGGGTGATTTAGTCGCACAGGCATTGGCAATTTGATTAGGAACGCTACTGCCACCACCGGCTTTAAGGTTGAAGTTCACGCCACTAAATTCACTCGTGGTATCAACAGTGATATATCGCCAGCCACGGTTTGCCGTAAAGCTAAAGGACTCTTTGTTGCCTGGATTTACACTGCTGGCTTGGGCATTGCTCGCGCTTGCCCAAGTATTGGCATTAAAGTAAATATTGGCATCGCCTGTTCCCCCGGTTGTGCTGACACTAAATTGGCTGTTGTCAGCATCGACCCAGAAATAAAAGCTATTACGGCCGCCGCTAATACATTCATCTTTTCCGAGGGTTAACTTGCCGTAATTGATGGTTGCGGCACCGCAATTGCTGGGCACTTCACCGCCTGTATCGCCACCATCACCTAAATCGGGATCGGTATCGGCAACTAATTCTGTGGTACTCACTAGCATATCAACACCACCAAAATCCCCTTCTAGGGTGATATAGTGCCAATACTCATTCGGGTTTAGGCTCACTTTGATTACTTGGTAATTACCATTGCCGATGCCATAGCCCTGATTTTTTTCAGCACTTGCCCATCCCCTTGAATCGTAATAAATGTCGGCATCACCCCAACCACCGCCAATTTTGATCCAAATATCCTGAGCCGAGCGGTCAGTATTGGCAAAGCTAAAGCTGGCTCGGCCTTGTTTGGCGTCAATACACTCCATGGGAACCTCAAGACTGAGGCTGGCAGACTCGCTATAGCGGTATGCTTCGTTACTGACTTGGCAGGGTGAGTAATCCTTGCTGATGGTGCCAGTCGGGCCTGCCCAGTTGCCTTCGCGACCACTGGCATTAGCCTGTTCATCACTTGGGCCTTTATCGACAATACCATTGTTGGTGGTGCTTAAACCGCTGGTGAGCCAGCCGCGCCATTCGTTGTCATAGCGGGTGCCAATGGAATCCATAAATGCTTGATATTCAGCATATTGGTTATTACGCAGGAAGGTTAGGATCTGGCGAACATCATCGCGGTGATTTTCAAACATAAAGCGTACGGCGAGGTAACCCCAACGGTAGATGCGGTCTTGGCCAGAGTCATAGGTGTTTTTAAAGATGGTTGAGAGCATAAACTCGCCCGTTTCACCCATGGCGATGGCAGCGGGGTTGGCATCTCGGTACGAAATATATTCCGCTAATCCTTCAATCCACCAAATTGTGTTGGCGGATACGCTGCGGCTGAAGTCGCCAAACAGGTTGTAGCGACCATCAAGGTAATGCACGTATTCATGCTGTAAGTTCCACACATGAAAATCTGGGCGACGCCATTCGGCCTCATAGGCAATAAAGCGCGCTTGGTTTTTAAGTCCTGCGGGAGAGCCTTCTAAATACATGCCGCCATTGTTGGTATTGATCCCAAAAATGCTGTTGGCAAGGGATTGATATTCTGACGAGCTGCCAAAAATCACCAGCTCTAAATCATCATTGTTATCCTGTGCGACCGCCTGCATTCCCGTTTCGAGTATCGTGTGGAAATGGCTTTCTTGCTGACTTAATACTCCGCATGCCCATTTTGCTTGATCTTGGTAAAGATCTTGGGCGCGGATCTTGAGGCTGTCGGAGCATTTCCAATTGAACGGTAAGCTATCGGCAGCTAATTGCGCCTTGAAACCACAGATCTGATAAGCATTACAGTTGCTGCGATCGTAGTAATCTGCCATCTCGGCGGCAGCAAACCACAGCACT
This sequence comes from Shewanella sp. FDAARGOS_354, assembly GCF_002209245.2. Lineage (NCBI taxonomy): Bacteria > Pseudomonadati > Pseudomonadota > Gammaproteobacteria > Alteromonadales > Shewanellaceae > Shewanella > Shewanella sp. FDAARGOS_354. Next base: position 2,869,520 of record NZ_CP022089.2, on the reverse strand, counting down.
TTACTGGGATCATTTTTGCTGGTGCTATTTAAGATATTTTTGACCAATTGGGTCACTTTAGGGCGCATGGCATCAATGTAGTACAGTCTAGATAACTCTCTGACAGCATTGACTAAAACATATTCAGCATTGGTGCCGAGTAAGTCCCTATGGTTAAGTTGGAACTGGTTGAGCGCATCCAAAATGGCATGATCTCGGGCAAACAGCGCCTGCATGTCAGGATTCCACTGGGCGCGGAATAAGGTGGTAAACACGGTATTGGCGGCCGCATTCATCGCAAAGCTGGCTTGCCATGTGCTGTTGTAGTCATTGAGCACTTTGAGGGTGACAAAGTTAAAATCAGCCCCCAGTTCAGCCGAATCAATCAGGATCAGTGCTTCTTTGAGCACGCTGGCATTGGCATCGGAGAGTGTCCAAATGGTGTTATTGGCAAAAAGCGCATTAAGCGCTGATTTTAAATTGTTTTTCACCGCACTGCTGTAGGCGGGCACGTCGCTAGGGTTGTAAAACTGCACATAAAGCGCGGCGCGCACAAAGTAAATATGTGACTCAATGCCTTGGTTATCCACGCCAGTGTATTCGGGCGCCTTGGCCGCAATCGCATTAGCAACTGTGGATACATTCGCCTCACTAAATACGCTGCTTGCGTCACTTCCCTTGAGATTAAATAGCTTACCGACACACTGTGGTGTGGACTGCGTTAGCTCATCTAACAGGGCTTGGCCCGATTTACCGACAAAGTTACTACAGTCGGCATTGGCGGCAAAGCTGCTGGTTTTTGATCTCGGAGAGTTCTCGAGCAACGCTTGCTGTTGTGAAGAATGTGCATCGAGGTACTCAGAGTGTGTCGGCTCGTTTGGGGAGGCTATCAAGCTGTTGCTGGGTAATAACGGCCGATGGCTGACATCAAAATTGAGTGGCGCTGACGGCGAAGCTAACGGTGCTAGCGCACTAGGGATTGCTGTGTTTTTCGCTTGTATTGAATGGTTTGGATCTTGTTGTGAATGGTTATGGGCGAGCGAGGGTGTAGCGATGGCTAAGCTAATAGCCGCGAAAAGTAGGGTCTGTTTCATGGTGTATCCATAGTTATTTTTATCTGCAAAGCAGATCTTCCTTGGGCGTTATCCGATGTATTACAGCAATTAACCTCGGACCTCATTGGTCCAACTGAATTTAATGCTTGTCTAATTCAGTTAGCGCCGAAATATCATGAAATAAATTGCATAAAATATCCAATATAAATCGATAAAAATTTACAATTTTTTCACATTATTTTTATCGTTATGTTTTTATTGTATTTTTTATTGAACTATCGTGCGGTTAATAAAGATTGGTAATGTAGACGGCAATTGTTTTAATGTGGCATCGTTTCATTCAAGTTGCTGGCGTCCCTTTGTTACCTCGCTAACGGTCAACAAAGTTCATTCCAACATTGTTTGGGTTAATATGCTTTAACCTGAGTATGATGCCGCTATGTTTGCAGCGATAAGCCGAAATCCCAAAGTTGTACAAGGAGTTAGCTATGTCAGATTTACCAAAAGATTATGCCCATATTCATATTGAACAACCCGGTGAGCCAGAGGTGATGCAACTTTCCCGTTCACCCTTACCGGTTGTCGGGGACGGACAAGTTCTTATCCGAGTAAGTGCGGCTGGGGTGAATGGACCGGATCTTAAGCAAAGGGCAGGAGCCTATCCGCCACCACCTGGAGCATCGTTAATTTTAGGGCTTGAAGTGGCTGGTGAAATTTGCGCCATAGGGGAAGGCGTGACTCAATGGCAACTGGGGGATAAGGTTTGTGCTTTAGTCCCTGGTGGCGGTTATGGCGAATACACCTTGACCTATGCAGCTCATTGTTTGCCGATTCCAAAGGGATTTTCCATGGTGCAAGCTGCCGCGTTACCTGAAACCTTTTTTACCGTTTGGGGTAACTTATTTATGCGCGCCGGACTCAAGGCGGGCGAAACCGTTTTGATACACGGTGGCTCAGGTGGCATTGGCAGTACGGCGATTGCGCTGGCGAGTCGTCTTGGTGCGCAAGTGATTGCGACTACTGGGCAGGATGAAAAGCGTGACTATTGCTCAGGACTAGGTGCCCATCTGGTTGTCAATTACAACACTCAGAATTTTGTCGAAGAAATCATGAGCTTTACGCAGGGTAAAGGCGTTAATGTGGTATTTGATATCGCGGGTGGCGATTTTATTAACCTCAATTTGCAAGCGCTTGCGTTGGATGGGCGTATGGTGTCGGTCTCAACTCAACGTAGTCCTAAAGCTGAGGTTAATATTCTCCAACTGATGGCTAAGCGAATTGTCTGGACAGGTTCAACCCTAAGACCACAAACGGTTGAAGCCAAAGCTGAAATCGCAAGGCAATTACACGAACGTGTTTGGCCATTACTTGATAGCCAGCAAATCGTGCCACATATTTTTGCAACGTACCCATTGAACGATGCGCCTAAGGCCCATAGATTAATGCAGTCGGGCGAACATAGGGGTAAAGTGGTATTAACATTTTGAATTAACTCAGCTACAAGCTGTAACCTCTTATCGCTTCAATAATTTAATGGTTATAGGTGCATAATTAAAACTTGATGTGATGTTTTTTTAGACTAAAGTCGTTAGTGACAAATTTTTTTAGAGACTTTGGCCGAAATTAATGCGTAATAAGTGAAAATTTCATGGTTTGAGGCATTGATTATCGAAAATATTCTGTAAAAATACCCAGTTGAAAACGTCAGAGACTTTCCGGCGCTATTCGTGGATCAAAGCAAGCGTCGCTTCGCTTATTCAGACTAAAAAACTCATAGTGTATGTGTTGATTTAAGGGTATTGGCATATATGTATAACACAGCAAAGAAACAGGTTTGGTATGGTGAGCTGAGAACATCGAAGGGCAATGCGATTGTCGTCCACGACAACCAGCTGCCAGAGGCTTCCCCTGGACGAATTTACCTCTACAATACCGACCGTGATGCCATTGTTGAGTATGTAGAAGACATAGTAAAAGTGAACCTATACGACTTAGATGAGGCCGCATTAAAAGCTGCTGAGGCTAAGTTTAGCGGTGCATGGAAAGCGGCTCGCGCTCAATTTATGAGCAAGCATCAAGCTCGTATTGATCTGAACAACGTTAAGGATTCTGGCCCAGTACGTAAGGCTAAACCTGAGGTTGAGCCTGAAATCGAAACCGATGCAATTGGTGCTGATTTCGATGAAGATTGGGGCGATGATTTCGACGATTAATATCCAATTTGCTTCGGCAACATTGGATAAAGGTAAGGAATGAAACGACTTTATTCCTTACCAGCCTTTATTTTTAATTCCTACAGATGCTCATTTCAACTTTAGTCAACAATATCAAATTGATATCGACTAATATGATGATAGATTTTCCCTGGTACTAACCAGGCATCATCACCCAATTGCGGTTGATTGGGCGAGTCAGGCAGCTTTTGCGGTTCAATACACACGCCCTGATATTGGTGCAAACTTTGTTGGTTTCGTCCCACGGTTCCCGCTAAAAAGTTAGCGCAGTAGAGTTGTACGCCAGGCTGATTGGTAAATACCGTCATGGCGCGGCCGCTGACAGGACTGCTTAAACAACCAAAGCGGCGTAGTGAACCATCGGGGTTATCCATCAGATAGCAATGATCATAACCTTGGGTGCTTGTTAGTTCGGGAGCGTGAAGTTTTTCGCCAAGGGTAACACTTTGAGTTAAATCGAAAATACTATCTTTAACCTCAGCAATTCCTGTCGGGATGCCGACTTCATTCATCGTCAAATAGCGTGTCGCATCGATTTGCATCTGGTGCTGATAATTATTGCTCGTACCATCCAGATTAAAATAGCTGTGCTGCGTCAGGCTCACCGGACAAGGTTTATCCACGGAGGCCAGTATTTCTACATAGAGATTATTGGCGGCAAGGCGATAGTCTAATTGCACTGTGCAATTACCGGGGAAGCCCATATCGCCATCTGGACTCACTAAGGTTAATCTTACTCCATCGGGAAGCGGGCCTAAGTGCCAGTTCTTTCTGTTAAAACCTTCGCGGCCACCATGTAAGCAGTTGCTAGCCTGATTGATATCCAGTTGATAGGTTTGCCCCTGATATTGCAGCTTGCCAAGGGCGATACGATTGGCAAAGCGGCCTGCAATGGCGCCAAGGTGGGCATTTTGATTCAGGTAATCTTCGGCACTGTCGCAACCTAGAACGATATTGGCGCGCTCACCCTGTTTATCGGGTGTCCAAAGCGCGCGAATAATGCCGCCTAAACTGAGCACTTCCAAGGCGATGATGCCATTGTCTATCCGCACGCGTTCAATTTCGCCGCCGCGGGGATCGGTCCAAGGATCTAATACACTGAAACGCACCATTTAGTTTCCCTCAATGTGTCATTTAACCGTTTGATTTTGCCTCTTAAAAATGACAAATACCACACAATTCATGGTTGAATTCGTATGGTATTCGTGGCGGAGTTAGCTGGTGCGATTAAGTGTTTAGCTGTCGATACGGCCCGCGCCAGCACTCGCTGAACAGAGATAAACGGTTGCATCTATCCCTGTTTGCTCGAAAAATGTCTGTTCGACCGCAGAAACTACCGCATCGGTAAGCTCATGGTCGACGAGCGCGACCACGCAGCCATCGGTCATGCGTATGCCACCGCGTTCGCCAATCACTTGGCTAACAATATCCACCAAAGTGTCAAATTCAGGCAGTGTTACCTCAAAATCATCTCGCAATGATTGATGAGACTGAGCCATTAATAGGCTGAATTTAGAAATATTATTTTGCTCGAGTGCCCGTGCAGCACTCTGAGTGCGTTTATTCTCGGTGACTACGTGTTTGGCGCGGCGATAAAGGGTTTCATCCAATTTATCCTTGGCACTTTCAAGCTGACGCAGTTCAAGATGGCGCAGAGCGTCTAAACCAAAAAATTCGGCAGCTTGAGCGCATTCCTCACGTCGCTGCTGGCTAATCGCCGCTAATCGTTGTTTCTCAATATGCGCATCAATGATGATCAGGCTGAGATTCTCAGGGATTGCAATCGGTTCGCTATCAAGGTCAAGGCAGTCGATGAGCAGGGCATGATCCGGCTCACCCATCGCGCAAACCATGTGATCCATAATGCTGCAAGCCGATGCGACATATCGATATTCGCCACGTTGCGCTAATTGTGCCACTGCCATCGGTGAGAGATGCAATTGGCTGCTGTCACTAATAGCTGTACCAAAGGCGACGACCAAGGCGCCAGAGGAAGATAATCCTGCTGCGAGCGGTACATCGCCTACCACGGCTAAGTCTAAGCCCTTGGCAATGAGCCCTGTGTTGGCCATCGCCGCTGTGAACCCTTTTAAATAATTTACCCAACCGTCCTCAGGATGGATTTCGGTTTCTTTGCCGAAGGTCCATTCTTTAATTTGCCCGGGAAAGGCATCAGCAACGGCGCGAAACTTGTTGTCTTCACGGCGTTTAACGGCAATCACCGTATGAAAATTAATGGCGGCAGGCAAAACAAAGCCGTCGTTGTAATCCGTGTATTCACCGATCAGATTTACTCGACCTGGGGCTTGATATAAATCATCGGCTTTAGTGCCAAAGGTTTGGACAAATAACTTGGTGGCGCGCTGCGCAGGGTTCGACATGCTGAGAAGACTTCCAAAAAAGCTGGGCTAATTTCGTTCTTGTCTTCGATTTATATCACGACTAAGTCGGCGATGTAACTGAGATTTTCTATGGCATTGACGATAAGCTTGTCAGAGAAAACCGATAGTCAAAAACGCCGCAATGTTTGAGCGTGTCTAAGTGCGTTAAGGTGATTGATTTTTAGTGGTTTTGATAGGTTTTATCGGGTGAGGTAATGACTCAGGTTAATCCCTTTCCTGAGTCATTTTTAACCTAAATAGGATGAGTTTTATTCATGATAACAAACGTAAACACGCCTTAAACCGCGGCAGAATGTTGTTTGTTGTCATCGTCTAGGTCGGCAACTGCCTTCGTTTCAGAGTCTGGTAATAACTCATGAACTACATGGTCGACAAAACCCGCACCCGCCGCTTCGTATAGGTTGTAAACGCTATGCACGCCAGAACTTCTGAGTGATGCAGCATCCTCACCATATTGTACGATTGCACTTAGTTTACCTTGATAATTCAGCTTTTTAAGTTGCTCAACGGCGAAGAGATTTCCCGCATGATGCGGCATTGCTAGCAGCACTAATTCAAGATTGGGCGCTTTATCAAGCTTCTCCCAAAAGTCGGTATCGGAAGCGTCCCCTTGCACAACATTACGGCCTTTAGCGCGGTGTAAATCGACCAGGTCTTGCTTATGCTCAATCCCGAGGATCTCACCGTCGAACCGGGCACGCAGTTCATCGTAGGCTCCACTACCGATACGCCCCATCCCTAGGATTAAAAAGCGTGGATTACCAATGGCAATGGGTCGATCTTCTGGGTGCAATGGGCGTTTTTCTAACCTAACGAGTCGCTGTTGGAAGCGTTGATAAATATTTCCGACCGTAGCATTGAGCGGCGCTGCTAATAAAAAGCTAAAGCTTAAGGCTACGGCAATAATCACCAACCATTGTGACGGTAGCCAGCCTTTGCTGGTGGCAACCGCAGCGACGATCAGACCAAACTCGGAGAAGTTACCTAGGTTAAAGGAACCTAACATCGAGGTGCGAGAACGTAATTTAAAGCGAGTAAGAATATAGACAAACAATAAGATTTTTAGCGGTACTAACAGTACTAATAATGTAGCCAGCACGATATCCGAAATCGTGGGTAAGCCATTGAGACCAATGGTTAAGAAGAAGGCGACAAGAAAGAGTTCTTTAAAATAGAACAATGATTTAGCCAGCTCAGAGGCTTTTTTATGTCCTGCGAGCAGAATACCAATAACTAATGCGCCGAGATCCGGTTTTAAGCCAACGGATTCAAATAACCAAGCGCCGACAACCAGTGCCATTACTAATCCAAATAGCACTAATAATTCACCGTGGCCAACACGGTCAAAGGCTTTATAAATCAGTGGTTTTGCCAGAGGTAATAACAATAACGCAAATGCCCACACTGAAGGCACATCGCCCTTAGAAATGGTTAAAAAGAGTACGGCAAAAATATCCTGCATAATCAGGATACCAATAGCAACACGGCCATACAGGGATTGCATATCCCCTTTATCTTCTAAGACCTTTACCGCAAAAACGGTACTGGAGAAGCTTAACGCAAATGCCAGTAAGGTTAACTGCTCAATCCCTAAACTGGTCAGTTGAGATAATCCTAATAACCCTAATATTTTGAGAATAGGGACGAATACTAGGATCGATAGCATCAAATGCACACTCGACCCCGCCCACACTTCAGCCTTAAATAGGCTACGAATATCGAGTTTTAAACCAATCGCAAACAGCAGTAGCGTAACCCCTAAATTGGCGAGTTCTTGCAGCAGTGGCAGGCTTTCTTTTTCAATACCTAATACAAAGAGTACAAAGCCCGCCACTAAGTAGCCGATGAGTGGGGGCAGTCCTATACGGCTAACGAGCATGCCGCAAATAAGGGTGATAATGAGGATAGCTGGTTCCATAATGCTCCAATCTAAAAAGTCCACGATAAACAAGGATTGTATAAGAAATCGATGACAGCGCGATAAAAAAGCGGACTTTTAATGAAAAAAGTCCGCTTTTTGTTGATTTTACGCTAAAACGCCGCAGAGGAGTGTTAGCGTTTAGTCGAGATTATTTCACCAAGTGATCTAAATGAGCTGCAAACTCCTTGGGACCCATAAAGCCGGTTACCCTTAAATCTTCTCGCTGTTCACCTTGCTCGTTAAACATCAATAATGTCGGTAAACCGAGGACATTGTATTTTTCAAGCAGAGCGACATCCACAGCATCACTCTTAGTGACATCGGCTTGCAGCAGCACGATTTTGTTCATTCGCGCTAATACTTCGGCGTCTTTAAAGGTAATGGCTTCAAACTCTTTACAAGCCACACACCAGTCAGCGTAGAGATCCAGCATCACAGGCTTACCAACTGCCGTGGCAGCGGCAATTTCGCGGTCCAAATCTTCAATGGATTTTATCCGTTTAAAGCCATGCGCTTGCTCAGTCGTTGTTGCAGTCGCAACCGGACTGTGGCTAAAGCCAAAGTGACCCATCACAGCTTGGAAGCCATAGGAGAAGCTTGCCAGCAGGGTTAAGGTGAGTAGCACTGAGCGTACGGTTTGTTTCCAGTTAAAGGCGCTGAGCTTATTTTGGTGCATCAGGTAACCGGTGAAGCTAATGCCCCAAAGCGACCAAAGCACATCGGAAACCACGCCCGTCCAAATACGGCCAAGCATCACAATCGATACCGCAATCAGCAGGAAGCCAAACACGGTTTTAATGATATTCATCCAAGCGCCAGCGCGAGGCAGTAACTTACCACCCGAGGTGCCAATGATAAGTAGTGGTACGCCCATGCCCATACTCAGCACATACAGGGCGAGGAAGCCTTGTAATAAATCCCCGGTTTGCGCCACATAGACTAAGGCGCCAGAAAGTGGAGCCGTGGTGCAAGGCGAGGCAACCAATCCTGAGATTACCCCCATCAAAAACACGCCAACTAAATTGCCGCCTTTTTGATTGTTGGAAATCGAGTTCATCTTCTCCTGCCAGCTTGAAGGCAGTTTGAGATCGTACAAGCCAAACATGGATAAACTGAGTACAAAGAACAGGATGGCTAATACCACGAGCACCGCGGGATGTTGCAGCGCCGCTTGGTATTTCATCCCCGCCGACGCGACGACTAAACCTAAAATCGAGTAGGTGATTGCCATTCCTTGCACATAGGCCATCGACAGGGTGAAGGCTTTGGCGGTCGACAGTTTTTGCCCTTGACCGACAATAATGCCCGATAAAATCGGATACATGGGGAACACGCAAGGGGTGAGTGCAAGCCCAATCCCTAAACCGAAGAAGATCACTAAGGTCCAGAGTAAACTGTCGTTAGACAACATCTGGCTTAGGCTATCCTGCTGAGTAATCGGCTTAGCAGGGGCGCTGCTTGCTTTGGCATCTGTGTCAGTGGCGGCAGGCTTGGTATTTTCGCCGCTATCTGCGCTAGAGGCGATTTGCCCATCATTAGCTGCCACCGCTTTTAAGCTGACATCTCGCTTGGTTGGTGGATAACAGAGTTTACCCTCGGCGCAGCCCATAAAGGTGACGCTTAAGGTGCTGTTGTCATTGGCTTGCTTTAGGCCAACGGGAATGTCGATATAGGTGTAGTAAACCTCTTGTTCACCAAAATACTCATCGTTATGAGGTTTGCCCTTTGGTAGGTCAATGGCGCCCAATTCAGCGCCATTGACACTAAATTTGAGTTTATCGCGGTACATGTAGTAGCCGTCGGCAATCACCCAATTAAGGGTAACCTTATTGCCTTCCTGCTTAAAATCAAAGGCAAAGGCTTGATCAACGGGCATTAACTCAGGTTCGCTTTTTAGAAAACCAAAGTTATTCGCAAAAGCATTGCCACTTAGAGTGAGAGGCGCGAGGAGCAATAATGCAGTAAAGGTAAGGCTAAGTAGTTTTTTCATGGCTGAGTGTTATCTTTTATCCAATCTAAGTAGGCTGGTAGCCCGTGAGTGACGGGTACGGCAATAATTTCAGGCACTTGATAAGGGTGAAGTTTAAGCACAAGCTGTTCTAACTCTGGATAGCGAGTTTGTAAACATTTAATGTGTAAGCTAATTTCTTGCTCTTCACAGATTTTTCCTTCCCACGTATAGACCGAGCGGATGGGTGCTGAAATATGCACACAAGCCGCGATACGCGCTTCCACTAACGCATGGGCGATGCGATTGGCATGAACGTCGTCTGGACAGCTAGTGCTGACCATTAAATACTGAGGTTGCATAGTGTGGGTATCGTCCCCTAACAATCTTAAACTTCGCTTAAGCCTATTAGGCTAAGCTACTTTACGTGTTTTTATGGTCTCATACATTAACGGCTTAACGAAAGAGTGAGCTAACTATCAGAAGTTTCACCGCTTTAGCGCAGTCTGCGCCCTAATGACTTGAATTAAGACCGGATTGCCCCCATTTAGTTTTCAAACGAGCAAGATAAATCTGAGGTCGGTATGTTTTTAATCCTATTTTTATTATTTGTGCTGATCCCAGTTGTTGAGCTATCAGTGTTAATCCGCGTGGGTGAAGTGCTGGGTACTTGGACCACTATTGGCCTTGTATTATTTACTGCTGTATTGGGCGTGTCTTTAGTACGCAGTCAAGGATTAAGTACTCTAATGCAAGTGCAGCAAAAGCTCGCGCGAGGTGAGGCGCCAGGGCAAGAAATTGTCGAAGGTATGATGCTAGCCATGGCGGGGGTGTTGCTGGTTATCCCTGGATTTGTGACTGATTTTATTGGTTTATTGTTGCTCACTCCTTTAACCCGTCGTCCGATAGCAGCCTTAGTGTTTAAACGTATGCAACTGCGAGTGGTGTCGGGCTTACAAGGCGGTATGCACGGCGGTTTTGGTGCGGGTCCCTTTGGCTCTCATTCTGGCTCACAAACAAATCCTTTCGAGCAACCTCCCTTTGAGCAAAATAAACATGCCGATGGCAATGTGTACGAAGGCGACTTTGAACATAAGGCCGACCCTAGCGATAAACGTCCTGAAAGCCACCAATTGGTGGATAAAGACGAACATCCTAAAGATCCAAAGGCGTAATCCGCTTTTCAGCTCGACTTTCTTTCCTCTGTGTAAAGCCTCAAGTTATCGGGGTTAGCCGCTATTCTTCGACATCCCAATATGAAAAGGCCAATCGATGCTAATAAGCAGCATCGATCGGCCACGCCGGGAAGCGTTTAGGGGGAGTGGCGGGCTAGTGTTTCTCGCTCGCCACCGCATTCGGTTTGATGTTAAAGGCCAAGCTGTACATCACTGGCAGTACGATAAGGGTCAGCAGCGACGCAAAACCTAAACCAAAGATGATAGTGATCGCCATGGAGCCGAAAAAGGCGTCGGGGATCAGAGGTATCATCCCGAGCATGGTCGTGATCGCCGCCATCATCACAGGGCGAACGCGGCTGACACAGGAATCGATTAAAGCTAAATAGGCGGCTTTGCCTTCACTGAGTTCGAGGTTGATCTGGTCAACCAATACAATACCGTTTTTAATCACCATGCCCGATAGACTCAGTAGTCCCAGCAGCGCCATAAAGCTAAAGGGCGCGTCGAAAATCAATAATCCCGCCGATACCCCAATCAAGGCCAATGGCACGGTAAACCAAATCACTAACGGTTGGCGTACCGAGTTAAACAGGAACACTGTGATTAAAAACATCGCTAAGTAACCCAGTGGAATTGAGCTAAATACCGCGGTTTGGGCTTCGCCCGCCGTTTCATACTCGCCACCCCATTCTAAGTGGTAACCCGCAGGCAAGCTGATAGCTTCGACCTTAGCTTTGACTTTACGTAATACTGAGTCGGCGGTTTCATCGCTACCCAGTTTAGGATCGGCTAAAACGGCTAACATCCGCATCCGATCGCGACGTTTTACTAAGGGGTTTTCCCATTGAGTATCGAAGCTGCTTACAACTTGCGTTGCTGGTACAAAGGTGCTGTGCTCGCTACTCCAGATTTGCAGTTTCCACAGGCTGTCCGCCTGTAAACGCTCCTCGGCGGGTGCGCGGGCAACGATGGGGAGTAAATGGCTGGTTTCACGGTACAGGCCAATCTGTTTGCCGCTAAAGTTAACTAACAGTGCGTTATCCAGATCCTGTTTACTGATCCCCGTTTCCCTTGCTTGAGCATTTTCTAATTGCGGACGAATTAAAGTCACTTGGTTGCGCCAGTCATGGCGAATACCGTCCATACTCGGCTCCGCATGGAAGATGGCTTCGGCTTGAGCGCCTAGAGTACGCAGTACTTCGGGATCATCACCGTAGAAGCGAGCCTCAATCTTCGCGGCGGGAGAAGGGCCGTTTTCCATGTTCTTTAATCTGAACTGTGCCTGCGGGAATCTCTGATTTAAAAAGGTTTCTAGCTCTGGCATATAGACTTTTAAGGAGGCTAAATCTGCCATTTCAATAATGAGCTGCGCATAGGCTGGATAGCCCTTTTCGGGTTGATAGGGCAACACAAACCGCTGCGCACCTTGGCCAATGACCGTTGTTAAGTGTTTTAAGCCACTATGTTGTTCCTCGGCTTGCTTGAGTAACTGCTGCTCAATATCGGCGGTAAAGCGTTCAGTGCCTTTAATATCTGTACCTTCTGGCATCCAAATATCGACAAAGAAGATGGGCGTATTAGATGCTGGGAAGAACACATTCTTGATATGACCAAAGCCAATCACTGCGCTAACGAGCATGGCACCGACTAATAAAATGCTGGCGATTCTAAAACGTAGGGCAAAGGTTAAGCTCGCGCGGTATATGCTAAAAAACCAGCCCTTGTATGGGTCCTGCTCTTCCTCATCTGCGGGGGCATCTTTAAACAGCAAATGGCAGAAGAAAGGCGTCAGGGTGATCGCGGTAATCCAACTGATAAATAAGGAAATCATCAACACTTGGAACAGTGAGCGACAAAACTCCCCCGCGGCATTTTGCGATAAGCCAATCGGTGCAAACGCGATAATCGCAATAACGGTGGCGCCAAGCAGTGGCCACTGAGTTTGCGACACAATTTGTTTGGCGGCTTCAAGGCGAGTCTTACCGCGACGCAGACCAATCAAAATGCCTTCGGTAACGACAATGGCGTTATCGACCAACATACCCAAAGCGATAATCAGCGCGCCGAGGGAGATCAGTTGCAGCTCAATACCTAGCACTTTCATCACGATAAAAGTACCGAGAATGGTCAACAGTAAGATGACCCCCATCAATAAACCTGAGCGTAAACCCATAAACAGCAAGAGTACGGCAATAACGATGGCAATCGATTCTAATAGATTGATCAAAAAGCCATTTACTGTGTCATCCACCGCCAAACTTTGGTTATAAACCGTGTCTAAGCTCATCCCTATTGGGCGCTGTGACTCCAGTTCGGCAAGGCGCTCGCTAACGCTTTTACCCACTTCGACCACGTTAACGCCACTTGAAAAGGAAATCCCAAGGGAGAGGGCGGCTTCGCCACGGTTGTGATAGAGCACGTCAGGGGTTTCATCATAATCTTTTTCTATATGGGCAATATCGCCAAGATAGATAAGCTCAGTGCTGCCGGGCGGGCTGACGATCAGACGCGCGAGATCCTGCACACTGCTAAATTCTCCGGTGGGATGGATGCGAATACGATTATCGCCCACCACTAAACTGCCCGCGTTGGAGACCACGTTTTGATTGTTAATCAGGCCGTGGATATAGCTTTGATCTAACCCCAGTGCCGAGAGTTTTTGTTGGGATATTTCAATCACAACCTGCTCGGTTACGCTGCCCGCAACTGAAACCTTTTTGACCCCAGGCACCAGTACCAGTTCGCGGCGCAAATAATCGGCATAGTTGCTTAATTCGCGGTTGCTATAGTCAGGTCCTGAGAGATTAAACAAAATGCCGTACACATCGCCAAAGTCGTCATAGACTTTGGGGGTGCTAGTACCGGGAGGCAGTTGTCCTGCGGTGTCGTTGACCTTACGACGTACTTCATCCCACACCTGCGGCAGGCTCGTTTTATCATAGGTTTCTTTGACCTCAATTTGGATCTGCGACAAACCCGCACTGTTAATGGAGGTTACGTGCTTAACCGCATCGAGTTGCTGTAAGGCATCTTCGAGGGGAAGGGTGACTTCTTCTTCCACTTGCTCTGGCGATGCACCCGGATAGGCGGTGATCACTAGGGCTTCTTTAATGGTAAATTCGGGAAACTCTAACTGCCCAAGACCGGTAAAGCTCACACTACCGCCCACGAGTAGCAGTAATACAAACATCCAACTGATGACTTTGTGGCGGATTGAATACTCAGCAATATTCATGGATTAAACTCCGCGCTGCCAGCGTAGTGGTTTGACTTTCATCCCGTCGGATAATTGGGATACACCTGCACTGACAATTAAATCGCCATTATTAATACCGCCAAGCACTTCAACCCCTTCACTGGTGACTCGGCCTAAGGTGACAGCAGCGGGTTTCACTTCGCCCGATTGCGTTTGATAGACCCACACTTGGACTCGGCCATCCTGATCGCGTTTATCGATAGCGGTGACTGGCACTATGGCCGATGCTGCTTGGTCTGGGCTTTTCATTAAGGCCAGGGTTAATTCAGCACTCATCCCTGGAAGTAATTGAATATCCTTGGGTTGTGGTAGGGAAAACACCACTTCATAGGCCTGAGTACCGGGCGTGACTTGGGTGGAGTACTCCTTGAATTTCGCATCAAACTCCATGCCTGCTAATGCACTAAAACGCACTTTAGCGACAAACTTTTGCTGCTGGATATAAGTGTTTAAACCCGCGGCCATCGACTCGGGTACTTGGATACTTACATCGAGCAAATGGTTGTTTTGTAGGGTTAATATTCCTTGATTAGCCTGCACAATTTGGTGGTTATCCACTAAACGTTTGGCCACAGTGCCACTAAAAGGGGCGATAAGCTTGGTATAACTTAACTGGTCACGGGCGGCAGCTAAGGCGGCTTTGGCCGATTTAAGCTGTGCTTGGGCGCTATCAAACTCGGCTTGGGAGATTAATTTACGCTTTAGGAGTTCAGTTTTACGCTGAAAATCCGCCGCTAACAGTTCATGGTCTGCTTCGCGGGTCATTAAATTGTTATAGGCATCCCTGTCGTCCAGTTTAGCCAATAGGCTACCTTGGTTAACACTTTGCCCCTCTACCAGCGCCAACTCTGTAAGTTGCCCAGAAATGCGAAAGGACAATTCTGCACGACTATTGGCGCTCACCCGCGCGGGGAAGGTTCTAAAATCTCCGCCCTCGAGTTTGGCAACCTCAAACAGTTTTACGGGTCTGATGACACTCGCCTGTACCGAGCTTTCCGCTGGCGTGCAGGCTGTAAGCAGGGCTGGCAATAACGCCGCCAAGGGAATAAGTCGATAAGCTTTCATGGTGGAGAGTCCTCAATAACAATTTATCAACATTTCAGGGGCGCGAAGATATCAGCTAAAGTTGTTGCAATAAACGGGATACTTTGGGATTATCAATCCCACATAATGAGATTGATATTAAGTTAAAAATGAATACAGAGGACCTCGCGTTATTTCACCGAATCGCTGAAACCGGCAGTTTGATTGAAGCGGCGGATTTGCTTAACTTACCAAAATCGACCGTGAGTCGGCGTTTACAGGCATTGGAAGATGAGCTGAATATCAAGCTATTCCACCGACAGAGCCGCTCGATGACGCTGACCTCGGCTGGAAGCCATTTTTACCAACGTTCACAGAATATCTTGGCGCAGCTCGATGAAACTCTGTTTGAGATGACTAACGAAGATGCTGAGATCAGTGGCCATCTCCGCATTCAAATGTTTCCTATCCACAGTATGAATGTGTTGATGCAAGCCATTTTTCGTTTTATGGATCTGCATCCCAAGCTCACGGTTGAAGTGATTAGTAGCGCAGAATCTGTTGATATGGTGAAGAATAATCTCGATGTAGCCTTTGTGGTCGAACCCGCATTAGATTTAGTGGTGCGGCCGATATTCACCACGGATTTGCGTTTTTATGCCAGTCCCCAATACCTAGTGCAACATGGTATGCCGCAGACTCCACAGGAGATTGAGTCCCATAATGTGGCTTTATTTAGGCTCTCAAATGGCAAGATCTTTAATGAGTTATGGATTGGTGCAGAACAGGAAGTTCGGGTTCGGGGGAATTTCTGCTCCAACAGTGTCGAGGTCGCGGTAGAGTTTGCTCTGCAAGGGCGCGGCATTGTGTATGCGCCTGCGGAAGTTGTGGCTGATTTTGTGGCTTCAGGGCAGCTAATTACCCTGTTACCTGAGATAGAGTCCCATCCTGGCGAATGCTATTTGGCCTACCCATCAAGGCGTTATGTAAGCTTGGCCAGCAGACGCTTTATCGACTTTATTATTAAAGAACTGGCGCCGAAAGGTGTACCAACTAATCTCAGCACGCAAAGTGTGCGCCGAGTTTGTAAGGCATCGGAGGAGCCCTTCCCACCCAATGATGTGCGTTTTAGCCTAAAAAGCACAACCTAAATAGCGTCGGCGGTCGTGACCTTGGTCGGCTCGCAAATCCGTTGCGCTAAGTAATAACAGGCAATCCCCATCAAGAGGTTGGTGATGGGGAGCGCGAGTAATAAGCCTTTTACGCCATCAATATAAGATCCCAGCGCCGCCAGTGGCAGCATCAATAGCACTAAGCGGCACAGGTTAATCACTAACGAACTCATCGGCCTATGGTACGCATTAAGCGCCGTGGCAAAGATAATCACAATTCCCAGCGGGCCGTAGGCGCAGGGTAGCACCAGAATATAAAAACTTAACCACTCTAGCACCTGCGGATCGGTACTAAATAAATTCGCGAGTGGCTGGGCCAAAAACGCCAGCGGAATATAAAGTAAGGTTTGGAATACAAAGATAAATTTAAGCGATAGCAGCAAAGCCTGCTTCGCCCTTTGGGGTTGGCCAGCACCGAGATTTTGCGCAATAAACGGCATGAGACTCGATGATAATGCCATCACCACAATCAACAGCACCGATTCTAAGCGTGTGCCCGCACCAAACGCTGCCACCGCGCTGTGATCGATATGGGCCAGCATCGCCATAATCACCGCATTGGCGAGCGGATTGATTAAATTCATCAAGGCCGCAGGCTGGGCAATATGGGCAAGTTTACTCCAGTTGGCACGCATTCTATCGATATCAAATACCGCCCGCTCAAGCATTCGCCGCTTGATGATCAGCAAATACCCCGAGAGCGACAACGCGACAAGCCATGAGAACAGGGTTGCAATCGCTGCGCCTTGGATCTCTAAACGGGGAAAAGGCCCAATACCGAAGATAAGCAAAGGATCGAGGATTAAGTTAATCAGCGCCGCCAGCATCATAATCATCGCTGGTGAGCGAGTGTCGCCCGTGGAGCGTAAGCCTTGGTTGCCCACCATCAATAACACCAACAGCGGCGCGCCCACATACCAATACATCATATAGTCATGAATGAGTGGCAAGCTGGTTTCATTGGCGCCAAGTAAACTAAACAGTGGCTCGATAAAAATACTGCCAAGGGCGGATAAACTGGCGATAAGGATAAAGGTCAGCAGCAGCGCATCGTGCAAAAACACCTTGGCACGTGGCGCATTACCCGAGCCAATCAGCCTGCCAAGGTTAGTAGAAACGCCTGCACCAATCCCAATAGCAATGCTGGAAATAATTAACGTTACCGGAAAGGTAAAACTGATTGCAGCTAAAGGCTCTGTCCCTAATTGGCTGATAAAAAAAGTGTCAGCGAGGCTAAAACCTAGAATGGTCATAATGCCAATCAAGTTAGGGAGGCTCATGTTGAGCAGTACACGACCAATTGGCGCGCTAAGCAGCCCGTGTCTGTCTTTCATGGGGAAAATAGTGCCTTGTTTGCGAGCGGAGGCGAGATTCTAGCAGGATTGTGCCCGCTTGAAAAAACCGACATCAAAAATTTGAATTTTTTTTTGTAAAGGCACTTGGATCTGGCAGGGGTTAACCCCATATCACACACATCAAAGGGGAAGGCGGAAATGCCTCCTCTTTTTCATCACAAAATCGCCTCGATTGTTGGGCATTAAATCATTAGGAGAGTTCATAGATGAATATTCGTCCATTACATGACCGCGTAATCGTTAAGCGTTTAGAAGTTGAATCAACTTCTGCGGGTGGCATTGTATTAACAGGCAGCGCCGCCGAAAAATCGACTCGCGGGGAAGTCCTTGCAGTAGGTAATGGCCGTATTTTAGAAAACGGCACTGTAAGACCTCTGGATGTGAAAGTGGGTGATGTAGTGATCTTCAATGAAGGTTACGGTGTTAAGAAAGAAAAAATCGACGGTCAAGAAGTCTTGATCCTGTCGGAAGCTGACCTGATGGCCATCGTAGGTTAATCCACGACATCAATTCGACATTCCAATTAATCATTAAAAATGTAAAGGATATTCAATATGGCAGCTAAAGAAGTTGTATTTGGTAACGACGCACGCGTAAAAATGCTGGCTGGTGTAAACATTCTCGCGAACGCAGTTAAAGTGACCTTAGGCCCTAAAGGCCGTAACGTGGTATTAGACAAGAGCTTTGGCTCACCACTGATCACTAAAGACGGTGTGTCTGTTGCAAAAGAAATCGAATTAGAAGACAAATTCGAAAACATGGGCGCGCAAATGGTGAAAGAAGTTGCTTCTAAAGCCAACGACGCCGCCGGTGATGGTACCACTACTGCAACTGTTCTGGCACAAGCCATTGTCACTGAAGGCTTAAAAGCCGTTGCAGCGGGTATGAACCCAATGGACTTAAAGCGCGGTATCGATAAAGCCGTGATTGCCGCCGTTGCTGAACTGAAAAACCTTTCTCAAGATTGCGCTGACTCAAAAGCGATCGCTCAAGTTGGTACTATCTCTGCAAACTCTGACGAGTCAATCGGCCAAATCATTGCCACAGCAATGGAAAAAGTCGGTAAAGAAGGCGTGATCACCGTTGAAGAAGGTCAAGCACTGGAAAACGAACTGGACGTAGTAGAAGGTATGCAGTTCGACCGTGGTTACCTGTCTCCATACTTCATCAACAAGCCAGAAACCGGCAGCGTTGAATTAGATCACCCATTCGTACTGTTAGTAGACAAGAAAATCTCTAACATCCGCGAACTGTTACCTATCCTTGAAGGTCTGGCAAAAACCGGTAAGCCATTACTGATCGTTGCCGAAGACGTTGAAGGTGAAGCCTTAGCTACGCTAGTTGTCAACAACATGCGCGGTATCGTGAAAGTGGCAGCGGTTAAAGCCCCAGGCTTTGGTGACCGTCGTAAAGCCATGCTGCAAGACGTAGCGATTTTAACTGGCGGTACTGTTATCGCTGAAGAAATCGGCCTAGAGCTTGAAAAAGCAACCCTAGAAGATTTAGGTACTGCTAAGCGTGTTGTGATCACTAAAGACAACACCACCATCATCGATGGTAACGGTGAACAAGCGCAAATCGAAGCGCGCGTAAGCCAAATCAAGCAACAAATCGAAGAATCAACTTCAGACTACGACAAAGAAAAACTGCAAGAGCGTATGGCTAAATTAGCTGGCGGTGTTGCGGTAATTAAAGTCGGTGCAGCGACCGAAGTTGAAATGAAAGAGAAAAAAGCTCGCGTAGAAGACGCACTGCACGCAACTCGTGCTGCGGTTGAAGAAGGTGTGGTACCTGGCGGCGGTGTTGCTCTGGTACGTGTAGCTTCTAAGATTGCTGACGTTGAAGTAGCTAACGAAGACCAAAAACACGGTGTGGTTATTGCCCTACGTGCAATGGAAGCGCCACTACGTCAAATCGCGACCAACGCAGGTGAAGAAGCCTCAGTTGTGGCGAACAACGTTAAAAACGGCAGCGGTAACTACGGTTACAACGCGGGCAACGACACCTACGGTGACATGTTAGAAATGGGTATTCTTGACCCAACTAAAGTAACCCGTAGCGCACTGCAATTCGCAGCGTCTATCGCAGGCCTAATGATCACCACCGAAGCAATGGTAGCTGAACTGCCAAAAGCTGATGCGCCAGATATGGGCGGCATGGGTGGTATGGGCGGTATGGGCGGCATGATGTAATTTTTGCTGGTTTAAATCGGTGATTACGGCGTTGCTGCTCGCTCACATACAAACAACGTATGCTACGCTCACAGCGCCTTGTACTAACACGATTTATCCTGCGCAAAAAGCATCTGTGGTCTTTAGCTTAATCGCTTAAAACCCAAATTCTTGTAAGAGAAAAATGAAAACCCCGACTCGGGTAACTGAGTCGGGGTTTTGTTTTTTTGGTCTAACTACGTGAGTAAGTTTCTGGTGTACTTACCTACACTTTTTGGGGTTTAAGCATTGAAAATTGCTTTTAAAGTGTAACATTGTACACTTTTAGTGGGTTTGTCATTATCAACAATCAAAAAGTGTACTTATATACACTTTTAGATTGAATGAGACTGTTATTAAGGCTAAGGTGTAGGAAGTTACACTTTTGGAGACGATAATGGCATCACCGCTAAATCAACAATCCCTCGGCTTGTTAATTAAAGAACGCAGGAAAAGTGCTGCTCTTACTCAAGACGTGGCGGCCATGCTGTGCGGCGTAACCAAAAAAACGCTGATCCGAGTTGAAAAGGGTGAGGATGTTTATATCTCAACCGTATTCAAAATCCTTGATGGTCTGGGGATTGATATCGTTTCGGCTCAAACCAGCAATACCGAAACTAACGGCTGGTATTAACCTATGAGTACAGCTAAAACGCTTACGCTAGAGATGCACCTCGGTGATTTAATGATCGGGGAATTATCCTTTGATGCCACGACCGACACCTTTGCGGTGTATTACACCAAAGATTGGCAGCAAAGTGGATTTCCACTTTCACCAACTAGTGTGATCGCTAGCAAAACTTGCTAGACATTGCGGCCTAACGGCCGAGGTGAATCAAAGTCGTGGGGCTTCACCCCCTGATTTTTTAATAAAGAGTCGACCAAGGAGGACTGCTCGTCCTATCCTCCTTGCCTATTGTTTTCACATCAGCCAAGACGCCCCTAGCGAAGTTGCATGCATTAGTTAGTGGCTTCGTGCTTATTCGAAAATCGCTAACGCTTCCGATGGGGCGTCCCTTCCCCCCGAAAGCTACGCAGACGTCCTGTCTGCGTCACGCGCTATCCTTTTAATAAAGAGTCTTCAACGCCCTTCAGCAACTTCGCAGGGGAGGTGAACTTCTGTGATCTCGGTGTTTGCTGTTAATCCCCAAGAATTGTGTGTCCTATCTTTTGATCTTTCTGATCTTTCAGTTCCTCTATAGTGCACTTAATTTATAGGTGCTAACTTATTGTTAACATTGTTGTTGCATGTGTGCGTTACTACATGTCTAATAATGCTGGGAACTCATGTGTACTAATAAATTGTTAGTCAATGATTAAAATTAAAGGAGAAATGAATGAGACAATATTTCATGGCGTTAACCCTAATATACCTTTGCGGTTGTGCAAACAATCCAGTTTCAAATAGTCAATTGCTTGCTAAGACTTCGCTTTATGATCCTCTCTTTCTGGTATCAACAGTAGGTATTCCTGACAAAGTTGAATTTAAGTCTCTTGCTATAATGTATCAAAATAAAATTCCAGCCTTTTACACACCAATGGAGCATATTGTTATAACTGAAAAAGGGGTTTTCTTTTCTGAATGGCAGTCATCTACTTATGAGTTTAAGCACAAACTTATGCTTTCTTTTGCTGAAATCGATTCAGTTTCAAATACTGTAATAGAAAAGGATTTACTACCAAATGCTGAGTATTTGGAAATCAAAACAAAGTCCGGAAGTATTCATAAGTTCTGGCTTCTAGACAAAGGTTCTAATTTTGCAAAGTCTTTAATTTTGCGGAGGCTTACAAATAGCTAATTATTGTTTAATGGGATTTAAGTTCAGGTAATGCGCTGTTTGTCTGTGTGAAGATTTAACCTTGGGTTGAGGGTGTGGCAACTTTCTTTATTTCCATCAGTCTTCTTTAGCTTATTTAGACTGTTGATGGTTTTTTAATAAAGTCAAAGTCGTGGGGCTTCATTTCACACTTGTTTATGTAGATGTATCGTCATTGCGGCCTAACGGCCGAGGTGAATCAAGGTCGTGGGGCTTCACCCACACCCGACCAAAAGGGGAAAAACGCCTGTTCCCCTTTTGGAAATCCCCCGGCGTCCCTAGCGAAGTTACATGCATTGATGAGTGGCTTCGTGCTTATTCGAAAATCGCTAACGCTTCCGATGGTACATCCTGTACCCCGAAAGCTAGCGAGGCATCCATGCCTCGCTCACGCGCTTTTCTTCAACGCTCTTCAGCAACTTCGCAGGGGATGGTGAACTTCTGTTGCCTTGGTGTTAGCTGTTAATCCCAAAAGATTCATGGATGTCCATCTTTGCTCTCGGTAAATAAAGTCTCGATTTTTCTGGATGAAAAATGTTGAAAGCCTATTGATACTGATGCTAACTTATTGTCATGATTAAGTTATTTACTTGCCAACTTCCTATATCTAACTCTATTCGGGTTGGGGTTTATTAGAAGAGCAGGTAATACACTGTTATGCCGCCAAGGACGAACTCAATGCAGTTATCTAAAGAAGCAATTAGAGCATTATGTGATGCCATCTTTGCATCAGAGAATCCTGTAGTAGTTGAAGCATATTCGGATTTTGACAAAGAGCCTTTGTCATTTAATCAGCCGGAAGAACTCGAAGTTTATATCTCGAGTAAAATAGAAATCCCAAAAGGTATGGCCTCCATTTTTGTGATTTACCCGGAGATGGAAGGACAGGCCCGACTGCGGAAAATAGAACTTGATCCAAAGAAGGTACCTAATCATAAGTTTCGCTATACATGGGACGGATGGGGATTAATTTCTATTCAAATCACTGCACCAGACCTTGGTATTCAATCTAACATCAATGCCAATTCCGAAACCGGAGCGAAGAAATGGGAAAGCACACATCCCGAATTCGAACCAACGTCAGTATGGAATTGGAACGTTGTTAACAAACATAAAAATCGGTTGAGGCGAGTTTTAAACAAATATGCATAACAAGGCCCGGCAACACGCAGCCTTCGGCTGCTGGACTCGCTACGCTCGCCGCTGCGGGAATCGTTAACATTCAAGGAGTGACTGTGTCTCTATACAAGTATTTGACACCTGAGAATACGTTGAGGGTTTTGGAAGGGAGTGTCAGATTTACTCAACCTGGGGCTTTCAATGACCCGTTTGAAATGGTTCCAGAATTACATGTTCCGGAAGATTTCGAACCCAAAGATATCTCTATCAGCTTTGATGTCATAGCACCGAGAAGGCTGCCAAGTGTTGGAGAATTGCCAATTGACTTTGAGTCTGACCATTGCAATGACATCAACTCTAGAAAGATTTTAAGCTCGCTGAATCAGTCCGTTGGTGTTCTATGCTTATCTAAAAATGAATCATCTCTACTAATGTGGGCACACTATGCTGATGAGTATTCAGGAGCTGTTATTGAGTTTGACGAAGAACATGAATTCTTCACGGGCCTATTTGATATAGAGTATCGAGAGCAAAGACCTAAAAAGGACATTAGTTCTTATTTAAGTGGTGAATCTCCAATTCCTATAGCGGAGCTTTGTGTAAAACCCAAAGATTGGGAATATGAGCAAGAATATAGAATTGTTAGAAAGCTATCGGATTGCAAAAAGGTTGGTGATTACAACGGCTTTCCAGTTTATGTAATGGATATCCCAATGGATGCGATAAAGTCAATCACTCTTGGCGAAAGAATGCCTCTAGAGCACCAAAGAGAGATTTGGAACAAAATTAAGAATACAAAGATTGCATTAAATTTGGCTGCTATCGCCAACTGGGGCTACGAGTTTAGAAAAGAACCAATTAAGTATAATCTTCCTGCCTCTGAAATGAACCCTTTAATAAGTCCGAGAACAGCCCATATATTTTCTGAACTCGAAAATGAGTTCGGTGAAATAGCTCGATGGATGATAAAAAATCACCAGTTGAGCGAAATTGCTAATGACACGTTGTAAAGTGTTAACAAGTAAAGGCAGCGAACCGCTAGAGCTGCCGCTGCTTTAGGCGTTAGAGCATTCCTCTAAATAAATACTTTATCTATTCAACCTTAGGATTAAATTAAATCGCACTCATCATGTATTAATCCGTGAATACATTTTTCATAACGCAGGAATGCGGCTTACTGAGCTAAATGAATTCACCAAATATGATTTTAGTTAGACACCACTTGATGAGTACGGTCAATTAAAGGGCAATAAAAACCTAGGTGTTTATTTGTACGTTTAATCGATATGAGTGCCTTGATGATGGAATGATTATTCCAACGTTAATGAAAAAACCATTATTATTTCTGCGTTATAACTCCCCTTGTGAAAGCTCGGACGGACACAACTCTTTTCTGATATACAGCCAACACAGAAGTTACAGGAGTTCACCATCCCCTCGGAGTTGCCGCAGGGCGTTGGAATAAATTGCGTGAGTCTGGACATGGTCGCTCTCGTGCATCTGATCCATAGGGAAATGGAAAATGTCAGTATGATGTATGGAACATCATTGACCATGCACTTCACGACATTCAGGCCTCCTTCCTATCAGATGTCCGGCTAGCTTTCGCAGGTGCAGGGGCGAATGAAAATCGGTGATTTTCGCGCTTATGAGCGAGAGGCTGGGACTGCCGAACGGGAGGGCTTTACATGGATATAAAGTGGAGCCTTCGGAAGCGATAGCTATTTATCCATAAGACCAAGGCTGATTTATAAATAAAGCGTTAATGCATGTAACTTCGCTAGGAGCGCCGAGGCTTCGCTTTATGAATCATTCAAAAGGGGAACAGGCGCTTTTCCCCTTTTGGTCGACTCTTTATTAAAAAATCAGGGGGTGAAGCCCCACGATCTTGATTCACCTTGGCCGTAAGGCACAATAACTGTGCAACTACATAAACAAGTGTGGAGTGAAACCCCACGACGTTAATCCAAACAAAGTTTGGATAATCCACCTTGATTCTCCTTGGCCATAAGGCTACAAACCATCTCCCTTTTCTAATCAATGGCTTGAAATTTTACTGCTTGCTAATACAAGTCACTTCTCTTGAGCTTTTGACTCAATTGTATTGAATGTAAACCTCGATAAGCATTGATGTAACTTAATGTTATCTGAATGGCTACGTTCAATGACAGTCGTCGTGATGAACACTAACTGAAGAGAATAACGGATGTTGCTGCGAGTGATTTATTCGGCGGGTGTGCTGATGCTCTTGTTACCAGCGGTAACCCACGCCGATGAGAGCAATAAATTATTGAATATGTGCAAGGCCTGCCATGGCGAGTCTGGCATGAGCCGTTTTGAACATATTCCGAATATCGGATGGCAAAACTCGGATTATCTGTTGAAGCAGCTTCGAGCCTTTAAGGCTGGCACGCGTCAAGACCCCACTATGACTAAAGTCGCTCAGTTATTGAGTGAGGCGGATATGCAGCAAATGGCGGAATACTTTTACCTCGGAAAGGACAAATAACATGGATCTTAATCGTCGAGTTTTTATAAAAGGTGCGGTAGCGACGTCGGTGTTATCCGCGCTGCCGGTTAAGTGGGTATTTGCTGATAAGCTGCCTGCTGGGGTGAGTGCTTTGGATATTTCGGCATTAACCTGGACTAAGGCTGAGGACTTACCGAGTTATTTCAAAGTATTAAACACTAATCCGCTGAATGCTTATCCGCCAGAGCATATGCTTGCGCCTGCGGTGACGCCTGCCGATGTTTCGTTTATCCGCTGGAATGGCATAGTGCCTGATTTTAAGACGCTGGATGCTAAAACCTGGACTTTTACAGTGGATGGCGAGTCGGTTATCACCCCTAAAACCTACACCATTGATGCGTTAAAACGCCGCTTTAAACATCACACCTTACAGCTATTGATTGAATGTGGCGGCAATAGTCGCGCGGGCTTTTTCCCGAGTACTAAGGGCAATCAGTGGAATAACTCAGCAGTATTTTGTTCCGAGTGGACAGGTGTGTTGGTGAGCGATGTGCTTAAGGATTGTGGTGTTAAAGCCGATGCGGTTTACACCGGCCACCACGGGGCTGATGTACATTTGAGCGGAAAAGGTGAGGCCATTTCCCGCGGTGTTCCTATCAAGGCGGCGCTCGAAGAGCTTGGGCTAATCGCATGGTCGATGAATGGTGAGGATATTCCTTACCTGCATGGTTATCCCCTACGTATCGTATTTGGTGGCCGGCCGGGATCGGTTTCGCAAAAAGCGGCAACGGGGATCAGTGTGCGTAATAAAGTCCACGACGGGCATAAAATGGCAGCGCCAGCGTATCAAGTGCCTAAATATCCGATTGCACCCGGCGAGACGGTTGCTGAAAAAGACTATCGAATTATTGAAGAAATGATCGTGAAGTCTTTGATCACTCAACCACAATCTGGCACTGAACTGGCTCAAGGGCAAAAACTGACGGTTGCGGGCCATGCGTGGGCGGGCGTGCGCGAAGTGGTGAAGGTGGAAGTGAGTTACGATTATGGCACCCGTTGGTTTGTCGCGGAGCTACAAAAACCGAAAAACGCCACCGCATGGCAGCAATGGAGCATTGAGTTGCAGTTGCCAACACAGGGCTATTACGAAATCTGGGCCAAAGCAACCGATAGCGAAGGTGATAGCCAACCGGTTGTACAGCCACAATGGAACCCTAAGGGATATATGTTTAATGGTTGCCACCGTATTGCCGTTAGGGTGGTGTGATGAGAGCGCATGTCAATAAGCTGATCATGTGTGGGCTGCTTTTCACTGGGGCGTCGTTCGCCGCCGAGTACCCCGTGGACCCTCAATCGGGCCTTATTATGGCGCCCGGTTGGGAGTTGGTGAATTATCAATGCAATGCCTGTCACACCAGTATGATTGTTACCCAAAATCGCGGTGATAAAGCCTTTTGGAAAGAAACCTTGCAGTGGATGGTGGATACCCAAGGCTTATGGGATTTGTCGGATACGTGGGAGCCGACGTTGAGCTACCTCAGTAGCTATTATGGTCAAGCTGAAATGGATATGACCCTCTTTAGGCGTTTGCCCCTTGACGCAAGCCAGTTACCACCGCCAGCTAAACCTGCCGCTAAGGGATCTCAATGAAAACGTTTATCGTCAGTTTGCTTGTCCTGTGCGGCTTATCCACAGCGGTTTATGCCGAAGGTTATCAAGCCGATATCGAGCGGGGTAAGGCACTGGCCACGGCTCAATGTGAGTCATGCCATGGGCTGGCGATGATCGCCATGGCTAAGCAATTCCCCAATTTAAGGGGGCAAAAACCGGCTTACCTTAATAAGCAGTTAGTCGATTTCAAAGCGGGCTTACGCCTCGATCCGTTAATGCAATCACAGGTCAGTGCGTTGACTGCCGAGCAATTACAGGATGTGGCGCTGTTTTATAGTCAGCAAGAGATCCCCAACCTCAGTGCAAAATAGTGCGGCTAGCCGTTTGCTTGCTGACAAGAGTAAGTTAAGCGGTTAGCATCATTGCCATCGGCTTATGGCGACGACACGGCTGGAAATGGCGTTGATAGGAATGGCATTGATAAATCGCAGAAAATTAGCATCTCTTATTGGCGTGCTGGTGTTATTGCCAGCATGGGGATATGCCCAGCAAGCGGAGGTGAGCGAAGCTAATCACTGCCAGCCTGTCAGCGGCTCTGAACAACACTCAGGTCAGTGTGAGCACAGCGCGGATAATACCGCCTACGATAAATTTGATGGCGTGGTATACCGTGGCGTCATCAATACTAAGCCCGTCACGCTGGAAATTATTGGTCAAGGCAACCAATATCGAATGACCGTTGATGGCTTGGCAACATTTGGGGAGTTGAATACCGAGCGCGGCTTTGAGCAGGATGAAAACGCTTCGCTCTTTATCCTTAACTGGCAACAGCCTGAAGCAGAACAGATAAAGTTTGTGAAATTATCCAAAGACCATTCAGTACTGGTGCGGGTTGATGCCAATGGCCAGCTCGATAACACCGCAACCCTGCATACGCGATAAAATGAGTCATTGTTGTTGCGAGCGCTTGATTACAAATCAGGGGATGAAGCTGCGATTTTGATTGAGTGTATGGCTCAGAGAGATTGCTAAACATTCCCCGATATACACCGGGGAATGCTTAGCAAGTACAACAGCTTAAATTAAAACTGATAATTCACACTCAGGTTGAAATAACGCCCAGGTTGGGTGAAATCATCCTTTTGCAAGTTCATGGTGCTATTGAGCAAGAACACGGATTGGCCAGCCACATCGGCGTAGTCAACATATTCCTTATCAAACAGGTTATACACCCCAGCACGCAGATGCAGATTGTCGGTAACGTGCAGGCCCATGGTTAAGTCAAACACGGCGTAACCGGCGGTGTTGTAGACTTCGTTAAAGCTTTCTTTAGGAATACATTGGCCCATTACGCAAATATCATCGATGGTCAGGTTGATATCGTGGGTGCGGTCCATCTTATCGGCCCAGCGTACTACTGCGCCAATATCGGTTTCCATTCCACCAATATTGCTATACCAATTCACCCCTAGGTTACCTTTTAGCGGGCTAACGCTGTTAAGGTATTGACCGTTTTCATCGGTTCCATGGGTATAGGAGATATTGCCCCATAGCTCTATGGTATCTGTCAGCCAATGGTTGGCTTGGGCCTCTGCGCCATAGAGGGTCACTTGATCGCGGTTGAAGTACTGGTATTTGAACTCCATGGGCTGCATCACCGGACCAAACACTGGCGGTTTAAAGCTGACATATTGCCAGTCAATAAAGTCGACCGCGTGGGTGTAGAAGGTGGTGAGCTCATATTGAGTATCTGCATGATTGCCACGGATACCCAGTTCCCAGGTGTGGGATTGCTCAGACTTTAAGTCATAGTTGGCTTGAATGATCACATCAGTCATCGAGCCGCCATCGACCTCTAACTCACCCCATTTTTGATCGGGCGTAGGCATTTTATAGCCATAGGCATATTGAGCGTAGGCGCTAACTGTGTCGGTAAGTTTATAAACGAGCCCCACTTTGGGTGACCAAAAGGTGTCGCTCATTACCGCAAAGTCGGCGGGATCTTTACCTGCTTCCATCGCTTGTTGTTGGTCGGGGCTGTTACGGAAATAGTCATAACGTAGGCCGCCAATCAGGTTTAAATCACCATTTAACAGGGTAATATCGTCCTGCAAAAATAGCCCTAAACGGTTGCTATCGGTATCGGCAAAGGTAAAGGGGGTTTCGGTTTGCCAATCACCGCCGCTGCTAGCGATATTGTTGTTGCGATGGCGCATCATTTTGGACCATTCATAGTCCATACCGTAGGTGAGCTGATGGCCATATCCCTCAGCGCCTAGATATTTGCTAAAGGTGCTGGTTAATCCAAGCCGTTGATCTTTAAATTTATAGTCGCGATATTCGGTAAGTGGGCGATCTAGTTTGAGTAAATCAAAGTAATCGCGATGTTCGAGTTGCTCCGTTTGGCCAAAATAGGCGGTAACGGTCAAATCATCGTGTAAATACGTGGCTTTATCGGAGCGCAATTGCAGGGCGCCGTTGATCACTTGGGTATCGCGATCGGTATCAATCCGCTCCTGCGGTACTTGGGCACGATTGAGCTTATCTTCCCAGCGTTCTAGCGTTTGCTCTAGGTAGTCGAGGGTGAGCTGCACTGTGGTGTGCTCATTAAAACGGTATTTGCTCTTGAATAGCAGGCTGTCTTGTAACAGATCGCTTTCAGGCTGAGTATCAAAGTAGTTCGGTAACTCTTCGCCTTTGCGGTGCTGATAGGTGAGCAAATTCTCAAAATCGCTATAGGCCGCGGCGCTGGTAAAGCCGCCGGAGTATTCGTTATTGATGCCTGTGTAACCCGCATTGAGCGACACATAATAATCTTCGCCTCGCAGGTAGTCGCTGGCATCTTTGGTACGCATCACGACTACGCCACCGAGGGCGTCTGAGCCGTACATAGTGGATGCAGCGGCTTTAACTACTTCAATTTGCTTAAGACTTTGCACTTCGGTTAAACCGCGGCCTGTGCCTTCAGCACCAGGGCCTAACGGCGAAGCATACTGGTTATTTACCCGTACACCATCTTTTACCATCATGACTCGGTTGCCGCCGATACCGCGAATGGTCACTGAGGTCGGTTTACCTGCACCACCCTTGATATCGACAGCCGATTCGTTACGGAACAGGCTACCAAAATCATTGCTCATATTACGTTCGATGGCTTGTTCATCTATCACCAAAATAGAGCCTGCCACCTGTTCAATGTTTTGTTCCATACGGGAACCTGAGACCACAATCACTTCTTGAATAAGTGGTTTAGATTGTTCGTCTGCCCAAGCGGGCAATGCACTTGCGACGGCAAGGGCACATAGACTGAGCGGCAATGGTTTCATCAATCACCTTTTTATAAATGAGAATTGTTCTTACCTTGAATATGCGCGATAGCTTATATGGAATTTACCTTGAGGTCAGGTTTTAATTGCCATTATGTGATCAAGGCAAAGCCTGTGAGTGATGTTTTAAAAGGGAATTATTGATTGATGCTTTATCACGGCTGAATGATGATAAAGCTGACACAATAATACCTATTCGAATGAGTCGGCAGAAAGCGATGACTCGCGCAGAGTTTTTTACTGCACATGCATAATTCGCCTTGTCCTTGGGTCGCACATGGGCTTGATGGATCATAGAGTCCTCAATGCGGGCAACCAGTTCAAGGGCGTTTTGCTGATATGAGTTTGGTCATTTATCTAACAACTCATATCAGGTAGGATAACTTTGCTATATTCTCAATCAATAACTTAGCTAGGCTGAGCCATCATATGAAAAAAGTGATTAGAGTTGCTATTGCGTGCAGTCTATTTTGCGGCGCCTTGAGTTGTATGGCTGCGGATAGTTTTTCCGAATTGCAGTCGGAAGAGCTGTCATCGATATTTGACCAAGCAATTGAGTCAGCCTATGACGCTCAATCTGTCATTTTGGAACAAGATCTCCCCACCTTAACTACCGATATTCAGAGTAGGAACAAACGTTACACGGGCTTTGATATCAACGAGTTTTGTTGCGGTGACGATATTGTCGGGTACAATGCTAAGGCATACCGAATTGCTTATACCTTATATTTTCAAACTGCCAGAGAAGTATGGGTTCCCCTAAATGGCAAAACTATAAATCAGTCATTTTGGCAGGTTGTGCATCCCAAACAGGAAACGTATGTGTGGACCTTTTACCAGAATGAGCATTAGTCGATACGGCTCTCCGAAGTAAAAATATCCCTGCAAAAATGCTTCCCCTTGAAAGTTATCTATCACTTAGGCCTATGTGTTGGTATCAGTCAGTTAGCTTTACTTTTCATATCAACCACATAGATGCTGAGGTGAATGATGAGCGATACGCAAAGAGGCTTGAGATGTCGCTATAGCCGCGGATCGGCCGATTGGCTCTCGACTTGGCCGATGACAGTGATATCACTCAAGTTTGATAGTTTGCCCCACTGCTGAATAGTCATCATGCCGGTGATTTCCTGGGCGCTGAAACTTAAGCGAATACCATCTTTGCGGTATTCCTGCGGTAGATTTTTAGGCAATATTTTTTGGCCGTTATCGGCAATAATTCCCCAAAAACCCCCTTCTAAATTGAGATATCTTACAGTGCCTTGCAGCATCATACCTTCTCCTTTAGGTGAAATACTTGGCTTGTTAACAACTTTGTCGTCAGTCGCCTGAAGTCGCTTATCCTCGCGCTTATCTATATCGACCGGATTAACCTCTGCTGTACTTGCTTGAGCCGTGCTTGTTTGTGAGGGGCTTTGCGTGGCGGGTTTGTCCATATCCTGCGCATGTTGCGCTTGAGTTTGCTTTTGACAACCCAACAACAGTACGGGCAGAAGTAGTGCAAATAGGCGAATAGGTTGGCGCATCTTGATTCCTTTCAATCACTTTGAGCTATTGATGGCGTGTTACCACACTCTAGCAAATATTGTCCGCGAGGGGCGATAAGGTTTTTATATCTTTGTGTAGCAGTGTGAAAGGGTAGAGATAACAATTTGAATATAAAGGCAAAGCCAATGCTGCTTTGCCTTTATAAGCCGATTGGCTGGGATAAATTACTTTTGTAGCTGCGCTTTAGCGGCTTCAACCTTGGCGAAATCTAAACCCAGCTCGAGTACCGCTTCTTTAATCACGGCGGGATTTTGCATTACCAGAGCCATCAGTTGTTGCAGTTTTTCAGGTGGAATACCGAGCTGGCCAATAATGCCCATCGCCATCAGGGGATTATCGGTTAATGCTTGAAAAAGCTCGTTAATTTTTGCATCAGTGACATTGTGTTCTTTTAAGATGGCAATAATCGGATTCATTGCAATACCTTATCAACGTTAACGGAAAACGGCCGCTATGCTATCACAGATAGCTAAACCTTTTGGATGAACAATTTTATACCATAGTCATTCCCTATAAGTTGACTACTAATACAGTATGGATTTCGGTAAGTGGCAACTTTCTTAATGCTTTCATAAATTAACCATCGTTAATCTATTTTCGCGATTCCAATCATCGGTATTAATCGTTTCAATTACTTAGAAGCCTGTCATTAGACTGCAATCTCGGTTGTGTTAACGGCATATGACAATTTTGCCTTGGAGTAACACAACGATAAGGATTGCTGTATGCCGTCAAGCAGCAAGCGGATGGCTCATTGTTAATACAAATCAATGGGCCGAACAGGACGAAACTAGGTAACTATCATGAAAATAAACACCCTTCCTACGCTATCGGCGTTAACTTTGGCTATGTCTCTCGCATTGGGGGCGGGAACGGCCACAGCGCAAGAGCAAGTCACAGGTAATCAATTTTGGTGGCCTGAAAAATTAAATCTCAGTCCATTACGTCAAAATGCGATTGAATCCAATCCCTATGGCAGTGATTATCACTATGCCGAAGCCTTTAAAACCTTAGATCTCGATGCGGTAAAAAAAGATATCAAAGCCTTGATGACAGAGTCTCAGGACTGGTGGCCCGCCGATTATGGTCACTATGGGCCTTTCTTTATCCGTATGGCGTGGCATAGCGCGGGCGTATACCGGATTTTTGATGGCCGCGGTGGTGCTGCGGGTGGCCAACAACGTTTTGAACCCTTAAATAGCTGGCCGGATAACGTGAGTTTAGATAAAGCGCGCCGTCTGTTGTGGCCTATCAAGCAAAAATACGGCAGCAAGCTGTCTTGGGGCGACTTGATGGTGCTAACGGGTAACGTGGCATTAGAGTCGATGGGCTTTAAAACCTTTGGTTTTGCGGGTGGTCGTGAAGACGACTGGGAAGCCGAAATGGTCAATTGGGGCTCAGAAAAAGCGTGGCTCGATAGTAAAAGACGCAACGAAAAGGGCGAATTGGCTAAACCTATGGGCGCGACCCAAATGGGCTTAATTTACGTTAACCCAGAAGGCCCGAACGGAGTGCCCGATCCCTTAGCTTCGGCAAAAGAAATCCGCGATACCTTTGGCCGTATGGCGATGAATGACGAAGAAACCGTTGCCTTAATCGCTGGTGGTCACACCTTTGGTAAGGCGCACGGCGCACACGATCCCGCAAAATGCGTGGGTGCCGATCCGGCCGCAGCAGGCATTGAAGAGCAAGGTCTAGGCTGGAAAAACAAATGTGGTAAAGGCCACTCTGAAGACACTGTTACCAGTGGTCTGGAAGGGGCTTGGTCATCCAACCCAACCAAATGGACCATGGAATATTTAACTTGGCTGTATACCTTTGACTGGGTACAAACCAAGAGTCCAGCGGGCCATATCCAATGGACGCCAGCCGATGATAAGGCGGCAAATCTAGTACCCGATGCCCACTTACCGGATAAGCGCCACGCGCCGATTATGTTCACTAGTGATATCGCGTTGAAGGAAGATCCTATTTATCGCGAAATCACCACGCGTTTCCTGAAAAATCCTAAGGAGTTTGAGCTAGCCTTCGCTAAGGCGTGGTTTAAGTTAACTCACCGCGATATGGGGCCAAAAGCGAGATATTTAGGTGCCGATGTGCCAGCAGAAACGCTGATTTGGCAAGATCCTATTCCTGCCCTTGACCATCCGCTTATCGATAACGCCGATATTAAAGCCTTAGGCAATAAGATCTTAGCATCTGGGTTAACAGTGCCTGAGTTGGTGAGAACCGCATGGGCGTCGGCAAGTAGCTTCCGTGATACCGATATGCGTGGCGGGGCAAATGGCGCGCGCATTCGTTTAGAGCCTATGATGAACTGGCAGGCCAACAATCCAAAAGAGTTAGCTAAGGTGTTGGCTAAGCTTGAGAAAGTCCAAAAAGACTTTAACGGTTCGCTCAAGGGCGGCAAAAAAGTCTCTTTGGCTGATGTGATTGTGCTTGGCGGTAGCGTCGCGGTTGAGAAAGCCGCCAAAGAGGCGGGAGTGATGATTTCGGTGCCATTTACCCCAGGTCGAATGGACGCCACACAGGCGCAAACTGATGTGAACTCCTTTGCGGTGCTTGAACCTGCGGCTGATGGTTTCCGTAACTATTACTCAAAAGACAACAGCTTGTCTCCCGCTGAGATGCTGATTGAGCGGGCCAATATGCTCAACCTGACCGTGCCCGAAATGACGGTGCTGGTGGGTGGTTTGCGTGCGTTGGATGCCAATAGTGCTGGCGTTAAGCACGGTGTATTTACCGATAAGCCAGGTGTGCTGAGCAATGACTTCTTCGTTAACTTACTCGATATGTCGACTAAGTGGAGCAAGTCGGCCAAGCAAGAGGGCATCTACGAGGGGCAAGACCGTAAGAGCGGTAAGCTTAAGTGGACAGCAACCCCAGTCGATCTTATCTTCGGCTCTCACTCTGAATTGCGCGCCGTGGCTGAAGTGTATGGCGCACAGGATGGTCAAGACAGATTCGTGCAAGACTTTGTTAAAGCGTGGAATAAAGTCATGAATGCCGATCGCTTCGACATCTAAAGTGAGCGGTTAACCTCAAGCCCATCCGCGCGTTTTCGTCGGGTGGGCTTTTTTATTTTTGTGGGTAATCAGTGTTTGAGCGATTGCTGGCTGGCATTCCATTCTGCTTATTTACTCAGTAGTATCAATGCCATGACAAATTTTACGCATATTCAGTCGAGTCAATGTTAATCGGGTTGAATACCTAAGGAAGTGGGATGGGTAATAGTGCTACGTACGGGGATAAAACGCTTGTTGTAAAAGGGTTGCGCTACGGTCGTGGCAATGAGCTGCTAGTCGTTGAAGATTGGCAGTTAATGCCGATGCAACATTGGGCCATTTTTGCGACCGACAGCTATAGCGGCTCACTCCTTGGGCGAATATTAGCGGGTGATATACAGCCTGATGAAGGCGAGATATCTGGATTACCGTCGCGAATTGGTTGGGTGTCACTCGGTTTACAGCAGGCATTACTTGAACGTGAGCTAGCAAAGGATGAACTCGACTATGGTTCAACGGTTGAATCATTAGTGCTGGAATCTTGTCTGCATACTGAACGTTTGAGCACCTTTTTACAAAAAGTGGAACTCGAACATTTAGCGCAAAGAGGATTTAGACAGTTATCGACTGGTGAAACCCGGCGGGTGATGTTAGCGAGGGCACTGGCAACTGAACCTGAGTTATTGATTTTAGATGACCCTTACGCTGGGTTGGATAGCGAGCATCAACTCAGCCTATCACGGCTGTTAGTTGAAATTGCCGAATATACTCAGTTGCTTATTATCACCTCCCGCCAAGAAGAGTTACCACCCTGTGTTAGCCATGTGGCACTGTTTAATAGCGATATGCTCAAATCGGGTCAGCATGTGCATCAACTCAGTACACCTATGTCGATTGAGCAGTGGCATAGTCACCCTGTGATGGCGCATCTAAATGCACTTTCGGCCAGCCGCAGTGCCGAGCTTTTAGCGCTGATGGAGCGTCAACGTCACAATGCTGAAGCCTTTGATCCCTTAGTTGAGATTAAAAATGGCAAGGTGGAATATGTTAGCGGCTTGATTTTTAAAGGTGTGAATTGGCGGATTAATGCGGGCCAACATTGGCAAGTGCGCGGGCCAAATGGTTGCGGTAAGAGTACCTTACTCGGGCTGATTTTGGGCGATCATCCCCAATGCTACAGTAACGATATCACCCTCTTTGGGCGTCCACGAGGCAGTGGTGAGAGTATTTGGCAAATAAAACAACGGATTGGCATAGTGTCATCGGCCTTGCATTTGCAATACCGAGTGAGTTGTTCGGCGCTCGATGTCTTGTTATCGGGTTTTTACGATTCTATCGGCCTGTACCATAAGCCCACTAAACCTCAGGTCGATTTGGCGAAGGAATGGCTAGCGATACTGCATATGAGTGAGTTTGCCAGCACGGGTTTTAAGCAATTGGATTACGGCCAGCAGCGGCTATTGCTTATAGGCAGGGCCTTGATTAAACAGCCGTTATTGTTGATTTTGGATGAACCCTACCAAGGGCTCGACTTTATCAATCGCACTTTGGTAATGCGGGCGCTGAATATGATTGCCGAGCACCATCTTAGCCAATTGCTTTATGTCTCCCACCATAGGGAAGATGCCTTGCCAGCCATTAAAAACTTTGTCGATTTTATCAAACAGGAAGAAGGTTATTCGGTCGAGATTAGTGAGGGTGCCGATGTGTAACTCGAATTAGCTATCGAGCCGAACCTTATCATCATGGTGAGTAAAACTGTGATAACAACCTCGGTTTAAAAGTGATAAATGACCATAATAGTTTTTGGCGTACGCCAAAAACTATTCAAAGGGAGCGTCAATACTCGATTGCTTTCTAACATTTGCCCCTGAGGTGCAATTACAAATGCCCAGACCCAAAAAGTGCCGTCAATTATCGAGTTGTGTGCCCTGTAGTCTGTTTAAACCTAATGGCATACCAGCGGCTAACTTATCCCAAATCCTTTTAGCTGCCGACGAGTTTGAAGCCTTGGAGCTTGGTGATGTGCAGCGCTTAAGCCAGCTTGAGGCCGCAGCGCAAATGGGGATCTCGCGGCAAACCTTTGGTTATCTGCTCGCCAGTGCTCGCCAAAAAGTGGCGACCGCCATCACCCAAGGGCTGGTGCTGAAATTACCTATTTCAAACGATAAGGACCCAATATGATTATCGCCCTGCCTATTAGCCGTGGACGGCTTGCCAGCCATTTTACTAAGGCGCAGCAAGTCCATTTTTATGATGAAAATCATCAGCTTTTACTTTCTATCCCGAACCCCGCCCTTGGCGGCAATTGCCAAGATAAAAAAGCCTTGTTAGATGCCATTCGCGCCCAGCACACCAGCATTGTGGTGGTGCAACATATTGGTGAGCGTATGCTTGGTAAGTTACTCGATGCAGGGATCAGTGTGAGCCGAGGGGATAATCAACTATCGATTGCCACGCTGCTTGCTCAGAGTAAAGAGGTGAATTTGCGCTTAACCGAGGCATCACAGGGGCGTGCATCCCTAAAACATTTAGCCAAGGGCGGATGCTGTGGTGCTAAAGGAAGTTGTGGCTGCGGCGGTAAGGCAAAGACAACTCAAACCTTGTTGAGCATGACTCAAGCGCAGCCAAGCTTAACCTTAGCTAAACCCATCGCATACAGTGGTTTTAGATTATCAAAATAGTCATGGCGTTATTGTAGGTGCGGAATAAAATTTGATACTAAACAATCAATTACCCCTGTGAGTACCGTTTAGATTAAACATGACCCAAAATAAAGATTTATACTAATTGCTACTACTCAGTCCGAATCGAGCTACAACCGAGTATTAAAGTATCATACTCGTTGTAGCTCACTTCGGGACAAAAGCGAAATAGCCTTTTATCTACTCAGGAAGTTTATTGCCATTGTTTCCAAAGTGACACGCCGCCTCTTTATTTAACATGAAGTATCCCTATAGGCTCGACGGCGACATCTGCGGTACAGGATGTACTAATGCAGCGATCACATGGATGTGAATGAGCTGCCATGTCGCCGACGGTCACTGTAGACCCAATGCTAATTTTAACTATCCATTTGCTATATGTACGTAAAAAGCACCAGCTGTATGCCTGCAAGTGATTGTTATACCTATATTTGCTTAAGATCATTACGCATTTGTTCTCGCAGTTCTTTCGCCTTGCTTTTGGCTAGCTCACCAACTCTCATAAGCTCAGCTTGATTCTCCGCCGCCAAGTCTTGGTTATTCTCTATCGTTATTTTGACCAAATCTGACATCATCTTTCCAGATATCGAAAAAAGCTGATCGTATAACTCCTTGATTTCGTCAAGCAACACTGCCACTTCGTCACTTGCCGTTAAACGAAGGCTATTAGTCTCGGACTCAATAACTCGAAGCTCTAGGAATCCGTCTCGAGTTATTTTTGATATTTCCTCAGAAAATCTAATAGTTGCAGTTGTTGCCTCAGCTTCATCGTTACGATCACAAGCATGCAAATACGATGACATAAACTGATTCATTATCGGGAGGAATACATTTTGATAATCAGTTTGGTGCCTATTGTGTATGGCATCAATGTGTCTGAAATATGATTCATATTGCGCTGCCTTCATTTCGAAGACTTTTTTTCTCCGTTCTAGATCAAGATCAAACGATTGCTTAACTGCAATAAGCTCTCGTTCGTGACGCTTCTTATTAAAATATAGAAAAGCTAACCAGAGTGCATTTACTACCCCAAATGCCCACGCAGCATATTCAGGTTTCTCTGAAATTATTTTGAATAATTCTTCCA
Organism: Shewanella sp. FDAARGOS_354; assembly: GCF_002209245.2. NCBI lineage: Bacteria > Pseudomonadati > Pseudomonadota > Gammaproteobacteria > Alteromonadales > Shewanellaceae > Shewanella > Shewanella sp. FDAARGOS_354. Next base: position 2,831,099 of record NZ_CP022089.2, on the reverse strand, counting down.
TTCTCGAAAATCTACTTTAGGTATAACGTCTTAGTATTTATGCGCTGCGCTGTTCCAAATAAATCGAGCAAATAAATCGAGCCACCCATTTTAAATCAATAACATAATGCACTTTCCGTTTACCTACAACTTGTAAAGTTAATATTGTTCAAAAAAGAACCATCAAAAGTCACAGGGATAGCATCTGAGGTAATAAATTGAGCTAATTCCTTAAAAAATAGTGTATTTCAGACGAGGTAAGTCATCCCATAGTGCTTGGGAAGTTTTAGGCAATGATTGTTGTCGAAGGGATATAAGCAGTTGTCAGTCACTGTAAAAGTGCTGGCAGCTTGCGACAAAGTGCCGTCGTCGCTTTTCTAAGTGTTCGCAGTAATGAGTCAGTTCTTGTAATGTGCCTACTGGACCATGAAATAGCTTACCAAACTCGGTAGTCAATTTGAGCCAATTGTCATGGGGGATATTTAATCTGGTCAGTAACTTACCACTATTTTCACTGATGCTTCCACGTTTATCATTGCGAATGATTCGGCCTGTATCTTCCACCAATTGAAGGTAATCGGTTAAGGAAAACGCAATGCCATTGGGTTGGTTGTCACACTCGTTACCAATAAACGGTAATAGATTACTCGGCTGCTCACCTTTTAATGCGGCCCGAATACGTAGTTGGATACTGGTATGGTCGGATTGTTCTAGTGTATCAGCAAGTTGCGCTCGAATCGGATTCAAATCAACATAGGTCATACAGGCTAATACCGCAGCTTCATCGAGTAGGGCTTGCGATTTAAATCGCCCCTCCCAGAAACGACCTGTACAGTTATCCTCTTGATTTGCTTGCCTTGCTATTGGTTCGTTAAGGCAGCGCATAAACCATGAGATATCACACAAACGACTACGATAAAGGGCGATTGAGTGCTTTAATCGGTTGACCTGATGGGCTTCGACTAACTCACCTTTAGCGAATTTTTGCGTTAACTCATCGCCTTTAAACAACTTATGCCACTGCTCAAGCACTTCGCGGTCAGTCCAACGATTTGCCGTCTCGATATCGACTCGCAACACCAGATGCAGATGATTAGACATCACGGCAAAGGCTGCGATATCAATAGCAAAAACAGCTTCAAGTTCAAACATTAGCGATTCTACCCAACCTCGACGATGGTCATAATTTTTACCCGAGTAACTGTCATCACCACATAAAAATGCCCGCCGCACCACGCGGCTACAGCAATGGTAATAGGGCGTGTCTTCAAGACTTATCTGAGTTCTGCGAGGGCGCGGCATACAAACCTCCATGTTTAATGCTTAACCAAAGCATAGTCGGAGGTTAGCTACCTCGCTATTAAGGTTGGGTGTCCATGTTTTGATGTTTTGCATGTTTTGATGTTTTGGGGGCATAAATGCTTTAGAAAAGGCTGTACACCGATGTGTTAGCTGCCTTTTCAGTATGATTCTTTATTACTTGGTGACAGTTATTCTGCATTCAGTAATTTATAGGGGCGGGCAATCGCTCCTTTTAGATCGCCGAGGGAAAACACCTTCGAAAAGCGCGCAAAGCTTTTGCCATAAAATATTGTTTCTACCACGGGCAGGCTAAAAACCTGGTATCTCGCGGCAAGCTCAAGGTGAGCTTCACAGTCGATATAGACTAGCTGCATTTTGGGAAAATCTTTGGCTAGCATAGCGGCGATTTGTGGTTTAAGCGCTTGGCACACGCCACAGCTTGGTGCACCAAATAGCAGTAATACCGCTGGATATTGCTTTAGTATGGCATCCAGTTGCTCGGGTGTTTCAAGGGTGTGGATAACGGCAGTCGGCATGGACAATCCTATCGAATTTGGGGTTTTACAGGCAGAGTATCACGGAATTAATCCCCTTTTTACGGCACTGCTGCCGATAAATGAGCCTACGAAAAATAGACCCACCGTCAGTATGATAATGCCGAATACTATTAGTCCTGCTATTTGTGCTCCGCTGAGCTTATCGATCCAATGCGAAAGCGTATTTATCATTTTTGTTTTACCTCGTTACAACATGGATGAGCTGCACCATTGGCTTTCACAGGGAATACCATCGCCATCACCATCCATTTGCGTGTTGGGACAATTTTGAATGTAAAAGGTCGCTTCGGCACAGGAGCGCATATGGCTGCAATGGGTTTTACCTGCTTCACAGTGAAATTGAGGTTCGACTGTTCTTGGAGATTGCACTTCGGAATAAGCGGCTGGTTTTTCCTCAACAATAGTTTCTTGCCGTTGTTGAAATTCCTTATAGCCAAATCCTGCGAGTGCAACAAGTAATAATAGTGAAATCAAACGGTTGAATGATGACTGAGTGTTGTTGGTGCTTTTGTTGCCTCGATTGACCTGCGGCGTTCGGCTTGCGGTTGTTGATGTGGGGGTTGCTGCTAGTACCGCAACGCCCTCTATTGAAGCGATTACAGCTTTAATTTTGCCGTCATTCTGGACTTCTGTTTGGTATAAAATGCTATCGCCGACTTTCGGTTTTCGCGCCATCTTCTTAAGCACTGAGATATGGATAAACACATCGCGATCACCACTTTTATCAGGCTGAATAAAACCAAATCCCTTTTCATCGTTCCAGCGTACTAGTACGCCTCTCTCCATGAGCATTGATTGTTTCCTTATGAGTTGATTCTGCGCCTAACTGGATTTACTTGCATAAAAGGCTGCCAGCTAAGTTACTCAAGTTACAGCCTTTTGGCAATTTGTATCTTAGTTGTCCCGTGATTGATGCACTTTGCTTTATGCGGGCAATGGCCTTAGTACCTTGTGGTTTATTTGATTTGAAAAACAAGTCACTAAACCGTTTTGACTAAATTTTGCGCTAAAAACTTGTCATATTACTGTGTGTCGCATAGTATTTACTGTGTGCCACATAGTATGTGTGGCACAGTGTTAATCATAGGAATTGATCATGACAAGTTCACAGCTAGTCAAAATGCGGCTCGAGTTACGCCGTGGCGTATTAGTGTTGGCGGTACTGGGATTATTAAAACAACCCCATTACGGCTATTCGCTCCGCAAACAGTTGCAGGACGGCGGTATCGATATTGATGAGGGGACGCTTTATCCCCTAGTGCGCCGTTTAGCCGAACAGGGATTGTTAGACAGTGAGTGGCGACAGGCTGAAGGACGAGAACGCCGTTACTATCAATTGTCATCATCGGGGGCTGAGCTACTTAGCCAACTAACCGAGGAATGGCAGCAACTTAATGGTGCCTTGGCATTTTTGCTAGGGCAGGTTACCGATGAGAATACAGAGGAAAACTGATATGGAATTAGTTGACCGTTATATTGCCGCTGTGCAACGGGAATTGCCCGAAGATAAACGTCAGGAAATTAGTCATGAACTCAAAGCTAATATCTGTGATCAATTGGATGCCCTTGCTGAACAGGGTGAGCTGTCGGAATCACAAATCGCCGCAGTGTTAAAGCAAATGGGACATCCGGCACAGGTCGCTTGGCAATTTGTGCCACCAAGCCCCATAGTGGCTAATGAAGATATCTCTTTGTTTAAGTACACCTTGTATATGGTACTGGGCGTCTTATTTGTATTGCAGGTGATTGGCGGTGCGACCCAATGGCTTGGGGTGAGTGAAGTGAGTTTATTGGGATTTTTGCTGCATATTGTCCATGGTTTTATCGGTGATGCTTGCTTTGCATTTACGGTAATTGTGTTGTCATTTTGGAGTTTTTCAATTCAGGGAAAATCAATTTCCGCTGGCTGTAGTAAAGACTGGCAACCGCAACAACTGCCCAAAGTGGCGCCTTCTTGGCAGCATATCCGCTTTAGTGACGTATTTTCTGATCTAGCGACTTATCTTTTTTTACTCATGGTAATTTGGAGTAGTGTCTGGATGAGTGCCGAGCAACTAGCGGCACGTTCAGTTATCTTCAGTGTTAATGTGCAGCAATTGCTGCAATGGTTTAGCCCCATTATTTTGCTGTCTATTTTGAATAGTTTTTGGCAACTGCGCCGTCAGGTGTGGACGGAAACATTATTGCTAACGAATATGGGGATTAATCTAGCCTATGCGTTATTTCTTGTTTTTCTGGCCTTTAACTCGCCATTGTTACAGGTTCAAGGATCTGACTTAAATGGCCTTTTTACAGTGCAACAGTTAGATAAATGGTTAAGTCATGCCCTGTTGGTTACCGCATTATTCCCCAGTTACGAATGTATTCGTGATCTGTTGAGGTGGCGTAAGTTAATCGCAAGCTAGAGGCTTAAATCGTGGCGTGATTCGTGGTGAGTGATTATTTGTTTTGCTTACTGCTAATACTGGCTTGCGCTTGTTGCTTGTAAAGTTCAAATAAACCCTGCTGCTTCATTTTTTTGAGTTGTGCAGCAAGGTTTATAGCCAGTTGGCTATGGCGCTCGTTTAAATAACCATAGCTTGTGACTGCCTCCAAGGTCGCTATCGGTTTTATCAGGCCATCTTTAAACTCAGGAGTTTGCTGAAGGAGTTGCGAACTTATTTCTGAATCGATGTAGATATCAATCCGGCCATGAAGTAATTTTCGAAATGAGTTAATGGGTGAAGATGATTCACTAAGCCGTGCTTCTGGGATAAGCGCTGTAAGGATTTGTTCTACTCGCAATATGCCTCGGTAATATTCAACCTTATAGTTTGCTGCGGTTAGTGATTGCCAATCAGCAAGCTTGATATTCGGATTATTACTAAAGGCGATTAAATGTGTTTCGATAATGGGTTCTTCAACCCTAATTGTTGGGTCCCTGATGATTGGTTAGACAATCGCAGCCATCGTTTGGTTAAATCTACTCGATGGATGGAAGACTTTATTAACCAACTTCAGGAACAGCTCCGTGAACATTAAACTCCATGCCAATGCGGCAACAACCCCAAAAACGCGTCAACTGATCCAACAGTCTACAAAGTCCGTTGCGGTGCTGGCCAAGGAGCTTGGTGTGTCTGAAACCACCATCCGTCGGTGGAAGGACCGCGATAATGACCAAGACCGCTCTCACACTGCACACCGCTTGCAGACGGTTATCAACCCTGTGCAAGAATGGCTAATTGTCGAGCTGCGCAAGACTCTCTTGCTGCCATTGGATGACCTGTTGGTTGTGGTTAGACGCTTTATCTTTCCTGAATTATCTCGCTCAGCCTTAAGTCGATGTTTGGTTCGCAATAATGTGGGTAATCTAAAAGCGCTGCTCCCTGAAACCGAGCCAGTCACTTCGCCTAAGTCCTTCAAAGATTATGAACCAGGCTATGTCCATATGGACATCAAATACTTACCTCAGATGCCTGATGAAACTCGCAGGAAGTACTTGTTTGTAGCAATCGACCGTGCCTCGAGATGGGTCTATCTTGAAATCCTGCCAGATAAGAGCGCCCGCTCTGCTAGTGGTTTCTTAAGTCGGCTGGTACGCAAAGCGTCTTTCAAGCTCAGCATTGTACTGACCGATAATGGCAAAGAGTTTACCGATAAATACTGCGCTACGGGTCAGCGAGAGCCAACAGGCCACCATCCATTTGACGTGGTATGCAACAAGCAGCAAATTGAACATCGGCTGATTAAGCGGGGCAAGCCGCAAACCAACGGGATGGTCGAGCGATTCAATGGGCGAATTGCCACGCTGCTGAAGGAAACTCGGTTCGAGTGCTCAGGAGATCTAGCGGCCACACTTGAGCGTTATCAGCGGCTGTATAATCAATTCATTGCACAGAAGGCATTGAATCATCTTACACCGCTGGATAAACTCAAAGAGTATTACCAAGCTTCACCGGAATTATTTCGGATAAGACCTACCAATCGCCCGGGACCTGACACCTAATCACATGTTGTACTTTATCGCCATAGTTGAACACTCTACCGGGTTCGCCATCGACTTTACCCGACTCCAGCATTTTGCTGGCTCGAATTGCGGGTACGAGTTCATAACTAAATTGATAACCCAGTTGCTCTAACGCATGGCTATAAATGAGTTCGGCCCATTTAAAGTAAAAGCTATGTTCAGGATCCTCATAAAACGCCATAGTAAATATGGGCTTATCCGTTACAGTTGTCCCTGTTGGTGACGGTGTGGTTTCACTCGCTTGGGCGCTTAAGCAAAAGACGATTCCAATTAATATATTGGATATACCCGCAAGGTTCCTAAACGGCATGCTCACTCCCTTTAATATTGACTATATAACCTGAACTCGGGGTAACGAGTGTCGAAAAATCTAAACTCAACAAACTAAATAAATGCTATAAATGATTATTTTGAAAAGAAAAATTTTTTCTGACTGAATGCGCAGATTTTTGCGCATATCAAGGCACTCTGTCGTACGCATAGTGAGCTCTGGTTATATAGAGTATAGCCATCCTAATTCACTGGCTTAGCTTTATTCTCCCTTGTTCTTCGAACGGTGAAAAACCTCAATATCGGCAACAAAATGTGATCTGATGGCGGACAAATTGTCCTTTTGTTGATAAAAATGTGCGACTCAGCACATAAATTTGACAGATAAATGTCGTTGGCGATTTTTCTCTCACTGGAGTTTGAGCTAGATCCGCTTTTGTGCTGTGAAGACAGTGTTAAATCCGCGTCATCAACTCGTTGACTCGGGAAACACTCAATGAAACTAAAACAACACGTTTTAAAAACACGGCCAGCTAAAGTCTATTTAACTGGCCTATGTTTATTGCCACTTAGCGGCTTATCGGCCACAGCTCTTGCTGATGATCTGGATAAAATCGAGCGTTTAGAAGTGCGTGGCAGGCAAATTAATACCTTAGGCCATAGTACTTCGGCGTCGGAAGGGATAGTGGGTGCGGCGGAGATCGAGAGTCGCCCGCTGCTGCGCACGGGGGAGATCCTTGAGTTTGTCCCCGGGATGATCGTCACTCAGCACAGTGGTTCGGGTAAGGCGAATCAGTATTTTCTGCGTGGCTTTAACTTAGACCATGGCACAGATTTTAATACTCGCGTCGAAGGTATGCCGGTCAATATGCGGACTCACGGGCATGGGCAAGGGTATACGGATCTTAACTTTTTAATCCCCGAGCTGTTAGGGGAAATACGTTATGCCAAAGGAGCTTATTATCCTGAAGTGGCAGACTTTTCTGGCGCGGGTGCGGCGCAAATTCTGCTCGCCGATGAACTCGCTTATCGCCAAGTTGGGGTGACCTTAGGGGAATACGGTTATCAACGGCTGGTGGCGACTCAGGATATGAAGACCGAGGTTGGCCGATTTATTTTAGGAACAGAATTACAGGCTTACGATGGTCCTTGGAGTGATATTAAGGAGGATGTCAGCAAGATCAATGTGGTAGGTCGCTATCTTACCAAGCTTAATGGCGGGGACTTTAGCCTCACTATGATGGCCTACGACAACAGCTGGAATTCGGCGGATCAAATTCCGGCGCGGGCGGTGGAGTCTGGGCTGATTGATTTTTACGGTTCACTCGATACCGATGTGGGCGGAGAGGCCAGTCGTTACAGTATTTCGGCGAATTATGACGCTGGCAACTGGCAGGCCAATGCCTATGCCATTCGCTCGACCATGGATCTGTTTTCAAACTTTACCTACTTCTTAAACGATCCCATCAATGGCGATGAATTTGAGCAGGTCGATGAGCGCACCATTTGGGGCGGCGATATTAAACGCGACTGGCAAATGAGTCTGGCGGGGACACAAATCAATTACAGTCTAGGTGCCGATGTGCGCTACGACGATATTGGTGCCGTGGGTTTATATAACACCAAAGCACGGGAACGCCTCAGCACTGTGAGACTCGATGAAGTGCAGGAACTCTCTACGGGATTGTTTGGCAAGCTGGAGTGGTTGCCTGCTGACCAATGGCGTTTGAATTTAGGCTTGAGATACGACTATTTCGATGTGCAGGTCGATAGTGATAATCCCCTCAACAGCGGCGATGCTTCCGATGGTATGTTGAGCTTAAAGGCGGGCGCTTCCTACCTAGTGAACGATAATCTGGAACTCTATATGAATGCGGGGCAGGGATTGCATTCTAACGATGCCCGCGGCGCAACCATTAAGGTCGACCCAGTCACGGGCGATCCGGTTGAAAAGGTCGATTTGTTAGTGCGATCCAATGGTGGCGAGTTTGGGGTCAAATACTATGATCGCGACTTTATTAACTTCTCTGCCGTGCTTTGGTATTTGGAACTCGACTCTGAACTACTCTTCGTTGGCGATGCGGGCAATACCGAACCAAGCCGCGCCTCTGAGCGTTACGGCGCTGAAATCACGGCCTATTATTGGCTTAACGATGATGTGAGCTTAGATATGGAACTGGCCTGGACTCGTGCCCGTTTTACCGAAAATGAACTCGATGAAGGCAAATATGTCGATGGTGCCGTGCCCTTTGTTGGCAGTGCGGGCATTACCTACCGTCCCGATGGCGATGGTTGGTATACCAGTGTCAGGCTGAGATATTTAGGTGAGCGGATCCTCGATAGTTTTGATGAGCATAAAGCCGATGACACGACTTTAGTTAACCTTGCCCTGGGTTATCAGTTATCGGGCTTCGATACTAAGCTGGAGCTATTGAATATATTTGATAGCAAAGACCACGATATCGATTATTTCTACGAGTCTCGTCTAGCGGGTGAGCCAGCTGAAGGTGTGGAAGACTTGCATTATCATCCCGTTGAGCCGCGTATGGTACGGGTGAGTGTCAGTTATCGTTTCTAACTTGAGTGACCATTGCTAGCGCCAGCCTTACGCTAAGTTTATTCTGCACCTAGGATAAACTTAGCGTTTCTATTCTGTTTAACATCATCATTTCGACATCTAGCTCAAATAAAATATTTTTAAAATCAAGATAGTTAGTCATGTTAGACATTGGGGTTGTAGGCGCTCTTTAAGGGAATACCCTCAAACACTCAATACTAAAATTGGTGATGAATATTAAACGGATCGCTGCCGTTATCTCCTGAAGTTTAATCATGGCATTAGCCACTTCCGTTACCGCTTCTTCTACCAACGAGGTGAATGGCAACGTTTAAGGCAAGCCACTTAACAGCCCAATACCAAGTGAACAATGCTAATAAGGGGCAACGCTGGCAGATGACACTACTAAGAGACGGACAAGATTCTATTATTTAAAGGGATAACACCACCTTTGAACAATAGGCTCCCAATGGCGAGTATTTGCATTATTTCTCCGTTGAAAGTGCTCTGTCACTTAGCGCAAGGGTGACTTTCGGGCGTTAAACATCAAGCACGATCGTGAGCTGTTATACCATGTGATCTCACTGGTATTGCCCGCTGATATAACTAACATTGACCTAAAACACTACTTTATTGAACTAACACAATTACTTTGCTTTGTGGTTTAAAGCGTTATCGAACACGGTCGCAGTGGCTTCTATAAATAGCGAAGGCCATGCCATTGAGGCACAAGACGGCCACGGCAGTCATTCGCACTCATCCGCCATTTGGCATTTTTTGGGAGGGCGCTGCAATAATTTACTATTCCGACCAAGAGCTCGGCGGCTAGAATGAGTAGTATCTAAAGTTGTGTTTGCCCTGTGAGATGAAGCTTGTCCTATGAGCCGTGTGACTCCCGTTGAAAATATCAATTACTGGCGCCATCCCAGTCTCTCGGGCATTGAACTGAGTCAGGCGGAATTTACCCATTTCAGTTTTGATAAACACGTGCATCTGGATTATCACTTAGGCGTGGTGACTCAAGGGGCACAGCAATTTATCAATAAGGGCTGCCATTATCAGCTAGGACGACATGGGCTATCGACCCTCAATCCCGATGAAACCCACGATGGACAAAGCCGCGACGCCGAAGGTTATCGGGTTAAGGTGATGTCGATCCCCGTGGAATATATGAATGGTATCAGCCTAGAGTTAGGGCTGAAGGCCCATTTCTTTAATGCACCTATGGTGGATGACCCCGCGTTATATCAGTACTTTATCCAGTTGCATGATTTGCTTATCCAAGGCCAATGTTCTGAGCTTGCGGCCGAGTCCCATCTGCTGAATTTTATGCAGCTGTTATTAACGCGCCATCCGGCAGGAGTGCTTAAACTTGAGCAGGATAGGGGGCTATCATGGCAGCAGTTAAATCGAATCAAACAGAAAATCCACGATGAACCTTGGCAAAACACTCAGCTTGAAGGTCTAGCCAATGAGGTCAACCTGAGTAAGTTTCAATTTTTAAGGCAGTTTAAACAGGCAACGGGGATGACGCCCCATGCCTACGTTAAGCGGGTGCGATTAGAGTTAGCGAAAAAGTCCTTAACCGATGGCGCACTGGTGGTAGATGTGGCACAGCAGTTAGGCTTTTTCGATCAGAGTCATCTAAATAAGGCGTTTAAGCAGGCTTTTTTACTCTCTCCCGCCCAATTCCAGCGGCGCATGCTTTAATTTGTCTCGGTAAATTAGCGGCGTGCAATTTATTACAATGCAAGCTCTGGCGATTTAGTCATACTGGACTTTCTGTTTTTCTTGTTTTGCGGAGCCGTATTGATGGATGTATCCCTGTTAGTCACTTTAGCTGTTATTCATTGTGTTGCCTTAGTGAGCCCCGGGCCGGATTTTGCCATTATGGTGAAGATTGCCACCTCACAGCCGCGAAACACCGCAATCGCCACGGCGGTCGGGATATCGGCGGCGATTTTAGCCCATACCATTTTGAGTTTAACCGGCGTTAGTTTAGTGATTAAAAGCTCCCATACCTTGTATCTCTTAGTGCAATTGCTGGGCGCTTCGTATTTGGCGTGGATGGGATTTGGCGCACTAAAGGCCGCGGTGGCTTTTTTCAGTAAACCCAAAACCGTATTGAACGGTGAGGGCGCCGATCCTTCTGGATTCACAACGACATCGGAAAACAGCGCTGATATGTCAATGGCGGGCGCGGTCGACGCTTTGTCAGCTAAACAGGGTTTTATGAGAGGGCTTTATACCAATTTATTGAATCCTAAAGCCTTAGTGTTTTTCATAACCTTATTCTCCGCACTGATCACTCCCAGCGTGACGCCCGTGACTAAAGTCGCCGCCGCGCTGTTGTTATTTGTGTTGTCACTGCTGTGGTTTGGCTTTTTGGCGCTGATGCTCTCTAAGGCCAAGGTGCAGCAAAAGCTGCAACGACTGACGCCTATCATCGATGGGGTGATTGGGGTGATCTTTATGTCGGTCGCAGTGGCGATAGTGTCTAGTTTGCTGTTGGCTTAATGAGAACTGAGCGAGGCTGTGATTCGGCTTTTAACACATAGTCTTGGATGGGATTGTTTATGTTTATCCCATCTTAGCTATGCTATCCTTGCCAAGTCTTAATTTGGATGTTTTTGACTTTAAAGGAATAAGCCATGCCTCATGCTCTGTCTTCTCGAACATATTCAGCTATTCTTCGACTTTCGCGCTTAGGGCTTTTTGCAGGCTTGCTGCTGGGGAGTCTAAGCCTTGCGCCACAGGCTTTGGCTGCACTAGAAGCGGAATATGTGCCGCAGGTGCAAGCCTTGATTGATGCGGCCAAGGCGGGTGATCGTCAGGCGATTGCCAAGCAGATTGCTTATCCTCTCAAGCGGGAATATCCGCTCCCCGATATACAAAATCCACAGCAAATGCTGACGAGATTCCAGCAAGTCTTTGATAGCAAGTTGCTGAGTCAAATTGCCAATTCGACCACAGAGAACAACTGGGAGACTATGGGCTGGCGCGGCATTATGCTCGATCACGGCAGTGTTTGGTTGGACTTTGATGGCAAAATCTCGAGCATTAATTATCAAAGCCCAGAGGAAGCCAAATTAAGAGACGAGCTAATCGCGCAGCAAAAATTGATGCTACACGAGAGTGTGCACGAATTTGCTAGCCCAGTACTCGCGTGGGAAACCGCGCGATTTACCATACGTGTCGATGCCATCGATAATAACCAATATCGTTATGCCGCTTGGGCAAAGGGTAAATCCCTGAGCGAGAAACCTGATTTAGTCCTCAAAAAGGGTCAATTGGTGCGCGAGGGTACTGGCGGTAATCATTCCTTCCAGTTTAAAAGTGGTCCCTATCGCTATGTTTGCGATGTGATAGTGCTCAGCGCCGAAGAGAGTCCAGTGGGTAGACTTTATGTTTACAAAAACGATCAATTGCTAGTGCAGGAGCCTGTGATTAAGGCGTTATAGCTTAATTGGTCATTCGCTTAAGGCAATTCCCTGATGCGAATGCCATCGAGGTTGCCTGTAGCTGTCTTTTATCAACACAGGATTTAGGTTTGTTGTGATGATTAATCCCGCCAAAATCGCCGTTTTCGGCACTGCCATAGTGCTGTTGTTTTTACTAACTGAATGTCGCCAAAAAGAGCAAATTCCACTGTGCGGCCATGTCGAAGGTACGCCAATCGATACTAGCTTTGATGGCGGCCTAGACAATAACGACCGCACTCTGGCATCAACCAACTGCTTAAAAATCAAAGCACTTTACGATAAAAGTGATCGCCAAACTAAATGGTTTAGCAGTTCGCCTTCTATCGCTGTGATGAACGCCTTGGGTTACTTAAAACAAGATGATGCCGACAACAGTGGCGATTCCTATGCGATGACATTTAATGTACAGGAGGAATTTGTGTTTGGCCCAAGCCGAGGAGAATATGTGCAGTTTCGTCAGGACGGTAAGGGCGTTATCTTACCCGGCACCGAAGCGGCCAAGGGCAATGAGGCCAAGGTTGGTGTTAACGGTCAGTTTGACCGCTGGTGCCAAAAATTGGCCTCAATCGAGTTTGCTGGTAAAGACAATTGGCGCAGGCCAACGGAGCAGGAGTTAAATACCCTCTATGGGGATGGCGAGAGTCGCGCAGCCTATCAACGTGCGCAGTGGAGCTCGACAATCCCTTCTTGGTCTCGCACAGTGTATGAGACCGAATTCGAGGTCGGCATTATCTCGGTCGCCCCCAGCGGTTATAGTTTTCGCAGTTATGCCAATAGTGCCAAATTTGCTGTTTGTGTCGCCGCGTTTTGACCCGCTAAAGAGAGCTTGAACAAGCTCTCTTCTCGTCTTATTTAATCAACCTTATTTAATCAACTTTATCAGCGCCTTAAATCTATCGCCTTGGGCTTCGTGTTGCAGTTCAAATAATAGTGACTCCACATTGGTCAGCGTGGCTCCCTTGGCGGTCATCATTTGAATGCCCAGTTGTTTATTGTCAACGCTGCGGGAAGAAACTGCATCGGCGACGACATGCACTGAGTAGTGCTGATCGAGCAGATCACGGCAAGTCTGGTATACGCAAACATGGGTTTCTATCCCTGCGAGCAACACCTGTTTCCGCCGAGTTTGGGTTAACGCATTAGCAAATTCATCACAATACCAACCACTAAAGTGTTGCTTGGCAATGGGTGAGCCGGTTTTTTCGAGTAAGGTTTTTAACTCTTCAGTGGTCGAGCCTAGTTTGGCGGGTAATTGTTCGAGCCAAAGGATAGGAATTTCAAACAGCTGCGCGCCTTGGATGAGTGTACTCAACTGCTGATGAAGCTTGGCTGAGTTATCCATGATCTGAGCGAGCTTTCCCTGCACATCGACGATAACGAGTACACATTCTTCGGGTTTTAACATCGGGTATTCCTTCTGCGCGGGTGGAATAAAGGCATCGTTTAGCGTTTGCTCTGCTTATTTTGTGAATTGTGTGTTTTTTACACTGTTAGTAAACCCTAATTGAGCAGCCTCACCAATAGGGCAAAAGTCGAATATGCCGTGCACTTAAATTGCTCACTAAAAGAGTGCGCTGCCTCGACGCTTGCACAAGTCTGGTGCATTTTTAATCGGTTAATTCAAGTGTATTCTTTATTATTTCTTTTAAATCAATTAATTAAAATTATGGCCTAATGATTGAATTATCTTGGCTACAAGTTAATAACAATCGCGTTTTTTTGGAGGTCAGGATGAAACTAGTCAGCGCTATCATCAAGCCATTTAAATTGGATGATGTCCGTGAAGCTATCGCCGGAATTGGTATTGAGGGGATGACGGTGACCGAGGTTAAAGGTTTTGGCCGTCAAAAGGGGCACACAGAGTTGTACCGTGGCGCTGAGTATCAGGTGGATTTTTTGCCAAAAGTCAAACTAGAAATTGCCACTAAAGCAGAAAATCTCGACATGCTGATTGAGGCGATTACCACTGCGGCTCATACGGGAAAAATTGGTGACGGCAAGATTTTCGTTATCGACTTAGAACATGCCATCCGTATTCGTACGGGTGAACTCGACACTGAAGCGCTATAGGGGGCGGAAGATGGAAGAACTAACAAAATTAGGCGTGACAGTCTCTGAACTGCGCTTTGCACTCGACACCTTTTATTTTTTGATTTCTGGCGCCTTAGTTATGTGGATGGCAGCGGGTTTTGCCATGCTCGAAGCTGGCTTGGTACGCTCTAAAAATACCACCGAAATTTTAACTAAAAACGTGGTGTTATATGCGATTGCCTGTGTGATGTATCTATTGGTTGGCTACAACATTATGTATGTCGACAATGCTGAAGGTGGCTGGTTGCCTTCACTCGGTACGCTGATTGGCTCACAAGCTAGCGATGCAAACCATGCCTTAGAATCAGACTTCTTCTTCCAAGTGGTGTTTGTGGCAACGGCGATGTCGATTGTCTCTGGCGCCGTCGCTGAACGGATGAAGTTATGGGCTTTCCTGTTCTTCTCCGTGGTGATGACAGGCATTATCTACCCTGTAGAAGGCTACTGGACTTGGGGTAAAGGCTTTATCTCTAGCTTAGGCTTTGTGGACTTTGCGGGTAGCGGGATTGTGCACATGACAGGTGCTGCGGCGGCTATCGCTGGGGTGTTACTGCTCGGTGCTCGTAAGGGCAAATATGGCCCTAACGGCCAAGTCAACCCAATCCCAGGCTCTAACCTGCCAATGGCGACCTTAGGGATGTTTATTCTATGGATGGGCTGGTTTGGTTTCAACGGTGGCTCACAGTTGATGGTTTCAGATGCGGCTAACGCTAGCTCTGTCGCTAAAGTCTTTGTGAACACCAACACTGCGGCCGCTTTTGGTGCTATTTCTGCCCTCGTTGTGTGCAAAATGATTTGGGGTAAAGCTGATTTGACCATGATCCTCAACGGTATTCTGGCGGGCTTAGTGGCAATTACCGCCGATCCGCTGTCGCCTTCACTGCTGATGGCGGGTGTGATTGGCCTTGTTGCCGGTGGCTTAGTGGTGTTCTCTATCGTGGGTTTGGACAGAATTAAGATTGATGACCCAGTCGGCGCAATCTCTGTACACGGCGTAGCGGGTTTCCTCGGTTTAATGTGTGTGCCGTTATCAAATGCCGACGCTACTATCACGGCGCAATTAACGGGTGCAGCGATTATCTTCGCATGGGTATTTAGCGCGTCGTTTGCGGTGTGGTTTGTACTGAAGATGACCATGGGTATCCGTGTTTCTGAGGAAGAAGAATATAACGGTATGGATGCATCTGACTGTGGTATCGATGCTTACCCAGAGTTTGTAACTGTAAAAAGTGCGGGCTAACTCGCGCTGATACACTTGATGCCTCTAAGGGATAAGAGGATAGTAAAGCAGAGCCAAGTGCTCTGCTTTTTTTATGGGTCTTCGACTGTCATGCTGATACCACAAGGAGCGAATGATGCGCTTAATCTTTGATTCCACTGGACAACTCAGACGCACCTGTTTGTTTGGGGGTATTCTGAGTGCTCTCTTAGCCTTGCCCACTTTTGCGGGGCAAGTTGTGGTGACTCGCTCGGATAAGCCTTTCGATGCTTTTGCTGTTCGCGACCAAGTGCTGAAAGATAATGAATGGCAGGAGTCTTTGAGAAGACAGGAGCAAATTCAAATTCTGCAAGCCTTGCCCCTTGGGTGTATCGTGCAGATGCAGCCATACCGTTACTTTCGCTGTGGCCAAGATAACTATCGTCCTTACCGTTATCAGCAGCAGGATGTGTATATCAAGGTTGACCCTCCGGCGCAGCGTTAACTCTCAAACTGCCGCAATCCTATGCGACAGGTCGTTATTTTTTGTAACCATTTAATGACGTCTTTTTGGCCAAGTGTAATAAGCTCAAATAGGAGCCTTATGGTCTGGGGGACGTATCATGATACAACTGCGCACCATCTCTAGCGGTATATTCTACTCATTATTACTTTTACTATTATTGGGTTGCAGCTCGACAGCTCCCAAACCTAGTGATAATGAGATAGATGCCCTGTTTGCCGATTCGTTGTTTACACCGGTTAATAATATTCCTCGCGTCGAGGATATTTTTAGTCTTCCGCCCTCTGTGATAGCCGATGTCCGGCGTGCCTACGATCGCTATAGCTTCTCGACGAAAAATCCCGTCGCGGTGCACGAATGGTTAGCCAGTTATATCAATGCTAACCAAGATGGTGGCCACAGCGACTTTCACTATCAAGATAATCTGACTCAAACAGCCAGCGAAACCTTCGCCCAGCGTGCGGGAAATTGTATGTCGTTGGTGGTCATGACATCGGCGCTAGCGGATATTTTTAAGATTGGCACTGAGTTTCAGGATATTGCGATTGAACCCGTTTGGGATAAACAGGGAGAGTTTTATCTGATCAATGGCCATGTCAATCTACGCTTGCTACCCGCTTCAAGCGTGCATGCAGTTTATGTGTCGACCCATGCCATTTTGGTCGACTTTATGCCCGAGCGCGCCCTGCGAGGCTACAACAAAGTGCAAATCAATCGCCAGACCTTAACGACTATGTTTTACAACAATATGGCCGCCGAATCTTTAGTCGAAGGCGATTTAGACCGCGCCTATGCGCTGATTAAAGCGGGTTTAAAATCTGGACACTTTATCCCTGCACTCAACACTTTAGCCGTGATTTATCGCCACAAGGGCGATGAGCAACGTGCAGAGCAAGTTTATCGCTACGCCCTTAAGTTTGATGCTAGCGATATGACGACCCTCTATAACTTAGCGGTGATCTTAGGTGAACAGGGGCGTTTAGATGAGTGGGCACAGATCCATAAAGTGCTTGAATTAGCGCGCATTCGTAACCCTTATTACTACTATGATATGGGCGAGCAGGCCTACGATGAGCATCAATACCGTGAGGCGCTCGCTTGGTATCAAAGGGCGGTCGATAAGGCCGATTATCGCCATGAGTTTTTCTTTGGTCTGTCACGCACCTATTGGGCGCTGGGTGATGAAAAACGCGCTAAACAGAATATGGAAAAGGCGGTGGCATTGAGCCGCGAAGCCACAGATAAGCATCGTTATCAGGCCAAGTTACAGGCCATGCAGCAACACTAAATTCTTAACTCAACCTCCTTTGTTTGTGCTTAATACCTGATAAAGGAGGTTTTTTATTTCCGCTTTCATCACCGCTTGCTTCCAACCCCAACACTTGCTTGGCTTTAGTTTGCATATCACATTGAAATATTTGGATTTGTACTTTTTAAAAATATGTTAAAACAAGATGTTATAGCTGATTTTTTGAAATGGAGACAACTTGGTTGCATTAGCGGCTCAGACTGGATAAATTGAATTCAGTATTGCAGTCGAGATCCCTATTGCAGCGATAAAAATAGCCTAAACACGAGAGTTGGAGCAGTAAATTATGTATTACCAAAATGATGACGTTCGCATTAATGAAGTCAAAGAGTTACTTCCACCGATTGCGATTCTTGAACGATTTCCTGCTTCCGAAAACGCTGCTGCAACTGTGTTTAACGCCCGCCAAAGCATCCATAACATTCTTGCTCGTCAAGATGATCGTTTGTTAGTCGTTATTGGCCCTTGCTCTATTCATGATCCTAAAGCCGCATTGGAATATGGCCAGCGACTGGTTGCGCTAAGAGAACGTTATCAAGATCAGCTCGAAGTGGTGATGCGTGTGTATTTTGAAAAACCGCGTACCACAGTGGGTTGGAAGGGCCTCATTAACGATCCTTATATGGATAACAGCTTCAAACTGAACGATGGTTTGCGTACTGCGCGTAAACTTTTAGTCGATTTGAATGACTCTGGCATGCCGACCGCGGGTGAGTTTCTCGATATGATTACCCCGCAGTATGTGGCGGATATGATGTGTTGGGGCGCCATTGGTGCACGCACTACGGAATCACAAGTACATCGCGAGTTGGCCTCGGGGTTATCTTGTCCAGTAGGCTTTAAAAATGGTACCGACGGCACGATTAAGGTGGCGATTGATGCCATTGGCGCCGCGAATGCGCCGCACCACTTTTTATCAGTAACTAAATTTGGCCATTCGGCGATTGTGTCGACCAAAGGTAATCCTGATTGTCATATCATTTTGCGTGGCGGCCGTGAGCCAAATTATAGCGCAGGCCATGTGGCGCAAATCAGCGAGCAGTTGAAAAAGGCTAAGCTAGTCGACAACATCATGATCGACTTTAGCCACGCCAACAGCAGTAAACAATATCAACGTCAAATGCAGGTTGCGAACGAGGTTGCTGAGCAAATAGCGGCGGGTAATAAGGCAATTTTCGGTGTGATGGTTGAAAGTCACTTAGTCGAGGGACGCCAAGATCTGATCGAAGGTCAAGCCTTATGTTATGGTCAGAGTGTCACCGATGCTTGTATTGGCTGGGAAGATACGGAACGTTTGTTAGCGGTGTTAAATCAGAGTGTAATTGAGCGTCGTCAGCGCGATTAATACGCATAAAGATCAAAAACAAAGGCGCTATCCCAGCGCCTTTATTTTTATTATTTTTTGCTCATTTCGGCTAAATATTCGTTCGCTTTGGCTAAGCTACCAAAAGCGGCAATCAGGTTATTTCGGCCTTTGTCCTGAATTTCTGGATTCCCTGACTCGATCATCATCCACACCCAAGTTTGGATCAGTGGTAACGGCGGGTATTGAACTTTGGCTGAATCCAACATAAAGCATCCTTCGATCTTGATTTATTTGAGTTATCTTAGTGTTATCGCAAAACGAGTACAGAGCATATTGCTTCGCTCGCTGCTGCGGCCAGAGGTTTGCAAATCCTGCTGCTAGTGAACTTAAGTCCATGGGGCATTTTGGGTAAAACCGACAAAATAATCAACACTCCAATCCATGTTATCGCAGCCTATTTTAGCGTTCATTATTCGGATAAAACCTTGCAACTATGGCATTTCTTATCGTTAATAAGCCCTTAGTGATTTCTCCTAGGGTAAGTCGTTAGTGTGACATTTTTATATCGAGGCACTTCTATGCGGATATCTAATTAAAGACGTCTCATTACTTCAGTACTGGCAGCTGGTATAAGTGGTAATTGTGCCAAGTGATAAGTGGTTTGTCTGTCAGAAAAATCTGATTGATTTTATTAAAACTTTATCCTTTGATTCACTTTATTATTCGCCATGCTGTTACAATTGACCGACTTAGGCAAAGGTTTAGATATATGCGTCCAACACTGTACTTTGAAGGTCCCATCGATAAGCTCAATTGGCATGTGATTAAATTGCTCTGGCCCTATTTGCTTGAATATAAGGGGCGTGTGGCATTGGCGATGTCTTGCCTTATTGTTGCTAAGCTTGCTAGTGTCGGTTTGCCGTTTATTCTCAAAGATATAGTCGATACTTTAGATGTTAATAAAACAGCGCAGGCCTTGAGTGTGCCTATCGGCTTAGTATTGGCCTATGGCGCAGTACGACTGTTAACTGCCATTACGGGGGAAATCCGCGATACCTTATTTGGTCGAGTAACAGAGCGGGCTATTCGGCGTTTAGGCCTTGCGGTGTTTGATCACCTACATCGACTCGATTTGGATTTTCACCTAGAGCGACGCACGGGCGGTTTATCGCGAGACATTGAACGTGGCACCAGTGGTGTGAGCTTTTTGATGCGTTTTATGGTGTTTAACATAGTGCCGACGCTGTTAGAAATTGCCATGGTCATTGGCATTTTCTTTTTTAATTATGGACTTGCCTTTGCAGCTATCACTTTTACCTCCGTGATGGCCTACATTTGGTTTTCGGTCATTGCTACCGAGTGGCGTACCGAATATGTGCGCGATGCCGCCAAGGCCGACTCCCTCTCGAATACCCGCGCTATCGACAGTCTGCTGAATTATGAAACCGTGAAGTATTTTAATAACGAGAAATATGAATCGGATAGATACGATCAGGCCCTAGAACAATGGGAAGTCGCTAAGCGTAAGAATCGTTTATCGCTTTTTGCCCTCAACGGCGGGCAGGCGCTGATTATTGCCTTAGCGATGACGGCGATGATGGCGTTAGCGGCTTATAAAGTGACCAACAATGAAATGACCATAGGTGACTTTGTGCTGATCAATGCTTTTATGATGCAGCTCTTTATGCCGCTAAACTTCTTGGGATTTGTCTACCGTGAAATCCGTGGCGCTTTAGCCAATATCGAGCGGATGTTCAGTTTGCTGGATAAACACCCTAGTATTATAGATAAACCTGATGCATTAGATTTTCACCCTTCCCGTGGCGAGCTCAGTTTTGAGCAGGTCAGTTTTAACTATGATGACAGACCCATACTGCGTAATGTTAGTTTTAAAGTTGCAGCGGGTAAAAAGGTCGCTGTGGTTGGGGATAGCGGTGCGGGAAAATCCACATTAATCAAACTATTGTTCCGCTTTTACGATGTAGAGCAAGGACGTATTTTGATTGATGGACACGACATTCGCCAGTTAACACAAGATGCGCTTCGCAGAGCGATTGCGATAGTGCCACAAGATACAGTGTTATTTAATGATTCTTTAGTTGAGAACATTCGTTATGGTCGCCCTGATGCGAGTGATGACGAAGTGCGCGATGCTATTAAACTCGCTCATTTAGAAGATTTTATTGCTTCACTTTCACAGGGTTGGGATACCAAAGTGGGTGAGCGGGGATTAAAACTTTCAGGTGGCGAGAAACAACGAGTTGCGATTGCTCGCGCGATCTTAAAAGGATCGCCAGTGTTAGTATTTGATGAGGCGACTTCATCCCTCGATAGTCGCTCCGAGCAGGCTATTTTAACGGCCCTTCGCGAGGTGGCCAAAGGACACACCAGCTTAGTGGTTGCACATCGATTATCGACTATTGTTGATGCTGATCAGATTGTTGTTTTAAGCAAAGGCGAAATTGTTGAGCAGGGACATCATACAGCATTATTAGCCCAGGACGGCCTTTACGCTAAGTTGTGGCGGATACAAAATGAACAACAACAGCTCTTGGTGTAATTATCAAAAGCGTTTGCTGTAAGTCTAATAGCGTTGCGACAATTCAGTTTTTATTCAGCTAAGGCTCTCTATACTCGAATCCAAGCAAATAATCATAAGAGGTGCTTGGCATGGAAAATATGGCATTAAGAGTCAATATTGAAGGCAGAGAAGAGAAAGTCAGCACAGACTGGTTTGCGATTATGGCAACGCTTCAAAAGCGCGGTGTAGATTATGATTCGCTACAACGAATTCATGCTGAGCTCAATGCAGGTCTGAAAGTGACAACAAGACGGTTAACGCTGGCCAAACTGAATCTAGATATGGGACTGGCTGGGATTATTCGTGGAACGAATGAATATAACGCTGATATTCATGGTGTTTGTTAAGCAGAATAATAGGATATATAAAATTATATCCCCTTGGGTTTTCCAGCCTTCCAACCTTCACACAGCAGATTGAATTTATTGGTCGAGTCGTCAATTCGTTTCAGACGAATGACTTGACCTTCACGAAAACACAACAGCTCGCCTTCGATCTCTGTTAAGCGATTACAGCTCTTACAGCTTGTGCTGGCAGTTTTGCTGTCAGACATTTGGCTTACAAAGCTAGATTTCACAGTGTTTCCTTAACAATAAATATGAAATGGTTTAATTCAATGCGTGTATCACGGATTTTACTCCTTTTGTGATACACATTCAAATTAGTTATTGCTGAATTAACTTTAGATGAAAGTCGTATGTTATGCGCTGGAAATTTATTAATTATTGATTGATATGGGAATAATATTTATCCAGTGAAACCGACAAGCCACTTTCAAGTACAATCCGCACATGGGAAGGTTTGAGCTGCCTTGGTTCTGTTACCCCACATGCATGGGCTATTAGCGCCAAGTCGTGGTGTAGATTATGGTTATAATTGGCAACTCGGTTAGATTTATCTTTTGGATCAAGTCCTTGCTGAAGTTTTTTATTGTGTGTGGTAATTCCAGTGGGACAAGTGTCCTTGTTGCATTGCAATGCTTGAATACAGCCTAAGGCGAACATATTCCCACGGGCTGAGGCGATAAAGTCGGCGCCTAAGGCGAGTGCCCAAGCAACCCGTGAAGGGACGATGAGTTTACCAGAGGCGATCACTTTGATACGTTTACGCAGTCCACGTTGAATCAATATATTGACCAAAATAGGTAGACTTTCTTTTAGCGGTAGGCCAACACAATCCATTAAAGGTTGCGGCGCGGCACCTGTTCCACCATCGGCGCTATCTAAGGTGAAAAAGTCTGGAGCAGATGCTTCTCCACGACGTTCAATTTCATCGCAAAAATCTTCAAGCCATGTTATGTCGCCGAGTACGGCTTTTATTCCTGTGGGTTTACCCGTTACTTCGCGCACTCTGGCAATCATATCCAGAATATCGCCAACATTTTTAAACTCGATATGACCGTTGGGACTGATGGAATCTTGTCCCTGTGGAATACCGCGAATATGGGCGATTTCCTCTGTCACTTTTACGCCAGGTAGGATGCCACCTTTACCGGGTTTTGCACCTTGACTCATTTTGATTTCAAACATTTTGACTTGAGGGTGCGCTGCAATTGTTTTGAGTTTGTTATCGTCTAAATGGCCGTGCTCGTTACGAACGCCATATTTGGCGGTGCCGATTTGAAAGACTAAATCACAGCCGCCCTTTAAATGATAAGGGCTTAAACCGCCTTCACCTGTATTTAACCAACAACCTGCCTGCGCCGCACCATGGGATAAGGCGGTGATAGCGGGGCGGGACAGAGCGCCAAAGCTCATGGCAGAGATGTGGCAAATGGTATTTGTGGTGTAAGGTTCGCGGCAATCGGCGCCAATAGTTAGCGGATGAATGGGTGTAATGTCCTCATCTTGGGTCGGAAAGGCGGTATTCATAAACATAATCGTACCTGTCGTGTCCAAGGGCCGGGTCGAGCCAAATGCTATCGTTCTATCGACATTTTTAGCCGCTCTATATACCCAGCTTCGTTCTGCGCGGTTAAAGGGGAGTTCTTCCCTGTCCTGGGCAAAAAAGTATTGTCTGAAAAATTCACCTTGTTTCTCAAATAAATATCTAAAACGACCAATCACAGGATAGTTATGGCGTACTGCCTGTTTGGTTTGCAATTTGTCAGCAAAGTACATGTAGACAATGGCTAGAGCGCCAAAACCGATAATGATTAAAAACAGCCCAGATAAGAGATCTAGTCCCCACATAAACCAATTCAATTCGTGCATCTTGTTATCCTCTATTCATTGCCGTAGCGGGTGGAGATCAAGCTGGCAGCTTGTCCATCATTAATAGAAAGTAAAAACAACTGGCTGTAATCATCTTCACTGATGTTGGGAATGTCTGGTCCACCGAGAGCCTTGATGATAAGTGGCACGGTGTTGGAGTGCCCTGCAATTAAGCTGTTACCTTTAACCGCATGTACTTGTTCAACAATATGTTGGATATGGGTTTCGAGAGGTTTTTTTGCCTCGAGCACAGTAATCGGTAAATGCCGTTCCGTTGAAATCGGTAATAAGGTTTGCTGAGTTCTTTGATATTGAGTCGCAATCAGCTGTGAAATGGGGGTACGTTTTAAGGCGCTGATAAGCGCCTGAGCACGTATATTGCCACTGGCTGAAAGGGGAGGATCGCCTGCGGGCTCATCAGCTTTTTCTGCATGTCTTACGATAATGATTAATCGATTATCGGCAATAGCTTGATTGATCGGACTAAGTCCAATGCTGGCGAAGAATAGCAGACTTATCAGTAATGATTGTATTAGCGTTCCTGAATTGAAACCGATTCTTCGATTATGCCGCAAAAAACCATGTACATACTGGGCGATTGCCATGCCTTATATCCTTATTTTATGGGCGTGTGCAAGAGTGGGGTTAGGATGGTATTGAATAAACAAACCTATTCTCTATTTGTATCATCGCATTAAGTATGAATGGTACTGCAATTTATAAAATTGCTAAAGTTGCTCAAATTTTGGTCGATAATTAAGTCTCCCCCAAGTTGAGTGGACTAGCATCATGGAAATCAATAACCCTGCACAGGTACAGAGCACTTCTTCGACCCACAGTAAATATGCTGAAAACGCGGCAAATAGTGATAAGACGAAAAATGTGGATGCCACCTCTAAACAGACGGCGCAGCAAACTAGTAAGCAGTTAATGAATCAAGCAATTCTATCGGCGCAGGAAGATGTAAGCCTAAAGTCGGGTGATCAATCTATGACCTTGCTTTATCGCGCAGCAATCGAAGCGATAAACAAAGAGTTAGCTCCTTCTATGGGCGAGAACGCGATTCAAACCGCCTATGATAACGGTGTCGATACGTCCCCCGAGGCCACTGCCGATCGTATTGTGAGTTTCGCGACGCAATTTTTTAGTGTTCATCAGCAGCAAAATTCGAATATGAGTTTTGACGAACAGCTCGACAGCTTTATGACCATCATTGGTGGCGCTATCGATAATGGCTTTAAAGAGGCGAGGGATATTTTATCTGGTCTTAAAGTGTTGCAGGGCGATATTGCCGATGGTGTGGATAAAACCTATGGGCTCGTTCAAGAAGGATTACAGGCCTTTAGGGACAGTTTTAATAAAAAATCAAATGAGACTCAAGCGACTAACACTTAATTTAATCCTGCATATCTTAACTCTTAAGCCCCTTACAATAAGGGGTTTTTGTTGTGTGAATAACCGTCTATGCTAGGAGCCTATTTAACGTTTTGCTTGAGGGCGAGTTATGTGGACTAGGGGACGCGTTATTGAACGTATTGATTGGAACGACAAGTTATTTTCACTGCGGATAGCGGTCGAGTTAGCTCCCTTTATTCCCGGTCAATTTATTAAACTCAGTCAACTGCAAGATGATAAGCGTATCGCTAGAGCTTATTCCCTTGTTAATTCTCCCGATAAACCCTATGCCGAGATTTTGGCTGTTGCTGTAGAGGATGGCCAGTTATCCCCACAATTACAGAATCTTACCATCGGTGATGAAATAGAAATCACTCCAACGGCAACGGGTTTTATGACCTTAGATGAGATCCCAAAGGGAGAATTACAAGGTCGGCATTTATGGTTTTTAGCCACAGGTACGGCCATCGGGCCATTCTTATCCATGCTGGATACCGCCGAACCTTGGCAGCGTTTTGAGAAAATTGTGCTTGTCTATGGTGTGCGCGAAGCTAAAGATTTAGCCTACCTCGATAAACTAAAGGCTTATTCGATGCAATATCCAGATCAGTTTATCCTGTGTTTAACTGTGACCCGTGAAAAGCTTGATGACGCATTGCAATGTCGTATCCCCGATGGCTTAGTCTCGGGTGAAATCGAGCGGAAAGTCGGATTAACCTTAAGTGCTGCGGATTCCCAGGTGATGATTTGCGGTAATCCTGGGATGATTAGCGGCGCCCAAGCGGCATTGCTTGATAAGGGGCTCTCGAAAAATTTACGCCGTGCTCCTGGGCAAATTACCGTAGAAAAATATTGGTAATAATGAGAGTGTTTAGCATCCGTTACCAACGTATTCGTTGCTTTATAGTTGTCGTTTAGAAGGATTTTTTGATGAAGTTGCTCTGCTCCCTTGCGTCACCCTATGCTCGCTGTGTTCGTAGCTTAATCCGTTATTTAGGGATTAAAGATATTGAAGAAGTTCTCGTTAATCCAATGGAAAATACGGCACAGTTGCTTGATGTTAATCCGTTAGGTCAGATTCCTTGCCTGATCACGAATGATGGCGTGCCTATTTTCGATAGCGAAGTGATTATGCGTTATCTGGACGCAGAATTAGGTTCACAGGAAATGTTTGGCGGTCAACCTTATAACTGGGTATTGCAGTGCCAGTACTCGATGATCAAGGGATTAATTGATAGCGCGGTGAAGTTGCGCCAAGAGCAAATGCGTGAAGATGAGGGGGTGAGATCAGCTTTTTGGACATCACGTTTTGAGCAGGCTCTGCTGCGTGGGTTGATGCAGATGGAGCATCAGAGCGTGATTACTCAAGCAACCATACAAGCACCACAGTTAGCGTTAATCTGTTTGTTGGATTATATGGATTTCAGACACCCTGAACTCGATTGGCGTAAAGTTGCTCCAGCGACTGCGATCTGGTTTAGCGAAATGCGTGATTTACCTGCGTTTGTAGATACTCGCCCACAATAAATATTGTCAATGGTCGGTTAAGCGCCGGCCTTTAGGCTTATCTCGGCGATTATGTTCACCAAATGCGCCGAAGAGCTCTTTAGTCATGCCGTAGTCAACTCGGCGATCGTTACCAGCTTGGCGCCTATCGTCATAGTGTTTATAGTGGCACTGACATTGGCTTTGGGTGCAGCCTTTGATTGGAATTTCAGGCGCTTCTTTTGACAGGAAGCGTTTTCCTTTAATTGCATCGACCTGTTTGCAGCAATTTGCTTCATTTTCAATACTCACGCAGTGGAAGGCATTCAATATCGTCGTTCCGTGCTTTGCTCGTTTTGCCAAACTCGTGGTTTTGGCAAACGACTTGTGCTGCTTTTGACTATTTTGGTAGGTCATAAATATCACTAGTCCAAGAATAGTAATGAAGAGTAGTAGCATGCTAAACATAATACCTCCCAACTATTTTTAAAAATTAAGATTCAGTTTAGTTTGGTTTGAGATAATTTGCCTTTTTATATCTTAAATTCATTAAAAACAAAAAGTTATACTAACTATTGCTCTCCTCAAGTCGATCAATTACTCTTGCGAAACTGATAACTATTATCATTTTTAATCTAAGAACGACTCACGTTTGACGTCATCATTTTGAGGAGAAATCGCGAATGAAATGGGTAACTTGTGCCGCTTTAATTGGGTTAATATCGGTTGCACAGTCTGCACATGCGGATGAAAAATTAACGGTTTATTCCTATCGTCAAGCATTTTTGGTTGAGCCCATCTTGAAGCGCTTTACTGAAGAAACAGGCATTGGCGTGAATGTGGTGTTTGCCAAAGACGGGATTGCCGAACGTATCGCCCGTGAAGGTCGCTTATCGCCCGCCGATCTAGTGTTAACTTCAGATTTTTCTCGTTTGGTCGAATTAGTCGAAAAAGATCTGACTTCTCCCGTGAAAAGTGAGCAGCTCAATAGCAATATTCCTGCGCAATACCGCGATCCGGATGGGCAATGGTATGCCTTGACGATGCGTGTTCGTAACCTCTATACGGCAAAAGATCGCTTAGGCCCACAAGCGATTAGTTATGAAGAACTCGCCGATCCTAAATACAAAGGTAAGATTTGTACTCGCAGCGGTAAGCATCCTTACAACATCGCCTTGGTGGCTTCGATGATTGCTCATCACGGTGAGGCGGACACGAAAACGTGGCTACAGGGCGTGAAAACTAACTTAGCCCGCAAGCCTCAAGGTAACGATCGCGGACAGGTTCAAGCGGTAAAAGAAGGCCTATGTGATATCGCGATTGGTAACAGCTACTACTATGGCAATATGCTGCAAGATCCGGAGCAAAAGAGCTGGGCTGAAGCCGTGGTGATTAATTTCCCGAATCAGGCTGACCGCGGTGCCCATGTCAATGTTTCAGGTATGGTGCTTACTCGCCACGCGCCGAATAAAGACAATGCTATCAAGTTGATGGAATTCCTCTCTGGCGATGTGGCGCAAAAAGCCTATGCCGAAGTGAATATGGAATATCCAGTAAAAGCCGATGTTGCACCTTCAACCTTAGTGGCCTCTTGGGGCGAGTTTAAATCTGATAAGTTGCCGATTTTCAAGCTGGCCGAATATCACCAAGCAGCAGTGAAATTGTTAGATGAAGTGCAGTTTGACCTCTAGTTAGGCAGTTAAATCGATAAGTGCGCCATTAATTGGCGCACTTGTTTAAAGGAGCCACATGATTTTAGGATTAGCCAGAAGCTGGTCGCTTACTGGTTATGCCATAGCTGTGCTACTGGTGTTACCCCTCGTTGCGTTACTTCTTCAAGCGGCTCAGCCCGATGAGGCCGTTTTTGGTCATCTACTTTCTACTGTATTACCGACATACATCACTAATAGCTTATGGTTGATCCTGTGGGTGAGTACTGGCTCACTCTTGCTAGCGTTGCCCTGCGCTTGGTTAATGGCGCGCTGTGAATTTGTCGGTAGACGGTATTTGCAATGGGCTTTGTTATTGCCCTTGGCCATGCCAGCCTACATTGTTGCCTACGTGTATACGGATTTATTTGATTACGCCGGCCCAGTACAAAGGAGTTTGCGCGCGCTCTTTGGTTGGAGCTCACCGCAGGATTACTTTTTCCCTGATATTCGCACCTTAGGTGGTGCAGCGTGTGTGTTATCGCTGGTGTTATTTCCCTATATTTATCTGTTAGCGCGTACCGCGTTTATGGAGCAATCCTTAAGTTTGGCGCATGCATCAAGGATCATGGGCTGCTCGCCTTGGCAGAGTTTTTGGCGTTTATCTTTGCCAATGGCAAGGCCCGCCTTGGCCGTGGGTGTGGCATTAGTGGCGATGGAAACCGCAGCGGATTTTGCCACAGTTAACTACTTTGCCGTGCCAACCTTAACGACAGCCGTATATGACACTTGGTTGGGCTATGGCAATTTAACCGCCGCGGCAAAGCTCTCGGCCATTATCCTGCTGGTGGTGTTTAGCTTGATTGGCGTTGAGCGTTTTGCCCGCCGTAAGCAGCAGTTATTCCAAAAACAGTCCCGCATTCAAGCGAGCGATTTATATCGGCTCTCACCAATGCAAACCCTGTTTGCCCTCGGTTATTGCATCACCTTGTTACTGCTGGCCTTTGTGCTGCCAAGCGGAATTTTACTCTCCTACGCTATCGGTTATTTTGAGCAGAGCTGGGATTCGATTTTCTGGCAATTGAGCGTGAATAGCTTGAGCCTCGCGCTCATTACTAGCCTAGTGTGCTGCGCGATTGCATTGATATTGATGTTTATTCGCCGTGTGAGCCCAAGGACGAGTGATGCATTGCCATCGCGCTTGGCTTCAACTGGCTATGCTTTACCCGGAACGGTACTTGCCATTGGTGTATTGGTGCCATTAACCCTGCTCGATTTTGCGATTAACGACGTCGCCGATTGGTTGGGGATGGCAGGCCCTGGGCTCTTGCTCACTGGCAGTACGGCTGCGCTGGTTTTTGCTTTTTGTGTGCGCTTTGTGGCCATTGCGATTGGCAGTGTTGAGACTAGCTATAAACGCATCTCGCCCTCATTAGACATGGTGAGTCTAACACTTGGGCAAAGCCCTCGACGTTTGCTCCAAAGAGTGCATCTGCCGCTGCTCACTAAGGGATTATTTGCCGGGGCGCTGCTGGTGTTTATCGAAAGTATGAAAGAATTACCGGCGGCATTGTTGCTGCGTCCCATAGGTTTTGAGAATCTTGCGACCTATGTCTTCCAGTTTGTCTCAGACGAAAAGCTTGAATATGGCGCCTTGCCCGCCATTGTGATTGTGCTCGTGGGTTTAGTCCCGCTGATTTATTTAAACCGTTCTTTGGAGCAAGATAGCCGATGACCAGTACGCTCAATCTTCATCAAGTTCATAGCGATTATCAGGGCCAACAGGTACTCAAAGGCTTAGATTTAACCCTGGCACAAGGGGAAATCCTTGCGCTGCTCGGCCCAAGTGGCTGCGGCAAAACCACCTTGCTGAGGGCGGTGGCAGGATTGCAGGCGATTAGCCAAGGTGAGATCCAAATCAATGGCAAGACGGTCAGCGGCGCAGGGCAATTTGTGCCGAGTGAGCAACGGGGCATAGGGATGATTTTCCAAGACTATGCTTTGTTCCCCCATTTGACCGTCGCCGAGAATATTCTCTTTGGTGTGGCAAAATTAACGCCAGCGCAGCGCAAGGCGCGGTTAGATGACATGCTCGCCCTAGTAAAACTTGAAGGCTTAGCCAAGCGTTATCCCCATGAGTTGTCAGGTGGTCAGCAGCAGCGGGTGTCGATTGCCCGCGCATTAGCCTATGAGCCGCAATTACTGTTACTCGACGAGCCTTTTTCGAATATCGATGCACAGGTGCGCCACAGTATGATGGCGGAGATCCGCAGCATTCTAAAGCAGCGTAATGTTAGTGCGGTTTTTGTTACCCATAGCAAAGATGAGGCCTTTGTGTTTGCCGATACCTTGGCCATTTTTAATCAAGGTGTGATAGTACAACATGGCCGAGCGGAAGACTTATATGCCGCACCAAATAGCCGCTATGTGGCTGATTTTCTGGGAAGTGGCAACTATTTACCCGCCGAGGTCGTTGATGGCCACCGTGTTGTCACTCCTATTGGTGAGCTGCGAAGCCTCACGCCCTTGTCAAAGTCTAATGCATTTAATGGCCAAGTGTTTTTGCGGCCACAGCAATTGGCGCTCAGTGCCGATGATGCGGGCGTAGGGACAATTACCGAGCGGCGCTTCCTCGGCGCATTTTGCCATTATTGGGTAAAAGTCGAGGCGGCATCCCACGCCCATTATGTTGAAGTGCGTAGCCAAATTATGCAGTTCAATGTTGGTCAGCGAGTGGGCTTAAATACTGAGCCACATTCCCTAGTGCTATTTGAGTCTTAATGCCTAGGCCGAACTCGATATGCCAGTGTCTCAGCAGAAAGCATGACATTTTTGCTTACGTTTAACTTGGGTAAAAAACACCTAGATTGCTGATATTTTCAGCCTTCCTTGTTACCTTAATTCCTCCAGAGTGGGAGGAATTATGATAAAAACAATAAAATCAATTTGTACCTTAGTCACAGTGGCGACAGCAATGTCGTCATCGGGAGTGTTAGCCATGGATAGGATCACGGGTAAAGCCTTTGCGACGCGCTCAGAAGTGTATGCCACCCACGGAATGGCGGCGACCAGTCAACCGCTGGCGACACAGGTCGCGATTGATGTATTAAAACAGGGCGGCAGCGCTGTGGATGCAGCCATTGCAGCGAATGCCATGCTGGGCTTAGTCGAGCCGACTGGCTCGGGTGTTGGTGGTGATTTATTTGCCATCGTCTGGAGTGCTAAAGATAAAAAGCTCTATGGCCTTAATGCCTCTGGTCGCAGCCCCAAATCCTTAACGCTAGAGAAGCTAAAATCCCTCGGATTAGATTACTTGCCTCCTTTGGGGCCGCTACCCGTATCCGTTCCTGGTGCGGTGGATGGATGGTTCGAACTGCACGATAAGTTCGGCAAGTTACCAATGGCCGATAATTTAGCCCCAGCGATTCGTTATGCCCGCGAAGGTTTCCCTGTCTCCGAGTTGATTGCCTATTACCTTGAGGGCAGCGGTAAAAAGCTCGCTCAATTCCCCGGTTTTAAAGAAACCTATATGCCCAATGGCAAGATGCCTGCGGTGGGCGAAATCTTCAAAAATCCTGCACTGGCAAACACCTATGAGAAAATTGCTAAAGGCGGCCGCGATGCCTTTTACAAGGGGGACATTGCCAAAAGTATTGATAAGTACATCAAGGCTCAAGGGGGCTATTTAAGTTATGAAGACTTAGCCAGCCATACCAGTGACTGGATTGAACCCGTATCGGTCAATTACCGTGGTTACGATGTGTGGGAGCTACCGCCAAATGGTCAGGGGATTGCCGCGCTACAGATCTTAAAAACTATGGAACCCTTCGATGTCGCCGCCATGGGCTTTAATAGTCCCGAATATGTGCACTTATTTGTAGAGGCCAAAAAACTCGCCTTTGCCGATCGCGCGAAATTCTATGCCGATATGGCCTTTAACAAAGTGCCTGTAAAAGAGTTGATCTCGCAGCAATATAATTACGATCGCGCCAAGTTAATTGATTTAAACAAGGCGGCTAAGAGTGTCGATGCGGGCAATCCTGCGCTGCAACATGGGGATACTGTGTACCTCACTACCGCGGATAAAGACGGCAACATGGTGTCGCTGATCCAGAGTAACTACCGCGGCATGGGCTCAGGTATGACGCCGCCGGATCTCGGCTTTGTGCTGCAAGATCGCGGGCAGATGTTCGATCTCACCGAAGGTCGATTTAACACCTATGCGCCGGGTAAGCGGCCCTTCCATACCATTATTCCCGCCTTTGTGACCAAAGACGGTAAACCTTGGCTCAGTTTTGGGGTGATGGGCGGAGCGACGCAGCCGCAAATGCATGCGCAGATTATTATCAATCTGATTGATTTTAAAATGAACTTGCAAGAAGCGGGTGATGCCCCCAGAATTTTACACTCAGGTTCGACTGAGCCTACGGGGGAGATAATGAATGACGGTGGCTATGTGAGCCTTGAATCAGGCTTCCCCGTCGAAACTCGCCGTGAGCTGATGAAGAAAGGCCATGTGCTTCGCGATGTTCTCGGTGATTTCGGTGGCTATCAAGCCATTGGCTTTAATGCTGAAACTGGCGTTTACCGCGGTGCATCCGAAAGTCGAAAGGATGGTTATGCCGCAGGATATTAACGCATCACTCGTTTTGCTCTACTGAAGCGAATGCAGGATAGTCAACATTGACGAGGCGTAATGGCCTCGTCAATTTTTATATTTCAGCCTCAAAAGGCCTTTACATCACAAAGACGGACAAACTGTGCGTTACTTAATGTCATTTTCAGGTAAAGTTGCGGATAATATTGCCGAAAATGAATCGACAACAGGGTGATAACCAGATGGATATTCAAAATATGCCGCGTGAACAGTTAGGTGTGTGTGCAGAGGGAAACTTACATAGCGTCTATTTGATGTTTAATGCGAGCGACAACGATAACGTTGAATCGCAATTGCGTCCCTGTATTGCCAACGTTGCGCAGTATATTTATGAGTTGACGGATCAGTATTCCGACAGTGCATTCAATGGTTTTGTGGCCATAGGCGCCAACTATTGGGACAGTCTCTATCCCGATGCTCGCCCCGAAATGCTTAAGCCTTTCCCGGCGATGCAGGCGGGTAACCGCGAGGCGCCTGCGATCGAATACGATCTGTTTGTGCATCTTCGTTGCGATCGTTACGACATTTTGCATTTAGTCGCCAACGAAATCAGCCAAATGTTCGAAGACTTAGTCGAGCTAGTGGAAGAAGAGCGCGGCTTTAGATTTATGGATAGTCGCGACTTAACGGGCTTTGTCGATGGCACCGAAAACCCGAAAGGGCGTCATCGCCAAGAGGTTGCCTTGGTTGGGGATGAAGACCCTGAATTTAAGGGCGGCAGCTATATTCACGTACAAAAGTACGCCCACAACTTGAGTAAGTGGCATAGATTACCGCTTAAAAAGCAAGAAGATATTATCGGTCGTACCAAGCAAGACAACATCGAATACGAGTCGGAAGATAAGCCATTAACCAGCCATATCAAGCGGGTAAACCTCAAGGATGAAAACGGCAAGTCCATCGAGATTTTGCGCCAGAGCATGCCTTACGGCTCGCTCAAAGAACAAGGCTTGATGTTTATTTCAACCTGCCGCACGCCGGATCACTTCGAGAAGATGCTCCATAGCATGGTGTTTGGTGATGGTGCGGGTAATCATGATCACTTGATGCACTTCACCAGTGCGTTAACTGGCTCGTCGTTTTTCGCCCCAAGCTTAGATTTTTTGATGCAATTCGATAATTAACCCTTCGCAAATCGCGACTAAACGCACTGAGCCTTAAAGCCTCAGTGCGTTTTTGTTTGTGGGCTTAACTCGCCGCTGTCCACTTATTGATATCGAGTTGCCATTGCTGAGCGGTAAAATCGATAAAGGCGCGTACTAGCGCTTGTTGGTAACTGCGAGATAAGTACACGGCCCACAGGGTTTGCCCAGGCGCCGTGTATTCTGGGAGCACTTCTTGCAGTTGACCGCTGGCCAGATATTGATTAGCTAAGTCACAGGGCAAGTAGGCAATGCCATGCCCACGCAATGCGGCGCTGACCAGCACTCCCATTTCATTGGCCATCAGATTCCCCATAGGTTTTATCAGCTCACTCTGTTGCTCCTTGAGTAGCTGCCAATGTTGCTGCGAACTATGGATAAGGCAATTATGGCTGAGCAGATCGTTAGGGACGGTTAACGGCTCGGCTTGAGACAAGTAACTGGGCGCGGCGCACAGCACAGCATCTATGCTCATCAATTTACGGGCAATCAAATTCTCATCGGGCTGCTCGGTATAGCGCAGTGCCACGTCCACCCGCTCATCCACTAATTGAGCAAAACTATCCGACATTAACAGCTGAATATTGACCTTAGGGTGCAATTTTATAAAGCGATCGACCACATCAAACAGACTGTGCTGCCCAAGTCCGACGGGTGTGGCAATACGAATACTGCCGACTAATTCAGTGTTATGACTATGGGCGCGGCTTTCCATTGCGGCGACTTCACTCAGCACCCGTTGACAATATTGCAGGGCTTCTTCACCCTGCAAGGTCAGGCTAACGCTGCGGGTGGTGCGGTGTAGCAGGCGTAAACTGAGCCACTGCTCAATTTCTTGAATATGGCGAGAAACCTGTAAACGACTGAGATCGAGGTGTTCTGCGGCCTTAGTAAAGCTGCCACAGTTGGCCACTTCGATAAAGCTACGCATGGCGGCGATTTTATCCATATATAATTACACCCATTAGTATCTCAATCTGAAACAATCCTGCTCATTTATCGATATTTATCACGCTAAGTATCGCAAGTAAACTGGTCTCAATTTAAATCAGCAGTGAGACTTATCAAATGAAAATTGCAGTATTAGGTGCATCGGGTTGGATTGGCGGAACCATTTTAAATGAAGCCTTAAGCCGTGGTCATGACGTCGTCGCCTTAGTGCGTGACCCAAGCAAGCTTGGTGAAACGGCGGCAGAAGTGCGTAGTGTTGACCTGACTCAGCCATTAACCGCTGAAACCTTTGCAGGCGTGGATGTGTTAATTGCTTCAGTGGGCGGCCGCGCCGAGCAGAATCACGGCTTAGTGGCGAAAACAGTTAATAATCTATTAGCCGTATTGCCACAGGCTAAAGTGCCACGTTTATTGTGGGTTGGTGGGGCAGGTAGTCTAGAAGTGGCACCGGGAGTAACTTTGGTTTCAAGCCCAGATTTCCCGCCTGCCTATAAGGATGAAGCTCTGGCTCAAGGTGAAGCATTAAAGGCATTTCGCGCCGCCAACACCACTGTTAACTGGACTTTTGTCAGCCCAGCGGCAGAGATCTACCCTGGTGCAAGCGAAGGCTCTTACCGTTTAGGTGGCGATAGCTTCTTTACCGATGCAAATGGCCGTAGCCGGATTTCGGTGAGTGATTACGCCAAAGCCATGCTCGATGAAGCAGAAAAAGCGGCGCATCCCAATCAAAGGATCAGTGTGGCTTACTAAAGCTGAGGAGATTCGGCTAAATACTGTAACGTAAGCGGGACACAAGCCCTGAAATTAGGGTAATGCTGGACTGAAAAGCGTACAGTGGAAATAGAACAGGTCAGCAAGCTGACCTGTTTTTTTATTCTGCGTAGTTGAATAAAGATTTGATGGTTTCCAAGGTATCGGCGATATCTTGAATGCTAGATGGACAAATAAAGATCGTATCGTCACCCGCAATGGTTCCCAAAATCCCTTCAGGTTTACCGATGGAGTCTAACAAACGAGCAATTAATTGTGCGGCGCCTGGGCTAGTGCGGACAACAATCATCGCTTGGTTATGGTCAACATCGAGTACTAAATTCTTTAACGGGCTGCCCGCAGTGGGCACGCCTAATTCGGCAGGTAAGCAATAAACCATCTCCTGCTTAGCGTTGCGAGTGCGCACGGCACCGAACTTGCTGAGCATACGAGACACTTTAGATTGGTTTATATTAGTAAAGCCTTCTGCTTGTAAGGCGGTGACGATTTCACTCTGGGAGCCAAAGCGCTCCTCTTTTAAAATCGCCTTAAAAATTCTAACAAGGTCATCCTGATTCTTGGTCGTTTGCATAGTCTTATTCTTTATTCAAAAAAACAGGCTTATTCTGAATAGTTTTGGTTAAACTGTCAACAAATAACCATAATGACTGAATAAAAATGCAATTAACTCACTTCGTGCTAATTCATTTATAAATGTATTTGTTGAACTAGAGTAAATATTCAACATTGCAACGCGCTGTTTTAGTAAATCTTTGAATCAACGACTAAGGGATAATTGAAATTAGCGTGACATTCCAGTAATGTGACGCCAACGCAAAATAGATCCATGTCACAATATCCGAGAAATAACGGAGATAACTATGAAAGTTGCTGTACTTGGTGCTGCTGGTGGTATCGGCCAGGCTCTTGCCCTACTGTTAAAAACTCAATTACCTGCGGGTTCTCAACTGTCTCTATACGATATCGCACCGGTAACTCCGGGTGTTGCGGTTGACTTGAGCCATATCCCAACTGCGGTTGAAATCAAAGGTTTTGCTGGTGAAGATCCAACGCCTGCCCTCGTGGGTGCTGACGTTGTGCTTATCTCTGCTGGTGTTGCACGTAAGCCTGGTATGGATCGTTCAGATCTGTTCAATATCAACGCGGGTATCGTTCGCAACCTGATCGAGAAAGTGGCTGTTACTTGCCCTAAAGCGCTCGTGGGTATTATCACTAACCCAGTAAACACTACAGTTGCTATTGCTGCTGAAGTGCTGAAAAAAGCAGGTGTTTACGATAAGAACCGTTTATTCGGCGTGACCACTCTGGACGTTATCCGTTCTGAGACTTTCATCGCTGAATTAAAAGGCTTAAACGTTGCTGACGTTAAAATCAACGTGATCGGCGGCCACAGTGGCGTGACTATTCTGCCATTACTGTCTCAAGTTGAAGGCGTGACTTTCTCTGATGAAGAAGTGGCTTCTTTAACTAAACGTATCCAAAACGCGGGTACTGAAGTGGTTGAAGCTAAAGCCGGTGGCGGCAGCGCGACCCTGTCTATGGGTCAAGCGGCATGCCGTTTCGGTATGTCTCTGGTTCGTGGTCTGCAAGGCGAAGCTAACATCGTTGAATGTGCTTACGTTGACGGCGGCAGCGAACACGCTGAATTCTTCGCTCAACCAGTATTGTTAGGCAAAAACGGTATCGAAAAAGTACTGCCTTACGGTGAAGTGAGCGCATTCGAAGCTAACGCCCGTGATTCTATGTTAGATACGCTGAAAGGCGATATCAAACTAGGCGTTGATTTCGTTAAGTAATTCTTCTGAATTATGAGAAGACGGAGCCGAATGGCTCCGTTTTTTTATGCTTTAAACTTTGTTCTCTAAACAGGGGTTCTTAATCTTGAGTCTCGCTATTTGGGGAGTTGGCATTGGCTGTCACAGCGGGCTTTACCCGTCAGTAGATAGGAAATACGGTATCTGTGCTTGGCGAATCTCAGGTAGCACCAATCCGCGATAGGTTTGATAAGCGGTAAGCGTAGCGCTTGTACCCAAGGGCGAGTGCCTGTTAGCGCCCATGCTTTGCAGGTGACATCCAGCCCGAGCAGCACTTGGCCGGAGGCGGTTTCGCCATGGAGAATGGTATTGGCGTAGTCTTTATCGATATAGCTGAATCTTGAGCTGAAATTGTCAGCATTAAGATCCACCAGTTCAATTCTATCGTCGGGATCGCGCGCTTTGAGTTGGCGCATTTCGGCGCTACATAATGGGCAATTGCCATCGAAAAAAATCCGCAGTTCCATTAGGTCTACCTCTTACAGTGTGTCCCTGAGTATACGCAGTTGCCAGGCATTTAGATCGACATGTTTACGGTTTTAATTATTATACACTCTTGGCTAGAGGCATTAAGCAATTGCGATGAGTGACGTGATTGTGTGATTACGTGATTGTGCGATTAACAATCTGCCAAATGCGTTTGCTTTTAATCAGTGCTTGGCAAATAACAGGATGGATATGACAGCTCCCATTATTATCACTGGCGTGGGTAAACGTATTGGTTACGCCCTCGCGAAACACTTGCTCGCCCAAGGGCACAAGGTGATTGGCACCTATCGCAGCCATTATCCCAGCATCGATGAGTTGCAGTCTTTGGGCGCGACCTTAATGCAATGCGACTTTTACGATAATGCGCAGCTCCAAACCCTGATTGAGCAATTGAGCCAATACCCCAAAATCCGCGCTATTATCCATAATGCCTCTGACTGGTTGCCAGACAACAGCCCAAGCCTTGCCCCCCATGAGGTGATGCAGCGCATGATGCAGGTGCATGTGAGCGTACCCTATCAAATAAACCTAGCCTTAGCCTCGCAATTACGTGCGGGAGCCGAGGGTGAGATTGGCGCCAGCGATATTATCCATTTCACCGACTATGTGGCCGAAAAGGGCAGTGCCAAGCACATGGCTTATGCGGCCAGTAAAGCGGCGCTAGATAATTTAACCTTATCCTTTGCGGCTAAATTAGCGCCCGAGGTCAAAGTGAATGCGATTGCGCCGGCGATGATCCTTTTTAATCCAAGTGATGATGAAGCCTATCGACAAAAGACCTTAGCCAAGGCCATCTTGCCAAAAGAAGCTGGAAATCAGGAGATTATTGCCTTAGTGGATTATCTATTGGCGAGCCGCTATGTCACTGGGCGCAGCCACAATGTCGATGGTGGGCGGCATTTAAAATAAAGAAAATCTAGAACGGCCTATGACCTCTAGAACGCCATTGCATGGCTCTAGAATCTAGATTCAATCAAGAAGAAGTCGTTATGGAGCGATGCTCTGCTTTTTCTAGCAGCGAAGCGCTCTAGCTTCTAGCTCCTACTTTTCAAAACTCCCATACTCGACTTGGGGTGATGATAGCGGGTAAGGGCACATCCCAATGTTCGCATGGCAGGCTCGGTACTTGTTGGCAATCATGGGCATACCCCATAGGAAGTGGTCTGCCTTTGCTGTGCCAATTAGCTAGCGTTCTGTCGTAATAGCCGCCGCCCATGCCCATACGATTACCTTGGATATCAAAGGCAACCAACGGGGTGATCACCACATCGAGTCGCTCAATCGGCATAACGTTACGCACATCTAGCCGTGGCTCTAAAATACCGAATTGATTCGGCTGCATTGGCGAGTCGGCGTGGTAATGCAAAAACAATAATTGCCCAGCATTAAAGGGGTGCAGCCGTGGCAGATAGGTTTGAATCCCCTGTTGCCAAAGCGCTGCGATAAGCGGAGCAGTTGCCAGTTCGCCATCGTGGGTGAGGTAAAGTGCGACATGCATGGCCTTCAGCGCGCTGAGCTTTTCGAGCATTCGCTGACCTGCGGCAAGGCTTGCCTCGGTTTGCACCTCTGTCGAAAGCGAGCGGCGCGCTAAACGTATTTGTTTGCGTAACTCGGCGCGGCTTAGCGTTGGGCTTAGATTTGGGCTTAGCGACTTGGCGTCAATTTCAGGCTGAGTGCCGTGTGGCCCATTGACTGCTTGGGCCGAAGTGTTTGAGACAGGTGAAGTGATAGACATAAATAAGATGCTCCCCAGAATGCCGCTACCGGTGTAGCCCTTGAACCGTAGGTTCAAGGCGGGTAAATGATTACCTCCTAAGGCTTCTCGGTACGAGCCGAGCATGCTCAATGTCAGTAAAGCATTCACCCTGAGATCAAAATTATCGGCACAGGGACATTACCAGTTGGCCTGCATCCCAGGGAGCAAAAACGGTATTGAATCGCTAATCGTTTGGCTTAAAAAAGTATAGGCCAGTTAGCCATTCACTGTGCAACTCTTCTCAGATAGATGGTGCTTGGCACCGAGTGCACAGTCTAAAACTATTTGGTTGAACGCTCAACTAAGGCGTTTTCCAAGGTTGACTGCAACAGGCTGATGCGGTCATCCATTTGTTTCATATAATGCTTATTCTTTTGCTTTTCTTGGTACAACTCGTGGCCAATATTCAGCGCCGCCATAATGGCAATTTCTTCGCGGCTTAAGCTATTAGTGCGATTTTTTAGGGTGGTGAGTTGCTGCTCAACCCCTTGAGCCACAATACGTAGGGCATCTTCCTGACCTTTCGGACAGGCGATAGAGTAGGTGCGCCCCAGCAGGGTGATTTCAACTGCACTGTTACTCATTCGAAGATGATCCTTTCGTTGGCATCGATAGGGCGGACTATATAGGGCTGATATTAAAAGTGCAAGGTAAGCCGCTGATGGATTGCACATTCGCCGTTTTGTTTGCTGCTTGTGTGAGCAGTTGCCGGAATTTTTATCTTCAACCCTAAGAATGCCGGATCAGAGTTGGTTCAAGTCTTTAACTCTGCTAGCATTGCTGCTGGAAAATTCTGATTGGAATCTGATATGGCGACCCCTCCTTCGTTACGTATCGAAAGCTTAAAAATAGCCCTCGATGCGGCTGAAATTGGTCAGCATCCCGTGGAAGTTCACGGTGCTCTTGTGGGTTTAATCTGCGGTGGTGTAGATCAAACCGGTGATTTGTGGATTAAACCGTTATTTGACCTGATGAACGATGGTCAGCCTTTGCCCGCACCTTTACATCAATTGGTGTGTGAGTTGTTCCAAGACTCGGTTGCTCGTTTGAGTGACTTTGATTTTGGTTTTATGCCATTGCTTCCCGAAGAGGAAGAATCCCTCAGTCACCGAGTTGAGGCGCTATCGCTTTGGACGCAAAGCTTTTTAACGGGCATTGCGATTATCCAGCCTAAGCTCAATAAAGCCTCCGCCGAAGTGCGTGAAGTGATTAAAGATCTGGCCGATATCGCCCAAGTGGAATTCGATGTGACCGACGATGAAGAGTCGGAAACCGCCTATATTGAATTGCTGGAATTTGTGCGCATTGCTGCGATTTTGTGTTACTCCGAGTTTGGCCCAGAGCCGAGCCACGAAGAGAGTGACGATGCCGCGGTGATCCATTAATCCCTAAAAGAGAAAGGCGGAGCGATTCCGCCTTTTATTGTTTTTCAAATCTAACATCCTGATGGCGAAACGCTTTTAGCCATGCCATAGCTTGAATGAGAACCCCATGACGGTAGCAGAGCACATGGATAATTCAGTTCAAAATGTCGATATTGCCATTGTCGGTGGCGCCATGGCGGGTGCGACCCTCGCGTTAGCTTTGGCTCGTTTGTCTGGTACTGAAAAACCGTTATCAATTGCCTTAATCGAGGCGCATCTTCCCGATAACAATCACCCCGGTTTTGACGCCCGTTCTATCGCCATTGCCCATGGTTCTATCTTCGAGTTATCCCGTTTAGGTTTATGGCCAAAATTGGCGCATTTAGGCACAGCAATCAAAGATATCCATGTGTCCGATCGTGGTCATTTTGGCATGACGGAACTCAATGCTAGTCAGTTCCATTTAGATGCGCTGGGGCAAGTGGTCGAGCTGGAAAGGGTCGGCCAAGTGCTGTTTAGCGAGCTTAACAAAACTCAGGTTAAGCGCTATTGCCCTGCCAAACTGTCAGCGTTAATTCCCGATATCGACAGCCACACGCTGGTGCTGGATTCCGGCGAGCGGATTTGCGCCAAGCTGGTGGTCGCCGCCGATGGCTTGCAGTCTAAAGTGCGCAGCAGTTTTAATCTGCCCATTACCCAAGTGGCGTTTGAACAAACCGCGATTGTCGCCAATCTACAAACCGATAAGCCGCATCAACATTGGGCCTATGAACGATTTACCGAGACTGGCCCACTGGCGTTATTGCCGATGGCAGATAGCCAAGGTCAACCGCGTTTGTCCCTCGTCTGGGCGCTCGATAATCACCGCGCCCAAACGATGCTCAATGCCCCAAAAGCCGAGTTTTTAGCTGAGTTGCAGCAGGCCTTTGGTTATCGCGCCGGCCAGTTTATCGATGTCAGCGAGCGCCATGCTTATCCGCTAAATCTGTCCTACATGCCAAGGCCAATCCACCATAGATGCGTGTTTATCGGCAATGCGGCGCAGACGCTACACCCGATTGCGGGGCAGGGATTTAACTTAGGCCTTCGGGATGTGGTGAGCTTGCTTGAAGTGCTGCAACGCGCGCTGGCGCAGGGTGAGGATATCGGCGGTGTCGCCGTCACCCATGGCTATTTGCAGGCCCGTGAGGCGGATAGAAACAGCACTATTCGCAATATTGAATTTTTAGTCCGTGGCTTCTCTAACCAATATTGGCCCTTGGCCCTTGGGCGTAATCTAGGATTGCGGCTGTTGTCTTGGTTCCCGCCACTGAAAACCCCCGTCGCTCAAAAAGCGATGGGCTGGAAATAATTACTGGTATCGCAACGCGAAAAGGATGTATCCATGTTAAGTTCACAAGCCTATGACATTGCCATTGTGGGTGGCGGCATGGTGGGACTCGCCACCGCGATAGGATTGGCACAGGCCAACTTGAATGTCGTCGTGATCGATGCCCAAAGTACCCAAGCCGTGAGCGGCGAGCCAAGGCTTAGGGTCAGCGCCATCAACAAGGCGAGCCAACGTTTGCTGGAGCACCTCGGCGCTTGGCACTATGTCGATGCCAGCCGCGCGACGCCCTATCAAAAAATGGCGGTATGGGATAAAGACGGCTTTGGCAAAATCGCCTTCGATGCCAGTAGCATCAGTGAAACGAGCCTTGGTGCGATTATCGAAAACGACGCCATCAGCTATGCCCTCGCCAAGCGTGCCAGTGAATTTGACAATATCACCCATATCGAAAACCAACGCATAGAGCGTATCGCCTTTGGCGAGCGTGAAGCTTGGTTGACTCTCGCCAATGGTGCTGAAATAGAAAGTGTGAGCGCCGCACTTGTGATTGCCGCCGATGGCGCCAATTCTTGGGTGCGTGAACAATGTAAGATCCCGTTAACCTTCTGGGATTATGGTCACCATGCGATCGTGGCGACCATTCGTAGCGAGATGCCGCACCTTGCCACCGCTCGCCAAGTGTTTTTGCAGGACGGCCCGCTGGCCTTCTTGCCGTTATATGAAGAAAACCTCTGCTCCATCGTCTGGT
This sequence comes from Shewanella sp. FDAARGOS_354, assembly GCF_002209245.2. Classification (NCBI taxonomy): domain Bacteria; kingdom Pseudomonadati; phylum Pseudomonadota; class Gammaproteobacteria; order Alteromonadales; family Shewanellaceae; genus Shewanella; species Shewanella sp. FDAARGOS_354. Next base: position 2,788,174 of record NZ_CP022089.2, on the reverse strand, counting down.
CAGTGCCGCCCGAGCGCGCCACTGAATTACTGGCAATGGATAAAGTGCAATTTGAGCGTAATCTTACCGCCGCCTTCGACGGTCGCCTTGGCATTTGCAAGCTGGAGAGTGAACGCCAAGCCTTCCCGCTGCGGATGCGCTACGCCCGCCATTTTGCCCGCCACCGTTTAGTGCTCGCGGGGGACGCGGCCCATACCATTCATCCATTAGCGGGCCAAGGGGTTAACCTTGGCTTCCTCGATGCCGCCAGCATTATCGAAGTCATCGGCGAGTTACACGATGCGGGTAAGGATATCGGTGATTATGCCGAGCTGCGTGCGTTAGAGCGTTGGCGCAAGGCCGATGCGATGGAGATGATCGCGGCGATGGAAGGCTTTAAGCGCCTGTTCGAGGGTTCAAACCCAGTTAAAAAGGCCATTCGCGATCTGGGACTCAACCTCGTTGATAATATCGCTGGGCTGAAAACAGTGTTCATGCAACAGGCCATGGGTAATAAGTCGTCGCTGCCCAAGTTATGTCGCTAGCCTCGGTTGCGCTAATGTGATCAGAATTGCCGCAATTATCAGCGATTTGATTGCAAGCTGCGCAAATCTCGCTTTCGCATGTAAAAAAATTACATGTTGAAGATGAGAAAATCTAATGACACTGGCTTCGGATTAGAAAAATCTCCTGTATACAAATTTGTGACGCAAGGTATAATTTCGCCGCATTTTAGACCCTAGTACTTATACCAATCACGATAAATATCTGATTAATTCAGAGCGAATCAGGCGTTGCAGTGACAGACGCATTGAGACCGAAAGAACCCCTTTCAAATTGATGCATCGTGGAAGTGAAATGCCGATTAGCCAGATATTTAGCCGGATTTGTATCACCCTACGCTAGGCAGAGACCTGAAGAAGGCCGCAAAAAAGGGATAACAATGGCTAATAAAACTGTTCTGTTTAACAAGCACTTAGAATCAAACGCTAAGATGGTCGACTTCCACGGTTGGGATATGCCCCTCAACTATGGTTCACAAATCGAAGAACACCACGCCGTGCGTCAAGACGCAGGTATGTTCGACGTGTCCCACATGACTGTGGTTGATGTGACCGGAACCGACGCTTGTGCATTCCTCCGTAAGTTGCTCGCCAACGATGTGGCCAAACTTAAAGTTCCTGGTAAAGCCTTATACGGCGGCATGTTAGATGACAATGCCGGCATCATCGACGACCTAATCACTTACTACCTCACCGACACTTTCTACCGTGTTGTTGTTAACAGCGCGACCCGCGAAAAAGACTTAGCCTGGATCGCCAAACAATCCCAAGGTTTTGATGTCACAGTGACCGAGCGTCCTGAGCTGGCGATGATCGCCGTTCAAGGGCCTAACGCTAAGGCCAAAGCCGCCGCCGTATTCAGTAGCGAGCAAAATGCCGCCATCGAAGGCATGAAACCTTTCTTCGGTAAGCAAGCGGGTTCTCTGTTTATTGCGACCACAGGTTACACAGGTGAAGCGGGCTACGAGATCATCGTGCCAGAAGCGGAAGCCGAAGCCCTGTGGCAAGCTCTGTTAGATCAAGGCGTTAAGCCCTGTGGTTTAGGCGCCCGCGATACATTACGTCTCGAAGCCGGTATGAACCTCTACGGCTTAGATATGGACGAAACCATCAACCCGCTGGCCGCCAACATGGGCTGGACCATTGCATGGGAGCCAACCGACCGTGACTTTATCGGTCGTAAGGCGCTTGAAGCCCTGCGCGATGCGGGAACCGACAAATTAGTCGGTCTAGTGATGGAAGAAAAAGGCGTGTTACGCCATGATATGCCAGTATTTTTCACCGATGCAGCGGGTGTTGAGCAGCAAGGCGTGATCACTAGCGGTACTTTCTCACCTACATTGGGCTATTCTATTGCGATGGCGCGTGTTCCTAGTTCAATTGGGGATACGGCGGAAGTCGAGATGCGTAAAAAGCGCGTGGCTGTTAGAGTAGTAGCGCCAAACTTTGTGCGCAACGGTAAACAAGCATTTTAAAAAAACGGAACAAGGAACAAGAACAATGAGCAATATTCCGACAGAACTGAAATACGCCTCTTCACACGAATGGATCCGCAAGGAAGAAGACGGTAGCTACACTGTGGGTATCACTGAGCACGCTCAAGAGCTGTTAGGTGACATGGTTTTCGTTGAGCTGCCAGAAGTGGGTGACACTGTCACGGCGGGCGACGACTGTGCAGTGGCGGAATCAGTGAAAGCGGCTTCTGACATCTACGCGCCAATCTCTGGTGAAGTGATTGCCGTCAACGAAGCACTGGAAGATTCTCCAGAGCTGGTAAACAGCGACGCTTACGGCGAAGGCTGGTTCTTCCGCGTTATGCCTTCTGATGAATCAGAAGTTGACGCTCTGCTCGATGCAGAAGGTTACCAAGCTGTAATCGACGAAGAATAATCGTCGACGCTAACGAAGCCCTCAGGGGCTTCGTTTGTTTTAGCGCAAGTTTGACATAACAATAGCCCGTTTATCAGTACCCTACAGTCCTGAGCGACGGCAAATCTGGAACAAGGTTTATCATGACCAAGCAAACCCTCACTCAGTTAGAACAGCACGATTTATTCTTACGTCGCCATATCGGCCCAGATAGCAGCCAACAACAAGAAATGTTGAACTACGTTGGTGCTGAGTCTTTGGACGATCTGACCGCGCAAATCGTGCCTGAGTCGATCCGTTTAAGCCAAGAGTTGAGCATTGGTGATTCCTGCGGCGAAGCCGAAGGTTTGGCCTACATTCGTGGTTTAGCCAAGCAAAACCAAGTCTTCAAAAGCTACATTGGTATGGGCTACTACGGTACCCAAGTGCCTAATGTGATTTTGCGTAACGTCTTAGAAAATCCAGGTTGGTACACGGCGTACACGCCATATCAGCCAGAGATCGCCCAAGGCCGTTTAGAAGCCATTCTAAACTTCCAACAAGTGTCTATGGATTTAACCGGTTTAGATTTAGCCTCTGCTTCGCTGCTGGACGAAGCGACTGCCGCTGCCGAAGCGATGGCGCTGGCTAAGCGTGTGTCTAAAGCTAAAAAAGCGAACATCTTCTTCGTAGCCGATGACGTATTCCCACAAACCTTAGACGTAGTGAAGACTCGCGCTGAGTGTTTTGGTTTTGAAGTGGTGGTAGGTCCTGCCCATGAAGCAGTAAACCACGAACTGTTTGGTGCCCTGTTCCAGTATTCAAACCGTTTCGGTCAAATCACTGACTTCACTGACTTATTCGCCGAATTACGTGCGAAAAACGTGATTGTGACTGTGGCTGCCGACATCATGGCATTAGTGTTACTCAAGTCACCGGGTGCCATGGGCGCCGACGTGGTCTTCGGTAGCGCGCAGCGTTTCGGTGTGCCGATGGGCTTTGGTGGTCCACACGCGGCCTTCTTCGTGGCCCGTGACGAGCACAAACGCTCTATGCCTGGCCGTATCATCGGTGTGTCAAAGGACACCCGTGGTAACCGCGCACTGCGTATGGCGATGCAAACTCGTGAGCAACATATCCGCCGCGAAAAAGCCAACTCAAACATTTGTACCGCGCAAATTCTGTTAGCGAACATGGCGTCTTTCTACGCCGTATTCCACGGCCCACAAGGCCTGAAAACCATCGCATCACGCATCAACCGCTTCACCGATATCTTAGCCGCTGGCTTACAAGCTAAAGGCGTGAACTTAGTGAACAACACTTGGTTCGATACCATCAGCATCAAAGGCTTAGACGTTGCAGCAGTCAATGCTCGCGCGCTGGCCGCTGAAATGAACCTGCGTTTCGATGCTGACGGCATCGTCGGCGTGAGCTTAGATGAAACCACTATCCGCACCGATATCGACGCCCTGTTCGATGTGATTTTAGGTGCTGGCCATGGCTTAGACGTTGCCGCATTAGATGCGCAAATCGTGGCGCAAGGTAGCCAATCGATTCCTGCTTCTTTAGTGCGTGAAGATGCCATCCTGAGCCACCCAACCTTCAATCGCTACCAAAGCGAAACCGAGATGATGCGTTATATCAAGCGTCTCGAAAGCAAAGACTTAGCACTGAACTACTCAATGATTTCATTGGGTTCATGTACCATGAAGTTAAACGCTGCGGTTGAAATGATCCCAGTCAGCTGGCCAGAATTTGCTAACATGCACCCATTCTGCCCACTGGATCAAGCCAAGGGTTACACTCAACTGATTGAAGAACTGTCTTCATGGTTAGTGAATGTCACAGGTTACGATGCCGTGTGTATCCAACCTAACTCTGGCGCACAGGGTGAATACGCGGGTCTGCTGGCGATTCGTAAATACCACGAGTCTCGTGGGCAGGCCCACAGAAACATCTGCTTAATCCCACAATCTGCCCACGGTACTAACCCCGCATCGGCGCAATTAGCCGGTATGCAAGTGGTTGTGACTGCCTGTGACAAGCAAGGTAACGTAGATTTAGAAGATCTGAAGGCCAAAGCGGCTGAAGTGGCAGAAAACCTGTCATGTATCATGATCACTTACCCATCGACCCACGGTGTGTACGAAGAATCTATCCGCGAAATCTGCAACATAGTGCATCAGCACGGTGGTCAAGTGTACTTGGACGGCGCCAACATGAACGCCCAAGTTGGCTTAACCTCACCAGGCTTTATCGGTGCCGACGTATCGCACCTTAACCTGCACAAAACCTTCGCCATTCCACACGGCGGCGGTGGTCCAGGTATGGGCCCAATCGGTGTGAAAGCGCACTTAGCGCCGTTCGTTGCGGGTCACGTAGTAGTGAAACCAGGCCGCGAAAGCGATAACAACGGTGCGGTATCAGCAGCGCCATACGGCAGTGCTGGCATTCTGCCAATCAGCTGGATGTACATTAAGCTGCTCGGTTCAAACGGCCTGAAAAAGTCGACTCAAACCGCACTGTTAAACGCTAACTACGTGATGAAGAAGCTGTCTGAACACTACCCAGTACTGTTCCGCGGCCGTAACGATCGCGTCGCGCACGAATGTATTATCGACCTGCGTCCAATTAAAGAAGCCTCTGGCGTGACCGAAATGGATATCGCTAAGCGTCTGAACGACTACGGTTTCCACGCACCAACCATGAGCTTCCCTGTTGCGGGCACGCTGATGATTGAGCCAACCGAATCTGAGTCTAAGGTTGAACTGGACCGCTTTATCGACGCTATGGTGTCAATCCGCGCCGAAATCGCGAAAGTTGAAGCGGGCGAGTGGCCAGCGGACAACAACCCGCTGCACAACGCACCACACACTATGGCCGATATTATGGACCCAGCGTTCGATTCACGCCCATACAGCCGTGAAGTGGCCGTGTTCCCAAGTGCCGCAGTGCGTACTAACAAGTTCTGGCCAACCGTGAATCGTATTGATGACGTGTACGGCGACCGTAATTTGTTCTGTGCTTGTGTGCCGATGGAAGACTACGAGTAATTGCTGAAATAGAGGCTGAATAGTACGTTATTCAGTTCTAACGTTTGATGAAAGCGAACCCTTAGCGGTTCGCTTTTTTATTGGTTAGTTATTCATTCTGCCGAGATTGAGCTGCTAATTAGCTTTATAAGTCGCTGATAATGCGGTGTTGCTAATTGCCTGCCGCAGGCTCTCGCACTGTTACACCAGTGACTCGCTGTAAATCCGTCATTCCGCAGCTAATTCCAGAATTTAAATAGTGTGATCTGGCGATCAGCTTTTCATAAAAACTACGACACCATCTTGACCGCGATCGACAGTTTTGATCTATTACTGCTATTTGACGGTCTCAAAATATGTCTACCCATCCTGTTATTAAACGCTTAGATCACCTTGGTCTCATTGCCGCCTTTTGTCACGAAATTGGCCTGCCACGGATGATAGATGCCGTTATCCCAAAATATTCTGACCACAATGTTTCTCATGGTGACGCGGTATTGGCCATGCTCCTAAATGGACTTGGCTTTCATAGCAGAACACTGCACATGTTCTCGGACTTTTTTAAGACCAAGCCTGTATCTAAGCTACTCGCCAAAGACATTGAAGCACACCACCTGACTGATGATGTACTAGGCCGCACATTAGATGCTCTATACGAAGCCGATGTCTCAGCGCTCTATCAGGTTATTGCTGAGCGTGTTGTTGATAAACTGGGCTTGACGACCGATTCTGTTCATCTTGATATCACTAGCTTCCACGTTGATGGTGAGTATGCACAAGATGAAAACACCAACGTGATTAAGCTTGTAAGAGGTTATAGTCGGGATCATAGGCCAGAGCTTAACCAAGTCGTGCTTGAACTCATCTGTGAAAACCAAGCAGGTATTCCTGTTTACATGCAAGCACTGAGTGGTAACACCAATGATGCCAAGGCATTCGCTGAAGTCACTAAAAGACACATACATTGCCTAAAAGCCGCGCAAAATAGTCGTTACTTTATCGCTGATGCCGCTTTGTACACCGAAGAAAGCATCTCCTCGCTAGATGAGCAAAATCAAAAATTCATTACCCGTGTCCCCATGACCATCAAGCTCGCAAAACAAGCACTACTTGCGCTAGAGCCAGAGCAATTAAGCACTATCGGTCATGGCTACTCAGGATGTTGGATAGACTCGGATTACGGAAAGGTCAATCAACGTTGGTTGCTCGTTCACAGTGAACAGGCCACCAAGCGGGAAGAAATCACTTTCTTCAAGAACTTAGAGAAAAACATAGCAAAAGAAATCAAAGCGTTGGAAAAGCTAAGTAAAAAACCATTCGCTTGTGAAGTTGACGCAGAATTAGCGTTTAACGATTTCAAGAAACAATGTGACTTACTTGGGTTTGAACAAGGCACTCTCATCAAACAGCCGACTTACTCTCATTCGGGCCGCCCAAAGACAGATGAAGCACCGACAGGATACCAATACTTTATCGAAGCCGCCCCCTTCACCGACCTAGAAAAAGTAAAACTGGCTAAGCTCAAAGTAGGCATGTTTATCCTCGCGACGAATGACACCGACAATGAAGCACTCACCATGGCGGCTCTTCTAGCACATTACAAATCGCAACAAAAAGTCGAGCGCGGCTTCCGTTTTCTAAAAAGCCCTGAGTTTTTAACCTCTTCCATCTTCTTGAAAAAGCCTGAGCGCATTGAAGCGTTGCTAATGATAATGACGTTGAGCTTGCTTGTTTACGCTAGTTTAGAACACAAAATCAGAGAACAACTCGCACAAACCGAAGCGTTCTTCCCAAGTATGGTAAAGAACAAGACGACCTCCAGACCGACGGCACGTTGGGTCTTCTTGCAATTCGAAGGCATAGATACGCTAGAGATTAACGGCCAAAGGTTCATCACTGGACTTCAAGATCACCAAACACAACTACTCAAATTACTCGGTAGATTCTATGAGGTAGTTTATTCCTAAATTAGCTGCGGAATGTCGGGTAAATACATCCCTGTAAGCTCTGCTAAAACATCCATGTTTTAGAAGGTCACTGGTGCAACAATGCCAGTTTTGGTGTAACCATTGAGAGTGGTGTAGTGTTTTGGGGAAGACAAACATTCTCTAAATCGTGTCACCTACTTAAATCATTCTTGTTATATGGAGCTTATAAAGTTTCTGATATCATGAATTGAGATGTTTTTAGCGCAAGTACCTTTTGAGTTATTTTTTATCCAGTCTTGCTTTCTCTTAACCCATGCATTAATAAAACTTTTACGCATTTTTTTGCTTTTAAAACGAATTGCAATAATGCAATCACTAATAATTACTTCACTATCAATTAGATAAACTGTTTTTCCTATATTTCTTCCAACACGGTGAATCAATATGTCCCCTGGTATGGCATATTTAAAATTTTCAACTTTATCATTTTCTAAAAAAGGGTAAGCTATTTCAGAAAAGTCTTCCAAATAGGAGTAGTTATGATGAAACGGTCTATTTGTAGCTCTGCACTCTTTACTTGAATTTGAGCCCCTGAAAATTATATAGTTTTTTAAGTTTTTGTTTTCTAGTATTTTAAATGTAGAACTTACTAAAAAATTATGCTGCTGAATACCAGTTTGTGATATTTTAATGTAAGGTATAAATTCATTTGAATTTTTAGGCTTTTCTTTTTTAATGAATAATATATATGTTTTAGCTTCAGTTTTTTTAAAGATTTTGTGCTCACATTCTATTATCTTTATTAGGCTGTTTTCGGAGAAAAGAACTCTTCTGAAGTTAGAGAAAGTATAAGAGCTAAAAATTAGATCAGGCACAATGATGGCTAATGTTCCACCTTTTTTTATATACAAAAGATTCTTTAGTATGAATAATATTTCGGTTCTTACTTTTTTAGAGTTCTTAAATAAGTCTAAGTAACAACTGTCAATATACTGATTGTTTATTTCATTAAAAAAAACATATGCAAAAGGAGGGTTACATATCGCTAAATCATAAGAATTAATCTCTATACCCAAATTTAAGTCTAAAGCATCTTTGCAGATATGGATATCTTTCGGGTATTTTTTTCTTAGTTTTGCTGTATTTTTAGGATCTAAATCTACTGTAGTAAATTCTATCGAAGGGTTGAGTTTTTTTATCGGTTCTATAAGTGCGCCTTCACCTGCACTTAGCTCTAGACAGGTCTTTACGTGCTTTATTTCAAGCTGTGCTGCAAGGAAAAAGCTTGTAACCTCAGGGGTATAGTATTGATTTAACTCGACCACTTTCTATGGTAACCTTATAAAATTAGGGATATAATACAGTCATTTATAATATATGTAAAGGGAATCCTCTTATGGCCGAGCAGTTAGGGATAGATCTATCATTTTTTGATAGTAGCGAATACGAAGAGCGGGCTGACTATTTAAGCGTTGAGCAATTGCTGAGCTGGACGGCAAACAGTGAACACTTTAAGTATATTCAGAAAAAGTTAATACAAGTAGGTGCTAAATTAATAACTGGCCCGAGAGGTACAGGGAAAACGCATCAAATGAGATGCGCATACAATACCTGTATTAATGACGAAAAACTACCTTTGCCAATTTATATAACATTCAATCACTATTTGAGATTAGAGACTTATCTGCATGATAGATCTAATGCATTAGACATCTTTCACGCTTGGGTTTTGTGTAAAATATCTTATGCGGTAATTGATAATTTTGATGTTGAATATAAATATGATTTTTTAAATAAAGATAATTTACTTCGATTTATAAAACCGACATTCCCAGGGTGAGATCGCGAACACTTTTTAACCAAATTCATGATCGATTTGACGATCACATTTAGCTGTGATCATATACTCCCTTTTTAGGGAGAGCACCATGCACATTGACCACTTCAAAGAACATTTTCAAACGATTATCGACCAACGCCAAGGTGCAAAGGTCACATATTGCCTGTTTGAAGTCCTTTTTGGCTCGCTATGTGCGGTGATTGCAGGCGCGAAAGGCTGGTTTGATATTCGTGAATACATTCTCGGTCATCATGATTGGTTTAAGCGTAATGGCCTCTTTGTGAACGGCATTCCTGTTGATGACACTATTGCTCGCATAATATCGACGATTGAACCAGAGTCGTTTCATGAGTGCTTCATCAACTGGATGTCGTCAGTACATACTCTTACCCAAGGTCAAGTCGTTGCGATCGACGGAAAAACACTTCGAGGCTCATACAATCGCGAAGATAGGTCGAGCACTATCCATATGATCAGTGCTTATGCATCATCAAACAAACTTGTGTTGGGACAGTTAAAAACTGAGCAAAAGAGTAATGAAATAACGGCCATTCCTGAGCTGATAAAGATGCTTGATATCAGGGGAGCCCTAGTCACCATTGATGCAATGGCTTGTCAGACTAGTATAGCCAAAGCCATTGTAGAGCAAGGTGGTGATTACTTGCTTGCAGTAAAGAGCAATCAAGGAAAACTCCGACAAGCGATGGAAAAAGCATTCTCATCTCAGCGAGCCAATGTGGCAGACACTGTCAACCTTGAACAGGGGCATGGACGTATAGAGTCTCGCCAATGCTATGTTTTGGCCAGTACCAACCTTGATGGTGACTTCTCTCGCTGGAAAGGGTTGAAGAACATTATCATGGTTGAAAACTTCCGCTTTGAGAAAGGCAAATCTGTCGAGCTAGAGTACCGTTATTACATCAGTTCCAAAGCGCTTAGTGCAGAGCAAGCTGCGGTAGCAGTCAGAGACCACTGGGGCATAGAGTCAATGCACTGGGTGCTTGATGTCACCATGAATGAAGATGCGTGCCAGATATATAAAGGTCATGGTGCAGAAAATCTGTCTTGCTTACGCCATATGAGTTTGAATATGCTTCGAGCAGAGCCAACCAAGCTAAGCATTGTTGGTAAACAAAAGCGATGCATGATGAGCACAACCATGCTAGAGGAGGTATTAAGCGCTGGTTTTAGTCATGTGGTTAAAATGTAGACACTCATGCGGTCGCCCTGCCGACATTCCGCAGCTAATTTAGGAATAAACTACCTCATAGAATCTACCGAGTAATTTGAGTAGTTGTGTTTGGTGATCTTGAAGTCCAGTGATGAACCTTTGGCCGTTAATCTCTAGCGTATCTATGCCTTCGAATTGCAAGAAGACCCAACGTGCCGTCGGTCTGGAGGTCGTCTTGTTCTTTACCATACTTGGGAAGAACGCTTCGGTTTGTGCGAGTTGTTCTCTGATTTTGTGTTCTAAACTAGCGTAAACAAGCAAGCTCAACGTCATTATCATTAGCAACGCTTCAATGCGCTCAGGCTTTTTCAAGAAGATGGAAGAGGTTAAAAACTCAGGGCTTTTTAGAAAACGGAAGCCGCGCTCGACTTTTTGTTGCGATTTGTAATGTGCTAGAAGAGCCGCCATGGTGAGTGCTTCATTGTCGGTGTCATTCGTCGCGAGGATAAACATGCCTACTTTGAGCTTAGCCAGTTTTACTTTTTCTAGGTCGGTGAAGGGGGCGGCTTCGATAAAGTATTGGTATCCTGTCGGTGCTTCATCTGTCTTTGGGCGGCCCGAATGAGAGTAAGTCGGCTGTTTGATGAGAGTGCCTTGTTCAAACCCAAGTAAGTCACATTGTTTCTTGAAATCGTTAAACGCTAATTCTGCGTCAACTTCACAAGCGAATGGTTTTTTACTTAGCTTTTCCAACGCTTTGATTTCTTTTGCTATGTTTTTCTCTAAGTTCTTGAAGAAAGTGATTTCTTCCCGCTTGGTGGCCTGTTCACTGTGAACGAGCAACCAACGTTGATTGACCTTTCCGTAATCCGAGTCTATCCAACATCCTGAGTAGCCATGACCGATAGTGCTTAATTGCTCTGGCTCTAGCGCAAGTAGTGCTTGTTTTGCGAGCTTGATGGTCATGGGGACACGGGTAATGAATTTTTGATTTTGCTCATCTAGCGAGGAGATGCTTTCTTCGGTGTACAAAGCGGCATCAGCGATAAAGTAACGACTATTTTGCGCGGCTTTTAGGCAATGTATGTGTCTTTTAGTGACTTCAGCGAATGCCTTGGCATCATTGGTGTTACCACTCAGTGCTTGCATGTAAACAGGAATACCTGCTTGGTTTTCACAGATGAGTTCAAGCACGACTTGGTTAAGCTCTGGCCTATGATCCCGACTATAACCTCTTACAAGCTTAATCACGTTGGTGTTTTCATCTTGTGCATACTCACCATCAACGTGGAAGCTAGTGATATCAAGATGAACAGAATCGGTCGTCAAGCCCAGTTTATCAACAACACGCTCAGCAATAACCTGATAGAGCGCTGAGACATCGGCTTCGTATAGAGCATCTAATGTGCGGCCTAGTACATCATCAGTCAGGTGGTGTGCTTCAATGTCTTTGGCGAGTAGCTTAGATACAGGCTTGGTCTTAAAAAAGTCCGAGAACATGTGCAGTGTTCTGCTATGAAAGCCAAGTCCATTTAGGAGCATGGCCAATACCGCGTCACCATGAGAAACATTGTGGTCAGAATATTTTGGGATAACGGCATCTATCATCCGTGGCAGGCCAATTTCGTGACAAAAGGCGGCAATGAGACCAAGGTGATCTAAGCGTTTAATAACAGGATGGGTAGACATATTTTGAGACCGTCAAATAGCAGTAATAGATCAAAACTGTCGATCGCGGTCAAGATGGTGTCGTAGTTTTTATGAAAAGCTGATCGCCAGATCACACTATTTAAATTCTGGAATTAGCTGCGGAATGACGGATAATACCAATACTTTGACATAGTGCCTTTTTCATCGGAGGCACTATGAACCAAGAGCAAAAGCGCGCCCATTGGGCAACAGTTGTTGAGCAACAAAAACAAAGCACGCTTTCCATCAAGCAATTCTGTGCAGACAGCGGCATCAGTTATCAAACCTTCTACTATTGGTCTAAGCGATTGCGTTCTCCTGACGCAACGCAAACACTTCAGCCTATTATTTTCAATGAATATGAAGAGACGAAGGCTGAGTCGGTGATCATTACTTTTGCCAATGGTATTCGCGCTGAATTACCAACAACACTGAGTACCGCTCAGATCAAACACTGGGTGGATGCCTTGCAATGACTCCCTCCGGCAAGGTCTTTCTGGTCTCCGGTGTCACCGACATGCGAAAGTCTATCGATGGTCTGTCGCTCATTGTCGCCGAACAACTCGACATGGACCCGTTCAGCGAGGCCTGGTTTATATTCTGTAATCGCGGACGCGATAAACTCAAAATCTTGTTTTGGGATACCAACGGGTTTTGGCTTTACTATCGCCGTTTGGAGAACGGTACCTTCAAATGGCCTCGCCCGAATTCCCAGGGCGTGATTGTCATCAGCAAACCGCAACTTCACTGGTTGCTCTCTGGGCTGTCACTCGAGAACAACAAAGCCCATCGGCCTTTAAATGGGCTAGAAGTGTGATGCTAGACACTGATCGTAATTTTGCACTTGAACGATCCTTTTTAACCGTCACACTGGGCACCATACAATGCTGTAGATGATGCCCAGTGACCGACTACCCCGATGATATAGAACAACTCAAGGCCATGCTTCTTGCCAAGGATGCATTGTTGCAGGCCAAAGAGGAGGAAGTCGCCGCCCTCAAAACGCAGGTGCAATTGCTCGTTGAGCAGCTCAACCTCAGCAAATCCAAACGCTTCGCTGCCCAAAGCGAAAAAGTCGCCAAAGGAACGTTCAACGAAGCTGAACAGCAAAACGCGTTGCCTTCCTCACCTAAAGAGCGCAGAAAAACGGGTCGTAAACCGCTGCCTGCTGACCTTGAACGCGAGGTGCAAACCCATACCTTAAATGCGCCGTATTGCGACTGCTGTGATGCGCCTTTACATGAATGCGGTAAGGAAATCAGCGAAACCCTGAAAATCCTACCTCAGCGAGTGAGTGTCATTCGCCATGAGCGCACCAAATATGCTTGTCGCCACTGCGAGCAAACAGCCGAAACCAGCAAAGTGGTCACAGCTCCAAAACCGGCGAGTATGCTCCCTAAAAGCCTTGGCAGTGCCGAGGCCTTCGCCGCCGTGGTCACCGCCAAATACGTCGATGCACTGCCGCTCTACCGTCAGGTAGATATCCTGAACCGCTCGGGTATAGATATTAGTCGCGCCACCTTGGCCAACTGGTGTGTGCAGCTTGGCAGTAAAGTGCAGGTCATTATCGATGCAATGAAAGCGCAGCTCCTAAAAGAATCCCTCATCTGCGCCGATGAAACCACGGTGCAAGTGCTCAGAGAAGAAGACAGACAGGCCCAGTCCAAATCCTATATGTGGGTTTATCGCAGCGGCGAGTTCACCCCCAATCCCGTCGTCATCTACGACTATCACCCCAGCCGAGCAGGCGCTTGTGTGCGCGAATTCCTTGGTGATTACCATGGTTATCTGTTGTCAGATGGTTACAGTGCGTATGACACGGTAGACGGTGTCACTCAAGCCGCGTGCATGGCGCATGTGCGCCGCAAGTTCACCGATGCTCAAAAGGCATCCCCTTCGAAAAAGGCAGGGAAACCCGAAAAGGCCCTGGCCTTTATCGCCAAACTGTATGGGATAGAAAAGCGAGCCAAAACGCTGTCGGCCGAAGCCCGCCAACAGCTGAGGATGCAAGAAAGCCTCCCCATATTGAATGACTTCAAAGCGTGGCTCGATAGCCTGAATGTGCTGCCCAAAGGAGCATTAGGCCAGGCCATCACCTACACCAAGAATCAGTGGCCTAAGCTGCTGACCTACCTGGAAGATGGACATATCAGCATCGACAACAATGTGACAGAGCGGGATATCCGGCCGTTCACGACGGGGCGAAAAAACTGGATGTTCTCAACGTCAGTCGGTGGTGCGAAAGCCAGTGCCAATCTGTATAGCTTGGTCATGACGTGTCGGGCGAATGACATCAACCCCTATTATTACTTCCGGCACCTGTTCACGGAGTTGCCAAAGCGTTCAATCGCCGATGATATGTCGGATCTGATGCCATGGAATGTTGATCTCAGTGGAATTGAGTAGGGCTTCACTGGTTCATTAACCGCTTACAGCCAAATTTTATAAATGGCGGCGTAAACCATGACGGATGCTAGGCTGATCACCCTCTTAAAAATCTGTATTAGCATAGGGCTGTGCCTGATTGCGCTCGGCATTTATCTGCATAACTTTAATGAAAGTGTCGAAGCCATGGGTGTTAAGGGGATTATTATCAGCGCCGTATGCGTTGCCGTTGGCATGGCGTTATCCCTGCCGACCAAGATGTATTTAACCTTTCTACTGGTTAAGCGCGAGGCGGATAAGCAAGGCGACGCTGAGCATTAATCCTTAGCCAAACCACAGTCAATGCCGCAATAAATCCCACTGTTCTACTTGCTGCTCACTGCATAAAACTCCCGCTGGTGTTTTTTTAACATAATTAACCCAAGACTAATGGTCGAAAAACACCGATAATTCCCCCCAGATGATAGCGCCCAAGGGCAATGCTGTGCGGTAACGGATGCGATTACCGCGTTTGAGCATATTGAGTGGAAAAATTCTAATGGAAATCAAAGTTAATTTTCTCGACAACCTGAGACTCGAAGCCAAGTTCGACGATTTTACGGTAACGGCCGATCAGCCCATTCGTTATAAGGGCGACGGCTCGGCGCCGAGTCCCTTCGACTACTTCTTAGCTTCTTCGGCGCTGTGTGCGGCCTACTTTGTGAAGGTATATTGTAAATCCCGCGATATTCCGACGGACAATATCCGCCTGTCGCAAAACAATATTGTCGACCCAGAAGATCGCTATAACCAGATTTTCCAGATCAATGTCGAATTGCCCGATGATATTTCGGATAAAGACCGCGAAGGTATTCTGCGCTCTATCGACCGCTGCACAGTGAAAAAAGTAGTGCAGACTGGCCCAGAATTTAGAATCGAAACCGTTGAAAACCTCGATGCCGATGCCAATGCCATGTTGATGGGTCATCCCGCGGGAGAGAGCAGCACCTATATTTTGGGCAAAGATTTACCGCTGGAGCAGACCATTGCCAATATGACGGCGATGCTCGCCGATTTGGGGATGAAGATTGAGATCTCCTCATGGCGCAATATTGTGCCCAATGTGTGGTCACTGCATATCCGTGATGCCGCATCGCCCATGTGTTTTACCAATGGTAAAGGCGCAACCAAAGAGAGCGCGCTGTGCTCGGCCCTCGGCGAGTTTATCGAGCGTTTAAACAATAACTTCTTCTATAACGATCAATTCTTTGGGGTTGAGATCGCGAGTAGCGAGTTTGTGCATTACCCGAATGAAAAATGGTTTGCTTTAGAAGAGGACGATTCGCTGCCAGCGGGATTGTTAGATGATTATTGCCTCGAGATTTACAATCCCGATGAGGAGCTGTGTGGCTCGCATCTTATCGACACTAACTCGGGCAATCGTGAACGTGGTATTTGTGCGATTCCTTATACCCGTAAATCCGATGGCGAGACTGTGTACTTTCCATCAAACCTGATTGAAAACCTGTTCTTAAGCAACGGCATGAGCGCGGGTAATAACCTGAAAGAAGCCGAAGTGCAGTGTCTCTCTGAGATATTCGAGCGCGCGGTGAAACGCCAAATCATCGAGCAGGAAATCGTCCTGCCAGACGTGCCTATGTCGGTGTTAGAAAAATACCCAAGCATTCTTGCGGGCATTAAGGGTTTAGAAGAACAAGGCTTCCAAGTGGTGGTGAAAGACGCCTCCTTAGGCGGCCAGTTCCCTGTGATGTGCGTGACGCTGATGAACCCGAAAACCGGCGGCGTATTTGCCTCCTTCGGCGCCCACCCAAGCTTTGAAGTGGCATTGGAGCGCAGCCTAACCGAATTACTTCAAGGTCGCAGCTTCGAAGGCTTAAACGATGTGCCAAAACCGACCTTTAACAGCATGGCGGTGAGCGAGCCAGAAAACTTTGTCGAGCACTTTATCGACTCAACAGGGGTGATCTCTTGGCGCTTCTTTAGCAGCAAGCATGACTATGAGTTCTGCGAATGGGATTTCTCCGGCACCAACGAAGAGGAAGCGGACCGCTTATTCGGCATTTTAGAAGAGCTGGGTAAAGAGGTGTATGTTGCCGAATTTACCCAGTTAGGCGCATCGGCTTGCCGTATTTTAGTCCCTGATTACTCTGAGGTTTATCCAGTTGAAGACCTGATTTGGGATAACACCAACAAAGCGCTGGATTACCGTGAAGATATTCTGAATCTGCATTCTCTAAGCACTAAGCAATTGGTTAACCTAGTCAATCGTTTAGAGGAAAGTCAGCTCGATAACTACACCGATATTCGTACCCTGATTGGTATCGTCTTCGATGAAAATACCGTCTGGGGCAAGTTAACGATTATCGAACTTAAGATCCTGATTTATCTAGCACTCGGCGCGCATGAAGAGGCGCTCGAATTAGTCGGTGAGTTCCTGCAATTTAACGACAATACTGTGAAGCGCAATCTGTTCTTCCAAGCAATGAGCGCGGTACTGGAAGTGACACTGGATGAAGACCTTGAACTCGAAGACTTTAGCCATAACTTTACCCGCATGTTTGGCGCGGAAGTGATGGAACAAGTGGTCGGCAGCGTTACTGGTAAAGTCCGTTTCAGCGGCTTGACTAAGACCAGCATGCAGCTCGAAGGGATTGAGCCACATTTACGCTTAATTGAAAGCTATAAGAAACTGCACGCCGCCCGCAAGGCCAAAGCAGCGAACTAATAGTAAATATTAAGTATTTGATATGATTAAAAAAGCGAACCTAGGTTCGCTTTTTTAATGGCCGTTGCCACGGATATACAGCCTTAAGCACTATTGGCGATAACGCGATTCTTACCATTCCGCTTGGCTTGATAGAGCGCGGCATCGGCGCGTTTTAAGGTGTCTTCATAGGATTTATCGCTCGCCTCTATGGTGGCGACACCAATACTGACGGTGGCGAAGAGCCCTTTTACGGCGTGTTTTTGTAGTGCTTTGAAGCAGCAATCGCAGAGAAATTCTGCAAACACTATGGCTTGATCGTATTCAACGCCGGGCAGGGCGACGACAAACTCATCCCCACCAAAACGGTAGGCACTGTCGGTTTTGCGAAATTGCTGCTTGCAAGTGTCGGCCACAGCCATGATGACGTTATCACCCGCATGGTGCCCAAGTTGATCGTTGATCAATTTTAGATTGTCCAGATCGAGCACTAAGATCGAGGCGGGAATGCGGTGCCTACTATAGGTATCGAACAGCAGGTTTAAGTCGCGCTCTAATCGGCGACGGTTAAATAGTCCTGTGAGTTGGTCTGTATCGCTTAATTGCCGAAGCTGGACTTCAAGCTGATGGCGTTTGGAGATATTGCTGGCGACCCATAGCACCACGGGTTCATTATCGACGAGAAAATCTAATGCCTGAATGCGCCCTTCAAACCAAATAGGTTCGGTGGGGCCTTGTTCAGGTAAGCCTTTGATATCTTTGTTACTGAGCTCATATTCTTCGATGAGCAATTTACGGCTTATTAAAGCTTGTTCAATAATGCTGAGGTAATAATTGGCTTTTTCTTCGTTTAATACGTCACTGATATATAGGCCGACTAATCCACTACCATCATGGTAATAACGATCATCTTTACCGCCAAACACCGCAATATAACGGCCACTTTGGGAAAGGATAAACGCTGGATCGGGTAGGGCGTCCAGCACTAAAGCGATTTGCTCAACATTGATCATCAAATCTACTCCCTGACACATTTTATGTGTTCATTATCCTTGCTACTGCAAATGTCATTATTGGCAGTCATTTGGTTTTGAATTTAGCTTTTTTTTGTGGATATTCAAACCTTAAACTTGGGTTCAGCATTGTTAACAATATGATGAATAGTCGACTAGCTTTATCAGTTTAGGTGGTTTTTGTGGTCAAATCCTCGATCTGCAAATAATTAGGGTTAATCCCATTTAGGTGAGAGTGTAAACTTTGGCGCATTAACATTTAAAACGAGGAAATGCCATGCACACGGCAGATGATTTTATTCAGTATTTAGCGCTTGAGCAGCATGTAGAAGGCGGATATTACCGTTCGTCTTATCGCTCCGATTCGGCCTTCGATTCGAGTCGTCAGCTGTGGAGCAGTATTTATTTCTTACTGCGAACGGGTGAAGTGTCGCATTTTCATCGACTTACGGCCGATGAGATGTGGTATTTCCATGCGGGGCAATCATTGACGATTTATATGATTTCCCCCGAAGGCGAGCTGACCACGGCGCAGTTAGGACTTGATTTAGCTGCGGGCGAAAGACCACAGTTTTTAGTGCCTAAGGGCTGCATTTTTGGCTCGGCGATGAATCAAGATGGATTCTCGCTGGTGGGCTGTATGGTATCACCCGGTTTTACCTTCGATGACTTTGAGTTGTTTAGCCAAGAAGCTTTGCTGGCGATGTATCCGCAGCATAAAGAAGTGATCTACAAGCTGAGTCGACCAGAGGCGAAATAGCGCCGTTAGATCATTGCGTTATCATGCAATAGGTTATTCGTTGAATGGATTCAATCGCCGCATGGCTTTTATCTAGACATGCGGCTTAGTGAGGATTAAGTGCGAATAATGTGGGTTACTTGCACCATGGCATCACGTGCCGATTGGCTGACGCCAGCGAGTTGGAAGAAGCCGTGGATCACCCCTAAATAGCGGCGGCAATGGGCATCGACGCCTGCATCTAATAGGTTACGGAATAGCTGTTCGCCCTCATCTAACAGGGGATCGAACTCGGCGGTAATAATGTGAGTTTCGGGTAAACCTGCTAAATCCTGGCTACGCAGTGGGCTGGCTTCAACGTCGGTTCTGGGATGCCAGTCGAGGTACATATCAAAGCCTGTGAGCAGTGTGTCGCGGGTGATAATGTACTTGTCGCCATTGTCGATATAACTCTGGCTTTTGGCGGTCGCATCCAACATCGGATAGATAAGCACTTGTTTTTTAGGCAACCATTGCCCTTTGGCTTTTAACCGCAGGCAAGTGACTAAGGCTAAATGGCCGCCGGCACTGTCGCCCATCAGAGTGATATTGGTGTTATCGCCGCCCCATTGCTGGCAATGTTGCTGTACGAGATTGGCAGCATTGAAGGCATCGTCATGGGCTGCTGGGTACACATGCTCAGGGGCGAGACGATAGCTAACCGCCACCACTAATGCGCCGGAATCATTGGCGATTTTACGCAGTTGCTGATTATGAGTAGCGATGCCGCCGCTAACAAAACAGCCGCCGTGATAGTAAATGACCACGGGTAAGTTGTTATCCGCCGAGGGCTTAAAAAGGGTTAATTCTATACCCTCAAGGGATAAGGTTTTGACCTCAAATACGGCTTCCGGCTCGCCAGCCAATACTGTGCTGGCGATATAGCCTTGGCGACGCTCCTCAAGGCTTTGCTCGCGCACCGAAGGGCAACCTGCGGCGATAAACTCGCTCACCAATTGTTTAATTCCGTCTTCTAAATAGCGTTGGCTCATGTGCAGTTTCCCTGAATATATTCGGTGAGCGTTTATCGCCCCTTGTGGTCGGCAAAGTGTATCGACTCAATCACGAAAAGGGTAGTGTGTCATGGGGGATTTGCAATTAACGCCATCTATTTCAGTTGATTAGCAGTTATTGATTAACGCTTATTGATTTGTCATTGCTGATGTATTGCGACTCCTATGTATTGAGCTTCGCCCAATGAATACGGTTGCAGGGGCAGGTTTTAGGTTTGATGAAGGATTGAGCACAATCTAAAAATGTAAGAAAATTACCGCTCGCCAGCCTTGGCGTGTTATTGCTATTTCACTTGTCTTCCAGCGGTAAGGATTGGACGTGGCCACATCAGCTAAAACCCTGCAACAACGCATGGGCATTGTCGCCCTCACTTGGCCGATTTTTATCGAAACCTTGCTGCAATCCTTACTCGGGATCAGCGATATTTTTATGCTGAGCCATTATTCCGATAATGCGGTTGCGGCGGTCGGACTCACCACCCAATTGATGTTTTTTATGATGGTGATGTCCATGATGGTCAGCACGGGTGCCAGTATTCTGATCAGCCAAAATAACGGTGCGGGGCGAACCCAACAGGCGACCGATATTGGTGTCGCCAGCGTGGCCTTAAGTTTAGGTTTAGCAGTGGTGATGGGCGCTGCGATGTTTTTCAGTGCCCACGGCATTATCGGTTTATTTGCGCTAGAGCCTAAGGTTGCGGGCTATGGTTACGATTATCTGCTGATCTGCGGCAGTTTAAGTATCGGACTGGTGATGAACATCGCCTTTGCTGCCATCTTACGTAGTTACGGTTTTACCCGCTCGGCTATGTTGGTCACATTGAGCACGGGATTGATGAACGTGCTCGGTAACTATATTGCCCTCTATTCTCCCTTTGGTTTGCCGGTTTATGGGGTAACTGGGGTGGCGATTTCGACTGTGACCAGCCAGATGATTGGTGCCTTGATTATGCTGGCGGTGATCCGCAGTAAGCATATTCCGCTGCCAATGCAACGACTTAAATTATTGCCGCGCAGCACCTATTGGAGCGTGATGCGCATAGGTTTGCTTAATGCGGGCGAAATGCTGTCCTACAATGTGGCGCAGATGACCATCATCTATTTTATCAGCCAGATGGGCACCTTATCGTTAACGGCTTATACCTATGGCTTGAATATCAGTCGCTTTATTTACTGTTTTTCGGTGGCATTGGGGCAGGCGGCGCAAATCCAAACCGGTTACTACGTCGGTAAACAATGGTTTGATGAGATCACTGTGCGGGTGCAAAAGTATTGCTTAGTAGGCTTTATAGTCTCCCTTGCCATAGTGTTAACCTTTTATTGGCAGCGTTTTACCATTGTGGGTTGGTTGAGTGAAAATCCTAAAGTGATTGAACTTACTGCACTTCTGCTATTGGGCTCTATCGCGCTGGAAACCGGCCGAGTCTTCAATCTGGTGATTATTTCGGCATTAAAAGGCGCGGGGGATGTGGCGTTTCCGGTGCGGGTTGGCCTGTTTAGCATGTGGGGAATTGGCGTGTTATTGGCTTGGTTCTTTGGGCTGCATTTAGGTTATGGCGTGCTGGCCGCTTGGCTTGCTGTTGCGGCCGATGAATGGGTGCGAGGCTTGATTATGGTGCACCGTTGGCGCTCGGGTCGCTGGCAGCGTTTTACCCGTATTCCGCCAGCAACCTCAGCTTAAACCTAAAAGGTCACCCCTTATTGGTTGCCCCATTTACCCGATTTCAGCAGTTCATTTTTAAATTGTAGATACCTTGGGTGCCCTGCATCGGTTTCGATTTCCATCGTGCTGTAGGGGGCAAAAAGCGCACCGGGAATTTGGTATCCTCGCGTCAATACATCCTCTAGTGAGGGCATAAAACATTCTTTAATCGGGTCAAAATGGATTTTATAACTGGCATAGCTGCGCTCAACAAATCTATTGGTTATGGTTTTGAATAGCTGTCCAAAAGGCGTGTCGAGCCTCTGTGGCGTGGAGTAATAAAAGCCTTGTCCGTACCAGTAGAGCAATAAGGCGGTACCCGCATCGCAGAGTGGATGTTCGATAATTGCCCTGACCATATCGGGATCATGGTCATCCCAATTCAGGTTGCCCGCGACAAAATGCAATTCCTCAATACTTTGTAAGTCACTGATACAGGTGATTTGTGTCGCCACTTTACCAAAGTAGACGCTGTATTCATGTAAAGCGTCATAATCGGGATCGGCGAGCAATTGGGCGAGGCGGTCATGGTTGGTGATACAGCCTAATTCGGCGCATTCATAGGCGCGGATAAATTGCTCTTGGGTTAATAACTTGGCCACAGGCGTCCTTGGGAGTGTTGAAATAAGCACACTCGCCAGCTCTGCGAGAGCTGGCGAGGAATTGGGCGAGTATTAGAGGTTAAGCTTGCTGTTGCAGCAGGGTACGACAGAGCTTGATAAAGTCGGACGAGGTGACTATTCCCAATACTTTCTTATTGTTATCCACTACGGGTAAACAGCCGAGTTTATTACCGATAAAGTATTCGACTACCACGGTTAAAGGTTCATCAGGGGTGAGAGATTGGCAATCTTTATCCATCACAGTGGCGATGGGGGTGTAACGTTCCTTGCGATCCAATGCGCCTTGGCCGTATTTATTCAACATAGATAATACGCTGGCGATCATCTTTTTGTGGGTAAGAATACCGACTAAGGTGCCGTCGGTTTCAGAAATAACAGGTAAATGGCGCACGCCGCGGGTTTGCATTAAATGGTGGGCATCTTTAAGGCTCGCACCATCGCTGATGCAGATGACCTCTGTGCTCATAATATCGCTGACTTTCATCCTAAATTCCTTTTTTAACAATGCTCTGGTTTGACTCAGCATGAGCCAAAATCTGAGCGATTTGCCTCTTATTCGATGTTAGCAGCTTCATTGCGCCTTATGCCAGTATTGTACAAATAAAGTACGCTATTCAGTATAAGGCTATGAATTAAAAGAAATCATAAAAGGCTGACAAAGATGTCACAAATGTGTAACAGTGATGTCTCACAATCGGGGCCTCATTAGACCTCATACCAGTGAACCCTCATCTTAGAAAGGAATAATAATAATGAAACGAACCGTGACTCGTCGTGATTTTTTAGCCATGTCAGCCAAAGGTATTGGTGCCGCAGTGATTTCCTACGGCCTAATGGGGTGTAGTGACAGTAATGATGATAACTCTGTGCCCGCACAGTTTTTACATGGGGTTGCCAGTGGTGACCCAGCGCAGGATGCGGTGATCCTTTGGACCCGTGTGACGCCGGATTCTGTGGGGGATGTAAAAGTCAGCTGGCAAGTCGCCAGTGATGCAGCGTTCTCCCAATTAGTGACCACGGGGGAGATGGTCACTAATGCTAATCGTGATTACACCGTTAAAGTTGATGCCCGCGGTTTACGTGCGGGACAAACCTATTTCTACCGCTTTATGACGGCGGATAAAACCTCTGTCGTGGGCAAAACGCGCACTTTACCCGAGGGAGAGGTGAGTTCAGTCAAGTTAGCCGTGATGTCCTGCGCTAACTTTCCTGCGGGTTATTTTAACGTGTATGAATTGGCAGCGGCACAGGATGATCTCGATGCCGTGGTGCATCTTGGGGATTATATTTACGAATATGCCCGTGGTGGTTATGCCAGCGAACATGCGGCAGAGCTTGGCCGAGAAGTGTTACCCGCCAATGAGCTACTAACACTTAGCGATTATCGTACCCGTTACGCCCAATACCATACCGATGCCAGCCTGCAAAAACTGCATGCTAAAGTGCCTTTTATTACGGTATGGGACGACCACGAAGTAGCAAACGATACTTGGCGTGATGGCGCTGAGAATCATAACGAAGGCGAAGGGACTTTTGCGGCACGCAAAGAAGCGGCGTTGCAAGCTTACTTCGAGTGGCTGCCAATCCGTCCATGGCGCGAGGGCAACCATGAGGAGATTTACCGTAGCTTTAGTTACGGTAATCTAGTCGACTTACATATGCTCGATACGCGTGTGTTAGCCCGTGATAAGCAGCTCGACTATGCCGACTATATGGATGCCAGCACGGGCGCCTTCGATGGCGAGCGTTTCCGCGCCGATGTGACATCGACCTCTCGCACCATGTTGGGTTTAACCCAGTTGCTCTGGTTACAGGGCACCTTATTGCAAGCCACGGGTACTTGGCAGGTGTTGGGTCAGCAGATCCTCATGGGCAAAATGTCTCTACCTGCCGCGATTGCCACCCAGCAAATGAGCATTCCACAATACGCCATGCTTGGTGCGCTGGCGAAGTTAGCGGCCCGCGCAGCGGCAAATGATCCAACCTTAACGGCGGCAGAATTACAGTATTTACAGGCCAACCAAGCCTTGTTAACGCCAGAGGTGATTGCCCTGCTGCAACTGCCATCTATTCCTTATAATTTGGATGCATGGGACGGTTATGCCTATGAAAGAGAAGTGATTTTAGGCACGGCTAAATCGAAAAATCACAACCTAGTGGTGATCGCGGGTGACACCCATAACGCCTGGGCGAATGAGCTTAAAGACGTCAACGGTAATAGTGTTGGGGTGGAGTTTGCCACAAGCTCAGTATCATCCCCTGGATTGGAATACTATTTAAATCTGCCTGTGGAGCAGATCCCCGCAACCGAGGCGGCAATTGTCGAGTTGGTGCCGGATCTTAAATACACCAACCTCAAAGATCGCGGTTTTATGACCTTAACCTTCACTAAGGAAGCGGTGCGTAGCGACTGGCATTATGTCAGCACGATTCTGGCGAAGGAGTTTGAAGAGTCGACCAGCCGTAGCTACAGCGCCATGACTAAGGTCGGTGAACATATTATCAACCCAGTGAGCTAACTTAAGCGCCAAACTTAAGCTCCATCCTTTGCGTTGAGCTTGTACTCGTTCCTTGTTGGCCACCTTTGGGTGGCCTTTTTTTGCGCGTTTTTGTTAGTTCTGTCCTAAAAATGCAAAATAAACCGCAGTTAATCTACAACTTATTACTATTACTGCAGCACGGTGGTTTTTTTTGGTATAAAATTCGCTCCCAAAATTCGGCGGCTGCCTACACTTGCTAGGACTCTTATAAAGAGAATGCTGTTCTCGTGTTTTGGACGCCGAACAGACCTTACTAGGTAAAAAGCTACGCTTTGTCGCCTAAAATCAATAATTAAGATGGGGATCGGTGTCATGTCAGAAAAATATTTCGTTACCGCACAGCAACTGCTCGAAGATTCATTTCTATTAGCTTCACAGGTTTATGAGAGTGGATTTCGTCCGCAGTTTATCGTGGGTATTTGGCGTGGCGGTGCTCCAATCGGGATCGCGGTACAAGAGTTTTTCGACTTTAAAAAGGTTGAAACCGACCATATCGCCGTGCGTACCTCGTCTTACTACGGTATTGGTACCGACAAGCAAAGCAAAGAAATCAAAGTACATGGTCTGCATTACATTGTTGAAAATGCCAATGCCAGCGATAGCTTACTGATTGTGGATGATGTGTTTGACTCTGGCCGCAGTATCCATGCGCTGAAGGAAAAGTTAAGCCAACTGATGCGCTTAAATATGCCGCAGGACATTCGTATCGCTTGCCCTTATTACAAGCCAAAGAATACCGCTGTGCCTTTAAAGCCTGATTACTATATCCATGCCTCTGAAGACTGGTTAGTGTTCCCACATGAAGTGACGGGTTTAACGCCGGAAGAAATTGCCGAAGGTAAGGGCGATTTAAAAAATATTCAGCATCTTTTTAAGTAAAAAGAATCTGTTAATAAAAAGCGTTAGCAGTTTTTGCTAACGCTTTTTTGTTTCTCGGTTTTGAAATAGCGCCTATTGTTTTGGCCTATAAATCCATGCAGTTGGCATAGTAAGTCACAGTCGCTGGCCAGTCCGAAAACACGCCAATCACGCCCACATCTTTAGCTAACACATCGAGTAGTTCGTAGGTATCGCCCTCATTATCAATGGCATCGGTAATACTTTGATAATAAAAGCCGCCACCATTTTTTAATAAACCAGAACGTTCCAGCGACCATGTGGTGATCTTAAGTCCCGAGGCTTTCGCAGCCTTAGCGTATTCCGATGGAATGATTTTTTTATCCGCATCTAAGGCGACTAAAACCCAGAGTGGCGGCGCGATAATTTCGACGCCTTGGGTCTTTAAATCCGCCATTGAGGGTGACCAAGTCGCTGGATTTTGCGGATCGAAGGCGTTGTTATAATCGTACCTGTCATCGAGAAATACTGCCTGTTTAGCAAATTCAGGCGCGTTGGCGACCCAATATTTAATGTCATCCAAAATAAAGGATTGAGGAAAAACCTGTGAGGCATCGACGCCTGCTGCTGTATATTCATCGAGCATTTTCTGGGCGTACTGCTGCTGAGTAAAACCATCGAAGGGCATAGCTACGCTCGCGGCTTTTAGCTCGGGCGTCATTTTTACACCAGCTTTTTTAAACATCTCAATGCTTTCGGCGTGGGTCATTAGGGTGCCATTGCCAGCATATAAATCCGTGCGCCACTTAGGCGTACCATTCATAAACTCCTCGACAGTGGTGGCCTTGGGATTCTCGCCCTCCATCTTACCCTTTAAGGTTTTAAACTCGGCAAGGGTGATATCACTGGTACAGCAGGTTGCTGTGGCGGCAATGCCATTGGACGGATCGGCGGGCGTAAAAGGCACAGAGCATTTATTGGCAAGTTCGGGAATGGCCAAAATATTGGTCGTGCTGGCGAGATCGCACTGAGAGTGGCGGCAGACTAAGGCTTTATCGGCGGTAAAGGTCACATCACACTCGACGATACCCGCGCCGGAATCAATAGCCGCTTGGTAGGATTCTTTGGTGTGTTCAGGAAACTGCATCGCCGCGCCGCGATGACCGATGGAAAAATCACTACGGTAGAAATGATCGGTTTCGCACTGGGCTAAGCGGGTTTTAAGTGTGCTGTCTTGCATCTGGCGCACCAGAAACAGCGGCCGCTCACCCACTTGGGCCGCAACCATTTGAGTGGTGGGTGCTGTGGTCTCGTTATCTTTAGTATCACTGTTGCAGCCAGCAAGCAGAGCTGTTGTGGCAAATAGCATGTAGCGTGTTATTGGAGAGGTTTTCATCATCTTTCCTAGATTGAGTTTTTGTGAATGGATTCACCTCACACTCTAAAATGGCTAGATGACTAAATATGTTCAGTTTTATGATCAAAACAAGAAAAGTTACCGTTTGCCCGCCGCTTTTACGCTAGCTTGATACTGAGCTTAGGACTAAGATTAGGGCGAAAAATCATCTAGCATGTCGCGTTACTTTTGGGATTATTACGGCTATTTGAAAGTGCTAAGCATGAAAATTTTCTCGCAAGCGATCTTTCTGTGCCGAAATCAAGTAAACTGCGCTCCTTTTGTTTTATGATGGCGTTTGTATCGCTTGATAAGACAAACGTGGCAAGCATCATTTAGGAAATAGAGCAGAATGAGCAAGGGTAAAAAATACGATTTTCGCGTCACTCAAGCTGAAAATGGTTGGAAGACGGAAATCACTCGTCGTATGACGTCGACTAAGACGGTTGTGTCGAAAAGCCATGATGGTTTTGCGACTGAGGCCGAGGCACAAGCTTGGGGTCAAGCCGAGCTGCAAGTGTTTTTAGGCACACTGGTTGAGCGTAATAAGCGTCGCTCAGAGAAACAAGCTAAGGCTAAATTAGCGGCTGCATTAGCAGCGGAAGCGGCAACTGACGCCGATGATTTTGATGATGAAGACGAGTTCGGCGAAGAATAAATCGCAGAAGAAATCTCGGAACAAAAGTCTCGAAGGCAAGCTGGCTTGTGAGCCAATCTGCATTCAACAAAAAGCGGACCCAAGGTCCGCTTTTTGTTATGCCATCTTAAGGTGTTCCCCTAAGTAGCTGTTAGGCAATGGAATTATCCTTGAATTTTAAAGCTACCTTGCATAATCGCCCAGTGACCTGGGAAGCTGCAAAAGAATTGGTAAGCTTCAGTTGGGCTCATGCCCGCAGTACTAAATTTTATCGAAGTAGATTCACCGCCACCCACTAACGCAGTGTGAGCAATAACACGGGTATCACCGGCTTTAACATAAGCTGCATCGGCACCAGCACTCATTCCATCGGTCGCAACGGCAGACATATCTGCGGCTTTAGTTAATACCCAGTTGTGGCCCATAGCGGCTTTGGGCAGGGTACCAGTGTGCGTTAGGGTCAGTGTGACTTCTTTACAGGTAGCAGGAACAGATAGCTCTTTAGTGTCAAATTGCATTGCGTCAGTCGCAGCAATCTTGAGTTCACATTCGTTAGCACTCGCTTGGCTGGCGACGAATAATCCTAGACCGAGTAGGCTTGCGCTAGTCATGTTACGGAAAGTGGTGCTTTTCGCTTTCATCTGGTACTTCCTTATTCTGAACAAGGTGGATCGAGCCGTTTGACTCGAGTATGCGCTGCTCAGCATAGGTTGAATTCATTAAATGGGAATGAATTCGGTATGTAAATTATGTATATACAACTTTTGATTGAAAGAGATTGAGTGCGACAATTTGCCGCACTCATCAGGCATTAACGCGGCACTTCGTTGCGGTAGGGAATGGCGCGTTGTGCGCCTTCACGGGTAACCGTAATCGCCGATGCCGCATTGGCAAAGCCGACGGCGGCGGCAATCGACATACCTTCACTTAAGCCGACAACCAGTGCACCGTTGAAGGTATCACCAGCGGCGACTGTATCTATGGCTTGTACTTCAAGTGCCGGAATTAGCCCGGTAAAGCCTGCGCTACTGATAAATGCACCTTTGCTGCCTAAGGTGATCACTACCGTCGCAATCCCCTGTTGATGTAGCCATTGGGCGGCGAGTTTGGCATCTTCCTCATGCTTGACCTCTATACCCGTTAAGGCTTCGGCCTCGGTTTCATTGGGAGTAATAATGTCGACCCATTTGAGGTAGTCCAGCTCCTGAGTGGCCGCTGGCGCAGGATTAAGCACAGTGGTGATACCAAGACGTTTGGCCATTTGCAGTGCATTACTCACCGTCTCAGTGGGTGTTTCGAGTTGGATCAGTAGGTATTGCGCATTGGCAAACAGGGCGTAATGTTTTTCTAACTCGGCAGGGCTGAGGTGGGCATTAGCCCCAGCGGCAATCCCAATAGTGTTTTCGCCATTTTCAGCGATAAAAATCATCGCTGTACCTGTACTCATATTGGCAACTTGAGTGATGCCATCAGCTTGTATACCGTCCTTGAGCCAACTATTGCGCATTTCATTACCGATACCGTCTTGGCCTACATAGCAAATAAAATCCACACGAGAATCGGGCAGACACAGGCGAGCGCAAGCGACGGCCTGATTTGCGCCCTTGCCACCATGTTCTAGCCGATAACTTCGGCTTTTTAGGGTTTGTCCGGGAGCGGGCAAATACTCAAAATTCATGACATGATCGGCGTTGGCACTGCCGATAACAAGAATATGGCTCATGGAAGGTTCACCTTAGTGTCATCTGCGGTTGAGATACGTTGGAGTGTAGGCCGCTAAGCTGTCAACTAACAAGTCAACAAAGCCTTGTCTGTCGAGTCCAAACAGTACTGTGGCATTCGCAGGTTTAGCCGTAAGCTGATAGCGGTCGACTACCGTCATCCCCAGCGTTAATTCGCTCTGGGTTTCAATCTCTACTCGACAGTCTTGGGCATCAAACAGTTCAGGTTTGAGTAGCCAAGCAATAGTGCAGGGATCGTGCAGCGGCGCACCCACAAATCCCCATTTTGGATCCCTATGATAAATCATAAAGAAATCCAGTAACTCGGCGACACATTTAGCCACAGGGTTGGGAATCGCACGAATACGTTCGATATCTTCATCCATGATCTGTGCTTGATGTGTTACATCGAGGCCGCACATGGTAATGGGAATGCCGGATTTAAACACGATATCGGCGGCTTCTGGGTCGACAAAAATATTAAACTCGGCGGCAGGTGTCCAATTGCCGACACCCGCTGCACCACCCATCAATACAATGCGTTCGATCTTGGCGTGTAACTCGGCGTGGCTTGCAAGTAATAGCGCGATATTGGTAAGTGGCCCTGTGGGAACCAATGTCACGGGCTTATCACTTTGACGCAGCTGCTGCGCCATCAACTCAACGGCATTGATGCTTTGTGGCGTAAAGCTGGGTTCTGGTAATACTGGGCCGTCAAGTCCGGTTTCGCCGTGGACATTATCGGCAATGATTAACTCACGGCTTAAGGGTTTAACCGCACCGCCCGCGACCGGAATATCACTGCGATTTAATAAGGTTAAGATCCGCAGGGCGTTATTAAGCGTTTTATCGGGGGTTTGGTTACCCGCGCTGGTGGTGACGGCGAGTGGAACGAGCTCTGGATGGGCGAGGGCTAAAATGAGCGCAATGGCGTCATCATGGCCAGGATCGCAATCCAGAATAATAGGACGAGTCATACTGTTACTCCTTTAAACAGCGCAATGGAGGCTTAGAATAGCACGCTAAAGCTTGAAGACAGTGAGTCTCATAGTGTCTTTACAATAAACTGTGAGCATTTTCTGATTTCTCTTCATAAGCTGCTACAATAGCGCCCGCTTTAGGCACAATAAAGATAGATATTCAATGCCTTAAATATCATGGAATGATAAGGACGTTCTGGCGTGTTGGTGAATCCTAGTCAATTAACCTCGAGTACCTCCACTCGTTTTTTGGGGTGGTTAGAAATACTCTTAATCTGTATCCCTCTGCTGCTTTTTAGTTTTGCCGCCTTATTTCTGTGGGAAGGCGTGCAAAAGTGGTCGTTGGTCAATCAACTTGAAGAACGTGGTGCTGTCGCCATTGGCCGAGTGATTGACACTGAGTATCGGAGTGAACGAGGTTCGAACGGCATGTCTCGCCAAAGATTGATGTGTTTGGTGGAGTATCACACCGCCGAGGGCGAGGAAATTCGTCAGTGGGATCTCGATGGTGTGGATTGCCGTGCAACTTATCAATTAGTCTCGCCGCAGGATGATACGCCGGGGGCATTAGTGCCCAACTATGCGCAAAGTGCTGTGAGCTACTTGCCTGATGCACCAACACGGGCGAGCGCCAATCTTGAATTAACCCGCGATCGCGCCAAACTGGACGTTGGCTTTGGCGTCGCAGGCTTATTATTTGGCTTGTTTGTCGGTTATTTCTGTTTGAACTTATTTAGAATTCGTTGGGCTGAGTGTCGTTATGTGCCAATGCTCAAGCGTTTAGGACAGCAGCAGGATTACGCTGGGATTATCAATCTGCTTGAAACCTACAGGTGTCACCCCGCCGCGAATATTCTGGTATGGGAAGCAGCCGATCATATCGGCCATTGCAGTGAGTTATACCCGCGTTTTGTTGCCTTATTTGCCCAAATGCAATCTGTGCCAAGCAAAAAACAGTTGGAACCGATAGATGAAACCATTGTGATGATTAGCTTTTATCGCTTGAGTTCCTTAGGGTTTCACGACTTGGCGCTCGCGATGTTAGCCCGTAGCAATCAAGCTTTGTCGGCAAGAACCTTGGCAACCTTTGTACTGATAACTCGCACTTATCAGCTCCCTTTGGCACTGACATTATCCACAGAAAAGCTCAAGGCATTGGAGGCACTTTGTTATGCCAAAGAGCTCAGTTTTGGTTTGGAGGATGAAAAACAATGCTGTGTCGACTTTGCTGCCCGCATCGAATATTTACTTTGGTTAGTTAGATGGGTACTCGATAATACGCATGGTGCGCCGGAGCAAATGGTTAGCCCCGTGCAAGCGCGGATCTTGGCGGCGTTTGGCCAGACAATGGCGCTGCAAACACTCAGCCTCGATAGCGCGCAGGTGATTGATAAAAATACACAAGTATTATTATCTCGGTTAGATACGAGTCATGGTTTTCAGTGCGCATTGAGGCCGATAATCGAGTCATTATCGGATAACGTAGCGCAACATATTCAACAACTCACGTTTTCAGCAACGACAAGGAAATAAGTTATGCAGTCTTATTCAATTCCTCGCCCTTTGGCATTGGTAGCAGCCTTAATCGCCCTACAATTAACGGCTTGTAGTCAGCCGAAACCCGTAACCGTATTCGAAAATGATAAGGAAGCCTTATTGCAGTTTGATAACGGCAAACTGCTCCAATTTAAGGAAAATCCGAGTCCACAGTACCGCCATATTCCCTGTGATTTACCCGCTGTCGAGACTGTGGTCACCAATAGTTCGGCCTTTGCGGCGTTAACACAATCCGGTGAGGTGATCACTTGGGGTGATAGCTATGCTGGTGGCGATAGCCGCGAGGTGACTGAGCAGCTTAAGCAAGTTAAGCAAATCGTCTCGATTAAAGATGGGTTTGCCGCGTTACGTCAAGATGGCACTGTGGTGTTCTGGGGCAATGTGGGTAAATATCGCCTCGACAAAGCCCTACAAAACCGCATGACTAATATTACTAAATTATTCGCCAACCAAGAGGCCATTGCCGCGCTAGATGCCACAGGCAAGGTACACACTTGGGGTTATGGCCCTTACGGTGGCAATAGCTTGCATGTGCAGGATCAATTAGTTGATGTCATTGATATCTTTGCTAAGGGACGCAGTTTTGTCGCCCTCAAAAAACAGGGTAGTGCAGTGATTTGGGGCCAGGTTGAAGAGTCGACCAATATGAAAAAGTTGCTCCCTCAGCTTACGGATGTGGCGAAGATCGAATATTTTCAACACACCTATGCCGCCTTGAAAAAGGACGGCTCAGTAGTGAGTTGGGGCTGGCGCAGTGATACTTATCCTATCCGCAGTGCCTTAAAAGACGTGGCGAGTATGACGGCAAACAATTGCGCATTTGCGGTGTTAAGTCCTACGGGGGATGCGCATTTTTGGGGCGATGGCATTAACTGTGGCGTCGATTGGATTAAAAAAACCGACATTACAGGCGTGAAGGAGATTATCAGCGTCGGCTCAGGTTTTTTATTACTGCGGGATAAGGCGGTGCCGCAAATTGTGGCCGACGACACTGACTACGCGTATATGTTTGGGTTTCACTATGCCCAAGAGATTCTTGATAAATATTGGCAGGAAGGCAGTGTTATTACGCAAGGACCATCTTCCTTTGTGTTTACTCGTCCCGATGGCAAAGTGGTGCCCGTTGGATATCGCGCTAACCGTGATAATGTGGAAAAGTTAATGGCACGTATTCCGCGCCTCACGTGGTTAGATGGCGCAAATGACGGTTATGTTGGCATTAGCGACAAGGGGGAGCTGGTCTCTTGGTCGATGAATTTGCCCATGTTCGACAAGTCGCCTGTGCAACCTGCTGACTCGTTAGTGATTAAGCCGCTGGATTTAAGCCCGGTTGCCCAATGCGAAACCCCTGAGCAACGTCAGGCGATTTTGAGCAAAGACAGACCCCAACCTGCGGCAAAAAACTGGGATGGCGTTTTCTAACTCATCTGAGCTTTCTCGCCAATCTGAGATTAATGGACTTTCATCCGTATAGACGTCTATAATGCGCGCGCTTAGGTCTTTAATATTCTGAGCCTTGTTGGGCGTTAACAGGTTTGACGCCCTTTGAACCTAATTTTGAGTCAACCTTCTGTGGTGCTTGCGATGATGAAGTCGCGAGATAATCGGGAAGCCAGTGAAATTCTGGCACTGCCCCCGCAACGGTAAAAGGTGAGAGACGACCGCATTTGATAGGCGTTCACGATGAGCCCTGTAATCGAGTGTGTAAAGGTCAGTTTCGCGTTCATCTCAAGTTGAGATGGATATAGCCTAAGTCCGGAGACCGGCCCTAAAGGTGTTTTTGAGATTTCGGTGGGCAGATCTCAAAATGCGATAGTGACTATCAGTGTTTTCTACTGAATCAACGGTATCGTGGCGCTAATGCCCCGTTTTCCTTGTAGGAGTTAAAGGTAAAATGGGAACACATCCAACCAAAATTGCGCTGCTGATTGGCAGCCTTTGCAGTGTATCAATTATCGCGCCCGCTGTGGCTGCCGATGAAACTCATGCCGCCAACGTCGATGAGCATATCGTGGTGATTGGCCGTGCTGATAAGACCCCGTTAAATATTGCCGCTAATGTGAATGTGATTGATGCTGCGGCGATTGAAATGAGTGGCGCAACCAGCTTGACCGAAGTGTTACGTGGTCAAAGTGGTATTCAACTGTCCGACAATAACATTGGCACTAGCTTTGCGATGCGTGGCTTTAGCGCCAGCTCTGCGGTTAACAACACGCTGATTTTGCTCGATGGTCGCCGCTTAAATAATATTGATATCGCCGCGCCTAGCCTGAATGCGATTCCACTCAATTTAATTGAGCGGGTCGAGATTTTATCGGGCAGTGCGGGCGTGCTCTATGGCGACCAAGCGGTAGGCGGGGTGATCAATATTGTGACTAAGTCGCCTGAGAATTCGGGCGGCAGCGTGCAATTATCCGGCGGCAGCTTTAATACCTACGAAGGTCGCGGCGATGTGTCGGGCGCCATCAATAAAGATTGGCACTATTTCCTGACTGGTAGCTACAACCAAGGCGATAACTATCGTAAGCATAATGCCAATGAAACGGGTTCTATCCTTGGCCGTATTCAATATAAAACCGCCACAGATTCTTTCTTCGTTGAAACCAGCTATTACGATGATGACCGCGAGAATCCTGGGGCGTTGACCCCTAAGCAGTTCAAAGAAAACCCACGTCAGTCTTCTAATAGCAGCGAATATGTTCATGAGATGACCACGGCGGCGCGCAGCGGTTATCAGCATCAGCTTAACCAAAACTGGGCCTTGGTGGCGGATCTGGATTACAGCGATACCTTAGTGAGCTCATTAAACTGGGGGGCGGGTAGCCAAAATACTCGCTCGTTGCTGATGTTTAGCCCTAAAGCGCTCGCCAACTACAGCACCCGTCAAGGTGAGCTCAACCTAGTCACAGGTTTGGATATCAGCCGCGGTAAAGCCGAGTTTGACTCTATGGCGCGCAGTAACGTGCAGGAAATGCAAAGTGCTTACCTGCAAGCCACTGTGCCGTTAAGTCACACCTTAAGCTATGTGGTGGGCGGACGTTACGCGCGGGTGACTGACGATCTGGTCGATGGCAATGTCTATCCAAACGGTATTGATTTAGATGAAGATGCCACTGCATTCGAGTTCGGTTTAAATTACCGCCCGAGCGCCGAGCACAGATTCTATCTACGTGGCGATGAAAACTTCCGTTTCGCTAAGGTGGATGAGCAAGCCTACACCCCGAAAGATGTGTATGGCTTAAAGCCGCAGACCGGCCGCTCCTATGAAGCGGGTTGGGATTGGGCTGTTGCCAGCCAAACTTTGCGAGTGAGCTTATACCGCCTCGATTTAGAAGATGAAATTGTCTTCGACCCGAGTGCGGAAAAACCTGTTGGTGGCAGCTTCCAAGGCGCTAACGTTAATGCCGATGCTTCACGCCGTTATGGCGCGAGTGCCGATTGGGATTGGCAGGTGACTAAAGCGTTGCAACTAGGTCTTGAGTACAACTATATCGATGCCGAATTTACCGACGGGGTGAATGATGGCAAGCAATTGTCTTGGGTGGCCGAGCATTCGGGACGCGGTTATGTCAGTATGGATTTTGCCGAACATTTTCAAGTCTTTGCCGAGGCCATTTATACGGGCGATCGCTTTATCGAAGGCGATAATGCTAACCAAGGCGATAAATTGGCTAGTTATGTCTTAGGTAACTTGGCACTTAACTATACCCGTGACGCCTGGTTAGCGAGC
Source organism: Shewanella sp. FDAARGOS_354 (assembly GCF_002209245.2). NCBI lineage: Bacteria > Pseudomonadati > Pseudomonadota > Gammaproteobacteria > Alteromonadales > Shewanellaceae > Shewanella > Shewanella sp. FDAARGOS_354. Next base: position 2,752,508 of record NZ_CP022089.2, on the reverse strand, counting down.
CTGCGTATCGATAACCTGTTCGATAAAGACTATGTCAGTGCTGGTTATTATGCTGGTGGAACCTATGACGGCTATTACTCAGGCCGAGGCCGTGATATTCGCTTTACTGTCGGCTACCGTTTCTAAGCTGAACCCTGATAATTAAGTGATTTAGTACCTTTTTAAGCCAGACTCTGTCTGGCTTTGTTATTTCTGCTGTTGGGTGCAGAGAAAAATAATCTCTACGGGTGTAATATAGGCTAAGTCGTTGCTTATACTATAAAGCACATCATCTTTACGGTTAACGCAATTATTCTACGACTTAGTGCTGAAATTCTTTGTAGTTTGGGTATGATGTGAGCGGTATTCGAATCATCTTATAGCTAATTAACAGGTGTAAAGTGTCCTATGACAGATCTTGAGCAACAGGTTTTTACTCAAGTGAGAGCCATCATAGCGAATGAAGAGCAAGTCATTGGCCGCCGTGGGATCTTAATTCCACTGAAAAAGGCCATTCTTGCCGAAGGCGATATTCGTAATGTGATCGATATTATTTCGAGTGATCCCGCGTTAGCGGCCCATATGTTGATGCGCAGTAATTCGGCGCAAGCTTCTGGTGTGGTTAGCCCTAAGTCTCGCTCTTTAAAAGATGCCTTAATTCGTTTGGGCCAAGTTAATATTTACCGTTATGCCTTTACATTTTATTTGAAAGAACGCCTCGATGAATTGCCTCAACCCTATAAGAAGTTGGTTCAAGGTTATTGGAAACTCACGGAAAATATAGCAACTGATGCGGTTGACAGCTTAGTTGATATGCCGGATGTCGATATCGACCCCGATGAGGTGCAAACTTTGGCGCTGTTTAGTGTGTTCGGCCAGATTATTGCTTTAACCGCATTTGCTTATTTGAATGCCAGCTCTGAGCAATCTTTCCCGCTAAGTGTGATTAAGTCTTTGATCGATAATCAGCAACAAACTTTAACCATCGAAGCCTTTGAAGCCTTAGATCTTGACCAAGATCTGCGCCAAGAGTTTATGATCGCCCACAATCTGCGCCAGACCCGTAATCAAAATTCCCCCGGGTTAATTCTGCGCCGAGTATTGTCAATGCGTGGTTTATTGCTTAATCCGCTCTAAGCACCGCTCATAAAAACAAAGCCTGCAATAGCAGGCTTTTTTGTTAAACATTTCAACGCTTAATTGGTTTTTTGCTGGCGGGCTAAGCCTTCGCTTGCTACTAGTTGCAGCCAGTTTTGCACTAAGGCCGAGTTCGCGCTGTGGCGGCGATAAGCCCCAAATAGCGGGCGTTTTAAGCCTTCTTGACCCAGTTTGACTGAAGCTAAACTCAAACCATGTCCCTCATTGATAGACCAATTTGGTAAGGCGGCGATACCGTCCTTACAGGCGATGCGCTGCAATAACATCATGGTCAAATCGCAGGTCTTTTGCTCGCCGGCTTCTATACCCGCGGGTTCTAAAAAGTGACGGTAAATATCTAAACGCGCCAGTGGCACCGGATAACTGATTATCGGCAAGCGCGCCAATTGCTTGGGCGTAACATAGGCTTCTTTCGCTAAGGGATGATCCTTAGAAACCACTAACTTCACTTCAAAATCAAACAAATGCTGATAGGCGAGCGAGTGACCTGGCACGGGATCTGAGGTCAGCACTATATCCAGTTCGCCCATTTCTAGGGCATTGAGCGAGTCGAATAGATGACGGCTGGAAAGATCTAACTCGGCTTGGGGATGATCTTGCCTAAACTGCTCCATCACCGGCATTAGCCAGCGAAAACAGCTGTGGCATTCAATGCCGACTCTGAGCTGATTGGTTTCAGTTTCCAGCCCATTTTTGAGATCGGTTTCCGTCTCCAATACCTTAGGCAGGATCTCTTCGGCGAGGTGCAACAGGCGTGCACCTTCCTGAGTAAAGGAGAGCGGTTTGCTCTTACGCACAAAAATGGGCGAGTTAATTCGTTGCTCTAACTCCTTAATTTGATGGGAGAGAGCCGATTGAGTGACAAAACGTTTTTTGGCTGCGCCCGCCAAGCTGCCACTTTCCTTCAGGGCCATTAAGGTTCGCAGATGTCTTAGTTCGATCATGATCACTCCAAGTGAATTTCGCTCATGTTGTGCTTGAAATCAATTCGGTTGCTGGCATAGAGACTATCACAATAAACTTCTAGACGTCCAGACGCCCATTGTGATTTATCTTGGCTTAAGTGCGAAAAGTTGCCAAGAAAACACCATCAGCTGGGTGCAAGTGCCGAATATGGCTTATCTCAAATAAAGGAAGATATGGTATGCAATTAAACAGTCTAGGTTTTCCCCGTATCGGGCGTCGTCGTGAATTAAAGTTTGCCCTTGAAAAATACTGGCGTGGTGAGAGCACTCAAGCCGAGCTGCATGAGGTGGCTAGGGAGTTACGCCGCACCCATTGGCAATGGCAAGTGGCCGCAGGGATAGAGCAAGTACCTGTAGGGGATTTTGCCTTTTACGATCAAGTGTTAACCCTGAGTGCGACCTTAAACGCTATCCCCGATCGCCACCGTGGTGAGGGTGCTATCGATCTTGATACCTTATTCCGCGTTGCCCGTGGCCGTGCGCCAACTGGCACCGATGCGCCAGCCTCGGAAATGACTAAGTATTTCAACACTAACTATCACTACTTAGTGCCAGAGCTTAAGCAAGACCAAGAGTTCTCTATCGCCTATGAGCAGTTTTTTGATGAAGTGGCCGAGGCGCAGTCCTTAGGTTATCAAGCCAAGCCGGTGCTGTTAGGCCCCGTGAGTTACTTGTATCTGGCAAAAACTGTGGGTCAGGATTTCGATAAACTCAGCCTATTGCCAAATCTGTTAAAGGCCTATGCCGACATTCTTGCGCGTTTTGCTGCGCAGGGCGTGACTTGGGTGCAACTTGAAGAGCCGATTCTAGCACTCGAATTAACTCATGATTGGCAAGCAGCGATTAGCCAAGCTTATCAAGCGCTTAAAACGGCTCAAGTGAAGATTTTACTCACCAGCTACTATGGCAGTATCAGTCATCATCAGACGCTGGTTTCCGCGCTGCCAGTGGCGGGTTTGCACTTCGATTTAGTGACTGCCCCTGAACAATTGGCCTTGTTTGCCAATGCCTTAAGACCAGATCAAATTCTGTCAGCTGGCGTAGTTAATGGCCGTAACGTGTGGGCGGCAGAGGTTGACCTGATTGTTGAGCGTATCGGCGGTGTTGCCCGAGACTTAGGCCAGCGTTTATGGATTGGCACCTCCTGTTCACTGCTGCACAGCCCTGTGGATTTAGAGGTAGAGACAACGCTCACGCCGGCGCTACGTCAGCAGCTCGCATTTGCTAAGCAAAAGCTGTTGGAACTGGCTAATGTGCGCCAATTGTTGCAGGCCCCTGAGTCTGTCGCGGCCAAAGAGATAGTTAACACCTGTTTGGCACGCCGTGAGGCTAAAGCACAGGCGGCGGATGCTAAAGTGATCGCCCGTGTTGCTGCGCTGACCCCAGCCGACTATGAACGTGTGAGCGAATTTACTGAGCGCCAAGCGGTGCAGCAGCGTAAGTACCGTTTGCCATTGTTGCCAACGACCACGATTGGCTCGTTCCCACAAACACCAGCAATCCGCGGACTACGTAGTCGCTGGCGCAAGGGTGAGCTAAGCGATGCCCAATATACTGAGCAGTTGCAGCAAGTAACCCGCGATACCATCGACCGCCAGCTTAAACTCGGTATCGATGTGCTGGTACACGGTGAGGCCGAGCGTAACGACATGGTCGAATACTTCGGTGAGCAGCTCGAAGGTGTGGGCTTTACCAAAAATGGTTGGGTACAGAGTTATGGTTCTCGCTGCGTTAAGCCGCCATTGATTTATGGTGATGTGAGTCGCCCGAAAGCCATGACGGTTGATTGGGCTGTATTTGCCCAAAGCCTGACGGACAAACCCGTCAAAGGCATGCTAACGGGCCCGGTGACGATTCTACATTGGTCGTTTGCCCGTGAAGATATCAGCCGCGATACCATTGCCACCCAATTGGCGCTGGCAATTCGTGATGAAGTGGTGGATTTACAAAATGCAGGTATTGGCATTATTCAAATTGATGAGCCAGCCTTCCGCGAAGGTCTGCCATTAAAGCAAAGCGAGTGGCAGGCTTACTTAGATTGGGCGGTGAATGCCTTTAAACTAAGTGCGGCGGGTGTGGTGGATGAAACCCAAATCCACACCCATATGTGCTACAGCGAGTTTAATGACACGATTGCGGCCATTGCCGCCATGGATGCGGACGTCATCACCATCGAGACCTCGCGTTCACGCATGGAGCTGCTCAACGCCTTTGAAGATTTTGAATATCCAAATGAAATTGGCCCAGGCGTTTACGATATCCACTCGCCAAATACGCCAAGTGTTGAGGCCATGGTGCACCTTATCGAAAAAGCGGCGCAAAAAGTGCCAGTGCGCCAACTCTGGGTTAACCCCGACTGCGGCCTTAAGACACGCACTTGGGCTGAAGTAGAACCCGCGCTGAAAAACATGGTCGATGCGACCCGTGAACTACGTCGCCGCCTTGGCTAAGCACTGTAAAATCTGCAATGAATGCCTCTTTGGCATAGCGTAAACAACAGGGATACCTAAGGTATCCCTGTTTTGCTATTGGTTGTTTGAACAGACCTTCGCTTATAAAAATCAGCGTTTCACGCCATGACCCTTTAGTTTGAGGTATGCAGATAATCTCAAGTAACATGGATTTATATGGTTCAACGTTTTATCCGTATATTTAAAGGTCTAGGGCGCAAACTTCTACACAGATATTTGCAAATCTTTACCTGATATCGACACTTCCTTCGTCTACTGTGCTTAGCTAACTCTATATACTGACAGCACTATTTTTCTTCCCGCAAGATACACGCTTGCGCCCATTGGCATTGATGGACACCTAGATTCAGATGAAAAAATCCTCAAAGCGTAAATTGATATTGATCCTAAGCGGCCTCATCCTCCTTGGGGGCGGCGCTTATTTTCTGCTACATAAACCCGAGGCGGCTCCAAGCTATGTGACTGAACCCGTTAGACGCGGCGATATTGAAAACTCGGTGCTCGCCAACGGCATGTTGCAGGCCTCCAAGCTGGTGAGTGTGGGCGCGCAGGTCTCAGGGCAAATTCTGAGTTTGCCTGTGGAGCTAGGCCAAGAGGTGAAAAAGGGCGATCTTATCGCGCAAATCGACAGTCTTGCCCAGCAAAACAACCTGCAAAATGCGCTGGCATCCCTTAAAAACATCAATGCCCAGTATCGTGCTAAGCAGGCGCAAATTCGTCAGGCAAAACTCGAATATACCCGTCAGCAGCAAATGCTCGCCGATAAGGCCAGCTCCCGCGCAGACTTTGAAGCCGCCGAAGCCACGCTCACGGTGTATCAAGCCGAGCTTGAGCAGTTAGAAGCGCAAAAACAACAGGCTGAGATTAATGTCGACAGTGCCAGAATCGATTTAGGTTATACCAAGATCACTGCGCCTATGGATGGCACCGTCGTTTACTCTGCGGTCGAAGTGGGTCAAACCGTTAACGCCAATCAAACCACACCAACCATAGTCGAGATGGCGCAGCTCGATACCATGACGGTCAAGGCGCAGATCTCCGAAGCCGATATCGTCAATGTGCGCCCCGGACAGCCAGTGTATTTCACTATTCTTGGCAGACCTAACCATCCCTATCGCGGCACCTTAAGGGCGATTGAGCCTGGCCCGACCTCAATGGATGGTGACGATAGCAATATGAGCTCGAGCGATTCAGACGCCATTTATTACCATGGCCTGTTCGATGTCGAAAACCCCGACCGTACCCTACGCATTGGCATGACGGCGCAGATTTCGATTGTGCTTGCCAAGTCTGATGATGCGCTGTTAGTACCATCGCAAGTGCTGAGGGTAAAACCAAGGGATAAAGCGGCTCCGCCAGCGGAAGGCAAGTCCCGTGGGCCGCAATATCAAGTGCCTGTATTGGTGAATAACCAAGTGCAATATGTGGATGTAACTGTTGGTATTAATAACAAAATCAATGCCGAAATCCTGTCTGGCCTGAACGAAGGCGACCAAGTGGTGCTCGGAATGCCCGCCGATGGTTCGACCATGAAGTTCCGTGGCCCACCAATGAGGTTTTAAGCGTGACTAAGCCATTACTGGAAGTGTCAGCTTGCTACCGCAGTTTTCAGGCGGGTGAGCAACAACTGACTGTACTCAAAGATGTTAATCTTTCCATCGCCCGGGGTGAGATGGTGGCGATTGTCGGCGCCTCGGGTTCGGGTAAGTCGACCTTGATGAATATCTTGGGCTGTTTAGATAAACCCTCAAAGGGCGCGTACTTTATCGATGGCCAAGATACCTCGCAGATGGATGTGGATGAACTCGCAAAGCTGAGACGTGAGCATTTTGGCTTTATTTTTCAGCGATATCATTTGCTTGGCGATCTTAATGCCGTCGGTAACGTCGAAGTGCCCGCCGTGTATGCGGGTAAAGATCGCCTTGAACGTAGACAGCGCGCTGAGCACTTATTGTCGCGCTTGGGTTTAGGTGAGCGTCTCGATCATAAGCCGAATCAGCTCAGTGGTGGCCAACAGCAGAGGGTGAGTGTTGCGCGGGCGCTGATGAATGGCGGTGATGTGATCCTTGCCGACGAACCGACGGGCGCTTTAGATAGTCACAGCGGCGAAGAAATGATGCGGTTATTACAGGAACTGCACCGCGAAGGACACACTATTATCATCGTCACCCACGATATGCATGTGGCGCAGCATGCCGACCGTATTATTGAGATTAAGGACGGGGTGATTATCAGCGATGAGCCTAATCCCGCCTCAAACGTTGCTGCTGCGCCTAAGACTGAAGTGATCCCCGCCAAGACGAAGGTGCGCGCCCGCGTGGCGGCATGGGACAGATATGCCGAAGCCCTGAAAATGGCGCTGCTGGCGATGTCGACCCATAGATTGCGCACCTTTTTAACTATGCTCGGCATTATTATCGGTATCGCTTCAGTCGTGTCTGTGGTGGCGCTGGGTGAAGGCTCGCAGCGGGAAATCTTAAAGAGCATTAGTTCGATGGGCACCAATACCATAGACATTCGCCCCGGCTCAGGCTTTGGTGATAGGCGCTCGGCAAAGGTACGAACTTTGACTGCAAGCGATGCTAATGCACTGAAAAACTTACCCTATGTCGATAGCGTCACCCCGAGCATTGGTTCGAGTGCGACGGTGCGTTATGGCAATAAGGCGGTGACGGCGACTGTGAATGGTGTGGGTCCAGAGTTCTTCCGGGTTAGAGGCTATGAGCTCGCCCAAGGGCAGTTTTGGGATGATGACAGTGTTAATGCGTTAGCGCAGGATGCGGTGATCGACGAGAACACCCGTAAACAGCTGTTCCCTAACAGTAGCGGCGTCATGGGCTCTGCCATCGGGGAAGTCATCTTCCTCGGGGATTTGCCGGTGCGGATTATTGGTGTCACTCAGCCTAAGGAAAGCGCCTTTGGTAACAGTGATGCCCTCAATGTGTGGGTGCCTTATACCACGGTATCAGGCCGGATGGTGGGCAAGAAATACCTTGATGGCATTACTGTTAGGCTCGATGAATCCGTACCGAGCAATGCGGCGGAGCAGGGCATTATTAGCCTGCTGAAGATGCGCCACGGCACCCAAGATTTCTTTACCATTAACACGGATACCATTCGCCAGAATATCGAGAAAACCACCGCGACCATGACGCTATTAATCTCGGCCATTGCGGTGATTTCCCTCGTGGTGGGTGGTATTGGGGTGATGAATATCATGTTGGTGTCGGTGACCGAACGTACCCGCGAGATTGGCGTGCGCATGGCGGTTGGGGCGCGCCAGAGCGATATTCTGCGGCAGTTTTTAATTGAGGCCGTGTTGGTTTGTCTGTGCGGCGGCGCGCTTGGGGTGGCCTTGGCCTATTTGATTGGCGTGGTGTTTGCCCAAGCGGGAGGCAGTTTCCAGATGATTTATTCGACGACTTCTATTGTTGCCGCCTTCGCCTGCTCCACCTTAATCGGGGTGTTGTTTGGCTTCCTCCCCGCTCGCAATGCGGCGCGTTTAGACCCAGTTGATGCACTAGCAAGAGAGTAACGCAATGAATGATCAAGTTTTAACGCATCAAAACAAATTAAACTGCCGTGTCGGTTTATCGCTCAAGGTCAGTGTGATTGCCATCAGCATCGCACTGCTGTCAGGCTGTGGCGCGCTGATGCGCTCCGACTTTGAGCCGCCTGCTTTGCAGGTGCCAGAGCAGTGGCAGCATACCCAAGTGAATGACCCTGTGAATGGCCAAGTGAGTCTCGACCCTTGGTGGCATAAGTTTAATCAACCCGAATTAAATCAGTTGATTAGCCAAGTGCTTAGCAGCAATAATGATTTGACTCTTGCGACTTTGACCTTGCAAAAGGCGCGTTTACAGGCGGGGTTAGCGCGGGATGATTTGTATCCACAGCTCAGCTCCAATAATACGGCGTCTGTGAATAAACCACTGGATGGCGGTAGTTCGAGCAAGGCATTTCAGGCGAACCTGTCGGTAAGCTATGAGGTGGATCTCTGGGGCAAAGTGTCGGCCAATATCGACCAAGCCCAATGGACGGCGCTGGCAAGTCTCGAAGATAGGGAGAGCACGGCGCAGAGTCTCGTCGCGACGACGGCTTCGCTCTATTGGCAGATTGGTTATCTGCATCAACGGATTGAACTGAGCAATAAGAGTATTGAACACAGTCGGCAAACGTTGGCGTTAACCCAGCGCCAATATGCCTCGGGTGCCGTCACAGAGCTGAATGTGCTCGAATCCCAACGCAGTTTAGCGGGGCAAGAGGCCTCCCACAGTCAACTGCTGCAACAGTTGGTTGAAGCTGAAAATGCTCTGGCAATCTTACTCAATCGCGCCCCGGGGCAAGTGGCGGTTGAGATCAAGCAATTGCCGGACAATGCGGTGCCTGAGGTTGGTGTCGGTATTCCCGCCGACTTGGTTGGCCGTCGTCCCGATGTGAAGGCGGCCCTGTATCAATTGCGCTCGGCGCTGGCCAGTAAGGATGCGACCTACGCCAGTTACTTCCCAAGCTTGAGTTTGACTGGCAGCGTAGGGGAGTCGACCTCAGAGCTAAAAGAGCTATTGCGTAATCCCGTGGGGAGTTTAGGTGCGGGCTTAGTGCTGCCTTTTTTGCAATGGAATCAAATGCAAATCAACAATGATATTGCCGATATCGACTATCAATCTGCCATCGTCAGCTATCGTAAAACCCTCTACAGCGCCTTCGAGGATGTGGATAACGCCATCTCGGCCAAGCAGCAATACGCTTACCAAGGTGAGAAGCTTGAGCTGCAATTTAGCGCCGCCGCCCAGGCCGAAGCCATTTATGAGAGCCAATATCGCCATGGTGCTATCGGCATTCAAAATTGGATCGATGCGCAGGAGAATCGCCGCAGCGCCGAGGCCGCATTGCTGGAGAATCGCTATAACCAATTAACGGCCCAAGCGACACTCTACCAAGCCTTAGGTGGGAGCGATATCGCGCCGCCATTAGCGGATAACTAATTGAATCATTCATAAATAAAAAAACCGCGATGCCTTAAGCAATCGCGGTTTTTTATTATGTGGATCAGACGATTGCGTTTAGCTGCGCAGGATCTGGAGTGGCAGGCTTAACATATCATCGCCCGTGCCTGCTAAGTGCCAGATAATCCCAACGAGGGCGGCAACGGTCACTAAGTACCAAATGGTTGAGAATATCTGCCCATATCTGTCTAGCGGCAACAGGTGGCTTTGATGACGAGTACGCCACTCGAACACTATCTCTAAGCTACCGATAAGCAATAGGAAACCGAGCAGGGCAAGGCCCAAGGTGTAGCTGATATACACCCCAAAGGCGGCGCCAATCACACAGGCAATTAACCCCATAATGCTGTTCATCGAGAAGCTAATGCTTTTTAAAATATGGCCACCATCGAGGGGTAAAATTGGCAATAAATTAAACAGGTTAAGTAGCGCGTTAAAGGCCGCAAGCCCTGCAAAGAAGACATTGTCCGTCATGTGGTAAGCGATAAGTGAGCCTACCGACATCAATAGGCCGAAGGTTGGCCCCATAATCGAGATGACCACATCCTGCCAGCGGGTGTTAATCTTTTCATCGCTGAGGGCGAGTCCCCCCATAAAGGGGATGAGGTAAATTCCTTTGGTTTTCATCCCAAAATACTTCATCGCGCGAATATGGCCGTACTCGTGGAATACCAAACAGGCGATAAGTGCCAAGGCAAATTGGAATGAAAACAACCAAGAGTAGGCCGCCACACTCGCGCCCGCGAGTACCACTTTGATGACCTTAGCGCTTTTGAGTAGCTTAAATCCAAGGGACGCTAAACCAACAAAGCTAAATTTTTGTGGTGTAGTCACTGGGATTTCAGGGGTTTGGCGTTCGATATCTTTTTCGGTACGAGTGCCTTGGGCAATCACTTCTTCATCAATAAGCAGTCGATAGTCGAATCTAAAGGGCTGCCAAACCACATCAGTTTCAAGTCGCACAAGGATTTTATGCTCAAGAACTTGCGCTTCGCCATGCTCGCTGGCCAATTGGCTATGCTGTTGAGTGAGTTCAAATTCATGGACTTTAAGGCCGCCATTATCCACTGAAGCGGCTTTTTGTGAGACTAAGGTATTGTCCCAAAAGAGTTGTTGCCAACCTGCGAGGGAGCCTTCCAAACGCAGTGATTTGCCTAAGCAGTCAATCTTAAGTAGTTCCAATTTAGGTTCCGTTTGTTGGTGTATCCGAATGATGTCCAGCGTTGATTTGGCACTTTAAGGCAAAGTATGCAGACCAATCGCTTTGGACATAACGGGCTGGGCCGTTCGTGATAAATTATGCCTGCTAAATGTGGTTGAGGATATTAGCTTTTTGGATCATCTCGTTGAAGACTGTGAATCCTATCAGATTTTACTTTGCTTCTGCTTAGTCATCTAAGCTATGGACGATTTCCATCCCTTGGGCGAATGTTGTAAACGCTAATTTGGCCACACAGCATTGGCCTACGGCATTGGCATGTTTTTGTACCCATTTAATAAAATCGGTGAGGGGCAATTTGTGCTCTTGTTTTAGCAGGTTAGGTAGCTCACCAATAGGATCTTCATGAATAGTGGTTGGGGTGGCGCGGATCAAATATTGGTTACCTAAGCTGTCGAGTAACAGGTCCGTATCGATAAATTGATGCTGGTAAAGGCAGGCGAGTTCTAACCAATCACGTTGATGGCCAAGATAAAGGAGTTCATCATTTTGAGTCAGCTTAACTACTGCAGGCCATTGAATATCAGCCATTTTTACTTGAGTCATGTGTATTCCTGGGGCCATGTTCTACTTCAACCTATCACATTTATCCTTATCCCCCAACGCTGGCGTTTACATGGGGAATCGTAGGCAGTATGCCACCGACTAGGTCAAAGAAGAAAGCCATTGAAATGTTCTTGGGTGAGGATTCACTCGTGGATAACAATGAGGGGGCTATGATTGAGGCAGTAGCCCTAAGGGGCGCGCCACGTTGAATGACATGTGCGCCCTTAGTAAAACGCTTTGAACGTTATTTAACTGGCTGCCGCTTGTGCTTTAGGTTTGGCATTGTAATCAAAGTTAATCTCTTGATTAAGATTGGTGATGGAGCAAGTGCCATGTTCGCGGGTCGTTCTATGATTAGCTTGGCCAATATGAAATTCGACATTGAGGAATACATGCTTAATCACATCGATGTGATACTTATCGAAATAACTTTCCACTTCCTGTTTTAGGCTATCAAATTCGAGCTCTTCACGGGTGCGCTCGTTTAAAATTCGGTTCTTCTCATCGAGCATCATCTTAATCTGCTCAATCATCACGGGATCATTTTGCCATTCGGATTTTGGGGGAAGTCTTTTTAGGCGAGCTTCAATATCGAGGGTGGCTATTACCATTGATTGGACACTTTCCTCCAGCTGTTTGAGGTTTTGCTTGAGCTCGCCTTGCTCCATTGCACAAAAGACTTCTGTTTTTGTCCCCGCAGTGGCACCAATGGCAACGGCAATGAGTCCTTTTTCAGCATGGGCGACGCCACCAGTTAAATCGCCGCGGCGACCGCTAGTGTCACTTATTGTCAGGGTTCCTGCTGTTTTGGTATGACTATGAAGTAATTGCTTAGTGATCAGAATATTCCCCTTTGCAGTTAATTGGGAATATTGCACAAACTGGGCGCTGATTTGCCCTTGAGCAGTGAGGTTAGTCGAAAACTCATTGACGCGAATTTGCCGACCAATGACGCCTTTACTAACGGTAATATCGCCTTCTGCCTCAAGGGTCGCTGAATCGACAAAGCCCATCACAGTAATATCACCGGAGCTTTTCACTATCATGCCTTCGTGTACATCACCTGTGATTAAAATACTGCCTTTAAAGGTGACATGGCCCGTGCTGATATCGACATCTTTTAGCTGTAAAACATCATCAACATTCATGCCTGTGCGGGTTTCAACGGGTTGCCCTGCTACAGTGGCGATGAGTTTGTTGGGATCATTCGGATGGATGCTGGTACCTGTTCCTGCGAGTAAAGGCAGATCCTTGCCAGGCTTTTGCTTAAGGACTTCTCCTTTAATGTTATAACCGGGAGAGCCTTCGGTCCCTGGGTGTTTGATCATCAAAATATCGTTAGGCTTGACCATTATCATGGAGCCAAGATTACGCATATCCACAGTACCATCTTCGCGCTCCTGCGGCTGGAGTAAGCGCTCACGGGCCAGCGAAACCTTACGCTCTAGCACGGCATTTTGGCCGTTTACTGGGTGCTTGCCTTGGGCGATTTCACTTTGACAGCTATCGCCGGGTTTGAGCTTGGTGATTTTTTGCAGCAAGGTTTGGATTTTAAGTTTGCTTAAGCCCATGCAAACATTATTTTTTTTAAGTTCAGTAAGAATTTCAGGTAAGTCGACCGCTTTACCTCCACAAGGGGCGGTTAGGGTCATGGTGGCGAGCATTTTATCTGGGCTGATTTCAATCTTAACGCTACCATCTCGGCGTTCAGCCAGTACGGAAAACAGTTCAAATTTACCATCTTCTTGATGGTACAGAGAGTTAGTTTGCGCCACCACTTTATCGATGGCCTGATCAAGTGGATACAGTGAGCAAAACTCTGGGAGCGATAACAGGCGCATCACATCATCACGGGTGATGGGGCCATGCTCTTTGGGGATCAGGCGTAATTCCGCCTTGCTTTTGTCACTGCTTAACTCGAGGAGTTCAGGGGCCAACATAGAGCGCTTCCTTACTCGTTTGTTTTATTATTGTTTTATCGGCTAACGCGAGTATAACAGTAGAAACTTTGCGCAAAGAAGCCTTTTCGGCGCGAAAAAATGTAAATGTTGTGTTTTTGTTGTCATGGTCTATTGGTTGATTTATCAATAGATTTTTTATTTGATTAACGATAGTTAATCTAGTGTAATCTCTGGTTTTTTAGCCAAAGAATAGCACGAGTATTAATCGGCTTGGTTATGATGTTAACAAAAAAATAAACTTTACAACGCCCTAGGATATGTTAGGGATGAAGCCGATGTAGCAAAACCCTTAATAATTTAGCGCTTACTGCATTTGATAGCGTTCACAAAACGATGAAATTGTTCTTTGAAAGCTAAGCAAATTAAGTGACTGCAGAACTTGTTCACCGCCCTATTTGTCTCTGTTAACAGATACTCCCCTATATGGCTGTATGCAAAAGGTGTTCAGAGAGTTGAGCCTTTTTGATGTTTGCAATATTTTGATTAAATTTATTTTTTTGTGTGGATAAATAAGATGTGGCTTGTTGTTACTTCTTACTGTATTTCTCCAGTAAGAAGATTGAAACCGTAAAATAATGATGTTAATGTTTTGTGATTGCTGAATTACTTATCCGCAACACACTCATAAATACGAGCAAGACGGTGCTTTACTGAGGGTGACTTGTACGCGAAAAGATAGAGAGTATTGCTCTCATATCGAATATCTCGCACTAACTTACGATTTTTTCTGCTTGGAGTTGCGATTAATCGACAGTAACTTACAAATTAAGAACGAATTTAAAGCTTTCCCTGTATTTAGTGCAGGCTCCACGAATTAATGTGACATAGTTGAAGTCTGATGACTTTGGGATTTTGGATGTAAAAAGAAGAACTAATTGGAAACTATAGGTAAAAAATGCAGTGTCCAATTCGAAGTGTAATTAATAAATTTATACTTATTGAAGATATATGCGCAGGTTAACAGATAGCTGACTAGGAATAAATTGAATAATTTAGTTGCATTTTTAGAGTTTAGTTTATTCAATTTTTCTTATTAGCTTAGTATTTCATCTATTGGGAGAGTTCAATTGAATTTTAAAGTTATTGTACCGTTGATTGTTCTGATCGTTACAGGTTGCTCGTCAGTGCCAACTGTAAAGTTAAAGCCAGAAGTGTTTAATAGTCTTAAGACTGTAAACCTGGAGTCTTATCCAGATAATAATTTGATGTTGTATTCTGTTAGTACTGTTGATGTGCAGTTTGTTGGAGTTGGTATTGCAACTTCGGCTGGGGATGGGAAAGGTGTTAAAGAGTTCGCTCTTGAATACATGGAACGGAATAATATTAGTCTTAATGAGTTGGTTCGCAGCCAGTTCAAAAGTAAAGTTCAATCGGATAAATTACCAATAGTTTTCAAACAAGACTCACCTAATAAGCTTGTGCTTACACTTAATGTAGTTGTTCTAGGTATGAAGCACGGATTTTCTGATGAGTTCAACGCTTTATTCAACATTTCCGGCCAATTATTAAACGAAAAAGGTGAAATTGTTTGGTCTTATAACGCAATACCTATGCCTCCCGCGCCCGGTTACTCAGCAACCTTGGACGAAATGTTTTCCTCACCCGAGGCTTTTATTAAATATTTATCAGCAGCCTCTGATCCAATGGTGCAAAAGCTATATAATCACTTTAAAAGTGGGTTAAAGGAGATATAACCACCATCGTTATTGGGGATTGGTGGAGTGTACCCATTGACGCTATTTCAAATTTTCATTGGGCATCATTTTAAGGTGGGTTTTAGCTACTTTGGTAATGTTTAGTTTTGATTTTTTACTTGTATTCAAGGCCCGAAGCGATTCGGAAGATAAAGTGTAAAATCAAAGGGGTTTTTATTAACAAGTTTTATTCTGAATGTTAAAATTTGAAAGAGCTAAACCACAATCTATGGATTGGTAAAGTTTATAATTTTAAGGTATTGATATATGGATGATTTTTTCAAGTTTCATCGTGTAATGAGTCTGCCTTTGTCGAATCTGTTCTATTATATCAGGCACACTACGAAGTGTCGTACTTCAAGGGCGATTAGTTGTTTTTTGCTATTGTTTTTATTAGCATTTACTTTCAAAGCTCTGGCTAATGATACACATATGCAGCTTGCATTAAAGTTTGAAGATCTTAGCAGTTCTTCAGATAAAGAGGCCTTAGTGGATAGTATGATACCCTATTTTCAGATGCAAACTGATGGAGGTGAAGCAGAGATGAAAAAAATTCGTAGCTTCCTTATCCAATCTCTTCAATCTGAAGATTACAGAATCATGAAAGCAAACATATATAAAAGGCAGTTTTCCAAAGAGGAACTTGAATTGCTTATTGAGTTAGTAAGTAGCCCAGCTTATAAGTTATTGAACTCTAAGCGTTACGATATAGCAATTGATACCCAACAATCGATGCTAATCTTTCTACAAAAATCAATGGAAAATATGGGGGAATAAATCAGGTCACCCATTTTAAATCAAAAATATAATGTACTTACATTTGTCTACAACTTGTAAAAGTTAACATTGTTTAAAAATAACCATCAAAAGTCGCAGGGACAGAATCTGAGGCAATAAATTGCGCTAATCACTTAAAAATGGAGCATTTCAGACGAGACCACATCCCATAGTGCTTGGGAAGTGTTTGTTATTAGCGCGATTAATGCTGTGTCTTCAATTTTTTGTGCGATTAAGCATGAGACTGTCCAAATTTTACACCATTCGGAGGTTAACTGCAGCGCCATTAAGGCTGGGTGTCCAAATTTGTCATAAGGGGATAAGGTTTCTATCCAGATGTGGGCTTAAAAGCTTAGAGTCATCTAACTTTGGGCAAAGTAAGCTAGGTGCTTTGCTTCAATTTGTGGGGTTAGGATTAAATCGTGGGATTAAAAATTCTATGGTTAGCATTTGATTACCCCTTCGCTATTCTTGTATTACACCCCCATGAGTCAGCTCAAATCTGGGTTCTTTATTGCTTGGCCATGTCGGCTTTTCTATGGGGGACTCAAAAGTTGTCAGCCAAACTTCAAGCTCACCGGAGTCTGATAAACATCCCATGTAGGAAAAACACATACCGCTATCTATCATGTTATTGGCAAATTGAATTGCCTCTTCAAGAGAGCCTTCTTCCTTGTTATGGCTGAAGGTTTCATCGTCCCACACCCAGTTGATAGGTGCTCCATCTTCATCACAAGCAAGGTATCTTACGTTCTTATAACCGTCACTTGCTGCTGTTAATGAATCCAGAAAGGTTTCTCTGATTTCTGAGAATCTCTTTTTGAATGCTTCAATGCCTAAATCTTTACTAATAATGTGCTTCATACTTGCTCTAGAGGTTAACACCCCAATAACCGGCGCAGCTTTGCTGCGTCCGGACCCTAAGGGGCGAAGTTGATTGATTTGTTAGAAGGTGTTTTTGATTAGCCAATTTGCGCCCTCAATCAACTCGTTAATCTGTTCTTTTGTAGGCTCAATATCTTTTTTGTGAGAACAAATATTTCTAATGTCTGCAAGATAAGTAACCTTTCTCCATGTTGGAGTATCAAATACCCCTTCATTTTTTAATGGGTCGTTTAAGTCACTTATCGTTGGGTGCTTTTTGCGAGACTTAATGCCATGGTTATTAGCCAATTTTTGAAGGTGATTTTCGATAACTACGCCAACCAGAGAACCAGCTGCCCTTAAGCTTATCTTGGATAGTTGCCTTGCTGTTTCAAGCTCTGCATCTTGGATTTCAGAAAGAAGCTCTGTATCAATGTTTGCCAGGACGGAGTCAATTCTTCCTAGCAAAGAATGGAGGATTGTCAGCTGGTTAACTGAATTTTGAACAGTCTGAGCACGTGTATCGAAGTTTTGCAATTGATATGATCCAGGAGCGACGCCTTTTAGATAATCCTGAATTACATAGGTACCGTAACCCCCCTGTGTCAGGATTGTTGTCACCCCTAAATAATCATTATTTTTAAAGACAGGGTGCGGCAAAAGAGAACAAAATGGCTCGGTATTCACCAGAACGTAAAGAGGCGATCCTTAAAAAATTATTACCGCCTCACAATTTAACGGTCGCAGAGGTTGCTCGGGAAGAAGGCATTGCGGTGCAAACCTTGTATCATTGGCGGGATATTGCCAGAAAAGAAGGTCGCCCCGTGCCAGGTAAAACATTAACAGCCGATGATTGGTCAGCTGAAGCCAAACTTGCCGTGATTATTGAAACTGCTCCGCTATCAGAAGCAGAAATAAGCCAGTATTGTCGTGAAAAAGGCTTGTACCGCGAACAAGTACAACAGTGGAAGTTGGAGTGCTTGTCTGGTTTTCAAACCTCAGAAGTACAAACTAAAACCATTAAACAGCAGGCCAAGGCTGACAAAGCCGAAATCAAATCGCTGCAACGGGAATTGCGCTACAAAGAGAAAGCGTTGGCAGAAGCTGCCGCATTACTGGTGCTCAGAAAAAAGCTCAATGCGCTCTGGGGGGACGACAGCGAGGAGAGCTAACCCCCTTGCCTGAGCGCATAGCATTGATTGCCTTAATTCAAGAGGCCTATACCAATGGTGCTCGCCTTTATAAGGCTTGTGCTGAAACGGGCCTCAGTAAGCGTACCTATCGACGTTGGTATCGAGAAGGTCAAGTACAAGCTGATTTAAGGCCGACAGCGGCTCGTCCAGAGCCCGCCAATAAACTCGAAGAACATGAGCGACAACAGATATTAAGTGTGTGTAATCAAGCGGAGTACGCCAGCTTACCCCCGTCGCAAATTGTGCCAACATTATTAGATAACGGGATTTATATCGCTTCGGAATCCAGCTTCTACAGAGTGTTAAATGCTCATGGTCAACTTAACCATCGTGGTCGCACTCAGGCTGCTGTTAATCGAAGCAAACCGTTAAGTTATCGGGCAGATGGGCCGAATCAAGTGTGGTCGTGGGACATCACTTATTTGGCTTCAACCGTCAAAGGCCAGTTTTATTATCTGTACATGTTTGAAGATATTTACAGTAGAAAAATAGTGGGTTACGAAGTTCACGAACAAGAATGCGGTGAGTACGCCGCCGCGCTAATCCAACGCTGCATGTTACGCGAACAATGTTTTAATACGCCATTAGTGCTGCACTCTGATAATGGGGCGCCGATGAAGTCATTGACCATGAAAGCCAAGCTAGAAGAACTCGGTATTACGGCATCATTAAGTCGGCCGCGGGTGAGTAACGACAACCCCTTTTCAGAGTCGTTATTTAAAACCTTAAAATACCGACCACAGTGGCCTGCATCAGGTTTTAGCAGCTTAGCAACAGCAAGAGAATGGGTGGAAAAGTTTGTAACCTGGTACAACGATGAACATAAACACAGCCAGCTCAATTTTGTCTCACCAGGACAACGTCATGCTCAGCTAGATAACGCTATTTTAGCCAAGCGTAAGGAAGTGCTTGAAGCGGCAAAGGCAAGAAGACCGACGCGCTGGTCTAAAGACGTGAGAAATTGTGAGGCAGTTGGGCCCGTGACCCTAAACCCAGATAAAGCACCAATAGAAGGGGTAATAAATGCAGCTTAATATTTAAGCAAAGAGTGACAACTACCTTGAAAAACACCGTAACCAAGGCTCTTACGTTTTGGATCTATTTCATAATAAGATTTGAATTCTGGATATCGATCTGGCGCTAGCACCTCAACTACTCGAAGTGATTTTGTATACCAAGACTGATATTCATATCGGAAGTTCTGATTTTTATCTTTATCCTGAAGACGTTTTATAAGATTTACGCCTTCATCATAAAGATCTGATATTTCCTTCGATATTGATTCTTTAGTATCCATGCAAACCTCCTAACATTTTATTCATGCGCATGTGCGTTTACCTCGTTGGACCAGTGAAAACGCGCACAGTTAACTATCTGTATAAAAAGAACTTATCAGCTTTCTGCCGCTTTTCATATAAGTAATCCATCTGGAAAAACGCGCATGTGCGTTTTTCAAACCTATTAACTAAAAGCCAACTACTATAGTCAATTGATTTTATAGCGTTTTATTTGTTGAAAATGGAGTTAATGCGCACTGATATTGTCTTCAAATCATTCAAAAATACCTAAATTTAAATATGACTGTAACTCATATATTGTTAGTCAATTTATGGCAGGGCCAAACATAGGCAAATAGATAAGAATTTGTATCGCAGCAGGAGTGGGAATTTTCGATTGAGCTAACAAGCCGAAGCACGGAATGGAGCATTAGCTTTTTAGTCAGATGAAAAGTTCAATGGCAAAAAATGCTATTTAAGAGATGGCAGCGTTAACTTGTTTGTTGGGGGATTTTTTATTTCAAAATGCGCGTATTTGATAGGGGCGGCGTTATCTTCGTAATTCTTAATGAGTCTTTATTCCTTAGTGCAGCATAGAGTCAAATTAAGTTTGCCCCACTCACAATCGAGCGGGGCGAAAGATTAGGCCTGTTGGAAGGAATAGAGTTTGTACTTGTTGTTCTCTGCCGGCACGGTTAATTGGCCGAACTCGGCGGCGATGGTGTCCGAATAGGGTAGGTGGCGGTTAGCGACGATTTGCCAAATCCCTTTAGATTGTAATTGCTTGGCGCTATCGGCGACAAAGCGTTGTGCAATGCTGGTCGTGCTGGCAAGGCCATCGTGGAACGGGGGGTTGGAGATAATACCGTCGAATTTTCCACTGGTTTGCGCCAGTCCATCGGAGGGATAGACCTTGCCCGTCATGCCGTTTGCTGCCAACGTAAGTTCGCAGGAGGCTAGCGCCATAGCATTGATATCAATACATTCTAGCGACAGTGTCGGCTGCGCCTTTAGCAGCGCCGCGGCAATCACACCAGCGCCGCAGCCAAAATCCAGTACTCGACCTGAAAGCGTTGGCAGATGCGACAGCAATAGCTCTGTGCCTTGGTCTAAATGCTTTTCACTGAACACACCGACTAAGTTACAGATGGTGATATTGCCCTGCGGGGTGGCGAGTTGATACTGGCTAGTCCAATTGCTGAGTTTAATCTCGGGCGCGGTATCGATTAGGCTGCTGCCAAAGAGTAGGCAATGGCGCGCGTTATCGAGTTTGACGCCTGTGGCAAAGTATTTCGGCAACAGTTTGACTAAGGATTTAACCCCGCCTTTGTTTTCTCCTACGACTAAGAGCTGGCCATCGGCCACTAAATGCTGAGCGGCCAGATTAAACAAATAGGGCGCTAACGGCTTAGCCTTAGGAAAGTACACAATCACAGTGTCGTACTTATCATGGTGGGGCAATTGATGGCCAAAATAGCAACGCAGTTTGGCATTAGCCTGCGGCGCTAAATGCAGATAATGATGGTAATCCAAGGCGAGGGCATCGACGGACTGGGCGACATCGAGCAGTGCTTTGGGCAGTGAATCTGCCTCATGGTTTAGCACTAAGACTTTATGTTGGCTCAGGGTTTCCTGATTGCGGATAATGACTTGCGATGGATTCGTTAACACTGCATGGCTACCGTAAAAAATAAGTGCGGGCATTATACCCCTTATTCGGCTGCGAGCCAGCCTGCATGCCGCCGACTTAAGGGGTGCAGCAAAACAGCGCTCACTCGAACGGTGCGAACTGAAAGCCAATAAAAAAGGCAACTGTGTTAATACGGTTGCCTTTTATCTGTTAGCTGGCGCGATATTCGCTTGGCTTATTTTTAGCTAATCGCAGCAAATCAACCCTGTGGCTGCACTGGTGCTGGGGCTGGAGTTGATACCTGTACCGGGGCTTTTGGCTTTTTAGGCTTAGGTAGCAGGCTAAAAATCTTATTGGCGATATCAGTATTGTCCTGATGACCGTTAAACAGCCCTGCTGCGGGACCTGCGGCAAACACTTGCACATCGGTGCCTGTGTGTCCGTCCGTTGTCCAACCCGTATCGGTACGTTTATCAATCACATGACGAATAGCCATTGCCATGGTTTCTAAGCCCTGCATTCTGGCTACATTGAGTTTAGCCAGTTCTTCTTCCGTTAATTCAAAGCCTAAACCACGGGATAAGTCGGCTTGCCAGGTTTCGCCACCGATAGCGGCTTGCGCTAAGGTATCTGAACTGGCGGAAATATTGCGCAGGATCTCAGGATTCCAGTTGTAGTTTCCATCGACACCAATCGATAAACCGCCGGTATTATGGTCGGCGGTGATCACCATTAAGGTATCGGGATTTTGCCGCACAAATTGTTCAACGACTTCAATGGTGTTTGCAAACTCATCCATTTCGCCCATAGCGGCGGCGATATCATTGTTATGTCCCGCCCAGTCGATAAGGCTACCTTCGACCAGCAGTACAAAGCCTTGATCATTTTGCGACAGTAAACTGAGGGCTTTTTGGGTCAAGGTGCTAAGTTTTTTAGCATCTTTTTCATCTATGGCCCAAGGCAGTTGTACTTCGGCAAACAAACCTAAGACCTTAGGCTGGGTAATGCTGGCCAGATCATCAAAGCGGGTAATATGTTGATAGCCCTTGGCGGTAAATTGGGCCAACAGCTCGGGTGGAAAGTACTTTTGTCCGCCACCTAAAAACACATCGGCGTTGGTGTCAAGATAACTTAATGCCAGTGCATCGTAATTTTTACGGCTTTCGTTATGGGATAAAAATGCTGCTGGCGTGGCATGGTTAATTTGTGAGGTAACGGCAACCCCGGTACTTAAGCCTAAGGATTTGGCTTTTTCAAGAATGGTGGGCAGTGGCTGTTTTTGGGTATCAACCGAGATGGCGCCGTTATAGGATTTGACTCCTGTCGCGAGGGCGGTTGCGGCGGCGGCCGAGTCGGTCACATAACCACTGACACTGGCGGGATACGTGCTTGCCATGCCAACCAATAAACGGTCAAAGACGGTTTGTTCGACTTCTTCGGTATCTGGATTGTCCTTGTAATAGCGATAGGCACTGGTATAGGAAGGCCCCATGCCGTCGCCAATCATAATCACAATATTTTTGGGGCGTGATGGCGCCTTGGCTGGGCCCGTCTCATTCGCCCCAGCTTCCGCTGCAAATACGGGGCTTGAGAGCCATAAACTCATACCAAGCAGTAACAGTGGCGCTTTGGTGAAACTCATATCAGATCCCTAGAAGTCGTAGGCGCTCTTAAGGCGCCTTCAATGAATATTATTATCTTGTAGGTGTACAAGCTTACTGGGCGAGACGGGCTTCGATGGCATCGAACAGCATGCCAGTAATGTCCACATCAAATGCCGCTTGGATTTCGCGGATACAAGTCGGGCTAGTGACGTTAATTTCGGTCAGCTTGTCACCAATCACATCCAGACCCACAAAAATCAGCCCGCGTTTTTTAAGCTCTGGGCCAATGGCGCGCGCGATTTTCCAATCTGAGTCCGATAGCGGTTGGGCAACACCGCTGCCGCCTGCGGCCAAGTTACCGCGGGTTTCGCCTTTTTTCGGAATCCGCGCCAAGGCGTAGGGCACGGGCTCGCCATCCACCACCAGAATGCGCTTGTCGCCCTTGGTGATTTCAGGAATAAAGGCCTGCGCCATTGCGTATTGGTTGCCATATTGGGTTAAGGTTTCGATGATCACCCCAAGGTTAGGGTCGTCCTGCTTGACGCGGAAAATCGAGGTGCCGCCCATGCCATCTAGTGGCTTGAGGATAATATCGCCCTTGGCTTGGTGGAACGCGCGGATCCGGTTGGCATCGCGAGTCACAATGGTCTCTGGAGTAAATTCGCTAAACCATGCGGTGAATAGTTTTTCGTTGGCATCGCGCAAGCTTTGTGGCTTGTTGACGATTAATACACCTTGTTCTTCGGCGCGCTCTAACATGTAAGTGGCGTAGATATATTCGGTATCGAACGGCGGGTCTTTACGCATTAACACCACGTTCAGATCGCTCAGCGGCGTGTCTTGGGCATCGCCCAGTTCAAACCATTTATTGGCATCGTTGATGACTTTTAATGGACGCATATTGCCCATGGCTACGCCATTGACCATAGCAAGGTCGGCCATTTCCATATAAAACAGCTGGTAACCCTTTTCCTGCGCCGCCATCAGCATGGCAAAACTGGAGTCTTTCTTAATGTTGATCTCACTGATGGGGTCCATCACTATGCCGAGTTTTATCATTAATCTGTTCCTTATTGGTTGCCGTCGCAGGCAAAAAGCATTTATGGATTAGCCAGTAACCGATTCGCTAGTTAGCGGTTAACCTTTAACCTTTAACCTAAATCACCGAATCGAAGTTGCAGCGCGGTAATCGCCGTGAGTGAGGCGGTTTCAGTGCGCAGCACTCGGGGGCCGAGTAACACGTCGGTAAACTGATAGGTTTCCGTCATCGCGATTTCTTCCGCCGATAATCCCCCTTCGGGACCGATCAGTAGGCGTACGCGGGTATGGGATAAATCTAAGCCATTGATACCGTGCGCTGCCCTTGGATGCAAGTTGAGTTTGAGTGCGCTGGTCGGTTCGCTGCACCATTGCTGTAATTCCATGGCGGGGCGAACGATGGGCACTTGGCTACGGCCCGATTGCTCACAGGCGCTGATCACTATCTTTTGCCATTGCTGGATTTTCTTTTCGAGACGCTCACCAGTGAGCTTGACGCCGCAGCGGTCAGAAAATAGCGGCGTAATGGTATTTACCCCTAGCTCAACGGATTTTTGAATGGTGAACTCCATCCGATCGCCGCGGGAAATCACTTGGCCTAAATGCAGGTTGAGGGGCGACTCCGATGGATTGGCCTCACAGGACAGCACTTTTACCGTGACCGATTTTTTACCCGCATCGACAATTTCGGCAAGATAATCATGACCATCGCCATTAAACAGGCTAATTTGCTCGCCACTGCCCATACGCAGCACTTTGCCGATATGGGCTGCGCCATCTTCGTCTAGATTCAGCTGTTGGTTTACGGCTAATGGCTGAGGTTGATAAATTCTTGGAACTCTCATTGTCGACCTTATTCGGCTAATTGTTGGCGCAGTGGTGGTGCATTGCAGGCATTCTGCACAAAGGGATTATGATTACCTTGGATCTGCGCTATGGCGTTATCGCGTTTGCATTCAATAGTATCAACTGGATAGCTTTTATCCCATGCTTTGAACAATTTTAATTGCTGTGAGGCGATTTTAAGGCCATAGGTCTGCTGCATATACAGGTAAGTGCGTGCAATTTTGCCACGGGCGTGAGCGGGCGGCTGGGCTTGGCGATTCCTAAAGTCGATGACCATAGCACATTGACCATATTGGTCTGCCTTACCATTCCATTGGCTAAAACGGAAGTTGCTGCGATCACCGTTCACTTCACCAATGGCGGGCACCAGATTGTGCATGTCCGCTTCCATCTTATTGAATTCTTGGCTGTTATCGGCGCAGTTTTTACGGCCACCCTTTTGCCAGCATTGTAATTGGTGACCAAACTCCCATGCAGGGACGATATGCTCCCACTCGATACGGTTGGCGCGGGTTTCTTGTTTACGCACTTGATAACCGCAGCTATTGAGATCGGGCTTCCAGGATTTGCCCTTAATTTGGATAGTGCAGCCACAGTAAAAACTGACTGCGGGCAAGGTGCCTTGGCGACTGCCTTGGTATAAGGATTGAGACAAGACCTTGGCTTGGCTAAAACTATTGGGGTGCGAAGGAGAGGCATTGGCTGAGGCCAACACCGCCAGCCAACTGAATAGGCACAGCAAGGTTTGCCGAGACCTTAAGGCTATCTTGGAGTTGTTCAATATTTATCCCAAAAATAATCAATACTACGCGAGCCTGTGGCTCGTCTTTTATGTCTGAATGGTAAGGGAAATACCGCGTCCTATGCAAATCGCTCGTACTTTTGGCAGAGGATTTTTACGCTATGTGGGTTATTTGGCTGCTTCGGTAAAGGTGAGGTGGGTATGGCAGCGTTTACACAGATAACGGGTTTCACCACGCAGTACTTTATTATGGCGACGGATGCTCAGCCTAACCGGACCGCAGGCACAGCGGTACTCAAAGTCTTTCCCTTTAACCGACTGAGTATCGAAACTGTGGGTGGTATTGGGGCTCACCTTAAACAGCTTGAGCATGATGGATTGCCACTCGCGGCCATGGGGTTTGGTTTTGCCAAAGAGTTGGAAGCAGAGTAAGTGGCTTATTTCGTGGGGCACTACTTCGGATAAGAAGGCTTCGCTATTTTCCCTGAGTAATACGGGGTTAAAGCGCAGGCGATTCTGCTGCAAATGCGCTGTGCCCGCACTCCGTCCCCGCAGGGTAAATTGGGTCAACGGCCGCGCAAATGGACGCTTAAAGTAGATTTCTGCCTGCTGATAACAGTCTTCGATACGCGTAAGGATTTGCTGCTGCACTGGTGTCAGTGGCTTTGGCTGGTGTTGTGGCGTGTTGGTTTTCGCCATCTTGGTCGCAGTCGGCGTGGTGATACTCGCGGATGAGATAGCTTTACGGCGCAGGCTATTGAGTAGGGATCTCGGGTTAAACATAGACTTAGGCGTTAACTCTTATTTTGCAAAGCATCAAATGTGGCTAGGTGTGTCAGATGGATACCATGATGCGACCCGATAAGGCGCATAAAGCAAGCGTTCGCATCATAACCAACGCTTGCTGACAATGCCAGTATTGCAGCGGTTACAGGCTTGCCGCGGCCTGCATCACCATAGTACGCACTTGCTCGACAATGGCTTGTTCGGTGGCATTGTCGTAGCCCTTCACCCTCGGGGTGTGGATATGGCCCACCTTAGCGCGGCTATTGAACTTTTGCTGTAACACAATGGCGCGATAAGAAATCTCGTTTGAGAGATACCCACCGCCAGAGCCTTCGACCGAGGTTTCATTTTGCAGCTCGCTTAGGGAACTGGCATTAAATTCACCGCGCGCAAGGGTGGTCACAGTATGGTTATCGTTGACTTTCCACTGACCATCTTGCACTTGCATCGCTGCGACGGGTAATGAAAATTCAACAAATTCAGGGCCGATAAAGTTTTTACCGTTGAGTTTGGGGGCGATAGGCGCGGTTTTGCTTGCGCCTGTGTATAGATTTTGGTTATCGGGCGCTGCTGCACTACGGTTACGGCCTGGGAAGCGTTCAATATCAAAGTCGCTGCGCCCCATGCTGACGGTAAAGATAAACTGGGTTTTAGGGTCGCGATAAATGGGGCTGAGTAAGGATTCGATAATACCTTGGTCGAAATCCTCGAAGCGTACTGGGATCATGGCGGTTTCGATTTGGGCCTTTTTGCCATTGATATCAAATTTAAAACCATCGAGGGCGAGGGCGACTAAGCCCGAAGGATTGCTCTGACTGATGTCTTTGTCGAGGAAGAAGGGGTCGAATCCCGTCAGGAAGATTTTTATCTGCACATCATCATCGTATTGGATATCACTGAATCCTCGCGATGCCTTTTCTACGGCGCTGGCTAAAATCTGTTGCTGCCAATCAGCCATTTTAAAGTTAGCACTGTTGTTTTTAAGGCTATTTAACATTGAGAGTCGCGCCCAATACAGGGATCTGTCATCAAAGTGTCCAGACTGCACATCACGCACAGCCTGTTGCCATAATCTATGTCCTTGGCGCGCGGCAAGTTGGGTAGCGTCGCGTTCATTTTTCTGTGCGGATAATTGATTCGCTAAGCCTTCATCCAATGCTTGATAACGGTTTACCACTTCAGCCATGACTTTTTCAGCGGTAGGAATGCGAGACACTTCCACATCGCCGAGGAGTTGTACGGCACCAGCGGTTTGCGCCACTGTGCTAGCGAGGATAAAAGCGAGGCAGGGCTTTAACATTGGCGTTTCCTTTTTATTTTAATCACTTATTTTGCTGGAAATAGACGATGTTTCTAGGGCGTTCGGGCTTACTTCATCTTAGAAATAATGAAACTTATGCCAAAAAGCCACAATGATTGTTTTGAGTATAAGAGTTTACCTATAGTGATTCGAGGATCTTATTCCTATTTTGCATATCAGATCGATACTGACGAGTTGCTATGATTTTGGACTGGCGTTTAGTTGGGATAGCTAATAGTTAAATCTTGTAAAGCTTGTGCCTGATTGTTGCCACAATTGGTCAGCAGTTTGCTAGGGAATGAGAGGGCAGAGAATGATAAGCTTAGCACTTAATTTGTATGGATATATTGCATTAAGCAAGGGGACGTTATGCGTGTATTAGCCTTATCGGCTGTGTTTTTGGTGGCATCGATTATCGGAATGCCTGCGGTAGCAAAGGAATGGCAAGAAAACAAAAGTTGGAATGCTCACTTTACTGAACATAAATCACAGGGCGTAGTTGCGCTCTGGAATGAGAATAAGCAGCAAGGATTTACCAATAATCTTAAACGGGCGAACCAAGCATTTTTACCCGCATCTACCTTTAAAATTCCCAATAGCTTGATCGCCCTCGATTTGGGCGTGGTTAAGGATGAACACCAAGTCTTTAAGTGGGATGGACAGACGCGCGATATCGCCACTTGGAATCGCGATCATAATCTAATCACCGCGATGAAATATTCAGTTGTGCCTGTTTATCAAGAATTTGCCCGCCAAATTGGCGAGGCACGTATGAGCAAGATGCTACATGCTTTCGATTATGGTAATGAGGACATTTCGGGCAATGTAGACAGTTTCTGGCTCGACGGTGGTATTCGAATTTCGGCCACTGAGCAAATCAGCTTTTTAAGAAAGCTGTATCACAATAAGTTACACGTATCGGAGCGCAGCCAGCGTATTGTCAAACAAGCCATGCTGACCGAAGCCAATGGCGACTATATTATTCGGGCTAAAACTGGATACTCGACTAGAATCGAACCTAAGATTGGCTGGTGGGTCGGTTGGGTTGAACTGGATGATAATGTGTGGTTTTTTGCGATGAATATGGATATGCCCACATCGGATGGTTTAGGGCTGCGCCAAGCCATCACAAAAGAAGTGCTCAAACAGGAAAAAATTATTCCCTAGAAGTGGTTAGCGCGTATTTGTGTGAAATAGCCGTCATATAAGCTGTAAAGATATATGGACAAAATGCAGATGCTCGATGCACTTGTAGTTAATGGCTCATACTTAATCGGTCAGGCCTAATCGACTTAAGCTCCGCGCGTTAACTTTCAGCCTGAGCATTAGTATCACATTCCTAAACGTAAAAAGCCTAGCCAATTTGCTAGGCTTTTTTGTTATCTCAATGGCCATGGTCACTCAACATGGTGGTGTGAATAAAGGAATGGCGATGTCAGTAAAGGTGAATGCCGCTGCGATAAAGTGCCTAGCCCATCAAGGATTGTAGGCTTTCTTGGCTGCTAAAGCGTTTGACGAAAAAGTCCAAGAAAGCGCTGATATTGGTGGCTAATTGTCTGCGGCTCGAATACACCCCGTAGACCTTAAAGGGTTCAATCGGCCATTCCTGTAAGATTGGCACTAGCTGGCCGTTGGCGAGTTCGGTTTTGCAGGCGGAGTTTGATAGCATTGCAATCCCAAAGTCATCGAGGGCTAACTGCTTAACCATTATCGGGCTATTGACCCTGACTTTACGCTGAAAGTTTACCATGGTTTTGCGAGCACCTTTGCCTAAGGGCCATATGGGTGCTGAGCGGGATGTCCCTAGCAGAATACCACTATGGTCGCTCAGCTCCTTAGGTGTTGCGGGGGTGCCGCGTGCTTTTAAATAGCCAGGGCTTGCTACCAGAATTGGTTGACGCTCGAACAGTAATCTTGCAACAAGATCAGAGGATTGCAGTGGTCCATATTTGATAGCTATGTCATATCCTTCACCCACCAAACCGATATCGTTGTCGGTAAACTGGACATCTAATTCCACATTGGGATATAAACGCATGAATCCGCTACAGAGGTTAGCAATTAATTCTTGGCTAAAAGAGACCGGAATGGCTATCCGTAATGATCCTGATACATCATCATGGGTACTCTCGATAACAGCCTTGGCCGCTTCCACCTCATTGCGAATGGAATCACAGTGTTGATAAAAGAGTGCCCCGACTTGGGTAAGACTCAGGTTACGGGTGTCGCGTTGTAACAATCGCACGCCTAGTTGTTCTTCAAGCTGCGCGATTTTGCGACTTATGGTGGATTTTGGGTGGCCGGTTTCACGTGCAGCTTGGGAGAATCCCTTTGCTCTCACTACGGCTGCAAATAGCATCATACCGTTTAAATCTGGCATGTTTTTCCCACTGTCTCATATTTGGAACATAGCGTCTTATGCAGTTTAATGGCATTTGGCGGGATAACAAAGTTATATTTATTGGCTAAAAATTTTCAGAGGCTAAAGCAGAGGATCTTTTGATGACCAGCAATAATCAGCCCAAACACATGACTCAAGCCCAAACGCCCGATCCGCTTTTTTTACAGGCCGAGCATTTGGCAAAGGATTTTTCTCTGTTTCCTAAACACAGTAAACAGAGCTTATCAGAAGAAATTAAAGGTCTTTTAAATGAAGATGCCATTCAGGCAAATTTAAAAGACTTGGCATCGTTAGATGTTGACGGTTACGTCGCAAAAGTGATCCAGCCGACCCAAGACAAAGGTCGTCCTGGTGCTAAACGTATCATTGCGGACCTAAAGGGGCGCTTGATTACCGAAACTCACTTGGGCTCTTTCTACAGTGCTGAGGTCGAGTTGAATTTCGGTTCACGCACTCGTCGTATCGGCTTTATTGCTCAAGAGCGCACAACGGCTAACGGTGCATGGATGCCTGAGCATCACTATGCCGCCTGTAAAGCGATTCGTCATTTTGCCGAATTGTCTATGCCTATCGTCTATTTAATCGATACCCCAGGGGCCGATGCAGGCGAAGTGGCCAACAGCCAAAACCAAGCACATTCTATTTCTAAGGCGATTGCCGAGAGTGCCAACGTTGACGTACCGACAGTCGGTATCGTTATCGGTGCGGGTTACTCGGGCGGCGCGATTCCATTAGCGGCGGCCAACATCCTGTTATCGCTGCGCGATGGTATTTTCAACACGATTCAGCCACAAGGTCTGCAAAGTATTGCGCGTAAGTACAACCTGTCATGGCAGGAATGTGCTAAGTCTGTGGGCGTATCTCCAGAAGAGCTTTACACCGCCGGTTGTATCGATGGCATTATCGATTTTTCTCCAGGTGACCGTGACGAGCGTCAGCACAATTTACGCCGCGCGATTATCAGTAGTATCGAAGCGGTTGAGCGCGCAGCAGTGAACTTTGTACGTGAATCTAAAGATTTACGTGAGCACTATGATCGCAGTTTAGCGCGTTTCCTTAACCCATCTAAAAACTTGATGGCATTAGAGTTAAACGCTGAATTGGCTGTGGCAACGAGCCCAACCAACCACCACAACTTGTTTGGTAGCGCTTACCGTTACCTGCGTTATTTAACGCTGCGTAGCCGTATTCATTCGATCTCTCAGGAGCAATACGGACGTTTGTCACGTGTTAGTGTGCCTGAAGGTGACTTGTTAGCTCGTATCCAACAAGAGCAAGATCGTGTATTCCAAGCTTGGCTATCTAGCCCTGATAAGCTGGTTTACGATGAAGATCTGAACAAATTGTGGGCGAACTTTATTGCTAAGCGCGATGAAATTTCAACCGAACGTAATATGCTGACACGTTTTATTTTGGGTGAACCAAAAGAAAACTATAAAAAAGCTCGTAAGGCACTGTTATTTAACATCGGTTGGTCTTTATATCACCGTTGGAAGAGCAACGCGGCAAACAACTTTAAGGGCTTAATTCAGCATCTTGAAAATCTGCCTAAGTCTGTAACTCAAGCAAAATGGCCTGAGCTTAATCAATTGACTGTGCTCGATGTCGTTGTAAACGATGAGCTGCGTGAAGACTTTATTTGGCAATGCCATAACATCCTGATTTTTAACTCACTTTACGACAACGTTGTGGGTAGCTTAGCGTCTATCGCGAAAGAAGCCATGATGTCTAAGAGTCTGTCACGCAACTCTGTGAACAATCTACTGCACAAGTCGATTGACCATGCGCTGTCTACTCAGGATACCGCAAACGACAAGGCTAAATTCTACAAGTGGCTTAAGTACTTTATGAGCCAATCTAACCGTGCCGATCTCTTGGTGCGGGTAGAGCAGTGGAAGAGTGTGGGCTTCCCACAACTTAACGACAGTTTATTCGTTATCCTGACTTACTTCTTCGAACGTTTATTGCCTGAATACTTCGACAGTGAAAGCGACCACAGCAAATACACTGGTGCGATTAACCCTGTGCGTATCGGTCGTCGTAAGGACTTCTGGAACCGCTTGACCATGGGTTATCAGGACTTACTGATCCAAAAAGTATTACGTGACGAAAAACGTACCGGCAAGATGACGTGGGAAAATGTGATTAAGCAATTTTTCACTAATTTCGACGAAATCAATGGCGACAAAATGTCGGCTAACTTGCTCAACTTCCCTGGTTTCCGTTTATCCATTGAAGATGCGTTAGATAAAGGTATTCGTCCTTGCGGCCTGATCACTGGTATTGCTGACTTTAAAGAAAAGGGACAAAAAGTCCGTGTGGGTCTGGCGGTATCTAACACTGCATTCCAAGCGGGTGCCTTCGATATGGCGAGTGCCGAGAAATTCTCTGCGCTGCTGATCGAATGTGCTAAGCGTAAATTGCCAGTAGTTTGTTTTATCAGCTCAGGCGGTATGCAGACTAAAGAAGGTGCTGCGGCTCTGTTCTCAATGGCTGTTGTGAACGACCGTATCACACGCTTTATCCGTGATAACGAATTGCCAGTATTGATGTTTGGTTTTGGTGACTGTACCGGTGGTGCGCAAGCGAGTTTCGTGACTCACCCATTAGTGCAAACCTACTACCTGTCTGGTACTAACATGCCATTCGCGGGTCAAATGGTGGTTCCAGCTTACTTGCCTTCGACTTCTACACTGTCTAACTACTTGTCGAAAGTACCAGGTGCAATGGCGGGCTTAGTCCACAACCCATTCAGCGAAACCTTAGATAACCAATTGGCGAGCATCGATCCTCTGATGCCAATGCCAACGGCGAAGATTAATGACGTAATCATCAATGCTCTGTCGACTCTGGTTGTTGAAGCGCCTGTTGAAGAAGAAGTGATTGTTCAAAACGATCCTCGTAAGTTAATGAAACCAATTAACAAAGTTTTGGTTCATGCCCGTGGTTGTACCGCTGTTAAGTTGATCCGTAAGGCTCACGATAACGATATCAACGTGGTATTAGTGGCGTCAGATCCTGACATGACTGCCGTACCTGCGGATATGCTGAAAGATTCTGACAAGTTAGTCTGTTTAGGGGGTAACACCTCTGACGAAAGTTACCTGAATGCTTACTCAGTGTTGAAAGTTGCCGAATACGAGCAAGTTGATGCACTGCACCCAGGTATCGGCTTCCTGTCTGAAAGTCCACAATTTGCGGCATTGTGTGTGAATAATGGGGTTAACTTTGTGGGTCCTAGCGTGCATTCAATGACGACTATGGGTAACAAGTCGAACGCGATTAAGACGTCACAAAGCCAAAACGTACCAGTGGTACCAGGTTCACACGGTATTCTGACTAACGCTGAGCAAGCGGTAAACGTGGCCAATGAAATTGGTTACCCAGTGCTGCTCAAAGCGGTACAAGGCGGCGGTGGTAAAGGTATTCAGGTCGTTAAACGTCCTGAGGATATGATTGGTTTATTCCAAAAAACCGCTACCGAAGCGGCAGCCGCCTTCGGTAACGGCGACCTGTACTTAGAGAAATATGTTACGTCACTACGTCATATCGAAGTGCAATTACTGCGCGACCAATTTGGTCACGCTAAAGTATTGGGTTTACGTGACTGTTCAGTACAACGTAACAACCAGAAAGTGGTTGAAGAGTCTGGCTCAACCATGTTGCCAGATGAACTGAAAAAACAAGTGCTGGATTACACCCGTGCCTTAGGTGATGCGACCGATTATATGGGTGCTGGTACTGTAGAGTTTATCTACAACTTAGACGCAAACGAAGTGTATTTCATGGAGATGAACACTCGTCTGCAAGTAGAGCATCCAGTAACCGAAGCGACTTCTGGTATCGATATCGTGAGCGCGCAGTTTGATATTGCTGCGGGTCGTTCAATCGAGCATTTAGAGCCGAAAGAAATCGGTTATGCGATGGAAGTGCGTGTCACGGCTGAGAAAGCCGCACTCGACAGCCACGGCATCCTGCAACTGGTTCCAAACCCTGGCAAGATCACCGAATGTGTATTCCCTGATCATCCAGATGTAGAAATCATCTCGATTGCTGCACCGGGCAAAGAAGTTTCGCCTTATTACGATAGCTTAATCGCCCAGGTGATTATGCGCGGTGAAAACCGTGAAGACGTTATTGCGAAGCTACATGCTTACCTCGACAGCGTAGTGCTCAAAGGTATCGCGACTAACATTCCATTGCTGAAGTTAATCCTAAGCGATGGCACCTTCAAAGAAGGTGTATACGACACTAACTATCTGCCACGCTTTATGGCTGAGCTAGATATTCCAGCACTGATTGCTGAAATGGAAGCCGCTGCTGAAACTGTAGGTGTGGATACTGAGTCGCTGCGTGTGGGTGAAAGTAACGAGCTTAAAGTATTAGCCCAAGGCGCAGGTATCTTCTATACCTCTCCAGCGCCAGGCGAACCTGATTTCGTTAAAGAAGGTGATATTGTAACCGTTGAGCAAACCCTTGCCTTGACTGAAGCAATGAAGATGTTCTCGCAGGTTAACTTGGCTGGCTTTAACCGCCAAGGCGCAGTGCTCTATCCTGAGGATAAGAAGTACCGCATCGAGCGTATTCTGAACAGCAATGGTCAGCAAGTATCGCAAGGTGACCTACTCTTTGTTGTGTCACCAGTTGAAGATTAATCTTGTAAAAATAGATTAAGTAAACGAAATACCCGTCAATTTGGCGGGTATTTTTTTATTGCTAACAAGATTACGTTTCTCAGGTTCGGTGCATTTTTCTGCTTAGGATGAGCGAATTGGTATTATCTTAATATCATGTATACACTTTTTATCTACGTCAGCGAATTACGAATGTATTTGAGAAGCGACATGGGTTGTCGATTTTGGTTTTTATTGTTCTGTTTATGCTCACCCTTAACTGTGAGTGCAGAGCGTTTGGCTTCGCGCTATCTCAAAACCGCTGATGACGGTGCTAGCAGTAGGCAGTTAGTCCGTTACTGTGTTGATCCCGACTGGTTGCCCTATGAAGCGATTCGAGAGGGAAAACATGTAGGGGTCTCATCGGACTATATTCGTTACATTGAGTCCCATTCTCCCCTTAAATTCATTCTTGTTCCCACAACATCTTGGTCTGAAACTCTTAATTTTTTACAAGCTGGGCGCTGTGATTTAACTCCAATGTTGAACAAAACCGCTACCCGAGAGCAATTTTTACATTTTAGCCATGTGTATTTTCACTCGCCAAATGTGTTGGTTTCGCTAAAAGAACAGCCATTTTTACAAGGATTTGAAAACATAGGCTCACGAACATTAGCCGTGCCTAAAGGTTATCGTCTCGCTGAGTATATTCAGCAATATTACCCTAGAGTCAAAATCATCGAAGTGGCCAGTGAACCAGCGGGACTCGAGGCTGTGCTCGATAAGCGCGCTGATTTATTTGTTGGGTCAATGTTTTCGGTGAATGCTTATATTCAGCAGACAGGTTTTAACCATCTTAAAATTGCGGGGTGGGGCGGGCCAGAAGATGAACTACGCATGGGAGTGAGTTTAGGCCATGAAGCACTGCTGCCGATACTTAATCAAGTACTTGATGATGTTGATGAGCTTGAGCGAATTAGGATTTACCAGAAATGGAACAATATTACTGTTATCGATGAGACTAACTATTGGCTTATCTATCAAGTGATTGCAGGTACTCTGCTGGTGATATTCTTACTTGCGACTCGGACTTATTTTATCAGTCGCTATAATCGACGCTTAACCGATAAAAATACACAGCTTGAAGCCCTTCGTCGGCAATTAGAACAAACCAATACTGAACTCGAGTTTTTATCTACCCATGATCCGCTCACCAAACTCTATAATCGCCATTACTTTAACCGCCAGTTTGTGCATGAGCATCGTTCTGAGACCGCAACAGAAAGTAGCATCTGCCTTGTCATGTTAGATATCGATTTCTTTAAAGAGATTAATGACACCTTAGGTCATGCCGTCGGAGATAATATTTTGATGGAGCTGTCTACAGTGTTGCAGCATTGTGTGCGTGAATCAGATGTTGTTGCCCGTTGGGGAGGTGAAGAGTTCGTGATCCTTTGCCATCAGACTTCAATTACTTTAGTTAACTCATTGTGCCAGCGGATTGCTGCGGCGATTAAGGATTATCGCTTTAGTGGTGATGTGCGGCTCACCTGTAGTTTTGGGATTGCCAAATTAGCGAGTAATGAACCAATGCAGTCCTGCTTTGAACGAGCAGATAAAGCACTGTATCAAGCGAAAGCCTTGGGCAGAAATCAGATTTGTATTGATGAATCCAATGCTTAGTTTGCGAAATTAGATGCATTGCTAAGCCCATTGCCACTTTACTCGATCAATTTCACATTTATGCTAATCAACTTTTAGGTTAAACCGAGTTTTAACCTGAGTTGAAGTTTGTATTGAGGTTGCATTGGGCTGGTCTTTTGCCATTTGTGAGTCCTTAAAGTATGAGAAATCTGCAATATCGGTAAAAAAACGCTTATTTTTAGGCTTTTTACTAATTGTTTGAAAACTGAGCTAAATTTTTTTATTTAATTGTTTTAATGCATTTTTCTTATTTTTTTTTAATTTTTTCCGCGACTTTATCGTGAAAAATTGCAAGAGCCATTTGCGCATAGCGGGGTTCCAATTTACAATATGCGCCTAAAATAATCTGATGTGCGGTGTGTCGGTGGTTTGTCGCATACTCCGTCTACTTCTTAAACTAATCATTAAAGTTGAATCATGACCGAATTATCCAAATACAGAAACATTGGTATCTTCGCTCACGTTGACGCGGGTAAAACCACGACCACCGAGCGTATTCTTAAGCTAACCGGTAAAATCCATAAAATCGGTGAAGTTCACGATGGTGAATCAACAACTGACTTCATGGTTCAGGAAGCTGAGCGCGGTATTACCATTCAGTCAGCGGCAGTAAGCTGCTTCTGGAAAGATCACCGTTTCAACGTTATTGACACCCCTGGGCACGTTGACTTCACTGTTGAAGTTTACCGTTCTCTGAAGGTTCTTGACGGCGGTATCGCTGTATTCTGTGGTTCTGGTGGTGTTGAGCCTCAATCAGAAACTAACTGGCGCTATGCGAACGAATCTGAAGTTGCTCGTATCATCTTCGTAAACAAGTTAGACCGTATGGGTGCTGACTTCTTACGTGTTGTTAAGCAAACTAAAGACGTTTTAGCTGCTAACCCACTGGTTATGGTTCTGCCAATCGGTATTGAAGATGAGTTCTGTGGTGTTGTTGACCTGCTAACTCGTAAAGCCTACGTATGGGACGATTCTGGTATTCCAGAAAACTTCGAAGTTAAAGATGTTCCAGCGGACATGGTTGACTTAGTTGAAGAATACCGTGAAATGCTGATCGAAACTGCTGTTGAGCAAGATGACGATCTGCTAGAAGCTTACATGGAAGGCGAAGAGCCATCTGTTGAAGACCTGAAACGTTGTATCCGTAAGGGTACTCGTACTATGGCATTCTTCCCAACATTCTGTGGTTCAGCCTTCAAAAACAAAGGTATGCAACTGGTTCTGGATGCTGTTGTTGATTATCTGCCAGCGCCAGATGAAGTTGATCCACAACCTTTAACTGACGAAGAAGGTAACGAAACTGGCGAATACGCTATCGTTTCTGCTGATGAGTCATTAAAAGCATTAGCGTTCAAGATCATGGATGACCGTTTCGGTGCCCTGACTTTCGTACGTATTTATGCTGGCCGTCTGAAGAAAGGCGATACCATTCTTAACAGTGCAACTGGTAAGACTGAGCGTATCGGCCGTATGTGCGAAATGTATGCTAACGATCGTATCGAAATTGAATCAGCTGAAGCTGGTGACATTATCGCAATCGTGGGTATGAAGAACGTACAAACTGGTCACACTCTGTGTGATGTTAAGCACCCATGTACTCTGGAAGCCATGGTGTTCCCAGAGCCAGTTATCTCTATCGCAGTAGCGCCAAAAGATAAAGGCGGCAGCGAGAAGATGGCTATCGCTATCGGTAAGATGATCGCAGAAGATCCATCATTCCGCGTAGAAACTGATGAAGATTCAGGTGAAACCATCCTTAAAGGTATGGGTGAACTGCACTTAGATATTAAAGTGGACATCCTGAAGCGTACTTATGGTGTTGAGCTGATCGTAGGTGAGCCACAAGTGGCCTACCGTGAAACTATTACTCAAATGGTTGAAGACCAATACACCCACAAGAAACAATCTGGTGGTTCTGGTCAATTCGGTAAGATCGAATACATCATTCGCCCAGGTGAGCCAAACTCTGGCTTCGTGTTCAAGTCTTCAGTTGTTGGTGGTAACGTTCCTAAGGAATACTGGCCAGCAGTTGAAAAAGGCTTCGCGAGCATGATGAACACCGGTACTATCGCTGGCTTCCCAGTGTTAGACGTTGAGTTTGAACTGACTGACGGTGCTTACCACGCAGTTGACTCTTCAGCTATCGCGTTCGAAATCGCTGCTAAAGCGGCATTCCGTCAATCTATGGCTAAAGCTAAACCACAACTACTTGAGCCAATCATGAAAGTTGACGTGTTCAGCCCAGAAGACAACGTGGGTGACGTGATCGGTGACTTAAACCGTCGCCGCGGTATGATCAAAGACCAAGTTGCTGGTGTAACTGGTGTTCGCGTTAAGGCTGACGTACCGTTATCAGAAATGTTCGGTTACATCGGTACTCTGCGTACAATGACTTCAGGCCGTGGTCAGTTCTCTATGGAGTTCTCACACTACAGCCCATGTCCAAACAGTGTTGCGGAAAAAGTTGTTGAGCAAGTTAAAGAGCGTAAAGCTGCTGAAGCTAAGAAGTAATTCTTAACTTCCTCTAAATAGAAACCGCTGCTAAGCCTAGGCTAGCAGCGGTTTTTTTATGGGCGATGCACTGGTTGACGATAGGTTGACGAGTCAGCATTCACGCTTTTTGTTTACTTAATTCCAGTAGAGCATTTGCCGCGGGAGTTAACGGTAAGTTCTGCCGCCAAATCAGGGCTAAATCCCAAGTTAATGCCGGTTGCATCGGTCTAAAGACTAGTTTGCTGTGACTGAGTTTTTGGCAAATAGGTTCGGGTAATATGGCCAGTCCCATGTCGGCTTCAACCATGGTTGCAAGAAAGTCCCATTGACCACTGCGAAAGGCGATATTTAATTGCACGCCAGCCTTACGGCTGAGGCGAGTTATCAATTTGGCAAGTGAGAAGTCCTCGTTATAGAGAATAAACGGATAAGCTTCAAAATCTTGCCAGTTGAGATATGACTTAGCCGCAAGCGGGTGCCCATCAGGCAGGCAAGCTAACAGAGGATATTTTGTCAGCGGTTGGTTGACTAGCTCAGTCTCATGGGTTGTGGGTAACGCAGTAAAGGCAATATCTAAACTGTTATTTAGCAGTGCCTGCTCGCAGCCAAACCCCCCGTATTCATACATTTGTAGTTCAACCCCAGGATAACGCTTACGATAGCTCGTCAGTAATCCAATAATTAAGCTACTCATCATGGGGCAGACACCGAGTCTAAGCCGCCCCGATTTTAGGCCGCTTAAGTTACTCATATCCTCCTGCAATCTATGCCATTGTCCGAGGATCTCCCGCGCACTGTGTTCAAACAGCTGCCCTGCTTGGGTTAGCTCCACCTTTTGATTGTTACGGATCAGCAGGGTTTCTCCTACGCTTTCTTCAAGCCTTTGGATGATTTTGCTAAGCGTTGGTTGAGTGATAAAGCATTTTTGTGCTGCACGGGTGAAGTTTTCCGTTTCAACTAAGATCAGAAAACATTGTAAGGTCTTGATTGGAATGTTCATGCTCAAATGGAATCCATTGTATGGCGTTAATTCATTTTACTGATGATGGTCTAAGTATTACTTTGAACTTGTTAACAGAACAGGAGATTTGGTCATGAAGTCAACGTCAAGTTTATGGGTAGGTGCTTTGTGGCAGGCGGCGATGCCTGAAACAAAGAATGTGCAAACAGCAAAGGCAGCGCAAACAAGAGTAACGGCTCCGGCGGGTGATTTGCATAAAGCAAAACAACAAGTTAACCCAGCCTAGGCTGGGTTTTTACTTTTCCATTTTATCTATTGCCCCGTCTGCTTATTTTTCAGTTCGTCCAACATCTCCCCCACTGAGTTTTTAAGTTTATCTCTAATTTTGTTATGGATAATAAAAAGCCACTGGATGATCAGTGGCTTTGGTGCGGGCAGGGGAGGATTGTTTTACTGAGTTGAGAACTTATTATCAACTAAAGGCGCTTTGTTTTCTGCTTGTGCAACATGGCACTGGGTGCAGAAATAATTATGGCCATTGAGCGTGCCCTTATCGTCGATAACGTGGGATTTCGCCACTGGTGTGGCTTTCATCCGTGGGGCTTTATCCCAGCTATGGCAAGTTAAACAGCCATTTTTATCTAAGGTTATTTTGTAATCATCCTTATGGGGGATGAGTGGCGGTTGGTCAGTAAAACTGCGTTCCAACGCCTTACCGCGAGCTGGGTAAACGGGCATAGCATCAGCGGGGCGAATATCGGTCACCGCGCTATCGCCAGCGAGGGATTTGATATTGACAGGTGTTGCTTGAGTGTCTGCTTGTTGGCCTGAGCAGCCGCCGATGGCTAATACAATCGCGGCTAAGGTGAGTATTTTTTTCATTGGTCATTCTCCGCCTTGGGGGCAATGTGTTGACGAATTGGTGAAGTGGTTGATGGCGAGTGACAATCGGTCGAATCGCCTGAACTAAGTTGAGCCTGAGTGGCCGTAAAACGTGTTTGATAGCGAAATACGCGCTTTGCGCAGACATCGATACAGCGGCCGCATTGGGTGCAGTCTGGGCTAGTGATCACCGGGTTTTGCCCTTTTAACGCGGGCTTTAATACTTGGCGCTCGGGGCAAACAGCAAAGCAATCCATGCAGTTATCACAGGCGCTAGCTTTGCTGGCGACGATCTTAATGGGGCTCCATTTGCCGATTAAGCCAAATAGGGCGCCCGTTGGGCACAGATGACCACACCAAGCGCGCTCGGCGATAAATAGATCCAGCAGAAATATTGCCGCTAAGATCCATAAACCACTGAGACTGCCAAATAGCACGGCGCGATAGACTAAGGGGACGGGATTAATCCATTCCCAAATCAAGTTGCCCGTGAGCAGTGGCAATAACAGCACGAGTGCCAGCAGGTAATAACGTAAATTACGCGGTAACTCGCTGGTGCGAGGGAGGTTTAGTTTACGTCTGAGCCAGCTTGCGGTATCGGTGGCCAGATTGACGGGACACACCCAACTGCAAAACACCCGGCCACCGGCGAGGGCATAAAACAGTATGACCAAGGTTGCACCTATCAATAGGCTAAGCTCGGGAATATGCCCGCTAATGAGCATTTGTAAGCTCACTAGCGGATCGGCAAAGGGAATGGTATCGAGCAGTAAACTGGCCGATAAATTACCCTTAAATAACCAAATCCCTAGTAGCGGCCCCAGTGCAAATAGCCCTAACAAGCCGCATTGCACTGCGCGGCGTAGTAGCAAATATTTGTGTGCGCCAAACCAACCGAGTTCTGCAATGGCTGCGGCATGCTCGCCTTGCATGCGGGCTTTTGAGTTCATGGTCCGGTTATTCATAGACTTGTTACTCATAGCGTTAGCCCCTTATTCAACATCTCTAAGGTGGTTTCCTCAGTGTTGAGATAAGTGTCATGCTCCGCTGCCTTACCGAGTGCTAATGCCGTCGGTAAGACTTTTATGGCGGCGGTATCGAGCACGCAGGCGTGCTCGCATTTGCCACAACCCGTACAGGTATCGCTGTTGACTGTGGGTAAAAACATGGCGTGGTGATCGCTATGTTGATTGCGTTGGCGTTCTAAGGTGATGGCGTTGTCGATTAACGGACAAACCCGATAACAGACATCACAGCGTAATCCCTTAAAGTTAAGGCAATTTTTCTCATCGATCAGTACCGCAACACCCATTTTGGCATCGCTAATGTGCTCAAGTTGAGGATCAAGCGCGCCCGATGGGCAGGCTTTGATGCAGGGAATATCCTCACACATTTCGCAGGGAATGCGTCTTGCGGTAAAGAATGGCGTGCCAGTGGCGGCGCCATCGAACCAACGTGCCAGTGTTAGCGTGTCGTAAGGGCAAGCCTCAACACACAAGCCGCAGCGCACGCAGGCCGAGAGAAAATCGCTTTCTTCAAGGGCGCCCGGCGGTCTGCAAGCTTGGGAGGCGAGTTGACCTTGGCTTTTTGCCGTGGCCGTCAAGCCTAATCCCACAAGCCCCATCACACAGCCAGCCTTAGCCGTCGTGGCCAAAAACTGGCGACGGTTGACTTGTTTGACTGTGAATGGACTCTTCACTTGCTGACTCACCTTAGACTCCTTAATCGCTTTCAAATACGCTTATCGCTATCAAATGAGGGCTTAGGCCTTCATCACTTTTACTGGGCACTTCTTAAAATCAGTTTCTTTTGACAGTGGATCGGTCGCATCCAGAATCAACTTGTTAACTAACTGACGCGCATCGAAGAAGGGCATAAACACCACGCCGCGTGGCGGTTTGTTACGGCCTTTGGTTTCGACACGGGTTTTGACCTCACCACGGGGAGATGCCACGATCACTTCATCACCACGTTGCAGACCTCGGGCCTTAGCGTCTTCAGGATGCATAAAGATTTGTGCATCAGGATAGGCGCGATAGAGCTCAGGTACACGGGCGGTCATCGAACCTGTATGCCAGTGTTCGAGCACGCGGCCGGTAGACATCCACAGATCGTATTCTGAGTTAGGCTCTTCCGCTGCTGGTTCGTAAGGCAGGGCGAAAATTACCGCTTTACCATCGGGTTTACCGTAGAACTTAAAGCCTTCACCTGCCTTAACATAAGGATCGCTGCCTTCAACGAAGCGGCGCAGGGTTTCTTTCCCCTCAACCACTGGCCAGCGTAGGCCGCGGGTTTCGTGGTAACGGTCAAAGTCGGCTAAGTCATGGCCATGGCCGCGACCGAAGGCGGCGTATTCTTCGAAGATGCCTTTTTGTAGATAGAAGCCAAAGTGTTCACTTTCGTCGTTTAGGTCGCCCTTACAATCGGTAGTCGGGAACTTGTTGATGACACCATTGGCAAACAGTACTTCATAAAGGGTCTTGTCAGCGTATTCAGGCTTTTTAGCGATAAGCTCTGCTGGCCAGACTTCAGACACTTTAAAGCGTTTTGAAAACTCGACTAATTGCCACAGATCCGATTTAGCTCCCTCAGGCGCTTTAACCTGTTGATGCCACATATGGGTGCGGCGCTCGGCGTTACCGTAGGCGCCTTCTTTCTCGACCCACATGGCGGTCGGTAGAATAAGGTCTGCTGCCATGGCGGTGACGGTTGGGTAAGGATCGGATACCACGATAAAGTTCTCTGGATTACGGAATCCCGGGTAAATTTCATCGTTGATATTCGGGCCGGCTTGCATGTTATTGGTACACATAGTCCAATAACAGTTTAGCTTACCGTCTTTGAGCATCCGGCTTTGCAGCACTGCATGGTAGCCAGGTTTAGGTGGTATCGTGCCTTCAGGCACTTGCCACATTTTTTCGGTAATCGCGCGATGCTTATCGTTATCCACCACCATATCAGCAGGTAAGCGGTGGGCGAAGGTGCCGACTTCACGGGCGGTGCCACAGGCTGAAGGTTGACCTGTCAGTGAGAATGGGCTGTTGCCAGGTGTGGCGATTTTGCCCGTCAGTAAGTGAATGTTATAGAGCATGTTGTTTGCCCACACTCCACGAACGTGTTGGTTAATCCCCATGGTCCACAGGCTCATAACCTTCACTTTAGGATCGGCATAGGCTTTGGCTAAGGTTTCTAATTTTTCAGGCTCTACACCACTCATTTTTGCTGCGTATTCCAGCGTATAAGTGCTGACGAACTTAGCGTATTCTTCGAAGCTAATAGGGCTAGATTTACCATTGCCAGGGTTTTTGGCTTTCTTCTCTAACGGATGATCTGGACGCAGACCATAACCGATATCATCTACACCGAGGGCAAACTTAGTGTGTTTAGTCACAAAGTTGGTATTTACCGCTTTGTTTTGAATGATGTAGTTGGCGATATAGTTGAGGATCACCAGATCTGATTGCGGATGGAAAACCATCGGGTTATCCGCAAGATCGAAGCTACGGTTCTCGAAGGTGGATAGTACATGCACGCGACAGTCTTTACTGCTTAAACGGCGATCAGATAAACGTGCCCACAGGATCGGATGCATCTCGGCCATGTTGGCGCCCCAGAGCACAAAGTGATCGGCGGCTTCTAAGTCGTCGTAACAGCCCATCGGTTCATCAATACCGAAGGTACGCATAAACCCAACGACCGCTGAGGCCATACAGTGGCGGGCGTTAGGGTCGATGTTGTTGGTTAAGAATCCAGCTTTATGCAGTTTAGATGCAGCGTAACCTTCCCAAATCGTCCACTGACCAGAACCGAACATACCGACTGAGGTTGGGCCTTTAGTGGCGATGCTGTGTTTCCACTTAGCGGCCATAGTATCGAAGGCAACATCCCAACTTACTGGGGTAAACTCGCCTTCTTTGTGGTATTTGCCGTCTTTCATGCGTAGTAATGGCGTGGTTAATCTGTCCTTGCCGTACA
Organism: Shewanella sp. FDAARGOS_354; assembly: GCF_002209245.2. Lineage (NCBI taxonomy): Bacteria > Pseudomonadati > Pseudomonadota > Gammaproteobacteria > Alteromonadales > Shewanellaceae > Shewanella > Shewanella sp. FDAARGOS_354. The sequence continues at coordinate 2,708,423 of NZ_CP022089.2, read as the reverse complement.
TGATTTTCGACAGGAAGTAGCCTTTAATACAGTTCAAACCACGGTTAACTGGGCTTTCTGGATCGCCTTTGGTGGCAACCACTTTACCCGCTTTAGTACCGACTAATACGCTACAACCCACACCGCAAAAACGGCAGGGGGCTTTGTCCCACTTGATGTTATCTGACTCGGCGGCTTCAACCATTTTCACGGGAAGCGTGACGCCAACGGCCGTCGCAGCGGCAACCGCTGCGTTAGCCTTGAGAAACTCGCGGCGGCTAATGCTCATAGTGTTTCCTCACTCTCTTTTTCTAACAGTTCTTGTTCTAGGGGTTCTACTTGGTGGTAAATCAAACTGGCGGATAACACACCGGACAGGCCATTGATGGCTTCAACATTGTCGAGAATGGCTTTTTGGGTATTCCCTTCGAGGGTAATAACCAACTTGCCTTCGGGTGAAATGGCGTGGATATCGCAGCCTTTTAGCGCGGCAATATCGGCTTCAACCTGTTGCAAGGCATTAGGGGCTGCATGTACCACGAGGCTGGTGACATGGTATTCCTGACTCATAGCGGTGACCTTTATCTTGAGATGCACTCAGCTGCTTTGCATAAACATCTGTACAACTGAATGTGGATAACTGCGAGTCTAGACCTGATAAAAAATGTGGGTATACCTCACAAGAGGTATTGCAGGGGATAGTCGATCGGGATCAAAGTTTTGCGCGTGATCTAACTCTCAGTTTGAAATTTAAACAATCGCTATCTCTTTGGAGAGGGAATGGCGAGATTGGTTAGATTAGCGAAAGATCCGGCAGTCAAACATCACTATAAGTGGATTAATATCCCGTCAGCTCCATATAACCCATGCCAGTGTGGCTACCGCTAAGTTTGATTGGGCCTTCCCAATAGGAGGTGGATAACGCCATGGCGCTATTGGGATTTAACGGCGAGATACGGATATCGATTTGCTCACTCGGGATTTGGACTTGCCAGCTTACAGGGTATTTGCCGGTGCGGGTGGTTTGCCATTCAAGCGGCGTCATTTTTATTCCATCTGGCGTGTCTCGGGAGTTGATATTACGGCCTGTGCCATCGGCAAACATTCGTCTGGCGCTGTAAAAGGCTAATGGAGTTTGAGATTTATCGGTGGATTGCTCCCTTAACTGAAAGAGCATTAGCGCCGAACCATCATTGAGGCGCAGGGCAAACCAATCCCAACCCTGCTGGCTTTTAGTTAAAAATTGTGAGCTCCATTCTCTGTCTAGCCAGCCTTTGCCTGTGACTTTCTCTACCCGACTCTCGGCTTGGCCATTGATGTTGATATATCGGGTGATCTCACCGCTAATAGTGATAAAAGGTTGACTGTAATAGTAGGAGGCGACGTTACCCTCGCGGTTTTTAATGCTATAGCCATTATCACCTTGATATTGCAGCGGTGCTTGGCTAGTCAGCGTTAGCGCGTAACTAAAGTCTGCGGTCTCAACCCTTAAGATTGCCGGAAATAACGCGCTCGATTCACTCTGCCATTGCCAGTTATCGAGATGAATTTGATAGGGATTGGCATTGACGCCGGCAAGCTTTGGATGACCGCGAGACCATTTCTCATGGGCCAGATGTGCCGCGCTAGAGGTCAGTGCGCTATGGGCAAAATAGAGTTGTTCAGTTGCCCAAGCGGAGTTAAGGGTAGTCGGTTGCGCATTTTGCGGTTCTGTATATTGAGGTTTTAGTGCCACCCTAAATTGGGTCCATTGCGCGCCAAGTTGCTCACCTTTTTCGGTGGTTAAGTTAGCAGTGAGATACCACCATTCTTGCCGAAAGCCGTTGTGGGCAAGATGATCTTGAGGAAAGTGAAACTGATGCTCAGGTGTCACCTTGGCAAAGGCTTGTTGCGTTGAGGTTGTTTCGCCTTCTTTTGTTTGCCCTAGCAAAGCTCCCATGGATTTGGATTCTGAAACGCTCGCGGGCGCATTATCGCAGCCGCTTATCGTGAAAAAGAGTAATCCACCGATGATGAGTTGACTGATTAAGCGTGCGTTTGTACGGCACTTAAGCCAGTTCATTGTGAGTAAACCATTCACTTTCAATTGGGTAATGGTATATGGACGACTGTTCATAGGGTTTCCTGCTGCAAACTGGCGATTAGCGGCCTGCGGGTTTGCCAGTAAAGCGGTAAGAGCACGGCTAAGGTACAAGTCACCAGTGCGATGAGGATGGCTTTGGCATAAGCAAACCAGTCCCAGATCATTTGGATGGTCCAACCAAAGGCTTGCAGGGTGATTTTATTGATTAATAAATACCCCAGCAGAGCGCCCGTAGGCATCGCAATCAGGCAAGTGATTACCACAACCAGCAGCATTTGGCTAAATACCATAGTACGCAGTTTGCTGCGACTCACCCCAAGGGAATAAAGCCGTGCCAGTGGTGCTTGCCGTGCTTGGGTTAACATTAAGCAGGCGCTAAATAGCCCAATGGCGGCCACCAGCAAGGTTAAACTATTGAGCACTAACGTGATTGAAAAAGTGCGTTTAAACATGGCAATGGCTTGGGCCTTTATGTTGGCTTGGCTATAAATTTGTGCCTGAGCCAACTCTAGCGCTGTGGCGAGCTGCATTTGCAGTTCATCCAGTTCGGCCTCGCTGCGCTTGCCGTTCGTGGGTATTGGTTGCGTTAGCACTGATGAGGATGATTTATCAGCTTGTTCCAGAGGATGAAAACTGGCCGCAAGGCTGATGGGTAACAGTGGCAGTTGTGCCTGTTGCCACAGTTGATGGCTAATAATGAGCTCATTGCGGGTATTACCATGGTCGTAATAAATTCCTGCGATAACCACTTGGTTATTGGTGGTTTTATCGAGCACGTTTAAAGTGACTTTATCGCCCAGCATCAACTGATACTTAATCGCCATTGGCTCACTCACCAAGACAAATTGTCCGCCAAAATAGTGTTGCCATAGGTCAGGTAAACTGTCTTTGAGTGTACTTGTGTACTTTATCGATTCATCATCACGGCTGATAATATTCACAGGGATCGTTTGAGCTGTTGGACCTTGGGTCGATATCTCGCCATCGACTTGCCATTGTTGATATAAGCCGCTGACACGAGGATCTTGGCTTAATTTATCCCGTACATCAGCCATACGGTTAGCACTGGGGCGTAGGTATAAATCGGCATGTAAGCGGGTTTCTAACCAACTTCTTAGGGTTTGCTCAAAGCTGCCCACTAGGGTATTCATCGCCACATTTGCGCTTAATGCCAGCAAAATGGCCATCATCGCAAGGGAAAGTGGCGCGATAAGCTCGCGGGTTTCGGCGAGCAAATAGTGCTTAAGCCCTGGGCGAGTGAAGGGGAGCAGTAAGCTTACTCCCCAATGCAATACTTGGGGCAACAGCAGAGGAATCGCGACCGTCACTATGCCTAGTAATATCAAACTGGTGTTGTAACTTTGGCTGAAGGGAAACAGTATCGCCGCGAGTACGAGTAACCCACAGGCTAAGATAAATTGCCGCTGGTGGGTTTGGTTGTGGGCCTTAGTTTGCTGATAACGGTTAGCGCCTTGGGCAAGGGATTGGCGCGTAAGATCAAAATACAAGGGCATGCAAGCAGCAAGCGCTGCCACTAAGGTGAGCGCGATCGCCTGTGCTAACCAATGCCATTGCCAAATGCCCGGCAGCAAGTGAGCACCATAGAGTTGCTCTAGCGTCATAGCAACCATAGGTTGTAGCCAATGGCTGAGTTGTAAACCTAAGATAAACCCGATTACCGAGCCTAAGATAACCAAAAATAGTAATTCGGCGAGCAGGGCAAGCATCACGTCGAGTCGTTCTAGCCCCTGTTGCAGCAGTTGAATCAGCAGACGTTGGCGTTTCATCAGGCTGTAACGCACGCCGTTATAGGCAATAAATAGCCCAACTACAAAGGCTAACATACTCATTGCATTGAGATTTAAATGAAAACTGCGGGTAAGCGCCATTAAGGCTTGCCCTTGATCTTGCTGACTGTAGCTGGCGAGATCTGGGGTGATACCTAAGGTGTCGAGCCGTTGTTTTAACGCGACTAGTTTATCCCTATCGCTAAATAGGGCGATATAACTGAGTTTGCCCTGCATGCCAAGTAAGTTTTGGGCGAGGGAAATATCGGTCAAGATGGCGCTGCCAAGTCCCCAACTATCATCGACACGGATCACTTTTAGGGTCGATGGTGTTATGGATTGGGCTAGGCTGAGCTGGCCATTGGGCGCGATTTTGCTGGCTAGACTGTCACTCATCACCACCACGGGCTCACCGCTTATTAGGTCGGCAAGGGGCAGATCTCCCATTGAGACAGTAGAATTAGCCGTTGCCTTGTTATTTGAGGACGGTGAAGCGTTTTTTGAGGTTAACGTGGCAGTCAATGCCGCGACAATATCGCTGCCTTCAATTTGCCAATACTGGCCGTTTTGGCCAGCAACTCTGCCACTGACTACCGCAAGACTTTGGCTAATCCCAGCCTGCCTTAAACTGAAATACACCGATTCATCGAGATTATCTTGGCCAACGGGTGAGGTCAGCAGTACATCGGCTCGCTGACTTAAGAGCTCAGTGGCTTCGCTATAGCTACGAATCGCATTATCGTTGGTGGCTTTTACCCCGATGAGCAGCGTCACGGCGAGGGCGATTCCGAGTAAAATCGCCCCAGCCTGCAATGGCGCGTGGCGATAATGGGCTAAAAATACCTTGAGTACCCAGGTGATACGCAGCCATTGCCCACTCTTGTTTAAGTTATTGTATGGATTGGCTTTATTTTCTGGTTGTGTGTTATTCATCATGCTAGCCGGAGATCGACACTGCGGTGTAGGACAGATGCCAGCGTTTGTTCATAAAGGCGGCGCACTCTTCGCTGTGGGTGACCATCAAAATGCTGGTTTGGCTCTCTTTGGCGAGTTCGCATAGCAGTGACATCACCTGTTTACCAGATTCGTCATCTAAGTTACCCGTGGGTTCATCGGCCAGCAGTAAACTCGGATTGTGGGCTAATGCCCTAGCTATCGCGACCCGCTGTTGTTGTCCGCCGGAAAGCGCTTCAACCTGCCGGTTTAATAATGCCGCTAACCCGAGCTTTTCCACCAAATAATCGCACCAAGGATTCCAGCTATCACCGTTAAGGTGCAGGGAAAAGCCGATATTATTTTTAACATTCAGCGGAGTGAGTAAATTAAATTGCTGGAATACCACGCCTAAATGGGTACGCCTAAACTCACTCCATTGCTTATCTTGCCACTTGGTGGTGGATTGATGATTCAGCACTATCTGGCCACTGTCTGCCGATTCAAAGCCCGCAATCAGATTCAGTAAAGTGCTTTTGCCGCTGCCACTTGGGCCGGTGAGTGCGATAGTCTCCCCTTGATGCAAAGTTAAATCGACCGCTTGCAGCACTGTGTGGCGCTGCTCGCCGTCGCGAAAACTTTTACTTACTTGGATAAGCTTGGCGACTTCTTTCATCTATCTCTTCCAATTGGGATTTTACCAACTTAGGCGTTAGGCTAAAGATAAAGCATTTTACAATCCTATAGATACCGATATTTGGGCAAGTTAGATCAATTCACATTGATTAAGACTTAGGATTGAGTCTGTTTGAATTTTCTGCGATTAACGGCTTGTCTCTCATTTCTGTGAGCAAATGGGCTTGAGCTATTGTGGTGTTTGTTGCATGCTGTGCGCCCTGTTAAAACGATAGCTGGCTATCGTTTTAACAATCCGTTCGGATGAAGGTAGCAGGAGAGTGGGGAATTAACCCCACACCGACGAGGCAACTTTGTTGTTGGAAGCATTCCATAAACAAAGCACTCTTTCAGGTGCCGCAAGGCGTGGACTGTTACTGGACGAGCCTCTGGAGAGACTACCGATTGCATTAACTTGCAATAATAGGTGGCGCCGAAGGCGAAAGTGTCGCAGTGTTTTAAGCGACGCGAAACGCTCAGGCAAAAGGACAGAGGAGAGGATGACTGCACAGTCCCTGTCGTTTGTCTTTGTGGACTATTTTCCTGCCGTTATTGGCTGGGAAGATGGTATTTCTTTAGGCTGGCAGCGATGTGTCACAGCCATTTCTTTTCCTCCTCCTTTATTAATTTAGTTGTTTAATAATTGAGGAATATCATGAGTTTTGAAGCCTTGCTCAGCAGCCTAAATGGTATTGTCTGGGGTCCTATCACACTTTGTTTGTTAGTTGGCACAGGGATTTATCTCACTGCGCGACTAAAGCTTATCCAAGTATTTCGTCTGCCAATGGCGCTTAGCCTATTGTTCAAACCCGCTAAGGGGCATGGTGATCTATCGTCCTTCGCCGCGCTTTGTACTGCATTGTCTGCAACCATAGGTACGGGCAATATTGTTGGAGTCGCAACGGCGATTAAGATGGGCGGCCCTGGTGCGTTATTTTGGATGTGGCTTGCTGCCTTTTTTGGCATGGCGACTAAGTATGCCGAGTGTATGTTGGCGGTAAAATACCGCACCACCGATGCACGTGGACAGATTGCCGGTGGCCCGATGTATTACATCGAGCGAGGCCTCGGTTTGCGTTGGATGGCGAAGTTATTTGCGCTGTTTGGCGTGGGGGTAGCGTTTTTCGGCATTGGGACTTTTGCTCAAGTGAATGCGATAAGTGATGCCTTAACTATCGCCTTTGATGTACCAACATGGGTGACTGCGCTGGTGCTAACCCTGCTGGTGGCTGCTGTCACCTTAGGTGGCGTCAAACGTATCTCCAACGTGGCGCAAAAGCTTGTGCCTGCAATGTCGATTGGTTACGTGTTGGCCTGTGTGTGGATTTTAGTGGTTTTTGCCGATGCCATTCTACCCGCGTTGCAATTAGTGGTGGAGTCGGCTTTTACGCCAGTATCGGCTGCGGGGGGATTTTTAGGGGCCACCGTGGCGCAAGCGATTCAAATGGGGATTGCCCGCGGGGTATTTTCTAATGAGTCAGGCTTAGGTAGTGCGCCCATTGCTGCGGCTGCGGCAAAAACCAATGAGCCCGTCGAGCAGGGCTTAGTGAGTATGACTGGCACCTTTTTCGATACTATTATCATCTGCACTATGACGGGATTAGTGCTTATCATCACTGGGGTATGGAGCGGTGACACTGCGGGCGCGGCCATGACCAGTGCGGCGTTTAGCTTAGGCGGATCGGCTGCCATCGGCCAGTATTTAGTCACTATCGCCTTGGTCTGCTTTGCGTTTACGACCATTTTAGGCTGGCATTACTATGGTGAACGTTGCTGGTACTACTTAGTGGGCGAGCGCGGGCTGCGTGCCTATCAAATCTTGTTTTTAGGCCTGATTGCTGGTGGGGCTTTTATCAAGTTGGATGTGATTTGGTTACTGGCTGATACGGTAAATGGCTTAATGGCCATACCTAATTTGATTGCGATTATTGGATTGCGGCACATTATCATTGCTGAAACTCAAAGCTATTTTGTTCGAACATTCGCTAACCGTACGCTAAACCCTGTTTATTAATGTTGTGAAAACAATATATTAGTTCACATTATTTTAACTTTGAGATTGTCGCCACAGCGTTCTTCGTTTACTTTATAAGAGCTACCCCAAAAAGGGGGGGACTTAAAACGGGGGCTTTGAGGCGACGCCATGGATAAAAGTAAACTTCGTACTTTCCGCAGCAAAATTTTATCCCATATTGCGCTGCCTTTGATTCTTATCATGGCGGCCGTTTATGGGATTACTTCATGGTTTAATTATCTTTCCCTTGAAAAGCGGCTTTACGATCATTTAGCTCAACAGTCGGCACATTCAGCCTCTCGATTGCAATTATTACTCGAACACGCTCAAACAAATACTCAAGGGCTTGCTGATTTTATTGGTTTTTTGGCTGACAAGAATGATATTAACGATTCTGATAAGCTGCAAAAAGTCTTAACTAATCGCCTCGAGCGTAACCCCGATTTTTATGGTTCTGCCGTTGCCTTTAAACCGGGCACTTTTCTCAATAAAAAACTTTTCTCTCCCTATGTATACCGCAGTGGTAATAGTTTCCATTATTTAGATATTGGCGCCGAGGGGTACGATTATACCGATGGGACTTGGGATTGGTGGACGCAAGCCATCAATAAGGTCGAAGGTTATTGGTCAAAAGCCTATTTCGACGAGGGTGCTGGTAATACTTTAATGATTACTTATGCGGTTCCTTTTGGAGTGCAGCCGAATTATTTTGGGGTTACAACCGTTGATTTGGCTTTAGATAGATTACCTGAGCAACTAGGGATAGCCCCTAATCGGCTGATGATATTAGATGAGCAAGGTCGGCTTATCTTTCATGGGGATAAAGAAAAGGTTTTAGCCACATCAGTTTCGGAATGGCTGGATAAAGGAAATCACAAAAATAATGCATTTGGCGCTTTGCTGGAAGATGGGCTGACTGGGCAAGCCAGTTTTGTTGATGATACTGGTACAGTTTATCTTGCCAGCATTGCAGAAGTGGCAAAGTTAAAATGGCACGTGGTTGTTATGGTGCCACAGCAGGAGTTATTTACCTCGCTACTGGACGATATTTCCTCAGTTGTCCTCAACTTAAGTTTATTAACCTTACTGCTGTTATTGACCTGCTATATCGCCGCTAAACGGTTAACTCGTCCACTGGAATCCCTTGAATCCGGTATTTTGGCTTTCGGTCAAGGTAAAACACAGCAGTTGGTTATCCCTAAAGGGGCGATTAGCGAGATAGTGACCTTAAGTGAAACCTTTAACAAAATGGCAGATCTGCTTGCTCAGCGTGAGCAAGCTATTTTAGATTCCCGCGGTAACCGCTTCGCTCGCTTGATCGACGGTATGAGCGATAAATCCTTTTACTGCTCACTTGATCCTGACGGACAACTTGCACAGGTCAGTGAAGGGGTGACCAAAGTATTGGGCATACCGCCCGAATTACTTAAGCGCAAATATCAAAGATTGTTTTCGGCCAACCCCCTTAATGAGAAAAACTGGGAATACACCGATCTGGCACTCAAAGGGCAGAACGTCCCTTCACATCAAGTTGAACTCATCGATTCAAAAGGCCAGTCAAGGCGGCTCGATGTTTTTATGCAGCCTTTAGTGTCAGATACTGGCGAGTTAATGTCGGTGGAGATGCTATTTACCGATGTGACAGAGCAATTTTCCGCCGCAGCTTGGTCTAGCGCGGTACTTGAGGCCGCACCTGAGGCCATGCTGATTGTCGATCAAAGTGGCCAAATAGTATTTAGCAATAGTCGCTGTCAGCAGCTGTTTGGTTATGACGCAAAAGCTATGTTGGGATTACAAATTGAAGCTTTGCTACCCGAAGATTTAAGGAGTCCCCATGCCAAAGAAAGATTACAGTTTCTACGTGAGGGGCGTGATAGGCCGATGGCAAATGCACGCCATGTGCGGGCGCTTAAGTCTGATGGGGATGAGTTTGTTGCCGAAATCGCCTTAAGTATTTTACCGAGTGATTTCGATGGTCGTCGCCAAGTGGCCGCATCGATCCGTGATATGACCCAAAAAATAGCGGTTGAACAAAAAATCCGTGATAGTGAAGTTCGCTTCCGTGGTTTGGTGACTAATATTCCTGGGGCTGTCTACCGCACTCGCATCGGCGAGGAGTGGGTGATGGAATATGTCAGTGACAATATTGCCGATATTACCGGTTATGCCGCGAGCCAGTTTATTGAGAATCGTCAACGCAGCTTTGCTTCATTGATTTTGGAAGAAGATCGCGAGCTGTGTCATCAGCATATTGATAGAGCCCTCGCGCAGCAGGAAACCTTTGAGGTGGAATATCGTATTCGCCACCGTGACGGTAGCATCCGTTGGGTGCATGAAAAGGGCAAGGCGAGTTATACCGAAGAGGGTTTTCCCCTATGGTTTGACGGCAGTATTGACGATATAACCAAGAGTAAGTTAGCCATCGTCGAGCTTGAAGCCTCAAGGCTGCAATTAACTAATATCACTGAGTCTATTCCTTGTACTGTGTATCAATTGCGCTGGGTTTCTCCTAGCGATCGCCGTTTTACCTTCCTTTCTGGCGCAGCATTTCACATGTTGGGCTTACACCGCGAAGATTTACTCAGTAACTTTAATATTATTGCTGAGCGGATTTTTGATGAGGAACGACCAGAAGTTATACGCGCGCTTGAGGGAATGAGTGACGATAAATTAAGCTGGATCCGCGAGTTCCGCTATCGTCATCCTAATGGTGGCATTCGCTGGATGGAAGCCGGAGCCAGTGGTCATTATGCCGATGATGGCGCCATTATCTGGAATGGCTATGTGATGGATGTGACTGAACGCAAGTCTATTGAAGAAGAACTTGCGGTCAGTGAGGCGCACTTTAAGGCCTTATTTGATGGAGCAACCATTGGTATCGTGAATGTCGATATCAAAGGACTTATCCTCGATTGTAATGATCAATTCTGTGAGGATATGGGGCTGAGCCGTAATGAATTACGTAGTACGCCGATTTTTGATGTCTTGAGTGCACAGGATAAAGAAGTTGCAAAAGCGCAGTTTAAGGAACTTGTAGAAGGTAAAGTTGATCACTATCGAGGGGAAAGAAGCTTTATTCGTCCCTCCGGTGCAGGGCGACCGCATGAGTGTCTACATTTTAACCACATGACTAAAACCAGCGCTTAATACCTCCTCTAGCATGGTTGTGCTCATCATGCATCGCTTTTGTTTACCAACAATGCTTAGCTTGGTTGGCTCTGCTCGAAGCATATTCAAACTCATATGGCGTAAGCAAGACAGATTTTCTGCACCATGACCTTTATATATCTGGCACGCATCTTCATTCATGGTGACATCAAGCACCCAGTGCATTGACTCTATGCCCCAGTGGTCTCTGACTGCTACCGCAGCTTGCTCTGCACTAAGCGCTTTGGAACTGATGTAATAACGGTACTCTAGCTCGACAGATTTGCCTTTCTCAAAGCGGAAGTTTTCAACCATGATAATGTTCTTCAACCCTTTCCAGCGAGAAAAGTCACCATCAAGGTTGGTACTGGCCAAAACATAGCATTGGCGAGACTCTATACGTCCATGCCCCTGTTCAAGGTTGACAGTGTCTGCCACATTGGCTCGCTGAGATGAGAATGCTTTTTCCATCGCTTGTCGGAGTTTTCCTTGATTGCTCTTTACTGCAAGCAAGTAATCACCACCTTGCTCTACAATGGCTTTGGCTATACTAGTCTGACAAGCCATTGCATCAATGGTGACTAGGGCTCCCCTGATATCAAGCATCTTTATCAGCTCAGGAATGGCCGTTATTTCATTACTCTTTTGCTCAGTTTTTAACTGTCCCAACACAAGTTTGTTTGATGATGCATAAGCACTGATCATATGGATAGTGCTCGACCTATCTTCGCGATTGTATGAGCCTCGAAGTGTTTTGCCGTCGATCGCAACGACTTGACCTTGGGTAAGAGTATGTACTGACGACATCCAGTTGATGAAGCACTCATGAAACGACTCTGGTTCAATCGTCGATATTATGCGAGCAATAGTGTCATCAACAGGAATGCCGTTCACAAAGAGGCCATTACGCTTAAACCAATCATGATGACCGAGAATGTATTCACGAATATCAAACCAGCCTTTCGCGCCTGCAATCACCGCACATAGCGAGCCAAAAAGGACTTCAAACAGGCAATATGTGACCTTTGCACCTTGGCGTTGGTCGATAATCGTTTGAAAATGTTCTTTGAAGTGGTCAATGTGCATGGTGCTCTCCCTAAAAAGGGAGTATATGATCACAGCTAAATGTGATCGTCAAATCGATCATGAATTTGGTTGAAAAGTGTTCGCGATCTCACCCTGCCCTCCGGTGAGCATTTATGGATGACAGTCAACGTTTCAAGCTTATTGGACAGCCAGAACCAATTTGAGTCAGCTGTGGTAAGCATGGTCGATATGACTGAGTTAAAACTGCTTTCAGAACAATTGCTTGTTGCCAAGGAAGAGGCTGATGCCGCCAGTAAGGCAAAAGGCGACTTCCTCGCGAATATGTCCCATGAAATCCGCACGCCAATGAATGCCATTATCGGGATGTCGCAACTTTGCTTACAGACTGATCTAGACAAAAAACAGAAAAATTATCTCGAAAAAATTGAGCGCGCATCGCAATCTTTATTATCAATCATTAACGATATCCTTGATTTTTCTAAGATTGAAGCTGGCAAGCTTGATATCGAAAATGTGCCTTTTCAACTCGATACCATGCTTGAAGATTTGAGCGATATCTTCTCCGAAAGGGCGGCTCAAAAGCAGATTGAATTGCTGTTTGCTGTCGCACCCAATGTTCCACGTTATCTGCTTGGCGATCCGTTGCGGTTGGGGCAAGTGCTGATCAACCTAATGAATAATGCGATCAAATTTACCGAAAGAGGAGAGGTATTACTGTCCCTCAGCTTGGTCGAGCAGCAAAACGATGATGTCATATTACGTTGTAGTGTGCGTGACAGTGGCATTGGGTTAACCCATGAACAACAAGCCAAACTGTTTAAGTCGTTTACGCAAGCAGACACGTCTACTACCCGTAAATATGGTGGTACAGGATTAGGGCTGGCGATTTGTAAACAACTGGTTGAATTAATGGGGGGAAGTATCGGGGTCGAAAGCCAGCAAGGCCATGGCAGTACTTTCTTTTTTACCGTTAAATTGCGCATCTCCAGTGGACAAAAGCTCATCGTAGGTCAAGAGCTTGAAGGTATGCCAGTATTAGTTGCCGACGACAATGCCACCGCAAGGGACATTATGCGAACCACTCTAGAGAGCATGGGCTTTCAAGTGGATACCGTGCGTTCTGGCGACGAGGCGGTGATGCGGTGCAGTCAGCAGGATTATGCTGTGGCATTGATTGATTGGAAAATGCCACATCTTGATGGGCTCGAAACCGCAAAACAAATCCTGCAACGGGCAAAAAAAGCGCCGCGGATCTTGATGGTATCAGCCCATGCGAATCAAGATTTCTTGACCCAAATCGAGCAACTTGGGTTAGCGGGCTACATCAGTAAACCTATCAGCGCATCAAGATTGCTTGATGGCATTATGAACGCACTTGGTCGCGCAGGGTTCCTACCCGTCAGGCGCCATCAAGACAGTATTGCGCCTGAGTTATTATTGCCCCTTAAAGGTAAGCGTATTCTGTTAGTCGAAGATAACGAAATGAACCTTGAGGTGGCGACCGAATTTTTAGAGCAAGTGGGGATTATTTTATCCATTGCCACCAACGGCCAAATTGCGTTGGATAAGTTAGCTCAACAGAGTTTTGATTTGGTATTGATGGATTGTCAAATGCCAGTGATGGATGGTTATCAGGCAACAAAAGCACTGAGACAAAGGCCCGAGTTAGCACAGTTACCTGTGATAGCAATGACCGCCAATGCCATGGCTGGCGACAAGGAAATGTGTTTAAGAGCGGGAATGAATGATCATATCGCCAAGCCGATAGAGGTTAACTTACTGTATCAAACCCTCCTAAAATATTTAGGTGCACCGTTACCGCCTCTAGAGCTTATTAATGATTCACCCAAGCCTGTGAATATTGATGTTGATTCTGTCGTGAAATGGCCTGAACACCCAGAGCTTGATATTGATAGAGGCTTGCAGTTAGTGCAAAACTCCACGCGCCTTTACCAAAGGATCTTTGATCGTTTTGTTACTAGCCAACGTAATGTTGTCGAGCAAATCAACAAGGCCGTTGCCAGCAATAAACGTGAGGATGCGGTGCGAATGGCCCATACGCTTAAGGGACTTGCGGGCAATTTAAGTTCCACAACGCTTGCGGAATTGGCTCGGCAATTGGAACTTCACTTAAGTGAAAATACTGAGTTCCAAGCGGAGTTGGACCAAATCCAAACGTTAGTGGCATCGATTTGCCAAGCAATTGAAAAAGTTAAACCTGAGTTTGAAGAATCTAGTGGGCCGACGGCGGAGCATTTACCACCAGAAGCCCTCATTGAGGCCTTAACGCGATTACGCCAAAGTTTAGAAGAAGCGGATTCCGATGCAGTCGCCCAAATGGATGCACTTAAACCGCAAGTGAGTGCGCAGTTATGGCAGCAGTTGAGTCCAGCGCTAACAATGATTAATCAATATCAATTCGATGAGGCCGTCGAGTTGATTGATGAAGTACTTGTAGACTTAACGTAAAACGGTCAATTATGCGCAGTATTGATCATTGATAAAGCCACTGGAAAGGTGAATGTGTTGATGGATAAGGCAACAATATTAGTCGTCGATGATACTCCAGAAAATATCGATATTTTGGTGGGCATACTCGGTGATGACTATAAGGTCAAAGTCGCGATTGATGGACCAAGGGCGCTAGCCCTTGTAGCCAAAACACTACCTGATTTAATTTTACTCGATGTCATGATGCCCGGCATGAATGGTTATGAAGTCTGTAAGCAGCTTAAACAGGAGCCCTTAACTTGCCACATCCCTGTGATTTTTGTGACGGCATTATCTGAGGTTGCCGATGAAGCACAGGGCTTTGCCTTAGGTGCGGTTGACTACATTACCAAACCAGTCAGCGCTCCCGTGGTGAAGGCGCGAGTCAAAACTCATCTCGCGCTGTACGATCAAAAACGCTTGCTAGAGCAACAAGTTAAAGAACGTACCCAAGAGTTAGAAGAAACCCGCTTTGAAATCATTCGCCGTTTAGGTCGCGCCGCCGAATACAAAGACAACGAAACGGGTCTGCACGTTGTGCGTATGAGCCATTATGCGCGGCTGCTCGCTATCAAACTAGGTTTACCGAGCACCTTCTGTGAGTTGTTGTATAACGCGGCGCCTATGCATGACATTGGCAAAATCGGCACGCCCGATGCGGTACTGAAAAAGCCGGGTAAGCTCGATGCCGAAGAGTGGAAAATCATGCAGCAACATGCCGCCATTGGTGCTGAGATCATTGGTGAGCATGGCGACCCACTGCTGCAAATGGCGCGGCGTATCGCCTTAACCCACCATGAGAAATGGGATGGTTCGGGTTATCCTAATGGCTTGTCTGGGGAAAATATTCCGATCGAAGGTCGGATTGTGGCGATAGCGGACGTCTTTGACGCGCTGACTTCGCGCCGTCCTTACAAGGAGCCTTGGACAATAGAGGCCACGCTCGAGTTACTCGAAAGCCAAGCAGGGCAACACTTTGACCCTAAGCTGGTGGCCGAATTTAAGCAAATCTTGCCCGAGGTGGTGGCGATTCGAGATACTTATTTCGAGCATTAAAAGCAAAAGGCGCCTAGGGCGCCTTTTTCAATACGATTCGCTTATCAGCGAGAAACTAGTCTTCGAGCGAGTAGGGCAATGCTTGAATACGTAAGCTAGATTGCTCGTCATCAGCGAAACGCAGTTTGGCGTCACTCTCGGTATCGTTGGCGAGCACGGCGCTGAGCAGCACTTGATTACCACGTTGAACAAATTCAATGATTTGTCCACCCTTGCGATAACCGTCTTCCAATTCTATCTCGATACCAGTTTCCAAATTGATATTTAAGGAAGTGGTGCCTTGAAGAATATAGAGCGCACGCTTGTTACCACCACGGTATTTCATCCGAGCCACAGTTTCTTGACCCATGTAGCAGCCTTTGTTAAAGCTGATCCCGTTGATAGCCTGTAGGTTACACATCTGCGGTACGTACTGATTAGCATGGCTTGGCGCTAGATTGGGATAACCCGCAGCAATTTCTAATGCTTGCCAAGCGCTGGCATCAAATACTGTATGCTCGGCAATGAGGGCACTTGCGGCTTGTGGTTGTAGAACCAATATAAATCGATCCGCATCTTTTAAAATGGCGCCATGCTCGATGAGAGTGAGTTCCTGAGTGACTTCACCGTAGTGTTGGCTGACAAATTGTTTAGCCTGTTCACCCGCCACACCGAGTAATGTCCACTCATCAGAGGCATTGGTCAGGGTCGCTTTACTAAATACCGCATATTTTTGCAGTTGTGGCAGATCCACTGCAATAGTGTCCTTTGGCATCAACATCAACAGCGCATCTTGGATGGCAAAGGTGCGGAAGCTAGCCAGCATCTTTCCCTTAGGATCACAATGTGCGCCCCAGCGCCATTGGTTGGCTTCAAGTGAGCTGATATCTGTGGTCACTTGGCCATGGATAAAACTGCGGCCCTGTTCGCCAACCACTTTGATAAGGCCTAGGTGGGATAAGTTGGCGAGCATAAGTGGAGGCGTGGAGGCGTCCAGATCCCAATTGGGTGTCGAAACTGCAATAGTCATAGCGAGATCCTGAAAATGAAGGCGATGCAAGAGGCTTGATTGTAGCGGAATTCCTCTGGCCTCAAAAGCATAAGGCGCACATATCTTAAATGAAATGTGCGCCTTAGATGGGGGCAAACCTAAGCGGTTTAGGCGTTAGAACAACACGCGAGTACGCAGTGTGCCTTCAATGGCTTTAAGCTCAACCAAGGCTTCTTCTGCTTGGTGGGTGTC
The DNA here is from genome assembly GCF_002209245.2 of Shewanella sp. FDAARGOS_354. NCBI lineage: Bacteria > Pseudomonadati > Pseudomonadota > Gammaproteobacteria > Alteromonadales > Shewanellaceae > Shewanella > Shewanella sp. FDAARGOS_354. Next base: position 2,691,990 of record NZ_CP022089.2, on the reverse strand, counting down.
GACTTCCATTACCACATAACCGATTTCTGCCGTGGTTTGCAGATACTGAGCGGCAATGTTAATGCCTTTTTCAGAGAAGGCTTTGTTGATTTTGATCAGCACGCCTGGACGGTTTTGGTGGATATGCAGTAGGCGAGAGGTACCTTTATGCATTGGCAGAGACACTTCAGGGAAGTTAACCGCCGATACGGTTGAACCGTTATCTGAGTATTTGGCTAATTTGCCTGCCACTTCGATACCGATATTTTCCTGTGCTTCGGCGGTGCTACCACCCACATGTGGCGTGAGTAGCACATTATCTAAACCGCGTAATGGGCTGATAAATTCATCATCATTCGATTGTGGCTCAATGGGGAAAACGTCAATCGCCGCGCCCGCAAGGTGACGCTCTTTGAGTGCAACCGTAAGCGCATCGATATCGACCACAGTACCGCGGGAAGCGTTGATAAAGATGCTGCCTTTACGCATAGCGGCGAATTCGGCAGTACTTATCATGTCTTTGGTTTGCGGCGTTTCAGGCACGTGCAAGCTTACTACATCGGACTGTGCCAGCAATTGCTCCATTGAATGGATTTGCTGGGCATTACCCAATGGCAATTTGTCTTCGATATCGAAGAACACCACACGCATGCCTAAGGTTTCTGCCAGGATCCCCAGCTGAGTTCCAATATGGCCATAGCCTATCACGCCTAAAGTTTTGCCACGGACTTCGTAACTGCCTGCGGCAGTTTTCATCCAACCACCACGATGGGCGATAGCGTTACGTTCAGGAATACCGCGCATCAGCATAATAATTTCGCCTAATACCAGTTCAGCTACGCTGCGGGTATTAGAGAATGGTGCGTTAAAAACGGGGATACCGAGGGATTCGGCGGTCGCTAGATCCACTTGGTTAGTGCCGATACAGAAACAACCAATCGCAATTAATTTTTCGGCACGTTTTAATACATCGGCGGTGAGTTGGGTACGGGAACGAATACCAACAAAATGAGCATCTTTGATGGATTCGTGCAGGGCTTCATCACCTAACGAGGCTTTGTGATACTCAATATTGGTGTATCCCGCGCGTTCAAACACATCTACCGCAGATTGGTGGACGCCTTCCAACAACAGGATTTTGATCTTATCCTTGTCAAGCGAATGTTTCGCCATGATATGGGTACCCTCTAATTAATTGAAGTGGTTCTTGTATGTTATGCTGACAACCTTGGCTCATCAAAGTAGCACTTTTTTTGCTCACTGTGGAGGGCTAGATGGCTAAAGTTAATATTCTAAAATTAGAACAATATCGCATAAGAGGAAGAAACATTGAATAATAAAATCGCTTGGTGCGGTATTTACCTCTCAGTATTAGTCTGGTCGGCGATAAAACCTGCTGATACTTTCACTTGGTGGCTTGAAGCTTTACCTGCATTAGTGGCGGTTCCGCTATTATTTTTTACCCGCAAACGCTTTGAGCTAACCCCAATAGTGTATTTTTTAGTACTTGTACATTGCTGTGTGCTGTTTGTCGGTGCGCACTATACCTATGCTGAAGTGCCATTATTTGACACCATTGCCCAATGGATGGGTAGTGAACGTAACAATTACGACAAGGTCGGGCATTTCGCTCAAGGCTTTATTCCTGCCATGTTGGCCCGTGAGATTATGTTACGCAATCAAGCCGTCAAACCCGGCGCTTGGTGCGCTTTTTTGGTCACTTGTTTTGTGCTCGCGTTTAGTGCCTTTTATGAGCTTATTGAGTGGTGGGTGGCCGCTGCAACGGGCGAAGGTGCTGAGGCATTCTTAGGCACACAAGGTTACGTGTGGGATACCCAATCGGATATGTTTTTAGCCTTAATTGGGGCCATCGTGGCGCTACTCAGTTTATCCCGTGTGCAGGATAAGCAAATCACTAAACTCCTGACTCAAGCCTAATCGTAGTCTGAGAACATCCAATCCCCTTTGAATTAGATTCAAAGGGGATTGTTATTCCCAAAAATGTCATCTTAAGGTGTTAATTTTTTGTTTAAACTTTCGATTGATGTTTTCATAGACTAAGGTATAAAGATGAATGTGATCTCCATCTCATTTAGTATTAATTGCTAGCAATTAAATACTATTTAGGAACTTAGTCGAATTTACTACATATAAATAGAGGTTATTAGTACATTTGGGTGATGGCATTCATACGGTAACTAGTCAAAATGGGCTATGTTAATGAGATGTACGCTGAGATTTAGGCAGATTTCATTAAGCCGGATAAAAAGATAATGAAATACTTTTCAGGGAGAAGAGTAAATTGGGTACTATCAATGAGTTAGTATTTTTACATCAAGTGGCGGCGCCTTGCCATTTAGCGATACTTGCTGAATCTATCGGATTGAAAACACGGATCGTTAAACATGCCTCAGCGTTAGAGTTAGATTTAGAAAAAGGGCATCGCAGCTTTTGTTTAATCGCCCAGAAAGGTGCGGCCTTAGATAATAAAGGGATCCCTTTGCTGGCATCTCGTCTTGTCCCCCATATTCCTGTGGCTCTGTATCAAGTTGAGCGCAATTCCTTAGATCAAGAGTCAGCTATGCTGCTTGGCATACGCGGACTACTGTTTACTGACCAGCGTATGGATTTGATGTTGACCGGATTGCGTAAAATGGTTGCCGATGAGCTTTGGTACGATAGAACTTTGCTCAGTAAGATGTTTCGTCGCGTGGTGCAAAAGTTGGATGGACAACATGATATGCCTGCCGACACTGTGGCCATGCTGCAAGCTCTTACCTCTAGAGAAAGAACCATCATTCAATTCGTTTCCAGCGGCGCGAGAAATAAGGAAATTGCCCATCGTCTTTGCATCAGTGAGCACACGGTAAAGGCGCATATTTCATCGATTTTCCGTAAAACCGACTTTCCGCACCTGATTTAGGAATAAATTTGCCGATACCGTTCGCCTAACACGTCGAGAATGATCTGCTGGTCCACTGTGAGTCCTGTGACTTGAGGTGGCGCCTCTCCCAACTGGTACTCGTGCACCCCGCCAAAGCGTAAAAAAATCCACCGCGCAGTCGGTTTTTGCGTGGGTTTCTTTTTCATGTCCGCCACACTCCGGTTCTGCTCTACTAAGCCCTGCCGGATCCGGTGCTCCAGCGCCGCATAAATCATCAGGCTACAGGTCATCACCATCAGCAACGCTTCGATACGTTCCGGTTTTTTAAGATATAACGAGGAGGTTAAAAATTCGGGACTTTTCAGAAACCTAAAACCACGCTCGACATTCTGCTGGGCTTTATAGGTAGCCAACAGCTCAGCCATGGTGAGCGTTTCACTGTGATCATTGGTCGCGAGGATGAACACCCCTGTCTGGTTGCGCGCCTCAGCCACCCGCGCCAAGCTACTTGCGGCTAACCCCTTGATGTGAAATTGGTAGTTCACCGGCATTTCACCCTTTTGGGGCCTTCCGCGCCCTGCATAGATAGGTTCACTCACGACTTCTGCTTCTAGTTGCAGCAGATTTAAGCTGACAGCAAAACGGGCTAATTCAGCCTGCGCATCGGTCTCGCAGGCAAAACGCTGGGCACATAATTTGTTGAAGGCTTTCAGTTCACGCGTGCTGTCTTTCAGTAGGTTTTTGGCTAATGTTTGCTGCTCACGGTGGCTGGCCTGTTCGCTGCGCACCAGCAACCAACGCTGCGCGACGTCGGCATAATTGGCGCTTTGCCAACAGCCATGATAGCCATTGCCCAGCGCAACCAGCGACTGGGTGCCAATGGTTGCCACGGCTCGCTTGGCTTCATTGAGGGTGACAGGCACACGAGTCACGAACAACTGTTGCTGTTGTGCCAGTAGTTGCAAGGTGTCGGCGCAATACAGCGCCGCATCGCCGACCAGATAACGACTCTCCTGCGCGGCCTTGAGACTGCTCAAGTGGCGCCGTACCGTCTGGGCAAAGGCCTTGGTATCATTAATATTACCACTCAAGGCTTGCATGTAGATGGGCAGGCCGGCCTGATTTTCACAGATAAGCTCCAGGATAACCTGGTTTAGCTCTGGCCGATGGTCGCGGCTATAGCCCCGTACCAATTGCAACTTACCGAGCTGCTCGCCATCGGCTTGGTCATAGGCGCCATCGACGTGGAAGCTGGTGATATCGAGGTGTACTGCAGTACTTTTGAGCCCCAATCGTTCAACGACCTGCTCCGCCATCACCTGATAAAGCGTGCTGACATCGGCCTCAAAGAGGGCATCAAGGCAGCGGCCGAGCACATCATCATTGAGGTCATCGGCACAGATCCCCGGGCCAATCAGGCGTTCTACAGGCTTGTTGGCAAAGAATTGCGGGAACATGTGCAAGGTCGAACTATGAAAGCCAAGACCGTTCAGTATCATCGCCACCAACGCTTCACCATGTGAGACTTTGTAGGGCGGCGTTTTGGGTAGCACCGCATCAATCATGCGAGCAATGCCGAGTTCTTGGCAAAGTGCAGCGACCAAACCAAGGTGGTCGAGGTTACGGATAGAGATAGCGGGAGCGGCCATGATGAATTACCTGCAAAAGAGAGTAATAGATCAGAATGACCGATCGCCGTCAAGTTTTTTAAATCGAAAATTAGGTGCGGAATGACGGGTAAAACCCAGTCACGAAATCGTGTCGAGTTATTAAGATGGGCTCAGACCTATCAAACCCATTTTGAGTTTTGTAGTTAAGCCTTTGTTGATTGGTATCTTGTTTGAAAGCGAGCGGGTGCGTGGTGTGATACCCAAACGATAAGACGAATAACGATGTACTTTTGCGTGTGATAGGCAAATAAAAACGGGAACATTATCAATGTTCCCGTTTTTATTTAGTCGCCTTCAACTTGAAGGCGACTCATATTTAAAGATTAGTACTGCACAACAGTCGCAACGTTCATATCACCATTTTGGGTTACGCTGATGCTGTTGTTGTTACCCGCTTGTGAGCCTAATACTAAGTTGTCATTACCTGTTTGGGAGATCATTAGGCTGTTGTTGTCACCACTCACGCCAAATGAGTTGGCAGCAAATGAACTACCGCTATCACCACCGACCCAGTTGCCGTTACCCGCTTGAGTGATTTCTGCTGAGTTTCCATCACCTTCGATGATTAAATCGATAAGGTTCAGATCGCCACGGTGTTGCAGTGCAGTTACATCGGCGTTGTTACCTGTTACGCTAATGATGGTCTCGTTTTGATCACCATCTTGCTCAACATCCACTTCGTTGTCGCTACCCACGGCATCCACATAAGCGAAGTTCGCATCACCTTCTTGACTGATTTCGATGCTGTTGTCTTCACCTGTTGCGAAGGCAACCAGCTCGTTGTTATCACCTTTAGAGGATAAGTCGAAGTCGTTGTCAGTACCGTAAGCGCCAAAGGTTGCGAAGTTAGCATCACCACGTTGTTTTAAATCAACGTCGTTGCTATCGCCCCATACTTGGAACTCTGCACCGTTGCTATCGCCTTTTTGCTTGATGGCGATATCATTATCATCACCTTGAATATCAGCAATTAAAGAATCACCAACTGTATTGCTATCACCATCTTGAGCGATGTCGATAGTGTTATCATCACCCGTAGTCATAGAGAGGTAAGCAATGTTATTGCTGCCTTCTTGCTTCATGCTGATATCGTTTTCGCTACCGGCTAAGGCGTAAACAAAGCCAGTGTGGTTATCACCTTTTTGGTAGATATCAACACTGTTGTCGTTACCAGCGATGCCTTTGGCTGCACCAAAGTTATTGTTACCAATTTGTTCAACTGATACGTCGTTGTTATTACCCACGTTGGCAGTCAGATCGAGTGCAATAAGACCCGCTTGGTTGCTGTTACCGTATTGTTTGATATCACCGTCGTTGTTGTCGCCTTGAACACGGAATACGGCAAGGTTTTCATCACCTTCTTGCTCAACAAATGCACTGTTTTCTGTGCCAGTGATTTCAACATAGCTTTCGTTCAGCTCGCCTAATTGGCTAACTGAAACAAGGTTGTCGTTGCCCACGACATCGTTGCTGCTTTGGTTGAAGAAGCCGTCTTGAGTCACTTCAACTTCGTTATTATTGCCTTCCACATCAACAGAGGCTACGTGCCAATCTGTTTGTTGGCTAACAGTCACTTTGTTAGCATCGCCAGTTGAGTTGACTTGTGCTTCATGCCACACACCGTCTTGTAATACGGTGGCAACTTGGTCGTTACCCGTTTGGGTTACTGCTGCTGCGTTAATGACACCAGTTTGAGCGACTAAGGTATCTTGACCTTGGCCTGTTTGCTCAACGCTGATTTCGTTGACTGTGCTTGCTGCTAGCGCATTACCACTTAATCCCGCAGTAATGGCTAATGCAATCAATGACATTTTTGCTTGTGATTTCATGTGACTCTCCCTGTTTAATACTGAGTTATTGAGATTGCGGCACCGTCCGCAATCTGTTGAATCGAAAAATTGCCGCTTCCTAGCTGGTTCAATTGCACCAGGTTGTCATTACCAATCTGGGTAATCGAAGCCATATTTTTAGTGCCGACTTGTCGTAGTTGGACTTCATTATTGGTTCCAATCTGTGTCACAAGCGATACGTTATCGTTACCCGCTTGCGTCACATAGGCGCTGTTATCGTTCCCTGATTGAAACACTATCCCTTGGTTTGCCGTGCCTTGCTGCACTAGGTCGATAAGATTATCGCGCCCTGAACGCTCAATTAGCGCCTGCAGTGTGACGGGCAATTCACTGACATCTGCCGCATGGGATGATGTCAGGCAACTACATATCAAGAGCAGCAGTACCAAAAAGCGTGTTAATGGATTTGGCACAAGTGACTCCTTGCATGTATTGGTGTTTTGGTCAGAGCACAGACTCTTTCCAACTCAGGCATCAAGGTACGAGCCATAGTGCTTAGAGACAATTGGCCAAAAGGGTATTTATTTTTGAGGTGTAATTTAAATGCTAACCAGATTAACTTTTGTTAATTCCATGAATATCTTGTTTTTTGTCGATAAAACCCTGCGTTTAGGCGGTATTTACCTCACCGAGTTGGTCTAGTAGTTAAGTTGTATTTAGCGTGCAGCGTCTTTTTTAAATTGAAACATTATGGCAACAATTTGCAGGCAAACATGCTGGAAATTCGTCGTTTTTATCCATCTCACTTTGAATGGTGGCTGCGTAATTGCCGTTCCAGAATTTCAACGTAAAGGACTATAGGAAGCTTAAGTATGTCAATAAAACTCTCACCATTGGCGTTAGCAATTGCAGGGGCGATGACGTTGTCAGCGGTGCCTGCAATGGCAAAAGATGCACCAGTCTATGAAAAAGACGCCATCCTTGTGGTGTACAAAGATAATGTGACTAAAGCCGAACGTGCAGCAGCACAGCGTTTAGTTCGCGGCACCTTAACCGATGCAAATGCTGATGGCGTAGACGATAAATTCCAGCATTTACTCAATGGTAAACTTACCCGTTTAGCCCTGCGTAAAGGCGCTAATATTGAAGATGCGATTAAGGTGATTAGTCGTCATCCAGCGGTAAAATATGCAGAACCCAACTACATTCTTAAGGCGATAGGTACGCCCGATGATCCAAGCTTTGCTAGCCTGTGGGGCATGAACAACACTGGCCAAAATGGCGGTAGTGCCGATGCAGATATCGACGCGCCAGAGGCTTGGGAAATAACCACGGGTAGCTCGGATGTGGTGATTGGGGTTATCGATACTGGGGTTGATTACAATCACCCAGATTTGCAAGCCAACATGTGGGTTAACGCTGGCGAAATTCCAGGTAATGGTATCGATGACGATGGTAACGGCGTGATCGATGATATTCACGGTTACAGTGCGGTAAATGATAACGGTAACCCAATGGATGGTAATGGTCACGGTACTCACGTATCTGGCACTATTGGTGCTAAAGGCAACAATGGTGTGGGTGTCGTTGGGGTGAACTGGGACGTTAAAATTGCCGCCTGTCAGTTCCTTGATGCCGATGGTTATGGTTCTACAGCTGGCGCTATTGCATGTTTAGATTACTTTACGGATCTGAAGGTTAACCATGGCGTGGATATCAAAGCCACCAACAACTCTTGGGGCGGCGGTAGCTTTAGCCAAGCCTTAAAAGATGCGATTGAAGCGGGTGGTGAAGCAGGCATTTTATTCGTTGCAGCAGCGGGTAATGACGCGGTCGATAACGATGCGAGCCCACATTATCCCTCAAGCTACGATTCTGACGTTGTCCTCTCGATTGCAAGTACGGATCGTAATGACCGTATGTCAGACTTCTCACAATGGGGTTTAACTAGCGTCGATATGGGAGCACCAGGCTCCGCGATTCTCTCTACTGTTCCAGGTGGTGGTTACGCGACGTATTCTGGTACCTCTATGGCTACTCCACATGTCACCGGCGCCGCGGCTCTGGTGTGGTCATTAAATCCAGATCTCTCACCAGTAGAAATGAAATCCTTACTGATGGCATCAGGTGATGCTAATGCAGATTTAACGGGTAAAACCGTGGCTGGTACTCGCCTCAATGTGGCTAACGCACTCGAGCAGGCTAACCCATCTCCTAGCTACAAGTTTACCGTATCGCCAGTATCACAATCTGTCGAAGCGGGTAGCACTGCAAGCTATAACTTTAGTGTTGGTAGCGTTGCAGGATGGGAAGGCGATGTAGCTCTTTCTGTCTCGGTTTCTCCAGCGCTAGAAGGTGTGTCCTTATCAGCCTCAACTGTTTCAGCTGGTGGTTCATTTACCTTAGATGTTGCGACAACGGCGCAAACAGCTTGGGGTGATTACAGCATTACAGTAACAGGTACCGATGGCACTATTGAAAAGGCTAAAGTCGTTTCACTGAATGTGTTCCCTCAAGGATTAAATGACTTTACCTATGGCAATGAGAATGCTGTTGCTATGCCTGATAACAATGCTAGTGGTATTGTGAGCACGATTGAAGTTACTGATGATGTGCAGATTTTTGGCGTGACCGCCGATGTCAATATCAGCCACACTTGGATTGGTGACTTACGCGTTGTGTTAACTTCTCCAGCAGGTACTGAAGTGGTTCTACATAACCGTGATGGCGGCAGCGCTGACAACATTGTTAAGAGCTGGGACTTAAGCGCGTTTGATGGTGAAAACGCACGGGGTACTTGGTCATTATCAGTAGATGACAATGCAGCGGCTGACACTGGTACTCTTAATAACTGGGGCTTAGTGATCAGCGGCTTAGGCGAAGCATCTCCAGCGGCACCAGTGGCGGGCTTCGAGTATGCAGTTGAAGGTTTAAGTGTCGCCTTTACTAACACTAGTACCGATGCGAACGATGATATCGTGAGCTACAGCTGGGATTTTGGTGATGGTTCAACTTCAACTGAAATGAACCCTAGCCATGTATTTGCTGCGGCAGGTACTTACACTGTGGCCCTCACTGTGACTGACTCAATGGAACACAGCAATACTGTGACCATGGAAGTTCAAGTTTATGAGCATAGTATCAACGCATCCGTCACTCGCGCATTGGTATCACGCCGTGGTAGCGCTATGGTAGATATTGAATGGGATAGTGCATTAGGCGAAAGTGTTGCTCTATACCGTGACGGTCAGTTAGTGGTGACAACAGAGAACGATGGCAACTATCGTGATCGCTTCACTACATCTGCATCAAGTGTGACTTATCAAGTATGTGAAACCACTGGAACCTTATGTTCTGCACCAGTAGTAGCACAATTCTAATGTAGTCCTTAAAAATGAAGGCGACCGAAAGGTCGCCTTTTTGCTTTCAACCCCTAAACTAGCTGTTTAGTCGGTAGTTACCATTTACGTTTAATGCTCAACTAATGCGTGTCATTTTTTTTGGGGTTCTTCGTGTTCTACATCGGCATTTATTTGGGTTTTTCTATCCGATAATTGCTGTATAAGTTGGCTATTGATTGTGGTGAGTTTATCAAAATGATCATTAATCTTACTCAGTTGCTTTAAATAATCGGGATCACTTTTGTCTTTATTTTGCCAATATCGCTGCCGTTCTAGTTTCTGTAATTCACTGGCCCTTAGGATTTCAAAATAGCTATTCTCTTGTTTTAGGCTATAGATTTCACCGTCGAGTAATTGCAGCAGTTTCTTTGGGGGTAAGGAGTGATTATTTAACAAAGCTTGCAATGGGTCTACTTTGGTTTCACGTTTATCCGAATCAATTTCGTTGCTAATACCCAACTGATATTCAATTTTATGCTGACTGTATTCCTGCGGACAGGCGATTTGGCTAAAGATGACTTTATCGCCTTTGCGACATTTATAGACGGTATTTGCGAGCGCCGTGAGAGGCAAAAGCATACAAATAAGAGTCACTATGAGTCTTGCCATTCGACGACAAATCCTTTGTATACGCAATGAATGAAATTATCACAATGGGTATTAAGCTAGAGTTAAATGGAGTTGTCTCACTTATCTCCCTTTAAACTTTAGCAGTTATAAATCCATGTAGTATAAACATATGTTACTTAACGTTAACATTGGTGAGTACTATGGCGTAAGTGAAAGAATAAAACCAGTTTTTTGACACTGGAATTTATTTGACGCTTCACTGGAACGCCAGCAATACCAGCGTTCTGAGGTAATAAAAAAGGAGCCTAAGCTCCTTTTCTCAAATCTTAAATAGATGTTTAGCGATCAAAGCGCAGATTATCAATAAGACGCGCTTTACCTAAGTAAGCGGCCGCCAAAATCACCAGGGCTTGGTCCGTAGCTTCCGCATGGGCCAGCGTGGTGGCATGGCGAACTTCTAAATAATCCGGTGTAAAGCCTGCGGCGATAAGGCTCGCTTTGGCTTCTGCGGTGACTTGTTTGATACTCACGCCTTGCTTGATCCCTTGTGCCATGGCATCAATCGCTTTTTTCAGCGCGGGCGCTGCGGCTTTTTCTTCCGCCGTCAGGTAGCCATTGCGTGAACTCATGGCTAAACCCGAGGCTTCACGAATGGTATCAATGCCAATTATTTCAATCGGCAGCGACAAATCCTCAACCATAGTGCGGATCACTAACAGTTGTTGATAATCCTTGTTGCCAAAAAACGCGACATCGGGCTGCACTATGTTGAACAGTTTACAAACGATGGTCGCGACGCCACGGAAGTGGCCGGGACGACTGGCACCGCAGAGCACATCGGAGATCCCTGGGACTTCAACATAGGTTTGCTGCGCTAACCCTTTGGGATAAATAATCGCCGGTGTTGGGGTAAACAACAGCTCGGCGCCCGCCGCGGTTAAGGCTTGGCTATCGGCCTCTAAGGTGCGCGGGTAGGCATCGAGATCTTCATTTTGCCCAAACTGCATGGGATTGACGAAGATAGACACGACTACATGATCGCACTTCTTCGCCGCTTCTTTCACTAAGGTGATGTGTCCCTGATGGAGATTGCCCATGGTCGGCACAAAGGCGACAGTCTCGCCCTTGGCACGCCATGCTCGCACTTGAGTACGAATATCATCGATATGGGCGCTAGTGATCATTAACTCTTACCTTGCTAAAACCTAAAATGAGTAGTCTGTGTGCTTAGCACTATTTAGCTTAATGAGTGCTAGCACGCTTAGTTGAACGTGTGATCTGCACTCGGGAAGGTGCCATTGGCCACTTCTTCAATATAAGCGCGAACCGCCGAGCGGATTTCGCCCGTTTGCTTGAGGTAGTTCTTTGAAAAACGTGGAATATAACCACTCGAAATACCGAGCACGTCGTGCATCACCAGAATCTGACCATCGGTGCTGGCGCCCGCGCCAATGCCAATTACAGGGATAGTTAATGCTTGAGTAATGGCGGTAGCAAGCGATGCTGGAATACATTCAACCACTAACAGCTGCGCGCCTGCCGCCTCTAAGGCTTTGGCTTCATCGAGAATGCGCTGGGCATTTTCAGCATCGCGGCCCTGCACTTTAAAACCGCCAAAAACGTGTACCGATTGCGGGGTGAGGCCCAAGTGGGCGCAGACAGGAATACCGCGCTCGGTCAGTTTAGTAACCGTTTCGAGTAACCAGTGACCGCCTTCCAGCTTGACCATATTGGCACCCGCCTGCATGAGTGCGGTGGCGTTTTCCATGGCTTGTTCTGGCGTGGCGTAACTCATAAACGGCATGTCTGCGATCAGCAGTGATCGCTCGATACCGCGACGCACACAACGAGTGTGATAGGCGATTTCGGCTGTCGTGACGGGCAGCGTATCATCGTGGCCTTGCAGAACCATTCCCAAAGAATCGCCGACCAGTAGCACATCGATGCCTTCGCCGTCGAACGCGCTGGCAAAGCTGGCATCATAGGCTGTCAGAGCGGTGAATTTTCTACCTTCCTGTTTGTATTTCAACAGGGTTGAGCTAGTAACTTTAGACATATGGGTGATCTTCAAACCAAATGGAAGTGGTGTTATAAGCTAACTGGGGGCTGACTTCAATGATCATTGCCCAGTAGTTGTAACTCGGCCAAGAATTTTTCACTGATAAGGCTGTGTAGCGGCGTTTTACAGGGCAACACGAGATCGGGCGCAATGGCAGCTAAAGGAACTAGCACAAAGCTACGTTCTTTCATGCCGTAGTGCGGCACTTTGAGTCTGGGCTCATCGATAATGGCGTCGCCATACAAGAGTAAGTCTAGATCTAATGTTCTGGGCCCCCAACGCTCTTGGCGTACACGGCCTTGGGTATTTTCAATGTGTTGCAGTGCATCTAATAAGGCCAGCGGGGCCAGCTGAGTTTCAAAGCCTGCGACAGCATTGATATAGTCAGGTTGCACAACCTCACCCATTGGCGTTGAACGGTAATAGGGAGATACCCTAAGACTTTGATTTTCAGCCAAGGTGGACAAGGCCGCTACGGCATTGTCCAGCTGTGCTTGGGGATCTTCAAGATTCGCTCCAAGGGCGACAAAGACTTGAGTCATTATTCTTCGGCTTTGGCTGCACTTGGGCGGCGACGGCGACGCTGAGGTGAATTGCGATTACGGCTGCTCGAGGCTTTATTACCGCTGCGGGCAATCGCCAAACGCTCGGTTTCATCCGCTTCAACAAACTGTTGCCACCAGGCTGCACTCTTGGCCAGATTGCCCCCTTCGACTTCGCCACGCAGTAACAGTAAGTCGTATGCCGCTCTAAACTTCGGATGCTCTAACAGTTTAAAGGCGCGCGTGCCTTGGCTGCGCTCAAAGCGAAGTTGTAGTTGCCAGATATCCTTGGCTGGTGTGCTAAAGCGGCGCGGAATGCTAATGGTTTGGCATTGTTGTTCCATCACATCGCCCATTGCGGCGAAAAAGGCATCGTATAAAGTAAGGCCACTTTCAACGGCAATATCTTCGGCGCGTTGGCGCAGTGGATACCAGAGAATCGCCGCATAGAAAAACGATGGCGTGACGGGCTTATCTTCATTAACGCGATCATCCGTACTCTTCATGATGGCTTGCACCATCTTCATTGCCGGACCTTTAGGCGCTTCTTTTAATAGGGCGTCAACCTGAGGAAATAGGGGCGCAAACAGTTTATATTCCTGCATCATCTCAAAGTTTGCCATGGCTTTGCCGGCGAAGAAGAGTTTGAGCACTTCTTCATACATGCGGGCGGCAGGAATATCTTTGAGCAGTGGTGCTAACTGTTTGATTGGTTTAGCAGTTACTTCATCAATTGTCATGCTGAGCTTAGTGGCAAAACGCACGGCTCTGAGCATACGCACTGGATCTTCGCGGTAACGGGTTTCGGGATCGCCAATCAGCCTTAAGGTGCCGGCTTTAAGATCTTCCATGCCACCGCCATAGCTGCGGATAGAGTAGTCGCTAATATCGTAGTAAAGGGCGTTGACGGTAAAATCGCGGCGCTCGGCGTCTTCATCGATTTCTCCATATACGTTATCCCTAAGTAAACGTCCTTCGGCATTAGCTTTAGATATTTTTTCGTTGCTTTCACCGTGGTGGCCACGGAAAGTTGCCACTTCAATGACATCGCGGCCAAATACAATATGGGCGAGGCGGAATCGACGACCAACAACACGGCAATTGCGGAACAGTTTTTTGATTTCTTCCGGCGTTGCATTGGTAACTACGTCAAAATCTTTCGGTTCAAGCCCAAGGAGCAAATCCCGTACACCCCCACCGACTAAATAGGCTTGGAAACCAGCTTTATTCAGTCGATATAGTACCTTAAGCGCATTTTCACTGATTTGCTTTCGGGAAATGGTGTGCGCATCCCGAGGCACGATCGCCAAGCTTAAGCCGCCAGATGTGAGTTCGGGCGTTTGGGGTTCAATCTGAGCTGGAGTTGGAGCGGTCGTTTTAGGCGCGTCTTCAAATAGCTGCTTGCAGAATTGGCTAATACGGCGAAAAATGGGACACCTCGGAATGTATCTGTTATGTGATTAAAAATCTGGCGGCTATGATATACCAATTGCGCACCGATGGGTATATCGCGATTTTTGAGCTATGCCACGACTTAGCACAGCTAAAACGATGCTTTTGGGGCGCAACTCGCCCCACGGGGATTAAGGTGCTATCAAGATTTCCCGCTGCTTAGGAATGGCCGACAGTTGAAACTGCGCCACCGCTTGGGCCAGCATTTGCGGCGCCGTTGTCGGCTCCACTGGCGCTTGGCCTAAAAAGGTGAGGGCGGCATTAAGGCTCGCCTGCGGATGCTGTTTATCGATAGCCTGCGCATGGTTTTGTTTTGACAGCTTAAATCCTGGCATCAAACAGGCGAGGGGTAAGTGCAGCCACTGCGGCGCGCTTAGGCCAAAGGTTTGATACAGGCTTAATTGGCGACAACTGGCTTCGATTAAATCGTAGCCCCGCACCACCTCGGTAATGCCTTGGTAGGCGTCATCCAGCACTACGGCGAGTTGATAGGCATAAAGTCCATCACTACGTTTGATAATAAAATCTTCAGCAGCAAAGGCCCGATCTACAATCACTTTTCCCATCAGGTTATCGGTAAACTCGGCCACTTGAGCGCGATTAACTAGCCGAACCGCACCACTGTGATGTGGCGTGGCTAGCCGATGGCAGCGGCCATCGTAAATCCCACCTATGGCTTGAATTTGTTTGCGGCTGCATTGGCAGAAGTAGGCGTTATCCTCAGCGAGTAACTCATCGAGTTTGGCCTGATAGGCCTCGGTGCGCGCACTCTGGTACAGCACTGTATGATCCCATTCGAAACCATAAGCCTCTAAGGTGCGTAAAATATCATCGGCGGCGCCTGCAACTTCCCTAGGTGGATCAATATCCTCAACGCGTATTAACCACTTTCCTCCCTCTGAGCGCGCCCGCAGATAACTGCCAAGGGCGGCGATTAGCGAGCCAAAATGCAATGCTCCTGAGGGCGAAGGCGCAAAACGGCCAACATAAGGATGTAAAGCGGAAGTGTTGCAAGAGTGAGTCGCCATCATAGGAATTTGCAGGAATAACCAGTCAAAGTGGCTGTATTTTAGGGGGATACTAACAAAAAAGCGAAGTGAAACGAGAGGATGTTTATGCAAGATGCACAAACAAGTAGGCGGGGAACTCCCCGCCTAGGATGGCCGATTAACCCGCCATTTGCTTCTCTTTGATCTCTGCAAGCGTTTTACAGTCGATACACTGATCGGCTGTTGGACGCGCTTCGAGACGGCGAATGCCGATTTCGATACCGCAAGAATCGCAGAAGCCAAAATCGTCTTCTTCGATTTTCTGGAGAGTTTTTTCGATCTTCTTGATCAGTTTACGTTCTCTGTCACGCGCACGTAATTCGAGACTGAACTCTTCTTCCTGCGCTGCACGGTCTACAGGATCGGGAAAGTTTGCTGCTTCATCCTGCATATGACTCAGAGTACGGTCGACCTCCTCACGCAACTGATTGCGCCAAGCTTCAAGAATGATCTTGAAGTGACCCAGTTGCTTAGCGTTCATATACTCCTCACCGGGTTTTTCCTGGTAGGGACTTACACCTGCGATAGCGAGTACGCCAAGTTTTTTGGTGCCTTCAGGCATAACGCATCTCCTGTCATCATTTGCGTTTGTAGGGCGTCCTTAAGAACGGCCGCTATCTATATCAGAATCTTTACAACGAGGCAAATTTTTCGTTTCACCTTGACAGAATTTTTTGACTGCCTTCGCTAATTGAAATGAAAAAGTATTTTACTCAATCTTAACATCATACTCGGACTGGGCATGATTGGGCCAGATGTATCTCATCGGGGGATATTTCGCAGCGATACGCTAGCACTTCTACACCTGATAAAATAGCTTTTTTCAATAGGTTAGAATACTCAGGGTCAATGTGTGCCGCTGGTGCCACACTCATAATGTCAGTATGTTGCACCACAAATAGCAATACGGCTCTGTGCCCAAGGCTGGCCATGTGCATTAATTCCCGTAGATGTTTTTGGCCGCGAAGACTCACTGCATCGGGGAAATAACCTTGTCCATCTTCAAGCAAAGTACAACTTTTGACTTCTATATAGCAGGCGGGTTTTTGAGCCGCTTCCAGCAAGATATCGATACGGCTATTTTCATCTCCGTACTTCACTTCGCGACTTAAGCTGTCGTAACCTTTAAGTTCAGTAATAATACCTTTATTAAGAGCTTCCTCTACTAGGGCGTTGGCATTGCCCGAATGAATACCAATAAGGCCACCCGTTGGTGTAGTCATTAACTCCCATGTGTTGGCATATTTGCGCTTAGGGTTGCTTGAGGTGGAAAACCACACAGTTTCACCGGGGAACAGGCAGTTACGCATTGAACCGGTATTGGGGCAATGCAGGGTGATTTCACTGCCGTCTTCGAGTTGAATATCGGCGAGAAAGCGTTTGTAGCGCTTAAGTAGCTTTCCCGATTTCAGTGCTGGAGTAAAGTGCATGTGATCCCTGTAGCTAGTTGATTCTGGCGCCAAAGACTAACAAATTTCGCAAATGTTTACAGATTTTACCTCGGTAACTTAGGCCGATGGCTTTCAGTCCTAGGCCACTGGCAGTAAACTGCCGCCAACCCCGTTGTATTGTGTGTACCCCAAAAGCCTGAGGATGCAGGACGTCTCACCTCAACTTGTATGGGTATAAGAGCAAGAACAAATTAAAATAAGGACCCCTCATGAGTGAACTTAAAGTGACTGAAGTGATGAGAGTTGAGTTAACCAAAGATGCCCCCGCAGCCCATTGGGGCAAAGCCGATGTGACCTTCAATGGCGAAGGCGCATTAGTCCACTTAGGTGGCGGCGATGAGTTACGCCAAATTCAAATGGCGGCGCGTAAATTACGTAATCAAGGGATTAATACCGTTGCATTGGTGGGTTCTCTTTGGGATCTAAATAGCCAATGGGTCTTCGCCCAAGGGTTTGCCACCGCTAAACCGGGTTACAAAATCCAATGGTGTGGTGATGCCGAAGTACAAGCCGAATTACAACGTCGATTAGAAGTGGCGACATTTGCCCGTCAACTGATCAACGATACCCCTGAAAATCTGTCTCCGGTGAAACTGGCGCAGCAAGCGGCCAAATGGTTAGCCGAACTCGGTGGTGCCAAGGTCAGCTACCGTATTATTGAAGGTGAAGCATTATTAGCAGAGCAGTGGATTGGTATTCATGCTGTAGGTCGCGGCAGTGAGCGCCCACCTGCAATGTTAGAGCTAGACTTTAACCCGCTGTCAGCCGATGCCCCAGTATCTGTTGCCTTGGTCGGTAAAGGGATTACCTTCGACTCCGGCGGTTACAGCATTAAAGCTTCTGAAGGCATGCTGGGCATGAAATGTGATATGGGCGGCGCCGCCACTGTTACTGCCGCTTTAGGTTTAGCGATTAAATCGGGCCTGAACAAACGCGTTAAATTATTCCTGTGCTGTGCTGAAAACCTGATCAGCGGCCGTGCCTACAAACTGGGCGATATCCTCACCTACAAAAATGGCGTGACAGTTGAAGTAGTTAACACCGATGCCGAAGGGCGCTTAGTGCTGGCCGATGGTCTGCAAGCGGCTTCTGCGACGGGTGCTCCTTTTATTATCGATGCGGCAACCTTAACTGGCGCAGCTGTGATGGCGGTGGGCTCTAACTACAACGCGATTTTCTCGCCACAGACAGAAGTGTTACGACTGGCGCAACAAAAAGCTTCGACAGTAGCTGAGCGTGTATGGCCATTGCCACTGGATCCTTGGCATAAAGACATGTGTCCATCGGCTTATGCTGACACGGCAAACAGCCGCCCAGTGAAAGGTGGTGGTGCGGGCGGTGCCTCGAATGCGGCCGGCTTCCTGTGGCGTTTTGTTTCGCCAGAAGCCAAGTGGTTACACGTGGATTTAGCGGCCGCCTTCGAAGATTCTGCTTCTGCACTATGGGGCGCTGGCGCGACCACCCACGGCGTGCTGACCATCAGCGAGCTGATTAAAGGCTAAGTTTGCTTTCGCGACTGAGTTTGCTTTTGCGGCTAAGCTTGCAAGTAAAGCTTCTTATTGTATTAAAACCGCCTTCGGGCGGTTTTTTATTGCATACTTTAGGAATTGGATGTACTTGCTTCTTAAGTTTTATTTGTAATTCAATATTTTATTTCATGATTCTGGCAAAGATGATTGCTTGGGGAAAATGATGCTAAGGATACGTAAAGCGACGCAATTGGATGCAAAGGCCTGCTGGGATATCCGCAATGCAGCCATTAATAAAGGCTGCGCCGGATTTTATGCTCAAGATGACTTAGAGATTTGGACCCAGGGCGAATTGACTGAATCATTTCGCCGTATGGTGGGGGCGCATTTTTATGTGGCTGAAATCCTCAATGAAACAACCCAAGAATCGACGGTTGTGGGCACCATCATGCTGGATGAACCCTATGCTCAGGTCGAGGCACTGTTTGTCTCCCCCGAGGTGATGGGCTTAGGTGTTGGCAAGTCGTTATTGCAATTTATTGAAACAAAAGCCTTTAATTTAGGCCTCGCCCAGTTGCGATTAGAGTCGACCTTAAATGCGGTCGAATTTTATCGCCACTGCGGTTTCGGTGGTGAAAGTCTAGAGGAAGAGTCGATTTATTGCTCACCCCGCGGTATCGCCTTGGAATGTATGGTGATGTATAAAAATTTAGCTTGCTAGGGCGCAGAAAAAAAAGCTTCTGCTAGAACCTAGAACCTAGAACCTAGAACCTAGAACCTAGAACCTAGAACCTAGAACCTAGAACCTAGAACCTAGAACCTAGAACCTAGAACCTAGAACCTAGAACCTAGAACCTAGAACCTATTTGGTTCAGCTATGCTAACATACCTAAGGGAATCAACAGAGCAAGCATAGATGTGGAATTAACAGCAAGATGAGGTTGCTGGCATACCCAAGGGAATCAACAGATCAAGATGGGGGAATTAACTCCCAAGAGTATGCCAACTATCGTTCTTTCGCCTGAAATCCCGATGCCAATAAGATTAACTTCAATGGCTTAAATCAAGCTTAATCTATTGCTCAAAAAGGCTTTATTTGATTAAGGCACATCTTAACTCTGTCTTAGTTCGCCTGCGGACTATTAAGCTGTTGGCGTTTTTCCATCAAATCTTTAATCAGTGGTGTAAGGATCAACTCCATTGCGAGGGACATTTTACCACCCGGCACCACCAAGGTGTTAACCCGTGACATAAAGGAGCCTTGGATCATGCTCAAATAATAGGGGAAGTCGACGTTGTTGATGCCGCGAAAACGGATCACCACAAAGCTTTCATCTAGGCTTGGAATATCTTTGGCGCTAAAGGGGTTAGAGGTATCTACCGTCGGCACCCGTTGGAAGTTGATATGGGTGCGCGAAAATTGCGGCGTCATATGCTTAATATAATCGTCCATACTGCGGACAATCGAGCCCATGACTTTTTCGCGGCTATGGCCACGCTCCGATGTATCGCGAATGATCTTTTGGATCCACTCTAAGTTGACGATAGGCACCATGCCGATCAGCAAATCCACATGCTGGGCCACATTGGCATCGCCCGTGACTACGCCACCATGTAAGCCTTCGTAATACAACATATCGGTGTTTTCAGGCAGTGGACGCCATTGGGTGAAGGTGCCAGGCATTTGGTTAAATGGCACAGCTTCGTCAAAGGTGTGTAAGTAGCTGCGGGTTTCACCTTGGCCAGTGGCGCCATAATCGCGAAAGCATTGTTCTAGGCGGGCAAAGTTATTGGCCTCGGGGCCAAAATAGCTCAGGTTACGATTCTCGGCTTGGGATTTACGGATCATCACTTCCATCTCTGCACGGGTATAGTGATGAAAACTATCCCCTTCTACAAAGGCGGCATTGATTCCAAGTTGGCGAAAAATATGACTAAAGGCGGTGGTGGTTGTGGTGGTTCCTGCCCCAGATGAGCCTGTAACTGCAATAATTGGATGTTTTGCTGACATGTTTTCTACCTAGGCACCATAAAGAGCCGCTCAGTGGGAGCGATAAACCGTATAAGCTATTTATACGGCACAGGGATACTAATGGTCAATCTTGCCGTTTGGCCACTTGGTCAGCGTGACGAATGGCAAAGGACTCATCCTCTTCACTGTATTCTAAGACAAGTTTACCTTGTTTAAGTGCTTGTTGGCATTGCACTATTGCGCCTGATAGTTCTTGCTCATCTAGGCTAGTAAAACTTCCATCTTCCACTTGGCCTAACAAATATTCGCGGATCAAATTGACTAAGGTCTCTTTGGGAAGTTGGAGTAAGGCATCATAGGGGATAAGCATTCGGGTTCCTTAAGGTGCCGATGACGCATCATTGGCGAGTAAAAAGTCTAAAATGCGTCGCTCTAAATAATAGCGTGGCTTCCATGGTGTGCCGCCTTCGATAAAACCAACATGGCCGCCATGGGCATGTAACTCATATTCCACATGTTCGGAAAGCTGGCTGGGATGCGGGATGACCTCATCCGTCATAAAGGGATCGTCCTTGGCATGCATAATTAGCGTAGGCTTAGTGATTCGGCTAACAAAGGGTAAGCCGCTGGCGCGGGTATAGTAATCTTCTACACCTAAAAATCCATGGAGCGGGGCGGTGACTTTATCGTCAAAGTCATAAAAAGTATTGAGATTAGCAACTTGGATTGGGGTCAAGGTCATAGTGCCAGCAAGCTCTGGATCATTAAGCTTTTGATTGATCTTATATTGTAACTGCTTGATTAAATGGCTTTGATACACCTTTGAAAAACCACTCTCTAAGCGTTTTGCACATGCCGATAATTGCAGCGGCGCCGACACGACTACAGCGCGACTCAACAGGCTGTGCTCTTGATATTCTCCTTGATATTTGGTTAATACATTGCCGCCTAAGCTGTAACCTACTGCCAATAAAGGTGATTGCGGATAGGTTTGTTGCAGCTGGCTTAGGCTAAACTGCAAATCGTCGGTGTCGCCACTGTGGTAACTGCGGGCGAGACGATTGGCTTCACCTGAGCAGCTTCTATGATGGTGAACCACGGCCGCTAACTCTTGTTCTTTACAGGCTTGCAGAATGCGTCTGGCATAATGGGACTGGGCACTGCCCTCTAATCCATGAATGATAACCACAATGGCTTTACCGATTTCTGGCCTAGCTTGCCAATCTAAATCGATAAAATCGCCATCGGGAAGCTCGAGTCGCTGTCGCTTAAGCACAGGTTTGGCCACTTTAGTGAATACGGGCAAAATGGTTTGTACATGGGGACTTTTGGCCCACCAAGGCGGTGTAAAAGCGTTTGGCATGGGATCTTATCTTGGCATCAACTATTGCTGAAAATTAAAACGTGTGTTTAATTTAGGTTCGCGGTCATTGTAGCACAGTAATTTAACACTAAGCGTCTTGGGGAGACATTGATGAATAGACGAACCTTTTTACTGGGCGCGTTTGCTGGTACAGCGGCGATAGCCCTAGGGGTGAATCTTTATTCTCCCGAATTTAGTCTACCCGATGAAGGCGAGGGGAAAGACTACCGCTTATTATTCAGTGTGCTGTTGCCTGTGATGCTTGATGGGGCTTTGCCTGATGTGGCAACCCATAAGGTGGCGGCGCAAAATCGCACCTTAGATGCCATTAAACAATCGATCGCTGTGTTGCCAGATGAACAGCAGTCCGAGTTATTTGAACTACTCGATATGCTCGAGAATCGCCTTGGATTATTGCTACTGACCTCAAGCATGACGCCACTGTTAATGCGCTCTCCCGCCGAGTTGACCCAAATGCTCGAGACTTGGCGTCACAGCTACTTTGCGTTATTGCAAACGGCTTATTTAGGCCTGCGAGAATTAGTGATGGCCAGTTATTACGCTTGTCCTGAGCATTGGAGCCGACTCCACTACGCCAAGCCTGAGTTGTTCAAATAGGCCTAATTTCTAATAATAACAATAATGTGAAGATGGAGTATTCCAAGTGGCAATCATAGATCCCATAGTGACAGGCTTAAATTCCGGTTGGTTACATACCGATGCCAGTCAGCTGCAAGAAAACCAACAATTTGAAGCCGATGTGGTGATTGTGGGCACGGGCGCAGGTGGCGGCGTTGCGGCGGAGATCCTCACCCAAGCAGGGCTAAGTGTGATTATGATAGAAGCGGGGCCGCTTAAATCCTCCAGCGATTTTAATATGGAGGAGCGGGTCGCGTATCCGAATTTGTATCAACAGGCGGCGGCGATGAAAACCGCCGATAAAGCGATTGGTATTTTCCAAGGTCGCGCCGTGGGCGGCTCGACGACCATCAATTGGACCACCTCCATTCGTACACCAAAGGAAGCCTTAGCCTTTTGGGCACAGCATAAATCGGTAGCCGGACTCGATCCTGAAACCCTCGCGCCTTGGTTCGAGCAGATGGAGCAGCGGCTCAATATCCACGAATGGAATTATGAACCTAACCGTAATAACGGCGCACTCAAGCAAGGCTGTATCAATCTAGGTTGGGATTATACCGTCATTAAACGCAATGTGGCGGGCTGCTGGAATACTGGCTATTGCGGGATGGGCTGCCCAGTCAATGCCAAACAGTCGATGCTAGTCACGACAATTCCGAGTGCATTAGAGAAAGGCGCACAGCTGATTAGTCGCGCCAAAGTCGTTAAAATTGAACACCATAATGGCCAAGTCTTTGCCCTCAAGGCACAGGCGCTCGACGTTAATTTAAGGCCGACTGCGGTTGAGCTGCTGTTTAAAGCCAAACATTATATTTTAAGCGCTGGCGCTATCCACACGCCGACATTAATGATGCGCTCTGAGGTGCCCGATCCCTACCAGTTATTGGGCAAACGAACCTTTTTACATCCCACTGTGCTTTCTGGCGGCGTATTTGCCGATGCGATTAATGCCCACAGCGGCGCACCTCAATCTATCTATTCCGATGAGTTTGTTTGGAAAAATGGCGCAGATGGCGAGTTAGGTTACAAGCTCGAAGTGCCGCCAGTGCATCCGATTTTGATCGCCTCTAAGACCATAGGTTATGGATTAAGCCATGCTGAGTTGATGGCGCAGTTTAATCAGTTGCAGGTGACTATCGCCTTGGTTCGCGACGGTTATCATCCCGACAGCCAAGGTGGACAAGTGCATTTAACCCCAACGGGCTTTAGTTTGGACTATCCACTAACCGACGCCTTTTGGCGGGCTGTGCGGCGAGCCTATGCCAGCATGGCCGAATTGCAATTCTCTGCGGGTGCATTAAAAGTGCTGCCTATCAGCGATGGTATGCCCTATTTGTCGTCATGGAAGGAGGCGAAAGAGAGCATAGCCCAAATGGACTTAGCGCCGCTAAAGACGGTGGTGGCCTCGGCCCATGTGATGGGTGGCTGTCCATTCGGCGAAGATGAAAAGCTCTCTATGGTCAATAGCTATGGGCAGTCACATTATTTGGATAATCTGTCGGTGATGGACGGTTCTATCTTCCCGACTAGTCTAGGGGCCAATCCGCAGCTATCGATTTATGGTATTACCGCGCGCAATGCCACCGCATTGGCGCAAAAGCTCACCGATGGTAAAGGCTGATATTTCCTCGGCCGCATAAGTCAGTCGCTAACACTTATGCGGTCTAAGCCTAATGAGTCGTCTGCTAGCGTTACATGGCGCTAATGGGTAAATGGCCTGTTTTTACTAAGATAATGGTTTCCTCTTCGACAAAAGGAAAATGGCCGCTCATATGGGGGCTGCGTATCCATGTGTGGCGCGGATATTCACCTAGCTCATCTTGAAACTTGCCCGATAACACTAAGATTTCTTCGCCACCAAAATGCCGATGGGGTTGAAATTTTTCTCCCTTAGGCCATTTCACTAATGCGGTATGTTGGTGCTCGAACTCGTGTAACGGCATGACTTGTAAGCCACCAATACCCGGTAACCATGGTGTCTGCTGAGTATTCATTCTGATCAGTTCGAGATCCCGCGGATCGAATTGGTTAAGTTTTACGAAAATCACGCAACCTGTTTGGCTAAAAGGAGCATGTTGGCTCCCGGGGGGATGGCGAAGATAACTGCCCGCGGGATAATCACCGTTTTCATCGGAAAATACCCCTTCGAGCACAAGGATTTCTTCGCCCAGCGGATGCTTATGAGTCGTAAACTGCGAGCCCGCGTCATATTTCACTATGCTGGTGGTGTGCCCTGATTCCTTAGCCTCCCGCTCCAGTGGTTTACGCCACACCCCTTGAGCAGGGCTTGGCAACCAAGGTTGCTGCTCAGTATCAATAACGATACGTTCACTAAAGTTCATATTAAGCATAGTGTTAGACCCGATTTAACCTTTTCTAATGATTAGTTATGTGTCGCTCGTAGTGCATTAACTCGCGAATTTAGTTGCGTCCTGCCATCACGCCGCCATCAACATCCCAAATTGCACCTGTTACCCAGCTGGTGTCATTGGATAACAAAAAGCACACGCTATTTGCCACATCGGCAGGAGTGCCGACTCGTCCAATTGGATGAAAAGCATCAAAGCTTGCAAGCACTTGGTCTCGCTCTTCCTTTGGAATAAAAGCGTTATAGATTGGCGTATTGACCACCGCAGGTGAAACCGCATTGACGCGAATATGCTTGTCCGCCAGTTCCATCGCTAAGTGTTGGGTTAATGCGTGTAACCCGGCTTTTGCCATCGAATACGCCGACGAAGGCGTGGCTTTAACCGCTTGTTTTGCCCACATCGACCCTATGTTCACTATACTACCACCGCCCGCATCGATCATCTTGTGGGTCACGGCTTGGGTAATCCTGAACAGCGCTTTATTTAACCCCATATACAGTTCGTAATCGGCTTCAGTGTGGTCAATAAAGGATTTGGGATTGAAATACCCCGCCGCATTGACGAGATAGCCGACCTTATGCTCGAGTTGGTTGATGTGTGTAATGAGTCGATTAAGATCCGCAGCTTGGTAAAGGTTGGCTTGAAACCCCTCGACCTGTAACTCAGGGGTTGTATTTTCCTGTTTGAGCGCAGCGACGGCATCAGTGAGTTTTTCTTGCTGATTACCCACTATAAGCACTGATACGCCTTGCTTGGCCAGTTGTTTTGCGGTTTCAAAACCGATGCCGCTGCTACCACCGATAATAATGGCGAGATTTGAGGTATTAAATTGCATTTGCTACTCCTAAGTATTATCAAGGTGGTAATCTTAGGGATTCAATAACTATATGAACAGTAAGTACAAATTGGTTAGGCAGGTACTTTTGGGTACATCTTTATGAATAACAATGAAAAAATAATTTCACGCAAATCGCCCCCAGAGCGCTCAGCCCGAATGGTCGAGACGATTTATGGCTGTAAATGGTCATTAACGGTTTATCAGTTGTTGGCAAATGGGATCCAAAGGCCTGGAGAAATGGTGCGTTCGGTTGAGGGACTCTCCACTAAGGTATTGAATCAATGTTTAAAAAAGAACATTGAATTTGGCATCTTAGATAAAATTATTTATAACGAATTACCACCGCGGGTCGAATATCAAGTGACGGAGTTTGGCCAAAAATTTCTGCATATTTTGGATGAGCTGGAAAAATTGCAGCAAGAAATTGATGCGTAATGAGCCGTCTTGACTGGCCAGTTACACAAGATCATCAAGGTAACTTAATGTATTAGGTTTTTGCTCTGTTTGATGAGGGTTAATGGGTATGTCTAAGATCTTACAAGAGGGCGGCTGTTTATGCGGAGCGATTCGTTATCGGATTGAGGGCATGCCCTTCGATGCGGATTATTGTCACTGCCGCATGTGCCAAAAGAGTATTGGGGCAGCCTTTGGTGCTTGGATGGATTTTAACGTGTCGCAGGTGACATGGCTTAAGGGCAACATCACTGAGTTTGCCTCATCAGAATATGTAAGACGCGGATTTTGCGCCCAATGTGGCTGCTCACTGACCTTTCGGCACACTGAGTATCCCGATTATCTCACCCTAACGATCGCCAGCTTGGATGATCCAAATTCAGTGCAGCCTAATTACCATATTTATACTGAGCAGCAGCTGAGCTGGCTTAACATTGAGGATAACTGCCAGCGTTATCCTCAAGCTCGCACTAAGTAAACCTGAGCTCGGGATAAGTAGAGCCGCTGAATAGGCATCTTTTCGGGCCTCTCTGCGTTGCTCTGTCTAACCATAGCTCGCTATGACATACGACAGGGCGCCTTGATATGCGCAAAAATCTGCGCATTCAGTCAGAAAAAAGATTCTTCTTTTCAAAAAAATCATTTATAGCATTGATTTTGATTGTTAAATTTAGATTTTTCCGACACTCGTTATCCCGAGTTCAGGTTAAGTAAGCTGTGCGTGAGGCCAGTTAAGGTGCGATAAGATCTAGCGCAGTAACATCCGCAGCGGATAAACCAAATAGCGCGAGGTAACTCACGAGATTGGTTTGTTGACCGCTAGGCGATAAATCATTGACGGCATGTAAAATGGTGCGCTGCGCCTTGCGTTCCATCATCAACTCAACATCGAGCATTTGCTGATATTCTGCTGCATTCAGGCTGGCTTTGGCGAGACGACGCAAACGGCGATAGGGGGTGAGAAACTTTTCATCCCATTCCCATACTGCATTGACGAGTTGTTGCCATTGCTCGGTTGAATATTCCCGCGGCCCCGCCACATCACTGGTGAGATCTAAATACTGCGCTAGCAGTAATAGATTCACATTTACCTGACAATTATCCTGAAGCTCAAGGCAAAGCACTTTGTTTTGCCCATAGCTCATATCACACCAATGCCAAATTTGGCTGTCTAGCGGGGTTACATTCGACATACGGCTTCCTTGTCAATTAGGCGCCAGCAGACCGGTTATTGGCCCATTAACTCAAGTTCTATTGCATCAATTTCTTCTTGTAGCTCAAGCCATTGCATTTCACTTTCTTCTAGCGTTTGTGTCAAGCTGGTGCGCTCACTGAGTACCGAGGTTAGTTTGGCTTTATTGTCTTGATCATATAATTCGCTATCGGCCAGCAAATGCTCCAGTTCGGCGAGCCGCTCACTGAGCTTTTGCTGATCGGTTTCAAGCTTCGCCTGTTTGCGTTTAAGTGGTGACACCTTTTGGCGTAGCTCTGCTTCTAAGCGCTTTTGCTGCTTCTTATCGACAGCGGGTTTGGTGTCATCGCTGTTGGCCGTTTGGTTGGCACTGGCGGCTTTTGCGGCATCGAGTAACCATTGGTGGTAATCGTCAAGATCGCCATCAAAGGCTTGTACTTCACCTTGGTCAACCAAATAGTAGTCGCTACAGGTTAAGCGCAATAAATGGCGGTCGTGCGATACAATCACCATTGCACCTTCAAAGGTTTGCAATGCCATAGTGAGCGCATGGCGCATCTCTAAATCTAAATGGTTGGTTGGTTCGTCAAGCAGCAACAGATTGGGCCGTTGCCATACCAATAATGCCAACACTAAACGGGCTTTTTCACCACCAGAGAAGGGGCGCACTGGCGAGAGTGCCATATCGCCATTAAAGCCAAAACCACCGAGGAAGTTACGCAATTCCTGCTCGCGGGCATTGGGCGCAAGGCGCACTAAATGTTGCAGCGGCGTATCGTCTAAGCGTAAAAATTCAATTTGATGCTGGGCAAAGTAACCGATATTCAGGCCGGGATTGGGCTCATACAATCCGGTCATCGGTGATAACTGGCCTGATAACAGCTTGATTAGGGTTGATTTACCCGCACCGTTACGGCCGAGCAACCCAATGCGCGCTCCAGGCACTAAGTTTAAATGCACTTTGCTGAGGATTTGCTTATCGCCATAGCCAACAGCCACTTGCTCCATCTTAATCAGCGGATTAGGCAGGGCCTCAGGCGGGCGAAACTCCATATAAAACGGGCTATCTGCTTGAGATGGTAACAGCTCAGTCATCCGCTCCAGCGCCTTTAAGCGGCTCTGCGCTTGTTTGGCTTTACTGGCCTTATAGCGGAAGCGGTCAACAAAAGACTGCATATGCGCCCGTTCTTTTTGTTGGCGCTCAAAGGCGACTTGTTGCTGTGCCATACGTTCAGCACGGATGCGTTCAAAGGCACTGTAGTTGCCTTTGTAAAAATTGAGTTTTTGATTTTCGACATGGACGATTTCATCAACGATTTCATCGATAAAATCCCTATCGTGGCTGATTAAAATCAGCGTGCCTTGATAGGACTTAATCCAACCTTCGAGCCAGTACATGGTATCTAAGTCTAAGTGGTTGGTCGGTTCGTCGAGCAGCAGTAAGTCGGAGCGGCACAGTAGTGCTTGGGCTAGGTTGAGGCGCATCCGCCAACCGCCCGAAAAGCTTTTCACTGGGTTATTTTGCTCTGCTTCGCTAAAGCCTAAACCTGCAAGCAGGGCTCCGGCGCGGGCGCGAATAGCATAACCGCCAATGGCATCGATTTTACCGTGCAAGGTGGCGATCGCATGGCCATCATTATGTTCCTGTGCAATATGCAGATCAGCCTCAAGCTGGCGATATTCTTTATCGCCATCAAGCACATATTCAAGTGCAGACATTTCGAGTGCAGGGGTTTCCTGGGCGACGCTGGCAATCTGCCAACCCGAAGGCATACTAAACTCGCCTTTATCTAAGCTCAGGTGACCCATAATTAATGCGAGCAGTGAGGATTTACCCGTGCCGTTGGCGCCCACTAGGCCGACCTTATGGCCGGGATAAATGGTCAGAGAGGCTTCGTCGAGCAGGGTTTTGCTACCACGGATTAATTGTGCTTGGTTGATGCTGATCATTAACTACAACTTGGTCATATCATGAATGAGTAAGGGTTGTGATGATAACGTACAAGCTCATGGCAAACCACAACTTAGGCCGAGTTGCTGCGTATTTCTTCGACTTTTTATGGCCTAGTGCGATAGCGCTCGACCGCGTGGTCAGGGAGTATGGCAGCACAAGTTTATTCAAGGACTGGCAATAGCTGGGCAGTATGGCAAAATAGCGCCACATTTTCGCCTTAACGCCGATGATTCGCTTATCGCTGGGCGCGTAGCCATTTATAGGTTTGTATCATGACCACTAAAATAAAAAAACGCTTTGTTGCTGGCGCAAAATGCCCTAAGTGCGGCGCGAAAGACAGCATTTTGCTGTTTAAAGAAAACGGTATCGAAACCGTAGAATGTACTGACTGTGATTATCGTGAGCAGCAAACCGATATCAAAGTGACCGAAAAAGCCACGGGCGCCGTCATTGGGGTGTTTAAACCCGACTAGGCTCATCTTTATGAAGCGCCAAACACGTGCTGGCAAAGTATGTAAGAGATTTTATTAACCGCTGCCAATGACCCTCGCATCGTTGTGGGGCTGATATAACTGTATTCTGTCGTCCTATTTTAGGGGCGTACACCCTTATCGATTTCAGCATTACTGGAGACAAAACTCATGACAAACGTGAATGTGGATGTCACGCCGTTAACGACTAAGCCATCACAAGATGGTTTTTATATGCCCGCCGAATGGGCGGCGCAGCAAGCTGTGTGGATGATTTGGCCCTATCGTCCTGATAACTGGCGCGCTGCGGGGGCGTATGCTCAGGCGACTTTCGCTAAGGTGGCCGATGCGATTGGCGCGGCAACGCCAGTGTATATGGGTGTCCCTAAAGCCTTTTTAGCCGAAGCTAAAACGGTAATGCCATCCCACGTTACCTTGGTTGAAATGGACAGTAACGATTGCTGGGCTCGCGATACAGGGCCAACTGTGGTCGTTAATGCTGAGGGCGAATGCCGCGGTGTTGACTGGGGCTTTAATGCTTGGGGCGGCCATAACGGTGGTTTGTACTTTCCATGGGATAAGGACGAGCAAGTCGCGCAGCAAATGCTTGCACAGCATGGTTTTGCCCGTTATCGCGCGCCGCTGATCCTCGAAGGTGGCTCCATCCATGTCGATGGTGAAGGCACCTGTATGACGAGTGCCGAATGTTTACTCAACGCCAACCGTAACCCTGAGCTGACAAAAGAACAGATTGAAGACTTACTGCGTGACTATTTGAATGTTAAGCAGTTTATCTGGTTACAAGATGGCGTTTATATGGATGAGACCGATGGCCATATCGATAATATGTGCTGTTTTGCCCGTCCTGGTGAAGTCATTCTGCACTGGACCGACGATGAAACTGATCCACAATATCCACGTTCAAAAGCCGCGCTCGAAGTGCTGCAAAACACTGTGGATGCCCAAGGCCGTAAGTTAAAAATCCATCTGTTGCCACAACCAGGGCCGCTGTATTGCAGCGAAGAAGAATCAAAAGGTGTGACTGAAGGCACTGGTGTGCCACGTACGGCAGGTGAGCGTTTAGCGGGTTCTTACGTGAACTTTTTAATCACCAATCATCGCATCGTATTCCCGCTGCTTGACCCAGCAACCGATGATATCGCTGCTCAAAAACTGCAAGAAATTTTCCCTGAGCATGAGATTGTGGGGGTGCCAGCCCGTGAGATTTTATTAGGTGGCGGCAATATCCATTGTATTACTCAGCAAATCCCTGCTGGAAAGTAACCCGAGGAGAACAGCATGACGATTGATGTCACTGTTAATACACCACAATTGGCTTTCTGCGGGAGGGCGTAAGATGTTTGAAGTCACTGAAGTTTCTATTGCCGAGCTGCGTGCTGCGCTCGAATCTGGCCGAACTACCGCAGTGGAGTTGGTGAAATCGTATCTCGCGCGGGTTGATGCCTATGACGGCCCTGCGACAAAAACTAAGCTCAATGCGTTAGTGGTGCACAATCCCGATGCGCTGAAAGAAGCTGAAGCCTCAGATGCGCGCCGCGCTCGAGGTGAAACCTTAAGCCCGCTCGATGGTATTCCTTACACCGCTAAGGACAGCTATTTGGTGAAGGGACTGACGGCGGCGTCTGGCAGCCCAGCATTTAAAGATTTAGTGGCCCAGTACGATGCTTTTGCCGTCGAGCGCCTACGCGCCGCGGGTGCCATTTGCCTAGGCAAAACCAATATGCCACCTATGGCTAATGGCGGCATGCAGCGTGGTCACTATGGCCGCGCCGAAAGTCCATACAATGCTGATTATCTTACAGCACCCTTTGCTTCGGGCTCTTCTAATGGGGCGGGCACGGGCACGGCGGCGAGCTACTCATCATTTGGTCTTGCTGAAGAAACTTGGTCGAGTGGTCGAGGCCCTGCGTCCAATAATGGTTTATGCGCCTATACGCCGTCTCGCGGCGTGATTTCCGTGCGTGGTAACTGGCCGCTAACCCCGACCATGGATGTGGTTGTGCCCTATACCCGCACAATGGCGGATATGCTCGAAGTGCTCGATGTGATTGTGGCCGACGACCCAATCACCCGTGGCGATCTCTGGCGTCTACAACCTTGGGTTAAAATCCCTAAAGCATCGACAGTTCGCCCAGAATCCTATCTAGCGCTGGCGGCTAGCGCCGATACGCTTAAGGGTAAGCGTTTTGGTGTGCCGCGTATGTACATCAATAAAGATGAATTGGCTGGCACCAGCGAAAATCCGGGTATTGGCGGCCCAACGGGTCAACGGATCCATACCCGCCAATCGGTGATCGATCTGTGGGAAGCCGCGCGTAAAGCCTTAGAAGCCGCTGGCGCCGAAGTGGTTGAAGTGGATTTTCCGCTGGTTTCCAATTGCGAAGGCGACCGCCCTGGTGCGCCGACGGTGTTTAACCGTGGTATCGTTACACCTCAGTTCCTGCATGATGAGTTATGGGAACTCTCAGGTTGGGCGTTCGATGAATTCCTGCGTGCTAACAATGACCCTAAACTCAACAAGCTTGAAGATGTGGTGGGGCATTTGATATTCCCCCATGATCTTGGCACCTTGCCAAATCGTGAAGGTGACTTAGCGGCAGGCATGGAAGAGTACGTCAACATGGCTAAGCGTGGCCTTAAATCCTTCGAACAGATCGACAGTATTCCCGATGGTCTGCGTGGTTTAGAAAAGACCCGTAAGCTGGACCTTGAAGATTGGATGGACGGGCTAAAGCTTGATGCCGTGCTGTTCCCAACGGTGGCCGATGTGGGGCCTGCCGATGCCCATGTGAATCCAGCCTCTGCCGATATTGCGTGGAGTAACGGGGTTTGGGTGGCAAATGGTAACTTAGCGATTCGCCACTTAGGCGTACCAACTGTGACTGTGCCTATGGGCGTGATGGCTGATATTGGCATGCCAGTGGGTTTGACCTTTGCGGGCCGTGCCTACGACGATAATAATCTGCTTAAATTTGCCGGTGCATTTGAGTCAACAGGTAACAGGCGCATTATTCCGCCGCGTACACCAAAACTGAGTCAATAAGCGCTAAACTGACAAATATAGACTTAGCTTAATCTTAGGGATTTATCTTGCTAGAGATTTAGCCCCATATAACGGCAAAGTATAGAGTTATAAAAACGGGATGGGTCTTAATGTACCAATCCCGTTTTTTTATGCTAACAACAGCCAGATACGACATTTTGCCATTCGCTACTGTTTGCTGCTGTGAGAGAGTAATACAGTCTTATACCAAGCAATTAAGAATCACACTAAATGGCAGTAATCCCATCAATACGCAGCCTTTGATAAAATGTTTTTGCCCCATTCCTCATTAGCAAAGCGGCATCTAGCTAACTTCAACTTCAATATGTTGACCCAATTTTAGTAATGCTACAGAGCTCTGGCCTTATCAGTTTTACCCAACTGCAATAACGTTTGCCAATGCGAAAATGTGGTACGAGTATTAGCCTGAATATAAAACATGGACACCCAATCTTAATAGCGAGGTAGCTAACCTCCGACTATGCTTTGGTTAAGCATTGAACAAGGAGGTTTGTATGCCGCGCCCTCGCCGAACTCAGATAAGTCTTGAAGACACTCCCTTTTACCATTGCTGTAGCCGCGTGGTGCGGCGTGCATTTTTATGTAGCGATGATACCTATTCGGGTAAAAACTATGACCATCGCCGTGGTTGGGTAGAATCGCTACTGTTTGAACTTGAAGCTGTTTTTGCTATTGATGTGGCCGCGTTTGCGGTGATGTCGAATCATCTGCATGTGGTGTTGCGGGTCGATATCGACAGTGCAAATCGCTGGACTGACCGCGAAGTGCTTGAGCAGTGGCATAAGCTATTTAAAGGCAATGAATTAACGCAAAAGTTCGCCAGAGGTGAATTGGTTGAAGCTCATGAGGTTAACAGATTAAGGCATTCAATTGCCCTTTATCGCAGTCGATTATGCGACATTAGCTGGTTTATGCGCTGCCTCAATGAACCTATCGCAAGGCAAGCAAATCAAGAAGATAAGTGTACAGGTCGTTTCTGGGAAGGTCGGTTTACCCATTTATTTTATATAGAATCAAGCCCTACTCGATGAAGCCGTGGTATTAGCTTGTATGACTTATGTTGATTACTCTTTATTAAAAGAAAGTCCTATCAGAGCCCAACTGGCTGATACACCAGAACAATCCGACCATACCAGTATTCAACTACGCATTCGGGCGGCGTTTAAAGGTGAGCAGCCGAGCAATCTCCTGCCTTTTATTGGCAACGAGTACGACAACCAACCCAATGGCATTGCGTTTGTCTTAACCGATTACCTTCAATTGCTGGATGATACCGGCCGAATCATTCGCAATGATAAACGTGGATACATCAGTGAAAATAGCGCCAAGTTACTGACCAGATTAAATATCACCCATAAAAATTGGCTCAGGCTGACCACCGAGTTTGGAAAACTATTTCACGGTCCAGTAGGCACATTGTAAGAACTGAGCGATTACCCGACATTCCGCACCTAATTTAGGAATAAATTTGCCGATAGCGTTCACCCAATACCTCCAAAATGATCTGCTGGTCTCCTGTTAGCTCCGTTACTTGTGGCGGAGCGTCTCCCTGTCGATATTCATGGATGCCACCAAAGCGCAAAAAGATCCAACGGGCCGTCGGCTGCTGGGTCGGTTTCTTTTTCATATCCGCCACGCTGCGGTTTTGCTCCATTAATCCCTGCCGGATACGGTGCTCCAACGCGGCATAAATCATCAGGCTACAGGTCATCACCATCAGCAGCGCTTCAATCCGCTCCGGTTTTTTCAGGTACAGTGAGGAGGTTAAAAACTCCGGGCTCTTGAGAAAACGAAAGCCTCGTTCGACATTCTGCTGCGCTTTATAGGTGGCGAGTAGTTCGGCCATGGTCAGCGTATCGCTGTGGTCATTGGTCGCCAGGATGAACACACCGGTCTGGTTGCGAGCCTCTTCAACGCAAGCCAGGCTAGTTGCCGCCAACCCACGGATTTGAAACTGATGGCCAATTGGCTCTTCGCCACGCTTGGGTCTGCCACGCCCTGCATAAACGGGTTCACTCACCACCTCGGCATCCAGTTGCAGCAGCATCAAGCTGGCGGTAAAACGACTCAACTCAGCTTGGGCATCCGCCTCACAAGCAAAGCGTCGGGCACACAATTTGGCGAAGGCTTTGAGCTCGCGAGTACTGTCTTTGAGCAGGTTTTTGGCCAATGTCTGCTGCTCGCGATGGCTGGCCTGTTCGCTGCGCACCAGCAACCAGCGCTGCGCGACGCCGGCATAATTGGCACCTTGCCAACGGCCATGATAGCCATTGCCCAAGGCAGTCAGAGGTTGCGCGCCGATTGTTGCTACGGCCTGCTTGGCCTCGTTCAACGTGACAGGTACCCGGGTGACAAACAGTTGCTGCTGTTGCGCCAGCAGTTGCAAAGTATCGGCGCAGTACAGTGCGGCATCGCCGACCAGATAACGACTCTCCTGCGCAGCCTTGAGGCTGCTCAAATGGCGACGAACGGTCTGGGCAAAGGCTTTGGTGTCATTACTATTGCCGCTCAGGGCCTGCATATAGACAGGTAGCCCGGCCTGATTTTCACAGATGAGCTCAAGGATCACCTGGTTCAGCTCTGGCCGGTGATCGCGACTATAACCACGCACCAGTTGCAGCTTACCGAGCGGTTCCCCATCGTTGCAGTCATAGGCGCCATCGACGTGGAAGCTGGTGATATCGAGGTGCACTGCGGTGCTTTTGAGCCCCAGCCGCTCGACAACTTGCGCCGCCATCACCTGATACAAGGCGCTGACATCGGCCTCGAAGAGGGCATCGAGACAGCGACCGAGCACATCATCGTTGAGGTCATCAGCACAGATCCCGGGGCCAATCAGGC
This sequence comes from Shewanella sp. FDAARGOS_354, assembly GCF_002209245.2. Taxonomy (NCBI): domain Bacteria; kingdom Pseudomonadati; phylum Pseudomonadota; class Gammaproteobacteria; order Alteromonadales; family Shewanellaceae; genus Shewanella; species Shewanella sp. FDAARGOS_354. Next base: position 2,656,498 of record NZ_CP022089.2, on the reverse strand, counting down.
GCTCCACCGGCTTGTTAGCGAAGAATTGCGGGAACATGTGCAGGGTGCAGCTGTTAAAGCCGAGACCGTTCACTATCATGGCGACCAAGGCTTCACCATGCGAGACCTTAAAAGGCGGCGTTTTGGGGAGTACGGCATCGATCATGCGGGCAATCCCCAGTTCTTGGCAGAGTGCGGCGACCAAGCCAAGGTGATCGAGGTTACGGATAGAGATAGCGGGAGCGGCCATGATGAATTACCTGCAAAAGAGAGTAATAGATCCGTCATTCCGCAGCTAATTCCAGAATTTAAATAGTGTGATCTGGCGATCAGCTTTTCATAAAAACTACGACACCATCTTGACCGCGATCGACAGTTTTGATCTATTACTGCTATTTGACGGTCTCAAAATATGTCTACCCATCCTGTTATTAAACGCTTAGATCACCTTGGTCTCATTGCCGCCTTTTGTCACGAAATTGGCCTGCCACGGATGATAGATGCCGTTATCCCAAAATATTCTGACCACAATGTTTCTCATGGTGACGCGGTATTGGCCATGCTCCTAAATGGACTTGGCTTTCATAGCAGAACACTGCACATGTTCTCGGACTTTTTTAAGACCAAGCCTGTATCTAAGCTACTCGCCAAAGACATTGAAGCACACCACCTGACTGATGATGTACTAGGCCGCACATTAGATGCTCTATACGAAGCCGATGTCTCAGCGCTCTATCAGGTTATTGCTGAGCGTGTTGTTGATAAACTGGGCTTGACGACCGATTCTGTTCATCTTGATATCACTAGCTTCCACGTTGATGGTGAGTATGCACAAGATGAAAACACCAACGTGATTAAGCTTGTAAGAGGTTATAGTCGGGATCATAGGCCAGAGCTTAACCAAGTCGTGCTTGAACTCATCTGTGAAAACCAAGCAGGTATTCCTGTTTACATGCAAGCACTGAGTGGTAACACCAATGATGCCAAGGCATTCGCTGAAGTCACTAAAAGACACATACATTGCCTAAAAGCCGCGCAAAATAGTCGTTACTTTATCGCTGATGCCGCTTTGTACACCGAAGAAAGCATCTCCTCGCTAGATGAGCAAAATCAAAAATTCATTACCCGTGTCCCCATGACCATCAAGCTCGCAAAACAAGCACTACTTGCGCTAGAGCCAGAGCAATTAAGCACTATCGGTCATGGCTACTCAGGATGTTGGATAGACTCGGATTACGGAAAGGTCAATCAACGTTGGTTGCTCGTTCACAGTGAACAGGCCACCAAGCGGGAAGAAATCACTTTCTTCAAGAACTTAGAGAAAAACATAGCAAAAGAAATCAAAGCGTTGGAAAAGCTAAGTAAAAAACCATTCGCTTGTGAAGTTGACGCAGAATTAGCGTTTAACGATTTCAAGAAACAATGTGACTTACTTGGGTTTGAACAAGGCACTCTCATCAAACAGCCGACTTACTCTCATTCGGGCCGCCCAAAGACAGATGAAGCACCGACAGGATACCAATACTTTATCGAAGCCGCCCCCTTCACCGACCTAGAAAAAGTAAAACTGGCTAAGCTCAAAGTAGGCATGTTTATCCTCGCGACGAATGACACCGACAATGAAGCACTCACCATGGCGGCTCTTCTAGCACATTACAAATCGCAACAAAAAGTCGAGCGCGGCTTCCGTTTTCTAAAAAGCCCTGAGTTTTTAACCTCTTCCATCTTCTTGAAAAAGCCTGAGCGCATTGAAGCGTTGCTAATGATAATGACGTTGAGCTTGCTTGTTTACGCTAGTTTAGAACACAAAATCAGAGAACAACTCGCACAAACCGAAGCGTTCTTCCCAAGTATGGTAAAGAACAAGACGACCTCCAGACCGACGGCACGTTGGGTCTTCTTGCAATTCGAAGGCATAGATACGCTAGAGATTAACGGCCAAAGGTTCATCACTGGACTTCAAGATCACCAAACACAACTACTCAAATTACTCGGTAGATTCTATGAGGTAGTTTATTCCTAAATTAGCTGCGGAATGTCGGATAGATCAGAATGACCGATCGCTGTCAAGCACTGAAAATTGCAAAATTTAGGTGCGGAATGACGGATTACTGCGAACATCTCGAAAAGCGACTATGGCACTTTGCGGCAAGCTGCCAGCACTTGCGCTGCAACTGACAACGACTTATATAACTTCGAAAGTAACCCTTGCTGAGTATCCCCTAAGAACTGGGATGATTTACCTCGTCTGAAATACCCCATTTTTTAAGGGATTAGCGCAATTTATTGTCCCGATACTGTCCCTGCGACTTTTGATGGTTCTTTTTTTAACAATGTTAACTTTTACAAGTTGTAGGCAAACTGAAAGTGCATTATGTTATTGATTTATAATGGGTGGTTAGATTTATTTCTTTGATGTAACTCACTTCATTGATTTTAATATGAATATCATAATTCGCGCGCTAGAGGACTTTACTAAGTATATTCAAAATAAAATTGATGAAATTCAAAAAAACCGTTTGGATATACATAAGTCGCCTTACTTTAATGAGTTCAAACTTCCCCATATTACTATCATAAAAAAGCTCTAGAAGATGCAGGGCGAGAGTTTACTGTAAAGGAGTGTCTGGTAGAATTTAATGTATCATCGACAGCCGCCAGAGCGTATTTAGATAAGTTGTCGGATCTTGGGTTGCTGATTAAACATCCAATCAAAGGGCGTCAAATGGGATATATAGCTCCAAGAAACCTTAGGTCACGCCTCAAGATTGAATAGTATTGGTATCAGTGCAAAAACACTTAACAAGAAGGAGAGGTGTCGAGCAGATACCTAATCTAAATTGATCAGCATCTGCAATACTGGACACTTCACTAAGGTACTTTGCGATATTTGAACTAATTCAATGGCAACTAAATTAGCAAGGTTACTGACAAGGTTCTGTCCCATATATTCAGATGACGAAACGGTTGTATGTGGTGTGTGAATTGCCATTGAAGCACCAGTAACCGTTGGCAATATGGCAGCTCATTCACATCCATGTGATCGCTGCATTAGTACATCCTGTACAGCAGATGTCGCCGTCGAGCCTCTGGGCTTTTTGTCAAAGAATGGGATGGCGTGTTACTGGGGAGACAATGGCAATTTCCTTTGTCCTAGTGATAAACAGTTCACACACTTTTTCACAAACGTTTTATTTCGAGAAGTATTGTTCAAGCAAGTCATAACGCCGTTTACTCAATTCCAAACCATTCTACTTTTTCGAAAAATCTAAGCGTGATTTCGCGTTATTCATTTTCAAATTTCCTTGTTATTCTGCCACCATCAGCATTGCCACTGTTTCACGCTGTCATTTGGGGAGCCAAGAGATAGCGAGTGCACAGGCTAATGCTTTACGAGTTAGGAGCATAAAATGAAAGTCTTAGGCCAGTTTTCTGCTAAACCTGCGATGGATGGCGACGGGGTGAATATTCGCCGAGTGGCTGACTTTATCAGCACTCAGTTTGACCCATTCTTGATGATGGATGAGATCAAATCCGATGATAAACAGGATTTTATTGGTGGCTTTCCGCCGCATCCGCACCGTGGGATGGAGACCTTTACCTATATCCGTAAGGGCGGGTTTGAGCATAGAGATCAAATGGGTAACGTCAAAGCGATTCGTGCAGGCGATGTGCAGTGGATGAGCACGGGTTATGGCGTGGTGCATTCCGAAATGCCGCTGGCCGATGCACTCAATGGTCTGCATGGCTTCCAAATTTGGGTCAATATGCCCGCGAAAGATAAACTGCGCCCCGCGACGTATCAGGATACGGCTTCAATCCCAAGCGTTGAAACCACGAATGACACAGGCGCAACCCTTAAAGCCTTGGCGGGTGATTGGGCTTTTGCGGGTAAGAGCGCCATCAGTGCCACCATCCAAGGATTAGCGGGCGAAGCGGCGATTGCCGACTTGATGATTAACGCCAATGGTGAAGCGCTGCTCGATTTATCCAAGCATGAGTTTGCCGCCCTCTATATTTACCAAGGTGGCTTGAGTAAGGGCGAAGGCTCACTGTGGTCATTCAATGAAGGCGAGTTTTTAGTGCTCGATAGCCAAACGCCATTGCAGCTTAAGGCCGATGATCGCGGTGCGGGCATGTTACTGTTTGTGGGTAAACCGATTCGCGAAAAAATTGTGCAGATGGGTCCCTTTGTGATGAACACCCAAGCGGAAATTCAGCAGGCGATTCGCGATTATCAAGAAGGCCGTTTTGGCCAAATCGCTTAATCTGTTAAGTCTGCCGCGCTGAGCAAAACCAAAGCCTTGTATCCCAGCAGGGCTTTTTTATTGCTGTTTACGCCGACGATTTCGATTGTTTAAGGACTTGAGTTTAAGGATTTGAGGTAAAAGTTGCCCGTTGTTGCTACAATAGCGGTACTTTTGGGTTGAGCGAATGCAGAACTGAATTCTTGCCTTACGTAAACCTGAATCTTGATAAACCCGTTTAATCGATAAGTAACGCAATTTTAGTAACCTAGCAGCCGCTTCGTTACCCACCACAGGATATTCGCCTTGAGCAATTCAGATACTAAGCCTACTTCATCACTGGCTTTCTTGACCCTTAAGCTAAAAACCGAACTGCTTGAGAACCTTTCTTCTATGGGCTACAACGAGATGACGCCCATTCAGGCGCAAAGCTTGCCAGCCATTTTAGCGGGCGAGGATGTGATAGGTCAGGGTAAAACGGGGTCAGGTAAAACGGCGGCCTTTGGTCTAGGTTTACTAAATAAATTAGACGTTAAGCGTTTTCGCATTCAAACCTTAGTGCTGTGTCCAACCCGCGAGTTGGCCGACCAAGTGGCGCAGGAGATCCGTACTCTCGCCCGTGGTATACACAACGTGAAAGTATTAACCCTGTGTGGTGGTGTGCCAATGGGGCCGCAAATTGGCTCTTTAGAGCATGGTGCCCATATTATTGTGGGAACCCCGGGGCGGATTGTCGATCACTTAGACCGCAATCGTTTAGATTTAAGCAATCTAAGTATGTTAGTGCTTGATGAAGCTGACCGTATGCTCGAAATGGGGTTCCAACCTCAGCTCGATGCGATTATTGAACAGTCACCACGCGAGCGCCAAACGCTGCTGTTTAGTGCAACATTCCCTGAGCAAATTCAATCGATTGCTAAACAAATCATGTATAACCCTGTGATGGTTAAGGCCGCGGTTACCCATGAAAAAAATACCATCGAACAGCATTTTTATCAGTTAGATGACGATAAGTCGCGCATGCAAGCGCTGCAATTATTACTGTTAGAACATAAGCCAGAAAGTGCCGTGGTGTTTTGTAATACCAAGCGTGAAACGCAAAAAGTGGCCGACGAACTCGAGGGTTTAGGCTTTAGTGTCTTGGCCTTGCACGGCGATTTAGAACAGCGCGATAGGGACGAAACCCTGTTGCAATTTGCCAACAAGAGCGCCTGCGTGCTGGTGGCTACCGACGTGGCCGCCCGTGGTTTAGATATTGATGCGCTAGATGCCGTATTTAACTACCATGTGGCCTACGATACCGAAGTGCACATTCACCGTATCGGCCGTACTGGCCGTGCGGGCAGTAAAGGCGCTGCTTATACCTTTTACAACGATCAAGACGGTTACAAGATCGCCTTACTAGAAGAGTACTTAGATCGAGAAATTACCAGTGAATCACTGCCATCATTAAGCTTGCTTGGCAGTGCGCCTAATGCGCCAACCATGATCACTCTGCAAATCGATGGTGGTAAAAAAGAGAAACTTCGCCCTGGTGATATTCTTGGCGCCCTGACCGGTGATAATGGCATTGAAGGTACGCAGGTGGGCAAGATCCTCGTGACCGACTATCGTGCTTATGTGGCGGTAAACCGTAAAGTGGCTAAAAAGGCACTGAGCAAGATCACCAGCGGCCGCATTAAGGGTAAGTCTTACCGCGCGTGGTTGATGAAATAAACTGCTATTAAGTGAACAAAGAGCGAAGCCAAATGGCTTCGCTTTTTTGTTTTTAGCGCATCTAACTTGATAGTGCCTTGTCATAATCCGAGTGCTTGGTCGTAACTAGCGACACTTGCCATTACGGCATCGGTGTCGATGCAGAGTATGATTGCTAAATGAGGAAAAGGGTGATTTACTTTTTTATTCAATCACATAGTTACTGACATCTTTTTGCCATGGGGTGATGAGGGCTGAGCTGCAATAAATCCCAACGGTTGCCATAGAGATCTTCAAATACGGCAACAGTGCCGTAATCTTGCACTTGTGGCTCGCGAATAAAGTGAATGCCTATTGACCGCATATGCTCATAATCGCGCCAAAAATCATCGGTATTTAAGAATAAAAACACTCGTCCTCCGGCCTGATTACCGATAAATGATTCCTGCTCGGGTTTGGAGGCTTTGGCTAATAGTAGGGCCGTACCATGGGAATTAGGCGGCGCAACCACAACCCAGCGTTTATCTTGCTCGGGTTGATAACTGTCTTCAATCAATTCAAATTTGAGTTTATTAACATAAAAATCAATCGCCTCATCGTAGTCTCTTACTACGAGTGCGATATGGACAATAGTCTGTTCATCTCGGTATCTCGGTTTTTGATCGCGACTACAACCGCTATTGCAATCGCTATCGCAATGGTTAGCGCATTGCCGCGACAGCACAATCAACTCATGGCGAAAGTGAGTGGCTTGAAGTCACTCACTTATTAGCTGCTCATTGTAAAAGCTAAGGGCAAGGTAATCTAAATTGATCTGAGAGTTCATTTAGACGGCTGAGTAACTCAGGGGAGAGGCTGACTTTTAAGCTGTCGATATTCTCTTTTAGCTGGTATAAATCTGTGGCGCCAATAATGTTTGAGCCAACAAATTTACGTGAATTAACAAAGGCTAGCGCCATTTGCGCGGGGGATAGATTAAACTCGCGGGCTAAGTCTACGTAGGCCGCTGTGGCATCGAGTGCCATTTGCGAACCAGTATAACGGGCGAAGCGTTTAAACAGGGTTAAGCGCGCGCCTTCGGGCCATTGGTTGTTGCAATATTTGCCGCTCAGGGCGCCAAAGGCTAAGGGCGAGTAGGCTAGCAGCGGTAACTCTTCGCGGTGGCTGATTTCACTCATGCCCACCTCAAAGCTGCGGTTGAGCAGGTTATAGGGGTTTTGCACTGTGACAATGCGCGGCAGGCCGTGTTTTTCCGCCAGTTGCAGGTACTTCATCAGTCCCCAAGGGGTTTCGTTCGATACACCGATATAGCGCACTTTACCTTGGCGAATGACTTCGGCGAGGGCTTCGAGGGTTTCGAGGATCGGCGTTTGCTGCTCAATCTCTTGCTCGTCGTAAAATAATTCCCCGAAGAAGTTGGTATTGCGATCCGGCCAATGAACTTGATAGAGATCGATAGTATCGATTTGCAGGCGTTCGAGCGAGGCATCAACTGCTTGGTGAATGTTGTTCCAGTCTAGCGCCATGTTTTTGCGAATATAGTCACTCTTGCCACCTGGCGCGGCAATCTTAGTGGCGATAACTAAGTCATCACGGTTGCCACGGGCCTTGATATATTGGCCCAAAATGCGTTCGGTTTCCCCTTGGGTTTCCGGCTTTGGCGGCACAGGGTACATTTCCGCAGTATCAATAAAGTTGATGCCACTGCCTATGGCGTAGTCTAGCTGTGCAAAGGCTTCGGCTTGGGTATTTTGTTCGCCCCAAGTCATGGTGCCTAAACAGATTTTGCTCACCTCGAGATTAGAATGCGGTATGCGTCTGTATTCCATCTATTTCTCCTACGGAAACTATCTTAGTTCGAGGCTATCAAGCTTTTGCTGTAAAGCAAAGGTTAATGCGGCGCTAAGAATGTTAGTGGGTTAAAAATAACCAATGCCTTGTGGGGATTTTGCTAGGTTTATTGCGACATATTGTGCACTAACTCGCCACTGACTCTGGGTTTTGTGCCTTTGCCCCGATTCGGGGTCTAAGAGGGGGATTTTTGTCTGTTTTTATATAGTTAAGTTATTTCTAAAACAGTTATGACGTAATTATGAATTATTTGTTATAAAACTACATTTGAAGTTTTTGTTCAGAATCCGACTCGATCTTCATCACAAAATAATGCAATTTTACGTATATTACTTACGAAATTGCAGCGGAATGTGACGCCACTATCGGATTATCTGTTAACAAACATCTACCCTAAATTTATCTAAAAATTTTCATGGTTGATATTTGTGATGGCAGATTTTTCAAACCAAGTTATAACGATCAAAAAAGGCCTCGACTTGCCGATTTCGGGTGAGCCTAGGCCGATCATCGAACCCGGTAATAGGCCATCCCAAGTGGCCCTGTTGGGTGAGGAGTATGTTGGCTTAAAACCGACGATGTTGGTGGAAGTCGGCGATAAGGTCAAAAAAGGCCAACCTTTGTTTGAAGATAAAAAAACAAAGGGCGTACTGTTTACCGCTCCCGCCAGTGGCGAGATTGTGGCAATTAACCGTGGCGAGCGTCGAGTCTTACAATCCGTGGTGATCCGCTGCAATGGCTTAGACGCCGATGAGCAGATCCGTTTCGATATCCACACCGATTTACAGGCACTTTCTGCCGAGGTGGTTCAGGCGCAATTAGTTAACAGTGGTCTGTGGACTGCGCTGCGTACCCGTCCTTTCTCCCGTGTTCCCGCACTCGATGCCAAACCCGCAGGTATTTTCGTGACGGCGATGGATACCAATCCACTCGCCGCCGATCCTCGATTGATTATTGCCGAGCAGAGCGATGCCTTTAAGGCGGGCTTAGCGGTACTGAGTCATTTAACCGAAGGCAAGGTTTACCTCTGCCAAGATAAGGGTGAGACCTTAGTCGGCGCCGACTTACCTAAAGTGCAAGTGCGCCGTTTTACTGGGGTACATCCCGCCGGATTAGCCGGAACTCATATTCACTTTACCTTGCCCGTGAGCATTGAGCGTCAGGTATGGCACATCGGCTATCAAGATGTGATCGCCTACGGCAAGCTGTTCCAAACAGGTGAACTCTATACCGACCGCGTGGTGGCTTTAGGTGGTCCAAGTGTGCTTAATCCACGTTTACTGCGCACTCAGTTAGGGGCAGAGCTGAGCGCCTTAGTGGCCGATGAGATTAAACCCGGTAATAACCGTGTGGTGTCAGGCTCAGTGTTATCGGGCCATACCGCCCAAGGCGTACATGACTTTTTAGGCCGCTTCCACAACCAGGTATCGGTTCTCGCCGAAGATGCACAGCACCAAGTATTGCCTTGGGTGCGTGGCGGTTCGGACAAATTCTCTATCACCCGTGCGGTAACCTCCCGTTTATTTGGCCTGACTAAATCCTTCGAATTTACCACCCATCAGGGCGGCTCTCAGCGCGCCATGATGGCCTTTGGTCAGCTCGATCGCGTAATGCCGCTGGATATTTTACCCACTCTGCTAGTGCGTGACTTAGTGGTGCGAGATACCGATGAGGCGCAGGCGTTAGGCGCATTGGAGTTAGATGAAGAAGATTTGGCCCTGTGTACCTTTGTGTGCCCTGGCAAGTATGACTTCGGTAAAGAGCTACGTGCTTGTCTAGATGTTATCGAGAGGGAAGGTTAATGACGACACAACCTAAAAAACCTGATTTACAGGACGCCCCTGATTTGCAGCAAGAGTATTACGCCACGGGTAAATCGATGAAGGGCTTTGTGCGCTCATTGGTGATCGCCAGTGGTCGCAGCACTAAGGGACAAGTGCACGTACGTGACGCCATTGACGTAAAACGTACCATGACCTTAGTGGGCCTTTGTTTATTGCCTGCCATTTTATTTGGCTTATATAACGTAGGCTTACAGGCTCAGCTCGCACTAGCAAGCGGCTTAAGCACTCCAGATACCTGGAAACTCGTGCTGTTTAACGCTTTAAGCGGTGGCTTAAGTGCCGAGACAGGCGTGATTGGTTTATTCCTCTACGGCTTAAGTTTTTATCTGCCGATTTACTTAACGGCATTGCTGACAGGCCTGTTTTGGGAAGTGGTGTTTGCCAAGGTGCGTCGCCAAGAATTGCACGAAGGTTTCTTTGTCACAGCCTTGTTATTTACGCTGATTTTACCTGTTTCGATTCCGCTCTGGCTGGTGGTAATGGGGATTAGCTTTGGGGTAGTGATTGCCAAAGAGCTGTTTGGTGGTATGGGATATAACTTCCTTAACCCCGCATTAGCTGGCTTGGCCTTTATCTATTTTGCCTATCCATCTGAAGTCACAACCGTTAAGCAACTGGTTGCCGTGGATGGTTTTTCTGGCGCGACAGCCCTAGCGCAAGCCGCTGCCGGTAAGCTGCAATTTGCCGATTACGCTTGGTACAGTGCCTTTAGCGATCCTAACTGGTGGAATAATTTCTTCGGTTTTACCGTGGGCGCGATTGGTGAAACCAGCACTCTCGCTGTGTTGCTTGGTGGTTTATTGCTGCTGATCACCCGTTTAGCCGACTGGCGCATTGTGGTGGGTGTGATGCTGGGCATGATTGCCACTGCAACCTTGTTCAATGTTATTGGTTCAAGCACAAACCAGATGATGGCAATGCCTTGGACATGGCACTTAGTCACGGGCGGCTTTGCTATCGCGATGATGTTTATGGCGACCGATCCTGTCACGACCTCTTATACCCGCCAAGGCAAGTTCGCCTACGGCGCCTTGATTGGTTTTATGACAATCCTTATCCGTGTGGCTAACCCCAAAATGCCAGAAGGCGTGATGTTAGCCATCCTGTTCGCCAACCTGTGGGCACCGCTGTTCGATTATCTGGTGGCCCGTGCCAACATCAAACGGAGAGTAAAACGTCATGGTATTTAAGAAAGATACTGTGGTGGGGACCATGATCTTCACCATTACGCTCTGCCTTTTGTGCTCCTTTATGATCACCGGTACCGCAGGCGTATTAAAAGAACGCAAACTCGCGAAAAAACGCGATGAGTTACAACGTTATGTGTTGATGGCGGCCGATGTCAATTTAGGCCAAGGTAATGAGTTTAGAGAGATTTTTGCTAAATCCGTTAAGCCATTATTGATTAATCTCGACACAGGCAAAGTGGACTCTGATGCCAATGTACTCGACTTTGACGAGCGCATGGCGGCGATTAACCCTGAAACCTCAAGCGCCCCTAAAAAGGATATCGCCAAAATCAAGACCCGCGCCAACGATGCCCGCGTGTTTAAGGTGTTCGATGATAGCGGCAAATTAACCAGCGTCGTAGTGCCTTTCTACGGTAAAGGGCTATGGTCGATGATCTACGGTTACGTGGCCGTCGAGCCTGACTTTAATACTATTAAAGGCATGGTGGTTTACGAGCACGGTGAAACCCCAGGTATCGGTGACTTTGTGACTGACCCACATTGGTTATCCCTGTGGAAGGGTAAACAACTCTTTGATGAAAAAGGCAAGTTTGCGATGCGCCTCGTGAAAGGCGGTGCCAAAGAGGGTGATATCCACGGTGTTGATGCTGTGAGTGGCGCGACCATGACAGGCCGTGGCGTACAGCGCGCAATGGAGTTTTGGTTTGGCGTCGAGGGTTTCCAAACCTTCTTCAACCAATTAAAGGCATCGGCTGAGCAAGGTGAGTTGGGAGGTGCAAAATGAGCAACAGTTTATCCATGCGGGACATGCTAGCAGGCCCTGTATTTGCCAATAACCCAGTGGCGATGCAAGTGCTGGGGGTATGTTCGGCGCTGGCGGTGAGTAACTCCATGCAGACGGCCGTGGTGATGACACTGGCGGTGACCTTCGTACTGGTGTTTTCTAACCTGATTATCTCCGCCATTCGCAACTTTATCCCTAATAGTGTGCGGATTATTGCCCAGATGACGGTGATTGCCTCCTTGGTGATTATCGTCGACATGGTATTGCAGGATGTGGCTTACGAACTATCTAAGCAACTCTCTGTATTTGTTGGGTTAATTATCACTAACTGTATCATCATGGGCCGCGCCGAAGCCTTTGCGATGAAGTATCCACCGCACTTAGCTGTGGTCGATGCCGTGGGTAACGCGGCGGGTTATGGCTTGGTGCTGATCAGTGTGGCCTTTGTGCGTGAGCTGTTAGGCACGGGCAATCTATTTGGTCATAGCGTGTTGACTACGGTTGAAAACGGCGGCTGGTACTTACCTAACGAGATGTTTAAGTTGCCACCAAGCGCCTTCTTCCTGATTGGCCTGCTGATCTGGACCATTAACGTGATCCAGCGTAAACGCGGTTAAGGAGCGGATATGGAACACTATATTAATCTGTTTTTACAGGCCACATTCTTAGACAACATGGCGCTGTCGTTCTTCCTCGGTATGTGTACCTTTTTAGCCGTGTCTAAAAAGGTGTCGACCGCTTTCGGCTTAGGCGTTGCGGTTATCGTGGTGATGACCTTAGCTGTGCCCTTAAACCAACTGATCTATGCGAAGGTACTAGCACCGGGCGCATTGGCTTGGGCGGGCATGCCTGGCATCGACTTAAGTTACCTGCAACTGATCACCTTTATCGGTGTGATTGCGGCCTTAGTGCAAATCCTTGAAATGTTTTTAGATAAATACATTCCAAGCCTGTATGACTCCCTCGGGATCTTCCTGCCACTGCTCACCGTAAACTGCGCGATTTTTGCCGGGGTGATTTTTATGGCTAACCGTGATTACAACTTTGCCGAATCGGCGGTGTTTGCCATGGGTTCGGGCACGGGTTGGGCGCTGGCGATTGTGATGCTGGCAGGGCTGCGTGAGCGGATGAAGTTTCATGCGATTCCCGAAGGCTTACAGGGGATTGGTATCACCTTTATTACCACAGGGTTGATGGCACTTGGCTTTATGTCTTTCTCGGGGATCTCGCTGTAACGCGTGGCTGAGAAAGTGAAACCGCATTCTGTTTAGAAAAAGGGTTATCGAATGGAAATGGCAATAGGCATAGGCATGTTCACCCTAGTGGTGTGCCTACTGGTGATAGTAATCCTTATCGCCAAAAAGAAATTAGTGACTACCGGTGAGATCACTATCGGGATTAACGACGATGCCGAGAAAAGCATTAAAGTTGCCGCAGGCGACAAACTGCTTGGCGCCTTGGCGAGTAAGAATATTTTTATTCCCTCAGCCTGTGGCGGCGGCGGTACCTGCGGCCAGTGCCGGGTGAAAGTCAAATCGGGCGGTGGTGATATTCTGCCAACAGAACAAGGGCATATCACTAAAAAAGAAGCCAAAGAAGGCTGTCGTCTCGCCTGCCAAGTGGCGGTGAAGACCGATATGGAACTTGAGCTAGAAGAAGAAATCTTTGGCGTGAAGAAGTGGCAATGTGAGGTGATCTCAAACGATAACAAGGCCACCTTTATCAAAGAGTTACTGCTAAAACTGCCCGAAGGTGAAGACGTGCGCTTTAAGGCGGGTGGCTATATCCAAATTGAAGCGCCAGCCCATGTGGTGAAGTACGCCGATTTTGATATTCCGGCTAAGTACCGCGACGATTGGGAAAAATACGGTCTGTTCGACTTAGTCTCCACCGTTAATGAAGATGTGCTGCGCGCCTATTCAATGGCGAACTATCCCGATGAAAAGGGCCGCATTATGCTTAACGTGCGTATTGCCACGCCACCATCGGCCAATGTGCCACCGGGTAAGATGTCTTCTTACATCTTTAACCTCAAGGCGGGGGATAAGGTGACTATTTCTGGCCCATTCGGTGAGTTCTTTGTGAAGGATACCGATGCAGAAATGGTATTTATCGGCGGTGGTGCGGGCATGGCACCGATGCGCTCACATATTTTCGATCAGCTAAAGAGTAAAAAGACCAAGCGTAAGATGAGTTTTTGGTACGGTGCCCGTTCGACCCGTGAGGTGTTTTACCAACAGGATTTCGATGCATTAGCGGCTGAGAATGACAACTTTGTTTGGCATGTGGCGCTGTCGGAGCCGTTACCAGAGGATAACTGGACGGGTTACACTGGCTTTATCCATAATGTGATTTACGAAAATTACCTTAAACATCATAAGGCACCAGAGGATTGCGAGTACTACATGTGTGGTCCTCCAATTATGAACTCCTCGGTGATCCGTATGCTTGAAAGCCTAGGGGTCGAGCCTGAAAATATCCTGCTCGATGACTTTGGTGATTAAGCGGTAAGTGGTAAGTGGGATAGAAAATCGCGTTAGGCAAAGCTAGAACAGCGGAGCCTAACGCGATTTTTGTTTATAGGGCTTTTAGTTGGCTTTGATATCTAGCTAAAGGATTTACCGCCATGGTGGCTTAAATAGCTCACCATACGCTGACTTTCAGTGGTATAGCATCCCATGCGAAACTCTCCTTGCCAGTAAGCAATATCGAGCGGACGATACCCCAGCGCATTTGGATGATTCACATCGGCACCCGCATCCACTAATAGTTTGAGCAGTTCAAAAGACTGTAGATCACAGGCATGCAACAGTGCCGTCATCCCATTCTCGTCAACCCCTTGAATATCAGCGCCATTAGCAATAATGCGCTTAACCGCAAGTGTATCCTTGGCTTTAACTGCATGGATAAGTTCAGTGCTCATAGGGATATTTAACCTAATGATTTATTGGTTATTCGAGTCTTTGATGGTGCGATTTTTTGTAAAAAAAACAGCCAATAAGAATACACATAAAAGCAGAGTATAAAATGTGGTTGAATTGCCCCATATCGATTGAGTTAGAAAATCATAAGTTGGCATTGATATGTGTACCACTAGCCAAATCATGGCATCTTTATCTGCTAGATAGTCTGCCAATAGAAGTAATTCACCAAGTTTTGGGTGAAAAAAACTGATAGCACCGCGAACGATAAGAACATATGCCGTGACTATGAATATCACCGTAAACATTCTTTTTAATCGTGCAATATATAAATTTTTAATTTGCGATTGATTAATTTTCTGCTTGGTAGCCATGTCACACTTGCTTGTTAGTATTTTTATGTTCAAAGCCTCTAACAATGACATATGCGATAAGGGCAAATATAAATACGATAAGGTACATCCATGCAATACTTTGCAACGTTTCAATAATCGTCCGATAAATCTCAATAGTCCAACGTTCTAGTGTTAACTGAAGAATCTCTACATCTTTATGTCGAGCGGTAATGTAACGCTCTAAATCATAAATCCTAACGCCACCAGAGATGCCCACAACATATGTGGCAAAAATGATATATTTTTGCCAAGCGGCACTGATTGAATCTTGAATAATTCGAGAAAATATTTCGCCTAATGGTTTTTTAAAAATTGAAACAACCAGAAATGAAACAGTTATAGATAGTGCAAAGGTAATAAACAGTAATGTAAAAAACATGCTCTCTCCTTAGAACAAATATTCAAATTGAAATCTTTACCAGTCATTTAAAATCAACAACATAATCTGTTTTATGCTTACGTTCAAGCGAATAGTTATTGAGGTTGCTCTAAAGATAGGTGCCGAGTGCTGAAGAATCCCCTGATGATTTACAAATAAATCATCAAATTAGGGTGGAAGCGCATCTTGTTGCATGATCAAATGGTTTCGCCAAAAACTACACTTGGACAACAAGATGCGCGAAGCCAATATCCTACTACATTCTTTACACCAATACTGCCCAGAACTTCACCTAAAACGATTAAACAGCTTGATGCTGGCCTCTAAGGCGCTGATTGAATGTAAGACACTGACCTTGACTGAGTTAGGTCGAAATTTACCAACCACGGCCCGAACCAAGCACAACATCAAGCGCATTGATCGTTTGCTCGGCAACACGCATCTGCATCAAGAACGGTTAGCTGTCTACCAATGGCATGCCAGCCTCATCTGTTCTGGTAACCCTATGCCGATTGTGCTCGTCGATTGGTCAGACATCCGAGAGCATAAACGCATCATGGCTCTGCGCGCCTCAATAGCCTTCAACGGCCGCTCTATTACCCTGTATGAGAAGTCCTATCCCCTATCAGAACAATGCTCTAAGGCCTCCCACAACGGTTTTTTAGCGGACTTAGCCAAGATTTTACCTTTGCATGTTACCCCTCTCATCGTGACTGACGCGGGGTTCAAAGTGCCTTGGTACAAAGAGGTTGAGGCGCATGGTTGGTTTTGGCTAAGCCGTATTCGCGGTACAGTTCAATTTGCAGATATTGGCGCTGAAAATTGGCGTGCAGTTCGCAGTACACATGACTTGGCCAACGGTCAAGCGAAGAGCCTGGGTTGTAAGACCTTGACCAAAACTAACCCTATCAATTGCCATCTCACGCTTTATCGTAGCAAACCTAAGGGGCGTACAAATCAGCGTTCAACGAGGACTAATTGCCACCATCCATCGGCAAAAACGTACTCAACATCGGCGAAAGAGCCTTGGGTGTTAGCCAGCAATTTACCACCAGAATCTCGGAGCCCAAAGCAGCTGGTAAACCTGTACGCCAAACGTATGCAAATAGAGGAAACCTTTCGTGACCTCAAAAGCCCGGCATACGGCTTTGGCTTACGCCAAAGTCGTACCAACAGTCCAGAGCGATTCGACATCATCCTACTGATAGCGTTGATGGTTCAATGCCTGTTGTGGCTAGTTGGTTTACACGCACAGCAACAGGGCTGGGATAAGCATTTTCAGGCCAATACCATTGGGCATCGAACGGTACTCTCAACGATTCGCTTGGGATTGGAGGTACTCAGGCGGCCTGATTATCAAATCACGGAGAAAGAATTGCTGGCGGCCTGGGTATTATTCGCCAATCAGTTGCTCAAATATGGCTATGCTATGGCTGATTTATGAGGGGATCCTTCAGTGCCGAGTGGCAGTCAAGGTTTGTGAATGACTTTATATTAAAAACTCAATCCATACTTTGATTGCTCATCTCAAACGCCGCAACACTATGAAAACTTATGATAAGCTGGCCGCTTTCTAATCAGGCAGTATTTGCTAATTAAGTTAAGGATAACCCATGCGTTTGAGTGTTATCGGCTCCCTGCTATCGGGGTTGTTATTATTCCCAAGTGCCAATAGTGTTGGCGAGTCGCTTGAAGCTGCGATTGTGTCGGAAAGCGCGCAAGGCGGTCAGTCAGTTAAGCTTGAAAGCCAAACCGCATCTTCTGCCTCAAAGAGTGCGGAGATTAAGAGCTTAATCCAAGCCGCGATCAAGGATTCGCCGCAGCCATTGAGTGGCAGTGTTATCCTGCTTGAGCGGGGTAAGCCGCTGTTTGAATTGCAAAAGGGTGAAGGTATTAGTAAAGATTCGCGCTTTGTGATGGCATCGCTCTCTAAACAAATCACTGCAACCTTGATATTACAGGCGGTCGATGCGGGGAAACTCGATTTAACTCAAACGCTTAATCATTACCTTTTGGGTGATGCGAAGGGAGATAACAAGGCACTAAAAGCCGTTGTGGCGGGCACAAATTCAAGTGCAAACGCTTTAAATCCCGGTCGATATGATGAGCGGATTACGCTGCATCAACTGCTGACGCATACATCGGGGGTCGATAAGCTAGGTAAGGCCAATCGATTTGAGCCGGGTAGCCAATTTGAATATTCCAACTTTGGTTATTCACTGCTTGGGCAAGTGCTTGAAAAGGTCAATCACCAATCCTTTGCCGAGCAGGTGACGCAATTTGCTGCGCGATACCAGCTTAATGGCCTGAGTGCTGAGCAGGGTAGTCTTGAGGCGATTCATGCCAAAGTACCTAGCTTGGCGGTGGGATTACAGGAAAGTGAAGTGATTGCACCTGCTGAGCTGGTAATTGATGAAGCGTTATTGCCCGCTGGTGGATTAATTGCCTCGGCGGCCACTTATGCCGATTTTCAGCAGCAATTACATGCTGGCAAGTTGTTGAGTCCAGAGAGTTATCAAAGGATGACAACGGCGTATACCGAGATCCAATTTTTGTGGCCGAATATGCGTTATGGTTATGGAATAAGGATCAATAAGGACGATGGCCTCGTCGAATACAGTCATACGGGCTATTTAACTGGTTATATGTCGATGACCCTGCATTATCCCGAATTTAATTTGGACTTAGTCATGCTGGAAAATCTATCGCTAAATCTTAATGATCGCGCTCGAGTATTTGAACTGCATAATCAGATCCGCCAAATTATCCGTAGCCAGTTGCTGCTTGCTAAAGCCGCTAATGTTTAAGCCTTTGATGTTTAAGCTTTAGCTTTCGCCATTATGTTGGCTAATAGGCGGCCAATTGAGTTGATGTGAGTCTCGAAAGCATAAAGCCCCAGCGTTGGGGCTTTATGCTTGGTCTTTTTAGTTGCCAAGGTGCTAACTGCTACCAAAAGCGTTTTCTAAGTGCGGTTTCTATCTCAATATCAACCCTAAAGTATTGCAAAATCGTCCAAACGGAATCGACTAAGGCTTCGGTAAGCGCGGGGTAATCATCCTCGATAATCCCGTTAATTTCTTCGACGGTTTCATCGATATATTCCTGAACACCTTCCTCAAATTCGGCCTTTGTCGCTTGATTGCGGAAAAAGCTAAAGTTGTCGAGCTTTTCAATCAATCGTTCCACCTGCTCTTTAACCGAGTTTAACTGTTGAGCTGTGATGCTTGGATCGCTGGCTATCGGCTTAAAGAAATGCTGCACTCTGTTTTTGAGATCAAACAGCGTCGGGATTTGGCTTCTATCCACCGCCGCATCACTGACCTCTAGTCTAGTTTTTTGGGGTTGAGCGGTTTTTGGCGCCTCCACATGGGTTGTGCCACATTCAAGAGTAAGCGATGCGACTTCTGGCTTCGCTACCTTATGTTCGATAATTGTGGGGGCTGCTGGTATTTCACGCCCTAGCTTTTGTAATAGCCGACGTTGGAAATAACTTTGTGGCTGGGCTTTGCTCAGGGCTTGCTCAAGTTGTGACTCACTGTAGGGGACGATTTGCAGTAGTACTTCGAAAATCTCTTTATATTCCTGCTCCATAGTCACACTCAGCGGGCTATAACCTAAGCTGTTACTTACGGTTAAGTCGCCGCCATGTTGCTGCAACAGTCTTAAGATCCGCACCGCTGTTGATTCAAAGCGTGGAAACTCATTCGAGCTGCCGCCCATCACGGCGCAAAGGGCTGGGGTGGTGTCTTCGGCATTGATGGCATTGGGGTTAGCACCTTGCTCGAGTAACACTTCAACGCAGGACTGCGCGCCGTAATAGCAGGCGCACATCAGAGGCGTAAATTGTTCATCTACTGAGAATTCTTCAATTTTGGCTCCGTGGCGCAGTAATAGTTCCACAGTATTACGTCGCATCGGGCCTGTGATTTGATCCCACCAGTAGGTTGAAATTGCCTTGTGCAATATGGGCGAATTATCATGGCCGCAATGGGTGAAAATATCTCCGCCTTGGTTAATCAACCTGAGCTTCGGATAAGAATTTAGCTCCCAAAAGGAACTAAATGCTCGTTCCCTGATCCGATCATTCGACCAAGAGTGATTAGAAAAAGGAACGAGCATGAACAAACTAGTTGAAACTTACTGTGATGTCGATGATTTCTGTCAGTTATTTATCCCACATTGGCAACGCTTATTGCTTGATAATGGTGAAATGAAGCGTAATAGACCTTGTCGCCTTTCTCCCGCAGAAGTGATGACCATTATCATTCATTTCCATCAATCACATTACCGAGATTTCAAAAATTATTATCTGCACTATGTTTGTCGCCAGCTAAAACCCTATTTTCCAGAGTTGTTGAGCTACACTCGTTTCCTTGCATTAATGCCTAGCGTCGTTGTCCCTATGTGTAGCTATCTGACTTCAAAGCTTGGAAAGCCAACGGGAATTCAGTTTGTCGACTCCACTAAAATTGAAGTCTGTCATATTATTCGAGCGAAGCGAAATAAGGTTTTTGAAGGCATTGCCGAACATGGAAAGGGAACTATGGGCTGGTCGTTTGGATTTAAACTGCATCTTATTATCAATCACTTGGGTGAAATTGTAGCGTTAAAACTGACGAAAGGTAATGTCGATGACAGGCAACCTGTCAGTGAAATGGCTGAGTCTCTTTTTGGTAAGCTTTATGGTGATAAAGGCTATATTAGCCAAGCCCTAACAGGTGAGCTTTTGGAAAAGGGCGTTGAGTTAATCACCACAGTTCGTAAGAACATGAAGAAAAAGTTTATTTCTCTATGGGATAGAGCAATCTTAAAAAAGCGATTCATCATTGAAACAGTGAATGACCAATTGAAGAACATTTCCTATATTGAACACTCAAGACACCGCAGCGAGCATGGGTTCATGCTCAATCTACTTGGTGGATTGATTGCATATTGTTTAAAAGAAGAAAAGCCATCGTTAAATCTAACAGCTCAGGAGCTTGAACTGTTAGATAGCTCTAATTTAGTGCTGGCTTAACCAGATCTGAGGTTAATCAGCCATTCGAGAACTTGGGTTCGACAGGCGATGGCCGCAGCGGACACGTAGTTAGTGTTGTAAATATTGGTAAGGCTTAAATCGAGTCCCTTGGTGAGCAGATATTCCATCACTTGGATAAGTGTGGCTTGATCTTCCTTACCCGAACCACGTTGGCAGATAGTCAGCAAGCTTGGTTCATCCACCGCACCAAACTTTTTATTGATATCCATGCCATATTTTATGAAGAGGTCGAGAAACTCCGGTAGAAAGGTTTTCTTCTCGACCATCGGATAAACCAATAGTCTCAAGTTCGACCAGGCTAACATTTCATAGGGTTTACCCGCATTCATAAATACGGAATTTGGATCCGCGCCATATTTGAGCAACAGATCTAGAGCTTGATAGATATACTCCCGTTTATTCACATCGGTAAATTGGGCGTTATCAATAAATTGGTTGAGCACGGGGGAATGGTCGGCGTCAGGCGGTGTCATCCTATAGATGCGATTGATATCGACGGTCGCCTTAATCAATTTTTCGATAATTCTGAGGTCAAATTCTGAGGTCAATGCCGCGTAGAGCAAACTTTTCGCGTGGGAGTCGGCTTTGAGCTGCGGATAATGATCCAGCAGAAATTCAGTGTATTGCTGCGCTTTTGCGTAGACACAGAATTCGAGTAAATTGGCGTCATCCCAAAAGCTGCTATCGTTGGCCATAATATAACGAGGCTTTTTAAACTCAGGATAGCGTTTTACTAATGGCGCGAAAGCTTCTATTCCCCAAAAGTCACTGGAGAAAATAATCTCTTCTATCAGACTTAATTGACCAATATCTAAATAAAGGTCTTTGTTAATAATATGTAGGAATAGCTCTTTGCTGCGCTCTGCATAAAGGATTTCTAAGGGATGATTTAACTCGCCATTGGTCCAGAAACTCACCGAATGATTGATATCCAGCCCCTGTTCAAGCAGCAGATCTAGCATAGCGATGCGCTGATTATCTTGATAAATATACTGAGGGTTAGGGTGAAATAAGTAGTTTAACCAGCAGTTATTAAATTGATTTTGGTAGTAAAGATTTGCGCCAGCCTTGAGGTAGAGCTTTACCAACTCAGGACTGAAGAATCCCCTGATGATTTACAAATAAATCATCAAATTAGAGTGGAAGCGCATCTTGTTGCATGATCAAATGGTTTCGCTAAAAACTACACTTGGACAACAAGATGCGCGAAGCCAATATCCTACAACATTCTTTACACCAATACTGCCCAGAACTTCACCTAAAACGATTAAACAGCTTGATGCTGGCCTCTAAGGCACTGATTGAATGTAAGACACTGACCTTGACTGAGTTAGGTCGAAATTTACCAACCACGGCCCGAACCAAGCACAACATCAAGCGCATTGATCGTTTGCTCGGCAACACGCATCTGCATCAAGAACGGTTAGCTGTCTACCAATGGCATGCCAGCCTCATCTGTTCTGGTAACCCTATGCCGATTGTGCTCGTCGATTGGTCAGACATCCGAGAGCATAAACGCATCATGGCTCTGCGCGCCTCAATAGCCTTCAATGGCCGCTCTATTACCCTGTATGAGAAGTCCTATCCCCTATCAGAACAATGCTCTAAGGCCTCCCACAACGGTTTTTTAGCGGACTTAGCCAAGATTTTACCTTTGCATGTTACCCCTCTCATCGTGACTGACGCGGGGTTCAAAGTGCCTTGGTACAAAGAGGTTGAGGCGCATGGTTGGTTTTGGCTAAGCCGTATTCGCGGTACAGTTCAATTTGCAGATATTGGCGCTGAAAATTGGCGTGCAGTTCGCAGTACACATGACTTGGCCAACGGTCAAGCGAAGAGCCTGGGTTGTAAGACCTTGACCAAAACTAACCCTATCAATTGCCATCTCACGCTTTATCGTAGCAAACCTAAGGGGCGTACAAATCAGCGTTCAACGAGGACTAATTGCCACCATCCATCGGCAAAAACGTACTCAACATCGGCGAAAGAGCCTTGGGTGTTAGCCAGCAATTTACCACCAGAATCTCGGAGCCCAAAGCAGCTGGTAAACCTGTACGCCAAACGTATGCAAATAGAGGAAACCTTTCGTGACCTCAAAAGCCCGGCATACGGCTTTGGCTTACGCCAAAGTCGTACCAACAGTCCAGAGCGATTCGACATCATCCTACTGATAGCGTTGATGGTTCAATGCCTGTTGTGGCTAGTTGGTTTACACGCACAGCAACAGGGCTGGGATAAGCATTTTCAGGCCAATACCATTGGGCATCGAACGGTACTCTCAACGATTCGCTTGGGATTGGAGGTGCTCAGGCGGCCTGATTATCAAATCACGGAGAAAGAATTGCTGGCGGCCTGGGTATTATTCGCCAATCAGTTGCTCAAATATGGCTATGCTATGGCTGATTTATGAGGGGATCCTTCAGAACTCAGGATTATTAAATTCAAGCGCTGAGTGTAAGGCGCTAAAACCATTGCATTCAATTTTAGCGCCATTATCCAGCAGATATTGTATTAATTCGAGGTCGGATTCAGGGCTACGAGAAAGCGGGACTAACACATTACAGGGGGAAATATCGGGATCAATAAAATTAATATCACCGCCATTGGCGAGGTACTTATTAATTTTTTGAATTTTCTTGGCTGTAGACAGCTCGTTATTAACACATATTTCCCGCAGGGTGAGATTATTATCACCAAAAATCCAATTTAGCATGGGCTTCCCTATTTAATGCTTTAACAATAATGCAGCAAAATCATTTCAAATAAACATCATTTAACTGAATGATTTTATGTGTATTTTAATATGGTTAGCCACTAAAACTCTATGCTAATAAGGAGAATTAAAGACTGATTTTAGTTGAATAAGTGATTAACTGTGTTGGTTGGCATTGATTGCCGCTTATTATCAGGCAGGATGTTTAGCGAAGAATATAGCGGGGATTTACTCGGTTGGCAGACCATCCGTGGTCTGCTAAATGGAATTATTTAGGTTGCAATGGTAATAACATCGGGATCTCACAGGCATCGTGGCCGGTATTTCCTAGTGGTGCGCTCAGAGAGTAAAAACCTAAGTGTTCATAGAGCTTGAGTGCTTCTTTTAATATCGCAGTCGTTTCTAAGTAGCAGCTTTGGTAACCCGTTTGACGGGCAAAGTCGAGAGCGAGTAGTGCTAAACGCTTAGCTAAGCCTTTACCGCGGATTTCGGGCATAAAGTACATTTTTTGTAGTTCACAAATGCCTGCATTATTGGCAAGTGGGGCAATGCCTGCACCACCAACGACTCTACCTTCATATTCAACAACCCAATATTGAGCACCCGCTTGCGAATAAATCTGACTTAAACAATCTAAGGTCGGGTCGGCCACGCTATAGCCTTTATCTGCGGTTAAACCATATTCGGCAGATACATCGCGGATAACTTGGGCTATGGCGGCATCATCGGTGGCTGAGGCTGCACGAATTATGCAGCCTGACTGTTGTTTGGCTTTGTCTATTGCTTGGTTGTACTGCATGAGGGCTTGCTCAATATGGTGGATTTGATCAGAGGTGAGTTGCGCTAAGATTTCTTGAAAAAGCTGATTTTGTTGGCTATTGAGTTTTGCGAGTAACTTTTTACCTGTAGGCGTCAGTTGTACGACAAGGCAACGACTATCCTTAGGGTGCATTTGGCTCTGGGCGAGATGCTTATCGATTAAGTGCTTTATTGCTCGGCTAGCATTGGATTTATCAATGCTTAGTTTACTGGCGAGATCTTTAATGGTTTGCGGTTGATTACCGATCTCAAGCAAAGCATGGGCTTGCACGGGGGAGAGAGGTAAATCACCGACTGCTGCGTTAAGCATGCCTAGATGCCTCACCATATAGCGAGAGAGCTGCCGGAGTTGGCTAGATGAGTCTAAATCATTTGCCATAGTTTAATTAAACGCCTTTACGTTATGCAACGTTGAGCCTGACGAGTATTGCAAGCCGGTGGGCTAGCTAGGCTTATATCGCATAATTTAGTTGCAAGTTACAACTAAATTAGCGGGCTTTACGTTGTTTTGCAATATTTTATTAACAAATTTATGGGTAAATCTCGGGATTTAAAAACGGCGCCATCGCGAGGATGATCGCTTGGGTATAATTGCTTTCACGGGTGGCATGGCCGTGGGTGAGCAGGCCTATTGCGCCACCTTTTTGTTTGATATTGACAGTATTAAACAGTCTATCCATCACATGACCCAGCTCTTCACCCGCTTCAAGTGCCTGATAAACCTGCATCGGCAGCGGTAACAGTGCGCCACGGCCAATGCTTAAGCGTTGCTGGTGAGCAATCGCAATATAGGCAAAGGTTGCTGGGCCAAACTCGAAATGGTCGACGCCGCCTTCCATCGCAAAATAATAATCAGCTTCGGTATGCCGTTGGCAATAGTTAACGCGATTCACTGCACCTTGGCGGGTATCGCTATCTGTCATGGGTTGGGCGGGGACGCCAGAAGGTGCGTCCATGCTGAGGGTTTCAATCTGGGATTCAGGAAACAGCAGCTTCATCGCATTGGTCGCAGCATTCACTTTGACGGGGTTTTTCGACCCAACGATTACCTTGATAATATTTTGTTGCATATAAGTTATTTATTTTGATTTTTAAAGTGGACGCTCATATGGATCATTGCTTAAATGGTCGGAGGTGTCTCGCCTATGGGTTTTCTATTCTGCCATATTCATTGCTATGACTCAGTAAAAACAGCTCAGTAAAAGCAAATGTTTGGGAAGCAAATAGCCATAGCAGAGCATCAGGAAGCGACATGCCATTATTGCTCCTTCAGTAAGTTAGCTGATTTAAGCAGTAAAGCGATGTCATTAAAGGAACCAAAATTAAGAGATAATAATAATGAAATTCAACAAACTCATGATCGCGATGGGGATGGCCTGCGGGGTGATGCTCACAGGCTGTAACGATAGCGAAGATAGTACTCCACCAACCGAACCTGAAACCCAACTGCAAACCTTTGCCCCTAATGGCTTACTCAAAGCCAATATCCGACGAACCACCTACGGCGTACCCCATATCCAAGCCGACAATTTAGAAAGCCTAGGTTTTGGTAGCGGTTACGCACAAGCGCAGGACAACCTCTGCGTGCTCGCCGATGGTTTCATTAAGGCGAATTCCCAGCGCTCTATGTACTTTGGCCCCCATGCGTCGATAGATTTCACCACAGGGCTACCTACCGCCGAAGATAATGGCAACTTAATCTCCGATTTTGCCTACAAAGCCTTAAAAATCCGTGAGCAAGCCGAAGCTAAGTGGCCGCAGTTTAGTGAACGCTCTCGTGCATTGATCCAAGGTTTTACCGCGGGTTATAACCAGTATCTTGCGGATGTGGAGGCGGGCAAACAAACAGCAGAACCTTTCTGTGGCGGCCAACCTTGGGTAAAACCTATCGTGCCTGAAGATGTGGTCACTTATTTGTTTTCCATTGCATTGTTACCCGGAGCGGCTAACTTCCTCGATTTGATTTTCTACGCTAATCCCGGGGATGCACAGGAATATATGCCACGTATCGTGGGTCCAGCGCCGAGCCAAGAGCAGACCGCGTTTGTCAGCGATATGCAGTCTAAATTGATTGCCCGCGCAGCCCGTATTACCACGCCAGAAACCAATCCACGGGATTTAGGTTCTAACGGCTGGGGACTCGGTAAAGACAAGACCGAAAATGGCCGCGGTATGGTGCTCGGCAACCCGCATTTCCCGCACACGGGTAACCTGCGTTTCTGGCAATCCCATATCACTATTCCTGGGCATTTAGATATGATGGGTGGCTCGCTGGTGGGGATGCCTGGCCCGATCAATATAGGTTTTAACAAAGACTTAGCTTGGACTCATACCTTCTCAACTGCTGAGCATTTTGTGATGTACAACCTTGAGTTGGTCTCGGGCGATAGATTGCAATATCTGTTTGATGGTAAGCCCATGCCGATCAATAAAGAGACGGTTTCTATCATAGTGAACGCCGGTCCTGCGGGCATGTTAGTGGCTGAAAAGGATATTTACACCACGGCCAAAGGCCCTATGGTTGAGGCGCCACCTACGCTTGCGCCTTTTGGTTGGGATGATGGCAGTGCCTTTATGATCCAAGATGCCAATATGGCGACAATGGATCCTGTCGATCACTGGCTCGCCATGAACTTAGCGACCAATAAAGATGAATTTCAACAAGCCTTTAAAGATTACGACGGGGTTATTTTCAACAACACTATGTATGCCGATAAAGAGGGCAATGCCTTCTATATCGATGACTCGACAGTACCCGGTTTGTCCGAGTCTGCCGTTGTGCTGTTAAAGACTTCGCCCGATATTAAGGCGGCAAAAGAGAAAGCAGGCTTTACTATTTTGCCGGGTAATACTTCCTTGTTTAGCTTTAGTGGCCCCACGCCCTATGAACGTGCGCCTAAGCTGGAGCGTAGTGACTTTGTGCAAAACTCCAATGACTCCTTCTGGTCAACAAACTTGAATGAGCCCCTGACCTACTTCTCGCCTATGTATGGCCCAGAAGCAGGGCAATTATCACTGCGTACCCGTATGGGATTAACGCTAATGCAGGATGCGGCAGGCAGCGATGGTAAGTTCAATCTCCAAGAGTTGGAGGCTGCCGTATTATCAAATCGTAGTTACTTGGCTGAACTGGTCTTGCCGGCATTAATTGCCCAATGTGAGGCACAAGGCAGTACGCCTGTGGTAGTGTCTGCCAGTTTATCAAAAGATCTCACCTCAGCTTGTGCGGCGTTAAAAGCCTGGAATGGTAAGCAAGATAATGACAGCAAAGGCGGCGCCTTACTGCGCGAATTTGCCCATCAGTTTAATCAAAAGACGATGCTGACCAAGAGATTTGATCCCGCGAATGCGGCGACCACTCCGAATACACTGGCTACCGACGGCAGTGCATTAGTGGCGCTTGCCCATGCGGTGCTGAATTTAGAAGCCGCAGGTTTTGCTTTAGATGCACCGCTAGGTGATGTGCAGTTTGTCGAGAAGTCTCTTCCCGATGGCACTGCCAGCGGAGCGCGTCTACCTTGGCCAGGGAGTCACAACGCTGAGGGTGGTTTTAACGTGTTTTCAACTAGCTTATCAGGCGACGATACGTTAATTCCACAACATAAATATGCGCCTCTGATGGACGTCGTTACAGGCAAAGCCATGGGTTCTGGCTTAACGGCGAAGGGATATCAAATACGTTATGGTTCAAGTTGGATGATGGCGGTGAGCTTTACCGATGAGGGCCCTGTTGCGCGCGGCATACTCACTTATTCTGAGTCGAGCAATATACTGTCGCCTTCGTTTACCGACCAAAGCAATCTGTATTCCAGCAGTAAGAGTTTCCGTCCTTTACTGTTTAAGGAAGCTGATATTGCGCCAGCCGTAGTCTCAACCACTGAGTTGGTGCTGCAAAAAGCCCAATAATGCTGCGCTAGTCGGGTGGTGATTCATTGGCCCACTTAGGTGGGCCTTTTTATTGGGTGGGCTTTTTATAGGTTGTTCAACGTTACAAAATGTAAAAATTTAACAATGCCGCTAGTGATCTAGTTCAAGTTTTTATAGTGGTTGTTTGAGCTTTGTTGTATTTATCGGTTTTTTGCGACTTAACACGTTTTTGTGGCTTTTATCGACGACAGAGTAATGTCGCCATTTAGGCTTAAGGGTAAATTTACTGTACTTTCTTGGTGATTAATTGTGATCACTTTGATGCACCATTGAAAATTTATTACATAAATTCATAGATCTAGATCTCAATCCCAGCTTTATTTGAAATTCCATTACTTAAAATGGTTTTAGATCAACTTTTGCTTAAGCTTTTTCGCTATCCTTACGCCGAATTTTTTATGCGGTTTCACCGTAAGGTAATTTTACTATGCAAAAAGATGCGATCAGTGTTTTAGAAACACCTCAAAGCACGCAAGAAAGCACAACAAGACGCTTACCTTGGACGCGCCAAGATACTACTTGGATGCTGAGTTTATTTGGTACCGCTGTGGGGGCGGGCATTCTCTTTCTACCTATCAATGCGGGTATGGGTGGTTTTTGGCCCTTAGTCTTGATGGCCATCATCATCGGACCTATGACCTATTTGGCCCACCGTGGTCTTTCACGCTTTGTTTGTTCATCGAGCATTCCTGGCAGTGATATTACCCAAGTGGTTGAAGAACACTTTGGGATTGGCGCGGGCAAGGCGATTACGCTGCTCTATTTTTTAGCGATCTATCCGATTGTGCTGATCTATGGCGTGGGGATCACCAATACTGTTGATAGTTTTATCGTCAACCAATTGGGCATGGCATCACCGCCGCGTTTTCTGCTTTCTGGTATCTTGATTTTCGGCATGATGGCCGTGATGGTTGCCGGTGAGCAATTTATGTTGAAGGTGACTCAACTGCTGGTGTATCCGCTGGTAGGGATTTTGGCCTTTATGTCTTTGTATCTTATTCCTGAATGGAAAATGGATGCACTGCAAGTTGTGCCTGAAACCGGCGCCTTTTTAGGCACAGTATGGCTAACCATCCCTGTACTGGTGTTTGCCTTTAACCATTCTCCGGCGATTTCGCAATTTTCGGTTTCCCTTAAGCGCGACCATGGCGGCAATGCCGCACGTAAGGCCGATGTGATCCTGCGTAATACGTCAATGATGTTAGTCGGCTTTGTGATGCTATTTGTGTTCTCCTGCGTGTTGTCATTGTCGCCTGAACAATTGGCCGAAGCGAAGGCAAAGAACCTGCCGATTTTGTCCTATTTAGCAAACGTGCATGATAGCGGTTTTGTCAGTTATTTCGGGCCTTTCATTGCCTTTATCGCGATTGTTTCTTCCTTCTTTGGTCACTATATGGGCGCGACTGAAGGTATGAAGGGCATTATTGTTAAGCAATTACGCTCAAGCAATAAGCAAGTCTGTGACAATAAGCTGAACAAGTTTATCCTCGTGTTTATGTTTGCCACCATTTGGGGCGTTGCGATTAAAAACCCAAGTATTCTGGGAATGATTGAGGCGCTAGGCGGCCCAGTGATTGCGGCGATTTTGTACTTAATGCCAATGTATGCTGTGTATAAAGTGCCGGCACTAAAAGCTTATCGTCACCGTATCAGCAATGTGTTTGTGGTGATTGCGGGTTTACTGGCGATGACGGCGATTCTATTTGGTCTACTCAGTTAAGACTGAGATATATAAGCGGTTTAAATGAAAGGATCGAGCATTGCTCGATCCTTTTTTATTACTTTTCTTCGTACATTAGATAGTAACTTTGCTTCATCCCTAAGGCTTGGTAGGTTTGCTGGGCTGCGAGGTTTTCCTGCTCGACATATAAACGGAAGCTGGCGGCGCCACCATTGGCCTCGGCCAATTGTTTTACTTCAGCATAGAGTCTGCCATAAATCCCCTGACGGCGATTTTGCGGGCGAATATATACGCTCTGGATCCAGTAGTAATCTTTGGCGCGCCAGTCGCTCCACTCGAAGGTAACCATCAGCGAGCCGACAATTTCTCCTTCGATTTCAGCTACCAGATAAAAGCCTTTTTCGGGATGATTAAGTAGGGTATTGACGCCTTTGATAAGCGTGGTTTCATCTAAGGCAAGACCTTCAGTCTCTTGCGCCATTGCCTGATTAAATTGGACTAGGGCGCTAAGATCTTGCACTTTAGCTTTACGGATCAACATTTAACAACTCCTCGGCGGTTAATGGCATTTACCGCTCTTGTGTTTGGGATGACGCTGATGTATCGGGATGAGTTAGGCATACACTGTAGCACGGAACCCCCCATCAGAACGAGTGAGCACAGATCCCTATCGCCCTTTAATTGCGGTTAAATTTTGTACGGCTAAAGTCTAATCTGCTAGGCTTGAATAAGGTTTTCACTAGCAGAAGTGGCGCGATTATGGGATTCGTTAAATCAACTCGTCGGTTTAAACCAATATTCTTACAACCTTATGATGCTCATAAAGATTTTCAAGTTAACCATGGGATGCACTTTATGCTAACTTTAGTTACCTTTGGCTTATGGGGGTTGGTTTGGTGGTATTTGATCCTCAAATCTCAGGGGGAAAATCAGTCACTCTTTAGCGGTTTCGATGATGACTACTGGAGCTACCTTATTGAGCGCGAGCAGCCGCCTGCATCGTTGTATCGTCAACGTTTTGCTCCGTCAGACAATACGGCGCAATTCGAGGCCTAAGCGATGCTTTAGCTGGATTTTGCCGCGGTTGATATCAACGTGATATAGATCATCCTTAAAGTTTTATTGCTTATGGTAGACTCGGCGGCTGGCTAATTGAAGGTTAGTCCCGCCAAGGATAAGGCTTTGCCCTATCATCATTTCAAATTCAAGGTTATAAACATGTCAAAACAAAGGTCATCAGCCTTAGGCCGGATCTGGTCTTCTTGGATGTCAGTGCCCCTGTGGCTACAAATTTTCGTTGGTATGGTGCTCGGGATTCTGGTGGGGGTCACTTTAGGCGAGCAGGCTTCCTACCTAAAACCTATTGGCACGCTGTTTGTGAATACCATCAAAATGCTGATTGTGCCTTTAGTCTTTTGTTCCTTGATTGTTGGTGTCACCTCAATGGAAGATACCGCCAAAATGGGCCGGATTGGTTTTAAATCCTTTGCGTTTTATCTCTGTACGACGGCGATTGCGATAAGCCTAGGCTTAGTGGTGGGCTATGTGATTCAGCCTGGTGCGGGTGTTCCTTTGTTGCAACACGAGGCGGTAAGTACGGCCAAAGAAGTACCCTCGGTGATGCAAACGCTTATTGATATAGTGCCCACCAACCCCGTAGCTGCATTGGCGAGTGGCCAGATCCTACAAGTCATTGTGTTTGCCGTGGCACTTGGGATTGCATTGGTATTGATTGGCGACCATGGCAAACCTGCGATTAAGGTGTTTGAGAGCCTTGCTGAGGCCATGTACAAGTTGACCGATATGGTGATGAAGCTTGCGCCCTATGGTGTGTTTGGTCTAATGGCATGGGTTGCGGGTGAGTATGGCATCGATATGCTATGGCCACTGATTAAAGTCATTATTGCCGTTTATATTGGCTGTATTATCCATGTGTTAGGTTTCTACAGCATAGTGCTGCGCCTATTTGCCAAGCTTAATCCGTTGCATTTTTTTAAGGGGATCAGCAATGCGATGGCGGTGGCATTTACCACCTCAAGTTCGGCAGGCACTTTACCTGCAAGTATGAAATGTGCGAGCGAATATCTTGGGGTAAACAAGAAGATCTCCAGTTTTGTATTGCCCTTAGGCACCACCATCAATATGGATGGTACAGCCCTATACCAAGGCGTGACCGCGCTGTTTGTGGCGCAGGCCTTTGGGATTGATTTAACGTGGGTCGACTATCTAACGATTATTTTAACCGCGACGTTAGCCTCAATCGGCACCGCGGGGGTACCGGGCGCAGGCTTAGTGATGTTGACTCTAGTGCTCTCGACTGTGGGCTTACCCTTAGAAGGTGTAGCCTTGATTGCGGGGATTGACCGCATTTTGGATATGGCGCGAACTGTTGTGAACGTCTCTGGTGACTTAGTGGCGACGACTGTAATTGCCAAATCGGAAGATGAACTCGACGTTGAGCATTACAATGCTGATATGGTGCAGAGCGCCGTGATTGCAGAGCAAAATGCCGCAAACGAAAGTGCTGCGACTAAGAGTTAATCGATCGAGTTAAGATTTGATTCGAATAAAAAACCGCCAATCGGCGGTTTTTTATTATCGATACACTTTTATTTCAGTTGGGTTAACACTAAAACAGGTTTATCGTCGCTGCTGAGTAATGTCAGACGTCCTTGCACTAATTTGGCTTTAGCGACCAGTGGTAGTGCTTGCATGACTTTATGCTCTTGCTGCATCAATGAATCGACACAGGCTTTCATGGTGCTGCCACCAGGGATGATTTTCAGCTCTTGCCCTTGCTGGTTATATTGGCCAAAAAAGTTATTGCAGCTGTTATTGCCAGAAAGCTTACCTTCTGCATCGAAGGTGATTTGAGCTGAGCTGTAATCAACAGTCGGTTGTCCTTGGACTGCTTCAATATGCCAGCTTCCCTGTAATGACACAGTGTCTTGATGGGCGACGTCAGTACTCTGACAAGCCGTTAAGCCAAAAAGTAATGCGCTTAATAGAAATGTTTGTTTTAACATTGTCTCAGTTCCTTTTTCGATATTCATGGCAATAGTGTACAAGTTTAGCGAGAGATAAAAAGAGGTTTATATGCAAGATAGTATTAAAAGCACTATGAATTTGTTGAAGTTTTTACATTGGTTAGGGGTTTTGATGTTAGTTTGTGGACTTGGGTTTTATATGTTGACTCAATGGAGTCTAGAAATCAGTGGGATGTTATTGATCGCAAGCTTAATTGGCTTAGGCTTAGTGTTGATGTCACCTTATCCTGTGGTGTTATTTATCCAATGGGCGAAGCGTCAGGATGAGTTGCCAAAATAATAGCGTTTGCGACTTTTACAACTCGGCCGAGTCTGCAGCGGGGTTGTTATAAAGCTCGGCATTGATCCCTTTTGCCTGATTACTGCTCGATTGTGTTGGCTCTTGCAACATAGATTTTAGTTTACAGCGAGCATCTTCCATCATGGGCGCTAACTTAGCCGTCGATTCAGGGGTAAAGAAACTGTAACTGGAATCGAGTTTAAGGTGATGATTTTGCTGTTCTAATTGTTTTTCGACCCGCTTTATAATGTGCAATATATCGCGTTCGCTATCGACAAAGGCTAACACCACAAACTGAGTCGCGCTGAAATGGGCTGCAACATCGGCTGTGCGAATGGTATCTTGAACCAAATTACCGAGGAGCCTGTGATGTTTCTCTTCTAAGCGTTTTTCCGGCGAGTCAGCTTCAATCAATTCGAAGAAAAGAATCCCCGCATGGGCGCCAAAGCGTCGTCCAAGATTGAGTTGCCTAGGAGCCATCATCATAAAGCCGTAATGGTTGAGCATGCCGGTCTCTTGATCGCGCATTGATAGCGATTCGATTCTATGGTTTTGACATAACAGGGATAATTCCTGCTGAAGCAGGATTTGGAAAGGTTCAAGCATGGCGCTGTTGCTTAAAGGATCGGCCATATGGGGGTTTAACACGCATAGTGAACCAAATTGACTGCCATCTGGCCATGCAATAGGGCGGGACAGAATGTATTGAATTCCGTCAAAATCTCTTGGAAGTTCATCGAGCATAAAGCGGCTTAAATTGAGATAATCTCCGTCTATGTTGCTATTTTTTAATGCTTCAAAGAGCGGGAAGTTATTTGGAAAAAGCGTGCCAGAAGTAAAAAGCGGCGTTTCGCTGACAGAACTGACGATCACTTCAAAACCCGATTGCGTTATCTGTAATACAAACACGTGGGTAGCGCTGTAGTAACTTTTTATTAATTCGCATTGTTGCATCCAACGACCTAAATTGACTTGAAGTAGATCGTTGTCAAGCACACTGATTTGGGGATTGATAGTCTCTGGCAGCATAAAATGGCGAGTGAATGACCTACAATTCAATAAGTGTGGGAAACAATAGCGTTATTAGCAAATTTTTTCCTAAAAGATAAAGTCTTTAGTATTTATTTAAGTATACTGACGCGCTTAAAATCTAGCGATAAGCTCAACTTGGACATACCTCTGATGCAAACGCGATTAGCAACTAAACAAGATGTTGATATATTGGCCGCGTTAGAGCGCCAGCATCTCAATGATGAGTTAATGTCTAATGGTGTCAATTTGGAAGGGCAAGCATTTAATCGTAATGAATTAACTCAGCTAATTGATAAGCATTGGATTGTGGTCGCTGAAATTAACGGACGCATTATAGGTTATGTGATTGCGGGACGTTGGTCGTTTTTTGAGACCTGGCCAATTTATCGCAATTTGTTGAAAAGATTGAATCGAATCAATGGCGATGGTTCTCAATTAACGGTGCAAAACAGCTGCCAATACGGTCCTATCTGGGTTGATAAAGCATATCGTGGCCAAGGCGTTTTTGAGGCACTTGTTACTCGCATTTACCGAGAAGCTGCGCCTAGTTTTACTTATCTGGTGACGTTTATAGCTGATGAAAATGAGCGTTCTTTGGCGGCGCATACTCGTAAAGCTAAAATGCAAGTTGCAGATTTTTTTACTTTTTCTGATAGGGATTATTATATTATGAGTGTTGATATTCGCTCATATGCACTCGCTCATCGTTAACTCGTTTTCCCGCCATATTTTACGTTGTTCTGCTTTCAAAAATCAGTATTTTTTAGGTTGATTGTGTCCTAAAAGATTGATCGACTATGTTTTATTAAATAGTTGTCAATAATAACCCTGATATCATGTTTGAACTTCGAAATTTTCTGGACAGAAGTTTTCTTATCTCTGTACGTGAGTCCTTTATCGCGTTACTGCCATTTATTCTTGTTAACTCACTACTATCACTGGTTATAGCGTTATTAAGTAGTTGGATCCCGGAATGGCAAACAACGGCATTTTTTTATGGCTTAACATTTTTTTCTGTGCAGCTTGCAAAGATATTTCCGTTGCTTGCGCTTATTTCTCTTTCCTTCCATTTTGCCAAATATCTTCAGCTTTCAGCGATTGTTGTGTGCTCAATCTCCTTTAGCATCATACTGGCTTTGCATGTGCCAACCACAGAGGAAGTACTTAGCATTGATTATGTTGATGTGGTTTTAGGTGATCCTCGGGTGGTTTTATTACCGATTTTAACGGCATATCTATTGCGCATATTGGTTACTTGGCGATGGCTAGACTTAGTAAAAGGAAAAGCATTGAGTCGATACTTAAAACAGCATCTGAATATTTTTTTGCCAGTAGTTATTTGTTTTATGGTTATATTGATGCTTGTTACCGAAGCATCTGCCTTACTTAGTTGGTTTTTTCGCCACTAATTGATACTTTGCAAACCGCTAGTATTGGGATCCAATTGTTTATCCGTATTTTATTAACCCATGTGCTCTGGAGCTTCGGTGTGCACGGTGATAATGCATATCTACTATTAATTGGTGTCGATAATGGCTTGACTGAGGTTGTACCTAATCTAACCGCGAGTCAATTTATGGATTTGTTTATTCTTTACGGTGGCAGCGGGGCGACGTTATCGCTCATTATTGCTATTTTCATTAGTTCTAAAGACAGTGCAACACGCCATATTGTTAAGATTGCAACGCCCTTTGCATTTTTCAATATCAATGAAATATTGATTTATGGTTTACCTATTATTTTTAACCCTAGATTATTATTGCCATTTATACTCTCGCCCATAGTGAATTTTATATTAGCCTATAGCGCCATCAGTATAGGTATTCTAGAATTTGATGCTCATAGCTTTCCTTGGATAACACCTCCATTTATTAATGCTTATATGGCGAGTGGGCATTTTAGTTCTGTGTTATTTCAATGTTTTTTGATAGCTATCGGTGTGTTGATTTATCTACCATTTGTACAGCGATTTTCTTTAATGAGTGAACACTATGAGTTCGATCGTGAGCTTATAAAAAGGATTCAATTTCAAGCAGATATTGAGCTGATGAATGAAACACATTATCTAAAAAAACAGTCAGAGTCTTTAAAGGCTGAAATTAATTTAGAGAAAACCATCAAAGAGGTGTTAGCCGGTGAATTGCAGCTTCACTATCAACCTAAGATTGCTTTAATTGATGGTAAAGTGGTTGGATTTGAGGCGCTAATTCGTCTTCGGGATGAGTATGGGGCCTTAAAAGGCCCTTATTTTATTGATGCGTTTCAACGTGCGGGCTATTCCCACATTATTGATCGTTTTGTAATTAATACCGTTGCAGAAGATCTT
Organism: Shewanella sp. FDAARGOS_354; assembly: GCF_002209245.2. Lineage (NCBI taxonomy): Bacteria > Pseudomonadati > Pseudomonadota > Gammaproteobacteria > Alteromonadales > Shewanellaceae > Shewanella > Shewanella sp. FDAARGOS_354. The sequence continues at coordinate 2,620,350 of NZ_CP022089.2, read as the reverse complement.
GCTCGTTGGGCATTAGAGGGCTTTTTTCCTAAGGTCAGTATCAATATTGACCCAAATAACATCACCGATAGTCAATTATTAGCGATTATGAATGATAGATTAGGTAGTGTTGCTCATCAGGTCGAAATTGAGATGTTAGAATCGGCATTCATGTTGGATATAAGCCGCATTGATAGCAGTATCAAACAGCTTAAGCAGTGTGGTTTCCGTTTTTGGTTGGATGATTTTGGTACTGGGTTTTCGAGTTTAAGTCTACTGAGTCGAATCAATGTCGATGGTATTAAGCTCTGAAGGATCCCCTCATAAATCAGCCATAGCATAGCCATATTTGAGCAACTGATTGGCGAATAATACCCAGGCCGCCAGCAATTCTTTCTCCGTGATTTGATAATCAGGCCGCCTGAGCACCTCCAATCCCAAGCGAATCGTTGAGAGTACCGTTCGATGCCCAATGGTATTGGCCTGAAAATGCTTATCCCAGCCCTGTTGCTGTGCGTGTAAACCAACTAGCCACAACAGGCATTGAACCATCAACGCTATCAGTAGGATGATGTCGAATCGCTCTGGACTGTTGGTACGACTTTGGCGTAAGCCAAAGCCGTATGCCGGGCTTTTGAGGTCACGAAAGGTTTCCTCTATTTGCATACGTTTGGCGTACAGGTTTACCAGCTGCTTTGGGCTCCGAGATTCTGGTGGTAAATTGCTGGCTAACACCCAAGGCTCTTTCGCCGATGTTGAGTACGTTTTTGCCGATGGATGGTGGCAATTAGTCCTCGTTGAACGCTGATTTGTACGCCCCTTAGGTTTGCTACGATAAAGCGTGAGATGGCAATTGATAGGGTTAGTTTTGGTCAAGGTCTTACAACCCAGGCTCTTCGCTTGACCGTTGGCCAAGTCATGTGTACTGCGAACTGCACGCCAATTTTCAGCGCCAATATCTGCAAATTGAACTGTACCGCGAATACGGCTTAGCCAAAACCAACCATGCGCCTCAACCTCTTTGTACCAAGGCACTTTGAACCCCGCGTCAGTCACGATGAGAGGGGTAACATGCAAAGGTAAAATCTTGGCTAAGTCCGCTAAAAAACCGTTGTGGGAGGCCTTAGAGCATTGTTCTGATAGGGGATAGGACTTCTCATACAGGGTAATAGAGCGGCCATTGAAGGCTATTGAGGCGCGCAGAGCCATGATGCGTTTATGCTCTCGGATGTCTGACCAATCGACGAGCACAATCGGCATAGGGTTACCAGAACAGATGAGGCGGGCATGCCATTGGTAGACAGCTAACCGTTCTTGATGCAGATGCGTGTTGCCGAGCAAACGATCAATGCGCTTGATGTTGTGCTTGGTTCGGGCCGTGGTTGGTAAATTTCGACCTAACTCAGTCAAGGTCAGTGTCTTACATTCAATCAGTGCCTTAGAGGCCAGCATCAAGCTGTTTAATCGTTTTAGGTGAAGTTCTGGGCAGTATTGGTGTAAAGAATGTTGTAGGATATTGGCTTCGCGCATCTTGTTGTCCAAGTGTAGTTTTTAGCGAAACCATTTGATCATGCAACAAGATGCGCTTCCACTCTAATTTGATGATTTATTTGTAAATCATCAGGGGATTCTTCAGTATTAAGCTAGATCGCAGTATTCTCGCCAATGCCAGTGAGCCTAAAGGTCGTACTTTATATCTGCAAATTTGCAAGCTTTGTAGTAGTTTAGGTTTTAGCTTGACAGCTGAGGGGGTTGAAACCCGTGTTGAAGCCGAGTTTGTAAAAGAAGCTGGTGTTGCTTATGTGCAAGGTTGGTTATATGCCAAGGCAATGCCAGGACCCGATGCTAAAGCCTTTTGGTTGGAGATAAATGGTGAGTAAATCCTTGGTCAATATCTTGTTGGCTAACTATGCCCAGACTAGTTTATCGGCGTGGGACAACCTGCGCGTATTATTATCCGAGTGTGCCTTGCTGCAATGTGAGGCCCGAGGATTTGAAGTCGATTGCGACGATAGTCGCCCCCATTATTGGTTACAGATTGAAGATTGTTGGCTCGATTGCGGCCGCACCAATGCTTACAGTGCGGCTATAGTATGTTTAACGCCCGAGGTCGTTCAAGGTGCAAGGATAATTGGCGAACAAGAGTGTGCACTGTTATCCGCCGCGCAGATAAATCTGCTGTGTATGCAAAACGCCCATTTTGACCATTGTTAATCTGGATCACAGGATTAACCATTTCCCCGTCGGGTAATTTCCTTGATAGCCAAAAGGAAGCCGTCCCTGCAAGTACCAGGCTAAACGTTCTTGTGTGAAGTCGCATAGCGTGACTTCGGCTAACAATAAGGTGGCTAAGGTTTCGGCATCATCTGCGACTAGTGCGCAAATCTCGGCAACGGGCATTATTTTCCACGTTTCCAGATAGGCGGTTTTCGCTATTTGAGCGACGATTTCGCTAGAGACTTGGGGCTTTAATCTGTCGGCTTGTTGATGGTCGCTAACACATAAGCTTTCATAGGGTTCAGTGTAGGGCGGTTCGAAAAAACGGTCGGGATCCCTTTCAAGGCAAGTGGCTATGTCTTCTAGGCTACCTAAGGTGTTGGCCATGGGCTCGTAATGGCCCACTTTGTTCGCCCAAGAACAGGATTGGAGTTGTGCGATTAACGGCTTCATTGAGTCTCTGTCTTTTGCATAGAGTAAAAGCCATCTTGCTGAGAGGAATGGAGTTAGGCAATACATCCTAAGCATAAAAAAACCGCCATTAGGCGGTTTTTTCTTGTAAAAGCATGAGCTTAATGTAGATTACAGACCTGCATCGGCGCGCAGTGCGTCAGCTTTATCCGTCGCTTCCCATGGGAACTCGCTGCGGCCAAAGTGACCATAAGCGGCTGTCGCTTGGTAAATTGGACGAGCTAAGTTCAACATCTCAGTCAGGCCGTATGGACGCAGGTCGAAGTGTTGACGGACTAACTTGATTAAGACTTCTTCAGATACTTTACCCGTACCGAAAGTCTCAACACTGATAGAAGTCGGTTCAGCTACACCGATAGCGTAAGACACTTGGATCTCACAACGGTCTGCCAGACCCGCTGCTACGATGTTTTTCGCAACGTAACGGGCAGCGTAAGCAGCACTACGGTCAACTTTTGATGGGTCTTTACCAGAGAATGCACCACCACCGTGACGCGCCATACCACCGTAGGTATCCACGATGATCTTACGACCGGTTAAACCACAGTCACCCATAGGACCACCGATCACGAAACGGCCAGTTGGGTTAATGAAGTATTTAGTGTCCTTGCTCAGCCATTGTGCTGGCAGAACTGGTTTGATGATGGTTTCCATCACGCCTTCAATCAAATCCGCTTGAGCGATATCAGGGCTGTGTTGGGTAGACAATACGATCGCATCAATACCAACAATCTTGTTGTCTTCGTAGGCGAAGGTCACTTGGCTTTTCGCATCTGGGCGTAACCATGGCAGGGTGCCATTTTTACGCACTTCTGATTGACGCTTCACTAATGCGTGGGCATAAGTAATAGGTGCTGGCATCAGAATGTCAGTCTCGTTGCTGGCATAACCAAACATTAAACCTTGGTCGCCGGCACCTTGCTCTTTTGGATCTGCGCGGTCAACACCCTGGTTGATGTCCGGTGACTGTTTACCAATCGCGTTTAATACGGCGCAAGAATCGGCATCGAAGCCCATATCTGAATGGATATAACCAATTTCACGAACCGTTTTTCGGGTAAGCTCTTCAATATCAACCCAGGCAGAGGTGGTCACTTCGCCACCTACTAATACCATGCCAGTTTTGACATATGTTTCGCACGCAACGCGCGCTTTAGGATCTTGGGCCAGAATCGCGTCTAGCACAGCATCAGAAATCTGATCTGCAATCTTATCGGGATGACCTTCTGAGACCGACTCAGAAGTAAACAAGTGCTTTGCCATAGTAGGAAAATCTCGTCGTTAGCAATCAAACGTGTAGAAGCATCTACATCTAGACGGCTATTTTAGTGGAAATTCATCGCCATGACACCCCCAAAGCTAAATATTTCTGTACTTAGTGAGGTAAATCTCAGCTTTAAAATTTGAACTAAAAAGCGTTTAAGTTAATTAACTTTTTGAAAATTATAATTAAAAACTATAATCACTCTCTGCAAACCGTTGGGTAAACTTGGAATCGTTGCTGTTTTCCCATCACGGACTCTTTAAGGTTAATGACACTGAGTGATTGTCATTGCGAGTTTAGTACGATGTTTTGGCTTGAATAGTTCATCTTTAAGCTATTTTTTTATCGTAAAAAGTCCCATTGGGAGTGCGAAGACAAGATTGTGGTGAATTTTCGTTTGCGTCGCTTCGCTATGTAGGGGAAAATATGCATCCAAATTGCCCGCTAGACCCCCACAAATTAAGCAGGAGAGAGCATGCCTTCCCGTAAAGTACTCGCCAACGCAATCCGTGCGTTAAGTATGGATGCAGTTCAAAAAGCAAACTCAGGCCACCCTGGCGCCCCAATGGGCATGGCAGATATTGCGCAAGTGCTGTGGAATGATTTCCTTAAGCACAATCCGAACAATCCGAAATGGGTAGATAGAGATCGTTTTATCCTCTCTAACGGTCATGGCTCTATGCTGATCTACTCTTTATTACACCTCACGGGCTACGATCTGCCAATGGATGAGCTGAAGCAATTCCGCCAGTTACATTCTAAAACCCCAGGTCACCCAGAATATGGTTACACCCCAGGTGTTGAAACCACCACGGGTCCATTAGGTGCGGGGATCAGCAACGCTGTGGGTATGGCGATTGCAGAAAAAACCTTAGCGGCACAGTTTAACCGTGAAGGTCACGAGATTGTTGACCACTACACATACTGCTTCCTCGGCGATGGCTGCTTGATGGAAGGTATTTCCCACGAAGCGTGTTCTCTGGCTGGTACCTTAGGCCTAGGCAAACTGATCGCATTTTGGGATGACAACGGCATCTCTATCGACGGTCATGTTGAAGGCTGGTTTACCGATGACACGCCAAAACGTTTCGAATCATACGGCTGGCATGTGATTGCTAACGTAGATGGTCACGATAGCGATGCGATTCGCGCGGCTATCGAAGCGGCTAAAGCGGTCACCGACAAACCAACCATGATCTGCTGCAAAACCATTATCGGTTTTGGTTCGCCAAACAAATCTGGCAGCCACGATTGCCACGGCGCGCCATTAGGTGATGCGGAAATCGCCGCGGCCCGTGAATTCTTAGGCTGGCCACATGCGCCATTCGAAATTCCTGCCGACGTATACGCTGGTTGGGATGCTAAAGAAGTGGGAGCAGCCCGTGAAGCGGCATGGAACGATAAGTTTGCCGCTTACGCGAAAGCTTACCCAGAACTGGCTGCTGAATACGAGCGCCGTGTACTGAAAGGTGAATTACCAGCCGATTTCGAAGCCAAAGCACAAGCCTTTATCCAAGAATGCCAAGCCAAAGGCGAAGGTATTGCGAGCCGTAAAGCGTCACAAAACGCGATTGCAGCCTTTGGCGCTATGCTGCCTGAACTGTTAGGCGGCTCAGCAGACTTAGCGGGTTCTAACCTCACCTTGTGGGCAGGTTCTAAAGGGATTCAAGACGATCCAGCGGGTAACTACGTGTACTACGGTGTGCGTGAATTCGGTATGAGCGGCATCATGAACGGTGTGTCTCTGCACGGTGGTTTCATCAACTACGGCGCGACTTTCATGATGTTCATGGAATACGCACGCAACGCTGTACGTATGTCTGCACTGATGGGAATTCAAAACATCTTCGTTTACACCCATGACTCTATCGGTCAAGGTGAAGACGGCCCAACTCACCAACCCGTTGAGCAATTAGCTAACCTGCGTATGACGCCAAACATGGCGGTATGGCGCCCATGTGACGCGGCTGAAACCGCAGTAGCGTGGAAAGCGGCTATCGAACGTCGCCATGCTCCAACATCACTGATCTTCAGCCGTCAAAACCTGAAGGCTCAAGCACGTACTGCTGAGCAATTAGCCAATGTGGCAAAAGGCGCTTACGTACTGCAAGACTGCGCGGGTACACCTGAGTACATTCTGATCGCTACTGGTAGTGAAGTGCAATTGGCGGTAGAAGCTGCTGCGGCCCTGACTGAACAAGGCAAACAAGTTCGCGTGGTATCTATGCCATCAAACACTGAGTTTGATAAGCAAGATGCTGCTTACAAAGAATCTGTACTGCCAAAAGCCGTAACTAAACGTATTGCTATCGAAGCGGCCCATACTGACTTCTGGTACAAGTATGTTGGTTTCGAAGGCACAGTTGTGGGCATGACTACTTTTGGTGAGTCTGCGCCAGGCAACGTGCTGCTGAAGCACTTCGGTTTCACCGTTGAAAATGTGCTGAACGCTGCAAAATCACTAGGCTAATTGTTTAGGTGATGGGATTACCGACAAAAGGTTAAACTTTTGAAAGGTTAATCTGTATAATGCGGCCTGCAATTGTTTGCAGGCCGTTTTTGTATATGCAGTATTGTTAAGAGGAAATAAAGACCTCAATGATCCGAGTCGCAATCAATGGTTATGGTCGTATTGGCCGCTCAATCCTTCGTGCTTTATATGAGTCCGGAAAACGCCAGCAAATCCAAATTGTCGCAATCAATGAGTTGGCTAAGCCTGAAGCCATTGTCCATTTGACCCAGTACGATACTACCCACGGTCGATTTCAGCCCAGAGTCAAATTAGTCGATGATCAGATGCTGATCGGCGATGACGCCATCAAAATTCTCCATGAACCTGATCCAGCCAAGCTACCTTGGCGCGAGATGGACATCGATATCGTCTATGAAGCGACAGGTGCCATTTTAGATCGACAAAGCTGCGAGGCCCATATCCACGCGGGTGCCAAACAAGTCTTAATCAGTCATCCTTCATCGGCCGATGTCGACGGCACAATCGTTTACGGTGTGAATCAAGAATTACTGCGCGCCGAGCATACAGTGGTCTCCAATGCCTCTTGTACCACCAACTGTATCGTGCCTGTGATTGATGTACTGGATAAACACTTTGGTGTGAAAAGCGGCGCGATTACCACCATTCATTCGGCGATGAACGATCAGCAAGTGATTGATGCCTATCATGATGACTTACGCCGCACCCGAGCTGCGGGTCAGTCAATTATCCCTGTTGATACTAAACTTGCCCGTGGTATTGAGCGGATTTTGCCGCACATGAAGGACAAATTTGAGGCGATTTCGGTGCGAGTGCCGACGATTAACGTTACCGCTATCGATCTTTCGGTAACATTAGATAAAACAGTGGATATTGCGACCGTCAATCAAGTGTTAGAATTGGCCGCCAATGGACGATTTAACGGCATCTTAGGCTATACTGACGAGCCGCTGGTATCCTGTGATTTTAACCATGATCCGCGCTCCAGTATTGTCGATGGCACCCAGACTCGGGTGAGCGCAGGGCAGTTGGTTAAACTGTTGCTGTGGTGCGATAACGAGTGGGGCTTTGCCAATCGCATGTTAGATACCAGTTTAGCGATGATTGCAGCTAAACAAAGCTGAAGATAAGAATTGATACCAATGGGTTAAAGCGTAGTGGCCAATTCGACGGGATGTCGAGTGCCGAATCGCCATCTACACTAACCGATTGATGAAAAACCAGTTTGTTTTTTGATTATAAAAGGAAGCGTTACCATGGCAATTATCAATATGTCAGATTTAGATCTCCAAGGTAAGCGAGTGCTTATTCGTGAAGATCTCAATGTGCCTGTCAGCAACGGCGTCGTCACCAGTGATGCACGTCTGCGTGCCTCACTCCCCACTATCGAGTTAGCCCTTGCCAAAGGTGCAGCGGTGATGGTGATGTCTCACTTAGGTCGTCCAACCGAAGGTGAGTACAACAGTGAATTCTCCATGCAACCTGTAGTCGATTACTTGGCCAAAGCCCTGTCTTGCACCGTCCGTTTAGCGACCGACTATTTAGACGGCGTTGAAGTTGCGGTAGGCGAAGTGGTTGTGTTTGAAAACGTTCGCTTTAACAAAGGCGAGAAGAAAAACGATGAAGCGCTGTCAAAGAAAATGGCAGCCTTATGTGATGTGTATGTGATGGATGCTTTTGGCACGGCTCACCGCGCAGAAGCCTCAACGAATGGTGTTGGTTTACACGCCCCTATCGCCTGTGCTGGTCCATTACTGGCCCAAGAGTTAGATGCTTTAGGTAAGGCGTTAGATAATCCTGCTCGTCCATTAGTTGCGATTGTTGGTGGCTCTAAAGTGTCAACTAAGCTGACCGTATTAGAAAGTTTATCCGGCATTGTGGATCAATTAGTGGTTGGCGGTGGTATCGCCAACACCTTTATCGCTGCGGCGGGCCACAACGTGGGTAAATCCTTATACGAAGCGGATTTAATTGATGAAGCTAAGCGCTTAGTGGCGAACGCCCAAAGCCGCGGTGGCGATATTCCTGTGCCTACCGATGTGGTTGTGGCGGGTGAGTTTAGTCCAACGGCTGCTGCGACCTTAAAAGCAGTGAGTGAGGTTGGCGATAGCGACATGATTTTCGACATCGGTCCCGACAGCGCCGAAGCGTTAGCGAAAATCATTGAGTCTGCTGGCACTATCGTATGGAACGGTCCTGTGGGCGTGTTCGAATTCGACCAATTCGGTGAAGGCACTAAGCGTATCGCGCAAGCTATCGCTGATTCTAAAGCCTTCTCTATCGCTGGCGGTGGTGACACCTTAGCGGCGGTCGATAAATACGGTATCGCCGATAAAGTCTCTTACATCTCTACTGGTGGTGGTGCTTTCCTCGAGTTCCTCGAAGGTAAAGAGTTACCCGCTGTAGCTATGTTGAAAAAACGCGGTGCCTAACATTGAGTTAGGTATTGCGCTGTCGCGGCACTGCGCCGCGACAGCACAAAAAATGATAAAAAATTATAAAAAAAACCGCTCCTTCTCTAAAGGGATTTACACATCACTAGAGCGATTGAGCATAAAAATCCATCCAAACGATAGCGACCTCGGTGACCCAGCGTTAATGTGAAGTCACCCTATTATTGGAGTTAAAAAAATGGCGTTAATTTCCCTACGACAACTACTCGATCACGCGGCAGAACATGGATACGGTGTGCCAGCGTTCAACGTAAACAACCTTGAGCAAATGCGCGCCATCATGCAGGCCGCAGAAGCCACCGACAGCCCTGTTATCGTGCAAGCCTCTGCGGGTGCGCGTAAATATGCGCGTCCACAATTCTTAAAATACCTGATGACGGCTGCACTTGAGCAGTATCCCGATATCCCAGTTTGTATCCACCAAGACCATGGTACTGACCCTGATATTTGTCAGCGTTCTATCCAATTAGGTATGTCATCAGTAATGATGGACGGCTCATTAATGGCCGACGGTAAAACCCCAGCGTCTTACGAGTACAACGTTGATGTGACTCGCAGAACTGTTGCATTCGCCCACGCGTGTGGTGTGTCTGTCGAGGGCGAAATCGGTTGTTTAGGCAGCTTAGAAACCGGTACTGCCGGTGAAGAAGACGGTGTGGGCGCTGAAGGCGTATTAAGCCACGACCAACTGCTGACCAGCCCAGAAGAAGCGGCACGCTTCGTTGCTGATACCCATGTTGACGCGCTAGCGATTGCAATTGGTACCAGCCACGGCGCATACAAGTTCAGCCGTAAACCAACGGGTGATGTACTGCGTATCGACCGCATCAAAGAAATCCATGCCCGCATTCCTAACACTCACTTAGTGATGCATGGATCTTCTTCTGTGCCGCAAGAATGGCTTAAGATCATCAACCAATACGGTGGTCAAATTCCTGAAACTTACGGCGTGCCATTAGAAGAAATCGTTGAAGGTATCAAACACGGCGTGCGTAAAGTGAACATCGATACCGACTTGCGCTTAGCGTCTACTGGTGCGGTACGTAAATACTTGGCCGAACACCCAAGCGAGTTCGACCCACGTAAGTTCCTGAAAGCCTCTATGGAAGCGATGGCAGACATCTGTACCGTTCGCTACGAGGCCTTTGGTTGTGCGGGTCAAGCCTCTAAGATTAAGCCTTTGTCTTTACAAGCAATGTACAAAGCGTATCAATCAGGTGCTTTAGACCCTAAGATCAACCTGTAAGCCTTAAATCACTTTTCAAAGCCCGCTGATTAGCGGGCTTTTTTATGCAAAAAATCGATGAATTTTTATTTTTCAATCGTAAATGTTAGTATTACGCAGATTTTTAGGGGATTAAACGGAACAGGAACGGATAAACATGAAGAAAGTACTGACCGCTGCACTATTGATGACGGCGCCATTTATGGCGAATGCGGGAGCCGATTTTGTTAAAGGCGATAAAACATTCGCGGGCGAAGCCGAGCTAGGTGCAACCTTAACCACAGGCAACACAGATACCTCATCTTACAAAGGTCGCTTAAACTTCAAACACGAATTAGGTGATTGGGAAAACCAATATCTTTTAGAAGGTTTATATAAAGAGGATACTGGCGAGGTTACGGCTAAGCGCTATTTAGCGGGGGCACAAGGCAACTATAAGATGACTGACCGCAGCTATCTATTTGCTAACGCTAACTACGAAGTTGACCCTTTTACCGGTTATGACTACACAGTATCTGGCGCGACGGGTTATGGTCATAGGCTCTATGACACCAGCAAGACTTTCTTAGATGTTGAAATCGGTCCCGGTTATATCTATCAACGCCTCGATTCAGAGCAAGCTCTGTTAGAGGGCACAGATTCCAATGACAGTGTGGTTGCCCACGGTGTGATTAACTTCGAAACTGAAATCACAGAAACCTCAAAATTCCAACAGCGTTTTGTCGCCGACTATGGTGATAAATTAGATGCGCGTTCGGAAACCTCACTCACTGCGAATATTATTGGCGCCTTGGCAATGAAGTTTGCCATTATCGTGCGTTATAACAGCGAGCCGCTGGACAATAAAAAGAGCACCGATACCGAAACCAATATGACCTTGCTCTATTCGTTCTAATCAATGTGATTGATATCAACATAAAAGCACCGAGAGGTGCTTTTTTATTGGCTGTTTTTAGACTAACTTGAAACAAAGTTAGTTAAATCTTTATTAGTTTCGCCTGTAGTTATACAAAAATTAATGTTGTAAGTGCCTTTGGTTATCGGGAAATACATAGAAAGTTGCGTTTTATCAAAATTTACAGAACCCGAGCTATGGTAATTTGCGAACTGATTTCCCTTGCAGAGATGAATTTAGATGAAATTACAGCGGTGGTTTAGAAACAGTGGAATGGCATTATTTAGCCTATTCTGTGTTGCAATATTGAGCGGATTCTCACCAGCAGTTTGGGCAATGACCGAAGGAACAGAACGGCTCGATTTAACCGCTGCATCAGTGGGGTATATTGCCGTATGCGTCTTCGTGCTTGCCTATATTTTGGTGATGGCCGAAGAGGCGCTGCACCTGCGTAAATCCAAACCCGTATTGGTCGCAGCTGGCATTATTTGGGGCATGATAGGTTTTGTGTATGTGCAAAATGGTATGTCAGAGGTCTCTGAAGCAGCCTTTAAGCATAATTTATTGGAATATGCCGAGTTATTACTCTTCCTATTGGTGGCGATGACCTATATCAATGCCATGGAAGAACGAAATTTATTCGATGCCATTCGCGGTTGGTTAGTGGGACGTGGTTTTAGCTTACGAACCGTTTTCTGGTTGACAGGCTTTATGGCTTTCTTTATTTCGCCCGTGGCTGATAATTTAACTACCGCATTATTAATGTGCGCTGTGGTCATGAAAGTTGGCGCTGGACAGCGAAAATTTATTACCCTCGCTTGTATCAATATCGTGGTGGCGGCCAATGCGGGCGGCGCATTTAGTCCCTTTGGTGATATCACGACCCTGATGGTATGGCAAAAAGGGTTAGTGCACTTTGCCGATTTTTTCCATCTATTTATTCCTGCATTAGTCAACTTTGTCGTGCCAGCGGCAATTATGAGTATATTTATTCCGCATTATATCCCTGAGCCTGAAAAAGAGCAGGTTTACACTAAACCTGGCGCTAAACGTATTGTGGCGCTCTTTCTGCTGACGATTGCTACTGCAGTATGTGCTCACTCTTTCCTTGGTATGCCACCGGTGCTGGGGATGATGACAGGTCTTGGCTTCTTGCAATTCTTTGGTTATTACCTGCGTAAAACCTTTGATCGCTCCGTTGCTCGTGAACGGGCAAAGGCGGAGTTACGTCAGGATAAACAGCGTCTTCAACAGTTAGGTAGTGTCGTACCGTTCGATGTGTTTAATCGGATCTCCCGTGCTGAGTGGGATACATTGCTGTTTTTCTACGGGGTAGTGTTATGCGTAGGTGGTCTTGGTTTTATGGGGTATTTAAGTCTCGTTTCTGAGGCCTTGTATTCCCATTGGGATGCGACCTTTGCCAACGTAGCCATCGGTTTGTTGTCTTCAGTCGTGGATAATATTCCGGTGATGTTTGCGGTGTTGACTATGAATCCAGATATGGCCTTAGGTCAGTGGTTACTGGTGACGTTAACCGCAGGGGTGGGTGGCAGTTTATTGTCCATCGGCAGTGCGGCAGGGGTAGCATTAATGGGTCAGGCGAGGGGGATTTATACCTTCGGATCACATTTACGTTGGACTCCTGTCATTGCGTTGGGATATGTGGCGAGTATTTTAGTACATATGTGGCTCAATGCTGCAATGTTCTAAAAACAAATGAAACATAATGTATCCTTGTTTGTTTTTAGCATTAAATTTTTTATTGATGTAATTCACAGATTATTCATCTGATGCGGGGAGATGTCCTCGGATTACTGCGTTATTAAAGTTCAAATTGTATACTCGGCTTCAAGTTAGGTAATGCTAGGAGCCGAGATGCAAATTGGTGATTGTTGGTTTGATGCCCAAGAACATTTGTTAGTCGATGCCTCTGGCTGTCGCTGGATACTGAGTAGCGATGAATATCAAGTACTGAGCGTATTGGCTAAGCATCGAGGTAAGGTGGTTTCCCGCTTTGAATTAACGCAGTTATTGTCATCCTATGTTAAGGGTGCCCGTCGGTGTGATGATACTCTCGATGATGTTATCAAGCGGTTGCGTTCTATATTAGGAAAAAAGCCATATTCTTTACTCGATACGGTACGGGGTGAGGGGTTTATTTTATATCCTTCATCAGTGTCGATTAATCATAAGCTACTTGACTCCCCAACATATCAAATCAATCCGTTACAGTTCGCATTGATCATACTTGTTACCCTGATAGCTCTATGTGGGATTGGGGCGCATATTAGCCATCCAACGCAAATTGCACCGAATTATAGCCAGCAGATCCAGAAGCCAAATGGTTTGGCGTCAGAGGTTAAGTTCTACACTGGGCAATACTACTGTGCGGAGATGAAGTCCCTCGTTGAACAAATGATGGGGCAAATTGAAGCGTGTGCCGTGTTTCCTTGGCAATCTGTGGCGGCGAATATTTCTATTGATCGCAAGTTAATCAGCTTTATTTTACGGGATAACCGTGAGAATGGGCTTAAGTTTCAGACGATAAAATTAATGTCTGACAATTTTATGAGTGATACATCGCAACCTGATTGGTTAACACTTGCGGGGATATGTAGCTAAGATGGTATCCAGCATTTTCTCGTTAAGCCGTTTAAAACCATGGCAACTCCTGTTAATCATTATGCTCGGATTGGGGGGGCTGCTATATGGATATGGGCAGAGTGTTAGCCATAAAAGTTTACACTTAGATTGTCATGCTCAGTTATTCCAGCCACCATTTTCCGATGCATCTTCGTCATTATTGCGCCATTCTTTATCGCTTTCGGTCCAAGTGCAGGGGCAAAAGGCAACTTTAGATTATAGTTATGGCATTGATAATAAGGATCTTGCGTCCATCAACTATTCTGGTGAGGTTAAACATTTTGACATTGGCACTATGACCTATCAATTTGATTTAGCTCAAGCGAATATCAAAATGGATCTGCTGCAAACAGAGCTCCCTGAGCCGATTCGAGAGGATGTGCAACGCTCAAGGGCTGCATTAATCGCGCTGGGAACCATGAGCTTTAATATGCAGATTGTGGATATTAATCGTATTGATGACTATACCCTGATTAAATTTATGCCCAGTGGTAATTTATGGGCGTGTAGTAGTCGCTAATAACAAAATAGGCATCCAAACCTAGAAGTGGATGCCTATTTGATTAGGAGTCGATGAAAAGGATTACAACGGAACGACTGGAACTAAGGTCAGTTCATTATTGGCTTTGGTACCATAAATTTGAATCGCGACTTTAATTTGCGCCACGGCGCCACTTGGGTCCTGTTGCTGCCAATCAAGTCCTGCTATTTCAAACTGATATTGACCATTTTTTACCTCGGTTAATTTACCGCTGCATTCACCTTTGCTTTGGCAACGATAGCTTTGAGTGACATGCCAACGTTTCCATGCTTTAGCATTTGACGACGATTTATTCTTGTCAGGAAAGCCAAAATAGTAAATATCGTAGTTTTTAGCCGCAGTGATTGCCGCTTGTGACGCATCAGCCAATGTAAATAACAACGTGCCGGTATTGGGATCAAATTGCTTTACTGCCAGATTAATTTGCGTCGCCTCGTCAATACTCACGGTTTTTTCGACGGGCGGAGGAGGTGGTGGAGGTGTAATTTCCTCTGACTTGTTATCGTCACTACCACAGCCAGCAAGGGCAAACGAAGCTAGGGTTAACGCAAGTAATGGGTATTTCATCACTGCCTCCTTAATTAAAATGTCCAGTGTGGCAAGTGGTACATTCCATATCCGTTTTAACGCTTGCTGCCGAGCCTAATGTTCCAGTGCTGCCATGACAAACTTGGCAATCCTGAGCCTCAAGTGAAGGTTTGCTACCTGGTAAGGCACCGATATTCTCTCCTTGATGGGCACGGTTTAGCAGTTCGACCAGGTAATACGCCATGGAAGCTGATAGGCGATAACAGCGTTCACCTTTTTTAGCAAAGGGTAGGCCTGATGCCCTAGACCAGTTACTAATAGAAGAGTGGCACAATACGCTCATGGCTTTTGATGAACTACCAACCAGAGCCGTTTTTTCTGCGGTTGAGCCTATGCCTGCAATAAATTCAGGGGAAGATAAAGGTAGCGTTGTATTTTCATAATAACGGAATGTGTTAGCAATCACGGCGCTGTTCTGACCATTAATATCATCTAAGATATTGACTAACATACCGATAGCGTTGAGGTTACCACATAAGGTGCCTTGGCCTGTGACCCCTGCAAAACCATAACCGGCAAGCGCGGTTGGGATAGTTTTAAACTTATCAGCATCGGCACTATTAGATTGCGCTAGCATAGTGACGACAGAGTGAAATACTTGGTGCATACAGCCACCACCTGTCTCGTAGGTGAGTTTAGCGGTTGCCATGGGGTCTAGTGGTGCGTATTTGAGTTTTTCGCCGAGTGCTAATTGATATTGACCGTCGGCATTGGTCGCCGCAAAGGCTGACGTACCCATTAATGTTGCGCCCGCTGCCGCTGTGCTGATACCGATAATACGAGTTAATGCTTGGCGTCGATTAATGCTCATCATAAATTCCTCTTTAGTAATTGCTTTTATTTATCAATCAGAAAACTGGGTTGATGAAAGCCATTCTAGGGAGCTAAAAGATAAATAATGTGATTTGCCAGAGAGGATATTTCCCTTATTAGTGAAGAAGATGTCGTTGAATTTTTAATTGCTTTATAAGGTTGAATTTTGGGTAATAATTCGCTTTTTTAGATTGAAATTTGTGCTGACACACATTATTTGTGATATTTATGTAAATTTGTAAGCATTTATCAGCCAACGCTATTGTTTGCAAATACCATTTACATCTGTGAACTAAATCAGATTTTTATTTTATACACCCAACCTGCGGCTTATCTCACGAAATGTAATTATTTGCCGCCTTGGGTTAACAGGATCACAGTAATCATTAGAAGCCTTGCATAGACTTAATTCCATGATTTTATAGGCTTGGGATTTTCTTTATGCAAGTGGGGAGCTGTTGGTTTGACAAAGAGCGTGGTTTGCTCGTCGAACAAGCTCGGAATGAATCTTGGCACCTTCCCCGTGCTGAGTTACAGGTGTTGACCTTATTGGTTGAACATCAAGGTAAACTGGTCTCAAAGCATGAGCTTAAGACTGGTGATGGTGAGCACCCACCGCTAACAGATACTTCACTCGCTCGCGCAGTATTTATGATCCGCTCTTTTCTTGGTCCGCAGTATGAAGGGCTGATTGAAACCGTCAAAGGTCAAGGTTATTTGCTACACAATACCCAAGGGCAGCGGTTAAAAAGCTTTCATTATCCTCGATTACAGTCACTACCTTGGTGGAGTGCGCTACTGGTTTTTGGTTTTATGCTGGCGATTTCGGGTTTTTATCTTAGCCGAATTGATCATAGTGTGCCGACTGAATCCTTGTTATCGACGGAACTTCCTTTGGCATCAGGACAACATATTCGCTTGCACCTTTACGCTAATTCTAAAACGAACAATACCATATTGTTTGAGTTAGGCGATCGATTGGGCCAGGGACTAAGCCGCTGCGGACAGAGTGATTGGTCCGAGGTTTATTCTTCTCTTTCACATGATAAACAAGTACTTAACATTACTTTGCGCGGCCATAAGCTCGGGCAGTCCGTTATTCGAAACTTAAAGATAAGTGATTTTAGACGCCCTAAAGAGTTTATTGATGCACAGTGGCTACAGGAGATTGGGATCTGTGGCTAAGTGGCTAAAGTGGACGATAAATCTCACGATTCTCACTGCGCTGATTGTGGCTTGCGGGGTGATTTATCTGCAATCAGTCTCAAATAAGGCGGTGATCCTCAATTGCAGCTCCGAACTTTTTGACCGTCATGCTCAACGGGTTGAAGATGGTAAATACTATCTTTTAGTCGATGTACTGATCTCCGCAGGCAATGCACAGATTAATTATCGATATTTTAACCTCGATGGCTCCAGTGCAGGCACCATTCTGATGCAGGGCGAAGTGCAAAATATGGAGCTCAATCGTATGGCCTACAACGTGTCGGTTAAGACCAAGACAGAATCTGAGGAGGTCGATAAAAAACATTGGCCAGAGCATATGAAGTATCTGTCTTATATTAGTAGCTTACATTTTAGTGAGTCAGGCAGACATAACCTTAGCATTGAGGTGCTTGATAGTGACCCAGACCAAGACTACGCCGTGGTATTGTTTCAGCCCAGTAATACGGTTTGTGGTTGTCGAATCGTCAATAGCCGAATTTAATCAGTGAATTTAGCGCGCTTTCGGTTTAGATTGTATTTTCGATGGTGTTAATGCTGACTCTTTGGCTCCAATCATTAAGGTTTTTGTGTTTAAGATACGTGTCAAACAAGAAGAATCCCTGTCGATTAAGTTCAGCCACCAGATGGAAAAGGGCGATAATCGTCAGCTTGACCTCTATTTCTTTTTACCTAAGGAAATGGGCATAGGTGCGCACACCTTAAACGAAGAAGAATATTATCATAGCGCCATTGTTGGCCGCCGTTCTTACTATTCCGAAGGTTTGCATTTACCGCTCGTACAAGGCCGTTTTGCCAGTATGAATCGCCGCACTGTGGAAGAGTTTAGGCTGTACTTAAACTTGTTTGCCTACCAATTTGCGGTAGCGGTTGAAAACGATGTCAAAGAACTCAATCGGATTGCTGATGTTGAGCATTTTTATCTCGCACTCGATGAGTTGTGTGAACAGATAACCCAATTGCTGAAAAAGTTTCGCCGTAATGAACCAGGCGATGCTAAATGGAAATCCTATTTTGAAAATGCGGATAACTATCTGTCTTGGTTTTGTGAGCAGCAACTGCTAAAAGTATTAGCCCACGCTACCCGTACCAGTGACTTTTCCGACATTCAAGAGCGAGTGCTAACTCTTTGTCGAAATGAATCAGCCTATCGTGATGCCAATAACTATAACTCGGCACAGACAAAACAAGATCCTAATCGAATTTCGAATAAGATGCTGTTATTACGGCGTTTGATTCAGCAAGGGGTCGTACTTAAAGAAGAGTTAAAACCGCTGGGGATCGGCCTTAAAAAGTTCACAACGGGGCTTGCCACGGCATTAGTGATGTTGGTGGTGTCGGCGCTGATTATTGAGGCACAGGGCGTTTTTAGCGGTTTTACTATTGCCCTCGTATTGACCTTAGCGGTGATATACGGATTTAGGGAAATCTTTAAGGACGATGTGCGTAATGCTCTTTGGCGCTTTATCCAGCGTGGTCGGCCGCGGTGGAGCCGTATCTTAAGGGATACCACTAGCCAGGCTGTTATTGCTAAACAATTGGTGTGGTTGGAGTTTATGCGGCCACAGGATTTACCCGAAAAGGTAAACGAAATCCTAAAACACCGACATAGCCAGAACAAAGTCGATGCCGAGATCCTCCATTACAAAATTGCGACTCGGGTAAACCAAGGCGAGTTTCAGGCCGGCTATTCAACAATTCAAGAGCAAGTCAACTTTAGTTTTGTGCCGTTTGCCCGCTACTTAGAGCGGGGCAAAGCGAAGATTTACAAGGAGCTTGAGGGCAAAATCAGCCATGAGTCGGTCGAGCGTCGTTACCAGGTTAATCTGATTTTAGTGCTACGTGATGGCCGTGAAGAACCGGAATATGCTCGCTATAAAATCACGATGAACCGCTCTGCGATTATCGAAATAACCCAAAGCCAACTGCCAGACTCTTTTAATCCGCCCGTTAAGACGGCTGGCGAGTAAAAGCCTGGCCGATATTCTGGTCGTTATTCTGTTTTGCCCGTTTGAGTGCTACCTCGGCATTGCTGAGGTATTGCTCCAGACTTTGTCCTTCTTGATAGCTAGCTATGCCGATGCTGATCCCTTCACCTAAACCGTTGCTGTTAAGCTTTTCTATGGTATTAAGGGCAAAGTGATGTGCCGCTGTTGCATCGGTATCTGGAAGTAATAACAACAGCTTACCCAGTTGCCAATGGAGTATTTGATAGTGGGTTGGTATCTCAAGTAATAGCTGAATTTCCACTTCTTGCTGGCGATTTTCGAGTTGATCGATATCGCTCATGTGGCTCAGTAATCCCTCCGGATTAATGTCCATCACGAGTAGACTCGAGTGGTTGCGGCTTTGGGGCGAAAGTGAAGCAAAATAGCGTTCTAAATCTGACAGGTGCTGCAAAATCGTGCTGCGATGTGGCACAAAACTGCGGGGTTCTGCGCCACGTTGGCCATCGATAGCTTGTTCTAAGGTACAGATGATGTAATCAATCTCACCGTCAGTCGCGACATGTCCCTTGAGGGTGGCCTGTAAACAATTTGAGTGACGTAGATTGGGTGAGCAAAGGATCTGGCCTTGCCATTGGCCTTGCATGCTGATTTGGGCAGTGATCCGTTGCCATTGATTACCTAAATCGTTAGACAGCAATGACGCTAAATCATGATTCAGATCGCCGTTGAGTTGCATGAGCTGATCAAATACGGGGTTAATTTTTATCAACTTACCATTGGCATCCGTCAGTGCGGTCGCCACCGTAGTATCACACAGCAGCTCACTTAAGAATGCTTGGTTCTGACTGTTTATAATGGCGCTGATATCTTCAAGCGTGATCAACATATGGGGTAAACCTCGCCCTAATCGTGGGGCTTGTCGTACGTTGACTCTTAGTGTTGAACCCGTTTCATTGTCGAGCGACAAGTGACCAGACCATTCACCCAATCGGTGCACTTGTTCAAGGATTTGCGTGTGCGTTAGATCATCGAGATTTAAGGCTCGTTGCAGACTTCGATCGGTTAGTTCATCTTGGGGAACTCGAGTCGCTTCTGCCGCTTTAGGGTTGGCACTGATAATGCGCGCCTGTTCATTGGCTAATATAAAGCCTATTTCACTGTTAAACAGTGAGTTTGCAACGTCAATGCTGTATTGGCGCGAGCGATACTGTAACCGATACATGTGGCTAAGTAGAATGACCCAAGCGGCCAGTAACGTCAGAACTAAAGAAGCGACGATAACGATGTTCTGCCACTGCGAAAACTTTGAGGCAATATCGTCGTTACGGATATAAGAGAGTAAAAAATATTCCCGTCGCAGCTCGGGTTGGTTAGTGAGTTCAACTTTAAGGTAAACAAACGTCGCGTCTTCACCGTGAAACTGGCCAAAGTTGCTCATCGACATTTCGCGCCATAGTGCCGGATAACTTTGGCGTAAACTCGCGCCTAAGGTATCTGGAATATGGGTTAACGGTGCAAGATCGCTTACCCCTGCATAGAGTAATCCTTGGGTATCCAGTACTAACATGGGGGATTTATTGCTTGAGAAAGCCGGTTTTATCGCTTCTAACATCTGTACCATTGAATTGTAGGTAACGAGATAACCTAAAGAGCTTTGATCGGGTTTTTCTAACCAGGTCATTTGATACATATAGGGTTCGAGCATGCCATTGAGTGGCACAAACTCTAAAGGTGAGGTGAACACTTCTTTTCCACCTAAATTACGGCTAGAACCAAGAAGGGTCGCTGGAAGTGCATCCTGACTAAAGTTAGCCGGTGTTGCAAATTTATAATTTCCCTGAGGGTCGAAGAGGGCAATCCCTAGTAGTTCGGGAATATGCTCAACGAGTTCTTGCCAACTTGCCTGTAATTTTTGCTCTGCTGCAGGAGTTGGATTTTTAAGATATTGATTGAGTAGTTCATCCTTGGCGAACAACTGAGTGCGAAACTGCTGAAAGGCAACCTTATCTGTGATCAGCGTGCCTATCGTTTGTAATTCGCTATATCTTTGAGTTGCCCATTCTTCCTGTAACCTACGCTCACCTAAGGTAATGATTAAATTAGTTAAAATGATCATACCTATCACAAGCATCGATAACTGACTCGCAACAGCCAACAGGCGTTGGTGAGACCAATGCAGCCCTTGGGTCAATGAAAGTAATGGTGCGAGTGGATGTAGGCTTGATTTGTTCTTCAGCATGGGCCGATTTTGAGTTGATGATCTGTTAATTTGGCTATGTTAACACGAATGAAATGTTACGACAGTGGCAAGTTGCTCGGTGATGGCGTTATCCCGAGCAAGAGATTCAATCTAGTGGAGAGTCAAGGAGCTTGCTAGCCGAGTGTGCCGAGTACTCTGTGTTTAAACTCGCAGCCAGTTGCGAGCACTTGCTCACGGCAAAGGTCGATATCTACTCCATCTAATCCTTCAATCGCTGAGACTTGCACTCGCTCAATATAGTGGGGTGCGAGGGCGATAAAGGCATTTACCGCGGCATAGGAGTCTGCAAGTTTAGGTCGGCAATGTTGGTTATAGGCCGCCTCATTATCGGCATTGAGTGAGATAGATAAGCCATCAACACATTCAGCCAGTTCGGGCAGGATGTTACGTCGATGCACAAGATTACCCAATCCATCGGTATTGACCCTAACTCGACCGCCACGACGTTTAATTTCCTTGGCGACGGCAAGCAGCGTTGGAAGATTCATGGTCGGCTCGCCATAGCCACAAAACACATATTCCTCAAAGTCTTCCACATTGCCTAACAGCGGGATAATTTCCTCCGGTTTGGGCTGGTGGGTTAGTGCCAATTGATATTCATGGATTTGCTTGCTGCCATTGTGTTTCGGACAAAAGATACAACGCAGAGTACAGCGGCCAGTGATGTTGAGATAACGGCTTTTACGAATGTCGTAGACCAGGGTTTCGGTTGCGCAGGTCTCATTGGTACAGACTTCTACGGTAGTATGGCCATTGGCTAAGGTCTCAGTGGCGATGAGCGGTTCAGGTTTGGCTCTAGCAGTGTGTGAGTTTGGCATACAACGACTTTATTTGGGTCTAAGCGATAACTTAAGGTGAGTGTAACCAATGCCCACAGGGATAACTGCCACTTAGATCGCACTACGCGTTTTAGAATGACGCACTGCAAAAGCAAAAGAGAGCCTAAGCTCTCTTTTTATGGGATTCTCATAGATTACAGACGATAACTAATCCCGCTTATAGTCTGACTCATGTATGGCATCCAAGGAGATACTGTGGCTCTCGTTGATATGCAATGGAGTATCCTGTGTTTTTTTCGGACGCCACCACCAATGGTAGAAGCGGCTACCAACGCGCTTTGCATCATCAAGTATGATATACAGTAGCGGCACTAGGATTAAGGTCACCACAGTCGAGAATAGAATACCGAAGGCGAGTGAGGTCGCCATGGGGATCACTATCTGCGCCTGTAAGCTGCGCTCAAGAATAATAGGCACTAGACCGACAAAGGTGGTCAATGAGGTCAAGATAATCGCCCTAAAACGATAACATCCTGAATCGACCGCTGCTTGCCTCACCGATTGACCTTGTTCACGAGCTCGGTTAACAAAGTCAACTAAGATCAGCGAATCGTTCACCACGACCCCTGCAAGTGCAACGATACCACAAAGACTCAACACACTCATGGCAAGCCCTTGGATCAAATGCCCAAACAGGGCGCCGATAATCCCAAAAGGGATCACTGACATAATGATCAGTGGCTGGCTGTAGGATTTAAGCGGCACAGCCATCAAGGCATAAATGGTAAACAGTGCAAAGAAGAAACCTTGTATCAATCCGACCATGGCATTCTGTTCATCCAAACTGCCACCATCGAGAGCCGTTTGAATCTTAGGATATTTTGCCTGAAGTTGCGGCAAGTAATCTTTCTGGATTTCATTAACGACTTTAGAAGGTTCAACCTTGTTTTTATTCGCGTTAGCGTTAATGGTTATTGCTCGCTTACCATCGACACGGGTAATAGACGCATAAGATTCACCCTTTTCGACTTCAGCAACGGTGGAGAAAGGTACCGACTTACCTTGCGGCGTTCGGATCAACATATTCTCCAGATAGCCAACGGTACGGCGCTGTTCTAAGGGATAGCGAACCATGACTTTGATTTCTTCTTTATTACGTAAAATACGTTGTGCTTCATAACCGTAGAAGCCGTAACGGACTTGGCGTGCTAAATCGGATAAGGTTAAACCTAATGCTTCCGCCTCGGGGCGGATTTTTAAACGGATCTCATGGCTGCCCGAGGAAAAGTTATCGGCGATATCATACACTCCCTCGTAGGTCGCTAGCTTTTGCTTAAGATCGCGAGCCGCAGCTGATAATTCTTCTAAATCGCTTGAGGTTAATCTAAAAGAAATATCGCCACCACCGCCGCCACCGTTACCTCTAGCGTTAAAGTCGAGTTTCTTGACTGACAATAACTCGGGCAATTGTTCACGCCACTCGGTAGCAATGGTTTCACCGTCGACATTCCGATCTTCACCCTTAGTCAGTTCGGCAAAAATAAAGGCAGAGGTGCGTGAGCTCATGTTGATAAAGCTGTGTTTCACTACTTCGCTGCCGTTATCTTTCTCCATTTTGGCGTTCATTTTGTACAGGGCTTCTTCAATCTCCTGTACCACTTTAAGGGTGTTTTGTTCTGAGCTTCCCTCATCCATTTCTAATTGAACTTGGATAAAGTCGGAAGGAATATCAGGGAAGAACACCCAGCGCACTTTCCCGCTTGCCACTAAAGCGACAGACAAAATCAGCACACCTATAAAGACTGCTACTACGTTATAGCGATGCTGGATACAGCGCTCGAGGAAGTTGCGGTAACTGTGGTGAATAAAGTGTTGAACACGATTGTTAAATTTTTCTTTAAAGCGCCCAAAGAAACCCGTAGGTTCCCCTGGCTTTTTAAACTTCATATGGGCCAAGTGTGCTGGGAGAATAAATTTAGATTCAACCAGTGAAAATGCCAGGCACATGATGACGATCATGCCGATGGATTTCCAAATAATTCCCATCGGACCTGAGACCATTAGCATAGGGATAAAGGCGGCGATGGTGGTTAATACCCCAAAGGTG
The DNA here is from genome assembly GCF_002209245.2 of Shewanella sp. FDAARGOS_354. NCBI lineage: Bacteria > Pseudomonadati > Pseudomonadota > Gammaproteobacteria > Alteromonadales > Shewanellaceae > Shewanella > Shewanella sp. FDAARGOS_354. The sequence goes on along the minus strand of NZ_CP022089.2, from coordinate 2,596,451 downwards.
GCGGGCATGGCGACCTTTTGCGCACCGCGGATCACATTGTCAATCGAATGTCCGTGGCGTTCGACCTCACTGTAAGCGCTTTCCCCTATAACAATTGCGTCATCGACCACTATCCCCAAGACCAAAATAAAGGCAAACAGTGTCAGCATGTTGATGGTCATGGAGAAAGGTTCAAGCGGCATGATCAGCATTGTACCGAGGAAGCACACGGGGATGCCCATCATCACCCAGAAAGCGAGTTTAAGATCGAGGAACAACGCCAAAATCACAAACACTAACAGTGCGCCATAAAACATGTTCGACATCATCATGTTTAAACGGCCCTTGAGGTAGTGAGTTAAGTCGCCCCAAGTATCCAATTGAGCATTCGCAGGTAGGGTTGCACGACGTTTCTCGACGTAGTCTTTTACCTGCTGAGCAATATTGAAGGCATTTTGATCGTTGACGCTGGTGACTTCGATAATCGCGGCGGGTTTGCCGTTAAAACGGGTGTACTCTAGACGCTCTTCAAAATCGTCCTTAATGGTGGCAACTTGCGGTAACATCACCCGGCTACCGTCGGCACGGGTAGTGACAACGATATTGGCAAAATCATCGCCTGTATAGGCTTGACCTTTAGTGCGCAGCAGAATGTCGCCATCTTCGGCGCGTATCGAGCCGCCTGGTAAGTCGATGGAGGAGTTTTGTACTGCCGTTGCGACTTGTGAGAAAGTTAAGCCGTATTCCCGCAGCTTATCTTCCGAGACTTCGATACCGATTTCATAGTCGCGAACTCCCGTGACTTTAGCACGGGTTACGGCGGGGAGCTGGGTCAAATCATCACGCACCGATTTGGCTAGCTCCTTCATATCGTGCAGTGACATATCTCCGTACACCGACACCCAAATCACGTTGTTTTCGGGCTCGATTTTAAAGATTTGTGGTTTTTCGATGTTAACCGGGAAGGTGGAAATCGCATCCAGTCGTAACTTGGCTTCATCGAGTACGATTTGGACGTCGTAGTCGTCTTCCACTTCTACCGTGATTGAACCAACACCTTCACTGGCAACCGAGGTGACTTTTTTAATGCCGTTGATATCTTGAATGGCTTCTTCAATCTTGATGTTGATGCCTTCTTCGATTTCCTGTGGCGCAGCACCTGGGTAAGCAACGGTAATACTCAATAAATTCAGGTTGAAAGAGGGAAATACCTCTTTATTGATCAGCACTGTGCTAAACATCCCGCCAATCAGCAGTGCCCACATTAACAGGTTCGCTGCCACGCTATTGCGGGCAAACCAAGCTAAGATCCCTTTTTGCGTATCCATTATTTTACTCCAGTGGCCGCAAGACTCGACTCAGGAGCATCTTCCTTAGGCGTCTGCACTGGTTTTGTTTCTTCGCCTATCACTTTGACTAATTGGCCATTGGCCATGTTATTAAAGTGAGTGATAGCAACTCGCTCACCAGTTTTTAAGCTGTCCTTGATAAATACGTTTTCAAGATCGCTACGCACGACATTCACATGGCGCATTTCGACGATATTGTTATTGTTAATCAAGGCGACATGCTCATTGCGTACCACATGGCGAGGCAGTTTGACTATACCATCGACGGTGCGGCCCTTAATCACGGCGTTGACAAAACTGCCGTATTTCAGTGGTAAACTGCCTTGGGTTTTGTGCTCTCGCAGGTAAGGATCTTTTATCTCGGCGACGAGGTAAACCATGCGGTTATCGGCATCAATCACCCCTTCACTGCGGATGATATTGCCTATCCAGGTATTTTCCTTGCCTGCCAATGAGGCGCTTAAGGTGACTTGGGTATCGGGATTATCGACGGATTCCAAATAGGCCAAATCATCGTTAGAGATAGGTAGGCGAATTTCTGCAATGCGGGTGTCATACAGTTCACCAAGATTTGTACCTAGGGTAACGTATTGTCCTAAGTCGACATTTCTTGCCTTGATAATGCCATCAAAGGGCGCACGAATAATGGTACGTTCTAAGTTACGCTGGGCGCGAGCTAAAGCCGCCTGCGCATATTTAACGTTAGCTTGTTCTTTTTTCAATTGAGGGATGCGCAAACCGAGTTCAGGCGGCAATCCTTTGTCGTAACCCTTAAACTCAATTTTGGCAACTTCGCCGCGGGCGATTTCCTCATTGAGTGCTGCGGTTGCTTGAGCCAATGTCGCTTCGGCTTGCATTAAGTCGGCTTCGTAATCTGAAGGTTCGATCTGGGCAAGTTGGTCGCCTTTTTTCACTATGCCACCGGCAACAAATTGAGGTGAAATCGTCAGCATCCGCCCTTGGACTTCAGTCACCAGTAGCGTTTTATATTTGGGCGTGACAACACCGTAGGAGGGTAAGTTAAGCGAAACCGTTTGTTGCTCAACCCGGGTGACATCCACTATCGGGATCGGCATTTCTTCGGGTTTCTGCTCAGGTGTCTCCTTGGTTTTCATCAGCAAACCAGCGCCAACAATAAAGAGCAGTAAGATAAAAAAAGGAGATAATCTCCTTAGTAAGGTTTTGATCATATGATTGTTACATCCGTGCTAAATCGCTTAATGCGCCTAAAGTATCAGAGTCAGGCTGCGCAATAAATTTATTTTTGTAAATAAAATGTGTCTAAAGATGATGCTATCGAGTTTGTGTCCTGTTACCGCGTCGGTTTAGTTTGCTGAGGATACAATTGCGTAGGAGTAGAGTGTTTTTTGTCATATAGGGTTCCACCCCGTACAAAAATATTTGCTAGGTCAATGAGCATAAAAAAAGCCGCAATTTTGCGGCTTTTAGGCGGAAGTAAATATCAGCTTATTCCAAGATTAGAAAACCTAGGACTGTTTTTTGCGGGCAATTTTGCTAGCTTTTTTTGCCGCTTCTTTTTTGCTGGTTTTTTTCGCCGCTTCTTTGGCTTTTACTTTTGCCTTTTTCTTGGATGGAACTCGCGCCTCTTTGTGCTTAGGACGTAATTCCTCAATGATTCGGCGTTTAAGGGGTTGCTCAATATAACGCTCAATCTTACCAACGATGCGCATATCATGGGCTTCAGCCAGAGAAATTGCCGTACCTTTGGCACCCGCGCGGCCAGTACGACCAATACGGTGGATGTAGGTATCGGCTGAACGTGGCATATCGAAGTTAATCACGTGGGTGATATCATCAATATCGATACCGCGGGCAGCCACATCGGTCGCCAGCAATACATTCACTTCGCCCTTAGTAAAACGACTTAAAGCTTGGAAACGTTTCTTCTGTTCCATATCTCCGCGCATAAAAGCACAAGGGATGCCGGCTTGGAGTAACTGACCTTCGAGGCTAGAGACTACATCGCGAGTCTTCACGAATACGATGGCGCGTTTTACTTCTTCCTGTTTTAACAAGTGGCAAAGCAGGGCAAATTTATGGTCTTTATCATCGGCGAGATGGATCCATTGGTGGATCTTGGCTTTCTCTTTGCGCGGTGCATCAACATCGATTTCGATAGGATCATTAAGCACTTCGCGGGCAAAGCGGATAACACCACTGCCTTCAAGGGTGGCTGAAAACAGCATATTCTGCTTGCGGCCTTGGGCTTCGAGTGCGATGGCTTTAACCACGGCAGAGAATCCCATATCGAGCATACGGTCAGCTTCATCGATGATCAGTATGTCGACGGATTCTGCACTGAATTTACCTTTATCTAAATATTCCATCAGGCGACCCGGTGTCGCGACCAGAATATCGATATTGCCCTTTAGCGCTTCTTCTTGAGGTGCATAGGGCACTCCACCCGTGATAATGGCAATATTTAGCCCTTGGTCTGTGGCTAAATGGCAGGCATAGCGGTGAATTTGACTCGCCAATTCACGGGTTGGGGTAAGAATTAATACACGCGCTTGACCCGAGTAACGACGCGGGAAGTCGATTAGATGTTGTAGCGCGGGTAATAAGAAACTGGCGGTTTTACCTGTACCCGTCGGGGCGCGCGCCAAAATATCCCGTTGCTCTAAAGCATGCGGCAACGTTTCTTGTTGGATTGTGGTGGGCGTATTGTGCCCCATGGCTTTAAGTGACTCTAATAAGCTAGGGTCAAGCTGGAAATCTTCAAATTGCATGCGCAGCGTCTCGACGAATAATAGCCCAGCATTATAAAGCTTATGCCTGTTAACTTAAATAACTTAATCCCAATGGCTTCGCTTTTCGGTGACGGAGTTGATAGAAAGGCCTCTTTTACTCTGAACCCCACAGATAAATTCGCAGTGATAATGTGATTTGTCGCATTTTGAGGCAGACAATTGGTAAAACTTGTATAAGATAAAAGTGATTTTTGTAACAAATGTCTGGCGTTTATTCAGAGTGTTGGATGGATTGTATCCGCGTGGTTTGGCGTTTAAGCAATAAATCGATGCCATTTATAGACCATACTCATCATTTTATGGCCCCTAAGCGTTAGCCCTACTTGAATTGGCAAAACATTTCGGCGTGATTCTATTTATCTAATATGGGCTTGAATATTATGATTTTTAATTGGTTATCATCTTTTTTTACTTCATCTCAAGATAGCCTGTTACTCAATGTTTATTACGACCCTTTATTGGTCACTATTTCTATTTTTATTGCTATTTTTTCTGCCTTTATGGCGTTTCAAGTTGCGACACAAGCTGCACGAACCCAATCTAAATCGCGACAGCAAATTATGTTATTCACTGGGAGTCTTGTCCTCGGAGGGGGCGTGTGGTCAATGCATTTTATTGGCATGCTGGCCTTTAATTTATGCACTCCAGTTTCTTATCAGTTTGGTCTTACTGCCTTATCGGTGTTACCCAGTATTGCAGCCTCGTGGGTAGCGCTTAGCCTACTATCTCAACCACGTATTCGGTTTCCCCAAGTATTGATTGGCGGTGTTTTAGTAGGTGTCGGTATTGGGGTAATGCATTATGTGGGGATGGCTGCCATGGATATGGCGCCATTATTGCGTTACGACCCTCTAATATTTGCTCTGTCGATTATCGTTGCGGTGATTTTAGCCATTATTGCACTTTGGGTTCGTACCGGACTGAATCAGTTTATCTCATCCAGCATGAGCACTATTACGAGTAATTTTATTGCCAGTATCGTGATGGGATTGGCGATTGCAGGTATGCATTACACGGGTATGGCGGCGGCGCGTTTTGTTAAACCCGCTGGACTAGAGCTTAGCGAACAAACGTCTGAAATTTCGTTTTATCTTGCGCTCGGGGTATCGATTATTACCGTCATCATTATCTGCTTAGTGCTGATTGTGAATGTGATCTTTAAATATAAAGATCTATCTTTACTCGCTAAATCAAACGAAGATCGAATGCTGGCTATGATGGATACCGCAGTGGATGGCATTATCACCATCGATGGTCAAGGTATTATCGTTAGCGTAAACCAAGCGGTGACGCGTATCTTGGGGTGGCCCTCGACAGAGTTACTTGGTAGCAATGTCAAAAAAATTGTGCCCGCCTCCATTCGCCCCCAGCATGATAGTTATATCGCTCAATATGTTAAAACCCGTGAGGCACAGATTATTGGTACGGGACGAGAGGTACTGGCGCAGCATAAAAATGGCCATTTAGTGCCCGTCCGCCTCGGTATTGGGCATATGATGCAAGGCAAATCCCATTACTTTGTCGGTTTTATTTCCGATCTCAGCCAGCGAAATGAGATGGAGCAAGAGCTGAAAAATAATGAGGCCAAGCTGAGATCGTTGATCAGTAATATCCCCGGGGTGGCCTATCGCTGTATGAATACTCAAGGTTGGCCCATGGTTTACATCAGCGATGCGGTATTAAATATCACGGGATACCCGGCTTCAGATTTTGAGCTTCCTAACGCTAAACGTTTATTCTCTTCGCTTTATTATCCCGATGATGTCGATACTATTTACGCACAAGCACAGCCACCAACCTTTTCGATGGAATACCGTATTATCCGTGCCGATGGTGAGGTGCGTTGGCTGTTTGAGCATGGAAATTATATTTTTGATGAGCAAAATCCAGACGGGTGGATTGATGGTTTTATCATGGATATTACTGAACGTAAGGTAATGGAGCAGGATCTGGTGGCCGCGAAGAATACTGCTGAACAAGCTGCCGCCGCTCGCTCAGCCTTCTTGGCCAATATGAGCCATGAGATCCGTACCCCAATGAATGCCATCATAGGTTTTAGCGATATTTTGTTAGAATCATCCTTGGATTATGAGCAACAAAAGCAATTATCAACCATTAATCGTTCGGCCAAATCATTATTGCATTTACTCAATGATGTTTTAGACAGTGCCAAACTCGACAAAGGCAAGCTGGAACTTGAAACCCGCGTTTTCTCTTTAACGGCTGAAATTGATACTGTTATCTCAACCTTGTGGTTGCAGGCCCAAAAGCAGCATTTATTACTGGAAGTGGATATCGCGCCAACGATGGGAACCCACTTTATGGGGTCGCCTGAGCGGATACGCCAAGTGTTGCTCAACTTAATAGGTAATGCTGTTAAATTCACCGCAGAAGGAAAAGTGACCGTAAGAGTTTTCTCTCCGTTAGACAATCAAGTGACATTTGAAGTTATCGATACTGGGATTGGCATGTCGCCAGAGCAGCTTGAGCGAGTGTTTGATGCCTTTTCCCAGGCGTATGCCTCTATGAGCCGTAAATACGGTGGTACTGGCTTAGGTACTACTATCAGCAAACAATTAGTAGAGTTAATGGGCGGGCATATTGAGGTTGAAAGCCGCTTAGGTTTGGGCAGTACCTTCAGATTTACAATTCCTCTCATTCAAAGTGTTGAAGACTTAACTCTACCGAGTTATGACAAGGTGTCACTGCCTCCATTAACAATACTGGTAGTTGATGATATTCAACAAAATATTGATCTGCTTTCAGTATATTTAACTCGACATGGACATCGAGTGATTACTGCCCGTGATGGTGAGCAGGCTCTATTACGAATGCAAAGGCATGATATTGATATCACCTTAATTGACTTACAGATGCCAGTAATGGATGGCTTAACCGCAGCAAGGCGTAGACGCCAACAGGAGCTTGAATCTGGGTTAACCTACATGCCAATGATTGCGTTAACAGCGAGTGTGCTTGAACAGGATAAACTCGAGACACAACAAGTAGGAATGGATGGTTTTGCTAATAAACCCATTGATTTTTATTTATTAAATGTCGAAATCGCCCGCGTATTAAACCTTGAACTGTCCACACAGTCATTCAATAAAAATGAGCCCGATCTCAATGCCATCATCGATGAGCAAAGAGGGATACAACTCTGGGGAAGTAAAGCAAAGTTTATCCAAGAATTAGAAAAGTTTATCGCTCAATGGCCCGAAAAGTCTCGGCAGCTTGAGCAGGCAATTAACCAATCGGATCGGGATGCGATTGTCCAACAAAGTCATGGATTAAAAGGCATTTCTGGCAATTTAGGCTTATTCCGTTGCATGGCCTTGTTTGCGGCATTAGAGCAAATGGCTGACTCAGAGCCACAGGTTTTAGTGGCTAGACAGCAGTTATTCAATGAACTTGAATCAACCATAGTGCAGATCACTCGTTATGTGCAGCAACTCGCTCACTATAAAGACGTGCAGATATCTACTCCTCAGACTGATCCAAACCAAGCTTTACCGCATATTGATGCTTTAATTGCGGCAGTACAACACCACTCCTTTGAAGAAGCTGATTTAACCGCCATTGAAAATCTATCGGTCCATCAACCCATGGTAAACACCATTGTTGATGCCCTCGATAATTTTGATTTTGATATTGCCCATACTGAATTAGTTAAGTTGCGGCTTGTCATTAGCTCAAATAAGGAATAGCTATGCAGATTGCGACTGACGATAAGAAGACCTTATTACTGGTAGACGATCAGCCAGTTAATTTGCGGGTTTTGAAACAAATATTGCATCAAGACTATCGTTTGATTTTTGCTAAAAGTGGTGAAGAAGCATTGCATCTTGCCAAGGTTGAGCTGCCGGCTTTAATTTTACTCGACATCATGATGCCTGATATGACGGGTTTAGAAGTATGCCAAGCGCTTAAAAGCATGCCTGAAACCCTGCCGATTCCAGTGATCTTTGTGACTGCGCTTAACGACGAGCATGATGAGGCGGCAGGTTTTGACGTAGGTGGCGTTGATTACATAGTCAAACCTGTGTCACCAACCATAGTTAAGGCTCGCGTTAAAACCCATCTCTCCCTTGTGCAGGCAGATGAATTACGTCGAACACGTCTGCAAGTTATTCAACGCTTAGGTCGCGCCGCCGAATATAAGGACAACGAAACCGGCACCCATGTAATGCGCATGAGCCACTATGCTCAAATCTTGGCGTTGGCCTATGGTCTTAGTGAGGCACAGGCGGATGACTTATTACATGCAGCACCTATGCATGATATTGGTAAGATTGGTATTCCCGATAGCATTATGCTTAAGCCTGCTAAACTCACCAAAGACGAGTTTGCTATTATGAAAACTCACCCCCATATCGGTGCTGAAATTATCGGTGAAGCCGATTCTGAGTTGTTACGGTTAGCAAAATCAGTGGCACTAACCCATCACGAAAAATGGGATGGTACGGGTTATCCAAATGGCCTAAAGGGAAAAGACATCCCGCTTGAGGGGCGCATCGTTGCCCTCGCGGATGTGTTTGATGCGCTCACTAGCAAACGTCCTTACAAAGAAGCTTGGTCGATTGCAGAAACGATGGCGTATCTTCATGAACAGAGTGGCTCCCATTTTGACCCTGAATTAGTGCAGTTATTTACCGAAAATTTAGATAAAGTGATTGAAATTAAAAATAAATGGATAGATAAGTAGCCATTGGTTTATCAGGCGCCTAACTAGCATGCCTATAGTTTAAGATAGAAATCCTTTGTCAGTTCGACCATTTGATTCGTGTAACTTCCCTCTAATCCACGGATGGTGAATACGGTGTGCAGGCACTGGCTCCCCTGTGTTTTAGTCAATAACAGCAAAACGCGATTGGCGGCTTTATTCTCCACACTTTTAACCTGTACCTCTTGCCTGAGATAAAGTGCGAACTGATTTAGGCAGACTTTAAAGCGTATAAGACTTTGAATCGGCAATATAAGACTTGCAGAACCCTCAGGTGATAAGCATTGGGAGATTGCTTTTAGCAATGGCTCAAATCCTAAGGTATCGGTATGGCGCGCCATCGCTCTATGCTGGTCGTTCGCCTTGGGGCCATGTTCGAAATAAGGCGGGTTGCAGATGATATGATCAAAATATCCGTAATACTGAGTTTGCTGGCAAAAGTCTTGAATATCGCTATGGATAATACTGAGCCTGTCCGCCCAAGGACTTTGCACCATATTGAATTGGCATGCGGCGGCGGCTTTTTCCTCAAGCTCCACCGCGGTGATCTGCCCAAGGCTTCGCCGCGCTGCCATTAAACTCAATAATCCACTTCCGGCCCCTATATCTAGAATGTGTTTTGCCTGAGCAAGCGGTGCCCATGCGCCTAATATCACGCCGTCGGTGCTAACGGGCATGCCACAATTAAGATCATCAATGTGGAATTGTTTAAAGGTAAAAGCCATGAAAACTCATTTATCCGATGAATAAGGGAATTCGATTTAAGATCGTGGCTATTTTAAAGGGCGAGTTGTGCTTTCGCTAAGATTTTTATGGTTATGAGTCGGGCGCATTGATGTTTAAAGATTCGTCCTGAAACGCCAACATACCCTAATCGCTCTATTCTTCCAATGAGATCGCGTTTGTGTATTTTTGTGCTGTTTTGAGTCTAAGTTCACTTAATTGGCGGTTTAATTTATTACCTTGGTAACTCATTGTTAGCAGTTAATTAGCATTGGAACGCTTTTTTCGATAAAAACTATCTTACCTGTTGTATTGATTTTTGAATTCTGATATTAGTTTCGCCCCCATTTTTAATCAATTTTATGATTAACGGATAGGTGAACGGGTTTTTAGGTGAATAAATCGGCAATGAAGCCAATTTTTAGTTCATTTTTGTTTATAAACTCAGCAGATATCGCACATATTTACCACGGAATTGTGTAAACATAGATTTGCACTCCGGATGGGCTTTGTTTTAGCTATGGCTAATCGACACATAATCACTTAAGTTTATTAAAAACAATAAGACAAGATGGGGCTTTCCGTGCAAGACAATCAGATGAGTATTGGGGATACATTAGGCTTAGGTTTTATGACCTTCGCGTTTTTTTTGGGGGCGGGTAACTTAATTTTTCCTCCCTTTGCGGGGATGTTAGCTGGGGAGAACATGCTCCTTGCAATGCTAGGGTTTCTCATCACTGCCGTAGGTTTACCTTTGGTCGGGCTCATTGCTGTTGCTAAGGCTCAAGGTAAGGTTATGGCGATGTTGCCTGTGTTTGCGGCAACGGCATTAGCCATTGCGATTTATATCATCATCGGGCCTGCATTTGCAGCGCCGCGTACCGGTCTAGTGGCCTATGAAATCGGTGCTAAGCCCTTTATTGATAACACCACAGCAACCATTATGCTTGGCAGTTTATCGCTTAATCTGTCGCAACTAATTTATACCTTGTGCTTCTTTACTGTGACTATGCTGCTGGCATTGTTCCCCGGGAAATTACTCGACAGCGTCGGTAAAGTATTAACCCCTATCCTATTGTTATTACTAGTAGGTTTAGCCTTGTCTGTGGTGTTTTTACCCGCTTCTGATGTTGGCGCGGCCGTAGGTGATTACAAGAACCATCCACTGACTAAAGGTATCCTTGAAGGCTATAACACCATGGATACTCTGGCATCTTTGATGTTCGGTATGTTGATTATCGATCTGCTGCGTAAAAAGGGCATCGAGCAGCCTAGCGCCCAGACTAAGTACCTTATTCGCGCCGCCTTTATTGCCGCAGCCGGTCTTGCCTTTGTTTATGTGTCATTGTTCTTTTTAGGTGCCACGGCGGGTGATATTGCCGCAGGTGCTAAAAATGGCGGTGAAATTTTAACTAACTATGTGACCCGTGAGTTTGGCAATTTAGGCACTGTGTTGTTATCGGCAGTGGTAACGCTAGCCTGTTTAACTACGGCGGTGGGATTAGTGAGTGCATGCTCTGAGTTTTTCAATGAGCTAATGCCAAAGCTGTCTTATCGTTTTCTGGTGATTATATTAAGCGCTATCTGTGCTGTGATTGCGAACGTTGGGCTGTCACAACTGATTAATATCAGTATTCCGGTATTAATGACGGTTTACCCTGTGGCTATTGCACTGGTCGCGGTAACCTTTTTAACTGAATATTTCCCTCGTCCGCAGTTTGCTCACCGTGCGACCCTGTCTGTGGCACTCCTGTTTGGCATCTTTGACGGTATGAAGGTTGCCGCAAAAAGCCTCACGGGTGAAGACGGTAAAGGCGTGACTGAAGCGGCGCAAAGCTTTATCGATCTGGTCAGTGGTATGTCTCCCACCCTGTCTCTCCTACCGCTGTATGAAGAGGGAATGGCGTGGTTATTGCCAACCTTAGTTGTCATTGTGCTGTGTTTAATGATTCGCGGTGGCGGTGCAAAAGCAGTCACTGCCGCCTAAATAAAGGCGACTGCCAGTCGCGGAGAAATTAAGTTAATATCAACGGCGTATCTACCATACGCCGTTTTTTATGGAGTTTTCGTGGCTAAAACCTATCAGTGTGATCCGCTTATTGATGCATTTCTTGATGATCTTTGGTCTAGTAAGGGCTTAAGTGATAATACCTTGAGTGCCTATCGCACCGATTTACGCCATTTTGATCGCTATCTGCAAAGCCAAGGATTGGGTTTGTGCGATGTGGGTCAAGCTGACGTTCGTGCTTACTTAGCTTATCGGGTCGAGCAACAATTTGCCCGCACTAGTAGTGCACGTTTGCTGAGTAGTTTACGGCGTTTTTACACCTATTTATTGCAGACCAAACAGATTGCAGGCGATCCCATGGCACTGATTGAATCGCCTAAGTTAAGTCGGCATTTACCTGATTCTCTAAGCGAGTCACAGGTTGATAGGTTACTGGCTGAGCCCAATGTGGACGACCCCGTTGAATGCCGTGATAAAGCTATGCTTGAGTTGTTATATGCCACCGGACTGCGGGTGAGCGAGCTGGTGGGATTAACCATGGAGCAGATGAGCCTTCGCCAAGGCTTAGTGCGGATTGTGGGGAAGGGCGGTAAAGAGCGTTTAGTGCCAATGGGTGAGGTAGCAATAACCGCCGTAGAACATTATTTAACTTCGGCGCGGCATGAACTCTTAGGCTATGTTCAATCTGACGTGGTGTTCCCTTCAAAGCGCTCGCAGATGATGACGCGGCAAACCTTTTGGCATCGTATTAAGCTCTACGCGAGCCGAGCTGGAATTGAAACTGAACTTTCACCCCATACATTGCGTCATGCCTTCGCCACCCATTTACTCAACCATGGCGCCGATCTTAGGGTTGTACAATTACTTTTAGGCCACAGTGACTTATCGACAACTCAAATCTATACCCATGTCGCCCGAGCGAGATTACAAGAGTTACATCAGCAGCATCATCCACGGGGATAGGCTTTGTGGATCACAAAACCGTGAATGGTTGAATTTAGTTACAGTATAAATTTGCATTCTATTTGGCTTGTCTGTAACTTTTTGCCCCCATACAGGGTCTATTAACCTGACCCATATGTCGCAGTAGCGATTTACTTAATAGGAAGTCCCCATGAAGTTGACCCGAGCATTATCTTTAGTTTTCGCGCTTGTTGTTGCGCCTCTGGCCAGCGCCGCAACGGCGACCACTCCAGACACTGCTGCGATTAAGCAAAAACTCAGTGAAATGTTAGATGTTGAAGTGATTTCAATGCAGGATTCGCCCATCGAAGGTTTATATCAAGCGATGACTAATCGCGGCGTGCTCTATATCAGCCGTGATGGTTCAAAAATGTTCCACGGTAATTTATACGATCTTGATAAAGGGATGAAAAACCTGACAGAAGCGGCACTTGCAGGCCCACGTTTGGCGATGATGAAACCGCTTGAAGATCATATGTTGGTGTATAAAGCGAAAGATGAAAAACACGTTGTAACTGTGTTTACCGATGTGAGCTGTGGTTATTGCCGCAAGTTACATAGCCAAATGGCCGAGTATAACAAGTTGGGTATTACCGTACGTTACTTAGCCTTCCCACGTGCGGGTGTGCCATCTGCCAATGCCGATGAAATGCAGGCCATTTGGTGTGCTAAGGATCCATTAAAAGCCATGACAGAAGCCAAGGCGGGTAAAAAAGTCTCTGCCGCGACCTGTGATGCTAAAATCGCCGAACAATATGAATTAGGTACCAGCTTTGGTGTTAACGGCACGCCTGCTATCGTGTTAGAAGATGGCAATATGATCCCAGGATATCAACCACCTGCGGATTTATTACGTACTTTAGAAGCGCGCCAATAGTCGCAATTCGGCTAAACTTATCCCATTAAAGGTGAGCCTAAAGCTCACCTTTTTGTTATCTTAGCCCCATGATTGTTTAAGAGTTTGTTCCCTTGATCCATAAAATAATCCGTCGTCCAACTGTTGATGATAGCCATTTACCCGCTCACCTTCCGCCGTTGTTAAGACAGCTCTATGCTCGCCGTGGAGTCATGTCCGCCGAGTGTGAACTGGTACTTAAAGGCTTGTTAAGGCCCGATACGATGAAGGGCTTAGATAACGCCGCCAAGTTGATTGCCGATGCGATGCAGCTTGATAAGTCGATTCTGATCGTTGGCGATTTTGATGCCGATGGCGCCACCTCGACAAGTGTGTGTATCCTCGCGCTACGAATGATGGGCGCGAGTAAAGTCGATTATCTGATCCCCAATCGCTTTGACTACGGTTATGGCCTGAGTCCTGAGATTGTCGCCGTGGCGGCAACCAAACAGGCAGAATTACTTATTACTGTTGATAACGGTATTTCCTCCATTGAAGGCGTTGCTGCCGCCAAGGCCTTTGGCATGCAGGTGGTGATCACCGACCATCACTTACCCGGCCATGAGTTACCTGCGGCCGATGCCATAGTGAATCCCAATCAGCCTGGTTGTCAGTTTGCCAGTAAATCCATTGCTGGCGTTGGGGTCGCCTTTTATCTGATGACGGCGCTTAGGGCAGAGCTGCGCACTCGTGATTGGTATCAAGCTCGCGGTATTGCCGAGCCTAACCTTGGCACTCTGCTGGATATTGTTGCCCTTGGCACTGTGGCCGATGTGGTATCGCTCGATGCCAACAATCGTATTCTGGTCGAGGCGGGATTGCAGCGGGTACGCAGTGGCCGTTGCCGCGTGGGCATTACTGCCTTACTCGAAGTGGCCAAACGTAATCCTGCTCGGATTGTTGCCTCTGATTTTGGTTTTGCCGTGGGGCCAAGGCTCAATGCCGCCGGCAGGCTGGATGAAATGGCGCTCGGGGTCGAAACCCTGCTGTGCGAAGACATCATGTATGCAAGGCGGATGGCGGCAGAGCTTGATAGCCTCAACCAAGAGCGACGCGAGCTTGAGGTGGGGATGCAGCAAGAGGCGCTGAAAAGTCTTGAATATCTAAAGCTTAATGAAGAACAGCTCCCATGGGGTATCGCCCTTTTTCAAGAGGATTGGCACCAAGGGGTTATTGGTATTCTGGCCTCGCGAATTAAAGATAAATACCACAGACCCGTTATCGCCTTTGCCGACGCGGGTAATGGTGAAATTAAAGGTTCGGCGCGCTCCATCAAAGGTTTGCATATGCGTGACTTGCTGGAGCTAGTTAACTCACGCCATCCGGGGCTGATTTGTAAATTTGGCGGCCACGCGATGGCGGCAGGTTTAACCTTAAAGTCCGGTGGCTTTGCAACTTTTGCCAAAGCCTACGATGATGCAGTGCGTGAACTGTTAAAGCCTGAGCAGCTGACGGGCGAGCTTTGGTCTGATGGCGAGTTAACCCCAACCGAGTTAACGCTTGAAATTGCCCAGTTGCTTCGTAATGCGGGGCCTTGGGGCCAGTCCTTCGAGGAGCCATTATTCGATGGTTATTTTAAGATTATCCAGCAGCGGATCGTGGGGGAGCGCCACCTTAAATTAGTGCTTGAAACCCCATGTAGTACCCTGATGTTAGATGCGATTGCCTTTAATGTGGATTTACACACTTGGCCCGATGCGACGATTCAACATGCGCGTATCGTCTATAAGCTCGATGTGAACGAATATCGCGGTAATTTCACCCTGCAGTTGATGGTCGAGCAAATTGAGCCGATGTGATCCGCGCTGATAGCGGGTAAATAGAGGTGAAAAGGAATTTTAGATTGAAGTCATTATCAGACAAAAAGATTCGTCAGTTACTTAAGCGTTTTGCTTGGATATATGCGGTTTGCCTTTGTATTCCCTGGGTTTCGGCGGTTTTGACTACAAAGGCTCAGGGCCAAACCTTGATTATTGGCATTTGGCCCGCGGCCTCATTATTTTATTTTCTTGCTTATCGCCACTTGGCTAAGTCCTTTCGATTTGAGATCAATCGCCATCTTGCTTTTAGCTATCACGGTGGTGGTTCCTTTGCTGGAGCCATGTATTCATTAGCAAAAGTGGTGTTATTAGGCATGGTATTGATGATATTTATGAGTGCAAAACATACCTAGATTAAACGGTATTTAACGCTATATTGGAGCGACAAATGGAATATCGAGTCAGCAGTGAGCTATCGGAAATGGATTTTGATGTTATCCATGGTTTTATTGCCAACAGTTATTGGGCGCAGGGCATGCCTGCTGCGCTGCTGCAAAAGGCGCTTAGCAACAGTTTATGTTTTGGAGTATTTGATAAGGATAATCAACAGCTTGCTTTTGCGCGACTGATTACCGATAAAGCCACCTTTGCCTACCTTGCCGATGTGTTTGTCCTCGAATCCCACCGCGGCTTAGGTTTAAGTAAGATGATGATGGCAGCAATTATGGAACATCCTGATCTGCAAGGATTAAGGCGCATAATGCTCGCCACCCGAGATGCCCATGGACTCTATGCGCAATTTGGTTTTGGCGCAGTGGATCATCCTGAAACGCTAATGCAAATTCGGCTTGAGAAGCCTTACCTTTAGAACAGGATTGTTAGCACTATCCTTGTTGAAATAGTCATGATTAAGATACGGAGATTCATATGACACAATTGCAGTATGCCTATCTTGCCAGCTTTGCTGTTTCATCTGCTTTTTTGAATTGGTTACTTGAGGGACAAGCGCCTTGGGTGAGGCTGCTTTGCTTAATCTTGTGGTCTTCTACCATGGGGTTTGCTTGTTTGTACCATAGTTTAAAGCGGTCAATAAAATCAAAAGACTCGAAATAAATGCTATTAAATACAAAAAGCCAGCTTGCGCTGGCTTCTTATCTTATGCGGTTAATGATTAACGATTAAGCCGCTTTGGTGTCTGTGGTTTTGGTTTCGGTACTGTCATCGCTATGGCGAATTAAGTAATCAAATGCACCCAGTGAGGCATTGGCACCGCTACCCATGGCGATAATGATTTGCTTGTAAGGTGAGTTAGTCACGTCACCTGCGGCAAATACGCCTGGGATAGAGGTTTGGCCGCGCTCATCGACGATGATTTCGCCGCGAGGAGTCAAATCCACTGTGCCTTTTAACCATTCGGCATTGGGCACTAAACCGATCTGTACGAAGATCCCTGCCAGCGCGATATGGTGGCTTTCACCTGTTGCACGGTCGGTGTAGTTTAGGCCATTCACCCGAGTACCATCGCCTGTCACTTCTGTGGTCATCGCCTGAGTAATGATTTTGATGTTACCCATAGAGGCCGCTTTACGTTGCAGTACATCGTCAGCGCGCAGTTTGCTGTCGAACTCGAGTACTGTGACATGCTCAACGATGTTGGCTAAGTCGATGGCCGCTTCGATACCTGAGTTACCGCCACCGATAACCGCTACACGTTTGCCTTTAAATAATGGGCCGTCACAGTGTGGGCAGTAGGCTACGCCTTTACCGCGGTATTCTTTCTCGCCGGGGACGTTCATTTCGCGCCAGCGGGCACCGGTTGCCAGTAGTATGGTACGGCTGCGCAGTTTCGCGCCGCTTGCTAACTCGAGCTCGAATAAACCATCGCTCGCCAGTTTAACGGCTTTTTGGTTATCCATGATATCGACTTCGTAGTCACGCACATGGGCTTCAAGGTTTGCCACCAGTTTTGGACCTTCAGTCGCTTTAACCGAAATAAAGTTTTCGATACCAACAGTTTCGGCGACTTGGCCACCGAATTTATCGGCCACCACTCCAGTACGTAGACCTTTACGGGCGGCATAAATCGCTGCCGCAGCGCCAGCAGGGCCGCCGCCAACGACTAAGACTTCGTATGGGGCTTTTTGGCTGAGTTCTTCCGCTTTACGGCTGGCTGCGCCAGTATCGAGTTTATTTAAGATCTCACCGATGCTGATACGACCCGCGGCAAACACTTCGCCGTTTAAGTACACAGACGGTACGGCCATGATGTTGCGGCTGGCGACTTCATCCTGGAACAGGGCGCCGTCGATCATCACGTTGGTAATGTTCGGGTTGATCGCGGCCATCATATTCAGCGCCTGAATCACATCAGGGCAGTTTTGGCAGGTGAGTGACACATAGGTTTCAAACTCATATTTGCCGGGCAGATTACGGATCTGCTCGATGATGTCATCGCTGAGTTTGATTGGGTGTCCACCCGTGTGCAGCAGGGCTAGCACGAGTGAGGTAAATTCGTGACCCATAGGCAGACCAGCAAAGCTAATCTGAGTATTGAGTTCTGGGTTAACCACTGTCATCGCAGGCGTACGAGAGCCTTGAGCTTCTTTGAGGCTCACTAAAGAGGAAAGGCTAACGATGTCATTGGCTAAGCTTTTTAATTCTTGAGACTTCTTGCTTTCATCTGCTGACACGACAAGTTCAACTGGTCTCTTGAGGTTTTGCAGATAGGTTTGCAGTTGATTTTTTAAATTCGCATCTAACATGATGACTCCAAATCAGCGTAAAAATTGAAAAATATTGAAAAACGCGAGGGGTGCCAATCTGACTCATGCAGGGGGGAGTCAGATTGGCGGGGTTGACCTTTAGGCGAGATTAGATTTTGCCAACGAGGTCTAAAGATGGTGCTAAGGTTTCGTCACCTGGTTGCCATTTAGCTGGGCAAACTTCACCATCGTGAGTCGCAACGTATTGAGCCGCTTGGATCTTACGAACCAGTTCTTGAGCGCTACGGCCGATACCTAAGTCATGGATTTCAGCAACTTTCACTTGGCCTTCTGGGTTGATAACGAAAGTACCACGTAGTGCTAAACCTTCTTCTTCGATCATCACACCGAAGTTACGGCTGATCACACCAGTAGGGTCTGCCAGCATTGGGAAGTTGATCTTCTTAATAGTGTCAGAAGTATCGTGCCATGCTTTGTGAGTGAAGTGAGTGTCAGTAGAAACTGAGTAAACTTCAACGCCCATAGATTGTAACTTAGCGTAGTGATCCGCCATGTCGCCTAATTCAGTTGGGCAAACGAAAGTGAAGTCTGCTGGATAGAAGAATACAACTGACCATTTACCTAACAGATCTTGTTCTGTTACAGGCACGAACTCACCATTGTGGTAAGCAGTGGCTTTGAATGGTTTGATGGTGCTGTTGATAATTGATTGAGTCATTTTATGCTTCCATTTAGTTGATTATGGTGAATTTAGTGACGGGCATTAGCTTGTTCCCCCGTCGATGAGAAGTATATTACTGACCTAACGACGATAAATATAACGGATAAAAACTATCATCCTAATCGATTTTATCGAATTTATTGGGTTTGATATGATGGATTAATCGATTTTTCAGCACTGGCGTGTCTTAGCGGCTAATCGATTGTTTAATTTGGTTATGTAGCGTTAGGGAAGGGTAATAAAAAAGGGATATCGACGATATCCCTTTAAACATAAAAACGGTTGCAACAAGCTACTGAAGTTCTAGGTTCTAGTTTTGCGCCTTAGGCTGGGTTAACCACGTGCTGAGCAGGCGTACGCCATAACCTGTGGCACCAGCGGGCACCACGGCAGTATCGGTGGCAGTTAAGGCATTACCAGCGATATCGAGGTGAGCCCAAGGTTGCTCACCCGCAAAGCGTTTGAGGAACATGGCGGCAGACGATGCTCCCGCGCTGCCTTCTTTACCGGTATTCTTTAAGTCGGCGATGGTGGATTTTAGCTCGTCGTCGTAGGCTTGATCTAACGGCAAGCGCCAGACTTTTTCACCCACCTGTTGACCCGCAAAGGTGAGTTGCTGCACTAGCGGCTCTGAATCGGTAAATAACCCCGCATAAACGGTGCCTAGCGCACTGACTTTTGAGCCTGTAAGGGTGGCAACATCAATGATGACCGATGGGCGGTAGTTTTCACGGGCATACCAGAGACCATCGGCGAGCACTAAACGGCCTTCGGCATCGGTGTTGAGCACTTCAACCGTAAGGCCTTGGGCGGTTTTAATCACATCACCTGGGATCATCGCATGGCCCGACACCATATTTTCAGCCATCGGCATAATGGCGACAAGGTTAACTGGCGCCTTTTGAATCGCCATCGCCTTGACTGTACCGAGTACAGTTGCCGCGCCCGCCATATCGGACTTCATCCGCGCGATGGAGGTGCCTGTTGCTTTAATGTTGTAACCGCCAGAGTCGAAAGTAATACCTTTACCGACGAGGGCGATAGGTGCTTCTTTACTGCCTGGCCAGTGGGCGACAACCAGCTTAGGTGGGCGCTCACTGCCTTTACCTACGGCCGCTAAGGCGCCGAGGTTTAAGCGTTCAATATCTTTGGCTTCGAGTACTGTGACTTTTACGCCGAGGGCTTTGAGTTTACGCGCCTCGTTAGCAAAGCTTTCGGGATACATGTTTCCCGCTGGGGCATTGGTAAGATCGCGCGCTAAAAACACACCCGCTTCGATAGCTTGCAGATTCTTATGATGTTTTTGGTTTTTGCTTAAGTCATCAACGCCGATTTGATAGTTCTTCTCGGCGCGATTGCTGGTTTTAAATTGAGTGTAGCGGTAGCTACGCAGCTCAATGCCGTGGGCGAGCTCTGAACCAAAGAGAGGTGCGTTACTGAGGCCTTGGCTCAGCACGCGTACCGTGGCTTGTGGCACGGTTTCAAGTTTGGCGGCAATGTTGCCACCTAAGGTATTGATTTCACCAGGTGTTAGGGTTTTAGCATCGCCAATCCCAACCAGTAATACTCGTTTTGCGTCGATTTCGCTCGGGACTAAAATCTCTAAAATTTCTCCGCGTTTACCCGAAAAACTATTATCAGCTACCGCAAGATTGAGTTGATCCTGAGTCGACTGGGGCAAAAAATCGAGACTATAGGTTGTTGAATCAGTACTTTGGAACAGTACTAAGGTATCTGAATTAAGTGAATTACGAGTGTCAAAACTAAAGGTTTCGGCGTTAGCATTGAGAGAGTTAAGGCACGCCAGAGCCATAACGCTTAACAAAAATTTATTCTTATTTTTCATGGTGACAACTCATATCTGTGGAGAGTGAGAAGCATAGCAAAGCTGAGTCTTAGGGTTAACTAATTTACGCCATTTGACTGAGATTAATCTTAAATCCAAGGGCCAAAACGTGTTAGTGAACGCTCAAGGGCAAAATCCAATTGCTGTGACAGGCTTTGGGCTTGGCTCTTAAGTGCGCTGGCGCCAAGTGATTGCGGTATTTGGCTAGCAAAAATCACCCAGTTTCCGCCACTGGTGAGGCAGGCATGTACGTGGGCAAAATGGTGCTGCAAATCGGCGAGTAACTCCCGATTTTGGCTATGTTCCTTCCAGCAGTTCAGCACTAAATAGCCATCGGGTTTAATCCGTTGAGTACATTGCTCAAGGAAGGTCGCCGAGAGTTGCCCGGTGTTAACGCCTTTGGCGCTGTAGATATCAGCAAAAATCACATCGACTTTTTTATGCTCGGCCGATGCCATAAAGACGAGGGCATCATCATTGATAACATTCAGCTTTTTACCTATTGGGAGTTGGAAGTAACGCTTGGCCAGTTCGATAACCGTGGGACGAAGCTCTACTGCGGTTAGCTTGATGGCTGCGTCAAATCGGCGCAGCACATGGATAAGTGCACCGCCACCCAGACCCAGTACTATCGCACTTTTGGGTTTACAAAATAACAGAACCAGCATCATGCCCTGTACATAGGTATGCTGTGGAATATGGGGAGCGGTTTTTAGGATTTTGCTTTGTTCATCGTTGTCACCGAAGGAGAGCACGCGCGAATCACCATAGTCGAGCACGCGGATAGGCCCGAATGTATCGTGAGTTTCGTGTAACAAAATTGCGTCGGCCATGGTCATTATTACTCTATTTGCGTTGAGCTGATTTGCGTGCAGGTATAAAAAAGTTAGAATTCAGCTGGTTTCGTTTTTTAAGTGGCTATTATGACAAATCAAATCCTGCTTGCCTGTATTTATCTTGTGGTGTTTATCTTTTTGCAGCGAGCATTAACTCAATGGGTGAAAAAACTCTCATTAATGAAGCAGGTGAGTGCGGCCCGTACTAGCCTTGTGACGCGGTTTATTTCCTA
This sequence comes from Shewanella sp. FDAARGOS_354, assembly GCF_002209245.2. Lineage (NCBI taxonomy): Bacteria > Pseudomonadati > Pseudomonadota > Gammaproteobacteria > Alteromonadales > Shewanellaceae > Shewanella > Shewanella sp. FDAARGOS_354. Next base: position 2,574,921 of record NZ_CP022089.2, on the reverse strand, counting down.
TGTGATGTTTTTTATCACTTTGTCGTTAATGGCGGTTTCACTTGGATTAGGTTATCAAGATGTGTCGCTGTTTGTTTCCTCCGCGTTTGCGGTGATGGGTGTCGCCTTAGTCGCTCAATGGTCTATCTTGAGCAACTTAACGGCTGGTGTGCTGATTTTTTTCGTGTTCCCGTATCGGATCGGTGAACGTATTCGGGTGGTGGATAAGGATGAAGATATCAGTGGAGTGATTATTGAAATCGCGCTGTTTCATGTACTTATTCTAAGGGATAATGGCGATACCATCACCTATCCCAACAACTTGATGCTGCAGAAGGCGGTGTTAAAGCTGGCCGATCAGTCACCGCTTGCCGAGCGTCAAGCGTTGCAGGATGGCAAAAAGAAACTCGACCTCGAGTAACCATTCTCCTGTATGTGCGCCATCGCGGTACATTTATTAGCAAACTGTTGTCGGCGCACTCGCAAGCACTTAGTTTTATTATCTTGACGTTAGCTTTCGTTGCTTAATCTGTTTTATATAACAAAATCAGTGTTATTGATTACATTTCCCTCCATTTGTTTACCTTAGATTGTGCCCTGTTGCACGGTTTAGTGCCCACGAATCCGTAGAATCCGCGCTTTTGTTTTTACCTAATGGATCTAATTTAATGAAATCTAAACTTTTAGCTGTGACGATTGGCACGCTACTCGCGACCCAGTTAACCGGTTGTATGGGACAAATGGGTTTAAGCCAAATGGTGACTAAGGGAAATTTAAGTGCGGTGGATAACCGTTATGGTCGTGCAGGCTTGTTTATGCTGTTAAGCCCTGTGTATGGCATCGCGGCGACAGGCGATCTGTTCATCTTTAATACCATTGAGTTTTGGACTGGCAAGAATCCGATTACCGATAAATCACCCGCTGTGGTTGATATGCCAGTTGAGGCGATTTTTAAGATTAATCCACACGTGAGTGATGAGCTTAGATCTGCGCCAGTGAAGCTGACTCAGGCGCAAATTGCCTACCCCGATGAGCATACGGTCACTATGACGTTAGCCTACGAAGACGGTAGCACCCAGTTATTATCGGGCCGTAAAGTTGGCGAAGATGTGGACTTTTTCCTCGATGGTGCTTTTATCACGCGAGTGAGTAACCAAGAACTTGTTGCTTATAGCCAAAGCCGTTTACATGCGCCAGCAACACCTGCTGCTTAAGCTTTTGAATTATCCAACCCATAAAATGGTTTAGATTTATGGGTTGGATAATAACAATATTATCGCAGTACCCTCTGGAAAAACGCCACAGCTTGCTGATACATCTGCAGTGCTAGCGCGGGATCGTAGCGCTCGCCCTCATCACGCATAAAGGCATGCTGAGCATTCACCTCAAGCCAACTGAAGTTGCGGTTTTTAGCCATCAACTGTTGGTGGATCAATACCCGCCCCTCGGGCGATACATGGGGATCTTGCTTACCAAACACTAACACTAATTCCCCTTGAATATCGCCTGTGCGACTCAGCGAGTCATTGCCATAGGCACAGGGTAGGGTATTGGAATGTATGTCGGTGGGATAGAGGCAAAACGCGCCCAAAATCTCGGGATTGAGTGCTGCGCGGTAGGCTAAGTGGCCGCCAATACACACGCCCATACTGCCGACTTTTTCGGTGCAATAACTCTGCTGACGGGCAAAATCGATAAGGGCTTGGGTGTCGCTGTCGTGCTGCTCTAAGGGCTTGGCAAATTTATCGGCATTGCCTTTGTCTTTACCCATATCATCGTAGGCCAGCACTGTGCCTATCGGATTAAGCTCGTGAAATACCTCTGGCACTAACACCACAAAACCATGGCCTGCGAGTATTGTTGCGGTGCGGGCGATGGGCGCGGTTTGCTGAAATATCTCAGAGTAAAAAATGATACAGGGGAATTGCCCGGTGGCATCTGGGCGGTAGAGGTAAGTACGCATTAGCCCTGAAGGCGTGGAGATATCCTGAGTTTCCTGAGTGACTAACATATTGAGATTCTCTCTGTGAGGCTTCAAACGTTGAAGCCTCACTTTAGCAGTCAGGTATTAATCTGTCAGTTAAAACAGTTCATTACCACAGCGCCCGCCCGCGAGCACGGCTTTCACATTGCTCAGCGTTGTGTTGGCGATCGCGCCCAATGCTTCTTCGGTAAGGAAGGCTTGGTGACCGGTAAAAATCACGTTGTGACAGGCGGATAAGCGACGGAAAACATCGTCCTGAATGATTTGGTTCGACTTATCCTCGAAAAACAGTTCTTTTTCGTTTTCATACACATCTAACCCTAAGGAGCCAATTTGGCCGAGCTTTAAGGCTTCCATCGCATCGAAGGCATTGAGCAGACCGCCGCGGCTAGTGTTGATCACCATGACGCCGGGTTTCATCTTGGCAAAACTTTCTTTATTCAGCAGATGGTGGTTATCGGCGGTTAATGGGCAATGCAGGCTGATAATATCGCTGGTGGCGTAAATGGTATCGAGATCTAAATATTCCACATTGAGCGCTTCTACCGCAGGATTTGGGTAGGGGTCAAAGGCAATCACTTTACAGCCAAAACCGAGCAATACCTTAATGGTGGCGACCCCAATCTTACCAGTGCCAATTACACCAACAGTTTTGCCAAACATGTTAAAGCCGACTAACCCCTCGAGTGAAAAGTTAGCATCACGGGTGCGTTGGTAGGCTTTGTGGATTTTGCGGTTTAGGGTCAGCATTAAGGCGACCGTGTGCTCGGCTACGGATTCGGGGGAATAGGCGGGCACGTTGACCACTTGCATACCTAAACGTTTTGCGGCGACTAAATCGACATTGTTAAAGCCTGCACAGCGCATGGCGATGATTTTTGTTCCGCCGTTAGCGAGTTCGACCAACACTTCTTCACAGAGAGAGTCGTTAACAAAGGCGCATACCACCTCAAAACCTTCGGCAAGCTTTACCGTTTGCATGCAGAGACGATAATCGAAATACTCAATTTGCGCACCAAATGCGGCATTAGTACGGTTAAAATGCTGCATGTCATAATGTTTTGCGCTAAAAAATCCAATTCTCATTTCAATCACCTAAGGGTTACATTGTTACTGGCACTGAGTGTATGTGACTCGGCGACATTTGTCCTCTGGTGATGAATTTACCCCGTAAAAAGAGTGAGCTTAGTCATCAATTGCTCAAAAAAGCATAAAAAAAGCGAGCCCCTGACGGCTCGCTTGTGTCGATAAGCTTGAGTGTTCAAGCTTGGCTCTCATGGTCGTGCTATGTGAGCCTAAGGTTAGTCCATTAACCTAGAAAGGATTGATATTAGTGATCTTTCGCGAATTTAGCGGCTGATGCACCTGCGATACGGCCATAGGTCACGATATCAGAGATAGCGTTACCACCTAAGCGGTTAGCACCATGCACACCACCAGTGACTTCGCCCGCAGCGTATAAACCTTCAATAGGTTTACCAGTTTTTTCACTCTTCACTTCGGCTTTAGTATCAATCACGATACCGCCCATTGTGTGGTGAACCGCTGGCGCGATTTCTAAGGCATAGAAAGGTGCGACAACTAACTCACGTGGTAAATCAGGACGTTCGAATTGAGTGTCTTTACCTGATTTCACGAAACCATTATAAGCAGTCACTGTTTTTGCCAGTTCAGCTGCTGGTATATCGAGTTGTTTCGCTAACTCTTCGATGGTTTTACCTTCTTTAACGATGTTCAAGTGAACATAACCTTCGATGGCTTTCAAGCTCTTACGGATAGAGTCATCGAATACGAGGTAAGCACTTTCACCTTTTTGTTTCAGGATCGCAGCAGATGCTTTGTCACGGGTAGTGATTTCGTTCATGAAACGGTCACCATCACGGTTAACCACGATCGCACCGTTACCACGTACGGCTTCGGTGATCATCACACCGCCGGCTGGTGAGTAAGTTGGGTGAGCTTGGATATATTCTAAGTCACGTGTTGCTGCGCCAGCTTGCAGAGCGACGTCTAAGCCGTCACCGGTAGCACCTGGGTGGTTAGTTGCTTTAAAGCCTTTTAATTTAGGATCGTACTTAGCAACGCGGTCGTTGTTTTTCGCGAAACCACCAGCAGCAATAACTACCGCATCGGCTTTGATCACATAGTAACCAGTGTATTCACCTTTCACTAGAACGCCGGTCACTTTACCGCTCGCATCCTCAAGGATACGTACAACACGGCTGTTTAAACGAATATCAGTACCACGTTTAACGGCGTTGTCCCACAGTACTTGTGCAACGTGAGCACCAACACCTGCACCACCGGTTGGGCGGTGGCTACGGTTAACGCTTGCGCCACCCATACGGCCTACGTCAGTCATGTCGGCACCCATAGAGGTTAACCAATCAATAGAGTCTGAAGAGTTGTTGGCCAGGACTTTCACTAATTCAGGATCGTTAATGTTACGACCACCTTTCATGGTGTCGTCGATCATGATTTGTTTCTTATCTTGGATACCTAACTTAGCTTGTGGCTTAGTTTCTGCGGCGTTCATACCACCAGCAGCCAGTTTAGTGTTACCACCTGGGATAGGTTCTTTTTCTAACAGGATCACTTTTGCGCCAGCATCACGGGCTGAAACGGCGGCAGCAAGACCTGCACCACCAGAGCCGATAACGACAACGTCAGTTGTTTCTTTCACGCCTGCGGCAATGGCTTTATCTTGAGCTGCTTTGTCTGCATCAACAGGAACAAACTTACGTTCCCACTTGCCGCCAAATGGCATATCAAAGCCGAAGCTATGGCAAGCATCACAGTAGGTTACTGATTTTTCGTGGCCTTTGTGGCAGCTGGTACAAGCGATTTCACCGATTAAGTGAGATTTGTGCGGAGAAACTTTATCTTTTGGCGCTGCAGCAGCCAGTTCTTTTAGATCACCGTGGCAGCTAACACATTGGCCATTTTCATGAGTCAGGTTGTCGTTGGTTACGCCACCTTTGTCTGATACGTGGCAGCTATCACAGCCACCCATTTCACCGTGAAAATCGGCTAGTACTTCTGGTGCAGCATAGGCTGTGCCAGCCATTGCACCAGAGATCAGCATGGCTAGTGCTGTTTTTTGAATCTTTCTTGTGAACATAATTGTTCCTCCGCCGTACATTTCATCTACTTAATAAGGGTTATTCATCATGGCGTGATATTTATATTTTACGTGGCTCACGCGCTTTTAGAGTATTCTCCACGAACAAAGTTACCACTATCTAAAGAGGTATATGCGTACTTAGGTCACATAACGATTGTTACAGTGAGAATTACATAATTGAAATGTGCAATATGGCTGAAAATATTACTGAAATTGAAGTTAATCACTTAGAGAATACGGTATAACTTGCGTGAGTTAACATATTTTGGTGGGCTTAATTATAATTTAATAATTGTTTTTTAGCGTGGGTATAGTCAGTTTTTTGTTGTTATAGATTTGATTTTAATGGTTTATTTTTGATTTTGCTCTTGGTCATGAATGTGCGAGAATTTATAATGTGAGTATTCTATAAATAATTAAATTCCACCAGTGTTTTTTGAATAAATATATTATATTTTTCCAAAATGTTATTTAAGTGGTGTTGAGGGGTTAAATTTATGCCTAGGCAGCAGATTTCTGAAAAACGTTTTTGGGTACAGCGACTTAGTAAAACAGCCTTAAGGGCTTTACATATATTAGGCATTGCAGGTGCGGGTGGCGGGATATTATTAAACATTGATAAATCCCTTTGGTTAAATTATTGGTATCTCGCCATGAGCACCGGCAGCATATTAATGTTGTGGGAAATTATTCGGGATTGGCGTTGGTTAATTCAACTTAAGGGTGTGTTAACCCTTGGAAAATTAGGTTTGCTTTGTCTGTTTATCCCCCTTGCCAATTACAAGCCAGAGTTGTTTATCTTGGTGTTATTTTTATCTGTGATAGTCTCTCATGGCCCGTCTGGACTCAGACACTATTCGATAGTGCATCGCAAACAGATAGACACTAAAAAAGAGATAAAGGGATGACACACGCTACACTCTGCACAGCTTCGAGCTTAATTACCCAGTTTCAATGGCCCGAGCTTGCAGGGCTTAAGGTATTGGATTTAGCCTGTGGTTCTGGGCGAAATGGATTGTGGTTTCTGAATCAAGGCTGTGAAGTGACCTTTATCGACCAGGATTTGAGTACATTGGCCAAGCTAACACACGACAAAGCACATCAATGGCAGTGGAATTTAGAAGATGGCAGCGCCCCTCTGTTACCCCAAGACACTTTTGATATAGTGCTAGTCTTTAATTACTTACATCGGCCACTGTTTCCGCAAATTGCCGCTAGCCTTAAGCTCGGGGGACTCATTGTCTATGAGACCTTTACGTGGCAACAGGCGGAAATTGGCCGCCCTCGCAATCCCGATTTTTTACTCAAAGAACACGAACTACAATCCGTATTTGCTAACTGGCGACCTTTGAATTACTTTGAAGGGCGGTTAAGCGATGCTGTTACGGGTATTGAAAGTGCTAAGGCGCAGTTGATCGCGCGAAAACCGCTCCAGTGATCCCATTTGGGGTCAACTGCCACCATAAGTATTAAATAAGTGTAAGAGGCCAAGGATGTTTCCGTATCCAGAGCAGTATCGTGTTGCCATGCCACCTATAACCACGGCGCTAATGGTGGCTTGGGCCCTGTTAAGCCACAGCTTGTTAGCCGATGCTAGCCCTTTTGCCTTGTATCCACTGTTTACCTTGTTTCCAGCTGTTATTGGGCTGCATTTATATTTGATTTGGCTTGCCAAAGGGATGAGTCGACTCGACCAATGTTTTTATGCCTTAGTGCATATTCCTCTGGCCTTTGTTGTGTGGACTTTCACTATTATGCATGTGAATGGTAATGCCTTTTCTTAGGGCTGAACCGGGCAGAGCCTCAGGTTAGCCCGTTCAAATGGCTTAACTTCATTCGAATACCTTAAATAAAAAAGCGCCCCGATGTTCGGGGCGCTTTTTATCAATCTCTTGCGGGTGGGTTAGGCCGTAGTGTTGATATTGTGGCCGGTATTTCCCACGGGTTGAGGTGTGGCTGCGTTAATTAAATCAACGGCAATTTGACCTTCCGCCTTTTGCTGCTCTTTGGCTAACTGCGCCACTTTAACGCCAACGGCACCATTTTCTAAGTTAGGCGTGATAGCTTGGGTGTTCAGTGAAATAGACATAACTAACCTCAATTGTAAGCTGAGTCTTTGTATCGGCAAGCTCAGGTTTTACTTTAGTCCTTTATCCTAAGTTTGCCAATCCAAAACCCTGTTATTGCTTATACCGCTTTATTCGCTTTTGCCGTGAGTAACTTACGACTAAGTACTATGATGGCGGTTAAGCCCAATGAACCTAGAATTAATCCCAGTGCCAGCCCAACACTCTGTAGCGCAGTGGGATCAATCACTAGCGCAACCCCCATACCAAACATCATCACACCCGACATCAGCTTGAGTGCTTGGCCTTCTTTTTCGGTCAGTTTACGTTTGCCTAAGGTCGCACTAAATACAATCACAATAATTGCCAGCGGGATCACATAGACAATGTTGTATAAAACCAGATACATATAGCGCTCAATCTCAGGCAGGTTATGCATGGATAGTACGCTGGTATAGATCATTGGGAAGCCTGCGGTGCAGAGCAGTTCGTAGGCATTGGCTAAAATCGCCAGTACAGTCGATCCCAGAATTAAGGCGCCTAAACTACTGGAATTAGAGAGTTTCCCCATGCGTTTGATCAGGCTCGTACGGTTTTCAGCTGACATTGAGAGGGTGACTTCTCCTTTAGTAAAGAAGTAGTCTTTTACGTTAATGGTGCCTGCGATCAAGGCTAAGACCCCGGCCGCTAAGATGATCATTCCACCATCACTACCTGCTCCTAGCAGTTTGAAGATATTCAGCCATGCCGTCATAAACAGGAAATAAATAAAGCCAGAGAAGAACACGAAGATACCGCCGACTAACAGCATACGGCTACGGCTCTTCGCATTAACCATAATCGACAGTAAAAACAGCAATACGAAGAAGGCGCAAGGGTTAAAGGCATCGACGCCAGCAAGTACTAACGTTAGCAGCGGGAGTGACATCGTCTCGGGAGTGACCACTCCGACAAGTGGTAATTCAACGGGTTGTACTTCAGCTTGGTCGGTACTTGCCAAGCTAGTTGCATCGCAGGTGCCTTCACCTGAATCGGTTCCGCAAGTGCCAAACAGAGGTTCACTATTGGTCGGTGCAGTTGACGCAGCTCCCTTTGTTGGCATATCCGCTTCGCTTAGCTGACCACCTAAGGATAAGTAACAATTCTTCAAACGATTAACGAGGAACTCGCCAGTAACCGCTTCGCTGGAATAACCGATAATGGCTTTTTCGCAGCTCGCCATATAAGGAACTGAGCGGGCTTCTGTGGCAGTTTTGGCGGCAATATTTTGCCAAATATCCTGTACGCCAGGTGCAGAAACCATATGGGATTCAAGTTCTATCCACGGATATTTTTGCGGTAGTGAATCAATAAAAGGGTGAGCTTGTGCGCAGTGTGGACAGGTTTTCGACCAAAAAAAGTAGAGTTTAATCTTAAGCTCACCTTGGGCGTTGACGTAATGCCACGTTTGATCGGAAGTATTTGGGGTGTCGGCCCAACTAGGTGCACTGAGCATTGCTAATGCGAGAGAGCATAGCAGAGCGAATTGGGTTAAGTATTTAGTCATAGTGCCTCCACAATTGTGGACAAGATGTGTTTTAAATGGATTTCTGACTATTACTCTACTGAATTCAATCCTTTTGATTAAATTAAGCATTAAGAAATGTTAGTTAACTCGCGATTAACTGGTTTTTGGGAAGTGAGGCAGGTTTACTGTTGGGGAAATAAGCTGCGAATAACTGAAAAGCACCCCAAGCTGCTTTTCAGTCTATGGTTAAGCGCTTAGTTTAATGCTATGCCATTAACACTCAGTTTTACATCGATATTATTACGTGTAGCGTTAGAATATGGACACACTTGATGGGCATGTTGTACTAAGGCTTCGGCTTCAGCTTGCGGCAGGTCAAGATTGACTTCTAGGGCGACAGTTAAGGCAAAACCTCCCGCATCATTGGCACCAATGCCAACCACAGCACTGACAGGCGCTTCAGTAATGGCCACTTTGCCGATTTTGGCAACGTGCAAAACCGCATTAGAGAAACAAGCCGCATAACCTGCTGCAAACAGTTGCTCAGGGTTCGTTGCTAATCCACTTCCGCCCATTGCCTTTGGATAGGCGAGTGCTACATCGAGTAACCCATCATCGGTACTGACTTGGCCTTGACGACCTGCTCTGGCGGTTGCTCGGGTTTCATACAATGTTTTCATGTTTAGATCCTCAGTGTTTAAATGGTTAATTTAAGTTGTGCGCAATTTAATTGTGGTAAACTATAGTTCGATCTTTAGTGTGAATGCAAGTATATTGTGCGCAATATATTTAAGTTTTTTGGAATGACTATGCCAAGCTATGAGTTAACTTCAATGGAAAAGGCGTTAGAAATGTCTGAAACCACCAATACAGACAATGTGTTATGCCTAGAGAATCAAGTTTGTTTTTCTCTATACAGTGCAGCAAATGCCATGGTGCGAGCTTATCGTCCTATGCTTGATAAGCTAGATTTAACCTATCCCCAATATTTGGTCATGCTAGTGTTGTGGCAGGAGCAGGGGATTAGCGTGAAGACCTTAGGAGATAAATTGTTCCTCGATTCGGGTACATTGACGCCGTTACTTAAACGTTTAGAGTCAAAGGGATTAGTGAGTCGCGGTCGTAGCGAACAGGATGAAAGGGTTCGGGTGCTCAGTTTGACTTCTGCTGGTCAGGCGTTAAAGCAACAGGCCAGTGAGATCCCGCATTTAATGCGCTGTAAAATTGGGGCTGAGATTGATGATCTTAAAGCGCTAAAAGCCATGTGTGATAAAGCATTGGCACAGTTGCACAGTGTAGATTAGGTATCTCTATTCGAAAGAATTGGGATACGTTAGCCAGAAGCACGTCAGGATGGATAAAACCTCTATGAGTTCATTCGATATTGCTATTATCGGTGGTGGCATCAGCGGTGTCGGCATTGCCCAATATGCCGCAGCGGCAGGGTATTCAACTTTACTTATTGAAAAAGGTGAGATTGGCGGCCAAACCTCAGCCAATTCCAGTAAGCTTATCCACGGTGGCCTACGTTACCTTGAGAGTGGGCAAGTTAATCTCGTGCGTAAGTCACTGCTTGAGCGGCGAAATTTACTGGATCTGGCGCCTAGCTTAGTCAAACCTGTTCCTTTCTACATTCCCGTCTATCAGGACAGTCAACGCAATCCGTTGACGATACGTGCTGGGCTGAGTTTATATGCATTGTTGAGTGAATTTGATCCGCTTGGGCGTTTTGTCTCTATTCCCGCAGTGCATTGGCATCGTTTTAACGGGCTTAAACTCACGGGGTTAAAAGCGGTATTCCAATACTGGGATGCACAAACCGACGATAAATTACTCACTCAAGCAGTGGCGCGCAGCGCTCAAGCACTTGGCGCGCAGATCTATGCCGAGGCAGAGTTTTTGCAGCTCAATCATTTACGGGAGCATATTGAGCTTAGCTTTCGCCATTGCGGCCAAGTACAACAAATTGATGCCAAGCTCGTGATAAACGCCGCTGGCCCTTGGGTTAATCAGGTATTAGCTAACGTTGAGCCGCCTCTTGCGGGTGTTGAAATCGATTGGGTGCAGGGAGCGCATTTATTGCTCGACTTGCCTGCACCAGAGGGGATTTTATATTTAGAATCCTGCTTCGATAAGCGGGTGATTTTTGTGATGCCTTGGTATGGACAAATGCTCATTGGCACCACTGAAACAGTGCTGACATCCATCGATACCCCTCCCCAAGTAACGGAATCTGAAACTCATTACCTCTTAGGTATTTATCGTCATTACTTTCCACTTTCCCCATCGATTGAGGAGCTTAAGGCTAAGATAGTGCAAACCTATTGTGGCGTGCGAGTGCTACCTAAACAGGCTAGTTCCGCTTTTGAGCGGCCTCGGGATACCTTAATGCAAACCTCAGTTTCGCATCCAAGGCTGCTGAGTTTATATGGTGGCAAACTCACGACCTTTAGAAGCACTTCTGCTGAAGTAATTGAATGGATTGAACAAAAGTTAGGGAAACGTCCACCAATCGCCGATGTAGACAGCCTCAGATTAACTTAATTCTGTCTAACATTGGGTGTGATGCTGTGGTTGAAGATGATCTTTTTGCATAAAAACGCTAAAGTGTGGCGCTTTTTAACTGAGGCCGTTACGGTATTTGTTATGCTTCAGTTGTTATCTCAATTTCACTCGCCATCTCAATAGATAAGATAGACGGGAACTGCTGTGGGTACGATGCTGTGAGTACATTAGTGCAATGTGGGTATTTTGAACAAGGCCAATGCCAATCCTGTCGTCATATTAAGCTCCCTATGTCGATGCAATTAGCGGCGAAAACCCAAGAATTACAGCAATTGTTAGCCCCATTTGTTGAGCATACTAATACCCAATTTTTGCCGCCCGTAGTGGGTGAGAACCAAGGTTTTCGTAACAAGGCGAAAATGGTGGTGCTGGGCGCGGCTCATGCGCCTGTACTGGGGATTGTCAGTCCAAGCGGTGAGGCGGTGAGTCTCTGTGACTGCTTGCTGTATCCTGCTGATATGCAAGCGTTGCTCCACCGTCTGGAGCGTTTTGTGCAGCAAGCGGGTATCCCGCCGTATCGTATCGATAAAGCCAAGGGCGAGCTTAAGTTTATTCTACTGACGCGCAGCCAAGTGCGCGGCGAATATATGCTGCGTTTTGTGCTGCGCTCATCCGATGCCATTGCCCGTATTGAACGGGAATTACCCGCGTTGCTGGCTGAATATCCACAAATCAGCGTCGTATCGGTAAATATTCAGCCCATTCATATGGCGATCCTTGAAGGGGATGAGGAAATTTTCTTAACTGAAAATACTCGTCTTGAAGAGCGCTTTAACGATGTGCCTTTGTTTATTCGCCCAAAAAGCTTTTTTCAAACGAATCCACAGGTTGCTGCAAAGCTGTATCAAACCGCCCGTGAGTGGGTTGGTGAATTTGCACCAAAGTCCCTGTGGGATTTATTTTGTGGTGTGGGCGGTTTTGGCTTGCACTGCGCCTCCAAAGATATCCCTTTAACTGGGATTGAAATCGAAGCCGAGGCGATTGCGTGCGCTAAGATGTCGGCGCAAATGATGGGGCTGGATAACGTGCAGTTTATGGCCCTCGACTCTACCGATTTTGCCAAGGGTGATGCGGCGCAAACAAAGCCCGATTTGATTATTGTCAATCCGCCGCGTCGTGGGATTGGTGAGTCCCTGTGTCACGCCTTAAGTGAATTTGCCCCTAGGGCGATTTTGTATTCCAGTTGTAATCCCAAAACCCTTGCTAAAGATCTCGCCCATATTCGTGGCTATCGATTAACTAAGGTGCAGTTGTTCGATCTCTTTCCCCATTCGGATCATTTCGAAGTCTTAGCCATGTTGGTAAAAGATTAAGCGATCTAAATGAATGATCTCCTGAGCAGTAGATCGCTATAGTTTAGAGGTTGATAAAAAGGAATTTTGTTCATTTTACCTTTGGTTGAGTATTTTTGTGTCTTGCTGATTTAGCTTTCATTAAACTGTCTTTTTAGTGACATAATCTTGTTCACTTTATGCGTCGAAGGGCAAAGTTTATGCTACAGATATTCTTACGTTTTTTTTCTCTTGGTCTGATGAGCTTTGGTGGCCCAGCGGCGCATATTGGTTATTTTCGCCAGACCTTTGTCAACGAACTCGCCTGGCTTGATGATAAACGTTATGCCAGTTTTGTAGCCTTAAGCCAATTTATGCCGGGGCCGGGATCGAGTCAGGTGGGGTTTGCTATTGGTTATCATCGTGGTGGGCTTTTAGGGGCGATAGCCGCCTTTGCTGGATTTACCTTGCCTTCCTTCGTGCTGATGTATTTGTTGGCGGTGACGACTGCCGCTTGGTTAGGTAACGAGTACATGCAAGGCATTGTGCATGGCTTAAAACTGCTGGCCGTCGTGGTTGTCGCAGATGCGGTATTGGCGATGTTTAAGCAATTTTGTCAACGGCAAACGGCGCGTTTACTCATGCTCGGTAGTGCCGCTGCGATACTCATTCTGCCTTTCTTATGGACACAAATCACCTTACTGTTGCTTGCTGCCATTTTAGGTATGTCATTCCTGAGTGCGACTGAGAGCGAGTCCAGTAAAAATGAACCGATTAGGTTAAATTACCTGAGCTTAGGATTATTCGTTGTCTTATTTGTGGCGAGTTTTTTTGCCTTAAATCTGGGGATTGAAGCAGGGATTTTTGGTGAGTTTTTTCGTGTCGGGAGTTTAGTCTTTGGTGGCGGCCATGTGGTGCTGCCACTGCTTGAAACCGCTGTGGGTGATACAATGAGCGGCGATCGTTTTCTCACCGGATACGCCTTTGCCCAAGCCGTGCCTGGGCCTATGTTTACCTTTGCCACCTTCCTTGGCGCTGAGATGATGCTAGACAATCCCTTTGTCGGTGCGGTCATCGCAACTGTAGCAATATTCTTACCGGGATTTTTATTGATGCTGGTGGGCTTAAAAAGTTGGCATGCGATTGCCGCAAGGCCCAAGATTGCCGGCATGCTCTCGGGCATAAATGCCTGTGTGGTGGGATTATTGGCGGCTGCGCTGTATCAACCTGTATTTACCCAAGGGGTGTTATCTGCGGTGGATATGGCTGTTGTCTTGCTTGGTTTTGGTGCATTAAAACTCTTTAAACCGCAGATGTTGTTACTGGTCTTAGGTTTTAGCCTATGTGGCATAGGACTGATATTATTAGCTTAAAATCAGTTGAGTATAATTTTTATCCTCTATAGAAAATTTTGTTAACCCAAGCGCTAAGTGGATGCACCTTTTTGGCTATACTTCGACCATATAAAAAATATAAATTACATCACTCTGGAGTAAGCAAGCATGTCGAATTTAAGCCCTGAAGGATCCCCTCATAAATCAGCCATAGCATAGCCATATTTGAGCAACTGATTGGCGAATAATACCCAGGCCGCCAGCAATTCTTTCTCCGTGATTTGATAATCAGGCCGCCTGAGTACCTCCAATCCCAAGCGAATCGTTGAGAGTACCGTTCGATGCCCAATGGTATTGGCCTGAAAATGCTTATCCCAGCCCTGTTGCTGTGCGTGTAAACCAACTAGCCACAACAGGCATTGAACCATCAACGCTATCAGTAGGATGATGTCGAATCGCTCTGGACTGTTGGTACGACTTTGGCGTAAGCCAAAGCCGTATGCCGGGCTTTTGAGGTCACGAAAGGTTTCCTCTATTTGCATACGTTTGGCGTACAGGTTTACCAGCTGCTTTGGGCTCCGAGATTCTGGTGGTAAATTGCTGGCTAACACCCAAGGCTCTTTCGCCGATGTTGAGTACGTTTTTGCCGATGGATGGTGGCAATTAGTCCTCGTTGAACGCTGATTTGTACGCCCCTTAGGTTTGCTACGATAAAGCGTGAGATGGCAATTGATAGGGTTAGTTTTGGTCAAGGTCTTACAACCCAGGCTCTTCGCTTGACCGTTGGCCAAGTCATGTGTACTGCGAACTGCACGCCAATTTTCAGCGCCAATATCTGCAAATTGAACTGTACCGCGAATACGGCTTAGCCAAAACCAACCATGCGCCTCAACCTCTTTGTACCAAGGCACTTTGAACCCCGCGTCAGTCACGATGAGAGGGGTAACATGCAAAGGTAAAATCTTGGCTAAGTCCGCTAAAAAACCGTTGTGGGAGGCCTTAGAGCATTGTTCTGATAGGGGATAGGACTTCTCATACAGGGTAATAGAGCGGCCATTGAAGGCTATTGAGGCGCGCAGAGCCATGATGCGTTTATGCTCTCGGATGTCTGACCAATCGACGAGCACAATCGGCATAGGGTTACCAGAACAGATGAGGCGGGCATGCCATTGGTAGACAGCTAACCGTTCTTGATGCAGATGCGTGTTGCCGAGCAAACGATCAATGCGCTTGATGTTGTGCTTGGTTCGGGCCGTGGTTGGTAAATTTCGACCTAACTCAGTCAAGGTCAGTGTCTTACATTCAATCAGTGCCTTAGAGGCCAGCATCAAGCTGTTTAATCGTTTTAGGTGAAGTTCTGGGCAGTATTGGTGTAAAGAATGTTGTAGGATATTGGCTTCGCGCATCTTGTTGTCCAAGTGTAGTTTTTGGCGAAACCATTTGATCATGCAACAAGATGCGCTTCCACCCTAATTTGATGATTTATTTGTAAATCATCAGGGGATTCTTCAGATTTAAGCCTGCGTAATAAATTACTGCTGTTATCTTTGTTTCCCCTCATCTTGACCTTATTAGTGTTAATGACCGTTTCCTACTATGTCGAACAGGAATCTCTCGCGGAAGAGGTTGTGACCTTTAGAACAAAATTAGTGGGCGAACGTAAACAACAAATTAAAGAAGCGACCGAAATTGCCGCGGGAATTGTGCAATACCAATTGTCCTTAAAGGAGCAAGGTAATGTGAATCAAGCATTGCGAGATATTCGTTTTGGCAGTGCGGGTTACTTCTTTATGTATGATTCTCAAGGTAAAAATATATTCCATGCCTTAATGCCTAATTTAGAAGGGCAAAACAAAATCGATATGACCGACCCGCGCGGCACCAAAATTATTGTTGGTTTGCTGGATGCTGCTAAACGGGGTGATGGTAACTTTTCTTACTATTATCAGAAGCCTAATACCAATGAGCAAATTGAGAAGATAAGCTACGTGATGATGGTTCCCGGTACTGACTGGATGTTAGGAACTGGCGCTTATATTGATGATATTGAAGCCGTAGTTGAAGATTATCGACAAACTGTGACTGAACAGATGGCTGAGAAATCGTTTATGATCCTCCTCATCGCCATTGTGTTAACGGGGATTACGGCGTTTATCATTATGGTCGCCGCCCATCGAATGGTCGTGCCGATCAAAAATATGGCTGATAATCTTAATGATATCGCTCAAGGTGAAGGGGATTTAACTAAGCGCTTAATGGTTAAAGGTGAAGACGAGATTGCTCAATTAGGTCGAGCTTTTAACTTGTTTGTCGATAAGCTACAAACCATTATCGGTGATGTGGCGAATGCGACCGCCAAAGTCAAAACGGCTGCCAATGCGATTCATGACCAAACGAAAGTGATGTCACACCAACTGCTCAGTCACAACAATGAGACTGACCAAGTCGTTACCGCGATTACTGAAATGTCATCTACCGCGAGTGAAGTCGCGCAAAACACCACCCAAGTGGCCGAAGCTACTCAAGCGGCGACAGGTGATGTGGCTAACGCTCAGCGCTGTGTCGATGCATCATTAGAAGAAATTGCTGGATTGATGGCGCAAATCAATAATGCCGCGGGCAGTATCAAATCGTTGAGTGAACAATCGCAGAAGATTAACAGCGTATTGTCGGTGATTGGTGGCATTGCCGAGCAAACCAATTTGCTCGCTCTTAACGCAGCCATTGAAGCTGCCCGAGCCGGTGAACAGGGACGGGGTTTTGCCGTAGTAGCCGATGAGGTACGTAACTTAGCCAGCCGAACTCAGGCAAGCACCTTAGAAATTAATGAAATGCTATCAGAACTGCATAAGCTGGTCTCGCAGGCGGTGAAAACCATGGACGAGAGTCAGCAGAGTTGTGTGCGCTCGGTTGAATCTTCCCGTGCTATTTCTGAAAGCTTAGGTTCGGTTACCTCGGCGGTAACGGCGATTAACGATATGAGTACCCAAATTGCCACCGCGGCTACCGAGCAAAGCTCTGTGACCGAGGAAATCAACCGTAACGTTTATGCTATCCAAGAAATTGTGAATGAGCTGCTACATTCCAGTGAAGATGCGGCAAGGGTGAGTCAGACTGTGTCGCAGGAAGGGACCAATCTTGGCAAGTTAGTTGGGCAGTTTAAAATTTAATACTGATTTATTATTGAGTTATAAAATAAAACGGGAGATAACATCTCCCGTTTTTTATATCCATTTATTGAGTCGTATCCCCAAATATCTGTTTAGGCTGGTTCGATAACCCGCTTAGTCACCTTTTCAACTCTTACTGCGCAAACCTTATATTCAGGGATATAAGCCACGGGATCTAAGGCATTGATGGTGAGTTTGTTCGCTGCGGCTTCGACAAAATGGAACGGCAAGAACAGTACACCGGCTTGGGCGCGTTTAGTCACAAAGGCATCGATTTCAATCTCTCCGCGGCGGGTGATAAGGCTAATTCTGTCGCCATTATTTATCCCGAGTTGCTCGGCATCATAGACTGAAATCATCACTTTAGGTGCGCCGAGTAAATCCAGTCCCGGTGTTTTACGGGTGAGTGTACCTGTGTGGAATTGTTCCAAGAGCCGCCCCGTCGATAGCGTCAGTGGATACTCGTTGCAGGGCATTTCGGCGGGAAGACGATAACTGACGGGCGTAAATAAGCCTAAACCGCGGGTGAATTGACTCTGGTGCATAATCGGTGTCCCCGGATGATTTTCATCCGGACAGGGCCATTGAATACCCTGAGGCACTTTACCCTCTGCACTTGTGGTTAATCTCTCCCAACGAATACCGCGATACTGGGGTGTTAATACATTGATTTCAGCCCAAATAGCCTCTTCATCTTTGTAATCCCAGTTTGCGCCCATGGCATTAGCGAGCGCTTGTACGATCTGCCAATCGGATAAGGCTTCCCCCGGTGAGGCAAGCGCTTGCTCGAGTCGTTGTACCCGACGTTCGGTATTGGTAAAGTGACCGCGTTTTTCTACGAATGCGGCGGCGGGCAAGACCACATGGGCAAGCTCGGCCGTCTCGGTTAAAAAGATATCCTGCACTACCAGAAACTCAATTTGACTCAGTGCATTAAGCACATGAGCTTGATCGGGATCGCTCAGCACTGGATTTTCACCCATCACATATAAGGCTTTGATTTTGCCCTTGGCAATGTCGTGCATCATGTGGGTTGCCGTGACGCCAATTTCCCCCGATAACGGCGTTTGCCAGTGGTTTTCGAAGCGCATTCTGGCATGAATATCCGTGACCTTTTGATAGCCTGTGAAGTAGTTGGGTAATGCACCCATATCACAAGCCCCTTGCACATTACTCTGGCCGCGTAGCGGATTGATACCCGCCCCTGATACTCCGATATTGCCGCAGAGTAGTTGCAGGTTAGAAATGGCGGTGACGTTATCGTGGCCTGTCGTATGCTGAGTGATGCCCATGGCGTAGTAAACTGCCGTTTTTTGTGCAGTGCCTATGGTACGCGCGATGCGGGCGATATTCTCAGCCTTAACGCCTGTGATTAGTGCCGCGTTTTCAAGGGAATAGTCCTCCTTGGCAAGCTCGGCATACAGTGCCTCAATGCCTTCGGTACGCTCGGCAATATAGTCTTTATCCTGCCAATTATTGCGAATAATCTCCGCCATAATGGCGTTTAATAGCATCACATCCGTGCCCGGTCTGTGGGCAACATAGAGTTCGGCCTTTTCTGCTATGCCTACGCGTTTAGGATCGGCCACGATTAATCGTGCGCCGTGCTGCATTACCGCCTGCTGGATTTTTGAGGCAATAATCGGGTGGGCGCAGGTGGTGTCTGAACCGATGATAAAGATAACATCCGAGTCCTTAATACTTGGAATATCATTGGTCATCGCGCCACTACCAATACTCTGTTGTAAGCCCGTTACCGTCGATGAGTGGCATAGGCGGGCGCAGTGATCGATATTATTGGTACCAAGAACGCTGCGGACAAACTTTTGCAGCACAAAGTTATCTTCGTTAGTCGCTTTGGCAGAGGCGAGACTAGCGATCGCATTGCTGCCATCTTGCTGTTTTATCTCGGTTAAGCGTTTCGCCACATAAGCGATGGCTTCGGGCCAACTACAAGGTTGTAGTTCGCCATTTTTACGTATTAATGGTGTCGTGAGGCGTTTGTCGCTGTGAATAAAATCGAAACCAAAACGCCCTTTAACACATAACATGCCTTGGTTAACAACCGAGTCTTTATTGCCTTCGATATGGCGAATGCGATTGGTGTTAGGGTCAATTTTAAGATCCAGACGACAGCCTACACCGCAGTAAGTACAAATCGTCGAGGCGGTTTTAAGTGCTGTTTTATCGCCTTGGCGTTTGTCCCGCGCATCGACCAGTGCGCCAGTGGGACACACCTGCACGCAGTTGCCACATTGTACACAGCGACTATCGGCCATGCTCGCGCTAAAGCCAACTCTCGGCGCGCGGCGCACGAGGCTTTGACTGATTTCCTGTGGCAGCGCCTGATAGGAATCTTCGGTAAATTGGATGGCGCAGTGGCCGCTCTGCTGCTGGCACACATCAACGCATTTGCCGCAGCTAATGCAACGGTTAGCATCGAATTGAATAAAGGGTGAACTCTTATCTACGCTGAAATGCCGTGCATTTTCAGTGGATAAGCTTTTGCTCTCAACACCGTAATCCGTAGCGTAATCCCTTAGTTTACAGTCGGTATTGGCCTGGCAGGCGCACTCAAGGCAACGCGCCGCCTCTTGCATAGCGGCATCTGTGGGAAAGCCCAATTCGACTTCACTGTAATTCAGCAGCCGTTGTAGTGCTGTTAATTCGGGCATTTTCAAGCGGGGCTGACGTGGCGTATGGGGATAAAGCGTTGGTGCGGCTTCTGATGTTGTTTTTGCTTGCTTAAGGGCGCTCGGAATGGTTTTTACCGAGTTAAAATCGTGGGCATGTAAATCACAGCTAAGGCCAATTTGAAGCATTTTATCAATGGCTTTTGCCGCTTTCCGGCCATCACCAATGGCGGCAACCGCGGTGGCTGGGCCGCGGCGGGCATCGCCCATCACAAACAGTTTTTCCACACCCGATGACATGGTTTGCTCACAACCAATGAGGGTGTTCCAGCGACTGAGTGCCAGCTCGCCATGGCTGAGTTGCCCCATGGGATCTTGCATAAAGCTCAGGTCTGGTGCCTGCGAGACGGCGGCGATAACAGTGTCGAAGGCTTCGGTAAAGGTTTCCCCAGTGTCCACGGGGGCGCGTCTGCCTGAAGCATCAGCTTCGCCGAGCGCCATTTTGCTGAAGGTAACCGACTGTACATGTCCATTGGCATCACTATGATTTTCAATGGGATTGGTTAAGAAGTGGAATTTTACTCCTTCAACTTCGGCCTCGTGTACTTCGTAGGCTTCGGCGGGCATTTCGGCGCGGGTACGGCGGTAGATTAAGGTAACATCGCAGCCTTCACGTACCGCTGTACGAGCACAATCGATGGCGGTATTGCCGCCGCCGATGACTGCGACTTTTTTACCCAACTTCAGTTGCTTATCGAGGCAATGAGCCTTAAGAAAATCTACTCCAAGATAACAGCCCGCCAGCTCCGAGCCTTTATAATTCATTGGCACCGCTTTTTGGGCGCCGATCGCAAGGCACACCGCATCGAAGTCGGTGACCAACTGGGCTAAGTGAACCTCATGGCCGAGTCGAGTCTGGGTATGAATGATTAAACCATTACGACTCAGCAGCTCGATTTCTTTATCGAGAATCGCCTTGGGTAAACGGTATTCGGGAATACCGTAGCGCAGCCAACCGCCCGCCTTGGGCATGGCTTCAAATATCTCGACATTATGCCCTTGATTCGAAAGATAATAACCCGCACTTAAGCCCGCAGGGCCTGCGCCTATAATGGCAATTTTCTTACCCGTGTCTGCGAGGCGTGGCGGTTGATAGCTATTGCCGTGCTCGTCATCGGCTAAATCTAAATCGGCAGCGTGGCGCTTAAGTTGGCGGATGGCAATAGGGTCGTCGACGAGGCCGCGGCGGCATTCGGTTTCGCAAAACGCGGGGCAGACACGGCCAATCGACAGCGGCAGTGGCAGAGTGTCTTTAATGACTTTAATCGCTTGGGTGTGGTCACCTTGGGCAATGTGGTAGAGATAGCTTTGTACATCGACCCCCGCAGGGCAGGCCTGTTGGCAGGGCGCTTCACAATCGGCAAAGTGATCACTCAAGATGGTGTTCAGTGCCGCTTGGCGCTGTTTGGTTAAAAACGCCGATTGGGTGATGACCTTCATGCCTGTTTGGGCTGGGGTTTCACAGGCTTTAACGCAGCGCAGACTGGCATCGCTATTTTCGATTTGCACCAGACAGAGGTTACAGTCCTGCTTTTCGGCATGGGCTTGCGTGTCCAATTGCCGTGAGGCGTCAGTGGGATCGCACAGGCTGGGAATAGCAATACCCGCCTTACGGGCTGCGTGTAATAGGTTATCGCTCGGCTCGGCCGAGACTATCTGATTATCGATTCGAAGTTCTATCATCCCATGGCCTTTTATATTTGTAGGGTGCTTGCTGCATGGCAGGCTTAAGGTGGATTTGAGTATAACTAGAGCGCTTTAGAAGACGCTTATGGTCGAGGGAAGTTTGATGCTAAATTGCTGCTGTCATCACAAACAGGCGTCAGACTGTGCGCTGATGAAAGTTTATTGGTGGAATACTGTGATTATCTCAGCATTTTATATGTGTTTTATCTGTATCTTGTTTAATCCTATGCAGTTTTTAGTGATTATCACTGTTTAGTAAACTCAATTTTTAATTGAATTGGGGCGTCAAGCTGGCAATTTCATGTAAGATCACAGTCTTAACTCGGCTTTGTTTGTTAATCTGCCGACCCTAACGGTGCTTTTTATGCTGATAAAATCGCAGTGAAACGCTATCACGCCCTAGGTTTACCAGCGTTGTTAGGTTAAAATGCGCGGTTGCAATTACCGTTAAGCGCCGCCTGCTTTGATGGGAAACCCATTAAAACGGCAAAAATAAGCGAAGTTAAAAATCCATGTTTGAAGTTAATCCAGTAAAATTCAAAATTAAGGAGCTTGCCGAGCGTACGCAGCTTCTTAGGGGGTATCTTTGACTACGATGCTAAGCATGAGCGTCTAGAAGAAGTCAGCCGTGAACTTGAAAGTTCTGAGGTGTGGAACGAGCCAGAACGTGCTCAAGCCCTAGGTAAAGAGCGCGCCAGCCTCGAAGCCGTCGTAAAAACTATCGATGATATGGACTCAGGTCTTGAAGACGTTGAAGGTCTACTTGAGCTTGCCATCGAAGAAGAAGACGAAGACACCTTCAATGAAACCACCAAAGAGCTGGATTATTTAGAGAGCCGTTTGGCCGAACTCGAATTCCGCCGTATGTTCTCTGGTCCACAGGACGCCTCAAACTGTTACTTAGACATTCAGTCGGGCAGTGGTGGTACAGAGGCGCAAGATTGGGCCAACATGGTACTGCGTATGTATCTGCGTTGGGGTGAAGCCCACGGATTCAGTCCTGAGCTGATGGAAGTGACCGACGGTGACGTGGCTGGTATTAAGGGCGCGACCATTAAGTTTACCGGTGAATATGCCTTTGGTTGGTTACGTACCGAAACTGGCGTGCACCGCTTAGTGCGTAAATCGCCATTTGACTCATCGGGTCGTCGCCATACGTCTTTCTGCTCGGTATTCGTTTACCCTGAGATTGATGACGATATCACTATCGATATCAACCCTGCTGACTTACGTATCGACGTATACCGCGCCTCGGGTGCTGGTGGTCAGCACGTTAACCGAACCGAATCTGCGGTACGTATTACCCACTTACCGACCAACACGGTAGTGCAGTGCCAGAACGACCGTTCACAGCACAAGAACAAAGATTCGGCGATGAAACAGTTAAAAGCCAAACTGTTCGAATTAGAAATGCATAAGCAAAATGCCGAAAAGCAAGCCGCCGAAGATGCCAAATCTGACATCGGTTGGGGCAGCCAAATTCGTTCTTATGTATTGGATGATTCCCGTATTAAAGACTTACGCACTAGCGTGGAGACGCGCAATACCCAAGCGGTACTCGATGGCGATCTGGACAAGTTTATCGAAGCCAGTTTGAAATCAGGGCTGTAATTAATTCAAAGGTATAGACGAGAAATAAGATGACTGAACAAGTACAAGATGAAAACAAACTGATTGCCGAGCGTCGTGCCAAGCTAGACAGCATTCGCCCGAACTGCAGCGCTAATGCTCACCCTAATACGTTCCGTCGCACCCATAAAGCGGCTGAGTTGCAGGAAAAATACGGTCAAAACACTAAGGAAGAACTCGAAGCCTTAGGTTTTAGAACCAGCATCGCTGGCCGTATCATGGCAAAACGTGGCCCATTCCTGGTGATCCAAGACGTGTCTGGTCGCATCCAAGCTTATGCTGAAAAGGGTGTACAGGCAGATCTGAAGGAGCGTTACCAAGGTCTGGATATCGGTGACATCATCGGCGTAACTGGTCAGTTGCACTTGTCTGGTAAAGGCGATCTGTACGTGAACATGGAAGAGTACCAACTGCTGACTAAAGCACTGCGTCCTTTGCCTGAAAAATTCCACGGCTTAACCGACCAAGAAACCCGTTACCGCCAACGTTATGTGGACTTAATCGTTAACGAAGAATCTCGTCAAGCCTTCGTAATGCGTTCAAAAGTGGTTGCTGCAATCCGTAACTTCATGATCAAAAAAGAGTTCATGGAAGTTGAAACCCCAATGATGCACGTGATCCCAGGCGGTGCTTCAGCCCGTCCATTTATCACTCACCACAATGCGCTGGACATGCCAATGTACCTGCGTATCGCGCCAGAGTTATACCTCAAGCGTTTAGTGGTAGGTGGTTTTGAGCGTGTGTTCGAAATCAACCGTAACTTCCGTAACGAAGGTTTGTCGCCACGCCATAACCCAGAATTCACTATGATGGAATTCTATATGGCCTATGCTGACTACAAAGATCTGATGGACTTAACCGAAGAACTGTTAAGCTCTATCGCGATTGAACTGTTAGGCAGCGCGCAAATGCCATACGGCGAGCACACGGTCGATTTCGGTGGCCCATATGCCCGTTTAAGCATGTTAGAAGCGATTCAGAAGTACAATCCTGACAACGCGACTATCCAAGCCATGACTTACGAGCAAGTGAAAGATCTTGAATTCATGCGTGAACTGGCTATCAGCCTAGGCATCAAGATCGAGAAGTTCTGGACCTGTGGTCAACTATTAGAAGAAATCTTCGGTGAAACTGCTGAATGGCAGTTAATGCAACCGACCTTCATCACTGGCTACCCAGCGGACATTTCGCCACTGGCACGTCGTAACGATGACAATCACTTCATTACCGACCGTTTTGAATTCTTCATCGGTGGCCGTGAAGTGGCTAACGGTTTCAGCGAATTAAACGATGCTGAAGATCAAGATAGCCGCTTTAAGGCGCAGGTTGATGCCAAAGACGCGGGTGACGACGAAGCCATGTTCTACGATGCAGACTATATCACTGCGCTGGAACACGGTTTACCGCCAACAGCGGGTCAAGGTATTGGTATCGACCGTTTAGTGATGTTATTCACTAACACTCACACTATCCGTGACGTGATCCTGTTCCCAGCGATGCGCCCACAGGCTTAATTGCTGTATCGGGTTGCAGATAAAACCTGCGACCCAATGGCATTGGATGAATTTAAAAAACCAGCCTTTTGGCTGGTTTTTTATGGGCGATTCAAGGGGGGAGCAATAGCTATTTTGCCAGTTTACATTCTTGAACGTTTTTCATGCCTTCGGTATCTGAGACTGCTTTTAGTCCTGCACCACCCACAAATACACCCATCTTGATATATTGCTCGAAGAAGTAGTTTTTACCCCCTTCTGTTTTCACTGTTAAATCATTTTCGCTGAATTCAGATTCGGTCGATAACTTTTGCTCACCGGGATCAACTTCTTTGTAAAAATAAACTTTGTTTGCTGACTCACCAATTAGATTGCCGTTAATGTAGATATTTTTCTTCAGTGCTTGTCCAGCAAAGCTATTACGGTAAACATAGATACCGCTTTTATTGTCAGCTGGTTTTTGGAATGTTTTTAATTTGGCATCTTCTTCCTGTGATGCCATCGGCACTGAAGCACAACCAGTCAGAAATAGGCAAATAGCTAACATGGGGGTAAGTAGTTTTTTTAACATCATCAATCCCTAATTTAAAAATAATAACAAGCCTGTGGAGTCGGCTCTCTATATCCATTAATACTGATTAGCTCGGTATTAACTCCTGTTTTCAAGGAAAGGGGGGGCGGGGGATGAACAGAAAAAACATCATCCTGACACAAGCCTACGTGATTTCATATGGCAAATGATTAGTAAAAAGTGCTATTTAATCAGTAAGCTAAACCTACTATCCTTGATGTTGCGCAATATAGCTTAACTTGTATCGGCCCGCTATCTGTTTGTAATTTAAAGTGTGATTTTGTTGCGCCAGTTGTTGGTTTTTGTGATGAGCTTCATTGGCAATATTTCATTTTTCACTATTGAGGTGTTTTAAACTCATTAATGTTATGGCTATAGAGCTTGAGGAAATTAAGAAAGGTAGCTCTATCTTCCATTCGGATCGTTTGCTAAGGCTTTTATCGAAATGGCGGCTTGTCTGCACATCAATGAATAGGTGATTAATAATCTCGATAAGCCAAATGTATTTAGTTTATCATTCTGAATATTAAATCTTTTTTAGCTTTTATGATTGCCGATTTACGATTGTTTGTTAATAGGCACTTTTACTCTGATGTGTTTGTTGGCTCAAAATTAAGATTTTTCTCATAAAGTGAGTGTAAAAAGTGCTGATATTGCTGATAAAAGTCGTGTTCAGTTCTATTCCTTTCGGCATATACCTCTTATACTTAGCCTCAACCCTGTGCCGTAGCACATTCGACTTATTAACGACTCAGTGAATTCTACATGAAGATCCCTTCTCTGCTTGGTAGTTTTATCTTGGTATGCAGCAGTTTAACTGTTGCCGCGACAGCGCATTCAGCCGATTCGGCCTCTGTCACTACAAAAAGCACCGCAACTAAAGCAACTTCTGCTAAAAAAGCCCCTGCTAAGCAGGAGGTGGCAGCTAATAGTGCATTAGTCGTTGATCTTAAAACTAATGAAATTCTCTATTCCAGTAATCCCGATGCCGTAAGGCCCATTGCCTCTGTGACTAAGCTAATGACCGCGATGGTGACCTTAGATGCTAAGTTACCTATGGATGAAAAGCTTACTATCAATATCAATGATACTAAGGAAATGCGCGGCGTATATTCGCGGGTGCGTATTGGCAGTGAAATTAGCCGTAAAGAAATGTT
Organism: Shewanella sp. FDAARGOS_354; assembly: GCF_002209245.2. NCBI lineage: Bacteria > Pseudomonadati > Pseudomonadota > Gammaproteobacteria > Alteromonadales > Shewanellaceae > Shewanella > Shewanella sp. FDAARGOS_354. The sequence continues at coordinate 2,548,692 of NZ_CP022089.2, read as the reverse complement.
ATTGCTGACATTAATGTCATCTGAAAACCGTGCCGCCGCAAGTCTTGCCCACCATTATCCCGGTGGCCATAAAGCTTTTATTAAAGCGATGAATGCTAAGGCGAAAGCCCTAGGGATGAAAAACACTCGCTATGTAGAGCCTACTGGATTGTCAGAGAAGAACGTCTCGAGCGCGCGGGATTTGGTGGTGTTACTAAAGGCTAGCGAAGGCTATCCCATGTTAGGCCAGTTAAGCTCGACCGAAAAGAAAACCGTAACCTTTGGCAAACCAAAGTACAGCCTCGATTTTAGAAATACCAATCGCTTGGTTTATAAAGATAACTGGAATATCCACCTCACTAAAACGGGCTTTACCAATGAAGCAGGGCACTGCTTAGTGATGCGTACCGAAATGGCCAAACGCCAAGTGGCCTTTGTTGTGCTCGATGCCTATGGTAAGTATACCCATATGGCCGATGCTAACCGTTTACGTACTTGGTTAGAAACAGGCAAAGTCACTCCGATCCCCGCGGATGCTAAGCAATATAAGAAGCAGCGCAATCAGCAGCAATTTGCTAAGGTCAGCGAGACCTAAGGCAGGCGTTTCCTGCTTATCCATGTCCCGTCACAGGATAGGTTGACCGTTTTTAGGCCAGAATCGTTCTGGCCTTTTTATTGTCATTTTTCTAGCACTTGTGTTGTAGATGATTGATAGGCTTAACTAAAAGTCAATTAATCACCCCGTAGAGGGTGCGTTGTGTGGCGATACACCGTATTATTGGCAGGTTTTTTCTCTCAAGGATGATATGCGTGTGGCGTTAGTCTTAAAAAAACTCCAGTTGATCTATGTGCCCTTTATACTGCTCTGCCTGCTATTTGTCTCTGGCTACAGCTTGCTCCATTGGTTGTTGATTATCGAGTTCCAACTGCTGAGCATTGACGAATCGATGATCAATTTTTGGCTGCCGCTGATATTGCCTTGGCCCTTGCTGTTTTTCTACTTAAGACCTCGGCTTAAGTTATTCCGCTTTACCAAGAGTAATAGCCGTTTTATCTATTTTGTGATTGCCGTGCTGTTGCTAGCCGTGCCCACTATCGTGGCGCAGGAATACCTTAATAGCGCAACGGGCAAATTGACTCAACTCGAGTCCATCAATGCACTATTGCACCAGCCGCAAACCAAGTATTACCAATTAAATCAGTTTTATATCGATAAAAAACATATCGGCGTACAGCGCAATATTGAGCCGATTGGCAAAGGTAATAGTGAGCTGCGTATGAGCCTGTATATTGCGATGCCGATATTTGCTAAACGTAACGAGAGTTGGTTGGTTGGTGCTAAAGCCTTGGCATGGTATGGCAAAGTTTATGAGAAAACGATCAGTAATAGACTCGAACCGCAGCAGAAAGAAGCGCTATTTCAAGAGTTTATTCATCAGAGCCAGCACGATTTTAATGCCTTTAAGCCTGAAGACTTTGTCTATCTTGACCGTATCGGTCCGTCGACCCGCTACACTCAGCTACTGACCGCTGCCCAAAAAAGCTCAGTGTATTTCGATGGTTATCAAACTGTCTTGATGCCAGTGAATAAGCCCTTCGAGGCGCGTAATGGCCATAAATTAGCGTGGATTATCGCCTGGTTAAGCTTTGGGGCCATTCTGTGGTTGTTGATGATTCTGATGCTAAAACTGGATGAAACGCAGGCGTCTAAGGCGGCGCAGCTAAGCATAGAAAAACCTAAGGCAGAGCTTTATGGCTTTTTGGCAGAATTTAAACCTAGGCAGGGTTTTGTTATCACGCCTATCTTGCTTTATATCAATAGCTTGATATTTGTGTTGATGGCTTTTGCTAGCCAGCACGTTATCGCCTTTCCAAACAGTCTGTTGCTCGATTGGGGCGCAAACCTTCGCCAGTTGGTTTTGGATCAACAAGTTTGGCGGTTGATCAGCAATGTGTTTTTACATGGCGGCTTGATGCATTTGGTTTTTAACTTATACGGACTGTTTTTTGCGGGGATGTTTTTGGAGCCGCTGCTGGGTAAATGGCGTTTACTCGGGGTCTATTTATGTTGTGGTTTAGTGGCGAGCATTGCCAGTATTAGCTGGTATGAGGCGATGATCAGTATCGGTGCCTCGGGTGCCATTATGGGATTATTTGGGGTGTTGATCATGTGGATTTGGTTGGGCTTATTGCCCTTGGCGGACAATATGCCACTTGCTCTGAATCTGACCCTATTTGTTACTGCAAGTCTTGTGATGGGGCTCTTTGGCGGCGTGGATAATGCCGCGCATCTTGGCGGTTTGGGCTGTGGATTATTGCTTGGGAGCCTGCTACGGCCAAATAAGATGCAACCGCAGGCCAATAAAAAGCCGAGGTAAAACCTCGGCTAATGGGTTTTACTATTAAATGTAAGCGGTATTTAGGCGTGCTCAAACATCAGGAAAAGGTACACAATAAACAGCACTATATGGGTCGCACCATGGAGAGCATTGGTTCTACCGCTGCTAAAACTGACTTTGCAGACCATTAAACTGGTGGCTAAAAGCACCATATCCGCCGCAGAAAGGCCTAAGTGTACCTCTTGATTTATCACACTTCCGACAATCAATACTGCGGGCACGGTGAGAGCTATGGTGGCGAGCACTGAACCAAAATAGAGGTTCATCGCCCGCTGCAGTTGATTATTGAGTGCAGCCTTAAAGCCACCTACGGCCTCTGGAGATAAGATCAAACAGGCGACAATAAAGCCGCCCAGTGCTGGCGGCGCCCCGAGAGAGGCCACGCTGTAATTAATGGGCATAGCAAGGGTTTTGGCGAGCAGAATCACCACCAGCAAATAACCAATCAACAGCATAGTGTGGTAGATATTACTGCGCAGTATGCCGTGATGCTCTTCGTGGTCCTCGTGGTCGGCATCGACAAAGAAGTGGCTATGGCTCTTAGTTTGGATCACCAAAAAGATGCCATAGAGCAAAATCGAGATGATGATGAGCATCCAAGACATGGGCTTGGACATGCTGCCAATGGTGCCGCCCTCGGTAAAGTTAGGTAGCACTAAACAGAGCAGGGCGAGGGGAATAATCGCCACTAAATAGGATTTCACCCCATCTAAATTAAAGTGCTGAGTGTGATAGCGCCAGCCACCAAGTAGCAGAGTGATACCAACTAAGCCATTGGTAATAATCATGACTACGGCAAACATGGTATCCCTTGCCATCACTGGATTTGGCTCGCCCGTTAACATCACCGAAGAAATCATCACCACTTCGAGCGAAATTACCGACAGGGTTAAAATCAAGGTACCGTAAGGGTCGCCGAGCTTGATGGCAAGCGCATCCGAGTGACGCACCACGGAGAAAATCGCCCAAGTTACCACTCCGAGTAGGGCGAGTGAAACGGGAATATAGGTTGAGAGAGCCGTGCCATCGGCGAGCAAACTTTCACCGCCAGTCTTGAAGAATACTAACGTGAGTATTCCGAGTAGCAGGGCAAATTCGTCTTTGATAAATGTCTTCATAGGCAGTTGATCCAAAGCGGAAAAAGGCCGTTAGTATAGACATTGGTTATGGCACACTTTGCATGAATATTCTTTTAGATTTGGGGTTAGGCATAAAATTTTGAGCGAGATCGCTTTTTTATTCAAAACCCCAGTTATCGATTAATACCTTTTGCTTAGCCGATTTTGCGAGTCACAAACTAGGCAAACTGCATGCAAGCTAACGTAATTTCTTAGCCATGGTGCTCGGTATTGATCAACTTGCCGAGCTGATCGTAATGATTCCAATCACCCGCTTGGCGATCGGCTATATAGCTGCCTTCACTGCGTTTTTCGCCATTGGGCCAAAACTGTTGCCATAAGCCTTCCCTGCGATCCTTCAGATAAGTGCCTTGTTCGGCGAGTTTGCCATTGACGTGATAATAGCTAGCTTCACCTTCTTTTTGACCCTTTAGCCAAGTTTCACTCAGTTTAGGGTTACCATTTTGATGGTATTCCCTGCGCTCGCCGTCGAGTTCGCCTTTTGTGTATTGGGCTTCGAGTTTGAGCTGGCCATTGCTGTAATACTCTTTGCTGCTGCCATGCTGCTGATTATCTAAAAATTCGCTGCTGGCGGCTAAAATGCCATCCTCATACCAGCTTTCCCATAATCCTGTTTGCAGGCCTTTATCCATAGTGCCGCTAAGTTTAAGCTGGCCATTATTGGGATAATATTCGGCATAGGTGCCCGTTTTATCATTGTTATCATAGGTTTCTAAGCGATAAACCACTTGTTTAAAGCTGTAGTACTCGCTAGTGCCGTGGCGTTTATTATCTTTCCAGTAGGTTTTTTGGCTGATATTGCCCTCGGGGATCGCGCCGTAGGTTGGATCTTTGGCTTCATAGCGGTAATCAATCCACAGGCCAGTTTTTTGATTATCCTCGTATTGGCCGGTGACGCGGCGGCGACCTTGGTAATATTCGGCGTAATCGCCATTGAGTTTGCCGTTAACAAAGGTTTGTTCTTTTTGCTTAAGGCCAGAAGCATATTGGACCCAAAGGCCTTCTTTTAAGCCTGCTTTATATTCGCCTTCTTCATTAAGGTCGCCATTGTAGTACCAACGGCTAAAGTGGCCGTCGAGGGGATAACTATTGCTGTTATCCGCTTTGCTGCGGGCATAGTGAGCAAGTTCTTTCGGTTTGCCATTATCATAAAAAGACTCGTATTTACCGACCCAAGCGCCCTCGATACGCTCGCCGCGCTCATTGACTGTGCCATCTTGGTAAAAGGATTCGGAGCGGCCGGTGAGTTTGCCATCCACATAAACATCTAAGCTGCGGAGCTGGCCATTGGTGTGGTAACGGCGAAATTCTCCGTCACGTTGACCTAGCTTCCATACCTCTGCGGTTTGCAGTTTGCCGCCGTTATAGCGCTCAAATAATCCATCCTTTAAGCCCATGTTGTAGCTGCTTTTTTCGATAAGATTACCGTCCGCATCATATCGCTCAGAAGGGCCGTGCAACGGATATTGACCATTATCAGCCAGTTGCGAGTCCTGGTAGGTGCGCAGTTCTTTAAGTTGGCCATTAGGGTGAAAGTACTTTTGCACGCCTGCGAGCATATCCTGCTTGTAGTTCAAATCGCTGGTGAGCACACCCTCAAGGTTAAAGTATTGCTGGCGCCCCTCTAGCACATCGTTGAGGTATTGCTCTTCGACTTGGAGTTTGCCAAGTTCATTAAATTGCTGGCACTTACCGTGGCGAAGCCCCGCTTGATAGTGGCACAGGCTCGCCAGTTCACCACTGGGGTAGAAGGTGCGTTCTTCACCCTCAAGTTTATCAAGATTAAATTGGCTGGCACTGGCTTTGATGCCATCGTCGAAAAAGGTTTCCCATAATCCTTGGCGACGACCATCAGCATCAAAACGGCCGCTTACGACCACTTGGCCTTCGGAGTTTTGTTCAAGATAGGGGCCGGTGAGTTGGTTATTGGCGTAGGTTTGGCTTTGGGAGAGGGTGCCGTTTTCATAAAAGCTTTCCCATTTACCATGGCGCAGGTTATCAAGATAACTTTCTTGTGCCTGCAATTTACCGCTGGGGAAGAAGCGCTTAACTTGGGATTTTTGGCCATTTTGGTAGACAGTGCTTTGGTTAACATGGCCGTTAGGGCTAAATTCTTTCCATTCGCCAACGGGGACGCCCTTAGCAAATTGTTGTTCTTCGGTTATCGTGCCATCTAAGTCGAACAGCCGCCAAGTACCATCTTGGTAGCCCTGTTGGTAATTACCTTCAACGATTCTGCTGTTATTAGTATGAAATACTTGCCATTTCCCATTAGGTATTCCCTGAGAAAATTGCCCTAAGGTATAGCCTTGGTTATCGCGAACGATGGCGATATCGCCATTTAAGGGCATGCCCGTGGCGAGATTGTAATAGCTGGGGATCCCGTCTTGCTGGCGAATGTCGACCATCATGGAAGATAGATTTTGCGCTGCCAGAGCATGGACACTGACTAGGCTGGCTGCGGCAGTCGCGAGGCTGATAAAGCGAAATGGCGTATAGAACATGCTGATTCCTTGCTCTGGGTCTTAAGGCAGCGCCTTTGCGGCCTATATAATTACTCTGTTGAATTTATGTCTTTGGCGCAGGACATAATGCAGTGCCCTGCGCCAAGGTTTACGTTAATTGATTAAGCTAAAACGTTGAGAAAACAGGGTCAGGAGTCACTACCGGCGGCGGTGTTTCCTGATTCAAAAACTGCCCATGATTGTAGCGATTAATCACCTCTATCCAGCCATGCTCCTCAAACTCGTATTGCTTACCATCAAGCCTGCCCTGATCGTCATAATTGGCGATTTGAAGCACATAATCTTCAGATGAGCGCAGTTCCCAATGGCCGACTTGTTTACCTTGATCGAAGCGACCATACCAATAACGTCTTTCAGGGTTGGGTATTGGGCGGAAACCGTACTCACCATCGGTAAATATCCAATCGCCATCCTGTTGACCATTGCGGTATACGCCTTTTTCATACAGTTGACCATTGTTGGCATAACGTTGCACTAAGCCGTCGGGGTTTCCATGGTTAAAATTTATTAATTCAAGCAGTTGCCCTGAACTTGTCTCATTACGAAACTCGCCATGGAGTTCACCATTGTCATCATAGCTAAAGGTGAGGCTGGCATCTTCTTGCTGCTTCTTCCATTTGCCCGAGGGCTTGTCATTGGTATATTGACCCTGTTCAGCCACCCAACGCTTACCCGTTTCATGGTCGAATTTCACCATTTCATAGGGGCCTTCACGCTTGCCTGCGTTAAAATGCTCGCGGGTGATAACGTCTGTGCCACTTCGGCTCTTGACGGATTCGACATACAAGCCTGTTAATTTTTTATCGAGTTCCTCGCGACGATTCACTAATTCGCCTTGCTCGTAGTCTTCGCTAAGTGACCAATTTTTGAGTAGGTCGTTTTCTGTGCTCTCAATCAGTTGGCCTTTACTAAAGCGCTGCTGTTTACGATAAACCCAGCGATTACCTTGGTATTTGCTATCGGTGGTTTTTTTAATTTGCCCTTGTTCATCGTATTCAATGGCTTGGAGGGCATCACCTTTATCGTTAGTCAGTTCCTTTAATTGGATTTGGCCATTTTCATAGTAAGTCAGTTGCTCACCAACCTTATAATCAGCTTGATATTGGTAATGGCGTTTGACGTTGCCATTGTCAAAATACTCAAAATAGTCACCGTGTCTTTTGTCTTTAACATACTCTTGGGTCGAGATGACTTGCCCATTTAGGCCCCAAGTGGTCTCAGTTCCTTGCAATAGACCATCAACGCGATGCTCTTCACGGTTAAGTTTGCCAAGATTAAAATATTGACTCACGCAGGTTGGGTCATTGCAGATCTTGGCGGTGACTTCACCTTCGGGGCCAAAATGTTCGCTGATGCCGACTTCTTGGCCATCTTTAAAGGTGGTTTTGTAGCGGATATTGCCACCATTCCAATAACCCGTTTCTAGACCTTGTTTCACACCATTTTCATAGTGCGATTCAACATACAGTTGGCCAGTGGCAATGTATTTTTTAAGCAAGCCATGAAGTTGGCCTTGCTCGTTACGAAAGCCTTGCTCGTACGGCTTGCCATCCTCAAAGTAACATTGATATGCACCGCGAAATTGTTCGCTGGTGAGTTTGTTACCGATCTTGTTATCGGCGAGGGCACTGGCGCAAAAAAGCATATCTTTGTTTTTGTAATAAACCTCAGCCTTATAATGGCCGTCGATCACTTCGGTCGATTGTTTTAGATAGTACTGAGCCTGTTTTTCATCTTTGACAACCTTCCAATGGGCATCGAGTAACACCTTTTGTGCACTGGCATGGGTACTGATAAGTACGAGTGCTCCTAGGAGCAGTTTTACAGTAAATGGACGCATAACCGCTCCTTAAGGCAAAGGTTTAAAGGTGAATTCATAGGGGATATCGCTGGGTTCTTTGGCGATCGTCATATAACTCACCTTGGCGGCTGGGCCTGCAATACTCAAATAGCGCCCATCGACTAGCACCTCGTTAATCGGCAGCTCAGTATTTTCGGGGAGTCGAATGCTTAACAGATTGCCTTGGGCATCTTCGACCTTAAAGTAATTGTTAAGATTGCTACTCGGCTCATTGCCATATCCCGTTTGCGCCAGCCAAGATTGTAAATCGATTAACCAAGGGCGGTCTGTCGCGGCCAGTTCTAAAGGCTGCCAATGGATATCACCTTGGCAACGGATCTTACCCTTGATCTGTTTATCGTAGAAAAACTGCCGCACATGATCCGGAGTCATCAACATATAGGCACTGCCGCTTAGGGCATTGGGAACAAACTGCCAAGTGACGGGATTTTTACCCTCATTAAAACCTTGTTCTATTTCAGGTTTACAGGCGGTCGCCAAAGCCGCTGACATGGGAATAGATAGATTATGGCCATTGTCAGACACCAGTTTTATCCCTTGGATCGTATTGACCTCATTTTTAGCGCTATCTAGCGTCGGATTGGTGAAGCTACCTAGGCTGGCGTTACCAAACTCGGTGGGAGGATTCGCCAGATTTTTGTCGTACTCGGTAAATTGTACAAAGCGAATCGTCTTGGTTTGAGTCAACTCCGGCTGGGGTTGTTTCTCGATTAACACCACGGTTTTTGGGGTCTCATCGAGCTTGAGTAAGAGTGCGTTGCTGGTGAGGTGATGGCTCTCATCGGCTCCAATTAATTGTTCTAGCAGCTCCTTTTCCGTCGCCGTTAACCAGGAGGGATAATTACCTTCGCGACGGGCATCTGCGATCATGCCTTTAAACTGTTGGAAAGGCAGGTTAATACTCTGATCCTCACTCTGTTTTGATATGACTTTAAACAGTTTCGCCTCGGCATCGAGCACCTGGATTGTTAGGCTGGCATCGCCAAAGGTGTAAGGTGTTGCCAGCAATTCATCCCACGACTTTTCGACGATCTTATTCGTCTGTGGGATAAGCGTTAGCTTGGCATTAATATGGTCTATCTGCTTGAGTTTATTCGCAGTGTTATCCCACCCCGTCGCAATAATATCGGTTGCAGATTCAATCGAGGGATTATAATTCCTCGCCCAACCTCTACCGTGCTGCCAGAAGTGAATGTCAATCGCTTTGCCGTTAGCATCAAAGGCGCTTAAGTCCTCATAACGTACATCGGCTTCCACATATTGCGGGCTCATATTGTGGACAAAGCGCAATTGCAGATCTTCAGGGGTATCAGTACCCCAAGGGCCAACATTATCTAAAATACCTTGTTGATCAGGTAATAAGGATTTTATAAATGCCTCATTATTGGGGCGATACTCCTGCGGTACCTCGCTAATGCGGTATAGCTCCTTTTGCCGATCATCCCTATCGCGCTCAGCATCAAATCTATCATCGGCATGCCAAAGCGTGCTCATGATATACGGCCTATCCTTAGGCGCCATCACGGTACGGTGGGTGAAAGTACTGCCTTGGCGCTCTTCCCGTTGAAAAAACGCCATGCTCTCTAACCAACCGGTTTTACGGTTAACTTCGAACTTGCCATAGGCCTTATACTTGCCTTTTTCACCTTGTAACACGGCGATTAATTTATCTTCACTGACCTGCTCAACCGTCCAAGTTAAGCGCCCATCCATCGGGGCGCTTGTGCTATAACCGACGCGAGGCTCAAGCGCCACAGGCAAGGTTGGGGCTTGTTTAAACAAGTTATTAAGATTTTGCCAGCGCTCAAATAACTCCTTGATATCTTTTTGATCCATCTTGGCAATGGGTGTCAGTTGGCGGACTTCACCATTGTTAAATTCCACATTAAAGCCATCTTTAACCAACTGAGCGAGTTCATTGGATTTGGCTTTTGGGTCGATATTACTCACCGGGATCGGCATGCCATAATCGCTAATTTGCAGCAGGTTAGGTTGGATAAAAAAGCGGGCATTATGGGTTAGTGGCGTGGTTAAGCTGGCCGCCTTACCTTCTGTATCTTGTAACTGGTAATCCAGCAGCAATCGTGCCTGCAACACTTTACGAGTTTCGAAACCATCGTTGAGGTGTGAAGTAGAAATAATCTGATACTCGCGCGAAGCGGGTATACTTGCTGACTTATCAGAAACCTGATTATCGCAAGCCGTTAACCCAAGCGTGAGCGTGACAGTGGTACAAAGTACCCTGCATATCCCTATAGCCATTTGAACTCCATTGGTAACTTATGTTATTGAAATGTAATGATATTAATATGTTGTTTGGCGACATTATACACAAAAATGCCCCTAGGGAATAAAAAGCTCACGCCAATTTGGGCGCATGGTCAACCATAAATTGGCTATTGATGAGTGGAGAATTATTAAATGGGCGGCATAAAGCTAATTGCCCTGATAAGCTCTCATCCTTTACTCTTGGTAAGGCCGCTAGATAACTCACAAGCTAGGGAATATAAACCAGTGGTTAGCTTGTTTAATGGAGAAAGAACGATGAGCCCAGATCATAAGCCAGAACTAACCACACCACCTTTCCCTGTCATTCCTCAGGAAGCCTTTGACTGGTATGACGAATATGCCCACGGCATTATCGACCGCCGTGAGTTTATGGCTCGCCTTGCGGGCCTTGTGGCACTGGGTTTTACCATGACCACGCTGACGGGCGCACTAATGCCTAATTACGCCTTAGCCGAGCAAGTCTCCTTTAACGATCCCAGCATTCAAGCCAGTTATGTAAAGTTTCCATCTCCCGATGGTTATGGTGAAGGCCGCGGTTATTTAGTCTTGCCAAACGCGTTGCTGATCCCAGGCCAAAAGGCGGGCGATCCTAAGACCTTAGATCTCAGTAAAAAAGCCCCTGTGGTATTGGTGGTGCACGAAAATCGTGGCTTAAATCCCTATATCGAAGATGTGGCTCGCCGCTTAGCGGCCAAGGGGTATATCGCCTTTGCCCCAGATGCGCTTTACAGCCTTGGTGGATATCCTGGTAATGATGATGCGGGCCGCGCCATGCAAGCTAGCCTTGATAGAGCCAAAATCGAGCAGGACTTTATCGCCGCCGCGCGCTTTTTAAGGTCGCACCCGCAGAGTAATGGCAAACTCGGTGCCGTCGGTTTCTGCTTTGGTGGCTATATCGTCAATATGCTCGCCGCCACCATTCCCGATGAGCTAGCGGCGGGTGTGCCTTTTTATGGCACACCCGCAGCAACTGAGCTGCGCAGCCGCGTGAAAGGCCCACTGATGTTGCAATTTGCCGCTTTAGATCAACGGATTAACGATACATGGGCCGAGTATGAAGCCCAGCTAAAGGCTAATAAAGCCGATTACGTCGCTTATCTTTACCCGAATGTGAATCATGGTTTTCATAATGACTCCACCGCCCGTTATGATGAGCCAACGGCTGAGCTCGCATGGACAAGAACCTTAGATTTTTTTGGTAAACATTTACTCGTATAAGTCCATTTGGCGCTATTGCAACGCTTGATGGGCTGATGTTTCTTGTGTTACCAACTTGTAGGTGATTCATTGTTTTATACGCGAGTGGGATCAAAATACTTGCTATCGGTTCCCATCTCGCTAGAATGCCCGCTCGAATACCTTTAAGTAGAGGCGCGCTGCCTATGACTACTTGTGCGGAGGGTGATGCCGCAGATGTACAAGGAAAGGAGTCAGCGCCGAAGTAGCCAGGTCATCAAACCGAGCTGCTGGTTTTGCATCAAATAGGTGCAAGACTGCCATAGTCATCCACTATGGAGCGCTACCTGAAGGGGCTGAGGAGTAATACCTCCCTATAGGTTTTGTTTCTTTATCCTCTCGGTAGATCTCCACCCGTTTTTTGGTGAAAAGAGATCATGGACATTAGTCATTTTGCTGACTCAGGTTGGTCAGTGCTTCCCCCTTTATTAGCCGTCGCCTTGGCGATCATCACTCGTCGCGTACTGTTATCCCTTGGCGTAGGGATTGTGGCCGGCAGTTTGTTACTCAATCAGTTTTCTCCCCTTGATTCATTGCACTATATGTTCAATACCGTGCTGAAGATTTTTTGGGTCGATGGCGCACTTAATCGCGACAATATCAATATGTTGCTGTTTATGTTGCTGCTTGGTGGACTCATTAGTCTGATGACGGTTTCTGGCGCCACCCGCGCCTTTGCCGAGTGGGCAGCTAAGCGCGCTAAGACCCGTCGCGGCGCGAAAGGCTTAACTGGGGTGATGGTGTTTGCGTTTTTTATTGACGACTTTTTTCATAGTTTGTCGGTTGGCGCTATTTGCCGTCCGGTGACCGATCGCTTTCAAATCTCCCGCGCCAAACTGGCTTATCTTTTAGATTCTACCGCTGCGCCCGTGTGCGTATTGATGCCCATCTCCTCTTGGGGCGCTTATATTATCGCGCTTATCGGTGGCATTATGGCCGCCCACGGCATTAGTGAGCAAAGCCCAATCTCAGCCTTTGTTGAGATGATCCCGATGAATCTCTATGCCGTGTTTACCCTGTTGATGGTGCTGGTGGTGATTATCTTTCAAATGGATATCGGCCCAATGCGTAAACATGAAGCATGGGCGCTGGAAGGGAAGCTTTGGGATCCGACTAAGCCTCGTCCAATCGGCTTAGATATGGAAAGCCCTGAAGAAAGTAACGGTGGCATGATCGATATGGTATTGCCGATCCTAACCCTCACCGGCGCGACCGTGTATTTTATGATTTCCTCTGGTGCGGCAGTATTGGATGAAAAAGAGCTGCCATTTAGCGTACTTGGCTCCTTTGAAAACACCAATGTGGGCTCCTCGCTAGTGTATGGCGCGCTGTGCAGCTTAGCGGTGTCAATTCTGCTTGCGCTGCGGTTAAAATTGGGTGCTAAAAACTGGCTTAAAGCCGCCCCGCAAGGCGTGATGGCCATGCTACCCGCCATTAATATTTTGCTGTTTGCCTGGGCGATTGGTGCGGTTGTTCGCGATGTTGAGACTGGCAAATATCTGGCCTCCCTCGCCAACGGTAACTTGCCAATTGAAGTGTTGCCTGCGGTGGTGTTTGTGTTGTCCTGCGCCATGGCATTTGCTACCGGAACCAGTTGGGGCACCTTTGGTATTATGTTGCCACTGGCTGGCGACATGGCCGCTGCCAGCGATATCGCGTTAATGCTGCCAATGCTTGCCGCAGTGCTCGCGGGTTCAGTGTTTGGCGATCATAGCTCGCCGATTTCCAGCACCAGTATTTTGTCGGCCACGGGGGCAGGTTGCCACCATATTGACCATGTGATGACCCAGCTACCCTATGCGTTAGCCATCGCCTTTGGCGCCACCTTAGGCTATTTGGCCATGGGGATTATGCATTCAACCTTAGCTGGATTCGCCGTAAGCGCCCTGTGGTTTGTGCTCTTCACTGCTTATCATCTGCGTAAAACGAAAAATCAGCCTTTGTTAGCTACGGCATAAGGCACTTTTACACGCTATCAACTAGGGGCCTATGGGCCCCTTGGTTTTTTGTGGGCTTGAGTAAGCCTGCATCCGTTCAAATAAACTTAAGTCATCACTTAACTATCTAATTTGTAATGTGAAAGTGGTAGACAGATGTTCAGCACAACGTTATCTTAGGTTTTTAACAAGGATGAAACTTAATCGTGACCTCGATTCAGTTCACTTGCATCAGGAAGATGTGTCTTTATTTCGCAAGAACACCTCCTGAACAATATGCGATAAGACTCTAGGTGCTAGGTGCTAGGTGCTAGGTGCTAGGTGCTAGGTGCTAGGTGCTAGGTTCTAGATTCTAGATTCTAGATTCTATAAAAGCATTACAGCAGTGCAATCCCTTGGCTAATGGGTGTTGGCCAAGTGCGGTAGCCATGGAAAGATTTTTGTCGGTTCACAAAGTAGTGAACTGGTTATTTAGCGGCCTTTCGGCCGAGGTGAATCAAGGTCGTGGGTCTTCAACCCACACCCGACCAAGAGGGGATCAACAGCAATTCCCTCTTGGATCTCCCTTGCCGCCCCTAACGGAGTTGAAAGCCCCTTGGGCATTAAGCGTTCTTATGCTATCGCGTCAGACGCTCGTCCCTGATTCGACTGACGCTATCTCGGCATCCATGCCTCGCTCACGCAACGAACGCAAATGCCCTGCGGCAACTCCGAGGGGGTGGTGTATTCCTTCGGCTCAGGTGTTATAGGTCGATTGTTAAGGCATAAAAGTGCCTGTCCAATTTTTTTAACCTCAGTGTCAGTTATAAACAATGAAAGTTATACCTATCCGAATATTTTAAATAATTTAATAAAATCAAATAAATGGATGTTATGATATGAAATATGCACTTGTACCCCTTTTGTGTTTATGTCTTTCAGCATGTGGTGGCGGTGGTGGAGATTCTTCAGCAGAAACACCTACCCCACCTCCTGTCACCAAAGATCCCTTGTCTAAATTTATCAATATTAAAGACCAATATGCAGGTATTGAGTCTGCAGCTCCATTGAATACAGAAACATTAGGCCAAGTGTACAAGTACATCTTTACACTCATTCCTGAATTACTACCGGACTATAACGATCAAAGTGGCGAACTGGGTTCGACTTGCTCTGGTGGTGGAACGATTAAAATTTCGAATGGAAGCTCAGATAAAGAAAAAAATATTGCTTTCACTAATTGCGTTGAAGATGGTATGACAACTAACGGTAAAGCTACTGTGAGAGCAAACCGATTTTCCACCGATGGAATACTTATTGATAGTACCGTGATTTTTGAGGATGTTGATGTAAAAGGTACTTTAGGTCACAGTTTACTTGCTGGTACTGCACAATATGTAGAGCAGGACTTAACTTGTGCAAAAACTGAAGCAACATATAATTTAATGTTTTCAGATGTAAATAATAAAAAACAAATCTTATTTTCAAATTTTAAATTTATTAGAACTGGTAATGAGATGGTGTTATGTGGAAATGATGGTTTTAGGATACAAGGTCGCGTATTCGATTCATCTTTAGGGTTCTGGGATGTCCAAACGAATGAATTATTTAAACTTAACACTATGGTACATGCCTATGAAGAAAGTGGTGAGTTTGTTGTTAGGGGAAGTAACAGTAGTCAAGCTACATTTTCAGTTGAATTCTATAAGGAGTTAAGAGGAAACATAATCTCTAATTACACCTATTATAAAATTATGCTACATAGTGGCATGGTAAATAAAGAATATGCTTTTTTAAAGGAATACTATAAACCCTCCATATTGACCTCATTTGAGGATGCGGATAACGATGGAATAACTAATGGTTGGGAGTTGGCTTTTGGTTTAAATCCAACATCGGCTTTGGATGCGACTCAAGATTTAGATGGTGATGGCTTTACAAATTTGCAAGAGTTCTTATCTTTTGGTCATCCTAACGATAAAAAAATACTTCCTAAAATTGCTGATCTCGGAGTTACTTTATCCCATGAAACCCAAGGCTATTCTAAAAAGATTATCGTAAAAGCTGAAGTCGAAAGTGATGTAAAATCAACTGACAGCGGAACAGTGTTGACGACCTACTCAACATCTCTTCCTGTTTATTTTGATAGCGATAGTTATGCTCATTCCAATTTTTGTACTTTAACAGATAATCGGCTCGAACTGACCTGTAAATGGGATAATATATCACCAGGATATAAAGCTGTTCAAGAGATCTATTTAAATGCTGACACAGCAAATGGAGCAGAGATTAAAAGTGTTATCACTGCAAAAATACAGCATCTTGGACATGATGAGGATTTGTCGAATAACCAAGCAACAATTGATGTTGCAAGACATGCTGCTGATGTATCTTATCGATTGTGGATTGATAACCGTCAAGAGTATATGATGGAATTAGTTGGTACTTCACAAAAGCTAGCGTTTACAATTCATCAGCAAGAATCTAAATTTGGTGGCTTTGATCCTGTGACCGGCAATAAAATTAGACTGGACATACCGGAAAATATCACATTATTAAGTGCCGAATGTGTTAATAGCCATGAAAAGTATAGTTGTTTGGTTGGAAACGAAATTGTTTTTAAAGACTATCAATGGGCTTATAGTTTTACACTTGATATTAGGGGAGATAGTCAAGGGGAAGGGAAGTTAGTATTCAATTCACTCAGCTCTATAACTGGTGATAAAGTGTTATCTTCAATACCATTTCCAATAGTGGTTGGTCAATCTACAGAAGCATTACAAAAACAGATTGATATGGCGGCCGATGGTGAAAAAGTTAATGTTCCGGCAGGAATTTATATTGGTGATTTAGATTTATCTAAAAAACAAACGCTATTAGAGGCGGAATCTAAAGGTGCTAAGCTTTATAGCAGCGAAACTTCATTTTGGCAACCAAGTTTAATTATTGATAAAAATAGTAGTGTAAATGGTTTTACCTTAGCTAATCACTATATAAAGGTAGAGGGTAGTGGAGGTGCTATTACACGTAATTTATTTGATGGTACACCAAACAACCTCATGTCAGTATCCATTTTAAATAGCGGAGAGATGCTTTTTGAACAAAATATATTGATAGGTAAGGCTCTCGATAATGGTTACGTATCTAGTAATTTGGATGATGATTACCATTGCCCTAGGATTGAAAGCGGTAATTATGCTGTTGCACAAAATACTAAGACTAGACTAGTGAATAATATATATTTTGGCAATCTTTTGGATGCGCCTGATTTATATTTCGGATGTCAGTTTCTTAATGCAAGTATGTCCTCTGAATTAGAAATCTACAATAATACTTTTCTTGGGCTAGAATCTGTAGTGAAGCTTATTTATTATGGGCTTGATGAGCCATATTATAAAATGTCAATCGATAACAATATCGTTTCAAAATCTAGATATTTAATTGATAATGCTTCGTATGCTAGTACTTTGTATAAGTTTGCTTCTGGAAGCAGCATTAACTTAAGTAATAATATAGTTAATGATGTTAGGGGGGTGTATATAGATATGCAGGACCAACAAGTTGAAGTGAATACTTTTTTTGCCGATCCTTTACTTGATAATAATGGATATCCTTTTAGTAACTCACCGGTAATTGATGCTGGTGTGCCGTTAAACGTAGATGTCGATTTATATGGTGTAGCAAGACCAATTGACGGTGATAACAATGGAACAAAAGTCATTGATATTGGTGCAATAGAGTTTAGATTAAACTGATTATGCTACATTCTTTAATTGTTAAAGCTCTAATTGCTAAACAGTGGATGCAAGTTTGCTAAATAACCAGAAATGACTCATGGAATGTAAAGCACAGGAATGGCAGGTTAGTATTACTATGACCTGCCCATTTTTCTCAACGTCACTGGTGCAACAATGCCAGTTCTGGTGTATCCCGTAGTATTTATGTTTTCTGATGAAAAGAGCTGTTCAGAATAGAAATGGATTTTGGAATGAAATCAGTTTTACAAATTACCTTAGGGATCTTGTTAGCGGGTTTGGTCACTTTGTTAGTGCGAATTGGCTATTTGAGTTATATCGAATACCGCCTGACGCAAGGGCTTAATGAGTTTGCTATGCAACAAAAGCAAACTGAACTTGCTCGCCAACAAGCCGCAAAAGAACGCAAGATTATTGAATATCAACAGCAACAAATTGCAATTCAGCGGGCTGCGGAACAGCAACGTATCGCTCAGCAAAATGAAGCGGCACGCATACGTAAAGCCGAAGCATGGCGCAAATACTATATCGTCCCCGAAGACTGCAAAAACTATAAGTCAGATGAGCATATGGTTAACTGTCTAAACCATAAAGCCGATGCCAAAGCAGAATTTGATAGAGTTTATGATTCTACAAATATTCAATAGATTTTAGTTTTTACTTAATATTTAATAGTTATCTTGATTGGTTTTTAATCATTTTAAGTTTTAATTTTAAAAAAATGGAGTTTTTATGAGAATTGATGAAATAACATTTCACAACTTTAAATCAAGAGATAGATTTGCTAGTGTTAATTTTTCTGATGATAATGTTACTATTATTTTCGGTGATAATGGTTGTGGGAAAACAACATTTTTAAAAGCTATTAGCGCATTTCTTTCTCAAGATGAAAGTTCATTAAAGGCATTAGGTGTTAATCGTATTGAATGTAAAATATCTGATGGTGGTAATGTAAGAGATGTTATAGTCTCAATGGATGATGGGGTCTTTAACTGGGAAGAATTTGAAAATAGTTTTTTACAAAATTCCAGATCTCTTTCTTTAGGTGTTGAACGAGGTGTAAGCACTCAGGCTGTGAATATTGATCCTGAGCTATTCTATGATTTTTTTATGAATTTCAATAAAAATAATGATTTTTTTAACGAAGCTCGTTCAGTTGGCTTTCAGAGAAAGAAAATTTTTGAATTATCTGAGGAGTTATCATTCTTTATTAGAAGGCGAAATGCTGTTAAATATAGAAATAGAAGGCCTGAAATTGACTTTGGAAAGCATCATTTATATTTACAGAATATTAAGATTGAAAATATTGAAGAGCTTTTGTTGCAACGTTATAGGATAGCTAGGTTCACAGCTACACGAAAAATTCAAAGCGCACTATTTGATACCTTGTCAGTTGCTATCGATATAGAAAATAGTAACCCTTCAACAAAAGTTTCAAATAGTGAAGTGTTAGGGCAAAGGATATTGGAAAATAAAGATAGAATTATAGAGGCTCTTGATGATGGTGAGGATAATAACTTTAAAAATAGAATTGTTAATATTTTAAATAAAATTAACCAGAAGGGTGAGCTAGATAAAATACTAGGACATTCATTACTAAGTCAACTTTTTGAAAATATGATTGATGAATTGGAAGTTGAAAAGCTTGTTTTAAGTTCTATTAACTTATTGGTTGACAAATTTAATGGATATTTAATAGATGGTAAAAAACTATTTGTTAATGGTAGGGAGGTTTATGTTGAAATTGATGGTGAGCACCATACTGTAAACGAGCTTTCAAGTGGGGAAAGACATATATTAACTTTTTTAGCTTTGGTTCTTTTTGAGGGGCAGGATCGTAATTTTTTAATTATTGATGAGCCTGAAATATCATTGAATATAAAGTGGCAGCGAGAGTTGATGTCTATTTTTTCAGCTCTGTTACCTACGACTCAAATTATTGTTGCTTCTCATTCTCCGGCATTAGCTAAGAGAAATCCGAATTTCCTTTCTGAACTGAAGGTTTGGAGATCGTAAATGTCAGGAAATTTTTATGAAATAGATGAAATCTTCAATGAAGCTGTAATGACAGGTGTTCCAGCAATAATTGTTGAAGGGATGGATGATATTCTTATTTATAATCAGTTATCGGCAAGGGTTCCATTCGAAGTAGAAATTTATGCTGTTGAAAATATTGAAGGGTATTCGGAAGGGTGTGAGCAGGTTATTACAGCTATAAGAGAGCTTAACAATATTAAAAATAGCAAGTATAAGCTGGATGAACACATTTTAGGTATTATCGATAAGGATGTTAGGGATTATAGAAATGAATTGCCTGCTTTGGAACCGATATTGGTACTTGAATACTACTCTATTGAAAGTTATTTTGTTTCTAAAGATGTGTTGCATAATATTCTTTGTTTATGTACTAAGGCTGGTAAGAGTTTAATTAATGAAGATCTTTGTGTTAAGATCTTTAAGGATGTGGAAAAAAATCTACTAAGTTTATATTACTTTTCACTCGAAGCATTAAGAGCTTCTTTGGATTCTGAATATAAGTCAATATTCTTTTATTCTTACCCAACAGGTAGACTAAATGATGTTAAAATTCAACATGCTATTTTAAGTAAGATTGATGAACTAGATAGATTTGCTGCTCATCTTGACTTGTCTCCAAACTTAATGACTTTAAAAAGTATTTCAAAGGGTAAGTGGTTGGTTGAATCTTTTTCAGTCGAAATTTTAAAAAGTATTAACTCTCTTAATGGAATGTGCTCTGGCGGTGAAATTATTACTTGTCAGTTCTGTTCGACAGGAGCATTTCATAAATGCCTTTATAAAATAAGAGATGGTATAAATAATAAGTCGATAAAAAATCTCGCTTTTTCTTTTATTGGTGGGGCCGATTTTGATCATATTGTTGATAGGATTTATAAAATTAAAAATCACATTCTTATGTCAGCATGAATAAATCGCTAGGAATTAGTTTTTACTAAGCTGTTTTCTTATTTATTAGTTATTTAGTTTTGGTTTTTAGGTGAAGCCATTAATTTTATTTGGTTATTGATAAAAGTTTGATTAGACACCCATTGCTAAATCCGCAGAATAAAATGGATATCCATTGTTAGTGCGCGATCGTAAATTTCTGGTTATTCTTAGGTTAAGCATTAAATAAGGTGCTTTAATGCTTAGTCCTTAAGGAACTCAGATAAGCCTTGGATGATTAAAAATGATTCGATATCTATTATTCGTATTCTTTGCTCTTGTGCTATGTGTGAGTAATGCGCTGGCAGGCGAATATCAGCTGGATTGGCCTGTCTCTGGTGAGGAGCTGATTTATCATTCCTGCGGTTGTGCTGATTCCTGCTGGGTTGCCGAGGTTCGCCAAGCTAAAGCGGAAAAGCCGCTCATCGCTAAACTGAGATGCGACTGCGAAAAACTCTATTTTACTGATGAAACTGGCGTAGAACGGGTTGTCGCTGAAAATTGTGATGAGTTAAACACCGACAATAAAATGGATTTGATCCCAGAGCGAATCAAGCAACTTCAGTCACATTTTAATCCCCCTCGTTAACTCTATTTATCCTTGTGTGAAATGGAATTCCAGAACGGAAATAACAGGAGATGCATAGCTTTTTGAATGCAAAAAGTTAACTCTACTCTTACAGAAGTTCACCCATCCCCTGCGAAGTTTCTGAAGGGCGATGAAGACTCTTTATTGAAAAATGGCGCGTGACGCAGACAGTACGTCTGCGTAGCTTTTGGGGAAGGGGCGAATGAAAATCGGTGATTTTCGAATAAGCGCGAAATAAGTCTTTTATATGATGATTTTTTCTGAATTAGCCCATGCAATTTTTGCAGAGCGTAATGGGTACACCAGATAGGGCACTGTTGCACCAGTGACCTTCTAAAACATGGATGTTTTAGTAGAGCCTACAAGGATGTATGCACGGCGTGTCACTGGGGTAACAGTGCTAAAGCCTGCGGCAGGCAATGAGTTACATCATCACCTTACAGCGATATGGTTGCTAGTTCGCAATGCAAAACGAACCAGCAACATCGGGTGTGGGGTGAAGCCCCACGACCTTTTCGGTCGCAAGACCGATCTTAGATCTCAAACCGCGTTAGCGTAATCTAAATCCCGATTACTCGGGATCATAGTCAAGCACTGGCGCTAGCCACTTCTCCGTCTCTGCAACAGTCATCCCTTTACGCTTCGCGTAATCCTCCACCTGATCGCGACCAATATTACTCACGCCAAAGTAGCGGGATTTCGGGTGGGCAAAGTACCAGCCCGATACTGCGGCGGTAGGGAACATGGCGTAGCTTTCGGTAATGTTTAAGTCGATGGTTTCATTCGGCTTTAACAGTTCCCACAACAGGCCTTTTTCGGTGTGATCCGGGCAAGCGGGGTAACCCGGTGCAGGGCGAATGCCCTTGTATTTTTCGCGAATTAACGCCTCGTTATCGAGCTGCTCATCGGCGGCATAACCCCAAAACTCTTTACGTACGCGCTCGTGCATCCGCTCGGCAAAGGCTTCGGCTAAACGGTCGGCTAAACACTTGAGCATAATGGCGTTGTAGTCATCATGGTTCGCCTCAAAGCGGGCGATATGCTCATCAATCCCATGGCCTGCGGTAACCGCAAAGCCGCCCATATAGTCGGCAACGCCTGAGTCTTTGGGCGCGACAAAATCGGCCAGACAGAAGTTATCGTTACCGACCCGCTCAAGTTGCATCCGCAGGTGATGGGTGGTCAGCTCAACCTCTGTGCGAGTCTCATCTGTGTACAGCTCAATATCATCGAAGTTGACGGTATTGGCGGGGAATAGCCCAATCACGCCCTTGGCGGTGAGCCATTTTTCTTCGATGATTTTTGTAAGCATCGCCTGACCATCGGCGAACAGCTTTTGCGCCTCAACGCCGACTACTTTGTCGGTTAAGATTTCAGGGTAATGACCGTGCAGCTCCCATGCGCGGAAGAAGGGCGTCCAGTCGATGCGGTCGACTAAATCGGTTAATGGATAGTCTTCAAATACTTGGCGACCGAGCACGTTAGGTTTGAATGGGGTGTAGTTGGCCCAATCGTGCTGGCAGCGGTTTTGACGGGCGGCCTCTAGCGAGACGATTTCCTTACGCTTAGCTTGGGATAAACGCTTGGTGCGCATATCGTCATACTCGGCGTAGGTTTCATCAATGGTCGCTTGGCGAGTTTCATTGCTGACTAGCTTGCTGACCATAGGCACTGCGCGCGAGGCATCGGCAATGTAAATCGCGCCATGGGGATAATGCGGCGCAATCTTCACCGCAGTATGGATTTTCGAGCAGGTAGCGCCGCCGATAATCGCTGGAATGGTGAGCCCTTCACGGTGGAAGGTTTTCACATTGTGCACCATCTCATCGAGGCTTGGGGTGATAAGCCCTGACATGCCGATAATATCGATATTGTGTTCTTTCACCGCCTCAAGAATGCGCTCTACTGACACCATCACGCCTAAATCGAACACTTCAAAGCCATTGCAGGCAAGCACCACGCCGACAATATTCTTGCCGATATCGTGCACATCGCCTTTTACGGTCACCATCAAAATCTTACCGTTCGACTGACCTGCGACTTTTTCTTTTTCAATAAAGGGATTGAGGTAGGCCACGGCCTTTTTCATCACCCGCGCGGATTTGACCACCTGTGGCAGGAACATTTTACCCGAGCCAAACAGGTCGCCGACGATATTCATACCGTCCATTAGCGGGCCTTCAATCACATCCAGCGGACGGGAGGCAGCTTGGCGAGCCGCTTCAGTATCTTCGTCGATAAATTCGGTGATGCCTTTCACCAGCGCATGGGCGAGACGTTGATTAACTGGCCATGAGCGCCATTCTAAATCTTCTTTTTTAGCGGCACTTGAGCCATCGCCACGGAATTTTTCAGCAATATCAAGCAATTGCTCGGTATTGCTCGAGCCTTCAACCGGGCAAGGCAGGTTGAGCACCACGTTCTCGACCCGTACTTTAAGCTCTGGGTCGATATCGTCAAAAATCGCTAACTGGCCCGCGTTGACAATCCCCATATCCATACCGACTTTAATCGCGTGGTACAGGAATACTGCGTGAATCGCCTCACGCACTGGGTTGTTACCGCGGAAGGAGAACGACACGTTCGATACCCCGCCCGAAATCATCGCGTGGGGCAGGGTGGCCTTAATTTCTTTAATGGCATCAATAAAATCGACAGCATAGTTATCGTGCTCATCGATACCCGTGGCAATGGCGAAGATGTTCGGGTCGAAGATAATGTCTTCGGGCGGAAAGCCGACCTTATCGACCAGCACGCGGTAGGCGCGGGTACAGATTTCGACTTTGCGCGCCTTCGTATCGGCTTGGCCTTGCTCGTCGAACGCCATAATAATGGCCGCCGCGCCGTAGCGTTTAACGAGGGTTGCCTGCTCGATAAACTTCTCTTCGCCTTCTTTGAGGGAGATAGAGTTAACAATACCCTTGCCTTGAATACATTTGAGGCCCGCTTCAATCACTTCCCACTTCGAGGAGTCGATCATAATCGGCACGCGGCTGATATCTGGCTCAGAGGCGATAAGATTTAAGAACTTATGCATCACCTCCACGCCATCGAGCATGCCTTCGTCCATGTTGATGTCGATGATCTGCGCGCCGCTTTCTACCTGTTCACGGGCGACATCGAGCGCCTGTTCGAACTTGCCTTCTTTGATCAGCTTTAAAAATTTGGCCGAGCCAGTAACGTTGGTGCGCTCACCCACGTTCACAAACAGGGTTTGGGCGTCGATAGTGAGCGGTTCCAAACCTGCTAAACGGCAGGCGACGGGGATCTCGGGTAATACGCGCGGGGCAAACGGTTCCACCGCTTCGCGAATGACCTTAATATGCTCGGGTGTGCTACCACAGCAGCCGCCAATAATGTTGAGCATGCCTTCACGGGCCCATTCTTGGATAACGCTGGCCATGTCTTTTGGGGTTTCATCGTAACCGCCAAACTCGTTTGGTAGACCCGCGTTAGGGTGCGCCGACACATAACATTCGGCGATGCGTGACAGTTCTTCAACGTAGGGACGCAGCTCTTTTGGCCCAAGGGCGCAGTTAAGGCCGATAGATAACGGCTTGATATGGCGAAGGGAGTTATAAAAGGCTTCGGTGGTTTGTCCGGTAAGGGTTCGGCCCGAGGCATCGGTAATAGTGCCGGAGATCATCACTGGCAAACGTGCTGGCGAGTTAGCGCCAAAGAGTTCATCGAACACGGTTTCGATGGCAAATAATGCGGCCTTAGCGTTTAAGGTATCGAAGATGGTCTCGACCATAATGATATCGGCGCCGCCTTCAATCAGGGCGCGGGTCGATTCGCAGTAAGCGGTCACTAACTCATCAAAGTGGATATTACGATATCCGGGATCGTTAACATCGGGGCTGATAGAGCAGGTACGGTTAGTGGGTCCTAACACACCGGCGACATAACGTGGTTTACCCGTGGCTTTTTCGATTTCATCACAGGCCTCACGGGCGAGGCGCGCACCTTCACGGTTAATTTCGGCGGACAGCGACTGCATATCGTAGTCGGCCATGGCGATAGTTGTGGCGTTAAAGGTGTTGGTTTCAATAATATCCGCACCGGCTAATAGGTAGTCGGTGTGAATTTGTTTGATGATGTGTGGCTGCGTGAGCACTAAAAGATCGTTATTGCCCTTAACGTCGGTATGCCAATCCTTGAAACGCTCGCCACGGTAATCGGCTTCTTCTAGCTTGTAGCCTTGGATCATAGTGCCCATGGCGCCGTCTAAAATCAGAATGCGCTTTGACAACTGGTTGCGAATGTCTGCCAGTGTTTGGCTGGCTCGATGGAGAGATATCGCCATAAATGATTACCTTTACTACAGCTAAGTTGAGTCCAAAAATATGCAATTCTGCGGTAAATTGCATTTTATTATTGAATGTCGTTCGTTATGGTTTGGACATTTATACGTATA
Source organism: Shewanella sp. FDAARGOS_354 (assembly GCF_002209245.2). Taxonomy (NCBI): domain Bacteria; kingdom Pseudomonadati; phylum Pseudomonadota; class Gammaproteobacteria; order Alteromonadales; family Shewanellaceae; genus Shewanella; species Shewanella sp. FDAARGOS_354. The sequence goes on along the minus strand of NZ_CP022089.2, from coordinate 2,523,623 downwards.
GACGTCCATAATACGCGACATCGGATTGTCAGGGCAAGGTGAAAGTCATTAGGAGCGAGAATCTAGAATCTAGAATCTAGAGTTTAGGTCCTAAGATTTTTAAAAGGCATATATGAAACAAGTTCGCTTATTACTGTTACGCCATGGGGAATGCGAGGGCGGGGCTATTTTACGTGGCAGAGTCGATGTTCCACTGAGCGAGAAGGGCTGGCGGCAGATGTTGGCAGCAGTCGCTTTGCAGGCCAGTGAATGCCACGGTATTTACAGCTCCACCTCAAGGCGCTGCGCTGAATTTGCCAAGGAGTTGGCGCTGGAGCCGCATTCCAGCTTGTCTGAGAGTTCACATTTAGCTGCACCAACGCCTTCGCCGCTTGAGGTCAACCTACTGGAGGATCTACAAGAAATGGATTTTGGCGATTGGGATGGTCGCTTACTCGATGAGTTATATCAACAGGATGGCGAGCGCATGGCGGCCTATTGGCAAGATCCTTGGACCGTGTCGCCGCCCAATGGTGAAACGATGGCAAGTTTTGAGGCTCGTATCGATGGCGCAATAGAGCAGATCCTCAATAAAGAGTTTGCCCTGCTGGCGTTGGATGATGAACAGGCCCACGGCGAGTGTAATGCCGATGCACCCACAGCCAATATCTGGGTTTTGACCCACGGCGGGGTGATCCGTCATTTAATGGCAAGAGCATTGGGGGCGGTGAGAACGGTAGGGTTTTACAGTCAACTGACTTTACCGGTTGCCGCGGTGGTGACGATTAATGTACTCGAAGATAAACATGGGACTCGATACTGGCGCTTAGACTGGCCATCGGGCCATGCTGATTGAGTTTGAAATCTCATGCTAAATGGGATGATGAACATTTTCTGATTTAAACTGCATTGCCTAATGAGCAAGATATAGGATAATGCTTTTCCCTGACGTTTGAGCGAGATAGCACATGGTGTTCGCTAAGTTTAAATGTCGCAGAAATAGGTGTTGGGAATTTCGCTTTATCCTGCGCTATTCGCTTAAGGCAATAGTCGTTATAAACGCCGGATCAACCCAAACATAATAGGGAATCGGGGTGCTGCCCATCAGCCAGCCCGAACTGTACCCGCAACTGTGAGTAGTTAAAAGAAGTGCCTAGAATCTAGAGCCTAGAATCTAGAACCTAGAACCTAGAACCTAGAACCTAGAACCTAGAACCTTCTTTGCTACAAGTCAGGAGACCTGCCTATTTCTGTTTTCGCTGCGTGCAGCCTTAGTTCTCGAGCGGGTGACTCGAGGGAGCAGAAAATGATATTGATACGTTTCGCCCTGTGGCCCATGGTGCTACTGGGTTTGGGTACAAAATATGCCTGTGGGAGCTGCTTTAAATGAAGCCTTCCACGTCAACAGATGTGCAATCTTCGGCGGTGCTAGCTAATGTGGCACTCAATGTCAGCCAATTAAGTTGGACCATCGAAGGCAAAACCATTCTTTCAGGGATTAACTTTGCCCTACAACGCGGTGAAATGCTGGGATTAATCGGCCCTAACGGTGCGGGTAAATCCAGTTTACTGCGTTGTATATATCGTTTTATTCGCCCAACTCTGGGGCAAATCAGTTTGTTTTCGCAGGACATTAACGAGCTTTCGCCCAAGGCATTTGCCTGCAAAGTAGCTGTGGTGCAGCAGGATACGCCGCACTATTTTGATATGACCACAGAGCAACTCGTTGCTATGGGGCTCACGCCCCACAAAGGGATGTTCGATACTAATTCCAGCGGTGATAGTGAAAAAATTATCAAGGCGCTTGAAAAGGTAGGTCTTAGCCATAAGCGCTATCAGCAATATGAAAGGCTCTCCGGCGGTGAGAAACAACGGGCACTGATTGCCCGCGCTATCGTGCAACAACCTCAGTTACTGATTTTAGATGAACCCACAAACCACCTCGATGTGCGCTATCAAATACAAATTTTGGAGTTGGTTCGAAGCCTTGGCATTAGTGTCATTGCCTCTATTCATGATCTGAATTTAGCAAGTGCCCTGTGTGATAGTTTGCTGCTACTGGATAAGGGGCAAGTGAGCGCCATGGGCACGCCGAGTGAGGTATTAACAGAGGAGCGCATTGCCCAAGTTTTTGGTGTTTGCGCTCAAGTGATGCCCCATCCACAACATGCCAATCCTTTAATTAATTACTTTTATGGTTATCAAAAATCACCGACGGATGATGTGGTTGTATCCGCTCCCCATAACATCAACGGGGAGATAAACACGCCATGATTCACACGTTTAAGCTGATAATGATGAATCCTTTAACCCATATTTTAACGCCATTAACCCGCCAGCAATGGCTGATTCTTGGCTTGGTGGGTTTTGCCCTGCTGACCCCGATTGCGGCCGCCAGTTTTGGCGCGGCAAATATCAGCTTTTTAGATGTGTTGCATGTGTTTATTAAATTATTCAATCAATTTTTCGCCAACGACGGTGCGTCAACTACCGCCTCGATGACGGAGCGGATTGTGATGGAATTAAGGTTGCCACGGATATTGCTCGCGTTTGTGGCGGGGGCGGGGCTGTCTTTAGCGGGCAGTGTGCTGCAAACCGTAACTCGCAATCCCCTTGCTGACCCTTATTTATTTGGCATCAGTTCAGGTGCCTCCTTTGGCGCTGTGGTGATGCTGACCTTGTTTACTGGCTCTGGTCTATTCGGTAATGCTGGCGTTATTGCCAATTCGGGGATTTTTAGTGGCTCGGGAATGTTTGCTGGGCTCCTGTGGTTTAGTTTGCCTTTCGGCGCTTTTATTGGTGCCAGTTTATCCGTTCTTATTGTTCTCGCGTTGTCAGGGCTTGGGCTCAACAGCCAAGTTGAGCGCATGCTGCTCTCTGGGGTGGCAACATCGTTTATGTTTGGCGCATTAACCAGCTTGCTGTTGTATTTTGCCAGCCCGCAGGCCACGGCATCAGTGCTTTTTTGGAGTTTGGGCAGTTTTGCTAAGGCCAGTTGGCCGCTCTTAATTTTGCCATCCATCGTTGTATTGGTAAGTTTTTTTATCATCCTCGGTTGGAAGCGGCAGATTATGGCCCTGCAGGCGGGGGATGAAACGGCTCACACCTTAGGGGTGAATGTACCTAAATTACGCCTCAATATGTTATTGCTCTGCTCGCTAATTACCGCCGTTTTAGTGGCGACCTGTGGTGGCATAGGTTTTGTTGGATTAATGATCCCCCATACTGTGCGCTTGTTATTTCCCGGGCGTCAGCCCATTTTGCTCACCGCGTTAGTGGGCGGCTTGTTTATGGTGTGGATTGATGTGCTCGCGAGATGTTTACTGGGTAATCAAGAACTGCCCGTTGGTATTATCACCGCCTCGATAGGTAGTTTTTTCTTTTTGCTGATTTTGCGTCGGCGCAACTAATTGAACTCGCGTTTTTCGCAGAGGATTAGCTAATTTAGTACTAAGTGCGTATGGAAAATAGCCGCTGTATGCGTCGTAGTTGTTATCGAACGAGTTATTGAAATCGAACGAGTTATTGAAATCGAATTAGTCACTGGAGTGTGAATGTCTCAATCAAGCCTGTCATTTCAAATCGAGCCTGTGAGTAAAGCGCAGGATCAGGTTATTCAACAAAAAATCGATCTTAAGACCAAGCCGCCAGGTGCATTGGGACAACTCGAATCCTTAGCATTACAAATTGCTCGCATTCAAGGGCCACAACAATTGCAGATAGTCAAACCGACCATGTTGGTATTTGCAGGGGATCACGGCATTGCCGCTGAAGGGGTTTCGATTGCCCCAAGTGAAGTCACCCACCAAATGGTGCAAAACTTTGCCCACGGCGGCGCGGCCATTAATGTGTTTTGTCGCCAATTAGGTTTTACGCTTGAAGTGATCGATTGCGGTATTTTGACACCCGTTGAGGGGCTAGAAGGGATTATCGATCAACGTCTTGGCGCGGGTACTGCTGCAATTCATTTGGAGCCAGCCATGCCTTTAACGAGTGTGGATAAGGGCTTTGATATGGCGCGCGAGCTTATTGAGCGTCACCATCAAGCAGGCTGTAATCTGGTTGCGTTTGGTGAAATGGGGATTGGCAACACGTCCTCTGCCGCGGCAATTATGGCGGCGATTATGCAATTAGATGTAGCTGACTGTGTGGGGCGCGGTACAGGCATTAATAGCGACACTTTAGCGCGTAAGTTAACCTTGGTAGAACTGGCGTTGCTATCGCATCAAAGTGCGCTTAGTGGGCCAAAACAAGTGCTTGCTTGTCTTGGCGGGTTTGAAATTGTGCAAATGACTGGTGCCATGCTGGCTGCAGCTGAGCGCAAGATGTTGGTAGTTGTGGATGGTTTTATTGCGACCGCCGCCGCATTAGTCGCGGTGACGATCAATGCTAATGTGCGGGATTATCTGATTTTCGCCCATTGCTCCGAGGAGCAAGGCCATCAACGTATGTTGGAATATTTGCAAGCTAAACCCTTGTTATCTTTGGGGCTTAGATTAGGTGAAGGCACGGGGGCAGCTTTAGCATTGCCGTTAATTCAAGCCGCAGTAAATTTTTACAATCAAATGGCGAGTTTTAGTGATGCAGGGATTGAGGCTGTTGTATGATGTAGCCCTGCTAAGTTATTTATTTAACTTAATTTAAAATAATAACTTTTAGCTAACCGTTTTAACTTTAAACCTTGCTGCAAGTGTGTATTCACTAAGGATGCTTTATGTCAGAACGCGAAAGCTGGCACAAAGAGATAGATTTATTTTTTGTGGCCATGGGCTATTTTACCCGTATTCCTATGCCCAAATGGGTCGAAGTCGATGCCGATAAACTCAATAAAGCCAGTCGTTACTTTGGCTTAGTGGGTTTACTGGTGGGACTGTTAAGCGCCATCGTTTTTTGGCTGACTCAAAATTGGTTACCCGCTGGGGTGTCTGTATTGCTGTCGATGTTAACGGGCGTGCTGTTAACGGGCGGTTTCCACGAAGATGGGTTAGCCGATACCTTCGATGGGTTTGGTGGCGGTTGGACGGCTGAAGACAAGCTGCGCATTATGAAGGATTCGCGCCTTGGTAGTTATGGTGCCTTGGCCTTGATTATTGTCTTGATGCTTAAATGGCAATTATTGGTGGAATTAGCGCTTTATGACCCTGTGGTTGCTGGTTCGGCGATGATTGTCGCCCATACTGTGAGTCGAGTCGTGGCCGCGAGCCTTATTTTCACCGAAAAATATGTGCGCGATGATGAGTCCAGTAAATCTAAGCCGTTAGCGCAGCACCAAGGCATTAATGAACTATTTATTTTGATCGCCAGTGGTGTGTTAGTGCTGTTGGTGTTAAAGGGGATTGCTGCACTGTCGCTGTTGTTGATTATGATCGGATTGCGCCGTTTGATCGTGGTGATCTTTAGACGTCAAATTGGCGGCTATACAGGCGATACCTTAGGCGCTGCGCAGCAAATTTGTGAAATTGTGTGTTACTTCGTGCTGCTCGTTGTAGGTAGCATTCTGTGATCCATTTAGTGCTGGGCGGCGCTCGTAGCGGTAAGAGCCGTTACGGTGAAACCTTAGTACGCCAGTATACGGCTTTAGGATTCGATGCCTGCTACGTTGCAACCGCGCAGGCACTCGATGCTGAAATGGCCAGTCGGATCCGTTTACATCAAGATGGCCGAGCCAAGGACGATATCGACTGGCAGTTGATTGAAGAACCCTTGACATTAACCGCCAAGCTTAAGCATTTAGCTAAGCCGGGGCGGGTGATTATGGTGGATTGCTTAACGCTTTGGTTAACCAATCAATTACTTGCTGTCCACCCACAGGCTGAGCCAGCTTCGACCGAATCAGATTTTGCCCTAGCTTTTGCGACATCATCTCAACACGATGTGTTAGCCCACTGGCGACAGGCCAAAACGGATTTTGTCAGTGCGTTAAATACACTTGAAGGTGTGGTGATTTTAATCAGTAATGAAGTAGGCTCAGGCATTGTGCCCTTGGGGGAACTGAGTCGCCAATTTGTGGATGAAGCTGGCTGGTTAAACCAAGATGTTGCTGCTGTTGCGGATAATGTGACCTTAGTGGTGGCGGGTTTACCGCTGACGCTTAAATCGAGCTAGCGCTCTTAAATGAGCTGGTGCATTTAAATCAAGTTGTGAATGTTATTTTGAGCCGCTTTTGCATTTAGTTCGTATAAAAAGAAGCGCCTTTTATCTTATTTCCTCTATTGAGTGATGTCCTTGCCCATGCATTCACATAACGTTGCAGATCCCACGGCAACCAATCAAACGTCAACCGCTAGTTTGCCTCAAACATCGTCCCAAGGCGCCAAAGTATTAATGGTGCAGGGCACCACCTCAGATGCGGGTAAAAGTACGTTGGTGGCGGGAATTTGCCGATTGCTAGCCCGTCAGGGTGTAAACGTCGCTCCTTTTAAACCACAGAATATGGCGCTTAATAGTGCTGTGACTGTTGATGGCGGCGAGATTGGTCGCGCACAGGCGCTGCAAGCCGCGGCCTGTTATTTAGCGCCACATACTGATTTTAATCCGATTTTACTCAAACCCAGTTCAGATACGGGCGCCCAAATTATTGTGCAGGGTAAAGCGTTAACGACACTCGAAGCCTCGGCTTTTTTTGGTGAAAAATCGAAAGATTATAAAGCCATGGCCCTTAATGCCGTTTTGGACTCCTTTGAACGCCTAGGTCAGCAATATCACACCATAGTGGTTGAAGGGGCGGGGAGCCCAGCTGAAATCAACCTGCGTGCTGGGGATATTGCCAATATGGGTTTTGCCGAGGCGGTTGACTGCCCGGTGATTATTATTGCCGACATCGATAAAGGCGGCGTGTTTGCCCATTTGGTCGGGACCTTGGCGCTGTTATCCGAGTCAGAACAGGCGCGGGTAAAGGGGTTTGTGATCAATCGCTTTCGCGGTGATATCAGCCTGTTGCAGCCTGGTATTGATTGGCTTGAGACGTATACGCAAAAGCCAGTATTAGGCGTGCTGCCCTATTTGCATGATTTGCACTTAGATGCCGAGGATGCGCTCACTGACTCGCCAACTAAGCAGGCCAAGAGTCGTTTTAAAGTGCGAGTGCTGGTATATCCACGCACCAGCAATCACACGGATTTTGATCCCCTCAGGCTTCATCCCGATATCGATTTTGATTATGTGTCACTCCAGACGCAAGCCTTAGCTCAGACACAAGATATTGTCGCCGATCTGCTGATTTTACCCGGCAGTAAAAATGTGCGAGCCGATTTGGCTTTTTTACGTGAGCAAGGCTGGGATAAGCAAATTGCTAAGCATTTGCGCTACGGCGGTAAAGTGCTGGGAATTTGCGGTGGTTATCAAATGCTGGGTGAGCGCATTGCCGATCCGTTAGGGATAGAAGATGTGCTTGGGACTAGCCAAGGTTTGGGTTATTTACCCATAACCACCCAATTTAAAGCCGAAAAGCAGTTACGTAGCGTCGCAGGTGAGTTGAGATTGTTAGGGCAGACTGTGGCGGTCAAAGGTTATGAGATCCACTGCGGTGAGTCCCAATATCTCACCTCCAGTGATGCCGCCAAGGGCGCACCATTACGCTTGAACAATGAGCTAACTTACGATGAACAGGCGGAAAAGTCTTTTGCTGACGGCTGCTTAAGTGAGGACGGGCAAGTGCTAGGCACTTATTTACACGGGCTATTCGACAGCCCTGAGGCGTGCCAGTTAATTCTGCGCTGGGCGGGATTAGAAGATGCGCAAGCAATTGATATCAATGAAATTCGCGAACAACAGTTGAATCGTTTGGCTGATGTACTAGCCGAGCATCTAGATTTACCACAATTACAGGCAATCTTAACCGCATCAGTTAAGCCGTAGGATGAATACCAAACCATGACAACAGCAAACGATAATAACCAAGAACAATTAAAGGCTGAACGCCACAAAGCGCGCCAACAAAAACTCAAAGCGGGGGTTGATGCAAAAATTGCCGCCGCTCAGGATGAAAAGGGCATTTTGTTAGTCCTAACGGGCAATGGCAAAGGCAAGTCGACCTCAGGTTTTGGTACTGTTGCCCGCGCGGTGGGTCATGGCAAAAAAGCGGCGGTAGTGCAATTTATCAAGGGCACTTGGGAATGCGGTGAGCGTAATCTACTTGAAGGCGCAGGCGTTAGTTTTCATGTGATGGGTACAGGCTTTACTTGGGAAACCCAAGATAAAGAAAAGGATACCGCAGCCGCCCTAGTCGCTTGGGAAGCAGCTGAAGCTTTACTGCAAGACGAGAGCATTGATTGCGTGATGCTCGATGAGCTGACCTATATGGTGAGTTATCACTATCTTGATGTCGAACGGGTACTGACTGCACTTAAAAACCGTCCATCTATGCAGCATGTGATTATCACTGGCCGCGCCTGCCACCGAGCGATTATCGAGCTGGCCGATACGGTAAGTGAAGTGCAACCCATTAAACATGCCTTCGAAGCGGGCATTAAAGCGCAGCCTGGATTTGATTATTAAGCAGAGTGAATAATCTTAGTGAGTTTGGTGAGTGAGCAAACGCCGTAAGCAGTGCTTCAACACTAATTAAGGCTGTTGTTCCGAGATAAAATCCGTTAGCGTTCTATTGAGCGCTTTTGTGGGCATGGATAACTCAAGGATGATGCGATGAATAAACGTATTGTGATTTGTGCTGACGGTACTTGGAATCGACCCGAGAAAGACCTTAAGGTGGATTTTCCCACCAATGTGCTACGTCTGGCGCGGGCCATTAGCCCGATGGCGGCCGATGGAAAACCCCAGCAGGTGTTTTACGATTGGGGTGTGGGCTCCTATTACGATGAAGTGATTGGCGGCGCGACAGGGCGTGGGCTGCATAAAAATATCATGGATGGTTACCGTTATATCGTGCAGAACTACTCCCCTGGCGATGAGATTTATCTCTTTGGCTTTAGCCGAGGCGCATACACAGTGCGTTGCCTGTGTGGCCTTATCAATAACTGCGGTATTCTTAAGCGCCCCGATGCGAGGCTTATCCAACAAGCCTTTGACCACTATAAAAAAAGCAGCGCGCCCTTTGCTCCAAGCGGCGATAAATCCGTTGAGTTTAGACAAAAGCACAGCCATGAATCACGGGAGATTAAGTTTGTTGGGGTGTGGGATACGGTGGGCGCTATGGGGATCCCGATTTCCTTCCTCGGCTTATTTGAAGATAAAGATGAGTTTTACGACACTAAAATTGGTCGCAATGTGCGTGTTGCCCGCCATGCCTTGGCGATAGACGAGCATCGCAGCGACTTTGAGCCCACTATCTGGCAATTACGCGACAATATGGATATGCAGCAAGTGTGGTTTGCTGGCGCCCATAGCAATATTGGCGGCAGTTATCAGCCGGATAAAGATGGCTCTTTATTGTCAGATAATGCCCTTGAGTGGATGATCGCTGAGGCTGAGCGGTTTAATTTAAGTCTCGAGCCACATTTAATGGCCAGTTTACGCCCTAATCCCTTGGCGACGCTGCACGATTCACGCCGTAGTTTTTATCGGATTAAGCAGCCGTATTTGCGGGCGCTTGACCCGAATGTTGCGCCTGTATTGTTGCATCATTCGGTCAAGGTGCGTTGGGATCAAGATCCTCAGTATCGCCCTAAAAACTTGCAGACCTACCTTGAAAAATATGGCTGGCCAGAAAAGTTAATCGATTAAATCATAAGGAATTTCATGTTAATTCGACGCATTATTATCCTAGGTGTCAGTCTTGCCCTGTTACCTATATCAGCTATCGCAGAGCCAGCAAAACGTATTATTGCGTTGTCTCCCCACGCGGTTGAAATGCTTTATGCCATTGGTGCGGGAGAGACGATTGTGGCCGCCACAGATTATGCGGATTATCCCGAAGCGGCGAAAAAAATCCCTAGTATTGGTGGTTATTATGGTATTCAGATTGAGCGCGTATTAGAGCTTAATCCCGATCTGATTGTGGTGTGGGATACGGGCAATAAAGCCGAGGATATCAACCAACTCAAAAACTTAGGTTTTAAACTGTACAGCAGTTCCCCAAACACCCTTGAAGATGTTGCCAAAGAAATTGAAGAGTTAGGCCAATTAACGGGGCATGTGGAGCAGGCTAATCAAGTGGCAACGGATTATCGCCGCGAGCTGCTTCGACTCCGCAATGAAAACGCCGCTAAATCTGAGCCTAAAGTGTTTTATCAGTTGTGGTCGACGCCCTTAATGACGGTTGCGAAAAACAGTTGGATCCAGCAGATTATTGGCGTGTGCCATGGGCAAAATGTCTTTTATGATGCGGCGAGTGATTATCCGCAGGTGAGTCTTGAGAATGTGCTACTGACCTTGCCCGAGGTGATTTTACAAAGCGAAGAAGAAGGCAATGTTAAAGGGATTGATTGGCGTAAATGGACCGAAATCCCCGCCGTTAAAAACCAGCATATTTATCAATTAAATGCCGATTTATTACACCGCGCGACGCCTAGAGCTTTACTTGGTGTAAAGGCCGTTTGCGATGCCTTAGATAAGGCACGTTAATCAATCGCCTTTTGCTAGTAAATTCACTGTTATAAGCACTACAACGCACTGTTTGATATGCATTTATTGTTCTAAGCAATAAGGGAATCCTATGAATACACTACTGACTTGTTTGTTTGTCGCCATGTTATTGCCGTACTTAGCCAAAGGTCCTGTGGCCTGGGCGATGGCTAAAGCGGGTGGTTATGATAACCATCATCCTCGCAGCCAGCAGGCGCAGTTAACTGGATTTGGTGCTCGGGCGTTAGCGGGGCATCAAAATGCGTTTGAATCACTGCTGATATTTGGCTTGGCGGTGCTGACTGTCATCGCAACCGGCAAGGTGACACCTACAGCCGAATGGTTAGCCATTGTGCATATTGTGGCGCGCTTTGCGTATCAGATTTTATATCTATTGAATAAAGGCACCTTACGATCCCTCTCTTGGTTTGTGGCGATTTTCAGTGCCTTTGGGATCTTTTTTCAAGCTTTTTAAGCCGAGTAAACCCTTTGAGGGTGGAGCTTACCTTAGGAATGTTGTTGTGATCTTGAGTCGCATTTGAGTATTTTTTTATCGAATCAGCATCAATTAATCGTTTTATAAAAAACGCTGGTATGGCAGCCAAAGAATTATGAACTGCCTCAACCGTTTGTCGATAATATGTAAATCCATGCTGATTTTTGTGGTTGAAAACATGTTATTTTTGTTTCAGTTTCTTGTGGTTTAAACAATTTCATAAAACTATTTTCTTTTTGTAAGCTTCGGCGTTTAAAAGCTTTAAATGTTAACGTTTTTTATCTTCAAATTTGATAACTATCAATGAAGTGAGAGGATGATCCCCCTAGTATTCGTACAAATTACTTTATCTAGATACACGATGCCATCATCCTTATTACCTCATCTAAAACAACATCACTTACTTACTAAAGCATTTCTATTTGCCAGCATTGCGATTGTGATTATTACATTATTAATAGCAGTGTTAAATTATCAAAACCATGTTCGATTAAGAATGGTGGGGTATGAGGAAATACTGAATGTACTTGAAAGTACCTATATCTATGAGCTAGTTAAAGAAAATGAAAAGCAACATTCAGTCTTAATTTCTATGCTTGATCAGAATGCTATTCTTGCAGGTGAGTCTGTATTTAATCCCGTTTGGGCTGTAGGGCATAAAATTAAAATGGAAGAAGAGCATTATATTTATTTTTATAATGCCTTAAATGGACATATTGATAGCTACCCTCATTGGGAAAAAAGCGCTGATTTTAATCCTGAGACGCGACCTTGGTTTCATATTCTTAAATCTGAATCAAATGCCCCAGTTTGGATCGGTCCCTATGAGGAATTTAATAGCCATCAAAAAGTACTAAGTCTTGGGCAAAAAGTATTGTCTGACAGTGGATTACCTATTGGTGTTATGCTGGTTGATATGTCTCTTGATACCTTGGATAAAGTGTTGGAGCGAATGTCGACCAATTTAAATATTTCAGTTTTTATTCGTGATCGTCAAAGCCAAGAAATGTTGTCAGTAGTGAATGGTGAGCTATTACAGTTCGATACTGTTTCTGCAAATCAATCTTTAGTTTGTGTTAGTGGTTTACTGAATGGCATATTGCTAGTGAAACCTTTAGCCTATGCTGATTGGGAAGTAGGTATTTATGTGCCAGCAGTTAGGTTCCAAAAGGCACTTGTGGAACAGCTTGTTTTACTATTACTTCCTATTGCTGCATTTTTTATTGTTGCCGCTATGGGAACTAGGTCACTAATGAAAGTTTTTAGACAAGAACTTAAATTAATTGAGTTAGAAGTTGAACAGTTAAATGGCGTGTTATCTGAAGATAAGTTAGTGAATTCATCTTGGTTCGTGGATAAAAGCCTGCGAAAAATTAAAAATAAACTAGCAACGCAACATTTAAAACTTAGGCTTGATCCCTTAACGAATATAGGCAATCGTCGTGCATTTGATGAAGATCTTAATCAATTTGGAATGCATCAGCCGCCCTATGTGTTAGTCCTGATTGATGTCGATTTTTTTAAACAGATAAATGATCAGTTTGGTCATCAGTTTGGAGATTCTGTGCTGCGACGTGTCGCAGATATTTTGGCGGTGACTTTCACTCGTGGACAAGTGTATCGCTTTGGTGGCGATGAGTTTGCCTGTTTATTCCCTTTGGAAGATAAAGCTGAATTAGTGAACAATCTTAATCGGTTATTAGATTCTATCCGTCTGCAACAATGGCGTGAGAAACAGTGTCGGGTAACCTTAAGCATAGGTATTGCCATTGGCCCAAAGTTGCCCCAAAAATTATTTGAGAGCGCTGATGCGGCATTATATCGCAGTAAAGCTGCTGGGAGGGATTGCTGGCACTTAGGCTAAACAGAATTTGAAGTTAACCTAATTGGCTATCGCTGGGTTTAGCTTTTTATGCCAAAAATAGGGTTTGATGATTTTATCGTCGATTTCCTGACGTTAGTTAAGGAGATTATGGTTTATTGTCACTTTATAAAAACATGTCAAATAATCGATCTTTTCCATGGTAAATCATTAATTTTGACAGTTTAATGCAGACTTTAATCTTAAAATGCTAAAACTCTGTAATTTAAGGTTTTTGTGTTTTTGTATCTCATTGATTAATGGTATTTATTTGACATTTTTTGGTCATTAAATTGACAGTTTTCTTTATAAAAAACCTCAGCTATATTGCAGATGTCGATACAATTATTGAGGTTTAAATACCATGTTACGTCTACTGACCTATGGCCTCGTTGCCGCTGCCGCTTGGTTTATTTATTTGGATGTTGCCGACTATTTTGGCATGGAGACCTTTGATAAGGCATTAGCTGAAGATGTGCAGCAAAAAGTGGAAGCCCGAAAGGCAAAAGCAGCAGCGGAGCAATATGCACAGCAACTTAAGCAGCAGGTTGATTGCCAAACGACAAAAACATGTACTCAATAATGGCGATGTATCAAGTTTGTTCTTGCTGCGCATAAGTAACTAACTGATTCGCCACAGTGTCACTGCATCAGAGGGGCAAATAGGATTGTTTGCCCCTCTTTGATTTTAGGTGCTTACATAAACGACAGATGAGAAATTTGTTTGCTTTGAATGCATTATATGCTGCTGGCTTTGGGGATTTAGGACGTGTTGGCGTGTCTGCTATGTTATCGCCTGTTTAGATTGAGTCATGACATCGCACGGACTTTGCTTTGTATAAGTGTCAGTCAAATGCTGCAAAATAATCCTGAAACCTCGCACGCCCTAGTAGTGCTGTTTCATAAAAGTGCAATTAAGGAAAACCTTACTATACTTTTACACTAATCCAACCGTAAATCAGGGATTGTGATCATGGTACACAAGGATGTAGTGACTAAAGATAGTGAAGTCAAATTTTCTGAAGATCTACAGCTCGTTTCCACAACCGATCTTAATGGCGTAATTACCTACGCTAACCCCGGCTTTTGCCAAGTGGCTGGATACCAACTCGATGAAATGATTGGTCAGCATCATAATTTAGTTAGACATCCAGATATGCCGAAAGCTGCTTTTGCCGATTTATGGAAACATTTAAAGCAAGGCAAGCCCTGGCGTGGCATGGTTAAAAACCGTTGTAAAGATGGTAGTTATTATTGGGTCGATGCCTATGTTACCCCCATCTATGAGGATGGCCGGATCTCAGGTTATCAATCAGTCCGTTGTTGCCCTACGCCTGAACATAAAGCGCGTGCTAGTGTGATGTATAAGGAGTTAAGAGCGCTTGAAAACAAGAAAAATATATTTTGGGGCAATAAGTTACTATCAAATCATCTAGTCAGTTTTCTTTTATTATCCATAGCCATTGTCTGTAGTGTTTGGTGGCTAACCTTTCCTCAATCACTCTTAGTGATCTTGCCCTTACTCGCTATCATTGCCTTAAATCGACAGCAGTTATTTTTAACGCCTAGATACTTGCAGCGATTAGAGAATGACTACGATAGCATTAGCCGGCTGATTTTTTCTGGTGACGCCCCCCACAGTATTGCAGATTTTCATATCAAACTTGGGCAGGCGCGAATTCGGACTGTTTTAGGAAGAGTTGATGACGCAACCCATTCATTGAAATCTATTGCGGATCAGATTAGTACGTCTATGTCTACCACGAGCAATGATATCACCTCCCAAGATCTACAGATCCAACAAGTTGCTACTGCGGTGACTGAAATGGCATCCGCAGCAGAAGAAATTAATCGTAATATCCAAGCGAGTAATCTACAGATTGAAGAAGCCCGTCGTCATTGTCAGGTGACCAGTCAGCAACTAAAAAATGTTGAAACTGAAGTTGCCTCATTAGCGACCCAAGCTGAACAAGCTTTTGATTCTGCAGTAGCTTTGTCCAGTGAGTCAGAACGAATAGACACTATCATGTCTGAAATACAAGGGATTGCTAATCAAACGAATTTGTTAGCACTCAATGCTGCAATCGAAGCGGCTCGCGCCGGTGAGCAGGGGCGAGGATTTGCAGTTGTTGCCGATGAAGTTCGTAATCTATCTACTCGTACTCATAAAGCGACAGAGCAAATTCAAACGAGTATAGGGCATATTCAGCGTACACTGAATGAATGGAAAGAGTTGATGCATTTGAATGTCGGTAGAACGAATACTTGCCTTTCTAGCACTCGAATTGGAGCGGAATACTGAAGAATCCCCTGATGATTTACAAATAAATCATCAAATTAGAGTGGAAGCGCATCTTGTTGCATGATCAAATGGTTTCGCTAAAAACTACACTTGGACAACAAGATGCGCGAAGCCAATATCCTACAACATTCTTTACACCAATACTGCCCAGAACTTCACCTAAAACGATTAAACAGCTTGATGCTGGCCTCTAAGGCACTGATTGAATGTAAGACACTGACCTTGACTGAGTTAGGTCGAAATTTACCAACCACGGCCCGAACCAAGCACAACATCAAGCGCATTGATCGTTTGCTCGGCAACACGCATCTGCATCAAGAACGGTTAGCTGTCTACCAATGGCATGCCAGCCTCATCTGTTCTGGTAACCCTATGCCGATTGTGCTCGTCGATTGGTCAGACATCCGAGAGCATAAACGCATCATGGCTCTGCGCGCCTCAATAGCCTTCAATGGCCGCTCTATTACCCTGTATGAGAAGTCCTATCCCCTATCAGAACAATGCTCTAAGGCCTCCCACAACGGTTTTTTAGCGGACTTAGCCAAGATTTTACCTTTGCATGTTACCCCTCTCATCGTGACTGACGCGGGGTTCAAAGTGCCTTGGTACAAAGAGGTTGAGGCGCATGGTTGGTTTTGGCTAAGCCGTATTCGCGGTACAGTTCAATTTGCAGATATTGGCGCTGAAAATTGGCGTGCAGTTCGCAGTACACATGACTTGGCCAACGGTCAAGCGAAGAGCCTGGGTTGTAAGACCTTGACCAAAACTAACCCTATCAATTGCCATCTCACGCTTTATCGTAGCAAACCTAAGGGGCGTACAAATCAGCGTTCAACGAGGACTAATTGCCACCATCCATCGGCAAAAACGTACTCAACATCGGCGAAAGAGCCTTGGGTGTTAGCCAGCAATTTACCACCAGAATCTCGGAGCCCAAAGCAGCTGGTAAACCTGTACGCCAAACGTATGCAAATAGAGGAAACCTTTCGTGACCTCAAAAGCCCGGCATACGGCTTTGGCTTACGCCAAAGTCGTACCAACAGTCCAGAGCGATTCGACATCATCCTACTGATAGCGTTGATGGTTCAATGCCTGTTGTGGCTAGTTGGTTTACACGCACAGCAACAGGGCTGGGATAAGCATTTTCAGGCCAATACCATTGGGCATCGAACGGTACTCTCAACGATTCGCTTGGGATTGGAGGTGCTCAGGCGGCCTGATTATCAAATCACGGAGAAAGAATTGCTGGCGGCCTGGGTATTATTCGCCAATCAGTTGCTCAAATATGGCTATGCTATGGCTGATTTATGAGGGGATCCTTCAGAGCGGAATATTTAAATCATATTACGGTTGAAATAGATAAAGTATCCGCTTTTTCCAGCCAAATATCTTCAGCTGCAACTGAGCAACAAGCCGTGATTGAAGATATTAATAGAAATATTAATCTTATTTCATCAATATCCCATGACAATAGTATGAAAGTTGAAGGCGTCAGTGCGACGAGTAAAAATTTATTGAATAGAGCAAATCAACTTAAAAATTTAAGTCAAACCTTTGGTTAGCGATAAAAAACAGTTGTTTTTATCGCTAACGAATATGTTCGTATTGTAATTATTGAGATTTAATTGCGGAGTGAATCATGGACAGGACAATAAATGAACGAGTGCATTATGTTCATGCACGACTCCGTAAAAATTTTGACAAATTAACTAGAATCGCAATTGCTATATATGATCAACATACAGATAAAATTAAAACCTTTGTGCATAGTACAGATGGTAAGCCACCGTTGAGTTTATATGAGGCAAAATTGAGCGAAACACCGTCTCTCCAACATATAGTGGAAAGCCGCCAAGCTAGGGTATTAGATAATTTATGTACTCAACTTATATATAGTTCTGAACATAGTCGAAAAGTGCTTGAGGCGGGCTACGAATCTAGTTATACCGAACCATTGTATTTTAATGATCGTTTTGTTGGTTTTTTATTTTGTAACTCTAAAGAGAGTAGTTATTTTGATGATGCAATACGTGCTGAACTTTCCGCATATGCACAAATCCTAGCAGGTATCATTGCAGTTGAATTTCTTTCTATTCAGACGTTTAATGGGGCACTTATTACTGCCAGAGCCTTTGGTCGTTATCGTGATGAAGAAACGGCAAATCATTTACACCGAATGTCTTCATATTCGCGCATCATCGCTAAAACAGTCGCAAAAGAGTTAGGATTAAGTGATGAGGAAGTTGAGTTTATTTATCTATTTTCTGAGTTACATGATATAGGTAAAATCGCCGTGCCAGATGCAATACTATTGAAGCCAGGGAAATTAACCAGTGAAGAATTTGAGGTGATGAAAACTCATACTATTAAAGGTCGAGAGATGATTAATTTGATGATTAATGAGTTTAGTCTCAATGGGATACACCATACGGAGATGTTAAAGAATATTATCAACTACCATCATGAACGTTTCGATGGTAAGGGATACCCTGAGGGATTAAAAGGAGAGGATATTCCGTTAGAAGCAAGAATAGTCACTGTTGCTGATGTTCTGGATGCCTTAACAAGCAAACGACCATATAAAGAGGCATGGTCGTTTGAGGATGCATTTGCTTATCTTGAGGATAATGCGGGTCAACAGTTTGAGGTAGTGTTCATAATTCTGTGTCATTTCAGTAAAATATTCAAAAACAGGAATGACACATGACCCAACCTTTTAACTTCGAACAAGCCCTTAAAGATCTGCAATCAGGTAAAAGCCTCACAGGTAAAGACAGCATTCTTGGTCCACTGATCAAGCAACTCACTGAAGCGGCTCTCCAGGCTGAGCTTGAGCAGCATTTAGCGCATGATCCTCAGCCTAATCGTAAAAATGGCAAAACCTCTAAGACCATTAAGTATCCGTCCGGTAACTTTGAGTTAGACGCGCCTAGAGACCGCAATGGCACCTTTGAGCCTCAGTTGATTAAGAAAAATCAAACTACGCTAACCGATGAAATCGAACGTAAAGTGTTATCGATGTTCAGTATAGGTATGAGCTATCGCGATATTAATCAACATGTTGAAGATATGTATGGGCTCAATGTGTCTAACGCAACAGTCAGTGCTATCACTGACAAACTCATCCCCGAACTTAAAGCGTGGCAACAGCGCCCATTAGATAGCCATTATCCTATCGTTTGGCTTGATGCGATACATTACAAAGTCAAAGAGGATGGGCGTTACGTCAGTAAAGCCGTTTACACATTGTTAGCGCTTAATATGAAAGGAAAAAAGGAAATTTTAGGGCTTCACTTGTCCGAAAATGAAGGCGCTAATTACTGGCTATCCGTACTGACCGATCTTAATAATCGTGGTGT
Organism: Shewanella sp. FDAARGOS_354; assembly: GCF_002209245.2. Lineage (NCBI taxonomy): Bacteria > Pseudomonadati > Pseudomonadota > Gammaproteobacteria > Alteromonadales > Shewanellaceae > Shewanella > Shewanella sp. FDAARGOS_354. The sequence continues at coordinate 2,505,105 of NZ_CP022089.2, read as the reverse complement.
AAAAGATATTCTTATCGCCTGTGTTGACGGTTTGACCGGTTTCCCTGAGGCCATAGCCAGTATCTTCCCTCATACGGAAACACAGCTATGTGTTATCCACCAGATCCGCAACTCAATGAAGTATGTCGCCTCAAAAAATCAGAAAGCGTTTATGGCTGATTTAAAGCCTGTGTATCGAGCCGTGAGTAAAGAAGCCGCAGAGATGGCATTGGACGAACTGGAGGCCAAATGGGGTGATGCTTATCCGCTGGTAATCAACTCTTGGCGTCGCAAATGGCATAATTTGTCCCATTATTTTAAGTACCCAGAACATATCAGGAAAGTGATTTACACGACCAATGCGGTTGAGGCTGTGCATCGCCAATTTAGAAAGCTCACCAAAACCAAAGGTGCTTTTCCTAATGAAAATAGCTTGTTGAAGCTACTTTACGCAGGCATATTAAACGCCTCAGATAAATGGACCATGCCAATCCACAATTGGAGCCTTTGTTTATCTCAGTTAGCGATTTATTTTGAAGGACGTTTAGATAGCGTGCTGGAAATTTAAAAATTAGCCTGACACAGAATTTTGAACGCCCTCCAGTTTGATCCTAAGTGTGTTATGGCTGTGCTCAATAATAAGCCTGAATTTATTACAATTCATAATCAATATGTTGATCTATAAAATGGTCATTATTTATTGGTGCCTTTCAATGTAACCATACTATTTTCGATTTATTAAAAATAATAAGTCGTACAAAGTATTTTTATATGTGCAAGCCGAAATACTTAGTTTTATTCAGTCTTGATTCTTAAACATTTCAACCAGTCTTCTGATCGCTAAGATGACTTATGTAGTGAAGCCGATGGTCTATCGCGTTTGCATCTCTACATGTTCCCATTTTTACGATGGAATTTACGGAGCAAACATGGCATGCCCGCGGGTCATTTTATCAAAAGCCGCCTCAACTGCTCGACACATGCGATATTTCCGCAGTCAACTCAGTATTACAAACCTAGTTGCCTAGCTATTAAGCAAATTGTCAGGATTTTATTGTTATCTTTCGCGCCCTGTGTTTTGGCTAGTTGGACTGCGATTGTTTTTCTCCGAGAGATTCCATGTTGATAAACTGTAAACTGCCCTTAGCAATGCTTATGCTATTCCTAATGTCTATGCCTTCACCTCTATTCGCCGCAGCAGAAATGACCGACAACAAATTGGTGTTTAATCAGCTCTTGTCTACGGCGTTTTCAACTGAAAAGACTTGCTATCCGCTTGAAAATTGTCAGTCAACAAAACCACCTATTATGGGATTATCAGCCTTAATTCAGCCTTCCTATACCCAAGTGAATAATCAATATACTCAAGGTGAACATCGTATTGGCGGCATTATATTTCAACCAGAGCGTGAACAACGGTCCGTGCAGCAGGCAGAACTTCAACCTGTCACTGTAAGTATTCACTCCATTGATGATTTGATGCTCTTTTTTGAATCCCTTAATTACACTGCTGAAAATTTCCATGGGGGGAATAAATCCGACTTTCCGCACCTGATTTAGGAATAAATTTGCCGATACCGTTCGCCTAACACGTCGAGAATGATCTGCTGGTCCACTGTGAGTCCTGTGACTTGAGGTGGCGCCTCTCCCAACTGGTACTCGTGCACCCCGCCAAAGCGTAAAAAAATCCACCGCGCAGTCGGTTTTTGCGTGGGTTTCTTTTTCATGTCCGCCACACTCCGGTTCTGCTCTACTAAGCCCTGCCGGATCCGGTGCTCCAGCGCCGCATAAATCATCAGGCTACAGGTCATCACCATCAGCAACGCTTCGATACGTTCCGGTTTTTTAAGATATAACGAGGAGGTTAAAAATTCGGGACTTTTCAGAAACCTAAAACCACGCTCGACATTCTGCTGGGCTTTATAGGTAGCCAACAGCTCAGCCATGGTGAGCGTTTCACTGTGATCATTGGTCGCGAGGATGAACACCCCTGTCTGGTTGCGCGCCTCAGCCACCCGCGCCAAGCTACTTGCGGCTAACCCCTTGATGTGAAATTGGTAGCTCACCGGCATTTCACCCTTTTGCGGCCTTCCGCGCCCTGCATAGATAGGTTCACTCACGACTTCTGCTTCTAGTTGCAGCAGATTTAAGCTGACAGCAAAACGGGCTAATTCAGCCTGCGCATCGGTCTCGCAGGCAAAACGCTGGGCACATAATTTGTTGAAGGCTTTCAGTTCACGCGTGCTGTCTTTCAGTAGGTTTTTGGCTAATGTTTGCTGCTCACGGTGGCTGGCCTGTTCGCTGCGCACCAGCAACCAACGCTGCGCGACGTCGGCATAATTGGCGCTTTGCCAACAGCCATGATAGCCATTGCCCAGCGCAACCAGCGACTGGGTGCCAATGGTTGCCACGGCTCGCTTGGCTTCATTGAGGGTGACAGGCACACGAGTCACGAACAACTGTTGCTGTTGTGCCAGTAGTTGCAAGGTGTCGGCGCAATACAGCGCCGCATCGCCGACCAGATAACGACTCTCCTGCGCGGCCTTGAGACTGCTCAAGTGGCGCCGTACCGTCTGGGCAAAGGCCTTGGTATCATTACTATTACCACTCAAGGCTTGCATGTAGATGGGCAGGCCGGCCTGATTTTCACAGATAAGCTCCAGGATAACCTGGTTTAGCTCTGGCCGATGGTCGCGGCTATAGCCCCGTACCAATTGCAACTTACCGAGCTGCTCGCCATCGGCTTGGTCATAGGCGCCATCGACGTGGAAGCTGGTGATATCGAGGTGTACTGCAGTACTTTTGAGCCCCAATCGTTCGACGACCTGCTCCGCCATCACCTGATAAAGCGTGCTGACATCGGCCTCAAAGAGGGCATCAAGGCAGCGGCCGAGCACATCATCATTGAGGTCATCGGCACAGATCCCCGGGCCAATCAGGCGTTCTACAGGCTTGTTGGCAAAGAATTGCGGGAACATGTGCAAGGTCGAACTATGAAAGCCAAGACCGTTCAGTATCATCGCCACCAACGCTTCACCATGTGAGACTTTGTAGGGCGGCGTTTTGGGTAGCACCGCATCAATCATGCGAGCAATGCCGAGTTCTTGGCAAAGTGCAGCGACCAAACCAAGGTGGTCGAGGTTACGGATAGAGATAGCGGGAGCGGCCATGATGAATTACCTGCAAAAGAGAGTAATAGATCAGAATGACCGATCGCCGTCAAGTTTTTTAAATCGAAAATTAGGTGCGGAATGACGGATAAATCGGTTCCGAGATTAACCTTTGATGCCGTAGGTAAAGGATGGCGGTCGGTATCAGAGCAATTGCCTGTGAAGCAAAAGAAGATGGTGTTTTTTAGATTGATGACCCCCTTAGTATTATTAGCGAATGAAAAAGTGTTACAAGAACGGCAACAGGTAATCTCTGCGCCCCTCAACGACACTGGCTTGGTCGCTTTAGCGGTTAAGTACAAAGTTATCAGTAATCCAATACCGTCGTTATCACCGTCCCACAGGCAAACCCTGCTTGAACGGGTAGATATTTTGCCTCCATCTCTAGTATTGGCCCAGGCGGCAAAGGAAAGTGGTTGGGGGACATCGCGCTTTACACTTGAGGGGAATGCCTTGTTTGGTCAGTGGGATTTTAATGGTAATGGTATGGAGCCAAAGCAAAAGCGCCAGGGGATGGGGCAGTATGGGCTGGCGCGATTTGAGACACCCTTAGCCTCCGTTGAAGGATACTTATTGAATTTAAATACCCATAGTGCTTACCACAAAATGCGTCAGCTTCGTGCCGAATCAAGGCAAGCCAATCAAACAATTACGGGTGTTGCACTTGCTGGTACCTTGGATCGATATTCAGAGCGCGGCTACGCCTATGTTGAGATGATCCAGAAGATGATCCGTACTAATAAGCTCTATCTGGCAGATGAGGCCTATTTAGATGATGATATGCCGTTGCATTTGCTCACAAGAACCCACTAATAATTCATGTTTAAAGTGAGATTGGGTTTAGTTGCTCCGCTTACACACTGTTACAAGCGCCATTTTGTAGATTTAACAATCGTAGAGACGACGATATAAATTAGGGATTGTCAAAGAGAGCGTAGATAGTATGTTGTTGGCGCTCTTTGCATACATAGTCCTAGTATGTGCGGATTTAATCTTAAGGACGATGATGAGAACACTCCAACTTTTGGGATTGATACTGACAATAGCAGGGATAGCTTTGGGCTTTATGATGCTCGCCCCCATTGGTAATGAAACATCTAACGCATCTTTAGGAGCGGCAGGTTTGGGTATCATGTTTCTGTTGTTACCTATGCTGGGATGCTCCGCACTGATGTTGATATTTTCTTCAATTGCATTGTTTAATCATGAGGTCAGAAAGCGTACTTATTTCAGAGGATCTTTTTGGTTAACTCTTTGGAAATGTAATCTAGTGATATCGGCTGGATATACTTCGGTGGTTATTTATGTTGCTTATTTATGGATTAAAACCAACATGAGTAGCTAAAAAGAGCCTATGTTAATATTTCTGTCAGTATTCAACTGACAGCAAGATGATTAGTGCTTAAGGCAGACATTCGGTCGCAAATACTGGCTTGTCGTGACGAGAATTAATCAATATTGGATAACGATGTAGCTAAGTGTTGAGGAATGAGAGTTATCACCACTTAAGCTAAAAATTAGACGCCCTGATAACCTTAGGCTATCGGGCGTTGCGTAAACGATTACTTTTGCGTTGCGCGGTAGTGGTCGAAGTTTTCGATATAGTCCTCGAGATTGGCGTCGAGCATTTCTTTATAACGCTCCATGTAGTAGTCCATCATTTCTTGTTTTTTGGCCTGCATTTGCTCTTTGTTTTCAAAGCTGGTGGAGCCAAACCAAGCGTTGTAGCGGGCGAGGGCCCACATAAATGAAGCACTGACTTCACCGGTTTGGATTTCAGTGTTTTGGTTTTGCTGGTTAGCGAGCTTAATCAACTCAGTGGCGCGGGCGTAAAAGGCATTTTGGTTATCAGACATCAGCAATTCCTGTTGTTAGGCAAAATGGTTAAAGAAAAAGGGCGCTTGGTTTTACCCTTTTGGCAATTGCTACTAACCCTAAGGCATTTTGCGGCCAAGGGACAGTCATCCATCTCACAGAATCCGTTGATTTCACGTTAAAATGAGTTGTCGAAAGTAAATCTGGGATAGGTGTAACACTTTTCTGATAAACATTGGTAGGTTAACCATTCTAGTAAAGTTAATCCTAATAGGGTTAACGGGTCTGTGTAAGCATCATAGACCAAAGTTAGAAGCCCGTGATTGATTCATGCTGTAAAGGGCGTTTTGAGGTTCAGTGATATGAAATGTCTTCTGTTGGCTGTAAAGGCAGTCTAGCTTGAATGAGACCATTCGATACTTTCAAAACGACCATGGTATTAAAGGGCTCATCGCGTATGCTAGCGAACTTTATCTGCTGTAAGCGTAAGCCCCTATTTTTGCGGGATGGCAAGTGTAGGCTGTTACTAGGCGTTACTTGGCCGTAATCGGGCCTTTTGATCCTGCATCGTTATCAATCCACATACTCTCTTTATTCGAGCTGGCATCGGGATAAATGGTGAATTCCACCATACCGTCTTTGAATTTGATGGCTCCACCACTTTGACTGGATTTTACGTGTTTACCGTTAACCCAAACCTGATGTTTATCATTGATTTGAATATTTGCAACCGTTGCTCCTGAACTGGCTGTTGCTATCCACTGTTGGGCATTAGGAATGATGGCGTCAGCAGCGGCTTTGGGGGAAGCCATTGCTTTGGCATTTTCTTCTTTGGTTTTGTGGATATCGCACCCTTGCATTTCAGACACTTGGGTACAGCCTGAACGCTCAAGTAACTTGCGATACTCATCGTTAATGGCGTGGCAATTTGCGGATAGTAATAGTGCAATACTGGCTGTGAAGATGATTTTAGCGTTCATGTGTTCCCTCGTTGCTATTGAAGTGTGCCTTGTTTATGGCGAATTTAGATGGTTAAGTGTAGTGGGTCTTTAGCCATTTTCTACTCGGGCATGTTGACGTATTGAGATACGATGCTGTTCAGGCAATGCCTTACTCGGAAGATGCGGAGTGAATATAGCGGTTCAATCTTGCATCAAGTAAAGCCCGATAACCCATCAGTTAGTCGCAAAACTCCACATATTTTGGATTAGTCCATCGATTACCTCAAATACCACCATCACTTCAAAAGGTTCGTCGTGTATGCCGCTGATCCGTTCGTGATCCACGACCTTATTGCCAACAACCATACGATTGAGGATTTCGGCATGTAAATGCGGCAAGTTAAAGCGTTCATTTTGATAGAAATCGCGAAATGCGGCTTTACCCCGAATAACGGGCTGTGTGGCGGGTGGACGATAAATACAAACGTTGTCGCTAAAGAGTGCCACAAAGCTTGCAAGGTCGTGTTGGTTATAGGCAACTAACTGGGCTTGCACTAAGGCTTCGGGTGTCACGCTGTTTACGGTTAAATGACTCAAGGATGATCCCTTACTGAAACAGGTAAGTTTGAAATGCGTTGCTGTGTTGGATGGGAAAGCGCGTTTGGTGTCATCATATTTATCACCATTAAAGCCTACTTTCCCAATACCGTACTTTTGTAATACGAAATTTATTCCAATAGTTTAAGCTGTGTTTTACCCCATTGAGTGGCAAAGGGCATGGCTTCTTGAGGGGTTAAGGTAAATTCCTGCTCGCAGCCGTCACCACGGGGCATTTCCCAAAACTTCATTCCAGTTGCCTCAAGAGTCAGTTGATAATAGCCAGAGCCGTCGGAGGTGGGGCAATCTGCGTTTGGCGGGATATCGGCAAACAGCTTTTGCTTTAGCGCTTGTGGTAACGGATAACTCATACTCTCCGGCATGGCTTGAGACTGTTCATTCTCGAGAAACCATTGCCATGGATGGAAAGGTTTTCCATCTGCAAGCGAGAAGCTAACAAGCTCTTGGCTGATCCCATTGGCACCATAACCCGCTGCCCAGCGATACAAGCGCACACTAAGCCAATGTTGGTTGAGGAAAATGGGTTCTGCAAAGGTTTCGTCAGCCACAAAGCTGCCCATTTGAGCCAACATTCTGCGGCGAGTCTCAAAGGTTTGTGCCAGCTGCGCATCATCGGTGAGCTTTCTCTCAAGCCAGTGATTAATTGCCGAAATGCCTTTTTGTGGGCCGTTAAATTCGATACCAACATCAGTGCCAAAGGTCAGCGGACGGTATTCAATAGTCTGAAAGCGTTGCCATTTTCCGCGGCTCACCGAAGGCTTAGTTTCAAGCGGCAGATTGTAGGCATCGGCGCTGCAGTCATCCTGATTATCCGGGCTGATTTGCCGCTCAAGTTGTATTGGCAGTGACTTGCTGGCGCTGTCTTTAAACCACTGGCCACTCAGTGTTTGTGCTGTTGCGGTATCAAACTGCCAGTTTCCGGTGTTGTTTTCTTCTTTCCAGATGCCGTCTTGCAGCTCGAGTCGAATTGGGGTGAGGTATTTTTGATAGTAATAACTGCCAGTGCCATATTGGTTAAAGCAGACTCTGATCTTGCTTTTACCCAGTTGTCCTTGCCAAACGCCTGTGAGTTCATCGGCGGCAAACGTGCTGAGTGGCAGTGTAGTGGTAATTAATAGGCTTGAGGACAATAGCGTTAGTAACTTCCGTGTATGCATACTTTTTCTCTTAAAAGATAATAGGTTATGGTTTTACGTGTTGGTTATAAAAAAGTCGCCCTAAGGCGACTCTTAACGGTTTCGAGCACGATAAGCGGCAGGCTTAGCTAGCCGTTTATCGCGTCAAATGACCTGTTTATTCAACCTGCCAATCGATTTGTTCGCCAGCGCGAATTGGCACAACGTTGTTGTCGCCAAGTGGGTAACTGACGGGCACATCCCAAGATTTTTTCACCAGGGTGATAGTATCGCTGTTGCGGGGCAGATTGTAAAAATCTGGGCCATTGAAGCTGGCAAAGGCTTCTAATTTATCCAGTGCATTGACTGATTCAAAGGCTTCGGCGTACAGCTCAATGGCGGCATGGGCAGTATAAGAACCCGCGCAGCCACAGGCGGCTTCTTTACGATCTTTTGCGTGTGGCGCCGAGTCGGTACCGAGGAAGAACTTTTTATTGCCACTGGCTGCGGCACCTAACAGTGCTTGCTGATGGGTATTGCGCTTTAAAATTGGTAGGCAATAAAAATGCGGACGAATACCGCCAGCTAACATATGGTTGCGGTTATAAAGTAAATGGTGCGCGGTGATCGTGGCGGCCACATTATCAGAGGCTTGAGTCACAAAATCGACCGCATCCTTAGTGGTGATATGCTCGAGGACGATTTTAAGGTTTGGAAAATCAGTTACGATCTTGCTCAAGATATTCTCAATAAACACACGCTCACGGTCGAAAATATCAATCGATGAATCAGTCACTTCTCCATGCACTAGGAACAACATGCCCACTTCTTGCATCGCTTCGAGGGCTGGGTAGATGTTCTTCAAATCGGTGACGCCAGAATCCGAGTTGGTGGTCGCGCCTGCGGGATAGAGCTTAGCTGCAACGATTTTGCCCGAGGCTTTAGCTTTACGGATTTCCTCTGGGCTGGTTTTGTCGGTGAGATACAACACCATTAAGGGTTCGAATTGCGAGCCTGCGGGCACTTGCGCCTTGATACGATCGTAATAAGCCAAGGCGGTTTCGGTATCGATAGCGGGAGGAACCAGGTTAGGCATGACGATAGCGCGGCCCATATAGCGGCTGATATCGCGAACCGTATCTGTTAATTGGGCGCCATCTCTTAGGTGAATATGCCAGTCGTCAGGACGCGTAATAGTGAGTGTTTTCATAGGGCGATTCATCTTATTGGATATGTCTGCTGCGAGGGTGGCAGGATCTTATGTGGCAAGGTTTTAGCTGTAAAGGGAAACTCCGTCATTTGGCGAATAAAAGTGTTAGCGCATGTTGAGCGACTGCCAGCTTGTTCTTTGCTGAGTACCGTACACCTACAAGCAGCCTTTTCTCATATCGAGCGGACACTTTTGCGAAATTTAGGCGGACACTTTTAGTTTTCAACTGTGGTGTCCGCGGACACTTTTATCTTGAATCTTATCTAACACAATGAAAATAAATGCTTTAATGGAATTGGCATAGGCGTTGCTATTGCTGGATATCGATTTTTAATAGTGTCCGTAGCGATGGGCATATCCAGCCCTCCGACAGGGAAGCGAGAAACGCCATGATTAAAGATACCAGCGGCCAAGATACTCTTCTTGCGCCATCAAACGCTAAACGTCTCAAGGTGCCCTTGATTATTGGCGGCTGCACCTTATTAGTGAGCGCCTTAGTATGGGCCAGTTTCAGTAGCGATAATGTGAGCAAATCCATTAGCCGTAGTGAGTTAACCACTGCGACTTTATATGTAGGTACGCTGACTCGGGATATCGCGACTACAGGTAAAATTGTCGCGGCCAATGCACCGATCCTCTACAGCACTGAAGAAGGGACAGTGACGCTACTGAGCAATCCTGGCGATACGGTTAATAAAGGCGATGTGGTAGCCAAGCTAGATAGTCCAAGACTGACCAATCAATTAGAACAGGCGAAATCCTTATTAGCGGGTTTGGAGGGCGCTCTTGAGCGTGCCAAGCTGGACGCCAGACGCAACCAATTACAAGTCAACCAAACCTTAGATATGGCCAAGGTTGATCTTGAGGCGGCTGAGCGTGAACGTCGTCGTGGTGAGCAGCTTATTCAAAGTCAGCTGATTGGGCAGATTGACTATGAAAAGGGCAAAGATGATCTGCATAAAGCCAAGCTTAAATTTGAGCATGCGTTGCAAGACGCTGCATTAACTAAGGATACCTTGACCTTTGAAGTAAAGAATAAAGCGCTTGAAGTTGAACGCCAGCAGTTAGCGGTAGGTGAATTAGAGCGCCAAGTTGAAGCCTTAAATATTAAAGCGCCGGTTGGCGGCATTATTGGCAACTGGCTGACAGAGCAAAAAACGCGTTTGAGTGCCAATCAACCGATTCTAACTGTGGTCGATTTAAGTGCCTATGAGGCCGAGCTTGCGGTGCCAGAGTCTTACGCCGATGAACTTGGACTTGGCATGGAGGTTGAGCTGAGCTTTGGCGAAGTCAAACTCATGGGCAAGTTATCCTCGATTTCTCCCGAAGTGCGTAACCGTGAAGTGACCGCCAGAGTGCAATTTGCCCAGAGCGAAAGCCTTAAGCTGCGCCAAAACCAACGCATTTCTGCCCGAGTGCTACTCGAACATCGGGAAAATGTGTTGATGGTCAAACGTGGTGCCTTTATGACCAGCGGTGGCGGGGAGGAGGCTTATCAAGTCGAAGGCGATATCGCTACCCGCCGCCAGATTAAACTGGGTAGCACCAGTATGAGCCAGGTGGAAGTGATTGAAGGCGGTAAAGCGGGTGACGAATGGGTGATCTCGAGTGTTGAGCCCTTCAATCATGCCGAACAGGTTAAGATGCATTGATGTTATTTGGTTGAAAAAACTTATTAATCAAATTGATGGATTGGAAATTGCCGTGGTTGAAAATACTGCGGCGATAAGTAAATAGGAGCCAATAATGAGTCATAAAAATGTTGATATCAGTGTGTTGATGTCCTCCAAGCTGTTTGGCGTATTCGCTTTGGCCTTGTTAGTTGTGGCGGTAGAGCTGGGGATTGGAGAAGCTAATAGTTGGTTTTTCCTTGGCTTAAATATTTTGGAATGGACCAATCCCTTAGACGAAATGCGCCAGATTGGTGATGTCTCGATGGAAAGTGTGAGCTTGATATTCTCTTGCCTAAATGGGCTGTTCGGTAAGTTGAGTGAGTTCATTATGGGTGCTTTTCTGGGCTGATAAGCGGTTGCCTCTGCTTCGTCTGTTACATGCTCAAGTTACATTGAAGTCCCGCGCGTTTTATTAGCCGTTTACGCGCAAAGATAAAAATTAATTAAGGAAATTAAAATGTTATCAATGAAGAATATCAGTAAAGTTTTTAAAACGGACTTAGTAGAAACCCACGCACTGCGGGATTTCAACCTTGAGGTAAACGAGGGTGAGTTTGTGGCGGTCACAGGCCCTTCGGGTTCAGGCAAAACCACCTTCTTAAATATCGCTGGCTTGCTCGAAGGCTTCACCCATGGGGATTATTTTTTAGATGGGATTAATGTCTCCAACCTCAGTGATAACAAGAGTGCCGCCGTACGCAATGAGAAGATTGGCTTTATCTTCCAAGGTTTTAACTTGATCCCCGATCTTAACCTCGCGGAAAACATTGAAGTGCCGCTGCGCTACCGTGGTTTTAGTGCCAAGGAGCGTAAACGCCGTGTGGAGCAAGCATTAGAGCAAGTGGGCTTAGGTGCGCGGATGAAGCATTTGCCGACTCAATTATCCGGCGGTCAACAGCAAAGGGTAGCGATTGCCCGTGCTTTAGCGGGGGAACCCCGTTTTCTGCTCGCCGACGAACCTACGGGTAACCTCGACAGCTTAATGGCCCGCCAAGTGATGGAATTATTAGAGAATATTAACCAATCTGGCACCACCATCATCATGGTGACCCACGATCCTGAACTGGCCCGCCGTGCCCAGCGCAATATTCAAATTGTCGATGGTCAAGTCTGCGACTTTACCATGTATCAACCCAATGCGGCCCGCAGTGCAAGCCATAGCAGTGTCGATAAATTGGTTGCTAACGCCCAAGGCTAGGAGCGGTTATGTTCTTCTATTACTTAGATTTAGCTTGGCGTAGCATCAAAAAAACGCCCATGTTGTCGGCATTGATGATCATGGCGATTTCTATCGGCATTGGCATCACCATCACCACTCTTAACATCTACAAAATGATGTCCACTAACCCTGCGGGGGAGAAGTCCAGCCAGTTGTTTGCGGTACAGCTGTGGAGCCAAGGGCCAGATGCCTGGGATCGCTTCGATCAACAGATCACCTATCAAGACGGGATGAACTTACTTAAGAGTGATATTCCGAGCCTGCAAACCCCCATGTTTCGCACTGGCGGCGCGGTGCAAACCGAAGATCCCGCTTTTTTACCCGTGCTGCAATCTCGGGTTAGGGTAACCAATAACGACTTTTTCCCACTGTTTGGCCTCGAGTTTCAATACGGTCAGGCGTGGGATGACAGCGTCGATAAAGATGCTCGCTACGAAGTGGTGCTCACCGATGAGCTGAATAAGACGCTGTTTGCGGGCCAAAATAGTGTCGGCAAGACGATTTATTTTAATGCTAAGCCCTATCAGGTGGTTGGCGTGCTTAAGCCTTGGGCGCCGAGTCCAAACTATTATGACCTTAACAACGGCGCCTTTGGTAATGTGGATACCTTGTTTGTGCCCTACAGCTTAGCGCCGATTGAGGAATATGGCAGTTGGGGAAATACCAATGGCTGGAACTATGAGAGCATCAACAACTACGCGCAGCGTTTAACCTCCGAAAAGCATTGGACACAATTTTGGGTGCAACTCGATACGCCTGAACAAGTTGCTGAGTACCGTCAGTGGGTTCGCCAATATATTGAACAACAAAAGAAATTAGGTCGCTTTAGCTCACCTAAGGCCGATGTGCAATTGTCCGATATTGACCAATGGCTAGCCATTAATAAAGTGGTGCCAGAGGATAACAAGGTGCTGGTGGGCCTCAGTGCACTCTTCCTCATTGTTTGCTTAGTCAATATGTTAGGGTTGTTGCTGTCTAAGTTTTTACGCCGAGCTCCCGAAATTGGCGTGCGCCGCGCCATCGGCGCCAGCCAAGGGCAGATCTTTGCCCAACATATGGTGGAAGTGTCTTTGATGGGACTATTCGGTGGCTTACTCGGCTTGGCTTGGGCTTGGGGCTCACTTGCGTTGCTCACAAAGAAGTTTCAACTTGAGGCTTCGATTACTCATCTCGACGCCAGCATGTGGCTCATTGCGCCTGTTATTGCCATTTTTGCAGCGATTGTGGCGGGTATTTATCCTGCGTGGCGTGTGTGTACCACTAACCCAAGTGTTTATCTTAAGAGCCAATAATCGGGGGCAATATGTTACATATCAAACCTATTCTCAGCAGTTTATTACGCAGTAAAAGCGGCCCCTTACTACTGTTATTACAGATTATTTTGTCTGTGGCTATCGTCGCTAATGCCAGCTTTATTATCGCCGAACGATTAAATTTAATGGCGCGTGAGTCGGGGATTGTTGAAAGTGAAGTCTTTGATTTCAGCATTTATCATTTTGATAAATCGACAGATTTAGTAGCGCAGGATAAACGAGATTTAGAGATCATTCGTGCGATCCCTGGCGTTATCGATGTTGCACCTACCTCTATGGCTCCCCTGAGCGGCGGCGGTTGGTCGAGTAACTTTACCCTAGGGCCTGAGGAGCGCGCTAAATCTACGCCCAATACCGGCATGTATATGAGTGATGAGCATTTTATCGACTCCTTAGGGCTGAAGTTAGTCGAGGGACGTAACTTCTATCCCCAGGAAATCACCACAGAGTTGCTGGAAGATGGGGGCAAGATGATAGTCACTAAAGCCTTTGTCGATAAGGTGTGGCCGAATGAATCAGCGCTTGGCAAGAGCGTATATATGGGCACACAGCACTTTGTGGTGATTGGAGTGCTGGAGCGCTTACAAACGGCATGGGTTGATAATAGTAACCTTGAGTTTAGTTCTGTGTTGTCGGTGAATTATCCCGCTGACTATAAACGTTATTTAGTAAGAGCTAAGCCAGCTGATATTGAGCGCTTAAAAGAGGTCATCCCCGAAGCCCTGCATAAAGAATATCCTAGCCGGGTAGTCGAAGGCTTTACAACCATGAGCGAGCGCCGTATCGAGGCATATCGTGACCATGAATTAATGGCAACCGTACTAACCATGATGGTGGTATTGCTGTTGTTGATTACCTCACTTGGGGTGACAGGGATGGTGATGTTTAATATCCAGCGTCGCACCAAGCAGATTGGCACTCGCCGCGCGTTAGGTGCTAAAAAGCGCGATATTATCAGCTACTTCTTAGTGGAAAACTATCTGCTATGTCTGTTAGGTGGCACTTTGGGTGTGCTGTTAGCGATTCAGTTAGGCCAGCAATTGATGAGCCTGTATAGCTTACCTATGCTGGCGCTTTCCTATCCATTATTCACCGTTGTTGGATTATTTGTGGTGACCACCCTTGCGGTGTACTTACCTGCACGCAAGGCTGCCAAGATATCTCCGGCGACAGCGACGCGTACTGTGTAACATAAGCTGAGCGGCATAAAGTGCGATAACAGTAGGATGTTATTGCACTTTTTGTTACTTTAAGGTTAATAGTTTTACTCGGGATATACTTTGCCACATGGACACAATTCTGATTGTCGACGATAACCACGCCATCTGCCAGGCCTTAGGCTTAATGCTGGAGATCAATGGTTATCAGGTGTTAACTTGCCATACACCAGATGATGCCCTTGGTCTGATCGCGACCCATGATATTGATCTTGTTATCCAAGATATGAACTTCACCCGCGATACCACCTCTGGGGAAGAAGGGCGGCAGTTGTTTTATGCATTGCGTGATAGGCAGCCGGATTTGCCGATCATTTTAATGACGGCTTGGACGCAGCTCGAAACCGCTGTTGAGTTGGTTAAAGCCGGCGCCGCTGATTACATGGGCAAACCGTGGGATGATGCTAAGTTACTAAACAGCATTACGAATTTAATTGCTCTCTATAAGCTTGCACGTACAAATCATCGGCTCGAGCGAGTTAATTCACAACGCCAAGTCGCGATTGCCGATGCGGATCTGTGCGGGATTGTTTTTGGTAGTGGTGCGATGCAGCGTTGTATTGACTTAGCCTTACAACTGGCACGCTCCGATGTATCTGTATTGATCACAGGCCCTAACGGTGCCGGTAAAGATAAGCTTGCCGATATTATCCATGCTAATTCTCCCTTAAAAAACAAACCCTTTATTAAGGTGAATGTGGGGGCTTTGCCAATGGAGTTGCTCGAAGCCGAACTCTTTGGTGCTGAGGCGGGGGCGTTTACGGGGGCTAATAAGGCGCGCATTGGTCGCTTTGAAGCGGCCGATGGCGGCACGCTGTTTTTGGATGAAATTGGTAATTTACCGCTCTCGGGCCAAGTGAAATTATTGCGGGTATTACAAACCGGGGAGTTTGAACGTTTAGGTAGCCATAAAACCTTAAAAGTGAAGGTGAGGGTGATCAGTGCGACCAATGCCGATCTTGCCCAAGATATTGCCGAGGGACGTTTCCGTGAGGACTTATTCTATCGCTTAAATGTGATTGAACTGGCCTTACCGCCACTGAATCAGCGTATTGACGATATTTTGCCCTTAGTGAAACATTTTGTCGGTGAGGGTTTTAGTTTGAGTAAACCCGCCCAACAGGCGCTATTACAGCATCGTTGGCCGGGGAATGTGCGCGAGCTAGAAAATGCCTGTAAACGTGCGGCGCTATTGGCGCAAAGTCGAGTGTTAACGGAAGCTGATTTTGGTTTACCGCCAGTCAATGCTAACAACACTCACACGATAAATACGATGACGTTTGGGCGAACCATAACCGAAGTTGCCCCGATTGAATCACAGATAAAAGTTGCCAATCAAGACGTGTCCGCTCAACTGGATTCGAGCGACGCTATGGATGTTAGCCGTGAGCAGATTGAAATGGCCTTAAGACAGCACAAGGGCGTGATTGCACGAGTAGCTAAATCCCTTGGCCTAAGTAGGCAAGCCCTGTATCGCCGCATGGATAAGTTTGGTCTAGAAAAATAGTCATAGCATGATAAACATTGAGTCTTAGGTGGAGTTTTAGGTGCAACTGCGAACAAAATTAATCATTTATTCAACTGTTTGTTGCGCCTTAGGTGTGCTATTGACCCTAGGTGCTGTGAGCTATCGCCCCTCTATCTCGTCAGTTGAAGTCCCAGCTCCCATCAAGCTCCCCGCAATTAATATACCGCCCATCGACGTAGATAAGCTTCAAGAAAACGTCGAAGCGGCAATTAAAAATAACGAGAAATTACAACAAACGTTGTCATTACAGGAGCGTTTAAGGGCCGAGCAGATTAAGCATGAGCTGCAAAAGTTAGAGCAGCTCAAGCAAGAACAATTGCAAATTAAGCTTTTTAAACTCGAGCAGCTTAAAGACGGGCTTTTTAGTCCTTCTGCCCATCCTGATGTGCCGCCCACGGCCCCGCCAGCAGAACCTATCTCACTGCCTAAGTTGACGTTAGCGCAAGGGACAGATCAAGGGCTACCAATCACCGAATGGTTATTCATATTATTGTTTACCTGTGGTATTTGCGCCTTAGGTTTGGCTTGGTTTACCCGCCATTTAGCTCGTAGCCTCAATGCCTTAGAGGTTGGCTTACTCAACTTTAACGATAATGACTTTAGCGTCAGCATTCCGGCAAATGGTGAGGGCCAGCTTAAGGCATTGGCTGAGTTATTTAATGATTCGGCAGCTAAGCTGCGCCAGGAGCGGCAGTATATTTATCAGCGCGAATTGCTGCTGGATAAAGTGATTCAAAGCTCACCTAACGTGATGCTGCTGTTTAACGATCACCAAAAACTCATGTATGCCAACGATGCGGCGCGGCATCTTTTCCATATCAAAGGCAAAATGGAAGGCTTGAGCCTCGACGAACTGCTGCAAGACTTACCCGATGCCCTTGCCTTGGCCCTTAAGCAAGAAAAGAGCGGCCTGTTTACCATGGGTGAGGATGATACTGAGACTTGGTATCTGAGTCGCGGCCAATTTTTGCTGAATAACCAACAGCATAATTTAATCTTGCTTAAGCAGATGACCCGAGAGCTTAATCGTCAGGAAGTGGCGGTGTGGAAGAAGGTGATCCGTATTATCAGCCATGAGCTAAATAATTCTGTCGCGCCCATTGCTTCAATGGTGAACTCGGGGCGTTTACTCACGAAAGATCTCGATAATCCAAAGCTTAAACTGATATTCGACACTATAGAGAGTCGCACGAATCACTTAAGTCAGTTTATTTTCAATTATGCTCGCTTTGCTAAACTGCCTTTACCGCAGCGACGTCAAGTCGCGTGGCAGCAGCTTATCGAACATTTAACCCAGCATTATCCTTTTACCTTAGCCAATGAATTACCCGCTGAAATGGGCTATTTCGATCAAGGGCAAATGGAGCAAGTTCTGCTAAACCTGCTGAAAAATGCCCATGAATCAGGTTCCGATCCCGATGAGGTCATGCTTACCATTCGCTTTCAAACGCTGGTTGATGGCGCTGGCTTTATTATCAAGATAGAGGACCGTGGTAGTGGCATGTCGGAGGAAGTGTTAGAGCAAGCCCTGTTGCCTTTTTACTCAACCAAGCAATCGGGTACTGGCTTAGGCTTACCACTTTGCCGCGAAATCATTGAGGCCCATGAAGGCAGCATTAGTATGCATAATCGCACCGATGGCGGGCTGTCAGTACAACTCTGGTTACCGCAATAATCTGCGTTTGATAGTGTATCAAGAGTTTTCATTGCTCATTCTAATGTATTACCCAAATGGGCTATTTTGCGGTTTTTACCTTAGCTTTTTGGGCTAATTTAGGTCTCAGTCTAATGACTAGCATTCTTCAATCCTGTTAACCTTCTTTTAATAAAAATAAGCGTGAAATGTTACATGCACAACATGGCAAAGTGTGCATTTTACGCTATCGCTGTATCTGAAGGTTTGAGCATTGTAGGTAAGGAGGGACCTGTGAAATCGTTAATTCAGCGGTTGTTGTTCAGTATTTTGTGTCCATTCTTGTTTATAAGCGCTCCTGGCGCGTTAGCCGATGATGATATTGAAATCAGTGGGCTTGTGATAGATAGAACCTTAACGCGTTTTGGTAAGGATTTTGGGTTTTACTATTCAAGTTATTGGCGCGAATTGCCGTTTACTCAAGGGTTTAACGTGACCTTGTATGAGACGGTGTTTCCGCAGGCCGGAACCGTTTTAACCTTAGAAGTGAATGGAACTCGTATTTATACCACGCACTTTGGTCGTCGGGCGAACCCGATTAAGGAGAGCGCAGAGCAGGCTATTTTGTTGACGATTGATTACTTAGCTCAAGTCAGGGCTAATGCGATTACGGGTGATTTTTCAGGAACATCAGACGATTTGTAGGATAACAATAATGACATTCAGGACGTTACTTTCTCTTGCTGTGTTTTGCATAGCTCACACCAGCCAAGCAACCGAATTAATCTATACCCCCGTCAACCCAAGCTTTGGGGGCAATCCTGCGAATGGCTCCTTTTTACTCAATAAAGCGCAGGCTCAAAACGATAATAAAGCCAGCTCGACCGAGAAGGACTTTGTTACCCGTTTTAAGGAGTCATTGGAACGTAACATCATTAACTCCATCACCCGCGGCGTTGCTGATGGTGAGATCAAAGATGGGGTGTACGATACTGGCGATTTTCGTATCGAAGTCGCCTCTACTGGCACCGGAGTGATGTTAACCATCACTAACATCGAAACTGGCGAAGTGACGGTGATTGAAATGCCAACTTTTGGAGGCGGAAACTAATGGCACGTTCCATCTTTATCGCTTCTATGCTGCTGAGTATGTCCGCCTGTAGCTTGATCCCCAAGCCTGACTTAAATATTACTCCTGCTCAAGTTAATCCAATGAGTGAGGTGATGAAGGAGCTACAGAGTCAGCCTGGGCCAAAATTTCCGATCCCAGTTGCGGTATATTCATTCCGAGACCAAACCGGGCAATATAAACCTCAAGCTAACGTCAGCTCATTTTCAACTGCGGTCACTCAAGGGGCAACATCGATGCTGATGCAAACCTTGATTGACTCTAAATGGTTTACGCCCGTTGAGCGTGAAGGCCTGCAAAATTTATTAACTGAGCGCAAGATCAGTAATAAGCAAAATGGCTCAAAGGGCGATGATATCCCCGTGTTATCGACGGCGAGATTGCTACTAGAAGGTGGCATTATCAGTTACGAGACCAACACCAGTACAGGCGGTACAGGGGTTGAATATTACGGTATCGGCGCCTCGGAAATGTACCGTGAGGATTTAGTCACTATCTATCTGCGTGCTGTCGATGTACACACGGGCAAAGTGATGATGTCTGTATCTACGAGTAAAAGGGTACTTTCGCAGGAAATGCGTGCAGGCCTGTTCCGTTATACCAGTTTGAATCGTTTGGCCGAAGCCGAAGTCGGTTTTACCACCAATGAACCTGTGCAGTTTTGTGTACTACAAGCCATTGAGTTAGCAGTCGCTGAGCTTATCGAAAAGGGTGTAAAACAAGGTTATTGGAGTGCTTCGCAGTTGTCGCAACCTATAGAAAAACAACCTGAATTAAGCCAAAGCTGATTATACTAATCGTATTAAATATCTGTTCATTCAGTTAAACATCGCCACAATCGAGCCAGATATAAGTCTGGCTCGATTGCTTTTAGGTTTAGTCGGCCCGTAACGCCTTCCAAAACAGCGCAAAGCTGGCATCACGATAATGTTTATCTCTGCCCAATTCGGGGTTATCTATAAAAAATCGTGTGGCTGCTAAGTATTGTCCGTGGCAATTTTCAAGCATTAATTCAATGGGATAGTGGGCAATTAATCCCATTAGCTGCCCTTTTTTTATCAACTGGGCGATAAACCCTAAGATGCTATTCATTGCTTGTTCGCGGATAGAAGCCGCAATCATAGGTGACATTGAATATTGCTGAAAAAATAATTGCTTGATTGGATTATCAATCGACCAGTCAATCGCGCTCTGCCAGAGGATTTCTGCATGCTCTTTAAGATCGCTCCCTTCTTTGATATTTAACAATAATGCATTAGCAAACTCTTGTTTAATTGTGAGAAACAGGCTTTCCATCAACACTTCTTTGGTTGGGAAATGATGAAACAGTGTGCCTGTCGCTACGCCAGCCTGCTTGGCAATTGAAGCGGTCGAGGTGGCATGAAAGCCTTGGCTGACAAATAACGATAAGGCGGTATCGAGTATCGCCTGACGTTTATCTGTCATGGGCTTAGTATCTGTATCTGTTGGTAATAAGCTCGACATAACCACTCCTAAGCGGCCCGTATTAGCGTAAAAACAGCTTCATCAACATACGTTGGATAAAAGTGCCATAGGGTGGATGGACAAATTTACCCGTGTTAAAGCGCCCACGGCTTAGCACGGTTTTGGCGTGGCTAAAGGTGAGGAACCCTTCTTTACCATGATAATGCCCCATACCAGATGGGCCTATGCCGCCAAAGGGCGCATCATCGGCTGCTACATGGAATACCGTTTCATTGATACAAACACCGCCAGAGTGAGTTTGCTTGAGGATTTTTTGTTGGCTCGCTTCATCAAAACTCATCACATAGAGCGCTAAGGGTCTGGCGCGACGGTTTACGTAGCTAATGGCTTCATCTAAAGAGTCGTAACCGATAACGGGTAATAGCGGCCCAAAGATTTCCTCTTGCATCAATAGCATATCTTCAGTGGTATTAGTAATCAGCTGAGTGGCGAGTTTACGATTCTGGCTGTCTATTGCTTCATTTGAGGCAGAGATAATCTTGGCACCTTTGGTTTTGGCATCCTCAAGTACAGCCAATAAACGATCAAATTGGCGGGCATTAATAATGCTGCCGTAGTCCTTATTTTGGGCAATTGCGCCGTACATGGCTTGGAATTTTGCTTGATAGGCTTGAATAAAATCGCTCACTTTAGCGTTAGGGCAAAGCACATAATCAGGCGCTACACAGATTTGTCCAGCATTCAAACACTTACCATAAATCATTCGTTCTACCGCTATCTCTAGTGGCATATCGGGGGCGATAATTACTGGCGATTTACCTCCGAGTTCAAGGGTAACGGGGGTGAGATTATTGGCCGCGGCGCGCATCACATGGCGGCCAACCGTGGTTGAGCCAGTAAATAGGAGATGATCGAAGGGCAGTGCTGAAAACTGCGCCGCGACATCAGCTTCACCTTCGACAACGGCAACATGGGATTCATCAAATACTTCGGCGAGCAACTGTTTGATAACGCTATTGGTTGCTGGAGTAAATTCCGAAAGTTTGAGCATGGCATGGTTGCCCGCAGCAATCGCCGTGACTAATGGCCCAATGGAGAGCATGACGGGGAAGTTCCAAGGCACGATTATCCCAATAACGCCTAGTGGCTGATAATGCACTTTGACTTGGGCGGGGGCGAGTAAGATGCCCGCATGGCGGCGGCTTGGCTTGAGCCATTTTTTGAGGTTTTTCAAACTGTAATTGATGTTATTGACCACAGGCATAATGTCGGAAATCAGACTGTCGTCGACCGAACGATGGCCATAGTCCTGTGATAACGCCTCGACGAGCGGCTGCTGGAATTTTAGCAAGGCGGCTTTAAGGCGGATTAAGCGTTCTTTACGGATCGCATAATCAGGATTAGGTGCGGCTAAGTAACTTGCACGCTGATGTTGGAGTAACTCGGTTAACGGCGAAATTTTTGCTGGGTCTGTTGCCATGTTCATCGTGATCCCTTCAGTGCAAGTCTTAATAAAATAAAGCCGTTTGTTGCTCAATACACAAACCGACTGATTAGTCGGTTTATCCTAGCGGTTAGCGTGATTTTGCGCAAGCATACTGATGCATTTATGAGCAAGATCACGGCCTGATAGAGACTTAGCTTTTACACTTAACAGGACATTTGTTAGACAAGGAGTATGTATGACTTTGTTAAAGCATGGAATTTCAGTTGGGATCGAGCGTTATGGTGATGATGACTTTTTTGTTGCCTTTAAAGCTATTGGTACCTTAACTCATCAAGATTATGAGGTGATGGTACCCGTGCTCGAAGCCGCGTTAGCTGGGGTGAAAGATCCCGATATTTATGCCTTAGTCGATGTGACTGAGCTTGAAGGTTGGGAACTTCAAGCCGCTTGGGATGATCTAAAACTAGGGGTTAAGCATGTTCGCCACTTTGAACGGATTGCTATTGTCGGTAAAACGACTCTACAGGAAGTGATGGCAAAGCTGGCAAACTGGTTTACTCCGGCCGAGGTTAAGTTTTTTGTCGACAAACTGGATGCCATTACTTGGCTCAAAGATGAGCTTCACGATGACTAGCCATTAAGGAGAACAGATTATGCGTTCAGGTCAAATACTCTGGCCCACAGATTTTTCGGAAACTGCGGCCCATGCGTTACGTTATGCTATTGAAATGGCAAATCTATACCATGTAGGGCTAAAGATTTTACACGTTGTTGAGCAACCTATTGGTGATGAAAACTTTATGATTTTAGCGATTACCCCTGAGGAGCTCGCTAAAAGCATGGAGGAGGCCGCAGCAACTAAAATGCAGGCGTTACTCGAGGGACTCAAGACCGAATTACCGATTACAACACTTATTCGCCGAGGCGATCCCGTCGATCAAATCCTCGAGGAGGCGAATGGTAAGGATGTGGGTATGGTGGTTATTGCTAGCCATGGACGAACCGGAATTTCGCACTTTTTACATACGAATGTTGCCGAAGCTGTTGCCAATGGCGCGGCATGCCCTGTATTGGTCGTGAAATAGTCTGTATTGGGTAGATTACAGGGCGCTAAGGCGCCCTTTGTTTTTGATTGCTAAAGCATAATTAATTTTACGGCCTAGCTGCTTGTCCCGAGTTACTGCGATAAAATACAGATTATAAGCAATGCCATTTGCCCTAATATTGGGCACAACAACCTAAGTGATGGATAAAATTATGCGTACTCAAGAAGTGTTATGCCCTACGGATTTTTCGGCAACTGCCGCCCATGCGCTTAATTATGCGGTTGAAATGGCTAATCTATATCACGTAGATATCCGTTTGCTGCATGTCGTCAGCCCTGCAAGAAGTGCCCATTGTTATGGTATTGCGGTAGATACTCCCGCGACACTTGAGCAACAGTTGGCCGAGTTTGTGGAGACAAAAATGCAGAGTCTACAGCTGCAAATGCAGCAGGGATTAGCGGCTGGACTAAAGATTAAATGTATTGTTCGTCATGGTGATGCGAGCGAAGAGATTTTAGCTGAGTCAGCCGATGCGGGTATGATTGTGATTGCAAGCCATGGCAGCAGCGGCTTAGTGGATTTTTTAAAGCACCATGTGAGTCAAGATGTTGTTAGATTGGCGAAATGCCCAGTATTAGTAGTTAAGTAGTTAACTTATAAAGGATCTTGCTTGAGTTTTGATTGATCCACAATGGTATTTGAGGCTTCAGCTTCATTCTCTAGGGACATGAGTTGCCGATATTTTTCTTGTAAGGCGATCAGTGTCCCATCTTCGGTAATTTGTTTTAACCCAAGGTTAAAGTCGTCACGGATTTGCTCGCTTAAAAACGCAAATTTATACTCAGTCGGTGGAAAAATGCGATGACATACCGCCACCTGTTTACTCTCTACTTCGGTGAGTTTTCCCTCAATAAATGCCTGTCTAAGATAGTAAGTGAAAATGTTCTTATCCATAACCACGACATCAGCCCTGTGTTTCATCAGCATGTAAACCTGCTGTATTTGCCGAGCTTGTTCTTGGTAACTAGGATTAGCTTTAGTCATTTGAGTAAATTCATCACCTAAGAAGCTTGCTGCACGTTGAAAGGAAACGACTTTTTTATCCGTTAAGTCTTTAATACTATTAATCGAAAAGTTATTTTTCTCTAGGCTGATTGCGCAATTTTGATAACGAATCGCCACATTAGAGTAGAAAACGTTTTCGATCATGCCTTCTTTTACGTTGATTATGCCGTCAAGTTTGCCCTCTCTAAGTTCATGGAAAGTGCGTGCTAAAGGCAAATATTCAATATTGGCGGTATGCCCTTTGACTGCAAGTGCTTGATACAGCAAATCGAGTTCTAGCCCGCTATCAGATTCTTGGATGACATAGGGAGGAATGGAGAGGCTCACGCCAATTTTCAGTTCCGCCGCTTGGATTAATTGGGGATAAAATAATGCAATTACTGCTAGCAATGGGTAGCGAATACAGGTCATTCTAGAGACACAGGAAATATGGTTAGTTTGTTTCATTACGCACTGTTACCTTTCGCACCATTGGCCATCTCATGATGCCCAGAGTTGTCCCCTGACATATCATTGTAAGTGTAGTTTGTTAATCTACAGCCACAGTTATTTTTATCTGAATAAAGCTTGTTTATATTCAAAATGACGAGTCCGGCTGGCGTAAAAAAGCGATTTCTTCTGCTGTCGACTCTCTAGCTAATATTTTGTTTCTATGAGGATAACGACCGAATCTGTCGATAATAGCCTTGTGTTTTAGTTCAAATTCGAGATTAGCGATTGCAGCCTCTCGATTGAACAATTTTACAGCAACTTGATGGATGGCAGGGGATTCGCTATGCATAAAAGGCATAAACAAAAAGGGTACTTGTTTGGGAGAAAGCTCCTTATCAATTTGGAGTGCAACAGCCTCTTGGGCAAGGACCAGCGCAATGGTGTCGGCCTCAAACGCTGCTGGCGTGTCGCGATAGATATTTCGCGAGAATTGATCTAGTACGATGATTTCGGCTAAACGACCTTGAGGTGTCACGCGCCAATGCGCAAGCTCACCGCGCTTGGCTTGTTTTAATAGGTCTTCAAAGCGAGATTGGATTTGTGCATCAAATGTTGGGTCTTTTATCCACCAAGATTGAGGTGAAATTTCCTCAAACCAGAAATGTAGCACTTGCTGTGCGGTCATCATTTGGCCCATCGTTGGCTCTCCCATTGATTAATCTTTTTTACAAATAACAGTGATGGAGAGCTTATACAAGCAAATGCGAAAATGTATCTGCGGGAACAGATGTCAAACGGGTCAATTTGCTCGAATAATTTGAATGGAGGCTATTTCTTATTCACTGAATATCAAGTAGTTTTATATTCACTTGGTCAATATTTGGATTGATTTTTTATGCCCCTCGAATCTGCTACTCAGTCAATATCGAAACAACATAAGGCGTTTTTACGTAAGCTATATTTAGCGCATTTAATGGACGATGATCGGCATAACTTGTTATCACTCAATAAGTTGACTGGAATGCCGAGGCGAACGTTGCAGGATGCTATCGCCGCGTTTGAAGATATCGGTATTCGCGTCGAATTTGTGCAAGATGGCAGTCGAAACAATGCAGGTTATTATCGCATTTTGACCTGGGGACCAATTAGCAGTGCGTGGGTTGATACACATTTCGAGGAAATTGCCTCAATTATCGGTATCAGTCCATTAAGTGAATCCGTGGCGTGAAAGAGCGCGGATTTTGGTTTGATACTGAAGCTAAGTTAACTCAAAGGACTATGTTACCTGCGCTACAACATGATATTGCCGCAGACATCGCCATTATTGGCGCGGGCTATTCAGGACTATGGACGGCCTATTATCTTAAGCATTACCAGCCCAATTTATCCGTGGTGATTCTTGAGGCTGACACCATTGGCCAGGGCGCTTCGGGGCGAAATGGCGGTTGGTTGATGGGCGGTTTTAGTGGCGATGTAGCCTATCTTAATCAGCTTCAAGGTGAGTCGCGCTTAATGGCAAAAGCCTTGATCCAACAAACCATTGCTGAAGTTGCCGCGGTTTGCGCCCAGCATCATATCGACTGTGATTTACACCATGGCGGCAATTTACGGGTAGCCGCGCGTTATCCTGAGCAATTAGCCAATATTCAAGCCGAATTAGCACAGTGGCGCGCAGATGGCTTTGGTGAAGAAGATATTCGTTGGCTGGATAAGCCCGAGCTTGATAAGCAAGTGTGTATGGCCTACGGCCAAGCGGCACTTTATACCCCCCATTGTGCGCGAATACACCCAGCGAAACTCGTCTGTGGTTTGGCTGATCTGGTGCAAAGTTTAGGGGTGAAGATCTACGAGCATACCCCAGTAAATCACATGGTGTATCTCGGTGATGCGCAAACCCAATTACAGACGCCACAAGGAAATGTTCGTGCGGCGATTGTGGTGCCCGCCGTTGAAGGCTATCTTCGCCAATTGGGTGAATTGGGTCGATTCACCTTGCCTGTTCAGAGTTTACTGATCGCCACTGAGCCGTTAACGGATGAAATGTGGCAGGACATTGGTTTAGCTAATCGCGCGACCTTTAGTGATGCTAGCCGCATCGTTACCTATGGTCAGCGAAGTCCTGATAACCGTTTGATATTTGGCGCCCGTGGCGGCTACGGATTTGGCGCTAAAGTGCGGACTGAATTTGGATTTAATCCCGAGTGCTTTAATGCCCAATCTTCCGCTAGCCATCGTCAATCGGCTTTTAAAGGGGAATTTGGCTTTCGCTATCAGCTATTGTTGGCGTTATTTCCGCAATTGGCGGATGTGCAAATTACTCATGGTTGGGGCGGTACCTTAGCCTTAGCACGGCAGTTTGCGCCCCACGCTATTTACGATAAAAATGTAGGATTGGGGCTTATTGGTGGTTACGGCGGCGAAGGTGTTGGGGCTGCCAATCTTTTTGCCCGCACGCTGGTGGACTTGATCTTAGCGCGTGATACGCCGCTTACTACTATGCCTTGGGCTTTTAATGCCCCGGTTCAGCAAGTATTAACGCCTTGGGAACCTGAACCTTTGCCGTGGCTAGCTTATCATGGCATGAACAAGATTTTTGCATGGGAAGATAGGCTTTACAGCCGTCCAAAGAGTGCAGCTTGGCAAAAAGGCTTAGCCAAGCGGCTCGCGAATAGATTAGAAGGCTTAATGAGTTAATCTACTTATAAACCAGAGAGTTAATCAGTAAACCAGAGTGTTAATCAGGCCATTACCGAGTCATTTTTATTCATATACGATTTATTCATACACGATAACTACTTGCTGATCCGATGATGTTAACCGAACAGTTTTTCCTACAGGGCCGCGTTAAGCTTGAGATTATTCCCCACGAAATGCGTATGTCCCATTGGGTGTACGCGCCCAGATTAACCGATATGAAAAGCGGGCAAGTGCTGCTCGATCTTATCGGCCAATGCTGGGATTGTCAGTCTGCTATTGAGCGGGATAACGCGCTTTGCCTAACTCTCGATGGCTACCCCGATAGAGCCAACTGGCTTGAGTTGGCCTTTTTGCCCGATACGGGGCGAGTCCAGCTAAGGGCTGGCAATATCGACACTAAGGCGCTAATTGCACAAGAGTTTCTACCACAGGAGCTGACTGGCTACTTTGATACGATACGCGCGAATCTCATCTGTTAAAGGAAGATATATGCCCCAAAACCCAGCCAGCTAAGGACTAACAGGGCGATGGCAGCCCAAGCAATGGGAGTAAATTGAGTCTGTGGTAGCGAAAAATCTTCGCCGTCATCCATCTCGCCAGCCGCGCTTACTTGTTGGTTTTTTGCCCTTAACTGTTGCTTTCTCTGTTTATCCCGCTCGCGAGCTTTGGCTTTTTGCAGTTTTTTATATTCGGCAATGCCCTTTTCAATCCCCTGGGCAATCAGTTTAGTTTGTTCTTTGGTTTGTCCTGGTTTTTGAGTAGCCTTCGCCATGGCTAAGGCATCTTGCTGGGTTTCGGTTGAGATAGTGGTTTTCATCTGTTCACACTGTGACTTTAGGTGTCTATTGCAGCGATTATACCCACAACTGCGCCGCTAAAGGCGCTAGTGAAGTCAATTTTGCATCAAAAAATCAATGGATAACCGCCCAGTGGTGCAGGAATAAACTCAGGTTCGTAATCCCATACTTGGCGAATTATATCAATCGATAATGCGTCGTTAGGTGTACCTTCACTGACGATTTCACCCTGTTTGAGGACGATAACTCTGTCGCTGTAACGGGCAGCCTGATTTAGGTCGTGCAATACCACAATCACAGTGTAGGCGTGCTTGTGGGCGAGATTTTTTGCTAGCGCTAATACTTTGTGTTGCTGCGCCAGATCCAGTGCTGAGGTTGGCTCATCTAACAGTAAAATCGGCGGGAAGGGGGATTGGCTTAACTGCGTTAACACCCTCGCCAGTTGCACCCTTTGTTTTTCTCCCCCAGAAAGCGTGGGGTAACTGCGCCGAGCTAAATGCAATACACCCACTTCGGCAAGCCATTTTGTGACTAACTGCTGGCCTTCTTTTTGACTCAAGGTTAAGGGATAAAGCCCCATTGCCACCACTTCATCCACGGTAAAGGGGAAGGTTAAGCTGGCATGTTGAGGCAGAACGGCGAGGGATTTTGCCAGTTCAGCCCTTGGCCAATCCACTAGTGGGCAGTGGCCAAGCTTGATGCTGCCTTGCGCAGTGGGGATCTCTTGGCACAGTGCCTTTAACAGTGTGGATTTGCCTGCCCCATTAGGCCCTAAAAGTGCGGTGACACTGCCCGGTTGAAATTGCACGCGAATGTTGTTCAACACCGCCTTATCGCCGATAGCGTAGCTGAGCCTATCCACGGTTAATTGGGTACGTTCAAAATGTTGTTTAGCGACGGGCGCAGCCGATAAGCTCATAGCCATGGAGTTCTCGCTTAGATTAATTTGCTGCGTTGTTGCAGGAGTAAAAAGATAAAGAATGGCGCACCGATAAGCGCTGTGACTAAGCCGACAGGTAATTCGGCGGGGGGTAAAAATGCCCGCGCACCTATGTCAGCTAAGGCTAAAAGCGCAGCGCCCAAGAGGGCGCTCATGGGTAAAAGTCGTTTATGATCTGGCCCCAAAATCATCCGCACTAAATGGGGAACCACTAGACCAATAAAACCGATAATCCCTGTTGCGGCCACACTCACGCCTACGCCTAATGCACAGAGTAGGATGAGTCTTAACTTAAGACGGTCGACATCAATCCCTAAATGTCTGGCTTCAGCTTCACCCAGTAGCAGGGCATTAAGTGCCATGGCATCACGCTGAAAACGCCAACTCAGCAACACTAATACCAGTAAACACAGGCCGACATATTGCCATTGAGCTCCCGCAATACTGCCCATTTGCCAAAGGGTTAAGTCACGTAATGCCATATCATTAGCGAGATAAGTCAGTACGCCTATGCCCGCTCCTGCTAGCGCTGCAATCGCCACGCCGGAAAGCAGCAATAACACCACAGATGTGCCTAAACCGTTACTCGCCAGACGATAAACGATCAGGGTTGTGGCTAACCCACAGAGAAAGGCGCCAAGGGAAATCATAAAAGATCCCACGTCGGGAAATAACACGATACAGATGGCCGCACCTAATGCGGCTCCCGATGACACCCCGATAATACCTGGGTCTGCCAGTGGATTACGGAATAATCCCTGCATCACAGCGCCACATTGAGCAAGAATTGCGCCTACCGTAAGGGCTAACAAGGTCCTGGGTAGACGCACGTTACTTACCACCAGTTGCTCATGGGGTGCAAGATTGCCAATGCTTTGCTGGGTTGCCCAATTAAATACCGCACTGAGGGAGTCCATAAGACTAATGCTTACAGGACCTACACTCACCGAGAGTATACTGCTCAGGATGAGGAGCATCATCATTGTGGGCCAAAGCCAGCGATACTGTAACATGGTTATTTTCCCGCCGTTTTACCTTGAGTGAGTAGGGTATCTGCAAGCGTTTCGGCAGCACCAATGGCGCTAATACCTAAACCTCCCAGTAAAGCTTGCGGGGCAAGGGTTTGGATATGACCATTTTGGCCTGCGGGAGTATGCGCTAGCAGCGGCATCTCCTTTAATAGAGCCTGGGTTGTTTGACTGTTGGTTTGCGAGTCAGTTTTTTCGCTGCGGTTAGACAGTAAAATCACATCCGGTTGTAAGGCGAGAATGCCCTCTTGGGACAATGTCTTGTAGCCTTCAAAGTCTGCAATATTCTTTGCGCCCGATAGCGCAATAATGGTATCGGCAGCGGTACCTTTGCCACCGACTCGGGCTCCTCGTCCTTCCTGTAATAACATAAAGAGGATTTTTGGCTGAGCATAATGTTGGCTGAGTTGTTGTTTTTGCTTATTTAACTTATCTAGCCTTTGATGCAACTCCTGCTTTAGCGGGGCCGCTTTGTCTGTTCGATTAAGCGATTGTGCTAGCGTATCGATATTGCTCATTAATTGTTGCTCATCGGCGCTTGAGGGTAATTGCACTACCTTGATATTGGCTTGTTTTAGTACGTTTAGGGTGGTTTCTGGGCCCATTACGTCGGACCCCACAACTAGTGTAGGGCTGAGTGCCATAATGCCTTCAGCGGAAAGCATGCGGTGGTAGCCCAGTTTAGCGACTGAGCTTAATTGCTCAGGCACATAGCTGGTGGCATCGACAGCCACTAACTCATCGGCCGCCCCTAACGCCAGCACTAACTCGGTGACACCCGCCCCCGCGCTCACCAACTTTATGTCCTGAGTTGCACTCCAAGCATTAAATGAAACGAGTGCTATGACTGCGGGGAGTAGACACAACCATTTATTGAATGCATTGCTATCGGTCGGTTGACTGAGTTTATTAAATCTATAACGCACAGCTTGAAACAACATGGGTAAACTCCTGATCCATCTAAAAGCAAGGTCGAGGTGTTATCAACCTTGCAGGGTAAACGGGTTAAAACACGATTGAGTTAAGGTTTAGGGTTAATGTTCCATCAAAATTTGGGTTTGATTAATGGCGTTGCCCTGCAAAAGTGCCAGTAGCTGCATTAGCGGTTCAACTGGCGCGGCTTTATCGGCAGCAATAATGACGGTGGCCTGTGGTTGAGCCGTTAACTGCGCTTCAAAGGCTGTAGTAAACGCGGTTAAATCAGCAAATTTTTCGCCATTAATCGCCCAGTAGGGTGAAGTCGCCATAATATTGATGGCTATCGATTGCTTATGCTCGAATGCAGTAATGGCGTTGCTTGGGCTTTGAGGTACATCAACGGGTAAGCTCAGCAAACGGCTATTTGCGGTGAGCAACAGAAACACTAAAACAATAAAAATAATATCAATCAATGCCGTAAGATCGATGCTGGGCAGTGGCTCTAAGGCACTGATCCCTGCTTGGGGTAACGACGTGTGGTGAGTGCTTATCATGGCTGAGACTCAAGAGATGCGGCGTGTGGAGTGTTAGGTGTTTGATTCGCCTGATTTCCTAGAGCGAATGCCTGATATAAGTCCTGCTCAAGTGGCTGCTTGTCTACACCGGATAACCATAAGTTAATTTGATTCAGCACATGGCTCGCTTTTAAGCATTGGCTATGCGCCCAAATCCCGAATAAATGGGCGGCGGTAATAGTCGGCACCGCAATAATAAGGCCTGCTGCGGTAGTATTCATCGCCAGCCCAAGCCCCGCACTGAGTTGCGCGGGTGTGACTGGCCCTTGGGACTGGCCAAGTTGGGCAAACATGTCAATTAACCCAAGTACTGTGCCGAGTAACCCCAGTAGCGGACTAATAATCCCTATCACTTGCAAAATCTTAAGGCCCGCTTGCAGCTCCCTTTGTTGTTTATTCAGCCATAGACTGAGTAATTCTTCCCTGAGTGGTTTGGGTTGATGTGCTTGCGCTAACAGCAGTGTTGCGCCACTGGCCAGTAAATCCTGCTGATGGCTGGTTTTAGAGAGTAAAGCTTGAATGTTTTCGCTTGTCGGTTTGGCATCAGAGTGGCGTAGCTCTTTAACCCAAGCTTGTTTTTTTGGGGAGATTGACGCTACGGATTGTTGTAAAAACAGTGCGCTACGCTCAAGGCAAATCATCAAGGCAAGGAATGCACATATCAGCAAAGGCCAGGTGAGTGAACCGAGCTGGCCATGTAGGGTAGAAAAGTCAGTCATAAGCGGTGAGTCTCTATAGTTAGATCTGTTATCAAGCATTCAGCCAAATTCGTTGCAATAGGATTAGCGTGGTTAAGCGATTGCATCGCCACAGGATCAATTTAAGGCGAAGCGAATCGGTACCCTCACCTTGTAATGGCTCGCCAGTTTTGGGCTTGGCGCCTCAAACTGCCAAGTCTCTACCGCCTCTAGTGCCGCTTGATCCAGCAGGCTGACACCAGAGCTTTTGACTAACGTGAGGGCGAGCTGTTGTCCAAATTCGTTAAACATCACTTCAATTGTTGCGGTTCCTTCCAAGCCTTTTTTGCGCGCCATACGCGGGTATGTTGGTTGGGGAGGTTGACTGGCAAAAGTGGGTGTTGCCAGCTCGATAACCTCGGGAGTGGCTTTGGTGTTCTTGCTGGCACTTGTGGGCGTCACATCGCTGTTGTTAATAGCTGCATTATCTTGAGTCTTGATTTCTGCCATTTGCGATATCTCTCGCTCAGAAGATTTTGCTATTTCTTCTGTTTCTTGTTGATGCAGTGTATTTGCAGCCATTAGCTTCATAGCCGTTGTCGCATCTGCCTTAGAGGATGTGTTCGGCGTTGGCTTGTTTTGTTCAGCGGATTTAACAGTTTGCGGCTTAGCTGTGGTCGGTTCGTGGGCTTGCCTTGCCATTTCAGTTGTCGCCGTATCAGTTCGTTTTGGCGCCGTTTGGCGCTTACTGGCATTAGCTACCTTGGCATTAGACGAGCTTGCATTAGGCACATTTTGGGAGATCGTATCCACGGGATCTGCATTCGCTGGCGTACTTTTTAGCTCAGATATGACCGCTGATTTTTCCACTGAATGATGTGCTGCAAAGCTTAAGGTAACCGCTTTGTTTACCTCATTGAATGCGTGCATTTGAGCAAATTCGTTAAGATTCTTCGGTAATGAAATCGAAGGCTGCGAAGCTATAACCCCCGTTTGAATCGCAACAGTTAATGCGCCAAAAGCTAAATATCGTTTTGGTGTCACG
The DNA here is from genome assembly GCF_002209245.2 of Shewanella sp. FDAARGOS_354. NCBI lineage: Bacteria > Pseudomonadati > Pseudomonadota > Gammaproteobacteria > Alteromonadales > Shewanellaceae > Shewanella > Shewanella sp. FDAARGOS_354. The sequence continues at coordinate 2,472,432 of NZ_CP022089.2, read as the reverse complement.
GCAAACCTTCCCATTCCCAAAGCATTCACTCATCAATCATTGCTAATTAAGATACACAAATATAAATAAGATCGCAAATGATAATGATTTTCATTTGATCAATTTTATATTCTCAGTTAGAGTGCCTGCAATTGCTAAAGTGAATGCTCAAAAAACTAGCAAAATGCCAAGGTAGGCGAATGACTGTTACGAGTCTTTTTAGATACTAATTGATTAATAAAATTAATAATTTGAGGAAGATAATATGAACAAAAAGCCGTTAGTGATCGCCGTTGCGATGGCACTAAGTAGTACGGCGCTAAGTTTTGCGTTAGCGGCTGAAGAAGGCGTCAAACCCTCTGCGGTTCAGAAGAGTGCTGAACAGGGGGTTGTCGAAACTGAATTTGATGAAGTGTTAGTGAGTGCGACGCGTTTGAGTGAGAAAGTGTCTGAAACCAGTCGAAGTGTGGCAGTTGTCGCAGAAGAGCAGCTTAACGTTTCACAGGCTTCATCGGTTGCCGAAGTATTAAAAAACGAAGCGAATATTAACTTAACAAATGGCCCAAGAGCGACCTCTCAGGGCGTCGAAATTCGTGGTTTAAGCGGTGATCGTGTTTTACAAACGATCGATGGTGCAAGGCAAAATACTAGTTCGGGCCATCGCGGTTCCTATTTTATGGACCCTGAACTACTTAAATCTATCGAGGTGATCCGAGGTCCTGCCAGTAGTTTGTGGGGCAGTGGTGCCCTCGGCGGTGTTGTTGCACAAAATACTAAGTCTGCTCAGGATTTTTTAGCGCCAAATGAAACCTTTGGTGGTTATGTCAAACAAGGCTATGACACCAATGGCGACCGCACTAAAACCAGCGCCGCAGTCTATGGCCAGCAAGCAACAGTCGATTGGTTGCTCAATGGCAGTTATGTTGATTCCAACAATATTAATACCGGCAATGATGAAACCTTAGTCAACAGCGCTTCTTCAGGAAGCAGTGGACTGGCTAAATTCGGCTGGCAGGCTGATAAAGCCTCACGCTTAGCGTTATCGGCAAGAGTTAACAAGATTAATGAATTGGTGCCAAGTAATCCTTCTGCGGCAGTGAGTAGCTCAGTGCCTTTAGTGCGCCGCAAAACGGACGATCAAAATATCACCCTCAATTACAGCTTAGCGCCAGCCAATAATCCTTATTTGGATACTCATGTGCAGGTTTATTGGAATAGCACAGATTACGACGAAGACCGTGTCACTAAAGGCCAATTAGATAGTACTGAATACCGCACCGTTGGCATTAATTTGAACAATAGTTCTCAACTCGGTAACACTAAGTTGACCTACGGTGTTGATGGCTATCGCGATACCCTTAAAACCGTTAGAGACGATAAGGGACAGGTTGGGCAGCGTCCTGAGGATATTGATGGCGAAACAACGGTATGGGGAGCTTTTACTCGGGCGGATGTGCAACTGACACAAACGGTAAACCTCGATGCTGCTTTGCGTTATGACAGTTTTAAAAACCAGAGTCATAACCTTAATGCATCTGCTGATGATACTGAGCTATCTCCTTCACTTGGATTAAGTTGGCAAACGCAGCCATGGCTGACCTTAAGTGCGCGCTATGATCAGGCCTTCCGAGCGCCGACGGTGGAGGAAATGTTCTCTAGCGGTACCCATTACTGCATTCCGCCAATACCGGGTTTTTTACCCCAAGGGTTATGTAACACCTTTGCGACAAATCCTAGCCTAAAGTCAGAAGTGGCCCGTAATAAAGAGCTTAAAGCTGACCTTCGCTTCAATGACTTAGCTGGTGATGATGAGTTAGCCATTACCTTAAACATCTTCCGTAATGATGTGGACGATTTTATTGTTCAGCAAGTCTCTAATCCATATCGGGGGATACCAGGACTTGAGCAAACAACCTCGTGGAACAACGTGGAAGACGCTCAATTAACGGGCTTTGAGCTCAGTGGTCGTTATCGTATTGGACAAACGCGTTTAGCGATGAATTATGGTCAAACCCGCGGAGAAGACCGTAACACTGGCGATTATATCGAAGGGATGCCAGCCAATAAGTTTAATGTCGACTTGTCCCAAGGGATTATGGAAGGCGATATGAAGCTAGGCACGCGAGTGACCTATGTTGCCAGCCAAGCGAATACACCCAAAGGTTACAGTGTTGCAAAATATGATGAATACACCCTTTGGGATGTGTATCTAGCATGGGAGCCCGCGATGGGCGTAATGTCGGGCCTGAGAGTTGATTTTGCCATTGAAAACATTGGTGATGAGAAGTATCTGCAGGCATGGCAAACCTTGTATCAGCCCGGCCGTAATATGAAGCTGTCTGCACGCTACATGTTCTAAACCTTGGGATAGAGGATCTAGGAAATGACCCAAACAGTCGACATTGAAAACACGGATAACGTGCTGAGTCGCCGAGATTCAAATGCTGAAACCCAGCAAATGTTGCGGCAACGATTTGAAACTCAACCAGATTTAATGCCTGTACAGTTGGCGAGTGAATTAGGGATTGCCGAGCTTGAGGTGGTTACCGCCTTACCTCAAGCGCAGCGAGTGTTTTTACCTTTGGCCCATATGGACGAGTTACTACAAAGCTTACCCGAGTGGGGTTCGTTAACTACCATAGTGATGCTTTCGGGCAGTGTATTTGAATTTAAAGGCGATTTTCCCCAAGGAAAATTTGCCCATGGCTACTACAACCTCTACAGCAAAGGGGATGGCTTACATGGCCATCTTAAATTGGATGGCATGCGGGCGATAGCCTTGATCAGCAGACCTTTTAGGGGCAGCGAGAGCCATTCCATTAACTTTTTTGGACCTCAGGGTGAAGTGGTATTTAAAGTTTATTTAGGACGTGACAAGCAAAGAGTGCTTTTTCCTGAGCAAGTGCGCCGTTTTAAAGCGCTGGCCGCTACCTTTGCTGATTAACATTGATGAACGTAATTTATTGAGGAAACCAATATGAAGCCTGACATTTCCGAGCAAGAACAGCGTTTAAGGGACAAACTGTTACCTGAAATAGAGGTCTTTAAACAGCAACGTAAAACCTTACAACTCGCCACCGTCGATACCGATGGTCAACCTAATGCCAGTTACGCGCCATTTGCCTTAGCAGACGATGGTTTTTATATCTTGGTGAGTGACTTAGCGCGCCACGGCCATAATCTTAAACAGTCTACTAAAGTGTCTGTGATGCTGGTGGAGGATGAAGTCGAAGCCAAATCTGTATTCGCCCGCAAACGATTAACCTTTGATGCCATGGCTCAAGCGGTTGCACGTGATACGCCCTCGTTTAGCAAAGGAGTCAGCCTGTTATCTAAACGTTTTGGCGACATGTCGGATAATTTGGCAGCGCTGACGGACTTTAACCTGTACAAGTTAGCGCCCCATCAAGGATTGTATGTCAAAGGCTTTGGCCAAGCCTTTACTCTTACAGGCAGTGAATTACTCGATGTGAACTGGAAGCGTGATGGTCACCATGGCACCCCAAAAACGCCTGAAGATATGCAGGTAGCTTAGATATCTGTGTTTTACACTTCTGTACTTTGATCTTGCCCTACTCAAGGCGCAATCATAAACCCGCTATCAATGCGGGTTTATTTTTGGCTTTTATATTCTTAGCCTTGAATTTTTGCTTTGCTAGCATCACTTTGGTTATCGTGTGCGCTTTCTTGTGTGCTCAGTTCATTGTCATTTGTGCTAAGTTGAATGACAAATAAAGCCGAAGGATAACAAGAGTGAACAAACCGCTCATAGAGCCCACCGATTCGAGCATTCCACCTCTTCGACCATTATTGGAGTCCATTGTGTCTCAACAATCTTCACACACCTCGGTTCGCCAACGGGCGGTATTGCCCTGGCTTTGGCAATTTCTTAAGCCCTATCGCCTGCGGGTGGTAGCGGCGATTGTATTTCTGTTGATTGGTTCCTTGGCCTGGCTATCCCTCGGGCAGGGCGTGCGGTTGATGGTGGACGAAGGCTTTATTAAGGATAACGCCCAGCGTCTCAATGAAATTATTCTGTTGGTGCTGCTGATCACCGCCGTGAGTGGCACCGCGGTGTTTTGCCGTTTTTATCAGATGACTTGGCTCGGCGAGCGGGTCAGTGCCGATATAAGGCTTGCGGTTTATAATCAATTACTTAAATTATCTCCGGCATTTTATGCCAAGGTGCGCACTGGTGAGGTGATTTCGCGTTTTACCGCCGATTCAACCTTACTGCAAACCGTTGTCGGCTCGAGTCTTTCTATGGCACTGCGCTCCGGCGTGACGGTTATTGGTGGGCTGGCGATGATGGGGATCACCAGCGTGAAGATGACACTACTGGTGTTACTGGCCGTGCCTTTGGTGTTGGGGCCTGTCGGTTTCTTTGGCAGAAAGGTGCGCACCTTAGCGCGCGAGAGCCAAGATAGGGTGGCGGATCTCGGTGCCTATGTGGATGAAACCTTGCATGAGATCCACACAGTGCAGGCCTATGGCCATGAGGATAAGGACCGCAGTTTATTTAACGGCCGTGTCGAAGATGTGATGACCGCCGCCAGCGGCCGCATTCGTTACCGCGCGCTGCTGATTTCTTCAGTGATGTTCCTCAGTATTGCTGCCATTGCGCTAGTGACTTGGGTCGGCGCCCACGATGTGATGTCGGGTAAGATGACGGGCGGCGAACTCTCAGCCTTTATGTTTTATGCGGTCATGGTGGCAGGCGCGGTTGCGACCATTAGTGAAGTGGTCGGGGAAATCCAACGTGCCTCGGGCGCCGCAGAACGCTTAATCGAATTAGCCGAAACTGAGGTCGATATTCCGGCGCCACTGGTGCCTAAAACTCTGCCAGATAAAGTACGCGGCGAGCTGCAACTGCAACAACTTAACTTCCATTATCCCGAGCAAACTCAGTTAGTGCTCAGCGACTTAGACCTTGTAATAAATGCCGGCGAGCGGGTGGCTTTGGTCGGCCCGAGTGGTGCCGGCAAGAGCACGCTATTTCAGTTATTGCAGCGGTTTTATGTGCCGTCATCTGGCAGTATCTTATTGGATGGGATTGATATTGCTGCGCTTTCACCACAGGATTTGCGGGCGCAGTTTGCACTGGTGCCGCAGGACTCAGTGATTTTTGCTACTAGTGTGCTAGAAAATGTGCGCTATGGCCGCGTTGATGCCAACGAGCAGGAAGTGATCGATGCCTGTATTGCGGCCCGTGCCCATGAGTTTATCAGTGAATTTAATGAAGGTTATCAAACCTATTTGGGTGAGCGCGGTGTGCGCTTATCTGGCGGGCAAAAACAACGTATTGCCATTGCGAGGGCCATTTTAGCCGACAGACCTATCCTATTACTCGATGAGGCCACCAGTGCACTCGATGCCTTGAGTGAGCAAAAAGTGAAGCAGGCGCTTGATGAGTTAATGGCGGGTAAAACTACGCTGATCATCGCCCATCGGCTTGCAACCGTAATTAATGCCGATCGAATTATTGTGTTTGATAAGGGGCGAATTGTTGCCAGTGGTAAGCATCAAACTCTAATGCAAACCAATGCCTTATATCGAGAGTTTGCCAGTTTGCAGCTGCTAACGGATGAGGTTAACCCATTGAGCGAGTAAGACTTGGATTGGGTAAAGAGGCTCAAATAAAACCCCAGAGTGTTGCTCTGGGGTTTTATTTGATTTAAAGCCGTTCAAATTACTTAATGGTTTTTAAGGCTGATTTTTGAGTTCTCTACGCAGAATCTTACCCACAGTACTCTTAGGCAACTGCGGCATAAATTCAATCAACTTAGGCAGTTTGTAGGCAGTGAGTTGCTCGCGGCAGAAGTTGATGATGGTGGTTTTCATCAGGTCAGGGTCTTGGCTGTCATCCTTGAGCACGATACAGGCTTTGACTGCTTCTCCCGAGTGTTCATCCTTTACGCCAACTACGGCGCATTCGATGATATTTGGGTGGCTAGCAAGCACGTTTTCGACTTCATTAGGATAGACGTTAAAGCCGGAGACAATAATCATATCCTTTTTACGATCAACGATTTGATGGAAGCCTTCCTCGTTCAGAATCGCAATATCCCCCGTTTTAAAGAAACCATCAGCCGTCATCACATTGGCCGTTTCTTGGGGATTATTCCAATAACCTAGCATCACCTGTGGGCCACGGGCGGCGAGCTCACCGGCTTCCCCTTGCGCGACTTCATTACCGTTTTCGTCTAACAGTTTGACTTCAGTGCCGAGAACGGGCTTACCGATAGTACCAATCTTTTGATATTCCGGGGCATTGAGCGAGATCACTGGCGAGGTCTCGGATAAGCCATAACCTTCGCTAATGGTATTACCCGTGGTTTGTTGCCACAGATTGGCAGCCGCAGCGGTCAGCGCTGTGCCACCTGAAATAGTGATTTTTAAATGGCTAAAATCTAGCGCCTTAAATTCGGGTTGATGGCACAGGGCGACAAATAAGGTGTTAAGCCCTGCAAAACCGGTGAAGGGGTATTTCGCCAGCGTCTTGATTAAGCCATTAATATCACGGGGGTTAGGGATTAATACCGAGCAACCGCCACATTCAAAATACAGCACCAAGTTCACCATAAAGGCGTAGATATGGTAAATCGGCAGTGGCGCGACAAAGGTATCTTCCCCTTCGGTGATAACACTGCCGATGCGGGATTTTACCTGCGCCGCATTGGCGAGCATATTACCGTGGGTCAGCATTGCGCCCTTAGAAAGACCCGTTGTGCCACCGGTATATTGCAGCGCGGCTAAATCGCCTAAGGCGGGCATAAAGCGCGTAAACGGTAGCTCTGCACCTTGTTTTAATACGTGACAGAATTCGACATTTTTAAGCCCCGTTTTGGGCTGAACTTGTGGATCGATAAGATCTAACGGGTGGGTCGAAATCACCAATTCAATTGGTGTGGTTGCAACCACTTTGGCGAGGGTTGGCAACAGATCTGACAATACCACTAAGGCCTTAGCGCCTGAGTCATTAAACTGATGGATAAGCTCACGTTCAGTATAAAGCGGGTTAGTGTTGACGAGAATCAGGCCTGCTCGTAGTGCACCATAGGCGGCGATGACGAATTGGGTAATATTGGGTAATTGAATCGCGATCCGATCGCCAGGTTTTAGGTTAGTGTTATTCTGCAAATAGGCGGCAAAATAGCGTGAATCACGTTCTATCTCATTGAAGCTACTGCTTTTACCTAAGCAAGCATATGCGGTTTTATCGCCAAAGCGTTGGCTAGTGCGTTCGATTAAGTCTATGAGTGAAGAGTATTTGCCAAGTTCGAGTTGTGACTCTTGATCGTATGCCATGCCTAACTACCTCAAATCGGTTTAGTCGTTATTATTATTTTAAAATCAAACGAGTGTTTAGATTAGAAGGATTCAACCTATAAGGTCAATGTTTATCGCCAAATAATTCTATCCAAAGATTGCTACTATCTTTATGTTAAAAATAGTGTTTTTACTCTATATGGGCGGAGTAGAGTTAAGTCTTTATTAACTCGGGTATATTAGGGCGTGTTGATGTTTTAGGGGCATTTTTATAGCAATTGTTAGCTGAATTGGGGGAAAGAAAAGGGCGCGCAATAGGATGTGGCCATTTTAAAAACCAATAAGACGCTCAATCGATGGCGTCTTATTGGTTGTCTACGGCTAAATGGGAGCATTGAGGCTATGAATTAAGGGCTAAAGAAGCCGGTTTCTTGGCTGACGCTTTGTTTGGGTTCGTTGACATCAGTTACCGAGAATTCGATAAGTTTGCGTCCCGCAGGGATTGCATTCTTATCGGCTAATACTGTCACGGGGTAATCTGCTTGTTCACCTGCCGCGAGGGTGATTACCGGGTCGGCAATTAAGCTGAATGGCATTTCGCTGTTGACCGCGAGTTGGTATTGCTTGGTTTGTTGAGTCTTGTTACGGATCTTCAGCTGGTAGGTATTTTCCACTTTGTTATCGGCGGTTTCGCGGTACAGACTCTGTCTGTCGCGAATGACGTTAAGCTGAATCTCACTGCGACTGGAGAGATCTAAACCTATCACAACCAACATAATAACAACGGCAGCGCCGTAACCTAAAAAGCGTGGCGAGCGCAAATTGGAATGGGCGACACCTTTTAATTCATTCTCGCTAACATAGCTAATAAGGTTTTGTTTGTATTCGAATTTTTGCATGGTTTCATTGCAGGCATCGACACAGGCGCCGCAGTTAATGCACTCGTATTGGAGGCCTTGGCGAATATCAATCCCCGTCGGGCAGACCTCAACACATAAATTACAGTCAACACAATCACCGAGTTCGGTTTGTTGCTTGCGTTTACGGGGGCCGCGGGCTTCGCCGCGTGCGGCATCATAGGTCACGGTTTTGGTGTTGGCATCGAACATCACGGCCTGAAAACGCGCATAGGGACAGCAGTGTAAGCACATTTGTTCGCGCATCCAGCCAGCGTTTAAGTAAGTGCAAATCGCGAAAAACCATACCCAGCAGGTTGTCCAAAAGCCGGCGTTGCCAGTAAAAATATCCAAGTAGAGTTCACGGGCTGGGATGAAGTAACTGATAAATCCACAGCCAGTAATCAAGGCGGCTAATCCCCACAGGCTGTGTTTGAGCGTTCTTTTACTGAGTTTACTCGCAGACCATGGCGCCTTATCGAGCAACTTGCGTTTATTGCTGTTACCCTCAATTTGGCTTTCGAGCCAGACAAACATAAAGGTCCACGCGGTTTGTGGGCAAAGATAGCCGCACCAGACCCGTCCCCAAAACACGGTTATAAAAAAGAGGCCAAAAGCCGCGGCAATAAACACCCAAGCGAGTAAGGTGAAATCCTGTGGCCAGAGCGTGAGGCCAAAAAAGAAGAATTGTTGCTGACTCACATCCAGCAGTATCGCTTGCCGACCATCAAATGAAATAAACGGCAGTGCAAAAAACAGCAGTACTAACAGGCTATTCATTGTGGTTCTGAGACGCTGAAAATAGCCTTTCTGCTCTCGGAAATGAATCTGGCCACTGCTTTTGTGTGCAGGCTTATCTTCCGCCTGGATATTTTTTACCGGGATAAATTGCTCGGCAGAGGGATGTTTGGCGTTCTCTCTGTGTTGGGTGTCACTCTTGGGCATATGCTGTCCTAACGGCTTAAATAAGATTCGGCTCCCTATAGCAAGCGTTAGGCCAAAATAATTTGCATTTAACTATTTGATATTTATTGATTTAAATTAGATTGGTTTTTATGTGTGTCGCGATATATCGTCAATTGGCGATATATCGCGTTTTTGAGACTATTCATCATTAGTGATTTGACGTGTAATCCCGAGCTTCTTCATTCGCGATCTGAGGGTACTTGGCGGGACGCCGAGTACACTGGCTGCGCCGTTTGCGCCCGAAATACGCCAGTTCAGCAGTTTTAATGTTTGCTCAATATGCTGTGCTTCTGCCTCGGCCAAGGTTTGTAATGGTGAAGCCGCGGTTTGAGTCTGTAGGTGATTCGTGGGCATGGCATGGATATGTAAAATATCCGTTTGAGATAATATAGCCTCACGCTCAAGGATATTCTGCAATTCGCGCACATTACCAGGCCAGCTGTAGGCCATTAATTTTTTTAGGCCTTTTTGACTTACCCCTCGGATTTTTTTACCCAGCTTACGGTTAAGGGAGTGCAGTATATGGCTGACAAGCTCGGGCATATCCTCCAGTCTCGCCCTCAGCGGTGGCACTTGAATTGGGAAGACATTCAAGCGGTAATAGAGATCCATTCGAAATAAGCCCTGTTCAACGCGTTTGAGTAAATCATGATGACTGGCGGCGACTAAGCGAATATTCACCTTGACGGTTTCGCTGCCGCCGAGTCGCTCAAAGGATTGCTCTTGGATCACTCGCAGTAACTTAGATTGCGCCTCCAAACTTAATTCGGCCACCTCATCGAGAAACAGGGTGCCTTGATGGGCAAGTTCGAAGCGGCCCTTGCGCTGTTGAGTCGCACCCGTAAAGGCGCCTTTCTCATGGCCAAACAGCTCACTCTCTAACAGTGAGGCTGAAAATGCCGCGCAGTTAACGCTGATCATGGGCTTATCTTTGCGGCGACTCAGTTGATGTAAGTTGCGGGCAACCAGCTCTTTGCCTGTGCCATTCTCGCCACAAATCAATACGGTACTGTCGGTATTGGCCACCATATGCAGTTGCTGGATCATATGGCGGATCACTGCGCTACTGCCCGAAATATCCACATCGCCAGTCTTATCGGCTAACTCGGCTTGGAGATAATGATTCTCGCTGGCCAGTTGCTCCGACAGAGCTTGAACCTGTGCTAAAGCCTGGCGTAGCGACTGCTCGGTTTGTTTTTGAATACTGATGTCACGAAATATCGCGACTACACCGATAAGTTTGTTGTCCCGATAGACGGGCGTAGAGCTGTAATACACGGGAAAGCTGCTGCCATCCTTACGCCAAAACACATCGTGGGTAATTTCCCTTGCAATCCCATCCTTTAAGGTGTTGTAGATGGGGCAATCTTCCTGGGGATAATGACTGCCATCCGCATGGCTATGATGATGGCAATTATGGATATTTTTGCCGAGTAACTCTTCATTCTTCCAGCCCGTCATGCGCTCGGCGGCGGGATTGATAAAGACAGCATTGCCATTTAAATCAAACCCATAAATGCCTTCACCCACGGCATTGAGCAGTAACTGATTCTCTGGCAGAAAATGTTTATCCAAGGGCATTACGGCGGGCTGTGTTGATGTCATTCCGTTGATTCCTTAATACGAATGAGTGCCTAGAGTATAACCCCTTGAGTCGTGTCGCGATATATCGCGAGTTGCTTTGTCATGTTTGAATAGAATGGTTTTGAGGCTAGCTTAGAGGTCTGACCATTAACTTGTTGATAATAAAAAGCTTATATTTTAATCAATAGAAAGTTTTATTTAGTGCTGGCTTAAATTGCTGAATTGTTATAAAAATGTTTCATAAATATTATTGGCAAGGTTGAAATAGACCAGTGCGCTTACCCTTATATGGGAATATGCATTACTTCGCTAAGATATTTATTTAAGTAACTCGCTAGTTATAAAACTATTTTTATAGTGTTTTGGGGTTAGACGGCTGTTGAGAGTACGGAGTGATTTTCTGCCCACCTTTCCGGAAAATTGCTTTCTACTGATTTGAAGTGTGCAAAAAGGCTGCGATGCAGCCTTTTTTATTGCGCTCTAATACTCCATTTTTGAAGATTAAGCCAAATAAGCAAAATAGATTACAAGGCTTTAGCCTGAGCTAAGCCATTAAGCACGGCATCGATGGTGAGTTTTGACGGTAGTACTATGCCGTTAGGCGCCCTTGGACCATAGACCTTATTGTAAGGTGTACCCGGTACTCCTTCATGTTGCATGTAGTTCGCGATGGTGGAATCGGCTTCGCTCCAATTTCCCTGCATCAAAATAATCTTGTCGGCCATCAGTGCATTCACCACTTGCTCCCTATGGGTGACTTCAGCCTTATTGGTTTGGCAAATGCTGCACCAGTCTGAGGTGATATCCACAAACACTGTGTAGCCTTGGGCGACCAGTGGGGCGATTTTTTCGGGGGCCAGCGTGCGCCACTGTAGCTTTTGATAGGCTTGATAATCTTCGCCTTTATGCACAAAACCGATAATTCCGCCTAGGCCAACGGCGAAAAATCCCAACACAAAAATCACCGCCAGTGGAATGCGCTTACCTTTGCTACGTTGCCAGATTAACAGACCAATCGCGCCCACAAGTAATGCGAGAATGACCAGACTGATGAGAGTGATAGTGCCCATAGATGCCTACATAAGTTTCCGATAATCCATTCTATCTTAGCGGCTAACAGCTTAAATCTGCGTGAATTTATGTTTTAAAAGCCGATTAAACCTTTGACGCATTCAGTTGCAATTGTGCTTTTGCGCCGAGTGCACAGTCTTTGTAAGCTGGTGCACTAATAAAAAGACCACAAAATAATGACTACAGAAGGGAAGGATAATTGATGCGAGTGCTAAATAAAAAGTCAACGCCCGCAGGGCTAACATGGGCAAGTATGTTGCTGCCCTTGTTATTTACTGTGTCCATGGTCGGCCATGCCGAGCCTGCTCAAAAAGGCGAAGCCAAAGTGGATAAGTTAGTGCCAGAGGTGGTGACCACTAAGCATAAAATGACGATTCAAAATCAGAAGATCAGTTATCAAGCCATTAGTGGGGAGACCATTTTAGAGGATGATAAGGGTGAGCCTCAGGCCAGTATTTTTTCTATTACTTATTTAAGGGATGATGTGCAGGACAGCAGTAAACGTCCGGTTACGTTTATTTTTAACGGTGGCCCAGGTTCAGCCTCGCTTTGGCTGCACATGGGACTCTTTGGGCCCAAACGCGTGATTGTGCCCGATGATGCCAAAGATGATGGTGCGGCACCTTATCGGATTGAAGCTAACGATTACTCATTACTCGATGAATCTGACTTAGTGTTTATCGATCCTGTGGGTACCGGTTTTAGCCGCGCCCTTGGTGAGAAGAAAGGCACCGATTTTTGGGGCGTAAAAGAAGATGCCCAATCCATTGCCGAGTTTATCCGCCGTTGGTTGATTGAACATAAGCGTTGGAATTCGCCCAAATACCTTGCCGGTGAAAGCTATGGTACGACGCGAGCCGCGGCATTAGTGGATGAACTTCAAGGCGGCTGGACCGATATCTCTGTCAATGGCGTGATGCTGATTTCATCGATTCTCGACTTTAGTCACGCTCGCTATCAACCGGGTAACAACCAACCCTACATTGGTTTTTTACCGACTATGGCGGCGACTGCGTTTTATCACAATAAAGTCAGTGATGCCGATAAGGCCTTGGGGCTCGAAGCATTTGTCGAACAGGCGCGTCAATTTGCTATTAAGGATTACGCCTTAGCCCTATTACAGGGCAGCCGTTTAGCGCAAAGTGATTATCAAGCTGTACGCAAACAGTTGGCGCGTTTTACGGGCCTGAGTGAGTCCTACCTCGACAGAGTAAATTTACGGGTGAGTGCGAGTCGCTATACCAAGGAATTGCTCAGGGATCAGGATTTGACCATCGGGCGGTTAGACAGTCGCTATACTGGCAAAGATTACGATAGTGGTGGTGACTCGACCGATAACGACCCGTCAGGATATGGTATTGATGGTGCTTATACAGCGGCTATCCATCAATATCTGTATGAGGATTTAGGGGTTAAATTATCACGCCCCTTCAACGTGCTTTCCACCGATGTTAACCGTGGCTGGAACTGGAATATTAGCGGTAAACAAATGCATTATGTGAATGTGGCACCCTATTTAGGGCAGGCGCAGCGCGAGAATAAAGACTTGCGTATTTTTGTCGGTAACGGATATTTTGATTTCGCAACGCCCTTCTTTGCGACTGAAAATACCTTTGCCGATAACGGCATTGATAATAGCCGCGTCACTATGCATTACTACAAGGCGGGTCATATGATGTATGTAGAGCCTGCATCGCTTGCGCAACTGGTGCAAGATATTCGCGCTTTTTATCATCCCAACGGGGTGAAATGAGAGTGACCGTATTGCTAGGCCAGTGTTAAACTGCCACTCCTGTGAAGGCCCTTTTGAGGGCCTTTTTATGCTTTAAAGGGTTGAAAATGAGCTTTAGTACTTGGTTGGGACTATTGGCGATTTGTTGCTTGGGCGCTATGTCCCCTGGGCCGAGTTTGGCGATGGTCGTGCGTCATACTTTAGGCGGTGGTCGCGGGAAAGGGATTGTGTGTGCTTGGGCGCACTCGATTGGCATAGGGGTCTATGCGCTAGTCACGCTACTTGGTCTTGCGGTAATGCTGAAAAATGCGCCTTTGGTTTTTAATGGGATAGCGATTTTAGGCGCGCTCTATCTGGCATGGATGGGGATCCAAGCATTACGCTCAAACGGTGGCATGCAGGCAAAACTTACGGCGGGGGAGGCGACGGATACACTTACAGCGGCGCGCGATGGTATCGCGATTTCCCTGTTCAATCCTAAGATTATGCTGTTCTTTTTAGCGCTGTTTAGCCAATTTGTGATGGTTGCAGATAGTTTTACAGGTCAAGCACTTATCGTACTAACACCACTGGTAGTTGATGGGCTCTGGTACACCTTAATTGCGTTAGTGTTGTCCCATTCGAGTGTATTGCCTAAGTTGCGGGAAAAAGCGGGCTTGATTGATAAACTTTCTGGTGTGGTATTGATTCTGCTGGCAATACGGGTGCTGTATAGCCTCTATGTGTAGTTGTTCACTATTTTTGGAGCATATAACTAGGATTGCCCGCCAAATAGCTAGTACCGCTAAAATTAGGTTTCACGCATCTTACGGCGCCATCTAACATTGCTAATTCTTGAAATTCCGAAGTAAGAAATAGCTTTATGTGGCAATGGAGATCTTGGGATTCATGTTTAAATACTGCCAGCAGATTCTCAGGGCTACCAGCTTGTTGATAAACTTTGGTTAGGTGATATTGATGTGCGCTTAATGTTGATTGTGATATAAGCGCATCACCCAAATTCACAATAAACCACTCACATGTTGAAAGCATAATAATTTACCTTACCTGAACTCGGGGTAACGAGTGTCGAAAAAATCTAAATTTAACAAACTAAATCAATGCTATAAATGATTTTTTTGAAAGGAAAAATCTTTTCTTTCTGACTGAGTGCGCAGATTTTTGCGTATATCAAGGCGCTCAGTCGTACGGCATCGCGAGCTATGGTTAGACAGAGCAACGCACAGAGGCCCGAAAAGATGCCTATTCAGCGGCTCTACTTATCCCGAGCTCAGGTTACCTCGTTAGCGCTGCACAGTGTAAAATCTTTTAGCTGAATAAATGGTTTATGGGGCGTAACGTCACATTGGTCTGAGATTCGTTACCACACCTCATCTGACTATATCGCTAGTGCGGCTTTTAGCGTTGTAATTTCAGTGGGTGTTAGCGGTCGCATTTCTCCCTCTGGTAGAGTGTTTAGTGTGTTTGTTGCTGCTTTGCTTTCTGTACAATTATCTTCGCTTACTGTTTCAAGGCTGAGTGTCATTAAGGCCACTCGCTGTAAATCGATAACCTTATAACCTAAGGCGCTGGACATCCGCCGAATTTGCCGATTTAAGCCTTGGATCAGCACTATTTCAAATTTATCTTCACTAAGCCTACGAACGTTACAGGGGAGAGTATCTACCTCTTTGTACTTTACGCCGCTGGCCATTAGCTTAATAAACTCATCGGTGAAGGCCCTCTCTAGCTGCACATGATAGGTTTTACTGTGGGCAAAACTGGGGTGCATCAGTTTGTGGGTGAGTTCGCCATCGTTAGTGAGCAGCAATAATCCGCGGGAATCCTTATCTAATCTGCCGACGGGGTAGAGTCTTGGTGTTGGTGGCAGTAAGTGGAGCAAGCTGGATTTATCGTCTTTGAGTAAACGGCAATCTGTACCTACGGCCTTATTGAATAGCCAATAGGTAGGAGTTTCGCTGCCTAATACAGGCTTTGCATCCAAGCAAATACTATCAAGGCATTGACCATCTGCATCGAGCTGGACTGGGTCGTGATGTGTGGCAATCTTACCATTTCGCGTAATGCGTCCTGCCTCAATTAAGCGGCAGGCTTCTCGGCGTGAACTGAGGCCACATTGGGCAAGGTATTTAGCTAGACGCATAAATAATTAAGTTAAAACGGGTGATGGACTTGGGCGCGATAATACAGGATTTTGGATAAACGACGCATCGCAAATGCAAGGCTTAAGCACCAAATAATATTGAGGTTCGTTTGCAGCCACATATTGGTACTAACCAAACAGAAATGATTGTCTATATCACAGGGCGGAAAATCCAGTTGGCTCCAATCCAGTTGTAAACTCAGGCTAATAGCGCTGATAAAACTTAATAAACTCAAGTAAAACAAGGGCCTTGGGCAGATAAATTTAGGAACGACTCCGGCAATAATCACTAAGGCATGCAAGGTTAGCGTGCTTAAGAGATAGCTAGTGGAAACCAGTCTATGCATGGTTAAAAAGTTAATCGGAAAAATGCCCATCAAAATCACCGAAGTGCCAACCCAAACTCCTGTGAGTGCAATATATTGGCTAAAGCTATCGAGCTTGAGTAAGTACAGCCCAGCCATTGAGATCAGCATGCAAATCCCTGCGGCCAATAATCCTAAATTAAACACATAGGCAAGGGGCGAATGGGTATAGTCCCCTAAAAAATCGGCGCGGATAAATAGGGCGCTAACGCCCATGGTTTGGTATTGTCCATACAGCGCGACCATCACTCCTATCGCACTGAGCAGTGCGGCTCCCACAATCAACCAAGTGATTAGGCGATGTAAATCGTAAAAACTGGGTTCACGCTGTCTTGGATTCATTTGGTTTTTAATGAATAGTGGTGTGGGTTAAGGGGCAAGGTTGAATAATCGGGTGTAACTTGCCTGAATCCCTTCATGATGGCAAGTATTCTAAATAATGGTAAATTTTTAACCTTTAAAACAAAGGGAGCCAGTCAAGTGGCTCCCTTTGTTTTGTGTTGCTTTCAATAAACCTTGTGATACTTAACTACATCAGTGGCGTTTACGGAAAATGACAATTGCAATGGCTACTGCTGCGAGGATCATGCAATACCATGCATGGGACACGGCTGCTAGCGGTGTGATGCTAAATGTCGAGGCGATTAACAGCGCTTGTGCACCATAGGGTATTAACCCTTGGATAATACAGGCAAAAATATCGAGTACACTGGCAGCTCGTTTAGGTGTTACGCCGTGTTTTTCTGCAAGATCTTTCGCAATGTCACCAGTGACAACAATCGACACCGTATTGTTAGCAACGCAGCTATTGGTCACGGCTACAATTCCCGCCATCCCTAATTCTGCCGCGCGGCATGAGGCTTCGCCTTGAGCTTTTGAGAAACGGGTGATGAGCTTTTCAATCTGTTTGCTCACAAAGGCTAAACCACCTTGTTGCTGCATCAGCGCGGCTAAACCACCGACTAACATCGACAGGATAAAAATTTCCTGCATATTGCTAAAGCCCGCGTAGATATCCTTACCAAAT
Organism: Shewanella sp. FDAARGOS_354; assembly: GCF_002209245.2. Taxonomy (NCBI): domain Bacteria; kingdom Pseudomonadati; phylum Pseudomonadota; class Gammaproteobacteria; order Alteromonadales; family Shewanellaceae; genus Shewanella; species Shewanella sp. FDAARGOS_354. The sequence continues at coordinate 2,455,400 of NZ_CP022089.2, read as the reverse complement.
TGGATTACGCCATAGTCCATCGTCAGCAAGCCAGTGGCACCCGCAAGCAGTATGCCTAAGGTTAAGACGACAAATACGTTTAGTCCTGCAACTGCTAATACTAGAATCGTCAGGTAAGGAATCACCTTAATAAAGTCGATATCTTGAGCGGCTAGAGCGGCTTGGCCTTGTCCTGCGATGACAAAGGCAACAAAGGTCAGCAGTGAAGCTGGGATGGCAAAAATCAGGTTCTCGCGGAATTTATCTTTCATATCACAGCCTTGAGTTCGAGTGGCCGCAATCGTGGTATCCGAAATAATTGAGAGGTTATCACCAAACAGTGCGCCAGACATCACGGCGCCGGCCATCAGGGCATAATCAATTTGTGCCTGATCGGCAACGCCTAAGGCGATAGGTGCCACGGCGGCGATCGTGCCCATAGAGGTACCCATGGCCGTTGCAATAAAGGCGGCAATCACAAAAAAGCCTGGCAGTAATAGGTTTGAGGGAATAAGAGATAAACCTAAGGCTACGGTTGCATCGACACCGCCAGTGGCTTTCGCTACCGCCGCAAAGCCGCCAGCCAGCAAGTAAATTAAACACATGGCAATAATATTGCTATGGCCAATTCCACCAATAAAGGTATCAATGGCTTGATTTAATTTTTGCTTTGATAGCACCAAAGCCAAAATAATGGCCGGCAGAATAGCGATAACACTCGGTAATTGATAGAAAGCAAAGTCCACACCTTGGCTTTGGAAATAGACGCCTGCGCCAATAAACAGACTTAAAAAAACGAATAAGGGTAATAGGGCAACAAATGATGCCGGGTTACTCGGTGCAGTGGTTTGGGTTGATTGACTCAATGTAATTTCTCTTTTACTCGGCGGGTTGTCTGCGTGCTCCTTGGCAGTCAAACTCGCTCTAAATCTATGTCGCCTTGGCATCATATCCTAGCAACTTGGTGCCAAGCATATTGGATTGCCAATTTACTGTCAATCTAGACGTCTAGATGTTTTTACTTCCGTTGTAATCTGTTCGTTAAAAAGAGGTTTAAATCGTGGTTTGTCTTAATTTTTAATCTTAATAAACAGTATATTAAAATTATTCTATTAATGATTTACTGGTTGTTGTTAGCCAATGCTAAATGTGGATTACTCAGTAATATAGCAATAGGGGGCTATTTCTTCCTCCACCGCTGATACAGTTTAGTGGATCTTAAGTTGGTGTACGATTCGGTGTTGTTAGGTTTTCTGTTGTTTTTGACACAGTACTACGTGCTGAGAGTGTGAGGAGTTATGTTAGTTTTTAACATTTTAATTTTGCGGGTATCTTTTCGCATAACATACTAAGGCCACTCTTGCTGTTAGTAACCAGATGCGGTAAAACGGTGATCCTTCATCCACACCTCACATAGCCAGCAGCATCGTGATACGAAGAGCTAAGCCATTACTGGGCACGTTAATTGAAATTGCAGTCGAATCGGTAGTTGAAGAACCCAGCCAACCAACACTCGATGAGCAAGCCATTCAAGCTGCGATTACTGCGGCTTTTTCTCGCATTACACAAATTGGACGTTTATTAAGTTTTCATCAGCAAGATAGTGAGTTAAATCTTCTAAACCGTCAGCCTGGCCATTGGGTCACCCTAAGCCAAGATAGTCTAAGGGTATTTAAATTAGCCAAGTGGTTTGGTAAAGCCAGCGACAACTTATTTAATTGCACCATTGGTGGTGAAATGATGTCTCGCGGGGCGTTACCTTGCTACCTTGGTATGCCGCTACTTTTGCAGGGCGATTGGAAAGATATTGAAATTAAAGGGAACCAAGCGCGGTTAGCTCGGCCATTTATTGTTACTTTTGACGGTATCGCAAAGGGGTATGCGGTTGATATGGCAGTAAGTGAGTTACGTCGTGCAGGGGTTTCTGGTGGTTGGGTCAATGCGGGAGGGGACTTGCGAGTATTTGGTTCTGCCTCCTTGGATGTGCTTTGTCGAGGCTCAAATGGATTAAGCCAGAAGATAACAGTCCGCAATATGGCTCTGGCAAGCTCACGAGTTTCGCAGCAATTGAGCCTAGGTTGTCCAGCATTATTACTGCCGACAGGTAATGTCGATATGATGAGCTTTGATGCGTCTAATGAGCGTGTTGTTAGCGTTCAAGCGCCTTTCGCATGGCGTGCAGATGCACTAACCAAGGTGGCAGGTTATCTTTCAGCTAAAGCTGCAAAAGATAAAATTAATCAGCTCGGCGGCCAGTTAGTCTGTTAACCGTTATATTTAAACATGCTCGGTACTAAGGCGGTGTGGTTGACGTGCCGCAGTTTGATGTACCTATCGGATTATTCTCTTCAAGCCATTGTTTTAAATGAAAACAGGCCAATCCTTTTGGGCTTGGCCAGTATCTCAAATGCCTCTCTTTAAGCGACTTTAAAGCGTGAGACTTCTTTTTGTAGATTGCTACAAATGGCTCGGGTATTGACCACTATTTGCTGTGTTTCTTGGATCACTATGTTGCAATATCTTGTTTTATCAGACAGTTCGGTCAAGTTACGATTGATTTCCTCAGTGACGTGGGTTTGTTCTTCTGTTGCGGTCGCGGTTTGAGTCGACATCTCACTGACTTTAGAAGTGGAATTTAGGATCTGATCTAAGGCATCTTGTGTCTGACTGGCAAGGGTAACCGTCGAATGGGTGAGGCTGGCGCCTGATTCAATACTCTTCACCGCATCATTAACGCCCCGCTGCAATTCTTCGATCATGCTCTGAATATCTTGAGTCGACGTTTCGGTACGACTCGCCAGAGTACGTACTTCATCGGCGACCACCGCAAAACCACGCCCTTGTTCACCAGCACGAGCAGCCTCAATGGCAGCATTAAGAGCGAGCAGATTAGTTTGCTCCGCAATTGAGCGGATCACATCTAGTACCGAGGCAATATTAGCGGAGTTGACGGAGAGCTTTTCGATAACAGCGACTGCATTTTTAACCGATTCAGACAATTGCTGAATATGATGCACCGATTGCGTGAGGATTTTTTTCCCCTCAATAGTCTGATCATTGACCTTAGTGATTTCGGTAGCAGTATGCAGGGCGTTGCTGGCCACTTCCCTTACCGCTGCACTCATTTCATTTACGGCTGTAACTATGGTGTCGACAAATTGTTCCTGCTCGTGGCTGATCCCTATGGTAGTAGCTGATTTAGTCGCTAGGTTTTCAACAGTATGGCTCACATCTTTGGTTTGGCTGATAATGGCGATTACCATCTGTTGCAGCTGGGCAACGAACAAGTTAAAAGCATTGGCCAGTTCGCCAATTTCATCTTGGCGAGTGATAGGAATTCGTTGGGTTAAGTTGCCATCACCATCGACTATGTCATTAATTCTATTAGTAATGTCTTGAATCGCGTTGACGATAATCTTAGGGCCAAAGTAGGCAATCACGAGGGCGACAATAGCGACAAGCGTAGCGATCGTAACTGACATTTGAGTTTGGGCTGTAGCCTGCTCGGTGGCTTGTAAATCCAGTTCTTTAACGCGATTGTCGGCGGCTTCACCTGCGGTATTGTAGATGTTTCTTAGGGCTTTAAACTCTTTTTTGGATTTGCTTTCGTGTAGTTGTCTTGCTAGGTCAAACTGACTATTTTTTACTGCATTTATCACGTCAGATGAGGCTTGATACCAGAGCGAAAACTGTGCTTCAAAGCCATTGGTGGATTGCAATACTGGGGCATGATCCTGCAAGAGTTTTTTAAACTCCCCCATTCGATCGCGGGCCTGATCGACATTCTCTTGCCAGTTATCTATTTCGCTTTTACGGCTGTCACTACCCAGATCGGATCTGAGTAACACTTCTTCACTTAGCTGTGCTTGGTAGAGATCGCGGTCAGCGTTGAGAATGGCTGAAATCGCAGGATTAAATAACTGACTAAACTCCTGCATTTGCTTAAGAGTTGAGCGGCTTTGCATAGCATCAGTAATTGCCATAACGATCAAGGCGGTCGCCATAATGGCAAACATCAGCGAAAACTTTACTCGAATACTATTAAACATAGGGTACTCCATAACGTACTGACAAAATTGCTTATTAAATAGCTTAGTCGCTATTTTGTGGTTTGCAGTAACAACAGACAATTAAGGAGAATCATCGTAGGAAAGCCCCACTGATATGGGGCTATTGAGTCGATTTAATCAGCACAGGCGCTTAGGGCTGATATTTTAGGTTTGGGCTTTATCTGCACTAACATTACCCCCAAGATAACCATTGAACCGCCAAGGTAGTGATAAATGGCTAAGGTCTCATTTAAGATTATCGCCGCAAATATAGCCGCCAGAATTGGCATTAGATTGAAGAAAATACTGGTGCGTTCGGCGCCCAATTTGCTAATGCCATTAATCCACGCCCAAGGGGCGATGAGTGATGCACCAAGGGCGGCATACACAATAAGTGGTGCAGCTTGGCTGCTAATCGTGACGCTTGGCGCAGTAAACAGCAGCGGAGTTAACATCAACACAGCGATAATGCCCTGAATATACACTGATTCCCACGTCGATATCGGTAGCTGCCAGCGTTTTAGCAGTACCCCATAAAGGGCGTACACAAACGCACTGATAAGTAATAATAAATCCCCCTCAGTAACCCCTATCGCCAGATTAGCCATATCCCCGTGGCTTAGCATAAACACTAAGCCCAGCAGTGAGATTAGGCTGCCAGCAAAAACTAATGGCGAGAGCCTTTGCTTGAGTAAAGGTACCGCCAAAAACAGGCTTACCATAGGCACTATCGAGTTGATTAATGCCATATTGGTGGCGGTTGTCGTCGCGGCGGCAAAATAGGCAAGGCTTTGGTTTAATACCATTCCTAAGGCGGCTAAGGTCGCTAATTTCGGTAGTAGAGGAATGATTGTTCTACGTTTTTTCAAGACGGGTTTGAGCATAAAAGGGGTAAGCACAAGCATGGCAAAAAACCAGCGATAAAAGGCAATGTCTTCAGGGGCGATAATTCCAAAGGAAAGTTTGTTAACAATGGCGTTACCCGCCCAAATCATTACGGCGAGTAGTGGAAATAAATACAACATAGGTCAGTCTTCATTGGGGGAAACGAGCCGATGCCAAGTGGCAAACGTGCTGTCATAGATAGTCGCTATTATTGCTGGTCTTTTATGATATAAATATTGCTTAAAAGACAATGTCAGTTCCTCAATAGACAACCACCGCATCAATCGATGTTTTGATTGGATGTAAAGTCGAGTTTTAGGAGTACGATGCACCCTGTTTACCATCCACTTAATTCTGAGCAAGCGCCAGTGGCAGATATTTTCTTCAACTATGAAGCCTTTCTGCCCAATACCATTACACCAAAACATAGCCACATTTGGGGGCAATTACAGCTGATCAGTGGTGGCATTATGGAGTTGCATGCGGCTGGACAACGATTTTTGTCGCCATCCCAATATGCGATTTGGGTGCCAGCAGGCGTAGAGCATGAGAGTTACACCCGCCGCAGTATCCATTATTGCTCATTGAATATTGTTGCCTGTCGGGCGCAGGTTTTTCCTGATGAAACTTGTTTACTTGCGGTGACGCCGATAGCGCAGGCAATAGTGAACGATCTCCGCCAGCGACAGGTGCGTGTTGCACAAACGGATGCGGATAAACGTTTGGTTGAGGTGTTAATTGACCAGTTAATCTTAGGTCAGGCGCAGCCACAATTTTTGCCTTCGAGTACCGATAAACTGTTGCAACCTATTTTGCAGCAACTTGAACTCGAGCCAGCCAGTCAAATAAGTCTTAAAAGCTGGGCGAGTGAATTACATACCACAGAACGCACACTCGCTCGGCGTTGCCAAGACCGCCTTGGAATGAGTTTTACTGAATTGCGTCAGCGACATAAGTTTATTTATTCGTTGCAATTGCTACGTGAAGGCTTATCAATCAAAGAAGTTGCCCTGACATTGGGCTATAACCAAACTTCACCCTATATTGTGATGTTTAAAAAATATGCTCAATACTCACCCGAGCAATATCGCCGCCAGCTGGCATAAAAATAGGGCGCGGCTATTGCCGCACCCTATGTCATAAAAGAGAGGATTTAAGGGATTTTTATAACAGGCATTAATCGGAGGCTTTTTGGCGATTCCGCTTATCCTGTCGCTTCTCTTTTAAGGTTTTCATCGGCGGTTTTTTCGCTTTTTCTTTACTCATGGAAAATACTCCTAACTAAAATGAGATTAAGTAAAGTCAAACTATCGAGTGTAGCGCCGCATTCTCACCGACAGTTAGTTCAAATTAATCTATCGATAAATTTGAATAATTTAAAGCATTCTGAGCGAGATAAAACACTTTGACCTCTTTATGGTTTCTACATAAGCGCTGCCATACTTAGTAAGTTTTTAAGAGGAGTAAGTGTTAGCTCTCTGCTATTAATTTATTTCGCGGCCAGTCAATAACTTCAAAATCGTATCCTCCAATATATTTTTATGCCTGTGCTAGATGCCGCCGCAAATAGCGACCTAAAAGCATGTTGCCACTGAAATTTGAACATGCTTTATTCTAATGCTGTTAGTTTTGCCGTTAATTTTTAGGTTGTCTCTTGCTAAGTGAAATATCCTTCACCATAAACAGCACGGGCTTACCTAAAATATTTACCTCAGCATATTCACCTTTGGTTCGGCCCAGTAAGCTCACACCTAAATCGGAAATGACAGAGTAGCGACCCGCTCTTGGTTTGTGTCTAGGTGGGTATACCAGTTCTATACGATACTCCTGCTGATCCTGTTGATTAACGAGGAGCACTTCACGCCCAACGGTCACTTTATCTAGGGTTTCTTCACTTTTAAGTTGATCGAGCTTTGCTATCACCGCCGCCAGTGCGGTGGGGCGTAATGAGGCATTAAAACTGTTTTGCAAGTAATAGGTTTCTGTTTTCAACATAAAAGACTGAAATAGATTACTAAAAAAAGAATAAAACATAGCTACCCCAAATATGAGCTAGATAACAGCTAAGCCCCAGCATAAAAATAGGAGCAATAAATTGAAATGTGGGTAATCAGATGCCGAGTGCGAGTAGCACTCGGCTTAAACTGGGAATTTAAGAGACAGGCGTGCCGCGCGGGCAGGCGTGCCGCGCGGGATAAATAATCAAGTGTATTCAGCATTAACCAAGCTGACTTAAGTCTGAGTAATGAAAATGCATTTTTTAACACGGGCTACATCTCCATATAATTTTAAGATTAAATTAATCATCTAACAGAGTTAATGATTAATAAACTGTCCATACCATAGGCCAACTAAAAAAATAAAGCAAGTCTGAAAATGATTGTCATATTAATAACAATATAATAACGGATAACTGGATAAAACTTATTTTACTCAAAATACTTGTTCTTTAATTGCAGCTGTTAAATTTTAAAGCACTATGTATAAAAATGTTTAGACTTCTAGATGGCCGTCTGGTAGCTTGGGTGCAGTGCACAAATCTTGTGCGGTTTTAGTGTCTATTTTCGCAAAGTGCCCCCAATGTTTGTGTTGGCTTAGGCGCAATGGTTGGGAATTTTTCAGGGGAAGGAAGCAAAAATGAAACTTGAATCACTGGCGTTACACCACGGATATGAGTCTGAGGCAACGACTAAAGCTGCTGCGGTACCTATTTATCAAACGACGTCCTATACCTTCGATGATACCCAGCATGGTGCTGATTTATTTGACTTAAAAGTCGCTGGCAATATTTATACGCGGATTATGAATCCAACGACCAGCGTACTTGAGCAGCGTCTTGCCGCCATTGAAGGCGGGATCGGTGCGCTTGCTGTGGCGTCTGGCATGGCGGCTATTACCTATGCGATTCAAGCTCTTACTCAGGTTGGCGATAATATCGTCAGCACCAGCCAGCTCTATGGCGGTACTTACAATCTGTTTGCCCATACGCTGCCGCGCCAAGGAGTCGAAGTGCGGATGGCGGCCTTTGATGATTTTGAAGGACTTGAAGCTTTAATCGATGCCAAAACCAAGGCGTTATTTTGTGAGTCTATCGGTAACCCCGCCGGTAATATTGTCGACCTTAAACGTTTAGCCGATATTGCCCATAAACATGGGGTGCCGCTGATTGTGGATAATACCGTGGCGACCCCTGTGTTATGCCGTCCCTTTGAGCATGGTGCCGATATCGTTATTCACTCTCTGACTAAATACATTGGTGGCCATGGTACAACCATCGGCGGGATCATTATCGATTCGGGTAAATTCGATTGGGTGGCGAATAAAGAACGTTTTTCGCTGCTAAATCAAGCCGATCCTTCCTACCATGGCGTGGTCTACACCGAAGCCTTTGGCCCCGCGGCCTTTATTGGACGTTGTCGTGTGGTGCCGCTGCGTAATACGGGGGCAGCACTTTCACCCCATAGTGCATTCCTGTTGTTACAAGGACTTGAAACGCTGAGTCTGCGTATGGAACGTCACTGTGCTAATGCGCTCGCGTTAGCCGAGTATTTGATACTGCATCCTTCGGTAAGTTGGGTTAATTATGGCGCGCTACCAAGTAGCCCTTTCCGTGAGAATTGCGAAAAAATCACTGGCGGTAAAGCGTCTGGGATCATCAGTTTTGGCATTAAAGCGGCTACACCTGAGGAAGGGAAAATTGCTGGTGGCAAGTTTATCGACGCCCTGAAGATGATTTTGCGTTTAGTGAACATCGGTGATGCTAAATCGCTAGCTTGTCATCCTGCTAGCACCACCCACAGACAGCTCGATGCGAATGAACTTGCTAGAGCTGGGGTGTCTGAAGATCTGATACGTATTTCCGTCGGCATTGAACATATCGACGATATCATCGCCGATGTGTCGCAGGCGCTGGAAAAAGCCTTGGTGTAAGCGTTTTATCCTCTCTGTTATCATCACTTGTGTATGAAAAGGCCGCTAACATGAGCGGCCTTTGGCGTTTGAACGATAAACATCACTCACGAATTTGCTTGTTGTTGGCGATTACGCGCCTTTTGATAGAAGTAAGATACGGTCAGTAAAATCACTCCAATCAACATAAAGGCGATGACTTTTTGCACCAGCTCGAAGGACGCCATATCGAGCAATAACACCTTGAGCGTGGCTAAGGTAAAGAGCCCTGCGGCGAGGCGGATCATGTCCGAATGTTGGGGTTTTAAGCTGATAAACATTAATACGCTGCCATGCACCACTAATAAAATCGCACTGAGCGGCGCGGCAATCATGGTATCAAATACATAACTCCAGGTGAGATAGCTGAGCGCAAGTAACCCATGCCAACCCCATTTCAACCATTGCAGCGGTAAGAAGCGTCGATGTAAACGGATAGCAACGCCGCGGCGTAATATCAGCGTGGCAAGCAATGCTAAGGCGGTAAATTCGCAGAGGATCAGTAACGCATTATTCAAATCTACTCTCAACGATATCTCAAAATGCAGCAGGATAGGCAGCAACGCTAAGCCAAGGCAAAGACCGTAGGCAAGACTGTAGCTTGAGCGCACTGCGGCTTGGATTTCACTGGCAATGTGACCGAATAAGCTGGTCTTTTCACCCGTATGGTTAGCCCCTCTTTGGAGTAATAGTGCAAAGTAGCCACTGAGCGCTAAAGCCGTCATCGACCAAGCCACCACATCAGTGCGATTTAATCCATAGACAAGTACAGTCAGCGGCAGTGCAAAGTAATAGGGACTCAGTTGCCATTGAAGGGTCAATAGCAGACGCCATCTGTCGGGGAGAGTGCGATAACGAATGAGTACAAATCCCATAACAAGCATGCCAATCAGCAGCGCAATAAGCCCTTGCCAGATTTCAAACAGGCATAAGCTCGCTGTGGTGAGTACGGCAAGCCAAGTTAGAATTTTAGCTTCAATCTTAAGGGCTTTATGTTTGATCACATAGGCTAAGCCAAGGCTAAACAAGCCACTAAACCAGAGTGCAGCTGCGGTAAACTCCCAGTAATTGCGGATGACTTTTGGCAATAAAAGCAGTGGTAAAAGAAGATAGCAGCCAATTTGTATCTGCTTGGCAGCTTGGGCAAATAGGGATGAGGGATAGTATTTGCGATACCAATAGTGGGTTAATAATAGGGCGGCGAATAGTTCAATTCGTGCCAGCTTGGCCATCAGCGGTTGCGCTCTAAAACTCATGCTGCCGGAGAGGGTAATGCCTTCGATTACGGCAAATAACAATGGCAGCAGCAATAGCCAAGCTGCAAACTCACTGGCCATTAGTTTGTCTTTGCTACTTAAATACAAGAGTAACAGGCTAAGGAGTGGCACAATTGCGAGGTAGTAATCGCTGCTGATAAGATAAGCCGCAACTAATAGGGTCGCGACATAAAACCCGCTGAGGCTTTCTTTTAGCAGATAACAGAGTTGCCCTTCTAAGGTGGAGAGTGTTGATTCATTAGTTTTTAATTGATTGATTATAAATAATAATCCGCCAGCACTTAAAGCTAACGCGATAAGGGGGAAGCCAAGGGCACCCACTGGCGATAAGCCGCCGAGTTCGAGTAAGGTCAAGCCCGAGAGTAGGCTGTGGGCATTGAGCGCCAGTCCCATCACTAGCAAGACATAGGCTTCGGCGCGCACTGAAATCAGTTTTTCGTTGAGTCCAATCCACAACAGTAATATTGCCTCGAGTAGCAATACTAACCCTAAGAAATCATGGCTTACCAGATAAAGTGCCGCAAAGGCGGCAAAGCTTCCGCCAAACACTAGCAAGAGGCTAGATTGGGATTTAGCGAGCCGATTGTTAAGTTTAAGGTACAGTCCTACGCAGACTAGTGCGTTATACCAATTATATTAATTATGTGATCTAATTGGTCATCAGTTTTTAATCATACAAAATATGAATAATCCCCACATCGCAGCCTTAGTAAAATCGGAGAAAAGTGCACGCAAACGTATGCGCTATCTTGCCTTACTCCATTTCACTGAAGGTCATTCTCGTACCGCCATCGCAAGCATGCTTAAGGTCAGTAGAACCAGTGTCAATCGCTGGGTCACCGCCTATTTAACCCATGGGCTGACTGGCCTTGACGATGCGCCCAATCCGGGCCGTCCTGCGACACTGTCCATCGCACAACAAGCTAAGCTTAAAGCGTTCGTACAGCACAGAAGTCTATCTGAACAAGGTGGCAGGTTGATGGCCAAGGATGTCGGCCTATTTATTCAGTCTGAATTTGGTGTGACGTTCAAGCAAGCAAATATCTACCGCTTGCTGCATCAACTTGGCTTCTCATGGATTACCACTCGCTCTCGCCACCCGAAACAATCTGAGGCTATACAAGAGGCTTTTAAAAAACTTCCGGATGGCAACGATCCTTAACACACCTGGGCACGTTGCACTCGATCGCATTGACGTTTGGTTTCAAGATGAAGCCCGCTTTGGCCAACAGAATACCACCACCCGTATTTGGGCTGAGAAAGGGACCCGTCCACGGGCCGTCAAGCAGCAACAATTTGAATCAGCGTATCTATATGGCGCCGTGTGTCCGGCAACGGGGGCGACACAAGCGATTATTGCCCCGCATGCCAATAGCGAATATATGAACGAGCATTTAAAACTGATTTCAGCCGCCACCGCATTTGGGCGCCATGCGCTGGTCATCATGGACGGCGCAGGCTGGCATCAACAGGATTTGGCCGATGACTTTGATAATCTGACGCTTCTCAAGTTGCCACCTTATTCACCGGAGTTGAATCCAATAGAGCAGGTATGGCAATGGCTGCGTCAAAATGTGTTGGCCAATCGTTGTTTTAGTGGTTATGACGATATTGTCGAACAGTGCTCTATCGCATGGAATACCTTCATTGAGAAGAAAGCAAGAGTGATAGAATTGTGTACTAGACCATGGACAATTTTGACCAGTTAGTTAATGGAATTGGTATTAGCAATAAAGATTTCCCCTGCAAACTCAGTAAATTGTGTCAGCTCAAAGATCACAAAAGCCAATAACGCAATCGGCAGCGCCAATACCCTATGGCTTAGTGATGTTGTCGATAAGTTAACGATAAGCCCAGCTAACCCATAGAGATAAAAGAGGGCGTTAAGACTCACAACGGCCAGCACCGTTTCGCCATGCCATTGCTGGAGTGGTAAATCGACAAAATAGCTGAAGGCTTCAATACAAGCGATATGTAATAAGGCGGTCATTTCAAACAGTAATGGCCACTGCAATTTGCGGCTTTGTGCTAATGCCCCAGTACCAATCAGCAGTAAGTAGGGAATATATAGCAGCGGCGCATAGCTTTGGGATAACAGCATCATTGGTGCCGTTGAGCCACCAATTAAGGCGATGACCGCAATGACTTTAGCATCGAGGCGCATTGAAAGGCCATAGCCCGCTAAGGTAATCAACAGCAATAGAATAAAGCTGGCGCCGTTGGGAATAATCTCAAAATAGGGGCCAATAAAATAAGCGCACAGATAGTTTAAGATCAGCCCTAATCCAACGATTCCCGAGCCAAAGTCGGCCATACCTTGGCGTTTTTGACGGATAAAAATGCCGCCAGCGATAATCGCATTTGCACAGCCAAAACCGAGTAATGCTTTACCGAGTTCAGAAAACCAGTGATTGATGGAATATTGCAGCAGATAACCAAAACCTAGGGTGAGGGTAATAATGCCGGCCACAGTCATTAAAAACACTGGCCCCAAGCCCTTCGCTTGATAATGTTGATAGAAGCCTTTTAGCTGTTCTTTTATGGCCACAAAGGGAGCCATTATTGCGGCAATACCTTGCGATAAAAAGGCTTCTACTTGGGCTTCAACTTGGCTTGTTGCTTGAACACCTAGTTCTACCCTAGTTTGCTTTATCAGCTCGAAATCAGTGGCTTGTGGCGAATCATGTTGCTCGCGAGAGCGCGGGTTAGTTTGGCGCAGCCATGGATCATCCTGCCAAGGTGACGTGGCAGGGGCTTGTGACTCAATAGGATGTGAAACCGTTTCGGACTGCAGAGCGGCATGGCTCGCCATTGCGTAGGTATCTGTTGTGATCGCAATCGGGGATGACTCGGTAGCAGATTGCTCAGTTATGCCGCTCGTGTGAATGAAACCATTATTTTGCTGTTCAAGCTTTAAGCTTAAGGTATCGAGTTTGGCTGAGAACTCAGCTAGTTGGCGGTCAAGTGAAGATTGCTGCGCGAGGTGCTGCAACGTTAATTGCGTCAATTCTACCTTGAGTTGCTCTACGTCATCCTTTAACGGCATATCAGTATCCTAAATACGCTATCCATATAATCAGGTACATAAAAGTCTAAGTCGTTTAGTTTTATGTATTTGCTTTCGCGGATTGTACTGACAACTTAGGGCGGCGGCTAGTTAAAAGCCGCTGTTCAGAACATTCTGATGATGAGCATCTGAGCTAATTTTGCGAAAACAGCGCTAATCGCTAGCGCCAGTTTCGCGGTGAAGAAAGGACTATTTTTGGGCTTGCAGGATGACAAATTTGCCATTTGAGGCAACGGTGGTGCAGTTTTTAAATAAGCGTTGTAATTTCACATGATAAGCCAAGTGACGATTGCCCACTATATGTAAAATCCCACCATTTTTTAACCGACGACGGGCATCTAAAAACATTTGCCAAGCAATATGATCGGTAATGGCCTCACCTTGATGGAAGGGCGGATTACACAGCACTAAATCAGGCTCTACATTATCGGGAAAGTGGCTCATGCAATCATCCCAATGAAAATGTCCTTTGCCTTCGGGGAGTTGATTGGTTGTCCAATTGGCCTTTGCCGAGGCAACAGCCATTTCGGAGTCATCGATAAAATGGATATCGGCATTGGGATATAATTGGGCGGCACGAAGTCCGAGCACGCCATTACCACAGCCAAGGTCGACAACCGTATTAAATTCACCTTTTGGCAGATTATCGAGCATAATTCGTGCGCCAATATCGAGCTTGTTGGCGGCAAAGACATTGCTTAAATTGCTGATTTTCAGGTTAAACTCTGGAATATCCCAAATGATTTCATTTGGCAGTGTTCTTGGCTTACCATCACTAATACAAGTGATCACGCGGGTTTTCTTCCAAGCAAGGCTGGCGCTCGCTGGCCCCAAGTGTTTAGCAAATAATGCCAGTAAACTCGCGTTGATTGATTTGGCTTTTGCGCCAACTAAGACGCGACAGCCAGCGGGTAATACCTGCGACAGGCGCATGAGCTGGTGGGCAAAGTAGGTGAGATTCTTCGGTAATTTCATCAACACTAAGGCGACATCTTGAGGCAAGGTGTCGCGACTGGTAAACCATTGCAGGTTATCCATCGGCAACTGATTGTGATGATGATTTTGCTCTGCACCTAAAAAACTGGTTCTGGCATCGGTTTCAACGCGAAGCGGCCAGTTGGGATTGATACGCGAGAGGGCGCAACTTAAGGCGCCAAAACTATCGTTAATAATGGCCGTTGGCACAGCTGGTTGTTCACCTTCAATCAAACTATTGATTAAATGCTCGTCTGCGGCATCCCACGCTTGAAGATTCGATTCCTGCGATGCGGGATAGCGAAATAGTTCGAGTTCTATTCCTGCTACTGAAAATTGTGTCGTCATGTTGTGTTGTGCCAATAAAAATAAGGCGCTGATTATCGCAGATTTCATGACCGCTTGCGATGTTTGCCTTAGTTTGTATACCTTGAAGTATGTCTTTGATGCCGTACCATGGCAGCCAAGTTTACTGGTCAAATTTGAATCCTCAGACTGAGGCTGGATACACTGTTGACTCGCAACGCTGCGCAAACCTACGTAAAACATTACTATCATTGGCGTTAGGCTGATTGTCGAAAGGGCGAACTGTGCATAAGGTGGGAGTATGAAACAAGCTGAATTAGGATTCGAATTTGAGGATTATCCTTTGGATACACCTGATGATGTGCTTGCCATCGAAAGCCTAGATATTGGACAACTCGAACCACCTATCACCTTAGTACGGGATTATCTAGGTAAGGCGCAGCAAAATGCGTTGATTAATGAGGCGCAATCATATCCGCTTACTCGCCCGCAAATTCAAGTGTTTGGACGATACCATTCGATCCCTCGCCAGCAGGTTTGGTATGGCGATTTGGGATGTGACTATATGTATTCGGGGCTATTTATTCGCGCCTTGCCTTGGCCTCAGTATCTGCAAAAATTACGCGATAAATTGCAGCGAGATTTTAGCCTTGGCAGTAATGGGGTGTTAGTTAACCGTTACGCCGATGGCCAGGATTGTATGGGGGCCCATAGTGATGATGAACCTGAAATTGCCCACGGCAGCGATATTGCCTCCATCAGCTTAGGTGCGACTCGTGATTTTGTGATTAAACATAAACATAGCAAGCTTAAATACACGATTAGTTTACATAGTGGTGATTTATTAATTATGCACTGGCCTATGCAACATGACTGGTTGCACAGTGTACCTAAGCGCCTAAAGGTCACAGAGCCTCGTTGGAACTACACATTTAGGCAACTTATCGTTAATTATCATGGGTAATTGAAAGGTTATTGAATTCAAAATGTTGTCGGATTTGTTGGGTTTTAAGTTGCAAAACGGGCGCTGAAATTTGATCTTTTATACTTGAAGCAGTACTCTGCGGCCACTGGATTTACCCATATTGAGAGTTGAATATGTCCAATACCCAAGTGCAGAGCACAGTGGCTGAGACCATCAATCAGAAGTTAACTGAGAGCTTCTCACCAACCTATTTAGAAGTGCTTAACGAAAGTCATCGTCATCATGTACCTCCTAATTCAGAGACTCACTTTAAAGTTGTGGTGGTCAGCGATGAATTTGAAGGGCTCCGTTTGCTTGCCCGTCATCGCTTGGTGAACAACTGTTTAGCCGATGAGTTAGCTAATGGTGTCCACGCGCTATCTATTCATACCTTTACTCAAAGTGAATGGGCGACGAACGTCGAGGTGCCTAAAACCCCCAATTGTCGCGGCTAATTATCGCTATTTAGGACGGGACATGCTTAAAACAAAAAGCCACTTTATTAAAGTGGCTTTTTGTTTTAAGTCAAATTGGTCTCATTCTTAGGTTCCCCTGTCGAATATTCTGTGTTAACAATATGTTCTATTTATCGAGTTAAGCGCCTATTTTCTACAAAAAGAGTGCTATTTTTCATGTGGTTAACAGTTTTTGTTGCGGGGAGTGCGTGATGCGTTATTTGGGGGGGCTGTTATTAGCGGTATTGTTTTTTGGCGTGACTGGCTGTAATCCCTCATCTCAACATGCGGAGTCTATTTCCATTGCTGAAAGGCCTCCTGTTAAAGAGGTGATTGAATGGCGTTTAGCCACTTCTTGGCCAAAAAATTTTCCTGGGTTAGGCATGGCCCCTGAGCGTTTTGCCACGCTTGTCGATGAGATGTCCCACGGCCGATTGCACATTAGCGTCTACGGCGCGGGAGAATTAATGCCTGCCTTTGCGGTATTCGATGGCGTTAGCCAAGGTAAAATCCAGATGGCGCATGCAGCCTCCTATTATTGGAAGGGCAAAGCCCCCGCCTCCCAGTTTTTTTCTTCAATTCCCTTTGGGATGACAGCACAAGAGATGAACGGCTGGTTACATTATGGTGGTGGCATGGCGCTGTGGGAGGAAGTCTATCGTCCCTTTGGCATTATCCCTCTGGCTGGTGGCAATACGGGAATGCAAATGGGTGGTTGGTTTAATAAACCCATTAATACGATAGCTGACTTTAAAGGATTGAAGATCCGCATGCCAGGCTTAGGCGGTGAGGTGCTTAAACGTGTCGGTGCTGTGCCCGTCAATATGCCAGGAAGAGAACTCTATGGTGCTCTTCAAACGGGTTCAATCGATGCGGCTGAGTGGGTTGGGCCTGTGAATGATCTCGCTTTTGGCTTACATAAAGTGGCTAAATATTATTACTATCCCGGTTGGCATGAACCAGGTTCCAATATGGAGTTTTTAATTAACAAGGATGCTTTTGAGAATCTGCCTAAAGATTTGCAAGCCATCGTTAAGACGGCTGCGCGTGCCATTAATCAAGATATGTTGGATGAATACACCACGCGTAATGTCAGTGCACTTGAAACTCTCGTAAAAGAGGAAGGGGTAGAGCTTAAGGCGTTTCCGTCTGCTGTGTTAACTGAACTTGAACGGATCTCACAACAGGTGATTGCAGAGCAGGCGCAACAAGATCCCATGATGGACAAAGTCTATAGGGCTTATCATGCTTATGAGCAAGGCGTGCGTGAATACCATAAGATTTCTGAAGATGCCTACAGCCAACAACGACAGCATTAATGATGGCTATTTACCCAAAATGTTCATATTAGCACCTTACTGATATGAGATGATTTCATCTTGCGTTAACTTGTTACTGTTTGGTGTTATGCTTGCACTCATATAAATAGATAGCGACAGTGGCGTTGTATCGCCCTGATAATTTGGAGATCCCTATGCCATTACTTGATAGCTTTACTGTTGACCATACTCGAATGAATGCACCTGCTGTGCGTGTCGCCAAACATATGACTACCCCCAAAGGTGATGCGATCACAGTATTCGATCTACGTTTTTGCGCGCCGAATAAAGATATCCTTAGCGAGCGTGGTATTCACACTTTGGAACATTTATTTGCAGGCTTTATGCGTGATCATCTAAATGGCAATGATGTGGAAATTATTGATATTTCGCCAATGGGCTGCCGCACTGGGTTTTATATGAGCCTGATTGGTGTGCCCACTGAACATCAAGTGGCGGATGCTTGGCTTGCTTCTATGGAAGATGTGCTGAAAGTCGTTGAACAATCTGAAATTCCTGAGCTGAACGAATATCAATGCGGTACCTACGAGATGCACTCTTTGGAGCAAGCACAGGAAATTGCACGCAATATTATTGCTGCTGGTGTGAGTGTTAACCGCAACGATGATTTAAAACTCAGTGATGAGATTTTAGGTAAACTCTAAGCCGCAAATATGGGCTTAACGCGAAAGCGTCAAGAAAGCGACATTAGTCGCTTTTTTTTTCGAACTAATTCCGCTATTTTACAAAATAACAACAAACGCCGTACGCTAACAAAAATTTTGGGAGCTTGGTATGCCAAGTCGCTATTTTGTCATGTCGCTGACCGCGCTGGCGGTTTCCTGTATTTACGCTAACTCACTCAATGCAAATCCCCTTTATTCTCAAACGCTCGATTTAGCCAAGCTCAATGATCAGTACCATTCCAGCGATGATGCGATGCAATTAAGCAATCTTAATAGCTTAACCTTGCTTCGAGCCGACCATAGTGGCAATTCCGCCAATATCAGTATGCGTTCTGCCAGCCAAGGTGTCGCTGTAATGCAAGATCGGGTGTATTTCTCACCAGCGCCTTACTCAGCCCTGAAGAATCCCCTGATGATTTACAAATAAATCATCAAATTAGAGTGGAAGCGCATCTTGTTGCATGATCAAATGGTTTCGCTAAAAACTACACTTGGACAACAAGATGCGCGAAGCCAATATCCTACAACATTCTTTACACCAATACTGCCCAGAACTTCACCTAAAACGATTAAACAGCTTGATGCTGGCCTCTAAGGCACTGATTGAATGTAAGACACTGACCTTGACTGAGTTAGGTCGAAATTTACCAACCACGGCCCGAACCAAGCACAACATCAAGCGCATTGATCGTTTGCTCGGCAACACGCATCTGCATCAAGAACGGTTAGCTGTCTACCAATGGCATGCCAGCCTCATCTGTTCTGGTAACCCTATGCCGATTGTGCTCGTCGATTGGTCAGACATCCGAGAGCATAAACGCATCATGGCTCTGCGCGCCTCAATAGCCTTCAATGGCCGCTCTATTACCCTGTATGAGAAGTCCTATCCCCTATCAGAACAATGCTCTAAGGCCTCCCACAACGGTTTTTTAGCGGACTTAGCCAAGATTTTACCTTTGCATGTTACCCCTCTCATCGTGACTGACGCGGGGTTCAAAGTGCCTTGGTACAAAGAGGTTGAGGCGCATGGTTGGTTTTGGCTAAGCCGTATTCGCGGTACAGTTCAATTTGCAGATATTGGCGCTGAAAATTGGCGTGCAGTTCGCAGTACACATGACTTGGCCAACGGTCAAGCGAAGAGCCTGGGTTGTAAGACCTTGACCAAAACTAACCCTATCAATTGCCATCTCACGCTTTATCGTAGCAAACCTAAGGGGCGTACAAATCAGCGTTCAACGAGGACTAATTGCCACCATCCATCGGCAAAAACGTACTCAACATCGGCGAAAGAGCCTTGGGTGTTAGCCAGCAATTTACCACCAGAATCTCGGAGCCCAAAGCAGCTGGTAAACCTGTACGCCAAACGTATGCAAATAGAGGAAACCTTTCGTGACCTCAAAAGCCCGGCATACGGCTTTGGCTTACGCCAAAGTCGTACCAACAGTCCAGAGCGATTCGACATCATCCTACTGATAGCGTTGATGGTTCAATGCCTGTTGTGGCTAGTTGGTTTACACGCACAGCAACAGGGCTGGGATAAGCATTTTCAGGCCAATACCATTGGGCATCGAACGGTACTCTCAACGATTCGCTTGGGATTGGAGGTGCTCAGGCGGCCTGATTATCAAATCACGGAGAAAGAATTGCTGGCGGCCTGGGTATTATTCGCCAATCAGTTGCTCAAATATGGCTATGCTATGGCTGATTTATGAGGGGATCCTTCAGTACTCAGCCCCTCAACTGCAACTCTTACCCCATCTTTTATTACAGCAAAGTGTGACGACTACACCACTGGCCAATATGGCTGTTGGTGGTCAGGGAGCGTTTGGGGTTGTGGATTATCAAAGCCTTAACATTATTGAGCGCCCGCAATCCGGCAGTGTTCAAATTGAGGGGACAACAGATTCCGATGTAAATGCTGGCCTGCGTTGGGGCGTTAAGCAAAAAGAATACGGAGCCTTATTTGCCGCCAATTATTTAAAACAACAAGGCGATGCGAATTTTTTAAACGGCAGTGATGCTGACAGAAAAAAAACGGATATCTTATTTAAGGTCAACGCCACGAGCTTGCTTGGTGCTCGCAGTCCACAGCAAACTGAATTTACCTATCAATTTATCGATGACGATAGTTATCGCTCATTGCTTGGGATAACGGCTGCCGACTGGCAGCAAGATTCATTACAGCTATATTCCGCTACAGCACAAGATAACCACCAAGGGAGACAGCATAAATACCAGTTATCACATCAAGTGGATTTGGGTGACAGTCGAGTGATTAGCGACTTTTACTATCAATCATATTCACAACAACTGGATCAGCTTGGCGCGTTTAATGGGCAAAATATTGGCTTGGGAACGCTTTACGACATTGCCGCCTTTGACCGAAATCCCAGTGTTAATGGTGACGATATCAATATGTTGGTACAAGATAATGATTACAGTGCGTTTGGTGCTCAGACTCAGGCGATAAACCAATATGGAGAGCATCAAATTACCTATAGTGCTCGTTATCATACCGATAAAGCCGAAATGCGTTTCGGTGATCAAACGGCTTTGTGGCAAGCGGACAGAAGTATAGTGCGTGATGAGTCTAACTCGGTGTTAGCCTATACCGATGATGCCACTGCGCTGACGTCGGCAATCGACTCTTTATGGCGTTGGCAAGGTATGCAAATCAAGTTAGGGCTTACTTATGAGCATGTCAGTGTCAATCGTGAGATTAGCTTAGTCTTTGCTGGGCTTGATGAGGCTGACTTTTCCGATAGCGATTGGATGCCACAATTTGGTGTACTGTATGACGCTGGCGATTGGCGCTTTAGTACTGATATCCGCCGAGCGTGGGCCGCCGCGAGTGCAGGCAATCTTACTCAGGAAGCACAGGAGTCACTCCATTATCAAGTTAGCGCCCAATATGCGAGCGAGGGGATTAAGGCCGATTTGCGCGCCTATGTGCAAGAATTTGATAATCTGCATGTTGATTGTGATAGCTATTCCATGTGTGTTGATACTCGTCTACTCACCCAAGAGAATATTCCTGATGTGCTCAGCTATGGGATTGAACTTGGCCTAGGTTATCAGTGGATGCTGGGTGAATTTGAATTGCCCTTAGGCTTAAGTTATCAGTATCTTAGCGCTGAATATCAGACGAGCACCTGCACAGATATCCAAGGCTGCGTCCTGGAGGGCGACAAACTGGCTTGGTTACCCGAGCATCAATTGCAATTGAGCGCGGGGATTGAATACGCTCAATATCAATTAAACCTTGTCGCTGCTTATCAATCTGAGCGTGATTTCAGTCAGTATGGTAGTGAGTTGCAGCGTGTTGACGGTCAATGGCGTGCCGATATAGCGGCTAATTACGATATTGATAAGTACCATCGATTGTATGTTCGGGTCGAAAATCTACTTGATGAGTCCTTGGTAACCTCAGCATCAAATAGCGGAATTCGAGTAGAAAATGGACGGATCAGCTATTTGGGCTATCAATGGCGTTTCTAAACTGAGTTAAATCTTGTTTGACGATTGTTCAGCAAGAAAGCGAAAAGGTATTTATATTTCTGGTTATCTTGATATATCGACCTTTTGCTAAATTAATTCTTTTAAAATTAATGTTATAGTATTTAGTGACCGTAATACTCTCTCTTTCTGAGCCCTCACTCGGTCGGAAGGTGAACGCTGTAGTGCATGATTCTTTTAAATCCTTATTTTAGGTTTGAAAACACCTATAATTTTCGTGGCGATGGCACGGCAATTGGGGTAAAATGCGCGCGACCAGCGTGATTGCGATCGCATTTCTGTGATAAATCTGCGCTAGCTCAATGCAGTAGGTTTTGTTTAAAACCTACGTATTTAGCAGGAACGCGGCGCATTGTCTTTCCTTCAAAACGTAGTGCTTGTGGATATGATTACAATTAAGAAAGGATTGGAACTGCCTATAGCAGGCGGACCAGAGCAAGTTATCCATAATGGCCCAGCCATTAAACATGTAGCTACTTTGGGTGAAGAGTATATTGGCTTACGTCCAACGATGAAGATCAAAGTGGGCGATAAAGTACAAAAAGGTCAGGTGATTTTCGAAGATAAGAAAAATCCTGGCGTAAAATATACGGCTTTAGCCAGTGGTACTATATTAGACATTAACCGGGGCGCCCAGCGTGTGCTGCAGTCTGTTGTTATTCAAGTGGAAGGTAACGAAAGCGTTTCCTTTGCTAAGTATGACGCCACTGCTCTTGATACGCTTGACTCGCAACTGGTCCGTGACAACCTGATTGAGTCAGGTTTATGGACTGCATTGCGTACTCGTCCTTTCAGCAAAGTGCCAGCCGTAGATTCTTCTGCTGCGGGTATATTTGTAACCGCCATTGATACGCAACCCCATGCTGCCGATCCCGTTGTGGTGATCCGCGAGCATAAAGAAGATTTTGCTAATGGTCTTAAAGTCTTAGCAAGACTAACCGAAGGTAAAGTTTACCTTTGCAAAGCGCCTGGCGCCGATATTCCTGCTGCTAATGCCCAAGTTGAAGAATTTGCCGGTGTTCACCCTGCAGGTCTTGTTGGTACTCATATCCATTTCCTACTTCCAGCTTCTGCAAAACGTACTGTTTGGCATGTCGGTTACCAAGATGTAATAGCCATTGGTCAGCTATTTACGACGGGTCAACTGAATACCGAACGTGTGGTTGCAATTGCCGGTCCTAAAGCAGCTAAGCCACGTTTGGTTCGCACTGTTTTAGGTGCAAGCATGACTGAGTTGACTGCTGGCGAAACCTTAGATGGTAACGTGCGTTTCATTTCAGGCTCTGTGCTGAATGGCCGTACTGCAGTTGGTCCTCAAGGATATTTAGGCCGTTACCATATGCAGGTCAGTCTGCTTGAAGAAGGTACTGAAAAAGAATTTTTGGGTTGGGTATTGCCTGGCGCCAACAAGTTCTCTATCACTCGCGCATTCCTTGGTCACTTAAGCTCTTCTCGTTTGTTCAATATGACAACGAGCACTGGTGGCTCGGACCGTGCAATGGTGCCAATCGGTAACTTTGAGCGTGTAATGCCTCTGGATATTCTTCCTACAATGTTACTGCGTGACCTGATTTCGGGTGACTTTGACGGTGCGGCTACCCTAGGCGCGTTAGAGTTAGATGAAGAAGATCTCGCACTGTGTACGTTCGTATGTCCAGGCAAATATGACTACGGTTCATATCTGCGTGACTGTTTAGATACGATCGAGAGGGAAGGCTAATGAGCTTGAAAGATTTTTTCGAACGTATTGAACCCGACTTCGAGAAAGGCGGTAAATACGAAAAGTTTTATGCCCTATTCGAAGCGGCATACACCATTTTTTATACGCCAGGTAAAGTGAACAAGGGAAAAACCCATGTTCGCGATAACCTTGACCTAAAACGTATGATGATTACGGTTTGGGCCTGTGCATTTCCCGCGATGTTCGTCGGTATGTACAACGTAGGTTTACAAGCACAACTCGCATTAATTGCCGGTTTTGCGACCCCAGATGTATGGCAAGTGAGCTTGTTTGGCATGTTCGGTACTGAACTGACAGCAAACTCTGGTTGGCCAGCATTAATGTGGTATGGCGCCTGTTTCTTCCTACCTATCTACGCAGTGACGTTTGCTGTCGGTGGTATTTGGGAAGTGTTGTTTGCCTCTATCCGCGGTCATGAAGTTAACGAGGGTTTCTTCGTTACCTCTATCCTGTTCGCCTTAACTTTGCCAGCAACGATTCCATTATGGATGGTGGCACTAGGTATCACCTTCGGTGTGGTTGTGGCTAAGGAAGTGTTCGGTGGTACAGGGCGTAACTTCTTAAACCCAGCGCTTGCCGGTCGTGCATTCCTGTTCTTCGCTTACCCATTGAACATGTCTGGTGACACTACATGGGTTGTGGCTGACGGTTACTCTGGTGCGACTGCACTGAGTCAAGCTGCTGCGGGCAATTTGGATTATGCCTTCAACCAAAACTGGTGGGATGCGTTCTTCGGTTTCATTCCAGGTTCTGTCGGTGAAGTGTCTACGCTAGCGATTCTTTTAGGTGGTTTGGTCATCATCTATACCCGTATCGCATCATGGCGCATCGTGGGTGGTGTAATGCTGGGTATGATTGCCATTTCTACGCTGCTGAACGTTGTGGGTAGCGACACTAACCCAATGTTTGCAATGCCTTGGTACTGGCACTTAGTGTTAGGTGGTTTTGCATTTGGCATGATGTTTATGGCGACTGACCCAGTGTCTGCGTCATTCACTAACCAAGCTAAATGGGCATACGGTATCTTGATTGGTGCAATGGCTGTGTTTATCCGCGTGATTAACCCTGCGTTCCCAGAAGGCATGATGTTAGCGATTCTGTTTGCTAACTTGTTCGCGCCATTGTTCGACCACTTCGTGGTTCAGGCAAATATCAAGCGGAGGATTGCTCGTGGCTAGTAATAGAGATTCGTTCGGAAGAACGCTATTTATCGTCGTTGGCTTATGTCTAATTTGTGCGATATTTGTGTCGACTGCGGCAGTATTACTGCGCCCAACTCAAGCAGAAAATAAACTGCTTGATAAGCAAAAGTACATTCTGGAAGCTGCGGGTCTGATTGACACTAAAGCCGGTAAAGTGACTAAAGCGCAAATTTTGGAAACTTACGGTAAGCATATCGAAGCTAAGTTAGTTAACTTAAAAACTGGTGATTGGGTTGAAGGTGTTGACGCCAATACATTTGATCAACGCAAAGCGTCTCGCGATGTGAAAACCTCATTTGTACCTGAAAACGATATCGCTTCAGTTAAGCGTGTTTCAGAAGATGCAGTGGTTTATCTGGTTCGCGACGATCAAGGTAAGTTAACCAGTGTGATCCTGCCTATCCATGGTTATGGCTTGTGGTCGACTATGTATGCTTTCCTCGCGTTAGATGCTGATCTGAACACGATTCAAAGCTTAGTTTACTACGAGCAAGGCGAAACCCCTGGTCTGGGTGGTGAAGTCCAAAACGCTCAGTGGAAAGCGAAATGGCATGGTAAAAAGTTATTTGATGCGCAAGGTAATATTGCGATCAGCGTAACCAAAAACCCCGCTGTTGCTAGCACTGAATACGGTGTAGATGCATTATCCGGCGCGACTCTGACCAGTAACGGTGTTCAACACTCTCTGACGTTCTGGTTAGGTAAAGAAGGTTTTGCGAGTTTCATTGAAAAAGCACGCAATGGAGGTCTCAGCTAATGTCTGACGCTAAAGAACTGAAACAGGTTCTGACTGGACCTATCGTCAACAACAACCCGATTGCATTACAAGTCCTTGGTGTATGTAGTGCGTTAGCGGTAACGAGCAAGCTCGAAACTGCACTGGTAATGGCGTTGGCATTAACTGCGGTAACAGCGTTTTCGAACCTGTTTATCTCAATGATCCGTAATCATATTCCTAGTAGCGTACGTATTATCGTGCAGATGACCATTATTGCCTCTCTGGTAATTGTGGTTGACCAATTGCTGCAGGCTTATGCTTATCAGATTTCTAAGCAGTTATCGGTATTCGTGGGTCTTATCATTACGAACTGTATCGTAATGGGACGCGCTGAAGCCTATGCGATGAAAACACCACCAATGATGAGCTTTATGGATGGTATCGGTAACGGTTTAGGTTACGGTGCGATTCTGTTAGCCGTTGGCTTCGTGCGTGAACTGTTTGGTAACGGTTCTCTGTTCGGTGTTGAAATCCTGCACAAGATCTCTGATGGTGGTTGGTATCAACCAAATGGTTTGCTATTACTGCCACCAAGTGCGTTCTTCCTAATCGGTATGCTGATTTGGATTATTCGTACCTATAAGCCAGAGCAAGTTGAAGCAAAAGGGTAATTGAGATGGAACATTATATTAGCCTGTTAATTCGCTCTGTTTTCATCGAAAACATGGCACTGGCCTTCTTCTTAGGTATGTGTACTTTCTTAGCGGTATCAAAGAAAGTGACTACCGCGATGGGCCTAGGGATTGCGGTAGTTGTAGTGTTAACTATCTCTGTTCCTGCTAACCAAGTTATTTACCAAGGGCTGTTAGCGCCTGGCGCACTGGCTTGGGCTGGTGCACCTGAAGCTGACTTAAGCTTCTTGAAATTCATTACCTTTATCGGTGTGATTGCGGCTTTAGTTCAAATTCTGGAAATGGCACTGGATAAGTACTTTCCTCCTTTGTACAACGCGTTAGGTATCTTCTTACCTCTGATCACTGTGAACTGTGCGATTTTCGGTGCGGTATCATTCATGGTTGAGCGTGACTACAAACTGGGCGAAAGTGTGGTGTTTGGTTTCGGCTCTGGAGTAGGTTGGGCATTAGCTATCGTATTGATGGCCGGTATCCGTGAGAAGCTGAAGTATGCCGATGTGCCCAATGGCCTGCGTGGTTTAGGTATTACCTTTATCACCGCTGGTTTAATGGCCTTAGGTTTCATGTCGTTTTCTGGTGTGTCTCTGTAAGAGACACCAAACGGCTTCTTGAATTGGACCTTCTAAGGATAAGTTAATGGATATTCTTGGTATTTTTAAATCTACTCCGCTTGAGGTTTACCTCGGTGTGAGTATGTTTACTGCTATCGTCCTAGTCTTAGTGTTAGTGATTTTATTCGCTAAATCTAAGCTAGTGTCTAGCGGTGACATCACGATCGGCATCAACGACGATCCTGAAAAAGCGATTACAACCGGTGCCGGTGGCAAGCTGTTAGGCGTGCTGGCGAACAACGGTATCTTCGTATCGAGTGCCTGTGGTGGCGGTGGTTCTTGTGGCCAATGTCGCGTAGTGGTTAAGTCTGGCGGCGGTGATATTCTGCCAACAGAATTGGACCACATCAGCAAGGGTGACGCCCGTAAAGGTTGTCGTCTGTCTTGCCAGGTGAACGTTAAGAACGACATGGAAATCGAGCTTGACGAAGAAATCTTCGGTATCAAGAAGTGGGAATGTACTGTTATCTCTAACGATAACAAGGCTACCTTCATTAAAGAACTGAAGCTGCAAATTCCTGATGGTGAATCTGTTCCGTTCCGTGCGGGTGGTTACATCCAGATCGAAGCGCCAGCACACCATGTTAAATATGCTGATTTCGACGTACCAGCAAAATACCGTGGTGACTGGGAGCACTTTGGTTTCTTCAATCTTGAATCTAAAGTTGACGAAGAAACGATCCGTGCTTACTCAATGGCTAACTACCCAGAAGAGTTCGGCATCATCATGTTAAACGTGCGTATCGCAACGCCACCTCCACGTAACTTGAGCTTACCATGCGGTAAGATGTCATCTTACATTTGGAGCCTAAAGGCTGGCGATAAAGTTACTATTTCTGGTCCATTCGGTGAATTCTTCGCGAAAGATACCAATGCAGAAATGGTGTTTATCGGTGGTGGTGCGGGTATGGCACCAATGCGTTCACACATTTTCGACCAACTGAAGCGTCTGAAGTCTAAGCGTAAGATGAGCTTCTGGTACGGTGCACGTTCTAAGCGTGAAATGTTCTACGTAGAAGACTTTGACGGCTTAGCGGCTGAAAACGACAACTTCGTATGGCATGTGGCCCTGTCCGATCCTCAACCTGAGGATAACTGGGATGGTTACACAGGTTTCATCCATAACGTATTGTATGAAAACTACCTGAAAGACCATGAAGCGCCAGAAGATTGTGAGTTCTACATGTGTGGACCTCCAATGATGAACGCGGCCGTGATCGGTATGTTGAAAAATCTTGGTGTCGAAGACGAAAACATCCTATTGGATGACTTCGGCGGCTAATGTGAATTAGCCCAAGGTGAGAAGAGTTGCAGATGTGGAGTAAAGCTCTCATCTGCAACTTTTGCATTAAAGGGCATCCAAAAGAGTTGTTAGTCACTATGTTTAAAACCCTAGCGTTAAAAACCCCTGTGTTAAAAACCTCAGTGTTGAAGCATTCAGTGAACTGGCTGGTCCTTGTAGGTCTAGCCTTTTTTATTTCAGCCTGTAGCAAACAGGATGAGGTTATCTCCCTCGCGGGTAGCACAATGGGCACGACTTACCATATTAAAGTGGTTCCTAATGAGCAAATGCCTACGGCCCAGCTATTGCAGGCCGAAATTGACCTAGCCCTAGAGCAAGTCAATAACCAGATGTCGACCTATCGACCTAATTCAGAATTGTCCCGTTTCAACCAGTTACCGCTTGAGCAAAGTGTCGAAGTGTCGCCGGATACTGTCAAAGTGGTTAAAGAAGGCATGCGTTTGTATCACGTGACAGACAAAGCCTTAGACATTACCTTAGGGCCGCTGGTGAACTTATGGGGATTTGGCCCCGATAAGCGCCCAACCAAAGTGCCGACTCAAGCCGAGATTGATGCAGCTAAGGCTAAAACGGGTATCAGTGAGCTTTCTATCGAAGGCAATCGCTTAAGCAAGCATAACGCCCATTTGTACGTGGATTTGTCATCTATCGCCAAGGGCTTTGGCGTTGATAAAGTGGCTACTATTTTAGATAAATATCACGCAACGGGTTACTTAGTTGAAATTGGTGGCGAGCTGAGCATTAAAGGCACCAAAGGCGATGGCAGTTCGTGGCGTGTCGCCATAGAGAAGCCGACCGATGAGGGCATGGCGGTACAGCAGGTGATAGAACCGGGCACTATGGCCATGGCGACGTCGGGGGATTACCGCAATTATTATGAGGAAGAAGGTCAACGTTTTACCCATATAATCGATCCGCGTACCGGTTTGCCTATCAATCATAAGTTAGCATCTGTGACCGTTTTGCATAAAGAATGTATGACGGCCGATGGTTTTGCGACGGCGATGATGGTTTTAGGCACAGAAGCGTCATTGGAGCTTGCCAAGAAAGAACACTTGGCGATAATGCTAATAGAAAAGCAAGGCGAAGGATTTAAAGTCTACTACAGTGACGCCTTCAAGCCTTTCCTTAAGTAGTTGGAGTTAACATGAGCACTTTTATCGCGGCATTTGTGATTTTATTACTGTTCTTTTTGCTTATGTCGATAGGTTATCTCATCAAGCGCAAAGCCGTGGAAGGAAGCTGTGGCGGTTTAGGTGTATTAGGGATTGAAAAAGCCTGCGATTGTGATGATCCCTGCGACAAGCGTAAGCGTCGTATGGCCGCTGAAGAAGCGCGCCGAGCGAAGTTAACCAAAGACCGGATCATTTAATTATCCGCTTCAACTAAAATAGCCTCCTCTGGAGGCTATTTTTTTGCCTCAAATTTAGCATCGTTAAAATTAATCCCTGATATATGAGGAGGATAGCGGGCTAATCTAAGCGATAATGAGAATGCTTTTTATCTTTAAGTTTATGAAAAATAAAGAAAATTTGAGTTGGGTTGAAAACTGTACTAGGCTAGAGGCTTGATTTAGATCAATCTTTCACTCATATCAAGGATAGTTACTTATGAAAGGTCATCCTAAAGTGGTGGGACAACTCAATCGGGTACTTACCTGTGAGTTAACGGCCATTAATCAATATTTTCTCCACGCCAGAATGTTCAAACATTGGGGCCTCGAGAAGCTAAATCACGTCGAATACAAAAAATCCATCCAAGATATGAAGCACGCCGATAAGCTTATCGAGCGGGTATTATTTTTAGAGGGATTACCGAATCTGCAACAGCTCGAAAAACTGCGTATTGGCGAGCACACTCAAGAGATGCTCGATTGCGATTTAGCCATGGTGCAGGAACAACTCACACTGTTGCGGGATGCCATTAGCCTCTGCGAAGCCGAGCAGGATTTTGTCAGTCGTGATCTGCTCGAAGATATCCTTGAAGATGAAGAAGAGCATTTAGATTGGCTCGAATCGCAGCAGGAGCTGATTAGCTTAACCGGCATTCAAAACTATCTTCAATCGCAAATTAGTGAGTCATAGGAGCTGAATATGAAAGGTGATAAAGAAGTCATCGACGCGTTGAATCGACTCCTAACGGGAGAATTATCGGCGATGGATCAGTATTTTGTGCATGCTCATATGTACGAAGACTGGGGGCTGAACGAACTCTATCAGCGTATTGCCCACGAGTCGGATGATGAAAAAGGTCATGCGGCCAAACTGGTACAGCGTATTTTATTTCTCGAAGGCGTGCCGAATGTGGCCGCACGGGAAGCGCTCAATATCGGTTCAAACGTCGAAGAGATGCTGCGTAACGATTTGGCCTATGAATACAAGGTGGGCGATGATTTACGTAAGGTGATTGCCCTGTGTGAGTCGAAGAAAGATTACCAAACCCGTGAGATCTTAGAAGTCTTACTCGACGATACCGAATCCGACCATATGTATTGGTTAGAAAAACAACTCGGTTTGATTGACCGTATTGGTTTAGCGAATTACCTGCAAACTAAGATGTAATAGCGTCAGTAGCGCGGCTCAAACACTCAGGCCAGTCATTCCGTGACTGGCTTTTTTATTGGGATTTTGAGTATTTGGTCTAACATTCTGTAAAAGTTAGTGATAGTAATGGGATCTTCTGATGGAAGTCCTTTGTTTAGTGATTCCTATTATTTGCTAATGTCTTTTCTTTACAAATACTTGTTTACGTTTTTTCTCATCATTTCGGCTGTTGTTGGCGGGTAAAAATTGTTACCGTGTGAAACTGTTTTTGCATGATTTTTTGTTAAGTGGTTGATCAGCCAGACGGGAAGATGAATGAGATATATAAAACGTTCTCTAAGTTTGCAGTTAGTGGTCACTATCGTCGGTGCCCTTGCTGTACTTCTTACTTTAGTTGCTGCTTTGCTCGTGAATAAAGAAAGTAATAACACACGTAAGCAAGTGGATGCGGACATTTCGGCGCTCGTAGCCTTAAAGGCCAATGAGATTGGTGGTTATTTTGTGGCTAAGGGGCAAGTGATCCACTCAGTATTTGCCGAGCCAGGGCTTATCAACTGGTTTAGCCAATACCATGCCCGTGGCAGTAACTTAGCCAATGATCAGCAGTATCAAGATATTATTCGTTATTTCCGCTCGTTTTCCGACCGTGATAGCGATGTGAAGTCAGTGTTCTTCGGCTCGGCAAATACCTTTGAATATTTCGACCTCAATGGCCGTTTCGATGGCGATCCAAACTATTACACCAATAAACGTCCTTGGTGGCAGGAGGCTATCGATCAGCGCGGCCTATTTGTGGGCGATCCTGCGGTCGATGCCAACGATGGCTCGATTTCGGCCACAGTTAAAACCCCAGTCTATGGCGCCAATGGTGAGCTGATTGGGATTGGTGGTATGGATATTCTAATCGATACCATTGGCAAAACCCTGTTAGCGCCAATCAAATACCGCAATTACGGCCAAGCCTTCCTGATGACGGACGAAGGTAAGCTGGTTTATTTCCCTGGATTCTCGGATAAATTCCCGCCGGGCTCACTTGCGAATCAAATCGATAACCAGTTTAAGGACACCTCAGGCTTTACCGCCTTAAGGCAGCAAATGCAGCGCGAAGCGAAGGGCTTTGCCGAAGTCACCTTTAACGGAGTGCCGCAGCGGGTAACCTTTGTGTCCGTGGGCGGCGATTATCCAAAGCAGAAATGGCACTTAGCCTTTATGTTGCCCCATGAGGTGATTGAAGCGCCTGTGACCGAAGCCTTTTGGAATGCCTGTTTTGTTGCCTTAGGAATTATGCTCTTGGTTGGCATCACAGTATGGTTGATGTTGTTGCCCTTTAGACGCCAGCTTGGCAAATTGCTGGATGCTATGGAAGACATTGCTGAGGGTGATAGTGATTTATCCCAACGCATTTTAATGGAGCGCGAAGATGAGTTAGGCAAGCTGGGTGATGCCTTCAACCGCTTTGCCGAAAAGGTGCAGCAGATGCTGCTGCATACCCGACATCTTACTCAAGAGGTTGGCACCGGGGTGATGGATGCGCGCCAAGTGTGCGATCTAGCCGTCTCTTCAGTGTCGTCGCAAAAACAACAAATCGATTCAGTGGCCACGGCCGCTACCCAAATGGCGCAGACGAGCCAAGAAATGGCGATTAGCGCTCAACGGGCGAATGATTTTGCCGAAAAGGCACAGACTCAGGCCCATGACGGTACTCAAATTGTGTCCCGCGCGACCGAAGGCATGAAGGCATTATCGGTTCAAGTGATTGAGGCGGCTAAAGTCATCAAGGAGTTACGTAGCAGCTCAGAGCAAATTGGCGAAGTGTTAAGCGTAATCCGCAACATTGCCGACCAAACCAACTTGCTGGCGCTCAATGCGGCCATTGAGGCAGCGCGGGCGGGTGAGCAAGGCCGAGGTTTTGCTGTGGTGGCCGATGAAGTGCGAACTCTCGCATCCCGCACCCAAGATTCTACCGCCAACATTCAAGGGATTATCCAAACCCTGCAGCAGAGCGCGCTACAAGCCGAGCAGGTGATGGAGTCTGGGGTTGAGCAGGCAAGGGTCGGACAAGACTTGACCACACAAGTGGAGCAAGCCTTAAGTGATATCGCCAGTGCGATTGTGTCGATTCAGCAGCAAACGGTGGAAATTACCGTGGCGATAGGCCAGCAGGCAGTGGTTGCCGATGAAGTGGCGCAAAACGTGGTGAGCGTGCGTGGTTTATCCGATCAATCCCTATTGTCAAGCCAAGATCTCTCCCAAAGTCTACAAGGATTTGAGCAAGCAACTCGAGAACTGACACGTAATATTGGTCAATTTAAAATTTAAACGCTGTTGTTTTAAAACCAAAGGAGCCTTAGCGCTCCTTTGGCTTTTTTGGGAATGTTATGCTTGGATAAGGATGCTTGAGTCGATAGATGAACTTCGCGACTGCGTAAATATGTCCTAGATACTTGATTGCTGTTTTTATATACAGTATTTTGGGTGTTGGAGGAACCTTTAGTGCGAAAAATCATTCATGTTGATATGGATTGCTACTTTGCTGCGGTGGAAATGCGAGACTTTCCCGAATACCGTGGTAAACCGCTGGCCGTTGGTGGTAGCCGTGAGCGGCGAGGGGTTATCAGCACCTGTAATTACGAAGCGCGCCGATTTGGTGTGCGCTCTGCTATGGCAACGGCTTATGCGCTTAAACTGTGCCCTGACTTAATCCTTGTCCCCGGTCGAATGCAGGTCTATAAGGAGGTATCGCAACAAATTCGCGCTATCTTCTCTCGATATACTGAATTGATTGAACCCCTCTCCCTCGATGAAGCCTACTTAGATGTTAGCGATTGCAAGCTGTTTAAGGGCTCTGCAACTCTGATTGCAGAAGCGATTCGCCATGATATTTTGGCCGAAACAGGGCTTACTGCTTCGGCTGGCGTTGCTCCTGTTAAATTCCTCGCCAAGGTGGCCTCTGACTTAAATAAACCTAATGGTTTGTATGTTATTTCGCCCGACAAGGTTCCTGAGTTTATTAAAACCTTATCCCTACGCAAGATCCCCGGTGTGGGGAAAGTCACCGCAGAAAAACTTTCCTCTTTAGGGTTGAATACCTGCGGCGATATACAAACTTATCCAAAACAAGACCTTATTACTCGTTTTGGCAAATTTGGTGCTGTATTAATTGAAAGATCCCATGGGATTGATGAGCGTGGGTTATCAGTGAGTCGCGAGCGTAAATCTGTCGGCGTTGAAACTACGTTGGCGCAGGATATTTACAGCCTCGAGCAGTGCCAGCAGGTAATGTCGGGATTAATACAAGAGTTATCAACTCGCCTAAGTCGTAGTGCCAAGGATCGACAAATCCATAAGCAGGTGGTGAAGCTTAAATTCAGTGACTTTAAACAGACCACAATCGAGCATCGCAGTGACGAGGTATCCATAGTGATGTTTTATGAGTTACTGAGCCAAGCAATGGCAAGGCAAGAGGGCCGTGGAATTCGATTACTCGGGATTTCTGTTGGACTCGCCGAGAGTAAAGATACGCTTCAGCCAATCATGGCTCGCGAGACTAAGCAGTTGGATTTGGTATTTTAATATCAATCTTACTGGGCGGATCTCGCTCAGCGCTAATCAAACCTAACTTAGTTAACGCGATAATAAGCCTTACGCAGTGCATAAATAAAAGGTACAAAAAGACCGCATTGGTGAACTCTCTGCGGCCTTTGTCATTTAAGTCTGCTTAGTGACTATTCATCTGTAGCGACTATTCACCTTTAGCGGGAATGCGCTCTAGCACGGCTAATAGTAGATCCCAGTATTGACCAACGGTGGTGATATTGACCATTTCATCTGGGCCGTGCGGATAACGGATGGTCGGGCCAATCGACACCATGTCCATTTCTGGATAGGGCTTTTTAAACAGACCACATTCAAGGCCGGCGTGGATCACCATAATAACCGGTTCTTTATTGTAGATTGACTCATAGGTCTCACGCACAATTGCCATTACCGGCGAAGTGTTGTCTGGCTTCCAACCCGGGTAAGCACCGCTAAGTTCAATATCTGCACCCGCTAAGTTGGTTAACGCAGTAAGCATGCCTTCAACTTGGCTACGGCCAGAATCGATGAGCGAGCGAATTAAGCAAAGAATGCTGACTTCTTCATCGTTAGTGCTGATCACACCAACGTTGAGTGAGGTTTCGGTTACGCCAGTTACTTCATCACTCATGCGCATTACCCCGTTAGGGCAAACATGCAATAAGTCGATAAGGGTATTTTGGCTGTTTTCGCTCATCACGCGTTTTGGCGTTGGGATTTCGCTCAATACTAAGCGCATATCTGGGTCGGCAATGGCCAGCTCGGCGCGGACTAAGGCTTCAAAAGCACGCACTTTTTCATTCAGTGCATCGACATTTTCAGCAGGTAACATAAAGCTGATATTGGCTTCGCGTGGGATAGCATTACGCAGTGAACCACCGGTAAATTGGGTTAACTCTAGGGCTAATTCATCGGCATTTTCGAACAGGAAGCGCGCCAAAATCTTGTTGGCGTTGCCACGACCCAAATGGATGTTGACCCCAGAGTGACCACCTTTTAAGCCCGATAAATGCAGGCTAAATGATGCATAACTTTGCTCCGACGCTTGCCATACCATAGGCAAAGTGATCTGAGCATCGACACCGCCAGCGCAGCCCATGTAGATCTCACCTTCTTGCTCTGAGTCGGTGTTGATCAGGATCTCGGCATCAAGCATACCTGCTTGTAGTCCAAAGGCGCCTGTCATACCGGCTTCTTCGTCAATGGTGAGCAGTACTTCGAGTGGACCGTGTTTGATGTCATCTGAGCCTAAAATCGCTAAGGCCGATGCCATACCAATGCCATTGTCGGCGCCTAAGGTTGTGCCTTTGGCTTTTACCCAGTCACCGTCAACATAGGCTTCGATAGGATCTTTGGTAAAGTCATGCACTTTGTCGGCATTTTTTTGCGGCACCATATCGATATGGGCTTGGATCACAACGACTTTACGATCTTCCATTCCCGCAGTTGCGGGTTTGCGAATGATTAAATTGCCGACGGCATCTTCTACTACATCGAGTTGCTTGCTCTTAGCCCAGGTTTGGATGTGTTGGCTGAGTGCTTGTTCATATTTGGAAGGGTGGGGAATTGCACAGATTTGTTCGAACCATTGCCATAAAGGCTGTGGGTATAACTGACTTAACGCTGTCACAGAAGGTCCCTCATCAGGTCTTGTGGGTATGGGGCAAATTTGCGCTAATCCTAACACATTCTGCTCGGGCGATTAATCATCTCGATAACTCCGTGTGCGTTTGTGGCAGCGAAAGTTGCCACCCTCTGTATTTTCGATAGTGGCAAAGCGATTTTTTGATTGGTAATTAAGCGTTATAGCGGGAATAATGCTGGCACAATAATGAAAAAGGATGGGTCATGTTTCAAGTTAACTTTATTGATGTACAAGCAGAAAATTCCATTTTTGATGGCGAAGGTTGGGATGCGGTTGTGGTGGTCACACCGGATCTCGTTTCTATCGGAATTGATGAGATCAGTTTGTTGGCCGAGCACGGTGCTAAGGTCGATAAGCGGGTTGGTAAGAGCCCGACGTTACTGTTTGCCCCCGGTTTAGCCGGTGGCCGTTTAATCATAGCGCCCGTCACTCAAGTGACTGATGATTATGCCGATGTGCGTATTTATGGCGATGCGGCAAGAGCCGCGATTGCTATCGCCAAAGACGCGGGGGCTAAGCGTCCGCTGCTTTATGTTGTTCCTTCAGCAACCCCTAAGTTTGGTTTTGCGACCGAAGTCGCGGCGTTGGCCTGTGGTCAAGAATTATGGCAAACCTTAGAGTTACGTGAGGCGACAGGTTTAACGCCGGCCTTTGAAGCGATAGGTTTATTGTCGTTATCATCTGAAAAGAGTCAATTGCTCAACGCATTAGAAGCTGGCCGTGTGTTGGCAAGAGATTTATGTGGTACTGAGCCTGAGCGTATGTCGGCGAAGGCCTTTGCTGAATATTGTTTGCAAGCCTTTAAAGGCAGTGTGATTAAAACCGCATTGGTGGAAGATCGGGATATCCTTGAACGGGATTATCCGCTGTTAAGTGCGGTGGCGCGTTCTTCCTTTGCTGTTGGCCGGCATCAACCGCGGGTGGTGAAACTCGAATATCTGCCCGACGGTGAGATTACTCGTACCTTCTTATTTGCTGGCAAAGGCGTGGTCTACGATACGGGCGGCGCCGATCTGAAAGTGGGCGGCGCAATGGCAGGCATGAGCCGCGATAAAGGCGGCGCCGCTGCAGTGGCTGGGTTATTTAAAACCTTGTCTATGCTTAAGCCTAAAGGGATCCGCGTAATTGCCGAACTGGGTTTAGTGCGTAATAGCATTGGCAGCGAAGCGTTTGTCACCGACGAAATTATCACCAGCCATGCGGGCGTGCGGGTACGCATTGGTAATACGGATGCGGAAGGGCGCTTAGTATTGGCAGACCTGTTAAGCCATCTACGGATCAAAGCAGTAACGGCTGTTAAGCCTGAGCTGTTTTCGGTTGCGACGCTCACGGGACATGTGGTGCGCTGCTACGGTAATTATCCCGCAGCGATTGAAAATGCGGTCGCTAGTGGTGCACTGTGCGCGCAGACACTTGCGTCACAAGCGAGCCACTGGGGCGAACCCTTTGAGGTTTCCACATTACGCCGTGAGGATTTTGCCAAGATCCGCGAAGTGTCTGGGGCGGCTGATATTTTATCTTCAAACAATGCGCCGTCTTCAGTAACTGCCCGCGGGCATCAATATCCTGCAGCCTTTCTACTTAAGGCGTCAGGTCTGTTTGAACACGGTGTTAATGCCGCTATTCCTTTAGCTTACACACACTTAGATATTGCGGGCAGTGCAACTGAGGGCGATCCGCTCTACGGTAAACCCACTGCCAGCCCCTTGGTTAGTTTGTATCAATATCTGATCAATCGTTAACGAAATAACGTAACAAATAGAAATAATTCTGTAATATCTTATTTATTAGGTGGTTACAGGGTTATTTCTGTTTTTATGTGATGCAGGTCGCCAATATTTTTGATGGTTTGTGTAATTTAATTACATTAAAAAGCCTTAATCAAAATAAATACAAAAAAAGCTTGTAATAAAACTACGAAAACATATAATAGTTTTCGTGGACAGGGCATTAAGCCTTTCCCCTCTAGTCTATCCAGGATGGATACCCTTCTCCAAGGACCCGAGTGACAAGTCGTCTCAACGGATTTGAGAATCTCTAGTTCCAAGGAACCGAGCCAAGCTTTACTAGAGTACTTAATCTCAACTTTACTTAGGAGTAATTGACTATGTCTTATACAGGCAACAACCATTTTTATTGGCAAAATACTTGGTTTAACACTGATGTTTTGCGTGGCGGTTTATTCGCTATGAGCTTTAAGGGCTAACTATCCCTTTAAACCTAGTTTCCATCATCCATCAACCTTTGTATCGCCTTTTTGGGCGTGTTTAGACTCAAGTAGCATATCGGTGTTTTTGCATGGGTATGCCAGGTTTTTCCCGCTAGCGCGGTAATGTACTTCCCCGAAAGGGACGCTTGAAACATGTCTTGCCTGCTCATTGAGCAGGCTTTTTTTTAGCTTTTTCTGTCGTTATGACGCAATGCCTCTCATTCCTTCCCATAAACGTAAAATTTTTTGCGGCCATCTTGCGATGACTACTCTTCGCAATAGTTAATTTAATTAGCTGTTTTTAAAACATAAAACCTTGTCATTAATCTATTCATCTTTTTGTACGACTTAAGAATGATGAATTTGTTACATTTGTCACATAAAATACAAATGCAAATCGTTCTCAATGGTGTTACCGTATGCGCACCTTGACAAAACTTGCTGAACGACTATGCGTTTTAATCTACTTCCTCTGGCGGCTGCGGTCACGCTAGCCTTGAATCCTTTGGCATTGATGGCTGAAGAACAAACCTCTTCTAAAACAGAGGCACAAGATCAAAATATCGAAAAAATCACAGTGATGGGTAAATACACTGTGAGTCGCAATATTGATACCGCGACAGGTCTAGGACTCACATTACGAGAAACGCCTCAGTCGGTCAGTATCATGACGGCAGATCGAATTGAAGATCAGGCGTTAAATACTGTGGTCGATGTGGTCAACAACACTGTGGGTTT
Organism: Shewanella sp. FDAARGOS_354; assembly: GCF_002209245.2. Lineage (NCBI taxonomy): Bacteria > Pseudomonadati > Pseudomonadota > Gammaproteobacteria > Alteromonadales > Shewanellaceae > Shewanella > Shewanella sp. FDAARGOS_354. Next base: position 2,416,993 of record NZ_CP022089.2, on the reverse strand, counting down.
ATCATCTTCAAAAACCGACAATGTGCGTAACGGTTTTTCGGCCCGCGGTTTTACCGTGCAAAACTATCAAATTGATGGTGTGCCTTTATCTTGGAGTTTAGGCGGTGATGCTGGCGAAACGGTATCAGATGTGTCTATCTACGAGCGCGTTGAAGTCGTGCGTGGCGCTACCGGATTATTAACTGGCGCTGGCGATCCTTCCGCCTCGATTAACTTAGTGCGTAAGCATGCTGACAGTTCTGATCTTAAAGGTTATGTGGATGTCGCCACTGGAAGTTGGGATAAAAAACAAGTCACCGCGGATGTGTCTAATGGTCTGAATGAAGACGGTAGTGTGCGTGGCCGTTTGGTCGCTAAGTATGTGAATAGCGATTCCTATCAAGATCTATATCAAGACCGTAAAACCATTCTCTATGGTGTTGTCGATAGCGATATCACCGCCAACACTTTACTGCGTGTCGGTGGTAGCTATAACCACAACGATCCGAAAGGGGCGATGTGGGGCGCATTGCCCGCCGTCTTTAGCGATGGTTCTGCCACAGATTGGGATACATCGACCACTACAGCCGCCGATTGGAGCCGCTGGGAAACTAAAAACATTAACTACTTTGCTAACCTAAATCATTACTTTAGCAATGGCTGGCAAGTGGTGGCCAACTACAACCGCATGGAATATGAAACCACCACTAAGATGATTTACATGTCGGGTTTACTCGATAAAGACACGGGGGCGGGGCTTAGTGGTCAGCGTTATCACAGCCATGGTGAAAGTAACTCGAATAACTTTGATGTGCAGCTTAAGGGCGACTATGACCTCTTTGGTCAAACCCATGAGTTTGTGACGGGGGCTTTGTATAGTAAGCAAAAATCCTACGCTGATACCTATGAGCCTATCCGTGACAATATGACGGGTTGGGACTCACAAGTGGTCGATAACTTCTACAAATGGCAACAAAATCAGTTTGCTGAGCCTGAATGGTCGAGCAATGCGAACCGTCAACTGAATATGGATACCGAGCAAAAAGGTTTCTACGCGGCGACCCGCTTGACCATTACCGATGATTTTAAACTGATTGCCGGTGGACGTATTTCAAGCTGGAACCGTGAAGGCGTGAGCTATGGTACCGATACTAACTTTGGTGATGATGGCGTGTTTGTGCCCTATGTTGGCACCTTGTACGATATCAATGACGCGCATCGTATTTACGCCAGTTATACCGGGATTTTTAATCCGCAGAATAAACAGGATGCAAGTGGTGATTATCTTGACCCATTAGAGGGGAAAGCATATGAGATTGGTTTAAAAAGTGCGTATTTAGATGACCGTCTGCACACATCGTTAGCATTGTTTAAAATCGATCAGGATAACTTTGGTAAACAAGACCCGGACTTTGTACCGACTGAAGAGCAAATCGCCAACGGCCAAACGACCGCATACTATGCTATCCAAGGTACGGAAAGTAAGGGCTTCGAGTTAGAAGTGGTTGGGGAGTTTATCGACGGTTGGAATATTTCAGCTGGCTATTCACAATTTAAAGCCGAAGATGCTGAAGGAAATAAGTTGGATACAACCAGTCCACGTAAGCAATTTAAACTGTTTACTACCTATCAATTTGTGGATTTATTGCCAGAGTTAACCATTGGTGGTGGAGTGAATTGGCAAAGCGACAGTTATTCTACAGGTGGCAATGTCACTATCACGCAGGATGCCTATTCTTTGGTGAATCTAATGGCGCGCTACGATCTGGCTGAAAACATGGATTTGCAGTTTAACGTAGAGAATTTGCTGGATGAGAAATATTACGCTTATATGTCAACCTCTAGTTATTTACCAGAAGCTTACAGTGTGTATCACTACGGTGCTCCACGTAACTTTACCGTCAGCTTTAACTATCGCTTTTAAGCATTTTTCCCGTTGAACTCAAAAAGCCGATGCCCTTAAGGGCGCTGGCTTTTTGCTATCGACTTCGATCCCATAGGCTGCGCAGATGCAGCCTAATATGCCTGTATGGGAAAACCATTGTACTGTTTTGTGATTATTTCGCTTTAAAAACAATGCGCTGTTAATCCTGAACGACGTTTGAATTTTTCCTAGATTAAGACTGGTATGCTAACCCCTATTTACAGTGAACTTTAATGTAAATTAAGTGCGGTGGTTTTTTGTTCTGTTTAGCGATTTCTATCAATAAAATCCCTATCAATTTTCTGGCCTGACCAGCACAAACTCCCTATAATCCCCTGCGAAAAACACTGCTACATAGTGTTTACATTTTTAGACCCTACCTACTTAAAAATAAAAGGAACCCAGTTCCATGTTAGAAAAGCTGTTCAAACTGAAACAAAATCAAACGAGCCTCAAGCAGGAAGCGATAGCAGGTTTGACAACATTTATGACGATGGCCTACATCATTTTTGTGAATCCCATGATGTTAGCCGATGCGGGTATGGATCATGGCGCCGTGTTTGTGGCTACCTGTTTAGCTGCGGCCGTAGGTTGTATCGTGATGGGTCTGATGGCGAATTATCCTATCGCGCTCGCCCCAGGTATGGGACTCAATGCCTTTTTTACCTACACTGTGGTGGGTGAGATGGGCTACAGCTGGGAAACGGCACTCGGTGCGGTTTTCTTATCGGGGATCTGCTTTCTAATCCTATCTTTAGTGCGTATTCGCGAGTGGATTGTTAACAGTATTCCTATGTCGCTGCGTATTGGTATTGCTGCGGGTATTGGTCTGTTCTTAGCGCTGATCGGCCTTAAGAGTGCAGGCATTGTAGTGGCAAGCCCTGCAACCTTAGTGACCATGGGCGATATTACTGCGTTTCCGGCGGTGATGGCTGTATTAGGTTTCTTCCTGATTATTGCTATGGTGCAGCGTGGCATGAAGTCAGCGGTGATTTTAAGTATCCTGATCATTACTGGGCTTGGATTGGTGTTTGGCGATGTGCATTACAACGGCATCGTCTCTATGCCGCCTTCAATTGCGCCCACGTTTATGGCGATGGATTTATCCCAAGTGTTTGAAGTAACGATGCTCTCAGTGGTGTTTGCCTTCTTATTTGTGGATTTGTTTGATACTTCAGGCACCTTGGTTGCGGTTGCACAGCGTGGTGGCTTTCTCGATGAAAAGGGCCGTTTACCTCGATTAAATCGTGCCTTAACCGCTGACAGTTTAGCGACGATTGCGGGAGCAGCTTTGGGGACTTCTACCACCACCAGTTATATCGAAAGTACTGCTGGGGTGAGTGCGGGCGGTCGAACTGGCTTAACGGCGGTGGTGGTTGGTTTGCTGTTTATCTTGGCATTATTTTTATCGCCTTTAGCAGGGATGATCCCCGCCTATGCCACGGCAGGTACGCTGTTTTATGTGGCTATTCTGATGATGTCAGGGTTGGTTCACGTTGAATGGGAAGACTTAACTGAGGCTGCGCCTGTAGTCGTGGTGTGTATCCTGATGCCGCTGACCTTCTCGATTGCGACGGGGATTGCACTGGGAATTATTTCCTATGCGGCCATCAAACTGTTAACGGGTCGGTTTAGCGATTTAAATATCGGTGTGCTTGTGCTCGCGGCGATGTTTATTGCGAAATTTATTTACGGCTGATACTTAGAACGAGTTGCCGTTTAAGGGATATTTTTTGAGGGTCATCTAATCGATGGCCCTTTTTAATGCGCGATCCCAAGCAGAATTGAAAATTTCTACCCGCATCCAGCCCTCTGACTACCAATTATCTAGCGGATTAGGTATAAGGATTGTACGGTTATTTTCTACAAATGAATAATGAACTTAAGTGAGATAGCGTATCGCCGCGTGGTGGTGAAGTTGGGGACGAGTGTGCTGACCTCTGGCAGTAAACAGCTAGATAAAGCCCATATGGTTGAGCTTGCTCGTCAAATGGCCGCACTGATGAGATCAGGGGTCGAAGTCGTATTATGTACTTCTGGGGCAATTGCCGCAGGACGCGAACATCTCCAATACCCGGTATTGCCCGACACTATGGCTAACAAACAGTTATTAGCCGCTGTCGGGCAGAGTCAGCTTATTCTCGCTTGGGCGCAACTCTTTAGCATCTACGGTTTACATGTGGGCCAATTGCTGTTGACCCGTGCAGACCTACACGATAGAGAGCGCTATTTGAATGCCCGCGATACGCTTAATGCCTTGCTGGCACACAATATTATCCCCATCATCAATGAAAATGATGCGGTTGCAACTAACGAAATCAAAGTGGGTGACAACGACAACTTGTCAGCGCGCGCAGCATTGCTGTGTGATGCTGATCTGTTGATTTTGTTGACGGATCAAAAGGGCTTATTCGATGCTGATCCACGCACCAATCCCAATGCCAAACTGATTTCGCAGGTTGAGAAAATTGATGACAGTTTGCGCCTGTTAGCGGGTGGTTCGGTCTCGGGGTTAGGCACCGGGGGGATGTCGACTAAGCTCGAAGCGGCCGATATCGCTCGTCGTGCGGGGATTGAAGTGGTCATTGCCTCGGGCCATCATCCTGATGTGATTAAAAAGGTGGTCGCTAAAGAATCCATTGGCACCCATTTTAGTGCCATCGAAAATCCGTTAGAGAGCCGTAAACAGTGGATTTTAGCGGGACCCGCCGCCCAAGGTTCACTGGTGCTCGATGCGGGCGCCGTTAAAGCCGTGACCGAAAAAGGTCGCAGCCTGTTATCGAAGGGCATTATTGGCGTTAAAGGGGAATTTGAACGCGGGGCAACCCTGCAATTGGTTGACCAAAAAGGCAAAATCATTGCCAGAGGCATAACTCGTTACTGTGGTGAGGCCTTAGGGTTAATTGCAGGTAAACATTCCGACGAAATCGAGTCTGTACTCGGTTACGATTATGGTGACGCAATAGTGCACCGCAACGACATGGTCGTCTTATAAGCGAGGTCTGTTTTGAGTCAAACTAATCAAGCGCAATATTTACAACAACTGGGTAGTCAAGCTAAGCAAGCCAGCTATGCCTTAGCAAATCTAAGCGCCGCACAGAAAGCGGATTTACTCGAGGCGATTGCCGAGGCCTTGACGCAGAACACTCAGGCTATTCTTGCGGCGAACGCCAAGGACGTTGTAGCCGCAAAGGCTGATGGTTTGAGTGATGCGATGATCGACCGTCTATTACTGACCGAGTCGCGCCTAGCGGGGATTATCGGTGACATTAGCGATGTGGTTCGCCTTGCCGATCCCGTTGGCGAAGAGTTCGGTAGCCGAGTGTTGGACAATGGCTTAAGGCTCACGCGCCGCCGAGTCCCGCTTGGGGTGATTGGGGTTATCTATGAGGCACGGCCGAATGTAACGGTCGATATTGCGGTGTTGGCACTTAAAACCGGTAATGCGGTGATTTTACGTGGCGGAAAAGAGACCCTCGAATCCAACAAACTGATTAGTGAAGTGATCCGTGGCGCGATTGCAAGCCAAGGGCTGCCTGTCGATGCGGTGCAATTGATTGATTCTCCCGATAGAGCCTTAGTCACAGGGTTACTTAAGCTCGACCAATATGTCGATATGATAGTCCCCCGTGGCGGACAAGCCTTACAGCGTCTTTGCGCCGAGCAAGCGACAATTCCGGTGATTTTAGGTGGCATTGGGATCTGCCATCTGTATGTCGATAAACATGCCGATCTTGAGCGGGCTCTTGAGGTGATTGCCAACGCAAAAGTGCAGCGCCCAACGGTATGCAACGCTCTGGATACCTTGCTGGTGGATAACGCTGTTGCCGAGCGCTTTGTGCCACAAATTGCCGAATACTTACATCGTTTAGGTGTGCGTTTTTCGGTGTGCGAACAAAGCTATACACTGCTCGATGGGTTGGGGTTTGATATTTCCCCGGCAACGGAGCAAAGCTTTGCGACCGAATGGTTATCTTTGACCTTAGGCATTAAAGTGGTGAGTGATATTCATGCAGCAATTGCCCATATCCGTACCTATTCCAGTGGACACTCTGAGGCGATTCTGACCGATGATATCCATGCTGCAACGTATTTTATGAATGAGGTTAATTCGGCCGCTGTGTATGTAAATGCCAGTACCCGCTTTACCGATGGCGGCCAATTTGGCCTAGGTGCCGAGGTGGCAGTGAGTACGCAAAAGCTCCATGCCCGTGGTCCAATGGGGCTTGAGGCGCTAACCACCTATAAGTGGTTAGCGTGGGGCGATTATACGAGTCGTTCATAGCCTGATTGGTACACTAAAAAGCCGCTGAAAAGCGGCTTTTTAGTGGTAAATCTTTATCTTAGTGGATAAGTGGGGTATAGGTGGCAATCAGCCATAAACATACAAAAGCGATTGACATCACTGTGGTGAATTTTCGAAAGGGCCGGATATATTCCAAGGTATAGATAAAATACTTCTCTTGCACTTTGCGAGTCAGTAATACCGACGGAAGTAAAAAACTGCAATAGAGCATCACCACCATGGTGGTAAAACCATTCCCCCAAAAATGCTCGTAGATAAAAAGGGCGATACACACCAGCATGGCAACCCAACCGATAGGGGTTATGCCATCTTCTTGATTCCAATGGGTTGATTTTTCCATATGACTATCCTTAGTCACTTAACCGATTGTTTAATTTATAGACGGTTAAGGGGGGCTTTTCAATGATTTTATGGATAGCGTGTAAAAGAATTTTCTAGACCGAGTTTAAGTTATAGGGTTTTAATATCGGCAAATGATCCGCGGCACAACTTCGCTAAGTCATTTGCAGCGAGACATATCTCAAGCCCACGGCGACCAGCACTGACATAGATGTTGTCAAATTGCTTCGCAGTTTCATCAATCAGCGTTGGCAGTTGCTTCTTTTGCGCTAACGGGCTGATCCCTCCAACCAAATAGCCGGAAGACTTTTGCGCTAAATCCGCATCGGCCATTTGCAGTTTTTTCTGGCCTAAACATTTGGCTACGGCTTTTAAATTGAGTTGATGATCAACCGGAACGAGCGCAACCGCAAGCGGCGAATGCGCTTTATCGGTCGCGACCAGTAAGGTTTTAAATACCTGCGCGGGAGCGAGGCCTAATACATTGGCGGCTTCTTCGCCGTAGGCGGCGCAGTGTGGGTCGTGGCTGTATTCTAAGATTTCAAAGGGGATTTTGGCTTTCTTTGCCATTTGTACGGCAGGTGTCATGCTTTACTCCTTGCGTCAATTTCTGGGGCAATAAAAGTCCGCCATAGTAGCTCTTTATTGGCGTTTAAAATGTTAGCTCGGGCATAAATTATCTATACCCGAGTAAGGCACCTTATCCGTTGCTTAGTCCGCAAGTTTGGTATTGAGTTTGGTTTTGCGCTCCAGATAGCGCGGGAATAACTGCTGCAACATCATGCCGCTTAAAATAAAGCCTAGGCCAATGTAGGTTGCGGTGGCGATGGTTTCTTGCAAAATCCAAGCAATAAAACCAATCGACATCACCGGCGATAAAAACACTAAGGTGCTGATATTGGCGGTACGAGTCGCAGTTTTAAGCGCCATTAACCAGAGTACAAAGGTAATCCCCATTTCAAATAAGCCGACATACATCCCCGCCATCACGGCTTTAATGCTAAAGCTAGGGATCGCATCGGTAAGTAACAGCGTGATGGTAATAAAGGGTAAACCGATTAAAAAGCTCAACAGTAGGCTGACGACGGGGTCGCCTTGATCTTTGGTGTTCACAATCCAATATAGGCACCAGAGCAGGGTGCTAGTCAGCGCCAGCCCAATGCCAAGGGGGCTATCGAAGCGAAAACCGCTAATATCGCCGCCGGTGGCAATAATAAATACCCCAGAGTAGGCAATCAGTGCCGCAATCATATCGCTCTTACGCAAATGTTGTTTTAGCAGTGGCGCAGCTAACAGCGGTAGCAATACCGCCCACGTGTAATTAAGTGACAGCGCCTGCTGGGCGGGTAACAGTGAATAGGCTTTAAAGAGCACCACATAATAAAGAAAGGGATTAATCAGCCCAGTGATCAGATAAAAAGTCGGGCGACGCAACAGCTGCGTTTTAAGTAGCGGTAGCTTTTTTTGCCAAGCGAGAATGGCCCCTAGAGCGACGATTGAGGTGAGTACCGCCACAAATACCAGTTGTAGTGGTGTGTAAAATCCAAGGGCAATTTTAAATGCGGTTGCCACCGTCGACCAGAGGAATACCGCACCCATGCCGTACACATACGCCAAATTTGAAGATTTCACACTCTTACCTTATGCACTTAAACCGCCACTCAATGTGCGCAGATTGAATAACAGCTATTGTTTATATGCAAGCGGATTTTGCCGTTTTGAATATTTTATACAGCTGAGTTTTTCGAAAAGATAAATCAGAAAATTTTTTGTATGGCCCTTGTAATTAAATTCCCTGTCCCAATATAGGTGTTAAGGCTGAGAAGGTGGCCAACAGTGGACTTGAAAAAAATGCGTCCGGCCCCATATCAAAACCAACTTATTAATTTAGTTTGACAGAAATTTTTCGGAGGACCTCATGGGTAAAATTATTGGTATCGACTTAGGCACAACAAACTCTTGTGTAGCTGTCCTCGATGGTGGCAAAGCACGCGTATTAGAGAATGCTGAAGGCGATCGCACAACCCCTTCTATCATCGCTTATACCGATGATGAGACCATCGTGGGTCAGCCAGCAAAACGCCAAGCTGTAACTAACCCAAATAACACATTCTTCGCGATCAAGCGTTTGATCGGTCGTCGCTTCAAAGATGACGAAGTTCAACGTGACGTGAACATCATGCCATTCAAAATTATCCAAGCCGACAATGGTGATGCTTGGGTTGAATCACGTGGCAACAAAATGGCTCCACCACAAGTTTCTGCTGAAATCTTGAAAAAGATGAAGAAAACTGCAGAAGACTTCTTAGGTGAAGAAGTGACAGAAGCGGTAATTACCGTACCTGCATACTTTAACGATTCACAACGTCAAGCCACTAAAGATGCTGGCCGCATCGCAGGTCTTGAAGTTAAACGTATTATCAACGAACCAACGGCTGCAGCTCTGGCCTACGGTATCGACAAGAAGCAAGGCGACAACATCGTTGCAGTGTATGACTTAGGTGGTGGTACATTCGATATCTCGATCATCGAAATCGACAGCAACGACGGCGACCAAACCTTCGAAGTATTAGCGACTAACGGTGACACTCACTTAGGTGGTGAAGACTTTGACAACCGTTTAATCAACTACTTAGCTGACGAATTCAAGAAAGAGCAAGGCTTAGATCTGCGTAAAGATCCATTAGCAATGCAACGTCTGAAAGAAGCGGCTGAAAAGGCGAAGATTGAGCTTTCAAGCACCAACCAAACAGAAGTGAACCTGCCATACATCACTGCCGATGCAACAGGTCCTAAGCACTTAGTGGTGAAAATCACCCGTGCTAAGTTAGAGTCACTGGTTGAAGACTTAATCATTCGTACTTTAGAGCCATTAAAAGTGGCACTGGCTGACGCTGATTTATCAGTATCAGACATTAACGAAGTGATTTTAGTGGGCGGTCAAACCCGTATGCCTAAGGTTCAAGAAGCAGTGACTAACTTCTTCGGTAAAGAACCTCGTAAAGACGTAAACCCAGACGAAGCCGTAGCCGTAGGTGCTGCGATTCAAGCGGGCGTACTGTCAGGCGACGTGAAAGACGTTCTGCTGTTAGACGTAACACCACTGTCTCTGGGTATCGAAACCATGGGCAGCGTAATGACCAAGCTGATTGAGAAAAACACTACTATTCCGACTAAGGCACAGCAAGTGTTCTCAACAGCCGATGACAACCAAAGTGCAGTAACCATTCACGTACTGCAAGGTGAACGTAAGCAAGCAAGCGCGAACAAGTCATTAGGTCAGTTCAACCTTGACGGTATTGAGCCAGCACCACGTGGCATGCCACAAATCGAAGTGATGTTCGATATCGACGCTGACGGTATTCTGCATGTTTCTGCAACCGATAAGAAAACCGGTAAGAAACAAAACATCACCATCAAAGCTTCTTCTGGCTTAAGCGAAGAAGAAGTGGCGCAAATGGTACGTGACGCTGAAGCCCACGCTGAAGAAGACAAGAAGTTTGAAGAGTTAGTGCAATCTCGCAACCAAGCAGATGGCTTAGTTCACGCAACTAAGAAACAAGTTGAAGAAGCGGGCGATGCACTGCCAGCAGACGACAAAGCTAAGATTGAAGCGGCAATGAGCGCAGTTGAAGTTGCAGCAAAAGGCAACGACAAAGAAGCCATTGAAAAAGCGACTCAAGAGCTGATTGAAGCGTCTGCTAAGCTGATGGAAATTGCTCAGGCTAAAGCTCAAACTCAAGGCGGCGCACAAGAAGGTGCTGCTAAACAGTCTAACGCGACTGCCGATGACGTTGTCGATGCTGAATTTGAAGAAGTGAAAGACGACAAGAAATAACATTTGCTCTCAATCAAATTGATTGATTTCAAATAGTTAATTTCTAGGCGGGCGTTACGGGGAAACCCTAACGCCCGTTCGTTCAACTTAAGCTGAGAAGCATGAGATTATGTCAAAGCGAGATTATTACGAAGTATTAGGCGTTGGTCGTGACGCCAGCGAACGTGAAATTAAAAAAGCCTACAAGCGTTTGGCGATGAAGTTTCACCCCGATCGCAACCCTGGCGACAAAGCTGCTGAGGCGAGCTTTAAAGAAGTTAAAGAAGCCTACGAAATCCTTACCGATGCCAACAAAAAAGCGGCCTATGACCAATTTGGTCATGCGGGTGTGGATCCGAATCGCGGCGGCGGTGGTGGCTACGGCGGCGCGGGAGATTTCGGCGATATTTTCGGTGATGTCTTTGGCGATATTTTCGGCGGTGGACGTCGTGGCGGTCAACGCCAAGCGGCCCGCGGCTCAGATTTACGTTACAACCTAGAGTTATCACTGGAAGAAGCCGTAAAAGGCCTCACCAAAGAACTGCGTATTCCAACCTTAGCTAGCTGTGATGTGTGTGACGGCAGCGGTGCGAAAAAAGGCACTTCGGCGACCACTTGTACAACCTGTCATGGTCAAGGCCAAGTGCAAATGCGCCAAGGTTTCTTCACCGTACAACAGCCATGTCCAACCTGTCATGGACGCGGCAAGATCATTAAAGATCCTTGTACTAAGTGCCATGGCGATGGCCGTGTCGAAAAAACGAAGACATTGTCAGTTAAGATCCCAGCAGGTGTCGACACTGGCGACCGTATTCGTTTAGCGGGTGAAGGTGAAGCGGGCGAGTTTGGCGCGCCAGCGGGCGATTTATATGTTCAGGTCAGTGTGCGTGAACATGCCATCTTTGTTCGCGATGGCAACAACCTCTACTGCGAAGTGCCGATTTCATTCAGTAAAGCGGCGCTCGGCGGCGAGATTGAAGTGCCAACACTGGACGGTAAAGTCAGCCTGAAGATCCCTGCCGAAACGCAAACGGGCCGTATGTTCCGTCTGCGTGGTAAAGGGGTTAAATCGGTTCGCAGCCATGCCGTTGGCGATTTGCTCTGCAAAGTCGTGATGGAAACGCCAGTCAACCTAAACGAGCGTCAGAAAGAATTACTGCGTGAGTTTGAAGCGACCTTAACCGGCGAATCAAAGAAGCACAGCCCAAAGGCTGAAGGCTTTTTCGATGGCGTGAAGAAGTTTTTCCAAGACCTAAATAGCTAATTAGGTTGGGTGGCGCAGCGGTTATGTTAGCAGCGCACGAGATAAATAAAGCCTCGCAGTGTTTAGCACTAGCGGGGCTTTTTTATGCTTGATTGCATGCTCAAATTTCAAACTCTGTCCGCAGCAATCAATTAAGCACTGTCATTTCAGTGACTCGCCATAAACTCTTCCCTGAGGGCTCGACGACGGCATCCATGCCGTCAACGGTCACTTCCATGGCAGTGCTTAATTCTTTTTAAGTCCTGCGTATACCTGATAAATGTTCTGTCTAGCCGATCTTTCCTGTAACGGTGCTCCATGAATGGGAGGCAATCAAATCGGCAAAATAGCGCTTCAAATCATATGTAGTCAAGTGGGCTGGGCGGCAATCAAAATAAGTCGCAATTCGGCGTATCGCTTGGCTATAGACATCAATGGTTGCAGACCTCTTGCCATGCAAGGTTAAGTGGGTAAGATGTTGTTCATCAGGTAAATCAAAGCGTTGTTGTTCGTGAATGTCCATGATGATATTTCTAGGTGTGCGGCCGAAGCAGGTTGCGTCTAGCAAGTATTTTGAATGTAGGGAAAAAGATGGCTTTATCTTGTTCCTGGCAAAAAGCGACTTCGTTCAACAAGTGGCTCAACTGTTCGCTTCGTTCACTGGGACGTTCTAAAGCCCGCCTCTTGACTAAAGTTATGCACTAAATCAAGGTTGAAAACATGGAATCAAATCAGTTTTTAGGTCTAGTAAAATTCTTCAGGAACGAAGATTTCCTTGATAGTTTACGAGATGGTTGTTTCCACTGTACACCTCCAGAAGTTTATCGGCTTGATGAGCAAGAAGGTGTTTCAGACAAGTTTGAGAGCTGCGCATACTCTTATAGAAAAGATCGAGGCGACTCGCCAATCATAGCCAAATTTGGTGATATTGATATTAGCGATGCTTTAGGGATAACAGTACATAATCGAAAAGAAAAAGATGCTTGGATGCATTGCTGGTTTTCACTGCGTTTACCTAAGGATCTGGAAGCTCTAGAAAAGCTGAAAGATGATGTGGCTAAAATGAAAGCTCAATTTGGGACTCATTACGCGTTCTTACCTGCTCAAAATCTAAAGCCACTGGTTTCCAAGTTACAAGGCTTAAGTAATAAACCACTATTTTGTGGTGAGGTTGAATACACTGGAGACAGATCAAAGTGGGGAAATTTGGTTAAAGCTCTGGATTATGCATATCAACGCGAATATAGATTTTTGTTTGGTGAATGTTCTACAACTGAGACTGATTACTATATATTCAATAGTCATGATGGCTTTTCAGATCTAATTCTTAAAAATACCGATTTTAAACTACAGAGTGATGATGGCGAACAAATTTGGTTTGATCTCAGAGCATAGCAAATAGTTGGTGCTCGTAAATTTCCGTAGAGCGCGGTGTTATGTATGCGATAAACACTAGTAATAAGAAACGCGAAGATTTTTTACTAACCACCGACTTGTATAGGATTTTATAGGTTGATTCTTAAATGCAAATACAAATTTTAATGAGTACATATTTATCTATACATCACGCAAAATCAGCCGCTCATTTTTCCAGACTTGCTGCCCGTATAGAAAATAATGAAAATCAACTGAATAGGAGCGAAATAGCCTCCCATGTGGGAGCTTCAATACTTTCTGCTGTCGCATTTTTGGAGGCAACAATAAATGAGTTGTTTGCTGAATCGGAAAGGGACTCAAATGCTTGGTTAGCTAATGTCACGGACAAAAGTAAGAAATTAATCAAAACGTTGTCAGAAATCGATGCAATAGATAGAGCCAATATACTTGAGAAATATGACATATTTTTAGTTGCTGCGGGTTTTGAACCAATAAGTAGAGGTTGTCCTGAAAGCCAAAATGTAAAGGCCCTGATTACTTTGAGGAACAACATTACTCACTATAAGGCTTCTTGGCTGGACTCTGGATCTAAGGAGCTAATGCGCAAAGGTAGCTCTCACAAGGGTAATTATTGGATTGAACTGAACCAGCTTATTTTCGGTAAAAATCACAATCACAAAGCACATACGTGGGAACAAAGCGAGTATGCCGAATGGGCTTGTAAATCTTCATTTGAATTCGTTGAGGCCGTGTTTAAAGTATTAGGATCTCCGTCAAACATTAATCATGTGCAAGAAGATTTACTTCTGAGATAGCATCAATAAAACAATTTCAGAACAGGCACAAAAAGTAGTTCATTCTCTAGTGGCAGAACAAAAGAAACACAAAAGAAAGGACAGGCGGAACTCTTTCAAGATTAACAGCTGACACAGTAATTTCAGGAGTTCACCTTCCCCTGCGAAGTTGCTGAAGGGCGTTGAAGGAAATCGCGTGAGCGAGGCATGGATGCCGAGTTAGCTTTCGGGGTACAGGATGTACCATCGGAAGCGTTAGCGATTTTCGAATAAGCACGAAGCCAGTCTCTAATGCATGTAACTTCGCTAGGGCGGCAAGGGAGATCCAAGAGGGGATTGCTGTTGATCCCCTCTTGGTCGGGTGTGGGTTGAAGACCCACGACTTTGATTTAAAAACCTTTAACTCAATCATTGCTTGTCGATAGTTGGTAATCCGATACGTCACTGGATATGACGAAACAACTATCCCAAGGCTTTAGTCCAAGCCGAAACAACATTGGTATTAGCAGCCAACTCTGCGTAAACTTTCGCTCCCATGTTTTTATCGGTGTTGTGATGACCATTCCTAAACCTTCTCCTTCCACAGAGTCTTCCCCTGAGCCGTTAACCTTTGCCGAGCTTGGCGTCAATGTGGCGTTATGTTCGGTATTGCCAGCCGGGCTCAAGCATCCGACACGGGTGCAGCAATTAGCGATTCCGGCGATTCTGGCGGGGCGGGATGTGTTAGCGCTGTCGCAAACCGGTAGCGGTAAGACCTTGGCTTTCGGTTTACCTTTGCTGCAAATCCTCTGGCAACAAATTGCTGAGCAAACGATGGCTAAATCCGTGCCTGCGGCTAATCCACTGGCATTAGTGTTGGTGCCAACGCGTGAGTTAGCGCAGCAGGTAACGATAGCGTTGCACGCGCTGGCGAGTAAGTTATCGTCTTCTTTGAATATTCAGCTCCTCTGTGGCGGTATCGCGCAGGAAGAGCAATTAGCCGAACTTGCCGCTAAACCGCAGTTTGTGGTGGCAACCCCTGGGCGCTTATTGGATTTATGCACGCAGTCCTATATCCGTCTCGATTCGATAAAATATCTAGTGCTAGACGAAGCCGACCGCTTACTGGAAATGGGATTTTGGCCCGATGTGCAAAAGCTGATGACCATGATGCCTAAGCGTAAGCAAACCTTACTGTTTTCAGCCACCTTGCCAGAGGCGTTGGATTCCTTGGTGGGTAAATTGCTGAGCAATAATCCCCTGCGGGTTGAAGCCAGTACACGCAATGCTGTCGCCGCCGAAATCGAAGAGCAACTGTATTTAGTCAATAAGGGCAGTAAGGCGCAGGCATTGATTGCGTTACTCAAACAATATCAATGGCCGCAAGTGCTAGTGTTTATCAGTGCCCGCGATGATGCTGATGCGATAGCGAAACGACTCGTTAAGGCGGGGATAAATGCTGCTGCGCTGCACGGTGAAAAAGATCAAACCGTGCGCAGCCAAACCTTGGCCGACTTTAAAGCCAATCGTATTCAAGTGGTGGTGGCGACAGATTTGATGGCCCGAGGTATTCATGTTGATGCCTTACCAGTGGTGATCAATTTAGATTTACCCACCAGTGCGCCTGTATATGTGCACCGTATTGGCCGCACCGCAAGGGCGGGCGCCAAAGGGCTCGCTATCTCTTTGGTGTGCCATGGTGAAGTGCCAAGCTTAACCGCGATCCGCAACTTGACGGCGCGTGAGTTACCGTTAGCATCATTGGCAGACTTTCCGGTGACCGATAAGCCGAGCGAAAGAGCTAGAGAAGATGGGGCCGAGAATAAGGTTGTACCTAAGCGTCCACCTCGGGATAAACAGGCGAATCGTCGCAGTATTAATAAGCACAGCGTCAAAGCCTTTAAAGGCAAGCGTTGAGATAAGCCCGCGCTGCTATCCATAAACTGCTAGCACTTATTGGTACTGTTTACCGGTTTCCGCTGGGTGAACTATATAGCGAGTTTAGGGACTTACTGACATTAGCGGTTTATTCACATGAAAGGAGCTGGCATGGCGTCGACATTGGCGATAGGTAACGCACTTCACCATATGGTAAATCACGGTTTAACCACCCAACGTTTTACGCTTCGAGCATTTCAGCGAGCGGATCTTGAAGCTTTTACCGCCTATCGAGCCGAGCCTAAGGTCGCCAAATATCAAAGCTGGACGGATTACTCTTATAGCGATGCTGTCGCGTTATTCGAGAATATGGATTACGCACAATTTGGCGCGGCGGACACTTGGTTTCAATTGGCGATTGTCACTGAGGCATCGTTTGCGACGCCTGCCACCTTAGTGGGCGATGTGGCGCTGCATTTTATCGATGAGCAGCAAATGGAAATCGGCTTTACGATTGCGCCTGAGTATCAAGGCCAGCAGGTTGCGTTTGAGGCCGTCAGCGCATTGCTGGGTTATCTCTTTGTGGAATTAGATAAGCATCGTGTTATTGCGATAACCGATGTAGACAATCTTGCCTGCTGTAGATTACTCGAAAAACTCGGCTTTCGGCGCGAAGCCCATTATGTCAAAAATATCTTCTTTAAGGGTGCATGGGGCGATGAGTATCTCTATGCCATGTTAAGGGAAGACTATATTGCACCTTAACTGGCGCTAGGCTCACTCGTGCTACCAGACAAGATTCTGAATCTCGTTTGGCTTCTGCTTGCTATCTCAGTAAAATCTTAATCATGATTAGTTGAGTCTGCTAGCTTCAGCCTCGTTCGGATTAAGGAGTTCCCTATGAAATCAATAACACTCGCCTTAGTGGCGGTTGGACTCACGTTAGGATTATCGGGCTGCGCGACCACTAAATCGCCCACGGGGCGTGGCCAAACCTTGCTGTATTCGGCATCGCAAATGCAGCAAATGGGGGATGCTTCTTTTGAAGAAATGAAAAAGCAGCAAAAGATCAGCAGCGATAAAAAGCTCACCCAGTATGTAAATTGTGTGGCGAATCGCGTCACCGCTGTGCTACCCGATCAAAGCCAGAAGTGGGATGTCGTGCTATTCAACTCCGAGCAAGTGAACGCCTTTGCATTGCCTGGCGGACACATTGGCGTGTATACCGGATTATTAAAAGTCGCGAGCACGCCGGATCAACTCGCGACAGTCTTAGGCCATGAAGTGGCCCACGTATTAGCCCAGCACGGTAATGAGCAGGTCTCTCGGGCGCAGATGACGGGGATGGGGATGCAAATCGCCGATGCCGCCCTTGGCGCGAGCGGCGTTTCAAACCGTGACTTATATATGTCGGCTTTGGGGCTTGGTGCGCAGGTCGGGGTGATTTTACCCTTTGGCCGCGCTCAGGAGAGTGAGGCGGATGTGATGGGGCTGGAGCTGATGGCACGGGCAGGGTTCGACCCTGCCCAGAGCGTGGTGCTGTGGCACAATATGTCGAAAGCGGGAGGTAGCCAAGGGCCAGAGCTGTTATCAACGCATCCATCCAACAGCAATCGCATTGCCCAACTCGAGCAATTACAGGGGCAAATGCAGCCTTTGTATCAGAGCGCAAAGGCGAGTATCAAAAATCAATGCGTGTTGCCTAAATAGTCATTCAGAGCGTGGCGATCGTTTAGATGCAGGCCTTATCTTGCCGCAATTAGGCGCTATTGCTGGATAAATACGCATCGGTTACGTAAAATCGCCGCCAAAGTTAAATAAGCAGTCAGTTTATCAGCATAGGGCGTGGAACTATGGTAAACTGGCGCGCAAAATTCCATTGAACATTGAGAGTCGTTAATTATGTCTGATAAATTCAGTACTGTTGAACAGCAAGCAAGCTATGGTGTTGGTCGTCAAATGGGCGAGCAACTGGCTGCCAATTCTTTTGAAGGTGTGGATATTGCTGCTGTTCAAGCAGGCTTAGCCGATGCGTTTGCTGGCGTTGAAAGCGCTGTATCTATGCAAGATATGCAAGTTGCATTCACTGAGATCAGCCGTCGCATTCAAGCGGCTCAAGAGCAAGCAGCTGCTGCGGCTTCTGCTGAAGGTGAAGCGTTTTTAGTGGAAAACGCTAAACGTGCAGGCGTGATCGTGACTGACTCTGGTCTGCAATACGAAGTATTAGTTCAAGGTAGTGGTGCAAAACCAACCTACGAAGATACTGTTCGTACTCACTACCATGGTTCTTTCATCAATGGTGATGTGTTCGACAGCTCTGTTGTTCGTGGTCAACCAGCTGAATTCCCAGTATCTGGCGTTATCGCTGGCTGGACTGAGGCACTGCAACTGATGCCAGTAGGCACCAAGTTAAAATTATTCGTTCCACATCACTTAGCTTACGGTGAGCGTGGTGCGGGTGCTTCTATTCCTCCATACTCAACCTTAGTGTTTGAAGTCGAGTTATTAGACATCGTCTAATGTGATTGAAACGCCTAAGCCAGTCTTAGGCGTTTTTGTATGGAAGACAAAAAAGATTGAGGAGATTGAAATGAGTGGACAAGTGAGAGTTGCAATTGTCGGTGCGGGTGGACGCATGGGACGGACTCTTATTGAATCGGCTTATCATCAAGAGCACATTCGCTTAGGCGCGGCGATTGAGCGTTCAGGTTCAAGCTTAATTGGCGTGGATGCGGGCGAGCTTGTCGGTGTGGGTAAGTTAAATGTCATTATCATGGATTCGCTTGACTATGCGACCGATGACTTTGATGTGCTGATTGATTTTACTGCGCCAGAGGCCAGTATTGTCCATTTAGATTGGTGCGTACGCCATAAGAAAGCCATGGTGATCGGCACAACCGGTTTCAATCATGCTCAAAAAGAACAAATCAATGCCTTTGCCGAGCAAACGCCGGTGGTGATGGCGCCGAATATGTCTGTGGGTGTCAATCTGATGTGGAAATTGCTTGAGTTGGCCGCTGAGGTCATGGGCGATTACACTGATATCGAGATTATCGAAGGTCACCACAGATATAAGAAAGATGCGCCATCTGGCACGGCACTAAAAATGGGTGAAGTGATTGCCAAGACCTTAGGTCGTGATCTTGAAAAATGCGCCGTCTATGGCCGCGAAGGGATCACTGGCGAGCGTGACCGTGAAACCATCGGTTTTGCGACTGTGCGCGCGGGTGATTTAGTCGGTGAGCATACCGCCATGTTTGCCGATATTGGTGAGCGTTTAGAGATCACCCATAAAGCCTCAAGCCGTATGACCTTTGCCAACGGCGCTATGCGTGCCGCTCATTGGTTGGTGGAGCAGAAACCGGGTCTGTATGATATGCAGCAGGTATTAGGTTTACATTAAAATTAAAAAACGCCATTTGGCGTTTTTTTTTGCACTCAGATACCAATGTATAGACGAGTTTGAGTTTATCCTGTAAACTCGCTGGAATTTGTCAAAATTTCGTAAATCAGCGGAAATTGGTATCTTAACATAACATAAAAACATTATATTTCAGTGGCTTGGCTCTTTATGGAGGTCGCGTTGACAAAGTCTGCCTTACTCGTACTCGAAGATGGAACCGTATTCACTGGCACAGCAATAGGTGCCGATGGTCTCTCAGTTGGTGAAGTTGTTTTTAACACTTCGATGACGGGATACCAAGAAATTTTAACTGATCCCTCTTATTCACGCCAGATAGTAACTTTAACCTACCCCCACATTGGTAATACTGGTACCAATAATGAAGATGTCGAATCCAATGGGGTTCATGCTTGTGGTTTAATCATTCGCGATCTTCCGCTCATAGCAAGTAGTTTCCGTAATCAACAAACCCTTAGCGATTATCTCAAAGCAAACAATGTTGTTGGCATCGCAGATATCGATACTCGTAAATTAACTCGAATCCTCCGTGAAAAAGGTGCCCAAGCGGGTTGCATCATGGCGGGTGCTGACTTAGATGAAGTCAAAGCGCTTGCAGCTGCTAAAGCCTTCCCAGGTTTAAAGGGCATGGATTTAGCGAAAGAAGTCACTACTGACAAAGCCTACCCATGGCGTAAAGGTAGCTGGCGTTTAGTGGGCGGTTTGCCTGAAGATACTCCAGCAGAAGCGCTTAAATACAAAGTGGTTGCCTACGACTACGGCGTTAAGCAAAACATCCTGCGTATGTTGGTTGACCGTGGCTGTGATGTGACGGTTGTTCCTGCAAAAACACCCGCTGCTGACGTGTTAGCGATGAACCCAGACGGTGTGTTCCTCTCTAATGGTCCCGGTGACCCAGAGCCATGCGACTACGCGATTGAAGCGATTCAACAAATCCTGAAAACCGATACGCCGATTTTCGGTATCTGTTTAGGCCACCAATTACTGGCATTGGCATCAGGCGCGAAAACCTTAAAGATGAAGTTTGGTCACCATGGTGCTAACCACCCAGTGAGCAATATCGAAAAAGGTAACGTGATGATCACCAGCCAAAACCACGGTTTTGCTGCCGATGAAGCCACATTACCAGCCAATATCAAAGTGACCCACAAGTCACTGTTCGATGGTTCATTGCAAGGTATCCATCTGACGGACAAACCTGCGTTCAGCTTCCAAGGTCACCCTGAAGCGAGCCCAGGTCCTAACGATGCGGCCCCACTGTTCGATCACTTTATCGAGCTTATTGAACACTATCGTCTTGTAACGAAAAGTCAGAACGCTAAGTAATACGCAAGCTAGGAGAAGAGAGAAGCAATGCCAAAACGTACAGATATAAAGAGTATTCTTATCCTAGGTGCAGGCCCAATTGTGATTGGTCAGGCGTGTGAATTTGACTATTCAGGCGCTCAAGCCTGTAAAGCCCTGCGTGAAGAAGGTTACCGCGTCATTCTGGTGAACTCTAACCCTGCCACCATTATGACCGACCCTGAAATGGCCGATGCCACTTACATCGAGCCAATCCAATGGGAAGTGGTACGTAACATTATCGCCAAAGAACGCCCAGATGCGATTCTGCCTACCATGGGCGGTCAAACCGCGCTGAACTGCGCGCTTGAGCTTGAGGCTAAAGGTGTACTGGCTGAATTTAACGTTGAAATGATCGGTGCGACCGCCGACGCGATTGATAAAGCAGAAGACCGTAGCCGCTTTGACAAAGCCATGAAGAGCATTGGCTTAGAATGTCCACGTGCGGGCATCGCCCACAGTATGGAAGAAGCCTATGGCGTGCTTGAGCAAGTGGGTTTCCCTTGTATTATCCGCCCATCGTTCACTATGGGTGGTTCAGGTGGCGGTATCGCCTATAACAAGGAAGAGTTCGAAGAAATCTGTTCTCAAGGCTTAGATTTATCGCCAACCAAAGAGCTACTCATCGACGAGAGCTTAATCGGTTGGAAAGAATACGAGATGGAAGTGGTTCGTGACCGTAACGACAACTGCATCATCGTCTGTTCTATCGAAAACTTCGACCCAATGGGCGTGCACACCGGTGACTCTATTACCGTAGCACCCGCACAAACCCTGACTGACAAAGAATACCAACTGATGCGTAACGCCTCTATGGCCGTACTGCGTGAGATTGGTGTTGAAACCGGTGGTTCGAACGTACAGTTTGGTATCAACCCGAAAGATGGCCGTATGGTTATCATCGAGATGAACCCACGGGTATCGCGTTCATCGGCACTGGCATCTAAAGCAACGGGCTTCCCGATTGCGAAAATCGCCGCCAAGTTAGCGGTGGGTTTCACCCTCGATGAGCTGATGAACGACATTACTGGTGGTCGCACGCCAGCCTCGTTTGAACCTGCAATCGATTACGTTGTGACTAAAGTCCCTCGCTTTAACTTTGAAAAGTTTGCCGGCTCAAATGATCGCTTAACCACGCAGATGAAGTCAGTGGGTGAAGTGATGGCAATTGGCCGTACTTTCCAAGAGTCACTACAAAAAGCCCTGCGCGGTTTAGAAGTAAGCCGTCACGGTTTAGACCCGATTACTGACATGTCAAAGCCTGATGCGTTAGCCCGTATCCGCCTCGAGCTAAAAGAGCCAGGTTGTGACCGTATTTGGTACATCGCCGATGCGATGCGTGCGGGTTTAACCCTAGATGAAATCTTCCGCTTAACCAATATCGACCCATGGTTCTTAGTCCAGATTGAAGAGTTGATTAAGCTGGAAGGCCAAGTGGCCGAAGGCGGTTTAGCCGGTCTTAACGAAGAGCTGCTGCGTAAGCTTAAGCGTAAAGGTTTTGCCGATGCGCGTCTGGCGGCGGTCCTTGGCGTAAACGAGACTGAAGTGCGTAAACTGCGTGACCGTTTCGACATCCACCCTGTTTACAAGCGCGTAGATACCTGTGCGGCTGAATTTGCCACCGACACCGCTTACATGTACTCAACCTATGAGGAAGAGTGTGAAGCTAACCCATCTAACCGTGACAAAATCATGGTGTTAGGTGGTGGTCCAAACCGTATCGGTCAAGGTATTGAATTCGATTACTGCTGTGTGCACGCGGCATTAGCACTGCGTGAAGACGGTTATGAAACCATCATGGTGAACTGTAACCCTGAAACCGTTTCTACCGACTACGACACTTCAGATCGTCTGTACTTCGAGCCTGTTACCCTAGAAGATGTGTTAGAAATCGTCCGTATCGAGAAGCCAAAGGGCGTTATCGTGCAGTACGGTGGTCAAACTCCGCTGAAACTGGCTCGCGCCCTTGAGGCGGCGGGTGTGCCGATTATTGGTACTAGCCCAGATGCGATTGACCGTGCAGAAGACCGTGAGCGTTTCCAGCAAGCGATTCAACGCCTGGAAATGAAGCAGCCTGAAAACGATACCGTCACTACGGTTGAAGGTGCTGTGATTGCCGCCGAGCGTATCGGTTATCCGTTAGTGGTGCGTCCATCCTACGTACTGGGCGGCCGCGCGATGGAAATCGTTTACGACCAACAGGATTTACTGCGCTACTTCAACGAAGCGGTAAGCGTATCTAACGCTTCACCAGTACTGCTAGACCACTTCCTAGATGATGCTATCGAAGTGGATATCGACGCAGTCTGTGACGGTGAAACCGTAGTTATCGGCGCGATTATGGAGCATATCGAGCAGGCGGGTGTTCACTCAGGTGACTCAGGTTGTTCGCTGCCTCCTTACACCCTAAGCCAAGAAATCCAAGATCGCATGCGCGTGCAAGTCGGCAAGTTGGCGATGGAGCTGGGTGTTGTTGGTCTGATGAACGTGCAGTTTGCCGTGAAGAATAACGAAATCTACATGATTGAAGTTAACCCACGTGCAGCGCGTACCGTGCCATTTGTGTCGAAAGCGACTGGTGTGCCGTTAGCGAAGATTGCCGCCCGTGTGATGGCAGGTCAAAGCTTAAAAGCGCAAAACTTCACTCAAGAAGTCATCCCACCTTTCTACTCTGTGAAAGAAGTGGTACTGCCATTTAACAAGTTCCCTGGCGTTGACCCACTGTTAGGCCCAGAAATGCGCTCAACGGGTGAGGTAATGGGCGTGGGCGATACCTTCGCCGAAGCCTATGCTAAGGCGCAGTTAGGTGCGACTTCTGAAGTGCCTAAGTCTGGTCGTGCACTCTTGTCTGTGCGTAACAGCGATAAGAAACGTGTTGCCGACTTAGCCGCTAAGCTGATTGAGCTGGGTTATCAAATCGACGCCACCCACGGTACAGCGGTTATCCTAGGTGAAGCGGGTATCAACCCACGCTTAGTGAACAAGGTACACGAAGGCCGTCCACACATTCTTGACCGCATCAAGAACGGTGAGTACACCTACATTGTGAACACCACCGAAGGCCGTCAAGCGATTGAAGACTCGCGTCAATTACGTCGCGGTGCACTGCGTTACAAAGTGAACTACACCACGACCATGAACGCGGCATTTGCCACTTGCATGGCACACGCTGCGGACGATCGCACTAACGTGACGTCAGTGCAAGAGCTGCATCAGCGCGTATTGGCTAAATAAGCCATAAGCCTCTGCAATCAAAAGGCCGGATAACTGAGTTATCCGGCCTTTGTTTTTAAGGGGGAAAAGGTTTATAAACCGATACGCTCGGTTTCCATTGGCGGCGCATCATTGGGCAGCCAGCGGTGATAAATTTGTGCAAAGGTGCCATCGGCCTTGATGCTGACTAGTGCCTCTTTCCATTTATCAACTTCCTCCGTTGGTGTGCCTTGAGAAAATGCAATGTACAGATGATTCGCGCTGATGGTGTAGAGGGATTTTACATCATCAATACTGGCTCCGGCTTCTGCAAGAATACTTGGCGCCGTGAGATTAGCGTTGCACCAGAGATCGATTCGCTGCTTCATTAACTGCTTTGCGCTTAGTAGTGGTGTCGATGAGGGGGGCGAGATTTGTAAACCCATGATCTATTAATAATTTTTCTTCGACTGAGGAACGATACACCCCAATTGCTTTTGCCTGCTTAGCACCTTCAATTGAGTCAATGTTAAGCTTGCTACTTTTTAGAGCATAAAAGTTTGTTGTGCCAACCGCGACAGGGCCTATCAAACTAAACATACGCTCCCGCTCTGCGGTACGTGTCATCGTGAATAACACCGTGTTGGGTTGTTCGGTGATAATTTTCCAGCCACGAGCCCAGGGCACAATCTTGATAGGATCTTGGTTATCAATACGTTTTTGGATTTCTTGCACGACTTGTACAGCTAATCCATCGGGTTGGCCATCAACCGAAAAGCTAATCGGAGCCCATTCTTCTGTATAAATATTGAGTGTGGCCTGAGCTGTGTGCGGGATAACGCAGAGAAGCATAACGCGCACTAAATGGGTAAAAAATGTCATTAATAACCCTAGGAATTAGAATGTTATATGCGAGTCTCACGGCGTGCTCATATTGAATTAAAGATGACAACTCTTAAGCTCGCAAGCCACTTTAGGGTTATTTTGTGATCTGTACTCTTGGGTTAGAAAATTATCGATAAATCATATTGGTCATTGAGGCAAGATAGAGTTGCCTCCTTGTTGTGCAAAGGAGGCTGCCGATGCGCTATATCTGTTTTAGTGAGCTTTAGATGAGTGAGGTTGCTAATTGATGACCCATGAATAGGTCACTTAAAAAGCGCGCTATTCATGGGTATATATTGCTGTTACTGGCGATAAACATCACGTAGTAGATTATCGAGACAATTGACGACCCGCATACTTGAGTCTTCCATCAAACGTAGTTGCCTAACCATTTCGGGTAAATTGTCCTGTTGCCTTGCCGCGAGTGCTGCTTTACCTGCATCGTGTACCGCTTTGTGGGGAGCATCCAAGGCCTTAAAGTTACTCAAATGTTGATAATTTTCAGCACCAAAGCCTTTAAAATACCATTGGCCTAAACGGCATTCAGTATGGGAGTTCACACCATGGCTGTGCTGATTCTTTTCAATAAGTTGATACACATTACTCTTCCAAACGGCGTGGTCGAGTTTAGTGGTATTTAAGAATGAGGCTGTCGCGGCATTATGGATTACCTGCTGCATTTTATTAGAGCGTTGCAGCACATCTTCAACGACTTGCCCTATTTGTGTTGAAGATGAGGCAACATCAAGAGCGCTGTTTTGGTTATTATGGACAATCTCTTTAATATTAGAGGCTTGTGTAACAATCTGTTTTACTAGTTTTTCGATTTGGCTGCTCGCTTCGTGAGCTTTACTGGCTAATTGTCTGACTTCATCGGCAACAACCGCAAAACCTCGTCCAGCTTCGCCCGCTCGGGCGGCTTCAATTGCTGCGTTGAGAGCGAGTAGGTTAGTTTGCTCAGAGATCCCTTGAATAGCGGCAACAAACTGGTTAATAGAAGAAGTGGTACTATCGAGCTCGGTTACAGCAGTCATGCTACTGGTGGCTTGTTCATTAATATAGGTTGCTCTATTACCTAAATTAATAATGGCTACCCGCGTTTGATCAAAAATCTTATCTAATTCGGACAGTGCTTCTTTTTCTTCAGTGAGTAGCTCTGCACTGCTGGCAAGGCCATCTCTCACTGCATTTAACATCTCGCCGCCCTGATTTTGGCAGGCAATCACTGCACTATAATGATCGGTATTTTGGCGGGACTGTTGTTGCATGGCTTCATTTTCGCGGGCCATATTTTTTAGCTCTTCGATTTCAACTTCGTATCTATCTTGTTGATCAATGAGCTTTTGCTTCAGCACTTCGTTTTCTGCTTTGAGTCTTGAATTAAACCACATAAAAACCTCTAAACTTTTATTGATATTGTTATGGCCACTGAATTAATAACGTCTAAGGTGCAATCCCTGCGGTATTAGGGTAAGTAGGAAAGTGTGGTAAGAAAATATTAACGTATATCAATGCCATAATCTTACTTTTTTATTGAATAACAATGAATTTATGAACTTGAGCAAATAAATTGCCCAAGTCCATTTTGGGTAACAAGTGAATATCTCGTACTGTATTTCTACAAATTGCGATTCAACCTTAATTGAGCTTGCTAGTTTGAGTGTTAACGCTTTTCATCAGCATCGCAGCAAAAGCGTTGTAACTCTTTTAAGCCACAGGTAAATCTAAAATCATTGTAGCAATACTAAAGTAAACGAGCACACCAATGATATCGGCGATTGAGGTGATAAGTGGTGCGCTGGCTGAAGCCGGATCCATTTTTAACTTGCTGAGTAAAAAGGGCAGTGACATGCCAATCAGGCTGCCAATGATCACTACGATCTGCATGGTTAATGCAACGACCAAGGCGATTTCTGGACCGCCGCGCCAAAACCCAAGTAGCGATACTGCCAAGGCCATGCTGGCACCGAGTAATCCTGCTACCCCTAATTCACGCCCCAGCAATGAGAGCCAATCCTTGAGTATCACTTCGCCCGTGGCTAAGGCTCGCACCATTAAGGTGGCTGATTGTGAACCCGCATTACCGCCGCTATCGATGAGCAGGGGAAGAAAGAACACCAAAGAAACATAACTGGCAATGGTATCTTCAAAAAAGGCGATGCCAGCGCCTGAGAAAATATTACCAAACACTAAAATGACCAACCAAACGACTCGTTTACGATAGAGCAAGCCTATGCTGGCGGTCTTTAAATTGTGATCAATATTGCCGATGGCCGCAGTTTTAGTAAATTCAAGATCAACCTGTGAACTGGCAATGTCCATCGCATCGTCATAGGTGACAATACCGACTAACTGTCCCTTGCCATTGATGATGGGGAGAGCCAATAAATCGTAATGGGCGATCATCTGTACTGCCTCTTGGCAAAGGGCGTTGGCATCTAAGGCGATGGGGTTGGGTTTCATAAAGTCGACCACTCGCTCTTCTGGCTGCGCTAAAAGTAATTGTCTAAGTGATACCGTTCCAATTAAACGGCCTAACATATCGACCACATAGGCTTGATAAATCGTCTCTTTATCGGCGGTTTCCGTGCGCAGCATTTCAATTGCTTGTGCGGCGGTATGACGGCTATTGAGCAGGGTGTAATCCGATGTCATCGCCGCACCGACTTTGGTTTTGTCGTAGGCGGCTAAAGTGCGCATATCCTCTCGTTTTGCCTGTGCTAACACGGGCAATAATCGTTTTTGTTGTTCAGGTTCGAGCAGGTTATAAAGATCGGCGCGCTCGTCCGCTGCCATAGTGAGCAACAGCGATGACAGCGTGGTTTTATCTAACTGCTGCACTAATTCTGTTTGTAATTCATCACGTAAATAACGAAATAAATCCGCCGCAATTTTGGCGGGCGCAAGTTGCAAAAACCGTAATTGCTGTGGCTGAGTAAAGCTACCAACTACAGCGGCAATATCTGCGGGGTGACGCTCTTTCGCTAAAGCCGTAATGCCTGCTGTATCGCGCTGCTCTAAAATATTTTGGATAGCTACGACGATTTGCTTAGTATTTTTTTGGTTGTTGTTCATGTTCATAGTTCATTCTCCCAACGATCTATTAATTAAAGAAAAAGGTAAAGTCAGCGCCCAGCTGTTGTGTGTTTCCTTTTAGGCTGTTGCCTAGGCTTAGTTGAAGTTGTAACTGTCTTTTAAGTAAATATTGATATGCGAGTTTGTAGGCTCGTTCATGGGACTCATGGCGATAAAATTCGGCTATCCATTGCTGCTCAGTGTCGTATTCGAAGGCGATAGCAACTCCTGCAATAAGCTGGGGCGATTGAGCGCCATACTGATCTATACCTAGGTTGCTATAGAGGCGTAAATTCTGAGCTGCCAAGTCATATCCCAAAATCCCTACAATTTGCGTTGTTAGAGGGTGGCTGCCTTGATGATTTTTTTGCAAATTAACAGCCAGCGCACTTTGCCAAGGGGCATAGTCTGCATTTAATGGCAATTTGAATCCCAGCTCGGTTTGCTGCTCATTGATAGCATTATTACTTTGTTGTTCAATGCCTAAGTGCCATTCCCACTGGCCTGAGTTGCAGGTGCCACTGCCATTTATCTGTTTTGCGCTATGATCGGATCTCGGCTGTTGCCAACCTAGCTGTAACTCGCAGTGTTCGGCGATGCTGGGATCATCCACATCGAGTTGAGAGGCATGTGTTGCGACGCTAATGCATAGTCCCAAAAATGCCCAAGACTGAAAAGCAAAGGTGAATGGCTTGTTTGTGTACGCCATGGTTTAACTCCCTGAGTGTGGGGAGCCAACTGGGGCAAAATAGGCGTGAAGATGTATTCAATAGGCAGCACTTATCCTCCGGCTCAATGCCGGAAAAACCAATAGGCGAGCGCTAACGCTAGCATGACTGGCTAATATTAAGGTCTGAAATTGAATGTACGGGTGTGGGGTGAGATGTGTCACGCTACTACCCTGCTTAGCAGGTAGCAGCAAAATATTGCGGGCTAGTGCTAGGCGTTAAATCCTGTCTTTTGGACAGGGCATCTACTGTCGCTTATGTGTGTGCCCACAGTGGGTCTCCTAATGGTAAAATCGGCTAGATTCTAAACCGCTGACAATGAAAGTCAACCCAATAGGCAATTACCTATGTTTATGTTTCAATTTTGCTTTTATTCTTGAGTTGATTTTTGTTTTAGGTTTTTGCTGTGTTGCATTTTGGTGTGCAGTAGGTTGCCTTGGGGGCTGGCTGTATTTTTATAAGGTTTGATATTTATTAATTGCTGTTGTTCTGCGCCAGTTAATGGATGTATTTAATGATAAAATCGATTTATCGCAATCAGTTAAGAACCGAGTTTAATTAGCACAACGGTTTGGCTAAAGAGGAATCACCTGTGACATTTGCTTCCCAACAGCAGTCCATTTCGGCTGAAAACTGCCATTCGAATATTCGTATTGCGACTATCAATCTATTTAATTTTATTGAACCACCTTTAGCCTTTTACGATTTTGAAAATATCTATAGCCATGGCCAGTGGCAAAAGAAGTGTCAGTGGTTTGGCGAGCTTTTAAACCAATATCATCCGGATATTGTCGGGTTTCAGGAGGTGTTTAGCCCTGAGCCATTAAAACAACTTGCGGCGCAGCAAGGGTTAACACATTTTGCCATAGTTGATAGCGCCACTTTGATCTGTGATTACATTTATCAAAGCCCTGTGGTTGCGCTAGCGTCGCGCTTTCCAATCCTTGAGGTGCATGCGATTGAACCCGATGCACATTTAGTGGCAGCGATGGGGTTATCGAGCCAATTTACCTTTAGTCGTAAAGTACTGCGGGCGACGGTGGATATACCGCAAATTGGCGCTTGTGATTGCTATGTGGTGCATTTTAAATCTAAGCGCCCGGGACTTGCGTTAGAGCCACATCCCTTAGGCTTAACCTTAAGTGCGCCACCTACGCTTGCGTTGCACTCTGAGACTAAGTTATTAACTGAGCAAGCCCTAGGTCGCTGGGCATCGACCATGCAGCGGGGCGCAGAGGCGGCATTGTTGTTCCATACTATTCTCGCGCGGCGGCAAAGCATAAGATATCCGGTGATCCTGATGGGTGATTTTAACGATAGTTTGTCCATGGGGGCGTTGGATGCATTAACGCTCCAAGGCGAGCATCTCCACAGCAACGATATCAAGGCCGCGGGACTTGGGCATTTGTCTGATACTGCACGTTCGGCTGTGTTTGCCCAATATCGACTGCAAGATGCTTACGAGTTATTTATTGCGGCGAATATGCCCGATAACCTAGTCCATTCTCGGGAGCATCGAGCTGCAACCCATTACTACGGCCCTAAAGGTTCGGTACTCGATTATATTTTGCTTTCCAATGAGTTTGATGCCAGTGATAGTCGCAGTTTGGCTCAGGTGGTGGATTATCAAACCTGCGATAGACACTTAGTCAGGCCCGAATATGAGCGCGATGCTTACAGTACCGACCATGCACCGGTATGGGTGGAATTGGCGCTGCGGCGTTAGCAAGTAAAATAACTGTCGAGGATGCCATCAAGAACAACATCTCATCTTGAATCGTTAACACGCCCTCGGCCCAGGGTTTTACCCGCGAAACTGGAGTATGATCGCAGACCATGGGAATGGAGAGCTGATGTTTTGGACAGATGGCTCGCACTTGAACCCTATTAGGTATATTATCCGCTTCCATTTTTAGAGGGCGGCGCCTAGTGTTCGAGCGGTACTATTGATTACGGTGGTACAACACACAGGCGGTACAATTATCAAAGGCGGTACTATGGCTATCAGAATCAAACTTAAACCCGGTCGCGAAAAGTCCCTTGAGCGTCGTCATCCTTGGGTCTTTTCCAACGGGATCCACAACGTTAAAGGTAAGCCTGAACCGGGGCAGACCGTCGATGTGGTTGCCCACGATGGTCATTGGTTGGGCCGTGGTGCTTGGTCTCCTGAGTCTCAAATCCAAGTACGAATTTGGACTTTTGATCGCGAAGAAGAAATTGACCGTGAGTTTTTTAAGCGTCGTATTCTGCGTGCACAAGCGGGACGCGATGATTTGATCCGTGAACAAGGCTTAACGGGTTACCGTTTAATTGCCGCTGAGTCCGACGGCTTACCCGGTATCACTATTGATAAATATGCCAATGTATTGGTGTGCCAATTACTGAGCATGGGCGCCGATGTATGGCGTGACACTATTGTCGATGTGCTCGCCGAGCTGTACCCCGATTGCGCGATTTATGAGCGCTCAGACGTCGATTCCCGTAAGAAAGAAGGCTTAGCCTCTACCATGGGTTTACTCCATGGCACGCTGCCTGAAATGCCCGTCATTATTGAAGAAAACGGTATCAAAATCGCCGTTGATGTGACTAAGGGTCATAAAACCGGTTTCTACCTCGACCAGCGCGATAACCGCGCCATCGCCGCCCGTTTTGTGAAAGGCAAATCGGTACTGAACTGTTTTTGCTACACCGGCACCTTTGGCCTCTATGCTGCTAAGGCGGGCGCGGCCAGCATTGAGAACGTCGATGTCTCATCACTTGCCCTCGATACTGCGCGTTTGAATATGCGAGTCAATGGGTTAAATGATGACAATGTGCATTACAACGAAGCCGACGTGTTTAAGCTGTTACGTCAGTATCGCGATGAGGGTAAAACCTTCGATGTAATTGTACTCGACCCGCCAAAGTTTGCCGACAATAAGTCGCAGCTCAACGGTGCCTGTCGTGGCTATAAAGATATCAATATGATTGCGCTGCAATTATTAAATCCGGGCGGGGTGCTGCTGACCTTCTCTTGCTCGGGATTAATGCCTGCGGATCTGTTCCAAAAAATCGTTGCCGATGCCGCACTGGATGCCAAACGTGAGATCCAATTTATCGAGCGTTTAAGCCAGGCGAGCGATCACCCGATTGGCAGCGCCTTCCCCGAAGGTTTTTACCTCAAGGGCTTAGTGGCTCGAGTGTGGTAATCGCTTAATGGCCATAGGGTCATAAAAAATGCCGGTGCAGTTGCATCGGCATTTTTGTTTCTCGCATGGGAGTCTTTCGACTCACCTTGCCTTAAGCGGTAAAGGTTTTCACGCCTTCAGGGGTGCCAACCAGTAACACATCGGCGCCGCGTTTTGCGAATAGACCGTTGGTCACTACGCCGACGATGGCGTTGATCTTATCTTCTAATTCCTTAGGATTGATGATCTTAAGGTTGTAAACGTCGAGGATCACGTTGCCGTTATCAGTCACAACGCCTTCACGGTACACTGGGTCGCCGCCGAGTTTGACGAGTTCACGGGCCACGTAAGAGCGCGCCATTGGGATCACTTCAACGGGCAGAGGGAATTCACCCAAAATATCCACTTGTTTAGTGTTATCCACGATACAGACAAACTTTTCAGCCACAGCCGCAACGATTTTCTCGCGGGTTAATGCCGCGCCGCCGCCTTTGATCATGTCCATATGGCCGTTGATTTCATCGGCACCATCGACATACACAGATAATTTATCGACGCTGTTTAAGTCATAAACTGGGATGCCAAGGGCTTTCATCTTTTGGGTAGAGGCTTCTGAGCTTGATACTGCACCTTCAATATCGGCCTTCATTGTCGCCAAAGCATCGATAAAGTGGTTAACGGTTGAGCCTGTGCCCACACCTACAATGCTGTCCTTCTCAACGTATTTGAGTGCAGCCCAGCCTGCGGCTTTTTTCATTTCATCTTGA
This sequence comes from Shewanella sp. FDAARGOS_354, assembly GCF_002209245.2. Taxonomy (NCBI): domain Bacteria; kingdom Pseudomonadati; phylum Pseudomonadota; class Gammaproteobacteria; order Alteromonadales; family Shewanellaceae; genus Shewanella; species Shewanella sp. FDAARGOS_354. The sequence continues at coordinate 2,384,778 of NZ_CP022089.2, read as the reverse complement.
GTCATGTTGACATCCTGTAATGGCAAATGAGTAAAAAATTCTGCGCTTAGTATACTCTTTTCCGCCAAATAGTGTGGTGCTATTGCACTATGGCTGTGATCTTGCTTACAGCCCGCACTGATTTAATCTGTGTATAAAGGGAAGTGCTTTAAGATAAAGTACATCTGGATAGAGACAATACTCTATGCGGGCTTAATCTAACTAAGTTACTATTGCCAAAGCAGAATCGGCAAAATAAAACATTGGTTTAAGGGAGTGTGTATGGCAGGGGCAAGTTTATTAACCTTACTCGACGATATTGCATCCATTTTGGATGATGTGGCAGTGATGAGTAAGGTCGCGGCCAAGAAAACCGCTGGGGTGTTAGGCGACGATTTAGCCTTGAATGCGCAGCAGGTGACAGGCGTGAGTGCCGACCGTGAATTACCAGTTGTCTGGGCGGTGGCCTTAGGCTCTTTTCGCAATAAATTGATTTTAGTGCCAGCAGCCATGTTGATCAGCGCCTTTATTCCTTGGGCTGTGACCCCCTTGTTGATGTTCGGCGGCTTGTTTTTATGTTTTGAAGGCTTTGAGAAATTACACCACAGCTATAGCCATCGAAAAGACAAACACGCGGAGCAGACCGAATCGGACTTACCCGAGATAAGCGATCTGGCGGCCTATGAGAAGGAAAAAGTGAAGGGTGCTATCCGCACCGACTTTGTGTTGTCGGCAGAAATTATCGCCATCACCTTAGGCATAGTCGCGGACAAGTCGCTCTCGACGCAGTTTTTTACCCTCGCCGTTATCGGTATCGTGATGACCATAGGCGTTTATGGTTTGGTCGCGGCGATTGTCAAAATGGACGATGCGGGTCTGTATCTGAGCCAACGTCAGGGCGAGTCGAGCTTTACTCGCTTTAATCGTAAGTTGGGTTTTGGTTTACTCAGCGCGGCCCCCGTGTTGATGAAGAGCTTAACCATTATTGGTACTGCCGCCATGTTTATGGTGGGCGGCGGCATTCTAACCCATGGATTACATTGGGTCGGCGAGCAAATCCACCATGCCGAGCAATTCGTGGAAACCTTTGCCCTAGTCGGCCCAGTGCTTGGGTTACTGACGCCAAGCATTCTTAACGCGCTCTTTGGCATCGCGGCGGGCGCGGTGGCGGTATTGGTGATGACTGGATTTCAAAAGCTGCGTAGCTGATCCGTTGTCATCCTTTCATAGCTGGCGATTATAGCGTCAGCTAATCCGAGCTGTGCGAGTGCGAAGGTGCTCGCCGCGATTATTTCAGCGCTCAAGGACGAATTATGCAATTAATGCGTTATTGCCTTTCCCCCAATAAGTTGGCTTGGCTGCGTGAGGAATTAGGCGAACATGCCGACAAACTGCTGGCGGCGATGGATGCGGCGGGCAGCAACTATCTGGCGGAGTTAACCGAGCTCCAAGCGGGGGATTTATCGGCAGGCGATTCGCAACTCAAGTTTGCATGGTTTCAACAAAAGCTTGCCTTAACCACGCGCTTAACGGATGCCGAGCTGGCTAATCTTTCGCCACTGTCGCTGGTGGATATGCGGGACGACATGCGGGTGGAAATGCGAGTAGAATTAGTCATGCTCGATAAGCTTACCGCCGCCTTACAACAACTTAGCAGTGAATCCGTGCTGGGGTTTGATACCGAAACGCGGGCAAGCTTTGAGCCGGGTGTTCAACATCCCTTGAGCTTAGTGCAATTGGCGACCTCCGATACCTGTTATTTATTTCAACAGGCGGTATTGGGTGAGAGGCTCGCTGAGCTTAAACCTTTGCTCGAAAATGAGCAGATCCTCAAAGTGGGGATTGGATTAAGGGGCGATGGCCAAGCACTGAAACGAGATTGGGATATTCATGTCTCCCCTCGACTCGATTTGAATTGGGCGATGGCGCAGCTCCGGGCTGGGAAGGAGATGGGCACGCGGCAATTGGTGGCGGCATTACTGCATAAACGCATCGATAAACCTAAAAAAATTACCCTCTCGAATTGGCAACAGGTGCCTTTATCCCAAGCGCAAATTCAGTACGCCGCCCTCGATGCATTGGCGGCAAACCTCTGTTTTTGGCAGTTAATCGACAAGCTGCAAGGTTTTTATGGCAAAACGACTGTCGGTAATAAACCCTTATTGCCGCCGAGTTTAGCCACACGACTCGCGAGCTATTTTCATCCAGCTTAAGACTTGAGATAAGGTCGCGAAGATAAGGATTAGGGGGGCAAGAGATGTTGGATGCGATTTGTGTACTCACAACCGAGGCTGCGGCAGAGCAGGCTTCGTCACCATTACGACTCAATCCTCATGCTCAGGCCGGTGTCACCTACAGTGTGTTCAAGTTTCAGCAGTTACCCGAGGCTGAGATTGAGCGTTTGCGCCAGCATTTATATTGCCCCGCCTGCTACGGCAAAGCCTATTTTCGTAAAGCATCTAAGGATGGTAGGGCCGCCTGTTTTGGCTCCCGTTACCATGAGCTCGATTGCATCGAATTTAATCCGTCGGCGCAAAAGTCCCGTGAAGAACAAGATGCCCTCGAAGTGCAGCAACAACTGCTCGACGCAGATGCCTTGGTTATCGATTTCTCACTTAATCCCAGTAATAAGAGACCATCTAACTCAGCGCACAAAATCAAGGCTCCCCAAGAGCAAGAGGTTGGAGCCAAAAGTGACATTGAAAATGATACTGAGCAATTAGCGTCAGTACAGGAGCCCAAAGCTGACTATCAGGTAGCGGCCGATAAGCCAGAAATAGCCATCACGGCAAAGCGTACACCGAGCCAAGGGCTAGAAAAGTTACTCCATAGCCTGCTGCGAGGCTCCGATCTGGCGACTTCGGATCTTTGGGTTTATACCGATGATGAGCGTAAGTACCGCTGGCGGGCGAAGAATTTGTTTGTGAATTTTGCCGATGCGGATCCGACGGATAATAAACCCCATATGTACTGGGGCACTATCTCCCATAGCGACCCGACGTTATCTTGGCTCAATCCTGCCGACAGTAAAGACATAGGCATTCCTATTGAGGCCGTCAAAATCAAACTGTTTAAGCGCTTTAATATCGAAGATAAGCGGGATTTAGAGGGCGCAGGGCTTATCCTGTTTGGTAAGTGTTTTTGGAATAAGGATAAGACCCGCAAGATTATCCAGCTTTGGGACAATGATTTGCGGCGAATTTTTATCTCAACCCTTGATGATTAACTTTCAGCGATGGGATTAATTAGTGAGTGCTTGGTACGCACAGCGCTTAAATTTATCCTTTAAGGCGTTTTCACGACTCTTTTGTGAGTTTCTGGGGCATAGACAGAGCATCAGGTTTCACCGTTTACGCTGTTGCCAGCGGGTTTTGAACATTCTGCAATGAGCTTACATGACGACTTTTTCAGCTTTATGCCAATTAAATCAACAGTAGATGCAAAACTTGTTTGAAAATTCCTCAGTTAATTAAGTTTGTCATAAAAAGTCCTTTACCTTTGAGAGTGCTTTTAGCATAATGCCCCACGTCAACAGGGGTGTAGTTCCAATTGGTAGAACAGCGGTCTCCAAAACCGATGGTTGCGGGTTCGAGTCCTGCCACCCCTGCCAAATAAAACAACGGCTTGCATAGAAATATGCGAGCCGTTTTATTTTAGCCGTCATAAAATTTCGTAGTGCATTTGCTTACATTTGTTAAGTAAAGGTATTTGCAACTTTCGTAGTGTCTAACATACAATCGCAATCCATTTGGTTTGAGGATGTATGGTTTGAGCTCTGTGATGCAAACAAGGCGCAGATTAGCACTATGGCTTGCAGCCATCTTAGTGTTGCTGTCTGTTGCGTTTGCGGTGCACAGTGTTTCCCACCTCAATGATGATACCAAAGCCCATTGCGCGCTGTGTTTGCATCAGCACCAATTGCAGCATGCCCTCTCATACTCTCCTTTAGATTTTCAAGTTGCTCAACAGGGTGTTATCTCGGTTGAGTTTGATGTTATTTCCTTTAAGACGCCATTTAGGCGCAACTTCCTTAGCCGCGCGCCGCCGCTAGCAGCCTAACTCCTGCTTTTTATCTATTTCTCTTATACCAATTCCATTAACTAACTGGTCAAAATTGTCCATGGTCTAGTACACAATTCTATCACTCTTGCTTTCTTCTCAATGAAGGTATTCCATGCGATAGAGCACTGTTCGACAATATCGTCATAACCACTAAAACAACGATTGGCCAACACATTTTGACGCAGCCATTGCCATACCTGCTCTATTGGATTCAACTCCGGTGAATAAGGTGGCAACTTGAGAAGCGTCAGATTATCAAAGTCATCGGCCAAATCCTGTTGATGCCAGCCTGCGCCGTCCATGATGACCAGCGCATGGCGCCCAAATGCGGTGGCGGCTGAAATCAGTTTTAAATGCTCGTTCATATATTCGCTATTGGCATGCGGGGCAATAATCGCTTGTGTCGCCCCCGTTGCCGGACACACGGCGCCATATAGATACGCTGATTCAAATTGTTGCTGCTTGACGGCCCGTGGACGGGTCCCTTTCTCAGCCCAAATACGGGTGGTGGTATTCTGTTGGCCAAAGCGGGCTTCATCTTGAAACCAAACGTCAATGCGATCGAGTGCAACGTGCCCAGGTGTGTTAAGGATCGTTGCCATCCGGAAGTTTTTTAAAAGCCTCTTGTATAGCCTCAGATTGTTTCGGGTGGCGAGAGCGAGTGGTAATCCATGAGAAGCCAAGTTGATGCAGCAAGCGGTAGATATTTGCTTGCTTGAACGTCACACCAAATTCAGACTGAATAAATAGGCCGACATCCTTGGCCATCAACCTGCCACCTTGTTCAGATAGACTTCTGTGCTGTACGAACGCTTTAAGCTTAGCTTGTTGTGCGATGGACAGTGTCGCAGGACGGCCCGGATTGGGCGCATCGTCAAGGCCAGTCAGCCCATGGGTTAAATAGGCGGTGACCCAGCGATTGACACTGGTTCTACTGACCTTAAGCATGCTTGCGATGGCGGTACGAGAATGACCTTCAGTGAAATGGAGTAAGGCAAGATAGCGCATACGTTTGCGTGCACTTTTCTCCGATTTTACTAAGGCTGCGATGTGGGGATTATTCATATTTTGTATGATTAAAAACTGATGACCAATTAGATCACATAATTAATATAATTGGTATTATTTTTCGAGCGCCTTGGCTTAACCAAGGCGCCCGATGCTGTTTATTTTTGGAGTAAAAAATGGCTACTTATGTCATTCAAAAGCGCTCGGTATTACTGCTGGGCGTGACGTTGTTGGCGTTGGATACGAGTGTTCCCCTATTGGCCGCCGAGGCGCTGCAAACTGATAACACTGGACTTAATAATGATATCGAGCGTTTAAGCATTCATTATCGACAGGCCTACCGCGGCAATGTGCCTGCGACTGAGTTACCTCAGGCCATCACAGTGCTGGATGAGCAACTGATTAAAGATACTGGGCTGACGCGTTTTCAAGACTTATTGGATTATTCTGCCAGTGTCGCGCGGCAAAACAACGGTGGTGGGCTATGGGATAGTTTTTCGTTACGGGGCTTTCCTGGGAATGAAAACATGCCATCGGGCTATTTAATTAATGGTTTTAATGGTGGCCGAGGTTTTAGTGGTCACCGAGATCTATCGAACGTAGCCTATGTGGAAATCCTTAAAGGCCCGGGCTCGGCGCTTTATGGACGCTCGGAGCCCGGCGGTACTGTGAATATTGTGACTAAAAAACCGCAGTACGAGGCGCAGGGCTATTTAAAAGCCTCCGCGGGGAGTTTTGAGCAATATCGGTTAGAAGGGGATTTTACTTCGGGGCTGACCGATACCTTGGCCTTTCGGATCAATGGCGCTTGGCAGGAGCATGACAGTTTTCGCGATCATGTATTTAGCGATAAAAAGATCGTCACGCCATCGCTACGCTGGCAACTGTCCGATAAGTCATCGCTCCTGTATGAGGTTGAATATCTTAAGCAAGAACAGTTATTTGACCGTGGCGTAGTAGTGCTCAATAACGACTTTAATACCGTGCCCCGTTCGCGTTACTTAGGCGAGCCCAACGATGGGCCAACTAAAGTGGATGCGACTGGGCATCAGCTTACCTATGAGTATGAATTAAATGAGGATTGGTCGCTTACCGCGGGTTATAACTACCGCGATTCGAGTCTGAATGGCTACTCATCGGATGCCGAATTAGCAAAGGGACGTCAATCATTATATGACGATGGCCGTACTCTGACGCGGCAGCATCGCTATCGAGATTACGCTTCTGAAGACCATTCTGTTCGGGCCGAACTCAGCGGCCAGTTTGATACTGGCAACATAAGGCACAATCTGCTGCTCGGGACGGATGCCTATCATTATCGACTAAAAACGGGACTCTACCGTTATCGAGGCAAGAAGGGCGCCTATGCTATCGATATTTTTACGCCCCAATATGGCGCGGCTCAGCCTGAGGTCAGTTTGCTCTATGAAAACCGAGAGACTCAAGATGCCTGGGGTGCCTATTTACAGGATCAATTGGAGTTAACCGAGCACTGGAAATTGCATTTAGGGTTAAGGTTTGACCGTTATTCCCAAGAAATTGCAGAGCAGATCAACGAGAGTCTGTCGGATCAAAGCGATCACAGAGTCAGCCCGAAAGTCGGATTAGTGTATCAATGGTCTGAGGCGTTAAGTGTTTACGGCTCCTATTCGGAAGGGTTTTTACCGCTTTCTGGCACTGATTATGCGGGTAATCCCTTCGAGCCAGAGGAGAGTAAATCCATCGAGTTAGGGGTTAAGTTCAACAACACTTGGTTTGAGTTACCCGTTAATGGCAGCTTGGCTTGGTTTGATGCGCAAAAGAGCAATATCTTGACCTCAGATCCCGTCAATGTCGGCTTTTCGGCAACCCTTGGTGAAGCTAAGAGCACGGGGATTGAATTGGATGTCGCGACCGAGTTGACCGAGAGCTTACAAGCGACTTTGTCCTATGCCTACCTGAATACTCGCACGGTGAACGACAGCCTGAATCTGGATTGGGGCGTGTTAATTCCGGCGGGCAGTCCGCTGGTCAATGTGCCAAAACACACGGGCAGTATCATTCTCAAGCAGGACTTAAATGATCTTTCTATCGACGGTCATTTAGGGCTGAGTTGGCGTTATGTGGACTCTCGTTTGGGTGATTCGGCCGATCCGAGTTTTCAATTACCGAGTTATCAGTTACTTGGAATGTTTTTCACGACTCGACTTGCTGACAACTTAAGTCTCGCGCTCAATGTCGATAACCTGCTGGATGAGCACTATATCGCTAGCAGTTATTCGGCGCTGTGGGCCGTGCCGGGTGAGCCACGTAACGTTAAAGTGAGTGTTAGCTATGAATTCTAATGTCACAGTGACACCCATGGCTTCGTCTGTGGCGCCTCAGCTGCAAGGGCGTCAGCGAATCAATAGCATCGACATGATGCGCGGCTTAGTGATGCTGATTATGTTGCTCGACCATGTGCGGGAGCGGTTTTTCCTGCATATGCAGGTGAGCGACCCAGTGGATTTAAGCACAACAAACTGGGCGCTGTTTGTCAGCCGTTTTGCAGCGCACTTTTGTGCGCCTGTGTTCGTCTTTTTAACTGGGGTCTCGGCCTGGCTTTACACCAATCGTGGCTATGGTGAGCCGCGCTCTGCACGCGAGTTTTTAATCAAGCGCGGGCTATTCTTAATCGCCCTCGAGGTGCTGGTGATTAATTTTTCATGGATGGGCAATTATCACACCCTCTGGTTGCAGGTGATTTGGGTGATAGGGCTGAGCATGTTGGCCCTTGCGGCATTAATCAACCTCCCGAGGTTGTGGATGGCATTACTCGGACTATTGATTATCTTTGGCCATAACCTATTGTCGCCTATTCATTTTACGCCAGACGAGTGGGGCTATAGTCTGTGGACGATACTGCATGACCGAGGTTATTTGATTGCCGAGGGCGAGCTTAAGCTGAAAATAAGTTACCCAGCGCTACCTTGGATTGGCGTGATTTTATTGGGCTATGTGGCTGGCCCCTTATTTGGCAGAGGGAGTGATGCGGGGCTGCGTCAGCAAAAATTAATACTGTTAGGACTTGGCTGCGCTCTGCTGTTTGGCTTGCTGCGCGGATTCAATATCTACGGCGAGACGTTGCCTTGGCAGTTTGGCGATACTCTAGGTCAAACCTTAATGTCGGTATTTAATCTAACTAAGTATCCGCCATCACTGAGTTTTTTGTTGGTGACCTTGTGCGGGATGTTCTACGGCTTAGTGGTGTTTGAGCGCTATTTTGCTACAGGCAGAGTATTAGGTTGGATGGGGCAGAGGTTAGCAGTGTTTGGCTCTGTACCTATGTTCTTCTATATCTTGCACTTATATGTGCTGCTGTTGCTGTATTCGCTGGCTAAAGGGATATTTGGCGCCAACCATGGTGAGCTGTTTGGCGTAGCGCATATGGGGTGGGTATGGCTGATAAGCTTAGTCTTAATTCCTTTGCTCTATTATCCCGTGCGCTGGTTTAGCCGTTACAAAGGACAGAGTCCGCAGGCTTGGCTTAAGTATCTCTAAATTAGCTTTACCCTAAAACAATGCCCAATAAAAATAGCCGAGCGCGTGACTGCTCGGCCATTTGGCTTGGGGATGATGAAAAGGTTATTCGCTTAATAAGCTACGTAACATCCACGCATTTTTCTCATGGAGTTGAATGCGCTGGGTGAGTAAATCTGCCGTGGCCTCGTCGTTGGCTTGGCTAACCAAGGGATAGAGCGCACGGGCATTTCTAATCACTACTTCTTGGTCGCTTAACAGTTCACGGATCATGGTTTCAGCTTTAGTGACACCTTGATCTTCACGGATTTCGGTCAACTTGGCATAGTCCGAATAGGAACCTAATGCCCTTGCGCCCAATGCTCGTACCCGCTCGGCGATTAAATCGACCGCTAAGGCAAGCTCGGTATATTGCTGTTCAAACAATAAGTGCAAGCTAGTGAACATGGGGCCTGTGACGTTCCAGTGAAAGCTGTGGGTCTTAAGGTAAAGGCTGTAGCTGTCGGCCAATAACTGATTTAACCCTGCGGCGATTTCTTCTCTATGAGCTTGGTTGATGCCGATGTTAATCATGGAAATTCCTCCTATTGTCCTACTCAATGAAGATAGATTATCAAATAAGCTAAACATATAAAGCGGTTAAAATAGATTCATAAAATCGATTTTACAGATTAAAGCGTAAGTAAACGTTTGGCTTGAGCCATGAACCGTATCTTGGCAATAACATTCGGCCCATTTAGCTGGTATCCTTATGTGGTGTCAGTGCTTAATGAAACCCCAATAACCCCATGAATAAATCTGCCTATTTAGCCGCGATGGAGATAACTCCTTGGCAGCTTCGCGATACTAAAGTGCGACCTTATCAAGTGGTTTGGGATGTTGATGATATGTCGTCTGCCGCTGAGCCACTGATTGATACTGTCCTTGGTTTAATTGGGATCAGTAAGGATGACTGTGAGTTCAACACTGAGCCACATAAGGGTAAACCCATCGTCTGGGATTTACGTCGCCACAGGGTTAGGCCCAGAGTGGCTTGGTTAGTGTCGGATCCCCTAGCTGAGTTACTAACGCGCAGTGAGGCAAAGCGCGCCTTGTGGGGGCAGATTTGCCAGTGGCGTGAGCAGCAATTAACGGCCTAGTCGTGTCCAGTACACATTATCGTGAGTTACCTTTTAATTTGGATTTTCCCGTGAGTCATCAAGTCCTTAATACCCTTAACGAATCATTGCAAATCGTGCTTCTGACGCCAACCGATGTGAGTCAAATGGCGCGCATTGAAGCGAGTGCTCATTCCCATCCTATGAGTGAGAATAACCTTGCCGATTGTTTTGGCCACTTGTACCGCGTTATTGGGTTAATGCAACGTGATGAGTTGCTCGGCTTCGCGATTGTGCAGCAGATTGTCGATGAGGCAACGCTGCTGGATATTTGTTTGCCGCCAGAACAACAAGGGCGAGGATATGGGCATCTGCTACTCACGGCGGTTGTCGACTGCGCTAAGGCTGCCAAGGCGGTGGTGCTGATGCTGGAGGTTCGCGAATCAAATCTTGCCGCGCGCGCACTCTATCAGAAGCGGGGCTTTGTCGAAACCGGTCGTCGCAAAGGCTATTATCCTTTGGCAGAGGGCAAAGAAGATGCGATTTTGATGGATTTAGCCTTAATCGAAACGGTTTAAGGTTTTCAAAGTAGATATAAAAAAAAACAGCGCCTTAGCGCTGTTTTTTATGGGGCTAATAAAGCGAAGGTTACTTCACTTCTTTACCTTGAGCTTGCAAGTCTGCATGGTAGCTTGAACGCACTAATGGACCACAAGCAGCATGGGTAAAGCCTAGCTCATCGGCAAGGGCTTTAAGCTCATCAAACTCGGCTGGTGAGACGTAACGCTCAACCGGCAGATGGAACTTAGACGGTTGCAGATATTGGCCTAAGGTCAACATTTCAACCTTGTGCTCACGTAAGTCGCGCAGTACTTGGGCGATTTCTTCGTTGGTTTCACCTAGCCCCATCATCAGTCCCGATTTTGTCGGCACATTGGGATGACGCTCTTTAAAGCGCTTCAGTAGGTCGAGTGACCATTGATAGTTCGCACCTGGACGCGCTTTGCGATAATGCATAGGCGCAGTTTCTAGGTTGTGGTTGAACACATCAGGCGGCTCGGTCGACAGAATGTCGAGGGCGGCGTCGATACGGCCACGGAAATCGGGCACTAAGATCTCAATCTTAATCTCGGGATTGAGCTTACGGATCTCACGGATACAGTCGGCAAAGTGCTGGGCACCGCCATCACGCAAATCATCGCGGTCAACCGAGGTGATTACCACGTATTTTAGCTTCATATCACGGATGGTTTGAGCCAATTTAACAGGCTCTTCCGCATCGGGCTTGAGTGGACGACCATGGGCCACGTCGCAGAATGGGCAGCGGCGAGTACAAATTGCGCCCAAAATCATAAAGGTCGCGGTGCCATGGTTAAAACATTCTGCCAAGTTAGGACAAGAAGCTTCTTCACAGACCGAGTGCAGGCCGTTAGCGCGTAACGCTTGCTTAATATCGAGAATGCGTTGGTTAGACGCGGGCAGTTTAACCCTTAACCAATCGGGTTTGCGTAACATGGTTTCGCGCTCAGAGGGCACGATTTTAACCGGAATGCGCGAGACTTTATCGGCATCTCTTAATTTGACTCCGGGTTGTAAACGTTCAGGCCTATTCATGACGCTGCTAATCCTTGATGATGAACTAGATGTTGGTAGCCCAGTAGTTGGCTAAAGGTAATAATGAGTTGCTCGCCTGCTTCAATCACGGTTTGTGGGCCGCCAAGTTCCTTACATTGCACCATCTCAAGACCAGCATAACCACAGGGGTTAATGCGTCGAAACGGCGCTAGATCCATATCCACATTCAGTGCTAAGCCATGGAATGAACAGCCTTTACGGATCCTAAGACCTAAAGAGGCAATTTTGCGCTCATCCACATACACGCCCGGCGCATCGGCCTTGGCGTAGGCATTGATAGCGTATTTGGCGAGCATATCGATAATGCTTTGCTCGATATGGGTCACAAGTTGGCGGACACCCACTTTACTGCGTTTAATATCGAGGAGAGGGTAGACAACTAATTGTCCTGGTCCGTGGTAAGTGACTTGACCACCACGATCCACTTGGATCACGGGAATATCGCCCGGATTCAAAATATGTTCGCTTTTACCGGCTTGGCCTTGGGTAAATACGGGTGGATGTTCAACGATCCACAGTTCGTCTGGACTGTCGCTGTTACGAGTGTCGGTGTAATGCTGCATTGCATGCCACACAGACTCATAATCCTGCTGTCCCAGATGCCGAATATGCAAAGTGGTGTCTTGCAAGGGCAACCTCTCCCCTATAATTGAGTGGCGCTATTATACGCCTCTTGGCCATAAATGTAAGATAGATCACATTTTATAGCCTTGAGGAATACTTATAGTACGCGGCGAACGCCTTCGATACCGGCAAGCTCAGTGTACAGTATTTCGATATGATCTTTGCTGGTCACAGTGACACGGATAGTGACTGAATAGTAGCTCCCTTTGCTCGAGGCTTTAACTGTTGGTGAATAATCACCTGGAGCGTGTTTTTGCACTACCGCAACCACTCTATCCGTTAAGGTTTCGTGGGCATCGCCAACCACTTTGAATGGGAAGGCGCAGGGAAACTCCATGAGTTCATCAAATTTTGTGTTTAACATAGTCGTGCTCAATAACCATTTTAATAGGAACTATATGGTGGCGATTATACCCGATTCAAGGGCGATACTCCCCCAAAAACAACAAAGCCACCCGAAGGTGGCTGAGTTTTGTGAGCCGGATTAGCTAAACCAACCAGAAAACAGTTGCTTAAAGTAATCAACTAATTTGCTGAACCAGCTGCCTTCGTTGACTTCTTGTAAGGTGACTAGCGGGAATTGCGCAATATCTTTGCCATCTAACTGGAAGTATAAACGACCCACTGTTTCACCTTTTTTCAGTGGTGCGTCCAGTGGCTTAGTCAGTTCGAAGTTGGCTTTTAAGTCTTTTGCACGGCCACGGCTGACGGTAACTGGTGCATCTGTAGCGACACCTAAATCGACGGTACTCTTATCACCGTACCAAATTTTTTGCGTCACGAAGCTGTCGCCGGCCTTGTAAGGGGTCACTGTTTCGAAGAAGCGGAAACCATAGGTCAGTAGTTTTTTACTTTCGGCTTTACGAGCGGCTTCACTTTGAGTGCCTAATACCACTGAAATCAAACGCATACCGTCCTTAGTTGCAGAAGCGACTAAGTTATAACCTGCTCCAGAAGTGTGGCCGGTTTTGATACCATCTACATTCATGCTGTTATCCCACAGCAGACCATTACGGTTATATTGTTTGATACCGTTGAAAGTATAGTATTTTTCGCTGTAGACACGGTATTCTTCTGGCACGTCACGAATGAGTGCTGCACCTAAAAGTGCCATATCATAGGCCGTCGTTTTATGGTTCTCTGAATCTAGGCCATGGGAGTTTTCAAAGTAGCTATCACGCATACCAAGCTGCTTTGCCCACGAGTTCATCATGTCAACAAAGGCGCCTTCAGTACCCGCAATATGTTCGGCCATCGCGACACAAGCATCGTTACCGGATTGAATGATGATGCCGCGGTTTAAGTCAGAAACTTTTACGGTTTTACCCACTTCGATAAACATTTTCGATGAGTCAGAGAAGTTCTTCGACCAAGCATTTTTACTGATGGTGACATCATCATCGGGAGATACGTTACCGGCTTTAATTTCCTGACCAATCACATAGCTGGTCATCATCTTCGTTAAGCTGGCGGGGTTTAAACTCTCGTATGCATTTTCTTCGGCAATGATTTGGCCTGAATTATAATCCATCAAGATGTAAGCCTTGGCGGCCACGGTTGGTGCATCAGGGGTAACAATCGGCTGCGCAGCATAAACAGGAAGAGAAACACTCGAAATTAGCAGCAATGTCTTAATGGGACTTTTTACAAAATTCATCATTAACTTAGCACGTCTTTTTGGTTGTATTGAAAGAAAAGGCAAAATAGTTTCGCGAGTATACCACCCTTCGACAAAGGTTTTCAGTGAAGGTTCCTTCATCTGCGGTATTTTTAAGCTAAATTGACTCCATAATGTGAGTGTTCACTATTCCAAAACCATATAGCCTTCGGGATAGCCATCTTGTTTCACTTTAATGAGTAATCGGTCGGCAAGCTCCGTTTGACCAATCGGACCGAGCTGTAGTCTAAACATATTGTTTGCCGGTTGTACACGAGTCTTGACCTGATATTTCTTCTCCAGATCCTTCGCTATTTTATGGAGTCGCTGTTTATCCTTCGAAGCCACTAACTGTATATAGTGGTTTCCTGAGGATTGAATATTGGCTATTGCCGATTGGGTTGCGGTTTTATTGCCAATATAGATGACATCCAGTTTTATGCGTGCCGTGCCTGTGCCTAGCATACCAAGCTTATAGGCGGCGGCATAGGATAAGTCTAAAATCCGGTCAGAGTGGAACGGACCGCGATCATTAATGCGAATAATCACCTGCTTATTGTTATCTAAGTTAGTGACGCGAGCGTAGCTTGGTAGGGGTAGGGTCTTATGGGCACCAGACATGCCGAACATATCGTAGGGTTCACCATTGGATGTCTCATAACCGTGGAATTTTTCGCCGTACCATGAGGCGCGACCCATTTCGGAAAAGCCTTCCCCCGAGTCTAATACCGTATAGGACTCACCATAAACCGTATAGGGTTTGTTACCGCGGCGGCTATAGGGTTCATATTTTGGGGTCGCATTCGGTACATGATCTACATTGGGTGGATTAAGGGGCATCTTATCGTTTTTAAGCGCGTAGCGGCCCTTATTGGGATCCATATTCTTATTCTTCACGCTGGCTGAGCCAGAGTTAGAACTCGAGCAGGCCGCGAGCGCAAAACAGCAGCCGAGCATCAAAAGCGATAAAAGATTATTTTTTAGCGTCATGTTGTTGCTTCAGTTGTTGGCTAAATTGATAAACAGCCATGGAATACAAGGGGCTACGGTTATAACGGGTGATTACATAAAAATTATTGAGCCCTAACCAGTAATCTTTACTTCCCACTTGTTCTAGCTCGATAAGCATGGCTTTTTGCGAGGCATCTAAATCGCGGGCGTTGGCTAGCGATAAGCTCGGGGAGAGAATATCAGAGACCTTGTATTGTAACTTCTCGCCTGCCCACACTTTGGCTTTAGGTGTATTGGCACTGCTATTCACTAAGGGTAAAGCAACGGGGGCATGCAATTGCCAGCCATGTTCATGGAAGTAATTGGCAACACTGCCAATGGCGTCCTCTGGACTCTGGAGTAAATCACGGTTGCCGCTGCCATCAAAATCCACAGCATAGTGGCGGTAACTTGAAGGAATAAACTGACCAAAGCCCATGGCGCCAGCGTAGGAGCCTTTGAGGTTATTGATATCTAAGTGTTCTTCTTTTACCAGCCTCATTAATTCACCAAATTCCTTGCGGAAGAAGGTGGCTCTTGGCTCGTAATAAAATCCTAAGGTATAGAGTGCGTCGATAACCGGATAATTACCCGTGTACTGGCCATAGAAAGTTTCGATACCAATAATAGCCACAATAATTTGTGGTTCGACTTGGTACTTAGTGGCGGCTTTGGCAATCGTCGCCTCGTGTTTTTTCCAGAAGGCCAGACCTGCGTTGAGGCGTTTTTCGGTTAAGAAAATCGGATAATACTGATGCCAAGGTTTCGCTTCCCAAGGACGCGAAATCGCATCGATAACGGCTTGGTTGTAGTTGGCTTTGGCCAAGAAATTTTCGACTTCGGCTTGGGTAAAGCCTTGTGCCATTTGGGTTTTGATAAACTCAGCCTTTAAGGCCTCAGGTAATACTGGTGCCTCGGTTAATACCGGTGTGGGAGCCTGTGTGGTCACGGCGGCACTTGGCTGTGTTGTCGCGGACTCGTTAGCGGTTGAACAGCCAATAAGGTATGAACTGAGGCAAAGCATTGCCAGTGGAGCCAAACAAGCTCGAAGAATCGGCATTAAGAAGTCCCTAAAAATTATCTATCTACAAAACGTCTATGGGTATGAATGCTCATAAGAATGCCAAACCCTGTCATCAATGTCAGCATTGATGTGCCACCATAACTGACAAGGGGTAAAGGTACACCCACCACAGGCAGGATACCTGAAACCATACCAATATTCACAAAAACATAAACGAAGAAAGTCAATGTGATACTGCCGGCAAGGAGTCTGGCAAAGCTGGTTTGCGCCCGAGAGGCAATGACTAAGCCGCGTCCGATGATGTAGAGATACATCAGGAGCAGGATAATGCTACCTATCAGACCAAATTCTTCACCGATCACCGCAAAGATAAAGTCGGTGTGACGTTCGGGGATAAATTCTAATTGGGATTGAGTGCCATCGAGCCAACCTTTACCCCAGAGGCCACCTGAGCCAATAGCAATTTTCGATTGGATAATGTGGTAACCCGCACCGAGGGGATCTTGTTCTGGATCGAGTAGGGTCAAGACGCGGGTTCTTTGGTAATCGTGCATTAGGAAGTACCAGAGAATAGGCAAAAATGCCAACACGGCGGCAATAAAACCGCCCACAATCACCCAGCTCATACCCGATAAAAACAGTACGAAAATACCTGATGCCGCAACTAAAATAGAAGTGCCGAGATCGGGTTGTTTAGCAATTAATAATGTGGGTATCAGTAGAATGACACCTGCGCCCGCTAGATAGCGTTTTTTGGGCGGTAGTGGGAATTTACTGATATACCAAGCCATAGTAATGGGGAAGGCGAGCTTAATCAGTTCAGATGGTTGAAACTCCATAAAGCCTAAGTTCAACCAGCGTTGTGCCCCTTTGTTAATCTCCCCAAAAAAATGCACCCCAAGCAGTAACACAATGCCTGCAAGGTAAATGGGTAATGCCCAGCGTTTTAGCGCCTCAGGATTAATTTGCGCCATGGTAAACATGATGCCCAGGGATAAAAACATCCTAAACAGTTGGCGTTCCATCATGCCAAGATCTTCACCACTGGCGGAATAGATAACAAATAGGCCAAAGCCCATTACAGCCAATAGGCCGAGCAACAGGGGCAGGTCGATATGTAATCGTTGCCAGATATTTTGACGTTGATGGGCACTCATGGCGTTGGTTTCCAAGTGTCTCTGAGCATATATTCATCGAGCATAGCGCGAGCGACGGGGCCAGCGTTTGCGCCACCCCAGCCGGCGTTTTCCATTACCACAGCCAGCACGATTTTCGGATCTTCAAAGGGCGCGTAGGCGACGACGAGGGCATTATCGCGGAAATGCTCGGCAATCTTATTAGCATCGTATTTCGTGTTTTCGGCCACGCCAATCACCTGCGCCGTACCGGTTTTCATCGCCGCGGTATAGCTTGCGTCGGTGAAGCGAGACTTATGGGCGGTTTGGCGCATGGCTTCGTTAATGATATTCCAGTTGCGCGGATTTTTAAGCTCAATCGGTGGTAACTCGTTAATCGGCGAGTCAATTTTGGCCGTATTATCTTTAATCGATCTTAATAAGTGCGGCGGAAAACGGCGGCCCTTATTGGCGAGAATAGCGGTAGCATTGGCCAGTTGTAACGGAGTTGCGGTCCAGTAACCTTGACCGATACCGACTGAAATGGTGTCACCTATGTACCAAGCTTGATTGTATTTTAAGCGCTTCCATTCTTTCGACGGCATATTGCCCGCTGATTCTTCGAAAATATCGACACCAGTATTTTGGCCAAAGCCGAATTGCTCCATAAAACGGGCTATGGGATCAACACCGATTTTATAAGCTAATTCATAGAAGTAGGTATCGCAGGATTCCACGATAGCACTATAGACGTTAACCCAGCCATGGCCCCAGCGTTTCCAGTCGCGATATTTACGCTCAACCCCTGGGATTTGCCAAAAACCAGGGTCCCAAATACGGGTGTGTTCGGTCACGGCTTTTTCATCAAGTCCCAGTAGGGCAATAATAGGTTTAATCGTTGATGCGGGCGCATATTGGCCTTGGGTAGCGCGGTTAATCAGCGGACGTGATTTGTCATTCAATAAATCACTGTAATCCTTGCTGTTAATCCCTTGCACGAACTGGTTGGGATCGTAACTTGGGCTCGACACTAAAGCTAAAATCCCGCCATCTCTTGGATCGATAGCGACGATTGAGCCTTTATGGCCTTGGAGTAGTTCCACGGCTTTTTGCTGTAATTGTAAATCGAGAGTTAAGTAAATATCTTGCCCAGGCTCCGGCGGCACGATTTTAAGCGTGCGGATAGTCCGGCCGCGGTTGTTCACTTCTTCTTCGAGGTGACCAGGCGTGCCGTGCAGCAGAGATTCATAAAATTTTTCAATGCCTTGCTTACCAATATCCTTGGTGGCAGCATAGTTCTTCCATTGATCGTTACGCTCCAATTGGGCGCGATCACGGGTGTTGATTTTGCCCACATAGCCCAGCACATGGGTGAGCTGGCTCGCATAGGGGTAGTTACGCTTTAAACCCGCCTCGACGGAAATCCCAGGAAAGCGATGCTGGTTCACGCTAAAAATCGCAACTTGCTCTTCAGTCAGCTGATTTTTAAGGGTAAGCGGCTTAAAGCGGCGGTGAAACTTTAAAGCGTCGGTAAAGGTTTCGCGCTCATCTGGGGTGATCTCGATTAACTTGCCTAGCTCGTCCAAAGTCTCGGACATATTGGCAATTTTCTCTGGAACCAGATCGAGGGAGTAAAAGGGTTGGTTTTCGGCGAGGAGTACGCCGTTTCTGTCGTAAATCAGGCCACGGCTTGGGGCGATGGGCACGACGCGAATACGGTTGTCATTAGAACGTGTCGCGTAATCTTTATAGGATTCAACCTGAAGGTGATAAAGATTAGTCACCAACACGCTCAAGAGGGCGACAACACAAAAAAAAGTGAACAGCGCACGGCGCTTAAACAGTGACGCCTCGGCGGCGTGGTCGTGCATGGTTATCCGCTTTTTTGGCGACACTTAGGCTATCTCCAGCTGATCCCATCCGGGTGGTTGACACTCGTTAACATCAAGATCCCGCTATTCTCTGTGATAAGGGTGATTGGTGTTCACGCTCCACGCGCGGTATAAGCTTTCGGCAACCACAATCCGCACCAAAGGATGGGGCAGGGTTAATGCCGACAGGCACCAACTCTGATGGGCGGCTTCCTTACAGGCGGGCGCTAAGCCTTCGGGGCCGCCAACCAGTAAGCTCACATCACGGCCATCGAGTTGCCATTTGTTCATGGCGGTCGCCAATTCTGGCGTAGTCCAGTTTTTGCCGGGAAGATCTAAGGTGACAATATGATTGCCCTTAGGGATAGCCGCTAACATTTGCTCGCCTTCCTTTTGCAGGATACGAACGATATCAGCGTTTTTTCCGCGCTTGCCGGCAGGGATTTCAATCAGTTCCAGCGCCATATCTCGGGGGAAGCGGCGTTGGTACTCTTCAAAGCCGCGGGTGACCCAATCGGGCATCCGTGTCCCTACTGCGATAAGTTGCAACTTCATTAGGCTTGCTTTTCTGACCAGAGCTTTTCAAGCTGGTAGAAATCGCGGGTTTGGTCTTGCATAACATGCAGGATCACGTTGCCCATATCCACCAATACCCATTCGCTGCTGTCGCGGCCTTCGATACCGATTGGTGGAATGCCAGCGGCTTTTGCCTCGAGCACGAGGTTTTCGGCGATCGCTTTCACGTGAGTTTTAGATGTACCTGAACAAATCACCATATAGTCGGTGATGTTAGATTGGTTGCTGACATCGATAACCACGACGTCACGGGCTTTTAAATCGTCGATTTTGTCGACAACAAACTGCTTTAATTCGGCGCTCTGCACGCTGATGTACCTCATTTATTTTAAATAGCGCGCTAGTATATCAGTCTTAAGCGGTGGAATACATTATCTTAGCGGCCGAGTTTGTATTATTGGCGCGGGATTTTGGGCCTAGGAAAAATAAAGCCGTTGTTTTTGAATGTAATTTAAAGTGACGGGCAGCAGGGCATCCTGTGGAATTTCCCCCATCGCCAGTTGTGAGCGAATTTGGGTGGACGAAATATCCTGTGGGCTGATATCGACGGTAAAGATGCGTCCATGTTGCGGCGCGCTTGAGTGACTTAACGCATCAAGCGTTGCGTGACGTACGTTTAACTCATGCAGCATCGGGTGCCCTTCGGCTAAATGCCAGCCCGGGCGCTGACATACTACGATATTGGCTAATTCAAACAATTGCTGCCATTGGTGCCAGCTTTGCAGATGAATAAACGAATCCATCCCCATGATAAAAAACAGTTCGTCATCGGGATAAAGCCGAGTTAACTGCTTAAGGGTGACAACCGTATAGGATGGACTGTCGCGTTTAGCTTCGATATCACAGAGCTCGAAGCCGGGTAAACTCGCACATACCTGCGCGACCATTTCGAGCCGCTGCGCTGTGGTCGAGTGAGTGGTGTTCTTATGCGGCGGAATATGGTTGGGCATCAGCAGGATTTTATCCAGCTTGAGACTGGCTTTGACTTCCATCGCGGGGCGAATATGGCCGTAATGTATGGGGTCGAAGGTGCCGCCTAAAATACCGATACGCATCAACACTCCGCCTTAATCTAAGCTGATATGGGCCAGATGACTGTGGGCTTTAGGATCGAATAATAAGCACAGGTGGCTGAGCCCTGTCCAATCTTCATGGCCTAATTGCTTTAGGTTCAGCTCCAGCTTAGACGCGAAGGCAAGCATATGTTCGATTTGGGTGAGGCTTAAACGCTGCAACGTGGTTTGGTACAGCGGTTTACGCTTATCCCAAATTCGATGTTTGCCAAAGAGACTATTTAAGGGCGCGCCTTGGGCCTGTTCACTCTTGAGGCTAAGCAGTAGCTGCAGCTCTTTAAACAAGGCCCAGAGTAAAATCGGCATGGCCGTGCCTTCACCGTTGAGTTGGGCCAGCATATGTTGAGCACTGTCTTGGCGATTATTCAGCAGCGCATCGGTGAGTTGAAACACGGTAAAGCGGGACTGATCTTCAAAGTAGTGGCTTAACTCGTCAGCACCGATAGGCTTGCTTGGACTTAACAGTTGTAGCAACTGCATGGCCTGATCGGCGGCGAGTAAATTCCCTTCGTAGAGGGAGTACAACATTGCGCGCGCATCGGGCTGTAAATTCAGCTTAAAGTACGCAATGCGTGAGTCGAGCCAACGTCTAAATTGGTCGCCCTCTGGCGTAGTGCAAGGCAAATAAATCCCTAAACTATCCAAGGTTTTGAACCATTTACTGTTGGTTTGCTCGCTGGCGAGTTTTGGGCCTTCAAGGATCAGCAACACATCAGGATTTGGCGTTTGCAGCAACGCTTGTAGTGCCGCCGAACCATCTGCACCGGGTTTTGCGTTGGGCAGAGTTAGCTCAATGATGCGTCGACTAGAAAACAGGCTCATGGATTGCCATTCTTGGGTCAAGTCACCCCAGTTAAAACCTGTTTCTTGAATTAACTGAACGCGCTCTTCAAACCCTTGGCGTTTGGCTGCTTGGCGGATCTGATCCTTGGAGGTTTCGAGCAACCAAGGATCATCACCAAAAATCAGGTAGCAAGCGTGAAGCGGATTGAGATGGCGGGAGAGTTGATCAGGATAAACACGCATTTAAACCACTCTCCACATTTTATTGCAGTGCCACATTAATTTGGACCCTGCATTAATTCACCTCTGTGCTGGCCATGGATTGCAGGATCCGGTCGGCCGCCTGGATACGCATTTCTTTGACTAACAGTTCCATTTCACGGCTTTTCGCCAGTGCGGTGCGAGGGTCGTCTAAGTAATCGCGGCGAATTTCAATCTTGAAAGGCTGCGCCTCTTTGCCCGGCAAGGCCACGGCAAATTCGACGAAATAGATAAGCTCATACTCGGCCACATTGCCCGTAGGGTAAAGCGACAGGGTCGAACGCTCTAAGGAGTCGGTGATGAGCCTTAACACAGGCACATCATTGGCGGCATCGACAATCTTGACGTTGTTCAAACGTAACCGCTCACGCACCAAACGGGTGAGTTCGCTGTATTCGTCCGAGCTACTCAAACTGAGTTGATTGAGCTGCTCGGGGATTTGATAGCTACGTTGAAGCTTAAAACCGCAACCTGCGCTGGTCATAAGAACCAGCGCCATGATTGCGAAAGCTAAGCGTTTAATTAGCATAAGTTTTCGCGGTTTCCTGTTTGTCTTGTGGACAGCATCCGTTTATCACAGCAACGATGTTAGTTGGCAACGATGCTGAGCAGTTTACCGGGTACATAGATAACTTTACGAACCGTAACACCATCTAAGTACTTGATGACTTGCTCGTCCGCCATACCCAGCGCTTCAACTGATGCTTGGTCAGCATCGGCTGCGACTGTGATCTTAGCGCGCACTTTACCGTTCACTTGTACCACGATGAGCTTGCTGTCTTCTACCAGAGCAGATTCATCCACAACTGGCCATTGGCTGTCTTCGATACTGTTGGTGTTTCCCAGCTCATTCCACAGGGTGAAGCTCACGTGCGGGATGATGGGGTACAGTAAACGCACTACCGCAGTTAAGGCTTCGCCGATAATAGCTCGGTCTTGACCTGTGGTTTGTGGCGCTTTTTGCAGATGGTTCATCAGTTCCATTACGGCGGCAACCGCAGTATTGAACATCTGACGACGGCCGATATCATCGGTCACCTTCGCGATAGTCTTGTGCACTTCACGGCGCAGTGCTTTTTGCTCGCTTGTTAATTTGCTGACGTCTAGTGCTTCGCTGTTATCCTGCGCCACATATTCGCTGGCCAGTTTCCACAGACGTTTGATAAAGCGGTGCGCGCCTTCAACGCCAGACTCTTGCCATTCCAGCGTTAATTCTGGTGGTGAGGCGAACATCATAAACAGACGCACAGTGTCGGCACCGTATTTTTCGACCATTACCTGTGGGTCGATACCGTTGTTTTTCGACTTAGACATTTTGCACATACCGGTGTAAACCAGTTCGTTGCCGTCTTTATCGATAGCTTTAGTCACTCGGCCCTTGTCGTCTTTTTCGGTAGTGACTACATCCAGCGGAGACACCCATACACGGGCACCTTTATCGTTGGTGTAGTAGTAGGCATCGGCCAGAACCATGCCTTGGGTCAGCAGTTGTTTTGCTGGCTCGTTAGTGTTTACTAGGCCCGCGTCACGCAGCAACTTGTGGAAGAAGCGGAAATATAACAAGTGCATACAGGCGTGTTCGATACCACCAATGTACTGATCCACTGGCAACCAGTAGTTAGCCTTGGTTGGATCTAACATTTGATCAGCCTTTGGGCTGCAATAACGGGCGTAATACCATGAAGATTCCATAAAGGTATCAAAGGTATCAGTCTCGCGCAGCGCGTCTTGGCCGTTAACTTGGGTTTTCGCCCATTCTTTATCGGCCTTGATTGGGCTTTGGATCCCGTCCATCACCACATCTTCTGGCAGGATCACCGGCAGTTGATCTTCAGGTGTTGGGATAACAGTGCCGTCGGCTAAGGTCACCATAGGAATTGGTGCGCCCCAGTAACGTTGACGTGATACACCCCAGTCACGCAGACGGTAGTTTACTTGGCGTTTGCCTTTACCTTCAGCCACTAATTTGTCGGCGATGGCATTGAAGGCGCCGTCAAAGTCTAAACCGTCGAACTCGCCAGAGTTAAACAGCACGCCTTTTTCGGTGTAAGCCGCTTCGCTGATGTCTAACTCCCCGTCAACAGGTTTGATAACCGCTTCGATTGGCAGATTGTACTTTTTCGCAAATTCGTAATCGCGTTGGTCGTGGCCTGGAACTGACATCACAGCGCCGGTGCCATAGTTCATTAGTACGAAGTTAGCCGCCCAAATGGGTACTTGCTTGCCAGTGATGGGGTGAATCGCGTATAGACCTGTCGCGACGCCACGTTTTTCCATGGTGGCTAAATCGGCTTCTGACGTGGTGCTGTTTTTGCACTCATCGATAAAGGCAGCCAGCTCAGGGTTAGTTTGCGCCGCTAATTCTGCTAATGGGTGACCCGCAGCAATCGCTACATAGGTGACACCCATCAGGGTATCGGGGCGGGTTGTGTAGATGTCGAATGACTTGTCACTACCCGCTACACCAAAGGTCATTTCCACGCCTTCGCTGCGACCAATCCAGTTGCGCTGCATGGTCTTAACTTGCTCAGGCCAACCGTCTAAGGTGTCGATATCGTTTAATAGTTCTTCGGCGTAGGCGGTGATCTTAATGAACCACTGTGGAATTTCTTTTTGTTCTACAGGGGTATCACAACGCCAGCAGCAACCGTCTTGTACCTGCTCGTTTGCCAGTACGGTTTCATCATTAGGGCACCAGTTAACAGAAGCTGTTTTCTTGTAAACTAAGCCTTTTTCGTACAGTTTAGTGAAGAACCATTGTTCCCAGCGGTAATATTCTGGGGTACAAGTGGCGATTTCACGGCTCCAGTCATAGCCAAAACCCAGCAATTTTAGCTGGTTTTTCATGTACTCAATATTTTGATAAGTCCATGGTGCTGGTGCCGTTTTGTTGTTGATTGCGGCGTTTTCTGCAGGCAAACCGAAAGAGTCCCAACCGATAGGTTGTAGCACGTTTTTGCCTTGAAGACGCTGGAAGCGGGCAACCACATCGCCTATGGTATAGTTGCGAACGTGTCCCATGTGGAGTCGACCTGAAGGGTACGGAAACATCGAAAGGCAATAAAACTTTTCTTTGTTTGCATCTTCAGTAACTTCAAAGGTTTTGTTGTCGTGCCAGTGCTTTTGCACTAAGGCTTCAATTTCTGAGGGATTATATTGCTCTTGCATCACGCTATTTCCGGCAGTGCCGCCTATTTATTTGATCTAACGCCATATCGACGCGAATAAGATCTGCATAGAATAAACTAGAAGCGATGCATTAAAAAGGTTCTATGAAGGAGTATTGGTTATGAATGATAGAAGTAGTGCGCTACTAGGACTGTATCAAGCCTTAATTAACGAAGTGAAAGCGCAATTTGCGGAAGATAACTCGCTGACTGCAAAGAATTTATTTAAGTCTGTCACTCAAGGGAAGGAGTTTTTACGCCTCAAAGAACAAGCGGGGGAAGATGAGCTCGCCTTAGTGGAGCAATTCTTAAAGCGTGATATTGCCAGCTTTTTGCGTGAGCAAAATGCCGACAGCTTAAGCCACAGCCCAACGGTGATCACCCTAGAAAACACCCTTTGGCATTGGTTAAGTGAAATCACCGACCGCAGCCAAGTGGAATGGCATGAACTGGCTCAAGACTTTAAACACCACGGCTATTACCAGAGTGGCGATATTGTTAGCCAAGGGGTGATGGTGTGCACTAACTGTGGCCATGAAATGAGTATTGAGTTTCCGGGCGTGATCCCCGATTGCCCCGAGTGTGACCATGAAGAGTTTACCCGTGAGGCGTTAACGCCTTAGCCTTGTGGATGCGCCAGAAATAAAAAACGACGCTTAGCGTCGTTTTTTATTAGCCATCAACAGCCTTGGACATTGATATCGTAAAGCGGTGGTGTGTTGGCATCGGCTGCTTGGGTATAGCGGAAATAACATTGGTCATCGTTGACTAAGGTATTAGCATCCAAGTCGTAGCCATATATGTAATATCAATACCTTGATATTGAATGACGAGTTTATCATCTTTCTCTATCCATTTTTCGATATCGGTATTGTCCAGATAACCCCACTTGAGGCGGGTTTCTGCCACACCATCACCATTGAGGTCGATGTCAATAATATCATCACGGCCTGCGACGGCTTGACTCTGTAAGCTGGGCATTTGGGTCTTGGAATAGGCTAAGGTATTTGCGGCTTTTACACTGGCATGGAGTTGCAGCAGACTTTTTTCCCGCGCCTCTTTGCTCAGGCCGATAAATTTCGGCGCGGCGATAACCGCTAAAATCCCGAGCACTATGATAACGACCACGAGTTCGATTAAGGTAAAACCTTGAGTGCGTTTCTGATTAATCATTTCAAATTCTGTTGCTGCTTTTGACGACGGATAAAACCGAGTAACAGCAGAGCTCCACATAAGGCTAACAGTGGTGTTTGGCCGATTTTAGCAAACCAAGTTTGGCCTGTAACCAGTGGAATGGTGGCTCGCAATACACCCGTTTCAAATTGCGGCAGAGAAGCTGTGATATTGCCATGCTCATCGACAACGGCGGTTACACCATTATTGGTGGCGCGAACCAGAGGACGCCCTAACTCAATGGCGCGCATTTGAGCAATTTCCATATGTTGTAATGGACCATTTGAGGTGCCAAACCAGGCATCGTTGGAGACGGTTAACAGCAGATCCGTCCCGAGATTAACGCTGTCACGCAATTGTTCAGGGAAGGCTATTTCATAACAAATTGCCGGCGCAATTTTATGGCCTACCGCGCTCAAGTTCGGTTGTTGATAATCGCCACGCGCAAAAGAGGACATGGGCAGATTAAAGAAAGGCGCAATCGGCCGCAGTAAGGCTTGAAAGGGCACAAACTCACCAATCGGCAACAGATGGTGCTTTTTAAACTGGTTGCTGCCATCGCTCTCATAATCTGGGCTATCTTGCTGTTTCAGATTATGGTTACCTAATACAATCAGTGAATTATAAAAATCGTCATGTTGACGACTGATAATGCCAGTAATGATGGAGGTGTGGTTAAGGTTGGCCACTTTATTGGCATTATCCAAAAAGTCTTGCACCATAGATTCTGGCGCTGGGATCGCTGCTTCTGGCCAGACGATAATGTCAGCATCAAAGTGTTCACGGGACAAATCCATGTATTTCAACAGGGTTGGCCAGAGTGCATCGGGTTCCCATTTCATACTTTGCGGAATATTGCCTTGCACAAGCGCGACCTTGACCGACTCGCCTGTCGGCTTAATTTGTGAAAGCTTAGGCGCGACCCAAGTAGCGGCTGCGATGATGGGCAGTAAAATCAACAGACTTTTGTAGCGCTTGCTAAAACACAAGGCCAATGCGCCCGCAACCATGGCGATAATGAAACTTAATCCTAAGGCGCCAATAATACTCGCGAGTTCCTTTAATGGGCCTTCAGTTTGGGAATAGCCGGCCCAGATCCAGGGAAACCCTGTCATCACCCAGCCTCTGGCCCATTCGGTTAAGACCCAAAGCG
This sequence comes from Shewanella sp. FDAARGOS_354, assembly GCF_002209245.2. Taxonomy (NCBI): domain Bacteria; kingdom Pseudomonadati; phylum Pseudomonadota; class Gammaproteobacteria; order Alteromonadales; family Shewanellaceae; genus Shewanella; species Shewanella sp. FDAARGOS_354. The sequence continues at coordinate 2,358,032 of NZ_CP022089.2, read as the reverse complement.
CGGGGAAGAAGAGCAGGTTACGCCATAGCGAGGGAGTATTAGTGCGAGTCAACCACGCTAAACCCAGACCCGTTAAGGCTGGATAGAGGGCTAAATAGAGTGCTAACAGCGCCATTAGCCCTACTGAAGCGGCTAAGGGGAGGCCACCGAAGGTGTCCATACTGACATGCACCCAACTGATCCCAACGGCAAAACAGCCAAAACCAAAGCTTAACCAATGGAAAAAGCTTGCTTTAGGGCTTAAGGATTCACTCTGCCAAAGGGCTAACGCCATGGCGATAGGATAGATGATCCAGAAGGAATACGGGGCAAAGGAAAGCGCTGTACTGGCGCCTAAAATAAACGCCAGTACGAGGCGTAACGCACTCAATCGAGACTTTTGTTGGGCAAAAGCCCGAATGTTAGTTAGCACGGATCATTCTTCTTACAAGGAGAGTTATTCTTACGCAGAGGGTTATTCTACGTCTTCACCGATATTGGGATCGGGGAGTTTTACTCTGAGTTGGATTAAACGTCGGGTATCGGCGTTGATAACTTTAAATTCAATACCTTCGATCATGATGCTCTCATTGCGCTCCGGCAAGTGGCCAAAGGCATGGGACACCAAGCCACCAACGGTATCAAACTCTTCATCGCTGAAATGGGTGTTGAATTCTTCGTTAAAATCTTCGATAGGCGTAAGCGCCTTCACCATATAGACAGTATTGCCGACTTTGCGGATTTCGGTGTCTTCAGGGCTATCGTGATCGAATTCATCTTCAATCTCACCGACGATTTCTTCGAGAATATCTTCAATAGTTACCAGACCGGATACGCCACCGTATTCATCGACGACAATCGCCATATGGTAACGCTGGGAGCGGAATTCTTTGAGTAACACATCGACGCGTTTACTCTCTGGCACAACAACCGCTGGGCGGATCACGCGCTCAAGGGAAAAGGGTTCTTCACTGTTTGAGAAACCATAAGGGATCAAATCTTTAGCCAGTAAAATGCCTTCGATATGGTCTTTGTCTTCGTTAACCACTGGGAAGCGAGAATGGCCTGAACCGATAACAGTTGCGAGCAACTCTTCAACGGTATTGTCGATTTGAATCGCGACAATTTGAGCTCGTGGGATCATAATGTCCCGAACACGCATATCGGAAACTTCCAATACACCTTTAATCATTTCGCGGGTGTCTTCTGATATCAGTTCGCGCTGTTCTGCGCCATCAATTACATCAACTAAGTCTTCGCGATTTTGAGGTTCGCCCTGAAATAACTGACTTACTCTGTCAAACCAGCTTTTCTTTTGGGCGTTCGTACTCGGGGGGATATCGTCACTCATAGTTTTCTCATTAACCTTGATAGAGAGTATCTCAGTTAATTATTGTTCCTTATATGGGTCAGTAAAACCTAAGCTTTCAATGAGTTGAGTCTCTAAAGACTCCATCTCTTCGGCTTCTTCGTCTTCAATGTGATCATAACCTAGCAGATGCAGGCAACCATGTACAACCATGTGTGCCCAATGGGCTTCTAGAGTTTTATCTTGTTCACGCGCTTCATTTTCAACGACTGCGGCACAAATGACAAGATCTCCAAGCAGCGGAAGTTCAATTTCTGGCGGTGCTTCAAAGGGAAACGACAACACATTAGTGGGCTTGTCTTTCCCTCTGTAAGTGCTGTTTAGCATTTGGCTTTCACGGGCATCGACGATACGGATCGTCAGCTCCGCCTGTTCCATGCTATTACCAATGGCGGTTTTTACCCAGAGGGCAAATTGTTCTTCACTAGGAAGATAGTCACTCGCCGTGGCGTATTGCACATCTAAGGCTAAATCAAGACTCATGCTTTATAACTTCCTGTTGCGTTTGTGGGTGCGCTTGTTGATTGTCGCGGCGCTCTTTTTCGGCCTTTAATGCCTGCTCTTTACGATCAAAAGCCTCATAGGCTTCGACAATGCGAGCAACCACAGGATGACGCACAACGTCTTGAGACACGAAGAAGTTGAAGCTGATCTCTTCCACTTGGCTTAATACTTCAATGGCGTGGCGCAGACCTGACTTAACATGTTTGGGTAAGTCGGTTTGGGTGATGTCACCCGTGATCACCGCGCGTGAGTTAAAGCCAATACGGGTTAAGAACATTTTCATCTGCTCAACCGTGGTGTTTTGGCTCTCATCGAGAATAATAAAGGCATCGTTTAAGGTGCGGCCGCGCATGTAGGCCAAAGGCGCTACTTCGATAACGTTTTTCTCGATTAAGCGCTCGACCTTTTCAAAGCCGAGCATTTCAAACAAGGCATCATAGAGCGGGCGCAGATAGGGGTCGACCTTCTGGCTTAAATCGCCCGGTAAGAAGCCGAGTTTTTCCCCCGCTTCAACCGCGGGGCGGGTGAGCAGAATACGGCGCACTTCTTGACGCTCTAGTGCATCAACCGCGGCGGCCACCGCTAAGTAGGTTTTACCCGTTCCCGCAGGCCCAATACCAAAGGTAATATCATGGCGCACAATGTTGGCCACATAGGTGCTTTGGTTGGGGTTGCGCGGTTTTATCACGCCACGGCGGGTTTTGATAAATAAGGCTTTATCGTCACCGCTGTCGTCCTGCTCTAGGGCAATGGCTTCTTGAATTGCCAAATGCACTTGTTCAGGGTCGAGATCCGGCGTGCTGCCCTTGACCGTTTGAGTTTCAATATAGAGCTGCTTAAGTAAGTTATTGGCACTTAAACAGTGACGTGGTAATCCGGTAATTTGGAAATGGTTGTTCTTACGGACTATCTCAACGCCAACGCGACGCTCAATCTGTTTGATATTGTCATCGAAGGGACCGCACAGTGAAGCCAAACGGCGGGTTTCTGCTGGTTCGAGATACAAATTCATTGTGGTTAATTTACTGGACAAACAGTGCTCCTATTGTCAAATAACAAGCAAATTATCAAATACCAAGCAAAGTGCTGAGTGAAAGTCAAGTGCGATGTCAGTTTGCTATCGCTGCCTCTTATCAGAAGATAATTTCAGTTTACGAGCCATCTATCATAATTGCTAACGGAAAATCATCAATTACAGCAGTTGTTAAGGCCATAAAATAAGAGGGCGACATTGTCGCCCTCTTTATATAGGTACACTCACCCAAGATTTAAACCCTTAAGGTTTAAATTGAGTGACACCGAGATCATCATCTTGCTTATGCTTCGCCAGAATATCCGATGGGCGCAGGTTACGGCGCAGATCCATTTCATCTTCACCGCGGATAAATTTACCGCGTAGCGAGTTAGTGTAAACGTCGACAATCTCGACATCCACAAAGGTACCAATGTGTTTTGGTAAGCCTTCAAAGTTCACCACACGGTTGTTTTCGGTGCGACCGCGCAGTTCCATCGGGTTTTTCACCGAGGGGCCTTCAACCAGAATGCGTTGCACTGTACCCATCATATGGCGGCTGTAACGCATGGCCTGTTGAGTGATACGGTCTTGTAGAATCGCCAGACGTTGCTTTTTCTCTTCCATATCAACGTCATCGGGTAAATCTGCCGCTGGCGTGCCTGGGCGCGCACTGTAGATAAAGCTAAAGCTGTGGTCAAAACCTACATCTTCAATCAGCTTCATGGTATCGGCGAAGTCTTCTTTCGTTTCACCAGGGAAACCAATAATAAAGTCGGAGCTGATTTGGATATCAGGGCGGGCTTTACGCAGACGGCGGATGATTGACTTGTACTCAATCGCCATATGGCCACGCTTCATTGCGGTGAGAATGCGGTCAGAACCTGACTGCACGGGTAAGTGCAAGAAACTCACTAATTCAGGCGTATCTTCGTAAACGTCGATGATATCCTGGGTAAATTCAATCGGGTGACTGGTGGTGAAGCGAATACGGTCGATGCCGTCGATAGCGGCAACATAGCGTAATAGCTCGGCAAAGGTACAGATCCCGCCATCGTGGGTTGCGCCACGGTAGGCATTGACGTTTTGACCGAGCAGGTTAACTTCGCGCACACCTTGTTCTGCCAGTTGGGCAATTTCAAGAATGATGTCGTCCGATGGGCGGCTGACTTCTTCACCACGGGTATAAGGTACCACGCAGAATGAACAGTATTTGCTACAACCTTCCATAATTGACACAAACGCCGTTGGGCCTTCGGCGCGTGGTTCGGGAAGACGGTCAAATTTTTCGATCTCAGGAAAACTCACATCGATCACTGCTTTATCGCCGCGGCGTACTTGTTCGATCATCTCCGGTAGACGGTGAAGCGTCTGTGGGCCAAAGATGATGTCAACACAATGAGCTCGGTCTTTAATCGCTTTACCTTCTTGAGATGCAACACAGCCACCCACACCAATAATCAGGTCAGGATTTTTATCTTTGAGTGTTTTCCAACGACCTAACTGATGGAACACTTTTTCCTGTGCTTTTTCACGGATAGAACAAGTGTTCAGCAGCAGAATATCTGCTTCTTCTGCTTCTTCAGTTAAGGTGTAACCTTGGTATTCGCCTAAAAGATCCGCCATCTTAGATGAGTCGTACTCATTCATTTGACAGCCCCAAGTTTTAATATGGAGTTTTTTGCTCATCAGTTGTGTTGCCCTACGCTGCCCTGTAAAAAGAGTCCCGAGCCGTCGTTGCCTTGTAAAAAGACCAACAGACCGCCCAGTCAAAATAGCGCGACATTTTACCCGCAGTTGTGGCTGCTGACCAGCGTTGTCCACATTTTTACTCGCTAATCCTATCGGATTATGATACCCACAAAGAAGCTAGGTTTATCGCTATTGATGGGTTTTAGGTGATTTATTCTTGGTGACTTAGTGCAGCATTTGCCATTGGCAACAAGCTATTGCTGGAGCAAATGCCAATGTCTTCACGGATTTAGAGTCGAAATACGTTCAACATTTCCGTGGTGTAGTGATATAGGGCATAATCGAGCCTGTTGCGGTAACTGACGGTAACGTTTACATGGTTGGTGTGGCAGCCAATGCATTATTTATAGCGCAGCTGTTGCGAATGGCGATGGTGTGACAAGGTGCATTTGACAAGTCTAAACAACAATATGAGTGGTAATTAAGATGAGCCGAACAATGAGCCAAACACAGCAATCTGCACCGATAACATCAGAGACTCAATCCTTTGATGTGGTTTTAGTCGGTAGCGGCATGGTGGGCGCGGCAACGGCGATTGGTCTTGCACAGCAAGGACTTAACGTTGCTGTAGTTGAGTCCTTTACGCCCGAGGCTTATTCTCCAGAGCAGGCATTAGATGTGAGGGTTTCGGCAATAAGCGTTGCCTCTGAACATTTACTTGAGCAGTTAGGCGCATTAGACAGCTTACTTAAGATGCGTAATGTGCCTTATCTTGGCTTAGAGACTTGGGAGCTTGATGGCTGTATTACCCAATTCCATAGCTCACAAATCGGCGCTAGCCATTTAGGCCATATCGTTGAAAACCGTTTAGTGCAGCTCGCCCTGTGGGAGCAAATGCAGCAATGGGAAAATATTCAACTCTTTTGCCCTGAGCGCGTTGCCCACTTTGCGCGTGGCGTTGATACGGTAAGCGTGCACTTACAATCCGGTTATTCACTTGAGGCTAAGCTGTTGGTTGGCGCTGACGGTGCGAATTCTCAAGTACGCCAATGGGCGGGCATTGGGATTTCGGGTTGGGACTATGCTCAATCGGCCATGCTGATTAATATCCAAACCGCCCAAGGTCAACAAGATGTGACTTGGCAGCAATTTACACCTAGCGGCCCACGTTCCTTGTTACCTTTACCCGGTAATCATGCCTCGTTAGTTTGGTATGATGATGCCAATCGCATCAAACAGTTAATGCAACTGAATAATAAACAGTTGGCCGACCAAATTCGCCAGCATTTTCCATCTCGTTTAGACAGTGATTTTACGGTTGAGGCCAAGGGCAGCTTTGCGCTCACGCGCCGGCATGCTCAGGCTTATTTTAAGCCAAATGTGGTGATTTTAGGGGATGCAGCGCACACCATTAATCCGCTTGCTGGTCAAGGGGTTAACCTTGGATTTAAAGATGTTGGAGCTTTATTGACAGCCATCAAGACGGCATTAACTGAGGATAAACCATGGTGGTCAACCGAGGTATTAAGCCAATATCAAGCAAAACGTTACCTTGATAATCAGCTGATGATGACCACTATGGATGTGTTTTACGCTAGCTTTAGTAATGATATTTTGCCGCTTAAATTACTTCGCAATGGCGCATTAAAATTGGCCAATATCAATTCTCCCATCAAACAAACTGTACTTAAGTATGCGATGGGGCTCAATTAGTTCCTCGTTGTGAGCACTTGCTTACTCGGTATTTGTTGACTTACGCATTGAGTGCTAAAATGCCGCGTTTTTAACGAGTATAAGCGGCATTATTAGCTCAATATGGTCGACCTGTGTGCTTTGCCATCGACCAATTAACGCAGTATTGAGTGCCATTAGTGAGTGTCATGAGCGAAATTAAATTAATCGTAGGGCTTGCCAATCCGGGTACTGAATATGCCCAGACTCGCCATAATGCGGGTGCTTGGTATGTGGAAGAATTAGCCCGTATTTGTGGTGTGAGCTTAGTCGCCGATAGCAAGTATTTTGGCCTGACAGCCAGAGCCGTATTACACGGTAAAGATGTGCGTTTACTCATACCGACTACCTATATGAACTTAAGTGGTAAAGCCGTAGGTGCTTTAGCTAATTTCTTTCGTATTACACCTGAAGAAATTCTGGTGGCCCACGATGAGCTGGATATGCCACCGGGCGTGGCTAAATTTAAACTCGGTGGCGGCCATGGTGGTCATAACGGTTTAAAAGACATTATTGCCAAATTAGCCAATGATAAAAACTTCTATCGTTTACGGATTGGGATTGGTCATCCCGGCGATAAAAATAAAGTCAGTGGTTACGTACTGGGTAAGGCTCCCGCGAAAGAGCAAGAGCTGATCAATGCTGCCGTAGACGAAGCCGTTCGCTCAACTGAAATTTTATTTAAAGAGGACATGGTGAAAGCCATGACTCGATTACACTCCTTTAAAGCGGAGTAATATTTGGGTAGGCGCTTTGTTATAGGTCGCTATTCAAACGTCAAGACGATTTATCAATGTGCTGCCAAGGGGCAGTGCGACTAAAACTTGCTGGTGAGTGTGACTTGCCAGCCAATCATCGAGAGAAAGGTAAGAATATGGGTTTTAAATGCGGCATTGTTGGTCTTCCTAACGTAGGTAAATCAACGCTTTTTAATGCGTTAACTAAGGCTGGCATCGAAGCGGCAAACTTCCCGTTTTGTACCATTGAGCCAAACACTGGTGTAGTGCCTGTGCCGGATCCTCGTTTAGATGCGCTGGCGGCAATTGTTAATCCTCAACGTATACTGCCAACCACTATGGAGTTCGTGGATATCGCTGGCCTAGTTGCAGGCGCTTCTAAAGGTGAAGGTTTAGGGAACAAGTTCCTTGCTAACATCCGTGAAACCGATGCTATTGGTCATGTGGTACGTTGTTTTGACGATGACAACATCGTTCACGTTGCAAATAAAGTGGATCCTGCTCGCGACATCGAAGTGATCAATACCGAGTTGGCGCTTGCCGACTTAGATAGCTTAGAGCGCGCCGTTATTCGTCAGCAAAAACGTGCTAAGGGTGGCGATAAAGACGCTAAGTTTGAGGTTGAGGTTCTTGAGAAAATGCGTCCAGTGCTCGATGAAGCCAAAATGCTGCGCTCGATGGATCTTTCTAAGGAAGAATTAGAAGCTGTTGCTTACTTAAATTTCTTAACCTTAAAGCCAACCATGTACATTGCCAACGTGGCTGAAGATGGGTTTGACAATAACCCACACTTAGATGCAGTGCGTGCCATTGCTGAAAAAGAAAACGCCATTGTGGTTTCAGTGTGCGCTGCAATTGAATCAGAATTGGCTGAAATGGATGTTGAAGAACGCGATGAGTTTATGGCAGACCTTGGGTTAGAAGAGCCTGGGTTGGATCGCGTAATCCGTGCGGGTTACCAGTTATTGAACCTGCAAACTTACTTCACTGCGGGCGTAAAAGAAGTGCGTGCTTGGACCGTTTCTGTAGGCGCGACTGCACCACAGGCGGCGGGCGTTATTCATACCGACTTCGAACGTGGGTTTATCCGTGCACAAGTGGTGGCATTTGACGACTTTATTGCCTATAAAGGTGAAGCTGGCGCCAAAGAAGCGGGTAAATTACGTGTAGAAGGCAAGACTTATATCGTTCAAGATGGCGATGTGATGCACTTCCTGTTTAACGTATAAGTTAGTCATTATTGGGCTAAGCTGTAGAAAGTTAGGCAAAATACGGGCAACAGAGGCTGATTTAGTGCATCTGTTGCTCAGTTTGGTGAAGTAATAGCCGAACGGTTTGTATCAAGGAAAATAGCGAAAAAAAGCTGTTGACCTCGATACCTCGAATAAGCATAATACGCCCCGTTCCTCGCTACGAGGGGCGCGCAATAACGAAGTGGCAATGTAGCTCAGCTGGTTAGAGCACAGCACTCATAATGCTGGGGTCGCAGGTTCAAGTCCCGCCATTGCTACCATTTCGTTATACTAGCTTTTGCTAGCATCGCTTCAGGATGTAAAATTGAAACTGTGCGGGAATGGTGAAATTGGTAGACACGCCAGATTTAGGTTCTGGTGCCGCAAGGTGTGAGAGTTCAAGTCTCTCTTCCCGTACCATTATTTTAAACATCTGCGTTAGCGGGTGATGAAACAAGTTTTAGTTGGGGTATCGCCAAGCGGTAAGGCACCGGGTTTTGATCCCGGCATACCTAGGTTCGAATCCTAGTACCCCAGCCATCATTTCATGTTTCTCAGTTTTTGGGGTATCGCCAAGCGGTAAGGCACCGGGTTTTGATCCCGGCATACCTAGGTTCGAATCCTAGTACCCCAGCCATGGCAATGTAGCTCAGCTGGTTAGAGCACAGCACTCATAATGCTGGGGTCGCAGGTTCAAGTCCCGCCATTGCTACCATATTTAAATCCACGTAAATCAATTGGTTTATCTGGTAAAAATCCAGAGATGCTTGTATGAGTGAATCTGGTACATTTTGATGCGGGAATGGTGAAATTGGTAGACACGCCAGATTTAGGTTCTGGTGCCGCGAGGTGTGAGAGTTCAAGTCTCTCTTCCCGTACCATCAAAATGCAACCTTTACGGTTAAAACAAGTTAATTGGGGTATCGCCAAGCGGTAAGGCACCGGGTTTTGATCCCGGCATACCTAGGTTCGAATCCTAGTACCCCAGCCATAATTAAAAAGCCCGTCCTTTGACGGGCTTTTTGCTTTCTGTCGTTTGTATATGCTTGTCGATTCATCCTCTGGTTACTTCGCTATTTTTCAATCTTCTTCTCCATTGTTAGTGTGTTATGGCATTGCTGAGTGTTTTGGCGATATGAGAATGACTAATGGCTAAGATGCACTTAATTGGCTTAGACAGGTGTTTATAGAGATAAAAAGCCACAGTGTTCAATAAACACTGTGGCTAACACCGATAAAAGTGAAATGCGACTAAAAAGCTCGCCGAGCGTTGAGTCGTGGTTATTGTACGGGTTTTACTTCTTTAACTGCTGTGGGAGCTGCGACTTCGTTCACCGCTTTTTCAAGCACCGTTTCCTGTGTAGCTTTTACATCGCCTGTGGCAACCGCTTTTAGGGGCGCAGCTGCTGGGATTTGTTCTTGCAGTTTTTCCGTGCCAGCTTCTATGGCCTTTTGCTGCAGTTTTTGCGGATCCGTATAGTCAGCCAGTTCTTTTGGCCAGCTTGGAACGAGTTTCTCTGCTTGATTGGTAAACTGCTCAGAGATAATTTTTGGCGAGCCACCCGTTAATAACATCACTGCCATTTGGTTGGTTTCTGAATTCCATACAAATCCGGCTTTTTCGGCCATTTCAGGCACGGGAGTATAAGTCGACACCATATAAAATAAGGGGCCTTCCTGTTGAATTTTGTCGGCAGTTTTTAACAGAGATACTGTGGTCTCATAGTTATCACCGAGTAGCGACTTCATACGATCTTTAATGAGAGGCTGTTCGAATAGCCCGACATCATTAGGATTTAATCCTACGAGGGGTTTTAGCAGTGCCCACATCAGTTGGCCTTGAGGCGACATTAACAGCAGTGGAGCAACACAGGCGTTTAGCATTAATGCGAGCCAAATAATGTTAAGGCAACGCATTTTTTTGAGCAGAGTTGTACCCAAGATGATATTTCCTTTGGAAGTACCAGCAAGTCGCCGGCGGCGGATTGTAGCCGATTGTGATTCTGTAAACGAGAGGGGGAAGAGGGTAAATTTTAAGTGTGATTTTAAGTCCAAATGTTGCTTTTTATCTATATGAATTAATTGTAATTCTCCAAATGTTGCAAAGTATCTTTATTCGAGAGTTTGTCTCCCTTCAAGTTATACCAGTGCTGCTTTTATCTAACGCTACCGTATTGAGTATGTAAAGATTGTAAACTTGGTGCTTTTTGATAATAAATATCATTTACTATCAGCCCATTAATTTTATTTCATACAGGCACTAAGTTCTGCTGTGTTTTGGCGATTTTAGGCAGCAATCCCTGAAATACCTTTTTTGAGAGTCAGTCGTTGAAATTTAAAGTCAGTAAATCATCTCTTTCCTACGCACGCATTATCCATGTCTACGTCTCAATGGCGTTGCTTTTGTTAATGCTATTTTTCGCGATTACGGGGATCACCTTAAATCACCCCAATTGGTTTTCGTCTGCGGATCAAGAGCCACTGCGCGAGCAGTTTGATATTCCCAGTTATTTAATTCCCACTGCGCCTCAGGAGCCAGAGTGGCGTTTAGCTGCGGGGCATTGGCTTAAAAGTCAATGGGATATGGATATTACCACTGCCGATATCGATGAGGATGAAATCAGCCTAGTGAGTAAGGGGCCTGGTACCTATCGCACAGTCACCCTCGATCTGCTCGACGGCAAAGCCTATATCGAGACCTTAGATTATGGCGTTGTCGCAGTGCTAAATGATCTGCACAAGGGCCGTAATACTGGAAGTGTCTGGGCTTGGGTACTCGATCTTTGTGCGCTGTTGATTATTTTGTTCTCACTCACGGGTGCTTATTTACTGTTACCTCAAACCAAAAGACTAAAAAAATCGTTGTTTTATATGGTGATCGTCAGCTCTGGCTGCGCACTTGTTTATGTTTATTTTGTTCCATAGGGAGAGCCGATTGATGATGCGTCATCTTATTCGCACCACCGCTATCGGTGCGTTGTTTGTGAGTTCTGCGGTATTGGCCGCACCGAAAATGACCGTGGATTTAACCTTGCCAGAAATTACCGAGGGCCAGTATCACAGACCCTATGTGGCTGTATGGGTTGAGGATGCCAAGGGCCAAACCGTTAAAACCATAAGCCTATGGGTATGGGATGAAGGCCATAAATGGCTCAAGGATATTCGTCGTTGGTGGCGTAAAGCCGGACGTGAGGATATGAGCTTTGTCGATGGTATCGCCTCAGCAACACGTCCTGCTGGCCACTACAAAATTAATTGGGACTTAAAAGATGATGCAGGTAAACCTCTTGTTCCTGCCTCCTACACGGTGTTTATCGAAGTGGTGCGTGAGCATGGTGGCCGTGATTTGGTCAGACAAAACTTTGATTTATCGGCGGGGGATTTTACCGCTCAATTACCCGCCACCACTGAAACTGGCGTTATTGATATTCGCTTAAGCGGCATGACTCGCTAAGCCTAGTATTTAACGAAAAGGATATGAAGATGAAATTACGTTTTGTTGCCTTAGTTAGCGCACTGTGCATCAGCCCATTTGCCAGCAGCCATGACCGCTGGATTCTACCTAGCCACTACAATGTGTCGGCAGAAAGTAATGAGGCAGTTTGGATTACTTCTGATGTTTCCGCTAGTAACCAAGTGTTTATGGTTGATAAGCCTGTTACGGCCAGCGATGTGAAAGTGTATTTACCCGATGGCAAGTCGAGTTCACCAAGTTCGAGCTACACTGGCGGCCGTAAATCGGTTTTCGATGTGCAGCTCTTACAAGACGGCACCTATAAGTTCGAGAAAGAAGTTACGCCTCGGTATTTTTCGGTTTACAAAGTCAAAGGAAAAGAAGAGGTAGTGCGTAGTCGTCTTGATAAAAAAGCGACCGCAGCTGTCATGCCAAAGGATGCCTATGATCTTAAAGGCTCATTAACCGTTGCTAGGGTTGAAACCTATGTGACTCGCAATAAACCAACCGATAAGGTACTGGCACCTAAAGGTGAATACTTAGAATTAGTACCTATCACGCATCCTGCTGATATTGTTGAGAATGAACCTGCAACACTGCAATTTGTTTATGATGGAAAGCCCGTTGAAGGCGTCAGCGTAGCCATTATGAAGGACGGTAGCCTATATCGTAACAAGCCAGAGGAAATTAGCTTAACCTCTGATAAAGATGGTAAAGTGGCGATGACGTTATCTGCCGCTGGCCGTTATTTATTACATGCCTCTATCGAGCGTCCAAGCCCAGATAAATCCCTTGCCGATAAGACGGTAAGCGAAATCTTTTTGACCTTCGAAGCAGGGCTTGAATAAGCTAACACTTTATTACTAAAGTGATTAATGCCCACAAACTTAGTTTGTGGGCATTTTTGTTTTTAGCTCTTGCCGTAATTAAGATCGCACTATCATTCTTTACTACTAGCATCTGGGCGCTAGCTTCAGTAAGCTGCAAGGGTGCACAGTTCTTGATGCATCCCACGCGCATAACGATTAGAATAGCGCTATTCCACCCTGATTTTACTGTGTTGACCTTAGCGTCGGCACGGGTTGCTTTTGTTTAAAGGAGACGAAAGAAGTTATGACTAAGGTTCCTATGACAGTTGTCGGTGCAGAACAGCTGCGTAAAGAGTTAGATATGCTCAAGTTTGAACGTCGCCCTAAAATCACTGAAGCGATTGCCTCAGCGAGAGAATTAGGCGATCTGAAGGAAAACGCTGAATACCACGCAGCCCGTGAAGAGCAAGGTATTTGTGAAGCGCGTATCCGTGATATTGAAGGCAAACTTTCTAACGCGCAGATCATCGATGTGACTAAGATGGTGAACAACGGTCGTATTATTTTTGGCGCGACTGTGACTATCTTAAATCTCGATACCGATGCTGAAGTTACCTACCGAATCGTAGGTGACGATGAAGCCAACATCAAAGAAAACCTGATTTCAGTCAACTCTCCGATCGCCCGAGGATTAGTGGGTAAAAATGAAGGGGATGAAGTGTCTATCACGACCCCCGGTGGTTTGACCGACTACGAAATTATTTCGGTGCAATATATCTAAGCCTTTATATCATAAGGTTATTTACCATTGAAAGCCGCTTTTAGCGGCTTTTTTATGTCTTTTTGATACTTAACACGTTGCGCAATAAGTCTCTTTGCAGTGCAAACTTAGCAAGATGGATAAAGTTTAATTTGCCTCTGAGTTGGCAGTTACTTAAGCTGCATGCTTGGAACTTTCTATGTTTTTAATAAAGCTATTCAAGAAAGCGTTGTTTTTCCTGTAAACATTTTTCACGTAAATTGCTGCGTGCACCATTTAGGATCTGAGTTTGATTAAGTTTTGGCGCCAAGGATTAATGTTACTCTGTGTGTCGATCATTTTGATCGCCCATTCGAGTGGCTATGCGCCGCGCAGCTTAACCGCTCAGCATTTTGCGCCTAAAACAGTAGTGACAACTGTGCTGACAGCCGATACGCCGTCAATCGCAGCGCAAGAAAATACGACATCGCGCCATTCAACTGAACAATCGACTGCGAGCGAGAGTCAAGCGGTTTGCATTGCTTCTGATAAGGTGCAAGCCTCCGATTGTTCCGAGTCTGAATTCGTTAGTCATTCTGACGATTTTAATTTTGCCCCGGTTAACTCCCAGCGCTTTATCAATCTTGTTCAGCATGATATGCGCGAAGTGAAGCCTGTTTACCTGTTGGCCTTTGAGTTCGAACCCGAGCCTGCGCCCGCATTAGGGGAAAATATTCGCCTCGATGCTCGCCCGGATTGGACCCTCTTAGCCGAATCTTCACCCGCGCGGATCTCCGGCTGGAAAGTCTCCAACCTCCAATATCGCTTTAGTCAGCAAGCCGCTTAACTCACCGCTCCCTGTTGCAAGTTAGCAAGGCTTATCCATAACGATACCGTTTGAGTTTGTTATCTGAACCAGAGGTCGTTAGGGATACCTTTGATTAACTTCGCATTTTGTCATCCGAAACCTGTACCCGATAACCTAGCGTCAAAGCCTGCGGAATGACTGCCGCAGATACAACTGAATTGCATTTGATTTAAACGCATTCGGTTTAGACGGATTTGAATCGGTTATCACCACTGAGTTTGCTGCGTTTAGCGTACTCTTTGTTGAATTCGTGTTTACAGGTTTCACCGTACATACAGTGATTGTTCGCTCATGTTTGAAGGCGTTAATACGCCACTGATTACTATCCGAGCGGACAAAACTATGCGAGTGATATCTATGGATAAAATTCAGAGTAAAAAGCTGCTAAATCATTATTCAGCTTGGAAATACGTTGTGCTAATCGTCACGATTATTGTGATGTTATTTAGCGCTTTACCGACTTGGTATGGTGAAGACGCCGCTGTGCAGGTGGGCGCTAAAGCGGGGCTTAACTTAACCCCTATTGAACTGCGGGATAAATTAAAAGCGCAGGGCGTTGAGGTGAAGCGTATAGAAGTTAAGCATGCCCAACATGGCAACGCCAATAGCTCAGAAGATGGGCAAACCCTTATTGTACTCAATGATGACAGCGAGCAAACCTTAGTGAAGACCTTAGTGTCATCCATGGTGAGTGAGCCGAAAGAACTCACGCTGGCATTGGTGAGTGCTGCGCCGAGTTGGCTGCAAAATATGGGTTTTGAACCGATTAAGCTCGGGCTTGATTTACGCGGCGGGGTGCAATTTTTGCTGGATGTGGATGTACAACCTGTCTACCAAGCCCAAGCAGATGCCCTAGTCGAATCCTTAAGACAATTTTTACGCGAACAACAAATCCGTGGCGCCAGTGTGCGTATTGATAGCACGCGCGATGACGCAGGATTGCAAATAGCAATTGCATTTAATGACGCGGCTCAATCCACCAATAACACACGCTCAACCATTCGCCAGTTTATGCAGCAAAGCTACCCGACTTGGCAATTAACCAATGCGGATAATGGCTTAGTGGTAAAGCTCGCTCAAGAAGAGCAAATTAAATTACGTAATTTAACCGTGCAGCAAAACCTGCAAATTATGCGTAGCCGGATTGAAGAGTTAGGGATTACAGAAGCCTTAGTACAGCGTCAGGGCGAACACCGTATTCGTATCGAGCTGCCCGGTGTCCAAGATCCCGCGGCAGCGAAAAACGTGATTGGTGCGACCGCAAGTCTGGCCTTTTTTGAAGTTAAAGAATCGGGTTCAGTGAACGCACAGGTGCTGAAGGATAAATCTGGCAATCCTGTTTATGTGGCGCGTACGCCAGTATTGGGCGGCGATCATATTGTCGATGCCCGCGCCAATATTGGCGAAATGGGCATGGCCGAAGTGAACATTCACCTCGACCGTATCGGTGGCCAAAAAATGTCGGAGTTTTCCCGCGCCAATATCGGTAAGCCGATGGCAACGTCTTACAGCGAATATAGCCGGGATGAGCAGGGTAAAGCCAAGCAGACCCAAGAGATTATCAGTGTAGCGACCATTCAATCGCAATTGGGGGATCGCTTTAGAATTACAGGTGCTGGAACCTATCAAGAAGCGCAACAATTAGCGCTGTTACTGCGTGCAGGTTCAATGACGGCGCCTGTAACAATCGTTGAAGAGCGTACCATTGGCCCAACCCTAGGCGCCGAAAATATTCAAAACGGTTTTGCTGCGCTCGGTCTGGGTATGGGAATTACCTTGCTGTTTATGGCGCTCTGGTACCGCCGTCTTGGTTGGGTGGCCAATGTGGCCTTGATTGCCAACATGGTTATTCTCTTTGGTTTGTTGGCATTGATCCCCGGCGCGGTATTGACCTTACCAGGCATTGCCGGTCTGGTGTTAACAGTCGGCATGGCGGTCGATACCAACGTACTGATCTTCGAGCGGATTAAAGACAAGTTGAAAGAGGGACGCAGCTTCGCTCTGGCTATCGACACTGGCTTTGACAGTGCATTTTCAACCATTTTCGACGCTAACTTCACCACTATGATCACCGCGGTTGTGCTCTATTCCATCGGTAATGGCCCCATCCAAGGCTTTGCTTTGACCTTAGGTTTAGGTCTGCTGACCAGTATGTTTACCGGTATTTTTGCCTCAAGAGCCTTAATCAACCTAGTGTATGGGCGTGATGCGCGCCGCCATGTGAGGGTATAACTATGAAGAATCTCAATCTGACTAAATGGCGCTATATTTCGAGCGCTATCTCTATCTTTTTAATGCTGGCCTCACTCACTATCATCGGGATGAAAGGCTTTAACTGGGGCCTAGACTTTACGGGCGGTGTGGTGACCGAAGTTCAGCTCAATAAACGGATCACCAGCAGCGAGCTGCAACCGCTATTGAACGCGGCTTATCAGCAAGAAGTGACGGTGATTTCGGCCAGTGAGCCCGGACGTTGGGTATTGCGCTATGCAGACACTGCACAAAGTAATGTTGATATTGCGCAAACCTTAGCGCCACTAGGTGAGGTGCAAGTGCTGAACACCAGTATTGTCGGCCCGCAAGTGGGTAAAGAGTTAGCGGAGCAGGGCGGTCTTGCTTTGTTGGTGGCCATGCTGTGTATTTTAGGGTATCTGAGTTATCGCTTCGAATGGCGTCTCGCCTCCGGTGCGATATTTGCACTGGTGCACGACGTGATTTTTGTACTCGCCTTTTTCTCACTAACCCAAATGGAGTTTAATTTAACCGTGCTCGCCGCCGTGCTGGCGATTTTAGGTTATTCGCTCAACGATTCGATCATTATCGCCGACCGTATTCGGGAGTTATTGATTGTTAAGCCAAAGCTTGCTATTCAGGAGATTAATAACCAAGCGATTGTGGCGACCTTTTCCCGCACTATGGTGACCTCTGGAACCACCTTAATGACGGTCGGAGCGTTATGGATTATGGGTGGTGGGCCGTTAGAAGGATTCTCGATAGCCATGTTTATCGGCATCTTGACTGGCACCTTTTCATCCATTTCTGTTGGTACTTCATTGCCTGAGTTTTTAGGATTAAACTCTGAACATTATAAAGTACAAGTCATCACCGACACGCCTTAAGTGCTAAAAACAAAACGGCCACTCGCTTGAGTGGCCGTTTTGTTTAAGGCTGGAAAATTACTTCGCTCTTGGCAGAGCAATTTTCATTTCAGGCGATTGACGATAAATCACCAGAATATGACCAATAAGTTGCACTTTTGCAGATTGAGTTTCACGTACTATGGCATCAACGATGGCATTTTTTAGCTCTCTATCGGTAGAGGCTACTTTCACTTTAATCAGTTCATGATAAGCGAGTGCGCTTTCAATTTCAGCGAGTACACCTTCAGTCAATCCATTGGCACCAAGCAGCACCACTGGCTTTAAATTATGCGCCAGGCCTTTTAAATGCTGTTTTTGTTTGGTTGTTAAGTTCATTTCTACCAACTTTTGCTGAGTTACTGTTGAAAAACCGCTATTCTACCCTTATATAGCCTTTGTGTAACTCTCAATTGTTGCGGATTTTAAATGTCAGGTAAAAAACGTACGGCCAGTTCCACCCGTTGGATGCAGGAACACTTTGATGATCATTATGTCAAACTAGCACAGAAACGGGGATTGCGTTCTCGCGCTGCGTTTAAGCTTGAGGAGCTCCAAGAGAAGGACCAGTTGATCCGCCCAGGAATGACAGTAGTTGATTTGGGGGCAGCGCCAGGTGGTTGGTCTCAGGTAGCCGTTAAGCTAGTCGGAGACAGAGGTAAAGTTATCGCCTGCGATATTTTGCCAATGGATCCCATCGTCGGCGTGGATTTCTTGCAAGGGGATTTTCGTGAAGAGAAAGTGCTCGAAGCATTGCTAACTCGCGTCGGTGCGGATAAGGTTGACGTTGTATTGTCTGATATGGCGCCCAACATGAGTGGTTCCGATGGTGTCGATCAGCCGCGCGCCATGTATTTAGTCGAACTGGCGTTAGATATGTGTCATCAAGTATTGGCACCTAACGGCAGTTTTGCGGTCAAAGTCTTTCAGGGGGAGGGGTTTGACGAATATATGAAGGCGGTAAAAGACGCATTCAAAGTAGTAAAAACACGTAAACCGGACTCGTCGCGGGCACGCTCCCGTGAAGTCTATCTTGTGGCGACAGGGTACAAGTTGTAGTACCCTAGCGTTAATCATCGCAAGACTTTATGAGGTCTAGTAATTTGAGTGACATGGCAAAAAATCTAATACTCTGGGTTGTCATCGCCGTTGTGCTGATGTCAGTGTTTCAGGGTTACTCCCCCTCTTCTTCGTCATCGCAGAAGATGGATTATTCTACTTTCCTAGACAATGTTCGTGATGGACAAGTCGCCAGTGTTGAAGTGAAAAGTGACCAACGTACTATCGAAGGTTCTAAGCGCACGGGCGAAAAATTCACGACCATCATGCCACTGTATGACCAAGATTTAATTAATGATCTTGACCGTAAAGGCATCACCATGAAAGGCCAAGAAGCCGAAGAATCGGGTTTCTTAACCCAGATCTTTATTTCTTGGTTCCCGATGTTGCTGCTGATTGGGGTATGGATTTTCTTTATGCGCCAGATGCAGGGCGGCGGCGGCAAAGGCGCAATGTCCTTTGGCAAGAGCAAAGCCAAGCTGATGAGCGAAGACCAAATCAAGACCACTTTTGCTGACGTTGCTGGCTGTGATGAAGCCAAAGAAGAAGTGAAAGAGCTGGTCGATTATCTGCGTGATCCAACCAAATTCCAAAAACTGGGTGGCCGTATTCCAACGGGCGTGCTCATGGTTGGCCCACCAGGTACTGGTAAAACTCTACTGGCTAAAGCGATTGCGGGCGAGTCAAAGGTACCTTTCTTCACCATTTCAGGTTCTGACTTCGTAGAAATGTTCGTCGGTGTTGGTGCATCTCGTGTACGTGACATGTTTGAACAGGCGAAAAAATCTGCGCCATGTATCATCTTCATCGACGAAATCGATGCCGTAGGTCGCCAACGTGGCGCAGGTTTAGGTGGTGGTCACGATGAGCGTGAGCAAACCCTTAACCAAATGCTGGTTGAGATGGACGGCTTCGAAGGTAACGAAGGGATTATTGTGATTGCGGCGACCAACCGCCCTGACGTATTGGACTCTGCACTGCTGCGTCCAGGTCGTTTCGACCGTCAAGTGGTTGTGGGTCTGCCGGACGTTCGTGGTCGTGAGCAAATCCTTAAAGTGCATATGCGTAAAGTGCCACTTTCTGAAGATGTGAAAGCAAGCGTGATTGCTCGCGGTACGCCAGGTTTCTCCGGTGCCGATTTAGCCAACTTAGTCAACGAAGCTGCACTGTTTGCGGCGCGCGGTAACCGCCGTGTTGTCGGTATGGAAGAATTCGAACGTGCAAAAGACAAGATCATGATGGGTGCTGAGCGCCGCTCTATGGTGATGTCAGAAGCCGAGAAAGAAATGACTGCATACCACGAAGCGGGCCACGCGATTGTGGGCTGTTTAGTGCCAGAACATGACCCTGTGCACAAGGTCACCATTATCCCACGTGGTCGTGCGCTGGGTGTGACCTTCTTCTTACCTGAAGCCGATGCGATTAGCCAAAGCCGTCGTAAGTTAGAAAGCCAGATTTCGGTTGCCTACGGTGGTCGTTTAGCCGAAGAGCTGATCTACGGCAGCGAAAAAGTGTCTACAGGCGCTTCGCAAGACATTAAATACGCGACATCGATTGCCCGTAACATGGTGACCCAATGGGGCTTCTCCGACAAACTCGGTCCATTACTCTATGCCGAGGAAGAAGGTGAAGTGTTCTTAGGTCGCAGCATGGGTAAAGCCAAGGCTATGTCCGATGAGACTGCGACGCTTATCGATGCTGAGGTGAAAGCCTTTATCGATAAAAACTATGGCCGAGCTAAGCAAATCCTACTGGATAACATCGATATTCTGCATTCGATGAAAGACGCGCTGATGAAGTATGAAACCATTGATTCACTGCAAATTGACGATTTAATGAACCGTCGCGAAGTGCGTCAGCCTGCCGATTGGCAAGCGGATGACAATGGTTCAAACGACAAAGGCAATGGCAAAGGTGAACCTGCCGTTAAAGTCGACGAAGTGGTAAAAACCGCCTCCGTTGAGGCAGAGCTGAAAGATGTCGATGAGTCACCCGTTAAGTAGCGGTTGTTAATTGAAAGAGAACCCCGTTAAGGGGTTTTCTTGTTTTATCTTGCTAGAAAATTGACTGCGCTGTCATTCAATATAAATCAGTCACATGAGTGAACCGCGCAGAAAACGGATAAAACGCGCTAGCAAGCTGTCCCAAATGGAGTCAATGCGTGTTTGAATTAATTGCTGGAACCAAACGCTTATCCTTAGCTTCGCCCGTCGTGATGGGCATTCTGAATGTTACTCCCGATTCTTTTTCCGACGGTGGAAAGTTCTCTTCCTTTGAATTAGCTTGCCAACATGCTGATGAGATGGTCGCCCAAGGGGCGCTTATCATCGACATCGGTGGCGAGTCGACAAGGCCGGGTGCGGCCGATGTCACGGTTGAGGATGAACTCGCACGGGTGATCCCTTTGGTGGAATATGTCGCGAAACACCATGATGTGTGGATTTCGGTCGATACCAGTAAACCAGAAGTGATGCGCCAAGCGGTGAATGCCGGTGCGCATTTAATCAACGATGTCCGCGCATTATTAGAGCCTGGGGCTTTAGAGACCGCGGCACAACTGAATGTACCCATCTGTTTGATGCATATGCAGGGCGCGCCGCGCACTATGCAAACGGCGCCTGAATATCAAGACCTTGTTGCTGATGTGTCTCAATTTTTGACTGAGCGTATTCAAGCCTGCATCGAGGCGGGGATCCCGCGGGAGCGATTGTTAATCGACCCAGGTTTTGGCTTTGGTAAAACCTTAGAACATAACTATGAACTGCTGGCGAAGTTAGAGCGTTTTGAGCAGTTTGAGCTGCCGATATTGATAGGTTTATCCCGTAAGAGCATGATAGGAAACCTCCTTGCTAGACCGACCTCCGAGCGTCTAGCAGGGAGCCTTGCTGGCGCCATGATAGCGGCCCAGAAAGGGGCACATATCATTCGTGTCCATGATGTCCCTGAAACTGTCGATGTGCTGAAAGTGTTACAAGCGACACAGGCATATCTATAAAGGCTATTTTTGTTAAGTATTTCATTAATATTATGATCCCAACCGAAGGGACACATTGAAGTTTGTGGGGCAATATGAGCGAGCGTAAATTTTTTGGAACCGATGGTATTCGTGGCAAGGTAGGTTCAGGCCAGATGACTCCAGAGCTGGCATTAAAGTTGGGTTGGGCTGCAGGGCGGGTGTTATCCCGCAGCGGCACCAAAAAAGTGATTATTGGTAAAGATACCCGTATTTCGGGTTATATGTTTGAGTCAGCTTTAGAGGCGGGTCTTTCTGCAGCCGGCCTGAACGTGATGTTGATGGGGCCAATGCCAACACCTGCTGTGGCATACCTCACTCGCACTTTCCGCGCCGAAGCGGGGGTGGTGATCAGTGCATCCCATAATCCTTATTACGATAACGGTATTAAGTTTTTCTCAACCGATGGCAGCAAGCTGGATGATAACCTAGAGCTGGAAATTGAAGCCGAATTAGAAAAGCCCTTAGAGTGTGTTGAGTCACATCTGTTGGGCAAAGTGTCACGAATTGAAGATGCTCGCGGTCGTTACATCGAATACTGTAAAGGTAATTTCCCTGCAGATCACACATTAACAGGGTTAAAAATTGTCGTCGATTGTGCCCATGGTGCTACTTATCACATCGCACCAGCGGTATTTCGCGAGTTAGGCGCTGAAGTCATTGCCATTGGTGATAAACCAAACGGAGTCAATATTAATGACAAAGTCGGCGCAACGTCCATGGCGAAGATTTGCGAAACTGTTTTGGCCGAAAGTGCCGATTTAGGGATTGCGCTCGATGGCGATGGTGACCGAATTATGATGGTCAACAGCCGCGGTGAAGTTATCGATGGCGATCAAATTCTTTATATCCTAGCCTGTGATGCCAAGGCCCGTGGTGTGTTACGCGGAGGTGTGGTGGGGACGTTAATGTCTAACCTTGGCCTTGATTTGGCACTTCAGGCGTTGGATATTCCCTTTGCTCGCTCTAAAGTGGGCGACCGTTATGTGATGGAGTTACTCAAAGAACTCGATTGGCGCATCGGTGGTGAAAACTCGGGGCATATTCTTAACCTCGACCATGGCACGACCGGTGATGGTATTGTTGCTGGTATTTTGGTGCTGGCGGCCATGCGTCGTCAAAACGCAACCTTAGAGCAGTTAACTGCGCCAATGGAAATGTTGCCACAGGTGTTGGTGAATGTGCGTTTTGAAGGTGAACACGATCCATTAAGCTCTGATAAAGTTAAAGCTGCTCAAGCTCTGGTTGAATCACAACTGGGCGCTCGAGGTCGCGTATTGCTACGCAAATCAGGTACTGAACCGTTAATTCGCGTGATGGTTGAAGGTGATGATCACAATGCTGTGTTAGCGCACGCTAATTTGATTGCAGATGCGGTAAAATCGGCGAGCTAATCAAACCAATCTTTAGTCGAGTGCAGCTGATACCGATTAAAAATGAAGGTGTTAGCTGCATTAATGAGCAGGAACAGGGTTTGGCGTGTAAAAAGTAAGCATTCCAACCTAATATCTGAAAAAATTCGAATTTAGCTATTGTAACTTAATAAGTGGTTCGCTATTATTCACGCCGCTTTCAGAGGAGACAGTGATGGCACTCAGACGTCCTATGGTAGCTGGCAATTGGAAGATGAACGGCAGTGCGGCACTAGCCCAAGAGTTGTTCAAGAAGTTTGCCTCAAAGCTCCAAAATGATTCAGCTGAAGTGGTTTTATGCCCGCCTTCTATCTATCTAGAAAGCGTCAGGCAACTGCTAGAAGCAAACAAGGAAGCGTTAGACGGTTCACTTGTTAGGATGGGCGCTCAAAATTTAAGTCAACATGACTTTGGCGCTTATACCGGAGAAGTTTCGGGTCAGATGCTTAAAGATTGCGGATGCCGATATGTGATTATCGGGCATTCAGAACGTCGCCGTATGTACGGAGAGACGAGTAATATCGTAGCGGAGAAATTTGCCGCTGCACAAAAGCACGGTTTAACCCCCATCTTATGTGTGGGTGAATCGGGTCCAGCACGTGAAGCAAGACGTACCTTTGAGGTGATTGCAGAAGAGCTGGACATAGTGATCCAGAAAAATGGCACTATGGCTTTTGATAACGCCATTATCGCTTACGAGCCATTATGGGCTGTAGGGACTGGTAAGAGTGCGACACCAGAGCAGGCACAAGAAGTACATGCGTTTATACGCAAGCGTCTCTCTGAAGTGTCTCCGTTTATCGGAGAAAATATCAGGATTTTGTACGGTGGCAGTGTGACACCGAGTAATGCAGCAGATTTATTTGCCCAACCTGATGTTGATGGTGGACTGATTGGCGGTGCCAGTTTAAACTCTACCGAGTTTTTAAGTCTGTGTACCATAGCGATGAGCGCATAATATGTATGAAGTTTTAGTGGTTGTTTACTTGTTGGTTGCATTAGGTTTAATTGGCCTAATCTTAATCCAGCAAGGTAAAGGAGCTGATATGGGTGCCTCTTTTGGTGCCGGTGCATCAGGTACCTTATTCGGTTCAAGCGGTTCAGGTAACTTCCTGACACGGACAACGGCGATTCTTGCCATTGCGTTTTTCACGTTGAGTCTGCTGATCGGCAACTTAAGTGCAAACCACGCAAAAAATGAAGATGCATGGAAAAATTTAGGTGCTGATGAACAGGTTACCCAGCCAGTTGATCAAGCAACCGAAAAGTCAGAAACCAAAATTCCTGACTAGTAAAAGGTGTCGCCGAGGTGGTGAAATTGGTAGACGCGCAGCCTTGAGGTGGCTGTGTCCTAACGGACGTGCGGGTTCAAGTCCCGCTCTCGGCACCATAATTAAACTAAGTAAGTCCAAACAAGAACTGACTTAGTTATTGCAAGCAAAGACGATAGTCAATATACTTGCACACAGTTGACGCGGGGTGGAGCAGCTTGGTAGCTCGTCGGGCTCATAACCCGAAGGTCGTCGGTTCAAATCCGGCCCCCGCAACCAGCTCCTAGTAATGAATGTTGTT
This sequence comes from Shewanella sp. FDAARGOS_354, assembly GCF_002209245.2. Taxonomy (NCBI): domain Bacteria; kingdom Pseudomonadati; phylum Pseudomonadota; class Gammaproteobacteria; order Alteromonadales; family Shewanellaceae; genus Shewanella; species Shewanella sp. FDAARGOS_354. The sequence goes on along the minus strand of NZ_CP022089.2, from coordinate 2,333,713 downwards.
TAATTCATTATGGTTTACAGGTTCTTGAAGCTAATAACCTCGTCATTACGGGGTTTTTTGTTGTCTGGGACTTTTAAATTTGTCGTATTGTTTACGGCGTTTTACTAGGGCTATTAAGCCCTTTTTTGTTTTTTCGGGGGTCAAATTTGGCAACATTAGAATCCAGACTGGCAGACATGCTCACAGTGCCTGTGGAAGCACTCGGCTTCCAACTTTGGGGCATTGAATATGTTCAAGCGGGTAACCATTCAGTCCTGCGCGTGTTCATTGATGGTGAGAATGGCATCAATATCGAAGATTGTGCCAACGTAAGTCGCCAAGTCAGTGCTGTGCTCGATGTTGAAGACCCTATTTCTACTGAATATACCTTAGAGGTTTCTTCGCCTGGTGTAGATAGACCGCTGTTCACTGCTGAGCAATATGTGTCCTATATCGGCGAGGATGTCAAGCTTCAACTGACTATGCCTGTCGCGGGCAGTCGTAATTTAAAAGGCGCCATTACTCAGGTTGACGGTCAAATGCTGTCGGTGAAAGTAAATGGTAAAGAGCTGGTTGTCGCCTTGGATAATATCCGTAAAGGCAACATCATCGCAAAGTTTTGATGGTTTCAAGGTGAACGAGGCAAGACAAAATGAATAAAGAGATTCTGCTAGTCGCTGAAGCGGTTTCAAATGAAAAGGCCGTTCCACGCGAGAAGATTTTTGAAGCGCTGGAGACTGCTCTGGCTACCGCTACCAAGAAAAAATACGAAGGTGATATCGACGTTCGTGTTGCTATCGACCGTAAAACTGGCGCTTATGAAACTTTCCGCCGTTGGATGGTAATTGATGACAACGGTGTTGCGTTAGAAAATCCATACCGTGAGATTACGCTGGAAGCAGCACGTTTCGAAGATCCAGAGATTCAACCAGGTGAATTTATTGAAGACCAAATTGAATCAGTGGCGTTCGATCGCATTACTACCCAAACCGCTAAGCAAGTGATCGTACAAAAAGTACGTGAAGCTGAGCGTGCGCAAGTGGTTGAGCAGTTCCAAGATAAAGAAGGTGAGCTGATCACTGGTGTCGTTAAGAAAGCAACCCGCGAAAGTGTAGTTGTGGACTTAGGCAACAATGCTGATGGCGTATTATTCCGTGAAGACTTGATTTCACGCGAATCTTTCCGTCCTGGTGATCGTGTTCGTGCATTGCTTTACTCTGTTCGTCCTGAAGCGCGTGGTGCGCAGTTATTTTTAACTCGCACTAAGCCTGACATGCTGATTGAGCTGTTCCGTGTTGAAGTGCCGGAAATTGCCGATGAACTGATCGAAGTGATGGGCGCGGCGCGTGACCCTGGTGCTCGCGCTAAGATCGCAGTGAAATCGAACGATCGTCGTATCGACCCAATTGGTGCTTGCGTTGGTATGCGTGGGGCACGTGTGCAAGCGGTATCGAATGAACTCGGTGGTGAGCGTGTTGATATCGTATTGTGGGATGATAATCCAGCACAATATGTGATCAACGCCATGGCGCCAGCTGATGTGGCTTCTATCATCGTTGATGAAGACAATCACTCAATGGATATCGCTGTTGAAGCGGAAAGTTTAGCTCAGGCCATTGGTCGCAATGGTCAAAACGTGCGTTTAGCGACTCAGTTAACAGGCTGGGAACTGAACGTGATGACAGTGGAAGACATGAATAAGAAACACCAAGCCGAAAGCGCTAAGGTGAAGAGCTTATTTATGAAATCTCTGGATGTAGATGAAGATTTTGCACAAGTACTGGCTGATGAAGGTTTTACTTCGCTCGAAGAAGTGGCTTATGTACCTGTGTCAGAATTATTGGCAATTGATGGCTTTGATGAGGATCTCGTCGAAGCATTACGTGAACGTGCTAAGGCTGCGATCTCAACTCGAGCGCTCGCATCCGAAGAAGCACTAGATGGTGTGGAGCCAAGTGAAGAGTTATTAGCACTTGAAGGTGTTGAAAGACACTTAGCCTATGTTTTAGCGAGCAAAGGTATCGTGACTCTAGAAGACTTGGCTGAACAAGGCATTGATGATTTGATCGAAATTGAAGAATTGACAGAAGAAAAAGCAGGTGAGCTGATCATGGCTGCCCGCAACATCTGTTGGTTTGGCGAAGAAGCATAAGTCGATCAACAGGGGGATTTAACTGATGGCAGATACTACCGTAGAGAAATTGGCCACGGAAGTGGGTAAAAGTGTTGAACGTCTGATTGAGCAATTCTCTCAGGCCGGAATTAAGAAAGGCCACACTGATAACGTGTCTGAAGCTGAGAAGCAGCAGTTACTGGATTATCTGAAGAAGCAACATGGCGCCGATAATGCGCCGACTAAAATGACGCTGCAACGTAAAACCGTATCGACCCTGAGTGTGGCCGGTAATGGTGGTCAATCTAAAGACGTTAAAGTTGAAGTGCGTAAAACCCGTACTTTTGTTAAACGTGATGTGAGTGACGCAGTGCTTAAAGCGGAAGAAGAGGCTAAAGCCAAAGCAGAAGCCGAAGCGAAGGCCAAAGCAGAAGCTGAAGCGAAAGCGAAGGCAGAAGCCGAAGCTAAGGCTAAAGTGGAAGCAGAGGCGAAAGCGAAGGCAGAAGCTGAAGCGAAAGCAAAAGCGAAAGCAGCAGCGGAAGTGAAAGTAGCCAAAGATATGTCACCAGAAGCTGAAGCAGCTCGTTTGGAAGCTGAACGTTTAAAAGCAGTACAAGAAGCTGCTACTAAACGTAAACAAGACGAAGAAGCCGCCAAAGCGGCAGAAAAAGCGCGTTTGTTAGCAGAAGAAAACTCTAAGCGTTGGGCCGAAGAAGAGCGTCAACGTTTAGAAGCTGAGCGCTATAGCGATCACCATATCACTACCTCTAAAGTGGCTCGCGCTGCTGAAGATTCGTCGGATATGGATGAAGAAAAACGTGGCCGCCGTGCGCGTAACAAAAATACCGCCAAAACCAAACGTGGTGGTAAAGATGCTCGCGATGGTCGCGAAAAACACATGCGTAACCGCAGCACAGCGCCAGAATCAATGGCTCATGGCTTCAATAAGCCAGTTGCAGCCGTTAACCGTGATGTGCGTATCGGTGAAACAGTTACAGTGGCAGAACTTGCTCACTTAATGGCAGTTAAAGCGACTGAAATCATCAAGCAAATGATGAAGATGGGCTCAATGGTTACGATCAACCAAGTGTTAGATCAAGAAACCGCCCAGTTAGTTGCTGAAGAAATGGGCCATAAAGTGGTACTTATTCGTGAAAACGAATTAGAACAACAAGTACTTTCTGAGCGTGACGAAGAAGGCGGCGTGAAGCTTGAGCCTCGTGCACCTGTTGTAACCATTATGGGTCACGTTGACCACGGTAAAACATCGCTCCTTGACTATATCCGCCGCGCGAAAGTGGCAGCGGGTGAGGCCGGTGGTATTACTCAGCATATTGGTGCATACCATGTTGAGACCGAAAACGGCATGATCACTTTCTTAGATACCCCTGGTCACGCCGCGTTTACCGCAATGCGTGCTCGTGGTGCTAAGGCGACGGATATCGTTGTACTCGTTGTGGCTGCCGATGACGGTGTTATGCCGCAAACCATTGAAGCGATTCAACATGCTAAAGCGGGTAACGTGCCATTAATTGTTGCAGTTAACAAGATGGACAAGCCAGAAGCCGATATCGACCGCGTGAAGAGCGAATTGTCTCAGCACGGCGTGATGTCTGAAGAATGGGGCGGAGACAACATGTTTGCCTTCGTATCTGCTAAGACGGGTGAAGGCGTTGATGATTTGCTTGAGGGTATCTTACTCCAAGCTGAAGTACTTGAACTCAAAGCTGTTCGTGATGGTATGGCTGCTGGTGTGGTTATTGAGTCTCAACTGGATAAAGGTCGCGGCCCTGTAGCAACGATTCTGGTTCAAGAAGGTACACTGCGCCAAGGTGACATCGTTCTATGTGGTTTAGAGTACGGTAAAATCCGTGCGATGAAAGACGAGAACGGCCGTTCAATCACTGAAGCTGGCCCATCAATCCCTGTTGAGATTTTAGGTCTGTCAGGTGTGCCATCAGCTGGTGATGAAGCAACCGTTGTGCGTGATGAGCGTAAAGCACGTGAAGTTGCGCTGTACCGTCAAGGCAAGTTCCGTGATGTGAAATTAGCTCGTCAGCAGAAGTCTAAGCTGGAAAACATGTTCGCGAACATGACCGAAGGCGAAGTGAAAGAACTGAACATCGTTCTGAAGGCAGACGTTCAAGGTTCACTCGAAGCGATTACCGACTCCTTAATGGGTCTGTCTACCGACGAAGTGAAAGTAAACATCATCGCTCGTGGTGTAGGTGCTCTGACCGAAACCGACGCGACTTTAGCTGCGGCTTCTAACGCGATTATGGTTGGCTTTAACGTGCGTGCCGATGCGCAAGCGCGTAAGACTATCGAAAACGAAAGTGTTGACTTACGTTACTACAGCGTTATCTATAATCTGATTGATGAAGTGAAAGCGGCGATGACAGGTATGCTGTCACCTGAGTTCAAACAACAGATTATCGGTCTGGCTGAAGTTCGTGACGTGTTCAAATCACCAAAACTGGGCGCAATCGCTGGTTGTATGGTGACTGAAGGCACCATCAAGCGTAGCGCACCAATTCGCGTTCTGCGTGATAACGTGGTGATCTTCGAAGGTGAACTCGAATCATTACGTCGCTTTAAAGATGACGTTAACGAAGTTCGCAATGGCATGGAATGTGGTATCGGTGTTAAGAACTACAACGATGTCCGCGTGGGTGACCAAATCGAAGTATTCGAAACCGTCGAAGTGGCACGTACACTGTAACGATAAAGAGGGCGGCATTAGCCGCCCTTTCAATTTAATACATTAGCTATGGTAACTCTATTATGGCAAAAGAATTCAGTCGTACACGTCGCATAGCCCAGCAGTTGCAGCAAGAGCTGGCTGTTGTGTTACAACGCGACATGAAAGATCCCCGTATTGGTTTTGTAACCGTTAATGATGTCGATGTGTCCCGCGATTTAAGTTACGCCAAAGTGTTTGTGACTTTCTTCGAAGAAGACAAAGAGCTGGTGCAAGAAAAGCTCAATGCCTTGATTACCGCTGCGCCTTATATCCGTACTTTAGTGGCGGGGCGCATGAAGCTGAGAGTCATGCCTGAAATCCGTTTCGTGTATGACAGTTCATTGGTTGAAGGTATGCGTATGTCTAACCTCGTCAGCCAAGTGATCAACAGCGATAAAGCCAAGCAGCAACAGTTTGGTAGCGCCGAAGATGTGACTGAGAATGACATCGACGAAGCCGATGACATCGAAGGTAAAGCGTAATGGCGAGACGTTCGAAGGGCCGCTTTATCGACGGTATTGTGTTGTTGGACAAAGCCACTGGCATGAGTTCCAACTTTGCATTACAACGGGTAAAGCGCTTTTTTAATGCCAATAAAGCGGGACACACGGGGGCGCTCGATCCTTTGGCAACGGGCATGCTACCTGTGTGTTTAGGCGAAGCGACTAAGTTTTCGCAGCACTTGCTGGATTCGGATAAGCGTTATCTGGTTACCGCAAAACTGGGGCAACGCACTGATACCAGCGACTCTGACGGTGAAGTGGTGCAGACTCGCCCGCTCGAATTCACTGAGGCGCAGTTAATGTCTGCCTTAGAGCATTTTCGTGGCGATACCCAGCAAGTGCCCTCCATGTATTCGGCGCTGAAATACCAAGGCCAGCCTTTGTATAAGTATGCCCGCGAGGGGATTGAAGTGCCGCGCGAGGCGCGTCCAATCACTGTCTTTGAACTGAACTTCATCGGTCTAGAAGGCGATGAGCTGACCTTAGACATTCATTGTTCTAAGGGCACTTATATTCGCACTATCATTGATGATTTAGGTGAGATGCTCGGTTGTGGCGCCCACGTGATTATGCTGCGTCGTACTCAAGTCGCGCATTATCCCTACGACAAAATGGTCACCTTGGAGCAACTCGAAGCCCTAGTCGCTAAGGCGCAGGAGGAGCAGCTTGACCCTAGCAGCTTGCTGGACTCGTTGCTGCTACCTATGGATACCGCGGTTGCTGATTTTCCCGAGGTCAATGTGCCGGATGCGAGTGCAGCTTACTTAATGCAAGGTCAGGCGGTACGAGTCTCAGGACTCGTTGCAGATACATTGGTGCGCATTACGTTGGGCACTGAACGTCGTTTCGTCGGAATTGGCGAGATGAACCAAGATGGCTTACTGGCACCTAAGCGCTTAGTCGTGCTTCACGACCAAGCTAAAGCATCTTAATTGATTATCTTGGGTTATTAATCCATCGCATTTATTGCGCGCGCCAAGGATTATGGGTAGAATAGCGCGCCCTCTGGCTGAGTTAGTGATCGGCTAGAGATTCACATTTTATATTTGGAGAGACACATGTCACTAAGTACTGAAGCGAAAGCAAAGATCCTGGCTGAATTTGGCCGTGGCGCAAACGACACTGGTTCAACTGAAGTTCAAGTTGCGCTGTTAACTGCTCAAATCAACCATTTGCAAGATCACTTCAAAGAGCACATCCACGATCACCACTCACGTCGTGGTCTGTTACGCATGGTTAGCGCTCGTCGTAAGTTATTAGCTTACCTGAAGCGTACTGAAGCAGCGCGTTACAATGAGCTGATCCAAAAGTTAGGTTTACGTCGTTAATCACGCGTTTACTGACATAAAAAAGGAGGCTAAGCCTCCTTTTTTATTGCCTTAAATTCAGTATTTTACACTCTCTCTTCGGCGGTTAGGCGCCACGAAATCCATCAATATTGCTAATGGTCGCGGTTTGGTTGGCGATATACAGCGCTTCAAACTCTGCCTGTGGTAACGGCTGGCTAAAATAGAAGCCTTGACCTATTTGACATTGGTTACGCTTGAGCCAATCGAGTTGCTGCTCGTTTTCGATGCCTTCGGCCACAATCGTAAGATTCAATTGTTTACCTAACATCAAAATAGTCGATGCAATCGCGCTGTCCCCTGGTAAGTCGGACACGAAGCAACGGTCGATTTTCATAGTGGTGATTGGCAGATGGCGTAAGTAAGAGAGGGAGGAATAACCAGTACCAAAATCATCTACCGCGATACCAAATCCTGCCGATTTAAGTTGCTCTAATTTGTTGATAGCAAGTTCTATATCATTCATTAATGAGGTTTCAGTAATCTCTATTTCTAATAACTCGGGTTGAATTTGGTATCGTAGCGCCATTTGTTTGATATCAGAGACTAAGCTTGCATCGGCAAATTGTTGTGACGCGACATTAATGGCAATCGGTATCGCATAGTTATATTTCTTCTGCCAGTCGCGTAGCACGCGGCAGCTTTGCTCGATAACCCAACGTCCAATCGGAATAATAATGCCGGTTTCTTCCGCCACCGGAATAAAGGAGATTGGGCTGATTAAACGGCCATCTTTTTGCCAACGGATCAGGGCTTCACAAGCGGTGATCTTGCCAGTTTGTAAATCCAACTTGGGCTGAAAGTAGAGCAAGAATTCATTGTTTTTCAAGGCATCATGTAGCGATGCTTCGGTACGGAGTCGCACCGCAGCACGCTCAGTCATCTGTTGTTTGAAGAAGGCCCATTGATTCGATCCAGCGGCCTTTGCGCTGTACATGGCGATATCGGCATGGCGGATAAGATCTTCGGCGCTGTTGCCATCTTCTGGATAGATGGAAATCCCAATCGATGCCGCTGGGTGAATCGCATGTTCATTCAGCTGAATCGGCACGTTGAGCTGTACTAACAGTTTATCGACAAAGTCGGCAGCTTGATCGGGAGAGTGAACTGAGTCGGCTAGAATCACGAATTCATCGCCGCCTAGGCGTGATACTGACCCTTTATCGCCCACCACGCGTTCCAAAATACGGGCGATGCGGGCGAGGAATTGATCGCCAAGGGCGTGTCCGAGGGAGTCATTGATATTTTTGAAACGGTCTAAGTCAATAAACATCAACGCAAAACTGCTTTTATGAACCCGTGAGCGCTGGATAGTCACGGCAATGGTTTCGAGTAATAGGGTTCGATTGGGAAGCCCAGTTAATGGGTCCCGGGTGGCCATTTTACGCAGTTTGGATTGGGTCTGACTGAATTGAATAAGGATCTGGTTAAACTTCGATGTCACTAGACCTAATTCATCATCTTTATGGGCGTTGGACATGGGCAGCAGGTTTTCATCGGGCGAATCGGGGGAAATCTTATCAATGGCCTCGCTGATCCTCGCTATTGGCTGTGTCAAGAAGCGGTGGAATACGACAGACAGCACTAAGGTGAGTAACAGCGCGCGGGCTAAGGTGGCAAAAAAGCTGAAGCGTAACTGGCTAAAGAGGGTGTTGGTCAGTTCCTGCGTATCGTAAAAAATGGTTAGCGTGCCGATAAGCTGCTGTTTTTGCGTGCCTTCAAAGTAAAAGGGCCGATACAAGGGCCGTGAGATTTCTTTTAAGTCATCGAAGAGTTTGTTGCTAAGGCTGATAAAGGTTTGTGAGCTGGTTTTCTGATTATTACTCACTGACACAAACATGGAGCCATCATCGAGTTCGATGACTGCTGAGCCTACATGCTCAACTTTTATTGCACCTTCTAAGGTTTGTCTTGCGAGATTATCATCTAGTGCCCAAACGGCATTAGCAGAGGGTTGTTCTACCGAATCGAGTAATTCCTGTTGAGTGGTCGTGAGTTGATGTTTGGTGGACACTACCACAAGGGCAATTTCAACAATAAAAATAGCGATAGCAAAAAATAACGCAGTAAAAACGACGAGGTTAGTCTGTTTCCAAGTTAGGGATTTAAAGCGACCCGTCATTCAACACATCCTTTATTATTGTTTTCGCTATGGGGATCTTGCGACATTAAGTTACAGCATAACTCTTTGTTCGTTTACCCACTTTAGTGAAAAGATAGACCTTTGTCATCATTATCTGCTCTTTATCTATTGTGGATAATTGCAGTATACTTACGCGCGTAATTCAAGGTCATTAATTAAGGAATGGGTCACGTGAATCCAATTGTAAAGAGTTTTGAGTATGGTCAACATACAGTCACCCTGGAAACAGGTGTTATTGCACGTCAAGCAGACGCTGCCGTTTTAGCTAGCATGGGTGACACGACAGTGTTGGTCACTGTTGTTGGTAAAAAAGAAGCTGAAGCGGGCCGTGACTTCTTTCCTCTGACTGTTAACTATCAAGAAAAGACCTACGCAGCAGGTAAAATTCCTGGTGGTTTCTTTAAGCGTGAAGGCCGTCCTTCAGAAGATGAGACATTAATCGCTCGCCTGATCGACCGTCCAATTCGTCCTCTTTTCCCTAATGGCTTCACAAACGAAGTTCAAGTGATCATTACTGTTGTATCTGTCGATCCACAAATCGAGCCGGATATTATTTCAATGATCGGTACTTCGGCTGCGCTTGCTATTTCGGGTATCCCATTCAGCGGTCCATTAGGTGCAGCGCGCGTGGGTTACATCAATGGCGAATACGTACTGAACCCAACAGTGACTCAGTTAGAAAGCAGCCAACTGAACCTGGTTGTTGCCGGTACTGAGAGCGCGGTATTGATGGTTGAGTCAGAAGCTCAAGCATTACCAGAAGAAGTGATGTTAGGCTCAGTGGTTTATGGCCATGATCAACAACAAGTGGTTATCAAAGCGATTGCTGAATTCAAAGCAGAAGCGGGTAAACCTGCTTGGAATTGGACTGCACCAGTTGCCAATGAAGCCTTAGTTGCTCAAGTTAAAGAATTAGCTGAAGACGGTTTAGCGCAAGCGTATCAAATTCAAGTTAAACAAGATCGTTATGCTCAAGTTGCTGTGGTTAAAGCCGCTGCTAAAGAAGCACTGTTGGCTGCAAACCCAGACGTAGATTTACGTGAAGTTGACGGTCTGCTCGGTAGCTTAGAGAAGAAAGTGGTTCGTGGTCGCATCATCCGTGGTGAGCCGCGCATCGACGGTCGTGAGCCAGACATGGTTCGTGCACTCAGCGTATTAGCAGGCGTATTACCACGTACTCACGGTAGTGCATTGTTTACCCGTGGCGAAACTCAAGCACTGGTAACTTGTACTCTAGGTACTGAGCGTGACGCACAGAAGATTGATAGCATCATGGGCGAGCGTACTAACCGCTTTATGCTGCACTACAACTTCCCTCCTTACTCTGTGGGTGAGACAGGTATGGTGGGTTCACCTAAGCGTCGCGAAATCGGTCATGGTAAATTAGCGTGGCGCGGTATCAACGCAGTCATGCCAACGGCTGAAGAATTCCCATACAGCGTTCGCGTGGTTTCTGAAATCACTGAATCTAACGGTTCAAGCTCTATGGCATCAGTTTGTGGTACGTCTCTTGCGCTGATGGATGCGGGTGTACCAATCAAGACTTCTGTAGCGGGTATCGCTATGGGTCTAGTAAAAGAAGGCGACAACTTCGTTGTTCTGTCTGACATCTTAGGTGATGAAGACCACTTAGGTGACATGGACTTCAAAGTAGCCGGTACTCGTGACGGTGTGACTGCACTGCAGATGGACATCAAGATCGAAGGTATCACCAAAGAAATCATGGAAATTGCACTGCAACAAGCCTACGGCGCACGTGTACATATCCTGAACGTGATGGACCAAGCGATTGGTTCACACCGTGATGATATCTCTGACCACGCTCCACGTATCACAACTATCAAGATCAACCCAGAGAAGATCCGTGATGTTATCGGTAAAGGCGGCGCGGTTATTCGTGCGCTGACCGAAGAAACCGGCACCACTATCGAACTGGAAGATGACGGTACAGTAAGAATTGCTTCTTCTAATGGCGAAGCCACCAAAGAAGCTATTCGTCGTATCGAAGAAATCACTTCAGAAGTTGAAGTGGGTCGTATCTACAACGGTAAAGTTATCCGTATCGTAGACTTCGGTGCCTTCGTTAACATTCTGCCTGGCAAAGATGGTTTAGTACACATTTCGCAAATCAGCGATGAGCGTGTTGCTAACGTCTCTGACCACCTTGAACTGAACCAAGAAGTTACCGTTAAGGTAATGGAAGTGGATCGTCAAGGTCGTGTAAGACTGTCAATCAAAGAAGCACAGACTAAAGAAGCCGCTGCTGAATAATCGTCTTTACTGACATTATCGGCGTCAGTTTCGACATGACGTGACTAAAAGGAGATCAATTGATCTCCTTTTTGTTTGTTTAGGTTTAATAAAATTGCGTTTAATGCTATTCCTCAATAGCAGTCCTGAAGTGGGATTGCTATCATGAACATTCTTCTGCGTGAGTTGGGAATCTAAAAAGGTAGAAATGGATGAGTCTTAAAATTAGAACCGCTGTTGTTGCTGTGCTGGCGGGTGCCAGCTTGATGTTGGCTGGATGTGCGACCACTAAGTCTCCCTTAGACAACCAAAATGACGTTGAAGGCAAGTTAGTCATCGCCCCCGTGATGCCAGACTATAAAGTTGAAGTCACCCTTGCCAAGCTGAATGAAATATTATCGGCGGTTGAGCTAACCAACGAGCAGCGCGCACGTTTTCATTACGACCGTGGCGTGATTTACGACAGCGTTGGTTTACGCTTAATGGCGCGTATCGATTTTATGCAGGCGCTTAAACTGCAACCCGACTTAGCCGATGCCTATAATTTCCTTGGTATTTATTACACCCAAGAGGGTGAATACGATAGCGCTTATGAGGCGTTTGATGGGGTATTAGAGCTGTCGCCAAACTATGATTATGCCTATTTGAATCGCGGCATTGCGCTTTATTATGGTGATCGGAACGATCTCGCCTTAAAAGATATGCAGGCGTTTTATGCCGGCGATAATAAAGACGGTTACCGCGCCCTGTGGTTATATCTCATCCAGTCAAAGGATAACGCTGAGGAAGCTAAACGTCAGTTACAGGAGCACCGCAAGGGACTGGAAGCCGATGCCTGGTCAACCGTAATTGTTGATTATTACCTCGGTGCTAAGAGCCGCGAGCAGGTTTTTGCTGACGCCAAGTTAGGCCTGACCCACCCCAAAGAATATGCTGAGCGTTTGTGTGAAGCGTATTTCTACCTCGCGAAAATCGAAATCGCCAAGAATCAATACCAAGAGGCGGCGAATTATTTCCGTCTTGCCCTCGCGACCAATATCTATGACTTTGTTGAGCACAGATACGCGCGAATTGAGTTAGCCAAAGTTAAAGGTTTGCTCGAAGGCACAAAATAAGCCATATCGCCCGAGACACATCTTGGGCTTTACCTAGCCAAGTACGCACTGAGGCGCTATAATTTGCGCCTTTTTTAGCGATACGAGTGCATAGGTTAAATGTCAGACAATAAAGTAGAGGTCGATAAACGTCGCACCTTCGCGATTATATCGCACCCTGATGCCGTCCAGCCTTTCAACGCTTAAAATCACCTTTCATTGCACACCACAATCACATCTCTACGTACTGAATTTAAAGGCTTTTTGTCTTTTTCTCGTTTCTTTGCTTTTCAATGATGTTCAAGCGTAACCTCGGAAAGTGTGTACAAACTTGAGTACAAATTCCGTTTTAGAGGCCTTTTGCGAAAATTCCATGACACAAACCTGGCTGTAGGCCTTGTGGTTACTGGGTTTGGCGTAAAAAGTACTACCGTTAAAAAGAGTCTCTTTTTTTGGTAAATGTTTTCTTCTGTACCAAATTACAAAATTTAATGAGGGAGTTTATTGTTGGTGTGATTTTTGCTTTAGTATTTGTTTTTGAAGATGCTTGAAGCGAACCAATACGGTTATTTCTAATTGAGATATCAGACTTACCTTCAAATTTAGTTGCTGTTTACACCATCATTTTGCACTTGTTTTTCGACTTGTGTGTACAAAATTTCCTGTAACTGTGTACAAACTTCCTCTTTGTTGCACTTATCTTCTGGCGATTTGACGCGAGTTCTTCTGTAGCCCTTGCTGTATAAGGGCTGAGCTACAAAAGTACTTAGGGAGTTTGATGCGTCAGTTGGCGATTATCAGCGAGAGTATCGCTCTTTTGTCGATGACAAAAATCTCCTTCTACTTATATGTAATTATGTATCTGGTCATGGCTTTTGATATGTAATGGCTAATCAAATTTGTGTTCTTTGAGTTACTGTGATATGTTTTTGTATATAATTATTCTTAATTGATGCATTAAGGCGTATCGAAATGAGCTATGTAACAGAGCAGATACTAGAAAGTCTTCGAGAAGCTCGGGTACGAAAGGGGTTTAGCCAGAGAGAGTTAAGTGCTCGTTCGGGTGTGCCTCAAAGCCATATTTCGAAAATCGAGTCTGGCAGTGTTGATTTAAGAATATCCAGTTTGATTGCACTTGCCCGTGTACTAGACCTAGAGCTATTGGTTGTGCCTAAAAAGTCTGTACCTGCCATCAAGTCGATCATTCGAAGTGGCCAAGGTATTAACGGCATCAGCGATGAGGGTGAGTCAATGTCGCCCGCGTATCAGTTAGAGGAAGACGACGATGACTAACCATGTCTCTACGCTCAACGTGTTGCTGTACGGTGAACCCATTGCCACTATCACCAACGTGGGCAATGACAGAACGCTTTTTGCCTTTATGGATTCGTACATTCATGACGAATCGCGTCCTGTGTTAGGACTTGGCTTTAAAGATTCGCTAGGTGGCCTGCTGACTAGCTTCAAACCGACCCAAACTAAGTTAACCCCGTTTTTCTCCAACCTTTTGCCAGAAGAAACCATGCGAAATTACCTGGCAGAGCGTGCCGGTGTGAACCCCGCGCGGGAATTTTTTCTATTGTGGGTGCTAGGGCAGGATTTAGCTGGCGCGATCACGGTTGAACCGGCGGATGGTGAAGCGCTGCCGCCTAATGTGCATCAAGGCATTGACGATGAAGCGAAAATTGAAGCGCCGATGCGCTTCTCATTGGCGGGTGTGCAGTTGAAGTTTTCAGCTGTGCAACAGGCTAACGGCGGCTTGACCATTCCAGCAACTGGTAAAGGTGGCTCTTGGATTGTGAAGTTGCCGTCATCTCGATTTGACGCTGTGCCAGAAAATGAATATTCGATGATGGAACTGGCTCGATTGCTGGGGATGGATGTACCAGAGACTCAGCTACTTCCCATTAACCAGATTGCTAATATTCCAGCAGGCATTGGCAAATATGGTGACAGTGCGTTTGTGATCAAGCGTTTTGACCGTGCAGATGGTCAAGATGTTCACATTGAGGACTTTGCGCAAGTGTTTGGCGTTTATCCTCAAGATAAGTACAAAAAAGCCAGTATGCGCAATATTGCTCAGGTTATCGGCATTGAAGGTAAAGACGAAGACATTGCTGAATTTACTCGCCGATTGGTGTTCAATACCCTAATTGGCAATGCTGATATGCATTTGAAGAATTGGTCTGTGATTTACAAAGATAAGCGCACTGCGTCTATTGCACCTGTTTATGACTTTGTTTCAACCATTCCTTATATCCCCGATGATAGTGCATCGCTGAAGGTGAGCCGTAGCAAGAAATTCAGCGATTTCACGCTGGATGAGCTATCACACTTAGCGGCTAAAGCCATGTTGCCTGAAAAATTGGTGTTAGATACTGCAAAGCAAACTGTAGCTGGCTTCCATGAGGTATGGGCAAAAGAAAAAGCGCATTTACCCCTCACTAGGTCAGTGATTGAAGCCATCGAAATGCACTTACGAAGTATACCGCTACGCTGAATTCCTAGGGAAGGTGCGAATAAGTCCGAGATGTGAGATCATCGTGTTGTAACCTGAACCCAGAATGAGTAACCGGATGAGCCAGCAACTGACTTTTGCCGACAGTGAGTTTTCCAGTAAACGCCGCCAGACCCGCAAAGAAGTTTTCCTTGGCAGAATGGATGACTTGCTTCCCTGGGACAAATTACTTGGCGTTATCGAGCCTGTGTATCCCAAGGCCGGTAATGGTCGCAGGCCCTATCCGCTGGAAACCATGCTGCGTATTCACTGCATGCAGCAATGGTACAACCTGAGCGATGAGGCCATGGAAGATGCCCTCTATGAAATCGCCTCCATGCGCCAATTTGCTCGCCTGTCACTGGATAAAGCCATTCCAGACCGCACTACCATCATGAATTTCCGGCATTTGCTGGAGCAGCATGAACTGGCCCGCAAAATCTTCAGTACCGTTAATCACTGGCTAGCAGAGTGTGGCGTTCTAATGACCCAGGGCACCTTGGTGGATGCCACCATCATTCAAGCCCCCAGCTCTACCAAAAACAAACACAACAGCCGTGATGAAGACATGCACCAGACCAAGAAAGGTAACCAGTGGTACTTCGGCATGAAAGCGCACATTGGCGTGGACGCCAAAAGTGGCCTGACCCACAGTCTGGTGACCACGGCGGCTAACGAGCACGACCTCAATCAGGTTGGCAAGTTACTGCATGGCGATGAAGAATTTATCTCAGCCGATGCTGGTTATCAGGGGGCCGAAAAGCGCGATGAGCTCAGCGATGTCAGCGCAGACTGGCTTATCGCCAAGCGTCCCGGCAAAGTGAATGCATTGAAGCAACACCCGCGCAAGAACAAGCTGGCCATCCGTTACGAATACCTGAAAGCGAGTATCCGAGCGAAGGTTGAGCATCCATTTCGGATAGTAAAATGTCAGTTTGGTTTCGTCAAAGCCAGGTACAAGGGGCTGGCTAAAAATGACAGTCAACTGGCGATGTTATTCACCCTGGCGAACCTGGTTCGAGTTGACCAATTGATACGGGCACAGGCGAGATCTACCTGAAATGAGGAAATTGGCCTGAAACAGGGCCAAAATCAGCCACGAAGAGACGATTTCGGGCTGAAAATTGGAAAATTGAGCCACAGGACGTCGATAAAGGACGGTTTGGGGCGTCATATCGGGAGCTGCGGACCACTTAATCGCAGCTTCCCTAGTAGCTAGAGCGTGCATACCGATAAAGATGGTTTAACTTAATGCGATTTTACGGCGCTTTTCGCCGTAAACTGGAAATTTGGTAAACTGCACAATGATACCGGTGTCATGATAAGGCTGATCTTCTGAACAAATCATGCATCTTTCTGACCATCAACAAGTGATGAATCAGGCGATGATAGCTTTACATTGATTTTCAGGAGAATGCAGATGACAGCAGTAGCGCACCAGGTAACCCCTTTTTTAACGTCTTACGAAGTGATGGCTCGTTACCACATTAGCTATACGACGCTCTGGCGAAGAATAAAAGATGGCAGCTTGCCGCAACCTCGCATCAACCGAAATACACGAAACAAGCTGTGGCACATTGAAGACTTGGAGGAGTATGAGAAGAAAGAGGACTGAGCCTCTTTCTTTTATTTTACTGTCCGAAACGCCAGTTGAATGGAAAGCCTGTCGGCTCGATGATGGTTTCTAGCTGTTGATACCAAACGTCGTAAGCATGACGCATTTCATCCAGGTACTGATATTGGTTGTAGATAGCATCCAACCCTTTTTTGCTGTGGCCAATCATCAACTCGGCAACTTCTTGCGTGGTGATGGCTGACATTCGCGTTCGCATCGTTCTGCGAAGATCATGCATAGACCAATGTTCCATCTCAACACCAAGCGATCTGCGAGCCCAGATTTTCACATTATTAGGAATAGTGGTATCAAAGCCATTTGTGGCAAGCTCTTCTTGTCCGTTCGCGGGAAACAAGTAGGTTGATTTGCTCATCTGCATCGCCAGTTCAATCAGCTCAATAGCTGGCTTAATCAATGGCCGCATGATCGGCGCTCCAATTTTCTCACCTTGTTTGCGGATCTCTATGGGCACTGTCCACATTGCAGATTGCAAGTCAAAGTGATGCTTTTCAGCTTGAATGAGTTCTCCCTTACGGCCTCCCAATAACAGAAGCAATTTTATGTAGATGCGATTCTTCTCAGTGATTTTTGACTCATGCAAATAGCGCCAAAGTATCCTGATCTCGTTGTCATTTAGCACCCGAGTTCGTTTGCCTTTCTTACCGCCAACCTTTTTTGCTGTGATCCCAGCGGCAGCGTTAATTTCCAAAATTTGTTCATCAATCAGCCAGTCATAAAACTTGTGCAGCACAGACACCAGACGTTCTGTGTTTGAAGGGGACGACTCCGAAACCTCACGAAGACAGTTTCGCAAGGACAATTCATTGATGTCAGTTAATGGGTACTTGCCAAGTCGGGGCAGCAAATATATTTCACTGCTGCGTTTTTGGTAGTGCCACGTTTTCTCCTTTAGCCCTTGCTTACCGGCAGAGTCTATCCAGTCTCGAAAAATCGATTCGAAGCTTTGATTGGCAGAATACTTGGCCCGTTCCTGCTGTAGGTAGAGCTTGGGGTTTCTGCCCTGGTCGAGTACCGCCCTTAACCTATCCAGCTCATTCCTAGCTTCAGCAAGCTTCATAAGTGGGTAAGTACCAATGTCTACCCGCTGTTGCTTGCCATCGAAACGATAACGAAACTGAAAAACAATTTTGCCCTTGGGCGATACCCGAGCACTTAGCCCATCTCGGTCGGCTTTTACTACGGTTTCTTTTGCTTCTTTATTTAACCTGGCATCGAGCCAGCTAACTGATAACGCCATGTTATAAGCCCAGCCCTAGTTTTGATTTTAATGATTGTTTACGTGATTCTGCTTTGGGTTCTGGCGCTGTACTCATAGAAGTAACTTCACCATCTGGTGCAAGGCCATCCACCGGTACAGATGTAGTGGATGGATTGGGTTGGCTCATGTGAATTAACCCAAAGGTGGCCAGCATCCGCAGACGCTCAGCGCGTTCCCGTGGCGGCGTCTTTTCTAATTCTTTGAGCAGTTCAGGGTGGCTCCCTGGGGGAATGTTGACGACAACTCTCATAATCAGGCCCCATAAAACCAGAAGCCTCGGACGTTCGCCAAAACAGACTGTTCCGGCACGATGATCTTGCTTCGTGAAAAAATCTCCTTGGCCGCTTCCTTATACGCCAAGGCTCCACCTCCGGCGATCAATACCAAGTCCGCATTGATGCTTTCGTCACGCATGGATTGGCGCATGGCTGTAAGAGCAACAGGCGCTACCTTTTTCATGGCAGCATTCAGATAGGGTGAAATATCGACTTTTTCTCCAAATAGCAGCACCTGCAAGTCGCCGGTTCTCATGGCTTTTTCAAGTCGATCCATACCTACTTTGGCACCGTGATCTTCTGAAATTAGCTTATCAATGGTTTCCAGTAGCACGGACATTGCCTGAAGACTGGTTCCTGATGAGCTGTAGCGAATTTCTCCGGCCTCAAGGGCAACCCAGTCAACAGAAAAGAAGCCGGGATCGATTACGACGACACGACCTTCTTCAATCAAGCCCAGATCACCACCCGTTTGAACCAGATCCATATAGGCACCGGCAGGCTGCGGCAGCACTTTGACGTCATGAACGGTGATGCTGCGCTTTGGTGTCACTTGATGGACACCTTTTAAACGCTGCACAAGGCCAGACTTGCGTTGTGGTTCATGAAACTGGGAAACCGGTAATCCAGTGACAACCAAATCGATGGATTCTGTTTCAGCCATTAACAAGGCGGCATGAAAAAGCGCCTTATAGGTTTTTGTGGTCGGATATTCCGGGTGGAGCTCTCGTTCCCAGCCTTGAAGGCGTCCAGCAGGCACACCAGCGGCCCAACGCTCATTATCGACAAACACATACAAACAAGTTTCATCATCGCCTCCACCGATACGCTCCGGCATACGATCCGCAGGACCGGCACCCGCAGGCAGAATAATGGTTTTCGGTTCACTGCCTGATTGGCCAATTGCCAGCTTCAGGTTTGAGTAACCGATATCTACGCCTAGTACAAACATACTTATCTCCTGTGCACTCAAAGTGCTCTAACGGTTTTCAATCAACCGCACTGGTCACGCTTGGGCTTTTCCAAGTGCTCTGGCGGTTCACTCAAATGTCATTATCAGGATTCGGCGCACTGGCGGTGGGCAGAAAGGTGACAAATCCTTTCATCTATCTGCCTATTGCATTTTCGCAAAAGTATGAGAATAGGCTCTGTTTGGCGGCGGATAACCTAGCCAAAAAAATCGAGACGCCAAACGTTGTTTGCATTCTGGCCTGAACTTGCCAAACGGTTTGTATTTTCATGGCAATACGTCTTTTTAGGCGTTTTTAAGTGAAATCGGCCTGTATCCCTTGTCAGGTATGGGATTGCGCGAGTTGATTTATATCGAGACGCCAAACAGTGATTGTTACGGCAGTTTTACGTTTGGCGTTTCGATCCAAAAGCCAAACGGATAGTGGTTTTGGCTTTTGGGGTTAATTGGATGGGGAAATTGGTTTGGTAGAAATCGTCAATGAACAATGGAAAGCAGAGGTATCAGATTTACTTCAGCAAGAAACGGACAGGCTAAAAGCACTGGCACGAACTGAAGTTGATGACTTTTGGGTTACCCATTACAAGGTTCGCGAGAATGCGCCCTTTAAAGATTGGGGGCTGCTTGGTGTCCGTATCAGAGACTTTAAGTATGGCTTTGGCATTGAGTGGTACATCAACAGTTTTCACGGTCAACGAGGCAAACGCGTGGTCTTTAGCAAGGGGCTGCGTATTTCAAAGACGAAGCTGAGATACGCATTTTTGGACTGCCAAGGTTTGGCCAAAGAATGGGAGCTAGCGCTGGCCATGGAGAAAGAAGAATTCTTCAGTGATATTCGACGCCAGGTTGATAAGCTCAACATGTTGCGTCGCAAAGTGAATGCCTATTGAGTTAACTGCGCTATTTCACTCGCGGTAACTGGTCTGTTTGTTGCCTGCTAAGAAAGGGGTTAAATACATCCTTCTGGACGATGAGGAGAGCGACGACATGTTGGTAGAAATGAACGTCTCACCACAGGCACGCAAGAAAAATCCTAACCTACCTGAAAAATGGCAAGTCAGAGCCGTTACATATCAAGTACAAGGTAAGCACAAAACCGTGTTTACGTCTTTGCCGAGGGAAGAGTACGACGGAGAATTGGTCGCTGAGCTTTACCATGAGAGATGGTAAATTGAGTTGGGGTATCGAGACATAAAAAGTTCGATGCAACACAACGCTTTAGTACTGAGGAGTAAGACGGTGGAGCTTGTCTATCAAGAACTATGGGGGGCTTTTACTTGGTTATAACTTGGTGAGACGAGAGGCCAGTCAAGCGACAGTAGAGCATGGTCGAATGCCCAATGAAATCAGTTTTAAGTACGCTTGTCAGTTTATCGCGAGTCAACAAAGGTCATGTGCAAAGAGGTGTCTCCCGGTAATACGGCAAAGCGTCTAAAAAGTCTGCGAGGAGACTTATCCATCCTTTTTATAGACAAACGCCCTAAGCCAAATAGGCCTAGGGCGGTAAAAATATCAAAGACCCGATATCCAGTTAATCGCAAGGCAGCTCCGCTTAAGTGAACTACATTGCAGCAAAAAGCTGGGTTTTATCGATACTCTGACACATGAACATGTGTTCATGTAAAGGATTTTATGACGATTTCTTCCACGGTATCGGCATGTTCAAAATAATGCGCTTGACCTTCCCACGATGGTAAGCCTTAAGGTTGTTCTTTATCTGAACATAACGATGAGAAATACATCATGAGCATTCAAAAAAAACAGCATTCTAATGATGGTGAAACTCAAGTCAGTTTGCCCATTGAGGGAATGACTTGTGCAAGCTGCGTTGGACGAGTTGAAGCCGCTCTGGCTAAGGTTGAAGGTGTACAAAGCGTAAGCGTTAACCTTGCAACTGAGCGTGCAGATATCCGCCTAAATACATTAGTTAATCGTATGGCGTTGGTTGAAGCAGTTGAAAAGGTCGGCTATGAGGTTCCCCAAGCTTCTGTAGAGTTATCAGTTCAGGGCATGACATGTGCATCATGCGTAGGGCGTGTCGAAAAGTCGCTCCGAGCGGTTAAAGGTGTAAAAGAAGCCACTGTTAATTTAGCGACTGAAAGAGCCACTGTTCGTGGAACCGCTGGAGCTGATGACCTCATAACTGCTATCGAAAAAATCGGTTATGAAGCCAGCCTGGTTGATAACCAAAGCCAGAATAATGATGATACTGCAGAAAAAAAAGATATTGAAAAGGCTGCGTTGAAGAAAGATTTATTTTTGGCGACTGTACTTGCGTTACCAGTATTTATTCTGGAAATGGGGTCGCATGTGATACCGGGAATGCATCAATGGATAATGGATACCATTGGGCTCCAGGAAAGCTGGTATCTCCAGTTTGTGTTAACATTGCTGGTGCTGGCTATTCCGGGACGGCGCTTTTACGTGAAAGGTTTTCCCGCGTTATTAAGACTTGGCCCAGACATGAACTCTCTCGTCTCCGTCGGGACTCTCGCTGCATTCGGTTATTCAATGGTTGCGACCTTTGCTCCGGGTCTTCTGCCTCAAGGTACCGTCAATGTGTATTACGAAGCAGCTGCGGTAATCGTCGCTCTTATTCTTTTAGGACGATTCATGGAGGCGCGGGCTAAAGGTCGAACGTCTGAGGCTATCAAGCGTTTGGTTGGATTGCAGGCCAAAGAGGCGCATGTGCTGCGTAACGGTATTGTCATCGATATTCCCATCAGCGATGTAGCCCTTGATGACATTGTCGAAGTTCGACCAGGTGAGCGGGTACCGGTTGATGGTGAGGTGAGCGAAGGAACAAGTTTTGTCGATGAATCGATGATAACGGGGGAGCCTATCCCCGTCGAGAAAGTTCCCGGAAGCTTAATGGTTGGCGGGACTGTTAACCAGAAAGGAGCATTGAGGTTGCGTGCAACAGCCGTTGGTGGTCAGACGATGCTGTCACAAATAATCAGAATGGTAGAGCAAGCCCAGGGCTCTAAACTACCCATACAAGCTGTGGTCGATAAGGTGACATTATGGTTTGTTCCTGTGGTGATGCTGGCAGCGTTGTTAACTTTCCTTGCCTGGTTAACATTTGGGCCATCACCGGCCCTGTCTTTCGCACTGGTTAATGCCGTGGCTGTGTTGATCATTGCCTGCCCATGTGCAATGGGATTGGCTACCCCAACCTCTATCATGGTAGGTACTGGCCGTGGTGCAGAAATGGGGATCTTGTTCCGTAAGGGAGAAGCTCTGCAGTTGCTTAAAGATGCCAAGGTCGTTGCTGTAGACAAAACTGGCACTTTGACTGAGGGACGCCCAGTAATGACAGATCTGGAGTTGGCTGAAGGGTTTGAGCTTGACTTAGTATTAGCAAAAGTTGCCGCTGTTGAATCACGTTCGGAACATCCTATTGCCCGCGCTATCGTTGAGGCCGCTCTAGGAAAAGAGATATCACTGCCGGTGTTGACTGAGTTTGATTCAATTACTGGGATGGGCGTCAGGGCTACCGTAGACGGAGAGCGCGTAGAGATTGGGGCTGATCGATTTATGCGTGAGTTAGGCTTGGACATCGAATATTTTTCAAAGACTGCGATACGCCTTGGAAACGAAGGGAAATCTCCACTCTATGTTGCTATCGATGGACGTCTGGCAGCCATTATCGCAGTCGCTGACCCTATTAAATCAAGTACGCCGATTGCCATAAATGCATTGCACCAACTGGGGCTCAAAGTCGCAATGATTACAGGTGACAATGCCAATACAGCAAATGCGATAGCGAGACAGCTGGGTATTGATGAAGTGGTTGCCGAAGTGTTGCCAGAAGGGAAAGTTGAAGCAGTTCGTCGGTTGAAGGAGTCTTACGGTAAGGTCGCTTATGTTGGTGATGGCATTAATGATGCCCCAGCTTTAGCTGTGGCAGATATTGGGCTTGCAATTGGTACAGGTACCGATATAGCGGTGGAATCTGCTGATGTTGTCTTAATGTCCGGCAACCTACAGGGTGTGCCTAATGCTATTGGATTGTCTAAGGCAACAATAGGTAACATCAGGCAAAATCTTTTTTGGGCGTTTGGATATAATGCCGCATTGATCCCTGTAGCAGCAGGCTTGCTGTACCCTGCCTATGGATTGCTGCTTTCGCCAATCTTTGCTGCAGGCGCGATGGCGCTATCCAGTGTATTTGTTCTGGGCAACGCACTTCGTTTGCGTCGGTTCCAGACTCCGCTGGCAGAAGACTCTGAGCACTAGTAGACGGAGAGCGCGTAGAGATTGGGGCTGATCGATTTATGCGTGAGTTAGGCTTGGACATCGAATATTTTTCAAAGACTGCGATACGCCTTGGAAACGAAGGGAAATCTCCACTCTATGTTGCTATCGATGGACGTCTGGCAGCCATTATCGCAGTCGCTGACCCTATTAAATCAAGTACGCCGATTGCCATAAATGCATTGCACCAACTGGGGCTCAAAGTCGCAATGATTACAGGTGACAATGCCAATACAGCAAATGCGATAGCGAGACAGCTGGGTATTGATGAAGTGGTTGCCGAAGTGTTGCCAGAAGGGAAAGTTGAAGCAGTTCGTCGGTTGAAGGAGTCTTACGGTAAGGTCGCTTATGTTGGTGATGGCATTAATGATGCCCCAGCTTTAGCTGTGGCAGATATTGGGCTTGCAATTGGTACAGGTACCGATATAGCGGTGGAATCTGCTGATGTTGTCTTAATGTCCGGCAACCTACAGGGTGTGCCTAATGCTATTGGATTGTCTAAGGCAACAATAGGTAACATCAGGCAAAATCTTTTTTGGGCGTTTGGATATAATGCCGCATTGATCCCTGTAGCAGCAGGCTTGCTGTACCCTGCCTATGGATTGCTGCTTTCGCCAATCTTTGCTGCAGGCGCGATGGCGCTATCCAGTGTATTTGTTCTGGGCAACGCACTTCGTTTGCGTCGGTTCCAGACTCCGCTGGCAGAAGACTCTGAGCACTAAGATAAAGGGGAGTTATGAACATTGGTAAAGCATCGAACGAATCAGGAATCTTCGCAAAGATGATTCGCTATTACGAGCAAATTGGTCTGATTCCTGCTATAGGTCGTACCGAAGCAGGCTACCGTGATTATGCACCCAATGATGTCCACCGTCTGATTTTTATCCGCAGTGCGCGTGACCTTGGTTTTTCTCTTGAATAGATAGCCGATTTGCTCAAGTTATGGAATGACAAATCTCGCCAGAGCGCCGATGTTAAACGTCTGGCACAAGAGCATATGGATGATTTAGAGCGACGTATGGAAAATATGCAACGAATGGCATATACACTCAGAGCTCTGTTCAAAAGCTGTGCTGGGGATGAGCGATTTGAATGCCCAATACCAGACATTAATGACCGCTGATGCTAAAAGCCATCCCGGTAAGAGAGAAGGGGCGGTGCAACGTAGTTCTCGTGGTAACGAAATGGAAAAAGCCCGACCCCTTATTTTAAGGGCATGATGGCGTAGCACAAAGCTGTATGGGCTAGTGTTACGCCATCAGTCTAATCAACTTATAAGCGCACACCACTAATGCACCCCCCCCAAGTGGTCAGTTGGTACGGTTAAAGGAAGATCACCATTCTCTTCATCAGCAGTCAATTTCTGTACTATCCCGCATTCGTCCACGCTCCGGTCTGA
The DNA here is from genome assembly GCF_002209245.2 of Shewanella sp. FDAARGOS_354. Lineage (NCBI taxonomy): Bacteria > Pseudomonadati > Pseudomonadota > Gammaproteobacteria > Alteromonadales > Shewanellaceae > Shewanella > Shewanella sp. FDAARGOS_354. The sequence goes on along the minus strand of NZ_CP022089.2, from coordinate 2,309,250 downwards.
GCTGCAATAGCCATTAAGTTCTTTTAGTTGTGTTTCCAGGGCTAATAGCTCTTTAATACGATGCTGAACATGCGTGAGATGGGCACTGATTATTGCATCAATGGGGCCACAGTCTTTACCGCGATTATTAATTGCCAGTAGCAATGCACGTATTTCCTCATGAGTCATATCAAGAGAGCGGCAGCGTCGGATAAATAACAACTTTTCCAGATGAGTATTGTTGTAACAGCGGTAGTTATTTTCAATATCTCTTAATGGAGCTTGAAGTAATCCTTTTTTCTCATAGTACCGAATAGTTTCCACCGGACAACCCGCCTTACGGGCCAATTCACCAATTTTCATGCATCCCCCCTTATGCACTTGACCCTGTAGTTAGATCAGGGTCTTTAATAGTCAGTATAGTTAGCAGATGAGGAAATGAAAATGAGTGGTGGTGTAAAAAATAGCAAAACCCCTGCAGGAGACGAAGCGGCTAGTTGCTGTGAAACGTTCAATTTAGGGACAGGACTCCGGGTTAAGAATACTGGTGAATCACATAAAGCAAATGATCATGCACATGATCAGAAGGCTCATAATCACAATAAATGCAGTGATGACCATTCCCATGAAGGCCATAATCATGATGCCCATAGTCATGGCGGCGAAGGGCATTCGCATGATGAGCATAATCATAAGGGATGTAACCATGATCATGCCGCGCAAGAGCATTCTCATGAAGGCCACGATCACGGCCATGAGGGGGATTGTTGCTCCGCGGCTCCAGAACAATTGAGTAGCCTGGGGGGCTCGCAGGTTGTGGCTGGTGGATTACGGACAGAAATTCGCATTATGCAGATGGATTGTCCTGTTGAAGAAAATCTTATCAAAAAGAAACTGGGTGGAATGAGCTCTGTTAAAGAGCTTGATTTCAACCTGATGCAGCGTGTTTTGACTGTAACTCATACACCGGATTCGCTTGAAGCGATCATGGCTGCAATTCGCTCGTTGGGATTCGAGCCAGAAGTTTCGGATAATACTAGCGGCAAGAAAAATACCCAGGAGAAAAAAAAGCCCTGGTGGCCATTAGCTCTGGCTGGCGTAGCTGCTCTTGCAGCCGAAGTGATGCACTGGGCTGATATGCCTGACTGGCTCGAAGCTGGGTTGGCTTTGATAGCAGTGCTTTCTTGTGGTCTGACAACCTACCAAAAAGGTTGGATTTCGATTCGCAATGGCAACTTGAATATCAATGCACTAATGAGTATTGCCGTTACTGGGGCTTTGGTCCTTGGGCAGTGGCCAGAAGCGGCGATGGTTATGGTGTTATTCACCATTGCTGAACTAATAGAAGCCAAATCACTCGATAGAGCCAGAAATGCAATAGGTTCACTGATGAACCTGACTCCTGAAACTGCAATGGTCCAACAAGCTGATGGAACATGGCAGGAAGTTGACGCCAGTAGCGTACAACCGGGCAGTATTGTTAGGGTAAAACCAGGTGAACGAATTGGTCTCGACGGAGAAATCGTCAAAGGTCAAACCACCATTAACCAGGCTCCAATTACAGGTGAAAGTATGCCTGTCGATAAAATCGCGGGCGATACAGTATTTGCTGGAACAATAAATCAGTCAGGCTCTTTTGAATATAAAGTCACTGCAGCTGCAAATAATACAACCCTTGCGCGAATCATTCATGCTGTTGAGCAGGCGCAAGGTGCCAAAGCAGCTACACAACGTTTTGTTGACCGCTTTTCCCAGATTTATACCCCAGTCGTTATGGGTATTGCTGTTGCGGTTGCTGTATTGCCACCATTGTTTGGGGCAGGAACATGGCAGGAGTGGATCTATAAAGCTTTAGTTATGCTTGTCATAGCGTGTCCATGTGCCCTGGTTATTTCTACGCCAGTAACGATTGTCAGTGGACTTACTGCAGCTGCTCGCAAAGGGATTCTCATTAAAGGCGGTGTTTATCTTGAGCAGGGACGTAAGCTAAAAGCCCTTGCGCTGGATAAAACAGGAACTATTACCCATGGGAAACCAGTACAAACCGACGTAATGGTATTCAATGGATGGAGCGAGCGTGAAGTTCGTACTACTGCAGCTAGTCTCGCTAGTTACTCTGATCACCCTGTTTCACTGGCAATTGTGAATGCTTCTGCTGATTTGAAAAAGCAGGATGTTGACAGCTTTGAAGCGATTGTTGGGCGAGGTGTGCATGGCGTAATTACAGGTAAGGATTTTTACCTTGGAAACCTGCGTTTGACAGAAGAACACTTTAATTGTCCATCAGAGATTAAAGCAACAGTACAAAGGCTGGAAAGCCAGGGTAAAACAGTTATTTTACTCAATGATGGTAAGCAAGTGCTTGGGCTGTTCGCTGTTGCTGATACTGTTAAAAACAGCAGTCGTGAAGCGATTGAACAACTTCATGAACTTGGCGTTAAAACTATTATGCTGACTGGTGATAACCCACATACAGCTAAAGCAATCGCATCTCAGGTTGGAATTGATGAGGCTCGAGGGAATCAATTGCCAGAAGATAAACATCGTGCAGTTGAAGAGCATTCACGGATTGGAATCACTGGGATGGTTGGTGATGGTATCAATGATGCACCGGCTCTGGCTGCAGCTGATATCGGTTTTGCTATGGGAGCAATGGGTACTGATACGGCGATTGAAACTGCAGATGTAGCTTTAATGGATGATGACCTGCGTAAAATACCAGCCTTTGTGAAATTGTCCCGACAAACGTACAGCTTACTTGTACAAAATATCAGCCTCGCTCTAGGTATTAAAGCCGTATTCCTTGTACTCACGCTCATGGGAATGGGAACCATGTGGATGGCTGTATTTGCTGATGTTGGTGCCAGTCTTCTGGTTGTGGCAAATGGCCTGAGATTATTACGAAAATAAAGAGTTGGGTCTCTGAGTTCTTCATGGACGACAGACTCAGAGACCGTATTCTGGTTTGAACATATTTATCGAATATGGTTTGAGGGGGAGCGGATGGACACCAAAAAATATTCTGAAAGTGTTGTCGAAGATATTGTACAGTGGGTTGAATGTTCATTGAATAAAACCTTGCCAGTAGAAATCATTGCTGAAAAATCTGGTTATTCACGATGGCATTTTCAACGTTTATTTAAACAGGCGACCGGCATTGCGCGGGGTGAATATGTTCGCTCTCGTCGATTATCCTGCGCTGCCATCGATCTGAAACTAACTTCCAGAACAGTTCTGGACATTGCTCTTCAGTATGGTTTTGATTCGCAACAAACTTTCACGAGAGCTTTCAAAAACAAGTTTCATCTTCCTCCCGGTCGGTACCGTAAGCAAGGGAGTTGGGATTTATCAGCGCTGTGTCCATCTTTACTTTCAGACGATGAGGAGAGATATGCCAATGTTAGTTAATGACCCCGTATTGATTCCTATGATAGAAGAGCTGGCTGATAAATATAATAAAATGCAGGATTTTTTAATCGATGATGAACCTTGTATTGATATCGTACGGTCGGTGTATGAGTTGGAGTGCACCGTTAGCGAATTCAAAAAAAGAATTATACTTCAACATATTTCCTATTGCCATTCAGATGAATGTGATGACCCTGACCTGCATGTGGCCCTAATTGACAATATAAAAAATATACTTGACTATCTTGAATAATTTTACAAGAAGGGGGTTAGGTTTTCTTAAAACCATTTGTGTTTTGGATGAATAAATATTTTTAATTCACTGATTTCCATATGGTCTCAACCATAAGGAATATGATGGTAACTAACTCGGGTCAGTCAGTGCGACTCGTGCAAGATGCTTCATGTGTATATCGTATAAAAGCTTGACCCTATATCAACTTTAGGGTTTTTAATGGAACCAAGTCGAGAGTAGCGAGGACGATGAACAGGGCAATAGGGGGAATCATTAATGGAGCCTTGTTGCAGACGTTCTGCCTAGTCGCTAGAGCAAATAGAGGTCTCCATGATCAAGCAAAAAACTATCAAGAATATTGTTGAGTTAAACGGTATTGGCTTGCATAGCGGTAAAACCGTTAACATGAAAATCATGCCTGCTGGTGCCAATAGTGGCATACGGTTCCGTAGAACAGATGTAACTCCTGTTGTTGATATTCAGCTCCGTGCCGATCAGATTCATGACACTATGCTGGCAACAAGCATTATCAACCCTCAGGGAGTTCGAGTTTCAACAATCGAACATTTCCTCTCTGCGGTGTCCAGCATGGGACTTGATAACCTCTTGGTGGAGCTCGATGCTCCAGAACTTCCCATTCTCGATGGGAGTGCCAGAGGATTCATATATTCAATAATGCACGCTGGTTTGATAGAGCAGTGTGCGCTAAAAAAATATCTGCTGATAAAAAAAACGGTTTCCGTAAAAGATGGCGACAAATGGGCTCTTTTGCATCCAGACTCTAAGTTCTCGATCGATTTTATGATTGATTTTAAGCATCCCTTGATTTCTGCTGAGACCAATAGATTAAATATTGAAGTGTCGAAAGAAAACTATATTGGCGAGATTGCTGATGCCAGAACTTTTGGATTTGTTCGTGATGTAGAACTTCTACAACAAAAAGGTCTTGGGTTAGGGGCAAGTTTGAATAATGCGATAGGTCTTGATGAATATAGCGTTCTGAACCCGGAAGGTCTGCGATTTAACAACGAACTTGTGCGACATAAAACACTGGATGCGATTGGAGACCTCTTCGTATCAGGCCATAATATTATTGGCGCCTACCATGCTTATAAGTCAGGTCATGCATTAAATAATAAGTTGATGCTTGCGTTGTTGAATGATGTCGAATCATGGGAATTAGTGAGTGTTGGCGAATATAAAAATGATTCCACTAGAGATAGCATTCTTTCTAAACCCAAAGAAGAGTGTTTTGAGTCATTAAGTATGTGGTCATAAGGGAGATGAGTATTTTCGTCACATCTGGTTTCTTATACAGCTTATCTTGATGATCTTTTTTCTTGACCTTACCGCCACAGGAAGGTTTAGGCTGGATATCGACTCAATATTGATGAGCCAGACGGTAACCGTATCACTACGTATGCAAGGTAAGAGCGCCGGAAACGACGTCATTTGAAACTGGATCTGGTATCAACAGAATACATTTTGGGAGGTAAGGATGAACATTGGTGATGCTGCCCGGTTATCCGGAGTTTCCGCAAAAATGATCCGCTATTATGAAGAGGCGGGATTAATACCGGAAGTAGCCAGAACTGCAGCCGGGTATCGGATGTTCCGCGATATTGATGTGTACAAATTACATTTTATACGCCGATGTCGGGAATTAGGTTTCTCTCTGGCACAAACAGGGGAACTTCTCTGTCTGTGGGGGAACCATTCGCGCCAGAGTGCTGATGTAAAAAAATTAGTCGAGTCACACATCAACGAGTTGACGCGAAAAATTCAAGAATTTCAGCGTATGGCATCAATACTTACAACGCTTTCTGATTGCTGTGCAGGGGATGATAAGCCTGAATGCCCTATTTTGAGTGCACTGTATCTTGCAGATGTTAACGGTTTACAAAAATCAGACTCTGGTCCTGAAATTTCTTAGCCGCAATCCATAGATGACAGTAATTTCAACTGAAATTACGCCTACAAAACAAGATGACATTAATTGGGTTAGTAACTCTTGGGTAAAAAGAAATCAATGTGGTTTTTAAAGAATATTAACTGTTTTTAGTAGTGAGGTTTCCAATGTCAGATATTATTCCCGGATATTGCACACTTTGCCGTTCGCGGTGTGGGACGCTGAGTGAAGTAGCAAATGACCACCTGATCAAGGTACGGGCTAACCCTGAACACCCTAATGGTAAGGCCATGTGTATGAAGGGGAAAGCGGCACCTGAGCTGGTGGACAGCGCAAATAGAATTCTGTACCCGATGAAGAGAACTCATCCTAAAGGTGCAGAGGATCCGGGCTGGCAACGTATAAGTTGGGAAGAGGCTATGTCAACGATAGCCGGACAACTGGAAAAATTTAAACGAGAGGATGGAGCTGAATCTGTCGCTTTCGGCTTTACGAGCCCAAGCGGTACCCCCCTCAGTGATGCAATTGAATGGTTAGAGCGATTTGTTCGTATCTATGGCAGCCCAAATACCAGCTATGGAACTGAGATATGTAACTGGCATAAAGACGTTGCACATCGATGGACCTTTGGCTGCGGCATTCCTGTTGCTGATTATTCCCATGCCGATCTTATTCTTCTTTGGGGGCATAACCCCGCGAATACTTGGCTTGCCCAGGCTAGTGCGATTGGTACTGGTCGAAATAACGGCGCAAAACTGATTGTCGTGGATCCTCGCCCGACACCCTTAGCGAAAGAAGCAAATGCCTGGCTTGATGTCAATCCTGGAACTGACGGTGCATTAGCTTTGGGGTTAAGCCATCTCCTGGTAGAACGAAACCTGTTTAATCATGAGTTTGTTCGAAACTGGACTAATGGTCCTTTGTTGGTTCGAAATGATAATGGTTATTTTCTTCGGGAAAAAGATATTAACCCACTTGCCATCAGTAATCGCTATACAGTTTGGGACGAACACAACCAGCAAGTCACATTTATCGATTCCGAGACTCGAACTGAAGAAACGCTGATGCCTACAGCTGCACTTGAGGGCAATGTTGAAGTCGCAATAGCTGATGGTGCAAAAATTTCCTGCCAAACGGCGTTTTCATCTTTTAAAGATATGTTGGCTAATTATGACCCAGAAAACGTAAGCCGTATCACCGGGGTATCTGTTGCGTCAATTGAAGCCGCTGCGAGTTTGATTGCCGGGGCCAAGAAAATCGCCTACCACAGTTGGTCTGGAGTGGCTCAACACACTAATGCCACCCAAACAGAACGTGCGATTGCGACACTGTATGCTTTAACCGGTTGTTTCGATCAGGAAGGATGTAATCGAATCTATGCCAGCCACCCGGTAAATGTGGTTAATTCACCGACATTGATGCCTAAATCACAATGGGATAAAGCATTAGGCCTTGAAGAAAGGCCTATCGGGCCGCCTTCACAAGGTTGGGTTCATTCTCAGGATATCTGGCATTCAGTATTAGAAGGTACACCCTATAAAATTCGCGGGTTAATTGGCTTTGGTGCCAACATATTACTTTCACAAAGTGATACTTCTCTCGGACAACAGGCGCTTGAGGCGCTTGAGTTTTATGCCCATGTAGATTTGTTTGAAACGCCTACATCAAAGTATGCTGATATCCTTCTGCCAGTTAACACTGCCTGGGAGCGCGAAGGCCTAAGAACCGGGTTTGAAAGTAGTGCTGCTGCTCAGGACCACATTCAGTTGAGAAAAAAAATGGTCTCTCCGCGCGGTGAAAGCCGTTCCGACCTTGAGATTGTTTTCGATCTTGCATGCCGGTTAGGAATGAATGAAGCGTTCTTCGACGGCAATATTGAGGCAGCCTGGAATTATCAACTAGAACCATTAGGTTTGACTGTTGAGATGCTCAGAAATAAGCCAGAAGGTTACGATATCCCGCTTGAGCATAAAGTCAGAAAATATGCTTTCAGAGACCCAAATAGTGGATATCTGGCAGGTTTCAATACAGAAACAAAACGTGCAGAGTTTTACTCTGAGATCCTTCATCACTATGGTTACAATCCTTTACCTGAGTATGTACAGCCGCAAGAATACCAGCGCAACGATCCTGATTATCCATTAATGCTGACATCCGTTAAAAGCGGATTCTTCTGTCATAGCCAACATCGAAGCCTGACTAGCCTACGAAAAAAAGCACCTTATCCAACGGTAGACATTTCGGCAACTCTGGCTGACGAAGAAGGTATCAAGACGGGGGATTGGGTAGAAATTGAAACGAGAGCAGGTCTTGCTCGATTTAGAGCAAAAGTGGAAGCCAAACTCTCTCATGAAACTGTAATTGCTGAGTTTGGGTGGTGGCAGGCTTGTCCTGATTTTGGCAAACCTTCATACCCGGTTAAAGGTGAGTACAGTAGCAATTACAATAGTTTAATCAGCGGTGATAGCTATGATCCAGTCAGCGGTGCTTTACCTTTGCGTTCATTCCGCTGCCGCATTCGCCGCTTGAATGATTTTGAGCTGATAAGGCGCCCCTGGGAAGGTCGTAAAACATTCAAAGTCATTGAACTGAAAAAAGAAGCAGATAATGTTACGACAATTACCTTCCAATCGAACAGTGAAGGCTACTTACCTGATTATGAACCGGGCCAGCATATCACTGTTAGCTGTTGTCCGATGAGCGATTCTGAAGAGATCGTTACCCGGGCGTATTCGCTGACAGGCCCTGCGTTTGTTCATGACCGTAAAACCTATTCCATTTCTGTCCGTCATCAGAAAGCGACTGATGAGAAAGGTGAGTATGTTGAAGGAATAATGTCATCCTACATAAACACGCATTTGCAGATAGGCAAGGATGTTGAACTTACCCCTCCTGGGGGGAATTTCATTGTCCCGCTCAATGCCGTCCAGCCTGTCGTAATCTTTGCTGGCGGTATTGGAATTACTCCATTCATTTCCTATCTGGAGTCTATTAACCCCCAAGCGGAAGGTCCGGAGATCTGGCTTTTCTATGCTAATCAAAATAGTAGGCTACATGCGTTTAAGAAAAGAATTGCGGAGCTAAATGCGTCTATTGACAGGCTTAAAGTAATTAATATCTACAATCAGCCCCTCGACTGTGATATTCCAGGATTGGATTATGATAGAGCTGGTTACGTTGGTGCGGGAGATGTCGAGGCATATCTTATTGAGAATAATGCTCGTTATTACATGTGTGGTCCGCAGCCTATGATGGATGCGATATCGCGAGGGCTTCAGGAGAGAGGTGTACCTGCATTTGCTATTTTCTACGAGATATTTCGTTCTCCAGCAAAAATAAATAATGATCCCTCATTACGTCATAAAGTCATTTTTGCAAAATCAGGAAGAACAGAGATTTGGACCACGGATAAAGGTACTCTACTTAATTTTGGGGAAAAGCTTGGGATTCAAATGCCTAGTGGTTGTCGTGTTGGACAATGTGAAAGCTGTTCAACTAGGGTGATTGCAGGGAACGTACAGCATCTGAATGGTGTGGAGCCCTCTGATGAGGGGGCATGTTTGACATGTCAGTGCATTCCTGCCGGTGATATCACGATTGATGCTTGAGGTAAGTACTAGCTATTAGCATCCTTTACATCAGGCCATTTCAGTGGCCTGATTTTTTCTATGAATAACATTATGTTTTAAACAATTTTCAATTTTTTGTACGAATTCACCTCAATAGCCGATTTAATCAATTTTATCAGTGCGATCTTTCTAAGTTTTTATCATCCTCCCCCTTGACCTTCCAGTTACTACAAGCTTTAGCCTGTAAGAAATTACTACAGACGCCAACTTCGGACTGGCCGAAGAGTTTTGGTGAATGAAAGGATCGTTATGATGAAAATGAAAGTTGGGATATTGCTGATGGCAGTTGCAGTGACAGCCAATACAGAAGTGGTACTTGCAAATGATGATGCAAGCGAAACGCAAAAAAAAACTGCAAATGCGCCTGCAGGTCCACAGGTACCCGTGGCTGTTGCCGTATCACGGAATATTATACCTTCTGCTGAATTTACCGGTTCTTTAGCGGCTATTAAAACAGTGGAGCTACGCCCCAGGGTAGGAGGGGCAATCGAATCTGTTACGGTGCCGGAGGGAAGTCTGGTTCAGAAAGGACAGATGTTATTTCAAATCGATCCGCGGCCCTACCAGGTTGTGCTTGATAGTGCACAAGCGCAATTACGACAGGCAGAAGCTCAGGCGTTCCAGGCAAGCCGCAATTACGAGCGTATTAGCCGTCTGGTAAACGGAGGTGCTGTTTCGCGTAAAGACTATGATGATGCATCTTCTGAGAAAAATGCCCGCGTTGCACAGGTTCAGGTATCGAAGGCTGCAGTCGAAGCAGCAAAGCTGGATTTGTCATACTCGCGTGTGACTGCGCCAATTGATGGCCGTATCGATCGGATTTTAGTAACTGAAGGTAACTTGGTTAGCAGCAGCCAGGGGGGGGCCGCGACTCTATTGACAACAATCGTTTCGTCCGACCCTTTATATGTTTATTTTGATATTGATGAAGCGACATATCTCAATACTGTCAGTAAGGCTCGGCCTGATGTTGTCGGACGTAGCAACGAAAAATTACCCGTACATATAGGTCTGGCAAATGAGAAGGGGTATCCGCACGGGGGGGCGCTTGATTTTGTTGGCAACCAAATTGATCGTAATACCGGCACTGTGATCTGATCCGCTAACTCTGGACACTTAACTAAGCACTGTGTTTCAGTTCAAAATTCTCAGGGCTTAAATAGCCAAGTGAACTATGCCTTCTGGTTTTGTTGTAATCAACTTCTATGTATTCAAAAACGGTCTGTCGCATGGTTTCCCGGTCCATGATTGGCTCGTACTGAATCGCCTCAACCTTCAGTGAATGGAAGAAGCTCTCTGCACAGGCATTGTCCCAGCAGCAGGCTTTGCGGCTCATACTTTGGGTAAGTTGATGTTTTTCAATCAGATTTCGATAGACATGTGAACAATATTGGCTACCGCGGTCGCTGTGAACAATTACATTTTTCGGGAACCCACGGCGGAACAATGCCATAGTCAGTGCATCACAAGCCAACTGAGCCGTCATACGATTATTCATTGACCAGCCAATCACAGCTCGCGAGTACAAATCAATAATCACCGCCAGATACAGCCAGCCTTCGCTTGTCATCAGATACGTGATATCACCGACCCATTTTTGGTTCGGGCCAGTGGTATCGAAGTTCTGCTCCAATAGGTTTGGCGCTACCGGAAGCTGGTGATCGCTATCGGTTGTGGTTTTGAATTTACGCGCAGCTTTAGCCACTAAATTCTGCCTTGTCATGCTGTTCATAATGGTTTTCAGATCAGCGCATTCCCCATCCTCCGCGAGGTCGGCTTGAATACGCCGAGCGCCTGAGCGCTCTTTGCTCTGGACAAAAAAAGCTTTGATTTGCTCATCACGGCTGTGCTGTTTGAGCAAGCGCGCACTCGGTTCTTTGCTTGATTTTCGCCAGGCATAATACCCACTTCGCGTCACGCCAAGCACCGCCGCCATTGGTTTTAGGCGGAACTGGTGCTGGTGTTCGAGCATAAATTCGAATCGGTTTACTTTTGATTCTTCGCGAAGTAGGTGGCCGCCTTTTTTAGGATGGCTAAATCCTCGGCTTGGTCAGCTAACTGGCGTTTTAACTTGGCAACTTCAGCAGCAAGTTCTGCTTCGCGTTGGCTGGTTGTCGATTTCTTTTCAATGGCAGAGCGCCAGTTATAAAGTTGTGATTCGTAGATTTTGAGTTGCCTAGCCGCTTCAGCAACACCGACACGTTCGGCTAGTTTAAGGGCTTCTGCTTTAAATTCAGCAGTGTGAGTCTTGCGGGTCTTTTGGGTTGTCATATTCACCTCGTTAAGTCATTTTACTCACTTAGCGTGGTGTCCAAAAGTATTGGATCAGATCACTGTTCGTGTCCGGGCTATTATCCCGAATGCTGATGGTCTTCTTACTCCTGGAGCATTTGCCAGAGTTCAGTTAGGCACTGGTAGTGAGCAAAAAGTAATTTTGGTAAACGATCAAGCCGTAGGCACAGATCAGGGCAATAAGTATGTCCTTGTTGTTGATGCCAATAATAAGGCGCAGTATCGCCCGATAGTGTTGGGGCCAATGGTCGATGGATTACGTGTTATCAGCGACGGTCTGAAGGCCGGGGAAAAAATTATCATAAAAGGGCTCGTACGACCGGGGATGGCCGTTACGCCAGACATCGTATCGATGCAAACGCTGTTGAGCGTACCTGAGAGGCAGCCTGAAGGTGCATCTAAAAAATCGAATGGCAAAAATGAGGGAGGTAGTAAATGAAATTTCCTCATTTCTTCATCCAGCGCCCCATATTTGCAATTGTCTTATCAGTTTTTATGCTGATAGCGGGTTCTTTAGCGTTTTTTCAACTTCCTCTCAGTGAATATCCGTCCGTAACACCGCCAACCGTTCAGGTAACGGCAAGCTACCCCGGAGCAAACCCCAATGTAATAGCAGATACTGTTGCCGCCCCGCTTGAGCAAGCCATCAATGGGGTTGAAGGCATGCTTTACATGAGTTCTCAAACTGCTTCTGACGGCCGAATGATTTTAACCATCTCTTTCAGACAGGGAACTGACCCCGATATTGCGCAAATTCAGGTTCAGAATCGGGTATCACGGGCTTTGCCTCGGCTACCAACGGAAGTCCAGCAAATAGGGGTTGTGACTGAAAAAACCTCGCCGGATATTCTTATGGTGGTGCATTTGTTCTCTCCTGATGAGCGTTATGATCCACTTTATGTTTCTAACTATGCAATGTTAAACGTACGTGATGAGCTTTCACGCTTACCAGGTGTCGCAAGCATAGCGCTGGGAGGTGAAGGGGAATATGCCATGCGAGTATGGTTAGATCCTAATAAAGTGGCTTCCAGAGGGTTAACATCAAGTGATGTCACTGCTGCGATTAAAGAACAAAACGTTCAGGTAGCGGCTGGCTCTGTCGGACAGCAACCTAATGCATCGTCATCATTCCAGGTCACTGTGAATGCCTTAGGGCGCCTAACTACTGAGGAACAGTTCGGCGATATAGTTATTAAAACCGGAGATGACGGACAAATTACGCGCTTGCGTGATGTGGCTCGTCTTGAACTCGGTTCAGATAACTACTCCATGAGGAGTTTACTAAATAATAAAAATGCAGTGGGTATGCAGATTGTTATGACCCCGGGCGCCAATGCACTTGAGGTGTCTGCATCGGTAAGGTCAACAATGGAACGCCTGAAAGTAAGGTTTCCGGAAGGTATTCAGTACAGTATCGCTTATGATCCGACCGTGTTTGTTAGTGCTTCCCTGAAATCTGTCACGACGACTTTATTAGAGGCCACAATATTAGTTGTGCTGGTCGTGATGCTATTTTTGCAAACATGGAGAGCATCAATCATCCCATTGATCGCAGTGCCTATTTCATTAGTGGGTACGTTTGCATTAATGGATGTATTTGGGTTCTCACTCAATACGCTATCTTTATTTGGTCTGGTTCTTTCAATTGGTATTGTTGTTGATGATGCAATCGTTGTGGTTGAGAACGTTGAGCGCCATATTGCAAAAGGACTCTCACCAAAAGACGCCGCAAGAAAAGCAATGGACGAGGTAACGGGGCCAATTCTGGCTATTACCTCAGTACTGGCAGCTGTGTTTATTCCATCAGCATTCCTCTCGGGGCTTCAGGGCGAATTCTATCGTCAATTTGCATTGACGATTGCTATCTCAACGATTTTATCGGCTATCAACTCCTTAACATTGTCTCCGGCATTAGCTTCCGTACTACTGAAACCACATCAAGGTATAGAGAAGCAAGATTTGTTGACTCGTGTAATGGATCGTTTTTTCGGATCTTTTTTCCGTCGTTTTAACCGTTTCTTTGATAGCCTGTCGAATTCCTATGTTGGGACGATTCGACGTATCGTTCGCGGAAGTACAATTGTACTCATTCTGTATGCTGGTTTTCTGGCACTGACCTTCCTGGGCTTCAAACAGGTTCCTGGTGGTTTTGTGCCTGCTCAGGATAAATATTACCTTGTTGGCATTGCTCAGCTTCCTTCCGGCGCTTCACTCGACCGAACCGAAGCTGTAGTTAAGGAAATGTCCAGGATTGCTTTATCTCAGCCTGGAGTTGAAAGTGTGATTGCATTCCCTGGCTTATCGGTAAACGGCCCTAACATGCCAAATTCAGCATTAATGTTTACTATGTTGAAACCTTTTAAAGAACGTCGAAATCCATCATTATCTGCTCAGGCTATTGCTGGTAGTCTGATGGGGAAATTTAGTCAAATTCCTGATGGTTTCGTGGGTATATTCCCCCCACCACCTGTTCCTGGTTTAGGGAGTATGGGAGGATTTAAACTTCAAATTGAAGACCGGGCCGGATTAGGTTTTGAAGAGCTTGCTCGTGTGCAGGACGTCATCATGGCTAAAGCTATGCAAACTCCAGAGTTGGCAGGGATGATGGCCAGTTTTGAAACTAACTCGCCTCAGATTCAGGTAGATATTGATCGTGTGAAAGCAAAATCTCAGGGGGTTGCGCTAACAGATATATTTGATACTTTACAGGTGAATCTTGGATCGCTTTATGTAAATGATTTTAATAGGTTTGGTCGGACGTATCGAGTCATTACCCAAGCCGATGCGCCATTCCGTATGCAAGCAGAAGATATCGGGTTGCTTAAGGTGCGAAACTCAGCAGGTGACATGATTCCTTTATCAGCTCTGATAAATATTAAGCGAACTTCTGGACCTGACCGTGTGATGCGATATAACGGGTACCCATCTGCAGATATTACAGGTGGTACAGCACCAGGTTATTCTTCGGGACAGGCAACTGATGCTATTGAGAAAATAGTTAAGGAAAGTTTACCTGAAGGGATGGCATATGAATGGACTGACCTTACTTATCAGGAAAAATTGGCGGGTAATTCAGCACTGTATATCTTCCCTCTAGCTGTTTTCTTTGCTTTCCTTATCTTGGCGGCACAATATAACAGTTGGTCTTTGCCATTTGCTGTATTGCTGATTGCGCCGATGGCGCTATTTTCTGCAATTGGGGGAGTCTGGATTTCTAATGGTGATAACAATATCTTTACTCAGATTGGTTTTGTTGTTTTGGTGGGGCTGGCCGCGAAAAATGCAATCTTAATCGTGGAGTTTGCCCGAACCAAGGAGAGTGAAGGACTATCACCATTGGCGGCCGTGCTTGAGTCTGCTCGCTTGCGTTTACGTCCGATTCTTATGACATCTCTGGCGTTTATTGCGGGTGCTATACCTTTGCTATTAGCTAGTGGGGCTGGTGCCGAAATGCGGCATGCTATGGGTATTGCCGTATTCTCGGGAATGCTTGGAGTAACCTTCTTTGGCTTACTGCTTACTCCTGTGTTTTATGTGGTTGTGCGAAGTTTTTCCTCAAGGCGAAAAGTTGATACCTCTGGTGAAACGTTTAGTCAAAGAGGATAAGCACGAAAATCTTTGGCGATAGGGCTTGACCTTACAACAGTGGCAAACTCTATCCTAAAGGTCACCACAACTAAATAGGATATACAAATGCAATTACATATAGAAAATATGACATGCGGTGGCTGCGCTCGAACAGTGACTAAAGTTATTCAGAATATGGATCCAGAGGCTAAAATCGTAACCAACCCACCAATACGTAAGGTAGATGTGCAAACATCAATATCTTTAGAGCAGATTTCTGAGGCTTTACGTGAAGCTGGGTTCCCACCAAAAGAATAGTTTTATTAAAACGGTAACTCTACTATGGAGTTACCGTTTTTAACTTTTTTATATTATTTTATCCCTGATAATAGCCTGACTTATTTTTATATCGACTAAGGAACCTGTAATTAAGCCTCCACTTCTGCCCAACCAGAACCCGTAGCAATTGGGGCCCCATTTAGACGTCATTATCCTGCGTTTTCCTTCGGACAGCGCCTTTTCAGGCACTTCAGACTGATTAACCCTGTGCTCGCAACATCTGATCCACGCGCACGAGGTTTGACAGCGCGAACAGCATCGCCAGTTTGCCGTCATTTTTCTTCAGACCACGGTAACGGGCTTTTACAAAGCCGAACTGGCACTTGATGATCCGGAACGGATGCTCAACCTTGGCACGCAGGCTGGCCTTCAGATACTCGGTGCGGGGATTCTGACCTTATTGATGCGAGGATGCTTTTTCAGAGTCTTCAGCTGCCCGGGTTGTTCGGCGATGTGCCAGTCTGCACTGACATCTTTAAGCTCTACCCGCTTTTCGGCGCCTCGGTAACCCGCATCGGCAAAGATGAACGCTTCATCACCATGAAGCAGGTGCTCTGCCTGGTTTAGGTCATGCTCATTGGCTGCCGTAGTGGTGAAGCTGTGCGTGATACCGGTGCAGGCATCCACGCCGATATGGGCTTTCAGCCCGAAGTGCCTTCTTCGTCTGGTGCATCTCAGGATCGCGCTCGCCACTGCGGTTCTTAGTTGAACTGGGGGCCTCGATGATGGTGGCATCGATCAGGGAACCTTCCTTGATCAGCACACCAGCCTCGGACAGCCACTGATTGACCTCGTCGAAGATCTGGCGTGCCAGGCCATGTTGTTCCAGCAGGTGGCGGAACTTCAGAATCGTTGAATGATCGGGGATGGCCTTATCCAGTGACAGACCGGCAAACAGGCGCATGGAGGCAATCTCATACAGCGCATCTTCCATCGCCTCATCACTCAGGCTGTACCACTGTTGCATGCATTGAATCCGCAGCATAGTAGACAACGGATAAGGACGGCGGCCGTTACCGGGCTTGGGATAATGAGGTTCGATGACGTTTTCGAGACGCGTCCAGGGGATCAGCTTGTCCATCCGGCCAAGGAACTTCTCTTTACGGGTCTGGCGGCGCTTGTTGCTGAACTCGCTGTCCGCGAATGTAAGTTGCTGATCCATCTCTATGTCCCCAATCGTGTGCAGCGGACATTATCTCATGCGGCAGACTTGATCACAGCTTCCCTATCATACTCCTTGTAAAGGCCTTGTCGGGATCGGACTCATTAACAGCAGACATCACTTTGTCGTGCAGGTCATTCATGTCCGCCTTATATTCCTGTGACTATGCTGACGAGTGCATTTTTGACATTTTCATTTCCGATTTTTCGACGGAAATGGCTGGCAGGAATAAGATTAATATAGAAAAAGGGAGTTTTTTATTTTCATATAATAAATCCTTTCAGGTAGGTACTGGTTAATTGCTGCTGAGTCAGATAAAAAAGCCCCCTGATGGGGCATATGTAGCAACACAGGCATTAACCACACCTTGCTGTGAAAAACCAGTCATGTTTCACCAGCTTTAAAGATACTTGGTTATCTCTTTAAATTCGCTAAGCGAACTATCAGACTCGGAGTGTTCAGCATGAAGGGCCTCCTCCAGGCAGTGACCTAAGTGGTCGTGAATTAAAGTACGCTTCGCATTCGTTATAGCTTTTTCCACAGCCTGTAACTGCTGGGCTATATCCAGACACGCTTTTTCATCTTCAAGCATCTGGATGGTACTTTTCAGGTGCCCTGCGGCACGCTTAAGTCTTTTAATAATGTCAGGGTGTGATGCGTGTACGGTCATGGGGCTGTCCTCTCTGGGTGGAGGGGATAAGATAATATGTATCAACGCTATGGTCACACTTTTTATCGGCTTATCCTCTCCTTATACGCTGCATATTATGGGTAAATTACTTCTCTTTCTTCGGCCATGACGGGTGTTCATCATCAATCACGAAATCATGCTCATGGGTCGATTCATTGTTTGTATCTGGGGCTGTGTGGCTGTGAACCTGGATGTAAATTTCATGCTCAGGCCGCCAGATGAGTACGGCAGTAACCAGCGACAGCCCCGCCACAATGGTCAGAGCGATGAATGAAGCCTGAGTTCCCCATGTAGCGCCTACCCACCCTGCCAGCGGATAAGTCACCAGCCAGCATGAATGTGACAGCGCAAACTGAGCGGCGAACAGCGCCGGTCTGTCTTCAGCTTTTGACGAGCGCCGCAGCAGGCGCCCACTTGGCGTCTGAGAAAGCGAATAACCCACCCCCAGCAGCGCCCACAGCACTAACAAGGTGACATAATTTTTTAGGAGAATGCCCAATCCCAGGCCAATGACTAAAAGCGACGTACCTACAAGCATCGGCATGCGGTCACTCATTTTGTCGAGGAGTCTGGGTAGAATCAGAGCCGATAGCATGGATCCGATACCGAAGCATGCCAGCGCAATGGCGGTAGACCGTTGTGAGAAACCAAAGTTAGCCTGAACCAGAACAACAGTATTGACGATAACCATCGCACTCGCCGCTGCTACGGCCATGTTGAGAGCCAGCAGGCCGCGTAGTCTCGGTGTTTTCAGAAAAATACGCATGCCTCGCGTTGTTTTGTCATAGATGCTGCGTTTTACCGTTAGCGCTTTCATCTTTGGCAATCTGACAGAAACAACCAGTAAAGCCGATGCGATAAACCCCACAGCCGTCCCAGCAAACAGGTTATGGAAGCTCATGACCGCCAGCAGCGCAGCCGCCAGCATGGGGCTGATAACACTTTCCAAATCGTAGGCCAGCCGTGACAGAGACAGCGCCCGGGTATATTCGCGTTCATCAGGAAGAATTTCCGGGATTGTCGCCTGAAAGGTTGGCGTAAATGCCGCCGAGGCAGACTGAAGAATGAAGATCAGGATATAGATTTCCCAGATCTGGGTGACAAATGGCAGCGCTATAGCCACGAGGGCGCGAACCAGATCCAGCGTCACCAGCATACTGCGACGCGGGAATTTGTCGGCGAAGGCCGCAGCTACGGGCGCAACCAGAATGTAGGCGCTCATTTTGATAGCCAGCGCGGTACCCAAGACAGCACCAGCCCTGTCTCCTGCAAGCTCGTAGGCTAACAGCCCCAGCGCAACGGTCGCCAGACCGGTGCCGATAAGGGCGATAACCTGTGCCATAAACAGGTGGCGGTAAATACGATTAGAAAGAATATTGAGCATCAGGAAATCTCTCGGCTTAAGTTTACATCCCCCCCGGGGGGATGGTTGAAGTATAGATCGGCCTCACAGTAATGGCAATCTCTATCCTGGGTGGGGGGGTGTGAAATTTATCGGTTACTTGATATGAAAAATATTCATGTATCATATGCTTATGGCCTAATTATTATTAGGAATATCAAGAGAGGGACAGCAGATTTCCGGCAAACAGTTGCAAGCAGATATAGTCCAGTTAATCCTTCAGAAAAAAGAGGTACCATCGTGAACCTCCGTTGGAATAGTATTCAATCCCTACCTTGTGGCGATTCAACCACCTGATCGTGTTACGAAATCAGCCCATGCCTGCATCATCGGGCGATGTTGTTCCAGTAAATCAGTCCTGTGGTAAGCGGCCTCAGCTTTACTCTGAATTGAGTGAGCGAGTGCTCTTTCAGCAAGATCTCGAGAGTAACCATGCTTGCTGCACCAATCACGAAAACTTGAGCGAAAGCCATGCGCAGTGGCTACCCTGTTGGGAATATCACTTGGAGCCTCAACGCGACGTAAAAAAGAGGTGAGGCCATATCGCTAAGAACGGTCTGCTATGCTGATTTCTACAAGTAAAATTGTAGGTAAAACTGTAGTTGTTCGAGTAAGACGCTGTGTTGTAGGTGATTTCTTTTTTGTGTTGATAAGCTTGATGTGGGGATCGCTCGCCCTCGTCAAAGCCTGCAAGGCTTGGATAATACTGCTTCTGCCTACTGCTCTTGTTTCTGTTACTGATCCTGTTACTGCTACTGGTTAACGCATGGGTCAAGTAACCGTCAGACAAGGCTTGTTGAACCCTTTGCAAAGGGTTTAAAAACAGTTAGTAAAATTCTGCTTCGTATTGAATTTACTAGCTTAAAGCGAAGTCAGGAGCACCATTAAAATGCTCAGTCGAACTCAGTTCAAGCCTTTTGCAACCGTTTGAAAAGGGGTTGGCTAAGCCATACGTAAAGGGTATCGGTAAGGGTTACCTAAAGGGTTTAGCTAAGGCTTTCTGAAAGGCTTAGCCAAAGCCTTCATACATGGGTTCACCCAGTAGAAAGATTAAAAAAACGCTGAGGTATCCAAGGTGCATTTAGAAAAACCTGTGGCACAGTGAAATCACCTAAAGCGAACAATAGAATTGAAGAGGAACCATCAATGACAAGAGCCCCAGCGCCATTTCCGCTAGAGCGCCTCGCGGATATCCTAGAAAGACCAGAAGATTTTAGATTGCTGGAGCGTATTCCATTAACGCGTGAGCCGCAGTCCTGGCCACTTGAATTCTCTCCTTTGGTCGGTGATGAACAACCGATGGTGCTGCTCGATACAGAGACAACCGGACTGTCTGCCGATGATGAGTCCATTATTGAGCTTGGTATGGTTAAGGTGCTTTACAGCCCCTCTGCTAAGCAGATTGTGTCGATTGTTGATGTGATCAGCTTGTATGAAGATCCCGGCAAGCCAATCCCCGAGCTGATTACCGAGTTAACCGGTATCACTGATGAGATGGTGCAAGGCCAGCACATTGATGATTCACTGGTAGCGAGTTGGTTATCCGATGATCCGCTGGTGGTTGCACACAATGCACAGTTTGATCGTCCTTTCTTTGAAAAGCGGTTTGCTGCATTAGGACATCTATCTTGGGCCTGTTCAGCCAGTGGCATAGATTGGAAGGCGCTGGGTTTTGAAAGTCGAAAGCTTGAGTACCTGCTGCTTCGCTTAGGTTGGTTTTATGAAGGACATCGAGCTGCAACCGATTGTTTGGCGATGGCCTGGTTGTTTCATTTGTTGCCCGAGTCCGTTGCAAACTTGTTGTCTGAAGCAGACAGGCGAACTGTGTTAGTTCGTGCGTTTGGTGCGCCGTTTGACGTAAAGGACTATTTAAAAGAGCGTGGTTACCGTTGGCATGACGGTGTTAAAGGTGCCAACAAACATTGGTGGCGCGAAATCAGCGAAGACGAGTTGCCGCAGGAACAAACTTACCTGGATGATTTGTACCATCGTGGCTCAGAACATGCCCACTATGACTACAAAGATGCCCGCAATCGATTTAAAGCTTTGTAGCTCTCTACAAGGTAAGCCTTGCATATTTGAAAACCTCTGGAAAATGGAAAGTGAACTTACGTTATACCCAAACTACTTGGTGTTGCAGCTAGGCGGCAAGTGAGCGAGTCCCCATGAGCATAGATCTTCTATGTGATTGGGGTGAGCGAATACAGGTAACACCGCTGCGGCTGCAAGTAGGCAGGGTATATAACCAACAAGAGGAATCTTTCCATGTACCAAGACACCTACATTGAATACTGGGGCGAAATCTTCGTCTCTGCCCGCATCATTGAATTTGGCATCACGTTCGAGCGCTTTCTTAAAGATCCATGGAAGTACTTGATGTCCTGTGGCCAAGAGTCTGCCCCGGACGCGATTGCTGAAGGGATGCTGCCATTGCTACCAGCCCAGGCAGAAGTTGCTAGGCGCATTCGGGAAAGTGAGCAACGAGCCCTGATGTCTACAGAGTCGGACAAAGGGGTATCTCATCGCGGTAACATCGAGGTTCCACTGGTTCGGGTGGCGCATTGAACGCGGCTATCAGCATTGGCACAAAACAAGGCCTTCACGCCCATACCTGAGCGGCAAATGCAATCCAGATCAAAAAGTTGCCGCTTAGTCTTCCCTACAAAATAATTTGTGATAGGATGATACCTAATAAAATTAATTAGGTTGAAGCCTATTCAGTGTTTTATGGCCATCTGTCCAGCTTCAACCAGTAGAGATTGTTAAGTCATTGCGGATGAAGAGCAGCATTGAGTGATGCTTTTCAATGTGATTACGCGATATCGGTCCTTACTTTATAAACAGAA
Organism: Shewanella sp. FDAARGOS_354; assembly: GCF_002209245.2. Classification (NCBI taxonomy): domain Bacteria; kingdom Pseudomonadati; phylum Pseudomonadota; class Gammaproteobacteria; order Alteromonadales; family Shewanellaceae; genus Shewanella; species Shewanella sp. FDAARGOS_354. The sequence goes on along the minus strand of NZ_CP022089.2, from coordinate 2,287,791 downwards.
TTTTTAAGAAACTGGTTGAATTGGATAAACAAGACGCATGACAAATGATGGTCTGAAACAAACGGTAGTGGCGAAGCCAGATAGGCTTTCGCAGATAGCGCAGTTGCCACAAGCAACCAGGGATCGCATTGCCCACATCGATTTCACCTTATTGTTTAAGGGAGAAGCGGTACGGGCGGATTTAGTCGATCGCTTCAGCATAGCCGCCGCACAAGCAACGAAAGACTTCACCCTTTACCGAGAGCTTGCGCCAGGCAACATTGAGTATGACCAAAAGCTCAAATTGCATAAGCGTGGTGAAGCTTTTGCCCCATTGTTCGACTATGACGTTGTTAGAACACTGGCAACCATTAGCCAAGGGTACGGCGATGGCTTTACTGGAAAGGTAAAACCACCACTGGCTTGTGAAGCACCTTACCACCTTAACAAGCCCAGTTTATCTATAGTAGCGAAAGTCACCGAGGCCATTCACAAAGGCAAAGCCTTGAGTATCACCTATGTGTCGTTATCGAGTGGTGAAACTACGCGTGAAATTGTGCCGCATACACTGGTGGATAATGGCCTGCGTTGGCATGTTCGTGGTTTTGACCGCAAGCATAGCGAGTTCCGTGACTTTGTGCTGACCCGCATTAAAGCAGCGGTTGTGATTGAGGGTTCGACTTTGTCTGAAACGGAGCTCGAAACCCAAGACCGACAATGGAATCGCTTTGTAGAGCTAGAGTTAGTGCCGCATCCTCGTATTGAGCACAGCGAAGCGATAGAGTTGGACTATGGCATGAAAGGTGGCGTTTTAAAGATTGAGATTAGAGCGGCAACGGTAGGCTATTTACTCAGACAATGGAATGTGGATTGTTCTACCGACGCCACACTCAAAGATGGTGGAGCTCAATTGTACTTAAAGAACAGAGCAACACTTTATGGAGTTAAAAACATCATGCTAGCTCCAGGGATTGAAAAAGAACTTGGTAACTAATGCACAAAACCGAACTTGGCGCAGGGAATAAATTTTGATGAAAATAATCGATAACCTTAACAACCTATTAGGTGACGAGCTTCAACAGACGCTGACACCGAATACAAAGTTAAAGATTGCTGCGTCTTGCTTTTCTATTTATGCGTATGAGGCTCTCAAAAAGGAGTTAGCGAAGATAGACTCACTTGAGTTCATCTTCACATCACCTACTTTTGTCGCAGATGAAGTTACCGATAAATTCAAAAAAGAAAAACGAGAGTTCTTTATCCCCAAAGCTGGGCGAGAACGCAGCCTTTACGGAACTGACTTTGAAATACAGTTAAAGAACAAGCTCACTCAAAAAGCGATCGCTAAAGAGTGTGCAAATTGGATCAGAAAGAAAGCGACATTCAAATCAAACAAAACTGATTCTCCAATGCAGTCGTTTGTTGTGACGGAAGCGTCTAGGCAGCAAACAGAAGCCATGAGTGCAGTTTTTGCTCCGGTTAGCGGTTTTACGGCGGTTGATCTAGGGTATCAGCGAGGCAATGCTATTTCGAATTTTGTGCAAAAAATCGATGAGCCAAATTTCACAGCGCAGTACTTACAGTTATTCGACCAAATTTGGAAAGATCCTGCGAAACTTCAAGATGTTACTAAAACCATTTGCGAACATATAGAATCTGTCTACCAAGAAAACTCGCCCGAAAAAGTCTATTTCATTATTTTGTATAATATTTTTAATGAATTTCTTGATGATATTACAGAGGATGTATTACCAAATGATCGAACCGGCTATCAGGACACCTTGATTTGGAACAAGTTATTTAACTACCAAAAAGATGCCGCGACTGGGATTATCAATAAGTTAGAGACCTATAACGGCTGCATTCTGGCTGATAGTGTTGGTCTTGGTAAAACATTTACAGCGTTAGCCGTCATCAAGTATTACGAGCTCAGAAACAAATCTGTGCTGCTTCTATGTCCGAAAAAGTTAGCGGATAACTGGCTCAACTTTAATCGAAACTTAAAGACAAATATCTTTGCTAAAGACCGTTTTAGTTACGATGTTTTGTGTCACACAGATTTGAGCCGAACCTCAGGCGAATCCTTCGGTACTCCATTGAATAGAATCAACTGGGGTAACTATGACCTGGTCGTCATTGATGAGTCGCATAACTTTAGAAATAACGATGCAGTGAAAGATCGAGAAACCCGATATCAGAAACTGATGAATAAAGTTATTCGAGCTGGCGTGAAAACCAAAGTCCTAATGCTATCAGCGACACCAGTGAATAATAGATTTACTGACCTGAGAAACCAGCTCGCGTTAGCTTATGAAGGCGAGTCGAGCAATCTCACAAAGCATCTTAAAACCACAAAAAGCGTAGAACAGATCTTTAACCAAGCACAAGCCGCATTTAACGCTTGGTCCAAACTCGACCCAGAGACGCGAACAGCTAAAGCCATACTCGATGCCTTAGATTTTGACTTTTTTGAACTGCTTGATAGCGTCACTATCGCTCGCTCACGAAAGCACATCACAACATTCTACGACACAACAGATATTGGCCATTTCCCTGAACGTAACAAGCCAATCTCGTTTCATTGTCCGCTTACTACTCGTACGGATGTAGTAAGCCTGAATGAGATCTTTGAACAGCTTAAGCTACTCAAGCTATCTGTTTATGCGCCAGTGAGTTATATCCTCCCGAGTAGATTGAAGAAATACGAGGAGATGTATGACACGCAAGTTGAAGGCGGAAAAGGTAAGTTAAAGCAAAGCGACCGTGAAAAAAGCTTGGTTGCATTGATGACAACGAACCTTCTAAAGCGTCTTGAGAGCTCCGTATACTCGTTCAGAAGCACCTTGCAATCTCTCCATGATAACCATGTTCGTGTTCTTGGCATTATCGACGAATTTTATAAGCGAGACGGGCAAACTGAAGTGAGCAGTCTGGTTGAAGCGCTAGAGTCTATTGAAGCAGATGAAGACGATATGCCTTCTTATCACGATATGGAAATCGGCAACAAGATCAAAATCAAGCTGATGGATATGGATCTTCCATCCTGGCAGCAGGATTTAGATGGCGATTTGGAGCTGATCAAAGGGTTACTAGATTCTGTTAGCAAAATTAAGCCAGAAGAAGATGCTAAGTTGCAGCATCTGAAGTCACATATTGCTGCAAAAATAAATAATCCGATAAATCCTGGGAACAGGAAAATTATCGTGTTCACGGCGTTTGCTGACACCGCTCAATATCTGTACGAACAGTTGTCACCTGTGATGCTAAGCGAGCATAGAATACATACTGCGATGATCACTGGTGGTGCCAGTTTACCTAAGACCACCTTAAAAACCGGACGAAAAGGTTACGACACACAAGAAGTGCTCACCTTGTTTTCGCCAGTTTCCAAATCGAAAGCAAGTGTATTACCTGACGAACCCGCTGAAATCGATTTGTTGATTGCTACAGACTGTATCTCTGAAGGACAGAACTTACAGGACTGTGATTACTTAATTAACTTTGATATTCATTGGAATCCAGTTCGGATTGTTCAGCGCTTTGGGCGAGTTGACCGTATTGGCTCGCCGAATAAATGTATTCAGTTAGTTAACTACTGGCCTGATATATCGCTGGATGAGTACATCAACTTAAAAGAACGTGTTGAAAGTCGAATGACGATTGTTGACGTGACAGCGACCGGTGATGATAACGTCTTAAGTAGTCAAGCTAACGATGTGTCGTATCGTAAAGAGCAGTTAAAGAAGCTGCAAGAAGAAGTCATTGAGCTTGAAGATTTAAAAACGGGGGTCTCTATCACCGATCTAGGTCTAAACGAATTTCGGATGGACCTACTTAATTTAATGAAACTCTACGGCGAACCAAGAAACGCACCAAGTGGCATGCATGCGGTGGTTGAAGCTAAGCCTGAATTAGGGTTATTGCCTGGCGTGGTGTTTGCGCTGAAAAACGTCAATAACAGTATCGATAGAGATCTGCAAAACAGGCTCCACCCTTATTACCTTGTCTATGTATCGAATGAGGGGCACATCATCGCTAATCATTTTGAGGTAAAGAGACTATTAGATTTAATCCGCAGTAGCTGTAAAGGGCAAACAGAGCCGCTCAGTGAGATTTGTGCGTTATTTAATCGCCTAACACAAGACGGTCGAGATATGCAGCGTTACTCTCACCTTCTAACAGATGCCATAAAAAGCATGGTTGAAGTTAAGGAAGAAAAAGATATTGATAGTTTGTTCAGTGGTGGCGCTACCTCAGCTTTAGTGAATACATTTGCAGGGCTTGATGACTTTGAATTGCTAGCATTTATTGTGATCCAGCAAAAGCAGCTGATAGAACACAGTGCTCAGGATGAGGTTAGCTAGTTTATGAACTCACCTTGGATATTTCCTGACAAAGCAAAGTTCGGTCGAGTCGTGCCGAAGAACAAAATATATGAGCACAGCGCGGCAAGCGCCGGATTGAAGTCACTTTTTGTAGAGCAAGTAGAGCAAATCCTTTGGGCTTACAAGCTATCGCCTAGCACACTGAATATTCCTCAAACCAGTGAGGTCAGTGAAATACAGGTTTTCAGTGTGAAGCTTAAAGGTGACTCAATAGACGACAGCGTACTAAAAGCGATTGATTTGGCCATACCTTTTCCCATTCTATTTGAGGTATGGGGGCCTAGTGGTGAACAAGGCTACTATGCAGCTTGCCATAAGCGCAAGGCAGAAAATGATCAGTCAAAATGGGTCTGTAGCCGCTATTTGTTCTCAGAAATGTTCTATTTAGGTAATGCATCAACAGTAACTTCTGAAGTTTTGGTTTTGCCAACTGCAATCGATATGGCGCAGCTGTATCAAAAGCTTCTTACACGTTTGTTACCCATACCCAAACGAACCGCCGAGAGTATTGAAGAGGTCATTGAACGCTTGATGGCAATTCAGGCATTGGAAAAGCAAATCTCGCAATATAAGAAGAAGGTTCATGCTCAGAAACAGTTTAACCGAAAGGTTGAGCTCAATAAGCAGTTAAAGAATTTAAGGTGCGAGCTTGAAGAGTTACTCGCATAAAGAATAAACAATTTCAATCAGTTAAATAGTGCCCGCTTTCATTATGGCCTAAATAGTTGGTGTGGTAGCTAGGCGACAAGTGAGTGAACCCCTGAGCATAGTTTTTCTATGTGATTGGGGTGAATGAACGCAGTCAACAACGCTACCGCGACAAATATGACGGCGATATGTAAGGCATCACGCAAAAGGTAAAACACATGGATAAATTAAAGATGCACAGCCCCGACATGACGCAGCAAAACATAGAGAAAATTCAGGCGTTGTTTCCGAACTGCGTGACGGAATCAAGAGGAGCTAACGGAGAGCTAAAGTTAGCCATTGATTTTGACCAACTTAAACAAGAGCTTTCAAATTCAATCGTTGAAGGCCCGCAAGAGCGCTATCAGCTGAACTGGCCCGGTAAGCGAGAAGCACTACTAACAGCGAATGCACCTATTGCCAAGACCTTGAGACCTTGTCGAGAAGAAAGTGTCAATTTTGACACCACTGAAAACCTCTTTATTGAAGGTGATAACCTTGATGCACTAAAGATGTTGCAAGAAACATATTTAGGTAAGGTAAAGATGATCTATATCGACCCGCCTTATAACACAGGCAAGGATTTTATTTACGAAGACGATTTTTCTGAAAACTCTGATGAATTTTTGAAACGGTCGAATCAAAAGGATGGAGAAGGCAAACGTCTGATTACGAATACTGAATCAAATGGCCGCTTTCACTCTGATTGGCTTTCTATGATGTATTCAAGATTGAAGTTGTCACGCAATCTAATGAAAGATGATGGGTTGATATTTATAAGTATTGATGAAGTTGAAATATCAAATCTAAAAAAAATGGCTGATGAGATTTTTGGATCTGACAATTTTATAGCTGATTTTATTTGGCAAAATAAAAAAGGTGGTGGTAATGATGCTAAGTATTGTGCTGTAGAGCATGAGTATGTGGTTATTTATGCGAAAAATATTCAATCATTACCAAGATTATTCGAGTCATTTTCAGATGACTATGCGAAAAGGTACAAAGAGGAGGATGAGCGCGGTAGGTTTTTCTGGGATACATTCAAACGAAAGTCAGGTAAGCAATATTATGCAATAACTTGTCCCGATGGAACAGTTTTAGAAAATGATGGATATGGAAATCCATTAAGTTGGCTTCGATCTGAAGCTCGTTTCAAAAAGGATGTAGACGATGGTGAAATAAAGTTTGAAAAGCGGACTGACGGTTGGAGCGTCATGTTTAAGCAGCGTATGCCTGAAGGGAAAAAACCCCGCAGTCTTGTGCTTGATAAGGGAACTACAAGTGATGGAAGTTCTGAAACCCTAAGTTTATTTGGGAAAAATATTTTCAGTAATCCAAAACCAACAAGTTTATTACGTTACTTGTTAGGGATAGGGCTGAATGAAAGTGAGATTGTACTAGATTTCTTTGCCGGTTCTGCCACAACTGCTCATGCAGTAACAGATCTTAATGCTGAAGATGGCGGTAACCGAAAATTTATTATGGTTCAGCTCCCTGAAGAATGTGACAAAAAGTCAGAGGCTTATAAAGCAGGCTATAAAACAATTGCAGAAATTTCCAAGGAACGTATCCGCCGAGCTGGCGCAAAAATATTAGCAGGCGAGTGCCACAAAGACTGGAATAAGGACGTTGGATTCCGAGTACTTAAAGTGGATACATCTAATATGGCAGATGTTTACTACTCTCCAGATCAAGTTACTCAGGGTTCGTTAGACTTATTGGTGGATAATATTAAAGCAGACCGCACTGATGAAGATTTACTTTTCCAGGTTCTACTTGATTGGGGCGTCGATTTAACCTTGCCAATTAGAAAAGAAACGATTCAAGGTAAATCGGTATTCTTTGTCGATGATGATGCACTGGTGGCCTGTTTTGACCTGCGCATAAATGAAGCTTTGATTAAAGAGTTAGCCACAAAAGAACCACTTCGCGTAGTGTTCCGTGATGACGGCTTTGAGTCTGATGCAGTAAAAATTAATGCCGAGCAGATTTTCAAGCAAGTGTCCCCACATACTGAAGTTAAAGCGATATAAGGAGGGAGTATGAAGTTAAAGTTCAAAGTCCAACCTTATCAAACTGTTGCCGTAGAATCGGTTGTTGACTGTTTTGCGGGGCAACCTAATACTTCGGGAGTTACCTACCGAATCGATCCAGGTGTTGCCAAAGATAAATTTGGTAATGCTGGCTGGGATATGAGCGACCAAGACGGTTTTAAAAATGCTGAACTCGCGATCACTGAATCGCAGCTATTGCAAAATATCCATGGTGTTCAAAGTAGACAGAACCTCCCTGTTTCAGAAGCGTTAATAAGCAATTCCAGCTCTAAGATTAATCTCGATGTTGAAATGGAAACCGGTACTGGTAAGACATATTGCTACATCAAAACCATCTTTGAGATGAATAAGCGCTATGGCTGGAGCAAATTTATTATAGTTGTGCCTAGCATCGCCATTCGTGAAGGTGTTTACAAGTCGCTGCAAATCACAGGTGAGCATTTTGCCCAGAATTACGACGGTAAAAAGGCCCGGTTCTTTATCTATAACTCGAAACAATTGCACCAGTTAGAGAGTTTTTCTTCTGACAGTGGCATCAATGTGATGGTCATCAATATTCAAGCCTTTAATGCGTCAGGAAAAGACAATCGACGAATTTATGAAGAGTTGGATGACTTCCAGTCTAGGCGTCCTATTGACGTTATTAGTGCAAACCGCCCAATCCTGATTTTGGATGAGCCGCAGAAGATGGAAGGCAAGAAGACATTAGATGCCTTAGCCAAATTCAAACCACTGATGGTACTTCGATATTCGGCCACGCATAAGACAACACATAATAAAGTGCATCGCCTGGATGCGCTTGACGCTTATAACAATAAGCTGGTTAAGAAAATTGCCGTTCGTGGTATTTCAGTAAAAGGCTTGGCGGGAACGACAGCCTATCTATATTTGGAATCCATCGAGATCTCGAAAAAAATGCCAGTGGCTCGCATTGAGATCGAAGTTAAACAACAAAATGGCATTAAACGCATACCCAAGAAGGTTACTAAGGGCGATAATCTTTTTGATCTTAGCAATGGTCTGGACCAGTACCGTGACTTTGTGGTTACTGATGTCAACGCGATTAACGACACGGTTGAATTCAAAAATGGCCATGTTTTAACCGCGGGCGATGCCACGGGAGACGTGACCGAAGAGACCATTCGCCGAATACAGATCCGCGAGACAATTAAAGCGCACCTTGAAAAAGAAAAAACACTTTTTAACCAGGGTATAAAAGTTCTCTCTCTCTTTTTTATTGACGAAGTCGCAAAGTATAGAGACTACTCTCAGGCCGATGAAAAAGGTGATTATGCTCGCGTCTTTGAAGAAGAGTACTCTTTGCTTGTACAGGAGTATCTTGATGAGTTGTCTCTTTTACCAAGTGAGCAGACTGATGCCTATAAAGCCTATCTATCGGCCATTGAAGGCTCTAGAACGCATAATGGTTACTTCTCAATTGATAAGAAATCAAATCGTCTTCAGAACCCCGGCTTTAAAGTCCGTGGTGAAGATGCCGGCCTATCAGACGATGTAGATGCCTATGATTTGATTTTAAAAGATAAGGAAAAGTTACTCTCGTTTGAAGAGCCTACTCGATTTATCTTTTCACACTCGGCCTTGCGCGAGGGGTGGGATAATCCAAACGTATTTGTCATGTGTATGTTGAAACACAGCGACAATACTATCTCTCGTCGTCAAGAAGTTGGACGTGGTTTACGTCTGGCCGTCAATAAACATGGTGACAGACAAGATCATCCGGCAACTGTGCATGAAATTAATGTCTTGTCGGTGATTGCAAGTGAAAGCTATAAAGACTTTGTCACGAATCTGCAAAAAGAGATCAGCGAGTCTCTTTCAGCGAGACCTAGAAAAGCAGATGAAGCTTATTTTACGGGTAAGACAATTACAACTGCTGATGGACCTGTAGAAGTAACACCTGTAATGGCTAAGCAAATTTATAAGTATTTGCTTAAAAATGATTATACCAATGAAGCTGACGATTCAATTGCGCCATCATTCCACCAGGCTAAGGCTAGTGGACAGTTAGCGCCAATGCCTATTGAGTTAGAGCCTTATAGAGAGCAAATATTGACTCTGATAGACGGTGTTTATAGTGAAGCGCAATTGCCAGGTGTTGGTGATGATCGTAAACCTAAAAACAATCCTTTGAATGCTAATTTTGATAAAAAAGAGTTTCAGGAGCTTTGGCACAAAATCAATCGCAAAGCGGTTTATAAGGTTGATTTTGATTCATCTGAGTTGATTAAAAATTGTATTCGGGTTCTCAACAATGAACTTAAGGTAACGCCTCTTCAATACACCATTCAAGATGGTGTTCAATTGGATGGCATTACCGACGAACAACTCAAAGCTGGACAAAGTTTCAAGGTGAAAAACACTGAGACTGAAACTCATCAATCGAGCATTCATTCTGCTGTTCGTTATGACTTGGTTGGTAAGTTGGCTGAAAATTGTGTGCTGACTCGCAAAACAGTCGCTGAAATTCTGATGGGTATAGAACCTGTAGTATTTGCACAATTTAAGCAGAACCCTGAGCATTTTCTAGCTGAGGCTTCACGCCTTGTGAAAGAGCAAAAGGCATCTGTGATTATCGAGAAGCTATCATATGATCCAACGAACGAATCTTATGATGTTGATATATTCACGGCAGAGCAAAAAATCACAGATATGACAAAAGCCGTTAGTGGCGTTAATAAGCATATTTATGATTATGTTGTCGTTGATTCACAAGGCATTGAGCGGGACTTTGTTACCGAGCTTGATACAAGCAAAGAAGTCGTGGTTTATGCAAAACTGCCTCGTGGTTTTCTGATACCGACGCCTGTTGGCGACTACAACCCTGATTGGGCAATTTCTTTCAAAGAAGGAAGTGTTAAACACATTTACTTTATTGCTGAGACTAAAGGAACGATGTCTTCGCTTGAATTGCGTGGCATAGAAGATCGCAAGATTGAATGCGCTAGGAAATTCTTTGAAAAAATTAATGCAGAGATCACGAGTGAAAACGTCAAATATGATGTTGTAACGAGTTACTCGAAATTGATGGAAGTCGTAAGCGGTTAGTTGTTTCCGTTTTTATATCGGGCTGTCAGTTCATCTGGCTGACAGCTCACTTATAGTTACATAACAATAATTGGAAAATTGAGTCAGCAGATTGAGTCTAAATGTCGCTCACTCATGCGGTTATATTTTAAGTATGGTTGTTGACATGACGGAGTAATTGCATGAATCCTGAAAAATACAATAGAAGTCACTGCTGTCCCGTTAACTTCGGAAAATGAAGGTCTGTTTGCGCGCAATACTTTATAATCGTTTCACCACAAAACCTTACAAAGCAGAGGCGAAACAGACCGTGAGTCATAATAATACAGTTATCCATCAATTGCTTCGATTTATTCCGAGACATGAGTTTGAGAGCCTCGCTAAGCAACATCATAAGGGTCGATCTTTCCGAACAGCTTCACGCTGGTCACAGTTTGTGACCTTAACCATTGCTCAGCTCGCAGGACGAAGCAGTCTTCGAGATATCGTCGAAAATATGACAGCACAATTGCATCGCTTGTACCACATAGGGACGGTGAAGCTCTCACGTACTACCTTAGCTCGCATTAACGAGGACAAACCCTATGCGCTTTATGAGGCTCTCTTTGGTCGTGTGTTAGCTCGCTGTCAAGCCGTCTCTCCGAAGCATAACTTTCGATTTAAGAATGCGTTATTTTCACTAGATGCCACCACGATTGATTTGTGCTTGTCAGCCTTCCCATGGGCTGAGTTTCGGTCAACGAAAGGAGCCATTAAATTGCACGTTGGCTTGAACCATAACGGATACCTGCCTGAATTTATAACCATTACAGATGGTAAGACGCATGACATTACAGCAGCACGAGCACTCAAGCTCCCACCTGGAAGCATTGTTGCAGTGGATAAAGGCTACAACGACTACAAGTGGTATAACCACCTGAATAACAACGGTATTTTCTTTGTTACGAGGTTAAAGAGCAACGCAAAATATCGAGTTTTAGTGCGTCAAGATGTCGATAAATCGAAAGGTATCACGTCAGATCAAGTTATCCAGTTTACCGGATCAGTGACTTCAGAGCGGTGTCCAATAGCACTTCGTCGTATCGGTTATAGGGATGATGTCACCGGTAAGCGCTACGTGTTTTTGACGAACAATAGAACACTCAGCGCAAAGACCATTGCAGAGATATATAAGGCACGCTGGCAAGTAGAGCTGTTCTTTAAATGGATCAAACAGAACCTGAAAATCAAATCGTTTATCGGCACTAGCAAGAATGCAGTTCTGACTCAAATATGGATAGCTATGTGCTGAAGAATCCCCTGATGATTTACAAATAAATCATCAAATTAGGGTGGAAGCGCATCTTGTTGCATGATCAAATGGTTTCGCCAAAAACTACACTTGGACAACAAGATGCGCGAAGCCAATATCCTACTACATTCTTTACACCAATACTGCCCAGAACTTCACCTAAAACGATTAAACAGCTTGATGCTGGCCTCTAAGGCGCTGATTGAATGTAAGACACTGACCTTGACTGAGTTAGGTCGAAATTTACCAACCACGGCCCGAACCAAGCACAACATCAAGCGCATTGATCGTTTGCTCGGCAACACGCATCTGCATCAAGAACGGTTAGCTGTCTACCAATGGCATGCCAGCCTCATCTGTTCTGGTAACCCTATGCCGATTGTGCTCGTCGATTGGTCAGACATCCGAGAGCATAAACGCATCATGGCTCTGCGCGCCTCAATAGCCTTCAACGGCCGCTCTATTACCCTGTATGAGAAGTCCTATCCCCTATCAGAACAATGCTCTAAGGCCTCCCACAACGGTTTTTTAGCGGACTTAGCCAAGATTTTACCTTTGCATGTTACCCCTCTCATCGTGACTGACGCGGGGTTCAAAGTGCCTTGGTACAAAGAGGTTGAGGCGCATGGTTGGTTTTGGCTAAGCCGTATTCGCGGTACAGTTCAATTTGCAGATATTGGCGCTGAAAATTGGCGTGCAGTTCGCAGTACACATGACTTGGCCAACGGTCAAGCGAAGAGCCTGGGTTGTAAGACCTTGACCAAAACTAACCCTATCAATTGCCATCTCACGCTTTATCGTAGCAAACCTAAGGGGCGTACAAATCAGCGTTCAACGAGGACTAATTGCCACCATCCATCGGCAAAAACGTACTCAACATCGGCGAAAGAGCCTTGGGTGTTAGCCAGCAATTTACCACCAGAATCTCGGAGCCCAAAGCAGCTGGTAAACCTGTACGCCAAACGTATGCAAATAGAGGAAACCTTTCGTGACCTCAAAAGCCCGGCATACGGCTTTGGCTTACGCCAAAGTCGTACCAACAGTCCAGAGCGATTCGACATCATCCTACTGATAGCGTTGATGGTTCAATGCCTGTTGTGGCTAGTTGGTTTACACGCACAGCAACAGGGCTGGGATAAGCATTTTCAGGCCAATACCATTGGGCATCGAACGGTACTCTCAACGATTCGCTTGGGATTGGAGGTACTCAGGCGGCCTGATTATCAAATCACGGAGAAAGAATTGCTGGCGGCCTGGGTATTATTCGCCAATCAGTTGCTCAAATATGGCTATGCTATGGCTGATTTATGAGGGGATCCTTCAGAGCTATGTGTGTTTACTTACTACTCGCATTCTTGAAATTTCAATCAAAATTGGGGCTAAGCCTGCAGCAAATACTCAGAGTTCTTCAGCTCAATCTATTTGAGAAACGAGATTTAATGGCATTACTGAGGGGAGAACCGATGAATCCGAGGCCGCTTAATCAATATCAGGCATGTTTATTTTGAAAGTTAACGGGACAGCAGTGAATAGAAGTATAAGCTTGCTTTGCCCGACTTGTGGCTGTTCAGACTTTTCCTATGAAGACGGTTGCGATGAAACAATACAAGTAATGGCTTGTGCATCTTGTGGCCGAGAGTTCAATAAAGATGAGCTTATTCAAGAGAATAGCGAAAATATTGATGAACACCTTTCTGAAATCAAGGAAGAAGTTTTAAAAGACGTTCAAGACGAACTACGAAAATCTTTGAAAAAGGCTTTTTCTGGTAGCAAGAATATAAGGATTAAGTAATGCCGGTAACTATTGATGCAGGTGATGTGATAGCTGGATTAGCTTTCCTTTTATCTGGCTACGCAACATGGCAAACGGTCAGCTTTAATAAGAGGCAGAAGTCACTTGTCGAAAGCCAGGAAAAGTTAAACACCATTCTCTTGGAAAAAGAAAATGAAGATGCTCTGAAAGGAAAGCAAGCTGACCTTGGTGCATCAATTATAAAACTTGGCAGCAGTAAGTATCGGCTTAAGGTTTGGAATAAAGGTGCTGCTACTGCAAGAAACGTCAGAATTGAGTTCCCCGAAGGTAACGATTTAGTTATTGAATCAGAAGTGACTGACAAATTTCCGATGGAAAGCCTCGAAAAGCATCAAGCCGTTGAGCTAATAGCCGCTGTTCATATGCAAACGAAACGAAAGCATGTTGTTCGGCTAGTTTGGGAGGATGATGCCCAGTCTTACAATGAAAAGCTGTCTTACCCTACATTATAGAAAATTATAGCAATGTGCAGGATCTACGATATGGCGAAATTACACTGATTAATACTGATAACAACCCTAAGTATGACCACAGTTTATTTATTATTGAATTTTTCATTAAATTGGTTTCATAGCCAACTCCAGTGAAGGATAAACATTCACTGGCTCGGCGAGACCTTTTTGGCTGCGGCCTTTTTTGCACTAAAAAGTTCCGCATTCCGACAAACATTATGTGATAAGGAAAGCATCGTGTCCTCAAAGGAAGATATAGAAGACCTACTCTTTACCGAAGCGATTAAGGCCTGGGGAGAGTCGTTTGGTGGTGTGAGCGCAATAGATCTTGCTGAGAAGGCTAATATTTCACATGAGAATGCTATGGGAATTGTGGAGTCTTGGGTGCAAGCTGGCAGGGGATCGATGAACGCAAACGTTGAACTTAGCCTTATTAGTTTTCCCAGTTCTGGTAGCAGCAAAAAGTTTTCATTCACACCAATTAATACTCACATTTTTTTCCCTAGTCGAGACGAGTTGACTGAGTATTTTTATAGCTCCGGAAATGCCCGCATGGAACCCCCTGAGTTTAAGAGGCGTTTAATGTGCGGAGAACACCAACTTGCTTTGTGCTACTTTTCGGCTTTGTTTCCTAAATCAGTTGAACTAAAACCATAGCTGGTGATCTGATCGACATAGCCCATCAACTCGCCCATCAATCGTGTCAAAACCTCAATATAAAACAATCAACTGGAAGCAATACAATCAAGCCCTGATCAATCGTGGCTCACTTACCTTCTGGATTGATGAGGACGCTATCGCCCAGTGGAAAGCTAAGGCCGAGCAACCAAGGAAAGGTCGACCACGCGTATTTAGCGACTTAGCCATTACCACCGCGCTGATGGTTAAACGTGTTTTCTCGATGCCACTACGAGCGTTACAAGGCTTTATCAACTCGGTGTTTAAACTGGCTGATATTCCGCTTTCGTGCCCACATTACACTTGCATCAGCAAACGCGCTAAAACCGTCAAGATTGCTTTTAAAACCAAGACGCGTGGCACCATTGAGCACTTGGCTATCGACTCGACAGGCTTGAAGGTTTATGGCGAAGGTGAGTGGAAAGTGAAGAAACATGGCACAGATGGCAAGCGCCGCGTGTGGCGTAAGCTGCATATCGCTGTCGATACCCATAGCCATGAAATTATTGCAGCGGAACTGAGTTTATCCGGTGTCACTGACGCTGAAGTTATGCCGAATTTGCTCAAGCAAACCCATCGCAAAATCCGCAATATCTCAGGTGATGGTGCTTACGACACAAGAGCCTGTCACGATGCCGTTCGTAGAAAACGGGCTTTAGTACTCATTCCACCGAGGGAAGGTGCCGCGCTCTGGGAACAAGGTCATCCGCGTAACTTAGCGGTCAGTTGGCAACAGCTTCATGGTTCAAATAAACAGTGGAAAAAACGGTATGGTTATCATCGGCGGTCAATCTCAGAAACAGCAATGTACAGAGTGAAGCAACTACTTGGTGGCAGATTGAGCCTGCGAAATTATAACGGTCAGGTAGGAGAAACTTACGCGATGATAAAGGCGTTGAACAAACTCACTGGGCTAGGCATGCCTGAAACTTACCGTGTAGTTTAATATTCAAACGATTATGAGGAGCTTTGCTCGCTGAATCGATTTAGGAAACAAAGCCCTACTTTTCAGTAGAAGTGTTGGCTAGATATTTTAGCCATGTGGATTGGTACGAAATAGACGATTCTTCGGCAGGCGGCCATATTAGGACAAAATCACAGACTCCCTCTGATAGATTTATCGATGTTAGATTTGGGAAGGGAAGAACACTGGATTCTAGTACATTTGTTACTGCTATATACAAAGATCTTTATTGTTTTTCTGATTCTGAGCAGAGGCACTGGCATGCTCATGAAATTGCCAAACCGAACCTTGATCCAAAAGATGAAAACCTGAGACTTTTTGCAGCCCGAACCTATGATGGCGCCTGGGTCGAGTTCCCCAAACCCTTAAAGGAAGTTCAAGATTCTATTCGCATCCTAAATTCAAAATTCAGTCCACTTACTCTCTTTGGACGCCTTGAGAATGAACATCTAAGGATGCCAGTAGAGAACACTAACAAAGCGTTAGCGGATAGCTGTAGCGAATTATACAAAATCATAGGTTCTGATTCATTGAAGCCGCAACCCTTGAAGGGACTTCTACAAGCTAAGTTTGGGAAAACTGAGAGCGATTTTATTCATAGCAGTGGTAGATCCCTGAGTGCATTACAATTGCTTGAATTAGTAGAGTGTGAGATGAAACTTACAAGTCGCCTGTCTGAAGTAATTAAAAACATCGCAAAATATCGTGTCGAAGCAGATCATAAAGTGCTTTCTACTAGTTCCGATAAGAAAAACTATTGCGAGGAATTTGAGCTTTTGTGCAAGCAATTCGCTTCTGCCGCCAACCTTTTTGCTGAGGAAGTAGAGGCGAGAAGTGATACATAGGCTGCGCAGTCAAAGCGATTGTCAAAAAGCGTCAGACGTATTTCTTCTCAAGCCCGAATTCAGATAATAACCGCACCACTCCAGATAAATGCATATTTCTTTCGGCTATCTAACATCTTCAGTTGCTAAAGAACCTTCACACTATAGTGTCGGAGGTTCACTATGTTCAAAAACCTATTTTTTCAAACCAAAGCACTACCAGAGCTGTCATCTCAACTCGATGCAGAAATTCCACGCTACCCGCCATTCCTGAAAGGGTTGCCAGCTGCGTCCCCCGAGGATTTGCAGTCCACACAAGACGAACTAATTGCCAAACTGCGCCAGGTACTTGGCTTTAACCAGCGTGATTTTCAAAGGCTAATTCAGCCCTGCATTGACCATCTGGCTGCTTATGTCCACTTGCTGCCAGCTTCTGAACATCATCATCACAGTGGCGCTGGTGGTTTATTACGTCATTCGTTGGAAGTTGCTTTTTGGGCGGTACAAGCAGCTGAAGGGATCATCTTTGTTGCCAGTGGCACACCGGTTGAGAAAAAAGAGCTAGAGCCGAGGTGGCGTGTTGCGGCGGCATTAGGCGGTTTGTTCCATGATATTGGTAAGCCTGTTTCAGATTTGTCCATCACAGACGAAGATGGACGCTATCAGTGGAATCCTTTTTTAGAAACATTATCTCAGTGGACCACTAATAACAGCATTGAACGCTATTTCATTCGCTGGCGCGACGGACGATGCAAGCGACACGAGCAATTTTCAATTCTGGTGTTAAACCGGGTGATGACACCTGAGTTGCTCGCCTGGTTAACCCAGCCGGGTCCTGAAATTTTGCAAGCCATGCTGGAGGCAATTGGCAATACCGATCCCGAGCATGTCCTGTCTAAATTGGTTATTGAAGCTGACCAAACCAGTGTACAGCGAGACCTGAAAGCTCAACGAATTTCCGTTGACGACAATGCCCTTGGTGTCCCAGTCGAACGCTATCTACTTGATGCCATGAGGCGATTACTTGCCAGTTCCCAGTGGCTGGTCAATCAGCGAGACGCCAGAGTCTGGTTACGAAAATCGAATCAATCAACCCATCTTTGCCTGGTTTGGAAAAGCGCGGCTAAGGACATCATTGAGCTATTGGCCAAAGACAAGATACCTGGCATCCCAAGAGATCCCGATACCCTTGCGGACATCCTCATTGAGCGAGGATTGGCCACTAAATCCGCCTCGAATGAGCGATATGAAAGCCTTGCCCCTGAAGTGCTGATCAAAGACGACAAGCCAATCTGGTTAGCTATGCTACATATAGTTGAGGCCGATTTATTGTTCAGCTCGAATGTACCAAGTAGCGTGAGACTGTTTAGCAAATCTGAGTGGGAAGCAACACAGCAAACACAAGCAGAGCCACAGAGTCGCTCCAGTGAGCAGCCAGGCTTGGCTGACGCGTCATCATCAATCGAACACGGCAATTCGTCTGAGTCGCCATCGACAAACTCGTCCGAACAAGATGATGAACTCAGTCGTGCAAGCGACGTTAATAGCCCCCAGGCAACTGAAAATGATCCGGGTGATGGATGTGAAAAGCCTAACGATTCAAACAACGCCGCTATCTCAAATAACGTAAACCAGCACGATGCAGACGCATTTAATCTCCCTGGACCTTTGGCGTGGCTCCCAGAGGCCAGCAGTGCGTTGGTTATGGTTGGTGAACAGATACTGATCCGCTATCCCGATGGAGTAAGACCCTGGTGTGCCCCCCGAAAACTGCTTGCTGAACTCAGTCGATTAGATTGGCTTGAACTAGATCCGGCAAACCCGACGCGTAAAGCCAGAACTGTGACTACAAATGATGGAGTTCAGGAGCAAGGGTTACTGCTGAAAGTATCGATTTCTAAAGGGCTTACTGCACTGATAGACCTCTTCAATCAAGACGCAGAATCAGTGACAGCAATTCAGAACAAAGAGGCTTCACAGCGTCCGAGTCGAACTAAGACAACCAATGCCCAAGCAAAAGAGCCCGCCACAAGAGCGGAGCGTAAGCAAAAGCCGATTGCGTCCAATGCGAACTCAAGTACAGACCCCAAACACGCGCAGCGCCAACAGATGGTTAATTTTGTGAAAGATTTGCCCATCTTACTGACCGATGGCGATTACCCAGACGTGGATCATAGTGCCGATGGTATTCGCGTCACGATTCAAACCTTACGCCAAGTCGCCAATGAGCATGGCATTCCAGCCGGACAGCTGCTTCGGGGGATCTCGGCCAGTGACCAATGCCAGTTTGATGAGGGGGAAACGGTTCTGTTTACCGCTCACGCTAAACGTTAATCCATTTGAAGTTAAGCGGATTGTAAACGGTTATTTTGCGGAGCATGAATGAAAGAAAACGCATACGAAATGCCCTGGCGCACGAACTATGAGGCCATGGCAGCAGCAGGTTGGCTGGTTGGGGCCACTGGGGCGATTGCCGCAGAAATGCTGACAGAGTTACCGCCCGAACCATTTTGGTGGATGACAGGGATTTCCTCGGGCATGGCGTTGTATCGCCTGCCTGAGGCTTACCGTCTTTATAAGTTGCAGAAGGGGCTAAAAGGCAAGCCATTGGCATTTATGGAGCTGTCGCATTTGCAAAAGGTGATGACAAAACATCCAGATGAACTGTGGTTAGGGTATGGCTTTGAGTGGGACCAACGTCATGCCCAACGTGCTTATGAAATCCTAAAGCGGGATAAGCAAACCTTGCTTAACCAAGGTCACGGCAAACAAATGGGTTCGACCTGGATTCATGGTGTCGAGCCCAAAGAAGAAGATGTTTACCAGCCAGTTGGTCACACAGAGGGGCATACCTTAATTGTCGGCACGACCGGTGCCGGAAAAACCCGATGCTTTGATGCGATGATCACTCAGGCCATTTTGCGCAATGAAGCCGTGATTATTATTGATCCTAAGGGAGACAAAGAACTTAAGGATAATGCGCTGCGAGCCTGTATTGCCGCCGGTAGTCCTGAGCGCTTTGTGTATTTTCATCCGGGTTTTCCTGAGCATTCGGTACGGCTTAATCCCCTTAGAAACTTTAACCGGGGTACTGAAATCGCCAGCCGAATTGCGGCATTAATTCCATCTGAAACCGGTGCTGATCCATTTAAAGCTTTTGGCCAAATGGCACTGAATAACATCGTGCAAGGTTTGTTGCTTACTTCACAGCGTCCTGATCTGAAAACACTGAGACGATTCTTGGAAGGTGGCCCAGAAGGCTTGGTAGTAAAAGCCGTCACGGCTTGGGGGGAGCAGGTGTATCCGAACTTTAGTGTGGAGAGCAAGCGCTTTACCGAAAAGGCCAATACCTTGGCTAAACAAGCCATGGCGATGCTGCTTTTTTACTACGAACGCATTCAGCCCATTGCCGCCAATACCGATTTGGAAGGCCTTTTGAGCATGTTTGAGCATGACAGAACCCACTATTCCAAGATGGTGGCCTCACTGATGCCGGTACTCAATATGCTCACATCAAGTGAACTAGGCCCATTGCTATCACCGATTGCAAACGATGTGGATGACAGCCGGTTAATTACGGATTCTGGCCGTATTATCAACAATGCCCAAGTGGCCTATATCGGGTTGGATTCCTTAACCGACGCCATGGTTGGCAGCGCCATTGGCTCGTTGCTTTTATCCGATCTCACCGCCGTGGCCGGTGACCGCTATAACTATGGTGTTGAAAATCGTCCCGTAAATATCTTCATCGATGAGGCGGCTGAGGTCGTCAACGATCCCTTCATTCAACTGCTCAACAAAGGCCGTGGCGCAAAAATGCGTTGTGTGATTGCTACTCAGACCTTTGCTGACTTTGCCGCTCGTACAGGCAGCGAAGCTAAGGCTCGCCAGGTGTTAGGTAACATCAACAACTTGATAGCCCTTCGGGTGATGGACGCCGAAACACAGCAGTACATTACCGACAATCTGCCTAAGACTCGGTTGCAGTACATCATGCAAACTCAAGGTATGTCGTCCAACTCGGACAGCCCCGCGTTGTTTACCGGCAATCATGGCGAACGCTTGATGGAGGAAGAAGGCGATATGTTTCCACCGCAGTTATTAGGCCAGCTCCCCAATCTGGAGTACATCGCCAAGCTTTCAGGTGGACGCGTGATTAAGGGTCGCCTTCCTATTTTAACCAGCTCTACACAGGCAGCATAAGGAGTCTGTATGCATCATTCTGTCTGTCTGAAAATGACAACACTTACCAGTAAAGAAATGCTCGCTCAGTGGCAGCAACATAACCCTCAGTTCAAGGAAACCTTAAGACTACTTGAAACCGACTGGCCTCATGCTTTGGCCTCGGTGTTTTGCTTGGCGGACTACTTAACGGATGCGTTCACGTTAGATGGCCATTCCATCTTTGATTTGTGTCTGTGTAATGGCTTGGGCAGTTATGAAGAAGTTAGTTGTGATGATGACAGTGTCCGACTGTGGCATTTCATTGAGGCACTGACCTGGACTGCCGCCAGTGCTTTAACAGGGATTCGCCTGCGTGATCCTGACCATTTCGAGTGGGCCGCTGTGGAAGGTGTGTATTTCCACACCTGGATTCGTAATCGTCCAAATCGAATGGCGTATCTGGCTGAAGGTCGCATCGCAGTGCGTTATGAAAGTGGTCATACGACGACAAAGCGGCTTCAACAAGTGATTAAAGCCCGGATTATGACGCCAACCGTTGCAGCCATGCTGGCGCGAGTAGAAGAGGATGCTTGGCATGAGCAAGCATAAGTCGGTTTGGCTGCTGTGTCTGGCACTGATGCTGGAGATTATTGCCATTGGCGTATTAGTGCCCGGTGATTGGACTGGCCGGGTTATTAGTAAAGAGAAGCAGATGATCCAAAATCAATTGGGCGCACAAACAAGCTATTGGATTGGTCAAACTAGCCATGGCTGGTATCAATCATGGGTTGTAGATACGCAGATGGAGCAATCTGTGCGAGATTTTCTAATCCCCACTGAAGAACAGCGACTACGCTCTAAAGGGATGGAGAACATGGGAGGCTTTTGGTTTGTCTGGGTAGAAGACCGTATTCAGGCATTTTTTGATGTGTTGTACCAAGTGTTCACTCGATTTGCGTTGCTGATGGTCTGGTTGCCCTTTGCGCTTATTCTCATGTTACCGGCGTTGTGGGATGGCTTGATGACCTGGAAGATTAAGAAGACAACCTTTGATTTTTCGAGCCCTATCATTCACCGCTATAGCATGATAATTCTGGGTTCAGGTGTCATCTTACTGTTTATGGGATTGTTCGCCCCGCTGGCTATTCCTCCTGTGGTGTTACCGTCGCTGATCATCGGTTTGGCATTGATGGCGGGGTTGGCGTTAAGTCACTTGCAGAAGAAGATATGAGGCCCATCAGGCCTCATCTTGTAGAGCTAAAACCTTACGCCAACGGTATTGCCGTTCTCGTCTTCAGCAGGCAAATGATAAGTATCAATAAGGTGACCTTGAAGCCAAATATATTGAGGCATCCAAAAAGAGTACTGTCGTATAAGAGCCAATACTTCTTTTAACGGTTTGTTTGCATGAGGCTCGGCAAGACGAAAGTACATGAATGAGCAATCATCTCGAAAATACTCATGAAGCTCTGAATCCGATAGCGTTTCTTTTAGCGGCCTGTTTTGTTCGTCGTCCTCATCAGGGGAGTTGGCATAAATTTCAAATAGCTGCTTTTCAGTAAGTATCTCCAATAAGTGGTCTTTAATTAAAACCCCATCACTGGTATCGACATCCATACCATCTTTGACATCAAAAGCCATGACACATCCAGAAGATAATGCCACTTCTGATGGTTTCAGTACGTCATTAGCTTGTACAACCTGATGCCAATGATTAAAACCAGCAGATACTGCAATTTCATCGAGTGCTTCAGTGTGTGTAATGGATTTTTCACGTTTAAGCTTTCGTGCTTTTTGCTTTAAACGTTCAACCGAGGCAGAGGAAATGATTTTAGTAATTTGCATTGAGTTTCTCCTATTAGCGAATACGGTGCCCACTGCCGAGGTCGCAGAAAAAACCTAAGCAAAAAATAAATTTGATATGCATGTCGTCCCGTCCGGGTTTGCTAAAGTGGGCAGCTGGTCTCGACACGACCAATATCCCCATCATATCAACCGCATCAAAAAGATCAATTGTTAGTATTGTCTGATTAGAACCCTCAAAACCTTCAAGAATTCGGCATCTAGCTGACCACTGAAGCTGCCAATCCCGAGGCATCCTTCACTTCTCAATTCAAACAACGAGGAGTGACTATGGAACCTGTAAATATTCCATCCTATATCGATGACCCGCCGCACTTCCTGCTTTGGAGTGCCGATGAGATGGCTCCCATTCTGTTGGGGCTAGTGATCGGCATTTTTACCGGTAATGCCTTGGTTTTATGCCTGTTGGGGTTGGTAACAACCAAGCTCTATCGGCGTTTTCGTGATGGCCGCCCAGATGGTTTTATTCTTCACGCCATCTACTGGGGCGGACTGTTGCCAACCAAAGCCAAGACGATCCCTAACCCATTTATCAGGAGCTATCTGCCGTGAAGTTCGACGTGTTTTTAAAATCATGGCAAGGCACGCAATTAGAGAACCGATGGCAACGGTTCCTGATTGCAGTGCTGGTGCTATCTAACTTGCTGCTTGCGGTAGCGGCATTTTCTCGCAATACCGTGGTAGCCATTCAACCGCCAACCTTGTCTGAAACGGCTGAAGTGTCACGAAACCAGGCTACTCAGCCTTACTTGGAATCCTGGGGGCTCTACCTGGCTGAGCTTATGGGCAACGTGACGCCGGGTAATGTGTCTTTTATCCGGGTTGCTATTGAGCCGCTACTTTCTCCAGCGGTGTACCAGCAAGTGGTCGATGCACTGGAGATTCAGGCAAGACAAATCCGGGAAGACCGAGTCACGCTCAAATTCCAACCCAGACAAGTGGAGTATGAGTATGAAACCGGCCATGTCTTTGTGACCGGTTATTCCTTGGTCTCTGGACCATCTGGAGATGAACAGCGCCAAACTCGCACCTATGAGTTTGACATCGATATTGAGCAATACCGTCCAAAGCTCAGTTGGATGGATACGTATGAGGGGCAAGCTAGAACGAAGCGAGTTCGTGAAAAGTTGACCCAAGAGCAAAACCGGAGGGTGAATGATGCGAACCAAAATTAGTCGATGGATGATACCAAGCTTAATCGCAATGAGCTTGAGTGGCGTCCTGTTATCTCAAGCTTCTTATGCAGACGTGGAATTGCCGATTGTACCAGCCAGTGTGATGAAGCAGTCTGCTACTGCAAATCCACCGGTTCAAAGCAATTCGGTTGCAGCGGATACGCCAACAATGCTACTGATGACACCGGGGGTTAATGAACTGATCCCTGTAGCACTTGGTCATCTGAATCGGATTGTGACGCCGTTTGAATCGCCTCAGGTGAGAACAACCAGTGATGCTCAGACGCAAATCAAGGGGAATGTTGTATATGTAGCCACGGACAAAGAATCACCGGTTTCACTTTACATCACTCCGCCTGGTCAGGAAGCTCCCGCATTATCTGTCACCTTAGTACCTCGTCGTATTCCACCGCGTGAAATCACCTTAGCTATTGATGGTCAGCAGTGGCCTATTAAGGGCGTCGTGAACCGAAAAGCCGCCACTTGGGAAACGGCTCAGCCATACGTCGATAGCTTACGTGATTTACTCAGACGCCTTGCACTAAATGAGTTACCACAAGGCTATGACATCCGTTTAGCTGGCCAAACTGACACAAGCCCGAAATGTTTTCAGCCTGGCTTAAAGTTTGGTTTTAAACAGGGGCAAATTGTGACGGGACATTACTTCACCGTCTATGTAGGACTGGTTGAAAGCTTTGCCGATGAGCCGATAGAAGCCAGTGAGATAGCCTGCAATGCACCAGGTATAGTGGCAAGCGCCTACTGGCCTCGCAATATCTTGTTGCCGGGCGAAAAGACTGAGTTGTATGTGGTTGTTCGCAATCATCGTGAAGAAGCGGTGGAAAGTCAGCGACCTTCGCTTCTTGTAGGAGGTGAATAACGATGAAAGCACAATGGGAGCAATTGAGCCCGAACATGAAGCGGGGCCTATCGGTTGCAGGTATTGCTGGTGGTCTCATCCTTATGGTGATGGTGTTTTCACCTAATCCTGACGATGGCGCGAACAGTCGGAACCGGCAGGAAACGATCCGGCACATTCTTACGGATACCAATACTCGTGATGTTGGGGTCGATAGTTTGGCTGCGAACGTAAAACTACTCAGTGAGCGCAATGAACAGTTACGTCGTGAAGTTGAGCGCTTGCGTCGTGACGTCGATTCAGGACGGCTAAGCCCAGGTTCGCCTTCTATACCAAGTGAGGTCAATGCGGAGTTGGTTCGCCTTCGAGCGGAACTTAATGATGTTCGCGCTGGAGGTGATGCAGCAGTTGAAGGCACAAATAGCCGTTTTGAAGTGCCTTTATCTGCCATGGAATTGCCTAAAGACGAAAAGCCACTGCCGTCTAACCCAGACGACTATTTTGCCAATGCGCCGCTGCCAGATCCGCTCTATCGGCAGCCAGCCAGTGGCCAAGGTTCACGAGCACGGGATGTTCCATTGCCGCCAATCACGATTCGTATGATTGAGCCTGAAGTGGTTGCTGAACCAGAGGTTGTTGTGCAAGAAGCGCCGCCTTTGTATTTACCGGCGGGCAGCATCATCTCAGGTACTTTGATCACAGGTTTGGATGCACCTACTCACGAGTCCGCAAGACGCGAACCTTTTCCTGCATTGCTGAGGATTCAAAAGGAAGCCATTTTACCCAACCGATTTAGAGCGGATATCAAAGAGTGTTTCTTGATCGCCGCAGGTTACGGTGATTTGAGCTCTGAGCGTGCTTATTTGCGAGGCGAGACCATTTCATGTGTGAGAGAAGACGGTGGCGTCATTGAAACACGACTGGATTCTTATGCTGTAGGTGAAGACGGCAAAGCCGGCATTCGTGGCCGATTGGTGTCGAAACAAGGCCAGCTGGTGGCCAAGTCGATGATGGCCGGATTCCTTCAGGGCTTGGCTGGCGCATTTGATGTAAATCCTGTTCCGACGATTCAGACGGGTAATGCCGGTGATACTCAGCTGTACCAGCAAGTCATGAGCCAAGAAGCATTACAAGGCGCTGCGATTAAAGGCACAGGTAAAGCATTGGATAGAGTGGCCAAGTTCTATTTGGACATGGCTGAAAATATGTTCCCAGTCATAGAGGTAGACGCTGCAAGGAAAATTGAAGTCATAGTCACTCGTGGTGCCTCGTTGTCGTTGGCCACTTCTCAAGGGGGTGGTGCAAGAAGATGAAAAAATCCTGCATGTTGCTAACCGATCGAAGTCCGTTTCAGACAATAAGATGTGTATCCAGAGGAGAGTTAACCATGACGACATCAATGCAGAACAACCCAAAGCACCAGTCAAAACAGTGGTCTAAAGCTGGATTACTTTTATTGGCAGTCGGCTCAACCTTATTGTCTGGCTGTAGTTCATTGGGTCTTGGGAGTAGTGAATATGGATGCCCAGGTATGCCTGACGGTGTGCGCTGTTTATCTGCTCGTGAAGTCTATGAGCTTACCAGTTATGGCGCTGCACCCAAGACGATTGATGCTGTGGCGACTCGAATTGGTTCTCCCTCTGGGTATTCACAATCTGATTTAGAGACAGGACTGCTGAGCCATCCAGCATTACCCGAGACGCAGCAATCTGCACCTATTCGCATTCCTTCAAGGGTAATGCGGATTTGGATTGCGCCTTGGGAGGATGACCGTGGAGATCTGAATTTATCCAGCTACGTGTTTACCGAAATTGAACCGCGCCGGTGGGATATTGGGGTGTCAGCACCTCGAACGGTTTCGCCAGTGCTACGTCCACTTCAGACTCAAAGCGATTCAGCCTCAGCGGGAGCTGATGGTAAGCGCGATAACTTGAGTATCTACGGAGAAACTAACGAATGACAAATGCAGTTCGCAGCATTCAGACTCAGCGCCTAATGACCATTGGTGCGCTTGGTTTAATGGCGTTAATGATTTCGGAGCCCTCATTTGCAGGCACCGGTGGTGATGCTTTCACCGATGTGTGGGATACCCTAAAAGATTGGACCCAAGGTACTTTGGGACGGATCGTAGCGGGAGCCATGGTTCTGGTGGGTATTGTGGGCGGTATCGCTCGCCAAAGCTTGATGGCCTTTGCCTTGGGCATTGGTGGCGGTATGGGTCTCTACAACACACCAACAGTCGTTGAAAGTGTCATGTCTGCAACTTTACCTGTTGTTGCTAGCACTCAAGAAGTCATTGGCACAACAATTCCAGCAATCAGCGCCGTTTTACTGGGCACCTTATAACAATAAAAAACGCCCAAGCGGCCAGATTTCTGACGGCTTGGGCGTCATCCCACCCCGTCCCCGATTACCATGACGGCGTTTCAGTTAATAGGTTTCCCATTCACTTAGCTTGATTACAAGCAGCGGCCATGAATACCGAAAAGAATGCTAGCGCCGCCACTGCAAAAGGCAGTTAGCGGGGCTTTTCTTGAGGGAGCACATTCAAACAGGCTACTAGCCTGATATTTTGAGATTTAGGCGCTCGTTTCTTTTGAGTTAGAGTTACACACTACCAAACAGCTGGATGAATATCAGGAATGATGGCGCTTCATTTGTTGTGTTCATGAGGTTAAAAATAATACGCTTGACCTTCCCATCATGGTAAGCCCTAGACTGTTTAATATCTGAACCAACAATGAGAAATACATCATGAGCATTCATAAAAACCAGCTCTCCAGCAATGCTGAAGCCCGGGTTAGCTTACCTATTGAGGGTATGACCTGTGCAAGTTGTGTAGGACGAGTTGAAGCAGCTTTAAACAAAGTTGAAGGCGTCGTAAACGCAAGTGTCAATCTTGCGACTGAGCTGGCGGATATTCATCTTAAAGCTCCTGTTGATCGACTGAAGTTAATCGAAGCAATTGAAAAGGTAGGATATGAAGTTCCTGTAACATCCGTTGAACTTTCAGTGCAAGGTATGACATGTGCTTCGTGTGTTGGCCGTGTTGAAAAGGCACTCTTAGCGGTTGATGGTGTAAAGGCGGCAACGGTTAACCTTGCAACTGAGAGGGCAACTATTCGCGGAGTGGCTGGCATAGACGATCTCATATCTGCTATTCAAAAAGTTGGCTATGAAGCCCGTGTCATCGATACCCAAAATCAGGTCAGTAATGAGTCTGAAGTAAGAAAGGACGCAGAGAAGGCTTTATTAAAGAAAGATTTAGTTATTGCAACAGCACTGGCTCTGCCGGTATTTGTTCTCGAAATGGGATCTCACATGATTCCAAGAATGCAACACTGGGTGATGAATACCATTGGGATCCAGGAAAGCTGGTACGTCCAGTTTGTATTGACATTGTTAGTCTTAGTGGTTCCAGGTCGTCGATTCTACATGAAAGGCATTCCTGCTCTTACGCGGCTTGCTCCTGACATGAATTCACTGGTCTCTGTCGGGACTATTGCTGCTTTTGGTTATTCTGTGGTTGCTACGTTTGTACCATACCTTTTGCCTGAGGGTACCGTTAATGTGTACTACGAAGCTGCTGCAGTGATTGTCGCTCTCATTCTTTTGGGACGATTTATGGAGGCGAGAGCTAAGGGGAGAACGTCTGAGGCTATCAAACGCTTAGTAGGCTTGCAGGCTAAGGAGGCGCACGTGCTCCGTAATGGCGTAATGAATGATATTCCTGTCAAAGACGTTGTGCTTGGAGACATTATCGAAGTTCGCCCGGGAGAAAGGATTCCGGTCGATGGAGAGGTAAGTGAAGGTACCAGTTTTATAGATGAATCGATGATAACTGGTGAGCCTATACCAGTGGAAAAAATCGTTGGCAGTGGAGTTGTCGGAGGGACTGTGAACCAGAAAGGAGCACTGAGGTTGCGTGCTACTGCGGTTGGTGGTCAGACAATGCTGTCACAAATCATACGGATGGTAGAACAGGCCCAGGGGTCAAAGTTACCTATACAAGCTGTTGTGGACAGAGTGACATTGTGGTTTGTTCCAGCTGTGATGTTGGCAGCACTTTTTACATTCCTGATTTGGTTAGTATTTGGTCCATCACCAGCCCTGTCTTTCGCATTGGTTAATGCTGTGGCAGTGCTAATCATTGCATGTCCATGTGCAATGGGACTCGCGACACCGACATCTATCATGGTTGGTACAGGTCGTGGTGCAGAAATGGGAATTTTATTCCGCAAGGGAGAAGCCCTACAGTTACTCAAAGATGCCAAAGTTGTTGCTGTAGACAAAACCGGAACTCTGACTGAAGGTCGTCCAGTCATGACAGATCTGGAACTAGCTCAGGGTTTTGAACGTAATGAGGTATTAGCAAAAGTTGCCGCAGTTGAATCACGTTCTGAGCACCCTATTGCTCGCGCTATTGTTGAGTCGGCAGAAGGAGACGGCATTTTACTGCCAGAGCTTACTGAGTTTGATTCAATCACTGGTATGGGAGTACGAGCGACTGTTGAAGGGAGCCTTGTAGAAGTAGGCGCTGATCGATTTATGCGTGAGTTAGCATTGGAGGTAACGTATTTTTCCCGGATTTCTGAACGCCTCGGGAATGAGGGGAAATCACCTCTCTATGTTGCTATAGATGGTCGGTTGGCTGCAATTATTGCTGTAGCTGACCCTATTAAATCAAGTACTCCAGTAGCTATAAAGGCATTACATCAGCTTGGTCTCAAGGTCGCCATGATTACCGGTGACAATGCGAATACAGCTCAGGCTATTGCTAAACAATTAGATATTGATGAAGTGGTTGCGGAAGTGTTACCTGAAGGCAAAGTTGAAGCGGTGCGTCGACTGCAAGAAAATTACGGTAAAGTTGCTTTTGTCGGCGATGGGATAAACGATGCCCCGGCACTTGCAGTTGCAGATATTGGACTTGCAATTGGTACAGGAACAGATATAGCCGTGGAGTCAGCTGATGTTGTCTTAATGTCAGGAAACTTGCAGGGAGTTCCTAATGCTATTGGATTGTCTAAGGCAACAATCGGTAACATCAGACAAAATCTCTTTTGGGCATTTGCTTACAATGCAGCATTGATTCCAGTGGCTGCAGGACTGCTATACCCAGCTTATGGAATACTGCTCTCTCCAATTTTTGCAGCAGGGGCGATGGCGCTATCAAGCGTGTTCGTTCTGGGAAACTCATTGCGTCTGCGTCGGTTCCAGCCTCCTTTGGTTGAGGACGCTGAGCATTAACGCTGAGCATTAACAAGGTGGGCTTATGAATATCGGAGAAGCATCGCGTAAATCAGGAATATCCACCAAGATGATTCGTTATTACGAGCAAATTGGATTAATCCCTGCCTCCGAGCGTACGGAGTCAGGTTATCGTAAGTATGCTCTCAATGATGTTCATAGATTGGTTTTTATTCGTAGTGCCCGAGATCTCGGGTTCTCTCTGGAAGATATAGAAGGCTTGCTTACGTTATGGAATGACAAATCTCGCCAGAGCATTGATGTTAAACGCCTGGCTCAGGAGAACATTGCTGACTTAGAACGACGTATGGAAAGTATACGTCAAATGACTGAGAAACTACGAGTTTTAATCCGGAGTTGTGCTGGGGATGAGCGGTCAGAATGTCCTATTCTTAGGACATTAACCAATGCTTCGGGCAAAGCCCGCACCGTAAACCGAGGAGGAGCGGTACAGCGCCGCTCTGGAGATAAGCTGAGCGGCAAAATGTAGTACTTTAAATTGGCCCATAATGGTGTAAGACTACGCAGTTTTAACACCATCACATTTTTTTCATTTTAAACAAGCGCGTGGCATCACTAATGCCCCCCTAAATGGTTGGTTGGTGCGGTTAAGGAAAGATCGCTATCACTTTCATCAGCTGTCAATTTTTGGACTATGCAACATTTATCTATGCTGCGGTCAGCGCTACAAAAAGCATTCAGCTCCTTACGTTGCTCTTCTAACGCTACTAATTCTTTGATTCGATGCTGAATGTGAATTAGGTGGGCGTTGATGATTGCATCTATCGGGCCACATTCTTTACCCTGATTATTGATTGCTAACAGCAAAGCGCGAATTTCCTCATGGGTCATATCGAGAGAACGGCAGCGGCGGATGAATAGTAGTTTTTCAAGACGGGTTTTGTCGTAGTGACGATAATTATTTCCTATGTCTCGTAAAGGTGCCTGCAGTGGACCTTCTTTCTAGTAGTAACGAATCGTTTCTACCGGACAGCCTGCTTTACGCGCCAACTCACCAATTTTCATATATCCCTCGTTTGAACTTGACTCTGTAGTTAGATTAGGGTCTTCAGTAGTCAGTATAGTAAACATATTGGGCAAGTGGTCCCGCAAAAAAGTAAAACTCTAGTAGGAAGGAAGCTGCTAGTTGTATTTAAAAATTAAGCTTGGTTGTGGGAGGCAAGATTCAGAAATCAGGCGAATTGAACAAGGCGAATGGTCATTTGTATGTTCATAATGATTGCAACCATTCGCATGTTGAAAAAGACCTAAATCATGATAAGCCTACTTACAAAGGTTGTGGCCATGACCATGACCAGAAATCGCATGATCAAGATGATCATGGCCTTAGTGGAGACTGTTGCGCGGCTGCGCCTAC
This sequence comes from Shewanella sp. FDAARGOS_354, assembly GCF_002209245.2. Lineage (NCBI taxonomy): Bacteria > Pseudomonadati > Pseudomonadota > Gammaproteobacteria > Alteromonadales > Shewanellaceae > Shewanella > Shewanella sp. FDAARGOS_354. The sequence continues at coordinate 2,256,930 of NZ_CP022089.2, read as the reverse complement.
AAAGATTAAATAATCTGGGGGGGGCGAACTGAAATCCGCATTATGCAAATGGATTGTCCTGTAGAGGAAAAACTGATTAAAAAGAAATAAGGGGATGTATATGGCAGTTATGGGCCTTAATTCTAGACAGTGGCCAGAAGCTGCGATGATTATGGTGCTCTTTACTATTGCTGAACTCATTGAAGCAAAATCACTCGATAGAGCTCGAAATGCAATCGGATCTCTAATGAATGAATTTGACTCTCAAAACTGCAATGGTCCAACTATCAGTATGAACGATGACACCTTGAGGCTGCCCTCGCCAGAACAGCGCCATGGTCAGCACATCGCATATGATGATGATTTGGTTAAAGCAATGGTTCAATGGGTAGATAATTTTTTGAACACTAGATGATCAGTGGAGTCAGATGAATTAAGTCGGCATTTATTTTTGAACTTTAAGAATTATTTATTATTAAACCATGTGGGAAATCTAAACGATCAAGATTTTAATATCATACAAAAAATCTATCGACTTCTCTTGACCTTCCGGTTAGGGGAAGGTTTAACCTGAAGTTAGGTGGGGGCTGGTGAGATTTTTGGGAACAGGTTAATGGTTACTTGGTTCAATGGATTAGGAAATTTCCTTCAATAAATGTTACCCGAAACTATGTTACTTAAAGCTAACTACAGTATTAGTAAAAATCATTTGGGAGGTGAAGATGAACATTGGTGATGCAGCCCGCTTATCGGGAGTTTCGGCGAAAATGATTCGTTACTATGAGGAGGTTGGGCTAATACCATCAGTCTCCAGAACAGAGGCTGGTTATCGGATCTACAAAGATGCCGATGTTTATAAGTTACATTTTATACGTCGATGTCGAGATCTCGGTTTTTCTCTGTCACAGGCAGGAGAGTTACTTTCTCTTTGGGGAAATCATTCGCGTCAGAGTGCAGATGTTAAAAGTATAGTTGAATCTCATATTAATGATTTAACCTTAAAAATTGAAGAATTTCAACGTATGGCATCAATTCTTACCACACTCTCTGCTTGCTGCGCGGGAAATGAAAAACCCGACTGCCCAATACTGAAGGCTCTCTACCTCGCGGATACTTCCCATCTGCAGGACATAGAAAGCTGCCCTTAAACTTTCGACTCCCTTCAATGTTATTAGGTGATCGCCATGGGTGGGAATACGCAGTTTAGCTCGAAAGCTAGACCTTTGTCGTCAGGATGAGGTCGCATGCGGCCTGATTTTTAATTTATTAAAATTCATATGATTAAAGTCAACTTTATTTAATCAGTGCTAACAAGTAAGTTTGTGAGTGATTGGAAGCTGCTGTGGTCAAAAGTCGAAAAGAAAAAAGTACCGAAGCGAACTCCAAGTGTTTATTGGGTTTGTATAAGTCTCGGAAAATTAGTGGGTTGGTTTGATTCAAAAAGGACGGGACGAGTCGGCAGGGAGCGGTTATGGGAAGGATAGTTTTACCACAAACCATCCTTGAAGGTTACCTGTTAGCCAAGTCTCTTGATCAATGAGATGTGATCAAGAGACAGGCACCTTGGTCAGGGCGCACTCGATTCGGACGATGCAGCTCGTGCAGGTCATGCCCTCGATGGGCAGGCTGATCGCTGCTACGGTGGCACGACCAGCACTTGTTAATGGCATGCTCAAGGTGTCTTCTCAAAATTGAAATTAGACATACAGGGTACTTGAGGGTTACTATGTTGTAAGGTTAAGCCCTATTTTGAGCGCTGCTGGTTTGGACGATTTCGCTGCGCATAGACGCGGCGCGCCTTGGCTCGCAGGCTGTCTCCTGATCTTTGTCGGCGAGTGCGATCAAATTATCGCAGCCTCGTTAATTCTGAACGGCATGAGTAGCTGTTCGAGAGTTGGAATTTTTGAGAAATGACTTTACGCAAACAAGTTAACGCGCCCCGCGGTGCAAGCGACGATCTGGCTTCTTTGTCACAGAATGACGTTACGATCCTGGCCGAGACCTTCCGCCTACTGGGCGACCCGTCTCGGTTGAGAATAATGCTGTGCTGCATGAAGGGTTCCTCCTCGGTTGGGGACATCGCGGAATCCCTCGAGCTTTCGCAGTCGCTGGTCAGTCACCACCTGCGGCTGCTGCGTGGAGCCCGCCTTGTGAAGGGGGTGCGCCAGGCCAAGCAAATTTTCTATGAGGTGGACGACAAGCATGTGAACCAAGTGCTGCTGGACATGTCCACTCACATCGTCGAAGAGCACAACGACGATTAGCCGCGGGCGAAGCGCTCGTTGCGATGCGGATTGCGATCTATTACAAGCTGGGGCCGTATGACCGCCCGCGGCTACACTCAATGAGATGAATGCGGGTCCAATTCTGATCAATCAGAAGTTCAGCGCGCTTATCGACCGCAAGTGAGGCCTTATTGAATGCCATCGCGATGACCGCCTCAGCCACAAGTTCGCTGATCTGCGGGCCGACTACATGTACGCCGAGGATTTCGTCTGTCGTAGGATTTGCGATCACCTTGACGAGACCCGCTGTCTCGCTCAATGCACGCGCGCGACCGTTAGCCATGAACGGAAATGTACAGCTACGATATGCTGCGCCCGCGTATTTGAGCTGCTGCTCGGTGCGACCTACCCAGGCGATTTCCGGGCTGGTGTAGATGACGTTGGGGATCGTGTTGAAATCGACATGACCGCGATGGCCTGCAATGCGCTCGACCACAGCGACACCTTCTGCGCTCGACCACAGCGACACCTTCTTCCTCTGCCATGTGCGCTAGCATCAGGCCGCGCACCACATCGGCGATGGCCCAGATACTGGGCACGCTGGTGCGCCATTCGCCGTTCACCACGACGGCTCCGCGCCCATCCAGTTCAAGGCCGACGGCGGCCCGAGTCATAAACGCCAGACCGTTTAAGAACTGCACCTTGTTTTTTCGGAACAGATAGAGTTTGCCTTCGTTGCTCGACTTCACGACCTGATTCTTGCGCTCCAGCATCACAGCCACGTCCATGCGTAGCTCGCCCGTGGACATGATGCCGAGCGCGCCGAAGTGGTGCTTGGCTTGGTCTAAGTTTTTGGACGACTGCAGCAGCGCCTTTGACGGGATGCACCCGATGTTGTTGCATGTACCGTCTTGGGTAGGCTTGCCTTCCTTGGTTTTCCAGGCATCGACGCAGGCGACATTCATGCCTAACTGCTCGGCGCGAATCGCTGCGATGTCGCCACCAGGCCCGGCGCCAATGACGATGACGATGACGATGACGTCGAAGTTCGTGTCCATGATTGAAATCTCCTAGATGTTTTCAGGCGCTTTCCTGCGTGGTGCTCGCGCTGCGGTTTTGGCCAGCCAGCGCCCCGTCCGATCTGGCTCACGACCATCCGAACCTTCCGGCGGGTCATCCTCTATCTGCGTCAGCACTTGGATCTGGGCCAACATCATCACGACCTGATTGTGGACGACCTGCACAGGGTGTGGCCAAGAGGATAGGCGTACTAAATAGCCGCATCGCCGCCACTCATCTTTCGCAGTCCTTAGTATGGTTTGCTAAAAATACATTGCATAAACATATGTTCATGTATTATATTTTACGTACAGTCAACCACCTAATTTCTGCGCGAGGCCCTGATGTCCCAATCGCACGATGAACATGGTCACGACCATGACCACACTCCAAAAGTGACCGGCGCTAACGAACGCAAGGTCTTGCTGTCCTTCTTCCTGATCTTCGGCTTCATGATCGTGGAGGCTGTCGGCGGCGTGCTGTCGGGCTCGCTGGCCCTTCTGGCCGATGCGGGCCACATGCTGACCGATGCAGCAGCGCTGGCTCTGGCATACGCGGCATTCCGGTTCGGGCGCCGACCAGCTGACAGCAAGCGCACCTTTGGCTACCTTCGGTTCGAGGTCATCGCCGGCTTCCTGAACGCTGTGACGCTCTTTGTGATCGTGGCATGGATCGCCTATGAAGCATGGGAGCGACTGCAAGCTCCGCCCGCCATCCTTGCCGGCCCGATGATGATCGTCGCCGTGCTTGGATTGTTGGTAAACGTTCTGGTGTTGTGGATCATGACCCGCGGAGAGACCGATCACGTCAACGTGAAGGGGGCCATCCTGCACGTGATGGGCGACCTGCTGGGCTCGGTCGGTGCCATCGTCGCTGCAGTGGTCATCTATCTCATTGGTTGGACGCCAATTGACCCCATCCTGTCGGTGCTGGTGGCAGCCCTGATCCTGCGCAGCGCCTGGAAGCTCCTGGCGAAATCGATCCACATTTTGCTCGAAGGTGCGCCCGAGGACGCTTCTCCGGAGCAGGTGGAACAAGGCCTGATGGGCGCGGTGCCTGGCTTGGCGGCCGTCAGTCATGTGCATGTATGGCAGCTTACCTCTGGTCGCACGATGGCCACGCTGCACGTTCGCCCTAGTGTGGCTGAGGAAGCGCGCACCGTGGTCAAGTGCGTAGAGGTGGTGCTTCGAGAGCAATTTGGCATCGAGCACGTGACGGTCGGGATCGAATGGAACTCTCCTGGTGAAAAGAACCTTTGCAGCTTGCAGCCGACAGGTGGGCCGCAAGGGCACACCCCACATGAGCATGACACTAGCCACAGCCATGAAAAGGGTCATAAGCACGACCATTCCGTCCCGGGTCATCAACACTGATGCTGCAGCCAGCGTAGTGCTGGCAGCTCAGGGACAAGAAATCCATGACTTCTCGAAAACACGCCAATGGCGACAATGCTCAGAATTGCGCCACCAATGCTCAGCGTTCGGCCCCAGAGCTCTTGGCGCTCTCTCATAGTGACGTCGCTGTTCTCGCTGAGACTTTTCTCCTGTTAGGAGATCAATCGCGCCTGAAGATCCTGCTACAGTGCATGCGCGGATCAGTCGCGGTGGGCGACATCGCAGAAACGCTCGATCTATCCCAATTCTTGGTCAGTCATCATCTGCGGCTCCTGCGTGGAGCTCGACTTGTGCGTGGATAACGTCAGGCGAAACATATCTTCTACGGCATCGCGGATGAGCACATCAGTCAAGTGTTTCAGGACATGGTCTGTCACTTCTCTGAGGAATGATTGCGAATTGCGTCGAACGCAAAGATGCCTACTTTTTGCTGGGCATTTTCGCGATTGCGCAAGAGAGGTGCCAGCCCGTCAGCAACTGTAATGCGCCATCCCAGTCCTGAGTAAGCGCGACTTCGCCCATGCGTGATGTTTGGGTGACGGTTGTATGAATCTGACCGCACTCAATCCCCTGGGCCTCATCAGCCGACGCCAGCTTTCACTCCCCCCCATCGTGAGCGTAGAAATTAACCATGCTAACTTCATGAATTAAATAATTGAACATATCTTCATATGTGTGCTAAAATTCAATCTGCATTTTGAAAATGTGTCGAAACTGTAAGCACGTGCGCCGCACGCCGCACGCCACAACCACAGACGATCGTAAACAGAAGGACAACAGCCTTCTTTTTTAATGATTAACACATGGATGTATGTTCATGTGTTTGTTATATTTAAGCAGTATGTGCGGCGTGCGGCGAACCTAACTTGCAAAGTGTTCAGAGAACTTGGAGGTAGATATGACAAGGGAAATAACGGAGTACCAGGACAAGGCTAGGGAGCAGCTGAGCTTCCGTGTGGAGGGCATGGATTGCGCGAGCTGCGTCGGCAAAATCGAGAAGGCCCTTTCCCGAATGGATGGGCTGACGGACGTGCAAGTCAATTTTTCTAGTGAAACGCTGACGTTGACTCGCAATCTGAAAAGCCGCTTCACTGCTCGCGATGTAGCTAAGAAAATCAAAACTTTGGGGTTCGGTGTGGAAGAACTGCCAGTGTCGTCGCTCTCGATTGCGGCCGTATCGCGCCAATCGGTCCATGCACATGACCACAGCGAAGATCACAAGGATGGTCACGCTTGCGGCGGTGATCATGGGCACGGCCACACGCAAAAGACAAACGGCGGGCATGAACACGGCTCCTGCAGTGGACATGATCACACCTCACACGCTCGCCGCGAGCCCCCTGGTAACCCACCCAACGTTTCGATGCACGTGGAAGGCATGGACTGCGCGAGCTGCGTTGGCAAGATTGAAACGGCTCTTGCTCGCATGGCGGGCGTATCAGATGCCCGCATCAACTTCACGGCAGAAACGCTTGAGCTGACGCTCGCGTCTGGAAGTCCTACACATATTGGCGACATCGAGAAGACCATCTAAAGCCTGGGTTTCGGCGTCTCCGACGTGCGCCGCCTTGATGGATCCTCGCCTGCCGCGCCTGCCCGCGTGCCCTCAGCTATCACTCAACGCTGGTGGCAGACGAAGAAGGGTAAGCATGTGCAGGGCCTAGCAGCTCTCATGGGCTCGGCCTATGCAGTTGCTCAATTTATCCCCGGCTATGCCGAATGGATCTTCGCCGCTGCCGTGATCGCTGGCGTACTCCCGTTCGCGCGCAAAGCCTTCGCGCTGGCCATATCTGGCTCCCCGTTCTCCATCGAAACACTGATGGTTGTCGCCTCGCTGGGCGCGCTCGTGATTGGCGAGGCCGAGGAGGCCGCTGCTGTGGTGTTCCTGTTCGCGGTCGGCGAGCTGCTTGAAAGTGTGGCCGCTGGCCGCGCCCGCGCCGGCATTAAAGCGCTGGCTTCTCTGGTGCCTAAAACTGCTGTCTTGCTCGACGCCAATGGTGGGCAGCGCGAAGTGCCCGCTGCCTCCCTGAGCGTGAACGACCGGGTTTTGGTGCGCCCGGGTGATCGAGTGCCCGCTGACGGCAAGATCTTCCGCGGCGAAAGCAGTCTCGATGAATCTCCGATCACAGGGGAGTCCGTGCCGCGTCAAAAGGCCGGTGGCGATGACGTATTTGCCGGCTCGATCAACGTCGACGGTGTGCTTGAAGTTCTGGTTGAGAAGGCTGCATCGGACAACACCATCTCGCGCATCATCCAGCTCGTCGAGCAAGCTCAATCCTCCAAGGCGCCGACGGCACGCTTCATCGAAAAGTTCAGCCGTTACTACACCCCGGCCGTGATGGCCATCGCGGCGCTGATCGTCGTGGTTCCCCCGCTTACCATGGGTGGTGATTGGGGCACTTGGCTGTACCGTGGTCTTGCTTTGCTGCTAATCGCGTGCCCGTGCGCCTTGGTTTTGTCAACGCCGGCGGCCATTGCCTCGGGACTGGCTGTTGCTACTCGCCGAGGTTTGCTGATTAAAGGTGGCAACGCCTTGGAAACCATTGGTCGCGTTCGCACAGTCGCCTTCGATAAGACTGGCACGCTGACAGAGGGCAAGCCGCGCATCACTGAAGTCGTGCCTTTCGGGCAATCCAAGCAGCAACAGGTACTGGCGCTCGCCGCCGCCGTCGAGTCTGGATCGAATCACCCGTTGGCGAAGGCAATCGTTGCCCACGCCAAGAGCCTCGATGTGGAGGTTCCACAAGCCACCGAAGCATTCGCTATCCCGGGCAAGGCAGTTCGCGCTACCGTGAACGGCAGCAAGCTAGCCGTGGGATCGCCCGTCCATGCAGGGCAGATGGCCACGCTGACCCTCGCGCACCAGCAGGAAATCGCCAAGCTGGAAGATGGTGGCAAGACGGTGGTGGTTCTGTTCGACGAAGCAAGCAAGAATGTCATGGGCCTGTTGGCCTTGCGTGACGAACCTCGCCGTGACGCCCGCGAAGGCGTGGCCCAGCTCAAGGCGATGGGTGTGCGCTCGGTCATGCTCACCGGTGACAATCGGAGAACTGCGCAGGCCATCGCCGGCAAGCTGGATATCGAGTGGGAGAGTGAGTTGCTTCCGCAAGACAAGTTGCGCCTGGTCAACGACTTGAAGCGCGACGCGAAGGTGGCGATGGTCGGCGACGGCATCAACGACGCGCCGGCCTTGGCGACCGCCGATGTAGGGATCGCCATGGGCGGCGGCACCGACGTGGCCCTAGAGACCGCAGACGCTGCTCTGCTCAAGAGCCGCGTCACGGACGTTGCGCACCTGGTGGCGCTGTCCCGCGCGACGATGGCCAACATCCACCAGAACGTAGTGTTCGCCATTGGCCTCAAGGGCCTGTTCCTAGTCACCAGTGTGCTGGGTATCACTGGCCTTTGGGTTGCTGTGCTGGCCGACACCGGTGCCACCGCTTTGGTCACGCTCAATGCGCTGCGCCTACTCCGCTTTAAGGGTGCCCAAGAGCCAGCCGATGGCCAGAACGGAGGTCATCAAAGCTCTGTGTCCGTACAGGATGCCCATTGAGGTATTGCAGAGGGCTTGAACTGCCGTTGTTGCGGCGCCAAGCCCTTCCATATCTTCATCTGTAAATCGATCTCCGAAAACATCGATGTTAGGCGATAAACGAATGCCTTTAGAACAACGAGTTTAAATAGATGGGATGATCGGACGTGGATAATGGGCTCAGATGCGTCCCTTTCGGCCGTAACTGCATCTCATGCGTTCACCGGGAGGCCGGAAGGTTCCAGAGCTTGTAGTCCAGTCCCATGCTCGTCATGGTCATCGAAAAAGGCTTGACCTTGACGTGGTTGTAAGGGCTAGCCTTTAGAAACATATGCGAACCGCTTCGGATGGACCGAAGCCCCGTAATAAAAAAGGTAACTTCCATGCATAAAAAAATCAGGATCATTTTGGTAGCTAGCGTCATCGCGGCCGTCGGGGGGATAGCGGTGGCTGCCCGAGATGGCAAGGATGAAAGTAAACCAGCAGCACCACCAGCTGGCGCGCCGATGGCGCCGATGGCGCCGCAGGTGCCCGTGGCCGAGGTCATCACCCGCACGGTCGCGCCATCGGCCGAGTACACCGGCTTCCTGGCCGCGCCCAAGACCGTCGAGCTGCGCTCGCGGGTCGGCGGCGCCGTCGATGCTGTGAGCGTCCCCGAGGGCAGCCTGGTGCGCAAGGGACAACTGCTGTTCCAGATCGACCCCCGACCGTTCCAGGTCACGCTCGACACGGCTGCGGCGCAACTGCAACAGGCCGAGGTGCTGGCCAGTCAGGCCCAGGCCGACTTCGACCGCGCCGAGCGCCTGGTGGCGACCGGCGCTGTCGCGCGCAAGACCTACGACGATGCCGTCTCCGCGCGCAGTGCGCGCCAGGCCCAGGTGCAAGCGGCCAAGGCCGCCGTCGCTGCGGCGCGGCTGGATCTGTCCTACGCCCGCGTCACGGCGCCCATCGCCGGGCGCGTTGACCGCGTGCTCGTGACCGAGGGCAACCTGGTCAGCGGCGGCGGTGCAGGAGCAGCCACGCTACTTACCACGATCGTGTCCATCGATCCTGTGCACGTCTATTTCGACATCGATGAGGCAACCTACGTCAATGTGGTGAGCCGCTCGAGACCTGGTTCAGGGACTCATGCTTCGTTGCCCGTTCAAGTAGGCTTGAGCACTGACAGAAACTTTCCGTACAAGGGCGTGCTCGACTTCGTCGGCAATGCGATTGATAGAAGTACCGGCACGATCCGCGCTCGCGCGGTCGTCCCCAACCCTGATGGACGGCTGACGCCTGGGCTGTTTGCGAGGGCCAAGCTCTCCACCGCAAGCTCTCGGCAGGCCGTCCTCATCGACGACCAAGCGGTTGGCACCGATCAAGGCCGAAACTATGTTCTGGTCGTGGGTGAAAACAACCAAGCTCAGTATCGTCCGATTGAGCTGGGTCCCGTAGTCGACGGTCTGCGCGTTATAAACGGTGGCCTGCAGGGTGGCGAAAAAATCATAATCAAAGGCCTCGTACGACCTGGTATGACTGTCACGCCGCGCATGGTGCCCATGCAGGGGCCGGCAGCACCGGCCGCCGGCGCTCCCGACGCGACTAAGACTGCGGCTAGTGCCCCGGCAGTCCCTGCGGAGTCTGCCAAGGCCGCTGGGGCGGCTGGGGCCGATCAGGTCAAGGCTGACAGCGCAGCTGGCTCAGCGGAGGCTCGCAAATGAATTTCCCCCGTTTCTTCATCAACCGCCCTATCTTCGCAATCGTCCTTTCGGTGCTGATGCTGATCGCGGGCGCGATCAGCTACTTCCAGTTGCCACTGAGCGAGTACCCTCAGGTTACCCCCCCAACGGTACAGGTCACGGCGAGCTATCCCGGCGCCAATCCGCAAGTGATCGCCGATACCGTGGCATCACCGCTGGAGCAGGCGATCAACGGCGTAGAAGGCATGATGTACATGCAGTCTCAGATGTCCACCGACGGGAAAATGGTGCTCACCGTCTCCTTCGAGCAGCATATCAACGCCGACATTGCGCAGATCCAGGTGCAAAACCGGGTCTCGCGGGCGTTGCCGCGCCTACCGCCTGAAGTTCAGCGCATCGGTGTTGTCACCGAGAAAACGTCGCCGGACGTTCTCATGGTGGTGCATTTGCTTTCGCCTGGAGGTCGATATGATCCGCTGTACGTCTCCAACTACGCCACACTTCATGTGAAGGATGAGCTGGCTCGTACGCCAGGCGTCGGCGATGTCCTAGTCTGGGGCGCCGGGGAGTATTCGATGCGGGTCTGGCTCGAACCCGCCAAGGTCGCTGCTCGTGGGCTGATCGCGAGCGACGTGGTTGCCGCCATCCGCGAGCAGAACATACAGGTTGCCGCTGGTTCGGTTGGTCAGCAGCCGGATGCCTCGGCGGCGTTCCAGGTCACGGTCAACACTCTGGGCCGACTGTCGAGCGAGGAGCAATTCGGCGAGATCGTCGTGAAGACGGGCGCCGACGGCCAGGTAACTCGCCTGCGGGATGTCGCCCGCATCTCGATGGGGGCCGATTCCTACTCTTTGCGCAGCCTGCTCAATGGCGAGCCGGCGGTGGGGATACAGATCATCCAGAGCCCGGGCGCGAACGCGCTGGATGTGTCTAGCGCGGTGCGCGCGGCAATGGACCGACTTCAAGCTAAGTTCCCCGACGGCATTGAGTATAGGATCGCCTACGACCCCACGGTCTTCGTGCGCGCCTCGCTCCAGTCCGTCGCCGTCACGCTGCTGGAGGCCATCTTCCTGGTGGTGATCGTGGTGGTGCTGTTCCTGCAATCCTGGCGCGCGTCGATCATCCCGCTGATCGCCGTGCCGGTCTCGCTGGTCGGCACGTTCGCGGTGATGCACATGTTCGGTTTCTCGCTGAACACACTGTCGCTGTTCGGACTGGTGCTGTCCATCGGCATCGTGGTGGATGACGCCATCGTGGTGGTGGAGAACGTGGAGCGCCACATAGCGCTGGGCGAATCACCCAAGGACGCGGCGCGCAAGGCGATGGATGAAGTGACTGGCCCGATCCTGGCCATCACCTCGGTGCTGGCAGCGGTCTTCATCCCCTCGGCGTTCCTGTCGGGGCTGCAGGGCGAGTTCTATCGCCAGTTCGCGCTAACCATCGCGTTCTCGACCATCCTGTCGGCGATCAACTCGCTTACGCTGTCGCCAGCGCTGGCCGCCATCCTGCTCAAGCCGCACCACGGCGCGGCCAAGCCCGATCGCGTCACGCGCATCATCGACGGCGTGTTCGGCGGCTTCTTCCGCCGCTTCAACCGCTTCTTCGACCGCGCCTCGAATTCCTACGTCGGGGGCGTGCGCCGCGCGGTGCGCGGCAGCGCCATCGTGCTGCTGCTCTACGTCGGCTTCCTGGGCCTGACCTGGCTGGGCTTCCACAAGGTGCCTGCGGGCTTCGTGCCCGCCCAGGACAAGTACTACCTCGTGGGCATCGCCCAGCTTCCGACCGGCGCCTCGCTGGATCGCACCGAGGCGGTCGTCAAGGAGATGACCAAGATCGCACTGGCTGAGCCGGGCGTCGAGAGCGTGGTGGCCTTCCCGGGCCTGTCGGTCAATGGACCGGTGAACCAGCCGAACACCGCGCTGATGTTCGCCATGCTCAAGCCCTTCGATGAGCGCAAGGACCCGTCGCTGTCGGCCTTCGCCATCCAGGGCAAGCTCATGGGCAAGTTCAGCCAGATCCCGGACGGCTTCGTCGGCATCTTCCCGCCGCCGCCGGTGCCGGGCCTGGGTTCTATGGGCGGCTTTAAGCTGCAGATCGAGGACCGGGCGGGCCTGGGTCCCGAGGCGCTTGCACAAGCACAGGGCCAGATCATGGGCAAGGCCATGCAGGCGCCCGAGCTGGCGAACATGCTCGCCAGCTTCCAGACCAATGCGCCGCAGTTGCAGGTGGACATCGACCGGGTGAAGGCCAAGTCGCAGGGCGTGTCGTTGACCGAGGTGTTCGACACCCTGCAGGTCAACCTTGGCTCGCTCTACGTCAACGACTTCAACCGCTTCGGTCGCACCTACCGGGTAATGGCCCAAGCCGATGCGCAGTTCCGCATGCAGGCTGAGGACATAGGCATGCTCAAGGTGCGCAATGCAGCGGGCGACATGATCCCGCTGAGCGCGTTCGCGACCATCGAGCGCAGTTCCGGCCCCGACCGGGTGATGCATTACAACGGCTTCCCCTCGGCGGACATCAGCGGCGGGCCAGCGCCGGGCTACTCATCCGGCCAGGCCACCGCCGCGATTGAGAAGATCGTGAGCGAATCGCTGCCTGACGGTATGACCTACGAATGGACGGACCTGACTTTCCAGGAAAAGCGAGTTGGCAATACTGCTATCTATATCTTCGCGCTGGCGGTGCTGCTCGCCTTCCTGTTCCTGGCGGCCCAGTACAACAGTTGGTCGCTGCCGTTCGCTGTGCTGCTGATTGCACCCATGGCGCTGCTCTCGGCGATCGCCGGCGTCTGGCTCTCTGGGGGGGACAACAACATCTTCACGCAGATCGGTTTCGTGGTGCTGATCGGCCTGGCCGCCAAGAACGCGATCCTGATCGTGGAGTTCGCCCGCGCGAAGGAAAGCGAAGGGGCCGATCCGCTGGCAGCCGTGCTCGAAGCCGCGCGCTTGCGGCTGCGCCCGATCCTGATGACGTCGTTCGCCTTCATCGCTGGCGTGGTGCCGCTGGTGCTGGCCAGCGGTGCGGGCGCCGAGATGCGCCACGCCATGGGCATCGCGGTGTTCGCCGGCATGCTGGGCGTGACGGTATTCGGCCTGGTGCTGACGCCGGTGTTCTACGTCGTGGTGCGCAAGCTGGCGCTGCGCCGCGAAGCGCGCCATGCCCGTGTCGGCATGAGCGACAAGCATAACGGCCAGGAGGAATTTTGAGATGAAGAAACCTTTCGCACTCACACAACCTGCCAAGAGCTTGGCACCGGTAGCTTTCGCGATAGCGTTAGCCGGTTGTTCCATGGCACCCAAGTACGATCGGCCGCCAGCGCCGATTGATATAGTATATCCTTCGGGCGCGGCCTATGCAGAACCGGCGAAAGCGACGCCAGAGGCCCCAGTCACGGACGCGGCCGATATCGGCTGGCGAGATTTCTTCCGCGACCCGCTGTTGCAACAATTGATCGGTATCGCGCTGGAGAGCAACCGCGACATGCGCAAAGCTGCGCTCAACGTTGAGGCGGCGCAGGCACTGTACCGCATTCAGCGCGCTGAGGTGCTCCCGAACTTGGGGGTATCCGGCAGAGGGGCCGCAGAACGACTGCCAGCCGATCTCAGCAACACCGGCGCTGCCGACGTCGTGCGTCGTTACGAGGTTGCTGGGGTGACCGCTGCCTGGGAACTGGACGTCTGGGGCCGTATCCGCAGCCTCAGCAACCAAGCGCTGGCTTCCTACTTGGCTATGGACGAGACTCGCATAGCGACGCAGATGAGTTTGATCTCTGAGGTTGCTAACGCCTATCTCACGTTGCGGGCTGACCAGGAGTTACTGCAGTTAACAGGCGAGACGCTCGGCACGCAAAAGCGTTCGCATGAACTTACTGCCCAACTGTTCGAGGCTGGCAATGCCACGCAACTTGACGTGCGCCGCTCGGAAATTGTACTGCGTACAGCCGAGGCCAACTTCGCGGACTACACACGTCAAACGGCCAAAGACCGAAACGCGCTAGTGCTACTGCTCGGCCAGCCGCTGACGCTTGAGCTGTCGCAGCAACTTGACAAAGCCATAGTGCTGCCGGATGGCATCGTGCCGACCGAACTGCCCAGTGGCCTACCTTCTGAGTTGCTCGTGCGCCGACCGGATGTGCGCGCGGCCGAGCAGGTACTTCTGGGTGCCAACGCCAGTATCGGAGCAGCGCGAGCCGCTTTCTTCCCCACCATCAGCTTGACGGGTTCGGCGGGGACGGCAAGCGCATCGCTTGATGGGCTCTTCGAATCGGGTTCGCGCGCCTGGAGCTTCTTGCCGCAGATTACGGTGCCTATTTTCCGGGGTGGCGCGTTGCGCGCCAATCTGGATGTGGCGCACGTAAAAAAGCGCATCGAGATCGCCAACTACGAGAAGTCCATTCAAGTTGCTTTTAGTGAAGTGGCTGATGGCCTTGCCGGCAAGCGAACACTTGATGAGCAGATTCGTTCAGAGCAATTCCTGGTTGCTGCTAGTCAGGGCATGTATGACCTGGCCGAGCAACGTTTCAGGGAAGGTGTGGACGATAACCTCACCTTGCTTGACGCGCAGCGTACGCTGTACAGCGCGCAGCAGACGTTGGTGCGTACGCGTCTGGCTCGGTTGAGCAACCTTATCGCGCTCTACAAGGCTCTGGGAGGCGGGTGGACAGAGAGCACACCAAGTGGTGTGGCGCAAGCGAGTCGATAGTTAGTTTTTCCCTACTGGCACTGGTATTGGATATTCGTACCAAGAAATGACGCATGGTGGCAGTCGCCTCCATGCGTGTGTAGATGAGTATGAAAACCGGCGAGCTTGCAAAGCTAACGAGGACTCCCTGGGTTCTACGAGGCTCAGGGTCTTTTACCTGCTCCTGATCGTTATAGCAACAACTAAAGGCAATAAAGGCAGGAGCAAGTTGAGCGGTTGCAGCTTATACTAAGTTGCAAAGTATTAGGTATCAGTCTGGAGCAGATCCGGACTATCTCAGGGGGTAGCTTTGACCGACATTTTTGATGTATTACAGGTAAATTTGGGATCGCTTTACGTCAATGATTTTAATGGATTTGGCCGTACCTACCGTGTAATAACTCAAGCTGATGCCCCATTCCGTATGCAGGCAGACGATATTGGATTATTGAAAGTCAGGAATTCTGCTGGTGATATGATCCCTTTATAAGTATTGATCAATATCAAACTAACTTCAGATCCTGATCGCGTTATGAGATACAACGGCTATCCATCCGCTGATATTACGGGAGGTACTGCATCAGGATATTCTTTTGGTCAGGCTACAGATGCTATTGAGAAAATAGTTAAGGAAAATCTACCTGAAGGTATGGCGTACGAATGGACTGATCTGACCTATCAGGAAAAATTAGCGGGCAATTCCGCACTGTATATTTTCCCATTGGCGGTATTCTTTGCATTCTTGATTCTTGCCGCTCAGTACAACAGTTGGTCGCTTCCATTTGCTGTGCTGCTTATTGCACCAATGGCACTCCTTTCTGCAATTGGCGGTATATGGATCTAAACGGTGATAATAACATCTATACTCAAATTGGCTTCGTTGTTTTAGTCGGGCTGGCCGCAAAAAATGCCATTTTAATCGTTGATTTTGCAAGGACTCAGGAGAATTAGTGACGATCACCGCTTGGGGCCGTACTCGAGGCAGCGTACTTACGTTTGCGTCCTATTTTGATGACTTCTCTTGTATTTATTGCTGGTGTGATATCTCTTGTACTAGCTAGTGGTGCTGGAGCAGAAATGCGTCACGCCATGGGTATTGCAGTGTTTGCCGGTATGCTTGGTGTAACCTTCTTTGGATTACTACTTACGCCGGTGTTTTACGTTATAGTAAGAAATCTGTCATTAAGAAAAAACGCAGAAAGTATAGTCAATCTTTAGTGAAAAGATATCAGAGTGAAATGAGTTTAGACCTTGACCTTACAACAGTGGAAAGCCCTACAATCAGAAGTACTCAAACCAAACTGGAGGTATATAAATGCAATTTCATTTAGAAAATATGACATGTGGGGGCTGCGCCCGGACGGTAACTAAAGCAATTAAGGATATAGACCCAGAGGCTACAGTTTTAACTGATCCTCCGACTCGTAAGGTGACGGTAAAAACTTCATTATCAGTTGAAAAGGTCTCCTATGCTCTAATTGAAGCAGGCTTCCCTCCTCGGGATTAGTATTTTCCTTTTACGGTTGCCTCCTGAATGAGGCAACTTTAAATTTCGCATTCAGGGCATTCATTCATAGACTGGACCTTAAGAATTAAGCCCATGCAGTATCCCATCTAACGTGATGTTTTGTTTGTCTTTTGACTGTTGGGCTTTTTGGGCGTTCTTCGTTATATAACGGGTCGCCCAATCTATCCTCTCCGCTATTTCTGACCATGCGTGCTGGCTGATGCTTTCAAGATCGGCAACAGCCAAATTTCCACATTTTTGGCGGCCTTGAATAGCTAGACTGATGGCATGATTTGAAGAAAGACGCTTCGCCGAATGATCAGAGCGAGCAGGCTTGACCATACCAAACCATCTACAATCGCTTTCTGTGCCGCCATAAATTTCTGCAAGTTTGTATGGGATTTCAACTCTTTGAATCGCAACTTCACCTGCCAGCGACAACGATAGATTGCCATAACATCATCCGCTTAGTAGGTTTCCCGCGGGAGGTTGATAAGCCAGATGCAAAATCGTATTTCTCCGGCAAAACAGAGCCTTATTACTCTGAATATCTGCTTTCCTCGACGAACTTGCAAATCGAGCGTAAGCGCCTCATAAACCGCGCATTCTAATCACCTAACACGCAGAATAAGATCAAGTCTCCAACCATAAGGAGATTTAAAATGGCAAACGATGCACCAACCAATAATGGCAAACGCTAATCAAGCAATCTGAATCGAGTTCATTATCAACACTCACATTTTGTAAGCTCAATCAACTCAATCCCTCAACGTTCTCTGCCAAGCGCCAGCAACTCAACAACACTGGCGCATCTCAAGGTTTTGTTAGAGCAGAAGTCGTTGAAAAGATAACTCAGTATCAGGCCCAAGTGGCAACCGCCAACATGACACTCTTCGTCAATGATATCGAACTGCGCAATCCCCAATGCACGCCAGTAAGTAACCTGGCTGAACTCATCGGTGCGCTATCATGAAAGGCATGCTGAGCTCACTAGAGATTTATCTGTATCGTGAAAGTGTCGATTTTAGAAAGTCCATCAACGGCCTTGCCGCGATTATCGAAAGTGACACCGATTTACCGTTAGTAAGTGGCGCATTATTCCTGTTCACCAAAAACAGCGCGATAAAATCAAAGTGTTGTGCTGGCGTGTGCCACGAACAAAAGGTTAATACCTTTTGGATCTGTATTTCTGATGAGAGAAGGCCTCTCGAAATCTACCTGTAGGGGGCGGTTTCAAAACCACCAAGTGCTTCTGTAAAGTGCGGTTTGGAGACTTATCTGATCGCTCATTCAACACTGAGTTCACCTTCGCAGGTGATCTACACTTCGGAGCAGCTATTTAGTAAGGTATTCAATTCTTCAATCTATCTAACCGAGTCCACATAGGACAACTGCATAGACTGGAGCCTCGATTTACATTAACGAGGACTCCTCATGCGAAAACTATCTCCAATTATTCTGGCGCTTGCGCTGTCTCCATTGGTTCAAGCTGAACCTGTGTCTGAAGTGTCGCCCGTTGGCAAAATTGACGGCATGGTTTCTTTACCTGTCACGGGTATGAAAGCGGTCGAAAGCAATGGCCGTATTGTTTTCATGTCAGACAGTGGCCGGTTCGTCATTGATGGCACGCTCTATGATGCCTGGTCCAAAAAGCCGCTTACCAGTCTTGAAGAAATTCGTGAAGCGGGGAACACGCTGGACTTAAGTCGTCTTGGCTTAAAAATGGATGATTTGAACCCACTGACGCTGGGCGAAGGCAAAAAGAAAGTGGTGGTCTTTGTTGATCCACGATGCCCGCACTGCCATGAGCTTTTGAAACAAGCTTTACCGCTAACCAAAGAATACACCTTCCAAATACTCCCTGTGCCAGTGCTTGGTCCTGATTCAGAGCGTCAGGTTCGCCAGCTTGGCTGTGCGCGTGACAAGAAAGCGGCCACCGATGCATTGCTCAATGGCCGGATTGGTAACCTAGAACAGGATGATGCCTGCAACTTAGAGCCAATGCAGCGTACCTTGGTGACGGCTCAAATCCTGGGCATTCAAGGTGTGCCTTTCATCGTCGCCAATGATGGTCGCATCAGTCGAGGCCGTCCTTATGATCTTTCTGCTTGGTTGGAGGGGCGTTAATGAAAGCCTCTCTGTATTCAGGGCAACGCGCTTCAGAGCTGTTGCCAGTATTGGCCTATTCAGACGATGAGCAACTGTTTTTCATGGAAGACCAGAGTGTTGGCTTTGGTTTTCTATGTGACCCATTGCCGGGTGGTGATGAGTCTGTTGCAGATAGGGTTAATGTTCTACTCAACAACGACTGGCCAAAAGACACTTTGCTGCAATTTGGCCTGTACGCCTCGCCTGATATTCAAACCGACCTTCAACGCATGATGGGCTTACGGCATCGTCAATCCGATCCATTGCTCAGGGCGTCGATACGCAAACGTGCGGATTTCCTCGATGGGGGCACGGTTCAACCGATAGAAGAATCGACCCAGACTCAGGTACGCAACTTTCAACTGATCGTCACCTGCAAATTGCCTTTGGAAAGTCCTATACCGACGGAGCGTGAGTTGAGTCGAGCATCCGCGATTCGGGCTTCTTTCTCGCAAGCGCTGGCAACGGTTGGTTTTCGCGTCACTGAGATGACTGACCGAAATTGGCTCGCGGCATTAAGTTCGCAACTTAACTGGGGAAAAGATGCTTCTTGGCGCAATCCATCTCCAATCCGCAGTGAGGCAGATAAACCACTTCGAGAGCAAGTGTTGGATTATGACCGAGCTATCAAGGTGGATAGCCAAGGTCTGATGCTGGGCGATTACCGAGTTAAAACCTTATCGTTTAAGCGCTTGCCTGAGCGGATCTGGTTTGGTCATGCCGCAAGTTTTGCGGGCGATATGATGACGGGCAGTCGCGGTTTACGCGGCAGCTTTTTGCTGAATGTCACCATTCACTTTCCTTCAGCCGAGGCCATGCGATCTCGTTTAGAGACGAAGCGTCAATGGGCGGTCAATCAGGCCTATGGCCCGATGCTCAAGTTTGTGCCGGTGCTTGCAGCCAAGAAAAAGGGATTTGATGTTCTTTTTGAAGCCTTGCAAGAAGGTGATCGTCCTATTCGGGCAAACATGACCTTAACGCTGTTTTCCCAAACGGAAGAAGCGTCCATCAGCTCTGTTTCAAATGCTCGAACTTATTTCAAAGAACTCGGATTTGAGCTGATGGAAGACAAGTACTTCTGTTTGCCCATTTTTCTGAATGCCCTGCCATTTGGTGCCGACCGCCAGGCGATGAACGACTTGTTTCGATTCAAGACCATGGCGACACGGCATGTGATCCCTCTGTTGCCTTTGTTTGCGGATTGGAAAGGCACGGGCACGCCAGTGATTAACTTTGTTTCCCGTAATGGCCAGATCATGAGTGTGTCCCTTTATGACTCGGGCAGTAATTACAACTGTTGCATCGCGGCGCAATCGGGGTCGGGTAAGTCATTCCTGGTGAACGAAATCATCTCCTCCTACTTATCTGAAGGCGGCCAATGCTGGGTGATTGATGTTGGCCGCTCTTATGAAAAGCTGTGTGAAGTCTATGACGGTGAGTTCTTACAGTTCGGGCGGGACAGTGGCATTTGCTTGAATCCGTTTGAAATTGTTGAGGACTATGACGAAGAAGCGGATGTGCTGGTTGGGCTATTGGCTGCAATGGCCGCACCTACGCAGTCATTAACTGATTTTCAGATGGCCAACCTAAAGCGTCAGACCCGTGAACTTTGGGAGAAAAAAGGTCGTGCCATGTTGGTTGATGATGTGGCTGAGGCCTTAAAAAATCATGAAGACCGTCGTGTGCAAGACGTGGGTGAGCAGCTCTATCCGTTTACGACACAGGGCGAATATGGCCGTTTCTTTAATGGTCACAACAATATTCGTTTCAAAAACCGTTTCACTGTTCTGGAGTTAGAAGAGCTCAAGGGGCGCAAGCACCTACAACAAGTGGTGTTGCTTCAGCTTATCTACCAAATCCAACAAGAGATGTACTTAGGTGAGCGGGATCGTCGCAAGATTGTGTTCATTGACGAAGCCTGGGATCTGCTGACTCAAGGTGATGTCGGTAAGTTTATCGAGACGGGTTACCGTCGATTTCGAAAATATGGCGGCAGTGCTGTAACGGTAACGCAGTCGGTCAACGATTTATACGACAGCCCTACAGGTAAAGCCATCGCTGAAAACTCGGCCAATATGTACCTGCTTGGCCAAAAAGCTGAAACCATCAACGCGCTCAAAAAAGAAGGCCGCTTGCCACTCGGTGAAGGCGGTTATGAATACCTGAAAACCGTTCATACCGTCACTGGTGTCTATTCCGAAATTTTCTTTATTACCGAGATGGGCACCGGGATTGGCCGCCTCATCGTCGATCCGTTTCACAAGCTGTTGTACTCGTCCCGTGCAGAAGATGTAAACGCGATTAAGCAGTTAACGCGTAAAGGCCTTTCTGTTGCTGATGCCATCTCCCAGTTGTTAAAGGAGCGAGGCTATGAATAAGTCCACGCTTTGGCCATTTATGGCCTCTATTACTTTGTCTATTGCAGGCAGCGGTTTAATGACCAGCTGGCTCTTAATGAAAACACTCGAACCTATCCACAGCCAGTTGGCGTTAAGTACGCCCATTGCAGTCGTGGATTTTGGGGAGGCGGTGCTGTCACTGGGCCCCAATGCCAGCGAACAAGACATCGAATCCAGGTTGCTTCAGACCAATCAGCAAATTGAAAAGCTAAAAGCAGCCGGTTTTATCGTGCTGGATGCCCAAGCGGTGGTGGGTGCTGATGATTCCATATTTGTGCCAGTAGGCTCAAAGGAGGTGTCTCATGCAGATACTCCGTAAAAGAATGCCTTGGCGGCCATATCTCATCCGGTTGGCCGCTCTTGCGTTAATCATGGCCTTGGTAGGCACCTACGCCATGATGCGCTACCGAATAGGTATTGATACCCAGCAAGAGCGCTGCCTGCCTGATACCACGGTGTATCTGATTGACCTATGGAATAAAGAGCCCGTTAAGGATGGTTTGTATGCCTTCCACTCAAAAGGACTTGCTCCGTTATATAACGACGGTACTCGTATGCTTAAACGCCTAACAGGGATGCCAGGGGATGAAGTCAAGGTGACGCCTGAGCATGTGCTGGTGAACGGTGCTGAAGTCTCTACCGGCATGGCATTAGCCCAGCGTCTTGGTGTGGCTGAAACAGAATTTAGCCGCTCATTGATGCTGCAAGAAAACGAATATTGGTTTTCCGGCGAGGCCGCAACGAGTTTCGACTCCCGCTATTGGAATGCCGTTAAGCGCGAGCAGATTGTCGGTCGCGCTTGGCCGCTTTGGTAGGAGGTGGAAGATGAGAAGACTATACCTCTTATTTTTGTTGGTTGCGCCATTGGCTTGGGTTCAAGTGTCCTGGGCACAAGAGCCTTATCCGTTGTCTGACGAGGACAAAAAGATCGTCGAAATGAGCCGCAGCATTTTACAAAGTGCTGTGGATGGTTCATCTGAATTTATCGAGCCTTTTTCACCGATTGAACAACCTGCGTCGCTCAAAAACAACGATGAATGGTTGATATTTGCGTCGTCCTCACTGGGAGATTCCTCACTGAAGCAGCTATTTAAAGAGGCCAGTGCTACCGGCGCTATTGTGTTGTTTCGGGGAATTCCTGAAGGAAAGAACTTGGGGGCGGCTATCCGTGATTGGCATACGCTGATGACGGGGCTTGATCCTGTTCCTCAGGTTCGAATCGATCCGAAAGCCTTTGTGCACTGGCGGGTGACTAGCGTGCCTGCCATTTTCCGCATAGAAGATGACAAGGTGACTGCAAGTGCACTAGGGGTTTACAGCAAGGACTGGTTGCAGCGTCAAATTGAAAAAGGCAATACCGGTTCATTGGGTCAACGCGGTCCTATTCATTCCATTTTAGAACCGGATTTGATGCAAGTGGCGATGCAGCGTTTACAGTCGATTGACCTGGGCGCGTTAAAGAAAAAAGCCATTGAGCGATTCTGGTCTCGCCAAACTTTCACTGAGTTACCCAAAGCCACGCAGTATCGGATAAGAATGGTTGATCCAACCATCGTCATGCAGCGGTCACTATTGGATGCCAGTGGCCGAACATTGATCCCAGCAGGAACGCGTATTAACCCGCTAAAAGCCTTGCCGTTTACTCAGCAGCTTGTGGTGTTTAATGCGTCGAACGCTGAAGAAGTGGACGCAGTAGCGCATTGGCTTGAGACGCAAGATAGGACACTGCGCCGCATTACGCTTATCACCACGCAGCTCGACCGTGCCCAAGGCTGGAATCGCCTCAATGCGCTCGAAAAGACATTGGACAGTCCGGTTTACCTTCTCAATGGCTCGCTAAAGCAGCGCTTTGATTTGCAAGTCACCCCGTCGTTTGTTCAAGCAAAGGGGCTCGCGTTTGAAATAGAAGAAATTCCAGCAAAGGAGCTTGTTCATGAAAAAGCTCAATAATACGTATCGTCTGTTGCGGACTCTCATTGTCATGTTTGTCCTTGGCGCATCTATTCCTGCAAAAGCCGAACTGACCTGCCCAGACGCGGGTTTATTGTCGGGTAAGTTGCTGACGGATGTTTGCTGGTCATGCATTTTTCCTATCCGAGTTGCGGGTCTTCCTCTTGGCTCTGGCAGTGTCCCAAGCGGCGCATCAAACAAGTCATTTTGCTTATGTGAAGATAACTTAGGCGTGCCAAGGCCAGGTATTGTTACCAGCATGTGGGAGCCAGCGCGTTTAATTGAACTGGTCAGAACGCCGGGTTGCTCGCCTTCCCTGGGAGGGATTCGTTTACCGTTAGGTGATAGGCGGCTGCAAGGTGGTCATGGCGAGGGTGAATACGATACCGGTGATCTCGCTTTCTACCATTACCATTATTACGCCTTTCCGCTTTTGGTCATGCTCGATTTGTTCATGGATGGCAATTGCAATGCCGATGGTTACATGGACTTTGACTTGATGTATTTGTCCGAATTGGACCCCACATGGATGAACGATGAACTGGCCTTTTTTACTCAGCCTGAAGCTGCTGCCGTTGCCAATCCATTGGCTATATCTGCTTGTACCGCTGACGCTGCTTCATCAACGCTTGGTAAACCCATCGATCAGTTGTTTTGGTGTGCTGGCAGTTGGGGCCATCTCTATCCCTTATCTGGCCACACCTTAGCCTTTGGCTCATTAGCAGAAAACACCAGCCATTTAGCAGCGCGAGCAATCGCGGCTCAACACAGGCGTGGTCTTGCAAGGCGAACAATGGGGAACAGTGCGCTATGCCGACCTGTTATCGAACCCATGCTGCCGAAATCCCAATACAAGATGAGTATGTTCTTCCCTGTACCGGAAACTGAAAGTGCGCATGTCATCGGTGAAAGCACCATGAAATGGGGAGAGTGGCGAACGATCCCCGGTGCCGGTGAAGATGCGCTCTACATTTTGTGGCGCTGGCAAGACTGCTGTAACTCGGGAGGTTAACCATGAAACCAACACTTTTTACCCGAGTTTTAGCGGGTATTTTATCAATCACTATGGCGTGCCTGCCCTTACATGGTGTGGCCGCTGATGTGCAGCGCCAATCCGGCCTAAGCGGACAACAAGAAGGTAAGCAATTGCTGCAAAACTGGACGATGCCCGCACTCAATGGCAATACATTGTCGGTGCCGAATGGCAGTGGTAATGAGTCCATTAACTTGCAAGAGCTTTTCCCTGGTATGGATCAGGGCTCATTGGATGTCTTAACGGGCGTTTATGGCTCTGATGCCAGCATGAATCAAATGGGGACACAGCGCCAAGAGAGCATGGCATCCGAAAGTGGCGCTACGGGTGAGGCGTTTCGTTCGCTACAGCAAATCAAAGACAGGTCTCGGCCAGATATGGTCAATGATCCGCTTTGGGCATTAACTGATGCGGTTCAAACTGCCCCCAATCTATTAACGCAAAGCTTCCCCGGCTGTGAGTCTCAAGGTGAAGGTAGCCCAAATTACCAGCAATGCGACAGGCTCAATACAGCGGTTAACAGCTGCACGATTACTCACGATTACACGGCAGGCATTATTGAGCATGTTTCAGGACCAATGAACCTTCGCTCTTGTGGTGAGGGATGTCTTGAAGTTTGGATTGGACGAATTGGCGACAACTACTGGAGTGGCCGTTGTAAAGTGTTTGAACAGGCCATCACACTCAAAGTCGTGAACCCCGATGCGATTACTTCAGCCGTTCTTGAGTACGCCAAATGGGATGACTACATGCAGGTGTGGCTTGGCGATCAGAAAGTCTGGTCTGGGCCGAACAATAACTTTCCACCAGAAACGGCAGGTCGCTGCGAGCTCAGTACCAGTTGGGAGCGCAATCCAAATACCGATCTCACTGCCAGGCTAAAAGCGGTAGAACCAGGTTTAGAAGTGCCGGTAAAAATTCGCGTATCGGTCACTGGTAGTGGTGAGGGGTATGCACGCATCAAGGTGCGCTTTGATCCAACCAAGGTGGTGATGAATGATAGTTGGTCGCCACAATCCTGTATCGAACAAGCAGCGGATATCCCGACGAAGTTTTCAGACTACAGCATTCAATGCACGGATCAGCCTTCTTCAACCAACGGATGTACGGTGGTCAATGGTGTTTCAGTTTGTGAATCCTACTTTGCCCCAAGCCCAGTGGCTGGCATATCGCCTTTGTGTCGGCGTGTTCAAGTTAGTGTGGATGATGAAAGCTATAAGGGGATTGAAAATCAGGCCTGCCAAGTGCTTGAAGCGAATCCTTCCTGTGGATTCATGTCGTCAGAATGTGCCGAGACCAATGATAAAGGTGAATGCATTCGTTTTACCGATACCTATGACTGTGGATTGCAAACCAGCGATCCAAAGTGTGTGGTATCCAACCTTATGCCAAGTAGTTTTGAAGCTTGTGAGCCTACTCAGACGATTACGCCATTTACTGAAACCAAGCATGTACCGGATTACCAGGTGTGCGAGAAGATCAGCACGCTTACTGAGTGTCAGTTAGAACGACGTATATCCGCCCAAACCCATCAACAAAGCTGGTCCATTGAGCGTGGTTGCTTTAGCTCCGAAACGCTCAGTTTTGTTCCACAGCACAGCAGCACTATGCAAACTGGAAACGCGACGCTGAGAGTGTTTGATAATCAAAATACTGAGATAAAAATCACCGAGTCGCCGTCCAAGGCAAATGGCTGGAAAACGACACTCTCATTGACGGGCAACAAGGAGACGGTCACAGAGACGAAACCGTCCATTAAATACCCTGAAATGACCTGTCCAAAAGGAACCTTAGTTGGTTCATTGTGTAAGGTCGTTAATGGGTCGATTATTTCGTGGCATGAACCTCAGGAAGTTACTCGTTCCAGATGTGAATCCGGCTGGAACAAAGTCGATTTCGATACTTGCAGCCGAGAAGTTCAGAAGTGTTTGGCTCCTGCGAAACTGAGCGCTTCATTGACCTTCTCTGGCAAGTACTTAGAACAGGACGTTGTTCATCAATCAAGTGATCCGGGCATAGACCAATGCTTGATGCAAACGGATCAGTTTACTGCCGTGCAGTGGCAGTGTTTGGATACGGGCACAAAACGAATCGACGGGTTAACGGTTGGTAGTGGCGAGTTGGCCAATCTTGGGAGCCTTTATCCAGCGGTTGTTTCGTCTCCTGTTCATTTAACCAGTCGTGGCAGCTCTGATGGACTGGGGCTCTCATGCTGGAGGGCAAGAGCAACCTACAATGCTTCGACTGCTCATCCAGAGTTCAACATGGGCAGCTCAGATAGCTGGGTAGATGCCAATGGTAATACACAAACCATCGTTAATAACGGACAAAACACGACCACCAATACGTGTGCCGCGCTGGAGCAAAACCTGGCCTGCCAGTACGTCAGAACCGAATGCACTGAAGGCGGGGCTGGTCATGAAGGCTTCTGCTATATCCAAAGTTTGGTGTATGACTGCGGACAAAGCGTTGAAGTGCAAAATGCACGAATGGAAACTCAATACAACTGTGAGGGGCCAGTTCGCTGTATGGGCACAGATTGTTTAGAGCCAGAGTCAATCAAGCAGGCTAACTTTGCAGAAGCCGCAGCGATGCTTAATGCGGCGCAGTTTATGACCAATGATATGTCATGTACGGGAGCTGATGGCCAAGATAACGTCGAGTGTACGGTCTTTAAAGGTAATGCTGGCCAGTGCAAAAAAGCCGTTGGTGGCATAGTGGATTGCTGTGAAAAGCCAAGTGGCGTGTCGTTATCGGATTACATCACAATGATTGTGGCGGTCAACAAGCTTGATACGGCAGTCATGGCCATGAATCCGTCGTCGGCAATCTATGGTTCCTGGAATACGCTTAGGGAGCCAATCACGAGTACTTGGAGTGCGGTCAAAGAGCCCTTTGTGTCTGCTTGGGACTCTCTTATGGGGGCTGGGCCATCAACGGCTGCTGGCGCGGGAGCGGAGCAAGCTGCGACTGGCTTCATGCAGGTGTTGACCAACAAAACGGCTGAATGGGTAGGTACGACCTTTGGTTCGGGGGCGCAATCGGCACTGTTTAGTAACGTTGGTGGCGCAGTTGGAGCCGATGGTGTCGTTTCGGGTGGTAACTTTGCGCTGGGTGGCGCTGCGGGCGCGGTTCTGAGTACGGTTATGACGGCCTACATGATTTACTCAGTCACCATGATCCTCATTCAGCTTATCTGGAAATGTGAGCAGAGTGAGTTTGAGATGAACGCTAAGCGGGTATTGAAGAGTTGCCACTATGTGGGCTCTTACTGCAAGTCTAAGTTCTTAGGTGCCTGTGTTGAGAAACGGCAATCATATTGCTGCTTTACTTCGCCGCTTTCACGGATCATTCAAGAGCAAGTGCGTCCGCAATTGGGCCTTGGCTGGGGCAGTGCGAAATCTCCAAACTGTGAAGGATTGACCGCGAGTCAGTTAAACCAGGTGGATTGGAGCCAAGTCAATCTGGATGAATGGATAGGTATCTTATCGATAACAGGCAACCTACCCGAAGTACCGTCACTGGATCTGGAAAGACTCACAGGCTCAGGAAGTACGCTAAACGTTGATGGAAATCGTCAGAGTGCCGCAGACAGAGCCCTTGAACGGCTAAACGGAATGGATGCCCAGAAACTGCGTCAGGAGGCGACGGAGGAAATTTCGGGGAATAACTAGAAGAAAAAATCTTTGTCAGCTCCAGTATATTTTGGAGCTGACATCGCGCTAGATGTTGCATTATATTTAGTAAAGAGAACGTTTTTGAGGACGGTTTATGGCTTTGCAAGTTTTGAACTGAGTAGTTTAGCTAATGACTTTTTAAATGTGCGTTAAATCGGTAATAAACTGTGCTGCATATTGAAGATATTCCTGTTGTGGAGTTCGAATTACATCCCATCTTTTAGCATAGTTAAGGGGCCTGTCGCGTTGTTTAGCGTATGTAAGAACAAGCCGACGCTTGGCACGGGATACACCAACAAAGAAAGCACACAGATTAGAATCTTGATCCCCAAAAAATATTTCGTTCTCAACGGCCAAAATTATCGTTGAGTCGAACTCCAATCCTTTGCTCTTATGGATAGTCAGAATACGCACAGCCTGATCATCAGAGAAACGAGTCAAGGCTTGAGGCAAGTCGGGGGTAAGTTCAAGCAATTCTTCAATGCGCGCTTTGGTATCTCCCACAACTTCACCTAATCTGGCATGTGACTCATAGTCAGGCGAGAGAGCAACAAGAGTCTCCATTCCTATTTTCTTCAAAAATCTACACACAGAATCCCACCATCCCGAAAACGGTTCATCCAACAACTCGGCCATGGCGATGATTTTTCGCTGTTCCTTGAAGAAGCTTTGGAAATTTTGCCTGACGCTAGACTGCACCTCGTCATCGGCAAAGGGAATCAATTGATTCATCAGCCGAATCCAGGCTTTGGGCTCTCGCTGGCCATAGAGACAGGACAAATAGTCAACAACGAGCCTTGCGGCAGGTTCGACAGTAATATCCTGCATCTCCTGCTCATTCCGGTACGGTATTCCCCTAACTTCCAATGCCACCATCAGGTGATTGGCGTAAAGATCTAGTTGTTTGGACACTAATACGGCGATTTCGGATAACGGAACCTGTTCATTTCTTATCCACCCGGCAATCAAATCGGCCAAGTACTCAGCTTCACCCTGGGCATTCTCGAATTGCCACGCGAAGACCTCTCCCTCTTCACCAGCAAGTTGGTGATCTGGCATGACGGAAGCCGGATCGAGCACGCGAATTATCTCGTTCTGCATCCGAAGCAGGCGTGGTTTTGAACGAAAGTTTCGGTACATGTTTAATGGGACCGCTGAAAAATCCCTAGCGAACGTTTGGAAAATTCCGTCCAATGCACCTGCCCATCCCATGATTTTCTGCTTGGTATCACCGACAGCAGTGAGACGAATGCTCGTACCTTGGAAGGCTACCTTCACGAGTTCATACTGCTGATCCGTGCAGTCCTGGAATTCATCCAAGAAAACATCGCTGTAAGTTTGGCGTATGGCATTTCTTGCGACAGTGGAGGCCTTAAGAATTTGAATTGCTAGCGGTACAAGATCATGAAATGTAATTTGCCTTTTTGTGACTTTTCTTTCGCCAATCGAATAATCCAGATCAAGAGCATCATTACCAGTAAGCACTACTCGGAAGCGATCAATAATACGCTTTGCAAACGCATGAAATGTGTAGCTATCAAAACGGGAAGCCAATTCTTGTCCACAGCGTTGCTGGATTCGCTCCTTCAAGTTTTTGCTGGCGTCAACTTTGAAAGAGATAGCGAGTATTCTCTTCGGATAACGGCAGGTTCCGGTTCGTAGGAGGAAGTCAGCTCTTTGTGCAAGCATTTCCGTCTTGCCCGCGCCCGGCCCCGCCGTCAGTGCAAGACAGCGCGCTTGTTCCTTCGCAGCCCGCAGTGCATTGGGTTCAAGAGTTAGCCCATCCGAAGGCAGCCATGCATCTACAGCAATCACTCGGGCAGTTCCGCAAGCTTGGCGATCACGGCATCAGTGAGTCGTCCAAATGATTCAGGCATGTTCGCCAGCAAATCCTCGTCGCTTAGTTGAGCGAGAGCTTCGATATGAGCAGCGGGCTTGCTGCCCAGTTTAAAAAGCTTGTGATACGTAGAGAAAAGATTTAACTCGTCATAGCTATATTGGGATGGGTCATGATGGCTCTTGCCTAACACGGCTTTAATTGTTGAGTCATCCGGAACTTCCTGCTGAACACCGTAAGCATCTGGGAAAGCAAGGAGCATTGAAAAATCTAAATCCATTGGAAATGAGAAAAACACACCACGCATTTCCAGCTCTGCAAATACACTCTTAGTGCCGTTTTCAAAGAAGTGGTGGGTACGAACAGGTACTTTGTCATCATTCCAATCTGATAAAGAAAAAGTATTTGGCAGAACTTTTTCAGGTTGATATAAGCCAAGTTGGTTATTTACATACTTTATTCTTCCCCAGCCCGCTTGATATCTGCCCACATCTAAATCGAGAAGGGTCAAAAATGGGATTTGCAGTGCTGATAACAGGCGCCAAAAATGATTGACATGCCTACCTCCAAGCGGAGCAATCGTAACCGCTGATTCATCAACTGGCGCACCCTTTGCTTGGAAAAGGCGCGGTAGTACAATTTCTTCGCTATCCCCTTCACCCAACACAACCAAACGTGAGAAGTAAATCTCAGGGAATGCCTGGACAGCCTCGCGTACAAACTTGTGCGCTTCATCGGTTTTAGCGGGTAATTGGATTTTCGTAATTCTTGATTGCCGGGTTTCGGTAAGTCGAAGATATCGAATATGTTCCGGATCGACACGTCGTAACATTGACGGAGCATGCGTAGCGATTAGGGCCTGAGCATCCTCGTTGCTCGTCATGGAGTTCAGAGCGCTGACAATCCGCCCCAGATAGTGAGGCGAGAGGCTGTTCTCTGGTTCCTCAAGGGCAATCAAAGTAAAGACTGGCGGACGCAATTTTTCTGGGTCAAAAGAGCCGTCCTCACCGGCAAGGACAGCACGCCCAATTGCTTGAGATGAAAGAACCAATGACAGATAGAGCATCGACTTCTGGCCGTCACTGAGTCTGGAAAAATCGACAAGATGTTCATCATGTCCAGGCGAGAATGATACGGACAAATGACGAAGCAACGCCTCGATCTCAGATGCCACAAAAGTAATCTTGGGATCTGTAAAGTAGCTGCCTTTATGAAGGGTGCCCCAAGTTTTCTTCAGGTGGGCACTAAAAGCATTGACCGATGGATTAGCAGCCAAACTCTCACTAATCTGGTCGGTGAACCCTTTGACTTCCTCCCGTTCATTTTCCCAGTTCACTGCCCGTAGCAAGCGGCCAAGCAGCGCGTTCGTTCCATATGCTATGTGGTCAGTCGGATCTCTTCTTGCGGGCAGATAGTGGACTTGTATGTGATTTCGTTCAGACCTTGGAACCGTTTGAGGATTTAGAGGCGAACCATCCGGGCCAGCTTCAAGCACATACACAAAAGTCTCATCAATATCCCCATCCAGGCCCATAGTGGCACTTAGGCGATATCGTACCCTAGGAATTCCGTCAGGGTCATCAAGGCGCATGTGACTGAAATGGGGAGCAACGGTCGAGTTATCTTCTTCATCCTCCAACTCGGGGAACACGAAGTCCGCCTCAATCCATAACTGCCTTTCTTCGGGCGCTTCTTGTTCATCGTGCGGGACATGGAAGTCTGAGCGCTGAATACGGCGTAATGATGGATCAAATGCAAACAGTCGGCACAAAGCCTGGAGTGCAGCAGTCTTGCCTGACCCGTTGGGGCCAATCAGATAGGTAATATTTTCCAGTGTCAGTTCTGTTGGTTCAGCACCAAAACTCTGAAAATTTGAAACCCGAATACTGTGCAGTTTCATCCTTTTTTCCTAATACATATGGCCCGAAAAATTAAATCTTCCCGTTCCATGGGTGATTTTTACAGAACAAGAATTCCCTACACTCGAGCCCGTGCACGTTCTCTAGCCTTAAGCTCTATGCGTTGTGATATTTGGCTATACAGCTGGGCTTCCTCATTCTCTCGATCAGTGACAGTCACAACCAAGGCATAGTCTTCTTGTTCGAAACTCAACGCCTCACCCCAATCTCTATCTTGTCGAGTAATTACAACAAACCACTTTTCAGAAGGCTTCGGCTGTTTAATCCGCCAAGTTGAAGATTGAACTGTACCTTTACCTCTTAATTCAGCACTTATGTCCCTATTACTTGTAGCATCATCATTTCTGGTTTTAGTTTCATCCTGAGTACTGTGATTGAAATGCCTTTGAACAGACTCAAGCGACTGATCTTTGACTAACCTAAAAGACATTTTAGTGGCCACATAGTCTATCCTAGTTGTCCTGACCGCTGGACAATAAGACAGAGTAACTCTAATTTCTCTGGAAGCACGCTGAGACCTTAAAAAATCATCGGGAAGCGGCAGTTCGAAAAAGTGATGCGAGTTGTTTTCAATTTTCTCTTCAGCCATTAAGACAACGGCATTTTGTGAAGATCTAAAAAGCTCCCCCTCATCAACAGCACCATAACCAGCTATATCTCTAAACGCATCTCGTCCATTTGCGCTCCTATAAGATTTCTTCATATCTTCAGGAAAGCTGCTTTCAATCTCCGACAGCATATTCGCATGATTAACCAGTAGTGCTCTGAGCAAATTAGCAGAAGCCTTCGGGTAGTTATTCAATAAACGACCTGCAAGATGGGTAATGTAAGGTGCCGCAAAACTTGTTCCGCTAATTTCGCTAAACAATGTGTTCCCAACGAATCGACTATTACAGGTCAGTACCCCCATGCCTCGCATAACTGCATTGAGTTCGTTGCCTGTTCTTATTGGAGAAGCCAAGTTTCCACCCATAGCTACCAGCTCGGGTTTAATTGCACCTTTAATAGTGGGACCGTGACGTGTAAATGGGGATGGTTGATTTTCTGTGGCTGGAGCCAATTGCCCAATTTCAGGATACCGTTGAGCATCGAAAGTCGCATTATGTCGAGCCAAGCTTCCCACCGTTAGAACGTTTAGTGCCGGAGCTGGATCTATGATAATACTTTCGTCAGCTAGAAGGTATTCTGGAAACTCGTCTCTCCAGCTATGTCTTGGCACATCTGGATCGATAGAGCCTGAGAAGTTCCCAGCAGAAACGACAAATAAGATATTGAAGTCCCTAGCCAATTTATCCAAGACATACGCAATTCCTCGAATATGACGATTATCGTAAGGTGCATTGGAATTCCCTAACGACAAATTGAAAATCCGACATTGGTGTTCTTCGACAAAATAGGTTACAGCTTCAATGAGAGTTTTTTCGATAGAACTGGAGTCAAATTCTGCATTCTCATCAAGAATTCTACCATTGAAAATCCAAAGTTCAGGGTGCCAATAATTTGTTGAGTTACACGCTTCCAAGTCACCATACAGAGCTACACCAGCAACAGCAGTGCCATGACCATTCAAATCCATGCCGTCTGTATCACCAATAAAGTCTGCACTTTCCGCAATTGCGGGTGCCAACAGGGGGTGGTTAGTATTTACTCCGCTATCAAGGACGCAAACTCTTGCAGCTTGATGAGTAGGGGATTGTATTCCTTCAGGAATTCTATTGATGTCACAATTTAGTTGGCTATAGCGAATACCGCTCTTGGGGGGGAGATCAACAAGTCTGACATCAGAGTGATTCAGCAGTAGATTAGCCTGACTAGAGTTAACCTCCAAACGGTACATTACTAAGCTATCAAGGTTAACTTTATCTGTTCGCCGTATTCCGTTATGAGCTAGCCAACGCTCAAATGCATCACAAGTGCTTAATCTCTCTGGGTGATGAGCAACAGCTACAGGCCAAAGCTCTACATCTAAGAGAAACTTCTCTGACCTTGGTAAGCCATGCCTTCTTAGAGCCCAACTTTTCCGGTCATCACTTGTCCAGTTATCGATTCCCTCTATGGCCTCGAGAATCTGCTTGTACGTCAATTCTGTCTCGTCCAAACCTAAGCGTTGCAGGTGATCTTCAAACACAGTCATTCCGGTTTCATCAACAAAAACAACACACAGATGATTGTCTTCTTGGCTTACAAACTCGATACCATGTTTGTTTAGATGGGTAATATCGAGAAGTCCTGTATAACGAATTTTCAGTACAAAATTACCCGGACGTGACGTTTGCTGACTTTGTGCGAATCTGATTGATTCAGTTAAGTCTCTAGATAATTTTTGACCATGCCCCCGAAGATCACCTCGTGGATGTTTTGGGATATTGACTTTCCTTGTTCTACGTTCATTTTCAAGCAGTTCTCTTTCAATCTTAAGATGTTCATAATTAGCCATTCCTAGTCCCTTTTTTAACTTTCTCGAGAAGCTGCTTGCTTCAAGTCCTTAACGGTCAAAAATTCCTGACTACGTAGGATCATCCTTTTTACTGCTCTACGAACAATACGTTCAATATCAGCGCCACTCTTTGTAGAAAATATCCCGAGGATAGATTTATCATCTAACTCAAATTGGCGACGTACACCACGCAATTTGAGTGAAAGAATTTGTTGTATTTGCAGCTCATCAGGTAATGGGAAGTCAATTTTTTCATCGAAGCGTCGCCAGATAGCACTGTCTAAAATGTGCTCATGGTTTGTAGCTGCTAAAATTAGACTCTTCCCTTGATAAGCGTCCATCATCTGAAGCACTGCGTTAACGACGCGGCGTAACTCACCATGTTCACCTGAGTCAGAACGTTCTTTGCCTATGGCGTCAAATTCATCAAATAAAACCACCATAGAATGTTCAGAAACAAAATCAAAAACTTTGCGAAGATTCGCGGCTGTTTCACCCAAAAAAGAAGATACCAACGCATCGAGACGAACAATTGCAAGAGGTAAATCAAGCTCAAAAGCAATGACCTCAGCTGCTAAGGTTTTCCCGCAACCTGGAGGACCATGAAAAATAATTTTTCCAGAAGGCTTCATTCCAAAACTTCTCAGTACATCGACACGGCGGTGTTCCTCAAGAAGTTCCTCGATGGGTGCGATACTAGATTCAGGTAAAACCATTTCTTCTATTGGTCGCTGAGCTTGTCGAACATCTAAAAGTGGTAGTCCTCGCTCTTTATCTACAGGAGGAGTAGGCAAAGCGTTACGTCCATTTTGTTTAAGCGGTCTTAAATGCTCACCATACAATATCTGCTCAAGATCATTTGCAAGAAGGTGATGTTGCTTTTGACGCTCATCTTGAATAACAGCTTCTGAAGCAAGCCGAAAGGCCTCGGAATCACCAATGGTTCCAGCCCTAATCAACTGTCTCAGTATTTTACCGTTAGCCACTATTATTCCCCTTTGCAATGTTCATTTATAATCGAATTACTCAGTCGTTTATCGTATTAAATACTAATTATTTCATCATATTAATAACGATTTAAAATAATCAGACGTAACTACTTAGTATTATCTGAGGCTATGATGGTGCTTAGCCCATTCGATTTTGCATAATCCAAAATTAGTATTTCTATCATAGACGCTTGAGAGCGATGTTCTTTTTCCGCTGCTGCTTTTAGCAACAGCTTGATTTCTTTAGATGTTCGTATTGACAAAGTCTCTTCTTTGGAACGCGACACTGTGCTTCTCCATGATA
This sequence comes from Shewanella sp. FDAARGOS_354, assembly GCF_002209245.2. Classification (NCBI taxonomy): domain Bacteria; kingdom Pseudomonadati; phylum Pseudomonadota; class Gammaproteobacteria; order Alteromonadales; family Shewanellaceae; genus Shewanella; species Shewanella sp. FDAARGOS_354. The sequence continues at coordinate 2,222,176 of NZ_CP022089.2, read as the reverse complement.
AATAAGCAATACAATGTACTGCATTATGCGTACATTGTATACTGTTTATTGAACTCATTACCGATAGCATGGATAGCGATATAGTGCCCCTTCGAGAGGGGCTGGTTGATGGGAGCCTAGTTGGCTAGTTGGCGGGGTTATCTGTTTCCTCTTCAGTGATATCGTCATCGGTTGAAGGCACCGCTTGCTCAACTTCTGCTTCTTTACCCTTAGCTTGGGCTGATTTTCGTGCTCGAATTTCGATATCAATAATGCGTCGTGCAAGTTTGATAATGCGCTGTTGCCATGCGTAGTTGCCATCAACGCGTTGCTTGTTGCTAAGCACGCTAGATAACCAGAGTGTGTCCATTGAGATCATCAACGCATCGAGTTTGCGCACTAAGCCAACAAACTGGCCAACCTGAGGCGAGCTGATTTTGGCGTTGAAGGTAATCGGATCGGTGTAGTCAGGTACTTCATCGATACCGTTGGACTCCATCAGTTTGTCCAAACGAGCTTGTTCGTTGTCTACCGCCATAGCGCAATCCTCGATCAGCTGGCTAATGATCTGTTCCACTTCATCAATTTCGTTCTCATCGCCAATGATGCGTAGGATGACATCGATTCCGTAGAGCGCACTGACCGTGCGCCTAAAAACACGGTCAACGACACGTTGCGCCTGTAAGCTGTTAATTGTGAATGATTGTTCAAAGATGGGTTTTGAGTAATTGGGTTTTGCTTGGGCCATAAGTTTGCTCCTGATATGACAATAATCAGTCCCTAGACTAATCCTCTGTGAGGTAATGGCCTTTCAGCTAGGTGGAAGAATTGAGCATCTTTCTAACTATCCTGTCTGGATAAGACGGTTACACTGACTATCAAATATTGCTGATCTGTTTCAGTGATATCTGCGCCTGAGAGCATGAGCTCAAAGGAAGCCCGCCGCTGAGTTTTCTCAGTGGTACTAAGAGGTAGCTAGCCTCCTTAAACAAATAGCCTGCATGTTTTTACATGCTCAACCATGCGTTCCTTACGGTTCGCCTTTTCACCACCCAGCTGGGGGAGTTTTCCCCAGTTGGGGGTGACTCCTTCACAACCAAATTAAGGAGTCACCAATGGAATATATCTTCGGATTTATTATCCAAATCGCAGGCATTATGTTGCTTGCAAAACTGAGCTGGTCGCTTTTGCGATTGCTTGCTCGTCAATGCGTGCGCCCGTTTCGATTTGTACTTACTCAAATCAAGCGATTGCTCACACCAACACCAAAACGTCGTCCAATGGCAGTGCCTAAAGCTCCTGGTATGCCCCGTTTGACATCTGCGTTTTACAAAGAGCCACATCAGTACGACATGGCTTTACTCGAAATACCAACCTATCTGCGTCGTCAGTCTTCTTTGCCCAGCCGGGTAGAAGCGACTGTGTGCACAGAGTTCAACTAAGACGAGGAGAACATCTTGACTGCTCCCCTCCCTAAAGGAAGGGGATTCTTGTTTCAAGGCGTTATGCCCGAAGTTCATTAGAACAATCGGGACTTACTTACGCTCCACAAGCTAACACCGCTTGCCCAGCGGCTTTGATATTAATAGCGGCATTGGTATCACGGTCTAAGCGCGCTTCACACGCTGGACAAGTCCAATGCCTTATATGTAACGGTAGAGAATCAACTACGTGACCACAGCAATTACAACGCTTACTAGACGGATACCACTTGTCAATCTGGACAAGTGTTCTGCCGCGCCATTCTGCTTTGTACTCAAGCTGCCTAACCATTTCGCCCCAATTGGCGTCACCAATGGCCTTAGCAAGTCGCGGATTCTTGACCATGTTTTTAACGCTCAAACTCTCACAGCTAATCACTTGGTTTTCGTTTATCAACGTAGTGGTGAGTTTGTGGGTAAAGTCGCGGCGGCAGTCGGCAATCTTCGCCTGAATGCGAGCAACTTTGATTCTGGCTTTGTGGAAGTTGGCCGTTCCTTTCTTCTTCTTGGAAAGGCGGCGTTGCGCCTGAGCCAATTTCTTCTCGTACTTTGCAGTATGGCGGGGATTGCCAGATTTAAACCCGTCAGCGGTAATCACAAGGTCGGTCAAACCCAAATCAATACCCGTTGTCTTTTTGGTAACAGGCAGTGGTTTAGGCTCGAAGCGGCACAGCATAGACACGAAGTAGCGGCCTGCACTGTCTTTCGAGATAGTGACGGTAGTTGGTTCGCTAGGAAGTTCACGCGACCAGCGAATATCAAGCGGCTGTTTGGACTTGGCAATGTAGATATTGCCATCTTTGAACTTAAACGCCGACTTCGTGAATTCTGCGCTTTGCTTGCTGCGCTTCTTCTTAAAGGCTGGATACTTCGCCCTTCCTTCAAAGAAGTTCTTAAACGCAGTTTGTTGATGGCGCAAAGATTGTTGGAGCGGTACACACGACACGCTGTTAAGCCATTCAAACTCAGTTTGCTTCTTGAGTTCGGTCAGCTTAGAGCTTGCCGTGTTGTAGTTAACCTTTTTGCTTTCGTTGTAGAAAGCGTCGGTACGCCATTTAAGGATCGCGTTGTAAACGAAACGCACACAGCCGAAAGTCTGCGCAAGCAATTGAGCCTGTTCAGTCGTTGGGTAAAAGCGTTGTTTAATAGCGATCTCTTTCATAGTTCACAACAATACAGTTATTTTTGTGAAAGTAAATATTAACATTAACCAATCGGGTAGTTTTTGCTCCTTCGGAGCAACCGCTATCCCTCCTCGCCCTAGAAGGACGGGGTTTCTCGCGGGATTTAGATGAAAAACCAAGTAACACTCATAGGCTACGTTGGCTCTGAGCCAGAGACGCGAGCCTATCCATCAGGTGATTTAGTGACCAGTGTTTCACTGGCCACATCTGAGAAATGGCGCGACCGTCAATCCAATGAGCTCAAAGAGCATACGGAATGGCATCGGGTCGTTTTTCGAGATCGTGGTGGATTTAAGTTAGGGCTAAGGGCAAAAGATTTGATCCAAAAAGGAGCGAAGCTTTTTGTTCAAGGGCCTCAGCGCACGCGCTCATGGGAGAAAGATGGCATTAAGCATCGATTGACCGAAGTGGACGCGGACGAGTTTCTGCTTCTTGATAGTATGAACAAAGCATCTGAGCCATCACCGGCGGATGATGCGGGCTCCCAAGCTAATTGGGCACAAACTTATCCTGAACCAGATTTTTAACCGAGCGAAAATTCATTAACCCAGCCGGGAGTACTTTCCCGTCAGGGGCAGACTCCCACTTTGATTGTCGGAGTCCACAATGGAAAAACCAAAGCTAATCCAACGCTTTGCTGAGCGCTTTAGTGTCGATCCAAACAAGTTGTTCGATACCCTAAAAGCAACAGCATTCAAGCAACGTGACGGTAGTGCACCGACCAATGAGCAGATGATGGCGCTCTTGGTGGTTGCAGATCAGTACGGCTTGAACCCTTTCACCAAAGAGATTTTTGCGTTCCCTGATAAGCAAGCTGGAATTATTCCAGTGGTAGGTGTCGATGGATGGTCTCGCATCATCAATCAACACGACCAGTTTGATGGCATGGAGTTTAAGACTTCAGAAAACAAAGTCTCACTGGATGGCGCGAAAGAATGCCCTGAATGGATGGAATGCATTATCTACCGGCGCGACCGTTCGCACCCAGTCAAAATCACTGAGTATCTGGATGAAGTCTATCGACCACCTTTTGAAGGTAACGGCAAAAATGGCCCTTACCGGGTAGATGGTCCATGGCAGACGCACACTAAGCGAATGCTAAGGCATAAATCCATGATCCAGTGTTCCCGCATTGCGTTTGGCTTTGTGGGAATTTTCGATCAAGACGAAGCGGAGCGAATTATCGAAGGCCAAGCAACACACGTTGTTGAGCCATCTGTGATTCCACCCGAGCAAGTTGATGATCGAACCCGAGGGCTTGTTTACAAGCTTATCGAGCGGGCGGAAGCTTCAAACGCTTGGAATAGTGCATTGGAATATGCCAATGAACATTTTCAAGGTGTTGAGCTGACGTTTGCGAAACAAGAAATATTTAATGCACAGCAACAAGCAGCCAAAGCGCTCACACAGCCTTTAGCTTCTTAGCGCCACGCATTCATTTTACGAACCCTGGCGGGATTATTCTCCCGTCAGGGGGAAGGTCTCGTCTTTTTTTTTGGAGATCTTCCATGACTAAATCAGCCTCACTTTTTCGCTTGGTATTGGTTGTTGCCCTTGTCGTAGGTTCGATTCAAGCCGGTAAAGCGGCAATTGATTCGGTTCAAGCAAGTGTTGTTCAGCACCAAACAGCGTTAGCGCAAGCTGCAAAGTAACCACTTAACCCTGAAGGGGAGTTCTCTCCTTCGGGGGAGTCTCCCCCTCAAAGGAGGCAATATGAAGGTTATCGACCTATCACAACGTACTCCTGCATGGCACCAGTGGCGCATTGCAGGGGTTACGGCATCTGAAGCCCCAATTATTATGGGGCGTTCACCCTACAAAACACCTTGGCGATTATGGGCAGAAAAAACTGGATTCGTATTACCGGAAGACCTGTCGAATAATCCAAATGTGCTTCGCGGTATAAGGTTGGAGCCTCAAGCAAGGCGAGCATTTGAGAATGCGCATAATGACTTTCTTCTGCCGTTATGTGCAGAAGCCGATCATAACGCAATCTTTCGAGCCAGCTTTGATGGCATCAACGATGCGGGAGAACCCGTTGAACTGAAATGTCCTTGCCAGTCAGTTTTTGAGGATGTGCAAGCTCACCGAGAACAAAGCGAGGCGTACCAGTTGTATTGGGTGCAGGTACAGCATCAAATACTGGTCGCCAATAGCACGCGTGGTTGGTTGGTTTTCTATTTTGAGGATCAACTGATTGAGTTTGAAATACAACGAGACGCGGCGTTCTTAACTGAGTTGCAAGAAACAGCGCTTCAGTTTTGGGAGTTAGTACAGACCAAAAAAGAACCGTCAAAATGCCCTGAACAAGATTGTTTTGTTCCCAAGGGTGAAGCTCAATACCGCTGGACATCGTTGTCTCGCCAGTATTGCTCAGCACATGCCGAAGTTGTCCGACTGGAAAATCACATTAAATCTTTGAAAGAGGAAATGCGAGACGCTCAGTCAAAATTGGTCGCTATGATGGGTAACTACGCTCATGCCGACTATGCTGGGGTCAAACTCAGCCGCTACATGATGGCGGGCACGGTGGACTATAAGCAATTGGCCACCGATAAATTAGGCGAGCTGGACGAACAGGTTTTAGCTGCTTACCGAAAAGCGCCACAAGAGCGGTTGCGTATCAGCACCAATAAGCCAGAGCAGCCCGTTGAAACACCAATCAAAATCAGCCTTGAGCAAGAGAACTTGGTTCTGCCAGGTGACTCGCCGAGCTCATTTTATTTTTAACGTTCACTTGGAGCCGATTTCGGCTCCTTTCTCATGCGCTTACATTGAGTGCATCAGAAAGCAGTTTCACTCGTAGCCAATGCTGGGTACGAATGATAGAGCGAGCTGAACTCTTACATACACAGCCATACCACAATCAACACACCACCCGACGGGGACTTCATTCCCTGTTGGGGCATGGGGCCTCGTCAAAACAGATGAGGTTTAACATGACTGAACAATCCCCATTTTTGGTTCAAGTGAATCAAGCGTTTAATGTCCCCGCTCCTGATGCTTTCGTTCTCGAAGGATTTAGTGCCGACACTACCCATCCAAACATTCCCGTTCGCAAGGACGAGTATGTTTTTAGAAAAGAAGACTTACGTGACGTATTGGCGTTTTTGTCTAACCCAGACGGTGACGGTTTGTATATTACAGGCCCCACAGGATGCGGTAAGACCTCGCTAATTTGCCAAGTTGCTTCTCGATTGAATTGGCCTGTTCAGCAAATTACTGCACACGGTCGATTGGAGTTGTCCGATCTTATCGGTCACCACACGCTGGTTAATGGCAACATGACCTTTGTGTATGGACCGCTGGCACTGGCTGTCAAGCATGGCCATTTGCTGATCATTAATGAAATGGATCTTGCTGAGCCTGCTGAACTGGCTGGGCTCAATGACATTTTGGAAGGTGCCCCGTTGGTCATCGCACAAAATGGCGGAGAGATCATCATTCCACATAACAAGTTTCGTTTTATCGCTACCGGCAACAGTGCGGGCAGCGGTGACCAGACGGGCTTGTATCAAGGTGTGCTTCAACAAAATTTGGCTTTTCTTGATCGCTTTAGAATCATCGAAGCGACCTATGCAGAGCCTTCTGTAGAGGAAGCCATTCTGGAGAACGTTGCGCCAGGCTTGCCAGAAGTCTTTCGCCAAAAAATGGTGAAAGTGGCTGGTGACATTCGTCGTCTCTTTATTGGGGGCGCGGATGGCGGTGCAGAGCTTAGTATCACCATGTCCACTCGGACCTTGGTGCGCTGGGCAAAGTTAACACTTGCTTTTAAAGGCGCTCCTAACGCAGTGGAGTATGCACTGGTTCGGTCTTTGACGGCTCGTGCTGAGTTGGAGCAACGTGAAGCCATTCACCGTATTGCCGCTGATGTCTTCGGTGACCACTGGGAGGATTGATGATGGAAAAGTGCTTTGCTCTTTACCGTTACAGTCATTCTGATGGGACAGCCAAAGAATGGGCCATTTACGTTGGATCTGATACCCAGGAGATTGAAGTTCGGTTTGGAAAAGCTGGTCAATTGTCGCAGCAGCGATTGATTGACTCGACTGATCCTAACGCAGAAGCAGACCGACGAATCAATGAGAAAATCAACAAGGGTTATCGATTGGTTGGACACGTCGGCATTGATCATCAAGGGCGGCCATTTGAACTTTCAAATGCGCTTGATAGCGTCGCGTGCGCCAATAACGTCAGTTGGGAGTTTCGTACTCGCAAGGACGTCAATGGCCAAATCTCGCTGGCGCAAAAAGCGTTGTTCGATATGGCAAAGCTGCTTGAAGCCTATGGCTTGGCTGTTATTGATGAAAACCAGGTCAGGATTGGAGCATGGTCATTAGGGTTTTGCAAAAGCGGATTACCTAGTACCAATCAAATCAGCATGGTGTCAGGTGAAGGCGCTGGCATTGTTAACACTGATGATGGCCCGTGGCCATTGTTGCTGTTACTGGCCTTTAAGCGTCAATTACCAGCATTGTGTTCACTCACAGTAGCGAGTCCTGAAGGGATAGAGGTATCCGACCAACTGAAGTTAGAAAAAGATGTATTGCGGTTGCTAGGCAGTGATTTAGAGCGGGTTCGCCCGATAGCTGAAGCACTGGACTTAATGCCTGTGAAAATCGATCTCAACCAATCGTCGCCTGATTCGCAAAATTACTATTTCTGATAGTGATGTTGCCATTAGCGCGTCAACTACTACCACCCAAACGGGGGCCATTGCTCCTGCTGGGAGTGGTGCGTCCCCATCTCGCATGAGGATGCACTATGAGTATTCAAACCCTCGACAAACTTTTGATTTGTCACATCGACTGTTCCATCTGGAGCGGTAGAAAAAAACTAAGGCCTGAAGATTTCAGACTAGCCAATGGCAGCCAACTTCCACCGAAGGATGTTGCCAGCTTAGGGAGTAAAAAAATTTGCGACCCTGAGGCATTGGCGAACTTTGAAAGGCTTAAGAAAGAAGCGCAGCGCTTGTGTGAGCAAGTCGGTGTGCGGTTTTTAGGTGGCTATGCCGTCCCTGAAGACCGAATTGATCAGATTGTTCCAGAGCTTGACCGGATCGGTCAGGAGTTTGCGCAGTGTAAGCAGTTGTTCTTGGACAACTATGATCAGGTGACGTTTGACTGGGTTGCGAAACACCCGGAATTTGCAGATGCAATCCGACGTGCATTATCACCCGTCGAAGACGTGAAACAACGGCTTCAGTTCGATTATGCCATCTATCGAATGCAACCGGCTGAACAAGCTGGTGGCTTAGATGACAAGGTCAATGGCATGGGACACACCCTCTTTAGGGAGGTGGCTCGTGATGCCAATGAACTGTTTGAGCGTTCCGTTGCAGGTAAGAATCAAATCAGCCAGCGAGCCCTTAATCCTCTCAAGCGATTAAGAGACAAGTTGGATGGTTTGTCATTCCTGGATCATCGAGTTCAGCCGATGGTTGAAGCGATGGACAATTTATTTGTTCGTCTGCCGAAGACCGGCCCTGTGACAGACAATCTCTATCACGAACTGATGGCGACCATTTTAATTTTGTCTGATCCAGACAAGATGAGAATGCACGGTGAAGGTCAATTGGATATCAGACAACTGATGCCCAAACCTGAACCTAAACCCGCACAGCCAGTATCTACTCAGGCAGATAACTTACGTGCAATACCACAACCAACCGTCAGACCAAACCTTGGTTCGACTGTACCAAACTCATTTTATTTCTAACGTCCTTGAGGGCATGTTGCCCTGAAGGGCGCATGTCCTCTGAACTATGTAAGAGGAAATTATGCAATCAACCATCCATAACCCCAGCCAACTGAACCAGTTTGAACCGCATTTTCGTGGTGTGACTGATGCGGTTGAAAGTGAATCGATACCAGAAGTGGCGTGTTGTCGAGCGTTAGTACAACGGTCGTACTCAACACATAGTGTCGTGATCCCTAAGAACCCTGTGCTGATCGCAGATGCGGACGCACAAGGTGTTTGGTTATCAGCCATGGTATTTGTTCCAAACATGGCATTGCAGCAAGCCGCTTTTGAGCGGGACTGGCTGCAATATCAACACGAGGTGTCTACTCAGTTACAGGACCAGTACGGTCTGACATTGGATGACATCCTGAGTTTAGACCAGCTTAAAACGTCATTTGAACAGCACGAGAGTCCAGCTCAATTGGTGGCTTGGTTAGGTCAAAAATACGACCTGGATAAGCTAAAAGCACAGGTTTAAACATCCACATTCCCAGCGGGGAAACGCTCCCGCTGAGGGAGTATTCCCCCTAATGATTAGGAGACTCCCATGAATCATCCATTAAAAAACGCACTGCCAATCGTTGCCGCCGCTTATGGCGAAAAGTTTGGTGTGAAGGTGCTTATTCAAGGACAAGATGCGTTTACCGATGGTGAGCGGATTGTGATCCCAACAGCAAACCCAGACGACCCACACTATCAACAGATAGCTTGGGGTTATCTGGCTCATGAAGCGGCGCATATTCGGCATACCAATTTTGACATGGTGCAGAAGGCGTCGTCCAAGCCGATCCGAAAGGCACTTCTCAATATCATTGAGGATGTTCGCATTGAAAACGAATTGGCAAAGGATTACCCCGGAACCCGGCGCAGTATTTCGCAAGTGATTAAGTACATGGTAGACACACAGCAAATGTGTGTACCTGAACAGCTTGAGCCTGCATCTAACTTGCAAGCATGGTTGTTGTTCCGCTTGAGATGCCATTTTCTCGGTCAGAAAGCACTGACGCCTTTGTATCAAGTTGTTGATGAAAGAGTCAGACAACTCTTTCCTGCCGCAGCGATGAGCCGGTTAAGCGCCATGCTGACAGTAGTGCCTAGCCTAGCGTCTACAGGTGAAGTGCTAAAACTTGTCGATGCCATCGTTGCCATGTTGGAAGAAGAATCTCGTCCACCACAGGATGAGTCGGATGCTGATAACGGTAATGACATTGGACAAGATGCGAGTAATGACAGCAATAACAGTAGTGACAGTCAAACCCCGGAAGCAGACTCGTCTGCAATGGGGGATGCTGCTGAAACGGGGGATTCAGATAACTCTGATCAAGCTGACAATTTGCGACAAGCCTTAGAGGCCAGTGCCGCTCAGTTTGAACCCGATACCTTTGCCCAAGTGGCAGAAGTGTTGTCGGAACAAGCTGAAGGACATCAGGGTGTCACTCCACTCAGTTTGCCCCAAGCAGAGCACGCTATGTTGGGTGATGAGGCCATCTTGACCTTATCGGCGTCTGAGTCCGCTCAAATTCGAGCCCGACTTAGGGGCATGGTTCAGTCCAGTCAGGACAATCGGAATCATGCCAAACGGCACGGTCTTCGAGTTGCAACCCATCGTCTTGCCGCTTCACAAGCAGGTGAGTCGAGATTGTTTATTCAAAGGCAACCTCGCATTGCGCCTAATGCTGCTGTGCACTTGCTGGTCGATATATCGGGTTCAATGGGTAAACCCATTGGAGAAGGTAATCGAAAGTACTTTCATGTTGCCAATGAAGCCGCTTTGGCTTTGGCCATGGCACTGGAAGGCATACCGGGTGTTGTACCTGCGGTCAGTTATTTTCCTGGTATTCATCAGGAAGTTTCTATCGCGTTATTGCCCAAGCAATCGGTTCGACATCGGGCCGCCTGTTTTGACCAAAAACCACGAGGTTGTACGCCTATGGCGCAAGCGATGTGGTTTGCGGCAAACAGTTTGTTAGCGCAAAAACAGAAGCGAAAGCTAATGATAGTGCTAACGGATGGTGACCCAGATGATTGGACTGCCACGCATGACATTGTTGACCGGTGCAGACGCAGTGGCTTTGAGCTGCTGGGGATCGGGATTCAAACACGCAGTGTTGAAAAATTCTTTCCTCAAAGCATTGTGATTAATGACGTCAAAGATCTAAAGCGTGAGTTATTCGAAGTAACACAACAACTGTTAATTCAGTAACCACATCAATTTTACCACCCTGCGGGGACGATTCCGTCTCCGTCAGGGCATGGGTTCGTCTCCGCTTTTTTTTGGAGACTCCTATGAAAAACAGAAAGTTCTTAGCTGGCGAAGAAGCCGGTACTTACATCGTTCCTGAGCAGGTGACCGAGGCGGATATCTTAGATATGGCGCTCAAGCTTGCTCGTGGTCGATTGAGTAAAGGTCGCAAAATTGAACAGCCATCGTCGGCGTTCTCATACCTGCAAACACTGATGCACGAGTATGAGCACGAAGTCTTTGGCGTGCTGTTTCTTGATACAAAGCATCGCGTTATTCGATTTGAAGAGCTGTTCAAAGGCACTTTAGATGCAGCGAGCGTGTATCCAAGGGAAGTAACAAAGCGAGCGCTAGAACTTAATGTAGCAGCAGTGATATTGGTTCATAACCATCCATCGGGTGATCCTGAACCCAGTGAATCTGATAAACGCATCACTCATCGACTTCGTGACGCCTTGTCACTTGTTGATATTCGAACGCTTGACCATGTCGTGGTCGCATCCGAGGGCTGCGTTTCGCTTGCCGAACGCGGTTATCTGTAATGAATGGGCGTATTGCCCATTCTCCTACATCACAAAAGCAGTCCCATCAGCACACATCAGCACAGCTCGAATTTCTATTTGAGTTTGATGATGCCCCTGTCACTTGGTCTGACACGGAAATCTGGCAGTTACGCGAAGGCATTCTATTGGATGCGATCCGTGTATTGCTAGACGGTCGTGTCAGTACTCGATTGCGAAAGGATGTGTTGTCGTGGATTCAAAATGACGAATTAGCGCCATTTTGCTTTCGTGTTTGCGCTATGGCTGCGGTTGTCGATCCTGATGTGCTTCGTGATTCCATCATGTGGCTATTAAGACGACATGGTATCCAGCTTGACTAACGTTCCTGCATTAACCAAACGGCTCAATGCAGGACCCAAGCTGACTTTTACCACCTGTGGTAGGAGTCGGCATTTTACTTAAGGAGGTTATATGGCGTTACCTTTACAAATTGAAACAGTAAGGCCATATCTTAATGGCCAATGGCTTCAAATACTGGCGGCGTTGGCGCCAGAACTTGATGCCGCTATTGCTCGAAAAGGCCGTCATGTGGCTTGTCCTGTTCATGGCGGTCGTGATGGCTTTAGGCTGTTCAAAGATGCTGAATATACCGGAGGTGGCGTTTGTAACACCTGCGGTATCTTTCATGATGGCTTTGAACTGTTGTCTTGGATTAATGGATGGAACTTTGCTCAGTCTATTGAAGCAATCGGCCAAGTTCTAGGTATTCAACCCGGACAAATACAAGCGCCTACTCGGCCAATACCGAGTAACGCTGTTGATTGGAAGGCTAAAAAGCAGGAAGAGGACAAAGCGATTATCCATCGCTTGAATCAAACCTGGGGAGAAACGTTATCTCTTGCAGATACTCGTGCGCAACCAGTTTGGAACTACTTGCGTCGTCGTGGCATTGTTACCCGGCTTCGTCCTGAATGGGATTCGGTGCTGAGGTTTCATCCAAGCTTGCCTTACCATGATGAAGATGGTCTGTTGATCGATAGCTACCCAGCGCTGCTAGGTAAAATCGTTACGCAGCAAGGGCGTTCGGCCACGTTCCATCGGATCTACCTAAGTGAAGATGGATTCAAAGCGCCGGTTGAAAAGCCTAAAAAGATGATGCCGATACCAAGTGACAGAACAATCACTGGCGGTGCCATTCCGATTGGTGAGCCTGGTGAGGTACTAGGTGTTTCTGAAGGTATCGAAACGGCTTTAGCTGTTACCAGAGCAACGGGACAAACATGTTGGTCGGTTGTGAATGCAACGCTACTTGCTAGGTTTGAACCACCAAGTAATGTGAAAATGCTGTACATCTGGGCAGATCATGATCTATCTGAGACCGGCCTGAATGCAGCGAATGAACTCAAGAAAAAAGCCTGGCAAAAAGGCATTCTGACACAAATGTTGATCCCTCCGATACCAACGTCACTCGGCGTGAAAAGTTGGGATTGGAATGATGTGCTGAATGTTTACGGTGCCATGGGCTTTCCGAAAGTTCATATCTGATCCAAGGGGCTTCGGCCCCTTTTTTTGCGCCTTGCATATTTGAAAAAACATGGAGAATGAAAAATAGATAACCAATAGGAGAAACAAATATGATGGTATTAACCCTGTTAACAAAGCAGATTGATGGTGAGTTTACGGTTTACTGGAAGACCGGCCTTCGAAGAGGTGGTGAGCTAAAGGTCGATTTAGGTGAGCAATACGACAAGCTACCTGAGCAGCAAAAGCCAATTGCAGCTGAGGTTTATGCTATTCATCACCTACTGTCAGTGAAAGAGGTGATGGGGAGTAACCGAAGCGGTAATGGGCTTCAAATCCGGGTCAGTAAAGGAGCCATCAAAAAGTTACAGAAACAACGCTCAACTCAGCATTCACTTTACAGCCTGACTAGGTTCTTGCTCACCCGCTACCAAGAAGCACAGATATCGGTAGAAAAACGGGAAGAATGGCTCTCCCATTCCTTCGAAGAATACTGCGTCGATAATGCTACCGTGAGAGAAATCGATGAGGTCATCAATGTGCCAAGTATTGGGCCTGTCGTGGTGACTCGTCATGCACAGGAACGGTTTGTGGAACGGCTTTCAGACGGTGTACCTAAGCATCCTTGGAAGGCTTTGTGCTCAAAGCTGCTATGTTCTGCGCTAACTAAAGCCCAGTTACCAGAAAGCGTCACTATCCAAAAAGCAAAAAAATATGCACAAGAGGCCGAGTTCTGGCAATACATGGGGAGCAAGATGTACTTTGTTATGGTTCCAAGTGGCTCAATTAAAACTTTGGTTACGGTTTTTGCAGTTAAGTGAGCTAATGTAGTATTCGCACTTTATGAATATTACTTATGTGCCAAAAGCGGACATCACTATTTTAATCAATCACAACTCAAGTTTTTTTACATATTGCTAATATTTACTAGAATAGTGAAAGCAGTATCTAAATTAACTATGTTAGTGACAAGGTATGCAGTTTGTTGCTGTTCCAGTTAAAGAACTGTACTTTAATGCACATTAAAGTGCAGAATAGAATCTATGTCTTATCATTATCTAATGTATGTAGTCTCTAAAGAGTACACTTAAGTTAAGCTTTAATTTAATAATCAGTGATATGCTTCGCGTCTCTTATTTAGCGATCGAGGATTGCTCTTTTCTTTCGCAGACTCATTATCTTAGTGATAGTAAATGAATAAAAAAATTAAACATGAGTACCAAATCAGTATGCGCTCAGCCATGGAGGCTGAACAAGTCAATGATTTAGACAATGCGTTTAAGTCTCTTGAAAGAGCGCATATTTTAGGGCAGAGATATTTTATACCGCACATAGCGACGCACTGGCAGATGTTACGAATTGGGCTTAAACGCAATGATAATCGCGAGGTTATTGGTCAGATCGTCCGTTTGATAGCAACGGTTCCGGGTTTTATATTTGGTTGGGTTCCAAGGGGAAATCCTGGAGGCGCGAATATCTCTGCTTTAAAGCCAGTGCCCTTGCCAGCTGACTTGCAACCCTTGCTAGCTGACAGCCCCATTTGGCGGGACGTCTTAATACGCCTGACTATTTACGCGGTTATCGTTTTAATCGTATTAGCATAAACACCCATACTATTGCCAAAACGTTCTTCGCTGCAGCCCAATGCTGCAGCGAAGCAGGTTAATGATTATTCCGTTTGCTGTTTGCGGTTATCGTTTTTGTGCACCCAATGATATAACACGGGCAATACCAACAATGTCAGCAAGGTTGACGAAATAATACCGCCAATCACCACTGTCGCCAGCGGGCGCTGCACTTCAGCACCGGTGCCAATATTAATCGCCATCGGCACAAAACCGAGGCTCGCGACCAAAGCGGTCATTAGCACAGGGCGCAACCGGGTAAGCGCGCCTTCCGTTATCGCTAACAGCAAGTCACCTTTCTCACGCCAGAGATCGCGAATAAAGCTCAGCATCACCAGACCGTTCAACACCGCTACGCCTGATAAGGCGATAAAGCCAATGCCAGCAGAGATTGATAAAGGCATACCCCTCAAATACAAGGCCAACACACCACCGGTGAGCGCCAACGGCACACCGCTGAAGATAATCAACGCATCTTTAAATGACGCAAAAGCCATCACCAGAATACCTAAAATCAGCAGCAACGTAACAGGCACCACAATGCTAAGGCGCTGACTGGCGGACTCCAGCTGCTCAAAAGTACCACCATAGTCCAGCCAGTAACCGGCTGGTAATCTAACGTCACGGTTGATTTGGGCCTTTACCTCTTCTACAAAACTACCAAGGTCTCGCCCGCGCACATTCGCGGTTACCACTACCCGGCGTTTGCCATTTTCACGACTAATTTGCGCCGGCGCAGGCGACACATCTAAGGTAGCCACTTCCTGTAACGGTACAAAGTCCCCATTTGGTAATGGCACCGGCAACACCGCCAGTTTGTCCAGATCGCGACGCAGGGTTTCCGGCAAGCGCACAATCAGCTCAAAGCGTCTGTCACCTTCATACAGAATACCGGCCGACGTACCTCCAATTGCCGCTGATACCCAGTCCTGTAGTTCAACCACATTTAAGCCGTAACGGGCAAGCGCAGTTCGGTTGGGGATCACCGACAAGGTTGGCAAACCAGTGACTTGTTCCACTTTAGTATCCGCAGCACCTTGCACCTTGTTGACGGCTTGCAGAATTTGATTAGCGCTTGTAACCATCTGATCTAAATCATCGCCAAATACCTTAATAGCCAGATCAGCTCGTACACCGGAAATCAGTTCATTAAAACGCATCTGAATAGGTTGGGTAAATTCATAGTTATTGCCCGGCAATGTCGCCAAAGCAGCCTCCATTTCAGCGACCAATTGGGCTTTGGTTTTATCCGGATTGGGCCATTCACTGCGCGGTTTTAATATCACAAAGTTGTCAGCCACATTGGGTGGCATCGGATCGGTCGCCACTTCTGGGGTACCAATTCTGGCAAACACTTTATCAACCTCAGCAAAGGTTTTGATCTTCTGCTCCAGAATTTCCTGCATTGCAACGGCTTGTTCTAAGCCGGTGCCCGGAATACGCATGGCGTGTAAAGCGATATCGCCCTCATCAAGCTGAGGCACAAACTCTGCCCCCAACGTGGTCGCCAACCACAGACACACACCAACCAGAGCACTGGCCAAACCAATCACCAGCCAGCGAAATTTGAGTGCCAGCGCTAATAGCGGTGCGTACAGGGTTTTAGCGCCTCTTATGACCGCACTTTCTTTTTCACTGATTTTACCATTTAAGAACACCGCCACAGCGGCAGGCACAATGGTCAGCGACAACACCATAGCGGATAACAGGGCCATCACCACAGTCGCTGCCATAGGATGAAACATTTTACCTTCGACACCGGTCAGCGAAAAAATAGGAATATACACGATAGTAATAATGGCCACACCGAACAAACTGGGCCGGATAACCTCTGCAGTTGCCAGATACACCGTATTTAAGCGCTCTTTTAGCGGTTGGATACGGCCGTTGTGCTGTGCCTGCGCCAGGCGGCGAACCGCATTCTCGACAATAATCACCGTACCATCAACAATTAAGCCAAAATCCAGCGCACCCAGGCTCATCAGGTTGGCAGAAACGCCGGCTTGTACCATGCCGGTAATGGTCATCAGCATTGATAGCGGGATCACCGCCGCAGTGATTAACGCCGCCCGCAGGTTGCCCAGCAGGATAAACAACACTACGATCACCAGTAATGCGCCTTCCAGCAGGTTTTTACTGACGGTTGCAATGGCTTTATCCACTAAGGTGGTGCGATCATATACGGCTTCAGCAATAATACCCTCTGGCAGAGAGCTTTTGATCTGCTCCAGCTTTTGCGCGACATCGCGTGCCACTGTGCGTGAGTTTTCATCAATTAACATCATGGCTGTACCCAGCACAGCTTCTTTACCATCCTGAGTTGCCGCACCGGTTCGCAGCTCTTTGCCAATGGCAACATCGGCAACGTCACTCAGCTTTACCGGTATTGTGTCGTATTGCGTAATAATGACATTAGCAATGTCATCCAGAGAGGTTAACTGACCGGGCGAGCGTACCAGCAGTTGCATGCCCTCACGTTCAATATAACCGGCACCCCGGTTGTCATTGTTGGCTTGCAGGGCCAGTTCAACATCCTTAATACTCAGGCCATAATTAAGCAGTTTCAGTGGGTCGGGTAACACATGGTATTGCTTGTTGTAGCCACCAATACTGTTTACCTCCACCACACCTTTAACCTGTGCCAGCTGAGGTTTTATTATCCAGTCCTGGATTTCCCGCAGTGCCATGGCATCGTAAGGTGAACCATTTTGTTGCAGCGCGCCCGGCTTGGCCTGCACCGTATACATAAAGATTTCACCAAGACCGGTTGAAATAGGGCCCATTTCAGGCTCTATGCCCTCAGGCAACATATCCTTGATAGCGCTTAACCGGGTGTTGATTAAATTGCGGGCAAAGTAGATGTCCGTGCCTTCTTCAAACACCACCGTTACCTGTGACAAGCCATAGCGTGACAATGAGCGGGTATAACTTAAATTGGGTAAGCCATACAGGGCAGTTTCTACCGGATAGGTAATACGCTGCTCTGCTTCAAGTGGCGAATAACCCGGTGCCGCCGTGTTTATTTGTACCTGAACGTTAGTAATATCCGGCACTGCATCAATCGGTAACTGTTGGTAGCTCCAGCTACCAATGGCAATAATCAACAGTGTCAGCATTAAAAATAGATACCGCCTCGCAATAGCCAGGCGCAACATGGATTCAATCATAGTGCCCCCTTAATGATCATGCTCGGCTTCAGATTTTTCAATATCCGCTTTTAACAGATAGCTGTTTGTAGTGACATACAACTGGCCGGGCTTTAAACCGGCAATCACTTCGACATAATCCATGTCGCTACGGCCAAGCTGCAATGGGGAAAAGACATATTCGCTATTATTTTTCACGAAGACACCGCTTTTATTGTCCAGTATTTGAATGGCCGATTTTTTAACGGCAAGCTCAACGTTGAATTCACCGCTTATCACAGCACCTTCGATCAATTGCCCGGACGACAGTTTACCGTCACGGTTATCCAGCTTAACTCTGGCCAGTTGATAGGGCTGGGTTAATGATGGGATGATATGCGCAATTACGCCGTTAATCTCAGTTTCAGCGGCCATAATGACCACTTTTTGTCCTGTCGCGACAGCATCTTGTTGTGACGGGTACAGGCGAAAATCTGCCCACAGGCCGCCAAAATCAGCAATGCTAAACAGCGTCTGCTGCTGTGCGACTTCACCAACATTGGCGCTGCGCTGAATAATAACGCCGTCAATTGGCGCTTTAATGGTATAGGTATTTAAGCTCTCATTTGACTCGACAACGGCCAGTACATCGCCTGCTTTTACGCTGTCACCCAGCGAGAATTTCACCGAGGTAAGAATACCGGGAAAACGGGCATTAACATGGCTGATGCGGTTTGGATCAGCGCTAAGCTTGCCATAAACAACCTGATGTTGGCGTAATCGCTGGCTGTCAGCACGGTCTGTGACAATATTAACTGCCGTAGCCATATCATCACTAATGCGGCTGCTTAGGGTTTCGTTGTGTTCATGCTCGTCGTTTTCGTCGTGCCCTTCATGCTCATTGTGTTCTTCATGTTTTTTGTGCTCTTCATTTTTCTTAGTGTCAGATTGCGGCTTTACCGCTTGTTCTTTGGCATGGACGTGAGCTTGTTCTTGCTCATTGGCGGCCATTACATGCATCGGCATCAGCCAGGCTGCAATAAACATTGCCAGTGTTACATGTGGTTTCATAATGCTATCTTCCTGTATGTTCTGTTTGCCACGTCGCACAGTTAATTAAGTGCGGCAGCGGGGCAATAATCTTGTCAGTTACTGCGTTACCGGCTCGGCGGTAAGCTGTTCAATCGTCGCCTGGCTCAATAGCACCGCAGTGGCGGTTTCCAGTAAGTGTCTTTTTGCCTGCAACAATTCTTGCTGGGCATTAAGCCAATCCTGATAATTTGAGCGCCCGCGCTGGTATGCATCACGCGTAAGATCCAGCGCTTGTTCCAGGTTGGGGATCACGTACTGCGCCAACTGTTGGTGACTGGTAATAAATTGCTGTCGTTGCGAGTACGCATCAAACAAGCGTTCATGCAGGATCAGTAAGCTATCCTGCTGTCGATACTCGACATTGTTTCGCTCTGCCAGCGCAGCTTCGATGGCTGCACTATTGCGACGTTCAGCAAATAACGGCACTGAGATACCAAAGGTAAGGCCTGTATCATCACTGGCCTGATAGCGTCTTACCCCTACCTGCCAACTCAGATCGGCGCGATTCTGGCTTTGTGCCAGTCGCACTTCAGCGTCTTTTAACCGACGTTCAGAGGCAAAAATGGTTAACGCCGGCGATTGTTGCAGCCGCTGATACAGCTCAGCAAAAGGGCGGCTTTGGCCAAAAGCAAACAAGTTACCTGCCACAACGTTAAAGTTGGCGCTGGTATCACCCCAAAAACGTGCTATGGCTATTTTTTGCCGCTCAATGCGCTGCAACAGGGCGTCCCGCCCGATCTGAACCTGCGCCAGTTGCGCCTTTGCCCGCATGATTTCAGCATCTGACAAGGCACCGCTGGCAGCACGTTTTTCAGCGCTTTGCAGCAGGGCTTCTGAGAGCGCTACGGCCTCTTCTGTCAGTGTCAATTCCTGCTGGCTGGCCAATAGATTAATATAATTGCGGGTAAGCTCTGCCAGCACATCCAGGGTTTGCGCCTGTTGCTGCCATTCAAGAGTATTGAGCCTGGCGTCTACTACCGCAGCGCGCCATTGAGCTTTATTATCCAGCTCTATCACGGAAGATAAGGCGATTGTCAGCTCAGCACCGGCCAGCCCTCTGGCCTCTCCGGTGCCCGCAACATTCTCAAGCTCTACACCGAGTTGATAACCGGGTTTAAGGCTTTGCAAATCACGCTCTGCAAACAGACGCTGTTGCGTAAATTTAAACTGATGCAGCTGAGGGTTGTGTTGCAGCGTTTTATCTATTGCCTGTTGTAATGTCAGTGCTTGCGGCTCTGCACGTAGCGGAAGCGCGCAAAATACCGCCGCCAGTATTGCTGGCAGCATTAGTGTCATACGCATGGGTATGCTCCTGAAAGTTAATCGTTAATAAAAAAAGATAAACAAGCAGGATCAGATATTTGGCGGCGGCACCGGTGGGGGATAGCTAATGAGGTTTAACCCTGGTTGGGTAGCGGCTATAACACTGTCACGGAAGTTAAGCAGTTCCATGCCCTGAAAAAAAGCGATATAGCAGGTCACATGAGCATGATTACTGTGTTCGTCGGCATCATGCTCAGAGTTATGTGCAACGTTATGTGCAGTGACTTGCTCACTGCTTACGTCGAAAAGGGTATCTGAGTGGCAGTGTTCATGTTGCAGGTCAGTGTAGGCATGGGCATGATCAGGCAAATGCATAACTAACGCATCACAGGCCATCACGGCATGATTCAGCATAATCAGCAACAGTAATAATAAGCCTGATGTACGACCTAACATAAATCCCTCAGTAAGTTAGCGCTATGGTAGCGCTATTGCGACTTACGCTTTTAGCTGTAAAATCCTGCGCGCACCATTGAGTACAACTAATCCAATGATGAACCCTATTACCAGATCCGGATAGCGTGACCCGGTCCAGGTGACTAATAATCCGGCCAAAATCACCCCAGCATTTGCGATAACGTCATTTGCAGAGAAAATCCAACTGGCTTTCATATGCGCGCCGCTTTCTTTTTGTTGATGAATTAACGAAAGACAGATCACATTAGCAACCAAAGCAATAGCGCCCATAATTAACATCAACGTCGACACTGGCTCGTTACCAAACAGGTAGCGCCGTATCACCTCACTGATCACCCCAAAAGCTAAAATTAATTGCAGCCAGCCGGCAAGCTGTGCGGCGTTTAATTGAACCTTGCTACTACGCCCGACTGCGTATAGCGCAACCCCGTATACCGCTGCATCGGCAAACATATCCAAAGAGTCGGCTATTAACCCGGTTGATTGAGCCAGCCAACCGGTCACAAACTCTACTGCAAACATCACCGCGTTAATGCCCAGCAACCATTTTAAAATTAACTCCTCACGCAGCGAACCTGATTCTGTGGATTGTCTGGCCTGCGTTACCTCTTCGGGTTTCACCGGCCCGGTCTTTGTCAGCGATGCGCCCAGCCCTAAGCTGTGCATTTTTGTTGTAATTTCATTGGCATTCACCGTGTGAAAAACGCGAACCTGCCTTTGTCGGATATCAAACTGTAACAGAACACCGGGCTCAACTGTTTCCAGCGCCATACGGATCAAACGCTCTTCGGCAGGGCAGTCCATTTTAGGCACCCTAAATTCACTAAGGTAGGCATATTTTGCATGCTTATCAGGTGCATCAACGGCGCTATTTTCACTGTTGCCCGTTTCGCTACACTTATCATTGGAACAGCATTTTGCATTCATAACCGATAAACCTTGGGTTGATATGAAACCTAGTTTAAACTCTGTAGTTACTATAGAGTCAATAGGCAGTATCGAGATGATCAAGATTGGAGAGCTGGCAAAAATCTCTGGCTGTTCTGTGCAAACCATCCGTCACTATGAAAAGGAGCAGCTTCTTGCGGCGAAACTACGTAGCGATGGTAATTTCCGCCTCTACGATCACGCTGATATCGAGCGGTTGCTATTTATTAAACACTGCCGGAGTTTAGATCTGAGTTTGGCAGAAATTCGTCAGTTACTGAGTTTGAATGACTCGCCAATGTCGCAGTGTGATGATGTTAATCAGATGATTGAACAGCATATCGAGCAGGTAGAACGTCGCATAGCGGATTTAACGCAGCTTAATAAACAACTAAAGGCTTTACGTCTTAGCTGCAACTCGAAGCGCACGGTAGAGCACTGTGGTATTTTAAAACAATTGAATGAAGCCGTTAGTCAAACCAACTAAGTTGTTATCAGCAATAAATAGGTGAGTCTTAATGCACCAGCACAACCATTCATATATCAAAGACGACAGCGACAACCGGATCGCTATGGCTTTTTTCTTAATGTGGGTTTTACCCTAATTGAGTTTATCGGCGGTTGGTTAACCAACAGCACAGCAATTATGGCAGATGCAGTGCATGACCTGGGTGATAGCTTATCTATTGGCAGTGCATGGCTGTTGAACCGGCTTGGCCGAAAGTCTGCAAACCGACAATTTACTTACGGCTACCGCAGATTGTCATTGTTTGGCGCCTTAATTAACGGCTTGGTATTGATTGCCGGATCGGTTTGGGTACTGACTGAGGCAATACCGCGGCTGGCTAACCCGGTAATGCCAGTGACAGAGGGAATGCTGGCTTTAGCTGTGCTGGGTGTTGCAGTCAATGGCTTTGCCGCTTACCGCTTGAGCAAAGGAAATACACTGAATGAAAAAGTGCTGAATTGGCATTTGCTTGAAGACGTTCTTGGGTGGGTTGCAGTTTTGGTTGTGGCTATTGTGCTGCAATTTGTGGATTGGCCTATCCTTGACCCTTTGCTTTCTATTGGTTTCACCTTATTTATTTTGGTTAATGTTTTACGAAACCTCAGCACAACTGCGCGTTTATTTCTGCAAGCCGCGCCAGATAGCAAATTGCAAAATGAAATCCAAGATACTTTGCTGAAAATTGATGAGTTAGACAGCATTCATCACCTGCATCTCTGGTCGCTTGATGGTGAACATCATGTACTCACCGCACATGTGGTAACCAATGCCAGCAAGGCATTTACTGCAAACCATTATGCCGATATTAAGCTGCGTATTGCTAACGCATTGGAGCAGTTTGATTTAGCACATACCACGATAGAGCTGGAGTTAACACAAGAACATTGTCGGGATGAATTCCCGGATAAGGTGCAGTGAAGTGACCGTCATTACAACGTTAGGTTTATTTATCATTACTGCAATAGCAGAAATTGTCGGTTGCTATTTGCCTTACTTGTGGCTGAAAAAAGGAGCTTCAGCCTGGGTGCTGTTACCTGCTGCAATCAGTCTGGCATTATTTGCCTGGTTGTTAACGCTTCACCCAACGGCTGCTGGACGTGTTTACGCGGCTTATGGCGGAGTATACGTAACAATAGCAATAGTCTGGTTGTGGGGAGTAGATGGCATTCAACCACACCGCTGGGATCTGGCTGGCGTGGTGCTAATGCTCGCAGGCATGGCAGTGATCATGTTTGCGCCGAGATAAACAATTTGTTTTGAGCACGGTATTACGAAAAGAAAGACTTAGGTACTTTTATCATTTATAGCAATGGTTTTTCTGTTCTTGATTAAGAATTTTTCAGAATACATTGTGTATCAAATGTTAGTCGCCCACAAAAATGGTTACAGCAGTGCCTGATTTACCTATTTTTTACAAGGTGTACGCTTTGTTACTATTTCAGTTAAAAAGCTGCACTTTAATCACTATTAAAGTGCGAAATGAGCATGGTTTCTTTGTATTGACGTAAATGTCTGCTTTTCGCTCAAAGCGGTCCAATCATAAATTTGGCTCGTTAAAATTAGCTGTTGTTACTGGTCATAACAGCTAGTCAGAAACACACACGATTTCTTCATCTATCTGGCCAATCACCTTAACGGCGTTCCTTAGCATGTTAGCTCTATGAAATTTCTGGAGCTGACAATGAGAACGCCTTTGTTACCTTGGTTTATCCTATGGGTGACCATCCCAATCATTATTTTCTTTCTATTCATCTTACCCGCCTATGCCAGTGACGAGCCATTCTATCAGCGTGGTCAGGAAGGCTGGTTTTGGTATCAGGTCATTCCTGGGCCAGCGGAGGCTGAAGAGCTTATTAAGCCGGAATCTGGTGCGGCAGAGTCGAGTAAGAGCGGGCTAAAGCCTTTCAGTGCTGCCTGGTTTCGTGAGCACATGCAGTCGTTCATGGACAAGGCAATTGATGAGCCGACGAATGAGAACGTCAGAGCCTATCTGTATCTCCAGCGCGTCATGATGGATAAGGGCTCACAGTTTGCTGATGTTAGTCAGCAGGTAGTCATGGGCGATCCAGTTTTGGATGAAATCAGTCGCAGACCCTTGGCTACCTATGCTGCCAATCGGATGGATCGAGAAGCTGGCGCTCAACGAGATATTGCTTTAGGTGAAGTAGCAAAACGGGCTGGCTTATTCTTCTTCTATCGTTCTGATTGCCCTTACTGCCATGCTCAAGCGCCTATCATCGAATCAATGGCTTTGAACTATGGTTTCGAGGTGTTTGCTATTGCAGTCGATGGCTTGCCTTTACCTGGTGGAGAGTTTCCTCATTACAAAGTCGATTCAGGACAAGCCCAATCCTTGTCCGTTACGACTGTTCCAGCGGTCTTCTTAGTAGACCCGCCTAATGTCATCACTCCGATTGGCCAAGGTGCAATGAGCCTCGATGAGCTCAATAATCGAATCATTCTCGCAGCCCATCAAGCCGGTTGGATTGACGATCAAACTTACTATGCCACCAGACCTGTTCAACCCGGCGTGTCACTCGCGATGTCAGCGCAAGAGCTTAACGAAAAAATATTACAGGACCCTGAGTTTCTTGTTCGCTATCTGCGTGCACAAGGAGGGTTATAACGATGAAAAAAGTATTCCGAGTATCGCTTATCGCCTGTGCGATTGGTTTTTCATCTATGAGCCAAGCAAGCTTGCAACAGGAGATGAATCAGTTGTTTGGTTCAATGACCAACACCACTGCGCCTGGTGTATTCGAGAGTCAACGACGTGGCGTTATATCTGGAGGAAGTGTTGTTGTTCGTAACAGGATCATGAATGAGAACCTCGTCTCTATGGTGCCACCGTCATTCCAAGCCGGTTGTGGCGGCATTGATATGTTCGCTGGAAGTTTGTCATTTGTTAATGCTGATCAGTTCGTTCAATTGCTTCGCTCTGTGGCGGCAAATGCCAAGGGATATGCATTCCAACTGGCGCTCAGCGCTATGTGTGAGAAATGCTCACAGCACATGGAGACTCTGCAAAAGAAAATCCAGCAGTTGAACGAGTATTTTGGCAATTCCTGTCAAATGGCTCAGGGAGTCGTGAACGATACCTTGGCTGCTTTTGGTAAGAAGGGGCAAACAGAAGCCAGCATGTTGAGCTCACTTAAAGGGGCTGGAGACGTTTTTACCAGTTGGAGTGAGTCCAATGGTAAGAACCCTTATGAGAACGCTTCAAGTGTCGCGGCATCTGATGTGAACAAAACGATTAAAGGCAACTTGGTTTGGCGAGCACTGAAACGTCACTCGGCATCAAGCTGGTTTGCATCGGGGGATGACCGTTTTCTTGAAGCGGTTATGTCAGTGACTGGTTCGATCATTGTTGGTGATTTGGCTAATGCGGCTGATGGTCAAGGTAAAGCCCCAAAACTGACCAGACTGAATGGCAATAAAGTGACTATTGAGCATCTAATTCATGGCGGTAACGTCGCTATGTACCGATGTGACACAGTGACACAAGACGGCTGTCTGAATCCGACAATCACTAACGTGACCCTAACCGGGTTATCAACCCAGGTAGAAAATTTACTGCTTGGTACAGGTTCTAGTAACGGCATTATTTTTAAGTTTGCTCGAAATACTGGGGCAGCTAGCACCACCGAAAAGGCTTTTATGACCTCGGCTCCTGCGAGCATTGGCGGCATGATTCGAACACTTTCTGCATTAAATGAAGGGGCTGCTAGGTCGTTTGCTTCAAGAGCTGCGCCATTTATTGCTGTTGAGATGGCCCGAGCATTGGTTGAAGACATGCTCAATGCAGCTAGAAGTACCTCCGGTGTGGAAGATCATGCCTATGCGAAGTTATTAACGGAAGACCTTGAACGTGCACGTCGCCAAATCAATGAGGAGTACGCTGCGTTGCAGCGAAGATACGGCTCAGAGCAAGAATTGCTGGCGCATTTTAACCAGGTGATACAGACCATTCGCAAACAGCGTTATTACACCGTTAAATCTACGGCACTGGGGGAATAGGTCATGTGGGAGATCTATTCCATCGGGGATTCGGCATTTTTAGAGCAGGTCTTGAACGCTGTCGCGATGATTACTGGTACAGGCGACTTTACTTCAATGGTTCGCATTGGCTTGCTCATTGGGGTATTGATGGTCTCTGTTCAGGCCTTAATGCAAGGCGGTCGTGGCATTAACTTTCAACACGTTTTAGTCTCATGGCTAGTCTTTGCAACCATGTTTGGACCCAGTACCCGAGTGAGCATTGAGGATGCGTACACGGGACAAGTTCGAGTGGTTGATAATGTGCCCATCGGTGTTGCTGCCGCAGGCAGTACGATTTCAACTGTCGGCTTTCAAATCACGCGATTGTTTGAAACGGCGTTCTCAACTCCCGCCATGACGGAATACGGCTTTGCATCCAGTTTACAGTCACTGATTAAAGTGAGAAAACAGGTGATGGATCGCTCGGGGTTGGGTGATGCAAATCGTGTCGGTGGCTCAGATATCGAGCAATCGTGGTTTAACTACATCAAAGAATGCACCTTGATTGGCATCGACATCGGCCAAAAGAACCTAGATCAGGTGCTGAGTGATCCTAACCCGATGACTGCGATTAGGTTTGATTCGCGCATATATGGCACACGCATCATGCTAAGTGGTAGCAGTAGCGATCTGGACTGCACCGATGCCTATAGCCAACTGAAACTCATGACAGAATCAACCTTCATTCCGAGGCTTAAACAGGTTCTGTCAGCCTCATTGGGGACTTCGTCAGCAACGGATACTGATGACGTGATCCGAAATGCACTGAATAACCTTGGTTTGGCTTTGGTTAACACCCAAGAGTACATGACCGCGTCAGTGCTTTTGCCTATTTATGAGCAAAGCGTGACGGGCAAGTATATGGATGATCAAGCTTTCACCGCCGCCGTTATGGTTAATCAAGCGATTGAACAGCGCAATACACAATGGGCGGCGGAGCAGACTCTTTTCCAAAGTATCGTTCGTCCGATGATGACGTTTTTTGAGGGTTTCATTTACGCCATCACCCCTTTGATGGCCTTTGTGATAGCCCTAGGCCAAATCGGGATGCGAATGGCTGGGAAGTACTTGTTAATCCTGCTTTGGATTCAACTTTGGATGCCTGTCATGGCTATCATTAACCTGTATATTCATTTAACCGTTGCAGGGAAAATGTCGGCTCTTGATGCCTTTGCAGGTACAGAAGTGCCATCTTTTGCTGGGTTGATGCAGATGGATTCAGTGCTGCAAACCTGGATAGCTACTGGCGGCATGTTGGCGTCGAGTGTTCCGGCAATTTCGCTCATGCTCGTGTATGGCTCAGCAATAACTGCAACCCACTTGGCTGGACGTCTTCAAAACGGTGATGCCATTGATGAAAAGATGGCAAGTCCAGATGTCGCGAAAAATGCCCCGGTGATGCAATCACAGTCAATGTTCCAAAATTCAGCCCTCACTGGTTCTGCTATGACCGGCGCGTCAAACCTACTTAGCAGTTTCTCTGTCGGAAATGCGGTGGGTTCAATGGTCGGCTCTGCAAAAGAATCCATGACTCAGGCAACTCAAGCCTTTAGCCGTCAAGTTGGCAATACCATGAGCCGAACTTTTGGTGAAAAGCTAAGTTACGACAATCTATCTTCAGTTGGACGTCAAATCGGTTCTTCTAATTCCGCATCTAGCGCCGTTGTTAATCAGGTTACTGATGACCTACAAACTCGGTATGGTTTCGGAGACGATAAAAAAGATGCTGTACGTGGCTTGGTATCTGGCGTGTTATCGGGAGGCCTAAGGGTCGGTGGCGATGGAACTATTACTAATCCCGGTGAGAAAGAAGTTGCTGATAAGGGTTTTCTTGGAAGGCTTCTTGGTACGGGCGGCAATGATTCTCCACAGGGCAACTTGCCAGGAATGGATAAGCCAGATTCATCTCGTGTACCAAAACTATCAAGGGTACGAGCTGGGTTGGATCTAGGTGGTAACTTTAGTGGCCAAGTTGAGTCGTCAGAAGGCAGTTCTCGGTCTACGACCGCAAATACGCTCACTGGGGAGATGCAAAGCTTGGCATCGAGTGATTCACGACGTGCTGAGTTTCGCGATGCGATGGTTAAGGACCTTTCAGATTCAAGACGCTCTGGCGTTGAGATGTCGTTGTCTAATCAAGACTATCAGTCACTTCAGAGTTCAGCACAAGACGTTATCACGGCATCAAACCGCTTTAGTGAGCTTGATCAGGCCAGCTACAGTCTATCAGGACAAAGGAACACGGATGGTGCGACGTTAACTCGATTAGCAGCGGATAATCCTGAAGTCATGGATTATTTAGGTCGCTATATGAACCAGCATGTTGAAGCAGGTAACCGATTACGTGAAAACCTTCCAATGTATCAGCGCTTGCTACCTGATGATAATCAGGCGTATGTGGCCGCAGCTATGGAGTCTTTAACCTATAGCAACTCCTCGACGCCCGCTGAACGAGACAATGACTATCAAGCAGCAATGACTGTTATGGCCATGGCTACCGGAGCCGATTTACGATCAATTCAGCCACGCTCTAATGAAGGCTTGTCATCAACGGCACCTACTTTTGGTGGCACTCAAAGCCAAGTTGAATCCGGTGTTCTGGGAGGCTATGAGGGTGCTGCAAGAGTTCAAACGCAGTTCAATTCGGCTCAATCTGCTTACCAAACCAATCTTTCTGGTGTAGATGGACAGCTGAATGCGCATCAGCAACAAGCCCAGCAGGCCGTAGCTTCTGACACAAGTACCTATCAATCTGGACTAAACAGTGAAGCTGGCTCTCAGTGGCGATCTCGCATTATGGCTGATGATAGCGGAGTCTCTGGTGCTGAAATGTTCTTCAACAGCGCCAGTGCTATTGGTGATTTCAGTGGCAAGCATACTGATGCAGCTCTGCATACCTTGAATCACTTTGGCGAAGACTATGAGAGTTACAAAGAACAAGCGCTTGAAGATCCTGGCTCACGAGGTTTCTTGCACAACGCAACGGTGGCCAGCAAATCAACCTGGGATGGGTTAAAAGCCGCCGTTGATGCCGGAACCTCTTTGGAAAATCCATTGACGGCGTTTAATGATGCATACAGTGGATCGAGTTCGCAGTATGCCTCCGAAGTAAACTGGGGCACTAAGTCTGAAGCCATGTTGGCGGGGGCATTTGGTGCGGCAGTTAACAATCGATATGGTGAGTTCTTAGAACAGTATGCCGATGATTTCAAACAGGAAGCATACAGCGAAGGGCAGAGAATGGGATTGACCCCGATTCAAAGTCAAGTGTTCGCTCAAGCTTTCAATGAAGGTTTGGCGGGACGCGTATTCAATTCTGAAGACTCATCGAGTTGGTCGCCTGAAATGCTAGGTCTAAGGGAGCAAATGCTAAATGAGTATCGTCAAAAGGATGAGAGTGGCGCTTACATCCCTGACAGTGTGTCCGAAGAAGATAAAGCATTTGTGGATAAGCAGATAGCGGTGATCTCAAATGCATCGCTAGCGGGAGATTATGCTCAGAACAACTTGATCGATATTAGGGCTTATAACCAGGCATCAGGAAGGAACTGAAAATAGAAGGTAGCCAGCTTGTGGTGGGCTGGCTATTTTTTTGGCTTTTTGGGATACCTTGGATAAAAGCCATCAAAAAACGAATGGAGCTTATACCAATACCATTTTTCTTCAATGCTCAAAGTTCTACCCGAATCTTTAACTTGGCTACTCAAGAATCTAATTCCAGTACAAATAGCTATGAAAAAGAGTCCCAAACCAACAATTGTCCAACTCGCTTGCCAATATGCGATTGCTAAAAGCATCGTGATGATGGCTATTAGGCCGATGGGGTTACAGGTCGCTTTGAATCCCAAGTAGCCGAAAAAAACGACGGTGCAGAACAGAAATGGTAAAGCCGCTAACTTGGCTGATGCTGTTAATATTTCTGATGGAAAAAAATGAGCCGCAGCCAAAGTCGCCAGAAAAAGCCCCAGTGATATAAACCAGCAGCGTGCTGGTAAAGATTTAAGTAAGTTTGTCATCTTCTTAGTACTCTCAAAGTGCACGGGCGGTGCACAATCAAATCATGCATCAGCATGTTAGTTCTCAAAAAGTGCTCTAGTGGTTTGCTCGGCCATAATCTCACACACAGGACATTTAAGCTGAATACGCTGTTGAGATACCGTCAAATAAAGACTGCCGCATCGACACCGGTGTAAGGATGCTAGTTGTGATCTTAAATCACGAGCTAGAACCCAACCTTCATTGATGGTCAGTTTTTTCCAGGGGATCTCAGCTGGAAGATCTGCTTCTTCTCTTGCAACCAAGTACGCATCGTAAGCCTTCATCAAAGCATCGATATTTAATTGCTTGTAGACATTATCACCACCAATATTGACATAAAGCGCCATCAGCAGGGAGCCTTCAACTAAGGCTCTTCTGCTTTTAACGATGGCATCAGATTCTGGCAATTGACCAGGACAAGGTGACTTGCCAGTCACTTCTTTGTGGAGTCTTCTGATAATGTGGATTGGCAAACCTGTATCGAGCGCGATAATGGTGGTTCGAAATCCGTATTTAATAAGCAGCGAGGCTCGGGTAAACAACTCACTTTTGGACAGGTTATCAATCATGCATCCCCCTTGTTGTTTAGGGTTGATAATAAATAAGCGATTCTTGTGATACCTGTGCCTTTGCTCTTCACCATCTCAATCAGTTGGCTTTGGTTACCCCTTGGTTGAAACAGCATGAATGATGAGGTCGCCACTCGTTGCAGGTCGTCAACTCCAGCATTAATCAGCGCATCAACCACATCGCGTGTAAGTCCAAAGCGCAAGACGGCCTCTTGCGGATCAATGCGCGCCAATTCCCGTGCTGCGTGTAGGTATGCCAAATTTAATTGATAGAAGTCTTGTTGATTGGTTGTCATTGACGGACCTCCAGTTCATGTAAAATATTGCGATAGATAGAAAGCACTCTTTGCCCATACCAGCGTGCACGCTCTTCGTTCCAACTGTGATAGCGGCCTATGCCAAGCTCTAAATCGTTTGGTGAAGACTTGATTGCTTCGGCCAAAATACTGGAGCCGACAGTAAGGTTGGTGATGGGGTCTAGCAGTTCGGCTGCTGAGCTCACTCGATGCCCATGCCAATGCAAATTGATTTGCATAAGGCCAATATCGAGCTGGTATTTTTCACTCTCTTGAAGTGCCTGGTTTAACAGTTGCTCCGCTTCTGTCTTAGATTTGGCGTAGGTTGCGTTTGAACCATTGCGAATTGCGTATGGCCATGGACTGGTCATGTTAAGACCTCGATGTGAGGCGGACTCAGCCAAGGCAACGGCGTAGAGCATGACTGGATCAATACCAACACTTTGTGCTGCTTTTTCCCACTGATAGCCCGGAAACGCATAGACTGAAGTGCTTGCGGACATGGCTATCACTAGGGCAACGGTTTTTGCTTTAATCGTTTTCATTTTTGTCCTCTAATTGATTTCCGAGAAGCGCCTGAATGGCTTTCGGGCTTATTCTTTTCAAAGGCACTGCGCTAAAATTGGCGATGCCTCTCGTGTAAACTTGTGCCGCTTTTGACCAGTCACCCACGGCAACAGGCGCTTGCATATCAAATCCTTTTTGCTGGTTCTGATGGTCTGCAATACCCTGTAATAGCCTTGGGTATTCACCCACTTCGTCCCGCAGCAAGTAAGCCTGGTAGCGTGTTAAAAACTCTTTTTGCTTAAAGGGGTATTCCCTATCATCAACTTTGCAGAGTTCAACCCATCCCCCCATGTCTGAAATCACGCGGTGGATAAGTGCATCGTCAAACATCACGGATGTCCAAGCGCCAACCTGACGAACAGCCTTGTCAACTTTGTTCCAAGCAACCATGGCTCTTGAACCCGAGTTGCCATCGATATGCTTGATGACGTCAGCGGGCTTTGGAAAAAATTGCCCAGTATCCGGTGATTGAATATGCCGAGTCAGACCGATTCGCACTTCTTCAATGCTATAAGCACGAAGGGCTTCAAATGCGATGGATAGCAATTGTGGTGATACGCTTTTGCCATACATGGCCCAAGCAGCTCCCCAAACTTCAGCAAACTCGCGTTTATCAACCTCCTGCACTTGAACGAACCTCCCGAATACCTGGTCCGGCCCAGCTTTCAGCAATGCGGCGATTGCTTTCTTCAATATTCAATTGGTGATTGCTGCCCTTTAGGCTCGTCGATGATTGCTGTACTTCATCAATGCGAACGTACTCGTCTTCCCATTGCCGGTTTAAAAGCCAGTTATGTGGCATAGGGGTCTTAGTCCGATCTTGATACTGTAATCGGTTGTCTCGTTGCTCTTTCCAGCGTGTTAGCACTTCCAAGGCGAGTTCATGGTCTTCATTGAGGCCCATGCGTAGCCATTCTTCTTTGGCTTTCGCTTTTTTTTCTTTGCGTATTTGTACATCCCAGAAGTCTTCAAACTGTATGTGGTCAACAGTTTTAACTGTTGGTTTATTGCTTCTCTCAGAGTCATCCGACCGTTGAGAGTCCCTTACCGGGTTGCCATCAGGCATAAACAATGATGAAAATTCTTCTGGTAGCCGAGCTTGAAAAGCGGCAAGAGATTTCAAAAGCGATGCCATACCAATGAAGTCGGCAGGTACATCTTTAAGCAACCGAAAGGCTGCCTTACCTTGGTTTGGGTTTTCGATTGGGTTGTGCTTCAGAAAGCTTCGAATCAAAGTCCAACCAGATCCCTCGCAACGAATCAGGAACTGATCTTGTTCTAACTCACTTAACGTCTTGGCAACCTGTTGCTCATCCCAGTTCAAGTCAGAAGCAACGTAACCAATCGGCAGTCGAAAGCAGCCAAGCAAATTACAATGTGGGCATGTAAGCAAATACAGTCCTAGCAACTTCGCTGAGTCACTCCAGGACAAAACATTTTGCTTTAGCCAAAAGCGGGTATAGACCTTGCCATAATCACGCATGGAGGAACTCGCTTTTGTGTTTACGTAAAATGCTGACCATTATTTGCCCTTAATCCTACTGGTTACTGGCTTTCAGCTCGCTTGGGCATTCGGGATAGATGTCCGGTCTTAACTGAGATCGGGTTACCTGTCCTTGCGTAGCTTGTTCGATGGGTAAAACGAATTCAGCGGGAACACGCCCTGATTTATTCAACCAAAACCAGACGTTTTGCTGTTTTGAGTTGATGGCTCTTGCTAATGCTGATTGCCCGCCGACCAAGTCAATGGCACGGCGGAGATGTTTTTGTGTCGTTTTGAACACTTCCATACCGTCTCCTGTTACAATAATAACTGTTACAAGATTGAATGTTACAGTTTAAACTGTAGATAAGTCAACAGTTAAAATTGTTGAAAGGCTACAGTTTTATTTGTAGAATACGGGCTTATGAAAACTTTATCCGAACGACTAAACCATGCCTTGCAGCTTACTGGGGTGACTCAGTCTGAGTTGGCTCGTCGCATTGGTATCAAACAGCAGTCGATCAGCCAGATTTGCTCTGGTAAATCGGCTAGGTCTCGTTACACCATGCAGATCGCGGAGGCGCTTCGCGTGAATGCTCATTGGCTCGCCACAGGTGATGGCGAGATTGGCTTGGGGGTCGGTAATGTAGAAGTCGGGCCTGATATTAAGGGAAGAATTCCTCTCATTAACTGGGTTCAGGCCGGTGATTGGACTGAAATAGCGGAGGGATTTGCCCATGAAGATGCTGAGGAGTGGCGTGAAGTCACTGGGAAAGCACATGAGGGTTGTTTCGCACTTCGCGTAAAAGGCGACAGTATGGAAAATCCAAGCGGAAAAAAATCCATACCTGAGGGAGCAGTGATCGTTGTTGATCCTGAGTTACCGTACTCTTCAGGTTCATTGGTTGTTGCGCGTTTGGATGATTCGAAAGAAGCAACCTTTAAGCAGTTGGTTATTGATGGTGAACAGAAGTACCTAAAACCTTTGAACCCACAATACCCTGCAATACCGATCAACGGCAACTGCACCATCATTGGTGTAGTACGACAAGCTATCATCGATTTTTGGTAGCGAAGG
This sequence comes from Shewanella sp. FDAARGOS_354, assembly GCF_002209245.2. Taxonomy (NCBI): domain Bacteria; kingdom Pseudomonadati; phylum Pseudomonadota; class Gammaproteobacteria; order Alteromonadales; family Shewanellaceae; genus Shewanella; species Shewanella sp. FDAARGOS_354. Next base: position 2,188,438 of record NZ_CP022089.2, on the reverse strand, counting down.
AATTTGTGGTTTAGCCACAGTTGTTCATGAGCTGAAGAAGCAACGATTGCAAACAGCTACAACTGAGCATTGGCGCACGCTGAGAGTAAATGGTAACCGATTAGATAACCATTGATTGTTTATAAAGTCAAGATCAGCGAAAATAGCGGCCAATTACGATTAACACGACGGATTTGACAAGCGAAGAACTGAAAAGAGAGTACTTCCAAAAGTGTGTACAAATCCGTGTACAAACTAAAAGAATTTATACATGGCAAACCAAGATTTTCTTAATGAAATCAATAAGCGAAGGACCTTTGCTATCATCTCTCACCCCGACGCGGGTAAAACCACCATTACCGAAAAAGTGCTGTTATTCGGAAACGCGCTGCAGAAAGCGGGTACCGTTAAGGGCAAAAAATCGGGTCAGCATGCTAAGTCTGACTGGATGGAAATGGAAAAAGACCGTGGTATTTCGATTACTACGTCTGTCATGCAGTTCCCCTATGGTGGCGCGCTCGTTAACCTACTCGATACTCCCGGCCACGAAGACTTCTCAGAAGATACTTACCGCACCTTGACGGCGGTTGACTCTTGCTTGATGGTTATCGACTCGGCAAAAGGGGTAGAGGATCGTACCATCAAATTGATGGAAGTCACGCGTCTGCGCGATACGCCTATCGTGACCTTTATGAACAAACTCGACCGTGATATTCGCGATCCCATCGAACTGATGGATGAGGTTGAAGATGTTCTTAATATCGCCTGTGCGCCTATTACTTGGCCTATTGGCAGCGGTAAAGAGTTCAAAGGTGTTTACCATATTCTGCGTGATGAAGTGGTACTGTATCAGAGCGGTATGGGACACACGATTCAAGAGCGCCGCGTGATTGAAGGCATCGATAACCCTGAGCTGGATAAGGCGATTGGTAGTTATGCTGCCGATTTACGTGATGAAATGGAGTTGGTTCGCGGTGCATCGAATGAATTTGATCATCAAGCCTTCTTAAAGGGTGAACTTACGCCAGTCTTCTTCGGTACTGCATTGGGTAACTTCGGTGTTGACCATATCCTCGATGGTATTGTGGAGTGGGCGCCAAAGCCGTTGCCTCGTGAAAGCGATGCGCGGATGATCATGCCTGACGAAGAAAAATTCACCGGTTTTGTGTTTAAAATCCAAGCTAACATGGATCCTAAACACCGTGACCGCGTTGCCTTTATGCGCGTTTGCTCGGGTCGCTATGAGCAAGGCATGAAGATGCACCATGTGCGCATTGGCAAAGATGTTAACGTCAGTGATGCCTTGACCTTTATGGCGGGTGACCGAGAACGTGCTGAAGTGGCGTATCCTGGTGATATTATTGGTTTACATAACCATGGGACCATTCGTATTGGTGATACTTTCACCCAAGGTGAAAAGTTCCGCTTTACCGGTGTACCTAACTTCGCACCTGAAATGTTCCGCCGTATTCGTCTGCGTGATCCACTCAAGCAAAAACAATTGCTTAAGGGCCTAGTTCAGTTGTCTGAAGAAGGTGCTGTGCAGGTATTCCGTCCATTAGATTCGAACGATTTGATCGTTGGGGCTGTGGGTGTGCTGCAGTTTGAAGTGGTTGTCGGCCGCTTAAAGAGCGAGTACAACGTTGAAGCGATTTACGAAGGTATTAGCGTTTCAACGGCACGCTGGGTTTATTGTAAAGATGAGCGTAAGCTAGAAGAGTTCCGCCGTAAGTGCAGCCAAAACTTGGCGCTCGATGGTGGCGATAACTTAACTTATATTGCGCCAACTATGGTTAACTTAAATCTTTCGATGGAAAGATACCCTGATATCGAGTTCGCTAAAACGCGCGAACACTAACAGGTAAGTAACCTAGGCTAAAAGGCGGTGATTCACCGCCTTTTTTGTATCTACAATTTGTGGGATGACTCATGATTCATTGGATAACTCGGGCGTGGCGTGCCTATATTCGTTGGTGTGACAAGATGGGGCTGACGCCAGAGAATCGCCGTTGTTGTATGCCTCGATTGGAGGACCCGCCATTAGCCCGCAACAAGCCGAATTGCCAAGAAAAGGCGCCTGCACCCCAAGGAGAAACAAAATCGGAGTAACAGATTGATGATGCTAGATACCCACGCACACCTCGATTTCGCAGAGTTTGATAGTGACCGCGAACAGGTCGTGCAGCGTATGCGACAAGCGGGCATCGATAATCTGATTATTCCGGGAGTTTCCCCGCTGCATTGGGAAAAGCAGTTGGCGATTGCAGAGCAATATCAATGTTATTTTGCCTTAGGTATCCATCCTTGGTTTTGCCCCGAAGATGTTGATAAGGCTATTTCTGCATTAACATTTCAAGTTTCTCAGTTACGAGAATGTCCCCGTTTTGTTGCTATTGGTGAATGCGGATTAGACAAACTTTATGCTGATAATTGGAGTAAACAGTTAGCATTTTTCGATGCGCAGCTAACTCTCGCCAATGAGCTGAACTTGCCCGTTATCGTCCATGCAGTCAAAGCTCATCAAGAGGTATTGTCCCATTTAAAGCGCCACAAACTCCCAAAAGGTGGCGTAATACACGCCTTTTCTGGCAGTCCCGATATAGCTGCTGAATATATTAAGTTGGGTTTTAAGCTAGGTATTGGGGGCTTAGTGATGAATCCCAATGCGAAAAAACTGCTCAAAACCGTCAGCGAATTGCCCCTAGACAGCTTCCTACTTGAGACTGATTCTCCAGCCATGACCCCGCAAAATGTTACAGAAAAACGGAATCAACCCGCTAACGCTGTACTTTTTATAGACAAAATTGCAACTTTGCAAAAAAAATCTAGTGTTCTAATATCAGAACACTTGGTGTCGAATGCAATGCAACTGTTTGACCTTTAGTTGTTTTTGGTTAAACAGGTGTAGGTCGCAATAGCATTTTGCTCTAAGCGGTTGAAATTAAACTCCAAAATTTTGATCAAAACGACGATTTTCGACTTTCTCTCGGGTATAATCTGACTCGGAAATAGGTTGATTAACAACATAATTAAAAAGTGTTAACAATAGGGTGATGGTTAATGAATATATTGATGAGCTTAGTAGGGGTGGTCGTCCTACTTGCGATAGGTTTCCTCCTATCGAATAACAAAAAAGCAATTAACTTGCGTACTGTGGGTGGTGCATTAGCCATCCAGGCCGCCTTCGGTGGTTTTGTACTGTACGTTCCTGTCGGTAAAGATATCCTGAAAGGTGTATCTGACGCCGTATCTAGCGTTATCGGTTATGCACAAAACGGTATCGGCTTCCTGTTCGGTGATTTAGCTAACTTCAAACTTGGCTTTATCTTCGCGGTAAACGTGTTGCCAGTTATCGTGTTCTTCTCTTCTCTGATCGCCGTTCTGTACTACTTAGGCATCATGCAGTGGATCATCCGTATCATCGGTGGTGGTCTGCAAAAAGCATTAGGCACAAGCCGTACTGAATCTATGTCAGCGACTGCTAACATCTTCGTTGGTCAAACTGAAGCGCCGTTAGTGGTTCGTCCATTCATCCCAACTATGACTCAATCAGAACTGTTTGCGATCATGGTGGGTGGTTTAGCTTCTATCGCAGGTTCAGTACTGGCTGGTTACGCACAAATGGGCGTGCCTATTGAGTACTTAGTTGCTGCGTCATTCATGGCGGCACCAGGTGGTCTATTAATGGCTAAACTGATGCACCCAGAGACTGAAGTTGCTAAAAACGACATGGATGAATTACCAGAAGATCCTGATAAGCCAGCTAACGTATTAGACGCTGCTGCTGCGGGTGCTTCATCTGGTATGCACTTAGCGTTAAACGTTGGTGCAATGCTGTTAGCCTTCGTTGGTTTGATCGCAATGATCAACGGCATCATCGGTGGTGTAGGTGGTTGGTTCGGTGTTGAAGGTTTAACACTGGAACTGATCCTTGGCTATGTGTTCATGCCTTTAGCATTCCTTATCGGTGTGCCTTGGAATGAAGCATTAGTTGCTGGTTCTTTCATTGGTCAAAAGATCATTGTTAACGAATTCGTAGCTTACCTGAACTTTGCTCCATACTTAAAAGACATCGCTGATGGCGGTATGGTTGTGGCTGAGACTGGCTTAGCTATGACCGACAGAACCAAAGCGATTGTTTCGTTTGCACTGTGTGGTTTTGCGAACTTGTCTTCTATCGCAATTCTGTTGGGTGGTTTAGGTGCTATGGCTCCTAACCGTCGTCACGATTTAGCTAAAATGGGTATTCGTGCGGTTATCGCAGGCTCGTTAGCTAACTTAATGAGTGCAACAATTGCGGGTCTGTTCTTAGCTATCTAAGCGCAGAAACGTTGGGGAAGAGATTCCCTACTAACTAGGTCCTGACCATGCAGGGCAGGACCTAAGTTAATTCAACCATTTTCCAGTAGTGATTCCTGTAGTGAATAGTTTCTCCGATTGTATAGGCCAGATTACAACTAGACTTTAGCTGTGATGCTGTCTTAACAGTCGTGACGTACGGTTAAGTTAATTAATCGTAAACAACAAGTCGCGACTTTGTTCACAATTAAGAATTTTGTGTTCGTGATTTTACGCCAGATTATTGAGATTTTTTTTAATCGAGGTAGAATGCGAGCGCCACAAAAAGAACGCTACCCTTGACGGTAGCAAACAAAATAATGGGGTTGATGATGAAAAACGTTAAAACTTTAGCTTTAGCTGCTACAGCAGTAGCTGCAATGTCTGGTAACGCATTTGCTGCAGACCGTTCAGACCTTCACGGTTCTGACTACAAGTGGATGCAGTTCAACGCTATGTACTCTATCGGCGAAAAGCCTGATAACCCAGCTTCTGGCGACCAACACAACTACTTAGAAATGGAGTTCGGCGGCCGTTCTGGTATTTTCGATCTGTATGGTTATGTTGACGTATTCAACTTAGCAAACGAGAACACCAAAGACGGTGACAAGAACCCAGGTTCAGGCACCAGCAAACTGTTCATGAAATTTGCTCCACGTGTTTCTATCGATGCATTAACTGGTAAAGATTTATCTTTCGGTCCAGTACAAGAAGTTTACTTCTCTACTCTGTTCAACTGGGACGGTCTGAACGGTGAAGGCGTTAACTCTACTTTCTGGGGTGTTGGTGCTGACGTAAACGTGCCTTGGTTAGGCAAAACAGGTATGAACCTGTACGGTTATTACGACATGAACGCGAAAGAGTGGAACGGTTACCAATTCTCTGCTAACTGGTTCAAGCCTTTCTACTTCTTCGACAACAAGAGCTTCCTGTCATTCCAAGGTTACATCGATTACCAATTCGGTGCTGACGAAGACAAGACTGCTTTCGTACCAAAAACCTCTAACGGTGGTAACATCTTCTTCGGTCTATACTGGCACTCAGATCGTTACGCTCTGGGCTATGGCTTGAAAGGCTTCAAAGACGTTTACCTGTTAGAAGACGGTGCTGGTGCACTGGCTCTAGAATCAACAGGTTGGTCTCACTACCTGTCAGCTACTTACAAGTTCTAATTTCTTGTAAAAGCCGTTGGAGCCGCGATGGCGGCTCCATCTTTTATGTGTCATGAATCTTTATCTAAACCCATTTATAATTTGAGCAGTGCGTTTATATAAAGGTTTGTGTTTTTCTCGCGCTAAAACGGATTTTTCGCGGAAAAGTAGGAACAAGACATTATTCGTATCCTCTCTTCCGGTCTTCAAGGATTCAAGTCGTGATCACTTATAGTTCATTTAAGTGTCAGGATGCGTATGTGTTATGCATAGGCAAGATTGAATACCTAATAAAAATGTAATTTGCCCTACACAAATTACTCGGCATCGCCTGAAGGCCCGGCCATATAAAAATAATCAAAATAATGCCAGCTCTGAGCGTTGCGTATAAGCGACTGATTTCTATTTATTTGTTTTTTATTTTGGAGAGCTATTATGACTGATTTAAAAAAAGCAGCACAACGCGCCATCGAACTTATGGATTTAACCACCTTAAACGATGACGATACCGATCAGAAAGTGATCGACCTGTGTCACAAAGCCGTGACACCAGCGGGTAATACTGCTGCCATCTGTATCTATCCTCGCTTCATTCCTATCGCACGTAAGACCCTCGATGAGCTGGGCGCAGAAGACATTCAAATCGCGACAGTAACCAACTTCCCACACGGTAACGACGATATCGCTATCGCGGTATTAGAAACCCGTGCAGCGGTTGCCTATGGCGCCGATGAAGTGGACGTGGTATTTCCATACCGCGCGCTGATGGAAGGCAATGAAACAGTCGGCTATGAGTTAGTCAAAGCCTGTAAAGAAGCCTGTGGCGAAGTATTGCTGAAAGTCATCATTGAATCGGGTGTATTAGCCGATCCTGCGCTTATTCGCCGCGCCTCTGAACTGTCTATCGATGCCGGGGCTGATTTTATCAAGACGTCTACCGGTAAAGTGCCTGTCAACGCGACCCTTGAAGCGGCTGAAATCATGCTGACTGTGATCAGTGAGAAGAACACCAAAGTAGGCTTTAAGCCTGCTGGCGGCGTACGTGATGCTGCTCAAGCTGCAGAGTTTTTAGGTGTGGCTGAGCGTATTCTTGGTGCGGATTGGGTCTCTCCACGTACCTTTAGATTTGGTGCTTCAAGCTTACTCAATAGCTTGTTACACACGTTAGAATTAGCCGATGCGCCTAAGCCGACTCAAGGCTATTAATCGAACATTGCATCTCGATTAATACCAAAATCGTATATCGAAACTAATTAAGTGTGACCTAAATCTAGTTGGAAACATCAAAACTTCGATAGCATGTAATTGTAATATTGCTACAGTTTTGATGTTTCATTGCAAAGCTAAATAACGGATATGTTGTATTAGTATTTAGCTTGGAGGCAGTATCATGTTTCTAGCTCAAGAAATTATACGTAAGAAACGCAATGGGTTAGCCTTAAGTACCGAAGAGATCCAGTTCTTCGTTAAGGGCATTACCACCAATGCAGTGTCGGAAGGTCAGATCGCCGCATTAGGCATGGCTGTGTATTTTAATGACATGAATATGGATGAAAGAATCGCTTTGACTACGGCAATGCGCGATTCTGGCACTGTACTCAATTGGCAATCACTTGGTCTTAATGGCCCTGTCATCGATAAACACAGTACAGGTGGTGTCGGTGATGTGATTAGTCTTATGCTCGGCCCTATGGCCGCTGCCTGCGGTGGTTATGTGCCGATGATTTCGGGTCGCGGACTCGGACATACAGGCGGTACGCTCGATAAGTTCGACGCTATTCCCGGTTATCAAACCGAACCTTCGAGTGAATTGTTCCGCAAAGTGGTTAAAGACGTTGGTGTGGCGATTATTGGCCAAACTGGTGATCTGGTCCCCGCCGATAAACGTTTCTACTCCATCCGTGACAACACTGCGACCGTCGAATCCATCTCCCTCATTACCGCCTCTATTCTCTCTAAGAAATTAGCTTGTAGTCTCGATGCATTGGCGATGGACGTTAAAGTCGGTAGCGGCGCATTTATGCCAACTTACGAAGCCTCTGAAGAGCTTGCTCGCAGCATTGCGGCGGTAGCCAATGGCGCAGGTACTAAAACGACGGCCTTACTCACCGACATGAACCAAGTATTAGCCTCATGTGCGGGTAATGCGGTTGAAGTGAAAGAAGCCATCGACTTCTTAACCGGTGCTTACCGTAATCCTCGTCTGTACGCTGTGACTATGGGTCTTTGCGCCGAGATGTTACTCCTTGGTGGCTTAGCGACCGATGAAACGGATGCCCGTGCCAAGTTAAACCGTGTACTCGATAATGGCCGTGCTGCCGAGATCTTTGGCAAGATGGTTTCAGGCCTCGGTGGCCCCGTCGATTTTGTCGAAAACTACAGTAAGTACTTACCGCAATCACAAATTATTCGCCCTGTCTTTGCGGATACCCAAGGTTATGCTTACAGCATGGATACCCGCGAACTCGGTTTAGCCGTGGTTACCTTAGGTGGTGGTCGTCGCAAACCTGGTGATGCACTCGACTACAGTGTTGGTTTGACGCAAGTCTGTGCCCTTGGCGATAAAATTGATGCTTCTACGCCGATTGCTGTGATCCACGCGCAATCTGAAGAAGCCTTTGCGCAGGCAGAAGAAGCGGTGAAAAAAGCGATTCATATCGATGAAGTCGCTCCAGAAAAAACACCTGAGATCTATGCTTATATTCGAGCTTCGGATCTTTAAGGAAGAATTATGAAACGTACAGTTATAATGATGTTGGATTCCTTTGGCGTGGGCGCTGCTGGTGACGCCGCCAAGTTTGGGGATCTAGGTTCTGACACATTTGGCCATATCGCTAAAGCGTGTGCCGAAGGTGAAGCCGATATCGGCCGTGAAGGTCCGTTAACGCTGCCAAACTTGGCCCGTTTAGGTTTGGCCCATGCGGCGATGGAAAGCACGGGGGCGTTTGCTCCAGGCTTTGCGGACAATGTTGAGTTGATTGGTGCCTATGGCCATGCTCAGGAATTAAGTTCGGGTAAAGATACCCCGAGCGGTCACTGGGAAATGGCGGGAGTACCCGTATTATTCGAATGGGGCTATTTTAGCGAGCACCAAAACTCATTCCCTAAAGAGCTGACCGATAAGATTTTGGCCCGTGCGGGACTCGATGGCTTTTTAGGTAACTGCCATGCTTCTGGTACTACTATTCTGGAAGAATTAGGCGAAGAGCACATGCGCTCTGGTAAGCCAATTTTTTACACCTCGGCAGATTCTGTATTCCAGATTGCATGCCATGAAGGCACATTTGGCTTAGAAAATTTATATCGTCTTTGCGAAATCGCCCGTGAAGAGTTAGAACCTTATAACATTGGCCGCGTGATTGCGCGTCCATTCGATGGTACTGGCCCAAGCGACTTTGCTCGTACTGGTAACCGTAAGGATTACTCCCTCGAGCCGCCAGCGAAGACAGTGTTAGATAAGTTAAAAGCCGCCGGTGGTGAAGTGGTGAGTGTGGGCAAGATTGCCGACATTTACGCTTACTGTGGCATCACCAAAAAGGTGAAGGCAAACGGTTTAGAAGCGTTATTTGATGCAACGTTAGCCGAAGTGAAATCAGCGGGTGAAAATACTATCGTATTCACTAACTTTGTTGATTTTGACTCCCACTATGGCCACCGCCGTGATGTAGCAGGTTATGCGAAAGGGCTGGAGTATTTCGACTCGCGTTTACCTGAAATGCTGGCGCTGCTGGATGAGGACGATCTGTTAATCCTCACCGCTGACCATGGTTGCGACCCAACATGGCAAGGTACGGACCATACTCGTGAATATGTGCCTGTATTGGCCTATGGCGCAGGACTGAAAGCCGGTTCACTCGGTCGCCGTAACAGTTTCGCTGATATCGGCCAATCTATCGCAAGCTACTTCAAGCTTGAGCCGATGGAATACGGTGAGTCGTTTATCTAAGTAAACGTGCAAGATCTCGATTTGGCGGCCAGCATTGGGCCGCCAGTAAACAAAGACTTAAGTCTTAATAAAATAAACAGGGGTTATTTCGATGGCAACACCACACATTAATGCTGTAGAGGGCGCATTCGCTGAGACGGTTCTGTTTCCAGGCGATCCATTACGTGCAAAATATATCGCTGAAACATTCTTAGAAAATGTTGAGCAAGTGACTGACGTTCGAAACATGCTAGGTTTTACTGGTACTTACAAAGGTAAACGTATTTCTGTTATGGGTTCAGGCATGGGTATTCCTTCATGCTCAATCTATGCAACCGAATTAATTAAAGACTACGGCGTTAAGAACCTGATCCGCGTGGGTACTTGTGGCGCGATCAGCACTGACGTTAAAGTGCGCGATGTGATCATCGGCATGGGTGCTTGTACCGATTCTCAAGTTAACCGCTTACGTTTCAAAGGCCAAGATTTCGCGGCTATCGCGAACTACGAGCTGATGAATGCCGTGATCGAGTCTGCCAAAGTTAAAGGCACTAAGATCCGTGTTGGTAACGTTTTCTCTGCCGACCTGTTCTACACTCCTGATCCACAAATGTTTGACGTGATGGAAAAAATGGGCGTGTTAGGCGTAGAAATGGAAGCCGCTGGTTTATACGGTGTTGCCCATGAATTCGGTGCCCGTGCATTGTGTGTGGTAACGGTATCTGACCATATCCGTACTGGCGAAAAAACCACTTCTGAAGAGCGTCAAACCACGTTCAACGATATGATCGTGATGACATTAGACGCTGCAATTACGCTGTAATGTGTTGCTAATGCAGTCATAAGAAAAGGGTTCGCATTGCGAACCCTTTTTATTACCCTGTCTTCTTTTAGATTAGCCTGCTAAACCGTCCTGCCAAATGTTCGATGGATAAAATCCTGTAATGCGGCGCAGACCAAAGATGCCTCAGTTTGACCTGAGACGCTTCAATTAACCCGTTGAGTCTGTGTCTAAATCGCTCGGTTGAACAGGGACTTTCTCCGTGGAGGATTTCGAGGTATTGGTCTTCACGCGGCGGACAGATTTAACCTTAGGTTTATTCGGGGTGGATACTGAGGTTTGTGGCTCTGTGGCCGACGCAGCAGCTTGCGTCGACTGCGTTTTAGACTGAGGCATAGTGTTGGATGATGATTCATCCTTTGCTCCCATCTCAGGAGCTATCTCTGGTTTTAACTCAGTTTTCAGATCAGACACTTGCTCTGGCGTTTGCTCAGACTCAGTTTTTGTTTCTGTAATGGCTTTGGCCTTCTTCACTTTAGGCTGAATACTGGCTTGATTACTGTTTTCATCCGGCACTTTAGCGTTTTCTGTGATTTTTTCTAAAGGCAAAGTATCTGTAGTTGGTTTATTTTCTTCGGTTTCTTTATTTTCTGTCGGCTTTTGAGCGGCCTCTGTATCACTCGCGATGACTTCATCCAACTGCTCATCCTGATGACCCGCAGGCTTCGATTCCTCAGCCGCTTCAGGGTTTTTTATGGCTTTATTCTTTTTAGGGTTTTTACGCAATTTGGCGCGGGTGCGGCGACGGTCAAAATCGGCGCGCTTAAAAGATAAGGCGCGGGATAGCAACATGCCGATAAGGCCGGCAACAAGCAGCATGATTTGTTGTTGCTCCATATTTAGGTTATGCGCTTCTTTGATTTCATTAAAAAATAGTTTGGTATCGAGCCTAACCTCGACATAACCTAAATTCTTGCCATCCTGAGTCACGGGTTCAACATAGGGCGGATATTTGCTCAGTAGCAGACTCATTTCTTCTGATTCGGGATCTAAGGCATCTTTAGTCAGGCTTTGAGCAAAGGCTAAGCGTATTCCTTGATCGCTAAATATTGCAGCCGACATCACCTTAGGATCTTCAACTAGGGCGCTGGCGAGCCACTGGAGTTGCTCATCATTTTGTAATTGTAGGGCGGGCGCCGCGCTATAGGCCGTTTGCTGCACCAGTAATCTGGCCATCTTTTGCGTTTGGGACTTTAGAAGCAGCTGACCTTGTAGTAGGCTTGTTTGCCACAATTGCACTAAGCCGACCATCAAGGTCAAGGCGATGGCGATTTGGAGCAGTCTACTGATTTTATGGCTTTTCTTTAGCCCTTTAAGATATAACACTTTGACCCTTAATAATGAGAGCGCTTGCCTAATCATAATTGATTCTGCGTGAGCCCGATAGTTGGAGAACACGAGTCCTATGGAAAGCTTGAACCAAAATCCGCTGTTTGTATGGTTAGCAGCTAACCCTTTACCTCGTTTTGAATATCAGGGGCTCAGTTTCGAGGCTTATCAGGAATCGTCTACGCGGCCATCCTTGAGTGTATTTGCTATGCGTCTGATTTACGAAGATTTAAGTCTTGAAGACTCATTAGCGGCTTGGATTGTTTCTCTAGCTAAAAGCCTCAAATTGGCCTCGCTCTCCATCGCACCTATTCGTCGTCAAGTGGCACTGCATTGCGTCGAATTAGCGCTTCCTGTAGAACCCAGTGCCGAATTGTTAGCAACCTGTCCATCTCAGGTCGAGTTACATTTAATTCACGGCCCATTACCTAAACTGAGCGAGCCCGGTTTACTGGTGATGGACATGGATTCTACCGCGATCCAAATTGAATGTATCGATGAACTTGCCGCGATGGCTGGGGTCGGCGAGCAAGTGGCGGCGATCACTGAGCGCGCGATGCAGGGGGAGCTCGATTTTGAGCAGAGTCTGCGCCAAAGGGTTGCCCAGCTTAAGGGCGCCGATGCCAAGATTATTCAAACCTTGTGTGACACTTTGCCATTGATGCCGGGTCTTGAGGCTATGTTGACCGAGCTTAAGTCGCATCATTGGCGCCTCGTTGTGGCTTCAGGAGGCTTCACGCCGTTTGTTGGTCACTTAAAACAGCTGCTGAATTTAGATGCGGCCTTTGCCAATGAATTAGTCATAACGGACGGTAAGCTGGCGGGAGCCGTCACCGGAAAAGTCGTCGATGCCCAGTTTAAGGCCGATGTGGTCAACCGTTGTAGCCAAGAATGGCAAATCCCAGTGGGGCAACGTGTGGCGATAGGTGATGGTGCTAACGATATTCCTATGGTGCAGGCGGCTGACTTTGGTATTGCCTTCCATGCCAAACCCAAACTTGCCGCCGCAGCAGATGCTCGGATCCGTAGTTTGGACCTTAGAGTATTGCCTTATCTATTGCAGTTTTAAATAAGTGTCTCAGTCGATTATGTGGTGACATTAGAGTAATGACTCTTGTTTTTTGAGGCTTAACTGGTAGTTTAGTGTTCATTAATGGACTACCAGTGACTGATTTTGACTTCAACTCCAGATGAGCATTCTGCTCAAACATTTTCACAAACCTCCCTCTATCTTCCTTATCGGGATGGACAGTTACACCTGCGCCAGTTGTTGCCAATTACAGCTGATTTTTCTAAACCGCCGATCCTGATGTTGCATGGCGCTATGTCAAATGGCCGAGTTTTTTACAGCCAGAGCGGTCGTGGTTTGGGATGTTTTCTTGCTAAGGCGGGTTTTGTGGTTTATGTGTTCGATACCGCTGGACGAGGATTAAGTTTACCAAAAATCAGTCGAGATTTTACCTTAGGACAAGGTGAGGTGATCCGTGAGCAATTGCCATTAGTACAGCAGTATATTTTGAATATTCATAATCAGGCCTGTCAGGAACAGGGGAAAATATCCCCCTCACGTGTGCATTGGTGCGCCCATTCCTGGGGCGGAGTGTTGATGGCGAGCGCCTTAGCGCGTTACCCTGAACTGCAGCAAAGTGTGCGTTCACTGCTCACCTTCGGCAGTAAACGCACTATTCGCGTCAAATCTTTCAAAAAATGGTTGATGGTCGATGTGTTTTGGAATCGCCTTGCACCAAGTTTAGCGGTTGGGCAGGGATATCTCGCCGCCGATAAACTGCGTGTCGGTATGGATAACGAGAGTCGGGCATCATTGAATCAAAGTATTGATTGGGTGCGAGGTGAGTGGCGCGATCACGATGACGGTTTTGATTATGCCAAGGCGGCTAAGGCAGCCAACTGGCCCGTCGCTTGGTTTATAGCGGGGCAAAACGATACTGTGCTTGGGCATCCTGAAGATGTCGCCGATATGATCTCTGAGTGTGGCTTTCGCCAAGTGAAATTCACTTTGCTCTCAAAGGCGAACGGCTTTAAACACGACTATGGCCATGCGGATATGCTGACTCATCTGGATGCGATGAGTGACCATTTTCCGCTGATCCGCGATTGGTATTTAGGCTTTGAACTCGCGGTATTAAAAGACGAGGAATAAGTTAGGCCTGTTTATGTAACACTGGGTATCTTAATTCCACTTCTTGGGTGATATCCAGCAATTCACCTACACCGATAATGCGCCAGAGCTGATCTTCAAGTTGTTTTGCCCTGTGATTTGCATGGATATTGATATATTCCAATTCGCGGCGCAGATACCCCATATCCGGTTTTTCGGTGGCACCTCGATAAATTCGTAGCGCCATAAAGCGTCCAGCCAATTTACTTTGGGTGATAAATGCGACTTTAGCTTGAGCATCACCGACTTCAATAGCGGGTATACATTTTAAATGGAATCGGCCGCGAGACTGACGCGTCAGTTGAATAAAGACTTCAATAAAATCCATATCCTGCTGGGGTTTCATTTGGCGGATGGGGTCGAGAATATCCCGTTTAAAAAAGCCATCCTTGAGCAGCGGAGCGAGGTTATATTGCAACGTATCTGAAGAACCCGCGGCAAAAATATCACTAATTTCATCATGTTCAGTACTGACGCCTAAGCAAGCCACTTGTGCTGATTTAGTCGTTTTTTCAACGAAGTAGGGCACAGAATGGAGTTCGCGTAATAGGATATTTTTAAGTCCATCAGCAAGCTCGTTTGCTTCACTATTATTTTCAGTGAGTTGTTCTAGCTTTTCTTTATTGTGGGCGATTAATTTGTTTAAAAACTCGACACCGACATGGGGCGTATGGCCCATGACAGCGGCTAAATGTAACGTGACGCCATTCTTACGGGTTCGAACTAAGCGGTAGGGTAAATTCTCGAGTTGAGTTTTGCCGGCAATGGTTTGCAGTTTAGGTAAACTGATCATTAAGGGTTTATTGGTTACAAACGTCGTGGGATTGTCGAGCGTGAGCTGCATGCCACGACCTGAGATATCTAAGGTGATTCCTGTTGCTTTTAGGCCACCCTGCGAGACATTGACTAAGGTTTTAAAGGCGAAACGCGCTTCCTGCCGCCGTTCACTAAATTGCATTGCAATCGGTTTGATTTGGTGGGTGCTGAGCCGTTGCTGGCCGAAAGCTTTTAGCGCATTGGCATTGCTATCATCCTGCCAAGCTTTATAGGTCGCTCTTTCATCCTCGTTGGTCAGATCGATAAGTTGCAGCATATGGCTGAACTGGGCTAATTGTTGCTCCACCAGCGGGCTGTATTTAGCTTCATCCCCTGGCAAGGTCGCTCGGCGATAGCCTTTAGCATGGTAAATTTTATCTGGAACCAGTTTAAAAATACGCCAGCTTGGTTTGGTTGAAGCAAAACCTAAAAACAATGATACCAAGCCCTTAACTTTTAATTCGGCTAAGGTTGCCGAATAAAAATACAAGCAGCCTTGGGCGTTGTAGGTAAACGTAAAAAATAACCCATAGTCAGGATTTTCGGGATGGCTAAGTAGCGCAGAAAGCCGTGCTGATGTCAGCATTGCTGGTAACTGGCTGATATCGTTCTCATCTTGAAAATAATGCACTATCTGCTGATTATCTCGACTCAGCAGCATATGGCTAATTGATTGGGTTTGTTGATTCAAAAATAACGGTAAATGTGGCAAATGCGGCAGATAATGACGCTCGAATCCAAGGCCGGATGCGGTTACTAATACGTCATTAACATCGAGTTTATAACGGAGTTTATAGCCTCGAATCAAATTGCCCAGCATTTCGCCTAGCGCATCAGTGCCACCAATACGCTTCAATCTTAACCAAATAAATTCACCATTAGTTTGGCTATCAACAATGTGGTAATCGACTCCAAGTTGTAGATCGGGGTAATAATATTCTTCACTTAGCTCGAGAAGCTTTACCTTTAGCGGTTTATCGAGGTCAAAAGGATGATTCGCCGCCAAGCGAACGCGCGCACCACCAATGGATAAATCAACGGTGATCCCCGGCATTTCAGGTCTGCCTGGTTGGGAAACGGCAATGCGGATACTGTAATTCATTCGCTCTTCAGTGCGATTAAAATAACTGCCGAGCACAACGCCTGGCACCATAAAGGGTTCGAGTTCGGCGGTATCGCTTTGTTGTGTCACCTGGCGTAATTTTTGTCGCCGAAGTTGATGGGCGGCGATGACGTATTCATATACGCCTAAAGTGTATTTGTTACGGTATAAGGACATGGCCTCTTGCAGGCTATGTTTAGCTGGCTCGTCGAGAAAATGGCGCTGCTGACCCAGCATGACTTCACTACAGGGCAACTCTGACTTATCCCTAAGGTCAATAATCCGCGTGCAGGGCGAGGCTAAACGATTCAACTCCATTTTTAATAAAAAACGGGTGGAATTGTTTTCATCGACAGTCAGCTGCTGGAAAATCTCCTGGAAGTTAGGTTCCATGAGCAGCGGCTTGAGTTGTTCTATGAGTGCACTATGGTTATCTAAACTCATGTAGTGGTCTTTTCTAATGCTGATTTTATGCGTGCTGTGTTAGTCTAATGTCGGCAGTATTCACAGTTACTTAAATTGATTTTATACAGATTTTAATAAGTTATGGCAAAGAATAAAACCGCGTACGTGTGCAATGAGTGTGGACAGGATTTTCCCCGTTGGCAAGGGCAATGCAGTGCTTGTCACGAGTGGAATACGATAACTGAAGTGCGCTTAGGTGCTGCCTCGCCCGGACGGGGGACTCAGTTTGCCGGTTACGCTGGTGCAGGCAGTAGCGAAGTCAAAACCTTAGACCAAATTGATCTCAATGCTTTGCCACGTATAGTGAGCCACTTTGGTGAACTCGACCGGGTACTTGGAGGCGGCATTGTGCCTGGATCGGCGATTTTGATTGGCGGCCATCCCGGAGCTGGTAAGAGTACTTTGCTGCTTCAGACCCTATGCCATTTAGCCGAGAAAATGCCCGCGCTTTATGTTACTGGGGAAGAATCGCTCCAACAGGTGGCGATGCGGGCCCATCGTCTTGGCTTGCCAACCAATAAACTGAGGATGTTATCCGAAACCAGTGTGGAGTTGATCTGCGAAGTCGCCCTGAAAGAATCACCAAAAGTCATCGTTGTCGACTCTATTCAAGTTATGCATATGAGCGATGTAGCGTCGAGTCCCGGCAGCGTGTCGCAGGTACGTGAATCAGCCTCCTATCTAACCCGTTTCGCCAAGCAAAATGGCATTGCTGTTATTATGGTGGGTCATGTCACCAAAGATGGCAGCCTCGCCGGGCCAAAAGTGCTCGAGCACTGTATCGATTGCTCGGTGATGTTTGAAGGGGATAGCGACAGCCGTTATCGTACTTTGCGCTCCCACAAGAACCGCTTCGGGGCGATCAACGAGCTGGGCGTATTTGCCATGACGGAACGTGGCTTGAAGGAAGTGGCTAACCCATCCGCAATTTTCCTCTCCCGCGGCGAGGAAGAATCCTCGGGCTCCTTGGTCATGGTGGTGTGGGAAGGTACGCGCCCGTTACTGGTTGAACTGCAAGTGCTGGTGGATAATTCTGCCATGTCCAATCCGCGCCGCGTGGCAGTGGGGATGGATGCAAACCGTTTGGCCATGTTGCTTGCGGTGATGCATCGCCACGGTGGCTTGCAAATGTCGGATCAGGACGTGTTTGTGAACGTGGTTGGCGGGGTTAAAGTAACCGAAACCAGTGCCGACTTAACCCTGCTACTGGCTATGGTATCGAGTTTTCGTGGTGATATTTTACCGAGTGATTTAGTGGTGTTTGGTGAAGTGGGCTTATCTGGCGAAATTCGACCTGTGCCAAATGGGCAAGAACGTTTAGTCGAAGCCGCTAAGCATGGTTTTAAACGAGCGATAGTGCCTCGAGCGAACGTGCCGAAAAAACCGCCAGTGGGAATGGAAGTGGTGGGCGTTTCCAAACTATCAGAAGCTCTTGAAGCAATCTAATCTAAAAAACAAACAGCGCCTTAAGCGCTGTTTGTTTTTACTCGGGAGTAAAGCCCGTACCCAATCACTATCCGTGGTGTTTAATCGGCGGAATGATGTTTTTCGACAAAGAGCGCCAATTCACGGTTCAGAATTGAGGCATCGCCTAAGTTAAGCTCAACGATGCGTTTGAGGTGGCTGATGCTGTCGACATCGATAATGTTACATTTAAGCCCAAGTTGGTGATTACGTTGATGCACCAACTCAGTTTCCATTTGCAGCTCAATATCTGAGCCCTGCAGAGTAAAGTTAAGGATGATAGGCTCATCTGAATGGCTAAATCCTGCAGGTTCTTCCACTAAAGCGCCATTTAGGCTGAGATCCAATATTGAGGTTTGCCATTGCTTTTCACCATGGTGTATTGACGCACTTGCGGCAAAGAGGATCCGTGAAAAATGTCGTCTTTCATCAATCACTAATTCTTTATCTTTCATAGTTTGTTAGCGCCCACACCAATCAATATGCCTAAGCATATGTCATATTGAGGAGAGTGTAAAAGCTCGGCAGATTTTTGTGCAATAAAGTAATGTAGATCGCATATTTTACCTTTCCTTCATATGCAAATATGAAAAAGTATGAATAATTCAGTTAAGCAAAATAAGAGAAGTTGAACATGGCCTATAGTGTGCTCGTTGTCGATGATGAAGCGGTTATTCGTGCGCGATTGAAGGGATACTTTGAAAAGGAAGGTTATCGTGTGATTGAGGCTGCCGATGGCGAGCAAATGTGGTACGAGTTTAATCGTCAACATATCGATTTAATTATGTTAGATATTAACCTGCCTGGGGTCGATGGCTTAAGTTTAACCCGCGAGTTACGCAGCCGCTCCCATGTGGGGATTATCTTAGTCTCTGGCCGTGATGAATCGATTGATAAAATCGTTGGCCTGGAGATGGGCGCCGATGATTATGTGACTAAGCCCTTCGAACTGCGGGAACTATTGGTGAGGGTAAAAAATCTGCTTTGGCGGATTTCTTTGGTAAAACAAGCCGAACAGGCGCTGGTGCAGGAATTATCACAGCCCGATGATTTGATAAGTTTTGAAGGCTATCAGCTTGAATTAAATAGTCGTAAGCTGCGGCAAGGGGAGGAGCTTATCAAGCTCACTAAGGCCGAATTTGAGTTATTAACCGCCTTTGCTTTGCATCCGCAGCAGGTACTTTCTCGCGAGCGCTTAATGCAGCAAACCAGTCATCGCAATCATGATGTGAATGACAGAACCATAGATGTTATTATCCGCCGTCTACGTAATAAGCTCAATCCCGAGCTCTTTGTCACTGTCCATGGTGAGGGGTATTTATTTGCCGCTAAGGTGGATGACTGATCTCTAACTTAGATCTTGTGTTAAGCGCTCAAGGGCGCACTTGATACAAGGGATAAAAATCCGCTTCGGCAAGGCTAAAGCCAAGTGCCGACAGGGTATTTTTTGAGGTGGTGCGCTCAACGATAGCTGGACCTATATCGCCAAAAGGCGCGGCGCCTTCGAGCTGTTTTACCGTAACATCAATGGCGAGTTTGCCCTGCAACACGACCAAATCATCATTGCTGTAGACCACTTTTTGCCGCATCAAGCCGCGCAGAATCGCGGGGGATAAGTAACTGCTCACCAGCTTGATATCTTGTGTCAGCTGTTTTTGTTTGAGGGTGCTAACGGCGGCTTCTATCGCCACCGCACTACCTAGAATATAGTTAGGCTGCTGGGCTTTTAGCAGTATCTGTAGTTGATCGCGGTAGAGATTGCGATTGTTATCGGCGTGCTGAATCGCACTGATGCTAACATTGCTACCTTCAAGCGCATGACGAATCCCTTGCTCGACTAAATCGGTGCCGCCGAGGTTTTCAGGGCCGGCTAAGAGGGCCAAGGTGGTCGGCTGGGTTGGCGTATGTGCCTTGGCATCCGCCTTAATAAAATGGCCCGCGCTTAGCCCCATTTGATACCAGTTAACGCCGATATGGGTCTGCACTTGTTCTGAATTGAGTTTATTCACTAGGGCGAGCACGGGTTTGGTTAGCGGCTCGGAAAACTGTTCGAGCAGATTGGGGCTCACTGCGCCGAGTAAAATTGCGTCGTAGTCACCGCTCATGCAGGTGCGTAACTGTTTGAGTTGCTTATCCTGATGGTAGTAGCTGCCCGCTTCGAACAGATCTAAAGATACGCCAAGGAATTTGGCATGTTGGATTAGGCCATAATCGATGCCAATCCAATAAGCGTCCTTCAGGTGAGGGACTAGGACACATAGACGCCAAGCTTGTTGAGCTTTAGTGAGAGGATGATAATCAAGCGCCTGCGCCTGCTGAATTTTGGCATTAAAGGGATGGCGTTGCTCTAATGGCCAAGTTTGGCTGTTGGCATTGGCAGGCGATAAACATAACAGGCCAAAAGTGGTGAGTGTGAGCAAAGCTTGCCAAAATTTTCCCATTGTCTCGTATCATCCACAGTGAACATTTCGAAGGCATTGTAACAGAAGGAACAAGTGTGGCGCCTTTATCTTTATCGCGAAGTAGTTTAACTGGCAGACTCATGCTCGCCTTTGGTGTGCTTGGGGTATTGCTGTTGCTACTGGTTAGCTTAGGTAGCCTGAGTTTGCATTGGCTCAAGCAGGCCGACAGTTATCTGTATGAAGAATCCTTACCCGCCTCTCAAGCCGCGCGCCAATTAGTGCAGGCCTCTAATGCCTTATCCGATGGCGTGACCCAGTTAGGCCAAGTGGAGGATGAGCGGCAGCGGGAATTTATCGGCCGTAAGCTCAGCCTTGAAAGCGCCACAATGTTAAATAGCATCAAAGTGTTACTGACACTGGATGTGAACGAAGATAATCATTTATCCGTATTAGCTGGGCAAATCATCGAGCAATTAACCTTATTGGGTAAGAGTGTGGGTCAGCGCATTACCTTAGGGGATGAGTTGCAGCTTAGGGCCCGTGAGTTATCACTTGCCGCAGCCCATGCCTCTGAGTTATTGCAATCCGAATTGGCGGTAGTCGACTCGGCGATTTTAGCAAAACTCAGCCAAGCCTACCCGGATATGGCGGGGAATAAACGCAGTGGGCAACTGCTTGATGATGTGATTGAACGTGAGCTCGATATCCAAGAACAGCTCAATCGCGCGCTCAAGTTAGTGCATCAAATTGCGCTGCTCAGTCAGTTATTTGAGGCATCTGAATTACAGTCCGAGCTGCAATTGAGTGTTCCCCGTTTATTGGCAACCTTTGCCAGCACTGCATCATCGCACCCCATGGCGCAGAATCATCCAAAACAAGGGACGGCTATCGATCAGGCATCAAGCGCAAACACAGATTCGCCTTCGGTAGAGGTGGGTATCGATTTAATGGCGCTCGCCACAGTTTCTGAGCTGATACGCGATCCCGGCAGGCTCAATGCGCTAAAGGCGGAGCTGGCTGTTCTTCTCCATACCCCCAAAATTATTAAATTACAGCGAGAACTGAGTCAAAGTTTGCAGCGGCAACAGCGGCAGCAGCAGGAGTTAGCTGAAAAACTCTATAGCCTCAATACGCTGGTGGATAGTGCGCTTAATCAACAGCAACAGCGGGCGGAGCTGGCGCGTAGTGATTATTTAATGCAGTTGTCTTACGCCCGCTTGGGGTTGTGGGGCACGGGCATATTAATGTTGGTTATCATAGCCGTAGTGGTCTATCGGGTGATCTATCGCGGCATTGCCTTGAGGTTAAATCAGGCGACCGAAGCTATGTCGCGCTTAAGTTTAGGGGACACCAATGTGAGCCTCGATGCCCACGGCGACGATGAGTTGACCGCCATGGCCAATGCCATCGAGGCATTCAAGCGAAAAACCGCCCACAACCTGAAATTGCAGGCGGATTTACGTCAGGTCGCCGATGAACTGACCGAGCATAAAAAGGCCCTTGAACAAACCGTGGCCACGCGCACACAGGAATTGGCCGAAGCCAACCTGCGCCTTGATGCGGAGGCCAAAGGCCATGCTAAGGCAAGAATCGTTGCCGAGGAGGCGAGTCAGGCTAAATCCCAATTTCTAGCGACCATGAGCCATGAGATTCGCACCCCGCTCAACGGCTTACTCGGGACGCTTACCTTGCTCGGCCATAGTCAGTTACCGCCCGCGCAGCAACAGATGCTCGCGTTGTCGCAATACAGCGGCACTCTGCTGCAAACCGTGCTGAGCGATATTCTCGATTTCTCCCGCCTCGAGCAGGGCAATTTAACCAATGAGCCTAGGCCTACGGATATCAACGCCCTGCTCGATGAAGTACTGGCAATTATGGTAGCGGGCGCCAATTTGGCGGGATTGAGTCTAAGACTTAATCGTCCCCAGTTACCCGCGTGTATTCAGATCGATGGCCCTAAGCTGAGGCAAGTGCTGTTTAACCTGATTGGTAACGGCATTAAATTCACCCCCGAAGGCGGGGTGAGTCTCAATGTCAGCGTGCGGGGCGATAAACTCGCTTTTGTGGTGGCCGATACCGGCGTAGGGATTGCGCCCGAGGTGCGCGAGCAATTATTTATGCCTTACTGCGTATTGCCTAATCAGGGGCGCAGCCGTGGGACAGGCTTAGGGCTTGCCATCTGCAAACAGTTAGTTGAACTGATGGATACCGAGGGGCCGGGCATTTGGGTCAAGAGCGAGCCAGGCAAGGGCAGCGAGTTTGGTTTTGAGCTGAGTTTTTCCCAGTGTGATAAGGCATTCGATACGCAAACTGAGGTGCAAAAACGGGTTAATCCCCTGCGGGTGTTAGTGATCGAAGACAACAAGGTCAATGCCATGGTCGCGCAAGGGTTTTTGGCGCATTTAGGCCACAGTTCCAGTTTGGCCGTCAGTTGTCAGCAGGCGCTGACGCATGTGAGTGGCGATAAGGCATTCGATGCCGTGATGCTCGATATTCAACTGAGTGATGGTTCTGGGCTAGCATTATTACCACAGCTAAAGGCATTACTGACCAATGACATTGTTAATGAGAGTGTTAATGAGAGTGTGAAGTTCGCCGCCTTTACCGCGCAGATGCAGACGGAGGATCTTAGCCTCTATCGGGAGGCGGGGTTTGATACTGTGTTAGCCAAACCCTTGAGTCTACAAACGCTGACTGAATGGCTGGGCGTTGCTTCGTTGCCAGCGTGTGCGCCATCTTCTTCGGGGAGTGAGAGTCCTGCGTTGCCAGCGAGTCCTTCCTTAACCTTCGCATCTTCGGAGTCATTGGCTCAATCGGCTAAAACCTTGTTAGATCTTAACCAGTTACAGCAAGATCTTGAGGTCTTAGGCTTGAAAGCCGTGAGTGATATGTTGGCGCTCTATCGAACCTCCAGTGCCGAGCAAATTGAGCGACTCTCGGCGTTAAGCTCTGTGGCGCATTTCAGCGAGGGCGCAAAACTATTGCACGCGCTTAAGGGCAGCAGTGCCAGCATGGGGCTAAAAGCACTGACCGAGTGTTGTCAGCAGTGGGAGAAAACACACAACACCACAGGGGAAAATGTATTGGATAGCAAAGCCGTCACTGAATTAATCGCTTGCTGGCAGGCGTCGATGACAGCGTTTGAGCAGTGGCTCGCAACACAGGGCTAGCAGCAAAGGATTCGCGACAGGACGCTAACTCTATAAGTGAGTCGTCCTTTCCTGCTCGTATTTCTGCCTAACTAATGCAAATCGAGGAATAAAACAGCGGCTCCCATGGGAGCCGCTTTTCGTTAATTTATTCTAGGACAAGACATGAGTCATCACCTTGAGTCTTAATGCGACTCTGGTTTAACACTACTCGGGTTTTAGGCTTATGGCGATCAATGCATTGCCTGTTCTAACTGCTGTTTATCTTGCTGCACCCAAGCGAGGGTGAGTGTGGCGAGAGCACTGTAAAAGCCATTGCTGTGCTTGCTATCGCACTCAACGACCTTGGCGACAAACTTTGATAACCATGAATCTATACAAGCGTTTAGGAAGCTTAACTGGGCAGCATCTTCACTGTGGCAAGCTAAGTGTCCCATATAGGCGAGGATCACGGCTAAGTGATCGGCAGGTTCAGGGAAGTGACTCTGCACTTGCAGTTTGCTCTGGTGTAAAAACTCGCTCATTTGTTGATGCTGCTGCCCAAATAGCAAGGGTTCTTCCTCGGGGCTCAAGTACAGGCTGGCATAGGGCGAGGCGCTGTGTTTTGTGCCTACGAGGAATAAACCGCAATAATCGGCGGCAAGTTCGAGCAAGGCTTCATCGCTCGTTAAGCCATTCAGTACCTTCTGTATGCTGACGACTGGCGCACTAAACTCGGGCGCATAACCCAGTTGTGTCCAGAATTGCTGCGCTTGCTCACTGGTGAGTTGCTTAAGGCGCTGCTCATCAATTTCACGGGCAAACAGAGAAGACAGCAGCTGATACACTAAGGCTCTGGCATGATTGATATCGACGTTGCTCATCGCATGTTCCTCAAGAATAACAGTGGAATGCGCCTAGTTGACTAGGCGCATCGCCTTGTGGGCTCGGTTAGATTTCGACTTCGATAGGACCATCGAAGGAGCTGACCTTAGGGACTTTGCCTTGGTATTTCTCAAACTCGACCAGACAAGTATAGGCTGAGCAGGCTTGAGCCAACTTAGAGGTGCCAATGTCTAAGGTCAGAGTATTCGGGTCGCCATAGCTACACAGGGCACCGATTTCGGCGCCGCCTTCAACGCTGCCATCTTTACCCACTGGGCCATACCATGCGCCTTCATGAATTCGCACTACACCTTTAGGGAAGCGATCCGATACCACTGCGCCCGCTAACAGTTGGCCACGGTCGTTAAAGACACGCACTATATCGCCATCTTTAATGCCGCGCGCTTTGGCATCCACAGGGCTGATATAGATGGGTTCGCGGCCATTGACTGTGTAGGTTTCGCGGTATTCCTTCGACTCACACATTTGCGAGTGCAGACGTTTATCCGGATGGCAAGATTGTAGCCACACAGGATATTTGTCCGAACCTGGGCCACCATGGCTACGCTCGGCTTTTTCCATCCAAATGGGATGGCCTTGGCAGTCCTCATAACCGAACTGTTCAATCTTACGGCTGAAGATTTCAATCAAGCCCGAAGGCGTGCCTAGTGGATTGATTTCAGGATCGTTTCTAAAGTCGGCGTGGCGTGTCCACAGCTCGCCATCACCAAAGTGCACATAACCTTGCTTCCAGAAGGTGGCAAAGTCAGGCATCTCATACTTACCGGCGTTAGCGGCTTTACACTCGTTATAGAGGGTTTCTATCCACTCCATTTCGCTCATATTGCGGGTGTATTCTTTCTCTTTACCCAGCAGCGCGGCAAAACGAGTAAAGATCTCAAAGTCAGACAAGCTTTCAAACAGCGGCTCGACCATCTTCTGCATCGCCAAAATACCGCGGTTAGCATAGGCGCCGTATACGTCGATATCGTTGCGCTCATAGGTGGTGCAGGCGGGCAGCACTATGTCGGAGAAGCGGCAAGTCGCCGTCCAGTTCACATCGATAGTGACCACGCATTCAAGCTTTTGGAAGGCTTGCTTCATGCGGTTACGGTCTTGATGGTGGTTCCATGGGTTATTACCCGAGAAAATCATCATCTTAATATCGGGATACACTACTTTCGAACCGTTGGCATCAATGGTTTTGCCGGGCTCGAGGATCGCATCAATCCAACGGGCGACGGGAATGGTGCTACTCGCGCCTTTAAAGTCAGTGCTGTCGAACAGGGGTTTTTGGTTCTCGTCTAAGTTACGCGGGAAGGCGCCGGGCGCCGCCGCATTTGTCGCAGGCACACCAATACTGGAGTAGTGGTGACCATAGCTGATGCCGCCGCCGGGCAAACCGATTTGACCTATCATGGTCGCGAGGACTGCGGCCATCCAGTAAGGTTGCTCCCCGTGTTGTTGGCGCTGAATACACCAACCCATCATGATTTGGGTGCGGCCCTTAACTAAGGTTTTCGCCAGATCGCGGATGATGTGTGGCTCAACACCACAGATAGGCGCCGCCCACTCAGGGGTTTTAGCGATACCATCTTTAGTGCCCATCACGTAAGGTACAAACTCTTCAAAGCCTAAGCTGTAACCTTGGATGAATTTTTCATCGTGTAGCTTTTGGGTGATCATCTCATGGGCGATGGCCAGCATCAGCGTCACGTCAGTCTGTGGGTTCACATACAACTGCTCACAGCCAAGGTAAGCCTGGGTTTTGGTGACCACAGGGTCGATACTGATCACGCGGATCTTGCCCTGTTTGACCTTCTCTTTTAACTGCGCGAGGTAAGCGAAAGCCTCATGGGTTTCGGCGTTCCAACCCACTTGCAGGTTTTTGTAAGGATCGTTCGACCAGAGCACGATAGTGTTGCTGTTTTCTAAGATCAGCGGCCAAGAGGTGCCTTGGGCATACACTTCGGTTGAGCCTAATACATAGGGCAGAATGGTTTGGCCTGCACCGGTGGAGTAGTCACCGATTTTCTTCACATAGTTGCCGTGCATCCCCACCGCGCGCTGCATATGGCTGGTGCTGGAATGCAGTTGCCCGGTTGCGCGCCAACCTGTTTGTCCTGCGTGTAAGCCCGATGGACCGTATTGGGTTTGGATTTCATCGAGTGAGTGTTTAAACAGCTTTAATGCTTTATCCCAGGTCACGCGAACGAAGCGGAAATCCCCCCGTTGCTGGGTATTGCTCTTATGGCCTTTCAGTAAAAAGTCTAAGCGAACCATAGGGTAACGCACTCGGGATGGGTTATAGACCATACCGCGGATACCGTTAATCATATCCGTTGGATATTTATCTAAATCGAAGGCTTTGACCTCGGCAATTACACCGTTTTTACGTTTGATTTTAAAGGCGCCGAAGTGCGAGCCCGTGGTCAGCCATTCGTCTTCGTTCAGGCCCGTGCTGGCGAGCGCATTTAAGGGCGCTAACACTGAGCTGCCACCTAAAGCAACGAAAGAGGTTGAGGCTAAGCCTTTTAAAAAGTCTCTTCTGTTCATGGTATTACTCCCGAATTACTGCTCTTTTTTCACGAAGGTTGACGAATGTTCTTGCAGGTATTTTTGCACCAGTGCTTGGGTGTCTTGGTCCATGTTCACGAAGGCCAACATGCCTTGGAACATGCCTGGCCAGGTATTGGCATCGAAATGCGCTTCATCTGGCTGGGTGTGGCACACACTACAGCTTGAGCGGAAGGTATCGCGGGCATAGCCCCAAAGCGGTTGCAGCTCGGTGAGCAGGTAATCTTTATCGGTCCAGATTTGGGCTTCAACCCGTTGCCATTTCAGGCCTGTCATTGGGTCTTCTTTCTCTTCAAAGGTTTGGATAACACCTTCGGTTTCAGCTGCATCTTTACTTAACTGCGCCGACAGAATGTTTACGCCAAAGTCCATGTAGATGACGCGGCCTGCGCCGATTTTCTTACGCCAGCCATCAATAGCAATTTTGATGCGCTTACCTTTAGTTTCGAGCACTTTGACTTTAGTGGCGACGTTTAAGGTACCTGCTTCAACGTCGCCTTTTTCACTAAAGAACAGTGGCTTAGTCAGGGCGCTGTAGTAGGTTTGGTTGGTTTCGACAGAGCTGACGCCAGCGCCCACTTCGGCGATGAGTTCGGGTGCACGGGCCGTGCCCATTTCAGGTAGATGGTGAGCAATGCCTTTGTGGCAATCGATACAGCTTTGGTCAATTTCGGCGGCGCGTTTCATCTGTTTTTGCGCCAGCGGTGACATGCTTTGCCACTTCATCGAGTTGTAGTTGTGGCAGTTTTTACACGCCAGAGAATTGTCGCGATCGAAACGTTTCCATTCGCGGCTCGCCATTTCGAGACGTTTAGCTTCAAATTTTTCTGGGGTGTTGACCGTATTGAATAACCAGCCCCAGACATCGTGGGAAGCTTCCATCTTACGGGCAATCTTACGGCTCCAGTTGTGGGGCACGTGGCAGTCAGGGCAGGTGGCGCGCACGCCTGAGTGATTCGACCAATGCACAGTTTCCTGTAACTCTTGGTAAGGCTTGCTTTCCATACTGTGGCAGCTAATACAGAAGGCTTCGGTGTTGGTGGCTTCCAATGCGGTGTTAAATCCGCCCCAGAAGATGATGCCCATGATAAACGCACTGATGCTGACAGCGCCTAAGGTGAGAGCTTTTGTGGGTTTGTTTAGTGTGCGCCAGAGGTTGATTAACCACTTCATAATAGCGTCCTCAAAGTATCAGTGAATTAGTGGCCGACAACGCCGCCGAAGGCTTGGATCATCCAAATGATGAAACCGTAGAGACTGATCCCCGCGATAGTCAGTGCGGGAAAGAGTATGAAAATGATGAATCCCAGCGCCTTTAACTCATTGCTGCGTGAGGACTTATCCGATGTTTGCATGGTGGGCTTTGTCATTGGGAAGAGCTCCGTTCGAAAGCGATTTTTGATGGGAGCACTATAAAGGGTAGATGTGAATGGACTTGCCTGTTGGGATGAATGGGCTTTGACAATATATGAAAAATTATGAAAATTTTAAAAATCCCATCATTTTTTGTTTTACTGACAGAGCGTTAATCTTATTTCTGTGATCGCTATCGGCAGTTTGATATGCAGTTTAGGTGTTTTTTTAAACACTGATTTTGACTTTTTTGGCTAATTATTTACTGAAGTGCAGGCGAGGTCTTAGCTATCTGGCGGCGTTTACAGTATTATCCGCGGCCAACAAAGGCTGCGTTTGCATGGTTAAAGTGATTTTAACTGGGCAAAGCGTCACTGCTTGCAGATCATGGATTTTTCCCGATGTAGGAGAATGATGTGGATCTCTCACCCAAGTCATTGGATTTGGGGCTCTAATCTGCCGCAGCCGGCGTCGCCAATGGTAAAGCCAATTGGTATCGACCCTATTTTAAGAGATCACAAGGTATAACAAGATATGTCTGAGCAATTGAGTTCAACAGCCGTACCCTCTGGTTCATTTCTGAACCGTTTTTTTTCAATTCAACAACGTGGTAGCACAGTTCGCCAAGAAGTGATTGCAGGGTTAACCACCTTCCTCGCTATGGTGTACTCAGTGATTGTGGTACCCAATATGTTAGGTAAAGCCGGATTCGACCCCGGTGCCGTGTTCGTCGCTACCTGTTTAATTGCCTCCTTTGGCTCGCTGCTGATGGGACTCTGGGCGAATCTGCCCATGGCCATTGGTTGTGCGATTTCACTCACCGCCTTTACCGCCTTCGGCTTGGTGTTAGGTCAGGGCATGAGTATCCCTGTCACCTTAGGCGCCATCTTTTGGATGGGCGTGATTTTTACCATCGTGAGCGTTACGGGTGTGCGTCAATGGGTGCTGGCTAACCTACCCAAGGGGATTGCCCATGGTACAGGTATCGGTATTGGCTTGTTTTTACTCTTAATTGCCACTAACAGTGTGCAGTTGATTGTGGCCAATGACGCGGGTCTGCCCGTGAAGTTAGGCGACATTAACAGCCTGCCCGTTATCGCGACCGTGCTGGGTTTAGCAGCGACGATTGGTTTAGAGCGTCGCGGCGTACCCGGCGGGATTTTACTGGTGATTATCGGCCTATCCCTGTTCGGGTTAGTGTTTGATCCAAGCGTGAAATTCCAAGGTTTATTCGCCGTGCCTGATTTTACCTCTGAGCACTCGCTGATTGGCCAAATGGATATTATGGGCGCCTTAAATCCAGTGGTATTACCGATTGTACTAGCGCTGGTGATGACGGCGATTTTTGATGCCACGGGCACCATCCGCGCGGTAGCGGGTCAAGCTAATCTGCTGGATAAAGACGATAATATCGTCGGCGGTGGCAAGGCATTAACGTCGGATTCTGTCAGCAGCATGTTTGCGGGTATCGTCGGCGGCGCACCTGCGGCCGTGTATATCGAATCGGCAGCGGGTACGGCGGCGGGCGGTAAGACGGGTTTAACCGCGACCATAGTGGGCGGATTATTCCTGCTAATGGTATTCCTTGCTCCGCTCAGCTATTTGGTGCCGGCTTATGCCACTGCGCCTGCGCTGATGTATGTCGGGCTATTGATGCTCAGCAATGTGACTAAGCTGGACTTTAATGACAAGGTCGATGCGATGGCGGGCTTAACCTGTGCTGTGTTCATCATCCTTAGTTGTAACATTGTGACGGGTATTATGCTCGGGTTTGTGACTTTAGTGGTTGGCCGTATTTTTAGTGGTGAAATCCGTCAGCTTAAGTTAGGTGTACTCGCCATTACGCTGGGCCTTGTTGCCTTCTATATGGGCGGCTGGGCAATCTAGTTTTTTATACCAATCACATTAAATATCTAATCAGTTCAGAGCCTCACAGACATCTCAATCCAAGGCGCATTGACGAAGAAATGGTTATTCCCTTTTAAGTCAATGTAACACGGGAGTGAGATGCCTGTGAGACTCCCGAAGGGCGGGGTTGAACGGGCTTTATACTGCGTTTAAGGCTTTCGACAGAGCACCACTATGCCTTCAAGCCTTCGCCTTGTCTAAAGCCCGTTTAACTCCCGCTGAATGAACAGATATTTGATACGATTGGTATTACTCTATAAAGTCGAAAGCGAGTGCCGTTAGCACTCGCTTTCATTCACCTCATTGTGTTCACAATAGGCTCGCAGTAAATCCTTCCAAGTTACTATCCCCACCAGATCGCCGTTTTCCAGTACGGGTAAACAACCAATATTGTGTTCCAGCAAGGTACGGCTGGCGACATCGAGCGACACATGTGGCGCTACGGTCACCGGATTGCGGGTCATTACTTGATGGACGCGTTTTTGTAGGGTTTCGAGATCTTTTGAGGTTTCGGCGCTGCTGCCCAGATTCGGACTGATAGCACGCAACAAGTCGCGCTCCGACAACACGCCTTCGAGTTTATATTCATCCACTACCAGCAGATGGTGGAAGTTTGCCTGCTCGAAAATCTCCTTCGCCACGGTTAAACGATCGTCCATTTCGACTGTGACGACTCGGGTGCGCATAATATCGGCGATAATGATCGGCATGATAAACCCTTACAAGGATGTGTATCCTTAATGCACTGTATTACAGATACTTATAACAGACCGATGTTTATTTAGCCAATACCTTAAACAGGATTATGCTTAATCCTGCTCGTCGGATCCATCTTCAGCCATCAAAGGATTGCGTAAGTCTTCGGGTAAATGAGCACCGATATAACGTTGGTACTTTTTCCCTTTCAGTTTATGGGTATCGACCAGAACCAAACCATCGACACAGTCGCCAAAATCGGCATCGATCCCGAAGGCGAGAAACTTCACCCCATCCTGCTTACACAGCTCGCCATACTGCTTGTACAGGGTTGGCACCGCGGCGCCCATACTCGCCAGCATTTGTTTTAGCTGCTTAAAGTGGCTTTGGTAATCCTCGCCCGAATAGATTTCATCCAACTGCAATTTGCGCTGCTTGGATAGTCCAAAGGGCGACATGGATACCGCGAGCTGCTCTGCTGGCGCAAACTCCTTGGAGTAGAAATGCACTAGCATCTCCCGCGCGCTCCCAGGCAGTTGATTGCTGATGGAAACTGGGCCAAACAGGTAGCGGTATTCTGGGTGTTTAGCGAGGAAGGCGCCAATGCCAAACCAGAGGTAGTCGAGGCTGCGTTTGCCCCAATATTTTGGCTGTACAAAGCTGCGGCCAAGTTCTAAGCCTTGTTTAATAAAGGGCATAAAACCATCGGCATATTGGAACAGGGATTGGCTGTAGAGGGCGTTGTCGCCATAGCGATTTAGCACTTGCTCGCCGCTGGCGAAACGATAGGCGCCGACAATTTCAAACTGTTCTTTATCCCACAGCACCAGATGTTGGTAGTAGGAATCGTATTTATCGATATCGCGGCGCTTGCCCGTGCCTTCGCCGACGGCGCGAAAGGCAATTTCCCGCAGGCGACCAATTTCGCGCATGATGGGGTTACTGTCCTGATGCTGATACAAATAAATCAGCTTGTTATCTTGGGTTTCACCGAGGAGTTCACATTGTTGCAGCGCGGCCTGCAACTCTCGGCGCGACTCCGGGTGGGCGATGGCGCTTTGGGTGATAAACAGCGGGTCTTTATCTTTACCGATGCGATACAGATGATTTTTAAGCAGTTTTATCTTGGTCTTTAGCGGGAAATCCATTGAGCGCACGGCTTCATTCGGAATAAGCTCGCCGATACGAATGGGCATGTTGCGCTTGGCCTGTTTAAACATCTCCTTGACCAGTAGCAATGTAGCTAAGGGTTTGTAAATCATCGAGGCGCCGTAGAAGGTGGCAGAATTTTTGGCATCCAAAAAAATCGGCAGCAGCGGCGCATTACAGGAAATCGCCATCTTTAAAAAGCCCGAGTGCCACTGGGTATCGCGCACGCCGCTCGGACGCAGGCGAGAGACTTCCCCCGACGGGAAAATCAGTACCGCGCCTTCATTGCGCAGATGCTGGTGGATTTTTTCGAGGTGCTGTTTCGGTGTGCCGCCCGTCATATTACGCACTGGCAGCAGGATTGAATGCAAAGGTTCGAGCGCCATCAGGAGCTCGTTCGCCACAACCTTGATATCGGGGCGAATTTCGCTGATGAGTTTAATCAGGGCGAGGGCATCGAGGGAGCCAATCGGATGATTGGCGAAGATCACCACGCGGCCCTCGCAGGGAATATTTTCGACCTCGTTGGCGGGCACGGTAAAGCTAAAATCGAAACTGGCGAGCACTTGCTCGACAAAATCGACCCCTTGCAGATAGGCAAATTGATTGGCTATCTCGTTACATTGTTTTTCATTCAACAGGTAGCGCAGCATGGCCTTAGTCGGCTTGGCTAACCAAGGTTTGTCCTTGAGGGCGGGCAGGTTTTGCTCCACCACATTATCGACGGTAAAGATCATCGAACTGGCTTTTAAGGTAGGCATTAGCATGGCTGCTCCGCTGGCTGCGTCCTGCGTTAATGCGTTGGCGCTTAATGTGTTAGGACTTAATGATTCAGTGTTTGGGGTATGAGGTGTTAATTGGTTCATAATTAGGCAACATCCCTTGGTTGGATTTCTGCTTGTTTGGGGCTGTTTGTGGCCGTTTGTGGAATAGGTTTTGAGGCTTGAGTAGGCATTCGAATGGGCGCTTTGGGCGGCGTTTTCGCCAGCACAATACTGCTCAGAATATCGAGGTTTAAGCTTTGCTCATTCCAGCGGCAGAGCTGTAATTCCCCGTTTAAGGTTTCGATGATCAGGCTACAGTTTTCGACCCAGTCACCATCATTGGCATAGACTATCTGGCGTTTATCCGGCGTACTGTATTGGTTATCTCGAGCGTGAATCGATAGCTCTGGCTGGTGGATATGGCCGCAGATCACGCCGTCCACATCATAGTGCTGCGCATAATTCACTACGGCCTGGCGAAAACGGGCGATAGCCGTCTGCGCCTTGCCAACGCGGGATTTGATATAGCTGGCGAGTGACCAATACGGGTAGCCTAAACGCTCTCGCAGGCGATGGAGATTGCGGTTGAGGAATAGCAACAAGTCGTAGAGATGATCGCCCAAGATGGCGTAGAAGCGGCCAACGCAAACATCGGCATCGAACTGATCGCCATGCAGCATTAATAGTTTGTGGCCGCCAATCCCCTGATGAATATGCTGGCGAGCAATTTTGATATTCAGCAGCGTAAGCTCTGCATAGGGCTTGATTAGCTCATCATGGTTACCCGGCAGATACATCACCTGAGTGCCGTTTTGTGCCAGTTCAATCAGCTTTTGCAATACCTTATTGTGGCTCTCGGGCCAGTGCAGGCGGCGTTTGAGCGCCCATAAATCCACAATATCGCCGACCAGATACAAGTGCTGACAACGCACGGTATTTAATAGGCTTAACAGATAGTCGGCTTTGCAATCCTTACAACCTAGATGGATATCCGATAACCAGAGGGCGTTAACTGTGATGGCTTGGTTATTTGCGGCATTGCTGGCGTTGGCAATATGTGGGGTTGAGAAGGAAGTGGCGTTAACACTGGATGGAGCATTGTCGGAAGAGTTGGAAGGAGTGTTACGGGAAGAATTGCGGGGAGTCTTAAGTGCGTCGATAAGCGTGCGATCAAGTCCCCTGTAATTAGCTCCAGTCATCTCATATTCACCCTATGCGGCTGTTGACTGCCTTAGAGATTAGTGACGGGCTTTGACTGAATGATGAAGCTTAAGTGACATGCAGATGACAACAGGGTGGATTAGGCTGGAGTTAATCCAACAAGATTCCGTTCTGGGTGCATTGACTGTCGATAGATTGAGTTAACTTATTTTTGCCCCATTATCAGTTAGACCAAATACACTACAGTTTTGAGTTTCAAATCTGTCACAATTTCCTAAATTGCATATCTATTCAACTCATTGACCTCAATCTCAAGCTAAAATAAATAAGGACATTTCTAAAGTCATTTAGGGGTCAGTTATGTGGACGAAAAAAGGCCATCGAACTGGGCAGAAAAAGCCCTTTAAGCTCGAGGATATCTGGCGTATCCGCACTAGACTCGAAATCGAAGGTAATATCATGGAGCTAGCGTTACTTAATCTCGCTATTGATTGCAAGTTACGCTCATGTGATTTACTCAGGATGAAAGTAAGGGATATTTCGTCAGGTGGTATTATCCAAAATCGTGTCCTTTATAGCCAAAGTAAAACGGGTAGAGAGGTACAATTTGAAATCACGTCACGCACGGCACAATCGTTAACCCAGTGGTTTATACACAGCCAATTAGCCATTTCAGACTATCTTTTCCCAAGTCCTCGAAAGTCGGGCAGACCAATGAGTTATAGCTGTTATTCAACAATCATTCGTCGTTGGGCATCACAACTTGGCTATGACTCTCACCTGTATGGAACTCACTCTATGCGAAGAACAAAAGCAACGTTGATCTATGCTCGAACAAAGAACATACGAGCCGTGCAGCTACTACTAGGCCATGTCAAGTTGGATAGTACCATTCGCTATCTAGGGGTAGAAATGGAAGATGCATTAAATATATCTGAAGATATAGAGTTTTGACGTTACCCGTAATAAGTCTATATACATCGGTAGGTTGTAAGGTTAGGCATGAGCAAAATGGAGAACCCTGCGCTGCAAAATAGATAGAAAATCTTATTTATAAGGTTTATATTAAACATAATTTTAATGACTTTATAAACCGAGCTATTGCTTGAGAGGATTCCATGTTTGCAGAACGCTTAGAACGAGCCCGTAAGGCTGCCGGGCTATCCATGAATGCATTAGCCAACGAGGTAGGACTGTCCGCTAACGCCATTAAAAAGTATGAACATGGCACGGCTATGCCTTCTTCTTCAAACCTACTAAAACTCGCGAAAGCGCTCGATGTGCGCACTGAGTACTTCTTTCGTCCAACGAAGGTGAAACTAGAGGGCGTAGAGTACCGCAAGCGTGCTAGTACACCAAAGAAAGTTTTAGACCGAATTAATGGCGATGTTTTAGAACAAGCTGAACGTTGGCAAGAGCTTTTAGAGTTGTATCCCGACTCAGTGAAGCCTATCCCTGAGTTTACTTTACCAAATGAGCTTCCAGAACAAATCTTTAGCTTAGAACAAGCGGAAGACTTGGCTATTCAGATGCGCCATGCTTGGGAGCTAGGGCTAAACCCTATTCACGATATGATCGATACCCTCGAAGCTAAAGGGGTGATGATCATTACCACTGATGTGGAAACTGATAAGAAGTTTGACGGTTTAGCGGGCAAGATTGGTAGCACTCCTGTAGTGGTGATCTCTACCGCCCAAAGTGGTGACCGTCAGCGCTTCACCTTGGCCCATGAACTTGGGCACTTAGTCGTGCATGGTCGTTTAGCTGAAGGGATTGATGAGGAGAAGGCTTGTAATGCCTTTGCTGGTGCATTTCTTTTACCTACCCAATCACTTATTGAACACTTGGGTGAAAAGCGCCGTCATATTGAACCGCGTGAATTACTGATGCTAAAGCACGAATACGGTATTAGCATGCTAGCGGCACTGTTTCGAGCTGGCCAATGTGGAATAATTACGCCTGCGACTCAGAAAAACCTATTTATGCTGTTTAGCAAAAATGGCTGGCGAACGGAGGAGCCAGGAAAAGCTTACCCGCATGAGTCGACTTATCTACACAAGCAACTCGTTTATCGTGCGCTAGGTGAGGAGTATATTGGGGAATCAAAAGCCGCAGAGTTACTGGGAATGTCGGTTTCTAGCTTTCGTAAAGAACGAAAGTTGGAGGTGCCGACTCAAGCACAGTTAGCTCAGGAGGCTAGCCGTGCAGCAGCTGCTAATTAGTGATGCCAATATCCTCATTGACATGGAAGAAGGTGGTTTACTGGAAGCAATGTTTCAGTTGCCCTATGACTTTGCAACGCCAGATATTCTTTTTGTTGAAGAACTTGAAGAAGATCATCCCCACCTTCTGGATTTAGGGTTAGCGCTAAAAGAGGTTTCTGCAGAATCAATGATGTATGCCATGCAGCTAACGGGGACCTATACCCAAGCGAGCCGAAACGATTGTTTTGCCCTTGCTTTAGCAAAGCAAGAACAGTGTCCTTTACTGACCGGTGATATGGCACTGAGAAAAGCAGCAGAAAAAGAAGCTGCCATTGTTAAAGGCACAGTTTGGCTAGTAAGCCAACTGGTGGTTCATCAGCAAATCAATACCGAACAAGCGCGAGCAGCCTATAAGCAGATGCAAGCCAATGGCAGGCGTCTACCTTGGCATAACGCAGAACAAGCTTTAGTAGAACTAGAGCAAGTAAATTAATAATTAATAGGTTGCCCTCATAAAGTGCAATTTAGAACGATCAGGAATTCTAATAATGACAAGTTTACAACAACGTGCCGAACTTCAACGCCAAATATGGGCGATTGCCAACGATGTAAGAGGCTCAGTGGATGGTTGGGATTTTAAACAATATGTACTGGGTACGCTGTTCTACCGTTTTATCAGTGAAAACTTTGTCAACTACATCACAGGCGGAGATGAGAGCGTTAATTATGCTGCCATGTCTGACGATGATGAAAACATCAAGTTTGCTAAAGAAGATGCCATTAAAACCAAAGGCTACTTTCTTTACCCTAGCCAGTTGTTTAGCAATGTAGCGGCTAATGCACACAAAAACGAAAATTTAAATACGGATTTGGCAGCAATTTTTGCTGCAATCGAAAACTCAGCCAATGGCTATGATTCAGAAAAAGACATCAAAGGCTTGTTTGCGGATTTTGATACCACCAGTAATCGTCTGGGTAATACGGTAGAGGCAAAAAACAAACGCCTGGCAGCTGTGTTAAAAGGCGTGGCAGGTTTAACCTTCGGTAATTTTGAAGACAACCAAATTGATTTATTCGGTGATGCCTACGAGTTCCTGATTTCAAACTATGCCGCCAATGCGGGTAAATCCGGTGGTGAATTTTTCACCCCTCAGCACGTTTCAAAATTGATCGCGCAGTTGGCCATGCACGGCCAAACCAGTGTCAATAAAATCTATGACCCTGCGGCGGGTTCGGGCTCGTTGCTGTTACAAGCTAAAAAGCACTTTGATGCGCATATCATTGAAGATGGTTTTTTTGGTCAAGAGCTCAACCACACTACCTACAACTTGGCGCGTATGAATATGTTTTTGCACAACATTAACTACGACAAGTTTAATATTCAGTTGGGTGATACCTTAACCGAACCACACTTTTTAGATGATAAACCCTTTGATGCCATTGTCTCTAACCCGCCTTATTCAGTGAAATGGATTGGTAGCGACGACCCAACCCTAATCAACGATGACCGCTTTGCGCCCGCAGGTGTTCTCGCCCCAAAATCAAAAGCAGACTTTGCTTTTGTATTACATGCACTTAGTTACCTATCAAGCAAAGGTCGTGCAGCGATTGTTTGCTTCCCCGGTATTTTTTACCGTGGCGGTGCTGAGCAAAAAATTCGCCAATATCTGGTTGATAACAACTATGTTGAAACAGTGATTTCACTGGCACCTAACCTGTTTTTTGGCACCACCATTGCGGTGAATATTTTAGTGCTTTCTAAACACAAAACCGACACTACCACTCAGTTTATTGATGCTAGCGGACTGTTTAAAAAAGAAACCAATAACAACGTACTGACTGAGCAGCACATTGAAGACATCATGGCAGTGTTTGCCAGCAAAGAGAACGTGGATCATTTTGCTAAATCGGTTGAATTGGAGATCATAGCAGGCAATGGTTACAACCTTTCGGTAAGCAGTTATGTAGAGTCCGAAGATACTCGTGAGTTAGTAGACATAAATAAGCTCAATGCAGAGCTTAAAATTACCGTTGCGAAAATAGACCGACTTCGCAGTGATATTGATGCCATAGTTGCGGAAATTGACGGTGAGGAGGTTGAGGCATGAACGATTTTAGCTATGTAGAGAAACTACTCGATGGTGTTGAAGTGGTTTGGTTTCCGATCAGCGAAGTTACTGAGCGAACTACAAATATAAAGTGGCGTGAAACTTCTGAACGCCATCAGTATATTGATCTAACTTCAGTCAGCGTTGATACAAAAAAAATAATAGAAACAACAGAGGTAAAAGCTAGCAATGCACCCAGCCGTGCTCAAAAGCTTGTAAAAAAAGACGATGTATTATTTGCAACAACTCGTCCGACACAAATGCGCTATTGCTTAATTGATGAGGAATATGATGGAGCAGTTGCGAGCACAGGATATTGTGTATTGCGAGTGAAAAGGGATGTGACTCTACCTAAGTGGATTTTGCATTTGATTTCCTCAAGTGATTTTAAAAAGTACCTTGAAGAGAATCAGAGTGGTTCTGCATATCCAGCTATTTCTGATGCGAAGGTCAAAGACTTTAGTATCCCTATCCCATGCCCTGATAATCCAGAAAAATCGCTGGCAATACAAGCTGAAATAGTGCGTATTCTGGACGCATTTACCGCCATGACCGCCGAGCTGACCGCCGAGCTTAACATGCGTAAAAAACAATACAACTACTACCGCGACCAGTTGTTGGGTTTTGAAGAGGGTGACGTTGAGTGGAAGACGTTAGGTTGGATTGGTGAAGTTCGTATGTGCAAGCGTATAATGAAGAATGAAACTTCTGACATCGGTGACATCCCATTTTTTAAGATAGGAACATTCGGTAAAGAGCCTAATGCCTATATTTCACGAGATACTTTTGAAGAATACAAGAGTAAATATAATTATCCAAGAGTGGGTGAGATACTTATATCAGCTAGTGGAACTATTGGTAGAGCAGTAATTTTTAATGGTGAAGATGCCTATTTTCAAGACAGTAATATTGTTTGGCTTGAAAATGATGAAAGTAAAGTGCTAAACAAATACCTATTTTACTTTTATCAAATAGCAAACTGGAACGTTTCTGACGGCGGTGTAATTAAGCGATTGTACAATGACAATATCAAAAAAACGCTTATTCCAGTGCCATACCCCAATGAACCTGAAAGGTCTTTGGCTGAACAGGCTCGTGTTGTCGCCATCTTAGATAAGTTCGACACCTTAACCACTTCTATCCAAGAAGGTCTGCCCCGCGAAATCGAGCTACGCCAAAAGCAATACGAGTATTATCGTGACCTGTTGTTGAGCTTCCCTGCCAGTCCGGCAGGCGGGCCGAAATCTCATTCAGATGAGGCAGCTTAATGAGTAAAATGCTAACGGAAATAGCAGCGCCAGTTATTCGAGATTGTCGAATAACTGCCAAAGATGGCAAGCATAAGGAGGCTGCTTAATGGCCTATCAACCACCTTTTACCATCACCAGCGATATTTTGAACTTGGTGGCACAAATCAGCCAGCAGGTCGGCGAGTTAAATGCCAGCCAGCTCAATGCCTCGCCGCAACTGCGCAAGCAAAATCGCATTAAAACCATTACCGGCACGCTGGCGATTGAAGGCAATAGCTTAACTGAAGAACAAATTACCGCCATTGTTGAGGGTAAGCCTGTGCTGGGCAGCGTGCGTGAGCTAGCCGAGGTAAAAGGCGCGATTGCCGCTTATGATGCACTGCCTGCATTCACACCCAGCGCCATTGACGATTTACTCACGGCTCACGGTTTAATGCTGTCAGATATTCTTGTGAATGCCGGTGAGTTTCGCAGTAAAGGCGTGGGTATCCATAAAGGTGGTGTGGTGCACCATGTTGCGCCGCCTGCGCATCAGGTATCCGGTTTAATGGCTGATTTAATCCAATGGCTTAAGCAAACAAAAGATCACCCATTGATCGCCAGTTGTGTATTTCATTACGAATTTGAGTTTATTCACCCCTTTGCCGATGGTAACGGTCGTATGGGGCGGTTATGGCAAACGCTGATTTTGTCCAAGTGGCATCCGTTGTTTTTATCTTTGCCGCTAGAAAGTGTGATTAAAGACCATCAGCAAGCCTATTATCACGCCCTTGAGCAGGCCGATAACCAAGCAGACAGTACGCCGTTTATTCATTTTATGTTGTCGGTTATTCAGCAAACACTCGCGCAAAACGCCTCTGTAAGTGCCCCTCTAAGAGAAGGTGAAAACGCCCCTGTAAATACCCTTATCAATGTAACGGGCCTTAAAACGCCTGAGGCTATTTTAGCATTGCTCAGTAACACGCCCGAGCTAACCCGACAACAACTCGCCGATACCTTGAATAAAGACGTTAGAACCATTGGTCGCGCCATTAGCAAACTACAAAAAGAAGGCAGGTTAACTCGGGTAGGTTCAGATAAAACCGGCCATTGGCAAGTCACTGAATAATGCGATGCAGTGGCTGGTTCCATTTTGGAAAACACCACGGCTAACAAAAAAGGATGTAAACGAATGACGACTTATAAAGCGGTGGCAGAATCCAATAACTTTATTGTGTTAGATAAATACACTAAAGAGTGGCAGGTTAACGAAAGCTTTCAAAGCGAAGGTGATTTAGAACGTGAGCTGATTCAGGACCTAAGCAACCAGGGCTATGAGTATTTATCGGCACTAACCACGCCCGATGCCATGCTGGCGAATGTGCGCAAGCAGCTACAAGCCCTTAATAAGGTCGAATTTACCGATGCCGAGTGGGCTCGCTTTTGCGAGCAATACCTGAACACACCAAGCGACAATATTCTTGATAAAACTCGCAAAGTGCACAGTGACTATATTTTCGATTTTGTCTTTGATGATGGCCATATAGAAAACATCTACCTGTTTGATAAGAAGACCATTGCTCGTAACAAAGTGCAGGTCATTAAGCAGTTTGAGCAAACGGGAAGCCATGCCAACCGTTACGATGTGACGATTTTGATCAATGGTTTGCCTTTGGTGCAAATCGAACTGAAAAAGCGTGGTGTGGCGGTCCGTGAGGCGTTTAATCAAATACATCGCTACAGCAAAGAAAGCTTTAATAGCGATCACTCCTTGTACAAGTTCTTGCAGCTTTTTGTGATCTCTAATGGCACCGACACGCGCTATTTTGCCAATACCACCAAGCGCGACAAAAACAGCTTCGATTTTACGATGAACTGGGCGAAGTCAGACAATACGCTGATCAAGGATTTAAAAGACTTTACCGCCACTTTTTTCCAGAAAGAGACCTTGCTTGAAGTGATCTTGCGTTACTCGGTGTTTGACGTCAGCAATACCTTACTTGTAATGCGCCCTTACCAAATTGCGGCTACTGAGCGCATTTTATGGAAGATAAAGAGCGCGTTTAACGCTAAGAACTGGAGCAGCACCGAGAGCGGTGGGTACATTTGGCACACTACGGGTTCAGGCAAAACACTCACCAGCTTTAAAGCGGCACGTTTGGCCACCGATTTAGACTGTATCGATAAAGTCTTCTTTGTGGTGGACCGAAAAGACCTCGACTATCAGACGATGAAAGAGTATCAGCGGTTCTCGCCTGATAGTGTGAACGGTTCAGACAGTACCGCAGGGCTTAAGAGTAACCTAGATAAAGACGATAACAAGATTGTCGTCACCACAATCCAAAAGCTCAACAACTTAATCAAAAGTGAAAGCGATTTAGCTATCTACAACAAGCAGGTTGTCTTTATTTTTGATGAGTGTCATCGAAGCCAGTTTGGTGAAGCGCAGAAAAACCTGAAGAAGAAATTCAAAAAGTACTACCAGTTTGGATTTACCGGTACGCCAATTTTCCCTGAAAATGCCTTGGGTGCTGAAACCACGGGCAGCGTGTTTGGCCAGCAGTTGCACACGTATGTGATCACTGATGCCATTCGTGATGAAAAAGTACTCAAGTTCAAAGTGGACTATAACGATGTTCGTCCGCAATTTAAGAGCATTGAGACTGAGCAGGATGATAAGAAGCTTAGTGCCGCTGAGAATAAGAAAGCCTTCTTACATCCAATGCGCATTGGTGAAATCTCGCAGTATATTCTGAGCCATTTTAATCAGAAAACGCATCGAGCCTATTCTGGCGCTAAAGGGTTTAACGCCATGTTTGCGGTAAGTAGTGTTGATGCAGCGAAAGCGTACTATGAAACCTTCAAAACATTGCAGGCCGAGGCCGAAAATGGACCCACAAGTAAGCCTCTGCGCATTGCAACTATCTTCTCATTTGCAGCCAATGAAGAGCAGGACGCCATTGGTGATATTTTAGATGAGAGTTTTGAAGTCAGTGCCATGAACAGCAGCGCAAAAGAGTTTTTGAGCGCCGCGATTACGGATTACAACGCCCTATTTAAATCTAACTATGGCGTGGACAGTAATGGCTTTCAGAATTATTACCGTGACCTTGCTCAGCGAGTGAAGAATCAAGAAATAGATCTGCTCATAGTGGTCGGTATGTTTTTAACGGGCTTTGATGCGCCTGCGCTTAACACCTTGTTTGTTGATAAGAATTTGCGCTATCACGGCTTGATGCAGGCGTTTTCTCGCACTAACCGCATTTATGATGCGACGAAGACCTTTGGCAATATTGTTACCTTCCGGGACTTGGAACAGGCAACCATTGACGCCATCACCTTGTTTGGTGACAAAAACACCAAAAACGTGGTGTTGGAGAAGAGCTACAAAGAATACATGGAAGGTTTTAACGATATTGCTACTGGCCAAGCGCGTCGAGGTTTTGTTGATATCGTAAAAGAGCTGCAAGAACGCTTTCCAAACCCAGAAAATATTGAAAAAGAACAAGATAAAAAGGAATTTGCCAAGCTATTTGGTGAATACCTCAAAGCAGAAAATATTTTACAAAACTACGATGAGTTTGCTGGATTAAAAGCACTGCAAAGCCTAGATACCAGTGATGA
Source organism: Shewanella sp. FDAARGOS_354 (assembly GCF_002209245.2). NCBI lineage: Bacteria > Pseudomonadati > Pseudomonadota > Gammaproteobacteria > Alteromonadales > Shewanellaceae > Shewanella > Shewanella sp. FDAARGOS_354. The sequence continues at coordinate 2,145,661 of NZ_CP022089.2, read as the reverse complement.
ACAAGCGGTTGAAGAGTTCAAGTCAAAGTACTATCTGGACGATGCTGACATCGAGGCAATGCAAACCATCGATATGCCAAGTGAGCGTGCTATTCAAGATTATCGCTCTACCTACAACGATACCCGTGACTGGTTGCGACGCGATAAAGAAGGTCAGGACAAAGATAAATCAACGGTAGACTGGGACGACGTGGTCTTTGAAATTGATTTGCTTAAATCTCAGGAAATAAACCTCGATTATATTCTTGAACTTATTTTTGATCACAATAAGAAGAACAAGAGCAAAGAAGGCTTGATTGAAGAAGTTCGTCGTATGATCCGCGGTAGCCTTGGCAATAGAGCGAAAGAAAGCTTGGTGGTTGATTTTATTAACCAGACAAACCTAGATGAGATCAATGACAAAGCCAGCATTATCGACGCTTTCTTCAAATTCGCCCAGGCGGAGCAGAAGCGCGAAGCCGATGCCATTATTGCCTCTGAAAAGCTCAATATCGATGCTGCCAAACGCTATATTGCGTCATCACTCAAACGTGAGTACGCCTCTGAAAATGGCACTGCACTTAATGAGGCGCTGCCCAAACTTAGCCCATTGAACCCACAGTACCGAACCCAGAAGCAAACGGTTTTTCAGAAAATTGCCGCTTTTGTTGAAAAATTCAAAGGTGTGGGTGGGCAGTTGTAGTGATATGAAGAGCTCTTTTCACGTAGTTAATGCTTGATGAAAAGAGCTCGATATTTTTAAATTAGTGCTGTTTTTTTTCGAGATAGCAGATATGAATATTCAAATTAGTTTAATTATTATGCATTTTCTGGATAGGTCATTGGCCCACAAATGGAGCTAATAAGTAAAGCTACTAAATGATTTCTGTCCCAAAACATGCTGCGTATTTCTTTTTAAAACTTACAAATTACGCGAATGCCATGGCTCACCAAAAGACAGCACTTAAAGAATTAAACGGCCAAACTTTATCTTTCAACAGTAGTATCCAGAAATTCTAAATGACTTCCTGTAAAACTGAGTTATATGGTGGCGAGTGGAGTTTGTACGACTAACCCACACCCAACGAAGTAATCAAAACAGCCTGTTTGTGTATGAGTTCGTTAATGAATGCATTTATAAGTGATACAAAAAAGGGGAGTCAGTTAAATCTGACTCCCCTTGATATTTAAGGTGATGTTGCGCTTAGAACAGCAAATGAGCCACGCCAGCAATGACTGGCAGAGTCACTAAGGTGCGCAGTACGAACACGACAAAAAGCTCAACAAAATTCACTGGGATCTTACTGCCAATCAGCAGTGCGCCCACTTCGCTCATGTAAATCAGCTGGGTTACTGATAAGGCGGCAATCACAAAGCGGGTCATATCCGATTCGATAGAGCTGGCTAAAATCGACGGAATAAACATATCGGCAAAGCCAACAACGATGGTTTTAGAGGCTTCGGTGGCTTCAGGGATATGCAGCAGTTCCAGTAACGGAATAAACGGCATACCTAAGTAATTGAAGATGGACGTATGCTCGGCGATGATCAGCGCCGTGGTACCAATGGCCATTACTACAGGGAGAATGCCAAATATCATATCGATAACGTTTTTAATACCTTCATTTAAGACGGCTTTGATACCACCAGCACTGGCCGCTTTCTCGAGCGCTTTATCAAAGCCCCAAGAGAGTGCGCCGTGTCCTGCGGGGATCATCTCATCATCAGGTTGACGTGGCGTATCGTCGATATAGTTATCTTTTTTCCACGACAGTGGCGGCAGCTTAGGCACAATCACGGCGGCCGCAAAACCCGCTAAACACACGGTCAGGTAGAAGGGCACAAACATATGCTCTAACTTTACCTGTGAGATCACCACTAAGCTGAAGGTAATTGACACCGCCGAGAAGGTGGTACCGATAACTGCGGCTTCCCTTTGGGTGTAAAAACGCGCTTCGTATTGCTTGCTTGTCAACAGGATCCCAACGCTACCATCACCTAACCAAGAGGCCATACAGTCGATGGCGCTGCGACCTGGCAGGTTAAACACGGGGCGCATCACTTTGGTCAGCAGAGTACCAAATAGCTCTAATAGACCGAAGTTTAATAGCAGTGGCAGCAACATACCAGCGAAGATAAACACCGAGAAGAGTACCGGTAACAGGTCGTTCAGCACTAAGGCACCGGTACTTGAAGAGTTAATCGCTTCGGGGCCAATGCCAAAGTAGGTCAGCACGATAAAGACAGCGCCAACGACACGGGTGGTAAGCCACAGCGGGCTGATGTTGAGTAAACCATTGAGGAAGTGATTGTTCAGCACAAACTTAGGTTTGAGTAACTTTGTCAGCAACGAAGCCAAGGCCATGGCGACAACAATCACAGTCACGATTAAGGTTAATACATCGCTTAACACGCTTTGCAGTGCTTTAGAGATGATTGCGATGGGAATCGTTATCGCATCGTTATAGCTGATAGGGGTCATAAACAGCAGCAGACCGATCAGCGAAGGGACGATAAAGGTGAGTATCGTCTTAATGTTGCGGTTTTTATGTTCAGTAGCCAATGGTGTACACCTTAAAGTACGAGTCGCACAAATAAACTTGAATAAATGCTCTCTCAAAACCGCATTCTTTGCTGGGGTGAGGTGCATTTTCATTCAACTCAAAATCGAGAAGGGGGAAGATTACTCGCTTAGCGCCGCCATGTAAAACGATTCGGAAATTTGTTTGAGATAAGCAGCAAAATAGCATAGTTATTTGGGCGGTTTCTAATGAATGATTTTGGCGTGAAATTACGTTTTGATGCAGTTTATTTAATTGAATCAAATGATTATAGAATGGTGTTGCGAATTGTTTATTGAGTTGTTTTGCTCTTGGGGTTATTGGTTTTTTTGTGATATTTTGTTCAAAATTTTCTCAATGGATCTTCACTAAATACACTTTTAGATGCTTTTTTGTCCATGAATCGTATCGGGGCTTCAGTTGTTGCTAACTTAATGTGAGCCAACTAACACTGGTGAGAATGATGGGGTAACCTTTTGGGACGATACAGCGATAATTGAATTTATTGTGATTATTTATTCATTTTTAACTTTGGATTTGCATATATTTTATTGAAAAATGACTAAATTACGAGTGTTTTTGCGATGACTAAAAAATCGCGAATAGTGATGAAATAAAATATTACGCTAAAGAGGATAGGGGCCGCTTTAATTCTTTGTAATTCCATGTAAGTTAGTACTACTTTGGTTTGGCTAAATTATCCATGACTGTTATAAAAATGAATATGGCAACAAGGGGCTCGGCACTTGCCACTAAGTTTGGTTTTCTTGGTATTTTTGGATTGATGCTGGGGATCTGTGTGGCGGTATTCGGATTTGATTATTCTGAAACACGCTCCTTCAATTTTTTAAATCATACACTGAGTGAATTGGGTACCTATGGTCATTCTAGCTTTGCCGTGGTACTCAATGGCGGTTTATTTTTTGGCAGTTTAAGCGTTGTTTTTTATTGTCTTTCCTCCCTACAGACTGTAAGCGGGTTTTGGGGGTATCCTTTCTTTTGCGCTTTAGCACTGACGTTTTTAGCCTTGGCCTGTGTTGGGCTATTTCCGGTCAATGTGTATCACTTGCATATCCTCGCACTTAAATGGTTTTTCTACTTTGGCAGCTTAAGTGCAATTTGTTATCTACTATGGGTGGGATTCGGCTCGCAGCACCGTCAGCGCTTGACGATATTATTAGCGCTGTTGGTATTGCTCAGTATGATGACTTTTCTCTATGTGCCGCTGTTAGCATTGGGCTTAACGGAAGGAGACAGACCTTTCTATCAAGAAATGATACTGCAATTGCCAAGGCCCGATTTATGGTGGCCTGCATTGCTGGAATGGATTGGGCTTGGGAGTCTATTAAGTTGGACGGTGGCGCTGCTATTAACGCCACCATCATGTATCCCCACATTCACCCAGGAGACAACGCTTGAGTGAAGTAGGCTATGTCTTTTATCTGACGAAGGATTTTAGCCCTGCTTCGCCAAACCAGTAACCGTTACAGTGCTCATCGCTAAGAGGAAACTGAGCGTCCGTTGCCTCGCTAGTTAATGCCTCGACCAGCGTATCGGCCTTGGTGATACAGGCTACGCTGCTGGGCGAAACCCGAAACACATCTACGCCAACCTTTATCATTTCATTGATTTCACTGCGTAAATCGACACAGCTGGCCGACTGGGTTTGAATGCCATTTAACCTCAGCAAAGGCTGAGCTTCTTGGGTTTGTGCTAGTAAACCCTTGCTGTATTGGCGGCAAACGGTTTCGCAGCTGTCCTTCGACAAATGTTGATGCCTTGCAGTAAAGCAACGCGCCGAGTGGGCGAGCGGCAAGTAGCCATGGCCGAGTACTTCGACTTCGAATTCGGGCTTTTGCGCGACCACTTGGCTCAGCCAAGCCTTTGACAGTTCTACTGGCATCACAAAGCGCTGCATGCCAAAGCGCTGCAAAATATCTAAACTGGCGCGGTTGTAGTTATTGATGCTGGCGCCACAGACAAAGGGCAGCTTGTGCTCCTTAGCGAGATACACTGCCGCCATGTCGTTGGCCTCAATGCTAAATTCGCCATTATCGACCTGACGTTTAAGCTCTGTGTATTCCGAGGGCGCTTCGATAAGGGCGAGCGTTGACAGCACCACCTCTTTACCCGCAGATTTAAGCATTTTGGCCAGTTCGAGATAGTCGCCAAACTTGAGTTCGCGTCGACGGCTACAAACGGCTTCACCCAAATAAACTAACGGGATCTGACTATTGGCCACCTGCTGGTAAAAGTCGATGACCTGTTGTTTTTCCCAGCAATAGAGCAGTGGGCCGAGGGAAATTTTCATAATCGTTTCTTCTTTGTGGTTATCGCTAGGGCTATTGCCAGTCACGCTCGTAGGCGCCTAAGGTGGTAATTTGGCCTTCGGATACTTTCGCGAGGGCTTGCTCCCAATGGGCCTGAGTCTGGAATTTATCTGGATTATTAAGATAAGTATCAATCGCTTGACGCCAAACCTTGGTTACCTGCTCCACATAGGCAGGGCTGCGCTGACGCCCCTCAATCTTAAGTGACACTATGCCCGCTTTGGCAAGCTCAGGCAGCAAGCTAAGGGTATTTAAACTGGTGGGGGACTCGAGCAGATATTGCGGTTTATCATCGTCTTGGGTGAGATAACGGCCTTTACAGACGACGGGGTAGCCCATTTGTTCATCGAGCCCTGATTTATCAATTAAGACCTCGTTGAGGCGAGTCAGCCTGTCTTGGCCCTGTTCCTGCCAGCGCACGTGTTTCGCTGGCGAGCAAGAGCCACCAGTGTTGGGTGATTGACCGGTAACATAGGAGGATAAGTGGCAGCGGCCTTCGGCCATAATGCACAGACTGCCAAAGGCAAAGACCTCTAAATCGACAGGGCTGACCTTGGCGAGGTCGCGTACTTGTTTCATCGACAGCACTCTGGGTAATACCACCCGCGCGATATTAAAAGCCTCTTTATAAAAACTCAGTGCGCCCAAGTTGGTGGCGCTGGCCTGTACCGATAAATGCAGCGGAATATGCGGATATTGCCTGTGGGCATAGTCGAGCAGCGACAGATCGGCAACGATTAAGGCATCAACGCCAATACTGGCCGCTAAGTCGATGGCTTGATACCAGCGGTGCTCTTCATTTGGCTTAGGAAAGGTATTTAAGGTGAGGAAGATTTTCTTGCCCCGCTGATGGGTGAGCTCGGCGGCTTCCTGTAATTTTGCAGGGGTGAAGTTTAAGCCCGCGAATGAACGTGCATTGGTATCATCCTTTAACCCAAGGTAGACAGCATCGGCTCCGGCCTGCAGCGCCGACTTTAGCGAGGCCAGGTTTCCTGCTGGACACAACAACTCCATAATGGTGCTCCCGATAAAATAACAGGGGCAGAGTGTAGGGAAGATTGAATGGCGGTGAATTGATTTAAAACAGGTTTAAGATCATAAAATCTCGGTAAACTGGGAGATATAGTGTTTTTTATCCTTAGGTAACTGCTTATGTCCGCTGTTTTTTCAGCTAATCTTGCAAAACAACTGCTCGAACTCACCCCAAAACTGATCCGTTTGCCACTCTCTAAAGTGCCCTTTAGCCTCAAGGCTAAGGTGCTAAGCCAACTACTAACACAGCTGCTGGCGTCGCAGGCTGAAGATGGCGAGTTAGATTTTTTGGCAGGTAAGTGGGTTGCGATTCGAGTTGAAGATCTAAATCTGCATTTTGAAGTGAGTTTCGATGGCCGTTGGCAGGTGCGTGAACTGACCGATGCCCAAGTGACATTTAGTGCCAAGTCTGCGGAATTATTGTTGGTTGCGGCGGCGAAAGAAGACCCTGATACGCTGTTTTTCCAGCGTAAACTGAGTATTGAAGGCGATACCGAGTTAGGGCTTGAGGTAAAAAATCTGCTGCTCAGTATCGAATTTGCTAGCTTGCCGACACCCATTCGCTTGAGCGTTGAAAAACTGGCCGATGCCATTGTGCGTTTGCAGCTTGAGGCAAAACCGACGGTGATTTTAGCTAAATCCCCAAGCTTAAGCTGATGCGAACGTGGCTGTAATCAACCGATAAACAAAAGCCCCGCTTAGATTGCGGGGCTTTTTGTTAAGTTTAAACGGCTGACGCTCAATCAAATTTTTTGCGTGAGTATGGCAAATTTGACTAACAGCTCGTCGTGGGACTCGACACGGTTAGGGTCAGGGTCAATACAATCAATCGGACAGACGGAAACACAGGTCGGCTTATCGTAGTGGCCTACGCATTCGGTGCAGCGGTCTGGGTCGATTTCATAGATTTCTTCCCCCATGGTGATAGCCTGATTTGGGCATTCAGGTTCACACATGTCGCAATTGATGCAGCTGTCGTCGATCAGTAATGCCATGCCTTAGCCTGCTTCGTGTGGGTTACGGGTATCCTGACCTTGAGGCAGGTTACGCAGTAAAATGCCGTGGTTCAGATCAACCTCTTTCGGCACGGGCAAGTAAACGGTATGGCCCGAACCTAATCCCGCTTCAACCGCTTCGGCTTTGCGGTTTTCGAGTTGTTCGATGGTGAGGCTGATATTGCCCTGCGGCGTCATTAATTCAACGCTATCGCCGACGGAGAATTTGTTCTTCACTTCGATTTCGGCAAGGCCAGCCAGATTGCGTTTACCGGTTAATTCACCCACAAATTGTTGGGTATCGCTGACCGAGTAGCCATAGTCGTAGTTTTGGTATTCATCATGGACATGGCGACGTAAGAAACCTTCGGTGTAGCCGCGGTGCGCTAAGCCTTCGAGTTGATTCATCAAACTGCGATCGAAGCTCTTGCCTGAGGCAGCATCGTCGATGGCCTGACGGTATAGCTGTGCGGTACGGGCCACATAGTAGAAAGACTTAGTACGGCCTTCGATCTTCAGCGAGTCGATGCCCATTTTGGCCAAACGCTCAACGTGTTGGATTGCGCGCAGGTCCTTAGAGTTCATGATATAAGTGCCATGCTCATCTTCAAACGCTGGCATATATTCACCGGGGCGATTGGCTTCTTGCAGCAGGAATATTTGATCGGTCGCAGGACCCGCGCCTAAGGTCGGCGTCTCGATTTGCACCGTATTAGCTTGTGGCGACAGAGCAATGATATCGCCCGAGTCGGTTTGCTGCGCTTCATGCACATCGTATTTCCAACGGCAGGCGTTAGTGCAAGTGCCTTGGTTTGGATCGCGTTTGTTGATGTAACCCGACAGCAAACAACGGCCTGAGTAGGCCATACACAGGGCGCCGTGGACAAACACTTCTAACTCGATATCGGGGCAACGTTGGCGAATTTCTTCGATTTCATCTAAGGATAATTCACGGGATAAAATCACCCGTTTAATGCCTTGGGTTTGCCAGAATTTGACCGACGCCCAGTTAATGGCATTCGCTTGCACCGATAAATGCACCACCTGCTCAGGGAAAGCCTCACGCACCATCATGATAAGGCCAGGATCTGACATGATCAGCGCATCGGGCTTCATCGCCACTACTGGCTCCATATCTTTGATATAGGTTTTGAGCTTGGCGTTGTGGGGAGCAATGTTACTCACCACATAAAGCTTTTTACCCAGCGCATGGGCTTCTTCGATACCCGTTGCGAGGTTTTCCATCTTAAAGTCGTTATTACGTACCCTTAGGCTGTATCTCGGCTGACCGGCGTACACGGCATCTGCACCATAGGCAAAGGCGTAACGCATGTTTTTCAGCGTCCCAGCGGGAGATAACAACTCTGGTTTAAACATAATGACTCTCGAATTGGTTGGTAGATGGAGGCGCAATGCGCGGGGGCGGCATTTTACACAATCAAAGTAGGCTTATGCAAATTGCTACGTCTAAGATTAGGTATAGTTCGCGTTTTACGAATATACCTACCATTCTTACTCTGACGATCGTGCGAGACCATGAATCCATTTGTGTGTTTCCATTGATTTTCACCTTTAACTTAATCTGAGATATCAAAGCGTAAAATGTTTTGTCGTGAGACTAAATTGATAACAGCGTCATACAAATAATTAACGTCTGATGCTTTTTTCTGCCCATCAAATGATCGTCAACTGATATACTCCAACTATTACCGCTTTATGTTTGCAGATTGATGGGAGCGAAGATGTCTACTGAACATCTACTGTTAGTCGGATTACTTAAAAAATTAAAAGATGATGCCTTAGTATTGCCAACCTTGCCTGAAGTCGCCATGCGGGTGCAAGAAGTGGTGAGCCGCTCAGATGCAAGTCTTAAGCAAGTGGCAGAGGTGATCGGTCAAGATGCGGCCATTTCGGCGCGTATTATTAAAGTGGCCAACAGTGCCTTGTATAGTCGTGGGATTCCCGCCGAGAGTATTAATAGCGCAGTCTCCCGTATTGGCTTAATCCAAATTAAGAGTATTGCGACATCAGTGGCGATGGAGCAGCTATTTATTTCCACCAATGAAATGGTGTGGGAAGTGATGGATGAGGTTTGGCGTACTTCTATCGATGTGACGGCCGCGGCTTGTGCCATATTGCAGATGTACAATAAGCGTCGTCCTAGCCAGTTAAATTTAGACACTTTAACCCTTGCAGGTTTAGTCCATAATATCGGTGCTTTGCCTGTGCTCACTGAGGCGGAGGCCCATCCTGAGTTATTTACCAGTATTGAGCAATTGCGTTCTTTAGTACGTAAAATGCAAGGCCCTTTAGGTCGTGCCGTGTTAAAAAGTTGGGATTTTGCCCCTGAGGTGATGGAAGTAGTTGAGCGATGGGCTGATTTGCCCTATTTACCCGACCATGTTACCTACTTAGATTTTATCCGTGCCGCGGCATTCTACACTGGCGAGTTACGCGCAGGAGCTGATTTTGAGCAGCGGATGGATGTGTTTGTTAGCCGTGGATTACCCGTCTCGGCGAATGACTTAGCAAGTGATGAATTTATGGATAAATTCCATTCAATCAAAGAAAGTTACCAGTAATCCTAGGGCTTAGAAGGAAATTAATCTTGTCCTATGGTGAGGAAATATTGGTCATTAGCTTACGCTGTAAGATTGAGGCCTAGGTATGGTTATTTTGGAGTTTATCAGTTTAGCGTTGGTTATCGTTTTGATCGCCGTGCTGTTTCTTTTACGCACAAGATCCCAAGCATTGCGCCAACAGCAGCAATTCTTAGCACAGTTATGCCCTCAACTTGAAAAGCAAAAGACGGACCGAAGCCCACTTAACATTACAGACGTGCCGCAAGAGTATGCGTCCCTGTATCATTCCTTAAATGAGATGTTAGCCGCGTTACCCGCGGGGATGGGCAAAGATAAGCTGACAGGGTTAAATAATCGTGTTGGGCTTAAACGCGCACTGGCTTCGTTAATGCCTATCACACAAGGTACTTTAGTCCTTATTGATATTTATCGTTTTCGCTATGTGAACGATCTTTTTGGGTTTGTGTTTGGCGATATTTTGCTAAAACAGTTTGCCGAGCGGTTAACTGGCTTAAGCCTAAAACCGAAACTGATTGCCCGCTTAAATGGTGATGAGTTTTTTCTCTATTACGAGCAGAGTTTGTCGCAGGAGTCGTTGCTGCATTTACGTGGGCGCTTGCAGGTACCCTTTAAAATTAAGGATACGCCAGTCAGTGTGCGCCTACAAATTGGCTGTTTGCAATTAGCGCAGCACCATGCAGACGTGAGTAATATGCTCAGAAGACTCGATTTGGCACTCAAAAAAGCCCGTTCAACTCGAATCGAAATTGCCTGTTACAGTGAGAATGATGATATTCGCCAGCTGCGAGAATTAAAGATTATTGATAGCTTGCCTAATGGTTTACAACGCAATCATTTATACATGGTTTACCAACCTAAGCAGGATGTTGCTTCAGGCGGATGCACTCAGGTCGAGGCATTAATCCGCTGGGAACATGAAGAGCTAGGATTGGTTTCTCCTGGGGAATTTATCCCACTTGCCGAATGCGCGGGTATGATCGATCTCGTTAGCCATTGGGCCTTAGAACAAGTGCTCCAGCAGCAGGTAAAATGGCGATTAGCGGGGATTTCTGTTTGTGTTGCGTTGAATTTATCGACTCGCGATCTCGATAGTGAAACCTTACCCCATGAAATCGATGCGCGCCTAAAGCATTACCAGTTACCGCCAGAATGCTTAATGATTGAAATTACTGAGAGTACTTTGATGGCAGATTTAAATAAAGCCGTTGATACCTTAGCGCAAATCCGCAGCCTTGGGGTAAAACTCGCCATCGATGATTTTGGTACTGGTCATTCTTCCCTCGCTTATTTAAAACATTTACCTGCAAACGAAGTGAAGATTGATAAAGCATTTCTTGAGGATCTGAAACCGAACGAACCCTCTGAATATATCCTTGAGGCCAGCATTAATATTGCTAAAAAACTCGGTTATGAAGTAACGGTCGAAGGCGTTGAAACCCAAGAGGTGCTTAATTTCTTAGTCAAGATGGGCGTCGATCGGATTCAAGGCATATGCTACGCCAAGCCAATGCGGGCAGTAGAGCTTGAGATGCACTGGCATCGACTCCGTCCTGCACCCAAAATGCTTTGCGTCAATATGGGGTCACATTCCTAAGCTTAATTGAGTGATTAACTCTGCTGGCATCGGCGCGAGTTGTCGCGCTTGATTCATACAGACCATTTCAATGGTGGCCGTGACCGCAGGTTTTTTGCCGTTGGGTCGCCAAATTTCCTGCTGCCATACAGTGCGGTATTTACTCTCAAAGTAGAACTTAGTGCGGATATCGATGATGTCGGCAAATTCCACGCCTTCGTGGCACAACATATCACTGCGATACACGGCGAAACCTAATTGTTGCTGTTGCCAGAGCTCGCGTAAACGCTCGGCGCCAATCACATGCTCACGGGCACGCTCGAAGTATTTCAAAAAGTTCGGGTGATACACCACACCAGAAAAGTCGGTATCTTCGTAGTAAATTTGCACAGGAAAAGAATAAGTCGGGCTAAATTGCGGCATAAAATCATCGATATAGGATTATTCATTTGAGCGCAGTCTAGCGGTTTATTTTGTGAAACAAAACCCAAGAGAGTCGCTCAGTCCCATTGGAATGGGGGATGAGTATAAAAAGCAAAAGTAAAAAGCCATATTCGCCGAAACGAATATGGCTTTTTTGTAGGGTAATCGATGCGTTAGCGAATGATCATTTGATCGCGCTCAGGTCCAACTGACACCATGCTGACGCGCACGCCCATGAGGGCTTCGATGCGTTCAACATAATGTTGTGCAGCCTTTGGCAGACTTTCGAAGGTACGGCAAGTGGTGATGTCTTCACTCCAGCTTTCCATTTGCTCGTACACTGGGCTTAATGCAGCCGTTTGTGGCCAAATTGGGTTCTCAGTGTGCTCACCGTCGTAGGCAACACAAATCTTGAGATCTTTCATGCCTGTCAGGCAGTCAATCTTGGTCAGGGCGATTTCAGTTGCTGCTTGCAGCTCAACACCATTACGAGTCGCAACGGCATCGAAGTAACCCATATCACGTGGACGACCCGTAGTCGCACCAAACTCGTTGGCGTTTTTACGGAAGTCATCCTGCTCTTCCATCGCGGTAACTAAAGTACCTGTACCGACAGATGAGCTAAAGGCTTTGGCTACGGCAATGATGCGCTCTGGGCGCAGCGCGGGTAAGCCACTGCCTAAACCTGCGAAAGCCGCCGTCACGTTAGAAGAGGTTGTGTACGGATATTCACCGTAAATTAAGTCACGACCTGCGCCTAATTGCGCTTCAAACAGTAAGTTAGCATCTTGTTTTTGCAGCGCTTTTAATGGCTCTGTCACGTTACAGATAAAGGGACGCCATGGCGCGGTGACATCTAATAACCACTGAGTCATTTCGGCGGCAGTTTGGGAGAAGTCACAGCTTGGATAGAGCGCCTTTAACTGTGGTAGCTTCCAATCAAGCATAAATTGAATGCGCTCTTGCAGTACTTCGGGTTGCTTTAACCAACCAACCAGAATGCCTTTTTTCATCACACGATCGCCATAGGCGGGAGCGATACCTTGACGGGTTGAACCGTAGGCCAGATCGCCTAAGCGTTGTTCTTCTAAGGTATCTTCCAGTGCGTGGATCGGTAAGCACAGGGTTGCGCGGTCAGAAATGCATAACTTAACTTCAATGCCAGCCGCTTCGACTTCGGCGATCTCAACACTGAGTTTTTCAGGGCTGATCACCATGCCAGGGCCAAGTACTGCAACGCAGTTTGGATTGAAAATACCGCTAGGTAATTGGTGTAATTTAAAGGTGCCATAGTCGTTTACGACTGTATGGCCTGCGTTGTTACCGCCTTGAAAGCGAACACTCGCAGCAGCATCAGCGGCTAAATAATCTACGATGCGGCCTTTGCCTTCATCACCCCAATTTGCACCCACAACTACGATAGACGGCATAACATCATCTCCACAGGAATTAAGCGGTTATGCTAGACCCCGTCATCGAATAAGAGAAATTAATTATAGTTATCGCATCGATAAGAAAGTCATATATCATGACGCAATTGGGAATGATGGATGGAGATAAAAGCAATGCTCGAACTTCATTGGCTAAAAACCTTTGTGACATTGGCTGAGTGTAAACACTTTGGTAAAGCAGCTGCGGCGCTGCATATGACACAGCCCAATGTCAGCCTACATATCAAACAACTTGAGCAGAACACGCGGGTGAAGTTGATTGAACGCAATCCGTTTAGGTTAACTCAGGCGGGGTTCCGTTTGCTCGAGAGCAGTCAGAAGACCTTGATGGAGTTGCAAGTGTGTCAGGCGGATCTCAATGCCATCAACGATCTTAGCCAAGGTACCTTAACCATAGCGGCTAGCGACATCATTTCTCGCTTGTTGTTAATTCAGCCTTTTCAATTGTTTAAAGCGGAATTCCCCGGGATTGATTTTTCCCTGCTTAATACGACTTCGTTTCAAGCCTCGGAACTGGTCACCAATGCCGAGGCGGATTTAGGTTTTGTTATCGCTCAAAAGGAAAGTCAGCCGCTACATTTTACTGAGTTGCAGCAAATCAAATGGTGCGCACTTGGGAATAATTTAGCGCTATGGCAGCAGAGTCAAGGGCGTGATGATATGCCATTAGCGGAGCAACCTACCTTGATTTTACTTGGGCACGATACCCGTACCCGCGAGCTGCTTGATCCCGCCTTACCTAGCTTAAATTTGCCTCGCTATCGGATTATGGAAGTCGGCAGTGTTGATGCACAAATCGATTGGGCGGAGGCTGGTTTTGGGGTGGCTATTGTGCCTGAGTTTGCCATTTACACTAAGACAAACTTAAAGAGTAAGGTGACACCACTGCCGGATTTTCCAAGTACAAGCCTAGGCTATATTGTGCGCCAAAATCAGATTTTATCTAAAGCTATTAAACAGTTATTGCAGTGGGTCAATCAAGAGATTATCCGCATTCAAGGACAGAGCGTGGGGAGCTAACTTAGATGATTAGTTAGCACTCAACAATTGCAGATATTGGCCATTTTCTTTCAGCATGGATAAGCCTTGATCGAGGGCTTTAGCCAATAACGCAGCTTTAGGGTTTTCCTTCGAGAACGCTAAATAAATCTGACTGCTGTGGTTGTCAAAGGCGGCGATGACTTCATCGCTTACACCCATTTTTTGCAGGTTTTCTTGTGCAACAAGATCAAACATAACAGCCGCATCGATTCGGCCAATCAGCAGCAAATTGATAAGTTGCTGTTGGGTGGCGACCGTGACGATGTTCAATTGACGTTGTTTGACTAATTCAGGAAATTCGTCCCCATATTCATAGCTTTTTATTACTCCAACATTGCTGCCTTTTGGTATTTGCCATTTGTTTTCAGCAAGTAAAGAACGTTGCTTTCGTTGATAAAATGAGGCTTTTGCGACAAATAATGGCATCTCCCCAAAGACGAAACGTTGCTCTGTGCTGGCTTCTCTGGTGACATTAAATACTCCATCGACAGCCCCTTTTTCGGCCATCATCAAGGCTCGGCTGTAGGGCACAACAAGACTATTGACCTCAATGTGAGCTTGTTTAAATGCGGCTTCGATCAGTCGATGAGAAATGCCTTGGCCAAACTGGTTTGCAAATGGGGGCCAACTGTCTTCGGCTGCTAAGGTAACAGTCTGAGATGAGGAGTTTTGTATAACATTTTGACTTTCTTGAGCTTTAGCTTGATGGCTGACTAAGAATAACAATAATAGTGAGGTACTCAGTAAAAAAAACAGTGTCGAAAAACGTTGCTGCTCAATTTTAGCCTTAGTCTCACCGCAAACACGCATTTTATGTCCATATTAGCCTATTCCTAATGGGGTAACTTATAGCATAAGTCTTTATTATGAGGCCAATTATTTTGAGCTGTGCATGGAGAATTGTGAGCCTCACTTTACCTACTGATAACGAGTAAATGGTACCTATTAGACTAGAAGTCGTGAAGGCGAAGATGGCTAGCTGGTGTGCTAGGGTTAAAGATATGATGGTTTATCTGACGCTATCTCGGTTTAGCCTTTCAAAACCTCAAGTTGAGCGTGTTTTTTTATATTGTTATTCAATGTATTGGCTTAGTTTTGATTCAGCGATTATAGGCCGTTAAGTATCAAGGTTATCGAAAAATGCTTGTTGCACCTGTAGAAAATAGCTGGTTTAGTGGAGGTGAATCACCACAAAGCCTAAATCATTTTGAAAGTATTTAGGGGGCGTTTTCAGGTTAAATTGCTGTCAAAATACCCCGAAACTTCAATACGCCATTAATGCAAGATAATAGCAATGGGGTGTTGAATTTGAATCAATAAAACAACAATAAGGACAACCAATGGAATATCCTCTCGTCAGTACTCAATGGCTCGAAGCGCATCTTACCTCGCCTGATTTAGTGTTACTCGACGCCAGTATGGCCGTGGTTTTGGGCAAAGAGCCGATTGTCTATTCAGAGCCTGTATGTATTCCTCGCTCGAGGCGCTTTGATGTGGAAGAGGATTTTTGCGATAAAACGTCTTCTCAAACCCATGCCTTACCAAAATTTGAACAGTTTGTAGAAGGAATTGCCAAGCTTGGTATTAGCCGGAACAGCGTGGTTGTTATCTATGATAATCAAGGTATTTATTCATCTCCGCGCGCTTGGTGGATTTTCAAAGTAATGGGATTTCACCGTGTGTATGTGCTCGATGGTGGCTTACCTCAATGGATGGCTGAAGACAGAGTCACCTCATCTCGCTACCAGGAAGAAGGGATGGATTATGGCGCAAGCGATAGTGAGGAACTGACTGCTGTACTGGAATATCAGCCTGCGAAGGTGATGGATGCTGAGGCTGTGTTAGCCAAGCTTGATGATAGCGATAGTGCGATTATTGATGCACGGGGATCGGCGCGTTTTTTAGGCCAAGTGAGTGAGCCGCGATCTGGAGTCCGCAGCGGGCATATTCCCCATTCGGTCAATCTCCCCTTTGGTGACGTGCTCAATGGTTTCAAAATCAAAGATGTGGCCGAATTGGTTAAGCTGTTTCAAGGGCTTGTTAGCGATAAACCGTTAAGGATTTTTAGCTGTGGCTCGGGTATTACCGCCTGTATTTTAATCTTAGCCTCGGTCGCTTCGGGGCATACTGATGCTGTACTTTACGATGGTTCTTGGGCTGACTGGGGCAGTCGCAACGATTTACCCATCGAGCGTTAAACGATATTAGGTGGAGTGCTGTCCTTCGGAATGCTAACCTTGCCGCAATCAATTGACGGTGATATGTCCTTTGACTTATCAAGGAGTTTGTCATGATAACCAGATTGTTCGATAAATTGATCTTCGGCTTTATCTTAGTGATGGCGCTGCAACTCCCCCAATTAGCCGATCATTATCAGCAGTTTTTGGCTGGGCTCTATACTTCGACCCAATGGCAAGTTGAGGGCTATAAGGCAACGGCTAAGGCGTATCACTTCAGCGATGTTGAAACCATGATCGCCCGCCATTTGCAAAATGAAGAGCCTAGCGTTAGGGCGGATGCCGAGCAAAAGCGCCAGACGTTGGCTCTGCTGCAAACACTTCAACAGGGAATGCTGACTTTTGAGCAGGGCAATCTCTTCGAGAAAACCGCCTATATGTTCAATCCCGCTCGTTTTGAATATTTAGAGCAGACTATTGTTAACTTTAAGCCTGGCATCCCGTTAACCGCCAGTGGTATCGGTTTTGGCGTGTTGGTGGCGTTAATCGTGCATTATCTTGGTTCACTGCCTTTTATTCTGTGGGCAAGGCGGCGTAGGCGGATTAAGTTAACCCGCGCCCTATAGGTCGTTGGATACTTGCGCGTTTATCCAACGACAGGGCAAACCTTAGAATAAGTCCTTAAACCTGTGGTACAGCATACCCGCAGCCAGCATAGGCGAGCGGAATGTGGGGCCGCCAGGGAAGGTCATATGCTTAATCTTGGCGAATACATCAAAATATCCTGCTTGCTGACAAATGGCTTCGGCTAGGAGTTTTGCTGCCATGTGGGTGGCATTTACGCCATGACCTGCATAGGCTTGGGCGTAAAAAATATTACTCGCATCGGGTAGGCGACCAATTTGCGGCATACGGTTGGCGCCAATGCCTATCATGCCGCCCCATTCGTAATCGATGCGGATGCCTTTTAATTGTGGGAATACCTTTTCAAGATTGGGCCTAAGCGCTGCCTCTATATCCTTTGGGTCTTTGCCTGAATAAGTACAAAGTCCACCAAAGAGTAAGCGTCTATCCGCTGATAAGTGGAAGTAATCTAGTGCAATTCGCATATCTGCAAATGCCATGTTTTGCGGGATAATGCTTTGGCATTGCGCTTCTGTGAGTGGTTCGGTTGCTAGTAGATAACTCCCCGCAGGAAGCACCTTACCGCCGATGTAGCTATTCAATTTATGGCCAATATAGGCGTTGCCTGCGAGTACGAGATATTGGCAAGTCACTTCGCCTTTTGCCGTTAATACTCGCGGTTTATTGCCTGAAATAATCTTTTCTGCGGCGCTGTATTCAAATAATTGCGCACCTAATTCACGGGCAACACGAGCCTCGCCCAAGGCCAAGTTAAGTGGATGTAAATGGCCACTTCCCATATCCACTAGGGCACCTTGGTAAAATTCTGAGCCGATAACTTCACTGAGTTGGGATTGGGTCAGCAGCTTTATTTCATGCTGATATCCTAGGCTTTTAAGACTGTCGAATTCGTCTTGAAGCTCAATCATATGTCGAGGCTTCACCGCAAGATCGCAATAGCCCATTTGTAAGTCACAATCGATATCATGGGTCTGTATCCGATTGCTAACGATCTCCACGGCTTCAAAGCCCATTTGCTGGATCGCACTGACACCTTCTTGTCCAATTTCGTTTATAAATTGCGCTGGGTCATGGCCAATACCGCGGATCAGCTCACCACCATTGCGTCCTGAAGCGCCCCAGCCAATTCGTTTGGCCTCAAGCAACACCACACTTAAGCCTCGCTGTCTTAGCTCAATCGCTGTGTTAATGCCGCTAAAGCCGCCACCCACAATACAAACATCTGCCGTTATGCTGCCATCAAGTTGAGGGTGAGCGCAAATTTCTTTAGCAGTATCAAGATAATAAGAGTGAGGGTATTGTTCACTATGCACTGGAGGTTTAGTGGCCATTAGGGCTCCAAAAAATTGTTTTTATTGTAAATTGGGCTTGTCTCAGTATACTCATCACACTTTTGTGATACTGCTTTAAAGTGTTCGTTTTATTTAACACACTTTTTAGCTAGAATACAACGGAAGCGATTAAACTCACGCTTTTAGGGCTAAAATGTGTTTGGGATGGTGTTTATCCTGAACAACCGTTCTTCATCTATCGGGGCGACCGATCCTTTGGGGAGATGTGAAATTTGGATATTGGAGCCAGTCTCAGAACTGTTCGAAAAATGAAAGGCTTATCCCAACGCGAGTTGGCTAAGCGTGCTGGTGTGACTAACAGTACGATTTCAATGATCGAAAAAAACAGTGTTAGCCCATCCGTCAGTTCTTTGAAAAAAGTATTGTCGGGTATCCCTATGTCTTTAGTCGATTTTTTCTCAATTGAAGCTTCAATTGAGTGTGAGCAAAAAGTGGTATATCGCTCCGATGAACTCCTCAACATAGGTACAGGGCCATTAGAATTCAAATTGATTGGTCGTGATTTTCCCAATCGTGCCATGTCGGTGATGAGTGAAACCTATCCACCGGGTTCGGATACGGGCGAGGAAATGCTGAAACACGAAGGTGAAGAAGCTGCCATGGTGATTGAAGGTAAGTTCGAGCTTACCGTTGGCGACGAGGTATATATCTTAGAAGCGGGTGATAGCTATTACTTTAATAGTGAGCTACCCCATCGATTTCGCAATCCCTTCGATGAGCCTTGTCGGCTGATCAGTGCTACAACCCCTGCTAATTTCTAATTGCGTAACGCTGTCCTAGATTGCCTAGGGTAGCGTTCTCTTTGAGAACCCACCAGTTACTCACCATGTTAGTCCGGCTTTGGATTGTAATATATCATTCAAAGTGTAAATAATATTTTTCAAATGAACTTAGGTTTTCAGTCTTTATCTTTGGCTAATTTTCATCCTGACAATACTGCTGGTGGTTGTTTTATCATCAAAGAACAAAGATTGTTAGTTTAAGTTTCTGTATTAAAACTAAAAATTACGCATTAAAATCAAACTGTCATTAACAAGTGTTTAACCTCTTGCCTGAGGTTAAATTTCGGTGTACTGTGTGAAAAAATGAACATTAAAAATTAACTTGTTCATTGTACTCGTGAATAAATGCTTGGAAGGTGAGTTATGTCTACCCTGTTACCCCTTATTGGTGTTATTGCGTGTAACCAACGATTGGGTTCACACCCTTTTAATATTGTTGGCGAAAAATACCTATTAGGTGTGGTAAATGGTGCTAAGGGGTGGCCACTTGTGATCCCATCCTTAGGCGCGGACCAACCTATCGAAGCCATTCTGGCAAGACTTGACGGTATTCTGTTTACGGGGTCGCCCTCTAACGTTGAGCCACACCTTTATGCGGGGGTACCGAGTGAAGCGGGTACTCACCACGATCCTAAGCGTGACGCTACGACACTACCACTTATTCGAGCTGCCATTGCTGCGGGAGTCCCCGTGCTTGGGATCTGTCGCGGTTTTCAGGAAATGAACGTGGCTTTTGGTGGCAGTCTGCACCAGAAGTTACACGAAGTGGGCGGTTTTATTGAACATAGAGAAGATAAAGAGGCCTCGTTAGAGGTGCAATATGGGCCATCCCACAGTATTACTGTGGAGCCTGGGGGGGTCATTTACGAGGCTTGGGGCCGTAACTCTGCAGAGGTTAACTCTGTGCATACTCAAGGCGTGGAGCGCCTTGGGATGGGGTTGCGGCCAGAAGCTTGTGCTCCTGATGGTCTTGTGGAGGCTTTCTCCGTGATAGATGCCACTGAATTTGCCCTCGGTGTGCAATGGCATCCTGAATGGAAAGTAAGTGAAAACCCATTTTACCTCTCAATATTCAATGCCTTTGGCGATGCGTGTCGTCGTAGGGCTACAACTCGAGTGAAATAAAATGAATAAGCTAATCGCTTTTTTAAAAGAACGAAAAATCACAGAAGTCGAATGTGTTATCAGCGATATGACTGGTATCGCCCGTGGCAAAATTGCCCCAGTAGATAAATTTCTCGATGAAAAAGGTATGCGCTTACCCGAAAGCGTGTTGCTGCAAACCGTCACCGGTGACTTTGTCGACGATGATATCTATTACAGTTTGCTCGATGATGCCGATATCGATTTTGTCTGCGTTCCCGATGAAAATGCAGTATTTATGCTGCCTTGGACGATTGAAGCTACGGCGCAGGTGATCCACGATTGCTACGACAGAATGGGCAATCCTATCGAATTATCACCTCGTAACGTCTTGAAAAAAGTGTTGTCTCTTTATGATGAAAAAGGCTGGGAGCCTGTTATTGCACCTGAGATGGAGTTTTACCTGACCAGCCGCAGCGATGATCACGATTTACCCCTCAAGCCGCCTATTGGCCGCTCAGGCAGACCGGAAGCGGGGCGTCAGTCTTTTTCAATTGATGCCGCCAACGAATACGATCCTCTGTTTGAAGATATGTATGACTGGTGCGAAATTCAGGGTTTAGATATTGATACGCTTATCCATGAAGATGGCCCAGCACAGATGGAGATTAACTTCAGTCACGGCAACCCGTTATCACTAGCGGATCAGGTGTTTGTGTTTAAGCGCACTCTACGTGAAGCGGCATTAAAGCATAATGTTTGCGCTACCTTTATGGCAAAACCCGTAACCGATGAGCCGGGTAGTGCTATGCATATTCATCAAAGTGTGATTAACAAAGAAACCGGTAAAAATATATTTACCAACGAAGATGGTACGCAAAGTGCGTTGTTTTTGAGTTATATCGCAGGGCTACAGAAATTTATCCCTGAACTCCTACCTTTGATGGCCCCAAATGCTAACTCGTTCCGTCGATTCTTACCGGGAACCTCTGCGCCCGTTAACTTGGAATGGGGTGTTGAAAATAGGACCTGTGGTTTACGTATTCCGGAATCTTCACCTCAAAATCGTCGTATTGAAAACCGTATACCTGGTGCGGATGCTAACTGCTACTTAGCCATTGCAGCGAGTTTACTCTGTGGTTATATCGGTATGGTCGAGGGACTCAAACCCTCCACACCCGTTCAAGGTAAATCCAATGAAAGCCGGAGCAATAACCCACACTGCTTACCATTAACCTTGGAAGAGGCGTTAGCCGCGATGGAAGAAAGTGATGCCTGTAAGGAATATTTAGGTGAGTCCTTTACCACGGGCTTTGTGGCCGTCAAACAGGCCGAGCTTGAAAATTTCCGCAGAGTGGTGAGTTCGTGGGAGCGAGAATTTTTATTACTCAGTGTATAAAATGTTTTACATAGGTTGCACTGTTTTTGTTCAATATTGTCATGTTGTTAACGGATTCTAACGCCTGACAATGAGAACATTCAAACAGTGATTAAAAATTCTCTGCACCATTTTGGGTTGCTTGCTTAACTTTGGTGCAGAGTGCTTTTAACCTTAAGTGCTTACTTTGGATAAAGGGAAGATTTATCTACTCTTTTGAGTGCTCATTCATTTAGTGTCTCTGTGTGCGGTGCTTGGGTCCTAAGAGTAAATACATAAAGTTGAACCTGTAAGTTTGGTTTTAACTGGCTGTTAGTTAATAACTTTGTAAGATGGTTGCAGCGGTTTCCCTAGGGGCTTGAGGCATTTGCCTTAATATTGCAAGATGTATGGTGTTACGATAACTAGTCTATTTTTATGCTTGTTAATGCAAATATAGATATAGATAAATTTGGCATGAAATCTGATAATCCCATTCATTGCAGCGACCTAGAGATGAAGGCATTATGGTGCTGTAGAGACTGCCGATGCGGTTTTTAAGGTGTAGCATTGGTCGAGAATAACAACAATAACCGAGCAGATGGTCGGTGACACAATTTCAGAATTGTTAAAGGCAATTCTGCTACCCGAGAAAGGAGAAAGCATGAAGCTATTTAATAAGATGACGACTTTGGCGCTAGTAACCGCAGGATCACTTGCCAGCGTAGCTGCTCAAGCTGAAGAAGTTGTGCGTGTATATAATTGGTCTGATTATATTGCAGAAGACACCTTAGAAAACTTCAAAAAGGAAACTGGGATTCGGGTGATTTACGATGTGTTTGATAGCAACGAAGTTGTCGAAGCTAAGTTATTATCTGGTCGCAGCGGCTATGACATCGTTGTCCCATCCAACCATTTCCTCGCTAAACAGATTAAGGCCGGTGCATTCAAGCCACTAGACCGCTCTAAACTCACCAATTTTAAAAACCTCAATGCTGACCTGATGAAGCTGTTAGAGAAGGCCGATCCAGGTAATCAATATGCAGTCCCTTATCTGTGGGGAACGAATGGTATTGGTTACAACATCAATAAAGTGAAAGCGGCTGTGGGTGAAGATGCACCATTAAATTCTATGGAGCTGATCTTTAACCCAAAATATGCTGAAAAAATCTCTAAATGTGGCTTTGCCATGTTAGATTCGGCCGATGATATGGTGCCACAGGCGATGATTTATCTTGGGCTCGATCCTAACAGTACTAAGGCCGAAGATTACGAAAAAGCCGGTGAGTTACTCGAAAAGATTCGTCCCTATGTGACGTATTTCCATTCATCACGTTATATCTCTGATCTCGCCAATGGTGATATTTGCGTGGCTTATGGTTTCTCTGGTGATGTGTTCCAAGCTGCTGCCCGCGCCGATGAAGCGGGTAATGGCAATAAGATTGGTTACTCTATTCCTAAAGAAGGCGCCAACCTGTGGTTTGATATGTTAGCCATCCCAGCAGACGCCACTAACGTGGAAAATGCTCACAAGCTTATCAACTACTTACTTCGCCCTGAGGTGATTGCACCTATCTCTAACTATGTGGCTTACGCAAATCCTAACGATCCTGCGCAGCCCTTAGTCGATGAAGCGATTCGCAATGACCCAGCGATTTATCCACCAAAAGAAGTGTTGGATAAATTGTATATTGGCGAAATTCGTCCATTGAAAATCCAACGTGTATTAACTCGCGTCTGGACCAAAGTGAAATCTGGCCAATAATCGACATGGGGCAAGCACAGCTTGCCCCTTTTGATAAACAAGACAATGGCAGCTCCTTTGGACATTAAGTCTGCAAGATTAAATCTCTATTCATTAATTCATTGTGTAAATCTCAAGTGTTGAATGTGTTATCACATCAATACTCGGGTGGAGAAGTACTATGGCAAGCACCTCGGGCGTCACCAATAAACCCACTACAAAGACGCAAGAAAAAGTCCTGCTTAAGATTGAGCGGGTCAGTAAGCTGTTTGATGATGTGCGTGCAGTTGACGACGTATCATTGACGATCAATAAAGGCGAAATTTTTGCCTTACTTGGAGGCTCAGGCTCGGGTAAGTCTACCTTGTTGCGTATGCTCGCGGGGTTCGAAAGACCGACTTCTGGGCGGATTTTTCTCGATGGTGAAGATATTACCGATCTACCGCCTTATGAACGTCCGATCAATATGATGTTTCAATCCTATGCGCTATTTCCCCATATGACTGTGGCACAAAATATCGCCTTTGGTTTGAAGCAAGACAAGTTACCGAAAGCTGAAATTGAGCAACGCGTACAGGAAATGCTCAAGTTGGTACATATGGAGCAATACGGGAAACGTAAACCGCATCAGCTTTCTGGTGGTCAGCGCCAACGGGTCGCCCTTGCTCGATCTTTGGCAAAACGTCCGAAATTATTATTGCTTGACGAGCCCATGGGTGCACTAGATAAGAAACTGCGTACTCAGATGCAGTTAGAAGTGGTTGAAATCCTCGAACGTGTTGGTGTGACCTGTGTGATGGTGACCCATGATCAGGAAGAGGCCATGACCATGGCGGGCCGGATCTCGATTATGAGTGATGGTTGGATAGCTCAAACTGGCTCTCCTATGGATATCTACGAGAGTCCAAATAGTCGCATGATTGCCGAATTTATCGGTTCAGTGAACCTCTTTGGCGGTGAGATTGAAGTGGATGAAGTCGACCACCTCATCATTAAACCCAATGATTTAGTACAGCCTTTCTATGTGGGTTACGGGGTAACCACCAGTGTTGAAGAAAAACACGTATGGCTCGCTGTGCGCCCTGAGAAAACCATTATCAGCCGTGAACAACCTGAAGGTGAATACAACTGGGCTAAGGGCATAGTGCATGATATTGCCTATTTAGGTGGGATCTCGGTGTACTACATTCGCCTTGAAAATGGTCAGATTGTGCAATGCAGTATGACAAACCGTGAACGTCGCGCCGACCATGCAACCTGGGATGATGAAGTGTTTATCAGTTGGGAGGACACCAGTGGCGTGGTGTTAAGATCATGAAGATAAAGTCCAAACTTAAATGGCTTAAAGGACGCTTCTGGACGATAAGTCTACCTTATACTTGGCTATTGCTGTTCTTCGCCTTGCCCTTTGCCATTGTCCTTAAAATTAGTTTCTCTACGGCGGCGATTTCAATTCCGCCCTATGAGGCGACTTTTCAATATGCAGATGATGTACTAAATATCTTCCTGCATTTGGGTAACTATTTGATGTTGCTAGATGATTCGCTGTATTACACCGCGTATCTCAGCTCATTAAAAATGGCGCTCATTTCAACCATTGGTTGTTTGATCATTGGTTATCCTATGGCCTATGCCATTGCCCGTGCGCCAGCAAGGTTGCAAACTGTGCTGTTGTTATTGGTGATGCTACCTTCTTGGACCTCGTTCTTAATCCGCGTTTATGCCTGGATGGGGATCTTAAGTAACACGGGGATTATCAATAACACATTGATGTGGTTAGGAGTCATTTCTGAGCCATTGCAAATCTTGAACACCAATATCGCCGTCTATATCGGGATTATCTATGCCTATTTGCCCTTTATGATCTTGCCGCTGTATGCGACCTTAGTGAAGTTAGATATGAGCTTGATTGAGGCAGCTTCGGATTTAGGATCAAGTCGGATTAACACTTTCTGGAAAATCACTTTTCCTTTATCCAAAAGTGGGGTGATTGCTGGATCGATGTTGGTATTTATTCCGGCAGTCGGCGAGTTTGTGATCCCTGAACTGCTCGGCGGTCCAGATTCGTTAATGATAGGTAAAGTGTTGTGGCAGGAATTCTTCAATAACCGTGATTGGCCTATGGCCTCATCACTGGCGATTGTGATGCTGGCACTACTGATTATTCCTATTACCTTATTCCATCGCTATCAAGCACGTAGTTTGGAGAAAGACCTATGAAAAAGCTGAGTTTTTCTTCTGTAATGCTGTGGTTTGGGTTGTTCTTTTTATACGCGCCTATGCTGATTCTAGTGATCTATTCTTTTAACGAATCCAAGCTTGTGACAGTGTGGGGCGGTTTTTCACCTAAGTGGTACGGCGAGCTATTTGCCGATCAGCAGATCCTCGATGCCGTATGGACCAGCCTAAGAATTGCGTTTTACAGCTCCACTATGGCGGTGATTATCGGCACTATGGCTGCCTTTGTGATGACGCGGTTTAAGCGTTCATGGGCCAAGCTCACCTTGTCAAATATGATCACAGCGCCCTTGGTTATGCCCGAGGTCATCACGGGTTTGTCATTACTGCTGCTATTTGTGCATTTGGCAGATCTTTTAGGTTGGCCGAAAGAGCGCGGCATGGTGACAGTATGGATTGCCCATTCGACCTTCTGTGCGGCCTATGTGGCTGTGGTGGTGTCTTCAAGATTGCGTGAGTTAGATATGTCAATCGAAGAGGCGGCAATGGATCTTGGTGCAACACCGCTTAAGACCTTCTTCCTGATTACTGTGCCTATGATTTCGCCGGCATTAGTGGCGGGGTGGTTGTTATCCTTTAGTCTGTCACTCGATGACTTAGTGATTGCAAGCTTTGCCTCAGGCCCCGGTGCGACGACCTTACCTATGGTGGTGTTCTCCTCGGTGCGTTTGGGCGTATCGCCTAAGATCAACGCATTGGCAACACTTATCATTCTATGTGTGTCGTTAATTGCCTTCCTGTCGTGGTATATGGCAAGACGCGCCGAAAAACGTGAACGGATGCCGCTTAACTAACGTGTACTAACATGCACAAATGAGGATTCCAGTGCTGAGATTCAAGAGAGAGTGAGCAAGCACTGAGTCGAAATCTCGAGTGAAAAAGGATGGCCTTAATACCAAAGGCCATCCTTCTCTCTTCCCGCCAAGTCTTCTTATCTGTACCTCTACACTCAATTTTCAAATCTGTTTAAGACATAAAGGACACCTTGTTTGAAATATCAAACATTGTGTAAATTATTGTGCTTTTATGGCTAGTGTTTCCCGATTTGAAGGTGTAGGATGTGATAGTTGTTTAAAATAATGAACATAAAAATCAAGGGAACATCATGTCAGCCATACCTCACACTGGATCATATTATGCGGCATCGGCCAACGATAAGGTTGAGCGCGCGCGTTTACAGGAATCGATTGAAGCCGATGTTTGTGTGATTGGTGCGGGGTATACAGGCCTGTCTGCCGCACTGCATTTACTCGAATCGGGTTTTAGTGTGGTGGTGCTCGAAGCGGCGCGAATTGGTTGGGGAGCCTCGGGGCGTAATGGCGGACAAATCGTCAACAGCTATAGCCGTGACATTGATACCATTGAAAAAACCGTTGGCAAAGAACAAGCCAAGCTCTTTGGTCAAATGGCCTTCGAGGGCGGACGCATCATCCGTGAACGTATCGCTAAGTACAACATTGACTGCGATCTCAAAGATGGCGGCGTATTTGCGGCGATGAACGAAAAGCAGATGGGACATTTACGCCATCAAAAGCAGTTATGGGAAAGCCATGGTCATGTTGGCAAGCTTGAGATGCTCGATGCAAACGGCATTCGAACTGTGGTAAATACTGAGCGCTATGTCGGCGGTATGTTGGACAAGAGCGGCGGCCATATTCACCCGCTGAATTTAGCCTTGGGTGAAGCCCGTGCAGTAGAATCCCTCGGCGGCAAGATTTTTGAAGACTCAGCGGTGCTGCGGGTCGATGAAGGCGATAGTCCTGTCGTACACACCGCTAAGGGCAGTGTAAAAGCCAAGTTTGTGGTGGTGGCAGGTAACGCTTACCTCGGTAAACTTATGCCAGAATTACAAGCCAAGTCTATGCCTTGCGGTACACAAGTGATCACCACAGAGCCCTTGGATGAAGAGCTGGCTGCAAGTCTGTTGCCCCAAGACTACTGCGTCGAAGATTGTAACTATCTGCTTGATTATTTTAGGCTGTCTGGCGACAAGCGCCTGATCTACGGTGGTGGTGTAGTGTATGGTGCCCGCGATCCTGCGGATATTGAATCCCTGATTATCCCGAATATGCTCAAAACCTTCCCACAGTTAAAAGGAGTTAAGGTTGATTATGCTTGGACGGGTAACTTTTTATTGACCTTATCGCGTCTACCACAGGTCGGTCGTATTGGTAAAAATATCTATTACTCACAGGGTTGTAGCGGCCATGGCGTTACTTATACCCACTTGGCAGGCAAGTTAATTGCCGAAATGCTCAATGGTCAAGCCAAGCGTTTCGATGCTTTTGCGGCGCTGCCCCATTATCCCTTCCCCGGCGGACACGCCTTACGTGTGCCTTTTAGTGCGTTGGGGGCATGGTATTACAGTCTAAGAGACAAATTAGGTATTTAATTTATTTGAATTTTTTATACGAGGTAAGGCATTACCTCGCAGCGAGAGGAATTTCCAGTGTTGTTAAAAGACCCGAGTCTGCTGCGTCAGCAATGTTATATCAATGGTCAGTGGTGCGATGCGCAGTCAAAAGAAACTGTCGCTATCGCCAATCCGGCGACGGGCGCGGTGATCGCCAGTGTCCCTGTGATGGGGCAAGCCGAAACTCAAGCGGCGATTGCGGCAGCCGAAGCGGCATTGCCAGCATGGAGAGCACTTACCGCAAAAGAGCGTGGTGCCAAGCTGCGTCGCTGGTTTGAATTACTCAATGAAAACAGTGATGACTTAGCGCTAATGATGACCACTGAGCAGGGCAAACCCCTTGCCGAAGCGAAGGGTGAAGTCACCTACGCCGCCTCCTTTATCGAATGGTTCGCCGAAGAGGCGAAACGCGTCTATGGCGATACGATTCCTGGGCATCAGGGCGATAAACGCATCATGGTGATCAAGCAGCCCGTGGGCGTGACTGCGGCCATTACCCCTTGGAACTTTCCTGCGGCGATGATCACCCGTAAAGCCGCGCCAGCACTGGCTGCCGGTTGTACTATGGTGGTGAAACCTGCGCCGCAAACACCTTTTACCGCATTAGCCTTAGCCGTGCTTGCCGAGCGCGCCGGGATCCCCGCTGGGGTATTCAGTGTGATCACCGGTGATGCTATCGGCATTGGTAATGAGATGTGTAGCAACCCAACTGTGCGTAAGTTGTCTTTCACTGGCTCGACCCAAGTGGGTATTAAGTTGATGGAGCAATGCGCGCCGACTCTGAAGAAATTATCTTTAGAATTAGGCGGTAATGCGCCATTTATCGTATTCGACGATGCCAATATCGATGCGGCGGTCGAAGGCGCCATGATCGCTAAGTATCGCAATGCGGGGCAAACCTGTGTCTGCGCTAACCGCATCTATGTCCAAGCGGGTGTGTATGACGAATTTGCTCGCAAGCTCAGCATTGCCGTGGGTAAATTAAAGGTCGGTGAGGGGATTACTGAAGGCGTCACTACAGGACCGCTTATCAATCGCGCGGCGGTCGAAAAAGTCCAGAGTCATCTTGAGGATGCGCTCAGTAAAGGGGCGACAGTAGTCGCGGGCGGTAAGCCCCATAGCTTAGGCGGCAACTTCTTCGAGCCCACGGTACTGACGCATGTCGATAGCAGTATGCGCGTGGCCCGTGAAGAAACCTTTGGCCCACTGGCGCCGCTGTTTAAGTTTACCGATGTGGACGATGTGATTAAGCAAGCCAATGATACCGAGTTTGGGTTAGCGGCTTATTTTTATGGCCGTGATATTTCCTTAGTGTGGAAAGTGGCCGAGGCATTGGAATACGGCATGGTAGGCGTCAACACTGGGTTGATCTCCACCGAAGTCGCGCCGTTTGGCGGAATGAAATCCTCAGGGCTCGGCCGAGAAGGCTCTAAGTACGGCATCGAAGAATATTTAGAAATCAAATATATCTGTATGTCTGTTTAAGTGACTGACGCTTGACAGGCAATGCGACTTCAGCAAGTTGGGAATGCAAGTAAGGAACACAAAATGAGCACAACTAATGATTCATTAATGGCACGTCGCCAAGCCGCTGTAGCTGGTGGAGTGGGTCAAATTCACCCAATTTTTACTGCCCGCGCTGAAAACGCGAGTGTGTGGGATGTTGAAGGTCGAGAGTTTATCGACTTTGCCGGTGGTATTGCTGTGCTCAACACTGGGCATTTACATCCTAAGGTTAAGGCGGCTGTTGCGGCGCAGCTTGAGGACTTCTCCCACACCTGTTTTATGGTGCTGGGTTATGAAAGCTATATTCAAGTCTGTGAAAAACTGAATCAGTTAGTGCCGGGGGATTTTGCCAAGAAGACAGCCTTATTTACCAGCGGCTCAGAAGCGGTTGAAAATGCAGTTAAAGTTGCTCGGGCATACACTAAGCGGGCGGGCGTGATTGCCTTTACCTCGGGTTACCATGGTCGTACTATGGCGGCACTGGCGTTAACGGGAAAGGTTGCGCCTTACAGTAAAGGTATGGGGTTAATGTCGGCTAATGTGTTCCGCGCTGAGTTTCCCTGTGCGCTACACGGCGTGTCCGATGATGATGCGATGGCGTCTATCGAACGCATCTTTAAAAATGATGCGGAGCCAAGTGATATTGCCGCAATTATTCTCGAACCTGTGCAGGGCGAAGGCGGGTTTTATGCCGCTTCGCCAGCCTTTATGCAACGTTTACGTGCACTTTGTGACCGCGAAGGCATTATGCTTATCGCCGATGAAGTGCAAACGGGGGCGGGTCGCACGGGGACCTTCTTCGCGATGGAGCAAATGGGCGTGAGCGCCGATATCACCACCTTTGCGAAATCCATTGCTGGTGGTTTCCCACTCTCAGGTATTACGGGTAAAGCTGAAGTCATGGATGCTATTGGTCCCGGTGGCCTTGGCGGCACCTACGGTGGTAACCCGCTGGCCTGTGTGGCGGCGCTTGCTGTACTTGAGGTGTTTGAAGAGAAAAAGCTGCTTGAGCGTGCCAATGCGATTGGCGAGCGGATTAAGTCGGCGTTAAATACCATGCAAGTCGAACATCCACAAATTGCCGATGTGCGTGGTCTAGGGGCGATGATCGCCATTGAATTAATGGAAGATGGCAAACCTGCACCTCAGTACTGTGCTCAAATCTTAGCCGAAGCAAGAAACCGAGGATTGATTCTCCTCTCCTGCGGCACCTACGGAAACGTGCTGCGGATTTTGGTGCCATTGACAGTGCCAGACGAGCAGCTTGGAGCGGGGCTGGGCATTCTTAAGGCCTGCTTCGATGCCGTGTTAAAAGGTTAACAGAGATAAAAAATCCCGCTTAGGCGGGATTTTTTATGGCGTGGTTTAACGCTTAATTTCCTTTAATTTCCATCAGGATTTGCAGTGCTCGCTCACGTTTGTCCTGATCATACAAATCGTTGGTAAAGATAAACTCATCGACACCTAGTTCTTTCACTATCATCTCTAAGCGGTGCTTGATTGTGGTGGGGCCACCGGTGACGGATAAGCCTAAGAAGTTATCGACATAGGTTTTTTCCTGCTCGCTCCATAGGCCATCCATGCTATGCACGGGGGGCTTTAACCAAAGCGCCTCACCACGGATCAGCGCAAGTACCCGTTGCTTGGAGGTGGTACTCAAGTATTCGGCTTTGGCATCTGTCTCGGCGGCGATAAGCGGCAGGCCAAGCATGACATAGGGCTTATCCGACACCTTAGATGGCTTAAAGTCGCGGCGGTAAATCTCAATCGCATCGTAGAGGAACCTTGGTGCAAAATGCCCTGCAAAGACATAGGGTAAGCCGCGCTGTGCCGCAAGCTGGGCGCTAAACAGGCTAGAGCCAAGTAGCCATATCGGCACATGGGTGCCTTCGCCGGGAATCGCTCTCACGGGATGATGGCCATTGTAGTCGCCGAGTAAGGTTTGTAACTCGCTCACCTCGGCGGGAAATTGCTCCGCGCGGCTCATATCGCGGTTAAGGGCGCGACTGGTGATTTGATCGCTCCCAGGGGCGCGGCCAAGCCCTAAATCGATACGGCCAGGATAAAGACTCTCGAGCGTACCAAACTGCTCGGCAACCACTAGGGGCGCATGGTTGGGCAGCATAATCCCACCCGCGCCGACGCGAATGCGTTTAGTATTCTCGGCAATATAGCCAATTAATACCGATGTCGCGGCGCTGGCGATACCGGGCATATTGTGGTGCTCGGCAAACCAGAAACGATTAAAGCCTAAGTCATCGGCCACCTTAGCGTATTGCAGGCTGGCGCGTAGCGTGTCTCCGATACTGGCGCCATAGCGAACAGGGGCAAGCTCTAACAGTGAAAAGGGAATCTCCGCCAGGGGAGATTTAGCCGCGGGCACAGCCTGCGATGGGATGACAGATGATGTTGAAGTAGATGATGTAGCCATAAATTAAGCGCCTCTTAGCGTGTGTCAGCCCTGTAGCAACGGCTTTATTTGTCTCCCACGGATGAATGTGGTGGGCGCTAAAGCGATTGTTCTGTCAGTGCTGATGGAGTCTTACCCTAGGATATGGTGACGTATCAACGATAAACAAGCTCAAGGCTTTAGCTTAACACTGAGTTAAAATTGGAACCGAACATCTTAGTTTTGCAAACAGGGGTGAAAGCCTTATCCCAAGCCGATGCATGAAAAATCAGCACAGAAAGTTCAGATTGTTTGGTGATGAGCAGTAACCTAAAGGTATAAAAAAACTGCCGCAAGCGGGGCTTGTCGGCAGTTTTTATTGCTCACATATGACTTATGTGAATGAAGGATTATTGCTCGGCTTTCACATCACGTAGTGAGGCCGCCGCGTTATCTTCAATACTGTTATGGGCGTGATGACTTTCGGTCAAACGGCGCATCAGTGGTAATACGGCTAAGGCGATAAAAGTACAAACCACGGCTGCAATACCTAATTTATTGAATAGATTGGTATAGACGGGCAGAGTTTGCAGTGGATCGACTAAGTCCTGTGGCACGCTGGCAAAGTTTGCCACAACGCCGCCCAAGTACTGGGAAATACCCGATGCCACGAAATACGCGCCCATCATAAAGCCGCCCATGCGAGCCGGTACGTAGCGGGCGATCATGGCTAAACCAAGACCACTCACCAGCAGTTCGCCGAGTGAGTAAGAGGCATAACCCCAGATCATTACCCAAGAAGAGGTTTTACCCTCAACGGCAAATTGTCCTGCAAATCCGTAGATAAAGAAGCCAATCGCGACAACCGCAAAACCTAAAGCGAACTTAGCGGCAATCGAAAAGTCTTTATTATTACGACCAGCCCATGAATAACTCCAAGCCAACACTGGGCTTAACACCATGATCCAGATTGGGTTAAGTGCTTGGAACTGTGCAGGAGACCAAGTCCATAAATGGGTACCAAAGACTTGGAAATCCCAATCGACGTTACGCAGCGCAAACAGGGCCAGCGAAGTCGACATTTGTTGATAGAAGATAAAGAAGAAGACGGTTTGCACTGTGAGGATAAGCGCTGCGATAAGGCCTGCACGCTCACTTGGCTCACTGGTACGAATTAAGTGGAAGAAAATCCCTAATACTGCCACACCCGCGGCATACACGAATACTCGGGCAACATCTTCATATTCAAGAATAATGGCCGAAGCAACAACGGAAAGTGCCGCTAATATCAATACGATCACAAGATTCTTTTTGTTGACGGGGCGAGTATCAGGCTCTGAACCATAGTTGGCGAGGCTCTTATACATCAGGGCATAGTTACCTAAGCCGACGATTAGGCCCACACAGCACACGGCAAAAGCGGCATGCCAGCCAAATTCGTTACCATATTGCGCGTTAACATAGTCCTTAATCCAAGGCGTTAACAGCATAGAGAAAGTTGAACCTACGTTTACCGCCATGTAGTAGATGGTAAAGGCGCTATCGATTTTAGAATCGTCACCTTCGTAAATCTTACGGACTAAGTTACCGGCATTGGGTTTAAATAGGCCGTTACCGACCACAATCACCCCAAGAGCGGAGAACATAAACCAAGTGTTTTCGGTCGGCACTGTCATCAGGGCATAGCCGACAGATAAAATCCCCGCACCGAGCAACATAGTGCGTTTGGTGCCGAGAATTTTATCCCCAACCCAACCACCTATGGCTGGCGACACGTAAATCAGCGCCGCACAGGCACTCCAAACTAAGTTTGCACGGGAGTCATCAAAGCCAAGACGCTGTACCATAAAGTACACGATCAGCGCTTGCATGCCGTAATAACCAAAACGTTCCCATAATTCGATAAGTGACACAGTCATAAACGAATGTGTCTTGCTTACCTGATTGGTACCAAGAGTCATAAAGCTTGCTTCCGTTATTGTTGTTTTGTGTTTAAGGCCAAGAGTATAAGGCGATAGCCTGCGCAAACCAATGCCACAACGCCAAAGAATAGACTTTGTTACAAATGAAATGGGTGTTTTTAATCTGGAATTAATTTTTGTAAAAAAGTGTGGCTCGCTAATCTTTGTGGTTTGTGAGTTTGGTCATATTTGCGTTCATCGATTTGGGATAAATATCAAATTGCCACCTATTGGGATAAAGGTCGCAATTGGCCCTAAATCTGTCGGTGAAAAGTTTTACTTATAGTTAACAATTCACTATCTTAAAGACTGGTAATCCCGACGCAGAGTGCTATTTTTTAAATTAGTCAGCAAAAATAAAAATGAACTAGATCAAAATAATTAGGCTCTTGACCTTATATTTGGAGTTTACTCGATGAAGCATTTGTCCATCAGTACTAAG
Organism: Shewanella sp. FDAARGOS_354; assembly: GCF_002209245.2. Taxonomy (NCBI): domain Bacteria; kingdom Pseudomonadati; phylum Pseudomonadota; class Gammaproteobacteria; order Alteromonadales; family Shewanellaceae; genus Shewanella; species Shewanella sp. FDAARGOS_354. Next base: position 2,111,584 of record NZ_CP022089.2, on the reverse strand, counting down.
TTCTGAAGGATCCCCTCATAAATCAGCCATAGCATAGCCATATTTGAGCAACTGATTGGCGAATAATACCCAGGCCGCCAGCAATTCTTTCTCCGTGATTTGATAATCAGGCCGCCTGAGTACCTCCAATCCCAAGCGAATCGTTGAGAGTACCGTTCGATGCCCAATGGTATTGGCCTGAAAATGCTTATCCCAGCCCTGTTGCTGTGCGTGTAAACCAACTAGCCACAACAGGCATTGAACCATCAACGCTATCAGTAGGATGATGTCGAATCGCTCTGGACTGTTGGTACGACTTTGGCGTAAGCCAAAGCCGTATGCCGGGCTTTTGAGGTCACGAAAGGTTTCCTCTATTTGCATACGTTTGGCGTACAGGTTTACCAGCTGCTTTGGGCTCCGAGATTCTGGTGGTAAATTGCTGGCTAACACCCAAGGCTCTTTCGCCGATGTTGAGTACGTTTTTGCCGATGGATGGTGGCAATTAGTCCTCGTTGAACGCTGATTTGTACGCCCCTTAGGTTTGCTACGATAAAGCGTGAGATGGCAATTGATAGGGTTAGTTTTGGTCAAGGTCTTACAACCCAGGCTCTTCGCTTGACCGTTGGCCAAGTCATGTGTACTGCGAACTGCACGCCAATTTTCAGCGCCAATATCTGCAAATTGAACTGTACCGCGAATACGGCTTAGCCAAAACCAACCATGCGCCTCAACCTCTTTGTACCAAGGCACTTTGAACCCCGCGTCAGTCACGATGAGAGGGGTAACATGCAAAGGTAAAATCTTGGCTAAGTCCGCTAAAAAACCGTTGTGGGAGGCCTTAGAGCATTGTTCTGATAGGGGATAGGACTTCTCATACAGGGTAATAGAGCGGCCATTGAAGGCTATTGAGGCGCGCAGAGCCATGATGCGTTTATGCTCTCGGATGTCTGACCAATCGACGAGCACAATCGGCATAGGGTTACCAGAACAGATGAGGCTGGCATGCCATTGGTAGACAGCTAACCGTTCTTGATGCAGATGCGTGTTGCCGAGCAAACGATCAATGCGCTTGATGTTGTGCTTGGTTCGGGCCGTGGTTGGTAAATTTCGACCTAACTCAGTCAAGGTCAGTGTCTTACATTCAATCAGTGCCTTAGAGGCCAGCATCAAGCTGTTTAATCGTTTTAGGTGAAGTTCTGGGCAGTATTGGTGTAAAGAATGTTGTAGGATATTGGCTTCGCGCATCTTGTTGTCCAAGTGTAGTTTTTGGCGAAACCATTTGATCATGCAACAAGATGCGCTTCCACCCTAATTTGATGATTTATTTGTAAATCATCAGGGGATTCTTCAGTACTAAGTTGTTGTGGATCACTTCCGCCTTATTTCTCTCAATAGTGGCTATTCTCTCCATCAGTCTATGGTGGACCCTCTCGGATCAAAATGCTGAACTTTCCTATCAGGTTCAAGAAACATTGCAAAAGGAGACTCACGATAAGCTTGAAGCGCGAGCGGGCGAATATGGCGAAATGGTCGCAGGTTTTATCAACGAAGCTTACCGGATCCCTTATTCCTTTTCAGGCATACTTGAAAGCACGTCAGAAGAATTGCCACTCAAGCGTGATCGTTTAGAACTCGCTGTGGCTGCGGTGTTAAAGAAAAATACGCAAATCTCGTCAATGTATGCCCAGCTCGAAGCTAATGGGTATGATGGACTCGACAGTGAATTTTTAAATGTTAATGTCAGCCATAGTGTTGCTTCATCTGGGGCATTGGAGGTGTATTACACTCGCAATGATGATGGTACAGTTGAACATAACCAAGTTGATGATTCATCAGAAAAATATAAAACAACTCTCAACGAATTTGGTATACGAGATGCTGAATGGTTTTTATGTGCAAAGGAGACCTTAATGCCTTGTTTAATGGAACCTTATCTCTACGAAATCACCCCTGGCAATACAGCGTTAATGACGTCGTTAACGGTTCCTGTACTTAAGCATAAACAATTTATTGGTGTGGTTGGGGTGGATCTCAACCTACCAGTATTCCAAGTGTTAATTGATAAACTGTCTAAAAGCCTTTATGACGGCCAAGCTAAAGTGACTTTGCTCAGTACCCGTGGTTTAGTGGTTGCCGCAAGCCACTACAGTAAAAAGGCGCGTCCGTTGGCCGAGTCTATTGACCCCAAATTGGCAATACAAATTGTTGGATTGCATAAAAATGGCGGTTACATGGCAAATGACGATGAAATTATCGTCGCCTATCCGATTAATATTCCCCTTGCCAACGCAGAGTGGTCACTTGCGATTCAAGTCCCTAAATCAATGGCACTCAAGAGTTCGATTCAACTAAATGAAAAAATGGACGAAATGGCAACATCACTTGGCAGCATCTTATTGATTGTTGGCCTAGCGGTTTCCATTTTAGCGGTTGTTACCATCAGCATAGTGATCCGCAGCGTGATTGCACCGCTCAAAGTCATTCAGGGACGCGTTGAAAATTTAGCCAGTGCCGATGGCGATTTAACTCAATCGATTGAAGTCGATTCACACGCAGAACTTATCGCTCTGGGTAAAGGATTTAATTCCTTTATCAATAAACTTAAGGATTTAATCTCCGAGCTTAAAGCGTTGGCAGGGCGGACACAGGAGGAAAGTTTATCCTCTGCAAAAATTGCAGAATTAACCCGCGATAGCGTACATCGTCAATATGGTGAGATTGAGAGTGTTGTTACTGCGGTTAATGAAATGAGTGCTACAGCCCTTGAGGTTGCCAAAGCTTCTGAACAAACCGCTGCCGAAACGGAGGCTATGTCACGCAATGTGCGTCTCAGTGAAGAGAGTCTGACTAAAGCAATGGATTATGTGACTACTATGTCGCAAGAGTCTATGCAGGCTAAAGTCGCCGTCAGTAAAGTGGCTGAAAGTAGCACTAATATTAGCCGAATCCTCGAAGTGATTAGCTCGATTGCCGCGCAAACAAACTTACTCGCCTTAAATGCGGCTATTGAGGCTGCTCGCGCAGGTGAGCAAGGACGGGGTTTTGCGGTGGTGGCCGATGAAGTAAGGGCACTTGCCTCCAAAACCCAAAGCTCCACCGATGATATTAGCGTGCTGATTGATGCGCTCCAAAAAGAGGTTCTTAGTGCATCGGGGATTATTGATAAAGGTGCTGAGCGTGCACAAATGGCCGTTTCGCAAACGGAGCAAGCACTTACCTCCCTTAATTCTATGGTTAGCCAGATTGAGGAGATTTCAGCGCAAGTGACCCATATTGCTGCGGCGGCAGAGGAGCAAAGTGCCGTTACTGAAGAGGTTAATCGAAATATTACTGGCATATCCGACTCAGCCTCTGAACTCGCTCGTCTTGCAGGCGAAGCACAGCAAAGCAGCGTCGTTCTCGCCGAGCTGGTGAAACAACAACATCAGCAATTAGGTAAGTTAAAAACCTAACCAGATGGTCAGCCTCCTGCTATTTAAGGTCTGACAGGTTTTCTAACCTTATCAAGGCGCTAACGTGGTTATCAGTTAGCGCCTTTGTTTTTGCTTTAATTGGGCCATTACCTAAAGGGGAAATCGAAATCGCGTTTGAGTTAGTTATCGGGAATGAGTCGCGTTGGTATGAGTGTCGACAGATTGCAGAAACAAAAAAGCCCATTATTAAATGGGCTTTTTTGTTGAATTTGGTGGTGGCCCCTCACGGACTTGAACCGTGGACCTAACGATTATGAGTCGTGTGCTCTAACCAACTGAGCTAAGGGGCCTACTAAAGGCAATCGTCATCACCTAAAGCGAGTGGCAGTATACTAAGCTTGTTTGCGCTTGTCACCCGTGTTTTTCGATGAAATTCACCGAATCGATTCAATTGGTTATCTGTTAATCAACAGTTGTTTCTGCAAAGGTTTTTTGCCGTGCGATTCATGGTGCAAGGTAATTTAACTCTCTGATTTTGAAAGGGGGTTGAGCTGTATATTGTGCTGGTTTGTTACTCGTTAACTGAATGATGGCGAAAAAAAGCCCCGCAGTGCGGGGCTTAGGCTTAATATTTGACACTTATCTATTCGTCTATCTATTCGTCTAAGAAGGACTTTAAGATTTCTGAGCGTGAAGGGTGACGCAGTTTACGCAGCGCTTTTGCTTCAATTTGACGGATACGTTCACGGGTTACGTCAAATTGTTTGCCCACTTCTTCTAGCGTGTGGTCGGTGTTCATGTCGATACCAAAACGCATGCGCAGTACTTTGGCTTCACGGGCTGTTAGACCTGCTAATACCTCATGGGTAGCGCTCTTCAAGCTTTCGCTGGTGGCACTGTCCAGAGGTAATTCGAGGGTGGTATCCTCGATAAAATCGCCTAAATGTGAATCTTCATCGTCACCGATTGGGGTTTCCATGGAGATCGGTTCTTTAGCGATTTTCAGTACCTTACGGATTTTGTCTTCCGGCATCATCATTCGCTCTGCCAATTCTTCAGGTGAGGGTTCGCGGCCCATTTCCTGTAGCATTTGGCGAGAGATACGGTTCAGCTTGTTGATGGTTTCGATCATGTGTACTGGAATACGGATCGTACGGGCTTGGTCCGCGATTGAGCGGGTGATTGCCTGACGGATCCACCAAGTCGCATAGGTCGAGAACTTGTAACCACGGCGATATTCAAATTTATCAACAGCCTTCATCAGACCGATGTTACCTTCTTGGATTAAGTCCAAGAATTGCAGACCGCGGTTGGTGTATTTCTTAGCGATAGAAATTACCAGACGTAAGTTTGCCTCAACCATTTCTTTCTTCGCACGACGAGCTTTAGCCTCACCGATTGACATGCGGCGGTTAATATCTTTAATCGCGGCAATAACTAAGCCTGTTTCTTCTTCGATGGCGGCCAGTTTGCTACGGCAGCGCTGCACGTCATCCTCAACCATTCTTAAGCCTTCGGCATAAGGTTTGTTTGAGTTTTTTTCTGCATTAAACCAATCGAGGTTGGTTTCGTTACCAGTGAAGAACTTAACAAAGTTTTTCTTTGGCATTTTGGCTTGTTCGACGCAAAGCTTCATCAGGAGACGCTCTTGCACGCGAACACGGTCCATCATCGAACGCATACTTTTCACTAAGCGGTCAAATTGCTTAGGTACTAGACGGAACTCTTTAAAAATCTCACCGATCTCAAACAGTGCTTTGATCGATTCTGGATGTTCACGGCCTTTGGCTTCGATGATTTTGAGCGCGTTTTCGTAGGCGGTTCTTAACTGGCTAAAGCGTTCACGAGCCTCTTCAGGATCGGGACCTTTATTACCATCATCATCGCCGTCGGCATCACCGTCTTCGTCTTCCTCGTCTTCCTCATCATCTTCATCTTCAAGATCTTCTTCTGATAATTCAGAACCGATGTGAGTAGCGGTTGGGCCTAAGTCTTCTTCGTCAGGGTTAACAAATCCAGAGATAATATCAGACAGGCGCAGTTCATCGGCTTCATACTGGTCGTATTGCTCAAGGATCATAGCGATCGCTTGTGGGTATTCGGCTACTGAGCTTTGAACTGTGTTAATGCCTTCTTCGATGCGTTTGGCGATAACGATTTCGCCTTCACGGGTCAGCAGTTCAACGGTACCCATTTCGCGCATGTACATACGCACAGGATCCGTGGTGCGGCCAAGCTCACTTTCTACCGTGGCAAGGGCGGCGGCTGCTTCTTCTGCTGCATCTTCGTCTGTGTTGTCTTCCGACATCATCATGTCATCGGCATCGGGAGCCTCTTCGAATACCCGAATACCCATGTCATTTATCATCTGGATAATATCTTCGATCTGGTCAGAATCGACCATGTCTGCAGGTAAGTGATCGTTCACTTCTGCATAGGTTAAGTAACCTTGCTCTTTACCTTTGGCAAGCAACAGCTTGAGTTGCGACTGCGGAGTATGATCCATAGATATCATCCAAGTTGGGAAACTGTTACAACGACGGACAGTTAGCTCGTGCTAAGTGCCGCGCAAATCGTCAATTATAGCCATGTGCACTTACCTGTGCTAGTCACTGGGATACTGAATGAGGACATTTTTGCCTCAGTTTAGTCCTTTCATGACTGAGATCAGCTTCTGCAGCTGGATCTTTTCTTCCTTAGTATGGGTCTGTTTTAGACTCAATTCCTGATATCGTTGTTCAATATATTGATTGTTCAACCAAACCAGGGTCTGTTTAAACTTTTCGAGCAAGTTTTCTTCCGCCACTTGATGGTCCCATTGGGCTAATTTATGCAGCGTCCCGCTGTGGGGGCTGTCTCTGAATTGCTCAAGTAGTTGTGCGCTGTTTAACTTATGCTCTCGAGTTAACGCCAACAGCAATGGCAGCAAGTCGATGCCTGGCATTTGCAGATGGTTTAATGCTGGTTGCGGAGATAACCCCAGTCCCAGCTCGGGATGCTGTACTAACAAGGCGATGGCAAGTCGCAATGGTGTACCGCGTCCTTTGAGTCCCGTTGATGCTGTGGGCTTAGTTTGTTTGACACTAAAACCCAGTTTTTTCTTCATATCGTCTGAGCTGTTCATACCTAACTTATGAGCTAAGCTCTCAAGTAGGAGGTTTTGCAGCACAGTGTCTTGAATTTTTTCAATTAGGCCAAAGGCTTGTTTGGCTAAATTACCTTTATCGGTACCGTATTTCGTCGTTAATGTATCAAACAAAAATTCGGGCAGGCTGATAGCACTGTCCATCAGTTGCTCGAATGCGTCTTTACCAATCTTGCGAACCATTGAATCTGGATCTTCAGATTGCGATAAAAACATAAAACGTACTTTATCCCCGGGTTTTAACAGGGGCAAGGCAGTTTCTAAGGCGCGCCAGGCGGCCTCATTACCGGCTCTATCGCCGTCGTAGCAGCAAATGACTTCTTTAGCACTACGCAGCAACAATTGAAATTGTTCAGCTGTCGTCGAGGTGCCAAGCGATGCAACCGCATAATCGACACCATATTGGGCTAGGGCAACGACGTCCATATAGCCTTCGACAATCAGTACTTTGTCTGGATCACGATGACGTTGCTTTAGCTCGTATAGGCCGTAGAGCTCATTACCCTTATGAAATATGGGCGTTTCTGGCGAATTCAAGTACTTGGGTGTGCCATCTCCCAATACTCTGCCACCAAATCCAACCACACGACCACGGCGGTCGCGAATGGGAAACATCAGGCGGTCACGGAATCTATCGTATCTTTTACCGCTGTCATTGCTGATCAGCATGCCAGCGGTCAGGAGTTTATCCTGTGCATCTTGACTGTGTCGGTAGCGGCTTAATAAGCCATCCCAACCGTCGGGCGCAAAACCAATCCCAAAATGCTCAACAATATCATCGGATAATCCGCGATAGGCGAGGTAGTCGATGACTTTTTGCTTGTCTTGATGTTGTCTTAACTGGGTTTGAAAAAAGCGACTCGCTTCTTCCATTAATTGGTAGAGATCACGGCTTAGGCCATCGTCTTGGCGTTTACCCGTGCCTTGTTCTCTGGGGACTTCTAAGCCCAGTTGTCCGGCAAGATCTTCAATAGCATCGATAAAATCGAGTCTGTCGTACTCCATCACAAAATCGATGGCGTTGCCGTGGGCTCCGCAGCCAAAGCAATGATAAAACTGTTTATCGCGGCTAACGGTAAACGAAGGTGATTTTTCACTATGAAAAGGACAACAGGCCGAGTAGTTTTTACCCGCCTTTTTCAAGGGCACCTTGCGGTCGATAAGTTCGACGATGTCGGTGCGAGCGATTAGCTCATTGATAAAATCACGAGGTATTGCCATTGAGTGCTTAAAATCTCGCCTTGCGCGAATTTAAACAAACAAGCCGCGCATAGGCACGGCTTGTTCATACATTGAAACGCTAATTATTGCAATTTTGCACGGATCATAGCGCCGATAGCGCCCATGTCTGCACGTCCTTGAACTTTAGGTTTTAATGCTCCCATTACTTTGCCCATATCCGCCATGGAGGATGCGCCTATTTCAGCAATAGCAGCATCGATGAGCGCGGCAATTTCCGCCTCAGAGAGGGGAGTAGGCAGGAAAGCTTCAATAACTTGAATCTCTTCTGCTTCTGCTGCGGCCAACTCGCTACGACCCGCTGCTTCATATTGAGCAATCGAATCGCGACGTTGTTTCACCATTTTGGTTAAGACAGCTATAACTTGCTCATCATTCAGAGTTTCGCGGGTATCCACTTCAATCTGTTTTATGGCTGCAAGTGCCATACGAATAGTGCTCAATCTCGCCTTCTCTTTGGCGATCATGGCCTGCTTCATGTGGTCTTTTAGCTGATCAATTAGGCTCATAAGAGATTAGTATAAACGTACGCGACGTGCGTTTTCGCGAGAAAGCTTTTTAGCTAAACGTTTAACTGCAGCTGCTTTTGCGCGCTTACGAGCAGTAGTTGGCTTCTCGTAGAATTCACGAGCACGCACGTCGGCTAAAATACCAGCTTTTTCACAAGAGCGCTTGAAACGACGCAGAGCTACGTCGAATGGTTCGTTTTCACGTACTTTAATAATTGGCATACGCCATCACCCCTTAGGTGTAGGTTGTCTGGTTCAATGACTTGAACCAAGTGTATTTAAAATGGTGCGGAATTTTATACCGAGACCACTAGGCTTGTAAAGCCCTAATCATTTCAGCTTGGTTTGGGGGGCTGAATAACGTGATTGTCGGCTGGAGTAATTGTCATCATGCAGGTAGAATTAGCGCCCTTTAAACGTTTTGATTTGAGGCACCATGCGGGTTCTAGGTATTGAGACATCCTGTGACGAGACAGGTATTGCCGTTTATGACGATAAGCTGGGTTTACTTTCCCATGCGTTATATAGTCAGGTTAAGTTGCATGCGGATTATGGTGGCGTGGTGCCTGAACTGGCCTCCCGCGACCATGTGCGCAAAATTGTCCCGCTTATCCGCCAAGCGTTGAAAAACGCCAATACCGACATTGCCGACATCGACGGTATCGCTTATACCAAAGGCCCTGGATTAATTGGGGCTTTATTAGTGGGCGCCTGTGTTGGTCGCTCACTTGCCTTTGCGTGGAACAAACCAGCAATCGGTGTACATCATATGGAAGGGCATTTGCTGGCACCTATGCTTGAGGAAGATGCTCCGGAGTTTCCTTTTGTTGCACTGTTGGTGTCTGGCGGCCACTCTATGTTAGTGAAGGTTGATGGTATCGGCCTTTATCAAGTCTTAGGAGAGTCGGTGGATGACGCCGCCGGTGAAGCCTTCGATAAAACGGCCAAGTTAATGGGGCTGGATTATCCTGGGGGGCCACGGCTTGCCAAACTTGCCGCCAAAGGCGAGCCTGCTGGTTATCAATTCCCGCGTCCAATGACAGATAGACCTGGGCTTGATTTTAGTTTCTCTGGCCTTAAAACCTTTACCGCCAATACCATTGCCGCTGAACCTGATGATGAGCAAACCCGCGCCAACATCGCCCGAGCTTTTGAAGAAGCGGTTGTAGATACCTTAGCGATTAAATGTCGCCGCGCCTTAAAACAGACCGGTTATAACGGTTTAGTGATTGCCGGTGGCGTGAGTGCCAACACCCGCTTACGCGAAACCTTGGCTGAGATGATGACCTCTATTGGTGGTCGCGTTTATTATCCTCGTGGTGAATTTTGTACTGATAATGGCGCCATGATTGCCTTTGCTGGATTACAGCGTTTGAAGGCTGGGCAGCAGGAAGACTTAGCAGTAAAAGGTCAACCGCGATGGCCGCTCGATACCTTGCCGCCTGTTACTTGATATTCTGCGAGTTAATCTAAATAAAAACAGTGCATTAAGCACTGTTTTTATTTATGTATGATAATGCTCAAATGGCTTAGGGCGGAGGAGGACGCTTTTTACGTGATACCTTAGATTCTTCCCCTTTGAGAAGTCGCTGAATATTCTCTTTATGGCGAATGATTATCAAGGTCGAGAGCATCGCAACTGGAATGGTAAACCTATCGTCAAGCCACCAAGTATAAAGTGGTGCAAGCAATGCGGTAATAATGGCAGCAAGGGAAGAGTAGCGGCTAATCAAGACTAAGACGACCCAAGATGCCATCAAACAAATGGCCAAGTCATCACCAATTGGTGCCATGGCTCCAAACGCTGTTGCAACACCTTTGCCACCCTTAAAACCAAAAAAGATCGGATAGATATGGCCAAGACAGGCGGCGATGGCGATAAGGCCGAGGGAAATGGCGTCAATTCCCATTAAATAGGCAAGATACGTTGGTAGAGCACCCTTCAGCATGTCGAAAAATAACACCATGGCAGCCGAACTTGCGCCGCCAATGCGCAGCACATTGGTTGCTCCGGGGTTGCCCGATCCCTGCGTTCTTGGGTCGGGAAGGCCTCTTATCCTACACACTAGCACAGCACTTGAGACAGAACCGGCTAAATAGGCGGCCACAATCATCAAAAGTGTCAGTGTTAATTGACTCACATTGGTTTCCTTACACGTCTTAAGGTATTATCGCGCCACAATTTAACGGCCACTTGGCAAGCATTCAGTCATAAGCGATGGCGATTACGCAACTTATCAGGTTGCGATAGTTTCTGAACGAACAAATCCTTTTGGGCGTTATCCTACTTCGGATTGGCCCGAGTAGAAAGTAAATTAGTCGTTCAATTCAACGGTGGATTATACAGACTCTATGGCGTTTAGCTTATCAGACCTCATTGGCATGAGTGAGTAGGAATTAATATGGATAAAGTGCTTATTCGACAATTACGTATTGATACTGTGATTGGCGTCTATGAATGGGAAAAGAAAATTCACCAAAGCTTGTTTTTAGATCTGGATATAGCTTGGGATAATAAGGCCGCAGCGATAACAGACGATTATCAATACGCGCTCTGCTATGAGACGGTATCGAATCGCCTGACTCAGCTCATTACCGAAAAGCCCATTGAGTTGATTGAGACGGTTGCCGAGCGGGTTGCCCAGTGTTTGCTGACCGAGTTTAAGGTGAGTTGGGTAAAAGTGGTGGTGATGAAGCCAGGTGCTGTCCCTTCAGCCGCTTCTGTTGGGGTTGAGATTGAGCGCTCACGTTAATTGAATCTTTAGATTCGGGTTTTCGGTTTGGACGGTTCGGACATTCGTATGGCACGTATATACATTAGTTTAGGTAGTAATATAGAACCCACTCGCTACCTTAAGGCGGGCTTGCTGTCCTTACGGGAATACTTTGGCCCGCTGCAACTCTCCTCAATGTACGAGAGTGAAGCGGTTGGATTTAATGGTACCAACTTTTTAAACATGGTGGTCTGTGCACAAACGAGTCTGAATATTGCTGAGGTAGTTGCGCAGTTTAAGCAAATCGAGCAAAATCACGGCCGGTTGGTGGGGGCCAAAAAGTTTAGTCCAAGAACCTTAGATATTGACCTATTGCTTTACGATGATGTCGCTTGTCAGACCCCAGTGGTACTGCCCCGCGCCGAAATTGTCAGTAATGCTTTTGTGCTTTGGCCTTTAGCGGAAATCGCCCCCAATTTGATTCACCCATTGCAGCTAAAAACCTATGCCGCAATGTGGGATGAATATGATAAAACGTCACAAAAGCTTTGGCCGGTGGCCTTTGAATGGCCTTTTGGACTGACTTTTTAATTGATTGATAGGATTGTCATGGATACATTTCAGGTAATTATTTTAGCGTTAATTCAAGGATTAACAGAGTTCCTCCCCATTTCAAGTTCGGCGCACCTTATCCTACCTGCACAGCTTTTAGGCTGGGAAGATCAAGGGTTATCCTTCGATGTTGCCGTGAATACAGGTTCATTGTTTGCCGTAGTGATTTATTTTAGGCATGAACTTTGGGCTATGTTTAAGGCGTGGATTGCCAGCATGGTTAAAGGTCAGCATTCTGACGATAGCAAACTGGCATGGTGGATTATTCTTGCTACTTTACCTGCGGTATTTTTTGGTTTTATGGCCAAAGACTTTATCGAAACCCATTTACGCAATGCCGGCGTTATTGCTGTGACAACAGTGGTCTTTGGTTTGCTGCTTTGGTGGGCGGATAAGATGTCACGCCGTGATTTGACGGTTTATCAAACGGGGTGGCGCAAGGCATTATTAATTGGTTTTGCTCAGGCGCTGGCGTTAATCCCGGGGACATCTCGCTCAGGTGCGACGATGACCGCCGCGCTGATGTTAGGTCTTAGCCGCGATGCTGCTGCGCGTTTCTCGTTCTTGATGTCTGTACCTGTCAGCTTAGGCGCGGCTATTTTAGTGGGTAAAGATTTGGCTGAAAGCCCGCTTCCCATTGACTATCAAGCGCTTACACTAGGCACTGTGATTTCTTTCGCTGCGGCTTATCTGTGTATACATTATTTCTTGAAAATCATTAGCCGCATGGGTATGACGCCTTTCGTTATTTATCGTCTTGCCCTTGGTGCTGTGTTGTGTGGATTTATCTTCTTATAATGCACTCGCTCTTTTGCCAAAAAATCGGGTCAAGTACCCGATTTTTGTGTTTTTAGGCATGAATTTTCGTATTTGGAGTTGTTTATGAGCCTTCAATATCAATGTCCTACATGTAGTTTGCCACTGATGCAACATCAGGCGTCCCAAGGTTTTTATTGTGCCAATAAGCACCACTTTGATAAGAATGAAGCTGGATATTGGGTGTTCACCAAGCCTGCTCGTCAAAAGCCGACGGGGGATAGTCGTCAACAGGTCAGAGCTAAACGTTTCTTACTCGAGTCGGGGATTTTTACGCCTTTAATCGACAAAATGGGTGAGATGATTGCTGCGCATTTACAGGCTGATGATTGTTTGTTGGACTACGAGTGTGCTGAGGGCTTTTATTTACGTGCGTTATCTTCGTTGCTGTCAAGGCTGACAAATGGGATGAACGTCCACTACAGTGGCGTTTCGGATGCAGAAAATACTATTTTTGCTGCAGCTAAAGCGCAAACGCCAGCATCGCTCTATCTCAGTACATCCAAAACGTTACCCTTTGCAGATAATTGCTTCGATTTTATTACTGTTGTCGATAAGCCGTTGAAGGGAAAAGAATGCGTCCGCGTGCTTAAAGAGCAAGGGCTTATGTTGCAGGTGATCCCAGGTGCTCGGCATTTATGGCAACTCAAGACGCTCATTTATCCAGAACTCATTGAAAAATCAGTCCAAATAAATTTACCTACTGGGTTAATCGTAAAAGAGCAGCAGCGAGTGCAATTTAGTTTATCGATAACAGGTGAACAAGTTTTGGTATTGCTTGATATGACACCTTATGCGTGGCGTGCATCGGATAAAGTCAAACACCTTATTCGGACTCAAGTATTCAATAATCTAGAAATTGACTTTATTTTAGTCTTAGCGCAAAAGTCTTTAATCAGATCTTAACTCGCTAAAATAAATAATCGTATTGGATGTTTTTTAACCTATTCATAAGCTTAGGTATTCTATTACTTGATGCTTCTGTAGAGTGAATAATGCAAGTGCATGATAATAATCGAGCTTTTATGTTGCTTTCATGTTAATCTAGGACTGCATGCCTTGAAGTTTTTATTTATTCAGCCGTCGTTCATTACAGATATAACCTCTTAACTGCTTTTGTCTCGCAAATTGCTTGAGTTTGCGCTGTTGTACTTTCATTAAAATACCCGTTAAGAGATTTAACCGTCATTCCGCACCTAATTTTCGATTTAAAAAACTTGACGGCGATCGGTCATTCTGATCTATTACTCTCTTTTGCAGGTAATTCATCATGGCCGCTCCCGCTATCTCTATCCGTAACCTCGACCACCTTGGTTTGGTCGCTGCACTTTGCCAAGAACTCGGCATTGCTCGCATGATTGATGCGGTGCTACCCAAAACGCCGCCCTACAAAGTCTCACATGGTGAAGCGTTGGTGGCGATGATACTGAACGGTCTTGGCTTTCATAGTTCGACCTTGCACATGTTCCCGCAATTCTTTGCCAACAAGCCTGTAGAACGCCTGATTGGCCCGGGGATCTGTGCCGATGACCTCAATGATGATGTGCTCGGCCGCTGCCTTGATGCCCTCTTTGAGGCCGATGTCAGCACGCTTTATCAGGTGATGGCGGAGCAGGTCGTTGAACGATTGGGGCTCAAAAGTACTGCAGTACACCTCGATATCACCAGCTTCCACGTCGATGGCGCCTATGACCAAGCCGATGGCGAGCAGCTCGGTAAGTTGCAATTGGTACGGGGCTATAGCCGCGACCATCGGCCAGAGCTAAACCAGGTTATCCTGGAGCTTATCTGTGAAAATCAGGCCGGCCTGCCCATCTACATGCAAGCCTTGAGTGGTAATATTAATGATACCAAGGCCTTTGCCCAGACGGTACGGCGCCACTTGAGCAGTCTCAAGGCCGCGCAGGAGAGTCGTTATCTGGTCGGCGATGCGGCGCTGTATTGCGCCGACACCTTGCAACTACTGGCACAACAGCAACAGTTGTTCGTGACTCGTGTGCCTGTCACCCTCAATGAAGCCAAGCGAGCCGTGGCAACCATTGGCACCCAGTCGCTGGTTGCGCTGGGCAATGGCTATCATGGCTGTTGGCAAAGCGCCAATTATGCCGACGTCGCGCAGCGTTGGTTGCTGGTGCGCAGCGAACAGGCCAGCCACCGTGAGCAGCAAACATTAGCCAAAAACCTACTGAAAGACAGCACGCGTGAACTGAAAGCCTTCAACAAATTATGTGCCCAGCGTTTTGCCTGCGAGACCGATGCGCAGGCTGAATTAGCCCGTTTTGCTGTCAGCTTAAATCTGCTGCAACTAGAAGCAGAAGTCGTGAGTGAACCTATCTATGCAGGGCGCGGAAGGCCCCAAAAGGGTGAAATGCCGGTGAACTACCAATTTCACATCAAGGGGTTAGCCGCAAGTAGCTTGGCGCGGGTGGCTGAGGCGCGCAACCAGACAGGGGTGTTCATCCTCGCGACCAATGATCACAGTGAAACGCTCACCATGGCTGAGCTGTTGGCTACCTATAAAGCCCAGCAGAATGTCGAGCGTGGTTTTAGGTTTCTGAAAAGTCCCGAATTTTTAACCTCCTCGTTATATCTTAAAAAACCGGAACGTATCGAAGCGTTGCTGATGGTGATGACCTGTAGCCTGATGATTTATGCGGCGCTGGAGCACCGGATCCGGCAGGGCTTAGTAGAGCAGAACCGGAGTGTGGCGGACATGAAAAAGAAACCCACGCAAAAACCGACTGCGCGGTGGATTTTTTTACGCTTTGGCGGGGTGCACGAGTACCAGTTGGGAGAGGCGCCACCTCAAGTCACAGGACTCACAGTGGACCAGCAGATCATTCTCGACGTGTTAGGCGAACGGTATCGGCAAATTTATTCCTAAATCAGGTGCGGAAAGTCGGATTTAATAAAAATAACGTTTTTAGTGAGAACAGGGGAGAGGATTATGAAAAGTGAAAAATCGATTTTACGATGGATATACCAGTTTAAGAATGATTAATACTGGAAAGTCGTTTTCTTTCGATAAGAGTTTATCTTGATGTCAAGCTGAGAGTTTGGTTTGTGAAGCTAATAAGCATTAGCTAAATTTCAGTTATTCAACACAGCTTGGCTTATTACGGAATTAGCTTGTGAAAGCTGACAATCAACCATAAAAAAAGGCTTGGATCGATGTGCTATTCGCTTTCATCTCTCTCAAGCCTTTGATCTTAACCTGATGAATTACAGGTTAATTACCTATCATTACTTCTTGTAACGAGAAGCAACGTTGTCTAGACGGTCGTTAGCGCGTTTAGCTTCTGCTTGTGCGTCCATAGCTGCTGCTTTAGCATCTTTAACGTCTGCAGACAGTTTGCTTTGCTCTGATTTCAGAGAGCCAACATCAGCTGACAATTGATCAACTTTGTTGCCCAGAGTTGCAACGCTTTCTTCCAGAGCAGTAGTGTTTGCACAACCACCTAGTAGGGCAGTCATTGCTAAACCAGCAATCATCAGTACTTTTTTGTTCATTGTAAAAAATCCCTTAAAATAGGTTGGATTTGAATGTTTCGTCACTTGGTAATCGAAACTGCCTAATTATGACATAGCTATTTTAATTTGCTACGAATATTAATGCGTTTAACCACTATAGACATATAAATTTTTTTTTAAAAGCGTTTTTTCCCGGTTATATCGTCATTTCTCATCGAAAAATGGTGTCCCATTTACTAGAAAGTGTTTATGTGTTTACAAAAAAATTACAATTTTATGGCGTCAGTTTGGCTTGTTGGTGTGGCCAGTTGAGTTTCACTTGCTCGACGTTATCAATCCGCCTCAAATTGAGCGCTTGTTTTATCTGTCCTCCCTGAAATCCTGCTGCGATGATGGCTTTTATATCCACATTATTAGCGGCTAAAAAACACGCATTAAGGTAGTCACTTTGCGGGTAGGCTTGATGCTCGAAGCCTGTGCGTCCTCGCATATCGGCGATACAAGCCAATAAGAGTTGATTTAGTCGTTCTGGTTTACGCCAAAAATCGGCTTTATCGAAGACTTTAACAATTGTCTCGGCTCTTAATTCAAATGCTTGGTGTACGTTTTGGTGCAGATCACTAACCAATAGAGCGAGGTCGCGATACTCGTTAGGGACTCGTAACCGTTCACACAGTTTTTTAATGACGGGTAATCCTTTTTGTCCATGGCCATGGTGTTTAGGCCAGTGTTCTTTGGGGCTTAATGCCTTACCCAGATCGTGCACTAAAGCTGCAAAGCGTACCGCTTTGTCTTGAGTCAGTAATGTTGCCTGTGTTAACACCATCAGAGTATGCAGACCTGTATCTATCTCAGGGTGCCACTTTTCCGGTTGTGGGATACCAAAAAGTGCATCAATTTCGGGGAATAGGATTTTCAATGCACCGCATTGCCGCAGCACTTGGAAAAAAATCTCTGGATTGGGGCCGCCGAGACTTTTATCGACTTCTTGCCAAACGCGCTCAGGCGTAAGCGCCGTTAATTCCTCGGTTTGGCTCATATGCTGCATCAAGGACATGGTTTCTGTAGCAATCTTGAAACCTAAACTATGAAAACGTGCGGCAAAGCGTGCCACTCGTAACACCCTTAAAGGATCTTCTGCAAAGGCTGTTGACACATGCCGCAGTTGCCGTGCCTGTATGTCCGCGACACCATTATAGGGATCATACAAATTGCCTTCTTCATCTTGGGCAATCGCGTTAATGGTGAGATCGCGTCTTAGCAAATCTTGCTCTAGGGTAACATCGGGACTGGCATAACAGCTAAAACCACCATAACCCAAACCCACTTTACGCTCCGTACGCGCTAACGCATATTCTTGCTGGGTTTTAGGGTGTAAAAAGACCGGGAAGTCTTTACCTACTTGGCGATAGCCCAATTGCTGCATTTGCTCAGGAGTAGCGCCGACAACCATATAATCTTTATCTTTTATTGGAAGGTTTAGCAGGCTGTCTCGTACAGCGCCGCCAACTAAGTAAATTTTCACAGGATTATTTTAGCGAGTGTGCCATAGGCATAGCTTATCATGATGATGCCATTGCAAGGCGAACTAGAGTGTAGATATTTATTAGAATGTCACATCCATGTTGCTGATGCTTTGACAATATCCTTTGGACGTTTTAACGTGGGGCGTTATTTTTAGCTTAGGATGATTGGTGGTATGTACAAGGCCTTTTATGGACTCAGTGATAACCCTTTTTCGATTGCACCCAATCCACATTATTTATTCTTGAGTGACAGACACAGAGAAGCCTTAGCCCATTTAACCTACGGGTTGGGTGAGACGGGTGGCTTTGTGTTACTAACGGGAGAGGTCGGCACAGGGAAGACAACAGTATCTCGTTGTTTACTAGGACAATTACCTGACAATACTGATACAGCATTTATTTTAAATCCTTCGCTGACTGAGTTGGAGTTACTCGCCACCCTATGCGATGAGTTGAAGATTAGTTATGGTGAAAATCCAACGCTCAAGCAACTGACTGACCATCTGAGCCGTTTTTTACTCGCCAATCATGAGAAGGGCCGCAATACCGTTCTCATCATCGATGAGGCGCAGCATCTGCGTGCCGAAGTATTAGAGCAATTAAGGTTGCTCACCAATCTCGAGACCGATACGAAAAAACTGCTGCAAGTCATTTTGATTGGCCAACCTGAACTCCAACTGCTACTCAAACGACAAGAACTGCGGCAATTAGCCCAGCGGATCACTGCTCGTTATCATTTATTGCCGCTAAATGAAGATGAAATTGCCCTTTACGTATTGCATCGTTTGCAGGTTGCTGGTCGTTTTGAACCTTTATTTACGCGAAAAGCCATTAAGGTACTGCATAAATACAGTGGTGGTATTCCTCGTCTCATCAACTTATTGTGCGAGCGAGCCCTTATGGCTGGGTATGCTCAATCTAAGGTGCCCATTGATCACCATATGGTGAGACAAGCGGCTGCTGAAGTATTAGGGGAGGAAGAACCGCAGCAGCATAAGTATCTGTGGCCAAGTGCTATCGCCGCCGCATTGGTACTAGCTTTTGGAGTATCCTATTGGTTGTTTACGGATAAACTCGCGGTTGCCAATGTGACGACTGAGCCTGTTATCCACGCCAAACAAACAGTTGTAACTGACAGTTCTGTTCAGCAAAGCCAAACGCCAGTAAATAATACTGAACCAGCACTCACTCAAGTGCAAAATACTGTTGTGGCGGCTGACCCAAGTCTGCGGGTATTACAGGAGGCTATCAAACAAAGTCGAAGTATTGATACCGCCTTTGCAGGTCTTTTTAATGTGTGGGGCAAAGTCCCATTTAAAGGCCTCACTGCCTGTCAGTCTGCACGGGAACAGGGGCTGTCATGTTATCAACAGCAGGGAAATTGGATGTCGATTACGCGGCTAAATTATCCTGCCGTTGTATATTTAGTTGATGATAATCAACAAGATTTTTATGGTGCTGTCATTGCAGTTGATAGTGATCAGCTATTGATGCAATTGGGCGAGCAGCAGCTTTGGGTTGATAGAGCTTGGTTCAATCAACACTTTAGCGGCACCTTTGAAATTCTCTGGCAGGCCCCCAATTTACCTATGCTGGAAATTAGCCAAAAATCGAGCCCTGGGCAATTACAGTGGCTGGAGAATGCGCTTGCCCATGTGGCTAAACGACCTTCACGCCGAGTCAGCCAATTTGATCTTAAGTTGGAGAATGATCTTAAAGCCTTTCAAAGCCAACATGGATTGAAGGCTGACGGTATTGCAGGCAATCAAACGTTAGTGAGACTGAATTTGTACTTAAGTGATCAAGGGCCGCGCCTAACCGATAATGGAGCCCAGAGTTAATGTCCATTTTACTCGACGCGGTAACCCGTAATAAACAACAGCAAGCTTCACCTTTACCCGATGCGGTACTAACGCCGAGGGCAAGTTATCCTGCGCCACGCAAGGCTTCTTTCCCTGCTGCAAAATTGTCGCTGCTTGCCGTTGCGATTACTCTTGGTATCGGTGTGGCATGGGGCGTTGCGCATTGGCAACAGGTCAATTCAATGATGCCCTTGAAGGCTAATGATGATAGTAGAAGTGATCTTCAAACGGGCACAGTGATAACTCAGCATGCTTCAAATACAGGTTCTGATAGCTCTGTCTCAACGAGTCAGGCTAACCGGACCGCATCCTTAAATGACCCAGTAAGTGCAGCCACTACGGTTGCCACACAGGAAGATACTGTTACTCAGGGGAACGCCGCAGGATTTCGATTAGCTGGGAAAGTCGCTTTGCCCAGGGAGCAGGTATTAAATGATGTGCCTTTAAGCGCCCAAGCTTATCCGAGCGTAGATTCGTCACAGGTTGTCGCTACAAATACCTCCTCAAATGCTGATCCTAGTTATGATGACTATCTTGCGACGTCAGCGGCCTTAGATGAAACAACTCGCGCCCAGCCATCATCTGCCGAAAATGGGGAGCTGGCGCAAGAGTTTGCCGATCCTGAACCAATAATGTTGGGGGCGAATGCTAATCGTCAAGGGTTAGCAACACTTGAGGCGCTGCGTCAACAAGTTAATGCTGCGGCGACGGATGTTGGCTTGGATACGGCGCAGAGTCGTCAAGATGATGAATTGGTCGCGACCTTCCAAGATGCACTGAAAGAGGTGGAATATGTCAAAGCGGCTAAAACACCTGTGACAGAGCCTAAGCTTGATCCTATCCCTAAAACGGAAAATGGCGATATTCCTAAATACGGGCAACTGCCTGCGGGATTACAACTACAAGTACCAGAATTTAATATTGTTGCCCATGTTTATTCGACGGATGCGAGTCAGCGTTGGTTAAACGTTGACGGTGCCGAGTTACAGGAAGGCGATATGATTGGTGGTAAGTTAAAGATCATTGCCATTCGTCCGCGGGATGTCGTTTTAGACATTCAAGGAACACAGTTTAGGGTTCCGGCGATGTAAGGCATTCTCTTAAGACAAAAGGCGCCTGTTGGCGCCTTTTGTTTATCGTTTTAAATTAAGCAAAGAAGTTATATGCGAGGAATAAAGTTAAGCCATAGCCAACACAGTAGCATAGGAATAGTGCAGGTACATATTTCAAGTAGCTTACAAAAGTGAGCTCTTTTACTTTGCTCATGGCCACGATACCCGCAGCCGAACCAATCACTAACAATGAACCACCTACGCCCACACTGTAGGTTAAGCCTAACCATTCTGGAGTGTTGAGTACAGGTTCTGCTTTTAATAGGGCAGCAGTGAGTGGCACGTTATCGATAAGAGCTGAACCCATGCCTGTGACAAAGTTTGAGATATTTGGATTAAATAGGGCATAGGCCTCGGTCAGCATATCTAAGGTGCCGATTTCTTTAAGCATGCCAACTAGCAATAAAATCCCTAAGAAGAATAACAAAGTGTCATATTCAACTTGGCGGATATATTCAAGGATCTTGATTTCTTCTTTATCGCTGCGCGTTGTATGACCAATCAGGAACATGATGGACAGACCGGTTAAGAAGGTCAGTACTGGAGGGATGCCAAACAAAATGTTGAGTAACATGGTCATTAAAATCGTGCAGAAGAACACGAGGGCAATCAGTAGATCAACCGTTTGATAACTATGTTTAATTGGGGTTGTTGAGACGATACCTTCAGCTTTTAGCGAAAAGAGCGTTGCCAGTAAAACGACACTCACGGCTGATGGGATGAACAGCATTAACAGTTCGGAGATATGCACGTGACCCGCGAGGAAGATCATCAGCGTGGTGACGTCACCAGTGATCAATGCTACACCACCTGAGTTCACTGCGAAAATAATCAACACCGCCATTCTGCGACGCATTTGTTTATCGAGTTTAAAGGTGGTTAACAAACCCAAAGAAACCAATGTAGCAGTGACGTTATCACAAAAGGCGGACAGAATTAGCGAGAATAATGCGACTTGTATCATCAATAACCGAACAGAAACCTTTTGTGGAAAGAGCTTCTGCACCATGATTTGAATCATACCTTTGGCGTTAAGATAGGCCACAAAGGTCATTGTCGACATTAAAAATAGCCACAAGGTGGCAATTTCAAGCAAGTTTTCATTGAGTTGATGAGCAACTAACTTCTCATGGCTAGGATCTCCAGCAGCCATGAATAGTGCTACCCATGAAATACAGCCAAAGAATAAGGTGGTTTTTGCTTTATTAAGGTGGGTTACTTCTTCAAAAATAATACTGAGCAATGCAAGCAGTGCCAGTATGATCAGAAAGGTATATAGCATAACTGCAATTCCAACTGCTGTTTTAATGTCGTGGCAGGCCAAAGGCGAGCTATTGAGTGGCATTATCAAGGCTTAATTAAGTTTGCCGTGTTAACGCGTGCGGATCAGAACATAATGGCGCGAATAACGCAACTGTTAGCTGTAACTCAGTTTTGCGTTGCTTTGTGATGTGTATCTCAGTTGTTTGGGTGTGTTTTTAGTTTTAAATACTGTCTTGTGGTTTTTTGTTGGTTTTTTATGTTGTTTATTTCGGGTTGGTTATTGAGTGTAAAGTAAGATCTACGATTAAAGTCTAAGCCGTTATTTTATCGATCCTGCAATTAATTTTTCTTTAGAGAGAAAATTCTGATTGAAAATTCAATGGTTCAAATTAGATGCTGGATTTGAGTTTATTACCGACAATTGTACGGAATGTGCTGAGTGAGTCACAGATATGACCACGTCGAAATATTGACCGAACAGAAAGTGAGCGGTATCTTGTGCCTCTTTTATCGTTAGGACACTGGATGTTGTATTTTGAGGATGTTGCAAAATGAACTTTGTACTCCGGAGTCTCTTACTCTTAGGCTCTTTGGTTTGGCTGATCTACAGTGGTAAACAATTACTTGCTTTGGGTATATTCCACAATCCTAGCTTAGTGATTGATCACCTCACGTTAACTCTACAAGCCTTAGTCGCAGCGATTATCTTTAAGTCGGCCTTAGGTTCAAAAAAGTCCGATAGCTATTGATTGGGCTAAGATTTGCACAATATTACTTTCAAAAGCTAAGTAAGAAAAAGGGACGCTAATGCGTCCCTTGATATTTTAAGCGCTCGCTTACATTGCCGCTTTCATGCGAGCTAATACGCGATCAGCCGCTTCAAGCGTGAGGCGCAATTCTTCTTCGCCATGGGCCATCGACAGGAAGCCAGCTTCATAAGCACTCGGTGCTAAGTAAACGCCTTCATCTAACATGCCATGGTAGAAAGTGCGGAAGTGCTCAATATTGCACTTAGTCACTTGGTCGAAGCGAGTGATCTGCTCTTGCTCAGTAAAGAAGAAGCCGAACATACCGCCAACATAGTTGATCGCCATTGGGATGCCGTGCTTATCAGCCGCCGCTTTAAAGCCTTCGGCGATGCGCTTGGTTTTAGCGCTCAGCGCTTCGTACAGACCTTCTTCACACAGCGCTTCCATTTGTGCTAGACCCGCTGACATCGCAATAGGGTTACCTGAAAGCGTGCCTGCTTGGTATACAGGGCCAGTTGGTGCGATAAACTGCATCACATCTTTACGACCACCAAATGCACCTACAGGCATACCGCCACCGATGACTTTACCGAGTGTGGTTAAGTCTGGTGTAACGCCATAGTGACCTTGAGCGCCACTTCTTGATACTCGGAAACCTGTCATCACTTCGTCGATAATCAGCAGCGCACCAAACTCATCACACAGGCTACGCAGACCTTCGAGGAAGCCTGGGATAGGTGGAATGCAGTTCATGTTGCCAGCAACGGGTTCGATAATGATGCAAGAAATTTCAGTTGGATATTGCTCGAACAGCGAACGAACAGAATCCAGATCGTTATACACAGCAGTTAAGGTGTGCTTTGCGAAATCTTCAGGAATACCAGGAGAGCTGGGTTGGCCTAAGGTTAATGCACCGGAACCTGCTTTAACTAATAGACAGTCAGCGTGACCATGGTAGCAACCTTCAAATTTTAAGATCTTGTCACGATTAGTAAAACCGCGCGCTAAGCGAATGGCACTCATGGTTGCTTCAGTACCTGAGCTCACCATACGGACTTGCTCGATAGAAGGCACCATGGCGATCACTTTCTCAGCCATTTGTACTTCAAGCTCGGTCGGCGCGCCAAAAGACAGACCATTATGTACCGCAGCCAATACGGCTTCACGGATCTTCGGATGGTTGTGGCCGAGGATCATCGGGCCCCAAGAGCCGACATAGTCGATATAAGCTTTACCATCGGCATCGTAAATATAAGCGCCATCAGCTTTTTCAATAAACAGGGGTGAGCCACCTACACCGTTAAATGCACGAACCGGAGAGTTAACACCGCCGGGGATGGTTTTTTTAGCCTGTTCAAATAGCGCTTCGGAACGGGTCATGTTAAGTCCTTAAAGTATGTAGCCGATTAGCGATCGGCTTTACGTGAATACCAATTAACAGGACACTCATATTTTTCGAGTTGTGAGTCAACCCCGAGTGTCAATGCAAACAGTGCCATACGAATTAACAGTCCATTGTCCGCCTGTCTGAAGATAGCGAGATTAGGATGGCTGTTTAAATCATTATCTAACTCATTAGCTTGTGCTCGCGAATCCCGTGGCAGTGGGTGCATGATCACAGTGTTAGATTTGCAATGTTGGGTGTAAATACTGCGATTCAAACGGAATTTACCGCGGTATTTGTTTGCTTCTTCCTGAGATGGGAAGCGCTCTTCTTGAATGCGAGTCAGATAAAGAATATCTGCTTTATCTAAGTGGCCTTCAAGCTGGTCTGTTATTTTGATGCTATGGCCAGCATTTTCAATGTCTGAGATCACATAATCAGGCATAGCTAATTCAGCTGGTGAAATCAGTGTGAAGCTGATGTTCTTATACATGCACAGCAGGCGTGACAATGAATGCACGGTGCGGCCAAATTTTAAGTCACCGACCATGGCGATATGCATGCCATCGATACCGCGGCCCGCATGACCTAACTCCTTTTGAATGGTAAACAAATCGAGCAAGGCTTGGGTTGGGTGCTCGTTCGAACCATCACCACCGTTGATCACTGGGACGCGGCTACCTTCGGCAAACTCTTTGACAGAGTAAGAGTCAGGGTGGCGCATCGCAATCACATCGGAGTAGGTCGAGAGTACGCGGGCGGTATCGTACAGGGATTCACCCTTAGATAAGGACGAAGAGGCCATACCAGTGGTTTCACGCACATGGCCGCCGAGTAAGTTAAAGGCACAGCCAAAACTGACGCGGGTACGGGTACTTGGCTCGAAAAACAGGTTACCTAAAATGGCGCCTTCGAGCACTTTTGTGCGCTTCTCACGAAGTGCATAGGGCATCATGCGGTGGGCGACATTAAAAATAGTTTGGATTGAATCAAGATCTAACTGGTTTACGGAGAGGATGTGGGATCCTTCGAACTGGTTCATCAGCCTGTTTTCCAATTGCTAGGGGGCGTTCAAGTGCAGATATTGCGCTCGTAGCCCTAATGTTATGTAGGGTGGCTGAGGCGCGATTGTAACAGATGCACCAAGGCAGCGAAATAGCACCCTTGCCTCTGTAATGTATTTTTACCGTGAAACAACAGGATTTTGTGAATCCAATCCACTCTTGGTTGACTGTTTAGTCTGTGATTTGGCTTAGACTTGGCCTGAGCGAATTTCTTGCTGTAGGTTCGACCAACTAATCACCCCTACCACGTTATCTGGCGTGTCTTGATAGATAAAGACTTCACCGCTGCGCTTGGGTGACAGTATTGAATAGACCTCATCTAAGGTTTTGGTATCACTTAGTCCCTGCATGGGATGACGTGAGAGGGTGATGTTGTCATCAAAGGATTGCATCTCAAGGCTGAGCATTTCTATTAGCCCATCGGCATTACGTACTAACACAGGGCGACCTTCGGCGCGTTTTAACACCTCGAGCAGCAGCTCGTCGTTGTTATTGACGATAACGAAGCGTTTATCCATCAAGGCTCGTACGCCTTTTTTCTGTAGCGCCAGATTCACGGGGGCCACTTTATAGCCTAAGCCCATAATTTCTAACTGTTTGAAGAAGATCGAGTTAGTTTTAAAACCTTGATAGGCAATCAAAAATGCGGGAGCTGTGACAAACATCGCGGGCAGAATAATACTGGCATCGTTGGTCATTTCGAGCAGCGCGACTAATGCAGCGAGCGGCGCACTTAGGCAAACGCCCATCATGGCAGTCATGCCTATCACTGTATAGAGGCCAACGTAAGGCGCAATCGAAGGGAATAACATCGCACTGACTAAGGCTAAGATGGCACCGATTAAGGCGCCGATGCCGTAGAGCGGGCCAATCAATCCGCCCGGGATCCCAAGCCCTATTGCCGCAATGGTGGCGATAATCTTTGCGGCAAGCAGGGCGATTAACAGCAATAAACTGGGATGCTCGCTAATGGCTTCACTGATCGCTAAATCTCCAGTGCCCAGCGCCTGCGGCAAGATTAAGCCAATCAGGGTGGTGATACCTCCCGCCAGCAAGAGCCGATAAATCAGTGGCCAGTTTTGCCCCGTGGCAGTGACTTTAAGGAGCGTGTAATTGAAGAAGGCGGCGGCGCAGCCTAGTGCAATACCGCCAAGGGCTAAAATCGGATAGTGATCCAATGGAATATGGATCACCTGAATACGATCAAACTCGTGCACATTACCAAACACCAGTTGGCTGGAAACCGCGCCGCAAATGGCGGATAGCATAATCGGGAAGAAGTAATGCACTTTGTACTCGCGCACGATCACTTCGAGTACAAAAATCACTGCTGCTAGCGGCGCGTTAAAGGTGGCGGCAATCCCTGCTGCAATGCCGCTGGCGCACATAATTCGCACACTATTGTCGGGAAGATTAAATTTTTCGGCTAGAACACTGGCACTTACGGCGCCAAGGTGAATGGCGGGGCCTTCACGGCCCACCGAAAAATTAGTCCCTAAGGCAAACAAGGCCTGAAAAAATTGCCCTGCGGCAGATTGCAGCGGAATTTTGCCATAGTGCAATTTAACCCTATGTAATACATAGGCAATCCCCATGCGCTTGTAACGTTTGGAGCCGAGTTTGGCGACAATCCAGATCAACAAGGCGCCAAAAAGTGGCAACAATGCTCGCCAGTCGGTGATGTTACCCGTAAAATCCTGCGTCTCGATTTGGGTGTAATGGTTTGCCCACAGGAGCAAGAGTCGAAACAACAGGATCACGCAGGAGGCGAAGATGGCGAATAACAAGGCCAGTAAGCACAGCTGCGCACTGATCTTGGCTTGAGATAAATGATCACGTAGCTCGTTAGTTAAGTACTTTTTAGCTGTGCTGATAGCGTCTTGAATCGCGGCTTTATTTATCGTTAATTGCACTGCATTGGCCTGAGTTGTATTGTATCGAACTCGTTCTTGAGTTGATTGTATTTTATATAAGGGGCTGTTACCTAATGCCAAATTATCATCGTTGGCTAGACCGGCTGCAAGTCATGGATTTAAAGTATCGTCCATCGACCAAGTATTTATTGCTATTAGTTTTTGTAGCATTTTTATTGGGCGCTTGGGTGAGCTTTATTGTATTAAACAGTGATGAAGCTGTCGTGAAGCACATTGGTGGGGGTAAATTACAACGTGTTACCGCTGAACTTGAGTTGCAAACCCAGGAACTCGCTACCCGCAATTTAGAGCTATCTGTCGAACGCGAAGCCAATGCGCAAATGCAAGATATGTTTGCACAGCAGATGAAAAAACAAAAAGAGCTAGAGCACGAATTAGCCTTTTATCGCAGTATTATGTCACCAGATGACAACGCTGAAGGTGTGGCTATCCATGGCCTAGAAATGACGCCTGGGGCCTTGGTTGATGAATATAATTTCAAACTGATTTTGACTCAGCTGCAAAAACGTAAGCAGGCGATTCAAGGCCGCACCGAAATCACGCTTATTGGTGTGCAAGATGGTAAATCTGTTGAGTTAAGTGTGAACAAACTCACGGGTTCTAAGCTTGAATTTGATTTTCGCTATTTTCAGGTCATAGATACCAAAGTTACTGTGCCAGCTGGTTTTAATGTGGTGCAAGTCAAAGTGAAAGTGGTGGTGCCTTCGAGCCGCTGGACTAAAAATTCGCAGACAGAACATGTCTATAGTGTCCCTGAATTATTACAGGGTGAAAAAGAACCGCGGGTAATACTTGAACAAAATAGTCAGGTAACGGATAATTTGCCCCAGAAAACTGATGTAAGAGGTAGTAATGACTGATCAAGCTGACGCAACAATGCCAATTAAATTTACCGATGCGGCAGCCGCTAAGGTAAAAGGCTTGTTGGAAGAAGAGCAAAATCCTGCACTTAAGCTACGCGTGTATGTTACTGGCGGTGGTTGTTCTGGATTTCAGTACGGCTTTACCTTTGATGAAAAGGTCAATGAAGGCGACTTCACTGTTGAGAAACAAGGCGTCCAATTGGTCGTCGATCCCATGAGCTTACAATACCTCGTTGGCGGTGAAGTGGATTACACTTCAGGTCTCGAAGGTTCGCGTTTCTTTGTGAAGAACCCTAATGCCACAACCACCTGTGGCTGTGGTGCAAGTTTCTCTGTATAAGCTTGTGTTACAAATGTAGTTAGCTGATATAGAAAATAAAAAAGCCGTCGACAAGACGGCTTTTTTATTGGTAATGATCTACTGAGCTGCGTTGGTATAGGCCGTTAGTTCATAATATTGAGGTTTAACTTGGGCTTAAACCAAGCTTTAACGTCCTTATCGAATGCGATCCAAACCTGCAATAAAGATAAGACAATCAACACAGTAAAAATCACATAGTCAGGTAGTTTCCCCTGCCACTGGCCAAGGTGCACTGTGGTTGGTCCTGCGACGAGGTTGTCAGGATCGTATAACAGTACTGGCAGCATACTTACTAATGCTAACTGCACTAAGGTATAACCTCTTAGCATAATTAGCCCAGCCTTTTGGCGACCTATAATCCCAAGCACCATCAATAGGGTTAACAGGCAGAAAAGTACCCCTTGTTTGGCGATTAAACCGCTTACCGATGCTGCGACATAAAGTAGCAGCAAAGCAATTAAGCGTTTAGGTAAACGGGCTTTTGCCAAGGGTGGCGTAGCCTGCGTTGCCAAAGAGGATTCTTGCTCGCTCAGCGACATTGTGGTTTGCCCTTGTGGATTAGTGGCTTTGTTTAGTGACTAAACGTTGATCTAATTCATAGGGTGGGATCACCACACCTAAGTCGTCCTGTACAGGGAATACGGCAACGAACAGATCGTCATCTTCCATGCCTGGTACCCATCGTTCATGCCATTCATCATAGGGAATCGCTAAGGTTTGGCAGTCGCTCCAATCATCGACTGCCCAAGATTCAGCCGCTTCTTCGGTTGGCCACATTGGGATACAGTCTTCATCTTCAGTGGTTAGCATTACGCAACCATCTTGATCTTGAAGCGTCCATAACACTTTATGTTGCTTGATTTGTTCAACAAGGTAGTCGTAACGCGCTTCTGGAGTCATGCCAGCGGCTTCTGCAAAGGTTTTAACAGTCTTGCTCATGAAAATATCTCTTATGCGTGAATAGGGCGAAGCCTGTCGTGCCACAAAAGTAAAAACGTGGGCACAGCAAAACTCACCAGTTGCCAAGATGGTAACATTAGAGCGGGGTTTGAAAAAGCACAACAGCGCAGCCAAAGCGCTGTTGGCATAGAGGGATTACTTGGCAGCGTTGAAATAACGGTAGATAACGCCCGCTAAAATGGCACCAATGATCGGAGCTGCCCAAAATAGCCATAATTGTGATGCGGCCCAATCACCAACAAATAGCGCTGGGCCAGTGCTGCGGGCAGGGTTTACTGAGGTGTTAGATACAGGAATACTGATGAGGTGGATTAGGGTTAAGCATAAACCAATAGCGATCGGGGCAAAGCCTTTAGGCGCTCGTTCATCGGTTGAGCCTAAAATGACGAGTAGAAAAAATAAGGTCATTACAATTTCGCAGATCATTACCGATATCATGCTATAGCCGCCTGGAGAATGTTCACCAAAGCCATTAGAAGCAAAACCTGCCGCGAGACTAAAACCTTCTTGCCCAGAGGCGATTGCGTACAACACGCCAGCACCGACAATACCGCCCGCAACTTGGGCAATGATATAAGGCAACAGTTCTGATGCAGGAAAACGTCCGCCAGCCCAGAGTCCAAATGATACCGCCGGGTTGAGGTGGCAACCTGAGATATGACCAATCGCGAAGGCCATAGTGAGAACGGTTAAGCCAAAGGCGAGTGACACTCCGAGTAAGCCTATCCCCACCTCAGGAAAAGCTGCGGCCAGTACTGCGCTGCCACAGCCGCCGAGCACCAGCCACAAAGTGCCCAAAAATTCTGCCGCCATTTTTTGTGACATATTCATTGATTGATTTCCTATTCAGTCGATTTATGTCGGTATGGCTTTTTGACGCCATTGCATAAACCATTGTTTATCTTGCTGGTTAAGTGTAGCTAGATAAATAACCATTCCCTTAATTGAAGTGTTATGTCTGCAGATTGTTCGGATCTCTATAGACCATCACAACCTGAGCTTTGCGTATTTACGGCTTAGTTAACAACCACTTTAGCAAGTTTGTATGACACAACTGTGATCAAGCATAGATGGGTTTTAAGTATTTAGATTAATATCAAAGACAAAGATAACTTTAATGTGAGGGGATATTGGTTGTTGGCAGTGTTTTTGAATTGGCTTTATTAAAAGTGATTTAGTCGATAGAAGAAGAGAATCATCAGGACACAAATACTCGAGAGCATTTGTGTCCATTAATGTTACTTAGCGCTAAAACGTCCACCCAAAACGGCTTCGCGGGAGGCGCCAGTGACGGCGGGCAGGTTGGCGGGCAAACCTAAATGGTGACGCATAGCAAGCCACGCAAAGGCGATGCCTTCGGCCCATTTAGGATCGACTCCGAGTGCTGAGGTGGTATCGATATGATAATTCGGCAGTAACTCTGCTAAACGCTGCATTAGCTCGCCATTGAAAGCGCCACCACCACAGACAAATAATTCCCCTGTTTGGGCGAGTTTAAGGATGTCGCGGGCAATACTGTGACAGGTTAAATCGAGCAGTGTCGATTGAATATCTTCTTCATCTAATTGATTAAACGCCGATAATTGCTGCTCTAACCAGGCCTGATTAAATAGTTCTCGCCCAGTACTCTTTGGATAAGCAAGGGAGAAATAAGGGTGCGACAACAATTGCGCGAGTAGCTGTTGATCGGTTTTACCCGATGCTGCCCAAGTACCATTTTTGTCATAGGGTTCATTCTTTACTTGCTGAATCCAGGCATCAATTAAGGTGTTGCCCGGCCCAGTATCAAAGCCTAAGACTTCATCGCTATTACCCGGCAGATAGGTGATATTGGCAATACCACCAATATTGAGGATGATGCGTTTTTTTCCGACTTGGGCAAAGGTTTGCTGGTGAAATGCGGGCACTAATGGCGCGCCTTGGCCGCCTAAGGCGATGTCTTTGCGGCGAAAATCGGCAATCACATCTATGCCCGTTTCGGTTGCTATGGTGTTGGGATCGCCAATCTGCAGGGTAAAGCCTACCTCAAGGTTTGGCATATGGCGCACAGTTTGGCCATGGCTACCAATGGCTATGATGTCTTCTTTTGCTATCAGGGCTTTGGCGAGCAAGTTATTGACTGCAAGAGCAAATAATTTGCCAACACTGCGGTCTAGGCGGCCAAGGCGGTTAATTTCATCATTGCCTGGCAGACACAGGCGTTGTAATCCTTTGAGCAAATGGCTCGGGATCGCCTCGGTATGCGTTGCAATCAGCTGCGGCTGTTCGCCCGCAAAGTCGACTAGCACAGCATCGACACCATCCATACTGGTGCCTGACATCAGTCCAATATAATAAGCCTTGTTCATTTGATGGAATCCATCCGTCGTTATTGCATCGCCAATTGGGTTTGCTTGTTCTGTGAAATGCTTGCCATCAACTGTTTGCTGATAGTATCGAATTGAGATTTTTCTTTACGGGCGATTGATTCGGCTTTGGGCAAATCCACTGTTCTTGGATTGCGGTGCACCCCATTGACGATAAATTCATAGTGTAGGTGAGCACCCGTGACGCGTCCTGTTTTGCCTAATGTGCCAATAATTTGCCCCTGCTTAACGCTAGCCCCTTTGCTGACATTACGCTTGGTCAAATGTAAATACTTGGTCGTGTAGGTATCGTTGTGCTTAATGAACACATAGTTACCATTAAATTGATTGTAGCCGGATTCGATAACTCGTCCATTGCCTGCCGCTTTAATGGGGGTGCCAATTGCGGCAACATAGTCAACACCACGATGAGCTTTAACTTGTCCTGTCACTGGATGCAGGCGTTTAGGATTAAAGTTTGAACTGACATATTTAAAGTCAACCGGTGAGCGTAAGAATGCCTTACGCATACTTGTGCCATTTTCGGAATAGTAGTTACCGTCGGTGTAGCGCACTGCAGTGTAGCGCTCATCTTGGTTAATAAACTCCGCAGCTAAGATATTGCCATTACGTAAAAACTCGCCTTCGGCATACTCTTGCTCATAGATAATGGCGAAGCTATCGCCCTCGCGTAAATCTAAGGCAAAGTCGATATCCCAACCAAATACGGTTGAGAGTTGCATAATTTGGTTAGCATTTAAGCCCGCATCTACGGCAGCGTTCCAGAAGTTACTCTTAATTTTCGCGCTGGTGAATTGAGTGCGAATTTCAATGTCTTTTTCGGTGATTTTTTCAAAATACCTGTCGTGATCTTTAGTGATCACTAAGGTTGATATCGCATCAACACGGTAGCGCACTTCGGTTAAATCACCATTGACGTCCTTAGAGATCACAATTTCTTCGCCGGGAATGATTTTTAATAGATTCTGCTTGGCGAGCGGTAACTGAGTGATTTCATATACATCTTTGCTGGTGAGTCCTGCTCGCTCAAAAACGGCGGCTAAAGTATCGCCATTCTTAACATTAAAATGCTCAACATCCCTATGGTGGGCGCTCTCTAGGGTTTCGGGGGCTGAATGATTACCCGCAGCTAACGCGTCTACTGAAGACAAGGCTGTGGCTTGATTTGCCTCATCCTGTGTTTGTCCTTCAATGCCTTCTGGACGCTCTGGTGAGCGAAAGGCTAAGGGCACATCGTAACGGGTGTTGACTTGATGATCTGCAATACCTTGAGTTTGTCTTGAAGCTTGGGCTTCTTCAGATGGAAAGAGCAAGGTTATCATTGTGATAACAGAAAGAATGCTGAGGAGAATTTGATGCTTTTTAGGCAACAATTTAAATAACGTTATAACCTTTCCCATTGACGCCGATACCGATAACCTAAGGCTTGAATAATCCCGTTAGTGTACACACTTTCAATTGTGGTGGCTAACAAGTAACATAAGTCTCCTCATTTTATGACTATGGCCTTAGGAGTCCCCGCCGAGATGGCTGATTTAGACCAAGTATTAGCAGAAATTAGACGTGGTACCGACGAGATCCTACTCGAATCGGATCTGCTGGAAAAACTCAAAGAAGGACGTCCACTTCGTATCAAGTTAGGCGCAGATCCTACCGCACCGGACATCCATCTTGGACACACAGTAATTTTAAATAAGTTAAGATTATTCCAAGAGTTAGGTCATGAGGTCATTTTCTTAATTGGTGACTTTACCGGTATGGTGGGTGATCCAAGTGGTAAAAACAGCACTCGTCCACCACTGACTCGTGAGCAAGTGTTAGCCAATGCCGAGACCTATAAAGAGCAGGTCTATAAAATCCTTGATCCTGCAAAAACGCGTATCGAGTTCAACTCGAGCTGGTTAGAGCCATTAGGCGCGGCTGGGATGATTCGTTTAGCCTCGCAGCAAACTGTTGCTCGTATGATGGAACGTGATGACTTTAAGAAGCGTTATGCATCGGGTCAATCAATCGCTATCCACGAATTTATGTATCCGCTACTGCAAGGATATGACTCTGTAGCGCTCAAGGCCGACGTTGAATTAGGGGGGACTGACCAGAAGTTCAACCTATTAATGGGTCGTGAGTTACAGAAAGCCGAAGGCCAAAAACCACAAGCTGTGATTATGATGCCACTGCTTGAAGGTTTAGATGGCGTGAAGAAAATGTCTAAATCGGCGCACAACTACATTGGTGTGAGTGAGCCCGCCAATGAAATGTTCGGCAAGATCATGTCGATTTCTGACGAATTAATGTGGCGTTACTTTGAGCTGCTGTCATTCCGTCCTTTGACCGAGATTGAACAGTTCAAACAAGATATCGCCAACGGTGCTAACCCTCGTGATACCAAGATTGCACTCGCGAAGGAAATCATTGCGCGCTTCCACGACGAAGCCGCCGCTGAAAGTGCCCATCAAGCCTTTATCGACCGTTTTCAAAAGGGTGCTATCCCTGATGATATCCCAGAGGTTGAATTAGCGGCGGGTGAAGGCTTAGCGATTGCTAACTTACTTAAAGATGCCGACTTAGTGGGTTCGACTTCCGATGCGATGCGTATGATCAAGCAAGGCGCGGTGAAGATGGATGGTGAGAAGGTTGACGATAGCCGTATGACCTTAAGCGCTGGCACGGTTGCCGTATTCCAAGTCGGTAAGCGTAAGTTTGCTAAAGTGACTTTGGTTTAACCAATCTGAGTTTAGCTTGAATCGAATATCACGACTCGAGTACAGTGAATAAGTGCTTATTACGGTTAATAAGTACTTACCAAGTAAGAAGAAAGAGCGCCTAACTAAGGGCGCTCTTTTTATATCTGCATTTTATCTGGTGCTGGCTACATGTGAGATGCAGGCTTAAGGTGCCGTACTGGCCTCATGTTCACCAATATTACATCTGTCGGTGCCAAAATGCTGGCCATCACGACACTTCCAAGCTAGTTGAGCTGAATCGACCTGCCAGCGTTGGGCATCTTTTTTGAGTGATAAAATCAACAGCATTTGTGGATGTTGTTTAGATATTTCACTCACTTGATAGGTCAATATTCCATACTTTTTCGGCTGGGTCCGAACTAGGGTGAACTTTTGCCCCGCGTATTGGTTACTTATGGTTTTGGGATCTTCACTCCAAGCTTGATGTTGTGCTTGGGCAACACGCAGTTGTTGATTGAAATGGCTTACAGGTTGCACCGCATAGGAAACAATAATCGGCTGCTGCGCTTGTGCGTTGGGCACGAGTATCAAAGCATTTAGGGCGAGCAGGGCAATCAGTCCAAAAAACTTCATACAAACCTCATTGAAACTAAACGAACGAATTAGGCATTCAGCGCCATGGTTCGGTCGCATGACTCATTGTAGATTTCGACTCATTTTTAGGGCTCAAGTTTCAATCAAAGCGAAATTTTGTGATTATTGCATCGCTAATTGGTCTGACATGGTCTGATAGTCAATCAGATCCACATGCTCTGCGACTCTATGGTTGCGCATATCAAGTTTAAGGCTAGTCACGCCAGGGATAGCGACATCAATGATTTTGCCGGGCTTACCAAATTGCTCCCCTGGCCCCTTAAAGTGATAGTTACCAATCATCACCACTAATGAGCCCGCGTTATACATATGCTCGATATTAAAATCATATTCGAGCACTCCCTCATGGGCGCGCTCGAAAAAGTCGATAATAAAACGACCACCCGTGTATTTACGATTGGCAGTTTTATCGAAGAAAATACTATCGCGGTTATAGAATTTGCCGAGTGTTTTATAGTCGTGTTCAGTGAGCGCGTTCATATATTTGATGGCTAACTGTTGTTCCGCAGGCATTTCCCCTGAGTTTGCATGTACAGACACAGGAAACAGCGCCGGAATAAACATAAGGCAGACTAAAAGACACAATATTCGCAAACTATTCCCTCTTGGTTTTGAGATCAAAGGCGGGTAACGACAAATGCCATTTGATGGCGCATAGGCGGATCATTAATGCACTGGTCATGGCTAAAAACAGTGCCGTTTTTTCGCCCATACCCAAGGCTAAGCTTACGGTATAACCAATACCGCCGATAATAGAGGCCGTGGCATAGATTTCTGTGCGCAATACCATAGGGATTTGTCGGCACAGTAAGTCTCGAATAATGCCTCCTCCTACGCCCGTGATCAAGCCCATCACGACGGCAATCATGCCACTTAGCCCCATATTGAGGGCTTTTTCTGCACCAATCACAGTGAACAGGGCTAAACCTAAGGCATCAGCTACGGGGAGCGTATACTCCGGCATCTTGCGTGGTCGGCGTACTAACAGCAAACAAGCTAGGACAGTGGCGAGTATGACTATGATGTAGTTCGGGTCGCGGATCCAAAACACGGGTGTGGCGCCAATCAGCGCATCACGGATACTGCCACCACCTACAGCTGTGACCGATGCGAGCACTATCACCCCAAAGGGGTCCATGCGATGACGTCCTGCTGCTAAGGCGCCGGAAAGGGCAAATACTGCTGTGCCACATAAATCGAAGAAGTAAATCCAATGGTTCATTTACTCATCTCTTTTATATGGATATTCAGCGCATCCACA
Organism: Shewanella sp. FDAARGOS_354; assembly: GCF_002209245.2. Classification (NCBI taxonomy): domain Bacteria; kingdom Pseudomonadati; phylum Pseudomonadota; class Gammaproteobacteria; order Alteromonadales; family Shewanellaceae; genus Shewanella; species Shewanella sp. FDAARGOS_354. The sequence goes on along the minus strand of NZ_CP022089.2, from coordinate 2,075,643 downwards.
GAAATACGAATTTCAATGACAGATAAAATCAGTGAATAAAGTAAGAGTAACAAGCTGGCACCAAAGATGATGGAGCCAGTCTTGTTAAAACCGATATAAATAAAAATCATACAGAGCACACACAGGGCAAAACTCGATACACCAGCTTCCTGCATGCGGCGAATAATCCTGATCCGCTGACTTAAGTTTTTAATCTGATCCTGATGCACGGGTTTGTCGCCGTTACTCAACTGACGGATCAATGCTGCCAGTGCAAAGAATCGGTTGGTGTAAGCTAGTAATAGCAAGGAAATTGCCGGAAATAACAACGCAGGAGTTGTTAATGTGACATGCATGTTTTCGAACAAGATAGTCAGCCTTTAACCTAATGTTAAGATGAGAGGCATCATATCACAGGGTTTGTAGCCAGCGTAAACCCGCCCAAAGGAAGGGAAGAAGCGTGATAAAACTAAACCAAATTGCGCAGGCGCGTGAGGTGAGTTTTACTGCTGGGGTAATACTCTCATGGTGCGGCTGTGGGCCATAGACTATCTTCGCTACATCAATGCGTTGCCCCGAAAACTTCTGCGGTCCGCCTAATTCAATCCGTAAAATATTCGCCACTAAGGACACACTCATCACATAACCCCGTAGGGCGGGATGATTTTTAGAGGTGCGAAACAGTAATGCCAAGGCTTTAGGGCCCCCCTGAATCGCAATAGATAGGCTCCATAACCAGGCAGGAATAGTTAGTAATACAGTTGAGATAATATTCACAGTGCTGCAAAAATGCTGATATTTAGGTTGTATAGGTGGCCAGCTGAGCTCGAGTTGTTTAATCATTCTGACCGCCAGCACCATAGGCGCGCCCGCGATCGCAAAGAAGAAGATAGTCGAAGCCGTGCCGTAAATCGGCGCTGTAGCCAGTTTTTCTATCGTCGCTTTGGTTAAGCCTACTTCCGACAGATTATCCGTATCACGGATAACCCACGGCTGTAATAACTTTTTTGCGCTGGCATTATCCTCGCGGTTTAATGCTTTAGCGATTTCGTCGGCCACTTGGCTAAAGCCCGCATCACTCAAACACAGATACAGCACTAAAAACTCAAAAAACCATGGGAAGGCTGCGAGCTCGAGCAAAAAAGTAATAATCGCCCAGAAGGGGAATACCAGTAACAACATGGCTAAAAAGCCAGCGGTTGCCTGTTGGCTGGGCGCGCGCCCGGGGCGATTGACTTTGGCTGCGAGTTGTTTGGCTAAGTGACTAAACCAAATCAGTGGCTGCATTTCTCTGGGTAATGGCGCTAAACGCGCCAGTAATAAAGCTAAGAAAAGTACCAAGAAGCATTCAAAAAAAGCGCCATCAATTTCGACAAGTTGTTGATAAAAAGAGCTTTTCATCAGGTACTTTCCACAAATATGCTTTTGTTTATTACTGTACTGAGTTTGTATCTAATTGCTCAAGTAGCAACATCACCATCAGCGCTGAATGGTAGCCCGCTTTCACAATATAGGAATCAAAATCGACGGGCGAGTCGTTGTTGGCGTTGTCAGAGAGCGAGCGAATCACCACAAATGGCACGCCAAATTGGTGGCACACTTGAGCAATTGCCGCGCCTTCCATCTCACAGGCCGCCATGGTTGGGAAGTGCTCCAACATGGTCTTGGTACGTACTGGATCGCAAATAAAGCTATCGCCAGTACAGATTAAGCCTTCAATCGCTTTCACTTCGCCTAATTGTGCGATGGCCTTATTGGCGGCTTCGACTAAGTATGGCGCCGGAATAAATGCCGCAGGTTGCTGCGCCATTTGGCCAATTTCGTAACCAAATGCGGTGACATCCACATCGTGGTGGCGCACTTCGGATGAAATCACGATATCGCCAATCGACAGTGAATCGACAAAACCACCCGCAGAACCTGTGTTGATTACCGCATCGGGGGCGTATTTATCAATCAGCAGCGTGGTGGCAATACTAGCGGCGACTTTACCAATACCAGAGCGCGTCACTACAACGTCTTTGCCCGCTAAGGTGCCAGCGATAAATTCAATACCCGCAATCGTTTGCGAAGAGGCGTTTGTCATAGCCGCAATAAGATGGGCAACTTCTGGCTCCATTGCGCCAATAATACCAATTTTCATGGGAGACCCTTTTGATTCAACTGAATGTGTGATGCCACTAAAAGAGTGGGATAACAGAATGGCGGCTAATATACCACAGTTATGCTTTGACGTTATTGTGGGATTGCGATTGCTTGATTGGGATAATGTTAAACGGCGAATGGGTAAAAAAATGCGCACCCTAAGGTGCGCCAAAATTCACAAGCAAATGGTGGACTCGTGGGTACGAGTCCGAGACTCACAGGTACAGCGGTACAACAAAAAACAATTAATCTAAGTAGTTAAGAATACCTTGCGCGGCATCACGTCCTTCGGCAATTGCGGTCACAACCAGATCCGAGCCACGGACCATATCGCCGCCAGCAAATACCTTTGGATTGGTGGTTTGGAATGGGTTATCAGCCTGTTTACTGGCTTTTACTCGGCCCCATTGGTCGAGTTCTATGCCGTAATCGGCAAACCAAGGCGCAGGGCTAGGTTGGAAACCGAAGGCGATAATCACCGCATCGGCGTCGAGTAACTGCTCGCTGCCTTCAATTGCTTCAGCACGTTGACGGCCACTCGCATCGGCTTTACCCATTTGGGTTTCAACGCATTCCACACCCACCACTTTACCGTCCTGGGTTTTAATCGCCACGGGTTGACGATTAAACAGGAAGTTCACTCCCTCTTCACGGGCGTTTTGCACTTCGCGGCGTGAACCTGGCATGTTGGCTTCATCACGGCGATAGGCACAAATCACACTGCTGGCACCTTGGCGCACGGCGGTGCGAACACAGTCCATGGCGGTATCACCACCACCTAAGACCACCACGCGCTTACCGGCAAGGTTAAGGTAAGGCGTATCAGGGCTTGTGCTGCCCATCAGGTGATGGGTATTGCCAATCAAGTAGGGTAGGGCTTGGTACACGCCTTGGGCATCTTCGCCCTCAAGGCCCGCTTTCATGGCGGTGTAGGTTCCCATACCGAGGAAGACAGCATCGTATTCCTCAAGCAGTTGGTTAAAGGCGACATCTTTGCCCACAGTTACGCCCAGTTTGAACTCGATACCCATGCCTTCTAACACAGTGCGGCGAGTTGCCATCACGGCTTTATCCAGCTTAAAGGCGGGAATACCGTAGGTCAGCAGGCCACCAATCTGGGGATATTTATCAAACACCACAGCCTTAACCCCATTACGGGCAAGAATATCGGCGCAGCCTAAGCCAGCTGGACCTGCGCCCACAATCGCCACTTTTTCTTTACGGGGCGTGACCTTGCTCATATCCGGACGCCAGCCTTGGGCGATGGCGGTATCGGTAATGTATTTCTCCACATTACCAATAGTCACGGCGCCAAAGTCGGCGTTTAGGGTACAAGCCCCTTCACAGAGTCTGTCCTGTGGACAGACGCGGCCGCAGATCTCGGGCAGGGTATTGGTCTCATGGACTAAGTCCGCCGCCTCCATGATTCGGCCCTGTTGCGCCAGTTTCAGCCAGTTGGGAATATAGTTGTGCAGCGGGCATTTCCACTCACAATAAGGGTTACCACAATCGAGACAACGGTCCGCTTGTTCACTCACCTGTGCTTGTGCAAAGGGCTGATAAATCTCAATAAACTGAGTCGAACGCTTTGCCGCAGGGTGTTTAGTTGGATCTTTACGACCCACTTCAATAAATTGAAAATCGTTACTCATCTGCTATTACCCCGCTTTTACTGCCAGTTCCGGGCTCGATTGCTCTAATTTGAGCAGATCTGCAACGGCGATATTTTTCGGTTTCACTAATACAAAGCAATCTAACCAGTTGGCAAAGTCGCTTAAGATCATCTTCGCGTGCTCACTGCCAGTCTCGGCCACATGCTCCTCAATCAAGCCTTTTAAATGTTGCTGATGAATAGGCGATTCGAGCTTTTGGGTGTCTACCAGTTCGCTATTGACGCGGCGATTAAAGCGGCCAAATTGGTCGAAAACATAGGCAAAGCCGCCCGTCATCCCCGCGCCGAAGTTGACCCCGGTTTTACCTAGCACGACCACAATACCGCTGGTCATGTATTCGCAGCCGTTATCGCCTAAGCCTTCAACTACGGCGATGGCGCCCGAGTTACGTACCGCAAAGCGTTCACCCGCTTGGCCCGCGGCGAAGAAGCGTCCGCCAGTCGCACCATACAGACAAGTGTTACCGACAATCGCGCTGCGCTCGCTCTGGAATGGGCTACCCAGCGGTGGATAAATCACAATCTTGCCGCCCGACATGCCTTTACCAACGTAGTCGTTGGCATCACCGCAGAGCTTGAGTTCAAGGCCTGGGCTGTTCCATACCCCAAAGCTTTGGCCGGCACTGCCGTTAAAGCTGAGTTTTATCGGTGCCTTAGTGCCTTTAACACCAAGGGTGGTCGCGATATAGCCCGATAGGCGTGCGCCCACTGAGCGGTCAGTGTTGTTGATACTGTAAGCTGCATCGAAACACTCGCCCTTATCGACTGCACTCTGGCACTCGTTGAGCAAATGTTGGTTGAGTAAGCCTAAATCTGCTGGTGGATTGGTTTCCTGCCAGGTGCGCGAGGTGCTGGCCCTGACCTTCGGCTGATACAGGATCGGCGCTAAATCGAGTCCGCGTTGCTTATCGGTTTGGCCTTCTAAGGTATGTAGCCACTCACTGCGGCCGACTAAGTCTTCGAACTTGCTGACCCCTAGGGTTGCCATCCATTCGCGCACTTCCTCGGCGACAAACTCAAAGTAAGTCATCACTCGCTCTGGTAAGCCGTGGTAGTGGTTATCGCGAAGTTTCTTGTCCTGAGTTGCGACACCGGTAGCGCAGTTGTTCAGGTGGCAAATACGCAGGTACTTACAACCTAAGGCAATCATGGGCACAGTCCCGAAGCCAAAGCTCTCGGCGCCGAGTAAGGCTGCTTTGATGACGTCGGTTCCGGTTTTTAGGCCGCCATCGACCTGCAAGCGGATCTTATGGCGTAGGCCATTTTCCACCAGAGATTGATGCACTTCGGCAAGGCCAAGTTCCCATGGGCTGCCGGCGTATTTCACCGAGGTGATAGGGCTCGCGCCCGTGCCACCATCGTAGCCAGAAATAGTGATCATATCGGCGTAGGCTTTTGCCACTCCAGTGGCGATCGTGCCGACACCTGGCTCAGACACTAACTTCACGGAGATCAGTGCCTTGGTATTGATTTGTTTTAAATCGAAAATCAGCTGGGCTAAGTCTTCGATAGAATAAATATCATGGTGTGGCGGTGGTGAAATTAAGGTTACACCGGGGCGCGCGTGGCGCAGCCCTGCAATTTCTACACTCACCTTATGGCCTGGCAGTTGTCCGCCTTCACCGGGTTTTGCACCCTGGGCAACTTTAATCTGCAACACATCGGCATTGACTAGGTAATGGGCGGTTACGCCAAAACGTGCCGAGGCAATTTGTTTAATCGCCGAGTTACGTTCGGTGTTAAAGCGGCGAGCATCCTCACCACCTTCACCCGAGTTAGAGCGGCCACCTAAACGGTTCATGGCAATGGCTAATGCTTCATGGGCCTCGGGGCTTAAGGCACCGATACTCATGGCCGCACTGTCAAAACGTGGGAACAAGTTACTAGCAGCCTCGACCTTATCCAGTTCAATTGCAGCTTGGTCAGCCTTAATGCCAATCAAATCCCTTAGGGTGGCAACTGGTCGGTTATCGACTAATTCGGCAAACTTCTTATAGGTCGCAAAATTTTTGTCGATTAAGGATGCCTGCAATGTGTTGACCACATCAGGGTTGAAGCAGTGGTACTCACCGCCATCCACGTATTTGAGTAAACCACCCTGTGGCAGTGGCACATGGGCGCGGTAAGCGGCTTTATGCAGCAGCGCTTGATCGTTGGCGATATCCTCAAAGCTTGCACCTTCTATACGGCTCACCACACCTTTAAAGCACAGTTCAATCACATCACTGGCGATACCAATGGCTTCAAACTGCTGGCTACAACGGTAGGAGCCGACGGTGCTGATCCCCATCTTAGACATGATCTTACGTAGACCCTTCTCGATGCCGTAACGGAAGTTGAGCATCAAGGCTGTGGTATCGGTTAAATCATGGCGTTTAGCCAGATCTGAGATTGATTCATACACTAAATAGGGATAAATCGCCGTGGCGCCAAAGCCGAGTAGCACTGCAAAGTGGTGCGGATCTCTAGCTGATGCAGTCTCAACGATGATGTTGGTATCGCAGCGCAGGCTCTTACTCACCAGCATTTGTTGCACCGCGCCCACCGCCATGGCTGCTGGAATCACCTGCGCCGATTTATCAATTGCGCGGTCGGATAAAATCAGCAGCGTAGTGCCACTGCGGGCTAAACGCTCGGCTTCCGAGGTGATGCGGCGGATAGCGTGTTCTAAGCCTTCCTTCGGATCGTAGTTTAAATCGACGATATTAGCGCGATAGTAAGTGCTATCTAATCCGAGTAATTGATTGAAATCACTGAATAATAAGATTGGTGAGTTGAACATCACTCGATAGGCATGGCCAGTAGTTTCGTTGAAGAGGTTTTGTTCGCGGCCAATGCAGGTCGCCAGAGACATCACGTGCTTTTCACGCAATGGATCGATAGGCGGGTTAGTGACTTGAGCGAATTTTTGCCTGAAATAGTCATAGAGCGAGCGTGACTTTTTCGACAATACGGCCATTGGCGTATCATCGCCCATGGAGCCAGTCGCTTCTTCGCCTTGTTTTGCCAGTACCCAAATCACTTGTTCAAGCTCTTCGCGGGTGTAACCAAATTGCTTTTGGTATTGCAGTAGTTGCTCAGGACTTAATTCACTGGCGCCATGTTGCTCTGTCGTTAGCTGCTCGGCAGGAATTAAAGTACGACTGTTTTTCGCCATCCATTCTTTGTAGGGGTGGCGACGCTTAAGATCGTTATCGATTTCGAATGACTGATATAACCGGCCATTTAATGTATCTAACACTAACAGCTCGCCTGGGCCGACACGGCCTTTTTCAATCACTTCATCGGCGGCGTAGTCCCAAATGCCGACTTCTGAGGCAAGGGTTAAGATACGATCTTTGGTGATCACATAACGAGATGGGCGCAGACCGTTACGATCGACCGCGCAAGCGGCGTGGCGACCGTTGGTCATTACGATACCTGCAGGACCATCCCATGGCTCCATATGCATGGAGTTAAAGTCATAGAAGGCTTTTAGCTCGTCATCCATCTCAGGGTTACTTTGCCATGCTGGCGGGATCAGCAAACGCATGGCGCGGTATAAGTCCATCCCGCCAGAGAGCAGCATCTCGAGCATATTGTCGAGGGAGGAGGAGTCAGAACCCGTTTCATTCACAAAGGGTGCCGCCTGCTGTAAGTCAGGCAGCAGCGGCGAATTAAATTTATAGGCACGGGCACGGGCCCATTGGCGGTTACCGGTAATCGTATTGATCTCGCCGTTATGGGCAAGATACCTGAAGGGTTGAGCGAGTGGCCATTTAGGTGACGTATTGGTTGAAAAGCGTTGATGGAATAAACAAATAGAGCTCTTCAAACGGATGTCGGCAAGGTCGGGATAGAATGCGGGCAGGTCGGCTGGCATCATCAAGCCTTTGTAGACGATGACTTGACCTGAAAGACTTGCGACATAAAAGTCTTTATCGTCAGTAATTTGTTGCTCTAAACGGCGGCGAGCCATGTAGAGACGTCGCTCAAGGTCTTTCTCACGCCAACCAATGGGGGCGTTAATCAGCACTTGATAGATTTGCGGTAGGCTCGATTTACCAATCTCACCCAATACCTCAGGATTGATAGGGACTTTACGCCAACCAGCGATACTTAATGTTTCACGCTCCAGTTCGCGTTCGAGGATGAATTTAGCTTGGTCGGCTAATTCCTCATCTTGGCTTAAAAACAACATGCCTACAGCGAATTTGCGGCTCAAGTGCCAGTCATTTTCTGCGGCTACGGCCTCAAAGAATTGCAATGGTAGCTGCATCAATAAACCACAGCCGTCCCCAGTTCGACCATCAGAGGCGATACCGCCACGGTGTTTCATGCGATCAAGGCCATGGATAGCTGTGCGCACGATACGATGACTGGCTTCGCCATCCATTTGTGCAATCAAGCCAAACCCACAATTGTCCCGCTCAAAACTGGGATGATATAAGCTCATACAAAAACCTCCCTTGACCTCAACGAAATTACTACTCGGGAGAAATGTAAAGACTTTCTATAGATATGCACCCGAACCACCCAAATTATCCTGAGATTAACTAAAGGTCAAACCAAAATTTTGCATAAAATATGGGTATTAATTCATGTTTCATACACAAAACACAATTGCTTGACGTTAACGTTAACTGATTAAAGTGTCGTATAACATTATGAATAAAAAGAATTTTAAAAAATGAAAAACTTGTAAGTTACCAAAATGTAACATTGGCGCGGATTGTTTTTGATTTAGAAATAGTGATTTTTATTGCAAATACAGTGTTTGTATAAAAATATGAAATAAGTGAATTGTTATTCTTTTTGGTTGTGAGTGCTATCACAGAATGTAAAGGCCCTGTGAGGGGCGGCTCAGGTTTTTAGCTTGGATATGGTGAATATTATGAGAGTTTGATTTACCGCCAAGAAAAGTGTGGTCGCTTTGTTTATCATGAGTTTTTTCGTCTATCTACACATCATTATTTCTTCTTTCTTGTGATTTTATCTTGGTTATTTTTAATGAAACGACATGAAATATGGCAGGTGAGCTAATGGGGCTCGATGCATACGTAAACACATTTGGTGCTGTTTGTAAGGCTAAATACGGTGAGCGATTACGCAAGCTCACCATAGATGCCAAATTCACTTGTCCTAACCGTGATGGCACGCTTGGACGTGGTGGTTGTACCTTTTGCAACGTGGCGTCCTTTAGTTATCAGCAAACGGAAACGCTCAGCATCAGTGAGCAGCTAGAACAAGGGAAAGCCCGTTATAAAGAGGCGAAACCCAAGCTGAATGCGGATAAGTTTATCGCTTATTTTCAGGCTTATACGAGCACTTATGATGAGTATCAAGTGTTGATGGCTAAATACGATGAGGCGGTCAAAGACAGTGAGATTGTGGGCCTGTGTGTTGGCACTCGTCCTGACTGTGTGCCAGATAATGTGTTAGATTTACTAGCAAGTTACCAGCAAAAAGGCGTTGATGTGTGGTTGGAGCTTGGGCTACAAACCGCCAACGACAAGACGCTACACAAGATTAATCGTGGCCATGATTTTGCCTGTTATTGCGATACCGTTTTGCGGGCGAGAAGCCGCGGTTTAAAGGTGTGTACTCACCTTATCTTAGGTTTACCCGGTGAAACTCGTCTCGATTACATGGCGACCCTTCAGGCCGTGCTGACGCAGGGCGTAGATGGTTTAAAGCTTCATCCATTACATGTGGTTGAGGGTAGTACTATGGCAAAAGCTTGGCGCGCAGGGCGCTTACCTTTGCTCAGTATTGAGGAGTATGCGGCTTGTGTCGGCGAACTGGTTCGGCATACACCGAAAGAGGTGATATTTCATCGGGTGACCGCCTATGCGAAAAAACCGATACTGCTGGCACCCGATTGGTGTGGTTATCGTTGGAATGGCTTAGTGGCGATTGTTGAGGATCTTGCGAGTAAGGGTGGACAAGGGGCGGCATTAGCGCGACCATAATGTCCATATTTGCTGAATGGATTCATTTGGTAATTTTTTATCGCTAATAGTATTTGATATAGTTGATTTTTTGTTAATAAAAACATCTTTTGACCACAAATGCTGCTATAAGTTGCGCTGACAATTTTAGTGGGTATCATGTCATAAATTTGTTTTAAGCATTGGACTACTTAAGGGAGGCCTAGATGGCCACAGTTGAATTAGAGACAATTCTAGATCTCAATACGTTAGAACAGTATTGCAGCGCGATTGGTGCCGGTACTTTGCTAAAGAGCGTGGTGTTATTTGAGCAATTAATGCCTGAATATGTTGGGAATCTAGTAAAGGCTAACGAAGCTGCTGACAAGGACACTTTATGTTCTGAGGCCCACAAATTTAAAGGTGCAGCGGGTTCAGTTGGTTTAAAACGTATTCAGCAAATTGCCCAATTACTGCAGCATGGCGAAGAAGCGCGTTGGGAAGTTGAACATGCAACTTGGGTCGCGCAAATTGTTGAATTTGCGAGTGCCGATCTGCAGCAATTAAAGCAATTCTTACAGGCTAAAGCCTAGTTTGGTTTGCGAGGTGCGGCGTAAAGGTTGCACCTCGATAACTTCTTCCTTCTCGTTTTATCCCCTCTTTTGCTTTTCCCTCCTTTATTCTGAGTCGCCTCAAGCGTTTTACCTTGATTGAAAATCGATTTTGCTCACACTATTGAGTAATTTAGCCGCGTTTTAGTTGATAACTTATGGTAGAGTTGATTAAATTTATTAATTCATAACCGTAGTGGCAATCGATAAAATGAAAAATTTACCTAGCCTTAAGAATCTATATTACTTGGTGAATCTTCATCAAGAGCAGAATTTTAATCGCGCCGCTAAGGTGTGTTTTGTCAGCCAATCGACTCTGTCAAGCGGCATTCAGAATCTTGAAGAACAGCTTGGCCACCAGTTAATTGAACGGGATCACAAGTCTTTTATGTTCACCGCTATTGGTGAGGAAGTGGTGCAACGTTCTCGCAAAATCCTCACGGATGTAGATGATTTAGTTGAATTGGTTAAAAACCAAGGTGAGCCTATGACGGGGGATATCCGCTTAGGTTGTATTCCTACCATTGCTCCATTTTTACTCAGCCGCGTTGTCAAACAGTGCCAACACGCTTATCCCGCGATGAGCCTATTACTCAAAGAGGATACAACAGAGCGCTTACTCGATGCGTTGGGTAAAGGGGAGTTAGATATACTCATTCTTGCTCTACCCGTTGATACCAGTGGCTACCACAGCATGAAGGTAGGTATTGATCCCTTTAAGATGGTTATCCACAAAGATTTAGTGGGGGGAATTCATCAGCCGATCGATTATCAGACATTACCTGATGAGAGTATTTTTCTGTTGCAGAGCGAGCATTGTATTACTGGCCATGCCATTACTGCTTGTCAGTTGGGCGACAGTGCTAAAGTCAATCCTTTTGCTGCCACGAGTCTGCATACCTTAGTACAAATGGTAAATAGCAAACTGGGCACAACGTTCTTACCGCAAATGGCGATTGATGCAGGGATCTTGAATGATACCGATCTGGTGGTCATGACTCCGCCAGGTGAAGCGCCATATCGCGATATCGGTTTAGTATGGCGACAAACAACCAGCCGAATTTTAACTTTCCGTACGCTAGGTTTATTGATCCAAAAATTGTTAGCTAACGAAACCGCATAATCACTGAGTATTTTTGCTTTTGGTGAGTTTTATAAAGGGGAAACACCAAACACTTCAATCGAGTGTTGTTTCCCTTTTAATTTAATCGGGCCCAGATTAGTCAAACGATACTCACTGTTAGGATTATCGAGTCGTCCCGCTAAGGCGCCAGAGATCAACATACGCTGTCCTAAGGGATTACATTGATCCTGCAGTCTCGCTAACGTATTTAGTACATCACTAAAGAAGCTAATTTCTTGTTTTTGAACACCAACAACTGCAGCAACGACTTGCCCACAGTGAGCCGCCGCTTTAAATTTAGGCACAAAACCATAGTGTTCTTCAAAGTAACGTCTCTGCCAATTTAATTGCTGGCTAAATTCAAAATAGATATTCATGCAGCGGTCGTGCACAACACCTTCCTCTAAGGGCCAATGGATTAATACGGCATCACCCATATAGCGGTAGATTTCAGCTTCGTTATTACTCACAGTATCTGAAAGTAAGCTAAAACTATCTTGGATTAGGCGACTAAAGCGATAATCGCCAAGGGATTCAGCGTGAGTTGTTGAGGCGACCATATCTAAGTAAAGAAATAAACGCTGTTCGTATCTTGGCTTATGGTATTTACCTAAACCAATATTGAGTAAAATACGTGGCCCAACTAAAAGCCCCATCTGCTCAACAAAGGCTAAGCTCACTCGTACAACGACTAAATAAACAATTAAGGCTTGGAATGAGGGACTATAGAGAATATGCGCCGTAAGCATTTGTCTAAGGGTCGACATGTGATTTTCAATGGCCCACATATTTAGAAATTGGGTCATATAAGCTAAGGTTGTTGCACCCAATAACAGGAACAATCCTTTAAAAATGACTGAGAAGATATAAGGTAGGCGATTGATAGCGCTAAAATCAGCTATCAGATTGGACATCCAGTGTAAGCTGCCAAAAATAATCCCCATATAGACGGCGAGTGTCGCGAGATCAGCCGAACCTACAGCCCATTGCGGCAGTTCTGGTGATTGGGCATATCGAAAAAACACGAATGCAGCCATGGCTATCGCCCAAGCTAATATCGCAAAAAGAAGTTTTTTCGCTTGTCTACGAGTTCTCACAACGGGTTTTGTATCCGAATACGGCCATATATTTCAGGATGCCGTAGTTTATAGAAAATCATCACTAGAGTGCCAGTGATATTTGTGATCTGGATCAATACAACGCTATATAGCTACAAAAATTTAACCAAACACTTTATTTAATATCATTGCTGTAAAGGCGGTCTTGAGATAAAAACCGCGAGGATTGGTCATTTTGAGGCTGCCATCCTCGGCAATACTTTGAGTCAATGCCTTACTATTAGCGGCTTTAGGGCGTAATTGGAGAACTTCACCGTGCCTAGCGGTGAGATTTTCGACTTTACCAAGAGCAATCAGCTCCATGATTTCTTCCCAATCCTGTTGCAGTAATGCTTGCTCTTGTGGATCGGGCTGCCACAGTATTGGTGTGCCAACTCTGCGTTCACCCACAGGGATATGTCGCTCCCCCTCTACTGGTACCCACAGTACTCGTTGTAACTTGTGACACACTAAGCTGTCTTGCCAAGTTAATCCTTCGATATTGGTCAGCGGTGCAACACACACATAGGTGGTTTCTAGTGGTTTGCCCTGATGATCAATGGGGATAGTTTTTAGCTCTACTCCGAGGTGAAGAAAATCTTGTTCGGGTTTCGAACCTGCTATCGCACCTAATTCCATTTCAATGAGTTGTCCCACCCAACCTTTATCGCGTTTCAGATTGACGGGGACATGAATACCGCGATGGGCAGCAATTTGCGCCAAAGATACGCCGGCCATCATATTAGCGCGTTCGAGCAATTCGCTCAGATTTTGAGGGGGAATAATAGGTTTCATAGGCGAATTTTACTGGAAAATAACTGCTTAGCAACCAAGGTCAAAAAATGAACATTAAAATAAGAATAAACGCATTGCTAACTTTTTGTATTTAACAATATGATTTTTATTGTTTTTATCTGATTTTAGGCAAGTGTCAGTTAAAGTGTTCAAAGTTACTCTCGGCTTTCCCTTGCGTTTCTCACATATTTATCCACAGATATTATGGATAACTCACAATGCGTGTGCCTTTAACTGAATAAAATCTTTGAGTCAATGGTAGTAAGTGGCATTTTTAAATAGGGATGTGGGTAATTTTGGGTGTGCTCTGTGTATAACATTTAAGGATTACTCTAATTAAATAATAGGATTTATTTTAGGTTAAAAAGTGAGCGTTTGTGTATTTGGATAGATATCTTGTAAATTATTAAGGTTTATCCTGATGATTTATAGGTTATTTTTTTAATGTGGTATGCGTTGTGATGTATATTCTATTTGTTGTTTTTTGAACGATATACCTAGTTTACCCTAGTTTCAAACAGAGATATCCACAGAAAATGTGGATATCCCCTTAAATTAATTCGATGAGTTGTTGATAAAGTAGTAAGTTGAAACTATTTATCCAAAGATAAGCTGAAAATAGAGGTTTGCTGAGAGACGGGCTTTGTGAAACAATCGCTTTATTAAAATTTATCCTTATTTGGAGTCCATGTGATTGATAGCGACGGCTTTCGCGCAAATGTGGGCATAATAATTTGTAACAGATATGGCCAAGTCATGTGGGCCAGACGGTTTGGACAACACTCATGGCAGTTTCCTCAGGGCGGTGTAGATGATGGTGAATCGGCCGAAGAGGCTATGTACCGTGAATTGTATGAGGAAGTTGGCTTAAAACCCGAGCATGTCACTATATTAACCTCGACGCGCTCTTGGCTAAGATACCGTTTACCTAAACGCTTAGTGAGACAGGACAGTAAGCCTGTGTGTATTGGCCAAAAGCAAAAGTGGTTTCTGTTACAACTAAAAAGCCAAGATAGTGCGATTAATTTAAGTTCTTCAGGCCACCCTGAGTTTGACGATTGGCGCTGGGTAAGTTATTGGTATCCGGTGCGGCAGGTTGTCTCATTTAAGCGTGATGTTTATCGTAAGGTCATGAAAGAATTTGCGGTAACGGCATTGTCATTCCAAACCCAGGAAATACCGAGGAAGCGGGTAAGACAAAAGACAACGGGCTGATTTTCAAAAGAGGATTGAAAACAGTGTTAAATACGCTCAGGGATATTACCCAAGCTGTGGCTTCTGCCCACAGCTTAGAAACCGCATTAGAAGTCCTAGTTTCATCGACCAAGGCTGCGATGGAAACCCAATGTTGCTCGGTCTATATCCTAGAGCAGCAAGAACTCGTTTTATCCGCAACCGATGGTCTCGAAAAGAGTGCTGTCGGTCGAGTGCGCATGCCTTTAACTCAGGGCTTGGTGGGCTTAGCTGCCGAGCGTGAGGAGGCGGTGAATTTAGCCGATGCACGTTTACATCCGCGCTTTAAGCTCTTTCCCGAGGTTGCAGAAGAAGAATACCGTGCCTTTTTAGCTGTCCCTATTATTTATCAAAAAGCGGTTGTGGGTGTGATTGTGGTGCAGCAAGCTAGTGCACGGCAATTTAGTGAAGGCGAAGAAGCCTTTTTAATGACCTTGGCTGCACAGCTTGCGATGGCGATCCGAGGATTAAAACAAAAGGCGCAGGTCAGTTCACTCCATCAACAGATTTTATTCCAAGGGACATCCGCATCCAGTGGGATCGCTATTGCACACGCGTTAGTGCTCGGTGGGGAGATTTCCCTCGAACAGCCCGATGTGCGCTGCGAGGACATTGTCCTTGAATCCAGCCGTTTAGTCGCGGCAATGGGGCGTTGTAAAGAGGCGATTGGTGCGCTATCTCAGCGTTTCGACCGAGAACAGGATGAGGAGGTCGCCTCAATATTCAATGCCTTACAGTTACTACTTGATGATGCCAGCCTCGGTGGTGAATATACCCGTGAAGTACAGCAGGGCTGGGAGGCTGAATCGGCGGTGAGCCGGGTTTCGTTGCGTTATATTCAGCAGTTTTTGGCGATGGAAGATCCTTATCTCAAGGAGCGGGCCAGTGATATCCGCGATTTGGGGCAAAAGGTGCTAAGGCAATTGATTGAGCCTGAGCGATTAGAGCATGAACCTGATAAACCTGTAATTTTAGTGACGAAAGAAGCCGATGCTACAATGTTGGCTGAATTTCCTCGGCAAAAATTAGCCGGGATTGTGACCGAGCTCGGTGGCGTTAACTCCCATGCGGCGATTTTAGCGCGTGCGCTTGGTGTACCTGCGATTACAGGCGTTGAACAGTTGCTTTCCGCTGATATTGATCAAAAGCTGTTAGTCGTCAATGCCAGCCGTGGGCAGCTTATGGTGTCGCCATCGCCTGCTATTGTTAGCGAATATCGCAGCCTTATCTCAGCGCAAAAAGCGTTGCAGCGCCAATACGCACAGGAGTTAGCGCTGCCTTCTGTGATGCTTGATGGCACGCGAATTAGACTCTATCTCAATGCGGGATTACTCAGTGGTGTCGCCTCGGAAATTGCCGAAGGGGCAGATGGTATTGGGTTATATCGCACTGAAATCCCCTTTATGTTGCAGCAGCGTTTTCCGAGTGAATCCGAGCAGGTAAAGGTTTATCAACAGGTACTCTCAGCGGCTTCGGGTCGCCCTGTCGTGATGAGAACCTTAGACGTTGGCGGCGATAAGCCTTTGCCGTATTTCCCGATTAAAGAAGACAATCCTTTCCTCGGTTGGCGTGGTATTCGACTATCACTGGATCACCCTGAGCTGTTTCTTGTGCAGTTAAGGGCCATGTTACAGGCTGGCGCAGAAGGCAAGCAGTTAAGCATTTTGTTACCCATGGTCAGTAATTTAGATGAAATCGATCAAGCGTTAGCCTACCTAGAGCAGGCTTATGTTGAACTCAAAAATGATGTCAACAGCAATATCGAAATGCCGCGTATTGGCATAATGCTCGAAGTGCCTGCAATGCTATATCAGTTAGATGAAGTGGCAAAGAGAGTGGATTTTGTGTCAGTTGGGAGTAACGATTTAACCCAATATTTACTCGCAGTCGATCGCAATAACCCGAGGGTCAGTTCATTATTTGACAGTTATCATCCGGGGATTTTGCGGGCCTTACATCAGGCAAGAATAGATTGTGAATATCATCATCTTGATATCAGTATCTGTGGTGAGTTGGCTGGCGAGCCCATGGGCGCGATCTTGCTTGTGGCGATGGGATACAACCAATTGAGTATGAACCAAGGCAGTTTAGCGCGAATTAACTATCTGCTGCGCCGAGTCTCTGGTGATGATTTAGCACAGTTACTCGCGCAGGCGTTAAGTCTATCTAACGGTTTCCAAGTGCGTGAGCTGGTTAAAGAATATTTTACTCAGCAAGGATTAGCCACAATTCTTAATTAACTAATCGTGCCTTTTGCTTTAAGCTAAGGCTTCACTTAATCACGCTGTAGGTATTCGTGTGGATAGTTTGTTGTTGGTGTTCTTTATTTGCTTGGCGTTAGGTGCGTTTGTCGGTTTTATGGCAGGATTATTAGGTATCGGCGGCGGCTTGATTGTCGTGCCTGCATTGCTTTATATTTTGCCATCGGTCGGTATTAGCTCTACTCAGCTACCCCATATTGCGATTGCCACTTCGCTAGCCGCCATTATTCTTACCTCTATTTCATCGGCACGTGCCCACCATAAGCGCGGTAATGTGCCTTGGGAATTGTTCAAATCAATGTTACCGGGCCTGATTATAGGCGCGCTGGCTTCAGGTTTTATTGCTGAGCGTATTCCTGCTGATGCTTTACAGAAAGGTTTTGCCATCTTTGTGATTTTAATGACAATTCAAATGGCTTATCCCGTAAAAGCCGAATCAAATCGCCAATTACCTAATTCAGTCGTGCTTTTTGTTGTATCGGCTTTGATTGCGGTTTTGGCCGGTTTGACAGGAATAGGTGGCGGTATACTGATAGTGCCATTTTTGACTTTTTATGGTTTACAGATGCGTCAAGCCGTAGGTTTTTCTGCTGCGATGGGCTTTTTAATCTCTCTTTCTGGCAGTTTCGGCTATATTATTGCGGGCATGAATGCCCCTGAATTGCCCTATGGTACCTTAGGCTATATCTATTTACCGGCGTTATTTGGCTTAATCATAACCTCAATTTTAATGGCTCCGGTTGGTGTGAAGGCTGCAAGCACTTGGCCCACCCCAGTCCTTAAAAAAATATTTGCACTTTTACTCCTTTGTGTCGGTCTCAAATTAATTCTGAGCTGATTTTTAGTTTTTAGCCCTCAATTTGAGGCTGTTGATGGATAAGTTATGGCATTGAATTTTCCCAATATCGATCCTGTGATCGTGAAGTTTGGTCCCTTTGATATTTTTGGACAAACCTTTGAACCTGCGCTGCGTTGGTATGGATTTACTTACTTAGTGGGTTTTGTGGCGGCGATGTGGTTACTCAATCGCCAGGCTGATCGTTCCAATGGTTTATGGACGAGAGAGCAGGTTTCCGATTTACTGTTTTATGGCTTCCTAGGGGTGATATTAGGCGGTCGTATTGGCTATGTGCTCTTCTATCATTTTGATTATTTTCTCGCTAGTCCAATGTATTTATTTAAAATTTCAGAAGGCGGCATGTCCTTTCACGGTGGTTTGATTGGGGTGATTACCGCCATGATTTATATCACTTGGAAGCAAAAGCGTACCTTCTTTGCCGTGGCGGATATGGTGGCGCCCGTGGTGCCTATTGGTCTTGGGGCCGGCCGTATCGGTAACTTTATTAATGGTGAGTTATGGGGCCGCGTGACTGATGTGCCTTGGGCTATGGTGTTCCCAAGCGGTGGACCAGAACCACGCCATCCCTCGCAGCTCTATCAATTTGCTCTTGAAGGTGTTGCATTATTCTTGCTCCTTTATTGGTTCAGTAAACGTACTAAGAAAGTCGGCGCAGTATCGGGTATGTTCTTACTAGGCTACGGTATTTTCCGCGTGATTGTCGAAACGGTAAGGCAACCTGATGCACAGTTAGGCCTCTATTGGGGCTTTATGACAATGGGGCAGATCCTCTCAGTGCCGATGATCCTCTTCGGTTTATATTTAATTCTTCGTCCAGAGGGTAAGCAGTAATGCAGCAGTATTTAGACTTGATGAAACACATTTTAGCCGAAGGTGTGGATAAATCAGACCGTACAGGTACAGGCACTCGCTCGGTGTTTGGCTATCAAATGCGTTTCGATTTGAGTAAGGGGTTTCCTTTAGTCACAACGAAAAAGTGCCATATGCGCTCGATTATCCATGAGCTGTTGTGGTTCCTGAAAGGGGAGACCAATATTGCTTATCTGCGTGACAATAAGGTCAGTATTTGGGATGAATGGGCAGATGAAAACGGCGATTTAGGCCCTGTGTACGGCGCGCAGTGGCGCAGTTGGCCGACCCAAGGTGATGAGGCTATCGATCAAATTTCGCAGGTCATTGCGCAAATTAAATCGCAACCCGACTCGCGCCGTTTGATTGTCTCTGCATGGAACGTGGGCGAGCTGGATAAAATGGCACTGGCGCCATGCCATGCGTTTTTCCAGTTTTATGTCGCCGACGGCAAATTATCCTGCCAGTTGTACCAACGCAGTTGTGATGTATTTTTAGGTTTACCATTCAATATCGCCAGCTATGCGTTGCTGACGATGATGGTCGCACAACAATGTGATTTAGCCTTAGGTGACTTTGTTTGGACGGGTGGCGATACACATTTATACTCCAACCATATGGAGCAAACTGCGTTGCAGTTGACCCGTGAGCCAAGATCTTTACCCACCATGACAATTTTGCGTAAACCTGCCTCTATTTTCGATTATCAATTCGAAGACTTCGAACTGACCCACTACGATCCACATCCACATATCAAAGCGCCTGTTGCCGTTTAATGGCGAATTAATCGACCAACACCTCGGAATAGCCGAGGTGTTTTGTCGAAACTAACGATTATACTTGTTCATTTTCTTCGTCTACACTCAATCTATTATGATTTTTGGGAGTGCAAGATGGAAAAAGCGATTAGAAATTTTTTAAGCCAAGAGTCTGCAGGCGGCATCCTTTTATTGATTGCCGTTGCCTTTGCCATGTTGATGGCCAATTCTCCTCTCGCGGGACTCTATCAAGGTTTTCTCGGTACTGAAGTACAGGTGCGTGTCGGTGCACTCGATCTGCATAAGCCATTGTTGCTGTGGATTAACGACGGTCTAATGGCGCTGTTTTTCTTGCTGATTGGTTTAGAAGTTAAGCGCGAGCTACTCGAAGGCGCATTATCGAGTGTGGCACAGGCTTCTCTGCCAACTTTTGCTGCCATTGGTGGCATGTTAGTGCCTGCGGGAATTTATCTTTTATTTAACTATGGTGATCCTATCACTCAAGCGGGTTGGGCAATTCCTGCAGCGACGGATATTGCTTTTGCTTTGGGGATCATGGCGTTGCTAGGTAGCCGCGTACCCGTTGCTTTAAAGGTCTTTCTGCTGGCATTAGCCATTATCGATGATTTAGGCGTTATTGTGATTATCGCCCTCTTCTACAGTACCGATTTATCAACCATTAGTTTAATCATTGCCAGTGTTGCGATTGTTGGTTTAGTTGCTTTAAACCGTAAAGGGGTGACCTCATTAGCACCCTATGGTGTATTAGGGCTTATCCTGTGGGTTGCAGTGCTCAAGTCAGGTGTTCATGCCACATTAGCGGGTGTCATTATTGCCTTCTGTATTCCTCTTCGGGCAAAAGATGGAAGTTCGCCTTCTGAGCATTTAGAGCATAGTTTACACCCATGGAGCACCTTCCTAATTCTGCCTGTATTTGCCTTTGCTAATGCTGGGGTCGCTTTAGGAAACATGAGCTTAGATACGCTTATTTCCCCTGTGCCAGTGGGGATTGCGTTGGGATTAATGTTAGGTAAACCGATAGGGGTGATGCTGTTTAGCTTTGTTGCTGTCAAGCTTAAGTTGGCACAGTTGCCTGATGGTATCGGTTGGAAACAGATCGCACCCGTGGCGGCGATGTGCGGGATTGGTTTTACCATGTCGATGTTTATTGCTTCGTTGGCATTTGAGCAGGCAGACCCTATGTTCGGCGATTTAGCACGCCTTGGCACCTTGATTGGCTCAATTCTCGCAGCCTTGATCGGGTATTTCTGGTTATCAAAAGTGTTACCAAAAAAAGGAGTATAACTATGATAAATATGAAATTAGTGGGAGTTGCTGCATTGTTAGCATTATCTTCAAGTGCCATGGCTTCGCAAATTGATGCCTGCAACAAAGATGTCGCATCACAAACCTGCCAAAGCTATCTTGAGGGGATAGTTGATGGGGCATTAATGTTTAAACCTGAGGCATTAGGCGCGAGGCTTGAAACCAATGGTTACGAGTCTAGAGCATTAAAATACCGTGGCGGTAAACGTTTCCAAGAAGCAAACCGTACTTATTGTGCTAGTCGAATTCCTGATCGTGACAGTTTAGTCTCTGGGGTGACTGAAGCGGTTAGCACTGGTACTGCCGCAGATTTAGAGCAACTTCAAGGAATCGTTGTTAACTTATTGGATTGCCAGCGTTTAAAATAGCGTTATTGACTCATTATTTGTTAAGCTGGGTCATTGCTACCCGATATGCCACAGCATAGATGCTGTGGCATCCCTAATAGGAAGCTCATTGGCGATGCTCCATCTCAATTACAACCATCTTTACTATTTTTGGATGATTAAGAAAAAGGGCTCTGTGGCAAAAGCTGCAGAAGCCCTTTATTTAGCTCCACAAACGATTACTGGGCAAATCCGCGCCTTAGAAGACAGGCTAAACGGTAGCTTATTTAAACGTGTCGGCAGAAATCTAGAAGCGACAGAGCTCGGAGAGCTCGTCTTTCGTTATGCCGATAGAATGTTTTCTCTCAGTTATGAGATGCTCGATTTACTTAACTATCAAAAAGATGACGCTATTCTATTTGAGGTTGGGATTGCTGATGCTTTATCGAAAGCCTTATCAAGTAGAGTGTTGCTCTCGGTTGTTCCTAATGATGGCTCTATGCACCTTGCCTGTTATGAGGCGACCCATGAAAGCTTAATGTCTCGCTTACGCGAGCATAAACTCGATATGATCCTTTCAGACTGTGCGGGCGAGTCACTTAAATATCCCGAAATTCTATCGAAAAAACTGGGTGAGTGTGGTGTGAGTTTCTTTTCTGCTGAAGCTTACAGTGCGGATTTCCCTGCCTGTTTAGAGCAAGGGCCGCTATTGATCCCCGGCCGTAGAACTTCGCTCGGTCAGCAACTATATCGTTGGTTTGATGAGCAAAATCTTAAGGTGAGTATTTTAGGTGAGTTTGATGATGCGGCCATGATGAAGGCTTTTGGTTACCTTAAGCGCGGTATCTTTGTCATGCCGTCGATTTATCCCCAAGAAGTGATTTCCCATGGCATGCATTTACTCGGTGAGACCTTAGATGTGAAAGAAGAGTACCATGTGATGTTTGCCGAACGGATGATCCAGCATCCTGCTGTTAAACGCCTCCTAGAAACGGATTTTAGTGATTTATTTGCCGGATTAGATACTCAAGTTAAGCAGTATTAAACTTGTGTTTCAACAACGCTTGCATCGACACTCCATGGACTGAACTGGTAGACTAAGGCGAATTTTGTTTTGGGAGAGATTAACTTGGAGTTAATGAACATTGCACGGGTCCGTTGGGCATGTCGCCGCGGAATGCTCGAATTAGACGTTTTGTTCCAGCCCTTCGTTGAGAATGTTTATCAGGATTTGTCTGATGAAGATAAAGTCCTGTTTATTCGTTTGCTCGAGTGTGAAGATCCTGAATTATTTGCATGGTTTATGGGTCATGAAGTTTGCCCTGATCCTGAGCTTGCCCGCATGGTAGTGCAAGTCCGTGGCCGAGCTGCGCCATAGTTTTAGTGTAAAAGCCTCCTTTGACCAACGTCTCTCGTTGGTCGTATTTGTTTGTGTCTGTAGCACTTCTTTACTTCTCTGGCCAGAAACGGATACCGCAGTACTACATGGACTGAGGGCTATACTCGCCGTCTTAATATTGGGATTCTTGTGCTCTCAGTTATGGCAACTGAGGAAATGGCATTGCCGTTTTGAGCTTAATGGTCAAGGAGAAGGCTGGCTATCAACGGGGGAGGCGTTTCACGTATTGCCCAGAACTTGGGTAACGCCGTTTATCTGCTTGGTTTATTATCAATCTGCAAATAAGTTGCATCTCTTACCTCTATGGGCGGATATGTTTAGTGATACAGATTATCGCAACTTGTGCAGGCTATTACTTAAAGTTAAAACTCAGGCGGTGAGCCAACACGAACTACTTTAATCTAAATCTGAATCTGAATCTGAACTATGAGTGATGCGACTTTCACACCGTCTAAATAACAAACGGGCTATATCCTTGTTAAGATTTAGCCCGTTAAAAGCGTTTAAGTTAAGCTATCCGCTTATTTTTCAGGTTGCAAAATGGTCGGTAGCGGAGAAGCTGACTTTTCAGGATGGTCAATATTATAGTGCAGCCCTCGACTTTCTTTACGTTCCATCGCGCAGCGAATAATGAGTTCCGCCACTTGCACTAAGTTACGCAGTTCAAGCAGGTTATTGCTGACTCTGAAGTTGCTGTAATACTCTTGGATTTCCTGCTGCAACATCAAGCAGCGGCGCAGTGCACGCTCTAAGCGTTTATCTGAGCGTACGATACCCACATAGTCCCACATAAACAGGCGCAGTTCGTGCCAGTTGTGGGCGATAACGACTTCTTCATCAGAATTAGAAACTTTACTTTCATCCCATGCGGGGATTGGGCCTGGTAAGGGGATTTTATGCAGTTGACTCTCAATATCTTGGGAGGCTGCCCGCGCAAATACCAAGCACTCAAGCAGCGAGTTACTTGCCAAGCGGTTGGCGCCATGCAGGCCTGTATAAGCGACTTCACCAATGGCATAGAGACCATTGAGATCGGTTTGACCATGTAAGTCTGTCATCACCCCACCACAGGTATAGTGGGCTGCCGGGACGACCGGAATAGCGTCCTTTGTAATATCAATACCGAGTTCTAAGCAGCGACTGTAAATCGTCGGGAAATGCTTCATTACAAAGTCAGCATCTTTATGGCTGATATCCAGATACACGCAATCGGCACCGAGACGTTTCATCTCATAGTCAATAGCGCGGGCAACGATGTCACGGGGAGCTAACTCTGCACGTTCATCAAAGTCTGGCATAAAGCGGCTGCCATCAGGGCGACGCAAATAGGCACCTTCACCGCGCAGTGCTTCGGTGAGTAAAAAGTTACGGGCATCAGCGTGGTATAAGCAGGTTGGATGAAATTGATTGAATTCCATGTTGGCAACGCGGCAACCTGCACGCCATGCCATCGCAATACCATCACCACTAGCCACATCGGGATTTGAAGTATATTGGTAAACCTTAGAACTACCGCCAGTGGCTAAAGCGACAAACTTAGCCTTGATGGTTTCAACTTGCTCGGCATTTCGGTTCCACACATAGGCACCTAACACGCGATTACCGGGGCGATTTAATTTGCGGGTGGTGATAAGGTCGATGGCGTTATAGCGCTCTAAAACTTGAATGTTTGGATGGGCGAGGGCACGTTCTTGCAGTGTGGTCTGCACCTCTTTGCCCGTTGCATCCGCAGCATGTAGAATGCGTCTATGGCTATGGCCGCCTTCGCGGGTAAGGTGATAAGGGGCATCTTTAGCATTGTTCCCCGTGGCTTCTTCTTTATCGAAAGCCACGCCACATTCGATTAGCCATTGCATTGCACTCTTGGCGTTTTCGGCGGTAAAAGTCACCACCTCTTTATCGCACAAACCAGCACCAGCCACTAATGTATCGGCTACATGGGATTCGATAGTATCACTTTCATCGAAGACGGAGGCGATACCGCCCTGCGCGTAGTATGTCGACCCTTCCGAGAGAGGGCCTTTTGAAAGCAGAATTATGTTTGCTTTTTCAGCAAGATGCAAAGCTAGTGTCAGACCTGCGGCACCGCTACCTATGACTAATATGTCAGATTGGTGTTCAACTACTTGTTTCATCGGGTATCATGCTATGACTGAGAGTACCATCTATGGTAAACCAACTGACGAATTATGGGTACTTTCCTTTTAACCTTACTTTTTTTGTATAATTCTTAGAACTTTTTCAAAGCACGCGAGTCTACATAAGTGAATATGATTCGAGCGACTGAGAAATCAGCATTTTAGATTTGGGAGAAGTCGGCTCGGATGAGTGGACAAATAAGTGATCAACAATTAGTTGAGCGCGTACAACGGGGAGATAAAAACGCTTTTAACCTGTTAGTGCTTAAATATCAGAGTAAAGTGATTAGCTTGATTTCGCGCTACGTGCGTAACCAAGCCGACGTTGCTGATGTAGCACAGGAAGCGTTTATTAAAGCTTATCGAGCTTTGCCAAACTTTCGTGGTGAAAGTGCGTTTTATACCTGGTTGTACCGCATAGCCGTTAATACGGCTAAGAATTACCTCGTATCACAGGGGCGCAGAGCGCCTGCAAATGATGTCGATGCCGAGGATGCCGAATATTATGAAGGTAGTGATGCGCTAAAGGAGTTTGCCTCCCCAGAGCGACTAATGTTATCGGATGAAATCAAGAAAGTGGTTTTCGAAACATTAGAAACATTGCCGGAAGAATTACGTATGGCGATTTCATTGCGTGAACTCGATGGGATGAGTTACGAAGATATTGCCATCATCATGGATTGCCCTGTTGGAACGGTAAGATCTCGAATTTTCCGAGCCCGTGAGGCAATCGATAAAAAGCTTCAGCCTTTGCTGGAAGCCTAAATTCTTATTTTAAGAAACCCTTAAATTTAGACAGGTGAACAATGGATAAATTAGGTCAAGAATGGGTATCAGCCGCTGTCGATGGAGAGACAGATGTGCAGACGATGGCAGAACTTGCTGCCGATACGCATTCACATAATAAATGGCGTAACTATCATTTGATAGGTGATGCTATGCGGGGTGAATTACCCCAGACTATGGCGTTAGACCTTAGTGCAAGTATTGCTGCTGCAATTGAGCTTGAGCCTGCCATTGTCTCGCCCCAAGCCAAGGCTCCGATAGGCGTTACTGAACAAGTTACAACGGATAAAAACCGCGTAGTGCCACTATTTAAGCAGTTTGGTCAGTATGCAATTGCCGCTACTGTGGCCATGTTTGCCATCGTCGGCGTACAGAACTTTAACCAAACAGCTGATGATGCCGCGTCGCCATCACCTGTGCTTGTTACTCGTCCTCTGATGGGTAGTGCGTCGCCAGTGAGCTTACAGACGGGGCCTGTTCAACAAAATCAGAGCTACACTAATGACCAAATGAACGAGCAACGTCGCCGAATTAATACGTATATACAGGATCATATGTTACAACAACGATTGAATACGGGTGCCGTTGTAGAAGACAATAGCGAGGTTATTCCCGTTCCTGTCAATCAGTAGTAAGGAGTTAGCTTGCGTCTAATCCTGTTGGCTTTGTTAGCCTTGGTATTTCCTGCGGTGGCGCAGGAAGATATGCCTGCCAAAGTCTGGCTTGAGAAAATGAGCCAGGCTTTAAAAGAGAAAGAATTTAAAGCATCGATTATACAACTTCAGGCCGACCATATTCGGCCTTTGGTTTATCTTCACGGTAAGGTGAATAATCAAGAAGTTGCCTTTCTTGAGTACCTCAACGGTCCTCCCAAAAATGCGGTAAGAGTGGGCAATAGAGTCACCTTTATCGAACATGACCAACCTGCGTACAGTATCATCTCTAATCATATTCAGGGCGTGTGGCCTGCGGCTTTCTCATCAAAAATGAGCGATTTAGAAGTGGGTTATCAATTTGTATTAGGTGGCCGCACTCGCATTGCTGGGCGCCCAGGGCAAATGATCCGCTTGTTGCCTAATGATGAATACCGATATGGTTTCCAAATCTGGTTAGATATGGACACCTATTTGCCACTCAGATATGACATGTTGACTCAAGATAAGCAATTGCTTGAACAACTAATGGTGATTGAATTAATTGAATTTAGCGAGCCACCATCGATTCTACAGGAAGCCTACAAGCAAGAATGGCCTGCTGTGATCGATCAAGCTGAACGTCAAGATGGACAAAATTGGCAGTTTTCTTGGCTCCCCGCTGGATTTAGCGTAGTAGTGCGTGATCATCACCGTTTGATTGGTAGCCACGAGGCGGTTGAATATATTGCCTTGACTGACGGCTTAGCCAATATTTCTATTTATGTTGCTCGGGCTGGAGCAACGCCATTGCCTGAAGAGTTAATTACGCGTAATGGCTTATCTTTAGTGTCAGAAAAAGTCGGTAATGCTGAAGTGGTGGCTGTGGGTAAAGTGCCAACTGAGACCTTAGCCCGTATCGCGAAAAGTTTGATGTTAAAATAGAGCGGTTCATCATGATGGAAGAAGTGGCGCGGGTTGTCGCCTGTGATAATCAAGGTTGGCTCACCGTTGAGGTCGAGCTTAAAAGCACCTGCAAGAGTTGCAGTAGCAGTGAGTCCTGCGGGACGTCTGCTGTTGCACAGGCTTTTTCTGCAAAGACACAGCAATTCTCTATTCAGAGTGAACGTGCCTGTGAGGTTGGTGAACTGCTAAAGCTGGGGCTACCAGAGAGTGTTATCTTGAAAGCGGCTGCCTTGGTTTATTTGACGCCACTCTTCGGCTTATTTGCGGGTGCATTATTAGGGCAGTTTTTTGCTAGTTTGTTAGTAATCAATTCGGATCTCTGTGCGATAGGCTTTGCTGCTTTAGGCGCGTTAGCCGCTTGGTTCTTTGGAAAACGTAAGGCAAAACAGCTTGAAGTAGATTCGCAACCTGTGATTTTAGCTTATTTAGGCACAGGGATCAGTTTAGATAAATTATCTTTTTGATTTCATGTTGTTATTGATTTCAATTAGACAATAAACTTTTGCTGAGGGCGGCATTTTTCGACATAAAGACAACTATGAGTGAATCTGATTGGTATTGAATCCGCAATCAGGTACAATTTCCCACCTTTGAACCGTATCCATTTTTCAGTATTAGTCATAGCAGCATAATGAAACACATTAGAAACTTCTCAATTATTGCCCATATCGACCATGGTAAATCGACGCTGTCAGATCGTCTTATTCAGGTTTGTGGCGGTTTAAGCGACCGTGAAATGGATGCACAAGTTCTTGATTCTATGGATTTAGAACGTGAGCGCGGTATTACCATTAAGGCGCAGAGCGTTACGTTGGAATATACAGCCAAAAATGGCGAAACCTACCAACTCAACTTTATTGACACCCCTGGTCACGTCGACTTTTCCTATGAAGTATCTCGTTCATTAGCCGCCTGTGAAGGTGCGCTGCTTGTGGTGGATGCTGGCCAAGGCGTTGAAGCTCAAACGCTGGCAAACTGTTACACTGCGCTGGATATGAATCTGGACGTGGTACCTATCCTGAACAAAATCGACTTACCTCAGGCTGATCCTGAGCGTGTTGCCGCCGAGATTGAAGACATCG
This sequence comes from Shewanella sp. FDAARGOS_354, assembly GCF_002209245.2. Taxonomy (NCBI): domain Bacteria; kingdom Pseudomonadati; phylum Pseudomonadota; class Gammaproteobacteria; order Alteromonadales; family Shewanellaceae; genus Shewanella; species Shewanella sp. FDAARGOS_354. Next base: position 2,047,697 of record NZ_CP022089.2, on the reverse strand, counting down.
TCGGTATTGATGCGATGAACGCGGTGCGTTGTTCTGCAAAAACCGGTGTGGGTATTGATGATGTATTAGAGGTTATCGTCGAGCAAATTCCACCGCCAGAAGGCAATCCAGATGCGCCGTTGCAAGCCCTCATTATTGACTCGTGGTTTGACAGCTACTTAGGCGTTGTTTCTTTAGTGCGTATTAAACATGGCGTGCTCAAGAAGGGTGATAAGTTCAAGGTGATGTCTACAGGGCAAAACCATACCGCAGATCGTGTCGGTATTTTCACGCCAAAACAAACCGATAAAACCGAGCTAAAAACCGGTGAAGTAGGTTTCGTTATCGCAGGTATTAAAGAAATTCACGGTGCGCCAGTGGGTGATACCTTAACACTAGCTAAAAATGGTGCCGATAAGCCATTACCCGGCTTTAAAAAAGTGAAGCCTCAGGTTTATGCTGGTGTGTTCCCGATTTCTACCGATGAATATGAAAACTTCCGTGATGCACTGAACAAACTCAGCCTGAACGATGCCTCATTGTTCTTTGAGCCTGAAAGTTCATCTGCGTTAGGCTTTGGTTTCCGTATTGGTTATTTAGGCCTGCTCCACATGGAAATCATTCAAGAACGTTTAGAGCGCGAATACGATCTTGACCTGATCACGACCGCACCTACGGTAGTCTATGAAGTGCTGATGACCAGTGGTGAGACTATCTATGTTGATAATCCAGCAGATTTGCCTGCAATTAACAACATCGAAGAGATGCGTGAACCGATTGTTGAAGCCAATATTCTGGTACCAAAAGAATACTTAGGTAACGTAATTACGCTGTGTATCGAAAAACGCGGTACTCAAGTGAATATGGTTTACCACGGTAATCAAGTGGCCGTGACTTACCATCTGCCAATGGCGGAAGTGGTGATGGACTTCTTTGATCGCTTAAAATCAACTAGCCGTGGTTATGCGTCATTAGAGTACAACTTTATCCGCTTCGATCCGGCGGACATGGTGCGCTTAGATATTCTGATCAACGGCGACCGCGTGGATGCGCTGGCGATGATTATTCACCGTTCGAATATTCGTCACCGTGGTTTGGCGTTGGTTGAAAAGATGAAAGAGCTTATCCCGCGGCAGATGTTTGATATCGCGATTCAGGCCGCGGTCGGTAGCCAGATTATTGCCCGTTCTACCGTAAAAGCGTTACGCAAAGACGTAACAGCTAAGTGTTATGGTGGTGACGTTTCCCGTAAGAAGAAACTCTTAAATAAACAAAAAGAGGGTAAAAAACGGATGAAACAAGTGGGTAACGTTGAGGTGCCGCAAGAGGCGTTCTTAGCGGTACTTAAGCTAAACGAGTAACACTCGAGATAACACAATTTAGCTATTATTGCGCCGCAGTTTGCGGCGCTTTACTTAGCTTATCGTATGTTTTGTGGTGTTTTTTTATAAATGCGGTAAGTTAACTAAAGTTCGCGAGTCGAAATACAATAGTCGCTGAGTTTAGATCTTTACATTTCAAGGCAGGAGTTCAATACGTAATGGCAGCCTATTTTTCCATTATTTTAGTGCTAGTCACTCTGATTTCAGGGGTGATCTGGTTAGTCGATGTGCTGGTATTTGCGCCTAAACGCCGTGAAAGCTTAGCCTTGGCCAAGGCTTCTCAGGCCAATTTAACTGAGGAAGCCGAATACAATATTATCCGTGAACCCACTGTGGTTGAGACTGCGCACTCCATCTTCCCGGTGATTGCCTTTGTGCTGATCCTGCGCTCGTTTATTTATGAGCCATTTCAAATTCCATCGGGTTCTATGATGCCAACGCTATTAGTGGGCGATTTTATTCTGGTTGAAAAGTTTAGTTATGGCCTAAAAGATCCCGTATGGCGCACTAAACTTATTGAAACGGGCGAGCCCAAACGTGGTGATGTGATCGTCTTTAAGTACCCAGAGAATCCTCAGGTTGATTACATTAAGCGTGTTGTAGGTTTACCGGGCGATAGGATTATCTACCGCAACAAACAGTTGATGATCCAAAAGGCCTGTGGCGCGGAGCAAACCAATTGCCCTGAGCCAGAACTGGTGGCGCGTACCGAAATCAGCCGTGGTGATTACAGCCAAGATGGTGTGCCTTTACTGCGTTATAAAGAGCAACTCGGTGAAGTGGCACACGATATTTTAATTAATCCAAGCCGTCCTGATATGTTGGGTTATTTCAAGCGTGATGGCAATTTACCCGCGGGTGAATTTCTTGTTCCCGAAGGCCATTACTTTGCGATGGGTGATAACCGCGATAACAGTACCGACAGCCGTTTCTGGGGCTTTGTCCCTGAAGAAAATCTTGTCGGTAAAGCGGTGGCTATCTGGATCAGTTTTGAGTTTGACCGTTCAAAAGCCGACTTCCTGCCAACCTGGGTACCAAGCGGTGTGCGCTTTGAACGTGTAGGTGGAATTCACTAGTATGGAACCGATTAAAAATTTGCCGCGTTTGTGTCGTACATTGGGCTATGAGTTCAAGAATATTGACCTTCTAACCCAAGCGTTGACTCATAGAAGTGCGGCAAATAAGCACAATGAGCGTTTAGAATTTTTAGGTGATTCGATTTTATCGATAGTCATTTCGGATGCCTTATATCATCAGTTTCCTAAGGCGACTGAAGGCGATTTAAGCCGGATGCGCGCCACTTTAGTGCGTGGCGATACGCTGACCTTGATTGCTCAAGCCTTTAAACTTGGGGATTATTTATTCCTCGGTCCTGGCGAATTAAAGAGTGGCGGTTTTCGACGCGAGTCGATTCTGGCCGATGCGGTTGAGGCGATTATTGGTGCGATTTACTTAGATTCGGACCTCGAAGTGTGCCGTGAGCTGTTACTTAAATGGTATGCCGAGCGTTTGGCCGAGATTCAACCCGGTGTGAATCAAAAAGACGCTAAAACCTTACTGCAAGAATATTTACAAGGGTTAAAGAAGCCGCTACCCGATTACCAAGTAATCAACATAGAAGGCGATGCCCACGATCAAACATTCACTGTTGAATGTCGTATAGATGACTTGAGCGAAAGCGTGATTGGCGTTGCGAGCTCACGCCGCAAAGCCGAGCAGATTGCCGCGGCTCAAGTATTGGAGTTACTGAAGAAATGACCAAAAAAACAGACTTGCCAGCTGTCGATGCCGCTAACGCGAGCAATGAGCCGAGCTTAGACGAATTACTGGCAAGGATGAATGCAGCGAGCGCAGCAGCGCCGTCTGTTCACTATGATGTGACCTACTGTGGCATGGTGGCTATTATTGGCCGGCCTAACGTGGGGAAATCGACCCTGCTGAACCGTTTGCTTGGGCAAAAGATCAGTATTACCTCGAAAAAGCCGCAAACGACGCGTCATCGCATCATGGGTATCCATACCGATGGTCCGCGCCAAATCGTGTTTATCGACACACCCGGTCTGCATATTGAAGAGCAGCGTGCGATTAACCGTTTAATGAACCGCGCGGCGGCGAGCTCGCTTGCCGATGTGTCTATGGTGATTTTTGTGGTCGATGGCATGACATGGACCGCCGATGATGAGATGGTGTTAAGCAAACTTCGCCGAGGCGGTGAAGAGCGTAAAACCGTTTTAGCCATCAATAAAGTCGATAATATCAAAGACAAAGAAGCCCTTTTCCCTTATTTGGAAGACGTGGCCAAGAAGTATCCCTTCGATGAGATCCTGCCGATTTCAGCCAGTAAGGGCACCAACGTTAAGCGCATTTTAGAGATGGCGGCAGAGTCTCTGCCCGAGAATCCCTTCTTCTTTCCAGAAGATTATGTGACCGACCGTTCGCAGCGTTTTATGGCCTCTGAAATTGTCCGTGAAAAACTGATGCGCTTTTTAGGCGATGAATTGCCCTACGATGCGACGGTTGAAATCGAGCAGTTTAAGATGATGGAAAATGGGGTTTACCAAATTAACGCCCTGATCCTCGTCGAGCGAGAAGGCCAAAAGCGGATGGTGATTGGTAGCAAAGGCGAACGCATCCGTACCATCGCCACACAAGCGCGCCTTGATATGGAAACTTTGTTTGATAACAAAGTGTTCCTCGAGGTGTGGGTGAAGGTCAAATCCGGTTGGGCCGATGATGAACGCGCCCTGCGAAGCTTAGGTTACGGTGACGATTAATTGTTACTGATGATAGGCCTAGCCTGACCATGAACGAGCGCGCAGATTGATGAAACGGGGTTATGTTTTGCATCATCGCCCCTATCGGGAGTCTAGCGCGCTGGTGAATCTCTTGGTCGACGGGATTGGGCGTGTCGATGCCGTCGCGCGTGTCGGGAGCGGTAAACGCTCCATCAAAAGTATCCTCCAGCCCTTTCAGCCGCTGATTTTTGAATTTAGCGGTAAATCAGAACTCAAAAACATCAGCCAAATTGAAGCGGCCGCGCCAGCCGTGCCCTTATCAGGCTATAGCCTGTATGCGGGCATGTATATCAATGAGTTGCTGATGCGAACCCTGTCGGTTCACCATAATGCCGAGGCGTTATTCCTCATCTACCACCAAGCCTTAGTAGGACTTGCGGCGCAGTTTTGTGAGTCGAAGCTGCGGTACCTTGAACTGGCGCTTTTGCGGGAACTCGGGGCTATGCCATCCCTTATCCGCGATACACAAGGTGAGCCTCTGATCCCTGAACATTACTATCAGCTTGTGCCTGAGCTCGGGTTTCAATTTGTGTTAAACAGCCGAGCAAAGCACACCTATCAAGGTGCGATGTTAACCGCACTTAACGATAATGAGCTGTTGCAAGAGCAGTTTTTAGCAGCTAAACGACTGATGCGGTCTATGCTGCAACCATTGCTCGGAAACAAGCCACTGGTGAGTCGGCAGTTGTTTATGCAAGCGACAGCCTCAAAGATGAATGGGAATAATTAGCCCTAGCTCCTGTTTTTTATAGTCTGTCCCAGTACAATAGGGCGCAAATCAGCGTTAATTCTCGCCTTAACAACATAAAGGAGTTCCCGATGAGCCGTATCTTATTGGGTGTTAATATCGACCATATTGCGACCCTGCGTCAGGCTCGCGGCACCAGTTATCCCGATCCTGTCCATGCGGCGGCGGTTGCCGAGCATGCGGGTGCCGACGGTATCACCATTCATTTACGGGAAGACAGACGCCATATTATCGACCGCGATGTGTATCTGCTGGCAAAAACCTTAAAGACGCGGATGAACTTTGAGTGTGCTGTGACTGAGGAAATGCTCAACATCGCCTGCGAAGTCAAACCAACCTACGTTTGTTTAGTCCCTGAAAAGCGTCAAGAAGTGACGACTGAAGGCGGTTTAGATGTGGCTGGTCAATTAGATAAAATCACTGCTGCGGTAAGCCGCTTAGCCGCCAATGGTATTCAAGTGTCACTGTTTATCGATGCCGATAAGACGCAAATCGATGCCGCAGTCGCCTCTGGCGCCCCACTTATCGAAATCCATACCGGTTGCTATGCCGATGCCAAAACGGCTGATGATGAGGCCAAAGAGCTTGCGCGTATCAGCGAAATGGCAAAATACGCTCACGGCAAAGGGTTGGTGGTGAATGCTGGACACGGGCTGCATTATCACAATGTTAAGCCGATTGCGGCAATCCCTGAGCTGTATGAGCTCAACATCGGCCATGCCATTGTCGCGCGTGCGGCCATTGATGGCTTAGCGACAGCGGTTAAAGATATGAAAGCGCTGATGTTAGAAGGTCGTCGAGGCGAATAATGGCAATCGTTGGGCTTGGCACTGACATAGTTGAAATCGAGCGTATCACGGCTCATGTGGCACGTTCCGGCGATAAGCTGGCTAAACGCGTACTGACAGAGGCTGAGTTCGATATCTATCAACAGCATAGCCAACCGAGCCGCTATTTAGCTAAACGCTTTGCCGCCAAAGAAGCCGCCGCTAAAGCTTTGGGGACGGGGATTGGTCGTGGCGTATCTTTTCAGCATATCCACATTGGCAATACGACTGATGGTGCGCCAACGATTGACTTTACTGAAGGGGCGCTGCAACGTTTAGTTTTGCTCAATGGTGTGGTTGGACACATTTCAATCGCAGATGAAAAATCCTACGCTATTGCGACGGTTATCCTAGAATCTCGCTAGTTTCTAACCCATTAGCACAAAGGGAGCCTTAGCTCCCTTTTTTATTGCGTAAAATGCTTGGCAACATTTTTGTTACTTTTTACTGTTCAGTCTGGCATTTTTGGGCTAGGTTAGGTCAAAAGTTTTATCCATAAACTAATTTGCAGGGACACAGCAAAAGGAGCCCAAGATGAAATCCGCCGTAGAGCAGTTATCAACCTATAAAAGTGTGCATTTAAATCCGCGAAATATTCGAACTCATTTTATTGGTATCCCATTAATTATATGGTCGGCTTTTCTATTATTAGCGACAATCCGAATTCCACTTGGCAGCGCGGGTGATGTGAGTTTAGGTGTGATTTTAGGGGCAGGTGTGCTGGTTTATTATTTTCGTTTGCATGCAAAGTTAGCTATTGGCCTAGCTTTATTTATCGCACCCGTCGTATATACCACTGAGTTAATGGCAGATTCTCCCAACGCCTTCTGGTTGGCTATATCGGTATTTATCGTCGGTTGGGTTTTTCAGCTGATTGGCCATCAATACGAGAAGGCAAAGCCTGCCTTTATTGATGATTTAAACCAACTGTTAATTGGCCCGTTTTTCTTAATGGCCGAAGTGTATTTTATCTTGGGGTTAGAAAAGGCGTTAGATGCCGAGATTACACCTATCGCTATCGAAAAGCGCCGAGCACTCGATAGCAAAAAAGTGTAGTTTGGGTTTTATAGCCTTTTGTCTTGGGATCTGCACGGCTAATCATTTACAACTCAATAAGTAAATCAATTAGCTGTGCATTCATATCTTCCGACTCGAATGTTGCGGTGAGTGAGACATTGCCTTTTCGGTAAAATACTTGTTCGAAATTATCTTCCGACTCTTGGTTTTTTGATAAAAAATCAGATTTAGTGATGGGAATGTTGTAGTTTTTCAACGTTTTCATAAATTCGTCGTTGTTTTGGTTTCTCGTTAGTGACTCTGTAAATCGAATTTTACTGACTTTTCTTGCCTCAATATCATTAATGCCGAGGAGAATATTTTCAGTGGCGATGACCCATTGCTCACTGCGTGAGGAGTCAACCTGATTGGGTATTTTTATAATGTTGGCAAGTTGAGAGGGGCTTAGAATAAATTCATCCTCGTTTTTATCTGAGATGATTTGTTTTATTTTATTGTTGTCAAATTCATTAAAATTTATCGAAGTACGCTTGCCGCTGTTTCCTCGTGGAACAAACGAAAATCCAGTTAACATCTCTGCTGTTTCATGTTTATTGTTTAAACTGAAGGTTTCGAAATACAATATTAGCTTATTGTTTTTTCCATCGAGGCGATAATCGTTGCCTTCTTGTTCTATTTCCTCGAGCGACAGTATTTGCGCTAGCTTATCTTTAAATTGTATCTTGCCATCGATAATCCAGTTATCTTGGTCATAATTATCACTAGGCTCAATCATATTACTACCATGATTATTTAGAATGCTCTGGTTTTTATCGATCCTAACAATCTGGCTGTTTTTTGCATAAATCCATAGCGTTCTGCCGTAAACATACGCTGTTGAACCGTCCAGCATAGACAATTTTACGCTCTCTGGCCCCATCAATTGGTTTATAGATGATTCAGGCTCACCATTACTTAAGCCATAAGCACGATTTAATGTAACATTCGCAGCTGGAGCAAGGTGGTTTTTAGCTTGTTTATATATATTTATATAATCATTTTTAGCTAGTGTGGTTAAATGTATTTCTTTATCTTTAGCTATATTCTCGCCTTTGCTATTGTAAGGGGTTGGAGTGGTAGGGGGAATGTCATTCTGGCATGATTTTATATTTGTTGTAGTGGTTATAAATTTTATTTTATCTATGTATTCATTATTTTTTATTTTTTTTACGCTAATTATCCTTAGGGTGATTCTTTCAATTATAATTGCATCGGCACCTTCTGATAATGCATCTTGTTGAATGCTTTTTAACACTTTTTCAAAGTATCTGCTATAAAATGGAGTTGAGTCAGTGTATTTTATTTCTAATAATTCATTTTTATCTATTTCAACGGTGTAATGGTTGTTTTTTGTACTTATGTTTTTATATTCACAGGTAGGATAGTAATCAAGGACTTGCGGGAGATTATTTGAGGCTAAAGTACTGGAAGAATAAAGTAATGAGCATGAGATTGCTAAGTATTTAAACATTTTTTCATCCTTGATTATTTCTACTTAGGATGATTTTTATCAGAGATTTGAGGCAGTAACAAGTTTTTTAATTGTGCCCATTTGGATGTTTTGTTGTCAGTGGGAATGGACGTGGATTATGAGTACACATCTAAAGTGTGTGACATATCTAAATTGTTGCTCCCTGTGAGGATGTTGTTTACCAAAAAGTTAGACGTAATAGCTTAAATGCACCATCGAGATTAATAGGGGAATCTAGACTGGCTCAATTTTAAGCTATTTTCTAAAGATAAAATCAACCACGCATTTAGCGTAGAGAGGTAATCTAGTTACTTTTGAGACTGATAATACTGCGGAATGATACGCACTGTTTTGACCATATTGTCAGCGACTTCAATGACTTCTAGCGGGTAGCCTGCAAGGCGTAGGCTCGTGTTTTCGGAGGGGATGTCCTCCAAATACTCTAAAATCAGGCCATTGAGGGTTTTAGGACCATCGGTTGGAAAATCCCATTTCATCTCTTTGTTCAAGTCTCGGATGGTGATACTAGCATCAATCAAATAACTGCCATCCTGTTGTTGGTTAATCTCTTCACTCGCGGTTGGTAACATTGAAGTGGTGAAGTCACCGACAATTTCTTCGAGGATATCTTCGAGTGTTACCAGTCCTTGGATGTCACCGTATTCATCCACGACGAGGCCAATACGTTCTTTGTTGTGCTGAAAATTGGCTAATTGCACATTGAGTGGTGTGCCTTCAGGAATAAAGTAGAGCTCTTTGACGGCGCGCAGCAATGAGGATTTACTGAACTGTTCTTTTGATTGCAAGCGTAGCGCATCACGCAGATGAATAAAGCCGACGGCATCGTCAATGGTATCGCGGTAAACCAACACTCGAGTATGTGGGCTTTGGATGACTTGGCGATTGATAAACTTAAAGTCATCGTTGACGTTAATCGCATAGATATCCGAGCGCGGCACCATGATGTCTTCAACGGTGACTTTTTCTAAGTCCAGAATAGATAACAGCATTTCTTGGTGGCGCTGGGGGATGAGGGCGCCAGCCTCATGCACGACGGTGCGCAGTTCTTCTTGGCTGAGGGCCTCGTTAGTTTTGACCGAATGTACCCCAATCAGGCGCAACAAGGAGGAGGTGATGATGTTCATGATGCGCACTAATGGCGAGAGAATCACGAGCAACCAGCGCAGTAAGAAACTGGAGGGGAAGGCGATAGGTTCTGGGTGCAACGCCGCCAAGGTTTTGGGGGTCACTTCAGCAAAGACCAGTACTAACAGGGTTAATACACCAGTGGCAATTGCCATCCCCATGTCGCCGTATAAACGCATGCCTATAATGGTGGCGACCTGCGCCGCTAGGATATTGACGAGGTTGTTGCCGATGAGGATCACACCGATAAGCTTATCTGGACGATCGAGAAGTTGCAGTGCACGCTGCGCCCCTTTGTGACCGTTGGAGGCAAGATGTTTTAATCGATAGCGATTGAGCGTCATCATTGCCGTTTCTGAGGCGGAAAAGTAGGCCGAGAAGAGGATAAGCACCAGCAAAGCAACAAGGAGTGCGCTTGTCGATATAGCGTCCAAAAAATACGTTCCAGTTAGGCTGTAAAGATTATGTAAATACCGAGAATAGCGTTGGGTGTCAAGTCAGCTTAGCGAGTAAGCACCTAAGCTGACTTGAAATTATTAACTAAGAATTAATTCTTTGACAATGCGAGCGCCAAAATAAGCTAAGGATAACAAGGTTGCACCAGTTAAAGTGTAAATGACTGCGGTGCGAATTTTACAGCCAACCCAATACTGCTGCCACAGCATAGCGATATACACGAACCAAGCGATAATTGACAAAATCGCCTTATGGCCTTTGCCATCGGCAAACATGTCATCGAGGAAGATAAAGCCTGTGGCTAGGGATAAGCTCAGTAAAATGACCCCAATAATAACAAGATGATAGAGCTGCTTTTCTACCGTCATCAGTGGTGGAATGCTAGGGCTTAACATGAGTTGTTTCTTTTTGAGCTTGTTTTGGATCATCGCCAGTTGAATCGCGTACAGGGCGGCGATCATCAGGGCGCTGTATGCCATGAGAGAGAGCACAACGTGGGCTAAGACCTCAGGATACAATTCAAAGTGAGTAATAAACTTAGGCGGCAATAACCAGAGCAGGGCTACAGAGAGCACGGAACAGGCATAAACCACGGGCACAACCACAATCACTTTTAGCCTAAACATCATCACGGTAAAGGTGAAGGCGATGATCCAGTTCACTAACGAGATCACATTAGTGAGGCTGAAGTTTTGTCCGTCAGGGGTAAATATCGCTTGTGAGAGGGCGGCTGCGTGTAGAATCACCGCAATCGCTGCGATACCTGCAACGGCTTTACGATTAGGGCCTTCAGGATGGAAGAGCCGGCTTGTCACTAATACCAATGCGATGCAATAAAAAAACATGGCTGAGGCAGAAAAAATGACCATGGGTAATTAACCTATTTGTGTTGTTAAAGGTGCCTTATATCCCCAAACTACTTGAAACTCGTATTTTCAGATTGTTTGAGTTTTAACTGGGCATACAGATCAATATTTTGCCTAGAATAGCATGAGCTATCGGCAAATGGGCAGTGACATAAGTTGCAAAATTTAGCAGATTCTTATTGTTAGGTGTAAATAGTCGCCGTCAAGTCGCAAAATAAGTGTGGTAGCAGATTAAATGCCTAAGTTAACGCAACCGGGGCGTAGCAGTAGCATAATACGCACGCATGGTTATAATACTGCCCATTAATCGAGATCCTTAAAGGTATAGAGCAGGACGATGTTTGAGAATCTAACCGACAGACTGTCACGCACGCTGAAAAATATCAGTGGCCGTGGTCGCTTAACCGAAGAAAACGTTAAGGAAACCCTGCGCGAAGTGCGTATGGCGCTGCTGGAGGCCGATGTTGCCCTGCCTGTGGTGCGTGAATTCGTTAACAATGTAAAAGAACGTGCCGTTGGCCAAGAAGTGGCGAAAAGCCTAAGCCCTGGCCAAGCCTTTATTAAGATTGTTCAAAGTGAACTTGAAAAATCCATGGGCGAGGCAAACCAAGCTCTGGATTTAGCCACTCAGCCGCCAGCCGTGGTGATGATGGCGGGGCTTCAAGGTGCGGGTAAAACAACCAGCGTTGCCAAACTGGGTAAGCTGCTGCGTACGCGCCATAAAAAATCGGTATTAGTCGTCAGTGCTGACGTTTATCGTCCAGCGGCGATTAAACAGCTTGAGACCTTAGCGACCGAAGTCGATGTGGAGTTCTTCCCATCGGACGTGAGCCAAAAGCCAATCGATATCGCTAAGGCGGCCATTGCCCACGCTAAACTTAAATTTATCGATGTAGTAATTCTCGACACCGCGGGTCGTCTGCACGTCGATGAAGCCATGATGGATGAGATCAAGGCACTGCACGCGGCGGTTAAGCCGATTGAGACACTGTTTGTGGTCGATGCCATGACGGGTCAAGACGCGGCAAACACGGCCAAAGCCTTTAACGAAGCGCTGCCGCTCACTGGTGTGATTTTAACTAAGGTTGATGGTGATGCACGCGGCGGTGCGGCATTATCGATTCGCCATATCACAGGCAAGCCAATTAAATTTTTGGGTGTGGGTGAAAAGACCGATGCCTTAGAACCTTTCCATCCAGACCGTATCGCCTCACGTATTCTCGGTATGGGCGACGTATTATCGCTTATCGAAGAAGTGGAGCGTGGCGTCGATAAAGAAAAGGCGATGAAGCTGGCTTCCAAAGTGAAGCAGGGCGGTAGTTTCGATCTCGAAGACTTCCGTGAACAGCTGCAGCAAATGAAAAACATGGGCGGTATGATGAGCATGATTGAAAAGCTGCCCGGTGTTGGTCAGTTGCCGCCGGATGCTTTAGCGCAAATCCAAGATGGTAAAATGACCCGCCAAATGGAAGCCATCATTAACTCAATGACGGCGAAAGAGCGTAAAAACCCTGATTTAATCAAGGGCTCACGTAAGCGTCGTATTGCTGCGGGTTCGGGGACTGAGATTCAAGATGTAAACCGTTTATTGAAACAGTTTACCCAAATGCAAAAAATGATGAAAAAAATGTCGGCTAAGGGCGGCATGCAAAAGATGATGCGTGGAATGCGCGGTATGATGCCTGGCGGAATGAAATTTCCTGGGCGCTAATCTCAACGATTTTCATCAAAGTTGATGTCTTATCAGTTGGTTGATTGTATTTGGAATGAGGCGGGCAATTCTATGGCAGGTTTAATAATCGCCAGATTGGGTTGCATTCGTTGAAAAGTCAGGTAAAATCTTCCGGCTTTCTATCTGGGACTCTTCGCGAACACGGGGTTCCAGTTTTTATTTTTGCTTCAAGCAAATCATTAGAGGATTGAAAACGCATGGTTACCATTCGTTTAGCTCGTGGTGGCGCTAAAAAGCGTCCATTTTACAACATCGTTGTTGCTGACAGCCGTAACGCTCGTGACGGTCGTTTCATTGAGCGTGTTGGTTTCTTCAACCCATTGGCCCGTGGCCAAGAAGAAACTTTACGTTTAGACCTAGCTCGCGTTGAGCACTGGGTTGCGAACGGCGCTGCGACAACTGATCGCGTAGCAAAATTGATTAAAGACGCTAAAGCTGCTGCTTAATAGCGTTAAGGTATAGATTGATGAGCAGTAACCAACAGCCAGTCGTACTGGGGAAATTAGGCTCCTGTCATGGCATTAAGGGTTGGCTGAAAATCACCGCCTATACCGATTCTGTTGAAGGTATCTTTGATTATTCGCCTTGGCTTATTAAAGAAAATGGCGAATGGCGTGAAGTAAAAGTTACTCAGTGGCGTTACCAAGGCAAGGCCGTTGTGGCCGAACTTGAAGGTGTCACCACGCGGGAGCGAGCACAAATGCTCACCAATTGCGAAATTGGTATCCTGCCGCAGCAGATGCAATCATTGCCAGAAGACGAGTTCTATTGGCGTGATCTTATCGGTTGTGAAGTGATTAATACTACCGGCTATAACATGGGGATTGTCGATCAAATCGTGGAAACCGGTTCGAACGATGTCCTACTTGTTAAGGCCAACGCTAAAGATAGTTTCGGCAAAGTGGAACGTATGGTTCCCTTTGTCCCAGGGCAATTCATCTTAAAGGTGGATGTCCAAGGTAAACAGATTTTAGTGGATTGGGATCCTGACTTTTAAGTCGAGGTACAACATATGTGGTTAGGGGTAATTACCCTGTTCCCAGACATGTTTCGTGCCGTAACAGACTTTGGGGTTACGGGTCGTGCCGTGAAAAACGGTCTGCTTGAGTTGCACACGTGGAATCCTCGCGATTTCACCCATGATAGACACAGTACTGTGGATGACAGGCCTTACGGCGGTGGTCCTGGTATGTTGATGATGGTGCAACCTTTACGCGATGCCATTCATGCTGCGAAAGCAGCAGCAGGCGAAGAGGCAAAGGTGATTTACTTGTCACCTCAAGGACGCAAGCTGGATCAGCAAGGCGTTACTGAGTTGGCTAAATCATCCCGGTTGATTTTGGTGTGTGGTCGGTACGAAGGTATTGATGAACGCATCATTCAAACGGAAGTGAATGAAGAATGGTCGGTTGGGGATTACGTGCTTTCGGGCGGCGAATTACCCGCAATGACCTTGATAGATGCAGTATCGAGATTGGTTCCTGGCGTGCTAGGAAAACAAGCTTCGGCGGAGCAAGATTCTTTCTCCGACGGTTTACTGGACTGTCCTCATTACACGCGCCCTGAAAGTCTGGATGGACTCGATGTACCTGCAGTACTGCTAAGTGGCAACCACGAACAAATTAGACTCTGGCGTTTGCAGCAAAGCCTTGGTAGGACTTTTCTAAGACGGCCAGAATTATTTGAAAATCTAGCTCTGACTGACGAACAATCGACTCTTTTAGCGCAGTTCGTTGAAGCAATGGACAAGCATGCTTAGTCGTAGCTCAGTTAATTCTAGAACGGAGTAAGTTATGAACAACATCATTAAAATGCTCAACGATGAGCAAATGAAACAAGACGTACCTGCGTTTGGTGCTGGTGATACAGTAGTAGTTCAGGTTCGTGTTAAAGAAGGTGATAAAGAGCGTTTACAGGCTTTCGAAGGCGTTGTAATTGCTAAACGTAACCGTGGCCTGCACTCTGCATTCACAGTACGTAAAATCTCTAATGGCGAAGGTGTTGAGCGTGCATTCCAAACGCACAGCCCTCTGATCGCTAGCATTGAAGTTAAGCGTCGTGGCCGCGTTCGTCGCGCCAAACTGTACTACTTACGTGATCGTTCAGGTAAATCTGCACGTATCCGTGAAAAGCTGGCTACTAAGTAATAGTACCCGCTACAGAAAACAAGACGTAGTGTTCGCACAGAAAACCGCCCTAGTGGCGGTTTTTTGTTGGCTGACGTTTTTCTTTTTAGCCGTATTGAGTGCGTTTCGGGTTAATACGGCTTTCGACAGAGAGCCACTATGCCCTCAAGCCTTTGCCTTGTCTAAAGCGCGTTGAACTCCCGCTGAATGAACAGATATTTAATACGATTGGTATAAATGCCGAATTTGTTAAATTCTTCCTTGATCTTCTGCCAATTAATAGGCATATTGGTCGCCTATTGTAATGGTGTATCATTACAATATTACATGATGGCCTCGGCTATTTAATTCTTCCCCCAGCGGTTTGAGATCCAGACTCCTGATAACCTGGGGATATGACTTCAGTTTTAGGTGGTAAGCATGCAACAGGATACGATCAATAACGTACACATCAGTTCAGAGAAAGTCCTTATTACACCGCAGGAGCTAAAAGCGACTCTGCCACTCTCTGAGCACGCGTATCGTTATATCCTCAATGCACGCAAAACCGTGGCGGATATTGTCCATAAGCGCGATCACCGCGTGCTTATCGTCACAGGACCTTGTTCTATCCATGATATCGATGCCGCCAAGGAATACGCTTTAAAGCTTAAAAAATTACACGATGAACTCAGAGATGAGTTCTACATCTTAATGCGAGTCTACTTTGAGAAGCCACGTACCACAGTGGGTTGGAAGGGCATGATTAACGACCCCGATATGGATGAATCCTTCGATGTTGAGAAAGGTTTAAAGATGGCGCGCGAGCTGATGATTTGGCTTGCAGAGCTTGAGCTACCCGTTGCCACCGAAGCGCTCGATCCTATCAGTCCGCAATATATTTCGGAGCTAGTGACTTGGTCGGCCATTGGTGCTCGTACTACTGAATCGCAAACCCACAGGGAAATGGCGTCGGGTTTGTCTATGCCCGTTGGCTTTAAAAATGGTACAGATGGAAAGCTGGATGTTGCAATTAATGCCCTTAAATCGGCGGCCAGTAGCCACAGATTTATGGGAATTAACCAACAGGGTCAAGTGGCTCTGTTGCAAACGGCGGGAAACCCCGATGGGCATGTGATCCTGCGCGGCGGCGTAACACCAAACTACGATGCGGCCAGTGTAGCCGAATGTGAAGCGCAGCTACATAAGGCCAAACTCAATGCGCGCCTTATTATCGATTGCAGCCACGGTAATTCCTCTAAGGATTACACCAGGCAAGTCCCTGTGTGTGAAGATGTATTTGCCCAGATCTACAACGGCAATAAGTCCATTATTGGCGTAATGCTAGAAAGTCATTTAAACGAAGGTAATCAAAGTTGTGATAAACCATTAAGCGAATTGGCCTACGGAGTTTCTGTGACAGACTCCTGTATTAATTGGGAAAAAACCGAAAGCGTTTTACGTGCGGGTGCATCGAAGTTATCTTCGGTATTGCCAACGCGTTTTGATATGCTCAAAGTGGCCAATGCTTGAGAGCAAATCTTAAGTGCCTAACGTTTAAACACCTTCCTTTTAGGTGGGTAGTGGACCGATAACATGAACGAAAAAACCACAACTGAATTAGAACACCTTCGCGGCCTTATCGACGGCGTCGACCAGCAATTGCTGCATTTACTGCGTAAACGGCTAGATTTAGTCGCGCAGGTGGGCACAGTTAAGCATGCCGCAGGCCTGCCGATTTATGCGCCGCAACGTGAAGCCGCAATGCTGGCAAAACGCCGCGAAGAAGCCAAAACCATGGATATTGCGCCGCAACTGATTGAAGATATTCTGCGCCGCTTGATGCGTGAGTCCTATCTCAATGAGAAGGATGTTGGCTTTAAGCAAGTGAAAAATGACCTAGGTTCAGTTGTGATTGTGGGAGGGAAAGGCCAGCTTGGTGGACTGTTTCAACAGATGCTGTCGCTCTCGGGTTACCAGGTCAAAGTGCTTGATAAAGACGACTGGCAGCAAGCGGAAACCTTATTTGCTGACGCCGGATTGGTATTGGTAACAGTACCTATTGCTATCACCTGCGACCTTATCCGTGCAAAACTAACCCAATTACCACAGGACTGTATTTTAGCCGACTTAACCTCTATCAAGACTGAACCGATGAATGCCATGTTAGCTGCCCACAAGGGACCCGTTGTTGGCTTTCATCCTATGTTTGGCCCAGATGTCGGCAGTTTAGCTAAGCAGGTTGTGGTGGTGTGTCATGGACGCGAAGCGGATAAATACCAATGGTTACTCGAGCAAATTACGATTTGGGGCGCGCGAATTGTCGAAGCCGAGCCTGAACGCCACGATAATGCGATGCAGTTGGTACAGGCGATGCGCCACTTCTCAACCTTTGTGTATGGCTTAAACCTTTGCAAAGAAGAAGCAGATATTGAAACTCTGCTGCAATTTAGCTCGCCCATCTATCGCTTAGAGCTCGCCATGGTAGGGCGCTTGTTTGCCCAAAGCCCAGAGCTTTATGCCGATATTATTTTTGCCCAACAGGACAGCCAGCATGCGATTGGCGATTATTTGGATAACTATCGCGAGGCATTAGAGCTATTAAAGCGGGGCGATAGGGAAGCGTTTATCAACCAGTTCCAAACGGTTGCTAAGTGGTTTGGTGATTTTGCGCCGCAGTTTCAGCGCGAAAGCCGCATGATGCTGCAATCGGTAAGTGATATGAAAACGAACTAATAATGAATGAGTTACCCATAAAAATGCCCATCTTTGATGGGCATTTTTATGGGTTTTGAGTCACTTTTATTGTGTAAATTAGCAACTGCTTAAGGTGATCGTTCTCTAAGATTTGGCATTCAAGGTAAGAAAACACTGTCGCTTATTTTCGGTTTAGGTAGACTAATTTTAAACATGCATAAATAAAGCATGAATTTAAATTAGGAGTCTATCCATGTTCTGTATTCAGTGTGAGCAAACCATTCGTACCCCCGCTGGCAATGGTTGTAGTTATTCCCAAGGTATGTGTGGCAAATTAGCGGCAACCTCCGATCTGCAAGACTTATTAATCTACATGTTGCAGGGTGTTTCCGTTTATGCGGTAAAAGCGCGCGAGTTAGGCATTGTAGATTCTGAAGTCGATACTTTTGTTCCTAAAGCTTTTTTCTCAACCTTAACCAACGTCAACTTCGATGATGAGCGGATCATTGCTTATGTACAGCAAGCTGCAACACACCGTGAAAATCTAAAAACAGCCTATGAAGCCGCTTGTGAAAAGAGAGGGAAAACGGCAGAGCAGATGCCGCTGGTTGCGCAGTTAGTGTTAGGCACAAGCAAGCTTGAAATGCTGTCTCAAGCACCTATCGCGTCGCTTAATAAAGACAAAAACCACATTCATGAAGATATTTTGGGACTTAGATTACTCTGTTTATACGGCCTTAAAGGTGCGGCCGCTTATATGGAGCATGCGCGTGTACTAGGTAAAACCGATGCTGAGATTGCTGCGGATTTCCATCAAATCATGGCGTTTCTCGGTGAACCGAGTGTTGATGCAGATAAATTATTCTCCACTGCGATGGAAATTGGCCAATTAAACTACCGCATTATGGCTTTGCTTGACGCGGGCGAGACCGAAGCCTTTGGTCATCCTGAACCGACAGTCGTCAACACTAAACCGGTAAAAGGCAAAGCAATTCTGGTTTCTGGCCATGATATGAAGGACTTAGAGCTTATCCTCGAGCAAACGGCGGGTAAAGGCATTCATGTTTATACCCATGGCGAAATGCTGCCCGCACTTGCATACCCAGCCTTTAAAAAATATGCCCATTTAGTAGGTAACTACGGCAGTGCATGGCAGAACCAGCAAAAAGAATTCGCTAATTTCCCTGGCGCTGTGGTGATGACATCTAACTGTATTATTGACCCGAATGTGGGCCAATATAGCGATCGTATCTTTACTCGTAGCATTGTAGGCTGGCCTGGTGTGACCCATGTGACTGGCGATGATTTTTCAGTAGTGATTGAAAAGGCGCTAGCGCTCGATGGCTTCCACTACGATGAAATCCCACACAATATCACCATCGGTTTTGCCCGAAATGCCTTAATGGCTGCCGCCCCAACAGTAGTTGAAAATGTGAAAAACGGTTCTATCAAACACTTCTTCTTAGTCGGAGGTTGTGATGGTGATAAGTCGGAGCGGAGTTATTTCACCGATTTAGCGAAATCGGCGCCAAAGGATTCCGTCATCCTGACCTTAGGTTGTGGTAAGTACAAATTCAACAAGTTGGAATTTGGCGATGTCAACGGTATTCCGCGCTTACTCGATATTGGCCAATGTAACGATGCCTATTCGGCAATCCAGCTAGCTATCGCGCTATCACAAATCTTTGAATGCGATATCAATGAATTACCATTGAATCTCGTGCTTTCATGGTTTGAGCAAAAAGCCATTGTCGTGCTGCTGACGCTATTGTCGCTCGGGGTGAAAAATATCCGTACAGGCCCAACGCCACCGGCATTTTTAACTGCAAACTTAGCCAAGATTTTGGAAGAGAAATTTGGCTTGCGTAATACCACCACAGTGGAAGCCGATCTTAAGACCATGCTAAACGTAGCCTAGGTCGATTGATAGCATAGAATCACTGCGGCTTGACGATAAGGCCGCAGTGTTATGGATACAAAGATTATGAATATCAATACCCTACCCGATATCACTTTATCCTCCACGCCTGCGCGTCAAGACAGTTTCAGTCAGTTAGTGTGTGTGGAACGTTGGAACGAAACCGCTGATGTGGTGAGTTTTCGCTTTCAAGCGGGTGAGCCGATGAAGTTTGATTATAAGCCGGGTCAATTTATGACCTTAGTGCTAGACATCAACGGTGAACAGGCTTGCCGCAGTTATACCTTATCTTCGACGCCGTCCCGACCTTACTCGTTAATGTTGACCATTAAGCGGGTTGAGGGAGGACTCGTATCGAATTATCTGATTGATCATCTACAGCCAGGACAAATGGTACGAGTCCTGCCGCCAACAGGGCAGTTCAATCTGTTTGATATTTCAGCCCAAAAATACCTCTTTTTGAGCGCAGGTTGCGGTATAACACCTATGTATTCGATGTCGCGTTATTTGACCGATACCCAAATGAATGCCGACATCGCTTTTGTACATAGCGCGCGAACTCAAGCCGATATTATTTTTAAAACTTCATTAGAGACCATGGCTACGCGCCATCGAGATTTTAAACTGCGTTATATTGTGGAGAATGTCACCACTGATACGGTTTGGCATACTGAGGAAACATTACACGATATCGGCTGTTTAAGTGCCAATAATCTACGAGATTTAGTGCCTGATTTTGCCGAGCGAACCGTATTTTTGTGCGGGCCAGAGCCTTATATGCAGGCCGTGAAAAAGATTCTGACTGATCTTAACTTTGATATGAGTAAGCTGTATCACGAGAGTTTTGCTACCGCAGTGAAAGAAGCGCAAAGCCGAGTCAAGCAAGCTGAAATGCAATCAACAAATCAAGTTAATGCCAGCGCAAGCTTTATGTTATCTATTGGGGATAAAAAGCGGGCCTTAACGGCAGAGCAAACGTTACTTGAGGGGATTGAAGCTGAAGGTTTACCGATTATTGCGGCTTGCCGATCGGGCGTATGCGGCGCGTGTAAATGCCAAGTGCTCGAAGGGGAGACTGAGTCAACTAGTAGTATGACATTGACGCCAGCTGATATCGAAGCCGGATATGTGTTAGCCTGTTCAACTAAGCTTAAGTCGGATGTAACGCTGTCGTTGGGCTAATATTGAGTTGTTTGAGCCATCCTTAACGGAAATATTTTTGTAACGTAGTTGCGATTATATCGCTGAGAACGTAAGGTTAAAGACAAGGGCGGAGTTCACGCCCAGTCCCATCGTCCGGCTGGAGTCTCTCAATGACAACGACAACCACTTATGCCGCAAAAATTGAAGATCGCAGCTTAGGCCATTTACTTTACGCCTTAATGTACGGCTTTCCGTTGTTACTGCTTCCTGTGCTGCTGAGCTTGTTTATTAACTTGTCTCAGCGACACTCTCAAGGCAATGCGGTACTAGCTTCGCACCTGCGTTGGCAACGCCATTCTAATATGATTTTTTTAGGACTCTTAATATTAGGTTATTGCTTGCCGATTACTTGGCTTAGTCTTTCGATTTATCTCTTTGGTATTATTTGGTTTTGTCATCGGATAATTAAAGGCTGGTTAAGTCTATTGGATGGTTTAGAAGTCTAAAACTTGTGCTAGAGTCTTTTCATCTTAACGAGATAAGAGGCTCTAATGTCTAGTTATCAAATTCTGTGTATTCTCTGTGCGTTAGCCTTAGTCACCTCAGTGGCATCTTCACGTTTACATAAGCTGCAAGAAACCGTTGCCATTACCGCATTGGCGTTGGGCATGAGTCTGTTGCTATTGCTGGGTGGTAAAGCACTTGGCGGTAATGTTTATGGTTACTTTGTGGCAGGGCTGGAGAAACTCGACTTTCAAGCCTTATTGCTCAATGGCATGTTAGGTTTCCTGTTGTTTGCTGGGGCATTACAGATCCGCTTAAAAATCTTAAGGCATCAGAAATGGGAAATCCTCATCCTTGCCTTTGTCAGTACCTTGCTCTCGACTTTTATCGTCGGTGGTTTGCTTTACTACATTGCTCCCATGCTGGGATTGCCCTTGGCCTTAAGCCATTGTTTGCTCTTTGGCGCCTTGATTTCACCCACAGATCCGATTGCCGTTTTAGCCATTTTGAAGAAGATGGGCGCGCCCGAAGATATTGCTATTCAGGTGGAAGGGGAGTCGCTCTTTAACGATGGCATTGGGCTGGTGATTTTTGTGGCCATCTCCCATCTGGCCTTTTCAACTGAGCCGCTGACCTTCACGCAAATCTCGTTATTGTTTGTTCAAGAGGCGCTCAGGGGCATCGTTTATGGCGCAGTGCTGGGCGTATTGTTGCACCATTTCTTTCGCTACTGTGAGGAAGAAACCCAATTAATGCTGGTGACTTTACTGATCCCGACGGCGGGTTATGTTATCGCCGAAGTATTAGGGGTGTCGGGACCGCTGGCGATGGTGAGTGCGGGGATGATTATCGGCAACTACAGTGTGCCTAAATATTTTGTGCGCCATGAGCGGGTAAAACTCTATACTTTTTGGTCGTTGATTGAATCCTTCTTCAATGCGCTGCTGTTCCTCCTGCTGGGATTATTACTCCTGCTCGTCACCTTTAAGGCGCCATTATGGTGGTTTATGCTGCTGGCTATCCCGCTGGTATTAACAGCGTGGGCGGTGAGTGTATTTTTGCCGTATATCGGGTTTAGGTTGGTCAAGTCCTACAATCCCTATGCTGAGTCGATCCTTATTTGGGGTGGCTTGAGGGGCGGGCTGGCATTAGCGATGGCGATGAGTTTACCTGAGGGTGTGATTATCGATTCACAAACTGGTGTCGAGCTGCGAGAGCTTGTACTCGTAATGACCTATGCCGTGGTAGTGTTTTCAATCCTAGTGCAGGGATCGAGTATGACGGGGTTAATTCGCCGCAGTAATGCGGTGGCAACAGATACCAATAGCCAGATTGCGCCTGAGCGAACCTAGCCCTGCTGCGTTTAAGCTTGAGGCCTAAAATCCTAAAAGCCTAAAAGCCCTAAACAAGACAGCCACGATATTCGTGGCTGTATGTGCTTTGGTATCGTTATTCGCGCAAATTAGCGATATAACTTCCTGACGACCTCGACCATCAGCGCCAGTGTGTCATGTGCTTTATCTTCTTCGAGGGAGCAATTCAGCACAAGACCATCGGCTTTGAGCTGTTTAATCCCTTGAGTTTGCAGTAGCAGCGCATCTTCGCTGATGGCATAACAAGGATTAATCACTATAGGGAGATGACTGTTGGCCTTGATTTGGATGAGGCTTGCTAAATCCAAAGTGGGTAAGTTGGCATTGTTATAGGTACGAATGCCCGAGTCACATAGGATAAGCTGTTGGTTACCTTGACTTAAAATCGTCTCCGTTGCCGCCATAAACTCCTCATAACTTGCCATATCGTTACGTTCGAGGAATAGCGGAATCGGCAGGGTGCCTGCCTGAGTCAGCAATGCCTGATTAAACATTTGTTTGCCCGTTAAGAACAACATATCCGCTTGGCCTGTCGCCAACGGCATATCCGTCGCCTGTTCGATAGTAATAACACAAAGCAAATCATACTGATGCAGGGTTTGGCGCAGCTTAGGGATGATGGCTTCGACCGAGGCGAGCGAGTGGCATACGTCTAAAATCACCGCTTGGAAACCCGCTTCTTTTAGCTGTTTCACTCTGCGCTCAAAGGCGGATAAGACGGCAGGTGACGACTCTAGCAGCAGGCTTTTGCTCAGAGTCATCTTGGCAATAGCACCAAGATGGCCTGCGCCAATGGTAAAGGGGCCGCAGTGAATTTCACTCGCCTGCGCCTTATAAGCCTTAGTGTAACGATAGGGAGATGACTTAGTGCTTACTTCACTGAATACTTCGGCTTTAGAGGTATTAGGTTCAATCAACAATTGGCTATTGCTGAGTTGTGTCGGTTTTACGGTTTCGCAAGGGTAACACCCCAATACTTTGATAAACCGCGTGATCCTCTCGAGCTGTTTGAGCCCTTGCTGCATGGCTTCGCTGGAAATATTGGCATCGATATCCAGATAGAACATTTCTTCCCACGGCGTGCCAGGAATAGGGCGTGATTCGAGTTTGCTCATATTCAGTTGATGCGCCTTGAGCACCAATAGGGCTTCAACCAACGCACCCGCCTTTTGGCCTGTGGCCATAATCAGGGTAGTTTTTGCGGGCAATTGCTCCGGTACGGCTACGGCTTTTCGTGCTACAACAATAAAGCGGCTTTGGTTAATCTTTTGATTGGCAAGTCCAGACTCAATTGACTCGAGTTGGTACAGCGCGCCACCTTCTGTGCTACCAATCGCAGCGGCGCTATTGTCGGTAGACTGGTTGACCTTCTCCATGGCTTCGGCGCTACTTGAGCAATATTCCAGTCTTAAGCCTTTGTGCTGGCTAAGATAGCGGCTGCACTGACTGATGGGCTGCGGGTGAGCATAAACAGTTTTGATATCGCTCAGTTTGCTGCCCGGTTTGCCCAATAGACAATGGCTTACTTCGATAGTCGTCTCGCCCACGATGGAAAGACTGGTATGTTGCAGTACGTCATACACTTCGTTGATTGAGCCGGACGAAGTATTTTCTATCGGCAAAAAGCCATAGTCGGCGTGACCTGACTCAACGGCTTGGACTATCTCATCGAAACTTTGGCAGCCTAAGTCGAGCATCTCAACCTGACGACGTTGGCAATAGCGAGATGCGGCGAGGTAAGAGTAGGAGCCGCGGGCGCCAAGGTAGGCGATACAGTATTGTTGTTTTTGCGTTTCAGGGTTCGCGCGGCCGTGAAGATAAGCCTGTTGATTCAGTACCGAGTCTTCAATAATGCTTTGATACAGCGAGATAACATAATGCGCATCTAAGCCTTTTTCTCGCCCTGCCGTCACTAATCTTGCCAGCAGTTCTTTTTCCCTTTGGGTGTCGCGAATGGGTCTCACATCCACTTCTTTACTGCGGGCCACTTCAAGACTTAAGCGGCGACGTTCGGCGAGTAACGAGAGAAGCTCATTGTCGAGCTGGGTTATTTGCTCTCGAGTGTGATTTAAAGGCTGTGGTTTTTGCATTCTGACCTCATTTGCCGCCGGATTCTCAAGCGTTTAAGACGAAAAAGCCTCCCAGTGGGAGGCTTTGGATTTTTACTTTCGTTTTTACACAGTAAATCCGCCTCCTAGAGTGGGGGTGTAAAAAAGAAAGTAAAAAAACGCTAAGGTATTTGTTTTCATAGGGACTAAAACTAAAGGGCGAGGGCGTGGCTGTCAATCAAAAAATATTCAATAGCAGTATTCTTTCACATCTAGGTTGTTGTTAACTCTTCTCACGAAATCAAATTGAATGAACAGATAGTTAATCGCATTAGTCTCAGTGGCATTTCGCTTTCTTTGCGGCATAAAAAAGGCGAAGAAATGTTTCTTCGCCCTTTGGTCTTGTTAGGGATTATTCGCCTAATTCGACGCCAGCACGGTTGATCAGGAACTGAGTCAAAATCGGTACTGGGCGGCCGGTTGAACCTTTATTGGCACCGCTGTTCCACGCCGTACCTGCGACATCTAGGTGAGCCCAGTTGTACTTTTTCGCGAAACGCGAGAGGAAACAAGCCGCAGTAATCGCGCCCGCTGGACGACCACCTAAGTTGGTCATATCGGCAAATGGGCTATCGAGCATATCTTGGTACTCATCCCACAGTGGCATGCGCCATGCGCGGTCACCACTTTGCTCACCTGCATTGAGTAGCTCGTGCGCAAGTGGATTGTGTGATGAGAACAGGCCAGAAGCATGTTTACCTAAGGCAATCACGCAGGCGCCAGTGAGTGTTGCTGTGTCGATCACCAGTTCAGGGTCGAAACGCTCAACATAGGTCAACACATCACACAGTACCAAACGGCCTTCGGCGTCGGTGTTCAGTACTTCAACGGTTTGCCCTGACATGGTGGTTAAAATGTCACCTGGGCGGTAAGCGTTGCCCGATGGCATGTTTTCACAGCCTGCGAGAATACCGACGACGTTGATCGGTAGCTTCATCTCACAAATGGCTTTCATGGTGCCGATCACACCAGCAGCGCCACCCATGTCGTATTTCATTTCATCCATGGCTTCGCCCGGTTTTAATGAAATACCGCCTGAATCGAAAGTCAAGCCTTTACCAATCAATACGATAGGTTTTTCCGTGCTGTCGACGGCACCTTTGTATTCCATCACTGTCATAATGGATTCATTGGCGCTGGCGCGGCCTACGGCAAGGTAAGAGTTCATGCCGAGTTTCGCCATTTGCTCTTCACCTACAGTTGATACATGTAGGTTTTCGTGAACTTCGGCCAATTGGCGAGCTTGAGAAGCTAAATAGGCTGGATTGCAGATGTTTGGCGGCATGTTAGCCACATCGCGGCATAAATGCATACCGGCAGAAACGGCCATGCCGTGCTCAATCGCGCGTTCACCTAAGGTCAATTCGCGACGTGTTGGCACATTAAATACTAATTTACGCAGCGGACGACGGGTCTCACCTTTACGGGTTTTGAGCGCATCAAAGCTGTATAAACTGCTATTGGTGGTTTCGACCGCTTGGCGAACTTTCCAATAGGTATCGCGACCTTTAACGTGTAACTCGGTTAAGAAGCATACGGCTTCCATTGAACCTGTTTCATTTAAGGTGTTGATGGTTTTAGTGATGATCTGCTTGTACTGGCGCTCGTCTAGTTCTCGTTCTTTGCCGCAACCGACTAACAGCACTCGTTCACTCAATACATTAGGAACGTGGTGCAGTAATAACATCTGCCCAGGCTTACCTTCTAAATCGCCGCGACGCAGTAGATTACTGATATACCCTTCGCTAATCTTGTCTAATTGCTCGGCGATACCGGATAGACGGCGGGGTTCATAAACACCGACAACGATGCAGGCTGAGCGTTGTTTTTCGGGGCTACCGCTCTTTACGCTAAACTCCATGAGCACTCCTAGATTCTTAAAGACAAATTTTTATATTTATTGGATAATGTCTGCTTGTCCCGAAAAGGGCCTAAGTTATTACTCCAAAGGTGATTTATTCTCGGCACTTGAGTCACGTTTTTGTGAAAAAGCCGTGACATTTAATGTAAGCCAGGAACCCCTGAAGTTGGTCAGAAAACTACCAAAAGTAAACAGTTTACATGAAAGTTAGTCTGTTACCAGCAAAAAGATAAGTTTAGAGACCGGATCCTACCTGTGATTGTATTTAGATACCTTATTCGAGAAGTTTTAAAGGCGCAAATTGCGGTACTTTTTGTACTGTTAACTATTTTTATTAGCCAGCATTTCGTGCGCATATTAGCCGACGCCTCAGACGGTGAATTTCCCGCTTCTCTCATCGCCACCTTGATAGGCCTTAATTTACCCTATCTGGTTGTTCTGGTTTTACCTTTAAGCTTATTCCTTGGGATATTAATGGCCCATGGTCGCATGTATGCCGAGAATGAAATGGTCATTCTGCACGGTGTTGGTGTGAGTGAATGGTATGTTACCCGAGTTACTTTGATTCTCGCCGTTATTAACATGTTGTTTACTGGATATTTATCCCTTTATGTTGCGCCTTGGGCGGAGGAGCAACAAAACCAAGTGCTGGAGAAAGCACAATCTGAAGCAGGCCTTGCCGCGCTCGTGCAAGGGCGTTTTCAGGCCAGCCCCAATGGCCGTGCGGTACTGTTTGTCGAACGCATTGGCAAGGATAATGAGCTTGAAAAAGTATTTGTGGCCCAACTCCCCGATCCAAATGACGAAATTGGCTTGACTAACGTCGTTGTTGCCAAGGGGGGGCGCGTTAATGAAGATCAAAATGGCTCACAGCAGTTACAACTCAATGATGGGGTGCGTTATCAGGGCAGCCCACAACAAAAAGACTACCAAATGATTGAATTTGGTGGCTATAAGATGCAAATCAAAGAACAACAGGTTGATGAACGTCGCCGTAAACTTTCAGCTTTACCGCTGGCAGACTTGATGAAAGTAGAAGGTTCTGAAGCCGTTGCTGAGTTTCATTGGCGTCTAGCAATTCCGTTGGCGATTCCTATTATGACCTTAATTGCAGTACCTTTGGCTCGGGTCAATGTGCGACAAGGCAAGTTCGCCAAAATGCTCCCCGCTGTTCTCTTGTACCTAGGTTATTTTGGTCTGATGGTTGCGGGTCGTAAAGCGCTGCAAGATGGCGTTATTCCTCAGTATTTAGGCATGTGGTGGATCCATTTGTCGGCACTGATAATGGGGATTTTACTGCTCGGTAAAGACAGGCCCCTATTTGCCCGTTTATCAGCGGCAATGGCGCGTAAAAAGGTGGCTGCATGAAGATTTTAGACCTTTATATCGCCCGAGTTTTATTAAGCACCTCGGCGTTATGTTTACTGGTGCTGACAGGTTTGTCGGGCATTATTAAGTGGGTAGACCAACTGCGCTTAGTGGGCCGCGGCACTTACACTATGATGGACGCGGGGATTTATGTGCTATTCCTTGTGCCCCGCGATATTGAAATGTTTTTTCCGATGGCCGTGCTGTTAGGTGCCTTGATCGGTATGGGGATGTTAGCCTCTAATTCGGAGCTTGTCGTCATGCAAGCATCGGGCATGTCGCGTTTGCAGATCACGCTATCGGCGATGAAAACTGCCGTGCCGCTGATGCTGATGGTAATGGCATTGGGTGAGTGGGGCGCCCCAATTGCGGAGCAAAAGGCTAATGAACTTCAGGCCATCAAGCTCTCCGGTGGCAGTTTGATTAAATCTCACCGAGGTATTTGGGCAAAGGATGGTGATTTGTTCGTGAATATTGGTGAAGTTGCGGATATCGATAAGCTCAATAATATCACTTTATATAAGTTTAACAGTGAGTTAAAGCTCACCAATGTCGTGCATGCTAAAAGTGCATTGTTCAGTAAAGACAGCTGGCATCTCTCGGATGTTAAGCGTACCGATTTAAGCTATGACGAAGTGAAACTTGAGCATTTAGATGAAGATATTTGGCGCTCAAGTTTAACGCCTGACAAGCTCAGTGTGGTATCTGTTAAGCCTGAGGCTTTATCGATACGCGGCTTAATGGGATACTTAGAGTATCTTAATAGCAATAGCCAAGACCCAAGTCGTTACGAATTAGCCCTTTGGCGCAAGGTGATGCAGCCTGTTACCGTAGGGGTGATGATGCTGGTGGCGTTATCCTTTGTATTTGGACCGTTGCGGACAGTGACTATGGGGGCGCGGGTGTTACTCGGTGTGGTTGCTGGATTTAGTTTTTATATCAGTAATGAGATATTTGGCCCCATGAGTATTGTTTATGAACTACCTGCGTATGTCGGGGCGATGGCGCCAAGTCTACTATTTACGGGTATTGCCTTTTACTTTATCCGGCGGTGATAAACGCGGGTAATAAAAAAACGACGCCATGGCGTCGTTTTTTATTGGGACAATTTTATAAGCGACTAACAGTGAGATTTAACTGCTAAATTTAAGCGCCATGCCAATTACGCATTTGGTTAGCTTCTTTGGATAACACAACTACTTCAGAACGGGTCATCATATCCTGCAGTGCGAGTTTATCGTCGTTGATAAGCACCCACAGATTACCAATGCCGAGTAATGACCAGACGATGCGTGCATAGGCGGTGATAAGGCTTAGATTTTGGCCGTTTGGGTGCTGGATCTTAAGGCGCCAGGCGCGCATTCCGAGGGTTTGGCCGCCCTTACTCCAAAATAGCGCATAGAAAGTGCCTACACAGAGCGCTAACCAAAGTTGATAAATCCCATGGTAAATCGGTGTGCCATTGAGGGCGTCGGACACATGCTCAAAGCCATTCATGCTAACGAGGCCAGAGGCTGTGAGTCCAAAAAAAATACCAAAGCCAATAGCGCCCGAAAACATATATACGGCTACCGCTAGCAGTAGGTCATAGATCATTGCCCCTAGGCGGCGAAAGAATCCGGCGCGGGGAAAGTTGGCATGTTCAGCATTTAACATCGGCGATCCTAATTCTAAATGGATAAATGACGATAAGGTTTAGGCTTCGGGTTCTTCATCACGTACAAAGTGGATATTGCTAAACCCAAAGCGAGCAAATTCGACTTTGCGATAATCTTTTTCAGCCTTGGCGCCTTTGCGTGAGGTCATGGCAATTTGTTGCTCCATCGCCAGAAACTTGGTTAAGTCTATACCTTCGGCCTCCGCTACGGCCTCGTATAAATCGTGGTGTTTAGCATAACTAAAGGCAATGGTTTTCGTCTCACCTTTGAAGGTGTAAGTCACTTGACGCGCCATGGATATCTCCTGAAATAAGTCCTGAAATGGTTCTGAAATTAATTAAATTCGCTTCTAAAAATAAAATACACCGCACCGAGGATGCACAGACCCGCCCAGAGATAATCGAGTTTCAGTGGTTCCTTCATGTAGAAGTAGGCGAAGGGCACAAACAAGCTTAAGGTAATGACTTCCTGTAGGATTTTTAATTGTCCGACATTCATCACTGTGTAGCCGATACGGTTAGCCGGCACTTGCAGTAGGTATTCAAACAGGGCGATGCCCCAACTGACCAAGGCAGCGATAATCCAAGGCTTTGAGCCTAAGGACTTTAAATGTCCGTACCAAGCAAAGGTCATAAAAATATTGCTAAGACAGAGTAAACCGATAGTCGTCAGGGTTGGATTCATCATTCTTCTCGATGATTAAGTTTATAAATCATGTACATGGCATCATCAGTGTAGCTACTAAGGCATTTCTCTATGGCTTTAGGTTTAAAGCCCATTTTGCGCCAATAGCTATCAGCGCCTTGCACTGCCACTAAGGAGAGGGAGCTCAAGTTAAAGCGATCGGCAAGCTGCTTTAGACGCATTAAGGCTTTAGACCCCGCGCCTAAACCTTGAGCCTTTGCCGATATCGCAATATCGTGCAGATACAAAGTATCGGCCTTAGGTAAATGGGTGATTGGCTCATAAAGTGCGGGAGGCATATTGGTGGTCCAAGGATGAGCAAGACAATAGCCCACCACTGTGTCATTTACCTCAAATACAAAACAGGATTGAGGTGATACGTGCCACTTGCTTTGCAATACATGCAGGGGTTCAGGATCCAGTTGAGAATAACATTCCTCCTGGATCTGTAAAATAGCATCCCAATCCTGTGGGGTGATTGCACGCAGTAACATGGTCGACCTTTTTCCGTCCAAAAGCAGTTTGAATAAATAAGTCCGGGATTATATACCCAAATCGCAGCAAAAGCTTTGAAACTCCGATAGTGATGCGATTGCGCCAAGTCTAAGCGCTAGAGTGTTATTGCCAACGCTTTATGACCTAGCGCTATTGCATTTAGCCCAAATAGCGTTGAGTTAAATGCTTAGCCAGATATTGACTGTTTAACGGCTCGCCCGTGGCTTGAATGATGAGTTCATCCGTTGTCAGTAATGAGCCTTTGGACCAAATATGCTTGCCAAGCCAGTCAAATACTTGGGATAACTGACCGTTATCGATAAGGTTTTCAATAGGGCCTAAACTTCGCTCCATTGCAAAACGGCACTGAGCAGCATACATGGCGCCTAGGGTATAGCTAGGGAAATAGCCAAGTTCACCGACTGCCCAATGGATATCCTGCATACACCCATCGCGATAGTTACCATCGGTATTGATCCCGAGCAGTTGTTGCATCTGGCTTGACCAAAAGTCGGGTAGGTCATCCACACTCAAGCTACCGTCGATAAAGGCTTTTTCGGCTTCAAAGCGTAATAAAATATGGCAAGGATAGGTGACTTCATCGGCATCGACGCGGATAAGCCCTGGATTGACGCGGGTGTAGTGTCTTGCCAAGTCTTGGGCGCTGAAATCGCAGCCGAAGTGCTGTTTAATCAGTGGCTGCAATTGCCGTAAAAACGCGGGATTGGCACCGAGCTGCATTTCACAAAATAAGCTTTGGCTCTCATGGACGCCCATGGAACGAGCCAGTCCTGCGGGTTGACCGCGCCATTGTTTCGGTAAACCCTGTTCATAACGGGCGTGGCCAGTTTCATGCACTATGCCCATGATAGCACTACTAAAATCGGCTTGGTTATAACGCGTCGTGATGCGCACATCACTCGGTACACCGCCGCAGAATGGGTGGCTACTGATATCGAGCCTGCCATGGTTAAAATCAAATCCTAAATACGCCATCACATCGAGGCCAAGGGCTTGCTGCGCCTTGATATCGAAGGGGCCGTTAAGCTTAAGTGTTGGCTCACCGGCTTGTTTTTCGAGTACATTTTGGATGAGCGTGGGGAGCCAAGTTTTTAAATTACCAAAGGTTTGCTCAAGCTTTGCGGTAGCCATGCCAGGCTCAAATTTATCGAGCAGGGCATCATAGGGGGAAATATTTTGCGCTTGGGCGCGGATTAAAGCTTCTTCCCTCGCAAGGGCGATTATCGCCTTAAGATTAGGTTTAAAGCCTTGCCAATCATTGTTTTTACGTTGCTCACGCCAGGCATTTTCACACTGATAGGCCATCTTGGTTTTGGCTTGAACCAGCTCACCAGGCACTAGAGTCGCCTGTTGATACTGATATTGCATTTCCCTTAGGTTGGCGTGTTGTTCTGAGGTAAGCGCTTCTTGCGCGGCAAGAGCGAGATTTTCAGCAAGGTGAGGGGACGTTTTAAGGGTATGGATATGCAATGCGAGTTCGGCCATGGCATCGCCACGCTCACTGCCGCCGCCCAAGGGCATCATTGCTGCCTGATCCCAATCACCTAGCGCACTAAAATGTTCAAAATGTGAAATTTTCTGGAAATGCGCCGTAAGTTTATCGTAACTTTGCGTAGGTTGTTTGGTGTTCATAGCGGTATCCATAGACTCAATCTTAAGGTGCGGTCGTTATCTATTAGCACGAAAAATAACAATAACAGCATGATAATATCATGCAGTCAAAAGCACACTAGACCCCTAAAGGGAGGACGTGAACATTATTGACCATAACGGCTCACGCCATTATGGCGTAATGGGGAGTTATTCAAATCTGCTTTAGGATAAATTTTTGTTTGGAAACTAAGCTTGCCTTGCTATGCTGTCACTCGTAAGTTGATAATTACAGTGAAGTAAATGGACTGCTGTATCGTTCAAGGAGATGACTATGTGGGCGTTTTTAGTTGAACAGCCTAACCTACCTTACACTATTGCCTTCGCCTGTGTGCTTGTCCTTGGTGTTTTTGAAGCCTTATCACTCGTCATAGGATTAAGTATGATGAGCGCCTTAGACCAGTGGGTGCCTGCTGATGTTGAGTATGATGCTGATATTGGTGGTAGCGGACTCACAGGGATTGCTGGCTGGCTTTGTCTCAATCGTTTGCCGCTGCTTATCTGGTTTGTGCTGGCACTAACCAGTTTTGCCATTGCAGGCTATCTCGTTAATTACATTAGCTTAATAGTCTCGGCTACCTTGCTGCCGCAACTATTTACCTTACCTATCGCCGTAGTCGGCAGTGCATTGTCTTGTCGCTATCTTGGCCGAGTGCTGGCTGATTTGCTCCCCAAAAATGAATCTACCGCCATCTCCCTTGATGACTTAAGCGGTTATGTCGGCACTATCACCTTAGGCTGCGCCATTAAAGGCATGCCATCGGAAGCGGTTGTTCGCGATAAACATCAACAAAAACATTATGTATTAGTCGAGCCTGAAACTTCAGGTATCGAGTTTGCTAGTGGTACTCAAGTGGTGCTGCTTAAAAGAGAGGGAAGAGTCTGGTCTGCGACTCGCTTTGATAATTAATTTTCCAAAGCTATTAATGAAGAAGGAAAGCAAATGGATGTGTTAAACGAAGTCACCAGTTCGAGCAATTTTATATTGTTGGTTGCCGCAATGGTATTGATTGGCCTGATTGTGATTGGTCTGATTTTCGCCAAGTTATACAAACGGGCAACGAAGGAAATGGCCTTTGTGCGTACTGGTTTTGGTGGTGAAAAAATCATTAAAGACGGTGGTGCAATCGTCTTGCCCGTGCTGCATGAAACCATCGCCGTAAACATGAATACCCTGCGTATCGAAGTGGAAAAAACTCAAAAAGATGCACTGATCACCAAAGATCGTATGCGGGTTGATGTTAAAGCAGACTTTTATTTGCGGGTGGCACCTAATGCTGATGGCATTTCGATGGCGGCACAAACCTTAGGTACCCGTACCACGCGGGTGGAAGAGCTGAAAAAGCTGATGGAATCTAAGTTTGTCGACGTGTTGCGTGCCGTTGCTGCCGAGATGACTATGACTGAGATGCACGAGCAGCGAGCCGATTTTGTACAACGGGTGCAGAACAACGTTGCGAACGATTTAGAGAAAAACGGTTTAGAACTTGAATCAGTTTCCTTGACGGGATTTGACCAAACCGACTTGCAGTTTTTCAATGAAAACAACGCATTCGACGCAGAAGGTCGCGCGCGTCTAGCTAAAATCATTGAAGAAAAGCGTAAAGAAACCAACGATATTCAGCAGGAAAACCGCATTAAGATTGAGCAGCGTAACTTAGAGGCTGAAAAAGAATCGCTGGAGATTGAAAAGTCGGAAGAAGAAGCACGTCTTATCCAGCAACAGTCACTCGAATTTAAGCGCGCCGAGCAAAAAGCTGAAATTATTAAGCAAAAAGAAAACAAGGCGCGTGAAGAACGTGAAGCCGAAATTGCCAAAGAACGTGCAATCGAAACCGCGGAAATTGAAAAGACCAAAGATATTGAAACCCGCGAGATTGAAAAACGTAAATCTATCGAACAGGCGCGTATTCAACAGCAACGTGATATCGAAGTCGCCGAGCAGGAAAAACACATCGCGGTAGCCGCGAAGTCGGAAGAAGAGTCGGCCGCCCGTGCCCGCGCAGCAGAAGCGGAAAAATTGAAAGTGGAGAAAGAAGAAGCGGTAATTACAGCGCGCCAAATAGCCGAAGCCAATCGTCGCAAAGAAATTGAAGTGATTGATGCCCGTAAGGAAGCGGAGCGCGATGCTGTTGGTGTGACTGTGCAAGCTGAAGCCGAGAAACGTGCCGCGGAAGACAGATCGAGTGCGATTTTGATTGAAGCGCGTGCCAGTGCCGATGCGAAAAAACTGCAAGCCGAGGCGGATGAAAAAGTCTATGCCGTTGAAGCGGCAGGTAAACAAGCTCTGTACGAAGCCGAAAACGTGCTGCGTGATGAGCAGATTGCGCTGCAAAAATCCCTTGCGATCTTAAAAGCCTTGCCAGAAATTGTTGCTCAAGCGGTTAAACCATTGGAAAACATCGAAGGTATTAAAATTCTTCAAGGTTATGGTGTTGCTCATCAATTTGCTACGGGTGGTGATGGTTCCGCCATCAACCAAGGTGGTATCGCTGAACAAGTGACTAGCGCAGCCTTAAACTATCGCGCCAATGCGCCAGTTGTCGATGCCATGCTACGTGAATTAGGCTTAGTCCAAGCGGATTCTGGTACTTTGAACGATCTGCTCAATGGCAATAATGCACTGACGACCGAGGCCTTAAATGTGGTGAAATCGGCCAACACTGGGCTGAATGGTTATAGTCAGCAACAGGCCATGATTGAACCAAAGATAAATAATTAAGAGTGGTCAATCACCAAAGACTAAAGCGCCTACGGGCGCTTTTTTATGCCTGAAACGGCTGTATCGATTTGTAGTATTCCACTATTACCCTAAATTTAATGGTCGGAGTAGAGTGAAATCCGCTGTTGCGTTTTCCCTTATCGAATAAAAGGAGTTTCTCATGGCCAATATTTTGATCATCGCCGGTGATTTTGTTGAAGATTACGAGTTAATGGTGCCGTTCCAAGCCCTGCAAATGGTGGGTCACAATGTAACGGTTGTTTGTCCCGATAAAGTGGCGGGGCAAACCATTAAAACGGCAATTCATGACTTTGAAGGCGACCAAACCTATACCGAAAAACCAGGACACTTATTTGCCTTAAATGGCAATTTTGCCGGTTCGAACGCGCGTGATTTTGATGCGCTGTTGCTTCCAGGTGGTAGGGCGCCAGAGTATTTACGCCTAAACCCTGCGGTGATTGCCTTGGTGGCTGAATTTGCCGCCCAAGATAAACCGATTGCGGCTATTTGCCATGGCGCGCAGTTACTCACGGCGGCCAATGTGGTTCGCGGTAAAAAAGTGTCAGCCTATCCCGCTTGCGCGCCCGAGGTGAAACAAGCTGGCGCCGAATATTGTGATATTGAAGTCACTGCGGCAATTACCGATGGCAAATTAGTTACCGCGCCCGCATGGCCAGCGCATCCTGCATGGTTGGCGCAGTTTAACAAGTTATTGAATTAGCGATACTCATCCTGTGTAATTTATGGCATAACAGTTCGGGTAGAGGCTTAAGTTGAGTATTCTCTGGGAACTTAAGTAAGGCGCAATGGCTGGAGCAAAGCGCAATAGCTGCTTGGGGAGTAATATTGTGTGTGAAATCTATTCCGGTGCCGAACCTGAACTGTTTGAACTCAAAACCCGCTCCATTCGCATCGATGGTGTGGTGACGAGCGTGCGCCTCGAGGCGATTTTTTGGCAGATTATTGAAGAGATTGCCGAAGATGCCGAGCTGAGTGTCGCGGTATTTTTAACCCGTATTTACCGAGAGGTGTTAACTCGCCACGGAGAAGTGGCTAACTTTGCTTCTTTATTGCGGGTCGCCTGCACAACCCATCTTAATCAGGGGCAGCGTTTGGTGTTAAAACCTAAGGTTGCACTAAACGCGAAATCCTCTTGAATATCCATTGCATCTTTGCGATTTGAAAAGACTAAAGTTGCCGCATACTTGCCGCGTTATTGCAGAGCCATTTTCTTGTGAGTACTTGGAAACATGAGCTTTTATCGATTTAGCTTGCGAAGGCTTGGGTATATTTGTTGATAATCTGCTCTACTTTTCCATTGGCTTTTAGCTGCGCTATTGCGTGATTGAGCGCAGGTAGTAGAGCAGCATGCTCTTTCCGTAGCCTTAGCACCAGTACGCCATCAGAATGCACCGCGGCTAATCCAACGGGGATCTTAAGCTTGTTTGACCAATATAAGGCGGGATAGTTACCCGAGATAATGGCCGTGATGCGGTGTTTATCTAATGCCTTAATCAACTCTTGTTCAGAGGTAAAATCGACACGGATAAACTCCTTGTCGTCATGGTACAAATATCCCCTGACGGTACCGATTTGCTTGCCTTTAATTCCAGTGATTTCTTTAAAGGATTCAACATTTTCGGGTCTGGTCACTACGTACTCAGTGATAGGCATGATGGGATCGGATTTCACGAATAAGGGACCAAAATCTTGGTTTTCAAACCAACTGGGGCTAACCACATCAAAATCTAATTGACCCGTTTCAAGGGCGTTGTTCGTCCGTTTGGGCGGCAAGGACAGATTTTCTCCCTCAATATTCGCTAAGGATAAAATCTGCGGAATTAATTCAGAAATTATTCCCGGAGCATCGGGTTGATTGGCAATAAAATACGGATACCAAGAATATGAGCCAGTAATGTTGTACTTGAGTTGTTCTGCATAGGACTGAGGGGCAAACAAAATCAGTAATAAAACGCCTTTAACGAGGCAACGATAGAGAATACTTCCTTTACCCATCGAGTCCTTCACTCCTTGGTTGATCGAGCTTAGTGGTTACTACGCTACATTGTATTCTTTCGTTGTGAAAAAATGGTTATCTGTGGCGCAGTTTACCTATTCAAGCAGTTTTCAGCCGTTAAGCCAACAGTTGGCACAATGCAGGTTGCTGATTGTGAGGATAAATTCGATAGGTCTTATGGTGTTTGATAAGACTCGTTTTCTTATTGCCCTGGCTTATCAACAAACCATGGGAGAGGGCGATTTGAGTCAACTGTTGCTCATCGGCACGGACATATAAGTTGATGGGTTTGATGAGCTGATTATCTTGAATATGCTGGGTAAATTCTTTTACATCAATGACTAAGCTCGATTGGCCATCGCCGTCTAGCTTCAGTTTCGTATTAATTTCTGTATCGGTAAACACTAACCACTCGCGCTCAGTCAACTCGGCAATCATAGCGTTTAACGCCGTACCTAACTCCACGTGCGAGTTTTCAACGCTCTGATATTGATGAACAATTCTTTCCAATAACCGCTTAAGTTCGGCGCCAGCACCTTGGCTGCGAGCCATACGGATCCACGTGGTCAGATCCTCGGCAACCAATTTTGAAAAGCGTTTTTCCTTCAGGGCCTCAACCATCCAGTTGCATAAAAAATGGCTTTCCTGTGCGGGTGTGCGTTGGGCTTTTTTGGCTTGAGCTGAAGTGGTTAAATCGGTAAGCCCCGCCAGTGCGAGTTCGAGTATGGCTTGATTATAGGTTTGAGAATTCATTGTGGCTCCGCCGCGGGCTAAAGGGATTGATCTGATTAAATTGGGGCGATATTTATTGCGGCGGAGCTAGTTTAGCAAAGCAGTCGCTAAATCGATAACGATTCTTAGCGGCTGCTTGGGTGGGATATGGATTATTATGGCGCACCGACGAGGCTAGCCGCCGTCAGAATCAACTTAGGCGCAGGTCTCACCTTGTAGTTGGGATTCACATATTGGAAATGGATTAATCCTTGAGTATCAGCAATATAAATTGCCGGTACTGGCAGGACTAATCTTTTATCGCCTTCGGGCGTTGTCCAAAGTGGATTATCCAGTTTTAAGCGGCTCAGGTAAGTCTCAGTAACTTGCTTGCTGGTATAAAAGGCAAGCCCAAAGGCTTGCGATGCAAGCATTTTTTCATCTGAAAGTAATAAGTATTTCAGCTCATTTTTCGCCGCCGAGGCTTTTAACAGTGCTGGAGTATCGGGTGATATACCCACTAATTGAAAACCCATTTCAATGAGTTTTGGCTCGATCGCTTTTAATTGTCCCATTTGGTTGTTGCAAAACGGGCACCAGCCGCCACGGTAAAAGAAGAAAATCGTTGGTTTTTGTGCCGTTAATTTGGCTAAATCAACATTTTGGCCATTCATGTCTTGCAAAGTGATTGCGGGGATTTGCTCGCCATTGAGTAGTGGGCTAACCGAATATTCATCTTTGGCGATAGGTTGAGCGAGCGTGCTAAAACTGCCGAGCAGTAGGCTTATGGTCAGTAAAAAGCGCTGTAGTGTGGACTGCATTAGAGCATATCTCCTTGTCATTAGTTTTTGTTTCAATTAAATATTCTGCTGTTAACGGTAAACCGTTATTAGCCTGTGTGCTTGGGTGGACTGAGCATGGGTAGTAAACGTAGAAATAAGAACGGCGAGATGCGAAATTTATTGCAGTATTTGTCGTTATTTATTGGGTTTGTTAATCAGTGCTATCACTCGGATATTGCAATAAGAACAAGATGTCCGCAAATCACTCTGAGTCAGATAGGTTTTAAATGGTAATAAAAAAGCGTCCGTTTAAGGACGCTTTAACATTATTATTAGTGTATTAAATTAGCGCGTTAAGATAGTTATCAACACAACATTATTTGAGTTTTTTGCCTTTGCTTGGGGCTTGACCAACTTTCATTTTCACGCGGCGGCCCTGCATGCTTTTTTCGGCGATGATCTGCTCGCTGACGTTGTCGAGTCGCTGTTGTTTTTTGGCAAAACTGCGACGGGTTTGCAGCTGTTTTAACAACAACTCACGGCTACCGACCTCATATCCTGGAACGGTAATGCGGCGAATTTTTTGGCCGATTAGCTTTTCAATATCCGCTAGGGTGCGCTCTTCTTCACGGCTCACAAATGAAATCGCCACGCCACTTTTACCTGCACGACCTGTTCGGCCGATACGGTGAACATAGTCTTCGGCAAGGAAGGGTAAGTCGAAGTTGACCACATACTCAAGGCTGGGAATATCTAAACCGCGGGCGGCCACTTCGGTCGCCACTAGCACACGTACTTTACCGGATACAAATTCGCGCAGCGCACGGCGACGGCTACCTTGGGCTTTTTCACCGTGGACGACTTCAGAGGGAATACCATCTAAATTTAATTCTTTAACCAGAGTATCCGCTGCATCGCGGGTCGCGGTAAACACTAACACTTGTTGCCAGTTTTTCTTACCAATCAACTCCGATAATAGCTCGCGTTTACGACGCTGCTCTACCGGATACACCACTTGGCTAACGGTATCTGCGGTGGTGTTTTGTTTATCGGCGCTGATCACTTGGGGTTTGACCATCATCTCGTTAGCCAGTTTTTTCACTGCGCTGGAGAAGGTGGCTGAAAACAGTAGGTTTTGACGCTTCTTATTGACCGCTTGAAGAATTTTTTGAATGTCGGCACTAAAGCCCATATCCAGCATGCGATCGGCTTCATCGAGCACTAAAAAGTCAACGCTGGACAGACTTAAGTTACAGGCGGTAAGGTGCTCAAGTAAACGGCCAGGGGTCGCGACAATAATATCGGCACCGCGTTTTAACTTTTGCGCTTGAGTCTCAACTTTTACGCCACCGTAGATCGTTAATACGCTGAAATTTAAATACTTGCTGTAGGCTTCAACGTTTTCTGCTACTTGGGCGGCAAGTTCGCGAGTCGGAGTGAGGATTAATACCCGCGTGTTAGATTTTAAGGTTTCACTTGGGTTTTCAACCATTTTTTGTAGTATCGGCAGTGCGAAGGCGGCGGTTTTACCTGTGCCGGTTTGCGCGCTGGCGAGCACATCTTGGCCGCGGCGGATGGCTGGGATCGCTTGCTGCTGAATCGGTGTCATTTTTTGATAACCGCAATCTGAGATAGCGCGTAAAATCTCGGGGCAAAAACTAAAAGATTCAAATCTCATTTTGGATTCCTGTCATTCACTCATTCAATCATTCAAGCGCCTTACCCTATTACAGACACTTTTACAGCAAAGTATTCTGCCATGGGCGAACGTTAACGCACTTGTTTGTGCCTTTCTAACGCTTAGCGGTCAGAAAAATGGCGGGCGCGGAGTATAGCAAAATTTTCGGTTAAAACCTGTACTTTTTAACCCTTTGGCCGTTTATAACGATATTGCTGCTGTTTTGCTGATAATCAGAGGATTAACTTAAGGCGTGGATTGGCTTGGATAAAGGATGCCGCGCTATTGTGTGTCGACAATCGCGCGGCATTACAGCTAGCCAAAGGCGCGGCGTAGGCCAAGTGCTTTTTCAGCGCTGTGTTTTAAATGATTGGCGGCATCACCAATCTGATGCGTTGCCGCGAGGTTTTCACTGCTGCTTTGGGTGATGAAATGAATATTGTTGGTGATTTCATGCACCACTTGGCGCTGCTGATCGGCGGCCACCGCATTTTGCTGTGCAAAGGTGTGGATCTCGCTGACTTCTTGGTAAATGGTGTTGACGTTTTTGGCGGAGGTTTGAATGTCGTTAGCGCATTGCTCTGCATGTTGGCGGCTTTGCTCCATTTCTTTTGCCCACGCATTTAACATGCTGAACATCTTATCGACACTCTGCGAAATACTGTTGGTCGATAACTGAGTGCGGCTCGATAGGGCGCGCACTTCATCGGCCACCACCGCAAAGCCGCGCCCTTGTTCACCCGCTCTCGCGGCTTCAATGGCGGCATTGAGGGCAAGCAGGTTAGTTTGCTCAGCAATAGAATCAATCTCACCCATGGCACTGG
The DNA here is from genome assembly GCF_002209245.2 of Shewanella sp. FDAARGOS_354. NCBI lineage: Bacteria > Pseudomonadati > Pseudomonadota > Gammaproteobacteria > Alteromonadales > Shewanellaceae > Shewanella > Shewanella sp. FDAARGOS_354. Next base: position 2,006,920 of record NZ_CP022089.2, on the reverse strand, counting down.
CAACTCGTTCAGCTTCTTGATTAAGCAGATTGGCATTATTCGCTGCATCGGCGACGGATTTAGCCAGCTGTTCGACCTTTTGGGTATTAGCCTTCATATTGGCGCTGCTTTTTAGGCAGAGATCATAGGCGGTATTAATGCTGGTTGAGGTTCGTTGAGTGTTTTGAGCAACTTCGGTAATCGTCGAACTCATTTCTTCCATTGCACTTGCCAGTTGCTCGAGCTGGTTTTTCTCTTGATCTAGGCTGGCATAGGTTTGTTCAGTGGTGACCACAAGTTGATCGGCTATCGCATGCAATTGATTAGCTTGATCTTGAGTGCGGCCGAGTACGCCATTCATCTTGGCTTGTAATAAGATCAATTGAAAATCGAGAATCGATGAGGTGTCAGCTCCCGAGTAGATGTAGCGACTAATAGAATCGTATTTTGTTTGCATATCAATCAACTTGGCCGGAATACGAAAGGCTTCATCGTAGAAGATAGCTAAGTTAAGGCCCATTAAAATCGCGCCAGCGATAATCACTCCCCAACCCCAAAGGTAACCCGCAATTAATAATCCTGTCGATGCAACTACAGCAGAGACAACACGTTTTTGCATTAAACTAAGTGGCTTAGTAATGGATTTATTGTCCAATAACCTGCGGTAAATAGCTGTTGCTCTAGTGACATAGGCTGCCTGCGGTTGCAGACGAACCGACTGATAACCAACAATTGTGCCATTCTCAAACACGGGAGAAACAAAGGCATCAACCCAATAAAAATCGCCATTTTTACAGCGATTTTTAACTATGCCACGCCAAGATTGGCCGGATTTTAGTTTTTGCCACATCTCTTTAAAAGCGGCACTAGGCATATCGGGATGACGTACTTTGTTATGCTGATGCCCAATTAATTCTTCGGCACTGTATCCTGATACTTCGGCAAATCGTTGATTAACATAAGTAATAATCCCGCGGGTATCTGTGGTGGATATCAATTCGTCTTGAGGAGTGAGGCGGATCTCTTGTGCGTGATGATGGTTGTTACTGATTTTATTGTGACTAGGGTTACTCTGGCTCATTTCGTGTGTCCATTCTGGGCCGATATTATGATTAGGGTAAATGTAATGCTAAAGCTTGTGCCGACTCTCATGGGGGTCGGCTAATTATGTGATAATGGTATCATTTTTGTGTGGATATTGGAGAGTGGTTTTTAGCATTACCCATAAGAAAAGTAATGCATTTTTATTTTTCTAACTTTTTAAAAATATTAGTTTTTTTATTGCTATTTAAACGAGTGTTTATCCTGTTCATCGGCATATTTAGTGTGATATCTACTTTAGTATTAGCGGTTTTTGTCAGGTTAATAAGGTTGTTTTGAAGCAATAGGGAGAGGGTTTATACAAGCCAACGTCAGTGCATAAAGCGCTTTATATAGTGAATATTCGTCGTCCTTTGTGAGCCTCACAGGCATTGTGCCCACATGGTGCATTGACTTAAAAGGAAGTCGCGTCAATGCACCTTGGATTGAAATACCAGTGATAGTCCGAATTGATTAGATATCTAATGTTGTTGGTATTACATGATGATCTGCGGTTTACTGACGCACAAACCTAAAATGGTGTAGCTTCAATACTCTAAAACAATAAACCCAAGACAGTATGTCTTGGGTTTATCTAGTTACGAGGGGTTTTAACGATGAGTCATTAAATAGCTTTTGTCGCCTGTGTGAGCCACTCTAGTTCAGTGCCAGACATCAAAGGCGACAGGGTATTAAACACTTTCTGATGGTAAGCATTAAACCAGTCGATTTCGCCTTGGGTTAACAGGCGCTTATCGATAAGGCGAGCATCCATGGGGATCAGCGTTAGGGCATCGAATTCATACATTTCACGTTCGGCGCCCTTTAAGGCTTCGCAATGCTGCACTACCACTAGATTTTCGAGGCGAATACCAAAACTGTCGGCGCGGTAATAACCTGGCTCATTTGATAACACCATGCCAGGCATTAAGGCGATAGCATTAAGATTTTTACCGATGCGCTGTGGGCCTTCATGCACACTCAGGAAATGACCGACGCCATGGCCTGTGCCGTGGTCGTAATCAAAGCCATGTTGCCACAGATATTGGCGGGCAAAAGCATCGAGTTGTTGGCCTGTCGTGCCTTTAGGGTAGCGGGCTTGATCTAAGGCAATATGGCCTTTAAGTACCAGTGTCACCATCTTTTTCTGTTCATCATTCACTTCGCCAATGGCGATGGTGCGGGTGACGTCCGTGGTGCCGTCCAGATATTGAGCGCCAGAATCCACTAAGTAGATGCTGTTCATCGTCATCATCGCAGGCGTGCCATTGTTATGGTTATAGTGACACATGGCCGCATTGGCGCCAGCGGCGGAGATGGTGTCGAAGCTTGGCTCGCGATACTTGGGATCTTCGAGGCGGAAACTTTCTAACTTGTCGGCAAGAGTGGCTTCATCGTGCAGACGATTAGCCACGACTTCGGCATCGAGCCATGCAAGAAAACGGCTCACTGCTACACCATCACGGATATGGCTGGCACGCATGCCCGCTAATTCGGCGGCATTTTTTTGGGCTTTAGGCAGAGAGACTGGGTCGATACCAGCAATCAATTTGGCGCCAGCATCGCGGGCAAGATTTTGCGCCCAAGCGTTAGCAGAGTTGGGATCGGCCAGCAGTTTCACGCCCTGCAAACTTGCCAAGGTATCGGCAAGTGAAGCTTCACTGTTAAAGCTCACACCCGCTCCAACGTGTTCCTCAATGCCTTCGGGGAGTTTGCTCAAATCGGTAAACAGCTGCATATCACCATTGGCATGGAGCAGGGCGCAGCCGAGCACGACAGGGAGGCGAGGAACATCATTACCACGGATATTAAGCAGCCAGCAGAAAGAATCCAAAGCGGCTATTAGCGCGACATCGGCGCCGGCTTTTTTGACTAGTGCGCCAATCTCGGTCCGTTTTTGCAGGCTGGTCTTACCCGCACTTTCATTACTAAATAAGGTGATAGCTGCGCTCGACGGTGCAGGTCGATTTTGCCAGTGCTTATCAATCGGATTCTGTTCGACGGCAACCAGCTCGATTTGGGCTTTCGCTAACGTCGCTTTGGCGTTTTCAAACCAGGCTAAGGTGTGTAAACGGGCATCAAATCCGACACGTGAACCTGCGGGTAACGTGTCGCATAACCATTCGATTTGCGGAGTGTCTGTCAGGCTTTCATAGCTAAAGAGGTTTGCATCGACCTGTAAACGCACTTGTACCGTATAACGACCATCGGTAAAAATGGCGGCTTTGTCTTTTAGGACAATGGCCATGCCGGCTGAACCGGTAAAATCCGTCGCCCAATAAAGACGCTCGTTGTGCTCTGGCACATATTCGCCTAAATACTCATCGGCGCGCGGAATAATAAAGGCGTCTAAGTTGGCGTTTGCTAGCTCGCTACGAATGGCGGCAAGACGGTTGGCAATCTTATTTGATTGCAATGGTTGTGACGACGAAGGTAACGACATAGGGGCTCCAAATTGATGGCATGGGCTACAAAGGTAGGCTGCCAAATTATCATGGGTAATGCTGGCGAAAAGGATGCAAATTGACAGCGATTATCGCAAGCTCAGCAACGAAGTTGCAAGGTATGGAATAAAGGATTTTGTATACAATTTTGTTTTTTAGGCAACATTTTGTGATGAAAATGGCTGTGATCTCTCGCTAATAATCAAATTGAATTGTTATCTTAATCACTCTGGAATCATGACTAATTCTTACAAATTAGCTACTTAAGTTTTATTCAATCGCTAATATTGACCCATTATGCTAACATTCGCCATCTCCGCTCGGGGTCAGAGGGGAGCACATGTATCAGTGGAGTTGGCGATGCAAACATTAACAATAGACGTGGGCGGTAGCAAAGCCCTGTTCGAACTTCAACTCAAGGGGCATACAGAACAATATAAAATCCCCACGGGTGAAGGCTTTAAAATAGAAGACTTAAATAATCAAATCGCGGCGTTGGAACGGGATTATGATTTACAGCATTACCATTTAGCGATCGCTGTACCAGGGCTTGTACAACAGAATCGTTTGGTATCTTGTAAATCCTTGCCCGGTTTAAATGGGTTGAGTTTTGATACCTTGAAAACCCAAGGTCAGCTTAAGTTTATCTGTAATGATATCGATGCGGGCATGCAGGCAACCTGTGATGAAAAATATGCCTGTGAGTTGTTAGTCATGTGTGGCACCGGTATCGGTATGTCGATTGCCTTTAACGGCAAAGCGTACACCGGTGCAACTGGCGTCGCAGGAGAGCTGGGACATTGCCGAGTGATGACAGAATCGGGGGAGTTCACTTTAGAGCAGCTTGCCAGTGGTGATTCTATCCGTAGTCGGAAGATTTCTACTGCCGATGATGTATACCGTGCAGGTACTTATCTTGGTATGGGACTCGCATGGGCGGTAAATCTCTTTAATCCTAATCGGATCTGGTTAGCGGGCGGCATGATGAACAGTGCGCCTTACTATAAAGGATGTCTGGACAGTTTAAGACGCATGGCCTTGAGTGCGCCATTAGCCGAAATGAAGATTAATCGTGTCGATGATATGGAAACCTTAGTTTGTCGTGGTTTATCAGTGATCTTGGCAAGGGATTTTTCGGATAAGGCAGATTCGTAAAAAACGGAGATAGAAAAAACAAAGCCCTACAATGCAGGGCTTTGTTTTTAATGCAGAAATTAATTTATCTTTAGCAGCTCTACATCAAAAATCAGTACCGAACCACCGCCAATTTTGCCTGTGCTACGATTGCCGTAGGCAAGCTCACTTGGAATAAAGAAGCGATACTTATCGCCTTCGACCATCAGTTGCACGCCTTCGGTCCAACCTTTAATCACCCGATCCAACGGGAAGGCAATGGGCTCACCACGCTCGACCGAGCTATCAAATACGGTACCGTCGATCAAAGTGCCATGGTAATGCACGGTCACTGTATCGCTCGCCTTGGGATGAACTGTGCCAGAGCCTTGATTTAACACTTGATATTGCAAACCTGAAGCTGTGCTGAGTACACCTTCTTTGGTTTTATTTTGTGCTAAAAATTCATTACCTAAACGGATATTTTCTTGGGCCGCTTTTTGGTTATTCATCGAGGTAAAGAAGTAAAAAATCACCCCAGCAATCACAACAACGGCAAGTAACATTTTCATTTTAAGGAACACCTTAGTCAATTTTGGCTATGTTATCAGTTTTTTAGCGTGAGAGGCTAGCGATGTTCGTGCGCGTAGCCGTGGATGATTCGCGTTACATTTTCTCACGCTTTAAAAGCATCCGAAGGCTTTATCCAGCTTTAGATATCGCTTAACCTGTGGCATTAGACTCTATAAAAACTCAATAAAAACAGATAAGAAGAATAAACAAGGATAGTCCTATGTTAACTAAAGCCGCAAAACCGCTGGTCAAGCTTGTCGACCGTTATTTACCCGATCCCTATATTTTTGTCTTACTCCTCACGCTAGTCGTGATGATTTCGGCCGTGGTGGCCGAGCAAAAAACACCCATGGACGTCATCAGCTACTGGGGCGATGGCTTTTGGGCGCTGCTGAGTTTTTCAATGCAGATGCTGTTAGTGCTGGTGGCGGGATTTATGCTCGCCAGCTCACCACCGATAAAAAAATTGCTCGATGCCATCGCCGGCTTGGCTAAGTCTGCGCCGCAGGCGATTATCTTAGTGACGCTGGTTTCTCTGGCTGCCAGTTGGATTAACTGGGGCTTTGGTTTGGTAGTCGGCGCGTTATTTGCCAAGGCGTTGGCCCGTAAAGTGAGAGTGGATTATCGTTTATTGGTTGCTAGTGCTTACTCTGGTTTTGTGGTTTGGCACGGCGGCTTGGCGGGGTCTATTCCGTTAACCATTGCCACTGCGGGGCATTTCTCAGAATCACAAATTGGCATTATCTCTACCAGTGAGACCATTTTTGCCAGTTTTAACTTGCTGTTAGTGTTGGTTTTATTTGTGGTGATGCCACTGGTAAACCGTTTTATGTTGCCAGAAGAAAAAGACAGCATTTATATCGACCCTAAGGCGCTTGAAGATGTGAGTAGTGAAGAGAGCAACACAGGACATGTGCCAAACGCTATTACTCGTCCCGCAGATACATTAGAAAATAGCCGTTTACTGGGGTGGAGTGTGGGCGGCGCAGGGCTGGTGTATTTAGGCTATTACTTTGCAGTGCAGGGCGGCAGCTTAAACCTTAATTTAGTTAACTTTTTATTTTTGTTCCTTGCCATAGTGTTGCATCAAACGCCACGCAGTTTATTGCTGAGTCTTAACGAAGCGATTAAAGGCGGTGCGGGCATTGTGATTCAGTTCCCCTTCTACGCAGGCATTATGGCGGTGATGATGCAATCGGGTTTAGCCCAAAGTATCTCCGAAGGATTTGTAGCCATTGCCAGCGCTGAAAGCCTGCCATTTTGGAGCTTTATCAGCGCAGGCATTGTGAACATTTTTGTGCCTTCGGGCGGCGGACAATGGGCGGTGCAGGCGCCGATTATGTTGCCAGCGGCTGAAGCGCTGGGCGCCGATGTGGCACGTGTTGCTATGGCGGTGGCTTGGGGTGATGCATGGACCAATCTTATTCAGCCTTTCTGGGCTCTACCTGTGCTGGCCATCGCCGGATTAAAGGCGCGGGATATTATGGGATTCTGTTTAATGCAGTTGATTATCACAGGGGTCATTATCAGTATTGCCCTAAGCTGGTTTTAAGTACTGATATAGCTCAAAATTTCCCCGTTAAAAGAATTAACGGTTAACGGGGCTAATTTTTTCATTGCGACTTCCGTATTGTGTCAATTCCAAATGTGGCCGACATTTTGTTATGTATGAGCCTTGAATTGGCGTCCCTAAGGGCTCTACAACTTGTAGGCACTCTGACATTCGTATCTTCAGGTTGATTGGGGATTTCAGGTTGATTGGATATGCGCGCTTTAAATCAATCTATCCATCACTCCGGTTTGGAGCCCATAACCCAGCAAGGCCAAGTTGGTTACTACCGTTAGCCAAAACAGTTTACGAAAGGCCGTTTTTACTGATTTATGGCGTAGAAGGTGCTGGGCAAACAGTGCACCGGGCCAGCCGCCCATCAGCGACATGAGGTGCAAAGTACTTTCTTTGGTGCGCCATTTACCTCTTTTAGCGGCTGATTTATCAACGGCGTAGGTGATAAAAGTGCATAAACTCAGCGCCAGATATAAACCAGCAATCGCGACTGGCAGCATATGCCACCAAGCCGCGCCAATTAACATGGCGAGAAAGGCCAGTGCTAATAACAATGGCATCGAACTCGCCTTGCTGTGAATCACTCCCGGCTTTGAGGCGCGGGGCGAGCGGGTGTGAGTCGTTTTTTTGTTGTTCATTTGTTCTGGTGCTTGGGACGAATGGATTTAAAGGCGAGGTGGCGCCAGAGTTTTTCGAGCGGCCCTTGCTTAAAGTAGCGTAAATATACACTCGCAAGCAGCAATTGCAGTAGCGAATAACCCAAGGCTATTGCCATATAACTGCCTCTATTGAGGGTTAACAGTAACTCAGGGGCAAAGTGGCGAAAGATAAATACGCCAACGATAGATTGCAGAATATAAAGGCTAAAGGCGAGTTTGCCGACATTTTGCAGTGGCTTTAGCACGGTCGAGCGGTTTTGACAGATATAAACCACTATATGGATATAAATCAGCGCCATCGGAATAGCACTCAGCATGACTAGAATGTCTGAAAACATCACCAGTATGGGGTTTTCGGTTAAGCCTAATAGGGTATCCATGGAGGATAACACTAAGGTGGCTAAAGCGAGTTTGAGTAAGGTGTTACGGTCAAAACCCTGTTCAAAGATGCCCTGTTGATAGAGTGCCATCCCCAGCAACATTAAGCCTGCCGTAAACCACATTAAGGTAAAAGGGATCACGAGCGCCATATAGCCAACTTGAATTAAATGCAGCAGCAGTTGGTTAGGGTAACTTGCTGTCCAAGCGTTATATTGCTCGGCAAAAAGTGCTGATTCGCGGGTAAACAGTTCGTCACTGCCGCTAAGCGCTATTAAGCTGATCATCACTAAGGCAATGAAAATAAAAATATTGGCCTTACGTTTTAACTCGTCGATGCTGGCATCACGGTAACAAAGTGCTAAAAATCCACTGACCCCATAGGTCAGTAAAATATCACCGGGCCAGATAATGATGCCGTGGAGCAGGCCAAAGACAATCAACCATTTCAAGCGTGAGCTTAGCAGCGAATAAGCGGCCAAGCCATTGTTGCTAAATCGCTGAAATTGAATATAAAGCCCAACACCAAAAAGGATAGAAAATAGGCTGATAAAGCGCCCTTCAATAAAGAAATTGCTAACGCTTTGGAGGATTTGGTCTGAAAGTAAGGGGATTTGATGGGGCGCATAGCCATAAAAACTTATCCCCATAAAATAGATATTCATAAAAAATATCCCCAAGACGGCTAAGCCCCGAATCGCATCGAGGTTGGCATTGCGAGTACTTGGGATCGAGAGATCGTGAGTGTGATTCGCCTTTGAGGGATTTGCCCAAGGATCTTTAGCAGCTTGAGTGATAGGTTTGATAGTAGGCATCCTTTCTCTACACGAAATGGGGTAAACCGAGTCGGAGCTCAGCTCCGTTCAATTTTATGGTACAAGGCCTTCACCGAACTGGTGCTTAAGGCATATCACTGCTGGACCATTCGATAAGTGCTACAAACATCGTTGCTATTCACCAATATCTTCGTTCCATAGCTGTGGCTTGGCGGCGATAAAATCGCGCATTAATTGCTTGCACTCGTGATTGTCTACCACTGTCACGTCGACTCCGCGGGACTGTACATAGGCTTCCGGCCCTTGAAAAGTGACATTTTCACCGACCACTACCTTAGGGATGCCGTAGAGTAAAATAGCGCCACTGCACATATCGCAGGGGGAGAGGGTTGAATAGAGCGTGGCTTTTTGATAATCGGCGGCGGTCAATCTGCCAGCGTTTTCGAGGCAATCCATCTCAGCGTGTAATACGGCGCTGCCTTGCTGCACACGTTTATTATGCCCGCGGGCGACAATTTTACCGTCAATCACTAATACTGAGCCAATGGGGATACCGCCTTCGGCTAATCCTTGTTTGGCTTCATCAATGGCGGCCTGTAAAAATTCATCCATGTTGTCCCCCTGTTAGATTGTTTTGCTTAGCATAGCAGTCCGTAAGGTTTGGGCAAGACAACTTAACTTGTTATCTTGCTTGACGATTAACCTTGGCTCGGTGGCGTTAACTTATTTTTGCGGCTTTTCTGAAATCCATAATTTAATATGCCCCTTCACGACCACGACTCCTTGAGTGTCGTAGGCGGTTACGGGCACCAACATATCGCCGGGGGCCCATTGCTCTGGCGTGACTTCAGCCACACACAAAATATCGCTGCCCGCTTTGGCGGTGTAATCCACACTCATGCCCTTAGGGATCCAACGTAGGTGCGCTGGAATCGAGGCTTCGGCCATCACGCCCATTGCCATTTCTAAGCCATTACAAATCGCAATCACGTGCACCGTTTTTATATGGTTATGAACAGCATGACGTTTTTTTATTAAACATGAACAGTAGTTAAGGCGCAATTCAGTGATCAGTGGTTTGATGGTGCCAAAATAAGGCGCCATACGTGACACCATCATTGAGAAGATTTTTTGGCCAAAGGGTAAACCTTGGGTCTTGTGGTAAAGCGCAAGCACCTTGTTCGGTTTGGTACGGGTTTCTTCGTGAGTACTCATGTTTATCCTTCATCGGAGTGCAAACTAAGGGGGATAATCTTTGGCCAATGATGATGTTAGGTCTTAGTGGCGCGGTTATCTTTTTCTGGTCGGATGAGTGTAACATTGAGGTAACAATAATTGCCAGTCGGCTGAATTAAGTAAACTTCATTTCGCTGTTTTTAGGCTAACACCGTATAATCACGACAAATTTGTCATCAATGACACCACATATTGATTTAGCAACAAGGACTTACATTGAAATATTTGCTGACCTATTTTAAGGGCATGGCCATGGGCGCCGCCGATGTGGTGCCAGGGGTTTCGGGCGGCACCATCGCCTTCATTACTGGCATTCTTGATACCTTGCTTGAAAGCGTTAAGCGCATCAATCCATCCCTTTGGGGTGTGATTAAGTCGCAGGGGCTAAAAGGCGCTTTTATACATATCAATGGCGGATTTTTAGTGAGTTTATTGGCGGGGATCCTGACCAGTATTTTTAGCTTCGCTAAGCTGATTTCGTGGTTGCTGGTGGCGCATCCCATTCCGATTTGGTCATTCTTCTTTGGCTTAATCATTATTTCTGTGGTGCATATGCTCAAGCAGGTGAGTGGCTTTACGCTGGCACGCTTAGGTTTATTCGTGCTCGGCGTGTTAGCTGCTTGGGCAATTACTGTGCTTAATCCTGTGTCGGTGGAAGCCAGTTACTTAAATATCTTCTTTGGCGGTGCGATTGCGATTTGTGCCATGGTGTTACCCGGGATTTCGGGCAGTTTTATCTTATTATTGCTTGGCTTATATCCTGTAGTACTCGCAGCGGCGAAAAATATTCAACTGGATATTCTAGCGTGTTTTGCTGTGGGGGCCGTAATGGGGTTACTGACATTTAGCCATTTATTGTCGGCGCTGCTACGTAAATACCATGATGCTACTATCGTGTTTTTAACCGGATTGATGCTTGGTACCTTAGGCAAAATTTGGCCTTGGAAACAAACCTTAACCTGGCAGACCAACTCCCATGGCGAGCAAGTGCCTTTGCTGGAACAAAATATTTCGCCACTTAATTTTGAGCAAGTGACTGGCCAGCCCTCACAACTCTTGTTTGCTATTGTGTGCATGTTAGCGGCGATTGCCTTAGTGTGGGGCTTAGAAAAGGTTGGTAAACGGGATTAGCTAATTCTGTGGATGATGTTGAATAAAAGCAGCGAATATCGCTGCTTTTCTGTTTTAAGGGCGATGGAATATCTCGACTTTAGGGCAATGTCATTTTGCTCGTACTTTAGTTACAATCGCCCAATTATAATGAGTGCTCAGCCATCGATGTTGTGCATCCGTTTAAACTCAGTGAGAGTTTGTCGTTACGATAAGGATATAGTTGTGGAAAAAAAACAGGTTCCCTGGGTTGGTGTGGCGCTAGCAATTTTTGCCTTAGGTCATGTAGTTAACTTGCTCATTGATAAACAAGATTCTGAAATATCACCTGAATTAAAGCAGCAAATTTCTGACACGATCTTAGCTCATCGGCCATCATCCGCCGTGAATAATGTTGTCACTTCCACCCCGAACAACCTTGAGCTGGTTGACGATTCGCCCAAAATCCCGATGCCCGCTCAGTTAGCCCAAGTGAGTCAAATCTACAGTAATCTCAGTGCATTTGCGGCGCTCAAGCAAGATGGCACTGTGGTGGCATGGGGCGAGCCTGACTGTGGCGGCGATATCAATAATGCCGCCGAGCCTCTGGTCAATGTAAAACACCTATATGCGGCAGAGGATAGCTGTGGTTTTGCGGCCTTAACCCATGACGGAAAGCTTATTCCTTGGGGAATGGCGATGAAGCAAGTGCTGACCGGTGTTCGTTCTTTTGTGTTGGGAGAGGTGCTGTATGCGGCCATCAAACAAGATGGCAGTGTAGTGAGTTGGTCTAACTTGGATTCAACGCCTGCCGAACTGATCTCGGGGCAATATGCCGCGCCTGCTATGACCAATATTGACACAGTGTTGATTAACAAAGGTGCCTATGCTGCCTTAAAGCAAGATGGAACTGTAGTCTCTTGGGGGGGCGCCGATTATGGCGGCGATAGTCGTCACGTAGCCTCTGAACTTACCCATGTCGATTTGCTCTATGCTAATGATAATGCCTTTACCGCGAGGACCGCGACAGGGAAATTAGTGTCTTGGGGCGGGCCCAGCGATGAGCAAAAAGGCCGTGAACAATTAGCCAAACTTAGCCAATTAGCACCAGCCGTGAAAGTTGTTAACACCGATCATGGGTTTGCGGCACTGCTGGCGGATGGCAGCGTATATTCGTGGGGTGAGGGCGAATTGACTGAGTATCATGCCGCGTTTCCAGCGCGTTTATCTACCACAAGTCGCGCCAATAAAGTAATTGATATTTATGCAAATCGTGGTGCGTTTGCCGCTCTAACCATTAGTCGTCAACTGTACGTATGGGGCAGTAAATTCAATGGTGCCGATACGTCAGTCATACAGGAAAAGTTGCAAAACATTGATAAGGTTTATCCCTTTGATGAGGGATTTGTCGCGCTACGTCGGGATAATACGGCCGTTGCTTGGGAAGGTTGGGACTTGGGACAGCATCAACCACGTTATCAAGAAATCCCGCAGGTGGACAAGGTGGTGACCTATGAGCGGGAGTTTGCCTTTTTAAAACAGGATGGCACCGTGGTTGATGGTCACTCTGGACCTAAAACTCAAATCACTCAAGCATCGGATATTTTCCCGACAGGCTTTGGGTTTACGGTTAAACGCCAAGATGGTTCCATTGCTGTATGGATGGGTGAAGAGCCTGCGATGACGTTAGATAAGCAAGCCGTTGATTTGAGTCAAATGCGTGAGATTCGAAGCAATTTGTTTGATGCCATTGCGTTAATGGCCGATGGCACGGTACAGGCATGGAATATGATGGGCTTGAGCGGACAAGCCTCGCAATAATGAGCGCAAAATACTAAAACGCAAGGGCTAAGGTTATTAGATCTTAGCCCTTTATTTTAGGCTGAGGCTTTGTCGTTTTCAGCTTGATTGGCTTTGATTTCACGCAAATAGCGGTAAATGGAATGCACTGAAATCCCCAACCGAGTAGCGGCTACTTGGGCGCTGTCTTTGAGTTCAAAAATCCCTAATTCATGGAGTTGATTGACGATTTCGCGACTTTTTTGCGAAGGTGAAATCGCAGCGTTAGCACGAACTTCGTGATTCACACTGTCAATCGCACTATGTAGCGCCTCATCAATATTGCGTGCGAATACTTCGGGTGAATGGGTCTGCTCATTGCTAAACAGTTGTTCTGGCATCATAGAGCGCAGGACTGATTGCAATGGGGCATCCATATCCGTGTTGATACAGAGCAATCCAATCGGTTGATCTTTGCTATTGCGGATAATGGTGGTGGTTGATCTGAGTGTTTTGCCGTTGGCACATTTTGTCAGGTAAGCGTTAGAAATATCTTGTCCCGATTTTAGTTTTTGTATCGCAAGATTGGTAATCGGCGCGCCAACTTCTCGCCCGGTTATATGACCATTGGCAATTTTGACCACCGAAGGATGCTTAGCATCTAAGCTGTGCAGCACTACCTCTGTATGCTGGCCATACATGGCGGCAATCCCATCGACGATATTTTCGATAGACTTGAGTATATCCAGATCGCTTTGGGTTAAGTCATGTAATTTCATCATGTTAGCCTTTATTCAGAAGCCTATCAGTAATAACCGTCTTACTCTGACATGATGTTAATAATGGTGACATCTGTTGATGACATACCATTAAGGACCATTCTGCCAATGTTTTTGATGGTCTTCTCAACATCTTTGGCAATGATGCCTTGCCCAGAAACGTTTTGGCTGTTGAGCGCCATTAAGAAGGAGCGCACCGCCGCACTCGATGAGGTACTGACCTTCATAGCGCAGGAGGCTTTCGCACCATCACAGACCATACCCGAGCTGTCGCTGATAACATTTTGAATCGCAAAGCAGGATTGCTCGAAACTGCCGCCTGCTAAATACACCATCGCCATAGAGGCCGCCGCGCTGGTGACCGTATTGCCACAAAATGCCGATAATGGCGGGTAGTGTGACTTAATATAAATCGCCCCTAAGTGGCTCATAATTAAGGCGCGCGCCAGTTTTTCTTCACTGACTTTATAACACTGAGCCGTGATCACTACCGGAATCGTGGCCGCAATCCCTTGGTTACCACTGCCTAAATTGCTCATGGCGGGCAGGTTAGCGCCGCCCATACGCGCATCTGAAGCCGCCGCAGTTAGCATCACAATTTTATTGAGTAGGTCTTCGCCAATAATCCCCGCGGCAATACCGTTTTTCATGGTGCGGCCGACTTCTAATCCATAGGGTTTGGACATACCTTCATCGGATAATTTGCTATTTAACTCAGAGGCTTTAAGGATAAATTGGATTTCTTCGAAGGGCACTTCTTGGGCAAAACGGTAAATCGATTCAATATTGATATCAACGCCGTCGCAGATTGAGCCTGTAGCCTTGGCTTGGGCGTTATCGGCGGTAAATACTAACTCACCATTTAAGCGCTTCTCGGCTATTAAAGTATGGCCGCCGCAGATTTTCACCATGGCTTCTTGTTCACCCGCGGTTAAGGTCACACAGCAATAGATAAATTCATCGGTCGCGGTACGCTCGACTTTTACTTTACCCGCATCAATAAGGGTTTGTGCTTGCGCCACTTGCTCTGGGGTGACGCTGGCAAGGACTTCTAAGCCCGCATCGGCATTGCCCGCAAGTGCGCCAGCGGCGGCGGCAATTGCAAGACCTATTTTACCTGTTCCAGGCACATAGACGCCCATTGAGTTTTTATACAGATTATCAGAGACCTGCACTGCAATTGCGTCTGGATCACCAGTCAACAATGTGCGTGCAACCGCCGCCGCGTAAGCTGCGGCAATCGGCTCTGTGCAGCCTAAAGCAGGTTTAACAACTTGGTTGATGATGTGAATATACTGCTGCCATTGGGGTTTCATCGGGCTACAACCTTACAGATGCTTAATCGTTAACGTGGGCGATGGCTTCGATTTCCACTTTGACACCCAGTGGGAGATCCTTCACCGCAAAACAGCTGCGCGCTGGGCAGTCGGTTTTAAAATAGGTTTTATAAACGTCGTTAAAAGCGGCAAAATCACTGATTTCGCTTAAGTAACAAGTGGTTTTAAGTACGGTTTCAATGCTGCCGCCGCCAGCTTCGAGCACGTATTTTAGATTCTCAAGGCATTGCACCGATTGCTCGCTGATGCCGCCATCAACCACGCCACCTTTGTCTTTGCATACTGGCAGTTGTCCTGAGGTAAAAATAAGGTTGTTACAGCGAGTGCCGTGGGAATAAGGGCCAATGGCCAGAGGCGCGTGTTCTGCGTGAATAATGCTTTTCATGATTGAATCACCAAAGTCTAAATTTGCAACATTATTTGCATTTTTTGGCGATAGAGCAATCGTTATTGCAAATATTTTTGTATCCATAGAAAGTTTTTGTATTTTTTATTTAGCTATATCAGATTGTTATGTTTTGTGGCTGCTACTGTTGGAAACACTCAACTTGGCTTTGACTCAAATGAATTTGCATTAGATAGCGGTTTTATGACTCGGTAATGCCCTCGTTAGCCTCAACTCTGGTTAATAGGGTTAATAGGATTAATAGGGTTAATAGGGTTAATAGGATTAATAGGATTAATAGGATTAATAGGATTAAGCCCAAATGAATCCGAGCGAAGATTTTGGCTAGATTCTAAAACTGTTGCCAAATTTAGTTGACCACTACAAGGTGAGTTTACGCGGTAATCGTGAGCTTATTGCAAGTCCATTGAACGTAGTTATCATTGCAATAAGCTGTTTGATATACATTTATTTATCTGAGCTTGGGGTATTCAGGCAAACGCTTACTCTTACTTTTTGTCATAAGAGCTGCTCGACATTGAAGTAGAATAACTAGGCGTTATTCCTTGTTTCACGATCTTGCCATAACGAACAACATTTAATCTCGAAACATTCCATATGCCCGAGAAATGAGCACACCCTCAAAATTGTTTGAAGGTGTGTGAATCAAGCTAAAGCTTAAACTGCGAAGTCGCATTCTTCAGTTCATCGGCAAAATCGACTAAGCCTTCTGACACATTTCGCACCTGTGACAAAATCTGTAAGGTTTCGTCAAAGGAAGCATTCATACTAACCACATTATTTACAACGAGAGAGGCGACAGAAGCTTGTTCTTCGGTTGCAGAAGCAATATTCGTGTTCATTCCATTAATACTGACGATTTGCTCTTGGATTGACTTTAAGGCGAGGCCAGTATTTTTAGCATTGGTTTCATTTTCTGAGGATTTGGTTAAGGCGGCATTCATGGTATTGACGGAAGAAACCGCGGCGGTTTTAAGATTTTGTAATACTTGACGGATTTCAGTGGTTGCATCGGCGGTTTTAGAGGCCAGGGCGCGCACCTCATCGGCGACGACCGCGAAACCTCGGCCTTGTTCACCCGCACGTGCGGCCTCAATCGCGGCGTTTAGCGCTAACAGATTGGTTTGTTCTGCAATCGAGGTAATCACATTTAAAATTGAGGTGACATTTTCAGTATCTCTAGCTAACTCATTGATAGAATTTGAAGCAACTTGGATTCCTTTGTTGAGATCTTGGGAGATATCTATGGTTCGTTGCACCACATTCATGCCTTGCATGGCTTCTTTTTCGGCAACTTGGGCGGCACTGGCGGCTTGTCGAGCATTTTGCGATATTTCAATCACGGAATGACGCATATCCTCCATTGAAACTTGCACTGTACTCGCATCTTGACTCTGTTGCTGAGTCGCTTTAGTCGCATCTTCCATCCGCTGTTTTAACGAATGTGAACTCTCTAACAGCGGGTCTGTTACGTTCACTACTTGGAGGATGGAATCGGCAAGTAATCTTAGAAATCGATTGAAGTTGCTGGAAACTTGGCCTAACTCATCAGTGCCAGAAACAGTGAGTTGATGATTTAAATCCCCTTTGCCATCAGCGAGTTCTTCAAGCGAGCGGGCAACGCTATGGGCGGCGGAGCTAATCGAGCGAGCAATTGCAATGGTCACAATAAACATCACGATAAGTAATGCAATACCAGAGGACACCGTTAGCCACAGGCTTTGCTCCGATCTGTCTGCGGCTTCTTTGATCGCTTGTTTAAACTCAATGATTTTACTCTGTTTGTAGGCTTGTACCTCATTGAGAACCGCTTCAAAGGCTTGGGACTTTTCTTGGCTGATTTGGCCAATATTTGCCATATCGATAGTCCCAGCCAGCATGCCTTTAGCTAGCTTTAGCGTCATGTCATTGTAGCGGGTGAGTTTATTAGATAAGCCGTTTAACTGAGTTGCCTGCGAGGGATCAACGCTATCAAGCTGTTGTAGATTCTTACGAACTGACTCGTACATATTTTCCGCGTTGGTCAATAAATCTTCATCTGCAAAGGAAACCGATTGGGTATAAAGTTCATCGAGTCGTTGCACAAAAAATACGTTTTGATTGGCTAACTCTACTCTTTGATAAACTTGTTGCTCCATATAATTAAGCGTTGCGCGATTTTTATTAATTGAAATAACACTAATGCTTAAATTTAATGTGAATATAACGACAGCTAAAATAAAAATTGCGCCAACTTTTTTAAAAATAGAAACGTTGTTAAAAAAATTCATTATCAGCCCCCAAAAGGTGCCGGAGTATACTCCGGCACACCAACTTAAAATTCGGCAACCACTTTGACCGAATCATTGGCCTCACTACTATCAATATAGCCAATAATATTGGGGTTTGAAGAAACAAGTTTAATCATTTCTGCCCCACTAGTGACTTCTTTGGGCGGTGTTCCTTTACCGGTAAATACTTTTTGTGACCAATAGGATTTGAGTTGACTCGATGATTTACCTAAGACTTTTGAGTCAAAGGTTTCCCTTAATGGTACGGCACTGTCCAAATTCACTGGAACAGCGGAGGCACCGTTAGGGAAGGTTTTTGTTTTTCCTAGATAAATGTTTTCTATCGCTTTTTGATCAATAGTATCGCCATTGCTCGGATGAACAATTACCACCACGCCTGCCCAAATGGGCATTGATACTAAGCTAAGTAGGATTGAGCAAAGTAATTTTTTCATGTCTCTCTCCTAAAATACCAAGTCAACGCCGAGGCTGATGGATTGCGAGTCTCCCGCGACCTTCATGCCTGGGCCGCCTTCATCTTTTACATCATCGTATTGAATTTTAAAGGCGGCAGAGGGATGGAAATCCCAACGTATACCCGCAGAAGTGGTGTGATGGACTTCACCACCTTCACCATCATTAAAGTCAGAATACGAGACATAAGGCATAACAGATTTTATGCGGTATCCCAATGTGACGAGATAAGTGTCTAGATTACTGCCATCTAGATCCAATCTATTCAGCTCAGATAAAAATAAGAAGTTGTTATAATCGATATTGACCGATAAGCCGTAAAATTTACCTGTTCTTTGTTTATTGCCATTCCATTCTTGTTGTACACCGCCAATATAACGTTCATTGGTATATTGCATATGGGTTAAGCGAATATCCAACCAGTCACGGTTAAATTGTACTACGATGCCGCCAATATCTTTCCAAACTTCACGGGTGTTCTCTAGGAAGAAGAAATCAGAAAGTAATTTATTGGGGTCACTATCTTCACTGCCGTAATAGACCTGTCCTGACATAGTCCATTCACCCATTAAATAGTTATATAATGCGCTGACACCCGTGTAGTTAAAGACTTGCCATGTGTAGTTATCTGCTGGTGGACGGATCCAAGGATAGGCATATCCCACGTCGAAAAAGTCACTGTAATAATAGAGTGGCAGTCTTTTTTTACCGCCTTGTACCGTCCAGTGTTCATTTAATTCGTAGGATAAATAGGCCCACTCAAAATCGGCTGAAAAGTCATCGGCACCTCGGGAAACCACCTGAGCAGTGGCGGATAATCCTTCAAGTAAATCGGCTGAAAATTGAATACCAAAAAGTGTGTCGGGTTTAAAGCTGATATCTTCATCGTATGCGCCCACGAGTGGATAATCAGCTAGGAAGGTTGGGCCAAGGTCAAACTCTGCAACGCCAGTGCCATCTATTACTCTACCCGCAACCACTGAGGCAAAACCTGAAATATTCACTTCGGCTTGGGCACTGGTGGCAAGTAAGAGAGAACAGAGACTGAATAACAGTTTATGTTTCATAGATAAACCTACTTTGTAAGGTATGTGCATTTTTAAGCCTAGAATGAATGTGGTTTTTTACCATTATTTTTGGAACAATTTTGCAACAATCACGTCTAAGTTTCATTTTCCGGCAGAGCTTCAGGGCTTTTTTACTTTGATTTTGATTTATTTGGTGTTTAGTCATTTTGACCATGCATCAGTTAAGAGGCTGTCGAGCCAAACATGGATAAGTAATGTGTGACAACGTTTTTAAGAGTACTGAATTGACCGACCACTAAACGCAATACCTTTGCGACAAAATGTCCCACTTATCTTAACTGTTCTTGCATTTATGTGCTCTTTAAGGGTTTTTTTTGGTACATCGATCCCATTCCCATCCACGACACTATTGAGGTGCAGATGGGACTTTCTATAATCGCTATCAAGTACTTTAGTGGTCTCTTTTTTTCTAATACTTATCCATATAAGGAATGTCTAATGCAAAGGCGTGATTTTTTGAAAGGTGCAGCGATTTTGTCGGCAGCGGGAACCGTGATGCCAGTGTTGGCGGCGTCGACCCAAGCCAGTTCAATGGTCGATAAAGCCTGCGGCCGTCGCCGTTTTACCTTAACCAATACCTATCAATTAGTCGCGCCAGAAGGCTCATCCGGTGTGGTGAAGTTATGGGTGCCGCTACCCGAAAACACGGCCTTTCAACAGGTTGAAAAACTTAACTTTAGCGGCACTTATCAAGATGCTTATATCAGTGCTAATAACCATTATGGCGCCAAAACCCTGTTTGCGACTTGGCCCGATGCTAAAGGTAAAATGACCTTAACATTAGAATTAGTGATAGAAACCCAAGATTGGGAACCCCTTAAAAGCGGCGAGTTAAGCCATTATCGCGCGCCAGTAAAACCTGAGTATCCTGCTGAAGTGGCCATCTACCTTAAGCCAACCAAGCATATGCCAGTGGACGGTATCGTGAAGCAGACCGCCGATAAGATTGTGGGTAAAGAGACCGAACCACTCAAACAAGCACAACTCATTTATAACTGGGTGAGTGCCAATATGTACCGTGATAACAGTGTGATAGGTTGCGGTAATGGTGATGTGGCAGCGATTCTTGAAAGTGGCAAACTCGGTGGAAAATGTACTGATATCAACTCAGTGTTTGTGGCGCTGATGCGCGCAGTGGGTGTGCCTGCCCGTGAGATGTTTGGTATTCGTTTAGGCCAAGCGATCAAGATGGGGAAATACTCTAAAAAAGCCTTTGGCAGTGCTGATGAAAAAGGGGTTGCCGATGTCACTGGTGGCCAACATTGCCGTGCTATGTTCTACCTTGCTGGTTATGGCTGGTTACCCGCCGATCCTGCGGATGTGACTAAAATGCGCCTCACCGAGAATAAAGAACATAACGACCCTGCTGTGCAAGCGGTGAACGACTACCTATTTGGTAACTGGGAAATGAATTGGGTAGGCTTTAACTATGGCCGTGACTTTGACTTATTCCCAGCCGCAGAGCAGACTCCACTCAACAATTTTGGTTACCCTTACGCTGAAGTGGATGGCGACCCTGTCAATTACTATGAGCCAAAAGTATTTGCCTATGACTACCAGTCAAGCGAACAGCGTTAAACAGCTGTTAGCCACCATGACCGCCGCAGTGATTGCGGCGATCGCCTCCAGCCTTTGTTGTATTGCGCCCTTAATCTATTTAGTGTTTGGCGTCTCTGCCGCGGGGCTGTCGGGGTTATCGAGTTTAGGTTGGTTACAAGTGCCTATGTTGATCCTGTCAACCGGGCTTATCTTGTTTGGGTTTTGGCGTTTGTACTTTGCTAAAAAGCCGCTTTGTACCGGCAAGTTTAGCCGAGGACAAATGTTGCTCATTTACTGGCTTAGCGTGCCGATTGTGTTGGCCTTTCAGCTGTATCCCTTTGTTTTACCTTGGTTGCTTGAGGTGTTTGAATGAAGCCACGATCACGTATCACAGAATTTACCACACGATTAACCACACTATCGACCCTATTAGCCATCACATCATTAGGATTTACGCCCTCCACTTGGGCAGACAATCTGTTGGTCACACTCGATGTTAAAGGCATGACTTGCCCATTATGCGTTACCGTCGTCAATCAAGCCCTGCGCAAAACCGATGGCGTGATTAAGGCCAAAGCCAATTTGAAAACTGAGCAAGCGGTAGTGACAGTCGCTGAGGATTATAACCTCGACAATCTGCTAAAAGCTGTTGATGCCACTGGATACAAAGGCAGCATCAACAAGGTTGAAAAGCAGAGTTGAGAAACTTTTAGCCGTTCGAGTGAGTCGTTAGAGCAGGCTAATCTTGGCTTTCCAGAACGGCTTTTAAGCGCGCAAAGGTTTTCATTGAGTCAGTGGCTAACATCGTTTGATAGGCTGGATTTTGGGCGTGCAACTCATATTGATTCGGCGCTGTTTTTCTAACAACGCGGAGCAAATATTGGTTATCACCCGTATCTTGCTTTATCTGGTGGTGTTGTGGTTTTTTTAAAACGATTCAGATTGCTCTTGCTACAGTTAATATTAAGTCCATTTTGCGTATTTCCTAATAAGTTAAGTCATTTAAGCGGCTTTATATTAAGGCGCACAGCTTGGGTTGACGAGTTTTATTAGGGATTGCAGATGTTAACTATCGTGCTAGCGGGGAATGGCAAGGGGTTAACAGTTGAGTGTTAACCCCTTTTTTTGAAGCGTTTTACTTCGGTTTTTTAAATCATTTTTTGAAGAAGGCTTCGTTGGTGCCGTATGGGCCTAAATCTAAGTCGCGTTTGCGGATGGCATCTACACGGTCGAAGGCTTCTTCGGCCACGCGTAGGTTTTTCACATCTTTACGCCAGTAGTATTTAAATCCATCAAAGTGGGCGTTGTTTGGATACCAGTAAAACACACCTAAACCTTCTTTATTGAGGATTGGGGTGTTGTGAATATGGGCACCAGGAATATAGAAGTACTGACCTTTTGCTAAGGTTTCAAATTTATTGTTTGCCAGTGTTTTACTGGTGCCGTTGACCACGTAGTAACACTCTGGTTGACCATGGAAATGTGGCTCATGGTCGGATTTCAAACCATTGGTGATACCGATAACCATTGGGCTGTCTGAGAGTTCTTTCCAGATATAACCCACTGGTGAGTTTTTAGGATCGCAGTTTTTGGCTTCGAGTACGTTACCGTGGTCATCCAAGGTTTTACAAAAACGTTGGTCTGCAGCAATGCTGTCATTGGGTTTGATGGTGTTAAAGTCGATTTTGCCTGCTTCCCAATCGGCAATGTAGGCTTCGATTTCTGGGTTGCTGCACTGCTCTGGCATGGTGTTTTGCGGCACATAGGGCGTGCTGTCGTACGGCACTGGCGTCATTTGTTGATAGGGCAGTTGCGCATGGTTACATTGTGGGCCTTGAGCCATAACCGCTGTAGACGTTAGTGCGGCTAATCCGAAAAGCATTTTTAATTTCATCATTCCAATCCTATTTTTACATCGCTTAATGGCGATATTGTGTTGGTTATTTTGTTACGTGACTAACAATAAAGTGATTGGTTGATGGTAAAGGTGAATTGGATCACGGCATATTTTGAGTGGCAAACTTATTCGTGACTCTACTCGCGAATAATCTTACCGTCTGAGCCGCTTTACAGCTGCAATTGCATGCTGAGCTGGGCATAGTTGGCCATTCCCTGCTGCGCATAGGGATGGGCTGAGCTGTTGTTATCCTCAATTTGATAGCGGCCCACTTCAATACCTAGGGTGAGTGCTTGGGTTAAATTGGTAAACAGATTCACACCAACGTGGCTGCGATCCGTTTGTTCTCTCTCAGTGCTTGTGTGTCCAAAAAAGAGTGTCGAGCGGGTGTAGTCAGTCCAAAAGTGCCTGTAGGCAAACATGGCTGATGTCGAGGTTTCTAATTCTCCTTCAATAATATCGCGCGCAGCGTCGGTGCCGACATAACGACCTAGGTGGCCGTAGTGCAATTGTAGGCGCAGATCATCTTGGCCAAAGGTAAAGAGTTTGGCAGCAAGGGAGAGCCCGCCAGCCCATTGCGAAGTGCCCGCTGGATCTAAATAACGCACTAAGCCTGAGAGAGACACATTGCCCCACTCGCCGGATTGGTTGTAGCGGGCAATCATATCTGGGATGTAGTCATGGCTGGTATCAATCCAGTCAGGTTTGGCTGCTGTAATGCTGGTTAGCCCATCCGTTTGGGCTTGGGTGCCGTAGGTGTAGGGATTTTCGAGGGCGAATTGCCATTGTTCGGTGCTATAGCGGATAAGTGCTTGTCTTACCATGGCTTGTCCAACTAATGGCCCGCCTAAATCGGCTGTTTCGGCAAAGGTACTGGTATTGACTAAGGTTGACCAGGTTTGCCCGGCGGTGATGCCTTGATAACTGATATAGGCATGCCTAAGCCGTGGACTGTAGGAGTTGGAGATAATCGGATTTCCTTGGCTGGAGCCAACAAAATCGATTTCGGCAAAGGCTTTGGCCTCATCGGTGTTGAGTGTCAAATTAAAGCGGCTTTCTTGGGCGCCAAATTGGGTGCGTTTGCTGTGCTCAACAACTTTGCCTCCACCTGTCCAACTGTCTTGAAAGGCTAGATTTCCTTCAACAAAGCGAGTGTTGGCCTTAATAAAGCCGCCTAATTGCACATCGGCGGCATACAGTGAGGATGAACAGATAAAATAAACAGCAAGTGTAGGTAAATATTGTAGTTTCATCGTTCACTCTATAAGAAAAAAGCATAAAAAAAGCCCTAACGAATAGGGCAAAAAAAGGTATAGCAGTCTAAAACGGCAGGGAGGAGGGACGTCCTAAACTGCGCAAATATTAGAAGTAGTAACCAAAGTTGATGTTGATACGTTTATCCCAATCGTTACCGACTTCTGGTAGGCCAACGTGGTCGTTATTGGCGGTCGAGAAGGTCATGTTTTTACCCATGACAAAGTCAATCATGGTGTAAGTTGGGCCAGCAGAAATCGCCATACCGGTGACGTTTTGCATGCTGTTGTCGTAGCTATCGTCATCAACATCAGGCGTCATTAAACCAAAGTCGTTATAAAACTTAATGCTGCCCCAATCTGTGTTAACCGTTTTGGCAATGTTGATGTTATAGGCTTGGCCTTTTGAGGCGATTTCGTACTGCCAGCTCACCACCGATACGCCAATTTTGTTGTCGTCGATAGCATCTGCAGCATTGTATTCATACTGCATGGCTTGCATTTGTAGGTTCCAGCCGTTGTAGCTGCTGTCTACATGCAGTGCGACGGCATAGCGGTCGCCATTATTACCGGTTTTGCTGTTGTAGATTTGGCCGACCTGTACTGAGCCACCAAAAGTGGTTGCGCCACCTTCGTATTCGGCGGTGTAGGTTTGGCGCACGTTGAGTTGGTTGGTTTCTTCGTTGTTGTATTCAGTGCCATTGATGGTGCCGGTATACAAGTCAGTTGAATAACGCTTGTTTTCGGTTGGGCCGTATTCGGCATTTTTATAAAACGCTAAATCCGTGTGCCAGCCGTTTTTCTCATAGGTCGCTTTTAAGCCGATGTCATGGTCATCTTCAAAGCCTAAATAGTAAGGCAGACCAAACCACCAACTGTTAGAGATAAACTCGCGGTTACCAAAGGGCACTTTGTTGATACCAAATTGCAGTTGCCAGTCTGGATCAATGTTGTAGTAGCCATAACCATACTTGATGTAGTTAGTGCCTGAGGTAAAACGGTATTCCGCCGCTAAACCGAAATCGCCTTTTTTACCATCAAATTTAATCGCGGCCATGTCGAAGTTAAAGTCGCCGCCTTTATCCTTCGATTTTTCATCATAATCGCGATAGCCATAGTTAACGCGCACGGCGCCGCCAACATTGATGCCATCTTCTTGCTCTGCGGCAAAGGCGTTAGTTTGAGATAGTGCGATAGCGGTTGCCACCATGGACAACATAAACCGGGTGGATTTTTTCATCATCATTACCTTTCTTAAGTTTTTGTATTATAAAAATTAAATTACATTTCTTTGAACCAAGTGCGGTGACACTCAGCGCACACTGGAGCCTTTTTCTCATGCTCGCTGTGACAGGCTAAGCAGCTGGCGCCTTCGTTGTAGTGCAGTGATTTGTGTGGATGGGCTTCAGGGATGGCAAGCTTGGACTCATCCACCGCAATACTGGTAATTTCGCCATGACATTCAACGCAGGCCGCATCGGTGGCATTTTGTTTACCCGAACCTTGGTGACACCCTTTACAACCATCTTGGTAGATAAATTCGTGGTTGGTTCTGCCTTGGGTGCTGCCTTTCATCTTGACGAGGTCTCCGGCATTGGCTGCGCCAGTGAACAGAGTTGCAACAACGAGTGTGAGTAGTAATGTTTTCATCATGATTTAGGCCTGCATGTCAGATTTGATGGTTTCAGCAACGATAATTCCCATCGTTAAGCACTCTAGACAAGCTGTTGAACTTAAACGGGTTCCACCGTGAGTTCCGCCTGTCGCTTCGCCGACGGCATAGAGCTTTTTGATGGAGGTCAGTGACTGGCTGTGTATGACTCGCGCACCTAAATCGGTTTTTAAGCCGCCCATGCAGTAGTGCACTTTTGGCCAAATACGCGACACAATAAACGGCGGTTTAAGCTCAACTGCCGTATCCATCATGCGGCCAAATAAAGGGTCGATGCGCTGGGGCACTTGCTTGTTGTACTCGGCAACGGTTTGTTTGAGCTGTGCAACTGGAATATTGAATTGCTTAGCTAATTGCTCAAGGCTATCTACTTTCCAAGCGATTTGGTCACGCACTGCGCGGGTCACTTCTTCTGCACCAACATGATCGTCATGGTTAAAAAACACCACGGGATAGGCGGGTGAGCCATCTGGATGACGGTTTTTCATAATGGCATCGGAGCAGGTTTTTCTATCGGCGCGTTCATTCATAAAACGCTTACCGTCTAACACATTGACTGAAATTCCTTTATGGAAACCAATCGAGAGCAGAGCATTTGACCAGCCAAAGCCGCCTTCATCGGGCGAGCCCCAGTGACCTGTTTGAATAAAGCTCATATGAACCGGAAAAGCACCGTGGGCCATAGCCGTTAGCGTGACTTCGCCAGTTGCGCCGAGTGCATTGGTACAATCTAAGGTTTTATCTAATGCAGGGTCGACCAGTTCACGTAGTACTAAGTTACGTGAGAAACCACCGTGGGCAAGGATAACGGCCTTATTGGCTTTGATGTAGATCGTTTTACCGGTTTTGAGATCCGGAAAGCGATAATTTTGACGCACTTTCAAGCCAACAATCTCTTGGCCATCCATGATGAAGTCTTCAACATAGTGTTGTAAACGGTATTCAACGCCTTCTTTTTTACCTGCTTCGTACAGTTTAGTGGTGATATCGCCACCGACACCGTGCTGAGTGCGGATAGCACGTGCTTTATTGTGGCCACCCACTTGTTGGTTAAAGCCTTCGCGGAATTTGACGCCAGTGTCGATACACAATTGGTAGGCATCGAGGGCGCGATTGGCAATTTGTCGCAGCATGTCGGTATTTTGCATACCGCGGCCAGAAATGATTTGATCCTTCACCAGCTCTTCGGGCGAGTCATCGTTGATCCCTTGAGCTAATTGAATTGGGTTTTTAGGGATAGCTAACCAGCCACCGTTGATCGCAGAGTTGCCCCCGATCACCTGCATTTTTTCTAATACCAGTATCGAGCCTAGACCTTGACGCTTAGCATTTAGTGCGGATGACAGACCCGCAAAACCCGAACCCACGACAATCACATCGCGAGTTTCATCCCATTTAATGTTTGAGGCGCATTCAGTGGCTGATGCTGCACTTGGTAGTGCCGCTGCGATACCACCGACCGCTGCGCCTGCACCTAGCTTTAAAAAACTTCTTCTATCATGCATTTTTTGTTAACCCTCTATGTCAGTTATCAGCAAGATAGAGGTTATGAACCGCGCCTAAGGAGAAGTGAGTCACGACTTTTTTTCAGTGACAATTTTATTCGTGAGTTATCTCGTGAATATCTTTTCTTTGAAGTAGATTGCTTTAATAACGAACGAGATGAAGATAATTTAATCTATGAAAGTATGCTGTTGATAAAATGTAAGTTTGAGGTAACTCACAAAGGTTGGTATTTAAGAGGTTTGGATGTGACCTTTATCCCGATTAACTATTTACTGTCTATAAATATTATTTGTTAGCAACACATAATGTACTTTTTACGTATGTTGGAATAAATGAATGAAATGTCCATCTGATTCACTCTCTATTTTACGTTGTAATCAAATATTGGATGCGGCTGAAAGGCTGATTGAATCACAAGGTATTGTATCATTTAAGTTTTCCCAGCTGGCACATGAGGTTGGATGTTCTACAGGTACTTTATATAAGTTTTTTGAACGTAAAGAAGATGTGTTGGTTTGTTTATTTTTAAGAAGTGCAACATCAAATCACTTACCGATATTTATCCATAAGAATCCAGAGTTAACTGCACAAGAGAAAGTGCTTTTACCGATATTATTTACCTTTGAAACCATTAAGCGCAGTAGTAGCTTTTTTACGCTGCGTTCGGTGTCGGTAAATACCATGGTTTGGAAATTGGCGAGTGATGAAAAAGTTGAACGTTTTAAAAAACGTATTAATGCTTTTTGGAGTTGGTTTACAGACTCATTACATTTAGCGGTTGAGAATGGTGAATTAGTCGCCACTCCATTACAAATAAAAGAATTAGTTCAAGGAATTACCTTTTATCTAACGGGAGCTCTGACACAATTTGAAAGTCAATTGATTGCGCCTGAGTTCTTATCTGATCGCCGTGAAACCTGTTATCGACATTTGGCAAACCTGATGGCGCGATACGATTGGAAAACGCCTTTAACCTTTGCGCTGTTTGATTCGTTAGAGGCCAGAACCATCAAGTTTTTTGACCAACATTATCGTGACCATATGACCTGCGCAGCCTGTAGCGCGCTATCAAATACCGACACCAAGGCATTATCTCCCTGTACTCGTCAGTGTGGTTAGGGCGTCCTGCAATTCGGGTTTTATTCCACTCGCAGTGAGCGAGCTTTGTCTCACTGCGACTAAGAATTAGGCTCATTAAATCATAAGCTTAATTTCAAAATTTATGATTGGCTAGCAACCAAGCAAGTTCGGCGGCGTTACTCACCTGCATTTTTTGCATGACTTTTTGCCTATGCAACTCAATGGTTCGCTGCGCGATATCTAGCTCCGCTGCAATGACTTTGTTCATTTTCCCTGCCAGTATGCCTTCCATCACCTGCGTTTCACGCTGGCTGAGGGTGGCGAGTCGATTGGCAATGTCTGATTGCAAATTTTGTTGATGCCATTTTTGCTCAGTATGTTGTTGGGCTTGGGTTAAAAGCTGAAATAGCTTCTCACCATCAACCGGTTTTTCAAGAAAGTTGAGTGCGCCCTGTTGGATGCAGTCTACGGCCATGGCAATGGTGCCGTGACCGGTGAGCATGATGACGCTGATTACACTTTGCACTTGATTTAAATGGCTTAGCAGTGCCACGCCGTCCATACCTGGCATTTTGATGTCGAGCAAAAGTACGGCGGGTTGCTTGATATCAACGCTTTTTAAAAACGTATCCGCAGCGTTAAAGCCTTTGCAGTTAAGCCCCATCCCTTCAAGCATCCAGCTTAACGAATCCAGTACATCTTGATCATCATCTACAAGGTAAAGTGGTGTCATTTGAGCTCTCTTAAACTGATGGCTGGTTGAGTGGCAGGGTGACTTTTACCGTTAACCCCGGCGCGGCGTGCTGTGCTTCAATTTTGCCTTTGTGTTCCTCAATAATGCGTTTGCAGATAACCATGCCTAGGCCAAGCCCTTGGGGTTTTGATGTTTCAAAGGGAAAGAATAAGCGTTCGAGGGCGTTATCACTCAGGCCGCAACCCGAGTCAGTGATATGAATATAGACGCTTTCGCTTGTGGTACCTGTGTCGATAATCAATGACTTATGGGGGCTGTTTTCCATGGCATCTAGGGCATTGCGTAATAAATTCACCAGCACTTGCTGGAGCAAACTGGCATCGGCAAATACGGGTAAGGTTTGTAAGTTGACTTTAGGGCTGAGTTTGAGCCGCTGAAATTCAGGTTGCATCAAGGTCAAGGTTTCTTCTATCACGGCGCGTAAATCACAGGGCTGGTAATCACTGGTTTGTTGGCAAAATGTGCGTAGACGATGGATTGTGGTTTGGGCTCTATCGACTTGGTTGATGACCTTATTGAGCGCGGTAGCAAGTTCGGTTTGGGTGCTATCTAGCCGATATAAACAGCCTTGGGTGAGATAGCGAATACCGGCCAAGGGTTGTTTAAGCTCGTGGGCAATGCCTGAAGCCATTTCGCCCGTCAGCAGTACCCGTTGGGCGCGATAAAACTGTTGTTGTTGCTCGAGTAAGATTTTTTGGGTGTGCTGATGATGGGCTATTTCGGCAGATAAGGCTTGGGTGCGTTTGACCACTAAACGTTTAACCCTTAAGTGGTGAATATAGCCCAGTAGCAAGGCAAAAATGAAGCTTGCACCCCAAGGTAAGGCATTGTGCAGTAATCGCTGCCAGTTAGTGACAAATGGCCATTGCTCTAATTGTTTTAACAGTTCAAATACCGGGCTATCGTCCACGGGAGCCGACCAATATTGATATCTTCCTTGCACCGCCGCTTGGCTCTCTGGGGGTATTTGCAACAGGCTGGTGACCACTTGGGTAGCAAGTTTATGATCTGTATGGCCTAATTTGGTTAAGGCATAGCCGGGATACAACTGGGTGGATACTTCGCAGGCAAAATCAGGATGCGGTTGCTTAAGGACCACTTTTAATTTATTCGCTGGAATGAGTCCTCGCTCTAGTGCATTTTCCAATACGCAGCTAGGTAATATCGCAACATCAGCCTCACCCGATAACAGCATTTGCAATAGTTTTTGCTGTGGAAAACCAATAAAGCGCAGCTGGGGAATATCGCGGTAGGCATTGATGCCTTTGGTTGCCATCGTCGCTGCAAAAATTTGAAATCCGCCAAAGGCTTGTGGGTCGCTTGATACTAACTTTTCATCTTTAAGTTGTGCCCATTGGCTCAGGTTGTTGTCAATTCGCGTGACGATGGCAGAGCCGATGCTTTGTTCGGGTGAATGCACGCGGTTATGGACTAGGGTGAGTAAGTGACTGGTACCATAGTTTTTTTTAAATGCGACCGTGGTGAGGGCATTGCCAATTAAAAAGTCGATACGTTGCTTAGCGAGTGCTTCATCTAATTGAGTTGGCGTTAATGGCGTGAGTTGTACCGGACGATGCAACTGCTGGCTCAGCCAATCAGCAGTAGGTTGCCAATTGGCCATGACTTCATCGGGTTCATTAAACGCCATTATGCCTATTCGCACCGGATCACTTGTATGGCTATCGGCGGCAATGGCTGGCAGCTTAAAGCCGATAAAAAGGGCCAGGATAAACATTAATCGAGTGAAGAATTGATACATGATTTAATCCAGGCTGGGCGATTTCATTTAGTGGTTAACACAACAAGACGTTACAGCATCGCTGTAAAATAGGCTGCGCGATGCTGAGCTGATGGCCAAAAATAGTGGCCATATTATGCCCATTAGTGATTGCTGATGTATTGAGCCGCTTCACACATTAGCCTAAGGGGTGAGTTTAGCGCGATATTGTTCAAATTGTGGGGTGGCGATTTTAGTGCCTTGTTCATCCAGAAACCATACCGCTTCAATATCGCCAATACGCCTTATTAAGGCTTGCGCTTCAGGCATCGGTAATAAAAACAAACTGGTTGAAATCACATCAGCAAGAATGGGTTTATTCTTCATAATAACCGATACTGAGATACCTTCATTTTTCGGATAGAGTGTCGTTGGATCAATAATGTGATGATACTCTTGACCATTCACAGTGTAATAATTGAGATAATTCCCACTCGATACAATGGTTATATCTTCACCTTGAATGATTTCATGGTAAATATCACCGCTATTAATCTCGATATTATCTTTATGTTCTAGTTGATATTTGCGGATTAATGGATTTTCGATTGCTGTAATAAATTGGCGGCCATCTGGGTGGGTGCCAAAATGGCGAATATTTCCACCAGCATTAATCATAAAGGCAGTAATATTATCGGCTTTTAATTGGTCATACACTTTTTCAACCATCCAACCTTTGGCTATACCGCCTAAATCCAGTTTCATTCCTGGTTTCATTTGAATGGTATTATTGTTTACATCGAGTTTTATCTGTTTTATATCAATGTGTTTTGCCGCGTTGGCTAACTCGATATCACTGGGTAGTTCGCATGTGCCGCCCTGTTGGCAACGTTTTCGATAGCTTCGCCAAACTTCTAACACGGGGGCTAAAGCAACGTTAAATCGGCCTTGGGTAATGCTATGCCATTCAATACTGGTTGCTAATAATTCGGTGAGTTTTGCATCGATATGGTGTAATTTTTCAGGATTGTTATTGATAGTCTGGATATTGGTGTAGCCAGGGTAAGTGCTAAAGTTTGATGCTAAATAATGATATTCCTGCACCACATTAAGTGCATGGCATAATGCTGAGTAGGCTTTGTTTTTGTCTGCCTCATAAATATCAATGGTAATGGAAGTGCCAAAATATTTTAACGTATTCATACTGCCTTTTCCGTGCTCATAATTAAATGTTGCATTGGTATTGCAGTCGAATGGTGAAAAAGTCGCATTTGCCATTGTTGGCGTAAAAAAGAGATAAATTAATACAGTAAAAGATAATAAATATTTCATACATCCCCCATCTTGATGACGATTAAATTAGTAGCATGAATTTCAGTTGATGACAGTAATCAATCAGCAAAGTGTTAGCTAACTCAACTATTTTGAATTGAGGTTGGCATATTGCGGTTATCCGCAATTGTCGAATTCTTTCCGAGGTCTATGCTGGCGGCAAGTTCATTAGTTGAAGAGCGTTATATGATGAAAACTGAATTACATTTTAAAAAAAGTTTGCTGGTTAGTGCGGTTGCATTCGCAACATTTGCCTTAGCAGGTTGTGCTAATACCGCACCGCAGGGGAAATATATTGATGGCGTCCATCATGTCAGTGGTAAGGGTAAAAAGAGCGACATCACCCTTGAAGTTAAGGTTGAGCAGGGGAATATCACTCAGGTAAAAACTCTGTCACATAAAGAAACCGAGTCACTGTACCTTAATTCTGAGCGTTTGCTACCCGAGATTGTGAGCCGTAATGGTCATGAGGGGATTGATGCTATTTCAGGCGCAACCTACTCATCTAATGGTATTTTAAAAGCAATCAATGATTTACCTCGTGTAGATGGCAGTAAGCCTGAATATCAAAGCGTGGGTGCTCGCAGCCAAACAGGGGATGATGATTTTAAACTGAAATGGTCTATCCAACCGCGTTTAGGCTTAGTGAAAGGTGATTACTACTTTGAAGAAGCCCGTTTCCGTCAAGGGCATATGGGTAGCATGTTGGTGGTAGTGGATTCAAATAACCTTCAGGATGTGATCCTGGCCGAGTTTAATGAAAGTGGTCGTCCGAATTACTATACCCGCCTTTACCAAAATGTGCCTAAGCGTATGTCTGAATACAATTTCTCCATGGGCAAAAAGAAAGGCACTGCATGGGTTCAATCCGCATTAACCATGGAAAAGTTAATGATGGAAAAAGACCAACTTACCTTTGAGTTAAATCCTCACTACGATCCTAAGTTAGGCAACCAGCTCAGCGAGCCTAACCGATTAAAATATAAAGGTATTGATATTGTTGCTGGCGC
Source organism: Shewanella sp. FDAARGOS_354 (assembly GCF_002209245.2). Taxonomy (NCBI): domain Bacteria; kingdom Pseudomonadati; phylum Pseudomonadota; class Gammaproteobacteria; order Alteromonadales; family Shewanellaceae; genus Shewanella; species Shewanella sp. FDAARGOS_354. Next base: position 1,974,136 of record NZ_CP022089.2, on the reverse strand, counting down.
CTCAAACAGTATCCAACAATCGATGATCCCTTTGACCGCGAAGATCCACAATCGCATTCAAGCGGGGGCAAGTGATGCGCTTTTTTATCAGCAAGCCGAAAAATTGCTCGATGAAAAAGGTCGCTGGACAGGCGTTACCGCGATGTTGCGGTTAGTGGTTGATAAAAATAGCCACAAAATTACCCATGCCCATTACGATGAAATCTTTGCTGACGAGAAGAAAGATATCCAAGACGCCTCATTGAAAGCATTTTATCGCCAATCCAAATATGACTCGATTAATTATGTTGAACCCGCGCGTATCGGATTTAACGTGATGATTGATGCCTTATCTTCGCATCTGAAAGAGGGTGGTTCGCTGTTCAATATTAATGATTTACCAGCAGCAGGTGATACCGGTAGTTACGCCCAAACCGGCTTTACTAAGCGTTCAGATGCCTGGGATAACTATCTGCGACTCGCTGATGTGTTGTACAAGCAAATGCGTGCCGATGGCGTGATTAATGAACATGCCTTACCTGCTCAGTAATATTGGATACTTAACATGATGAATAAATCATTTGCTATTTCGATGCTTACCTTGGCTCTATGTGCTACACAGGCCGTGGCCGATGAACATAAGTTTTATGGTCGTATCGATTATTCGGTAACCAATTCCGATAGCGGCAGTGCGACGCATAAAAATAAAAGCGGCACCGTATTAGAAAATAACTTTACGCGCATCGGTATTAAAGGCGCTAGCCAATTAACCGACAGCACCTCACTGTTTTACCAAATTGAGGTTGGCGTAAATGGTGAGAGCCAAGATAGTGGCGATAAACCATTCTCAGCACGCCCAACATTTATTGGTGTGAAGCACAGCTCTTATGGTGCCTTAGCGGTTGGACGGATTGATCCGGTATTTAAAATGGCTAAGGGGATGTCTGATGCCGTCATTCCGCACCTAAATTTTGCAATTTTCAGTGCTTGACAGCGATCGGTCATTCTGATCTATTACTCTCTTTTGCAGGTAATTCATCATGGCCGCTCCCGCTATCTCTATCCGTAACCTCGATCACCTTGGCTTGGTCGCCGCACTCTGCCAAGAACTGGGGATTGCCCGCATGATCGATGCCGTACTCCCCAAAACGCCGCCTTTTAAGGTCTCGCATGGTGAAGCCTTGGTCGCCATGATAGTGAACGGTCTCGGCTTTAACAGCTGCACCCTGCACATGTTCCCGCAATTCTTCGCTAACAAGCCGGTGGAGCGCCTGATTGGCCCCGGGATCTGTGCTGATGACCTCAACGATGATGTGCTCGGTCGCTGTCTCGATGCCCTCTTCGAGGCCGATGTCAGCGCCTTGTATCAGGTGATGGCGGCGCAAGTTGTCGAGCGGCTGGGGCTCAAAAGCACCGCAGTGCACCTCGATATCACCAGCTTCCACGTCGATGGCGCCTATGACTGCAACGATGGGGAACCGCTCGGTAAGCTGCAACTGGTGCGTGGTTATAGTCGCGATCACCGGCCAGAGCTGAACCAGGTGATCCTTGAGCTCATCTGTGAAAATCAGGCCGGGCTACCTGTCTATATGCAGGCCCTGAGCGGCAATAGTAATGACACCAAAGCCTTTGCCCAGACCGTTCGTCGCCATTTGAGCAGCCTCAAGGCTGCGCAGGAGAGTCGTTATCTGGTCGGCGATGCCGCACTGTACTGCGCCGATACTTTGCAACTGCTGGCGCAACAGCAGCAACTGTTTGTCACCCGGGTACCTGTCACGTTGAACGAGGCCAAGCAGGCCGTAGCAACAATCGGCGCGCAACCTCTGACTGCCTTGGGCAATGGCTATCATGGCCGTTGGCAAGGTGCCAATTATGCCGGCGTCGCGCAGCGCTGGTTGCTGGTGCGCAGCGAACAGGCCAGCCATCGCGAGCAGCAGACATTGGCCAAAAACCTGCTCAAAGACAGTACTCGCGAGCTCAAAGCCTTCGCCAAATTGTGTGCCCGACGCTTTGCTTGTGAGGCGGATGCCCAAGCTGAGTTGAGTCGTTTTACCGCCAGCTTGATGCTGCTGCAACTGGATGCCGAGGTGGTGAGTGAACCCGTTTATGCAGGGCGTGGCAGACCCAAGCGTGGCGAAGAGCCAATTGGCCATCAGTTTCAAATCCGTGGGTTGGCGGCAACTAGCCTGGCTTGCGTTGAAGAGGCTCGCAACCAGACCGGTGTGTTCATCCTGGCGACCAATGACCACAGCGATACGCTGACCATGGCCGAACTACTCGCCACCTATAAAGCGCAGCAGAATGTCGAACGAGGCTTTCGTTTTCTCAAGAGCCCGGAGTTTTTAACCTCCTCACTGTACCTGAAAAAACCGGAGCGGATTGAAGCGCTGCTGATGGTGATGACCTGTAGCCTGATGATTTATGCCGCGTTGGAGCACCGTATCCGGCAGGGATTAATGGAGCAAAACCGCAGCGTGGCGGATATGAAAAAGAAACCGACCCAGCAGCCGACGGCCCGTTGGATCTTTTTGCGCTTTGGTGGCATCCATGAATATCGACAGGGAGACGCTCCGCCACAAGTAACGGAGCTAACAGGAGACCAGCAGATCATTTTGGAGGTATTGGGTGAACGCTATCGGCAAATTTATTCCTAAATTAGGTGCGGAATGTCGGCTGATGCAATGGACAATTACTCCTTAAAACATGACCGTTTATTTGCCGGTGATAAGCGTTGGGGGGACTCCTTTGAATACAAATCCGCCCATTGGAATAAGTTGCAATTAGGTGTGAGCTATTTATTGGAGGACAATCATTACACTAATAATGATAACCGCCGTGATAATGGCAATTACCAGTTAGCGGTTACCTATGGTGATAAGTTCTTTAAAACGGGCGATGTGTACGCTGCAGTTGCCTACAGTGATGGTGTGGAAGATATTGAAGCTTACCGTGGCGTTGTCCAATATAAGTGGGATAAGTGGCAGTTTGCGACAATGCTACAACCGTCATTCCGCAGCTAATTCCAGAATTTAAATAGTGTGATCTGGCGATCAGCTTTTCATAAAAACTACGACACCATCTTGACCGCGATCGACAGTTTTGATCTATTACTGCTATTTGACGGTCTCAAAATATGTCTACCCATCCTGTTATTAAACGCTTAGATCACCTTGGTCTCATTGCCGCCTTTTGTCACGAAATTGGCCTGCCACGGATGATAGATGCCGTTATCCCAAAATATTCTGACCACAATGTTTCTCATGGTGACGCGGTATTGGCCATGCTCCTAAATGGACTTGGCTTTCATAGCAGAACACTGCACATGTTCTCGGACTTTTTTAAGACCAAGCCTGTATCTAAGCTACTCGCCAAAGACATTGAAGCACACCACCTGACTGATGATGTACTAGGCCGCACATTAGATGCTCTATACGAAGCCGATGTCTCAGCGCTCTATCAGGTTATTGCTGAGCGTGTTGTTGATAAACTGGGCTTGACGACCGATTCTGTTCATCTTGATATCACTAGCTTCCACGTTGATGGTGAGTATGCACAAGATGAAAACACCAACGTGATTAAGCTTGTAAGAGGTTATAGTCGGGATCATAGGCCAGAGCTTAACCAAGTCGTGCTTGAACTCATCTGTGAAAACCAAGCAGGTATTCCTGTTTACATGCAAGCACTGAGTGGTAACACCAATGATGCCAAGGCATTCGCTGAAGTCACTAAAAGACACATACATTGCCTAAAAGCCGCGCAAAATAGTCGTTACTTTATCGCTGATGCCGCTTTGTACACCGAAGAAAGCATCTCCTCGCTAGATGAGCAAAATCAAAAATTCATTACCCGTGTCCCCATGACCATCAAGCTCGCAAAACAAGCACTACTTGCGCTAGAGCCAGAGCAATTAAGCACTATCGGTCATGGCTACTCAGGATGTTGGATAGACTCGGATTACGGAAAGGTCAATCAACGTTGGTTGCTCGTTCACAGTGAACAGGCCACCAAGCGGGAAGAAATCACTTTCTTCAAGAACTTAGAGAAAAACATAGCAAAAGAAATCAAAGCGTTGGAAAAGCTAAGTAAAAAACCATTCGCTTGTGAAGTTGACGCAGAATTAGCGTTTAACGATTTCAAGAAACAATGTGACTTACTTGGGTTTGAACAAGGCACTCTCATCAAACAGCCGACTTACTCTCATTCGGGCCGCCCAAAGACAGATGAAGCACCGACAGGATACCAATACTTTATCGAAGCCGCCCCCTTCACCGACCTAGAAAAAGTAAAACTGGCTAAGCTCAAAGTAGGCATGTTTATCCTCGCGACGAATGACACCGACAATGAAGCACTCACCATGGCGGCTCTTCTAGCACATTACAAATCGCAACAAAAAGTCGAGCGCGGCTTCCGTTTTCTAAAAAGCCCTGAGTTTTTAACCTCTTCCATCTTCTTGAAAAAGCCTGAGCGCATTGAAGCGTTGCTAATGATAATGACGTTGAGCTTGCTTGTTTACGCTAGTTTAGAACACAAAATCAGAGAACAACTCGCACAAACCGAAGCGTTCTTCCCAAGTATGGTAAAGAACAAGACGACCTCCAGACCGACGGCACGTTGGGTCTTCTTGCAATTCGAAGGCATAGATACGCTAGAGATTAACGGCCAAAGGTTCATCACTGGACTTCAAGATCACCAAACACAACTACTCAAATTACTCGGTAGATTCTATGAGGTAGTTTATTCCTAAATTAGCTGCGGAATGTCGGATAAAAGTAAACGTGCACGATATAGCGCTGCCATTAAGCTTGAAACCGCTCAATTAGTCGTTGATCAAGGTTACACACAAGAAGCGGCGGCGAAAGCCATGAACGTGGGTAAATCGACGGTCAGTAAGTGGGTAACACAGCTTCAAATCGAGCGCCAAGGGCTTGCGCCTAAAGCCTCACCCATGACGCCTGAGCAGATTGAAATCAAGGCACTTAAACGTGAAATTGAGCGCATCAATCTCGAGAAAGAAATTTTAAAAAAGGCTACAGCTCTATTGATGTCGGACTCGCTGAACAATTCTCGATAATCGAGAAACTCAATCAGAGCAACAAATACCCTATTTCAGTGTTATGCCACGTATTCAACGTGAACCGGAGCAGGGCTTTGTTTCCTAAATCGATTCAGCGAGCAAAGCTCCTCATAATCGTTTGAATATTAAACTACACGGTAAGTTTCAGGCATGCCTAGCCCAGTGAGTTTGTTCAACGCCTTTATCATCGCGTAAGTTTCTCCTACCTGACCGTTATAATTTCGCAGGCTCAATCTGCCACCAAGTAGTTGCTTCACTCTGTACATTGCTGTTTCTGAGATTGACCGCCGATGATAACCATACCGTTTTTTCCACTGTTTATTTGAACCATGAAGCTGTTGCCAACTGACCGCTAAGTTACGCGGATGACCTTGTTCCCAGAGCGCGGCACCTTCCCTCGGTGGAATGAGTACTAAAGCCCGTTTTCTACGAACGGCATCGTGACAGGCTCTTGTGTCGTAAGCACCATCACCTGAGATATTGCGGATTTTGCGATGGGTTTGCTTGAGCAAATTCGGCATAACTTCAGCGTCAGTGACACCGGATAAACTCAGTTCCGCTGCAATAATTTCATGGCTATGGGTATCGACAGCGATATGCAGCTTACGCCACACGCGGCGCTTGCCATCTGTGCCATGTTTCTTCACTTTCCACTCACCTTCGCCATAAACCTTCAAGCCTGTCGAGTCGATAGCCAAGTGCTCAATGGTGCCACGCGTCTTGGTTTTAAAAGCAATCTTGACGGTTTTAGCGCGTTTGCTGATGCAAGTGTAATGTGGGCACGAAAGCGGAATATCAGCCAGTTTAAACACCGAGTTGATAAAGCCTTGTAACGCTCGTAGTGGCATCGAGAAAACACGTTTAACCATCAGCGCGGTGGTAATGGCTAAGTCGCTAAATACGCGTGGTCGACCTTTCCTTGGTTGCTCGGCCTTAGCTTTCCACTGGGCGATAGCGTCCTCATCAATCCAGAAGGTAAGTGAGCCACGATTGATCAGGGCTTGATTGTATTGCTTCCAGTTGATTGTTTTATATTGAGGTTTTGACACGATTGATGGGCGAGTTGATGGGCTATGTCGATCAGATCACCAGCTATGGTTTTAGTTCAACTGATTTAGGAAACAAAGCCCCGGAGCAGTTACCGTTATTGGATGAGCCGCGAGCTTTGTGTAACACCAGAGCAGCGGCTTTTAGAATGTGAAATCAAAGCGATACATACTGAAAGCAAACAGTCTGCGGGTGCGAGAAGTATCGCCACAATCGCCTCTGAACGTGGCTTTGCATTAAGTCGTTATCGGGCAACGCGGTTAATGAAAAAGCTCGGATTAGTGAGTTGCCAACAACCCAAACACCGTTATAGAAAGGCTGAAAATGAGCATGTGACTATCCCTAATGCACTCAAACGGCAATTTGCAGTTGTCGAACCGAACACCGTTTGGTGCGGCGATGTGACGTATATTTGGGCGGGTAATCGTTGGTGCTATTTAGCGGTTGTGCTGGATTTATTTTCGAGAAAGGCCATTGGTTGGGCGATGTCATTTTCACCGGATACTGAGTTAACGGTGAAAGCGTTAGAAATGGCATTTGAATCAAGAGGAAAGCCTAAAAACCTGATATTCCACTCAGACCAAGGCTGCCATTATACCAGCCTGAAATACCGTCAACGGTTGTGGAAATATCAAATCAGCCAGAGCATGAGCCGTCGCGGTAACTGCTGGGATAATGCGCCAATGGAGAGATTTTTCAGGAGTTTAAAAACGGAATGGATCCCGACACAAGGCTATAAGAGTTTTAGCGAAGCTAAACAAGATGTGACCGATTACATCATTGGTTATTACTGTGAAGTCAGGCCACATCATTACAATGCAGGATTGAGCCCAAATGAATCAGAGCGACGATTTTGGGCTGATTCTAAAGCTGTGGCCAAATTTAGTTGACCACTACAGTGTAAGGCGACAGATTGAGGTGACCTATGGTCCTAAAAAATAGTCTCTTATCATGTTTATTATTGGGAGTAAGCTTTATGGCTTCAGCAATGCCTACACAAGTCATTATTTCTAATACATTAGACCATGCTACTGGTAGAATTCGTATTATTGATATAAAAACTCTCGCAACTATAAAAGAATATAATATAAATGCGGGTAATGGTCCTGTTATGCAAGTTTATGGTGATAAATTATCCATTTCCAATGGGGTTTTAAATCCTGGAGAGTATATTCTTAATCTTCAGGACTCTTCTGTTGAGTATTACCCTGAGCGCCGAGGCACCGTTTTTTTTACTGAAGACTCATATATGTATTTTTCAGAAAAAAATAATGCAGGAGAAATTGTTTTTGTTAAAAATGACCAAATTATTACTGCGTTAAAAAGAACCGATGCAAGTTTTCGCCCCCCCAATGTTTATCAATATCTCTCTGGTTACGTAAGCTTTTATTTTTCAAATGGTGACTTATACCTTGTCAATGGGAACGATTTATCCTTTAGTAAGTTTTCATTAAAAGGTTATGCAGATGTGATCTATTTAAATGAAGATAAGGGATTAGCTGTTCACGGTAGAACACTCTATTGTTTGCGGCTTTCCGATGGGCAAGTGCTGAAAACTAAAAAATTATCCTTTTCGGGCAATTTTTATTTTGTAAGCAAAAGCGATGATGGCAGATTTATAACACTTCGAACTTTCAGTATGTCTTTGGTTCCTTGGTCAGATACATTTATGCATGAACGCATCGATTTATATGTATTTGACTTGCAAAATGAGACGCTTGAAAAGCTTGCAAGCAGTGTGGCAGGTAATGGAGTGGGCCTTACGGTGAGATAAAATCAAGTAATTGTTTATAGATGATAGTCCTTGAAGCTTACTGTGAGTACCAAAATGTAGAGGGTGAACTGGCACCCTCTTAACCTTTTAGATTTCTAGCTCGACAAAGTCCTTATCGATATCGTCTTGCTCAATACCGATATATCGCAAGGTGGTTTCTTCGGCGCTATGCCTGAGCATCTTCATTACTCGACCAATGTCTTTGGTTTGTTGATACAGCAGATAGCCACGGGTTTTGCGCATCGAGTGGGTGCCTAAGGCGATTTTGAGCTCTTCACCAATCATCGCCAGGGCACGGCAAATATAGCGGCGTGACAAAGGCGCGGGTTTGATGTTTTTCGCTCGTTGATTACGGTAGGACTGGAACAGGTAGATATGGTTAGGATGCTCGTGCGCAATACGCTGTATCCGTTCCAGCGTTTTTGAGTTGAGCTTGATATTGGTAAGCGGTTAATAAACCCCACATACCAATAATACCAATACTTTGACATAGTGCCTTTTTCATCGGAGGCACTATGAACCAAGAGCAAAAGCGCGCCCATTGGGCAACAGTTGTTGAGCAACAAAAACAAAGCACGCTTTCCATCAAGCAATTCTGTGCAGACAGCGGCATCAGTTATCAAACCTTCTACTATTGGTCTAAGCGATTGCGTTCTCCTGACGCAACGCAAACACTTCAGCCTATTATTTTCAATGAATATGAAGAGACGAAGGCTGAGTCGGTGATCATTACTTTTGCCAATGGTATTCGCGCTGAATTACCAACAACACTGAGTACCGCTCAGATCAAACACTGGGTGGATGCCTTGCAATGACTCCCTCCGGCAAGGTCTTTCTGGTCTCCGGTGTCACCGACATGCGAAAGTCTATCGATGGTCTGTCGCTCATTGTCGCCGAACAACTCGACATGGACCCGTTCAGCGAGGCCTGGTTTATATTCTGTAATCGCGGACGCGATAAACTCAAAATCTTGTTTTGGGATACCAACGGGTTTTGGCTTTACTATCGCCGTTTGGAGAACGGTACCTTCAAATGGCCTCGCCCGAATTCCCAGGGCGTGATTGTCATCAGCAAACCGCAACTTCACTGGTTGCTCTCTGGGCTGTCACTCGAGAACAACAAAGCCCATCGGCCTTTAAATGGGCTAGAAGTGTGATGCTAGACACTGATCGTAATTTTGCACTTGAACGATCCTTTTTAACCGTCACACTGGGCACCATACAATGCTGTAGATGATGCCCAGTGACCGACTACCCCGATGATATAGAACAACTCAAGGCCATGCTTCTTGCCAAGGATGCATTGTTGCAGGCCAAAGAGGAGGAAGTCGCCGCCCTCAAAACGCAGGTGCAATTGCTCGTTGAGCAGCTCAACCTCAGCAAATCCAAACGCTTCGCTGCCCAAAGCGAAAAAGTCGCCAAAGGAACGTTCAACGAAGCTGAACAGCAAAACGCGTTGCCTTCCTCACCTAAAGAGCGCAGAAAAACGGGTCGTAAACCGCTGCCTGCTGACCTTGAACGCGAGGTGCAAACCCATACCTTAAATGCGCCGTATTGCGACTGCTGTGATGCGCCTTTACATGAATGCGGTAAGGAAATCAGCGAAACCCTGAAAATCCTACCTCAGCGAGTGAGTGTCATTCGCCATGAGCGCACCAAATATGCTTGTCGCCACTGCGAGCAAACAGCCGAAACCAGCAAAGTGGTCACAGCTCCAAAACCGGCGAGTATGCTCCCTAAAAGCCTTGGCAGTGCCGAGGCCTTCGCCGCCGTGGTCACCGCCAAATACGTCGATGCACTGCCGCTCTACCGTCAGGTAGATATCCTGAACCGCTCGGGTATAGATATTAGTCGCGCCACCTTGGCCAACTGGTGTGTGCAGCTTGGCAGTAAAGTGCAGGTCATTATCGATGCAATGAAAGCGCAGCTCCTAAAAGAATCCCTCATCTGCGCCGATGAAACCACGGTGCAAGTGCTCAGAGAAGAAGACAGACAGGCCCAGTCCAAATCCTATATGTGGGTTTATCGCAGCGGCGAGTTCACCCCCAATCCCGTCGTCATCTACGACTATCACCCCAGCCGAGCAGGCGCTTGTGTGCGCGAATTCCTTGGTGATTACCATGGTTATCTGTTGTCAGATGGTTACAGTGCGTATGACACGGTAGACGGTGTCACTCAAGCCGCGTGCATGGCGCATGTGCGCCGCAAGTTCACCGATGCTCAAAAGGCATCCCCTTCGAAAAAGGCAGGGAAACCCGAAAAGGCCCTGGCCTTTATCGCCAAACTGTATGGGATAGAAAAGCGAGCCAAAACGCTGTCGGCCGAAGCCCGCCAACAGCTGAGGATGCAAGAAAGCCTCCCCATATTGAATGACTTCAAAGCGTGGCTCGATAGCCTGAATGTGCTGCCCAAAGGAGCATTAGGCCAGGCCATCACCTACACCAAGAATCAGTGGCCTAAGCTGCTGACCTACCTGGAAGATGGACATATCAGCATCGACAACAATGTGACAGAGCGGGATATCCGGCCGTTCACGACGGGGCGAAAAAACTGGATGTTCTCAACGTCAGTCGGTGGTGCGAAAGCCAGTGCCAATCTGTATAGCTTGGTCATGACGTGTCGGGCGAATGACATCAACCCCTATTATTACTTCCGGCACCTGTTCACGGAGTTGCCAAAGCGTTCAATCGCCGATGATATGTCGGATCTGATGCCATGGAATGTTGATCTCAGTGGAATTGAGTAGGGCTTCACTGGTTCATTAACCGCTTACATACATTCAGACACCTTATCTCTTGGCCCCATTTCATCACAGAACCGGTCACCATCATTATTTAACATGATTGCTCCGGCACCTCGTGCAGTCCCTGAAATAACCATTTTCCCTGCTGCTGCCGTTGGAAAGGCTTGAATTTCTTTTATATCAACAACCTCTGCACCTGCTTTGGGGGCAAAAGTTAGCGCATCTCCTACGTTACCTGGATTGTTTGTTGCATCGACTCCTTTCAAATCTGGGCGATATTTTGCCACTAGTTCATTATTTCGAGCAAAACCACCTGAAGCAATAATGACTGCTTTAGCTCCAAGTATATGTAGTTTCGAGTGTTTTCCTTGAACAAGGACGCCAGTGACAACCCCTTGTTTATCTTGTACTAACTGGATAACTTTACTATTTGTACGCGTTTCAATCCCGAGTTTCTTTGCTGTTTCTTTTAGGGTGTTAACGATTTCAGGACCTGATTTCGCCCCACCTGTAGGCCTATGTAAACGTTCAGCATTATGCCCCCCAGCACTTGATGCTGACGTTAAATCTGCTCCCATTGCTTGTAGCCAATCAATCCCAGCGCTGCCGTTTTCTGTCAAGATTTTAACGAGATTGGGGTTGTTTATGTTATGTCCACCTTTCATTGTATCTTCGTACCACAGTGCCTTACTGTCAGGATAGTTTTTAAGGGCTTGTGTGATTGTTTCTGCGGCAGACATTCCGCCTGCGGCTAACATGCTATTCCCTCCTATATAGGGTTGCTTTTCAAGAATAACGACATCTGCAACACCATGTTGCCTCGCTGAAATAGCCGCAGCATGTCCTGCTGCACCTGCTCCAATAACAACAACTTGGTGTTGTTCAACTGGAGCTTTTGCAAGGGCTGTATCAATCATTTCTTGAGTAACTTTAGGGAATTGATAGCTATCAAGAATGGGCTTGTCATCAGAAAAGGGGATTTTGAACTCATTCTTAAAAGAGTCGTGACAAGTTTGGCAGACGAATACCGGTTGTTTATGGCCCGAGTGGCAACTAGTACATGACACATCAATAAGGTGGCTATGGTGTGGGGATAGTTTTGTTTTTGATTTAGTAGCTAATTTATCCATAGTACCATGACAACTTTCACAGGACTTATTTTCATAACTTTCTGCATCATCAACTTTTATAGGCTTTGTGTGACATGATTGGCAATTATTGCCATTATCAATATGGAATTCTGATAACGTTTGTCCAAAACTAAATGTTGATATAAAAAAGCAGATATAGCTAACGGTAATAACTTGGTGTTAAACATTACTCTTACCTCTCTAGTGTTTTAATTCACATTCATCATTGCTTCAGGGGTGCATGTTGACAAAGCAAAAAAATTAATTTGTCAGAATAGAAAAATTCACTTAACACAAGGAGATGGCATGAGAGTTATACCTCCGATAAAATCGATTATTTATTTTGAGGCAGCAGCTAGACTGCAAAGTTTTAAACTTGCTGCAATGGAACTGAATGTTACGCCTGGTGCAATTAGCCATCAGATAAGTACGTTAGAAGATTTTATTGGTAAAAAAGTATTTGAAAGAGGTAGCAGGAAAGTTACTCTAACCTATTGTGGTTTAAGGTATTATTCTAGAATATCCATGATTTTGCAAAATATGGAAGAAGCTACGGTTGACCTGGGGATTGAAGGGAGTAAGCCAAAAATCAAAATAGCTATACCTCCTTCATTATTAAAGAATTGGCTTCTACCAAGGTTGGTAGATAACAAGCTAAAAGAGCTTAATCGTAGTGTTGAATTCATTGATACATTAGATTACCTTGAATTTTCTAAGTGTGATTTAGATCTGGCAATACGTTATGGCTACGACTCTTGGGATAATCTCTACTCAGTTTTTTTATTTCATGAAGAAATGATCCCAGTATGCCATCCTAATTATTTTAATTCTGATGTTCTTAGCTTTAATCAGGAGATTGTCGATAAACATACTTTGATTTTTACCAACAACCGTTTAGTTCAATGGGATATTGTCATGCAGTATTTTGGAGTAGAGCGAAAATCGAGCCAGAGTAAACTTATCTTTCAAAACTCTATTCAAGAGGGCGTTCAAAATTCTGTGTCAGGCTAATTTTTAAATTTCCAGCACGCTATCTAAACGTCCTTCAAAATAAATCGCTAACTGAGATAAACAAAGGCTCCAATTGTGGATTGGCATGGTCCATTTATCTGAGGCGTTTAATATGCCTGCGTAAAGTAGCTTCAACAAGCTATTTTCATTAGGAAAAGCACCTTTGGTTTTGGTGAGCTTTCTAAATTGGCGATGCACAGCCCTGAAGAATCCCCTGATGATTTACAAATAAATCATCAAATTAGAGTGGAAGCGCATCTTGTTGCATGATCAAATGGTTTCGCTAAAAACTACACTTGGACAACAAGATGCGCGAAGCCAATATCCTACAACATTCTTTACACCAATACTGCCCAGAACTTCACCTAAAACGATTAAACAGCTTGATGCTGGCCTCTAAGGCACTGATTGAATGTAAGACACTGACCTTGACTGAGTTAGGTCGAAATTTACCAACCACGGCCCGAACCAAGCACAACATCAAGCGCATTGATCGTTTGCTCGGCAACACGCATCTGCATCAAGAACGGTTAGCTGTCTACCAATGGCATGCCAGCCTCATCTGTTCTGGTAACCCTATGCCGATTGTGCTCGTCGATTGGTCAGACATCCGAGAGCATAAACGCATCATGGCTCTGCGCGCCTCAATAGCCTTCAATGGCCGCTCTATTACCCTGTATGAGAAGTCCTATCCCCTATCAGAACAATGCTCTAAGGCCTCCCACAACGGTTTTTTAGCGGACTTAGCCAAGATTTTACCTTTGCATGTTACCCCTCTCATCGTGACTGACGCGGGGTTCAAAGTGCCTTGGTACAAAGAGGTTGAGGCGCATGGTTGGTTTTGGCTAAGCCGTATTCGCGGTACAGTTCAATTTGCAGATATTGGCGCTGAAAATTGGCGTGCAGTTCGCAGTACACATGACTTGGCCAACGGTCAAGCGAAGAGCCTGGGTTGTAAGACCTTGACCAAAACTAACCCTATCAATTGCCATCTCACGCTTTATCGTAGCAAACCTAAGGGGCGTACAAATCAGCGTTCAACGAGGACTAATTGCCACCATCCATCGGCAAAAACGTACTCAACATCGGCGAAAGAGCCTTGGGTGTTAGCCAGCAATTTACCACCAGAATCTCGGAGCCCAAAGCAGCTGGTAAACCTGTACGCCAAACGTATGCAAATAGAGGAAACCTTTCGTGACCTCAAAAGCCCGGCATACGGCTTTGGCTTACGCCAAAGTCGTACCAACAGTCCAGAGCGATTCGACATCATCCTACTGATAGCGTTGATGGTTCAATGCCTGTTGTGGCTAGTTGGTTTACACGCACAGCAACAGGGCTGGGATAAGCATTTTCAGGCCAATACCATTGGGCATCGAACGGTACTCTCAACGATTCGCTTGGGATTGGAGGTGCTCAGGCGGCCTGATTATCAAATCACGGAGAAAGAATTGCTGGCGGCCTGGGTATTATTCGCCAATCAGTTGCTCAAATATGGCTATGCTATGGCTGATTTATGAGGGGATCCTTCAGTGCACAGCCTCAACCGCATTGGTCGTGTAAATCACTTTCCTGATATGTTCTGGGTACTTAAAATAATGGGACAAATTATGCCATTTGCGACGCCAAGAGTTGATTACCAGCGGATAAGCATCACCCCATTTGGCCTCCAGTTCGTCCAATGCCATCTCTGCGGCTTCTTTACTCACGGCTCGATACACAGGCTTTAAATCAGCCATAAACGCTTTCTGATTTTTTGAGGCGACATACTTCATTGAGTTGCGGATCTGGTGGATAACACATAGCTGTGTTTCCGTATGAGGGAAGATACTGGCTATGGCCTCAGGGAAACCGGTCAAACCGTCAACACAGGCGATAAGAATATCTTTTACACCACGATTATTAAGATCGGTCAGTACGGATAGCCAGTAATTAGCGCCTTCATTTTCGGACAAGTGAAGCCCTAAAATTTCCTTTTTTCCTTTCATATTAAGCGCTAACAATGTGTAAACGGCTTTACTGACGTAACGCCCATCCTCTTTGACTTTGTAATGTATCGCATCAAGCCAAACGATAGGATAATGGCTATCTAATGGGCGCTGTTGCCACGCTTTAAGTTCGGGGATGAGTTTGTCAGTGATAGCACTGACTGTTGCGTTAGACACATTGAGCCCATACATATCTTCAACATGTTGATTAATATCGCGATAGCTCATACCTATACTGAACATCGATAACACTTTACGTTCGATTTCATCGGTTAGCGTAGTTTGATTTTTCTTAATCAACTGAGGCTCAAAGGTGCCATTGCGGTCTCTAGGCGCGTCTAACTCAAAGTTACCGGACGGATACTTAATGGTCTTAGAGGTTTTGCCATTTTTACGATTAGGCTGAGGATCATGCGCTAAATGCTGCTCAAGCTCAGCCTGGAGAGCCGCTTCAGTGAGTTGCTTGATCAGTGGACCAAGAATGCTGTCTTTACCTGTGAGGCTTTTACCTGATTGCAGATCTTTAAGGGCTTGTTCGAAGTTAAAAGGTTGGGTCATGTGTCATTCCTGTTTTTGAATATTTTACTGAAATGACACAGAATTATGAACACTACCCTATTCAAGCAATAGAAGCTGCAATTCAAGGTGCTGGTATTGCTTATGTGAATCGAATTCTAGTCTCAAAAGAGTTGGCTAATGGACGTTTGATTAAGCCATTTGATATATATATGCCAAAACATAAATCTCCCGCGTATCATCTTGTCAGTACTTATGAGCATATGCAGGATGAATCAACATTTAAGCTATATCAAACCATTTTGGGTTTTGCTAAATCAGTTAAGGCTTAATGAGTTTGATGTCATAATTTTGTAGTTTTTTGAGATTAGAACGCTAAGATATTTTTATACTATTTAATGTAAGCGATGCTCATAGCATTTATGAGCTCGATTGATGTTTTTGTTAACCGAGCTCGCGGTGTTTTTATTTAGCTATTTACAACTTTAAATCCTTTAAAGCTTGATGCAGATAGAGACCCTTTCGAGGCTTCTTCTATATGTCCACTCCACCAGCTCATCATCGGGCGTCTTCTTTCCAAAAAGTCTGTCCTGTTATATGCAGTTCTAACTTGATTGGAGTCTACGTGTGCTAATGCCGATTCAATCAAATCTGGTTCAAAACCCTGTTCATTTAATGTTGTACTGGCTAGAGATCGTAAGCCATGACTGACAAGTCGGTTTGCAAACCCCATACGTTTTAATGCCATATTTGCAGTTTGGCTATTGCAGTGCTCTAGAGGATTGCGATCTGAAGGGAAAACATAAGGCCGATGTCCACTAATAGGCTTCATTGTCTCAAGAAGTGCCAACATTTGCTCTGTCAGTGGGATTGTGTGAACTCGTCTTTTTTTCATTTTCTCAGCTGGAATAGTCCAAGTTTTTTCTTCGAAATTAAACTCATCCCAACGTGTCGAGGCGGCTTCAGAAGGTCTAGTCATAGTGTGTAATTGCCATTCAATTAGGCAACGAGTTGTACGTTTGATGGAGGCATTTGCTAGGGCTAACATTAGCTCAGGTAATTCTTCAGGTTTTAGGGTTGCCATATTTTCTTTTACCGGTTTTTTGAAACCAGCTTTTACTCCAACAAGTGGATTGGCAAAAATTAGGCCGCAGTTAACAGCAAATACCATGACTTCATTTAGGCGTTGAGTGAGCCTTTTCACTGTTTCCAAACTGCCTGAAGCCTCTATAGGGCGAAAAAGCTCAATAATCATCGGTGATGTGATTTTTGATATGGGCATATCTTTGAGTTTGGGGAATACGTGACGCTCAAATGAGCGCCATATATCTGTTGCGTAATCAGTTGTTACACTGTGTTTTTTGGTCTCAATCCACTGAGATGCGACATTAAACAAGGTATGTTCGGTAATACTTTGTTCTTCTAATCGCTTTTGGCTTCGATGCTCTTTGGGATCAATTCCTTGAGCAACCAATGCTCGATTTTCGAGAGTCAATTGCCTTGCTTGAGCTAAAGATATTTCGGGGTAAGTACCCAATCCAATATTGATACGCGCTTTGGTTGTTGGATGACGATAGTTAAAGTTCCAAAGTTTAGACCCATTACATCTGACTCTGAGTTGCAGTCCATCCCCATCCGATAAGACCTTATCCTTGTCATCGGGTTTGATTGATTTGATTTCCTTATCACTAAGACGAGTCGCTCTGGCACACATAGACTATCTCCAAACCGTTTTGGTATTCCAAATAATAGCGACATTTCGCTTGGAATACCATTTGGAATACCAGAGTATATGGCAGTTAATGGACGTCTATGGATAATAATGTATTGTAAGTCATTGATTTTATATTGTTTAAGGCAAGAAAAAAGACGTCCTGAGACGTCTTCGTTCTTATATTTGGTGGAGGCGGCGGGACTTGAACCCGCGTCCAGAAAACCTACATCCAAGGCGCTACATGCTTAGTCTTTCTATTGTTTAACCGTTTGAACTCCGAAAGACAGGATCCCAAACGGTGAGTCCGGTACTGTTTCGCGGTTCACCCCCGGACAGGGTTCCCTCGCTAGCACGATGTGAGATGACCATCAAATCCACTGCCCATGTGCGAAGCGTGTGGTAGATGGCTAGCGGCATTAAGCGGCTAGAGCGTAGTTATCGTCGTTTGCAACTATAACTTTGCGGCTTTTAACGAGGCCAACCGCCCCTCGGCATGCTCCCAGGGTTTCGTGAATCCTGTCGAATCCAGAATCGCCCCCAAGAAAGTTGATTGTAACTCGTAGCGTAAAGATAACCTAGTATCATTTGCTGCAAGTTCAATCGTTTGTTCATTATCCGCGCGTTTTTTCCTTTTTCATTACGCGGGCTTTTTCGACTTCCCATTCGCGCGCTTTAGTATCTTCACGCTTGTCGTGATCTTTTTTACCTTTACCTAGGCCGATTTCCACTTTGACCCAAGCCCCTTTACGCCAGTACATTGAGATAGGGATAATCGAGTAGCCTTGGCGTTCCACTAAACCTGCTAATTTGTCCAACTCTTTACGACTTAACAGTAATTTTTTGAGTCGTATAGGGTCGCACACCACATGGGTAGAGGCGGTATTGAGCGGAATAATGGTACAGCCGTGCATAAAGGCTTCGCCATTTTTCAGGAAGACGTAGCAGTCCGATAGGTTCACTTTACCCATGCGGATAGACTTCACTTCCCATCCCATGAGGGATAGGCCGGCTTCCATTTTTTCTTCGAAACGGTATTCGAAGGTTGCGCGCTTATTACGTGCGATTGTCGCAGGCGCGGCTTTTTTTGAGTTTTTCTTTACCATAGTGGCGCCATTATACGCACGGTGAATCAATTTGAAATGGATATAAGGGTTTATTTGAGCTATTTCAAGCCTTCATTAGTTTGTTGCTGGTTTTTTATACGGTTTTGGCGGTGTCATCATAGGGATATGTGAGGGGTGCGTTTTTTAAGTATCGTGGTAGAATCCAAACCAATTTTTGTTAGCTTCCCTAGAGATTAGGGCGCGCGGAGTTCGCTTGAGACAGCGTGTTTACTTAGATTGAGAGTGCCAAGCTTTATGCCGCAAATTTCTCGAAGTGTGTTAGTTCGTTTTAGTGCGATGCAAATGTATGATTTAGTCAATGATGTTGAGTCGTACAAAGAGTTTTTACCCGGTTGTGTTGGCGGTAAAGTGCTTGAGTTTGATGGTAAAACCATGGTGGCCTCGGTCGATGTGAGTAAGGCGGGGATCCGTAAGACCTTTACCACGCGCAATCAGGTGGTGCCGGGAAAGAGTATCGAGTTAAGACTTGAAAATGGGCCTTTTAAACACTTATTCGGCCAGTGGCGTTTTACCGAGTTGACTGAAGATGCCTGTAAGGTGGAGTTCGATTTAAATTTCGAGTTTTCCAGCTCATTGGTCGATATGGCTTTTGGTAAAGTGTTTAATGATCTTATGGTGTCAATGGTGACGGCATTTACCAGCCGCGCTAAGGTAATTTACAGTGACAAATGAAGCAGATAAGTTCGTCGTCGATGTTATTTATGCGCTGCCGACTCAGCAGAAGGTGATTTCGGTTAGCGTATTGCCCGGCACGAGCGCGATTGACATAGTGCGTCAGAGCAATATGGTGAGTTTTTTCCCTGAGATTGATTTAGAAACGGTAAAGCTTGGGGTGTTTAGCAATGTGATTAAGCATGACCAAGTGATTTTACCTGGGCAGCGAGTAGAGATTTATCGCCCGTTGATTGCCGATCCTAAGGATGTGCGCCGTCGCCGTGCCGATAAGGCCAAGGATGAAGGTCGTGCCAATAAAGTGACCGGTGGACGGGTGTCTTAATCTGTCTGCAACACCAGCACACAAAAAAAGCGCCATGGGCGCTTTTTGTTTTTAAGGTAAGTGTTAAACCAGTGTACTTACTTGATTGGCTTTTGAACTTGCGCTTCGGTTTGATTTTCTTTCACTAATGGCTTTTCATCTGGGCGCTGTGCTGGCACCTGCGGCGCAGATTCTGCGGTGTTTACCATCGGCAACTTACTTTGCTCAAGCGGCGTATTAAACTCTGGGCTTAATTCATAGTCGCCCTTCACTAAGCTTAATTTGTTGCCAGTAAAGTGCAGGATCAGTTCTTTGTGGGTAATGCTCGCATCACGGCCACTCTTATAGTGGTACACATAATACCAAGTGTCATCGGCAAAGCTGTCACGCAGTAC
Organism: Shewanella sp. FDAARGOS_354; assembly: GCF_002209245.2. NCBI lineage: Bacteria > Pseudomonadati > Pseudomonadota > Gammaproteobacteria > Alteromonadales > Shewanellaceae > Shewanella > Shewanella sp. FDAARGOS_354. The sequence continues at coordinate 1,954,669 of NZ_CP022089.2, read as the reverse complement.
TGGGCGACCAAGAATGTATTCGGCCTGCTCTTTGGTCATGTCGATACGCAACTTTTCAACCTGTTGCGGCTCCATGTAGTTGCCTTGCGGAATATCGGGCTTATAGATCAGCCAATCAAACACGCTACAGGCACTGAGCGAAACTGAGAGCGCAATGGCACTCAGCAGGGTAAGACTTTGCTTTTTATTGATCATTGTATGCGCTACTTCTGAAAATCTGGCGGCCATCATACCCAAGCAGTCCCCCCTATGACAAGGGTAATTGGGCGTTGCGGCGCTTATCGTTGCAATTGTGTGAGTTTTCGACCTAAGCGGCTGGCTTTAGTTCGCTGTGTGTGAAGATTTTTATCATGGACACTGATTTACGGCGATTGTTACCTGTATCGCTTTTTGTTTTATATGTACCGTGTAGGGCGGTAATTAGGTCAGAAAATTTTACCAAATGCAGTATTGTGCTGTGGCATTGTTAGCTGAATGTGGGTAGAGTTGTGAAAGTTTTTTGTTTTGATGATCTTAGTGATGGTATTGGTTTTAGAGAGCGTTATTTCAGCGCTTGAATTTATGTATTAATCCGCCGAGATCGCCTTTTTAGGAGAGACCATTGGGATCACTCGTTTGTGTGGGGACGGGGTTACAGCTCGCGGGGCAAATTAGCGTATTAAGCCGCAGCTATATTGAACATGCCGATATTGTATTTTCACTCTTACCCGACGGTTTCTCGCAGCGTTGGTTGACGAAGCTCAACCCCAATGTCATCAATTTGCAGCAGTTTTATGCGCAAAATGGTGAAGTTAAAAATCGCCGAGACACCTACGAGCAAATGGTCAATGCCATTCTAGATGCGGTGAGAGCGGGTAAAAAAACTGTGTGTGCACTCTATGGTCATCCGGGCGTGTTTGCCTGTGTATCCCATATGGCGATAACTCGCGCCAAGGCCGAAGGGTTTTCGGCCAAGATGGAGCCGGGGATTTCGGCCGAAGCTTGCCTGTGGGCCGACTTAGGGATTGACCCTGGCAACTCCGGGCATCAAAGCTTTGAAGCCAGCCAGTTTATGTTTTTCAACCATGTGCCCGATCCCACCACCCACTTATTACTCTGGCAAATCGCGATTGCGGGTGAACATACTCTAACCCAATTTCATACCTCGAGTGATAGATTGCAGATCCTCGTGGAGCAGTTAAATCAATGGTACCCGCTCGAGCATGAGGTGGTCATATACGAAGCGGCCAATTTGCCAATCCAAGCCCCGCGTATCGAGCGTTTACCTTTAGCGAATTTACCCCAAGCACACTTAACACTGAAGAATCCCCTGATGATTTACAAATAAATCATCAAATTAGAGTGGAAGCGCATCTTGTTGCATGATCAAATGGTTTCGCTAAAAACTACACTTGGACAACAAGATGCGCGAAGCCAATATCCTACAACATTCTTTACACCAATACTGCCCAGAACTTCACCTAAAACGATTAAACAGCTTGATGCTGGCCTCTAAGGCGCTGATTGAATGTAAGACACTGACCTTGACTGAGTTAGGTCGAAATTTACCAACCACGGCCCGAACCAAGCACAACATCAAGCGCATTGATCGTTTGCTCGGCAACACGCATCTGCATCAAGAACGGTTAGCTGTCTACCAATGGCATGCCAGCCTCATCTGTTCTGGTAACCCTATGCCGATTGTGCTCGTCGATTGGTCAGACATCCGAGAGCATAAACGCATCATGGCTCTGCGCGCCTCAATAGCCTTCAATGGCCGCTCTATTACCCTGTATGAGAAGTCCTATCCCCTATCAGAACAATGCTCTAAGGCCTCCCACAACGGTTTTTTAGCGGACTTAGCCAAGATTTTACCTTTGCATGTTACCCCTCTCATCGTGACTGACGCGGGGTTCAAAGTGCCTTGGTACAAAGAGGTTGAGGCGCATGGTTGGTTTTGGCTAAGCCGTATTCGCGGTACAGTTCAATTTGCAGATATTGGCGCTGAAAATTGGCGTGCAGTTCGCAGTACACATGACTTGGCCAACGGTCAAGCGAAGAGCCTGGGTTGTAAGACCTTGACCAAAACTAACCCTATCAATTGCCATCTCACGCTTTATCGTAGCAAACCTAAGGGGCGTACAAATCAGCGTTCAACGAGGACTAATTGCCACCATCCATCGGCAAAAACGTACTCAACATCGGCGAAAGAGCCTTGGGTGTTAGCCAGCAATTTACCACCAGAATCTCGGAGCCCAAAGCAGCTGGTAAACCTGTACGCCAAACGTATGCAAATAGAGGAAACCTTTCGTGACCTCAAAAGCCCGGCATACGGCTTTGGCTTACGCCAAAGTCGTACCAACAGTCCAGAGCGATTCGACATCATCCTACTGATAGCGTTGATGGTTCAATGCCTGTTGTGGCTAGTTGGTTTACACGCACAGCAACAGGGCTGGGATAAGCATTTTCAGGCCAATACCATTGGGCATCGAACGGTACTCTCAACGATTCGCTTGGGATTGGAGGTACTCAGGCGGCCTGATTATCAAATCACGGAGAAAGAATTGCTGGCGGCCTGGGTATTATTCGCCAATCAGTTGCTCAAATATGGCTATGCTATGGCTGATTTATGAGGGGATCCTTCAGCACTTAACACCGATTAGTACGTTGTTAATTCCGCCAGCAAAAAAGCTGGAGTACAACTATGCTATTTTGGCTAAGTTAGGGATCGGTCCCGAAGATTTGGGCTAAATTGAAGTGTGATATTGAGTCATTATTAACAATAAGGAGAAAACATGTTTGCATTATCGGATTTTTTTACCCAGTTAGGCCAAGATGCGCAGTTAATGGAAGACTATAAGCAGAATCCCGAGGCGGTGATGCGTGCCCACGGATTAACTGATGAAGAAATTAACGCTGTAATGACTGGGGATATGGAAAAGCTCAAAACGTTAAGTGGCGACCAAGACTATCAAGCCTTCTTATTAGTGAATCATGGTAATAATTAACTTATCTTGAAACGGTTGCGTTGTGCCCTATTAGCCATCTTTGCTTTGTGTTCGACAGCGTTGATGGCTAAATCTATCGATTTTGATCAGGCACTCAATGAGCTTGATGTATTACTGCAATCTGATCTTAGCACTGCGCAGAAAAAACTGGCCGAATATGAGACCGCATTTAGCAGCTTAACCCCGACACAAAAAGGCAGACTAAGAATTGACAGAGCCATTAGCTATATTTTTGTCAGTGAATATGCCAAAGCGTTAGACGATCTGCATCAGGCCGAAACCTTAATCACAAATTCTGAGTTATTAGCATCGGTTTATAGTTATAAAGCCACGGTTTATATAGGGATGCGCGACTATGATAAAGCCTTATCGGCTGTCGCCAAAGCATTAGCCCTAGTGGTGAATATCGATGATGTTACGATTAAACGTCACTCCTATCTAAGAATTGCCAATATTTATTCCGAAATGGATGCTTATAGCGATATGGGCCTCTATGCCAATAAGGTGTTACAACTCGCTCAGGAAACCGATGTTCGCGATATTTGCCATGCCAAATTGCTGCGGGCGATTTACTTGCTCGGTGTGAAAAATCCCGACGCCTTCGATGCCTTCGAAGATAGCCGTCAATATTGTGATGCGAAGCAATTTCCACTTCTGGCGATTATTTCGATGAAAGGCAAAGGGATGGTTTTGCAGGAGCGAGGTGACTATTTAGGCGCGAGAGCGATTTTGCTATTAGCGTTAAAAGGGTATGAAGCTTTTCAATTTCAATTAGAAATCAGCCATGTGCATGCACTACTTGCAGAAAATTACTTTGCAACGGGTGAACTGGTGCAAGCAAAAAGTCACGCAGTTAAGGTGCTCACATTTCCCGATGATAATAGTTATATCGAACATAAGCATATTGCCTACAAAGTGTTTGCCGAGTTGATGGCGGCGGATAAACAATTTGAACAAGCCTATGAATACTCCAGAAAAGAGCAACATTATAATCAACTGATTTTTGATGAGTCGAGGATGAAAACCCTTGCTTATCAGGCGGCTAAGTTTAATGCCGATGAGCAGGCGCGTGAAATCAACTTGCTGAATAAAGAGCGCGAACTTTACATCGCTCAGCAAACGGTAAAAGAGCGCGAGTACACTAATATGCTGATGTTTATCACGATATTAGTGGGCGGGCTGTTTTTCCTCGCGATTTTGTTAGTCGTGGGCAATTTGCAAAAACGGCGTTTTATGCGCATGGCCAGAATGGATGCATTGACGGGCGTGCTTAACCGTGGAGCAGGGCAAGATCTGGGCGAAAATCTATTTGTGCAAGCCGCTGCCCGAGGGGGCGATTTTTGCGTGATTTTATTCGACTTAGACCATTTTAAACGGATTAATGATTCCTACGGCCATGGAACGGGTGACTGGGCGCTGAAAAAAGTCGTGGAAGTATTAAAACCCCATGTGCGCAATGGTGATGTGTTTGCCCGGATTGGCGGTGAGGAATTTGCGCTATTCTTGCCTTACGCCAGTGAATCTAAGGGGATGGAAGTTGCCGAACAATGCCGAAGCCGAATTGAAGCCATTGATACGCATCTGTCGGGGCATAAATTTACTATCACCGCGAGCTTTGGGGTCAGCGGCATGACAACAGAAGACTTAAGCCTAGACCCTCTACTACACCGTGCCGATATGGCACTGTATGCCGCAAAATCCAATGGTCGTAACAGTGTATTCTGTTATGAGGACGCTTTAGCCTCCGATAAACGCGCCACCAATATTACCAGCCAGTTGGTAAGGCCGTAGGGGGTAGAGTTGTATTGTCTGTGTAACTGACTGTTTAGGTTAATGTAACGCGTTTTTTTTCTTTCGCTGTTTCGGTTATTTCTTGCGTTTTCTCGATGATTTTTAGGTCAATTTTTCACACTTTTTCCTGCATAACTAGAGTATGATTGCCAGCGGTAGCCGAAGCTTTTTCGCTTAAGGTCATACCCCTATTTTTGCCTTTCGCTAACATTGTGGAGCCCTAATGGAAGAGTCGAGTCTGCTCACTTCTGTACTGTTATTTTTATTGGCCGCGGTGATTTTTGTACCCTTGGGCAAACGTTTTGGCGCAGGACCTATTCTGTCTTACCTCGCTGCTGGGGTGATTTTAGGGCCTGGCGGCATGGCGCTGGTGTCTGATCCCGCCGCCGTGCTGCATTTTGCCGAGCTGGGTGTGGTACTGATGCTGTTTGTGCTCGGGCTTGAACTCAATCCGAGCAAGTTATGGGAGCTGCGCAGCGCCATCTTTGGTCTCGGTAGTGGTCAGTTACTCCTTTCTTGGGCGGCAATTGGCGGTTTAGCTTGGGGATTTGGCTTATCCATTGAGGCAGCATTAGTGGTTGGCGCGGCGTTATCCTTGTCATCGACGGCTTTTGCGGTGCAGTTGATGAGCGAACATAGACTACTGACCACCCCGCTGGGCCGCGATGCCTTTGGTGTGTTGTTAATGCAAGATCTCGCCGTGATCCCCATGTTGTTATTAACCGCTTATCTTGCACCTAATTCGGCCCAGATTGAGCACCATGCGGTGCCTTGGTATTGGACCTGTGTGGCCTTAGTGGGCTTTGTGTTGGTGGGCAAATATCTGTTGCCGCGGGTACTTAAACTTGTTGCCAGTAGCGGCGTTCGTGAGGTGTTAACCGCCTTTGCATTATTGCTGGTGATGGGCAGCGCCGAATTGATGGAGTGGCTGGGGCTATCGGCGGGTATGGGGGCGTTTTTAGCCGGAATTATGCTGGCGAACTCCAGCTACCGACATCAGCTCGAAACCGATATCGAGCCTTTTAAGGGCTTACTGCTTGGGCTGTTTTTTATGGCGGTCGGCATGAGTATGGATCTCAAGCTGTTTTTAACCGATCCCTTACTTATCCTCGCGATTTTACTGGGCATGCTGCTGATTAAGACCCTAGTGCTAATGCTGCTTGGCCGTTTACGGCACCATACATGGCGCCCGAGTATTGCCCTAGGGCTTATCTTGGCAGAGGGCGGTGAGTTTGCCTTTGTGTTGTTATCGCAGGCGCAATTATCCAGCATAGTGGATGATAAAATCGCCCAAATATTAGTGCTCGCCATTGGTTTATCCATGGCAGTCACGCCGATGATTTTCACGCTTTTTAGAGCCACTAAACCTAAGGTGGTGGATACTCGTTTACCCGATACCATTAATGTGACTGAATCTGAGGTGGTGATCGCCGGATTTGGACGGGTGGGGCAGATCACTGGGCGGATTTTAGCGTCATCGGGTATTCCGTTTGTGGCCTTAGATAAGGATGCCAGCCATGTGGATGTGATCCGCAAATACGGTGGTGAGGTCTATTTTGGCGATGCCAGACGCTTAGATATGTTGATGTCGGCGGGAATTGCGCGCTCGCGCTTGTTGCTGCTGGCCGTTGATAATGTTGAGGATTCGATTGAAATTGCCCAACAGGTGAAAACCCATTTCCCCCATATCAATATTGTTGCTCGGGCGCGGGACCGTAACCATGCCTATCGATTAATGAGCCTTGGGGTGACTGATGTGTTCCGTGAAACCTTTGGTTCGGCTTTATCTGCCAGTGAGAAGATTTTGCAGGGCTTAGGTTTATCACAGGTGCAGGCCAATGAAAGGGTGAAGATTTTTGCCGAGCACGATAAAAAGCTGGTGATCGCCAGTGCTGCCCATCAACATGATTTAGCCAAGCTGATTGATTTATCCAATAAGGGGAAAGCTGAGTTGGAGTCGCTGATGCGTGGCGACCGGGAAAACGTTAGTTAAGTCTGCCAGCTAAAACAACAAGAGAGCCAATGGGCTCTCTTGTTTGTTTATGGGCTTAAGGAAAACGCTTAGAAGCTGTAGCTATATTGCAGCTTCACATTACGCTCTTCGCCCGGCATACCACCGAGGAACATCGCTTTGCTGTAATAGTCTTTATTGAATAGGTTATTGATATTCAATTGTAACTTCCAAGAGTCGGTGGCGTAGCTGATGGCAGAGTCCACTAAGGTGTAGCTCGGCACATATCCATCAGGGATGCCAAAGTCTGTTGAGTGCGTGCTTCTATCATCCACATACTTGGCGCCTAAACTCAGCTCAATAGGGCTGGATAAGGCAAACCAGTCTGCACCATAGGTCACCCAAGCACTGGCGGTCACATAGGGTACCCCTTTTTGGCGGCTGTTGTAGGTTAAACTATTTGGGTTTTGTTTATCCCTTGCATCTTGGTACATGCCATTAAAGTTAACTCGCCACTGATCATTTAGGTGGGCATTAAGATCTAACTCGACCCCTTGGGTATCTTCGCTGCCATCGTAAAAGTACACGGGTACCTCGGCACCAGATACGCCAGCGTTATAGTCTGGGTTGTTGTAAGGCACATTCGTGCGTGAGCTTTTAAAGAACACCAGCGATGCTAGCATCTGATCATCAAAGGCTTTAAAGCGCATACCAAGATCGTTACTGACGGATTCTGAGTCTTCGCGGTCGGTATTTTCCCCAGTGATTGAGCCTAAGATGCTATAGGCGGTGCGGCCCTTTGAGTGATTGACGAAAAATGATAAATCATCAATGGGCATATAGGTTAAGCCCAAGTTGTAGGTGACACCATTATCTTTGCTATCTTCCTCAGGGGTAGGGCTCGCTTGACTCGCGCTGTAGCGCTCATCCACACCTAAGTGCTCATAGCTCTGTTTGATTTCGTTAAAGGCCACGCCAACACGGGAGGTAAAGCCATAACCTAAATAACCCACATGTTGCACGCCTAAGCCCCAAGCGCTGACTTTTTTGTTGTAGTTGGCGGTTTTGAGTGGATCGTAGTCGGCAAATTTACCCGTTCCCCAATTTGGATTGCGAATATCGTAAATGTACGGTAGCGAACCACGGTAAATCACTTCGCCTTGTTTGTTTTTAATGACTTGATCTGCATCGTAAATTGAGAATTGCTCGAGGCGAATATCGCGGTCTTCGTAGTTAGCGTTCACCAGTAATTCGTTGTCGATATTGCCGATTTGGAAGTCGTAACGTAGATCAGCAAAATACTGCCATGAGGTTTCTTCGGCATCGAGTTGGCGGTATTCCTGACGTCTGGCGGCAAAGGGATAGAGCACGCCATTTTCAACCAGTGGCGCGCGGGGATCCTGGTTAATCACATCAGTCGATACGCCACCAATCTTGATGTTTCGCTTCCAGTACACATAGTTGTAAGCCCCTGTTTGACGGGCAAAACCTGTGGTGTAGTCGCGATATTGCAACTGCTGATTGAGGAACAGATTATCGGTAAAGTAGATATTGTGGGTTAGCTTGAATCTTAATTCTTCACCTTCATTATCCTTTGCCATGGGAGAAATTAATCCCGCGTCACCAAAGGAATAGGGAGTTAAGCCATCACCACTTGCGAGTGATGCCGCCAATTGCTGACGCTGCTCGTCGGTTAGTTGTATGCCCAGCCCTTTAGGATCGTTTATCAAATCTTGCCAAGTGACTTCGCCAGCGGTTTTGCCACCGACAGAATCGGCATTGTAGATACGGATTGGATGGCCGATGGAGTCAACGGCAATGGCGTCTTTGATATACGCGCCGGATAGCATCAGATCTTGGCTATCACTTAATACCCATTTGAGTGAGCCGAACACTTCATCACGGTCGGCGCCTAAATCACGGTAGCCTTCACTGCGGGCGGTTTTGGCGACTAAGCGGTACGCAAGATCATCGGTAATTCCACCCGTGCTGTCGATGGCGAGCGAGTAGGTATCCCACTGGCCAACTTCTGTGGTGATTTTGTGTTTGGATTCAAATTGCGGTTTCTTTTCAATCAGGTTGATCACGCCGCCCGCGCTACCCATGCCATAGAGTCCAGTCGCTGGCCCTTTTAAAACCTCAACCGATTCCACATTGGTTAGGGAGCGAGTGGGGTTAAAGGTATTGCCAAGGCCGGCACCGCCATACATGCCGTCATAGGTGTAGTTTGCGCCTAGGCCGCGAATCACTAAGTTATCCCCAATGCCGTAGTTATTGCCCGCTTGAGTCACCCCGCTGATATTGCGAATTAAGTCCTGCAGATTGTCGACTCCTTGGCTGTTAATCAGCTCCTGGTCAACGATAACAACCGCCGCAGGGGTTTCCATCAAGGACATATCTGACTTAGTCGCAAGTCCTGAGTTTTTCACAACGGAGTTTTGTCTGCCGTATACCGTTATACGTTCGATGTTTTCATCGCGAGCAGAAGGTGTGTCATCGGCAAAAGCGGTATGTGGTAAAGCACTGAGGCAGGCGAGTGCAATAAGTGATAAACGAAATATAGGTGGTGATACTGACATATAAATTTCCCCCAAACAGAATGGTCGCGAATGATAATGATTTTCATAACCATTGCAACCTTTGATTGATAGGTCTTGGGAGTTAAATGTTTGTCATCTTTACGTATGATTAACGGTTTGTGGATTAATCCTGTGGTGAGTTTTGCCGCCACTAGGCGCGTAACTTGAAGCAACTCTTAGCCAGATTTCTAATTTGTTTCATTTTTTTTATAAAAAAGTGATTTATTTTTTGGGTTAACCACATCGACTCGGCTTTTTGATCGAGAAACATAACCCGTGATCCCTATCACTCTCACCCTATCCTAATGACTGTTTACGTAAACGTAATATTTAAACGAGTGTTTAAATTTATGTGGTGTTTCAATTTTGTTAACTTGTTATTTTTATTAGTTTTACTCGCTTTCCTTAAGGTGGAGTTCAAAACGCTGTCTGTTTTCTACTTAGGTCGAATAAGGTAAAAGTGGTGTATATATTAATTTTCATTATGTAATTTAATTACGTATAAAATTACAATGCGCTTAAAGTGGTAAAGTTGTCAGACAAATTTCACCACTACCAAAATAGTAATTATCGCTTTAATGTAAAGTAATTTTAAATCATATGTTTATACTTTAAAAGTCACTTTGGTCAGACCAATTTTGTCACGGTTTTTGGTCAAATTTTTTAGCTGTCATGACACTTTTGGATAGTTGCAAATACAAATGTTTGTCTGTAAGTTTTGGTTCTAAACGAACATTTGAATGTTTTGCGGTGAATGTTTGTACATGTTACCCATGTCTTTACTGGTAATGAGTCGTAAACGAGCAAGAGTTTTGCCTCTTGGGAGGGTGAGAAGATGACGGAACAAACTTTAAGTGAGCAGCAATTGAATTCGGCACAGAATAAGACCACTGCGAATGGCACGCTGACCATAGTGGGAAATACTATCCCTGGCCAAGAAGTGATTTTTACCGAAGGTGCGCTGGCGTTGCTTGAGTCACTTTGCCGTGAATTTGCGGCTGAAGTGCCCACCTTACTCGCCAAACGTAAAGACAGACAGATGCGTATCGATAAAGGGGCTTTGCCAGACTTTTTACCTGAGACTCGCGCTATTCGTGACGGCGCATGGAAGATCCGCGGTATTCCGAACGACCTACTTGACCGCCGTGTCGAAATCACCGGTCCCGTCGAACGTAAGATGGTGATCAATGCACTTAATGCCAATGCCAAAGTGTTTATGGCGGATTTTGAAGACTCTTTAGCACCGAGCTGGCAAAAAGTCGTGGAAGGTCAGATTAACCTGCGTGATGCGGTGCGCGGTGAGATTGAATACACAGCGCCTGAAACCGGTAAACACTACAAGTTAGGCCCAAATCCTGCGGTATTAATTTGCCGTGTGCGTGGCCTGCACTTAAAAGAGAAGCACGTTGAATTTAACCAGCAGTCCATTCCCGGCGCGTTATTCGACTTTGCAATGTACTTTTACCATAACTATCGCCAATTGCTGGCGAAAGGCAGTGGTCCTTACTTCTATATTCCTAAACTCGAGAGCCATATCGAAGCGCGTTGGTGGGCAAAAGTGTTTGCTTTTGTTGAGGAAAGATTCTGCCTGCAGCCTGGCACAATCAAATGTACTTGTTTGATTGAGACCTTACCCGCGGTGTTTGAAATGGACGAAATTCTCTATGAATTACGTTCAAACATCGTCGCACTAAACTGTGGTCGTTGGGACTATATCTTTAGTTATATCAAAACATTAAAGCGCCATAGCGACCGCGTGTTACCGGATCGCCAAGCGGTGACCATGGATACGCCTTTCTTAAGTGCCTATTCAAGACTGCTGATCAAAACCTGCCATAAACGTGGCGCACTGGCGATGGGAGGTATGGCGGCCTTTATTCCGGCGAAGGATCCTGTACAGAACGAAGCCGTGTTGCAACGGGTGCGTAAGGACAAAGAGCTTGAGGCTCGCAATGGACACGATGGTACTTGGGTCGCTCACCCTGGTCTTGCGGATACGGCGATGGGGATTTTTAACGAATATATCGGCCAAGATCATCAAAACCAATTGCATATCACCCGTGATGTGGATGCACCGATCCTGGCCGCTGAGTTATTAAAGCCCTGTGATGGGGAGCGCACTGAGCAAGGGATGCGCCTGAATATTCGTATTGCACTGCAATACCTTGAAGCGTGGATCAGTGGCAACGGTTGTGTGCCGATTTATGGATTAATGGAAGATGCGGCAACCGCTGAAATCTCCCGCGCCTCGATTTGGCAATGGATCCAACATGGTAAGTCACTCTCCAACGGCAAACCCGTCACGAAACAATTGTTTAAAGACATGCTGGTGGAAGAGTTAGCAAACGTGAAAAAAGAAGTGGGCAGTGACAGATTCACCCACGGCAAATTTACCCAAGCGGCGGTATTGCTTGAGGATATTACCACTTCGGATGAGTTGGTCGACTTCTTAACCTTACCCGGTTACGAGATGCTAACTGCTTAATTATAAATGCGTTAACACTTAATGCGTCCTATGGAATGCGTTATGGCGGTGAAACCGTCAATTAAATCAATGGGCAGGGTGACGCGGTGGGGCAGCGTCACTTGCTACAACATCATACAGAAAGGAGTGACACTATGACTAAGGCAACACAGACTTCACGTCAGGCGCAGATTGACGCGATCAAAAAAGATTGGGCAGAGAATCCACGTTGGAAAAATGTTCGTCGCCCATACACTGCAGAAGAAGTCGTGGCACTTCGTGGTTCAATTGTTCCAGAAAACACCATTGCCAAGCGTGGTGCAGCTAAATTGTGGGATCTCGTCAACGGTGGCGCAAAAAAAGGTTATGTGAACTCGTTAGGCGCACTGACTGGCGGCCAAGCGGTACAACAGGCTAAAGCGGGTATCGAAGCGATTTATCTGTCTGGTTGGCAAGTGGCTGCCGACGCTAACTTAGCGGGCACTATGTACCCAGATCAATCCTTATACCCAGCTAACTCAGTGCCTGCGGTCGTTTCACGCATTAATAACTCCTTCCGCCGTGCTGACCAAATCCAGTGGAGCAACGGGGTTAATCCGGAAGATGAAAACTTTGTCGATTATTTCCTACCCATTATTGCCGATGCTGAAGCCGGTTTTGGTGGCGTACTGAATGCGTTCGAGTTGATGAAGTCAATGATCGACGCAGGCGCCGCCGGTGTGCACTTTGAAGACCAATTAGCGTCAGTGAAAAAGTGCGGCCACATGGGCGGTAAAGTATTAGTGCCAACCCAAGAAGCTGTACAAAAACTGGTTGCAGCACGTCTGGCTGCCGACGTAAGCGGTGTTGAAACCTTAGTTATCGCTCGTACCGATGCGAACGCGGCGGATTTATTGACCTCTGATTGCGATCCGTACGATCGTGACTTTGTGACTGGCGAGCGTACCAATGAAGGTTTCTACCGCGTAAAAGCGGGTCTGGACCAAGCGATTTCTCGCGGTCTAGCCTACGCACCTTATGCGGATTTAATTTGGTGTGAAACCGCTAAGCCTGACTTAGAAGAAGCACGCCGCTTTGCTGAGGCAATCCATGCTCAGTACCCAGACCAATTGCTGGCCTACAACTGTTCACCTTCGTTCAACTGGAAGAAAAATCTGGACGATGCAACGATTGCCCGTTTCCAACAAGCACTATCAGACATGGGCTACAAGTACCAATTCATCACTTTAGCGGGTATCCACAACATGTGGTACAACATGTTTGACCTAGCTTACGATTACGCTCGTGGTGAAGGTATGAAGCATTATGTTGAGAAAGTTCAAGAAGTTGAGTTTGCGGCAGCGAAGAAAGGTTACACCTTCGTGGCGCATCAACAGGAAGTGGGCACAGGTTATTTCGACCAAGTGACTACGGTTATCCAAGGTGGTCATTCATCGGTGACTGCGTTGACTGGCTCGACTGAAGAAGAGCAGTTTTAAGCGAAGTCTGTTGTATCGCGAATAGGTTCTACCCGTAAGATGTTGTACCCGTAAACCCTGTGTTTAGCTGCATTGCAGCTGTTGTCTCCCGTGCAGTTCGCCTACATGTGCTGCACGGGTTTTTAAGTCAACTCTTGTGACTTAACTTCCCACCCAGTCAATACTTTGCTTGCCTGTGCTTGGCGACTCTCTGAGTCGCTATTTTTTTATCTAATTGATTATTCTGGTGCAACTCTGACTCGAGTTGGTGCAATTTTTTAACCGTTTTACAAAGACTTAATACTATCTCATTGTTATTCAATGGCTATTTATCTTGGCCTAAATAATGCTGTGAATTGGCCGTAAAACTTAGCATTCACAGTGAGGTCACCGTCATGAAATATTACAGTCGTCGTTTAGTCAAACCTGAACATTTAAATCCTGCAAATACCCTATTTGGCGGCCAGTTATTGAGTTGGATTGACGAGGAGGCGGCTATCTTTGCTGCATGCCAGATGAAAAGCACCAGCCATGTGACTAAGCTGATTTCTGAAATCAATTTTATGACGCCGGCGCGCCAAGGGGATGTGTTGGAATTTGGCTTGGAGCTTGTCAGCCTCGGGCACAGTTCCATTACGGTCAGTTGCCAAGTGCGTAATAAGATGACGCAGGCGCCTGTGGTGAGTATCGATAAGATGGTGTTTGTAAATGTGAATGCGCAGGGATTACCGGTTCCCCATGGTATTCGTGCTAATGCGGCCTAAGGATTGAGCCCCGATAAAGCAGAGTGACGCACGGGCGTCACTCTGAGTCTTTAGTAAGATCTTCTTTGACCGATTTCACTGCATCTCTTGAAGCATGACCAATGGCTTTGGTGGTGTCGCGGGTGGCATGACCAATCTCTTTAGTGACATCCTTAGTGGTGGTGCCGATAGCACGCCCCGCATCCTTTAAATCGGCGCAGGCCGTGGTGACAAGTAGCAATGGCAGTATGAGGAGTGTAGCTTTTTTCATGGTTATTCATCCTGAAAACTAACGGTTGCCTCGCAAGATACCAAATAGTTACGCAAAACGCCTTAATAATCTTGCTAATGCAATTTGAGATGGGGATGAATAATGCGACTAATACCTTTAGCAAACATTAAAAGGCTGCCTTTTACCACACCGTGCAGTTCAATTAAATGTCGCCGATAGAGAGAAGTGTAAACAAAGCGAGCGATTTTACCTTCGACCATCACTCCACCGCCGATAAATGACAGCAAGTTGCCCACAGTATGAAACTTCGACAAGTTAACAAGCGACCCAAGATCTTTATAAACATACTGATGACGGGCGTCTTGTCCTGCAAGCAGTAGCATAATATTGTCGGCCGTCATGAGTGCCATTTGTCGTGCAGATTGCCCCCTTGGTGGAACAAAAGTACCGTTGGGTTGTGGGCAAGCAGCACAGTCACCAATTGCAAAAATATGCGGATCGCGGCTGGTTTGCATATTCTGTTTTACCACCAACTGGTTAATATGGTTGGTTTCTAGTCCACCAATTTCCTTCAGAAAATCCGGTGCCTTTACCCCTGTAGACCAGATCACTAAATCGGCGGGGATCATTTGCCCATCTGTTGTGGTCAACCCCGTTTCATCCACCTGATTAATGCGTGTTTCAGTCATGACCTTAACGCCGAGCGCGGCTAATTCTTTGGTCACTGAATCTGAAATTTCGCGCTTTTCTACTTTAGGTAAAATCCGTTTATCAGCTTCAATGAGGGTGACCTCCAAAAGACGTGAATCGATGTTATAGCCAAACCCGCGCAGCTGATCCACGGCATGGTGCATTTCCGCAGACATTTCTACTCCAGTGGCCCCTGCACCTACAACAGCAATTTTAATTTTATCGGCCAGCAGGCTATGGCTGGCATAACGGAGAAACTTATTCAGCAAAATTTTGCGGATTGCCATTGCTTGCTCTGTATTATCAAGAAATTGGCAATGTTCACGTACGCCTGGAATGTTAAAGTCATTAGCGATGCTGCCAATGGCGACCACTAAATAGTCATAATCAATATGACGAGATGGGAGTAGTACATCACCTTTATCATCACAAATCGCAGACAGCACTACTTGTTTGTTTTGTCTATCGATATCCGTCATAGCGCCCTGCTGAAAATGGTAACCATGGGCGGCTGCATGGCTTCGATAGCTTAAAGCGTCGATACCGACATCGAGTGCGCCAGTCGCAACCTCATGCAGTAGTGGCTTCCAAATATGGCTTTCAGCACAATCGATTAACGTTATCTTTGCTTTTCCTTTGCGCCCCAGTTTGTGGCCTAATTTAGTCGCAATCTCCATCCCGCCAGCACCACCACCCACGATAACAATGTTTGCTATAGCCATGCCGCTTATTCCTATTCGTTGTGTCGTTAGATTGTGCAGAGGGTAAGGTTGTGAAACAAAATATTAACCTTAGCTTTATGTCTCAAGCAATGAGGCCATATGTTGGGAAGTGAGTCAGGAATAATGATTATTTATTGATTTTATTAGTCTTATTTTTTTATGGGGGTTGAGTGTATGATTATGCTGATCGCAAATTGTGATGTGTGTCGTGTCACTTTTTGGTGAAATGTGCGCTGGCTCACCTGCTTGTGTCGGGAGAGTTCTTTGAACTGAAACGCTTTATGCCGCTTGTGAGCACCATCGTCATCAGTTAACTAAATCCTAGGGCGCATTGATGTATCGAGATTACATTTCATTCCGACAAGCTAGTGCTCGCGAAACGAAGAATAATGCGTAGTTATTCTACTCAAATGACATGCGGCTCTTAATGACAGAAAGTAAGAGCATGTGCTTGTCTGCTGCGTTATTCTCCGTTTATGTAGGATGACTACAAGCACGGATTTTGCCTTGTATAAACACTGGCCAAATTGCTCCAAAAACTGAAACGTCAACACGCGCTAGGCATGAGATCACAATTGCTTGCTGCAGCTTTGACTAAAGTACTTAACAAAAAGGCCAAACGTTGGTTTGGCCTTTGGGATAATTGGGCATTTGACGCTATATGCCCACGGCGAATGGTGTTCTATGCCTGTTCTAGCTTGGCTAAACGTTGCTGATAGTCTTGGATTAGGTGCTGCATAATTTCTTCTGGTGCGGCCTTGTCGCAACAGGTATCGAGGAAAATTTTAAAGGTGACGAGCGCATGACCATCATTTTTAAGTCTATCGCTTTGCATCGAAAAATAGGCTTCTTCATTTTCGGCTTTGCGGACGACAAACTTACTGGTTTCAAAGGATTTAGTGCCTGAGAGTTCATGCCATTTGGTGATACGGTTTAATGCAATTTCACTCGATTGGTTTAATTCAATGTGGTTTAACCAACTTGCGGTATGTTCGGGATCTTTGTAATGCGGACATCTAACTGTGTAGTTATATACATGAGTAATTGCTGTCATAGCGTACCTACCTGTAGAGGATGTTGCTGCCATCATAGGCATCGTTTTTGAATTCGGTCAATCATTAATTACGCTGATACCGTCCTAGATAAATCACCGTTTTTACAAGTGTTTTTATATAAAAATGAGCGAGTTAATTTATTTGCCATAGCTGTTATTTAGCATGAGTTTTTAACGAATAACTTTGGGCTATCTCTCAGTTTTGCACTCAAATTCGTTTTTGCTTAACTACTGCGCAATAAAGCACCAATTAATGATAGGTATAAAAATGTTTTGATGAGTATGCTATTTAACATTAGCAAAATATGAGGGAAGTGCATGGTTGATGAGGGCTTGAATGGACAGAGGCCCGTTCCTTAAAACGGGCCTCTCAGCTGGCTTCATCTTTTGCAGGGAAAAAGCGAACTGGAACCAGTCTAGCGGATTTGTAACAGCATGTAACCCACCAAGATCACGTTTTTGCGCTATTTGATGGAATTTTCGATCTGCGCGATCTCAATTGCCGAAGATTAAGGCGTTACGGCGGTTTTTGCTGTGATGATGTGGTGTTAAAGGTGTCTTTGATGCATAAAAAGAAAGGCCCAAACAAGGGAACTTGTTTGGGCCGATTCTATGTCGTTAGCTTGCGCTAGCCGAACAACATCCTGTCAATTGGCGCGCTGATAGGCGTTAGAGCTTGTATGACTTATAACGCATTCGTGAAGATCTGGCAGATCTCTTCATGGGTTGCCTGTTTAGGGTTAGTGAAACCACAGGCATCCTTCAAGGCGTTTTCAGCCAGCGTTGGAATATCTTCCGCTTTAACCCCGAGTAACGTCAGGTTTTCTGGAATATTTACCGCAACGGATAGGGCTTTAATCGCGGTGATTGCAGCCGCAGCACCTTGCTCATCCGTCATATTGGCAACATCGACACCCATCGCTTTGGCGATATCTTTTAAGCGATGCGGTACCACTTTAGCGTTGTATTCTTGCACATGGGGTAATAAGAGGGCGTTACACACACCGTGGGGCAGATCGTAGAAACCGCCTAATTGGTGCGCCATGGCATGCACATAACCTAAGCTGGCGTTGTTAAAGGCCATACCCGCTAAGAATTGCGCATAGGCCATCTGCTCACGGGCTTCAATATCTTGGCCTTGTTTTACCGCATTCACTAAGTTGCCTTGGATAAGCTCAATGGCTTTAATGGCGCAAGCATCGGTAATGGGGTTCGCAGCGATAGACACATAGGCTTCAACCGCGTGGGTCAGCGCGTCCATGCCCGTTGCAGCAGTGAGGCTTGCTGGTTTTTTCAGCATCAGCTCTGGGTCATTCACAGACAGTAATGGGGTGGTGTGTTTATCGACAATTGCCATTTTGATATGGCGAGCTTCGTCAGTGATGATACAAAAACGGGTCATCTCGCTGGCGGTGCCGGCGGTGGTGTTAATGGCTACTAATGGCAGTTGTGGCTTAGCGGATTGGTCTAAGCCTTCGTAGTCTTTGATGCTGCCGCCGTTGGTTGCCACAAGAGCGATACCTTTAGCGCAATCGTGTGGTGAGCCGCCACCGAGTGAAATCACAAAATCGCATTGATTGGCTTTTAACAGTGCCAGACCGGCTTCAACGTTCCCGACGGTTGGGTTAGGTTGTACGCCATCAAACACGGTTGAGGTAATACCATTTTGGCCGAGTTTTTCGACCACTTCACCGACTAGACCAATATTGACTAAAGGTTTATCCGTCACAATTAGCGCGTGTTTAAAGCCTAAGGTTTTGATATCACCAATAGCATCATCTACTGCGCCTTTGCCTAATACGTTGACGGAAGGAATAAAAAATTTAGCAGCCATATATCCACCTATTTGCTTGTATATTAAATTTGTTTCTTTCTGGTGACCAAACTACCAATTAAGGGGTGGCCAAGTTGTGATCTAGATCGGTTTAGATAGATTCCTGAGGTGAAATTCGCACTAAAGTTGGAACTAGATAACTAAATAATGAATTTTTATGACAGAGATTAAGGGCTGCATACGCTATGTTTTTTAACGTTTTTTTCAGCTTTTGCTTGTTTAGTTAAACTCAGATTATTACGCGATAAAATTGCCCGCCAAGGTGAGTTGTGGTTGAGTTTCTGGTAAGGTGCGGCCGTTGAGTTGATGAGGAGTATGTGAAGTACGATGGAAAAATATGAACAACTGCTGATTTCACTGCGCCGCGTGATCCGCGCTATCGACATTCATTCGCGGCAACTCAATAAGCATTCCGGCTTGACGGGACCACAGTTGATGGTGATGCAGAAGATTGCCCAACTCGGCGCTCCCTTAGCCAAGCAGGTGGCCGAAGAAATCACCCTCAGCCCAGCCACTGTGACAACGATTATTGATAGGCTCGAAGGGCGGGGATTAGTGATCCGCAAACGCAGCGAGTCCGATAAGCGTAAAGTCCATTTGTATTTAAGTGATGCGGGGCGCGCACTTTTAGAGGCGTCTCCTAAACCACTTCAGGAACACTTTATTAAGCAATATCAAAATCTTGAAGAGTGGGAGCAGAGTCAGCTACTCTCATCGGTGGAGCGAATTGCGGCCATGATGGACGCCGATAAAATCGACGCAGCACCTATGTTGTTAGTGGGTAAAATTCAAGGGGATGAATAATCTCCTTGGGCCGAGAATAATAAAAAGCACTGATAAATCAGTGCTTTTTATTTAACCCCGAGTATTTATCAAGCTTTGGGGCAGTTGGTTTCTGTCACACTATTAATCAAAATCTCAGTCACTGGTGTGTCGTTAAAACCGTTGCTGGTTTTGGTCGGCACAATGCTTATCTGATCGACCACATCCATCCCTTCGATGACTTTACCAAACACAGCATAACCATAGCTGCTCGCCGAAGCATCGAGCTGGGGATTATCCAACACATTGATAAAGAACTGTGATGTTGCTGAGTCTGACACTGTGGTACGCGCCATCGCGATAGTGCCCCGTTTGTTACTGATGCCGACCGCGGCCTCGTTTTTAATCGGAGAGCTCGTTGGCTTGCTCTGTAATCCCGTGGTGAAACCGCCGCCTTGGATCATAAAATTATTAATGGTTCTGTGGAATAAGGTGCCGTTATAGAAGGACTTATCGACATATTGTTTAAAGTTCTTACCCGTGATCGGCATATGGGTGAGGTCGATGGCTAAGGTTACATCCCCCTTTGTGGTGCTCATTAAATAACAGACATCGGCGCTTAAGCTCGGTGGAGTTGGGTCGGGTTTGGGGATATTGGGAGTGAGATCATCTTCGCCACCGCCGCAGGCACTGAGGACCATGCTCAAACTGCTGGCGAGTAAAAGTCCCGTGATTCTTTTCATATCAATTTCCTTATTTTTGCGTTGTTCGCCACGCCTTTGCCTGCTTGGATAATGTAAGCGGGCATGGGTAAATGTTGCGATTAAGTGTTGTTTTTGTTTTGTGCGCGCATAGTGACAGAGCGATGAAGGGGATTTCAAGATGAAAAATGTAATTGATACAAAGTGTTGCAGCTAGTTGCCACTCTAATCTCCCCTGTGCCAGAGAGGCATTCAACCTAAGAGATAAATCTCACTAATGTACTCAAAGATAAGATGTTGTTTTGCTTGCGCCATTTAAGCGCGTTGCACCTTTTTTAATCACTCCCTGCTTCAAACTAGTGCGTTTGCGAGATGGCTCGGTGGGCAAAGGCTTGGGTGATAAAGGCACGTATTTTATTCAAGATGCTGATTTATAAGTTTTCTTTGTTGTCACTTGGCTGACACAAATCTGTCTTCATGCTGTTATTTTGCGCTGGCATGGTTACTGCCTATCTAAGACTATGGATGAGCAGTCGCGGGGGCGACAAATATGGGGCTGGAGAAGTTGCTGTATTTGCGGGGCGTGGGGGCAGACTTTACCGACTGCTTTGGCCAGTACATCCGCATTCCCGAGGCTGACAGGCAAGGGATTTTGACCTGTATGTTGCAGGAAAAAAATACTCAGTCCTGCGAGGCAAAGGATGAACCGTTAACGAGTTTACCCAGTGGCGACGAGCTTGACGCTCAGGTGTATCAACTCGATGCACACCATTGGACACAAGTGTTGCCAGCGTTTCATTGGTGTTATGTCGATGAACCTTGGGTCTGCCTGTATTTACCTCAATCTTACCGTGGCGATCTGCTACTCACCTTTACCTGTGAGCAAGGGGAGAGGGTTATTCTTGAGGTGCCATTTTTGGCGCTAAAACCGATTGGGGATTATCGTATTCAGGCGCAGGAGTTGGCGCAGTTTGGCACCAGCTCCTTTGCCAATGAGTGTCAGTTCCTGCAATACCGCCTCGACCTCTTAGGTCATGAGTTTCATTGCCGTGATGCGGGCGATGCCGCTGAGCAAGATAGCAGCGCTGAGCCGCGCCGTTCATGGGAAAATGTCAGCGCCGCGCCAAACGCATCTAGCAATAAAGACAACTTAAGTGATTTATCTTGCCTCGGGCTGGGCTACCACACTCTGAGCGTCAGTTTGCTTGGGCTGGCAGATGTTCAGCACGGCCTAGCATCGGCAAGCACCTCATCAGCAAGCATTTCTGTAGCATGCAAGGCGACTGAGTTCCATGGCACTTTTATGGTGGCACCGAGAACCGCCTATCAAGGGGTGATGAGCGCTGTGGCGCAAGGAAAGCGCCATAAACCCTGGGGAGTGAGTCTTCAGCTTTATAGTCTGCGCAGCGAAAGCCAATGGGGTATCGGCGACTTTGGCGATTTAGAGCAACTGATTGGTTTAGTGGCCGAATATGGCGCCGATTTTATTCAACTTAATCCATTGCATGCCTTAGATATTGCCGCGCCGGAACATCCGAGTCCCTATAGTCCCTGCGATCGTCGAAGGCTGAATCCGCTGTATATTCATTTACCTAGTGTGCCTGAATTTGAGCCATTAAAGACGGAGTTTGCGGCGAAGGAATGGCAAGAAGCCATTGCCCTACTCAATGCGGAGAACTGGCTCGATTATCCCAAGGTGAGTGAGCTTAAGTACCGCGCCTTTGCACGTTTATACACTGTCTTTTGCGAACACCATTTACAGCCAAACACACCAAGGGCGCAGCGATTTGAGGATTTTGTAGCACAGCAAGGCGCGCCGCTCAGGGAATTTGCCCAAGCCGAATCGCTACGCAGCCCAAGGGCCATAGCGCAGGATGAAGGCTTTTATTTATACCTGCAGTTTGTGGCCGAAGATCAACTGCAACTATGCCAACTCAAAGCCAAAGAAGCGGGAATGGGCATAGGGCTTATCCGCGATTTGGCCGTAGGCGCCGCGTTGCAAGGCGTTGAGGTTCAAGCCAATTCGCAGCAGTTCTGCTTAAACTCCAGCATAGGTGCACCGCCAGATCCCTTCGCGCCGCAGGGACAAAACTGGGGCCTTACGCCCCTCGACCCCGTCAAGCTAAAACAGCATCAATATCGTCATTTTATTGAGCTTATCCGCGCCAACATGACCCACTGCGGTGCGCTGCGAATCGACCATGTGATGGGGCTGCTGCGGCTCTGGTGGTGGCCACTAGATAAGCGCCTCGGCCATGGCGCCTATGTGTATTACCCGGTCGAAACTCTGTTGGCGATTCTCTGCCTTGAGAGTCAACGTGCCCGCTGTGTGGTGATTGGGGAGGATTTGGGCCTAGTGCCGCCCGATATTATTCATCGCCTGTATCAGGCGGGGGTTTACTCCAACGAGTTGTTCTACTTCTGCAAAGACCATCAAGGCTTTAAGCCGCCGAGCCAGTATAAGTTCCAGAGTTTGATGATGCTGGCAAACCACGATGTGCCGACGTTAGTCGCTTGGTGGACGGGCAGCGATTTGCACCTGAGGCGACAACTCGAACTACTCAAGACTGATGATGAACTGTGGGAAGCGCTCGCCGGACGTGAGCAGGAAAAACACCAGCTCGCGCAGTGCTTAATCTCCCAGGGCTTATTAGCCGAGACAGATATTCAACAGATTGATATTGAAGATTTATTAACGGCGTGGATGCCATTTTGCGCCTCGGGCAATAGCGCACTTTACAGCGTGCAGTGGTGCGATCTGCTAGGGGACCGCCATGCGGTGAATATTCCCGGCACTTGGCTCGAGTACCCGAATTGGCAGCGGCGATTGCCCATCAGCCTAAGTGAGGCAGCGGTTAAACCTACGCTGGATGAACGTTTGCAACGCATTGCTGCGGCAAGACATTTGCCAGAAACGGCTGCGCATACAGATACCCTTTGACTAAAAATGGAAGCCAAATGATGACTCAAGCCCAGACTTACTTCTATGACGGTAGCGATGTCGCGCTGTTAAACGGTCAATATACGGATGTGTTTTCCCTGCTCGGTATGCACAGCATCAACGAGGGCAAGGCCCTAGTCGTGCGCTGTTTTTTACGCAACGCCCAAAAGGTTGATGTGATAAGTCTTAAGGATGGCCGTAAGGTGGCGAGCCTTGAGCGCGTCAATGAGGCGGGACTATTTGCGGGCACGCTTGGCAGACGGGTTAAGCCCTTTTTGTATGCGCTACGGGTGACTTATCCCCTCTGTGAGTTGGATATTATCGATCCTTATCAGTTTGGTTCACTCCTCGATAGTCAGGACTTATACCTCTTCGGCGAGGGAAGTTCTGAGCAGGCCTATCGCTTTTTAGGTGCGAACTGGCACCAAGTCGATAGCGTAGAAGGAGTCCATTTTTGCGTATGGGCACCCAATGCTAAACGAGTCTCTGTGGTGGGGGATTTTAACCACTGGGACGATACTCGCCATGTGATGCGCCAGCATCTGGCCAACGGCTTGTGGGAGATTTTCCTGCCTGATGTTGCCGAAGGCGCGCACTATAAGTTTGATCTGATTTATCAAAATGGCGAGCGTCACGCTAAATCTGACCCTATGGCGACCCAAATGGAATGTGCGCCGCACAATGCCTCCATAGTGCCGAAAAAACATCAACACCCTTGGGCAGATACACAATGGATGGACAAACGGGCGAGCACGGCTTGGCATCGCGCCGCTATGTCTATCTACGAAGTGCAGTTAGGCTCTTGGCGCCGAAAAGGCGAGTTTGGTGAGCAATATTTTGATTATCAAGACTTAATCGAGCAGTTGATCCCCTATGTGAAAGAGCAAGGCTTTACCCATATCGAGTTGATGCCGATCAGTGAATATCCCTTCGATGGCTCTTGGGGGTATCAACCCGTTGGCCTGTATGCGCCGACCCATCGTTTTGGTGATGCTAATGGCTTAAAGGCCTTTATCGATGCTTGCCATCAGGCCGACATTGGCGTGTTACTCGATTGGGTCGCGGCGCATTTCCCTAAGGATCCCCACGGCCTTGTGCGTTTCGATGGCACTTGCCTCTATGAACATGAAGATCCGCGCAAAGGCACGCACCCCGATTGGGATACGCTGATCTATAACTACGACCGCGGAGAGGTGCGTAGTTTTCTGCTCAGCAATGCCTGCTATTGGCTGCGGGAGTTTCACCTTGATGGGTTAAGGCTCGATGCGGTGTCATCCATGTTGTACCTCGACTACAGCCGCGAACCCGGACAATGGCTGCCCAATGCCTATGGCGGACGGGAGAATTTAGAGGCGATTCATTTTCTGCAAATGTTGAATCAACGTTTGTATCAAGCCTTCCCCGGCATTTGCATGATAGCCGAAGAGTCAACTGCCTTTGCAGGCGTGACTAAGCCGACGGATAGCGGCGGGTTGGGGTTTGGTTTTAAATGGAATATGGGTTGGATGAACGACAGCTTAAGCTACTTAGGCCGCGATCCTATTTATCGCCAGTATCACCACAACCAGCTGACCTTTAGCCTGATGTATGCCTATTCGGAGCAATTTATGCTGTCGATAAGCCACGATGAAGTAGTGCACGGCAAGGGCTCTTTGCTGCATAAAATCCCCGGCGATGATTGGCAAAAATTCGCTACCCTCAGGGCCTATTACGGCTTTATGTGGGGGCATCCAGGCAAAAAATTACTGTTTATGGGCAGCGAGTTTGCCCAGCGTGACGAATGGAACCATAACCATAGCCTCGATTGGCATTTGCTTGCTTTTGAGCCCCACCAAGGCGTGCAGCGCTGGCTTCGGGATCTGAATCAGCTTTATCGCCAATTCCCCGCCTTATCCGTGCTCGACTATGACTCGCAGGGTTTTCGCTGGCTCGATTGTGACAATGGCCGCGACAGTATTTTTAGCTTTGTTCGCTATGGCGAGGGCAGTGATGTGCCCTTAGTGTTTGTGGTGAATATGACACCAACCCTGCACCAAGGATTTCGTATTGGCTTGCCCCAAGGCGGGGATTTCTGTGAGTACCTCAATAGCGACAGCCATCTCTATGGCGGCAGTAATCAGGGTAATGCGGGCAAGGTGATTGCCGAAGATTTACCTTGGCAGGGTATGGCGTCGAGCGCGTTGATCACTGTGCCGCCCCTGGGTTGCTTAATCCTCGGGCCAGCGATGGATGCGCCCGATAGAGATGTTAGCCTATGACGAATCCTGTGCCTGTAAATGCTGATGGCTCAACCGCCTTTAACCTAAGTGCGGGGCAGCCTTTTCCCTTAGGGGCGACGGTCGATGATGGCGGGGTGAATTTCGCCCTGTTTTCGGCCCATGCCACAGGGGTGGAGTTATGTCTGTTTGATGCCCAAGGCGAGGTGGAAATTCAGCGCATCCCCTTGACGGAGCAGACCCAGCAGATCTGGCATTTGTATGTGCATGGGCTCAGTGCCGGCCAGCTTTATGGTTACCGTGTTTATGGTCCCTACGAGCCGCAATTAGGCCACAGATTTAATCCGCATAAGTTGCTGTTAGACCCTTACGCGCGCCAGCTCGTGGGACGCTATCACCACCATATCGCCAACTTTGGTTATGAGATTGATAACCCTAATGAAGACTTATCTTTCAGCACCTTAGATAACGCGGATTTTGTACCTAAGTGCAAAGTGGTCGATACTCGGCCTCTTTTTAATGCCGCTAAGGCGCATACTATTCGGCCTCTTACAAGTAAGCGTGAGCCACTACCGCTTGAGCAGTGCATTATCTATGAGATGCACTTAAAGGGATTTACCGCGCTGCACCCTGAGATAGATGCGCCGCTGCGTGGTACCTTTGCCGGGCTGGCATCGAATGCTGCGATAGATTACTTAGTTAATCTCGGCGTGAATTGTGTCGAGTTACTGCCGGTACAGGCATTCTTCTCCGAGCCCTTTCTGCTTGAAAAACAGCTATCTAACTATTGGGGTTATAACAGTATAGGCTTTTTTGCGCCTGAGCCGAGTTATCTCTCGAGTGAGGATATTGGCGAGTTTCGCACTATGGTGGATGCGCTACACAGCGCGGGTATCGAAGTCATTCTCGATGTGGTCTATAACCACAGCGCCGAGGGTAGTCGCCTCGGGCCGACCTTTAGCTTTCGCGGTATCGACAATCTGAGTTATTACCGCCTGCATCCAAATGATAAACGCTTTTATATCAATGATACTGGCTGCGGTAATACCTTAAACCTCAATCACACGCGCATGTTGCAGTTGGTGTTAGATTCGCTGCGTTACTGGGTCGAAGTGATGGGCGTCGATGGTTTTCGTTTCGATTTAGCCGCCTGCCTTGGCCGTGAAGCCTATGGATTTGACCCCGGAAGTGGTTTTTTCGATGCGCTGCTGCAAGACCCTGTGTTGTGCCGGGTGAAGCTGATTGCCGAGCCTTGGGATATTGGCCCTGGTGGGTATCAGCTGGGTAATTTCCCTGTGGCTTTTAGCGAGTGGAATGACAGATACCGCGACACCATGCGGCGTTTTTGGCGCGGCGATCACGGCATGTTGCCCGAGTTTGCGCGGCGGTTTCATGGCTCGGGGGATTTCTTTGAGCATAGCGGCCGGCCTCCTGCCGCCAGTATCAACTTTTTAACCAGTCACGATGGTTTTACCCTCAAAGATTTAGTGAGTTATTGCGAGCGGCACAATTGGGCCAACGGTGAAGAAAACCGCGACGGCCACCATGAGAACTTCAGCTATCACTATGGGGTAGAAGGCGAAACTGACGACGCCACCATTCTTGCGCTGCGCGCCCGCCAGCAACGCAATCTATTGACCACATTATTCTTATCCCAAGGGGTGCCTATGTTACTCAGTGGTGATGAGGCGGGCCGCACCCAAGGCGGGAATAATAACGCCTATTGCCAAGATAACCCCTTGAATTGGTTCGATTGGTCAGCGGATGGCATGGATAGCTCATTGCTGAGTTTCACCTCACAGCTGATTGCCTTGCGTAAACGCTTCCCGCTGCTGTGCGCCAAACGTTTTATCCATGAGCAGCTAGTGGCCAATGCCTTCAATTGGTCACCTGAGGCATCTGCAATCCAAGCTGCAAGCCCTGTCTCAACCCGTGCGGGGGTGAGGCTGGATTGGTTTAGCCGTCAAGGTGAACCTATGAGCAAAAGCCTGTGGAGCGAGTCCATTGGGCGCAGTCTTAGTGTGGTGTTATCAGGCAATTTAACTGCCACTCAGCCGCAGACTCAGGGTGACAACCTTCAAGCACTGCTGTTGATGGTTAATGCTGATGAGCACCCTTTGGCCTTTACCCTGCCGGTTTTTGACGGTTTAGGACCGTGGCAATGCCTGCTGCATACCCAAACGGACCCACAATTTTTAACTCCCACTGAGCCGCTGGATGCTCAGTCCTCACCGACGCGGTACTTGCTACAGGATCGCAGTCTTATGCTGTTTCATGCTGATTTTATAAGGAATTAACTATGAGTCATAACAGTGAGCTGAGCCCAAATACCAGCGGCGTTACTCCCAAAAAACGTTCAACAAAGACGGTTGAAAGTAAGAGCAAAACAGCACCCGAACCCTGCGAGCCCTGTGATGCCTTACCCGCTTCTTTTACTCGCCATGTTCGCTATGGATTAAGCCGCGGCGAAGGGGCGCGTGGTGAATTATTTCAAGCGCTGGCTCTCAGCGTAAAAGAGCAAATGCTGGATGATTGGCGTGAGACGCGCATCAAAGATAGCTGTTACGACAACAAACAAGTGGCCTATTTGTCACTCGAGTTTTTAATGGGCAGGACACTGGGTAATGCCTTGTTAAACTTAGAGTTAGAGCAAGATAGCCGCGAGGCGTTAAGCCATTACTCTGTTTCACTCGAGGAGATAGAAGAGGCCGAACATGACGCGGGCTTAGGCAATGGTGGCCTTGGGCGGCTTGCAGCTTGTTTTCTCGATAGTTGCGCCAGCATGGACTTATCCGTGACTGGGTATGGCATTCGTTACGAATACGGCATGTTCGCCCAAAAGATAGTTGATGGTTATCAGGTTGAGCGCCCTGATCGCTGGTTACGTGAGGGCAACCCTTGGGAGGTGCGTGTTCCGCACCATAATGTGACGGTAAAGTTCTTTGGTCACACCGAATCCTATGTCGATAAACAAGGGCGCAGGCACATGATTTGGGTCGATACCCAAGATGTGCTCGCTGTTGCCTACGATATGCCTGTTCCTGGCTATCGCAATGGTCGCGTGAATAGCTTAAGACTTTGGAAGGCTGAAGCCACCGATGATTTTGACTTAGCAGAATTTAACCAAGGCGATTACACAGAGGCCGTGGCGCGTAAAAACCTCGCCGAGCAGATCACTATGGTGCTTTACCCCAACGATGCCAGCGAAAACGGTAAGGAGCTGCGGCTGCGTCAGCAATATTTTTTGTCTTCCGCTAGCTTACAGGCAATTTTAAAACGTTGGGTACATCACCATGGCAATGATTTCACTCATTTTGCTGAAAAAAATGTGATGCAATTGAATGACACTCATCCCAGTATTGCGGTCCCCGAGTTAATGCGGCTGCTGGTGGATGAATATGGTCTCGAATGGGATGCCGCTTGGTCGATCACCAGTCAAACCATTGCTTATACCAATCATACGCTGCTACCCGAGGCATTAGAGCGCTGGCCTGTGCGTATGATGGCATTGATGCTGCCGCGTATTTTAGAAATCATCTATGAAATCAACGCCAGATACCTCGATTTAGTTGCCCACCACTGGCCGGGGGATGGTGCCAAACTGGCCAGCATGTCGATCATTCAAGATGGCCCCGATCCACACGTCCGCATGGCCTATTTAGCCATAGTGGCCAGTTTTTCGGTGAACGGTGTCGCTGGATTACATACCCAATTGTTAAAGTCGGGCCTGTTTAAGGATTTTTATAGCCTGTGGCCGCAGAAGTTTAACAATCGCACTAACGGGGTGACGCCAAGGCGTTGGTTAGCCCACTGCAATCCTTCACTCGCCAAACTGTTAACCAACCATTTAGGCAAAGGTTGGGTGACGGACTTAAGCCAACTGACGGCACTCAATGCCTTAACCCAGGACGCCAGCTTTATTCAAAAGTGGCGTGAAGTGAAACAAGCCAACAAGGCGGTGCTGGCCAAGATGATTGCTAAGGAATGTGGCGTCGAGTTTGACCCTTCAATGCTGTTTGATGTGCAGGTCAAGCGGATCCACGAGTACAAGCGTCAGCTACTCAATATTCTGCATGTTATTCATCTTTACCATCAAATCCAGCAGGGGCATACAGAGCATCTGGTACCACGCTGTGTGCTGATCGGCGGTAAAGCGGCGCCCGGTTACTTTATGGCGAAGCTCATCATCAAACTCGCCAGCAATGTTGCCCATATGGTCAACTGCGATCCTGTGGTGGCGCCTTATCTGCGCTTTGCGTTTCTGCCCAATTACAACGTCAGTGCGATGGAAAAAATCTGCCCCGGCACCGATGTCTCCGAACAAATCTCCACCGCGGGTAAGGAGGCCTCTGGCACGGGCAATATGAAGTTTATGATGAACGGGGCACTCACCATAGGCACCTTAGATGGCGCCAATATCGAGATGCTCGAAGAGGTAGGCGAGGATAACTTCTTCCTCTTTGGCCTCAACGCCGATCAAGTGGCCCAAATGCGCTGTGATTACCAACCTCAGCGCATTATCGCCGAGTCCCACGCCTTATCCGAAGTCATGGCCTTACTGAAGAGCGGCCATTTTAACCTACTGGAACCGGGAATTTTCGACCCGATTATCGCCTCGATTGAAAGCGCGGACGACCAGTGGATGACGGCGGCGGATTTCGATAGTTATCGCCTCGCCCAAGAGGCTGTGGCTAAGGCTTATAAAGATCCGAAAAAGTGGACGCAAATGAGCATTCGCAACACGGCGGCCAGTGGTCGCTTCTCCAGTGATGTGACGATTGCAGGCTATCGGGATGAAATTTGGAAACTGTAAGGGAGTCGTTAATGAGCGAAGGAATACGCAGTTGTATGCAATGCTGCGGCCTTAGGGCGGCAGGGAAGAGTGGTTGTGAAGCAATCGGCACTGATGTGCTATTTGGGGAGTAGAGCCTATGTCTAATGTACGTTATATCAGTAATTTAACTCGTGAAACCTATGCATTGATTCTGGCTGGTGGCCGAGGCTCGCGTTTACATGAACTCACCGACTGGCGCGCTAAACCCGCGCTGTATTTCGGTGGCAAGTTTAGGATCATCGATTTTCCGCTGTCGAATTGCATTAACTCGGGGATCCGCCGCGTTGGGGTGGTGACCCAATATAAGTCGCACTCGTTAATTCGCCACGTGATGCGCGGTTGGGGCCACTTTAAAAAGGAATTAGGTGAGTCGGTGGAAATTCTGCCCGCCTCACAACGTTACTCTGAGAATTGGTATCAAGGCACGGCTGATGCGGTATTCCAAAATATCGACATCATCCGCCATGAGCTGCCCAAGTACGTGATGGTGCTCTCGGGTGACCATGTGTATCGCATGGATTATGCTGGCTTACTGGCCGCCCATGCCGAATCTGGCGCCGATATGACAGTCTCCTGCCTTGAGGTGCCCGTGGCCGAAGCGGCGGGCGCATTTGGGGTGATGGAAGTCGATGACGAGATGCGCATCCTAGGATTTGAAGAAAAACCTAAATACCCTAAACATTCCCCAGGCAATCCAGAGAAGTGCCTCGCCTCGATGGGCAACTATGTGTTTAACACTGAGTTTTTGTTCGAACAGTTGAAGAAAGACGCGCAAAACGCCAATTCCGATAGGGATTTTGGCAAAGATATTATTCCCTCGATCATCGAAAAACATAAAGTGTTTGCCTATCCCTTTAAGAGTGCTTTCCCCAACGAGCAAGCCTACTGGCGCGATGTGGGCACCTTGGATTCCTTCTGGCAGGCCAATATGGAATTGCTATCGCCCACGCCGGCCTTAAACCTCTACGATGCCAAATGGCCGATTTGGACTTATCAGGAGCAATTACCTCCCGCTAAATTTGTGTTTGACGATGACGATAGACGCGGCATGGCGGTGGATTCGATTATTTCTGGCGGCTGTATTATCTCGGGCGCGACCGTGCGCCGCAGCGTGCTGTTTAACGAGGTGCGGGTTTGTTCTTACTCCGTGGTTGAGGATTCAGTCGTGCTGCCCGATGTGGTGGTGCTGCGCCACTGCAAGATTAAAAACGCCATCATCGATAGAGGTTGTATTATCCCCGAAGGCACAGTGATCGGTTATAACCACGACCATGATAGGGCAAAAGGCTTTAGGGTGTCCGAGAAAGGCATTACCTTAGTCACCCGCGATATGTTAGGACTGCCGGTGGGCTACGAGTAAGGCCAACCCATTAATTAGCTTGAAAATTAACCCTGTTGGAGTATGAAGTTAGGTGAAACGCATATTAATGGTCGCGGCCGAAAATGGAGCGCTGAAAGGGGCGAAAGTGGGCGGTATGGCGGATGTGATCCGTGACTTGCCCCAAGCGCTGGCGGGTGTTGAGATCCAAGCTGATGTCATTATGCCCAGCTACGGATTTTTAACAGGCTTTGACGCCAAACTTATCCATGAGTTTGAGGTGAGTTTTGCCGGGCGACAGGAGCCGATTAAGTTGTATTGGCTGGCGCACCCCAAGGTGCAGGGCGCCAATATTTACTTGCTCGAGCATGGGCTGTGGCAATCGAGCCCCGGGCAGATTTATAGCCAAGGCACAAGTGATCGCCCCTTTGCCGATGATGCGACTAAGTTTGCGCTGTTGTGTGCAAGCGTAGCCAAGGCCTTAGTGGCAGGGCTTGTGCCTATGCCTGAGCTTTTACATCTGCATGACTGGCACACGGGATGTTTAGCCATGCTGCGAGCGCTGGCGCCTGAGTATCAAGCGTTAAAAAGCATAGCATGTGTGTTTTCGATTCATAACCTTGCGCTGCAGGGCATTAGGCCGCTGAGCCATGATTCGTCAAGCTTTGCGGCTTGGTTTTCTCACTTATTTGCCCAGTTGGATGAGGGCCAACGCGCCCAGATTATCGACCCCCGTTATCCCCATTGCATTAATCCGATGCGGATGGGGATTACGCTGGCGGATAAGGTGCATCTCGTCTCACCCACCTACGCCAAGGAGGTGTTGCTTCCCTCTCGCCCAGAGTTGGGCTTTTTCGGTGGCGAAGGGCTTGAGGCCGATTTGCAACATAAAGCTGATCAAGGTCGAGTACTGGGGATTTTAAACGGTTGCGAATACCCAGAGGCTTTAGCTCAAACCTCCCTCGAACGTATGGAATTAACGGATTTTACGAAGCTACTGAGTTGCATCGAGTCAGCTTTAGCCCAGTGGCAGGGTGGGCGAACTCAGGTGAGTGGCGTCGATATGATTGCTTTTACGCGGCTGCAAGCCCTGTGGCGCCAAGCCTCTGCGGGAGAGTTCCCGAACTTTCTGTTGACGTCTGTTGGTCGGCTTACCGATCAAAAAGTACTGATCCTTCGCCATATTTTACCTTCTGGCTTATCGGTATTAGAGACGTTACTGCAACAGTTACAGCAGACGCAGCCCAAGGCGCTATTTGTGCTGCTTGGCAGCGGCGACCCAGAGATAGGGCTGTTTTTTCAAACCCTTGCGGCTAAGTATGCCCATTTTGTATTTCTGCAAGGATACCATGAGGAACTCTCCCAGTGTCTTTATCAAGTGGGTGATTTGTTCCTGATGCCGAGTTCTTTTGAGCCCTGTGGTATTAGCCAAATGCTCGCCATGCGTAGCGGTCAGCCTTGTTTAGTGCATGGTGTGGGCGGATTACAAGATACGGTCGAGGACAATGTCGATGGTTTTGTGTTTTATGGCGAAGATATCAAAAGCCAGGGCGAGGCTATGCTGGCAAAGCTGGCTGAAGCACTCGATAAATTTAATACGCGTGATTGGACGCAATTAAAACGCAAGGCGAAAGCGCGGCGCTTTGATTGGCATAGCATCGCCCTTGATTACAAGAAACAACTTTACAACATTTTGTGAATTACCCCATGTAATTAGATCATGATTTGTAAGCAATTCTGCTACACTTTTGGGGGAGAGTTTTCGTAAGATAGACCATTTCCTCATTTTTGGAGTTGCTTCCACATCCATGGATAAAAGCATTTTCTTACCCTTAGTACAAAATGCAGCGTTACTGCTCGCCTTAGTGTTTTTGTACGATGCGATTCCTAAAAAGCATCAGCGGCAGTATTTTTTACTATGGCGGCTGGGGATTGGCTTATTTATCGGTGGCATTGGTGTCGCGATTATGAGCACCCCATGGATGTACGAACCCGGTATTATCTTCGATACCCGCTCTGTACTCTTGTGTGTTTCGGGCCTGTTTTTTGGTGGCTTACCGACGGTGATTGCCGTTGTTATCACTTCGCTGTACCGACTCAGTATTGGCGGTGTCGCCATGTGGGTTGGCGTTGGCGTAATTATCAGTTCCGGTCTTATCGGTGTGATATGGCGGCATTATCGTAAGTCCTATCTTGCCAATATTTCGGGTAAAGAAGTCTTTGGTTTTGCTTTTTTAGTGCATTTAGTGATGTTGTCATGGTTTTTTCTGCTGCCTAACCAGCTTGCATTGCCCGTATTGTCGAAAATCGCCTTACCAATATTATTGATTTATCCCCTTGCTACCTGGCTGCTAAGTCGTTTGCTATCTCGCCGTTTTGAGCTAGAGCGGGACGAGCAAATTCGCCTGCAAGATGATTTTTTATTCCGCAGCCAATTTAACGTCGGCAATATTGGGATTGCCATTACTGGCGTCGATCAAAAGTGGATCAAGGTGAATCCAAGGTTATGCCAGATGCTTAAATACTCAGAGGATGAGTTGCTGCATATGACTTGGAAGCAGCTCACTCACCCCGATGATGTTGAAGCTGATCTATTAAAGTTTGAGCTAATGCTTGAAGGCAAAATCGATAATTACGAATTAGATAAACGCTTTATTGCCAAGGATAACTCGATTGTTTACACCCATATGACAGTGGCCTGTAAGCGCGCAAATCATCAGGTATTATTAGTGATTGCAGGCTTTTTGGATGTCACGGCGCAAACATTAGCTGACATGGAGGTGCTCGCCAGTCGTGAACAACTTGAGTTGGTACTGAGCAGTAGCGATCTTGGGGTATGGGACTGGGATATTCGTAATGACCATATCGAGCGAAACGCCCGCAGTGCCGATATTTTAGGCTGCGATATCGATATGCTCAATGCCAATAGTCGCCAATGGATGGACTCGATAGTGGCTGAGGATAGGCCCAAAGTATTGCATTCTATCGAGGCCCATATTCGTGGCGAAACGCCGCAACATAAGATGGAATATCGCTTAAAAACCCTTAACCGCGACATCCGCTGGATTTTAGATACCGGTAAAGTGGTGAGCCGTGATGCCAATAACAATGCGCTCAGAATGTGCGGTACTTATACCGATATCACCGATGCAAAGTTGATTGAAGAGTCTTTAAAACTCTCTGCGTTAGTTTATAACAATAGCTCCGAAGCCATGAGTGTACTCGATGAAAACGGAGTGATTATTACCGTAAACGCCGCATTTACCGATATCACTGGCTATAGCGAGTCTGAAATTCGTGGACAGCATATTCGTATGATGTATTGCGACCTTAATGGTCACGATTTTTATCAGCGCATGAATAATGACATTCGCGAAAAAGGCGAGTGGCAGGGTGAAATGCGCCAACGGCGTAAGAATAATGAAGAGTATGTCATTTGGCTAACCATTAATACGATTAATAATGCCGAGGGTTTGCCTTATCGTCGTGTTGCGCTTTTTTCTGATATTACCGATAAAAAACAAAGTGAACATTTAATCTGGAAACAAGCCAACTACGATACCTTGACTGGCCTGCCTAATCGACGCATGTTGCTCGAATATTTAAGTGCCGAAATCAAGAATGCTGACCGTAATCGCAATCACTTTGCGCTGATGTTCCTCGATCTCGATTACTTTAAAGAGGTTAACGATACCTTAGGTCACGCCATGGGGGATCAATTACTGATCGAAACCGCCAGTCGCTTAAAATCCTGTGTGCGGGATGCCGATGTGGTGGCGCGACTTGGCGGTGATGAGTTTACCGTAGTATTAAGTGCTATGGCTGATCATAAGGGGATTGAGCGAGTTGCCGAACATATTTTAAGGCGTATTGCCGAGCCCTATCTGCTCGGTGAAGAAACTGCTTATATTAGCGCCAGTATTGGTATCACGCTTTACCCCGATGATTCGACTAGTATTGAAGGTTTACTTAAACATGCGGATCAGGCTATGTATGCGGCAAAAGATCAAGGCCGCAATCGGTTTAACTATTTCACCCCTTCGATGCAGGAATACGCTAAATACCGCATGCGATTAATTCACGATCTCCGTCAAGCCGTGCTGAATAAAGAATTTGAACTGCATTATCAACCGATAGTAGCGATGGAGACAGGGGAAGTGGCTAAGGCAGAAGCCTTATTGCGCTGGTTCCATCCTGAGCGGGGCTCTGTATCGCCAGCAGAATTTATTCCTGTTGCTGAAGATACAGGGCTGATTGTTGAAATCGGTAACTGGGTATTTGAACAAGCAGCACGCCAAAGCGCCCAGTGGCGCAAGACGTTGGGCGTGGAAATTCAGATCAGTGTTAACAAATCGCCTATACAGTTCCGTGATGAGGGCACACTGTTACACAATTGGCTTGAATTACTGCAGCAGTTAGATGTCACTGGTTCTGGCGTTTGTGTGGAAATTACCGAGGGGCTATTGCTTGATGCTAGCATGGGCGTGACTGAAAAATTGTTAGCCTATCGGGATGCGGGCGTGCAAGTTTCCTTAGACGACTTTGGTACTGGTTATTCGTCCTTAGCGTATTTGAAGAAGTTTGATATCGATTACTTAAAAATCGACCAATCCTTTACCCGCAATATCGATACGGATGAAAATGACCACACCTTGTGTGAAGCCATCATTGTGATGGCCCATAAATTGGGCATGAAAGTCATCGCCGAAGGGGTTGAAACCGAGGCGCAGCGGCAGGTGTTGCTCAATGCAGGCTGCGACTATGGCCAAGGTTATTTATTCTCTAAACCCGTCAGTGCCAGTGAGTTTGCCAGCAAGTATTTGCTGACATAAACACCTAGGCGAGAAAGGTTTATCAGGCGTGCGACGTTTTGCCTATAAATCAGCCGCGAATTTTGCTAGACTCCGCGGCCCCATTTAAGGGCATGATGCAGAAAATTAATAATGTTGAAGAGTACAATAAGTCATCTCTTCGATTCGTCTCTTTTTTGCTGCGCATTGAGCAATTCCACCGACTAACACCTAAGAGTTCCTATGAAATTTGACACACTCGGCTTATCTTCACCTATTTTGAATGCGATAACTGAGTGTGGCTATCAGCAACTCACTCAAGTGCAACAACAGGTTATTCCTCTCGCCTTAACGGGGAAGGATATTATGGCCTGTGCTCAGACTGGAACAGGTAAAACCGCTTCCTTCGCCTTGCCCGTGCTTGAGCAACTTGCTGCCCAGCCTGCCGATAAACCCTTGCTGCGCGCCTTAGTGATGACGCCAACCCGTGAGTTGGCAATTCAAGTTTGTGCGAATATTCAAAAATATAGCCAGTTTTTGCCCCTTAAAACCTTAGCGGTTTATGGCGGTGCGAATATGAATCCGCAGCGTAAAGGAGTCGAGCAGGGCGTCGATATCCTCGTCGCAACGCCAGGGCGACTATTCGATATTATTGGCCAGTTCAATTTAGACCTGTCCAGTGTAACGACCTTAGTGATCGACGAAGCGGATCGTATGCTCGATTTAGGCTTTGTACGCGACATTGAAAAGGTGAAGCGCCTTATTGCCCCTGTACATCAAACGATGTTGTTTTCAGCCACCTATAGCGATGCGGTGAAGCAACTCTCCCATAAGATGCTCAATCAACCTGAATGGGTTAATGTTGCCGAAAATACCACGGCATCGACCGTAGAACAGCTAGTGTATCGGGTCGATAAACGTCGCAAAGCAGAGTTATTATCTGAGCTGGTGGGGCGCAATAATTGGCGCCAAGTGCTGGTGTTCGCCAGTACTAAGGAATGCGCTGAGCATTTATTGCAGGAGTTAACACTCGATGGGATCAGCGCGGGCGTTTTTCATGGGGATAAAACCCAAGGGGCGCGTAATCGTGTGCTCGATGATTTTAAAGCCGGAAAACTGCGCGTGTTGGTGGCAACCGATGTGGCGGCCCGCGGGCTTGATATTCAGGCGCTTCCCTTAGTGATAAACCTAGAGTTGCCTTTCCTCGCGGAAGATTATGTCCATCGTATTGGCCGCACTGGCCGTGCGGGCCTGTCAGGTCGAGCTATTTCATTTGTCAGCCCAGCAGATGATGAAATGCTCGCAGAAATAGAAGCTTTAATTGGCCAGCAACTCCCTGTCACTGTGCAGCCTGGTTACGAGGAGGGCACGCCACTGCCTGCACGTTACCGCGATGCTCCCGCGGCAACCACTAAAACTAAATGGAGTTATAAAGCACCAAAAGATCGCACTATTGGCAAAGTCAGTGCTGCCGGGAAGTCGAGTGAGAGCCAAGCTAGATCAAGAAAATCTCCTACCCGCGAGGGTAAGTATTCAAAAGATAAGGCGAAATTTAGCCCATTTCAAACTCAGCGTTCTGGTGGTAAGCCGCAGGGCGGCAATAAAGTAAAATAGTGCAGTACGCAGCGCGCCCAAGGCGCGCTTTTTGTTGAGCTTTAACTAGAATATCCCTACACTCGAATGCCCCTAAACGTTGCCCGTTACCCTGCGAGTGTTGTCCATGATCGTCAAAGCCATTCCCACCAATATCATCACAGGTTTTTTAGGTGTCGGTAAAACAACGCTTATAAAACAACTTTTGAAGACTAAACCTGAGGGCGAAACTTGGGCGATATTAGTCAATGAATTTGGTGAAGTCGGTATCGATGCGGGCCTCTTAGAGGCAAACAACAGTGGGGTGCAGATTCGTGAAGTTGCCGGGGGCTGCATGTGCTGCGCGGCGGGCGTACCCACGCAAGTGGCAATCAATCAACTGATCGCCCGTGCTAAGCCTGATCGCTTGCTGATTGAACCTACGGGACTTGGGCATCCTAATGAAATTATTAAAGTCCTCAGTGCGCCCCATTATCAACATGTTATCCGCCTTCAAAGCACTTTATGCCTAATTGATGCCCGTAAATTAATGGATGAACGCTACCGCGGACATGATAATTTTGTGCAGCAGTTGCAAGTAGCCGATGTGATCGTTGCGACCAAAACCGATTTATATCCTGAGTTTGAGGCATTGCAGGGCAGGCAATTAGCTAAGGAATTAACTCATTATCTCAATGCTTTACAACTTGATGATACGCCAGTGGTGGAGCATAGTTCGCCTCAAGGCTTATCGGCTCAATTACTTGAGCTCCTTAAGCAACCACGCCGTGATTTACCTAAACCGGCCATTAACCTAGCCGCTAGCATTAACGCATTGAGCCAATCTCGCAGTGTGTTGCGTAACACTGCCGACACTTTGGGTTTGCAGGGGCTGTTTACCGAGGAGGCAAGCGAGCAGGTCTACCAGTTTGATGCGCGTGGCATAGTACGTAAGCAAAATCAGGGGGAGGGCTGTTTTAGCTGCGGCTGGGTATTTGAACCTATGCAAGAGTTTGATTTTGATAGATTAATGCAATTTATTACCCTCCAGACCCAAACAAATCCTACTTTACTGCGGTTAAAGGCTGTAATGATTACCAGCGATGGTATTGCGGGGATCAATTGGAGCAGTGGGGATATGACTGTCACTGAACTTGATGATTGTGTTGATTCTCGGCTCGAAATGATTGCAACCCAAGAGCTGGATTGGGACCACATTGAACTGGCCTTAATGGAATGTTTAGCTGGTTAATTGAAGGGGATTAATCGGTGAGCATTGAGGTGGGAATGGTAACGCCACGTTTTTTTGCCAGTGTAGCCAATTCGCCTGTCTCAACCATATGTTGCATAAATAGATCGAAACGTTGTTGAAGTGGTTGAAATTTTACGTCTTTTGGAAAGGCCATAAAGCCATCTTGGATATCAATTCTTGGCATTATAGGGGTGATTGCCTGTGGAATTTTGATTTGCGCGAGCATTGCTTGAGTATTGCGTATGTTGGTGGCAAGCAAATCGAGATCGCCACGGGATAAGCGTTCAATACCACTTTTGAGATCTGCAAATTCATTAATTGTGAGCGTTTTGGTGCGTTCGTTAAACAAATAGCCGTAACTCCAGCCTTGCATTTTGCCAATTCTTAATCCATGGATACTGGCATAACTACCATCCCAAGGCGTGGGGTGATTGACTCTGGCGTAAAAAACGATTTCATCGCGATAAAAGGGTTGGGCCGAGAAGGCTAAGTGCTTTTGCCGTTCTTCCGAAAAATAGGGACCAATTAAAATATCTGCTTGGCCGCGCTCGACCATAGATTGCGCTCGGCGCCAAGGCGCTATTTGATAATGAATGGTCACTTTTTGTTGCTGGGCAAAACGATTGAGTATATCTACCCCTAAACCGATGTATTCGCCGTTCGGTTTTTGTTCAAAAATTTGGCTAAAACGAGTCCCCACCGCAAAGAGCTCCTCTGCTTTTATAGGGGCGACTAAGCAAATGAGGGTGAGCAAAACTAACCTTCGCAAGGTGTTCTTTAATGCCATTTCATTCCTGTGATGGTTGCTTCATTCCAAGTGGAATGTGGTGCAAGTAAGGGGAGTTTGTTAAATAAATCGTTACGTACTTTGAATATCAGCAAATTGTACACTGATTTAGATCCCTATCTGCACGTACCTGTCATCAATGCGGATAACCGTGCCTCAATAACCGGAAGATAACTAAATAAAAAGATTGGTAATTTTATAATATAAATCCTTAATCATATTTGTTTCAAATTGTATCCTTTGTGGTTGGTTTGATGGCGGAAGACTTATATTATTCAGGCAAGCTCAAGCAAACTGGGTTATGCTGCGCCGCCAATGCGTATTTTGATTAAAAGAGAACCCATGAAGTTACAGCAAATTGATAAATCCCTTTATCGTAGCAATATGAACCTGTTTATGGTGGCCTTAGTGTTGGCCTTGATCGTTTGCTCCCTTGGCTTTGGGGCTGGATTAATTGCGCTCTTTGGCGTTGAGGCTTTACCCGGTGAGCCTACAGGAAATTTCCACTGGAATTTACTCGGGGTGATTTTGGCGGTATTACTTTGTAGTGCCATTGTCTATCAGCTAAAAACTCAGCCCTTTTTTAAAGAGATTTATTATGTGTGGCAGTTAAAGCAACTGCAAAATCGCATTTATCGCAAGCTGGCTAAAGTCCAAGCAGCTGCGGCGGACAATGATGTAAATGCGTTGATTACATTGCTATTTTACTTCACCAGTTTACGCCAGGTGTATTTGCTGGATGATAATACCTTGACCTTATCAGCGGTTGATAAGGAGCTTGCACAGTTACAGGCACAATGCGACGTTTTAGGATTAGCGCTATCGGCTGAACAATTTGAGGTCGAACTGTTAGCGGGTTTTTAATTCTAGATTTAATGATTTAGTCGCGTATCAAGACCGTTAAATAAAAAGTGAGTGCATGCACACTCACTTTTTAATTGGAATCGATTAGCGGCTTCGATAACGCGGTTAAGGTATTAGTTCGCTGCCTGCTGCGCACGTTGCAGCGTCAGTAACCACTTACCATAGAAATAAATACCCACCGCCGAAATAGTACCAATCGCCGCAATTATATACCAAGCCATACCAATGTTGTGGCTGTGGTAGAGCAGCTGAGTCAGATCATGGGCGTTTTCGCCGGTAAAGCTGACTAAGGTGGTAAAGGCTTCACCCTGCGGAATGGCACTCACATCCGTTGCGCTCATGCCGCGCTCGAGTAATAAGTCGCGTGAGAACAACTCTTTCGAGGCGAAAATTTCATAGAGTTTTGGGCCAAAATAACCTTCTAAGCCCCAGCCAATCCCTTGAGGTAGCATGACAAAGCCAAGGTACATGGCTTTTTTACCTTCGGGGGCAATGTTACCCATAAATTCGTTTTTCTTTGGGCTAATCATCATTTCGCCAATCGAGAACATCGCGATGGCGAGCACAATAAACCAAGCCGCATGGAAGGCGCCGATAAACACAAAGGCCAAGATACTGAGTAAACAGCCAATCAGCATCGCCGTGGTGATGCGGTATTTGGCGGTCAGCGCGGCAATTAAAAAGCAGCTGGTCATAATCAGGCCGGCGTTGAGATTAAGCATGCCCTCAGGCATCACTTTCGTGCCTTCGTTATTTAACCCGAGCCAGAACTGTAAAATGCCGTTGCTGGTGCCTTCGCTACCAAACAAACTGGTGACAATTACGCTGGTATCGACCCACTCGGAAATATGAATCGGTAGTACATCAAACAGCGCATTAAACAAGAACCAAAAACCTGAAAATACCAGCATGTAATAGATCACAATTGGCTTTTTAAGCTCATGCCAAGCGTCGCGCCATAGGGACTCTTGTTTGACTTCACCTGATTTAATTTGCTGATTACGGATGAGGCGCTCGGCTTTTCCTGGCTCGGTATATGTCAATAAAAACAGGAAGTTTAGTGAGATAATCGCAGCGCATGCATAAAACACATTATCCCAAGAAAGTTGACGCATATGCACGGCAACCAATGGGCCTAAGAAGCCACCGATATTCACGACTTGGTAAAATATCCCCCAAGCCATGGAGGTATTATTACGATTGGTGGAGAGCACTAAGGTGCCTTGAATACCGGGTTTAAAGATACCCGTGCCGATGGCGAGTAGCAGTGCCCCCGATAAAAAGCCCCAAAAGGTAGGGAAGAACGCCATAGTCAGGTAGCCCATGATTTTAATCACGGTCGAGCCGAAAATGGTTTCCTTGTAGCCGACTCGGTCGGAAATCCCACCAGTAAACACGGGTACAAATGTCTGCATAATCGCCCAGAGCGAAATAATAATGCCATAGTCGCTGAGGCTGATCCCCAGACCTCCAGCCGATTCTGGCGCTTTGGCGTATAAGCCAGCACTGGCTTTTACGCCGTAATAGGCGATTCGCTCGACCAACTCCATGCCGCCCACTAACCAAAAAATATAACTTAGGCTAGTGATGGAGGCCCACATACCTAATTGTTTGACTTCGCGCAGATCATTCTCTGCATTTGGACTATTGTGACTCATGTCCTTCCCTTTATTATTGTTATTGACTTTAATTTCACTAATTCATTATTAATTAAATGGTTAGCTAAATTGCAGAGACAAATAATGCCTCGATAATTAACTCATTTCGGGCAATATAAACCTACACTTTACCTAATTAAGGGGTAAATACCAAAAAAGTAGTGAAAAATGATGAGTTTCGCCACATCTGTTATTGAGTAGTGTTTTATTTGTCGTGATGGGTTGGTAAAAGTGTGCCATCAGTAAGATATTGTGTAGATTAGTTTTTGTTATAAATTTATCCTGCTAATCGGGTTTGGTATTAAAGTAAAATTTAGGTACAATCCATTGCCGCATTTTTGTTCATCATTCTATTTATCTAAGTGAATACCGCTAGAACAATCTGAGTGCGCACCCTGCCTTTATTTTGTGAGATTTGGTTATGACTGCTGTTTCCCATAGCGCAACGGATCAACGCCTGCTGCAAGAGCCGATTTCGAAGCTTTTCTGGCGCTATACCATTCCAACAATCGCCTCCATGCTGGTGACTGGGGTATATGTCACCATTGATGGTATCTTCGTCGGACATTATCTCGGTGAAACCGGGCTTGCTGGCATGATGCTGGCTTATCCCGTGGGCGCGATTCTCTACGCCGTCGGTGCCATGATTGGCATGGGCAGCGCCGCGTTAGTCTCGATTAACTTGGGGCAAGGCAATATAGCCAAGGCGCGTAAATTGCTCGGTAATGCCTTTAGTTTATGTTTACTCGCGGGGGCATTTTTTGCCTTAATCGGCGGGATTTTTTCGCGAGATATTTTAATTGCCCTCGGCGCTGAGGGGGAAATACTCGAAAATGCTAATGAATACCTGTTCTGGTATTTTGCCTTATGTCATTTCCCTATTATCTCAATGGCATTTACCACCTTGCTGCGTAACGATGGTCGCCCCTCCATGGTGACCTTTGTGCTGATCTTAGGTGGCGTGCTGAACACCTTTTTAGATTGGCTGTTTATTGTGGTGTTTCCCTTCGGTTTAGCGGGGGCGGCGATTGCCACTATGTTGTCCCAGGCCGTGACTGGTTTACTCTGCCTGCAGCATTTCTTTGGGGCGCGCACACAGCTCAAAATCAATCTTGAGCAGATGAAGCTAAAGCTTGATAACTGCATCAACATCGCCCGTGTTGGTTTGCCAAGCTTTTTAATGAATCTGTATCTGTCGATTGTATTGACTCTGCATAACACCGCATTTTTATGGGTTGGTGGCCCTTTGCATGTGGCAGCATACGGGGTGGTCAGTTATACCGAAGCGTTTTTCTACCTGATTTTTGAGGGGATTGCCCTCGGTACCCAGCCAATTTATAGCTTTAATGCGGGAGCAGGGCGCTTCGATAGGGTTAAACAGGCACGCAATATTGCCTTTGGCATGACCTTACTCACCGCCGCACTTGGCTTACTGTTGATTTATTCCCGCCCTGAATGGTTGGTGTACCTGTTTGCCGGTGATAACCCAAGCCTTACGCCCGTCGCGATTGAAGGCATGCGTTGGTATTTCTGGGGCTTGCCGATGGAAGGCCTCATTTTAGTGGGGGCGAGCTTTTTCCAAGCGATTAATTGTTCGAAACAAGCATCGATTCTAACTGGCGCAAAACTCATACTGATTGCTGCGATTATCTACTGTTTTGCTTGGGCTTTTGGCGTGATCGGTGTG
Source organism: Shewanella sp. FDAARGOS_354 (assembly GCF_002209245.2). Lineage (NCBI taxonomy): Bacteria > Pseudomonadati > Pseudomonadota > Gammaproteobacteria > Alteromonadales > Shewanellaceae > Shewanella > Shewanella sp. FDAARGOS_354. The sequence goes on along the minus strand of NZ_CP022089.2, from coordinate 1,910,783 downwards.
TGGATATCGCTCGCGACCTGTAGCACGCTATTGGTCATTTGGATGTTCATTGCCATGCAGCGGCTTAAGATTAAAGCCTAATTTTTGTTTAGTTATTATCTTAGTCTTGAAACCGACTTAATACTGGCGTGTCGGCATGCGCTCTGATACATTTCGCTGGTTTAAACCCTGCTTAAAATGAGCTCAGTCTGTAGTATGAGTGTTGTCGATAAAATACCGTTACCGACTGACAGTAATGCAGGTGGATAGGATAAATTCTGGGCCACTTTGTCTGGCTTTTCGTTTGTTATTTAAGTTTTATGAGGCTCTTATGCGCACCGCTGCAGTCATCTCTATGCTGTTGTTTGGCGTGTTAACCAGTGTTAACGCCAGCGCCAAGGATAATGAGTTAGTGTTTGCTAGCGATTTTGAGGGTAACCGCTTATCACAACCTTGGTCTTGGATCATGGGGTGCCAATTTGAGGGTGCTGAGCCCCATAGTGGCGAGAGTGCGTTGTTATGTGCAGAAGGCAATAGCAGTATTGTCAGTAAATACCCTGTATCGGAAGCGGGTCTATTAGAGTTTTGGGTAAAAACTCAAAATATCCAAACCCAATATCGGATTAATGTGCTCACATCGCCCGTATTAAAACTGGATGCCCAGTGGCAGCATGTGGCGCTTATCGATGTTACTCCTGGCACAAATGAATATTTAGCCCATCGGGTGTCGATTGACGATCCGAGTCGTCAATATGTTCGCCTCGATATTGAAGCGATTAATGGCCCTATCAGTTTGGATGATTTAACCCTCGATAAAATTCGCTTAGATATTGCCCTGCAAAAAAACGAGCAAAAAATTATCGGCGGCATTTTAGATAAACTTAAAGAAGACAAAAACTACGAGGTTCAGGCCGAATCCTTTAGAACGCTGGGGAAAAACTACGCCGCCCAGCTCGAAAGCCAAAGACAATACCTTGAGTATTCGAACGCGATTTATTCCAGTATCACCTTTGTACTGGCGACCTCTGAGCGCAATAAAATGTCTAACCCTTTGGGTTATAACACCTTTAGGTCGGTGTTAACTGACGCTAAGCGGATTGCGTCGCCGATTCAACAGGCGCGTTTAGGCTCTATGGTTAAGCCCTTTGGCGACTTAGCAACCGCCACCTTAAATGTAGTGAGTGCTGGCGCCTACTCAGCCTTTGCTGAACCTTTTAAATCCTTCCTTGCGGCCACCTTTGACCGCTCAAACTATGACAACAGCGACTTAAGTCGCAGTGATAAAAAGTTTGCCGAGGAAAACGGCCTTAAGATTTACCAGCAGGCCGAGCGCTTTATGTCTGAAATCGAAAAAGAGTTGCAACAGGTGACCGCACTCGATAATGATTTAGTCAGTATGCAGAAGAACTTAGATAATTTCCGCAAGGATTTAGACAAACATCTGCGTAGCTATCTGCAACACGCCAGCATTGCCCGTACGCCCGAAAATTACAGTAAGGTGATGAGTAAAGATGAGCAGACTCGGGCGCAAATCATGGCTGAAGTGAATGCCAATATCAGCGCCAAAGCCGAAGCCTTACTTGCCTCTAATAGTAATGCTGAACTGGTACAGTACATGATTAAAACGACTGAAAAAATGGATGAGTTTCAGGAGTTTAAAGAACGTTTTAATCAAATTACTTCAGCGATGTTAACCTTCTATGACCGCTTTGAGCGCTCGATTGCCGCCGAGCAAAATCCCTTTACCGATCCAAGCGATAGGGCGGTATGGGAACAACATGCTCAAAGTGCACGCAATTATATTCGCCAGTCGAAGGAAGCCTTTACGAAAGCCTTTATGTAGTGATGTGTTGTAGAAAGGTTTACTGGGCTTGTTCATCAAAATGGCAGCGAAGGTTTTGCGCTGCCATTTTATGTTATCCATAGTGTTGTTCGTAAACTCAAAGTGCCTCAAAGCAAGATAGCTTGATCATTAGGTGTACTGAGTGAATTGTCATTGTTTCCCCAGTGACACGCCGTGAATATGTCCTTATAGGCTCGACGGCGACATCCATGTCGCCAACGGTCACTGGTGCAACAATGCCAATCTTCACGACCCCTCTGGCAGTTCGTTCAGCTAAAAGTTATTGCCCCAAAGTGTGTTTCAAAGTTAAAAATTCAAGTAGGGTGAATAAAGCAGTGGCTATAGAAAAGCTAATGTGATGAGGTTACTTTAAACCTAGAAGTCATGCCCGTCCGATATTTTAAAGCCAGCTAGTACTCCAGCTAGGATAGCCACGCCCTCAAGATGAAGCGGAATGGCTGACAGTGAAAAGTAGTCAAACTTATAGGCGCAAGCCTGTGAGGGGGGGGGCGGTACGAGCATCAGCCTGAATGTGAGGTCAGAATGCTGTCAACCAAGGTCAAAAACCAGTCGACAGTGAGCGTAAAAGAATGAGAAAGCTAAAACGATATCAAGTAATTACCCATCAAACTGTATAAAAAACCGCTACCGCAAAAAAGCAAATTCCTATAGCATCATTTATACCAATTGGCACGGATGTAGCAACGGCCATATTTAAGATTGAGTCAACAAGCGATTTATGCCCTGCAAACAGCGCAGCGCATAAATACTAAGACGTTAAATTTCTCAGAGAGATTCGTGCGATGAACGAGAAGAAATTCCCGAATAAAGAAAGTCTAAAAAAATGGTTAATTTCTGCAACTGGCATTGTACTTACATCTGTTTCTATGATGAGCGATGTTCAAGATTTGGAGTTTCAATTTTCAAATCCAAAGGCTCTGGTTACGGTGATGGAAGGAGCTCCTACTTATTTTCCTGATGGGCAATACATCATTACCTATTCCAACAGTTCAGATCTGGATTCTGATGATCTCGATTATTCAAAAATGGCAATGGTAATATCCCTTGAAGCAAAGTTGGCTAAATCGGATACATTAATTGGTGGTTTAAGACCACTACTTACTGCACTAGCCGACTTTGAATATTGCTGTACTATAGATCGAACCAATCCAGCTTACGTGACCGCAGGCATCTGGATAGTAGAGCCGAGTAATCCCGCTGAACTTGAGAATTTGAAACAAGTTTTGCACGAAAATTCTGTATTTTATGCTTTTAATGATGGTTCTGGCTTTGTCACACTCAACAACGCAAGGATGGGTAATGGTGTGCAGAAGCTGGTCAAAATTTAACAAGCAAAGGCAGGGCGACGCCAAAACGCGGCGCGCCTGCTTTGAGCTTTATGAATTATGGATGAATTGTGGAGTATTATTTAAAAAAGTATGGGGATTGGGCGTTTCTTGTATATATCTTAGTTGGAGTCGCTCCAACATTTATGTACGACACAATCCTAAATGAATCATACGATTGGGCATTTAAGTTCTTATCTCTTCCTATCGGCGCGCTTTGTTTTTATGTGTACCTTTTTAAAGTTCCAAAATATCGAAGGAAAGCAGGAAAAGTAAAAGGTTTTCTGTGGACTTCAATGATTGCAGCAATGCTTATTTTTATAAGTGGTGGCTATGTTATGGGACTAAACGCAATGGTTGGGGAACAGCAACAAGTTCAACTAACGGGTGAAATTGTCGAGCTAGACACATATGAAAGTACTAAGGGTGGTATGAGTTACTATGTTTATATTCAAACTACTCATACCAACGAGCCAACTAAACTTGATGTTTCAAAGAGGCATTTTGAATCACTAAAAGTTGGTGACTACTTTTCAGAGAGTTGGTCAAAAGGCTCATTTGGTCTGCTTTATAAGCGGAGATAATGCATAACAAAGCAATTATGAATGGGACGTCTAAAGCTTGGCTGGCGCTCATTCTTCGCTAATTTTAGCCAAGCTTAATACGCCCCATATTGCAGCGTCTATGCAAATACAGGAGGAACAATTGACTATTGCAGATACTGCACGTGATTATTTTCACATCAATAGAGCTGCTCCTTGGTCTCCATTTGAAATGTGGAGAGAAGGACAGGAAATAGATATTGGTGGAGAGAGTAATCCATATTTCAAGTTTTTTGAGACTCAACGAAAAGAGTATTCAGTAAACACCGAATCAGGTTCTATCATGGTACCAGCTGCAAAGTTTGTTGGGAGTGTCGCTAGAGGTGAGATCAATTCTCCTCATGTGGCTGATATTGCTAGTGAGGTTATTAGGCATTTTGTTGCTTATGTTAGAGAGTTGATTTGGGAAGATATAAGAAAGCAAGAGTTTCCTCATTTGCCATCAAGGCAGCGGTGCATCTGGTTAATCCTAGAACGGGAAGGTGTCAGGTTCTGGCTTGAGCGTTTAGGGCTCGAGGGACAAAGTTTTCAAATAGCGCGGGTTAGATTGCAAGGTCGTCTGCACACTGGTAGTGATGAGCACCTTTTAGGTGATAGCGAGCCAATGGAGATGACACTAAAACGTGCAAGACAATATTGGTTAGGAATCCATAATGATTCAGCGACTCAGGAAATCCTTTTTGAAGGACGCCTTCGAGTTATGGAGTTTCTGAGCCCTGAAGAATTTGCATAACAAATAAGGATAGGCCGCGCGTAGCCGCGACCCATTCTCAAAAGGCATGGCAAGTGTTGAACAAGTCCGATGTTGGTTATTGACACTTTATTATGCAAATAGCTGATTGAGAATTTGAAGGTGCTAAGGTCGTATTTTGAAAGAGACTTTTGTGCAGATATGACCTGCCCTTAGAGAACAATTGGTAGAAGAGGATACTGGGCGAATCATTCGCAATGATAAACGTGGCGCCATCAGTGAAACTAGCACTAAGTTACTGACAAGATTAAATATCCTCATGAAAACTGGCTCAAGCCCACTACTGAGTTTGGCAAGTTAAAGGGCCTGAGGAAAGTTAACTCAGACCCTATAAGTACTCGGTTAAAGCGCTGGCCAAATAGAGTTGACCATTGAATGAGTCCATTTAGGAGGAAGAGGGTTACACTGGCTTACAACACACTCCATATCTTAAGCTCGCTCTGCGATGGAGTTCATAGACTTCACAACCTAACAATGGCTCAGTTCTATTCAGTACTGCGCCAAAACGCTCAAAGTAGTCCTCATTAACTTGCTTTGCACTGATAAGCGGCACTTCAATACTGACATCTACACGACCTTTACGTATCAACGCAGGGTCAAGATGATCGAGATGATTTGTGGTCATTATGACAAGGCAGTCATCAAGAGGAATGACGCCGTCTAACGCGTTGAGTACGCCACCTAAAGTGAGTGGTGGGTTGTCTACGTTGCTTTCAGCTGTACGTGATACCGTAGCCTTTACACAATCACAGTCCTCTATTAACAACATCGCTCCGGGCGCTACCTTTCTAATCGCCTTATGAATAGTGGCATCATTGACAGTCGATAGATTCAATATGTATAGATCGCGATGATACTCAACCGCTAAGGCCCTCGCGATACCCGTCTTACCCGTGCCCGTTTTTCCATGTAGCAGTATGGTTAGCTTACTTACAACCGATTTTCCCCGACTTGCAAAGTTATCAACTTCCCTCATCAAGTCCTGCTTAAACCCTTCATCTAGCACTAAGTCACTAAAACCCGATGATTTCAATGTACCGTAGCGACACCATTCGGTTTCTTCGAAAATATTCACTTTCGGCTCAGTAGGAATGTCTCCACGAGTATCTTCTAAAAAACGATATAGTTTATCTTTTGCCCACCATGGTGCTCTTACAGTAATAGAATCGTATGCCATCGAACTATCGACCTTAGTACGGGTTGCCAACATAAAACAACCACCGTATTTAAACAGATGCATACCATAGCCGATAGACTTAACACTGACACGCCCGTCGTAATTCACACCATAGTCAAAGTACACAGCCTCAGAGATAGAACGTGAAAAAAACGGAATGGTAGTATTACTGATCAAAAAGGACAGCTTATTGAATATCTCTGTGCGTGCCTGATGGCTATCGTCTATAGTGAGCCGCACAAATAGCAGGCTACTGAGCCAACTTAACAGTTTCGCGGGGACATCTTTTAGCATGTAGCCTACGAGTCCAATTAACGTAAATGTTAATACTCCAACAATGACAGCCGTCAACAAAGGATCACTATTGGTGAGCGCCTTTATTTGTAGTAATACCTCGTTCATTTACTCACCTTTACTATAAATGCCTAATAGATATAGTCGAGAATACGACCTGCCGCGTCGAGGATACTCGTAAGGTATCTTCAGTATTGCGCTATCGCATCTGGTTAAAGCGACTTGATAAAGATCCTTTACTTATCACTAGTTATTGCTTTAGGCTGCGGCGCTCATCAAAGAGCAGTACGGCGCGGCCTTGCATCCACTGATTGACTTGCACTACATCCGTGTTTAACAGCCCGTTCGCCATCTTATAGGTAGGACGCCTGAATGTCGTGCAATGCAGGGATACGTGAGAACGACCATGGCTCTCGTTCATAAGCTTAGAAATCCTAGATTTCTCTATTCACCGAGTCGGCGGCGAATGCCATGGCAAGCCTGTACCTGTAGGCGAATAACCCTTATAAATCAAATGTTTCAAATATTGTTATGCTAAATTTTAAATAAGAAAGCCGCCAATAAAGGTCGGCTTTCATGTTTCGATTGTCCCGTAACCTTTGCGTTTCTTGGTTACATTAAATCTTGAGGCATTACAGCAAATACACGTTCGAGCTGCAGGCGCCGTGAGCACCGACGACGAGGGCTTGTTCGATATCGGCGGTTTTTGAGGGACCGGCGATAAACACCCCAAACTCACCTGAGGCTAGCGTGATTTCTTTTGCCGCTTGATGCATGTTTGGCACAATCTTATTGGCTGGCAGGGCTAAGATCAGGTTTTCACAGATAAAAGGCGTTACTCTGTGGCCTAAGTTCTTATTGTTTACCCAAATGGCACCATTTTCGGCAACACCAATATCCCCAGGTATCACCGCATAATCGATATCCCTGAGCTCGTGAGCCGTTGGTGGCACATCACGGTTTGCTGTGATGCCCTCAACGAGGGAGATAACCTGTAAGCCTTGGGCGACAAGCTCATCCACTTTGGCTTGCAGTGCCGCGAGGCCGCCTTCACGGTGAAGTGTACCCGCAACGGTTTTCAGATTGGTTTCAAACTGGCCAACCAGATCTTCAACCCTTGGGGCGACATCGATGCTCGGCATAGGATGGTTTGTTAAAGCCGACAGTTTGAGCGCATTGAGAATTTCGTGCTTACTAGACATCTTATAGGCTCCTGTGTTTCTTAAACCAAGCTTCGAAGCTGGAGTTGGGGGCGACTGGCAGTTCACGGTATTTACCCCAGGCACCGCTAAAGGGCTTGAGCAGACTACCCGGCAGAATGCGCAGTGCAGTTCGGGCCGCGCCCATTGAGCAATTGAGCAGAGTCGTGCTTGCCATAAATTTACCCACTAATGGCATATAGCCGTTTTTGCCGTAGGGGAGTTGTCCGGCTTCGGCCTTAAGGCGTCTGTGGTGGTGAATAATCTTATCGAGCGGCACCTTGGTCGGGCAGACATAGGTACAGCTACCACACAGAGTACAAGCCCAAGCGATGGAGTTGGTATCGTCATGCTTGGCACCCACCGCAATCCCAATCGGGCCGGGAATGGTGTAGTTGTAGCTGTAACCACCAGAGCGGCGATACACAGGACAAGTATTTAAACAACCGCCGCAACGAATACATTTCAATGATTCGGCAAGGATTTTATCCTTCATCATCTCGGTACGGCCGTTATCGACGATGATCACATGCATCTCTCCATCGACCTGTGGTCCACGGTAGAAGGCGCTATAAGTAGTGACGGGTTGGCCAGTTGCGTTGCGTGCGAGGGTGCGTAGTAACACGGCGGCGCTGTCGATATCGGGGACAATTTTGTCGATCCCCATTGAATGCAACTGCAACTTGGGCAGGTTAGCGCCCATATCGGCGTTACCTTCGTTGGTACAAACGACCACGGCGCCCTTATCGGCAATCGCCATGTTTACCCCTGTCATGGCGGCATCGGCGCTGAGGAATTTTTCACGCAAATGCGCGCGGGCGGCACGGGTTAAATACAAGGGATCGGCTGCCCCCGCTTTAGTGCCGAGTTTCTCATGGAAGAGGTCACCGACTTCTTCTTTTTTCATGTGAATAGCGGGCACCACAATGTGCGAAGGCGGCATTTTCGCGAGCTGAATAATGCGCTCACCTAAGTCGGTGTCGATGACTTCAATTCCACGCTGCTCTAAGTAAGGATTGAGATGACATTCCTCGGTGAGCATGGATTTGGACTTAACTAACTTCTTCACTTTATGGCTAGCTAAGATCTCGTGCACGATACGGTTGTGCTCGGCACCATCTTTAGCCCAATGCACTTTGATGCCGTTGGCAAGGCAGTTTTGCTCAAAGGTTTCAAGGTATTGTGCAAGGTTGGTTAAGGTGTGCAGTTTGATTTCAGAACCTAACTGACGCAGTTGCTCCCATTCGGGTAAGCTGCCAGCGGCGCGGTCACGTTTTTCACGCAGTACCCAGAGGGCTTTAGAGTGCCAGTCAACTCGGGTTTCATCGCGGCAGAAAATATCGGCTTTATGAGCGTGAACCTGTGAACCCGTGGCTCCGTGATTATGTTGATATGCCATAGTGGGTCTCCTAGAGCGCGGCGTTTAGCACTTGCGCTATGTGGCGAATTTCAATCGGCAATTGTTGTCTGCGGATCATGCCATCGAGGTGCAAGAGGCAAGAGGGGTCGAAGCCAACCACATATTGCGCGCCTGTTGCCGCGTGGGCTTGGGCTTTGTCTTTACCCATCTTGGCGGATACGGCACCTTCATCGACGGCAAACGTACCACCAAAGCCACAGCATTCATCGCGGCGGTCTGGATAGACAATGTCGATACCTGCGATATTAGCAAGCACGGCTTCAACTTTGTTGAATCGTGGGCCCATTTGCTCGCTTGGCGTGGCAAGGCTCAGCATACGAATGCCGTGACAGCTTAGTTGCAGGCTGATCTTATGGGCAAAAGGTTTGTTGAAGGCGGGAATGGGAGCGATATCGTGGAGGAACTCGGTCAGCTCATAGAGTTTGTCGATAACGGCTTGAGCTTCTGGGCTGCTATCAAACTCGTGGAAATTTTCTTTGGCGGCCACTAAACAAGAAGCGGCAGGACAAACAATGGCATCGCATTCTACACCTTTGAAGGCATTGAGTAATTTCAAGGTGGTACTGCGTGCTGCATCAAAGCAACCCGAGTTAGTCATCGGTTGGCCACAGCAAGTTTGGCCTGCGGGTAGAATCACTTGGTGTCCGAGTTTTTCCAGTAATTCCAGAGTGGCAATGGCCACATCCGGCATCATTTGGTTAACAAGACACGGGATGAAAAGGGCGATTTTCATTGTGCTTTCTCTTTCTTGTTAGTGAACGACATTGCCTTGCATTGTGGCCCCAAAGTCCACACAAATGCTAAGGTAGTTGATCCAATATAGGCTTATCTAAAGTAAATAAGTAGCCCTAATTTAGTAAATGATCTACTAGATTTTTGCAAAAATGAGAAGTTTTTAACAATATGATTTTAAATGGTTAATTTGGTTTTTATTTTAAGATTTATTTCGTTAACTTTGCGGAGTTGTCGATAAATGAGAATAGTTTTCTTCTAAAGAAAAACGGGGCTATCTTTAGCCCCGTTTGGTCAGTGTGTTAGCGACTGCACTCTTCGAGCAGATACGCTAAGTGGCGGTAGGAAATACCACTGTGTTGGGTCAAACCGACCTCGCACATACGGTTGGCGTAATAGCCTTCTTTAACCTCAACTGGGATTAACTTCTTAATATTGCGCAGGGCGCTGGCGTTGATTTCTGGCTTATATAAACCTTTTTCACCGGCGTATCCACAACATTCAATACCCGCGGGTTTGAGCACTTGCGCCGAGCAAGCATTGGCAATGGCTTGCATCTTAGGCTCTAACTTCATCTTGCGAGCACTACAACCTAAGTGTAAAGCAACATTGACCTTTTTGTTGATGGTCAGCTTGTCCAGCAGCTTGTCATGCATAAACTCAACTAGATCCGTTATTTGTACCTTTGGGTTACCCGTGAGGGTGCGATAAGTACAAGATAAGGCATCGACTAACACTGGGATCTTGCCGCCATTGCTCATCTTGCTAAGCACATCGATAAGCTCTTGGCGTTTGGCGTCGGCGTTTTTAAAGTCGCCCTTTGATTCCCACATTTGGCCGCAACATAAATCGCGGGTCTTTTCTGGCGTGACAACGTTATAGCCCGCGCGCTCTAGTAGGGTTACAACCACTTCTGGCAAGGTGCGGTTATCCGGATCTTTCGGCGTTGGACCAAAGGTCCGGCCACCACAGGCGGGGAAGTAAACCACGGTTTCTTGGCCTGCTTTGGCGGGTGACGGTTTAGGCAGTTTGCCGCCTTTGGGGAAGTCAGGATTCCAGTAGGGCACTTCTTTAGAAATCAGCCGACCCGTTTTCATCAGTGCATTAGTAATGCCATCGCCGGTGATTTTATGGATAACGCCAAGTACATCAAAGCCCGTACTGATCACTTGGTTTACCGCGCCAAAATGCTTGGCTTGGAAATCCAATACTTTTTGCTCTGTGGTGCTGATATAAGGTGTACGTAGTTTACGGACTAACTGACCCATGCTGTTATCGACTGGACAGGCGATAGTACAAAGCTGACAGGCAGCGCAGGTATCAATCACATCGTATTTTGCATCGGCGCGCATTTTAGCGGCCGCAGCTTTATCACCGGACTGCTCTAAGCGTTCGATTTCACGCAGAGTAGCGATACGTTGACGTGGCGAGAAGTTAAGTGCTGATGTTGGGCAGGTTTTTTCGCAGAAGCCACATTCAATACATCTATCAACAAAATCATCGACAACAGGGCAGGGCTTAATATTTTTAACGTGGACGTTCGCATCATCGTTAAGAATAACGCCTGGGTTTAGAATACCCTGAGGATCAAATAGTTGTTTGATGCTCTTCATCAAAGTGTAAGCATCTTGTCCCCATTCTTTTTCAACAAATGGTGCCACAGCGCGGCCGGTGCCATGCTCAGCTTTCATTGAGCCGTTGTACTTGTTAATCACCATATCGGCAATATCGTCCATAAAGGCATGGAAGCGGTCAATATCGGCTTGAGTGGAGAAGGTAGGAGTAATAATGAAGTGGAAGTTACCTGCTAGCGCGTGGCCATAAATACAGCCTTCAGGGTAACCATGTTTATGGAAAAGCTCAGTGATATCGTGAGCTGCTGCGGCTAGATGTTCAAGCTCAAAGGCCACGTCTTCGATGATAACTGAGGTTCCTTTTGGACGCTCGCCACCGACAATGGGGAAAAGCCCTTTACGCATCGCCCAGTACTTGTCGTAAACCGCGGGATTGGTACTGAATTCCATCGGACGGATGAAGTCAAAACCAGCCAGCTTGGTACTGACATCTTGGGTATAGCGTTCGAGCGTTTGAGCATCATCCGCACGGGATTCTATCAATAGAATCGCCGATAATGCAGGCAGTTCCGACAACCAATCTGGCATGCCTGGCTTGCCTGTTACCGCTTTAATGGATGGCCAGTCAAGGAGTTCGGCCGCAGAAACACTTTCACCATTAATCAGCGGAATGGCGCGTGCAGCATCTTCCATATTATGGAATACAGCCATGGCTGAGGCTTTAAATTTAGCTTCATTTACAGTGTGGTAAGTGACTTCGTTAATGAAAGCTAACGTACCTTCCATCCCGACCATTAAGTGGTTAATGATGTCAAATGGGTCGGTAAAATCGATTAAGGAGTTAATACCGTAGCCAGTGGTATTTTTGATGGAATACTTTTTACGAATGCGCTCGGCCAATACGGTGTTATGGCGTGTCAGATGGGAGAGCTCGCTCAGATCTTGCAGTAATTTTCCGTGGGTCTTAGCAAACTCAGCCTTAGATTTTTCACAGCCAGTATCGAGTTCAGTGCCATCGGCAAACAACAGTTTTGCCGATGCGATGGTTTGGTAACTGTTTTGAGCAGTACCACAGCACATGCCTGAAGCGTTGTTAGCAACAATTCCGCCAATTTTTGCCGAAGCAATCGTCGCTGGATCGGGGCCGATTTTGCGATTCAGTGGCGCAAGCGCAGCATTCGCGTCTGAACCAATAACGGCGGCACCTAAGGTAATTTGTTTTGCATCGCTACTGACTTCAATCTTTCTAAAACCATCATGGCCAAGGATAAGTAGTATCCCTTCACCAATCGCTTGGCCAGATAAACTGGTGCCTGCTGCTCTAAATGTGACGGGCGCATTATGCTTGCGGGCAACGGCTAAGGTGAGTTTTACCTGTTCTAAGGTCTCGGTATGGACAACAACTTCGGGCACGATTCTGAAGTAGCTGGCATCGGTAGACCAAGCAAAACGACGGACGGGATCATCCGTCACCGGACGATCACCTAATTGTGTTCTGAGATCACTGATGACCTCTTTGTAGTTAATCGACATAACATCACTCTCTTTATCTTATAGAAGAAAGTCGAAGTCACTCGGCGTGACTTCGAACAAGATGGATTAGAAGCCACCCCAAAGTGTTGCGATAGTGCCTGCAAGTAAGGCGTAGCCAAGGGCAACAGGCATGGTTTTACGAATAATTTCCGACTCTCTACCCGCCATACCTACTACAGTTGCTGCGGCAACCACGTTCATTACGCACATCATGTTACCGGCGTTTGCACCGATACCTTGCAGTGCCAATATCAGCGTATGGTTCATGCCAACATTATCAGCCACACTGTATTGCAGGCTTGAGAACATCATGTTTGAGAACGTCGCTGAACCTGACAGGAAGGCACCAAAAATCCCCACGATAGGCGCCATCCATGCCCATACCGCGCCCATTGAATGGCCCAACATATCGGCTAAGGCCACTGGCATAGAGGCTAGTCCAGCACCATTAGCACCTGAGTTTAAGAAGATTTTCACCATAGGTACTGAAGCACCTAATGAAATAATCGTCGGTAACATTGATTTGCATGAAACACCGATGGATTGCTTAATCGCAGGACTTTTCATTTTGAACAGGAAGAAACCGATAATACACACTGCGACGAAGAAGGCGCCAGGGGCGTATAAGGTTGCAAAGCTCGCTTTAAGCTCAGTACCCATCAGGCCTGTCCAGCTAATGTTGAAACTCGATAACCAAGCTTTCAGTGGCGTGACTGTACGAGATAACACTAACAGCGCAGCCATGATGATATAAGGTGTCCAGGCGGCAATTTGTGAAAACTGGGCTTTCGCTTCGATCTTCACACCTTCTTGGTTGTCATTCTCTGCGAAATCATTCCAAGGTGTTTTAGGCAGTAGGTAGCCCTTACGCGCAACAGGGATCACCAGTGCCATACCGATTAATGCACCAATAACTGATGGGAATTCAGGGCCTGCAAGGTAGTTAATAATCCAGGCGGGGACAGTAAAGGCAAGACCTGCGAAAATCGCAAATTTCCAAATGGCTAAGCCTTCTTTAAAGGATTTGTTGCGGCCAAAGAACCCGGTCAGCATCGTCACCATAACCAGTGGAATTAATGAACCTGTGATTAAGTCGATAGTGATCATATGCATTACGATATATCGAGCATAACCCGCATAGGTTCCACCATGGGCAGCAAACTGCTCAGCAGCCATGCTTACACCACCTTGGATAAGACCCTGTTCCATCCCAAAGAGCACGGGTAAACCAATTGCCCCAAATGATACGCAGGCTGAGTCAGCAATTAAGGCGACTACGGCGGCGGCGACAGGAGGTACTCCCAGTAATACCAGCAGTGGCGCGCCAATGGCGGCTGGCGTACCAAAGCCTGCGCTACCTTCGATAAAGGCGCCGAATAACCAACAAATAATAATCACCTGTACACGGGCATCGGCACTGATGTTAGTGAAGCCTGCTCGGATAGTATCCATTGCACCTGAATATTTCAGAGTATTAAGTAGGAATACCGCACCGAAGATGATGGTTAATGGCGTGATCGCTGACAGCAGTCCTTCAAGAACGGATGCGGCCAATAGAGTGGTATCCATTTGCCAAATAAATACGGCGGCGATGGCCGTAACTACCATGGAAATGGGCATAGCTTTTGACGCGGGCATTCTCAGTAATACAAGAAAGATCATTACACTGAGCACTGGCGTCAAGCTGGCGAAGAGTTGGAGTATTGTCATGCTTGCCTCTACATAAAGTGGTCTGTCTTATTTTTTATAGGAATCTTATTGGTGCTTCGATATCAGAACTTATGGTGGATAAATCAGCAGTATTCACTACTAATAATCACTGTTACGACATTCTGTGGTGTGTACTAGACGCTATTCGGGGTTGAACTTATATGATCTAGATCATTTTGACTGCTGTATGAAATGCTAATTTACAGTGCTGCGGGAGGCTTCTCTCATAGGATTTCTTCAACTGTGACCAATGTCACTTAAAGAGTGGTTTGTATATTCCTGTTATTAGTAATTTATTTAACTTTTATGCTTTTTAGTTATAAAAAATCAGATCTTCACTAAATTAGCGATCAGTATTGCAATTAACTGATCCATTTATTTCATTAATGGGCACTTAATGAATTTTTAAGACAATATTAAGGTGTGATCTGCGTCACTCAGGCTCTCATTAAAAGGAACGGTGGTTTTTAATGATTTATTTTAAATATATGATTTTTATTATTTTATATGATTTTTAGATGGAGATTTTTAGTGTGATCTAGCTCACGCTTTATCGGGCGGGGAAATTGAGTGTGAGCAATGTCACTTTATGAAATATGAGTTAATCTGAAATTTAATAACGGTTAATAAAGCTGTTTACAGCAATGCAGCTGCACAACTCCATTTTGTTAACAACTATAGTCAGTCATTGTCTATATTTTTTTATGGTAGGTTGCTTGAGTTAAGCTTCGCATCATCTCATCGTACAAACTCAAAACAACTTACTGCCCCAGCCAAGTTTGCTTCGTAATACATGGAAGTAATTATGGCCTTTAGGATGGATAAGCCTAAGTTGCTCAGAGCTGCGGCGCACGATGATCTCATCACCGGGTAATACTGCTAAATGCACATGGCCATCACAGCTAACCTCAAGGTTTTCGCCATTTTCAGGGGAAACCACCATCTTAATGGTGCTGCAAGCATCGACCACAATAGGACGGCATGACAAGGTGTGTGGAAACATCGGGACTAAAATTAATGCCTGTAAATTGGGGGTGAGAATCGCCCCACCTGCTGACAGTGCATAGGCGGTTGACCCCGTGGGAGTGGAAACTATCATGCCATCGGCGCGTTGGCTGTACATGAATTGATTGTCAATATAGACTTCAAATTCAATCATGTGAGCGATCTTCCCCGGATGCAGCACCGCTTCATTTACCGCGGTATTACTGGCTTTTAGCTGTCCATGGCGATAGACCTCTGCCTCAAGTAAAAAACGGTGTTCGGTATCAAACTCACCATCGAGCACTTTAGCGAGCGCCTCTTCGAATGCATCCGGCGGTAAATCCGTTAAAAAGCCAAGGTTGCCACGGTTTACACCAATCACGCCCACATCGAAGCGCGCCAGCACTCTGGCGGCGCCGAGCATATTGCCATCACCGCCAACGACTATCGCTAAATCACAACGCTCGCCAATCTCTAATAAATCAACCGCCACAATTTGTGGGCCTAACTCAGTTGCTACCCGCTCTTCTACGAGGACTTCATAACCTTGCATCGTCAGCCAGTGGTGCAGACGTTTGAGGGTTTGATTTGTCCCTGGATGATGCGGCTTACCAATTAGGCCAATGGTGTGGAACTTTGTGGTCATATTTATGCTAGATCTGGCCTTAGGCCTTGAAACGTCAAAATTGATCCCCATAATATGCCCAGAGTATTTAGAAACAAAGCATTTTTAGCTGGAGTGAAAATGAGCAACGAGTCGATTAAAGCAGAACAGGATCTGATCCAAGAGGGTGTAGAGTCTGAAGTTTCTACCGAAGAAGCAAGTCTGATTGATGAGCTTACCCAAGCCAATTTCCGTATTGAAGAGCTGGAACAGTTACTCGCTGACGCTTTGGCGAAAGTTGATGAGCAAAAAGATTCAGTAATACGTGCAGCTGCCGAAGTGGATAACATTCGTCGTCGCGCTGCGATGGATGTAGAGAAAGCCAATAAGTTTGCTCTGGAAAAATTCGCCAACGAATTGCTGCCAGTGATAGACAATATGGAGCGAGCGCTGCAAGGGACTAATCCGCAGGATGAAACCACTAAAGCTATCTATGAAGGTGTTGAGTTAACACAAAAGAGTTTGTTGACCGCTGTGGCGAAATTTGGTGTAAAACAAATTGATCCTCAAGGACAAGCCTTCAACCCTGATCAACATCAAGCGATTGGTATGCAACCAAGTGCTGAATTCCCAGCCAATACTGTGATGTTAGTAATGCAAAAAGGCTACGAACTGAATAGCCGTTTATTGCGCCCAGCCATGGTGATGGTGTCTCAAGGTGGCCCTAGCCAAGAGTCAGCTTCGATTGATATTGAAGCTTAAGCGGTAAAACGTTAAACCAATAAAAAGGACTGCCGATACAGTCCTTTTTATTTGTCTGTTGCTTTTCTATTTGCCGTTAATCGTGAATTATCACGTTTGTAGTATTGATGGGAGCTTAGCCCCCATCAATAATCAATCGGCGAGATAGGCATTAATCTGCGCTAACATGCCTTCGGCATCGAGTTGTAAGTCATGGATCACTTCTTCTGGTGATCCATGTTTAATAAACTCATCGGGCAAGCCAATTTGTAGTACAGGTTTAGGCATTTTAAGCTTTTGCAGAAGCTCTAGCACACCTGAGCCAGCGCCGCCCATAATGGCGTTTTCTTCCACTGTGACGAGCACATCGTGGGTTTGAGCCATCTCTTTGACTAAATCCACATCCAGCGGTTTCACAAAGCGCATATCGACCACTGTTGCATCTAAACTCTCTGCGGCAGTGAGTGCTGCGGCTAAGGTAGTCCCGAAGTTAAGCATCGCGATACGTTTGCCTAAACGCTTAATCACCCCTTTACCAATTGGCAGTGCCGTCATGGCTTCAACTTGAGTCGCACCTGTTGCACTACCTCTTGGATAGCGTACCGCGCTTGGGCCTGCATCATAGCAATACCCGGTATACAGCATCTGGCGACATTCATTTTCATCCGATGGCGCCATAATCACCATATTTGGGATACAGCGCATAAAGCTTAAATCGAACGCCCCTTGATGGGTTGGGCCGTCGGCACCGACAATACCTCCACGGTCAATCGCAAATAGTACGGGTAAACGCTGCAATGCGACGTCGTGGATCAGCTGATCATAGCCGCGTTGCAAGAAAGTCGAATAAATGGCGACCACAGGTTTATAGCCCTCACAGGCAAACCCTGCGCCTAAGGTCACCGCATGTTGCTCGGCAATGGCTGCATCAAAATATTGTTTTGGGAAGCGCTGCGAGAACTCCACCATACCCGACCCTTCACGCATGGCAGGGGTAATGCCTAAGACTTTTTCATCCTGCTCAGCGATATCACATAACCATTTGCCAAACACTTGGGAAAAGGTTGGTAGTCCCGGCTTAGTCGCTGGCTTCTTAAACTGTGATGGGTCAAATTTAGGGACGGCGTGCCAACCGATAGGATCTTTTTCTGCTGGCTCATAACCGCGACCTTTTTTGGTCATAATGTGTAGCACTTGTGGCCCCTTGAGATTGCGCATATTGCGCAGGGTTTCCACTAGGGCATCGACATCGTGGCCATCGATAGGGCCGATATAGTTAAAGCCTAACTCTTCAAACAGTGTGCCAGGAACCACCATGCCTTTGAGGTGTTCTTCGGTGCGCTTGGCCATTTCTTTGATAACAGGCATGCCCTTGAGCACTTTCTTGCTGCTTTCACGAATCGTGGTGTAGAAGCGGCCTGACATCAATTGGGCTAAGTGATTGTTGAGTGCGCCGACATTTTCTGAAATCGACATTTCATTATCGTTTAGCACCATCAGCATATCATTGTGCAAATCACCCGCGTGGTTCATTGCCTCGAACACCATGCCGCCTGTCATGGCACCATCGCCAATCACGGCAACCACTTTACGGCCTGCCTGTTCTTTTTCGGCTGCAACGGCCATGGCTAATGCGGCACTGATGGAGGTGCCTGAGTGGCCTACGCTAAAGGTGTCATATTCACTTTCTTCCCGCCAAGGGAAGGGGTGTAAACCGTTCTTTTGCCTAATGGTGTGCATTCTATCACGGCGACCAGTGAGGATTTTATGGGGATAGGCTTGGTGACCAACATCCCAAATCAAACGGTCAAACGGGGTGTTATAGACATAATGCAGGGCAACAGTCAGCTCGACTGTGCCAAGCCCAGAGGCAAAATGTCCGCTGGACATGCCAACGGACTTAAGAAGGAACTCCCGCAACTCATCGGCCAATTGGGGTAATAGGGCCTGTGGAAGCTGGCGGAGTTCATTAGGTGTGTTGGCCTGTGCCAACACCGGAAACTGAGAAATGTCCAAACTCATAGCGAGATACTTCGTCTCTTTTTATATTCTTCGCTCAATAATATAGCGGGCGAAGTCTGCAATTAACTGGCTATTGTATGGCAATTTAGCCAGCGCTGATAGTGCCTCTTGGATCAGTTGCGCGGCGGTATCTTTTGCGCCTTGCAGTCCAAGTAGTTGCGGAAAAGTACTCTTATTTGACTCGGCATCTGAGCCTTGAGGTTTGCCGAGTTCTTCCGTGGTGGCAATAATGTCCAGAATATCGTCTTGGACTTGGAAGGCAAGTCCTACGGCATGGGCAAATTCCATCATAGTCTGATATTGATCTTTTGGCGCGTTCGCGGCAATCAATGCTAACTCAACGGCGCAGCTGATCAGCGCCCCTGTTTTCATATTATGCAGTTGAGTTAATGCTTTAAGATCAATGTGCTTATCGGTGGAGGCTAAGTCGATGGCTTGACCGCCACACATCCCCCGATAACCAGAGGCTTTTGCCAATGCTCTGACCATAGCGATATGTTGCTCGCTGGTAATCCCTGGCACGGCTTCAGTCACAATCTCAAAAGCTAAGGTTTGTAGTGCATCCCCAGCAAGAATTGCGGTGGCTTCATCGAAAGCGATATGCACTGTGGGTTGACCACGGCGAAGTGCATCATCATCCATAGCGGGTAAATCGTCATGGATTAACGAATAGGCGTGGATGCATTCAATCGCGGCGGCGCAGGCATCGAGTTTTTCAAGTGCTACACCAAACATTTGCCCGACACTGTAAACCAAGAAGGGACGAATGCGTTTTCCCCCTAAAAGGGCGCCATGGGTCATCGCGGCTTTTAACTGAGGAGCTGTATCTTCGAGTGTACTAAAACGTTGTTTTAATTGGTTATCAACTCGTAGTTGATATTCTTTTATTGCATTGACTAACACGCTTATTCGCCCTCAACGGCATAGGGAGAGAGGGGCGCATTTTCATCCTGCTTGAGTAAAATGGCCACTTTTTGCTGAGCTTGTTCAAGTTTTGCCTGGCTGTTACGCACCAGATTGATGCCTCGTTCAAATTGTTTTAACGCATCATCGAGAGAGACATCGCCCTGCTCTAACTCAGCAACGATGCGCTCGAGTTCACCAAGGGATTCTTCAAAACTGAGATTTTCGGGTTTCTTTGCCACGTTAATAATTCCTTTGAAAGAGCGGACACAAGGTATATCAGGGCGGCTCAAGGGTCAAATTCAGTCGATGGATATTTGCTCGATAGCACGCTTTGTTGCTGAATTTTTTTCAGAAAATAGAAATTGCCACTAAACTTGCTTAGAGCTTGTCCGATAAATGACAATAGTAGCATTATGCTTATAATCATCTTAAGACATCATAAAATAAGGCTTGGGTTAAGACCAAAGTGTTAACCGTTGACGGATGACATTTAGTGTTATTTTGCCAATAGAGTCAGTATCATGTCGTTTATACAGAATATTGAGGAGCCGTTGTGGATTTAGCTACAGTTATTGGACTAGTCGGGGGCTTTGGTTTTATCCTTTGGGCCATGATGACCAGCGGCGGCATTGCCATTTTTATCGACGTCCCCTCTGTTTTTATCGTATTCGGTGGTTCCTTCTTCGTCGTGATGATGAAATTCAATTTAAAACAGTTTTTAGGTGCGGTAAAAATCGCAGTAAAAGCCTTTATGTTTAAAATTGATAAACCTGAAGATCTTATCGAACAATCAGTGACGATGGCTGATGCGGCGCGTAAAGGTGGATTTCTTGCTCTTGAAGAAGCACAAATTTCCAACAGTTTTATGCAAAAAGCCGTCGATATGTTAGTGGATGGTCATGACGGTGAGGTGGTGCGTGCCGCGCTTGAAAAAGATATCGCCCTCACCGAAGAGCGCCATCGTAACGGCATTGCCATTTTCCGAGCTTTTGGTGACGTAGGACCCGCGATGGGGATGATTGGTACCCTAGTGGGCTTGGTGGCGATGTTATCCAATATGTCGGACCCGAAATCGATTGGCCCTTCAATGGCGGTTGCGTTGTTAACTACCCTATATGGTGCGGTAGTGGCTAACATGGTGTGTATTCCTATCGCCGATAAATTAAGCCTTAGAATGGGTGAGGAAATGCTAAACCGTAACTTGATTATGGATGCGGTATTGGCGATTCAAGATGGCCAAAACCCTCGAGTAATTGAAGGCTTTTTGAAAAACTATCTTGCTGAAAAACAGCGGAAAATCGATACAACGGACGGAGAGTAGCCCATGGCTAAGTGCAACTGTCCACCGCCCGGAGCACCACTCTGGTTGGCAACATTTGCCGATTTGATGTCCCTCTTGATGTGTTTCTTCGTGTTGCTGCTGTCATTCTCCGAAATGGATGTGATGAAGTTTAAGCAGATTGCAGGTTCGATGAAGTATGCATTTGGGGTGCAAAACAAAGTCGAAGTCAAAGATATTCCTAAGGGGACGTCTGTGATTGCCCTCGAGTTCCGTCCTGGTCGTCCCGATCCCACGCCGATTGAGATCATCAACCAACAAACCAATGAAATGACCGAACCCACGTTGGATTTCCAAGCGGGGGAAGATGATAGTGCGGGTGGGGTACAACAACAGAACGGTTCGCAGCGAGGTGGCGAAGCAACGGCTACAGCCCAAGAAACCGCAGATGCAGTGAAGGCCGAGGCTGCGGCAGCGCAGGATAAGATTAATCAGCAAGTGAAAAAAATGGCGCAGGAGCTCAATAAAGAGATCACCGATGGGGCGATTGAAATTGAGTCACTTGGACAGCAGATTATTATTCGAATCCGTGAAAAAGGTTCATTTGCCTCAGGCTCTGGTTTCCTACAACCGCGATTTAAACCAGTGGTGCGTTCGGTGGGTGAGTTGCTCAAAGATGTGCCGGGAATTATTACCGTATCGGGTTATACCGACGATATGCAGATAAGTGATGAGCTCTATAGCTCAAACTGGGATCTCTCCAGTAAACGTGCTGTAGCTGTGGCTGATGTGTTATTGCAGGTCAAGGGCTTTGATCCTAAACGGATGAAAGTGGTCGGTATGGCCTCAAATAATCCAATTGTTTTAAATGATTCGCCTGAAAATCGCGCGCGAAATCGTCGAGTTGAGATTGCGATTGAACAAGGTAAAGCAAAAGAATCCGAAGAAATTCAAGTAGGTAAATAGCTTTTAATCCAAATAAGTTATTTGATAAAAACGCCGTGACTTGCTCACGGCTTTTTTATTTGGGCTTTTTTGACTATAAGTTCAACTGTGCGTAAGCGCACGCCACGAGCAGCCCTAGTGTGGAAACAGGTGCGCCAATCGCCGTGAGTTTGTTATAATCCGGCGATTATTCTTTTAACCAATTTTGCTGTTGCCAAAATTGCCCGCGGAAATCCCATGAAGTTTATTGTAAAGCTGTACCCAGAAATCATGATGAAGAGTAAGCCTGTGCGCATGCGCTTCACTAAAATGCTTGAAACCAACATCCGTAACGTGCTCAAAAAAGTTGATGAAGATGCTAAAGTGCAACGTCAATGGGACCGTATTTGGGTAAAGGTGCCAAATGATAAACCTGAATTAGCTCAGGCCTTTGGTGAGCGTTTAGCTTGTATCCCTGGGATCGCCCACGTAGTGCAAGTGGATGAATACAGCTTTACGTCAGTTGATGATATCTACCAGCAAGTATTACCCGTTTATCGCGACCAAATTGCCGGCAAAACCTTCTGTGTACGTGTCAAGCGCACTGGTAATCACGATTTTAACTCTATTGAAGTAGAGCGTTATGTCGGTGGTGGTTTAAACCAGTTTACCGATGCGATTGGCGTGCGCTTAAAGAACCCCGAAGTCACTGTTAACCTCGAAATCGAGGGCGATAAACTGTATATGGTGACTAAGCGTATCGAAGGCTTAGGCGGTTTCCCAATGGCAACGCAGGAAGATGTGTTGTCGTTAATTTCGGGCGGTTTTGACTCGGGCGTATCGAGTTATCAATTTATTAAGAAGGGCGCTCGTACCCATTACTGTTTCTTCAACCTAGGCGGCGCGCAGCACGAGATTGGCGTTAAGCAGGTTGCTTACCATTTGTGGAAAACCTATGGTGAATCCCACAAGGTGAAGTTTGTGTCCGTGCCGTTTGAGCCTGTGGTGGCCGAGATTTTAGAGAAAATCGACAATGGTCAAATGGGCGTGGTGCTCAAGCGTATGATGATGCGCACCGCGGCACGTATTGCTGAGCGTATGGGCATTCAGGCGATTGTAACAGGTGAAAGCTTGGGTCAAGTGTCGAGCCAAACCTTAACCAACTTAAACGTGATTGATCGTTGCACCGATATGTTGATTTTGCGTCCGCTGATCACTATGGATAAGCAAGATATTATCAATGAATGCCGCCGTATCGGCACCGAAGATTTTGCTAAGTCTATGCCGGAATATTGCGGTGTGATTTCACAAAAGCCGACTGTTAAAGCGGTACTGGCTAAGGTGGAAGCGGAAGAGACGAAATTCTCTGAGGATTTGATTGACCGTATCATAGAGCAAGCCGTGGCTATTGATATCCGGGAGATAGCAGAACAAATGAATACCCGTATCACTGAAACTGAGACCGTTGTTGCTATCGACACCAATGAAGTGGTGATTGATATTCGCGCCCCAGAGGAAGAAGAGAATAAACCGCTGGAGATTGAAGGCGTGGAAATCAAGCGCATTCCTTTCTTCAAATTAGCGACTCAGTTTGCCGATCTCGATAAGCAAAAGACTTACCTGCTGTACTGTGAGCGTGGCGTGATGAGTAAATTACAGGCACTTTACCTGATTGAGCAAGGTTATCACAATGTTAAGGTTTACCGCCCTTAAGCGATAACCAGCAAAGTGTATGCAAGGTCAAGCCTCGGGTTTGACCTTGATATGCAGCAATCTACGGGATTATGAATACAAAAAAGCCGCATTGGAATGCGGCTTTTATGTTATTGCGAAGCAGTGCAATTTACTCGGTTTTGACCACTTGCTGTGCTGGTAACACCTCATCGGCAATCAATAAGGTGGGATCTTGCAGCGCTTCTTGGTGCATTTTTTCCATCGTTGCCGTCAGTTCGGCATTGATACTTGTTTGTAAATCACTGGTGTCGATAATAATTTCAGCATTGATAACATTAGCGTAGACATTGGCACTGAGTGCGCTGACTAACACTAACGCAAAAGCAGATTTTAAATTGAACATAGTCGCCTCCGGGCTGACAAAGTATTGCTGTCAGACATTCCCATCACCCGTTCGAGATTGTCCAACTCATGTGTTTCGTTGGCGCAAAATTTAATCAAAAATGCTGGCCTTTACAAACGATTAAATGTAACAATACGGATTAGAAAAACTAATTAAAAATTGAGATAGAGATCACTATGTCAAGACGCTTACCACCACTGAATGCGGTTAAAGCATTTGAGGCCGCCGCACGGCATTTGAGCTTTACTCGAGCGGCTGAAGAATTGTTTGTGACTCAGGCTGCGGTGAGTCATCAAATTAAAGCGCTGGAAGATTTTCTCGGATTAAAATTATTTCGCCGAAAAAATCGTTCACTGCTGCTAACCGAGGAAGGCCAGAGTTATTTTCTCGATATTAAGGACATCTTTATTCAATTGGCAGATGCGACCGATAGGCTGCTCGCACGTAGTGCTATTGGTTCGTTGACCGTGAGCATGTCGCCAAGCTTTGCGATTCAGTGGCTGGTGCCGCGTCTGTCCAAGTTTAGTGAAAAGAATCCTGATATTGACGTACGGATCAAGGCGGTGGACACAGAGGCCAGTTCCTTAACTGACGATGTTGATGTCGCGATCTATTATGGTTTAGGCAATTGGCCTGGGCTGCGGGCCGATAAACTTCGCAATGAAGTGCTTATTCCGGTGTGTTCACCCATGCTGTTAAATGGCCCTAAGCCGCTGTCAAAGCCGGAAGATTTAAAACACCACACATTGCTACACGATATGAGTCGCCACGATTGGCAGGCGTGGTTTAGACAATGCGGTATTACCGATATCAATGTGAACCAAGGTCCAATTTTCAGTCATTCTTCCCTCGTCTTGCAGGCGGCAGCTCATGGTCAAGGTGTGGCGTTAGGTTATAGCGTGTTGGCTCGGCCCGATATTAAGGCGGGACGACTGGTATGCCCATTCCAAGAAGTGCTAGTGAGCAAAGATGCTTACTACCTCGTTTGCCAACAGAATCATGCCGAGCTGGGTA
Organism: Shewanella sp. FDAARGOS_354; assembly: GCF_002209245.2. Classification (NCBI taxonomy): domain Bacteria; kingdom Pseudomonadati; phylum Pseudomonadota; class Gammaproteobacteria; order Alteromonadales; family Shewanellaceae; genus Shewanella; species Shewanella sp. FDAARGOS_354. The sequence continues at coordinate 1,886,072 of NZ_CP022089.2, read as the reverse complement.
AAGTGGTCGCGTTTCGTGAGTGGATGTTAGATATGTTTGCCGAGGAGTCACGCAGTGAGTTGTTGCCCGGATAATCCCTCGGTAAATGTTGCACTGAGTGCCCATGTGTTAGAAGGTGAACCCTCAGAGATCTTGATTTTATTTGCCCATGGCGCGGGAGCGAATCGAGACTCAGACTTTATGTGCCAAATGGCAGCAGGTCTTGTTGCCAAGGGCTTTCAAGTGATGCGTTTTAACTTTCCCTACATGCAGGCTAATGCCATGGATGGTAAAAAGCGACCGCCAGACAGGGCTCCAAAGCTGCTTGCCTGTTTTAGCGAGATGCTCGATGTGGCACACGCTCAGCCTAAGGTTAAGCGTGTGGTCTTGATGGGCAAATCCATGGGCGGACGCATGGCGGCTTTACTGGCTTGTGATAGCGTACAAGCCAGCCGTATCGATAGGGTTATTTGTTTAGGTTATCCCTTTATTCCGCTTAAGGGCGGTGAGCCTAGGTTGGAACCCCTGAACGACTGCCAAGTGCCCGTGTTAGTGCTGCAAGGGGAGCGGGATAAGTTTGGCGGCAAGATGCAAATCCCCACTAATGATATTCAAATTGAATACTTAGCTGATGGGGATCATAGTTTTGTCCCAAGAAAGTCGTCAGGTACGACTGAAGCGGCTAACCTTGCACTGGCTGTTGATTTATCAGCAAAATTTATTGGCTAATGTTTCTTCTTGATATGACGTAAAGTGCTCAGAGTCTGGATTAACGGCTCGGGCGTCATCCGTTGTAAAGCCTATTGGTTTTTGGAGGTTAAAATGCGTAAAGGATTGTTGTTACTCGCCGCGGTAAGCGGTTTTTTTGCGGTCGCGCTAGGTGCTTTTGGTGCCCACGGTTTAAAAGCCGTGGCGCCCCCAGAGTTGATTGAAGTGTTTAATCTTGGGGTGCAATACCACTTCTACCATACCTTTGCCTTGATTGTGGTTGCTTTTGCGGGGCAGTGGTTAACCTCACGTTTACTCGATTGGGCGGCGTATTTATTTATTGCGGGTATAGTGCTGTTTTCTGGCTCGCTCTACGGTTTGGCGCTGGTCGGCAGCAAATGGTTTGGCCCTATCACGCCGATGGGCGGCGGCTGTTTCCTCTTAGGTTGGTTATTGCTGGCCGCGGCCGTATGGCGCCATAAAGTGGTGGATGGTAACGAGTCATAATGCTTGTATGGCGCAGCTACTGCGCCGTGCGTCCACGCAGCCAATAGCACAAAAGCCCGATAGCAAATCGGGCTTTTGTGTATTGAAATTGCTATACTGGCGCCCAAATCGATAGTCGGCCATGTTTATGGCTTGGATTTCTTAAGGATCTCCATGAAAAACCTATTTTTATTTTGCCGTGCAGGCTATGAGAAAGAATGCGCAGCAGAAATCCAACAGCGAGCCGCCGAGCTCAATGTGGGTGGCTTTGTTAAGGCCAACAATAACGATGCCTATGTGGTATACCAATGTTTTGACGATGATGGCGGCGATACCTTGGCTAAGCAGCTGTCGTTAGATTCGCTGATCTTTGCTCGTCAGATGTTTGCCGCGAGTGAACTGCTAGCCGATTTGCCCGAGTCTGACCGTGTCAGCCCGATTGTGGCAGCGCTCAGTGAGGTGAGTAAAGCGGGCGAGCTGAGGGTTGAAACCCCTGATACCAATGAAGCAAAAGAGCTGTCGGCATTTTGCCGTAAGTTTACTGTGCCTTTGCGCCAGCATTTGAAAAAATCAGGTAGTTTACTGGCGCAGGAAAACCCTAAGCGTCCGATTATTCATGTGTGTTTTGTTGGCCCAGGACGCGCCTACGTTGGTTATTCCTTCAGCAACAACAGCTCACCCTATTTTATGGGGATCCCGCGCCTGAAAATGGCTGCCGATGCACCAAGTCGTTCAAGCCTGAAACTCGATGAAGCATTCGCGCAGTTTGTGCCTAAAGAAGCGCAGGAAGAGCGGGTTCGCAGCGGCATGAATGCGGTGGACTTAGGCGCTTGCCCAGGTGGCTGGACCTATCAGTTAGTGCGTCGTGGCATGATGGTCTCCGCGGTCGATAATGGCCCAATGAACGAAAAACTGATGGAAACCGGACAAGTGAAACATTTCCGTGAGGATGGTTTCCGCTTCGAGCCACAGCGTAAAAACATTTATTGGTTAGTGTGTGACATGGTTGAAAAACCCGCGCGCGTGGCTGAGCTGATTGAGGCTTGGGCCATCAATGGCTGGTTTAAAGAAGCCATTTTCAACCTCAAGCTGCCGATGAAGAGCCGTTATAAAGAAGTGATGGCGATTTTGAATACCATGCAGGAAATCCTCAAGGAAAATGGTATCAACGAATTCCAGTTGCAGTGTAAGCACTTATACCATGACCGCGATGAAGTGACGGTGCACTTATGGCTTAAACCTAGCCAGCCTTGGAACTAATCTACGGTTTTTTACCGTTCTGTTAGTGAGTGAAGCCCCAAGTCATGTTTGGGGCTTTTTATTTGGCTGTTCTGCTAAATGGCGGGCATAAAAAACGCACCCTAAGGTTAATGCCGTTCACTTAAGAGTGAACGGCATTTTTCTTTGGTCTAACCGGAAACTTGTTTTTGCTCATTTTAAGGACTCGTGGATATGCCCTTTCCCGTTTACCATCCAGCTTAAATTGCCGTGCATTTCGTTCTATATCCAATACGTCTCTCGGGACATTCCCCGGTGTTTGTGATGACAGTTGTGTCAACTTGAAGATGATATAACTCGCCGCATCCCGAAAACTCAGTTGATTGGGATGGACCGATGGCAAGCTTTTAGCCATCAGCAACATCTTATATCTAATGAGATTATAGGCCAGTAGCACGCCCCATAACTCTTGAGTCACCAGCTCCGGTAGTTGACTGCGGAGCGTAAAACGGCTCTCCAGTAGATGTTGTTTCATCTCTCTATAGCCCAGTTCGATTTCCCATCGATGGGCATATAAGTCGACGATGTCTTCGCTGGGGTAACGCATCGGGTCTGTCAACGAGGTCAAAATGGCGACTGACTTACCTTTCACTGTCTTAGTCAATAAACGCGCTTCAAGAGTTTCAGGGAGCTGCGGCCATTTCTTTCTGGCTTGAGGTGTCGTGGTGAGTTTCACCCTCTGGTCATGCTTTCCTAGCGTTCGCACCACCTCATATTGAGTGCCTTTCTTCAATGGCAACAACCAGTGGCTATCAGGTTGCGCTTGCTGCCAAGCGTGCAGCAGGCCGAGCGAGTAAAATCCTCGGTCAAATAGGGTTAGGCTGTGATTAGGAATGCTAGGAATGAGCTGGGACGCTAAGTTCATTTCATTTTCGGCAACCGAATCAAAGGCGCTGTTGACCAACAAATGGCTGCTTAATTCCATCAAGCAAACCATGCGAATTTGCGGATAAGCCGCTTCGCCTAAAGCGTTGGCGGTTCGTCCAAAGGCGGCTTGATTTTGGACACTATCGGGTGTCCGCCACACGACACCGTCAACACCATACAAGTTAAGGCCGCACCAATGAGGATGTTCAGCTCTCGCGTGCCAGGTATTGGCGCTGCGGCTAAATACTTCTCTAATAACCTCACTGCCCAATCGTTTACGCGCCTGAGTCACGGCGCTGCGTGCAACATAATCAATCTCTTGCGGCAAAACAATGTCGAGTTTGTTGATGAGTGACCGAACAGACTCCCCTCGGAACAAAGCCATTCCGATAACGGCCCAAATCATCGCGTCCATCGGCAATTTACGCCGTCTTAACGTCGCAACGCCCTGGGAGTCTAGGCAAGATTGAATTAACTCAGGTTCTAACACATCAGCTAAGCAGGTGAATTCGGTTAGGCGGGTAATATGGGTACGGGCGAGTGCTTCTGAGAGTTGCATAAAAAATCCGATGACATGAGGTCATCGGATTTTGATCTTTTCAGCGAGATCGTCAAGCGATCTGTCTTAACTGATCGGCATTACACCCTAAGGTGCGTTTTTTGTTTCGCGCAAAGCGATTATGACAGACGGTCAAGCACCGCTTGAGTGAAGTCAGTCGTACCGTGGGTGCCGCCTAAATCGCGAGTCGTACGGTCGCCTTCTTCAATCACTGCCGATACGGCTTTACGGATCATGTCGGCTTTATCAGCCATGCCTAAGTATTCCAGCATTTGGATAGAGGCTAAGATCACAGAGGTTGGGTTTGCGAGGTTTTTACCCGCGATATCGGGCGCGCTGCCGTGAACCGCTTCGAAAATCGCTGCATCACGGCCAATGTTGGCGCCGGGTGCCATACCTAAACCGCCGACTAAACCAGCACACAGATCCGACAGAATGTCACCAAACAGGTTGGTGGTCACGATGACGTCGAAGTTTTCTGGGGTCATCACTAACTTCATGCAAGTCGCATCGACGATCATTTCTTCAGTTTTGATGTCTGGGTAGCGTTGGCTCACTTCACGGGCCACTTTCAGGAACAGGCCTGAGGTTGACTTCATGATGTTTGCTTTGTGCACGATTGTGACTTTCTTGCGGTTTTCTTTACGGGCTAGTTCGTAAGCGAAGGTCGCGATTTGCTCAGCGCCTTGGCGAGTGACAATACTGGTCGCTTCTGCGGTGCTGCCGTCTTCAGAAACCTTCTGACCGTGGCCTGAGTACATGCCTTCGGTGTTTTCACGCACTGTGATGATATCAATGTTTTCATAACGGGCTTGAGTGCCTTTGAAAGACAACACAGGACGCACGTTAGCGTACAGGCCGAATTTCTTACGTAATGTCACGTTGATAGAGGTAAAACCTTCGCCTACAGGCGTAGTTAGCGGGCCTTTTAGGGTGATGCGGTTTTTTTCGATCAGTTCTAAAGTACGCTGCGGAAGTAGTTCGCCTTGCTTCTCGAGAGCGGTTAAGCCTGCATCTGCAAATTCATATTCAAAATCACAACCTGCTTTATCAAGAATTTTTAAGGCTGAATCAATAATACTTGGGCCAATTCCATCACCTGGAATTACGGTTATCGTTCTTTTTGACATGGAGAAGTCCTTCCACGGTTCGTCGTTACTGCAATTGTCCGCCCCGGGATCAGCCGGGTAACATGACTATGAATTTGGTATTTTTTCTCCCTATTATTTTAACCGTGTTTGGTCAAACTTCACAGGAATTAGTGAGCAATATCACGATTTTTTATTGGGTAAAACTTGTAAAAATACTGGGTTATAACGATGATGGAGAGCCAATGGTTAAAAAAGTCTACTTTAGTCTAACAACTACATAAAAGAGGAAGACATTGAAGTTATTACCTATCACATCGCTAGTGCTGTTATCCCTCGGAATATTGCCGCATGCCCATGCTGAAACTAGCACTAAACCCCTTACCCTAAACGACATCATGCATTTTGAGTCCCTCGAAAAGCCCGTTATCGCTGACAATGGTCAGGTGCTGGCGGTTGAGGTGGCGCCGGATCGTGGCGATAGCCATGGTTTAATTAAAAATCTGCAATCAGGAAAAGACTTTCAGATTGAAGGCGGCTCAGACCCTATCGTGAGTCACACAGGCCGTTATGTAGCGATGGCGGTTAAGCCTAGTTTGCTTAAAGTTGAAACCAGCGATGCTAAAGCTAAGAAAAAGCTTAAGGCCGATATGGTGTTGCTCGATACCCAAACGGGCACGCAAACCAAATTTGAACGGGTAAAAGAATTTGTCTTTAGTGACGATGGCGCGCATTTAGCCATTTGGTTTGAAGTCGACGAAGAGGCCAAGAAAGACGCCAAAGAGAAGAGCGAAGGCATCGAAGATAAGCCCAAAGCCGAAAAGGTGAAGATTGATAAGTTCGACCAAGGCCGTCGTTTTAGCTTAGTGAATCTATCTTCGCCTTCGCAGCGGGTGGATCTGGAGCATGTGACCGCCTATCAGTTTGATAAAGACAGTCGCCGCTTGGCCGTCACGGTTAATGATATCGAAGCAAAGCAACATCAATTACAACTAATTGATTTGAAAAACTACAAAAAATCAACGGTATTTGAGTCTCAAACCCAACAAATAGGCGCGCTAGCACTTTCAAAAAATGGTCGCTGGCTGGCCTTTACTCAAGGAGATGCGAGTGAATTACCCTATGGCCGCAGCTATCAGTTAAGCCTAGTCGATATCGCTTCGGGCAAAATTCGCCCTGTGCCAAACACTAAAGAGTGGACGTTAAATCGTTACGCCAGTTTAAACTTTTCATTAGACAGTGAACGGCTCTTCTTTGGCCGTGTGCCTGAGGTGAGCCAACAGCTCAGCCTGAAGAAAATCGCCGAAGAAAAAGATCTTTATGATAAAGAGATTGTGACTGGCCAGCGCGGGCTTAAGGTTTGGCATGGGGAAGATCCGCGGATTAAACCCCATGAAATCAAGCAATATGAAGCAGAGCAAAAGCGTACTTATTTAGCCGTGTTGCATTTAGGCTCTAACAATGTGGTGCAGCTTGGCGATAAAACGGTGCCAGATGTGGCCCTGTCACAGCACAAGCGTTATATGCTGGCAAGTTCTGACTTACCCTATCGCAAGATGATCACTTGGGCAGGGTTCTATCAAGATTATTACTTGGTGGATATCAACACGGGTCGCAAGTTGCCGCTGTTAACCCAACAACCCAGTGATGCTGAGCCAAGCTTATCGGGCGACGGTAAATATGTGGCCTATTATCAGCAAGGTCATGTGTATTTATACGATATTGCCGAAGGTCGCCGCACTAATCTGACCCAGTCTTTAAAGGTGAGTTTTGCCGATGAAGATCATGATTCTCCCTCCAATGCACCGGGTTATGGTTTTGGCCCTTGGCTTAAGGACGATGCCGGCTTCCTTGTCTACGATAAATTCGATGTGTGGCAGTTTAACACCGCATCGAAAACGGGCTTTGCCTTAACAGCAGGGCAGGGACGCGCTCAAAAAATTCAATATCGTGTCGAAGGTTTAGTCGATAATCCCGATGAGCCAACGACGCTTGCCTACAACGCTACTGTGCTGCTGCATGGTTACAGCGACAAGACTAAGGCCGATGGTTTTTATCAAGCGACCCTTGGCGAAGCGGGCGTTAAGCCCCTGATGGAAGGCGAGTATAAATTAACTGTGCTTGGGCGCAGTAAAGATGCCGATACCTTGGTATTTTCTAAGGAGCGATTTGATCTCTTCCCCGATTTATACACCGCAAGCTATCAAGCGCCACAACAAGCAGTGAAGCAAACCGATTTTGATAAGCAGCGCCAAGCTTTTAATTGGAGCCAAGCTGAATTAGTGCATTGGATCAATGGTGATGGTAAACCCCTCGATGGTGTGTTGATAAAACCGACCAACTATCAAGCGGGCGAGCGTTATCCTGTGCTGGTGTACTACTATGAATTGATGACCGACAGACTGCATGCCTTTCCGCAAATGAAGGTCAACCATAGACCTAACTTCGCTTGGTATGTCAATAATGGTTATGCGGTATTTTTGCCGGATATTCGTTTCGATATCGGTTATCCCGGTGCTAGCTCAGTACAAACATTGACCTCGGGCGTGCAAAAGCTTATCGATATGGGTGTTGCCGATGCTAACGCCATTGGTTTACAAGGACACTCTTGGAGCGGTTATCAAACGGCGTTTGCCATCACCCAAACTAAGATGTTTAAAGCCGCGGTGGCTGGTGCGCCAGTGGCGAATATGACCAGCGCCTACAGCGGTATTCGCCATGGCACCGGCATTGCACGCCAATTCCAATACGAAACAGGCCAAAGCCGCATAGGTGCAAGTTTATTTGCAGCGCCACAAAAATACATTGAGAACTCGCCCGTGTTTTATGCCGATCGCATTAATACGCCGTTGATGATCATGTTTGGCGATAAAGACGATGCGGTGCCCTGGGAGCAAGGTGTTGAAATGTACTTAGCGATGCGCCGTGCGGGTAAAGATGTGGTGTTTTTACAATATGAAGATGAACCACATCATCTGAAGAAATACCCTAATAAGCTCGATTACAGCATTCGGATGATGGAATACTTCGACCATTATCTTAAAGGCAAACCCGCGCCAACTTGGTTAAGCCAAGGCGAAGCCTATGTCGAATATAAAGCCGATGATGAGTAATCGTCTGTTTTAGGTTTATCTATAAGCAAACGCCACCATAAGGTGGCGTTTTTTATGGCAAAAAGGGCGCGAGCTAGCTCATTGAAATAGTCCTTTTATCCCCTTGGAATTACCATGGCTCACCTGTTTGGCATTAGCGTAGTCTGTAAGTTTTAAAGAAATACAAAGCATGCTTTGGGGCAAGAAGAGCGTTAAATATTGGAAGACGAATATCATTGCTTGGTTATTGAATGCAGACCATATTTAAGGGCGAACCATGGTATTTGCTCAACGACACGGTGAATAGAAATCTAGGATTTCTAAGCTTATGAACGAGAGCCATGGATGGCGAACAGGCCGTTAAACAGGGATGTTGTTCAAGTCCATCCGTTAATGCTCGACCGCCCCGTCTGATGTTAATGGATTCACGAATGCCGCGATGGCATGGATGCCAAAGAGCGGCCATGGGGCGGACGGTCGTCTCGCTAATCACCATGGCTCACCTGTTTAGCATTAGCGTGGTCTGTAAGTTTTAAAGAAATACGAAGCACGCTTTGGGACAGAAGCGTGATAGAGCCGTTGCTCTAACTCTTCAGTTTCGGATTAAAATTTTTTAAGGATTTAACGCCCGCATTTGCGGCTGGTTTGAAGCGCAGCGGAAAACCAGTCCGACAAGATGCGCTTGTGTACGCCCAGCATGGGCATGAACTAATGAGGTGAAAGTCCTCTGTAGGAAGGTCACCGTTCAATAACATGCTGTTATTAAACGCTAACTACTAGTGAATGGCAAGGGCTTATCCGCGAGGATTGGTCTGAAGGAAGCCGCTAGCAAATTTGCGAGCTGATGAACAAGAACATCATATGAGGCGTAGGCTAGAGGTGAGTTGGCACAAGACGACGAAACCACGTGATCTAATGGCCACCGTAAATGATGCAGCAGTGCAAAGAAAGTTCATGTTCTTATCTGGGGAGATCTGCTTAACACGCGATCGGTCAATAACCAGTCAGGCTCTGGTCTATTAAGTGCCTTGGCTTTTCAATCTCATCGACTGAAAAGAGCGAACCAGATGAAAACCGATAGCGCATGACGGGGCAACTCGGCATGTGATTAAGCAGAAGTCAGCAGACGGCATAGTAGCCCAACGCCCATCGTAATGGATGGGATAGCATACCCCGCGTTAGCGTTGTGGGTACATGGTGAAGGCCTGAACATTTAGAAGAAGGAGGAGTCTTGTCAAACTTGTCGATACCCACTACGTCGCCAGACGATTACTATCGGCAGCGTATTGATATGCAACCGGCCTTCAACAGCGATTTATTCCAACAACTACTCGAACCTGAAAATCTACACCGAGCTTGGCGTCAAGTTAAAGCCAATAAAGGCGCGGCTGGCATCGATGGCATGACTATCGAAGCCTTCCCGCTTTGGATGCAACAAGGCGGTTGGCAACAGTGTAAATCTCAACTTGAGTTAGGTGAATATCAACCCTCAGCAGTCAGACGCGTAGAGATCGACAAACCCGATGGCGGTAAACGCAAACTGGGTATCCCTAACGTCATTGATCGTGTGATACAGCAAGCTATTGCTCAAATTCTCACGCCGTTGTTTGACCCTTTCTTCTCGGCTAATAGCTTCGGCTTTAGACCGAATAGGAATGCCAAACAAGCGGTCTTGCAAGTCAGAGATATCATCAAACAGAAGCGCAAATTTGCCGTCGATGTTGATCTGTCCAAGTTCTTTGATCGAGTAAATCACGACCTGTTGATGACTCAATTGAGGATCAAGGTACAGGATAAGCGTCTGCTGGCGCTTATTGGTAAATACCTGCGAGCTGGTGTGATGGTCAACGACCAATTTGAAGCAAGCTTCGAAGGCGTGCCTCAAGGCGGCCCACTCTCGCCATTACTCTCTAACATTATGTTGGACAGTCTTGATAAAGAGCTGGAAAGCCGAGGGCACAAATTCGCCCGCTACGCGGACGACTTTATCATTTTGGTCAAGTCTCAACGAGCGGGCGAACGTGTCCTCAAGAGTATTACTCGCTATCTTGCCACTAAGCTAAAACTGGTTGTTAACGAACAGAAAAGCCAAGTGGTTAAGGTAGGCCAAAGCAAGTTCCTAGGGTTTACCTTTAACCGCGGAAAGATCCAGTGGCATGTCAAAACACTGCACATCTTCAAACAAAAGATAAGACGACTGACAAACCGCAATTGGGGCGTGAGCATGAGCTATCAATTGTTTAAAGTGCGGCAATACATGCAAGGCTGGATCAACTACTTTGGCATAGCCAACGCTTATCAAGAGTGTGTCGATTTAGACCACTGGATCCGTCGTCGAGTACGTATGTGCTACTGGCGTCAATGGCGAAAGCCACGGACTAAGGTACAAAACTTACTCAAACGTGGCGTCAGGCTCCAAGCGGCCGTTGCTTGTGGAATTACAAGCAAAGGGCCGTGGCGAAGCTCGAAAACACCAGGGATACAGCAAGCGCTGAGTAATGAGTATCTTAAGAAAGCAGGATTGTATTCACTGAGAGATGGATGGATCGCGGTTCACTATCCGAACCAGAAAACAGGTTAGGCGTTCTAAATGAACCGCCCTGTGCGGAGCCGCATGCAGGGTGGTGTGGGGGCTGGAGGCTAAATACCTCCGGCTACCCGATTAGGTGCTTGGATCATAGCTGCGTAATAACCTCTATAGAGGAATCTGTGACAACCGCATTTGTTAAAGTACCTGAGGTAAAATAAACCGCAGGAAAACTCGAAGCAACTCGCCCATTTGGGTATGTAGCTTTAAATTCCATTGCAGCTTCATCAGTAACTTCGAACTCAATCATAGTGCCTGGTGAAAGCTCGCCAAGGTCCTTAATTTTCTCTCTCCAATGAGCCGTAACCTTAATGGGAACGCTGGCTTTATTTTGGACGATAAACTTTGGCGTTGCCACATGTGGTGCAACCAAATAGACCAATGCGCCAATACCAAGGATTAAAAATGCGGCGATCGATAATAGTAACTTTTTGATCATGGGTAACTCGGTCACCTAACGCTCGAGTTAAGCCGCGCCGCGAAGCGGCGTCGGCTTGAACGAATTGTGTACGCCCAGCATGGGCATGAACTAATGAGGTGAAAGTCCTCTGTAGGAAGGTCACCGTTCAATAACATGCTGTTATTAAACGCTAACTACTAGTGAATGGCAAGGGCTTATCCGCGAGGATTGGTCTGAAGGAAGCCGCTAGCAAATTTGCGAGCTGATGAACAAGAACATCATATGAGGCGTAGGCTAGAGGTGAGTTGGCACAAGACGACGAAACCACGTGATCTAATGGCCACCGTAAATGATGCAGCAGTGCAAAGAAAGTTCATGTTCTTATCTGGGGAGATCTGCTTAACACGCGATCGGTCAATAACCAGTCAGGCTCTGGTCTATTAAGTGCCTTGGCTTTTCAATCTCATCGACTGAAAAGAGCGAACCAGATGAAAACCGATAGCGCATGACGGGGCAACTCGGCATGTGATTAAGCAGAAGTCAGCAGACGGCATAGTAGCCCAACGCCCATCGTAATGGATGGGATAGCATACCCCGCGTTAGCGTTGTGGGTACATGGTGAAGGCCTGAACATTTAGAAGAAGGAGGAGTCTTGTCAAACTTGTCGATACCCACTACGTCGCCAGACGATTACTATCGGCAGCGTATTGATATGCAACCGGCCTTCAACAGCGATTTATTCCAACAACTACTCGAACCTGAAAATCTACACCGAGCTTGGCGTCAAGTTAAAGCCAATAAAGGCGCGGCTGGCATCGATGGCATGACTATCGAAGCCTTCCCGCTTTGGATGCAACAAGGCGGTTGGCAACAGTGTAAATCTCAACTTGAGTTAGGTGAATATCAACCCTCAGCAGTCAGACGCGTAGAGATCGACAAACCCGATGGCGGTAAACGCAAACTGGGTATCCCTAACGTCATTGATCGTGTGATACAGCAAGCTATTGCTCAAATTCTCACGCCGTTGTTTGACCCTTTCTTCTCGGCTAATAGCTTCGGCTTTAGACCGAATAGGAATGCCAAACAAGCGGTCTTGCAAGTCAGAGATATCATCAAACAGAAGCGCAAATTTGCCGTCGATGTTGATCTGTCCAAGTTCTTTGATCGAGTAAATCACGACCTGTTGATGACTCAATTGAGGATCAAGGTACAGGATAAGCGTCTGCTGGCGCTTATTGGTAAATACCTGCGAGCTGGTGTGATGGTCAACGACCAATTTGAAGCAAGCTTCGAAGGCGTGCCTCAAGGCGGCCCACTCTCGCCATTACTCTCTAACATTATGTTGGACAGTCTTGATAAAGAGCTGGAAAGCCGAGGGCACAAATTCGCCCGCTACGCGGACGACTTTATCATTTTGGTCAAGTCTCAACGAGCGGGCGAACGTGTCCTCAAGAGTATTACTCGCTATCTTGCCACTAAGCTAAAACTGGTTGTTAACGAACAGAAAAGCCAAGTGGTTAAGGTAGGCCAAAGCAAGTTCCTAGGGTTTACCTTTAACCGCGGAAAGATCCAGTGGCATGTCAAAACACTGCACATCTTCAAACAAAAGATAAGACGACTGACAAACCGCAATTGGGGCGTGAGCATGAGCTATCAATTGTTTAAAGTGCGGCAATACATGCAAGGCTGGATCAACTACTTTGGCATAGCCAACGCTTATCAAGAGTGTGTCGATTTAGACCACTGGATCCGTCGTCGAGTACGTATGTGCTACTGGCGTCAATGGCGAAAGCCACGGACTAAGGTACAAAACTTACTCAAACGTGGCGTCAGGCTCCAAGCGGCCGTTGCTTGTGGAATTACAAGCAAAGGGCCGTGGCGAAGCTCGAAAACACCAGGGATACAGCAAGCGCTGAGTAATGAGTATCTTAAGAAAGCAGGATTGTATTCACTGAGAGATGGATGGATCGCGGTTCACTATCCGAACCAGAAAACAGGTTAGGCGTTCTAAATGAACCGCCCTGTGCGGAGCCGCATGCAGGGTGGTGTGGGGGCTGGAGGCTAAATACCTCCGGCTACCCGATTAGACATCATTTGCCGACTACCTTGGTGCTCTCGCCTTTCACGTAGTGAACAAATTCTTCCAACTGATCAGCGTGCAAGGCCAAGCGATCTTCTTCTTGTCCAAGATAAGCCTGTCTAGCTTCAAGCAAGACGGGCTGATACTGGGCCGGTAGGCGCTCCATTGCCCAGTCGGCAGCGACATCCTTCGGCGCGATTTTGCCGGTTACTGCGCTGTACCAAATACGAGACAACGTAAGCACTACATTTCGCTCATCGCCAGCCCAGTCGGGCTGCGAGTTCCATAGCTTCAAGGTTTCATTTAGTGCCTCGAATAGATCCTGTTCAGGGACCGGATCAAAGAGTTCCTCCGCCGCTGGACCTACCAAGGCAACGCTATGTTCTCTTGCTTTTGTCAGCAAGATAGCCAGATCAATGTCGATCGTGGCTGGCTCGAAGATACCCGCAAGAATGTCATTGCGCTGCCATTCTCCAAATTGCAGTTCTCGCTTAGCTGGATAACGCCACGGAATGATGTCGTCGTGCACGACAATGGTGACTTCTATAGCGCGGAGAGCCTCACTCTCGCCGGGGAAAGTCGAAACCTCCAGAAGGTCGTTGAGCAAAGCTCGCCGCGTTGTTTCATTAAGCCTTACAGTCACAGTAACCAGCAAATCAATATCGCTGTATGGCTTCAGGCCGCCATTCACTGCGGAGCCGTACAAATGCACGGCCAGCAACGTCGGCTCCAGATGGCGCTCAATGACACTAAGCACCTCTAACAGTTGTGTCGAAATTTCGGCGATCACTGCGTCCCTCATGATGTCTAACATTTTATTAGTGCGCATGCGCGTTTACCTCGTTTGACCAGTAAAAACGCGCACAGTTAACTACTTGTATTGCAAATAACTTATCAGCTTCTCTTCAAATATACTATCTGGAAAAACGCGCATGCGCGTTTTCCAAACCTATTATCTCAAATCGCAAGCACATAACTGATTGAAATAAAATAATTATATAAATTAGTCCGTGTACAAACGCGCAAAATTTTTCCACTATTTTCCTTGATATCCGGGAATTTTAAATAATACTGTATAAAATAACAGTATTTAAGAGCGAGGATTATCATGAGTCTAAAAAGCCCATTTCTAAGCGGCCTTCAAGAAGAAATGCGTATGCGTGGTTACAGTATTAGAACGGAAAAAACCTATCTCTATTGGATCAAGGCCTTTATTAACTTTCACAACAAGCGTCACCCTGAAACAATGGGAACGGAAGAAGTTACACAATTTTTAACCTTCCTTGCCAATCAACGAAATGTGGCCATCAACACACAAAAAATTGCACTTAACGCATTAGCCTATTTATATCAGAAGCATTTGCACCATGAGCTTGGGGATTTAGGTTTTTGCTATGCCACTAAACAGAGACATTTACCGACAGTGTTATCCCCATCAGAAATCTCACTAATATTAAATGAACTTGATGGCCGCGATAGGCTAATAATAGAACTACTCTATGGTAGTGGACTAAGAGTTTCAGAATGCCTCAGGTTACGTATCCAAGATATTGATATTGTGAGAGCTTCGCTGACCGTTAGAGACGGTAAAGGACATAAAGATAGGCAAACCATCCTCAGCCATAGATGCGCAGAAAAGCTCACTACATATATTGAAAAGGCTATTAAAATTCAACAGAATGATAACCAGCAAGGGATAGGTCCATCTCTGCCAAATGCATTAGAACGTAAGTATCCCAATGCGTTTAGGCAACACGGGTGGATGTTTATTTTTCCTTCCAGCACAACCTGTATCAATCCTTATACAGGAACACTTTGCAGGCATCATTTACATCAAAGTGTTATTCGTAAAGCGCTCGGGAATGCCGTGCGTAATATTCAAATGAATAAACGCGTCACCTGCCATACGTTTAGGCATAGCTTCGCAACCCATTTACTTCAAGCTGGTCGTGATATAAGAAGTGTTCAAGAGTTACTGGGCCACAATGACGTTAGTACCACACAAATCTATACACATGTACTTGGCCAACATTTTGCGGGAACAACTAGCCCGTTAGACACATTATAAATGTCAGAGTCCTTTTGTAACTCTGTAGCATTACTAAAATTGAGTCAACATACTGATGTTAAAGTGAGCTAGATACTACTTTGCTAACTAGGAATGGGGCAAATATCTTTTTAGCTGACCTAGCAGCTAGAGGGATAGTTAGGATTGGCATTGTTGCAACAGTGACCGTTGGCGACATGGATGTCGCCGTCGAGCCTATAGGGATACTTCTTGTAAAATAAAAGGACGGCGTGTCACTGGGGAAACAGTGACAATTCATCCTACACACCTGACGACAAACTTATCTCGCTTTGGGGCAAAAGCTTTTAGCCAGATGAACAGTTCAATGGTCGTTAAGATTGCCACTGTTACAACAGTGACCGTTGGCGGCATGGATGCCGCCGTCGAGCCTATAGGGATATATTCACGGCGTGTCACTGGGGAAACAGTGGCAATGCATATATCGCAATATCCGATTCAGCCGACTTGTTTTGGGGCAAAAAGCTTTTAGCCGGATGAACAGTTCAATGGTCGTAAAGATTTTTATTGTTGCAACAGTGACCGTTGGCGACATGGCCACTCTTTCACATCCATGTAATCGCGGCATTTACACTTCCATGTATTGCAGATGCCGCCGTCGAGCTCTCAGGGATGAGTTTATGGCGTGTCGCAGGGGAAACAATGGCAATTCATCCTACACACCTGACGACAAACTTTTCTCGTTTGGGGGCAAAAAAGCTTTTAGCCAGATGAACAGTTCAATGGTTGTAAAGATTGTCATTGTTGCAACTGTGACTTTCTAAAACATCTAGGTTTTAGTAGGGCCTTCATGAATGCTTCTTGTGAAATAACAAGGGGTCTCACAGGGGAAAATGACAATGCATCCTACACTCCTGACGATAAAGTCATCTTGCTTTCAAGCGGTTATAGAACATAAATGGCAATGTATTGATTTACACTGCCATTTTGGGGGATAGCTTAATAAGCTTTGGATATTTAGCTTAGGGATGATGGTGATATCAGAGCAAAATCAATTTTTGCTTGAGCTTTCGACCTCTTTGGCGGTGCGGCTAACAATATCTGTGCCGGCTTCGAGATACTGTTTATAGGTATCATCGCCCCAGGCCACGAGTTTATTATCTTTAAAAATCAGCGGGGTGCATTCTTCTTTGCTGGTCACGCCATCGGATTTTTCATGGTGAGTACGATAAAAGAGCACTTGTAGCTGGCTATCCTTAAGGGATTTTGCCTCTGTAAAATCGGCCTTACCAAATAGGGTTTTGACGGCGGAAATATCTTGCCCGAGTGTTAAATCGTTTAATTTCTGGCTGTTATAGACTTGCCTATCTTCCCAATCCATTTCATCTGGAGTGGGCTCATATACGAGCACCACTACGGCGACGAAGGCGACATAGGCGGCAAATATGCTACCAATAATAACCGAGGTTTTTGATTTCATTGAATCTAATTCCTTTGCATATCCAATGTGTTATTTGGCAAATGAATAAAATACGCCTTTGATGACCTGAGGTAAACGGCTTTATTGCAACTTAGTGTTAACAAGAGGCGCTAGTCGACGGGTGGCGTATGAATAGGGCTATTGACCCGAAAATCTTTTAAGTTGATGTTTAAGGGTAAATCGGTTTGTAGTTGGGCTAACTTATAACTGAGGCGTGCAATATCTCGGCCTTCTGCTAACTTTTTCGCTTGTTTGGCGCCGAGATTGGACAACGAGGAAAACAGTGTCGCTAAGGTTCTAAAGGTTCGGAGTAACTCGGCGGCCGATTTAGGGCCAATACCTGCGATACCGGGGATTTTATTGCCGCTATCACCCGCAAGAGCCATTAAATCGAGAAATTGGCTGCGATCGACTCCCAGTTTTTGTTCAAGCTCAGCGATGTTGAGATATTGCTGATTAAAGTGATCCCACTGGCTGATCCGCGGATGATTGAGTTGGCTAAAACCTTTATCCGTCGACACAATAATGGCTTCACCTTGGGCTTTGGCGGTTTTCATTGCAAGGGTGGCGATAACATCATCGGCCTCAGCAGCGGCATAAATTGATTGGATTTGTAAACTGTTAAGGTGTTTTTGCAATGCCGTTAAGCCCGCCGCCAGTGGCTCAGGCATAGGTTTACGGCCCTTTTTATAATCAGGGTAGAGCTGTTTACGCCAAGAGATCTCATCCCCATCCCAGACGATAGCGACATGGGTTGGGTGGTGAATGCGCAGCAGTTTAGTGCAGGCGACACTCACACGCTCCGTTAAACTGTCCATATCGTTCTCATCTGGGATCGCCGCATAAATCCGGCGGACTAAGTTGAGACCATCGATAATTAAAAACTTATTCATTGGCGGTTTTTGTTTTACTTCACGATTTGATAGCAGGGAACATAAGCGCTTCCCGGCAGTTTCATCCTATGCTGGGCGACAAAGGCCCCCAGCAAATTGTCCATCAACTCCATTAAATGCGGATCCCCTTTAATGTGGAAGGGGCCTAATTGCTCAATTTGCTTGATGGTGTCAGATTTTACATTACCCGCTACGATACCCGAAAAGGCTTTGCGCAGGTTGGCTGCAAGCTCCGCTTTGTTGGTTTGAAAATGTAAATTTAAGTTTGCCATTACCTCATGGGTGGGAGTGAAGGGCAGTTGAAATTCTGGCTCAATTTTTAGCCCCCATTGATATTGGTAAGCATCTCCTGTGGCACGGCGATGGTTTTTCACTTGCTCCATGCCTTGCTTCATCACCCGAGCGACTTCGGCAGGATTATCAATAATGATTTGGTATTTTTGTTGCGCTTCAGGCCCTAAGGTTGCAGCGATAAACTCATCAATTTTAATAAAATAATCTGCGCTTTCGCTGGGGCCAGTTAATACCAGTGGGAAGGGCGTTTGTTGGTTTTCTTTATTGAGCAAAATCCCCAGTATATACAGCAGTTCTTCGGCTGTACCCGCACCGCCGGGGAAGATGATAATGCCGTGACCTAAGCGTACAAACGCTTCTAGGCGTTTTTCGATATCGGGCAAGATCACCAACTCGTTAACGATTTGGTTAGGCGGCTCAGCGGCGATAATACTCGGCTCTGTGAGGCCAATATAACGAGCATTTTTAATCCGTTGTTTAGAGTGACCAATCGCTGCGCCCTTCATCGGGCCTTCCATTGCGCCTGGGCCGCAACCAGTGCAAATATCTAATTCCCTTAGGCCGAGTTGATAACCGACTTCACGGGTATATTGGTATTCGATGGCATTAATGCTGTGTCCGCCCCAGCAGACCACTACATTAGGATCCTTCATGGGCGCAATGGCGCGGGCATTACGCAAAATATCAAACACGACGTTAGTAATGTGGCTAGCATTTGTTAAATTGATATGTTTTAGGGTGTCGTATTTGTCGCTGATGTAGAGAATATCTCTGAGCACCGAAAATAAATGCTCTTGGATCCCAGTGATAATTTGGCCATCAACAAAGGCTTGTTCCGGTGGATTGATAAGCTCGAGCTTAACCCCGCGTTCGCGTTGCAGTACATTGATGTCGAAGTCGTGATATTGCTCGAATAGTGCTTTAGAATTGTCGGTCTTTAAACCCGCAGCGAGTACCGCGAGTGAGCAGTTACGATACAGTTGATATAGGGCGCTTTTGGCGCTTTTTTTGAGGCGATCAACTTCAAGTTGTGAAAGCTGATCCATGCTGCCCTTAGGGCTGACTTTTACTATCATTTATCACTCCTTCGTATCGACAGGAGTGATAAGAAGCGACGTATAGTCTGACTTAGTTATACGTCAATCACGACCCTGTCTCTGCTTTCATGTTTTGCTTTGTAGAGTGCTGCATCGGCGCGCTCAAAGGTTTCGTGTATGAGCTCATTGCCCATGACTCGTGCAGCCCCTATAGATACTGTAACTGTAATTCGCTGATTTTTAAATTTAAATGGAATATTTTTTACTTTTTCTCTAACTCTGTTTAAAAGTTGAGCGATATCGTTATCGTCAATATCTGGCAAAATGAGCACAAATTCTTCACCGCCGTAGCGGGCGACAAACTCGGTATCCCGTAAAGAATTTTTTAATGCCATGGCGATGACCTGTAGGGTTTTGTCCCCAGTACTGTGGCCAAAACTGTCATTGATGCTCTTAAAGTGATCGATATCTGCAATCGCAATCCATAGCGGAGATTTATGACGTTGGTAATTGCGATACTCAAGCTCCATGCGCTCTTCTAAGGCAGCACGGTTAGGTAATTGAGTTAGGCTGTCCAGCAGATTGAGCTTTTGTTGTTCGAAAAGTCGTTCTTTATAGGTATTGGCCTCGTTGCTCAGCTCGTTAAGCTCTTTGCGCATGGTTTCCATCGATTTACGCAGTAAGGCTTGCTCCCGTTGTTCTAAGGCTTCTTTGCGGGCGAGTGCGGAGCGAATTGAATTGAGCTGTTCGGTTAAACGTGCTTTGAGGTCGACAATATCGTCGGTATCGATAATGGCTTCACCCACATTATCGACTCGAGAATTGATTTCACGATTAAGCTGGGTTTTAAGTTGGAAACTACGCTGGTTGTGATTATAGGATTCACTAACGACTTCCCGCACTGCTGCTAAGGCATCGTTTAAGGCGTAGAGAAATTCCTGAGAGGCGGATTTTTCCCGTGCAATATTATCGAGCAGCAGGGATAAAATCGTTTGATAAGCCTCCAGTAAATTATCGATTTCAATATCGGATGCTAGCATTTCTTTAATGACAAGCACTTGATCGCGTTGATCTTTACGGAATTCAATTTCCGAGATCATTTGTGCCAACTCATGGGCGAGTTGTCTGTGCTTTGGTAACACATCTAACTTTTCAGTTTCATTAAACTGTTGCTGTAGGATGGTGTCGTAGAAGCCGATAATTTGTTTTACTTTAGGAATGTACTCCCACACCGTATGGAACGGTTTAGCGAGATCTTGCTTAAAGTAGTTAATTTCTTTTTTGAGCTTTTCTGGTACAGAGTTAACCCGTTGAATTTGGCGGACGACCTGTGCAAGCCCTGCGCGACTTTCTTCAAGTTGTACCATTACATGGTGGTATTGGCCTTTTAATAGGCGTTCAACATCGACCAATTCAGGTAGGGCTTCATCGACTCGCTCAAAGGTATTTAAGTTATGGCGAAGTTTGGCAAGCTTATTATCCAATTCTAAGTTTTGACCTTTGCAGGCAAGACTTAAATGACCAATAAATTGGAGTAAAGTTTGTAACTTAGCATTTCTATCTTCATTGACTTCATCGAGGGCAAGTTTTGCCGAATGAAGTTTCTGTTGAAGTAATGCAAGTTGTGTAACAGTCGCGTTGGAATCCTTCATCCGGAGTATTTTCCTAACTCTGCAGGGCTAACAAGCAAGACGTCCTCTGTCCAGATTAGCGTTTAACTCATATGCTTCTAATGTTATAACAATGGTCGTAGAGTGCAAATTGCTTTGCTTGTACGATAGTGATTAATTGTCGATATTGATCAAATATTTTCTAACAAATGCCGATTTTGGTTATTTTCCCAGCAAGGCCATACAATATCTTCCTTTATCGCATTCGTCTCGACTCGGATCAGGCCGCGTTCAATACCTTTCTCTAAGTGCAAAAACAGCGGGTCGGCAAACAGTGTCGGTGGCACGAAATCTAATGCTCTGAGACTCACATAATAGCAAGTGTCATTTGGCAAACTTCGTGCACCAGCGAGCGCCATTTGCACGGTTTCAAACAGCAATTTGGGGGCAATGTTAATCTCCGCTTTGGCAAGCAGGGGCAAATTGATAAAGCCGAGATTGAAACTAGGCGTAAATGCTTGTTTATCGAATTGCTGTTGAAGTTGTGTTAACACTTGCTGTGGTTCTACGGCCTCAGTAAACCTGACCGCAAATAAGCCTTGGCGGATCACATAGACGGGCATAAACAGACTATGGCTAATATGGTTTGTGAGCTGACGGGTCATAGTATTGGCAAAATATTGGCCGTGATTGAGGTCAGTCGATATATGGTCGCGAAATTCAATTAAAGCTAGCGCAGTGGTTTGAGAGCTAGGCGGGTTTAGCGTCAGATCGTTTAATAGTGCAGCATATCCCTTATGATGGGTAAAAGGTTCTTCTAAGCTTAATTGAAGCAGCGATGCGTTTTGCTGTTTGCTCTTGCGTCGTTGATTTAGTAAGAAGATAACTGCTATCACCAACAAGGTTATGATAAGACCACTAAATGCCAGGAATTGATTAGTATCCTTAGCGGTTTGAATGGCATCATTTAACTTGCTTTGAATCATATTGAGTTCTAACTTGAGCTGCTGTTCAGCAAGGACTGAAGCAGTGACGCCAGGATCTTTAGCGGTGTCTTTTAATGAGTTGTTTAACTCAATAATCTTTTTTTGTGTGTTGATCACTTTGGCTTGATCTTGCTGTTTTTCTGCCGAAAGGGCGATTTGTGTCAGTGCTGATTTTTGCTCCTCTGGTAGATTTAAATCTGTCGCCAACGCTAAAGCGTTTTCAGCATGCCCCATCATCAATGGCCAATCTTGCTTGCCTTGAGCAATTTCACCAATCAGTAATTCGTTATAGACCAAGTAATGATGGCTTTGTTTTTCAGTAAATATTTTATTAGCCATCAACAAATACTTAAGTGCATTCACATCATCATTAAGATGCGAATAAGCTTGACCTAAATTGTGGAAATTAAGCCCTTGAGCGATGTAATTACCGCGTTTAGCATCGAGTTGCTGAGCATTAAGGTAGTAATCAATGGCGCGGTTCCAATCCCCTTGCTCACCATACACCATGGCAATAACTGTCATACAGCTGGAAAGATAAGTATCGTTCCCTAGCTTTTTAAATCCTGCTGCGGCTTCGTGGGCATTTTTTAACGCTTCATCCCATTGTTTTAAATCACGATACACCTTAGCGAGTTGTAACTGAAGATGCGTTTTCATTGACGGATAATTGGAGCGATTTGATAGTCGAATCGCTTCACTATAATGTTGCAATGATTTGGTTAGTTGTTGATTTTTATTATAGTAGTGCCCTAGTTTCGATTCGGCCGCCGCGATGAGGTAGTCGTTTCTGAGCTTATAAGCTATATCGCGATAAGTGTGAAAATGCATTAGTGCAGGAACATCTTGGCGAATAACCAAGTGCATGCCACCTAAATGTTCATGGATGGTATGTTTTAGCAGCATAGACTCAATATCAACGCTTTCGCTGATCTGTGTCAGTGCTTCGTTATAAAAAGCGATCGCTTCTTGGTATTTTTGTTCGGTGCGGCCGATATAGCGCCCCTTTAGCATGGCGACGGTGGCTTGCTCGAAGGGCGTTTGCGCTATGCTTGCCAGAAGTTCGATTAAGTTGTTTGCGTCTTGAAAACCCACCTTGGTTTTGACATTGGGTTCCAGATTTAACCGTGCGAGGAGTTGCAGTATGTGCTCAAACTCATCACTGCTGTAGCCCTGTTCTTGGGCTGCTCGTTCGAATTGTTCACGGTTCTTAAAGGTGATAGGAAAAGAAATCGACTGATTAAGCCTGTCATACATTTTTTGTGGCGTTTCACGCAATTCTATTTCTTCAGCCTCAAGATCAACCGCCAATGTTTGAAAAGAAATAGATATTAACAAGGTCACGAAAATAACAATGAGTTTATGCATGTGTAGGTGGCCCTATATTCCCTAAGTCAAGGAACTTATTTTGTTAGCTTTTGTTAGCGCCTAATGAGGATGCTACATCGACTTGTTATACTTGGAAAAAATATAAGAAGCATAATAACAGAAGACGGAAGGAAGTCAGAGTGAAACCCAATAGATTATCTATTTTGGCATTAAGTGTATTAGGGTCGGCTAACGTATTTGCCGATGTGGATTACAAAATTGATTTAAGCCAACCCCAACATCATCTTGCACAGGTGAGTGTAACGTTTCCCGAAGCTAAAGCAGGTGAGCTAATAGTTAATCTTCCTGTGTGGCGTACGGGTAAATACCAAGTGCTGAAGAATCCCCTGATGATTTACAAATAAATCATCAAATTAGAGTGGAAGCGCATCTTGTTGCATGATCAAATGGTTTCGCTAAAAACTACACTTGGACAACAAGATGCGCGAAGCCAATATCCTACAACATTCTTTACACCAATACTGCCCAGAACTTCACCTAAAACGATTAAACAGCTTGATGCTGGCCTCTAAGGCACTGATTGAATGTAAGACACTGACCTTGACTGAGTTAGGTCGAAATTTACCAACCACGGCCCGAACCAAGCACAACATCAAGCGCATTGATCGTTTGCTCGGCAACACGCATCTGCATCAAGAACGGTTAGCTGTCTACCAATGGCATGCCAGCCTCATCTGTTCTGGTAACCCTATGCCGATTGTGCTCGTCGATTGGTCAGACATCCGAGAGCATAAACGCATCATGGCTCTGCGCGCCTCAATAGCCTTCAATGGCCGCTCTATTACCCTGTATGAGAAGTCCTATCCCCTATCAGAACAATGCTCTAAGGCCTCCCACAACGGTTTTTTAGCGGACTTAGCCAAGATTTTACCTTTGCATGTTACCCCTCTCATCGTGACTGACGCGGGGTTCAAAGTGCCTTGGTACAAAGAGGTTGAGGCGCATGGTTGGTTTTGGCTAAGCCGTATTCGCGGTACAGTTCAATTTGCAGATATTGGCGCTGAAAATTGGCGTGCAGTTCGCAGTACACATGACTTGGCCAACGGTCAAGCGAAGAGCCTGGGTTGTAAGACCTTGACCAAAACTAACCCTATCAATTGCCATCTCACGCTTTATCGTAGCAAACCTAAGGGGCGTACAAATCAGCGTTCAACGAGGACTAATTGCCACCATCCATCGGCAAAAACGTACTCAACATCGGCGAAAGAGCCTTGGGTGTTAGCCAGCAATTTACCACCAGAATCTCGGAGCCCAAAGCAGCTGGTAAACCTGTACGCCAAACGTATGCAAATAGAGGAAACCTTTCGTGACCTCAAAAGCCCGGCATACGGCTTTGGCTTACGCCAAAGTCGTACCAACAGTCCAGAGCGATTCGACATCATCCTACTGATAGCGTTGATGGTTCAATGCCTGTTGTGGCTAGTTGGTTTACACGCACAGCAACAGGGCTGGGATAAGCATTTTCAGGCCAATACCATTGGGCATCGAACGGTACTCTCAACGATTCGCTTGGGATTGGAGGTACTCAGGCGGCCTGATTATCAAATCACGGAGAAAGAATTGCTGGCGGCCTGGGTATTATTCGCCAATCAGTTGCTCAAATATGGCTATGCTATGGCTGATTTATGAGGGGATCCTTCAGTACCAAGTGTTACCACTCTCTGATGGCGTGCGTTTATTCACGGCAAAAGACAGTAAGGGCAATCCACTCCCATGGAAACGCAGTGCTAGTGGCGAGTGGAAAATTGCCTTAGATAATCCAACCAATGTAACCGTGAGTTATCAACTTTACGCCAATGAATTAGGCCAGCGCGTGCGTCATATTGATTCAAGCCATGCTTATCTCGATGCCAGTGGCGTATTAATGTATAGCCCGCAATTTCGAGAAGACCCAGTTGCAGTACAATTAACCGTGCCCGAAAACTGGCAGAGTTATTCGGGCATGTCGTCAGGCAAAATGGCGCATTCATTTATTGCACCTAATTATGATGTGCTAATTGACTCCCCCATTGAAACAGGGGTGAGTACTCACAATAAATTTAGTGCTAATGGCAAAGACTATGAATTAGTGTTTTGGGGTGAAGGCAACTACGATGCCGATAAGGTGGTGAAAGACTTAACCGCATTGAGTGGCCAAGCCAAAGCGATCTGGGATGATTATCCTTTTGATCGTTATGTGTATATGGTGCATGCCACCAGCGGGGCGGGCGGCGCGACCGAGCACTTAAACTCGACGGTTATCCAACTACCACGGTTTAGTTTTCGTGAGCGTAAGGATTACCTGCGCTTTATTAGCACGGCGTCCCATGAGTTTATTCATACTTGGAACGTTAAAGCTTATCGTCCGGCGGGTCTTGTTCCCTACGATTATCAGCATGAAAATATGACTGAACTGTTGTGGATTGCCGAGGGATCAACTAGTTATTTCCAAGGGCAATTGTTGCTGCGCGCAGGTGTAATGACGCCTAAGGAATTTTTAGAAGACCTCGCCAAACGCATCGAGAAGAGTGAGCTTACACCGGGGCGCGAAATTCAATCCGTTGCCGAAGCCAGTTTAGGCGAGTGGAGCAGCACGGGCGGCGATTATGCCATTAACCACAGTGTGAATATTTACTCCGAAGGTTATTTAGCCTCACTGGCGCTGGATTTCTCTCTGCTGACGGACTCGAATCTTGCCCATTCATACCGCGACGTGCATCGTAAACTCTATCAGGATTACCGCGTTCCTAAGGGGTACACTGTGGCCGATGTGCAGCAAATTCTGAAGGACTTATCGGGTAAGGACTATGGCCCATGGTGGCAAAGTCATGTGAATAGTCCACTGAGCCTTGAGTTTTCAAGCCTGTTGTCTCAGGCGGGATTAGTGATGTCCTACGGTAAAGACGCTAAAGCTGAGCCTTTTACGGGCATGACCTTAAGCAGCGAATATGGTTCTTTGGTGCTTGCCCAAGTATTGCGTAATAGCCCCGCCTGGCAGGCTGGTATCATGGCGGGAGACGAGATTATCGCGATTAATGGCTTAAAGGTGACCGCTCAAGGATTTGATAAGCGCATCAAAGACTTTAAAGTGGGTGATAAGGTCGAAATCACCTTATTTAACAACGACAAAATCAAGCAAGTGGCGTTAACCTTAGGTGAGAAACAAAGCGGCAAGCTAGTGCTCAAAGGCGATGTGAAGGCGACTAAACAGCAAAAAGCCTTCTTCAAGGCTTGGCTGGGCATCGATTGGCCGTTTGATAATAAGGGGGAGCTGCTGACGAAAAGTTAACTTGTTTGCGATTTGAGTGAGTGGGCTTTAGGTTGGCTTATTCGAATCACTACCAATGTGTTACTTCAGTCATAGAGACTAAAAAGGCGCCGCAGTGAACTGAGTCCAACTGCGGCGCCTTTTACTTTTCTAATACTCGCTAGGAAGGAGCCTTGGCCAAATACGATCAGCGTTTTAAGCGTTAAGCTTGAGCCTCTTCAATGCCACCCAATGCAGAAACTAGGGCGTGCATTAGTGCGACTAATTCACTGCCCATTAAGGCAAAGTCAGCATCGAGGCGCGCCATCGGATCTTCATTACCCAACTCATCGTTACCCGCTCTAAATTCTTCGGAGAATTTTAAGCGTTTCACACTGGCATCGGATTGCAGCAGTAGCGCAATCGATTGGCCAAAGTGCAGGGCGAGCTTATGCACTTCTTTACCGGTTTCAAGGTGGGCAAGTACTTCGTCTTCTTTTAGATCTTGCTGCTTAAAGCGTACTATGCCGCCTTCATCTGCGGCTGATTTCAGCTCAGCTTCATCTTGTATTTCAAAAGGTAAGGGGGCGCTGCCATTTTTAAGCCATTCAGTTAATTGGCTTTCAATCGGTGCTTTAAAGCTTAATGGGATCACTGGCAAGCTACCTAAGGCCTTGCGTAATAAGGCTAATAATTCTTCTGCCTTAGTGGCGCTTGAACTGTCAACGAGGATCATTTCTAACTCAGGTAAAATCAGTGCGCGTGTTTGGCTGCGGCGCGAAAAAGCGCGTGGCAATAGGCTAGTGATGATTTCATCTTTTAGCGCATCTTTTTCTTTTTTGGCAAGTTTACGATTTTCTTCGTTTTCAATTTGTGCCACTTTTTCTTCTAATGATTCTTTAATTACTTGACCAGGAAGAATTTTTTCTTCTTTAGTGACACAGATTAGATGACGATTGTTGGCGCTGTGCACTAAGGTGCTGCCCTGTTTACCTAAGGCATTGGAAAACCCAAATTTGCTGACGTCTTGGCTGGCGCACGGGGAAAATGTGAAATCGGCAAGTGCGGTTTCAAGTGCTTCTGTCTCGATGGAAAAAGGTTTATTGAAACGATAAATAGTAAGATTTTTAAACCACATAAGATGCGCTCATTGGAAAAATAAAGTCGCAGTTTACGGCATAGTTGCGGCGGGGTAAACCTACCTGAAATCGTTAAATTTTGCCTTGGTTGCAGAATTCATCAAAATGTAACATTGAGAAAAACTCAGCTATAACCCTTGGTGTTAATGGGTTTTGTCTTTTGTAGGTGGTGCGGTTTTATGGTGGTAGTCCTAAGTTGTCACAATTGAAATAAAACTGAAACAGATTCATTGCAAACTTTCGGTCGTTCCAAACCAATAACCAAGACGAACATAACGTCGAAAGGATTAAATGATGAACGTTTTTTGTAAAACTCTACTTGCTTCTGCGCTAGCTTCTGCAACTCTGGCTTCTGCTTATGCCGCTGAGCCACTGACTGTTTATGGTAAGTTGAATGTTAGCGCTCAATCAAACGATGAGAATGGTGACGCTACAACAACTATTCAAAGTAATGCTTCTCGTTTTGGTGTGAAGGGTGATTTCGAATTATCAAGTTCACTTACCGCTTTCTATACTGTTGAGTATCAAGTAGATACTGGTAATGCATCAAGCGACAACTTTACTGCGCGTAATCAATTTGTTGGTTTAAAAGGCGACTTTGGTTCGTTCTCTGTTGGTCGTAACGATACTTTGCTGAAGATTTCTCAAGGTGGTGTTGACCAATTCAATGACTTTATGAATTCTGGTGACCTGGCTAAATTGTTTAAAGGTGAAGTTCGTGCTGCGCAAACGGCAACTTACTTAACCCCTTCCTTTGGTGACTTTGTGTTTGGTGTCACTTATGTTGCGGAAGGTAATGATGTTAAAAGTCAATTTGCTCAAGATGGTTTCAGTGCTGCCGCCATGTATGGTGACGCTAAGTTAAAGAAAACCGCTGTCTATGCAGCCCTTGCCTACGATTCTGATGTGTCTGGATATGAAATCGTGCGCGCTAGCTTACAAACCAAGTTAGCAGGCATCACATTGGGTGGTATGTATCAGCAGCAGGAACAAACGTACAAATACAATGCAACAACGGGCCAACCAGTTGAGGTGTCTGCAGACAGTGCGACTGGCTACCTGTTAAGTGCTGCTTATGATATCAATGCTGTGACATTAAAAGCTCAATATCAAGACATGGAAGACTTAGGTGATTCATGGTCAGTGGGTGCGGACTACAGCTTAGGCAAGCCGACTAAAGTGTTTGCTTTCTATACCAACCGCTCTTTAGAAGCGAATACAGATGATGATAAATACATCGTTGTTGGTTTAGAACACAAGTTCTAATCTCAGTATTAAGATTGAATTAAGGAAGCTTCGGCTTCCTTTTTTATTTTTAGCCCAAAACCACCTACTTCAGTAGGTGGTTATCATCATTTGAGGCTTTGCCTGTATACCTACCCATGTTAAATGCATCTTTGATTTTTAGCGAAGTCAAAAGAGGCAAATAACATGAGTAGATACGAGCAAGCATCGCATGTGTTCTGGCGATGTCAATATCATATAGTCTGGACACCAAAGTACCGCTTTCGGATATTGAAAGGTAATGTCGGAAAAGAGGTTTATCGATGCATTCAGGTTTATTGCCATCAAATGGGATGCATAGTCATGGAGCTAAATGTTCAAGTTGACCATGTTCATTTAGTAGTGAAGGTACCTCCGAAGATATCTATATCGAATTTAATGGGGGCGTTAAAAGGTAAGATAGCTTTGAAAATATTCAGTAAATTTCCTTACCTACGTAAGAATAAACTTTCGGGAAATCATTTTTGGCAGAGAGGATACTTCGTCGATTCGATTGGAATTAACGAGGAAATAATCCGTAGATACGTTAGGCATCAAGAGAAAGTAGAGCGGCAAGAGCAGGGTCAACTTGCTCTTGAATAAAGGCCCCCTTTTAGGGGGTTAAAACAAAGCCACCTTCTTCAGAAGGTGGATTCTTTACTGCGATAAACAAACAGTTATATAAACTTAATATGACAATCATCGCTACTATATAGCTTGTGCGGCACACTTATTCATAAATCTGTAATAAAAATGACTAATAATAGCCGTGTTGACATTCACTGACAGAAAATCACCTATGACTGCAAGGATATTGATAGTAGAAGACGAGTTAGCTATCCGCGAGATGCTGACTTTTGTAATGGAACAGCATGGGTTTACCACCTCTGCGGCAGAAGATTTTGATTCGGCCATTGCGCTGCTAAAGGAGCCTTACCCCGATCTGATTTTGTTGGATTGGATGTTTCCTGGAGGAAGCGGTATTCAATTGGCTAAACGCCTCAAGCAGGATGAGTTTACCCGTCAGATCCCCATTATTATGCTCACCGCCCGTGGAGAAGAGGAAGATAAGGTTAAGGGCCTCGAAGTGGGCGCCGATGACTATATCACTAAACCTTTCTCACCCAAGGAGTTGGTGGCACGTATCAAAGCGGTGCTACGCCGTAGCGCGCCGACCCGTCTTGAAGAAACGATTGACGTACAAGGATTGTTACTCGACCCCGTGAGTCACAGGGTAAGTGTTGGCGATACTGTACTCGATATGGGGCCCACAGAATTTCGATTGTTACACTTTTTTATGACACACCCAGAACGTGTCTATAGCCGCGAACAGCTGCTTGATAATGTGTGGGGCACAAACGTATATGTCGAAGACCGAACCGTTGATGTGCATATTCGCCGCCTACGTAAAGCGGTTGAAGAGTCGGGCCATGATCGTCTCATTCAAACGGTTCGTGGTGCGGGTTATCGTTTCTCAACACGTAGTTAGTGCCAAATAAGAGATAGGCACAGGTTAGCTTTTCGGCTATCTTGTGCTCCTCTTATTTAGCCTGATGTTTGGGTTTATTTATGTTCGACTCTTATTCAGGGTACCGGTTGTTTACGCGCTTAGCCGTATTTTTACTGCTTTGTTTGCTCATTGGTTTATTGGTAGGGAAACCCCTCTGGATACTGATCATTGGATTGCTAGGGCTAGTGTTCTGGCATTACCGTCAGTTAGCGCGACTTAATTTTTGGTTATGGCGAGATAGAAAATTAACGCCTCCCCAAGGCACTGGCAGTTGGGAAGGCGTATTTAATGGTATTTACCGCCTGCAAGGTAAAAATCGTCGCCGAGTCGGTCAATTGGCGGCTCTACTTGGGCGTTTCCGTCAAGGCGCTGAAGCCTTACCCGATGCAGCAGTCGTGCTCGACTCAGAGCATAATATCTTATGGTGTAATAAATTAGCTCAGCTGATGTTGGGATTCGTTTGGCCACAGGATAATGGTCAACGAATCGATAATTTAATTCGTCATCCCGATTTTTCTGCCTATATCAAAGCGGCTGAATATAAGGAACCCTTAGAGCTGGCTTCGCCAGTATCGGAGCGGCGTTTACTCGAAATTCGTATCATGGCCTATGGCGATCGGCAGTTACTGTTGATTGCCCGCGATATTACACGGATAAGACAACTCGAAGGCATGCGTAAAGAATTTGTCGCCAATGTGTCACACGAACTCAAAACCCCGCTCACTGTATTGCAGGGCTATTTAGAGATGATGCAAAGCATGGCGGAACCCGATTCGATGAACGCTAAGCCCTTAGCCTTAATGCAGCAGCAGACTCGGCGAATGCAGTCGATGGTCGAACAATTACTGGTGTTATCGCGTATCGAAGATGCAGTGGATATTAATCTTGAGAACACGGTAAACATGTCGCAGCTAATGGAAGTTTTAAAGGAAGAAGCTAAAGCATTAGCGCAGGATAAATATGAGTTAAGTTTCCATTGTGAGCCGGGATTAGATTCCCATGGCAATGAGCTACAGCTTAGAAGTGCTTGCTCTAACCTGATTTCGAATGCGATTCGTTACACTGAGCCTGGTGGTAAGATTACGGTGCAGTGGCGTAGCGTTGCTACTGGCGGTCTCTTCAGTGTGACAGATACCGGGGAAGGGATTGCACCGCAGCATATCAATCGCTTAACCGAGCGTTTTTATCGAGTTGATAGCGCGCGCTCACGGCAAACGGGGGGAAGCGGCCTTGGTTTAGCCATTGTGAAACATGCGTTAAGTCATCATCACAGTGAGCTTAATATCAGCAGTGAATTAGGAAAGGGTAGCACTTTCAGCTTTATGATCCCGCAGCATTTGATTGAACGTAAAAAATAATTGCTATTTACTGTAACGTTATTTTTTATATTAAAAACAGGCCATTATGGCCTGTTTTGTTTTTTATCGGGTTTGAATCGGCGGATTTTTTATAAAAAGGTGTTTTGTCATCTAAGTGTCATATCTTGGACATAGAATTGTCATTGTAGCGATTGATACTGGCTGCGTCTGAAGAAACTTAAGTTACAAATTAGTTAGCTTATTACTGGAGCACATAATGAAACTGAAAAAGCTTGTCGGCGCGATGACTCTTACTGCCGCTGGTGTATTCTCTGCCACTGCAATGGCATCTGTTGATCAATCTCTGCCAACTTACGAGAAAGCAAGTGGGGTATCGGGCAACCTTTCCTCTGTAGGTTCAGATACTTTAGCCAATATGATGACACTGTGGGCTGAAGAATTTAAACAGATGTACCCTAACGTAAATATCCAAATTCAAGCAGCTGGTTCTTCTACTGCGCCACCAGCATTAACTGAAGGTACTTCACAATTCGGCCCAATGAGCCGCAAGATGAAGCCTAATGAAGAAGAAGCCTTCGAAAAACACTACGGTTACAAGCCAACTGCAGTTCGTGTTGCGATTGACGCTTTAGCGGTATTCGTACACAAAGATAACCCAATCAAAGGCTTAACTGTCGAACAAGTTGACGGTATTTTCTCTTCTACTCACAAATGTGGTAGCAGCGACATCCAACGTTGGGGCGATTTAGGCCTTGACGGTAACTGGTCAGCTAAAGACGTACAGTTATATGGCCGTAACTCAGTATCTGGTACTTACGGTTACTTTAAAGAGCACGCTCTGTGTAAAGGTGACTTCAAGGCCAACGTAAACGAACAACCAGGCTCTGCTTCTGTAGTTCAGTCAGTGTCTCAATCACTGAACGCTATCGGTTACTCAGGTATCGGTTACAAAACTGCTGGCGTGAAAGCCGTTGCCATCGCGAAGAAAGGTAACGAGTTTATCGAAGCGACTGCAGAAAACGCCGCTAACGGTACTTACCCATTATCACGTTACTTATATGTATACGTGAACAAGCAACCAAACAAAGACTTAGCACCAATGGAAAAAGAATTCATCCGTTACGTGCTGTCTAAGCAAGGTCAGCAAGTGGTAGAAAAAGACGGTTATGTGACTCTGCCTAAGAGCGTCGTTGCTAAAGATTTAGAACAGTTAGGCATCCGCCTCTAATGCTAAATCGCTAAACCTTAAGGGTCTCTTCGGAGGCCCTTTTTGTTTTGGGGGCTAAAACCACCAACGTCAGTATGGGGTTATCATGCGAGGTGATTACTAGCTGGCGCTTACGACTGAAAATAGGCATAAAAAAAGCAACCTAATTAGGTTGCTGTAAATTCCAATTCGGAATCTGGGGACGGTCGCGCTAGAAACCATCGAAAGGAGAATGATGATGAACGAAGAAACTCATTGCAAAGATTCGGTTCATAATATCTGACTCAAGGGCGCGAAATTAGTTCAGCCAAAATAGAAAATTTTTGAAAAAATTTTTACTATTTTTCTTTATGCATTGAAAAATATGTAAATTTTATTTTTATGAGTTAACTAAAGTCGATTATAGCAAAACTTGGATTCAAGCATTGTTACAAAATGCCGATGCGAGGACAGTTTATTCGATTGCGCGTCGGTAAATCTGCGTCCGATAATATGATTAGATAATTTACCGTTCACAGGTTAGCTAAGTGATGTCATCAGAAAGCCAGCAAATGCCAATCGCTCCCGCAGCATGGGATTTAACTCGGGATTACCATTCCTTTGCCAATAGCGACCAAGTGCAGGTCACGCACTTATCCCTCGCGTTGAAAATCGACTTTGCGACTCGCACTTTGCTCGGGGAAGCGATTCTGTCACTTCGCTACTTTGAACCACAGACTAGCGAGTTATGGCTCGATAGCCGTGATTTACATATTTTATCGGTCACGACTGATACTCAAGAGCCCCTTGAGTTTGTGCTTGAAGTGCCAAATGAAATCCTCGGGCAGAAATTGGTGATCCAGCTACCCGCTGAAAAGTGTGAGCGAGTCTGTATTCACTATCGCACCTCGCCAGAAGCTGAAGGGTTGCAGTGGCTTATGCCTGAGCAAACGGCTGGCAAACAGTTACCTTATCTCTTTAGTCAATCTCAGCCCATTAATGCCCGCAGTTGGATCCCCTTGCAGGATACGCCAAAGGCGCGGATAACCTTCGATGCGAAAGTCCAAGTGCCCAAGGGAATGCGTGCAGTGATGAGTGCGATGAACCATCCAGATACACCGCTTGAAGGGATATTTACGTTTGAGATGGAAAAAGCCATCCCAACCCATTTGCTGGCATTAGCGGTAGGTGACTTGGCATTTCAAGCCATAGGCCCGCGCAGCGGCGTGTATACAGAACCTTGCATGTTGGCCGCCGCAGCAACTGAGTTTGCCGATACCGAACATATGCTAGATGTGGCGCAATCGCTATTAGGCCCCTATGCCTGGGGGCGTTATGACATGATCATCTTGCCGCCGAGCTTTCCGTTTGGTGGCATGGAAAATCCCCGTTTAGCTTTTTTAACTCCAACCTTGATTGCGGGAGATAAGAGCCTTGTGTCAACGGTTGCCCATGAGTTGGCACACTCGTGGACGGGCAATTTGGTGAGCAATGCCACATGGCGTGATCTCTGGTTAAATGAAGGTTTTACGACCTATTTCACCAATCGAATTGTCGAGGAAGTCTATGGCAAGGAGCAGGCTGAGCTAGAATGGGTGATTGAATTTGGTCGACTAAAAGAAGAAATGGCCGTTTTACCGCGCTACAGGCAAACGCTACCCGCCAATGTACAACAGGCCGATCCTAATCTGGCCTTTAACCGTTTTACCTATGATAAGGCGTCGATCTTCGTCCATGAATTAGAGCATCGACTTGGCCGCACCGAATTCGATAAGTTTCTGTTTGCCTATGTGCAGCACTTTGCTTTTAAGGCAATCACCACTGAAGAGTTTGTCAAATACGCCAAAGTCGCTTTAGTTGAAGCCTATTCCGATAAGATAAGCGAAGCCGAATTGTTGGAATGGATTTATGGCGAAGGGCTACCTCAAGGTTATGTGGGGCCCACATCGCGAAGTTTAGATAAGGTCGATAGCGCCTTGGAGGACTTTTTAAAGGGCAAAGTGGCCAGAGAGCTTAAGGTGCAAGGCTGGCGTGTCCATCACTGGCAATACTTTCTGACTCAATTGCCTGAAGTCTTGTCTCAGGTGAAATTAATGGATTTGGACGATACCTTTAAGTTAACCGAGTCGAGCAATGCCGAAATTGCCTGCGATTGGTTTAGGGTCGCTATCCGCAATCATTACGATCCTGTGCTGCCCGCTTTAAGCGCTTATTTACAGCGTATTGGCCGCGGCAAGTTTGTCCGTCCGCTTTACGCTGAGTTAAAGATTGCGGGTTATCATGCTGAGTTACAAAAGATTTATGCAAGCGCACGCGCAGGTTATCACCCATCCATTCAAGTACAGTTAGATAGGATGTTTAACTCGTAAAAACAGATAAAAAAATGGCAACCAAAGGTTGCCATAAGAAAATCAAGCTAGGAGACAAAGGAATTCAGTGCGCTAGCGTGTATTCGATTGCTTCCCAAAAGGGAGATGATGATGAACGACCAACCAATTCGACTCTATGCAATAACTTGAAACTGTTCCATTGAATTAAACGGCATGTTTTATCCATTTAATCCTTTGCTAAACTTTTCATTTAGCAATCAATTGTGCATTAAAGCGGATTTGTTAATCCTTACATATAGTCAGACTAAGGCATTTTCATAAAGTTCAGTTTGCGGCTAAAAATTTTTGAAATTATTTTCGACCATGCCGACATGCTAAATATAGAAGTTAGTGGGTGACTACATTTATTTTACAAATAAAACATAGACATAAAAAAAGGCAACCAATTGGTTGCCTAGTGACCTCTTCCTAGGTCAAGGGGGCCGCGCTAGAAGCCCCTGGGAGAATGATGAACATGAAAAAGACATTCGCTGTTCAATATGTTTGAGGGGCTTATAGGGTTAAAGTTCCATCGAAAATAAAAAATAACTTAACTTTTTATTTAATAGAAAAGTTTCAACGGGATAGCTCGCTGATTACTTTAAAAGCGTTTCTATTTTGTCGCTAATGTCTTCTGGTTTTGTGGTTGGCGCAAAGCGAGCGACCACTTCTCCCTGACGATTCACTAAGAATTTAGTGAAATTCCACTTAATCCGTTCTGTGCCCAATAGGCCCGGCGCTGCTTTTTTAAGATACTGATATAAAGGGTGAGTATGCTCACCGTTTACCTCGATTTTTGAAAATAGGGGAAAACTCACGCCAAAGTTGAGTTCACAAAAGCTTTGGATGCCTTTCTCATCGGCTTTTTCTTGGGCACCAAACTGATTGCATGGGAAGCCTAAAACCACAAATCCTTGTGCTTTATATTTTTGATAAAGCGCCTCTAAGCCTTTGTACTGTGGTGTAAAACCGCACTCACTGGCGGTATTTACAATTAAAATTACTTTGCCTTGATATTGTGCCAGTGCCGTTGGATTGCCTTGAATGTCGTTTGCGCTGTGGCTATAGATAGTCGATGTCATCATTACCTCCTTAGGTGTGATGATTAGCATAAATAATAGTTAAGTTGTTATCAATCAATTTGTGTGCAATTTATTCTGTGTGTTTGCCAATCTTCTTCAATATCAATATAGTTACGCTAATTTTTATCTCAGCAGAAGGGCGTTTATGTGACTGAACATGAAGCCGAATACGAAACAAACACACAGGCCGATGTCGGGCAGGTTGTTCAGCAACTCACTGAAGTTGAAGGTGAAGAACAGGCTGAAGTGTTCAGTGAAATCTTAAATGAAGCAGAGCCTGGTACTATTGCATTAGCACTGGAGTCTTTACCCCTAGACGAGCGTTACGAGCGTTGGCAACAGGTTGAGTTTAGTGACCGTGTGACAGTGCTGAGTTTAATGCGTGCCGATCCGCGTATGGGTATCCTAAAGCAGATGCCCGACAATGAGGTGGATCTGCTATTCGCGCAGCTCAGTCCTGAGGATTTGATTGAGTGGAGTGATTATCTCCCCGAAAGTTTTACCGACCGCGCCTTGGCGCAGATGGGCGAGCGTCAGCGGCAGCGTTTCGAGTTGTATGACCAATATTCGGAAAACGAAATTGGTCGTTATACCGATCATCAAATGTTAGTGCTCAGCGATAAGGCGACTGTGGCTCAGGCACAGCGGTTTTTCAGGCGAATTGAACTCGACTGTAACGACAACTTATTTATTGTCGATGAGGCGGATAAATACCTAGGTACGGTCAGACGTTATGATATTTTCAAGCATGATCCCTCTGAGCCGCTGATTTCACTGTTATCGGAAGACAGTCGTGCATTAACTGCGGATACGACGCTACTCGATGCCGCCGAGGCGATAGAACATAGCCGCGAAATTGAGTTACCCGTGATCGATGAGGCTGGGGAGCTGATTGGCCGTGTCACCCTGAGGGCCGCGACTGCCTTAGTGCGTGAACATTACGAAGCGCAATTAATGGCGACCGCGGGTATGGATGAGTCCGACGACTTATTCGCCCCAATCATCAAAGGTGCGCAGCGCCGCGCCGTGTGGTTAGGGATTAACTTACTCACCGCATTTTTGGCCTCGGCAACCATTGGATTGTTTGAAAACGTCTTATCTCAAGTGGTTGCACTTGCGGTACTTATGCCGATAGTGGCGTCCATGGGCGGGATTGCGGGGAGTCAGTCGCTCACCTTGATGATCCGCGGTATGGCGATGGGGCAGATCTCTGCGGGTAACTTATTCTCGTTAATGAAGAACGAGTTAGGGATTGGTTTAGTCAATGGCACTCTGTGGGCGATTGTTATTGGATTGGTGGCGGGCTGGTGGTTTGCCGACAGCACCATAGGCATAGTGATAGGTTGTGCGATTTTAATCAATATGGCGGTCGCGGCTTTAGCTGGGGTGATCGTGCCTATGGTCTTGCAGCGATTTAACCAAGATGCGGCGCTCTCTGGCTCGGTGATTTTAACCACTGTGACCGATGTGGTGGGCTTTTTCACTTTCCTCGGTATGGCGACGATACTCTATCTTTAAGTGGATTTGGTTGTTTAACTCATTTGTATGAATCAAAACGATATTCAATTTGTTCTTTGTCAAAACGCGGCCGAATTAGCGGCTGCGGCGGCATTAATTGACCTGCGGGATGACAACGCGCATCCCCTCGACCATCAGGCTTTTGCTCTGTCCCGCGCCGTGATATTGGCGAAGACTCTCGAAGGCGAGATAGTCGGCTGCGCAGCGATTAAGGCTGGTTCTGGTCCAGTGGGGGAACTCGGTTATCTGGTAGTCTCGCCTTTATATCGCCGCCGAGGCATCGCCCAAGGGCTTACCCTTATGCGAATTGAAGTGGCTAAAGCACAGGGAATCGCCCTGTTATTTGCCACTATTCGAGATGAAAACAACGCCAGCAGAGTGAATTTACTCAAGGCCGGATTTCACTTTTGGCGTAACTATTTAAGTATTCGAGGAACGGGGAATACCGTGGGTTGGTATTACTTAACCTTGTTCGATGAGATTGATATTGAAGGAACGATGCAAACCTTAGTGGGAAATCGTATACCAGCACCTTAATGTGTAAAAATTGTTTTATTTAGGTTTTGCTTATGTTTATTGCAGGTTTTTATTTGGTTTTAAATTCAAAAATATCGGCACCAAAATCCTAAATATGCAGATTTTCTTTTTTTATTCGGTATGATCCGCGCTATTACCCACAGTCATTATTGAGGTGTTTTTATGGCTAAATTCAGAGTAGCAAGTGTCTTATTATTGAGTGCAGCCGCGCTGCAAGTGAATGCGTCAGAATTTAATCTTGGCTTAAACAACGATGTCGTTTCTACTGAATTAGAGCTGCAAGTGAATAAAGATACTAATGCAGTATTAGGATATATTTATTCGGACGATAGCGGTCATATTGCTCAAGGTGCAATGCACATGACCCACGATGCGGGAGTGCATCATTTTGAAGTGGGCGCTAAGTTAAGCCAGTTATGGGCAGACGATGCGCCAAATGGCAGTACTGTGTCTGTCGGTGGTCGCTATGCGTTAGCCTTAGGGCCAAATATTTCTATACATGCTGCCGCTTACTATGCGCCATCGGTATTGTCTTTCGGTAATGTCGATGGTCAGTATGAATTGGATTCCAAAGTGCAATACAACATCAACCCAAATATGGCACTGTACGTCGGTTATCGTAAAATTGCCTTTGAATACGATAATGCTCGTGATTTTACCTTTGAAGATGGTGCGTACATCGGCGGTAAATTCCGCTTCTAATCGAACCAGTAAATTGGCGACCTAAATGTGTCGCCTCGAATTTAAAGCCGGCCAAGGTTACCTTTGCCGGCTTTTCCATTTAGCTTTGAGCTCGCTGTAACTTGGTAGGATGGAGGAGAAGAGCACTAGTCCAATGCCAATACACACCACAATGCTAAGGGTTTCATCTAAAAACCACCAACCAAACAACGCGGCAAAAATAAGGCCTGTGTATTCCACTGGTGCCATTTGGCTCGCATCTGCTCGTCGATAGGCATGGATAATCAGGTAGGTCATGCCGATATAAAACACGCCTAAGGTTAAGCCGACTTGAGCGACGGGGAGATTAAAATCTGCGCCCTCGTACCAAGTTGCCGGTATCAGAAAAACCATCGCAAAGGCATTAGACCAAAAGAGTGTTGAAAAGGGATGCTCGTGGGTTGAGTATGCCTTCAAAATCAAGCTGTTTGTTGCAGAAGTCATAGCCCCAAAAAAGGCTAAGCCAATGTAGAGATTAAATTCAGTTGGTTGGCTTATCAGTAATATGCCCGTAAAACCAATGATGCCTGCTACTGTTCGGCGATAGCCTATGCGCTCATGTAAAAAGAACGCGGACAATAACAGCAGTAATAATGGCGAGGTATAAATGACTGCGGTGACTGTTGCGAGTGGCAGATGCAATACAGCTAGCATAAAGATAGCATTGCCTAAACCAATTAATAGCGCTCGGCTTAAGTGCACTTTGTAAAAGGGACTTAACTTGAGATTGCCCTGTAAACGCCAGACAAAGGGCAGTACCAAAAGTGTGGCAAATAATTGCCGGTAAAGTACAAGTTGAAACACTGGCGTATTAGTTTCAAGCAACTTAACCAATAGGTTACCGCTGGCTATCAACAATTGTGCCGCTAAAATCATCAATAAAGGTGCCATAGGTATCCATGTTAACGACTGATATTGAGGCTAAAGTGTGGTTCTATAAGTTAACGACTAAAATATCATCATAAGGCATCCAATTGCCGACTAATTTAGTCTAATCAATTGTAAAAAATAAAATGTAGTCATAAAGTTAACACTCTAAATTGATTTTCTGCGTGGAACTAAACGCGGGTATATAAACCAAGATACCAATGAGCAAAACTAACGTGCATAATTTCTGGTGCTTTTTGTTGCTGTTTTGGACATTTAGTCCATTTGCCCTTAGCGCTGAAATTGCGTTGGACTCCCCTTATTTATTCCATGCAGAAGATAACCAGCTCCCGCCTGCCGATTTTAATGAGGTAACTCAATGGATGAGCCTACTCAAAGAAGCTAGCTCTGTGAGTCTGGCTGGTGGCGACTATTGGATGGTGTCTCCAGTGATGGTTAATAGCCGTCAAACTCGTTGGGTAGTCGATGCCAGTAATTCTATTGTTGAATCGGTCGATTATTGGTTACTTGGTAGTGATGGCTCAGTGCAAACGGCCCACAGTGGTTACTATGCACCCTATGAATTTTTATTCGATTACGGTCGCAAGGTTCAACTGAATATTGGGACTGATTATTGGTTGGTGACTCGACTGAGTAGCCGCTATTATTCCTCCGCCCCGGAGCTGGCTTTAACGTCAGAAGAGGTGCATCAGTTAACCAACGACCGTGTGGCAATGGCGATACTGATTTGTTTAGGGGGATTATTGTTTATCGCTTTATATAATATACTGATTTATATCTCTATTTTTGATAAAGCCTTCTTATATTATGGCCTTTATGTATTGGCCTATTTTGGAGGTTGGGCATTAACATTCCATTTACCCGCTCACTTGTTTAACTATCATCAATTAGAACTACATCATCTGTTTTTTATCAGTTTGCCGATATTTAATATTATGTTCTACAAGCACTTTTTACAGTTGCCTAGCTATTCGCCCCGATTGTGGCGACTGAGCCAGTACTTATTAGTTGCGTGTATTTTAGCCTTGCCAACTAGTATTTGGTTATTGCCCTATACCGCGATTATTGCCTCAGTCTTAATCATGCTGTGGATTGCGTTGGCTATCACCTGTGGCAATGTGTGTTTGATGAAAGGCTTTGCCCCAGCGCGCTATTTCATCATGGCCTTTAGTTGTTTGCTGTTGCCTGCGGTGATTATTTTACCGGGCAATATGGGGATTACTCCTGATTTTATTGAGCATGCTGAATTTGCTACTTTGCTCGGCGGCACTGTAGATGCCTTACTGTTATCTCTTGCCTTGGCTAATAAACTTAAACTCCTTTCTGAAGAACGTAAGGCGCATATCGAAGAGTTAGGGATCGCTTGGGAAAAAGCAAGGCTTGATGGCTTAACGCGAGTCGGTAACCGTTATGCCTTTGATGAGTTTATGAATTCTCAATTGGCCTTTTCCAATAAGGTGGTTAACCCTATGGCGTTGGTGCTGCTGAATGTCGACAATCTCAAGATGGTAAATGATACCTTGGGACATCAAGAAGGGGATCGTTTACTACAAAGACTTGTGCAATTTTTGCAAGCGACCCAAATTGCTCACCTCAAGATTTACCGGATCAGTGGTGATGAGTTTGTGCTTATTCTGCCTGCAAATAGCATGGAAACCTTAAGTACAAGCTTAAAGGAATTAACGGTACAATTTGCCGCAGAAGGCTTAAAGGATTGTCAGTTTAGCTTTGGTTTTGCCATCAATAGTGATGTGTCAGATCCCCACGAATGGCTACGCTGCGCCGATAGCAACTTATATCAATCGCGAATGGAAAAACGTCGTCAAGAATACGCCGATAGCCGCGCGGGAGAGATAGCTTCGATCTGAGCTTGAACACATTCAAAGATTTGGACTACAAAGGGGCTGCATAACACAGCCCCTTTGTATTTAGGCAAAGTCTTTTTCACCTTTGATAATGGCCGGATGGCCGCAGATGGCTTTAGCGGTATGCATGCCCGCCATGGTTGCTGCCTCGACACAACCGGCGTTGAGGCCGGTTTTAATCCAGTCACCCGTCATATACAGATTGTCGATACCTGTACCATCCGTGGTGATCCGATATTGTGAGCTGCCTTTAACGGATAAGACATAACGCTCCGAAGGATCCACATTGGCGCGCCAATATTGGCTATCGAATCGCGCTTCGCCTTGGCGGTTTTGTTCATCGTGCAACCATTCCCAGGGGAAGGTATCGCCAACATGCTGCCACAGTTTATGAATTTCCGTATTGAGCTGATTGATGGCGCCAGCCTTAGCCTCGGCGGTTTTTCGCTGCTGGAAACCGATATCCGAGCTAGGAGGATAGGCATCCACGGGTAAAGCCGAGCAGAAATAACTGGCATTTTTAGGCTCTAGTCCGCGCCAGTCTTCTTTATCGAGTAATTGGTCCATTGATGCC
Organism: Shewanella sp. FDAARGOS_354; assembly: GCF_002209245.2. NCBI lineage: Bacteria > Pseudomonadati > Pseudomonadota > Gammaproteobacteria > Alteromonadales > Shewanellaceae > Shewanella > Shewanella sp. FDAARGOS_354. The sequence goes on along the minus strand of NZ_CP022089.2, from coordinate 1,844,037 downwards.
CACGTATCGAAGGGCTCGGTAAAGCCTGATAAGACAGGCTGCTCGCCATTCTCAGAATAATTGGGCCAACCAATACCATTAAGATCTTGATTCATCCACAGTTGATAGGCTTGGGTCGCGACTGTTTGTACTTTATCGACACAGGTTTTGAGCGCCGGACTCTGCGCCATGACCTCGCTCGCCACATGGGGGACAGAGCCAAGAGACAGCCCAAAAATGACTTTGTCGAAATCTACACCTTTGATTAGACGTTTTTTCGGAAGTGCTTGACCAAATTGCGCCTCGTATAGATTGTCCCAATCGCTCCAGAAGTGCTCAAGATTAATATCATGGGCTTTTAGCAAAGCGGCTTGTGCAGGCTCTAGCTGATCATAATTTGGGGTACTTGGCCAGCAGGCTAAGCCTTTGACATCCACGAGTGGATTATACTCTTTGACAGAAGGTGCCAGAGCTACTTGCTCAGTGATTTCAATCGCTTGAATGCTGTTATTGCGACATTCTAAATTATCGACCCGATTGAAAAAGTGGAAATTAACCCCGCGACGTTTTAGCACTTCATAGTAGGGGGTAAAGACCACATCTCCCATGCCAGCTTGCATTTTCCACATAATCCCGCCTTGATAACACAGTGCGATACGCAGCATAGAGCGGATAATGGTGCCTGCTTCGACATTCGGTTTGTCAAAATTGCCTTTTTCGTAGGCAAACACCAGATCATAAAAACCGCGTACTGGCGCGCTGTCGACCGTGTATTTTTGACTTGCACCGTGTTTGATTAACCATTCGCGGTAATCGTAGTCGTTGATGGCATCGAAGCCCTTTTCAAACACATCGTCGACAAACATCCCTTTTAAGATGGTTAAGCCTAAATCGACGGCGATATACAGATGACGCAACTCGTCGTTAGTGTCTAAATGGTCGCTAAAGCGTTTAACCAGCCTTTGGTGCAGGGCATCGACGGCGGACTCGACCAAACCATCGTCACTCTCGCTGTGGACATGCTCATCGCATTCGAGGCCAATCATTTGATTAAAATGGCATTCTAGCTTGTCACCCAGGGCGTCGAGGGATTCCATCGCATCTTCTACCGAATCCTCTAACTTATCCTTAAGTCGTTCAAACCAGCTGGTATCGAGCCAGTTTTTCGGTGTCGCCATGGCTTTTTCATCGGCCTCCAGCAGGGAGTCCATGTCCTTTAGCCATTCTTTTATCCAAGCAAAGGCGGCCTTAACTACCTTCCAGAAGGTTAAAGTTTCGGTACCATCTCCAGGGATCCCTGGGAGTGTTGGAAAGGTGATTGGCCAGCTAACGGAGCGACCATTAATTTCCTCCTGTAGCACAATAAAGTTATGGGGTTTAAAGGCATCGAAGAAGGTGGCCAGCGGTGCTTCGGGCGGGCGGTTTAATTCTTCATAGGCTTTACGCATCAAGGCGCAGGCATTTTGATAAAAACCAAACCAGATATGCAGGCCATGCTCTTCAATCCGTTGCCCCATCGCGGCATTGCGGCCACTTGCGCCCTTGCCGCCGATTCGCCAGCCTAATTGATAGACATCAATCTCATATTGGTTCTGCCAGCCGGGTCTGTCGGTGAGATAACAGGCGGCGGTCATGGCGGCGACACCTCCGCCGAGAATGGCAATTTTTTGTTTTTTGATTTCAGAGTTATCGACCAGCACTTCGCCCGGCGGTACTTCAAAATCAAAGTTCACATGGTAGGGCAGTAATACATGCTGCTCGCCGACCTCGACGCCTAGGGTCTCTTTGAGTGGGAAGCTAGCGTTATCAAAAATAGTGGCGACAAAGTCATTTTCCAACAGGGCGACACTGTGCACTTTGTTGACCTGTGCGGGCGATGCAGTAATCGCCTGATAAACCGCTTTTTGGCCTGAAGCGTCCGGAAACTGCTTTAAAAACACTTGGTCGATAGCGGGCTTAAACAGCAAATGGAAGAGTTGCTCCTCACCGAGCTTATCCAGCTCTGGAATAAAATCCGTTTGTTCTTTAAAGAGTTGCCAGGTTTGGGCTATGGCTTCTAGCGTGGTGAGCTGCGCCTCGGGCTTGGCATTGCAATTCACCTCAATCAGCGGGTGCATGGCAAGTTCAGTGTCAGGGCTAAAGTGTAAGAAGCTCTTTGTTGCCAGGGATAGGCGGGTTAATGGCTCTCCGACTGCGGGCATAGTGTATTCACACAAATACTTGGGATAACCGAATAACTCGCGGCCATTGATCAGGGCCATTGCATCATTCACCCAAATATGCAGCGGCTGAAAATACACATGGCTGATGGATGTGCTGTTGCTATTGTCTTGGCGACCGACCATGACCCAAGTGATGATGTCGGTTTCTTGGATCCAACCCTTGGCCCTGTCGGTTGGGTCTTCTGAATAGGCTTTCTCGATTTGGGTAAAAGTTGTCAGTACAAAGGGTGACAGCACTTTAAAGTACATGGCGCTTCCGGCCACTTGATTAAGGGTTTTATCGATAGAACGCTGTAAGTTGGCGAGTTTTCCCTTAAGAAAAAAACCGTACATATCGGCTTTATTCAATACTAAGGGCGAGTGCATTAACATACTGCCTGGGGGATAGATAAAATCGGGGCGTTGTTTTTCCATGGGATCATCCTTTAAACCCGTAAAGATGTGTAAGGTAGTTTTTGTCGACAAAAAAGCATGAGTAAACCCTAAAGAGCATAGGGTAAATAGGCCAATTAGCCTATTGATTTTACAATTGAATTAAAAGATGAATAGAGGGAAAAACTTAGATTAACTAGCAAGTTGGATTAACTCCAACTTGCTGGGATTTGACTGCTTATAAAGCTCGAATTTGCTAAGGCAAACGGGTCGTAGTTCAGTTACTTCGATTTATGCTGATAGAAATCCACCTCTGCATCATCTGAATAACGGCGCTTAGTATCCCTGCGACGTTGTTTTACGCGTTTGTTTTTTTGCTTACCTTTGACGTTATCGCCCCATGGCGCATCATCGTCGTCAAATTCATAGGAGTGTGACATGGTCAAAATTCCAAAAATACCTGTGCCATTCTCAGCACCCGATCTTTTTACCCAAAGGTGAGATTAAGCTAAAGCGAAATATTTAATCACTGATGGTGAAAAGTTTTGTCCAAGAAGGGGCGATACGTCTCTGTGGAATTGCGTTGGCGATTTTACCCCGCGCCGTAGGGTTTATCTTGATGATTATTAAATGAATAAGTGAAAAAGCGCATTCATATTGGGTGGAGGTAAAAAGAATGGCACTCAGAATATGAGTGCCAAGTTCTGATAAAAAATAAGGAGTTAGTGCTACTGCTTGTGTTGCATACGCGCCACAAACATTCCATCTGTGTTGGCTTCGAAGGGCCACACGGTCAACATTTCTGTTTGTTCGCCTGTAAAGGGGTGGCGGATCGGCACTAGGTTGAACTCGGGATGTTGTTGTAAAAAGGCGGAAACTACTTGCTCATTTTCAACCGGTGACAGTGAGCAAGTGGCGTAGACTAAGCTTCCGCCCCGTTTTACCGCCTTACTGCTGCGGCTTAATATATCCAGTTGCAGTGCTGCTTTATCTGTGACGGCATCGAGGCTGTCGAGCCAGCGCATATCTGGGTTACGGCGCCACGTGCCCGTGCAGCTACAGGGTGCGTCGACTAATACCCCGTCAAAATGGTTGGCGTCGACCGGCAGTGCATCACTGCGCCAGCGAGCAATGCTGATGCCGTCAAACTTTGCCCGTTGGGCGCGTTTGCTGAGTTCTTCTAAGGCGTGGGCGCGAATATCCGACGAGACTATGCTGCCCAAAAATGGATTGTGCTTAGTCGTGGCCGTTTGCATTAGAGCGCGCAATTGCAGGGTTTTTCCGCCTGCGCCGCTGCAGGCATCCCACCAATGTTGCCAAGGCTCTGGTGCACAAATTTGACCTATCACTTGCGAGGCTAAATCCTGGATCTCGATTTTGCCTTCTTTATAGAGTGATATTTCATTGAGATTCATGCTCTTAGTGCCAAGGTTTATGGCATCTGCAAAATAGGGGCTGAGACTCGCATCAATCTCTAGCGCTTGTAGTTGCTTAACAGCTGTTTGGCTGTTGATTCCCTGTGCACGTCCCCAAATTGGTGGCCGGCTAGACATGGCTTCGATGAGATTTGGGCGCAGCTCTGGGGCAATTGGGCAGACCTGCCAAAACCATTCAGGCAATAAATCCGCGAGTTCGAAGGACACTTCGGGAAATTGGCGCCGTACCAGTGCCAATTTATCCGTTAAGCTATTAACGCTAAGGGATTGAAGCTGTTGATAATCAGCCGGCGATTGGGCGAGCTCATGCCAGGCTTGGGCAATATCTTGCCATGGATGGGCTTCGATTAAGGCGCTCGCGCTCAGCATTGCAAAAAAGTGATCCGCCTGCTGATGATCGGCCGTGGCTTTAAACCAGCCCCACCAACGGAACAGGCTAAATAAGGATTCGCGGATGACCTTGCGATCCTTGGAGCCGTGCTTTTTATGTTCCCTAAAGTAGTTCGCGAGCACTCGGTCGGCGGGTTGCTTGGTATTTAAAATCTCATCGAACAATAACTTAATGGTATTGGCATAACTTAATCCGCGTTTTTGCGCGAGGGTTTGCGGTTCGATATTCACTGTAGATGCCATGGTTGCTGATGATAAGCCGTTTGGATTGCCCATAAAGTTAGCCTGAAAAGTGGCTCGGCCAAGTGACATCCATCCGGTGGGATGAATATGGCCAAGCAAATCAATAAGTGGCGCAGAGTGTAGCAGTTTTACGTATCACTAGCAGTAAAAAAGCCCCAATGCTGAGTTGGGGCTTGATGGGAAAAACGAATGCGCGCGTGAGGAAAGGATGACTTACTTAGTCACCATCTTCTGGATTTGTTTAGCACGCTCTTCATCACTCAATACTGAGGGCGGAGGTGTCACTATGCCTTTTTGGCAAGCGGGCCTGAGCGCTAGCTCGTCTAACCAACGTTGTAGGTGAGTGAGTCCTTCCATATTGATACCGCTCCATTCATGGATGCGCACCCAAGGCCAAGTCGCGATATCAGCAATGGTGTACTCATCACCGGCTAGATACTGATGCTTGGCTAATTGGGTATTCATCACCTCAAACAAACGTCTGCCTTCTTTTTGGTAACGTTCAATAGCCGCAGGGATTTTTTCGGGGAAGTAACGGTAAAACACGTTAGCTTGACCCATCATCGGGCCAACACCACTCATCTGGAACATGAGCCATTGAATGACCTGCGAGCGTTTTTTAGGATCGGCAGGCAAAAACTTACCCGTTTTTTCCGCCAGATACAGAAGAATTGCGCCGGACTCGAACACCACAAAGTCCTCGTTATCTCGGTCGATAATGGCTGGAATACGGCCATTAGGGTTAATGGCGAGAAACTCAGGCTGCTTCTGTTCGTTGGTATTGAAATCTAATTTATGCACTCGATAGTCGAGACCCATTTCTTCAAGCGCGATGGAAATTTTAAAGCCGTTCGGGGTCGCGGCGGTATATAAATCAATCATAGTCATCCCTTAAGTCTTAACTGGTTAATGCTTAACTTGGATGCCCAACGGGCATCGCTGCTAGTTTTTTGGGGTAAGCGACACTATCGCGGGGCGCTGGGCCACTGTCGCAAACCAAGCTTGAATATGGGGCAGAGTGTCATCCACCAGAATATCTAAGTTTTTAATAAAGCTAATAAAAACGTATGCAGAAATATCGGCAATCGTAAAGTTATCGCCCGCAACATAAGTTGATTTGGCTAATTGTTGGTCTAAGGTCGGCAGGAAGTCAATGACCCGTTGGCGTGATTCTGCGCCCCAGGCTTCGACGCAATTTTCTCTATCTTTATAGATACCCGTTAGGTTTCTAAAGGCTTGAAAGCCGACCATCAGACCTTGTAATTCAATGATACGTTGCCACATTTCTACTTTGGCACGCTCTAGCGGGCTGTTACCAAATAGTGACGTTTCACTGGGATGGATTTCTTCTAAATAGCGGCAAATAGCCACGGATTCACATAGGTAGCTACCATCATCGAGTTCGAGCAGTGGAATGCGTCCGTTTAAGCTTTTGGCTTTAAATTCAGGGCTGAGATTTTCACCGCCGCGAATATCAACATTCACACGTGGGATATCGATGCCTTTTTCGGCGAGGAAAATACTCACGCGTCTTGCGCTTGGCGTAGGGGCTAATTCATAAAGCTTCATGCTCTTTCCTTCTGTTAATCTTTAAGTTTGGCTAAATAGAGCTTTAACGGAACGATCGGTTAGGATAAAATTTACGCCATATCTAAACGGTCAGTCAAGAATGTTTTGCCGTATGCACTCCGTTTAATACAGGCATCAATGTAGGTTTGAACCATGGCACGCAGTTGTAATTTTGATAGACAAGAAAAGCTCATTCAGGCGATGGAGCTATTTTGGCAGAAGGGATTTGCCGAGACATCGATTGCCGATCTGGTCGAACACTTAGGGATTAATCGCTTCAGCTTGTATAACAGTTTTGGTGATAAACAGAGTTTATATCGTGAATGTTTACGTTTTTATCTTGACCATTATTCCTTTGGGGCAAAGGAGAAAATCCTGCATGCACAGGCGGGATTGAATGAGATCTTGACCTATTTAGCGCGATTTGTGGCCTTGCAGCGCGAGCAAGAGTATGGCTGCTTTATGCAGAATGCAGTATTAGAAAAATGTCTCGATGATGACTGCGTGCAGCAAGAGTGCCAGCGCTTATTTGCCCAGTTGCAGATTAACTTTACCGATGTTTTACGCTACAGTCAGCGACAGGGTGAGTTATCTCAATCGGTTCAGCCTGAGTCGCTAGCGGCTTTTTTAGTGCTTCAATTACAAGGGATTAGAGTGTTAGGTAAGGCGAAGGAATACACCCTGTTGGATAATGCATTTACGGTATTAAGCGAATATCTTAAGAGTCTCGCGCTGACGCCACTTAAGCCCGTCTATGTGAAATAGGGCGTAGGTTAAACCGATAAGTATGAGACCAAGTCAATGCTTGGCCTCGTGAACCGCAAAACTGATGCAACCACTTATACAGAAACTTAAAAGTCCAACTCGAGGGCAAAGCACAAGTAGGCCATTAATTGGCTACAGTGGGCGAATTGTTCGGCGCAGTAGCGGGCGGCATCGGCTTGGCAGAGCCGTTCAAAGGGGACTGGCTTTAGCGCGATAAAGTCCTTACGTTTGAGCTCGGTTAGCATGGGGTGGTGTTTATCGAATCCCTTTGGCGGGCGAGTCAAGCTATCACCATCCATCATAAATCCATGGTCTATTAAGGTTTGCAGCGCCTTTTTGTAGCCATTGGGATTTTCATCAATACAAGTCCGAATCGCATTGAGCGCCTTCGACTCGGGGTGCCAAATACCCGCGGCAATAAAACAACCGTCTTCGGCAATGTGTAAATACAGCCCCGGCGCATGCACATCTTTGCCCTGAAAATGCCGAAACTGGATCCCCACATTGGTCTTGTAGGGTGTCTTATCGTTGCTAAAACGGCTATCGCGCTGCGGGCGCATTAAGCTGCCACCGACTTTTTTGGCTACCGCGGTCAATCTTGGTGAAATCGCAATAATATGAGGCTGAATTTTTTCGATAAAACGCAGTGCGGGCGTTCTGACGTTATCTTCATATTCATCCTGATGAGCTTTAAACCAGTCGCGGGAGTTATTGAGCGAAAGCCGTTTGAGAAAATCTAAGCTGGCAGCGGTAAATGTGCCTTCAGTCTGAGGTGGAGTGGTTAGCTTAGTCATGTCGATAAAACCTGTGATGTGCTTGAAAGAAAACCATTTAATCGGCTTCACGGCAGCAAGTGTGCATTATTAACGTGTCATTCTTATGGTTTTTTACTACCTTTTCAATCTGTTTGTGATTTAGCCATCTCTTGGTTACAAGCAGAACATTGTGGGTTACTAAAAGACTGCCAAGGTCAGAACAAGTACTTAGTCAATAATTCCTCTCTGGCTATTGGGCAGCGAGTAGCTGAACCGATTTAGTCGCTTAGCAAGGGACTTAGTACGATGCGCAGGATAATGTGCCTGAAGGTGATATTTTGAATGCTGAATCTTCAAGTGAAAATAACTTATTTAAAAATATATAGTTAACCTTTCATATCCAAGAGGCGCTAAAGGGAATATGCGTATATTGAATGGCAAAAAATCTCACAAATCAGCAGGTGACGCCGTTTCTGTCGGATGGCATCCCCGCGTCGGGGCGAGATATCAGACTCAGTTTAGCTTATGAATTTTAAGGATTAAATGGCAATTCCAAGGGTGAATAAACAGATAACTCATATAAAAAATAGGGTTATCTTGCCTTCCCCCCTGCCGTGAAAAGCCAATTTATGGCATAATCCGCGTTTTATTACGCATGTAGACAGAAAAAATGACTGAAAATGAATTGCTAACTCGCTGTGGCGGCAAATGTGAACTCTGCGCAAGTGACGTCGAACTCTCTATTTATGACTTACCGGCTTCCGATGGTCATGAAAACGAGATTATGATTTGTGAAAATTGCAGTAGCCAAATTGCAGCGCCGGATACTATGGACATGAACCACTGGCGTTGTCTGAACGACAGCATGTGGAGCCAAGTCCCTGCGGTTCAAGTGATGTCATATCGCATGCTGAAACGCTTAAGCGGTGAAAGCTGGGCGCAGGATCTGCTCGATATGTTGTATCTTGAAGATGATTTACGCGCTTGGGGTGATGCCGAAGCCGCTGCCGCCAGTGATGATACGCCACCGACTTTAGACAGCAACGGTGCCGTGCTTAACGCCGGAGATACCGTGGTCATCATTAAAGATCTTAACGTCAAAGGTACCAGCTTTGTGGCAAAACGTGGCACCGCAGTACGCAATATTTCGTTGACCAACAATCCAGAGCATATCGAAGGTCGTGTGAATGGTACTCGCATTGTGATCCTGACCTGTTTTGTGAAAAAGTCTTAAGTCATTTCGCTTAAACTTGCTTGAACGTAAAACCGCCCAATTTGCATAAATTGGGCGGTTTTTTTATGCAGAATTTACTCTTATCTACCCACTAAAAGTAGCCACATATACAAATCATTAAATTAGGCGATAAAATGGTTAGCATGTGAAGAATCTTTATATAGAGATAAACCTATGGCAAACGACTCGCAACTACTCGACGCAAAGCAAATGTCGGCTTCAGTTGAAGATGGATTAGATAAAATCCTCGGCCAGTGGCGGGCTGAAGGGGTGACAGAGGATTTAGTCCCCATGGCGGTGTTAGGGCGCATCGCAAGGCTGACCAAATATATGGAAAACGCTATCGCCTTATGCCACGGCGAATTTGGCTTAGGTCAGGGGGAGTTTGATGTGCTCGCGACACTCAGACGCTCAGGTAAGCCTTATACTTTATCGCCTTCGCAGCTGTATCAAAGCATGATGTTAAGTTCAGGCGCCATGACCAGTCGTTTAGACCGGCTGGAAAATAAAGGCTTGATTGCCCGTGAGCACTGTAAGGAAGATCGCCGCGCCGTGCATGTTTCGCTCACTTCGGCAGGTAAATCACTGATTGAGGCTGCGCTCCCCAAACATATCCAATGTCAGAGCGCGCTATTATCGGGGGTCCCGACTGCTGAGCGTGTGGCATTGCAGCAAATTTTAAAACACTGGTTAACCCAGTTTGAAGGCGAATAATAGCGTGGGCGTGTTAAGGCTTAATACTAGAGTTATCACATACAGCGCAATGCAGATCAGGGAGTGACCATGGTTAAAAAACGCGAAGCGTTTGAGATTGAAGGCAAACGAGTCATTGCGGGTACGCAAATGGGGATTAAATTACCCGCTGCCAAGCTTTATACCGATACCCAACTCGATATTCATGTCGAAGTCTTTCACGGCCTCAAACCTGGGCCGACACTCTTGGTCTGTGCTGCTATCCATGGCGATGAGCTCAATGGTATTGAGATCTGTCGGCGGTTACTTGGACGGGTTAACCCTAAAAATTTAGCCGGCACCCTGATTGTGGTGCCCATAGTCAATGTGTTTGGTTTTATTCAACAATCCCGTTATTTACCCGATAGGCGCGATCTCAACCGTTGCTTCCCTGGCTCCAGTAAAGGGGCGTTGGCAAGCCGGTTAGCCAACCTGTTTGCTACTCAGTTATTAGTCCATGCAACCCATGTGATTGATTTGCATACGGGGGCTATCCATAGAGATAACTTACCGCAAATCCGTTGCGATACCGGTGATGAAACTATGTTAGCCATGGCGAATGCCTTTGGCGCACCGCTTATTATGCACTCTAAGGCGCGTAGCGTGTCGATGCGCGGCTATGCGAATCAGCAGGGCATTCCCTGTATTTTGTATGAGGCGGGCGAGGCGCTGCGCTTTAGTGAGCTTGCAATTAAGTCGGGTCTTAAGGGCGTGCTCAATGTAATGCGTAGCCTTGGTATGCTTAAGGGGCGAGTCAGTAACAAGATCGCGAGTGTCAGTGCGATACGCAGCTATTGGATCCGCAGTGAGTCCGATGGCTTAGTCAATATGAAGCTCAAACTCGGGCAGCGGGTTAATAAGGGCTATATTATTGCCCATATTGTCAGTCCGCATGGCGGTGATAGTGTGGCGATCCGCGCGCCAACCGATGGCATTATCATCGGGATCAGTAATATTCCTGTGACGAATGAAGGCGAGGGCATGTTCCATATTGCGCAGTTCGAAGGCGATGAGATCGAAATTGCTAACGAGCAACTCGATGAGTTTTTAATGGAATATGCTTAGGCTGTTATTCTGCCAGTGTTTGCTAAAAAAGCAGCCATCAGTTTACTGATGGCTGTTGTTTTTATGTGGTTATCTCGGCTCTGATACATTTAGCCATATAAGTATCAATGCACTTATGGCTACAGTGTAAAGCGTTCGACAGAGCGGGTGAGCGAGTGGGCTAACTGAGTCACTTGGTCACTGCGTTTTGCCATATCCATTGCTTCATGGGCATTTTGATCTGCCGCGAAGGCGACCTCCCCCATACTGGACTCAATATGTCGGCTGTAATCGAGTTGTTGGTGGGCTGCTTGGGTAATTTGTAAACTCATCTCATTAATGGCACTGAGTGTGACTTCAATCTGTGCTATGGCATGGTGTAGTGTTTTACTTTGCTCCACACAGTCGTTGGCTTGTGTTTGCCCTGAGCTTATGGCCGTTGAGGCCGTGGTAGTTTCCTGCTGTAACGCTAAGATCATCTGTTGGATTTCGGCGGTTGAGGCTTGTGTCCTTGAGGCTAATGAGCGTACTTCATCGGCAACGACCGCAAAACCTCGACCATGTTCGCCAGCCCTTGCGGCTTCGATGGCGGCATTGAGGGCGAGTAGGTTAGTTTGTTCTGCAATGCTACTAATGGTGGTGAGAATCCCACCAATATTGTGGCTGTGTGCACTAAGGCGCGACATGATAGCGACAGAATCACTTAGCTTTGTGCTTAACTCCGCTATTTTGGCTTGATTATCGGCGGCAATAAGCTGGGCTTGTTGGCTATGTTTCGATGCTTGGGTGATTTGTGTTGCCGAACTACTGGCTTGTTCTGCAACAAGGTTAGAGCTGGTAAACATTTGTTCTGTTAAGGCTTTCGTGCCATTGATGCGCTCAATTTGTGCGGTAGCTGCATTAGCGATGTCTTGACCTTGCTGATGTGTTTGTGTGGCTGAATTATCTAAAGAGTGGGCGTCATTGCTGATATGGGTTAATAATTTAGCCAGATCATCACAAAGAGTATTCATATTATCAATAAGTACCCCAAATTCATCATTGTGACGTTTAGGTATTCTCTTGGATAAGTCTCCCCTTGCAATGTTTGCTAGCGCACTATTTGCCAAGGTGAGTGGTACTAACATGGCCCTTAGGGTAAAGAAGGATATTGAACTGACCATAAACACAAACATGGCCGCTAGTACAATGGCCAATGTTTGACCGCGTTGAATATCGTCATTTGCAATGTTTTGCAACAGACTAAAACGTCTGTCAGCTAGGGCTAATAATTTATCTAACGCAAGGGTATTGGCATTAAATTCTTGTTCCGTATTTTTAAAATGCTGTTCTGCTTGAGTGTGATTATCAACCACTTGCTGTTGTGCCAGATATAGCTCGCCTGGGGTTGAAAGTAACCGATTGAATATGGTGGCTTGTTGCTCAAAAATCTCCAGCAATCCTAGGGTATTTATCCCCGAAGCTTGTTGTTTTAAAAAGGTAAAGTTAGTACTTAGATTCCCTAGCAATAGGGCTATATCCTGTTTATGCGAGTTTATAGAATGAGAATCCTGAGCATGCGTTAGCTCTGACATTGTGTTGGTTAATGTGTAAAGCATATCGTCAATGCGGGTTCCTGTTCCGATTATCTCCTCCAAAAGTGCCGGATTATCGGGCAATGAGATCGTTTCTAAATCGATCATTGCATTACTTGCTTGCGTTTTTGCCTCAATAAACTGATTAAAAAGTGTTTGATAATGTTGTTTTGCTTGTTCGTTCGCGAGCTTAGCGCTAAACATATCTTGGCTTTGTTGCTGGTAGGCTTGGTAGCGTTTTTGAGCTTCATTCAGTGATGCTTGCATCTGGGGTTGGTCGCTAACCATCTGTTTCAGCTCGTTTTCAATACTTTGATATTTATGCTCTAGCGCATTGAATCCTTTTTGGCTTTGCATGAGCTCTGCGGTGTCATTTTGGCTATGGGCTAAAGTTGCAAGGCGCGACATTTTAACGAGCACAAGTTGTAAGTTATTGCTTTGCTTCTGAACTGGTATGGCGAGTGTCTCGATATTGCTATAACTGATTTGAACTTGATAGAGCGAATAGTAAAAGAAGCTATTGCCAGCTAAGAGCAGGATACCAATTGCGCTGAAGCTTAAGAGCATTTTTTGCTTGATACTGAGTGTTAACATTGAGTCATCGACCTTTTCGTCTATGATGTCAGCCAAATAAGGCGATAACATCGCGTGGACAAGGGAAGAATACGCCGTAGTACAAGTACTTAGTTGCTTGTTTTTATTGGGGTATAAAAATAAGTGTAGCAGAGAGTTGTCAGAGTAAAGTCTTAACGAAGAAGGCTTGGATAATTATGTTGTCCCGCTGATGTTTAAAGGAGCGTTAATGAAAACGGTGATGTTAGAAAATAAGGCTATTGCTCCCAGCAAAATCCTTTGTATTGGGCGTAATTATGTTGACCATATCCATGAGCTTGGCAATGAAATCCCCGATGATATGGTGGTGTTTTTTAAGCCTAATTCGGCCATCAGTACTCAATTAAATTCCCAGCATCTTGGTGAGACGCTGCACTATGAAACCGAGCTGTGTTTTTTGTATCAGCAGGGGCGCTTTAGCCATGTGGGCGTGGGGCTGGATCTGACTAAGCGGGAACTACAGAGCAAACTTAAGGCCAAGGGATTACCGTGGGAAAAAGCCAAAGCCTTTGATGGTGCAGCGCTTTTTAGCCCTTTTGTTGCGATTGATGATCCGAGCGCGCAATTTCAATTTAGCTTAAGTATTGATGGGGTGTTAACCCAACAAGGCTATATTGATTTAATGATCTATCCGCCGCAAACCATTTTGTCTGAGTTGCAACGCTTTACTCGTTTAGAAGATGGCGACATTGTGATGACGGGCACCCCAAAAGGCGTCGGCATCATTCCACCGAATCGCGTCTTTAAGGTGACCTTAGGATTAAAGGATGCGTCACACCAAGTGCCCTTGGTCGAATGTGAATGGCAAAGTCGGTGATGCAATGACAGCGCACTCTGCATCGGCTCATCAGGCGGCAACTGAGCAGGCAATCAAACCCCTTTGGCAATATTTGCTCGCTTTAGGGGCGGAGCCTGATCACTTAGCACTGCTGCTCACCCAAGCAAGGGCGCTTTCATGTCAGCCCGGGGAGTGCTTATTACCCCAAGGCGAGCACCAAACCTTTGCCTACTTTGTGGTGGATGGCATAGTGCGTGCTTGCCACTATACACAAGAGGGGAGTGAGCGCTGCAAGGAGTTTTACTTCGAAGGAGAGCTTTGTTTCTTATATAGCAGCTGGCTAAAGCAGGATGTTGCGCCCTATCAGTTAGAAACCGTCGGTGCTTGCAGGTTAGTGCAAATACCACTTGCTGTGCTAAATGAGCCATTTATGCAACAGGTACAACTTGCGCTACTTAAACAACAGTTATTGTATAAAGAACAAAAAGAAGCCTTTTTACTCCTCAATACGCCAGAGCAGCGTTACTTACATTTACTCGAATATTTTCCCCTCTGGGTTGAGCGCTTAACCCATGCCCAACTGGCTAATTATATTGGTATTACCGCCATTAGCTTGTCGCGTATCCGTAAACGTTTACAAGATTCGCCGTAAAATTGCCTGCCAATTAACTTAAGTTAATGCGCCTAAAAGTGATTCCCTTCATGCTCCTTAGCGATTGCTAATCCAAGCAAATCCGTTTGTTGTTGGGCGACGTCTAAGCCTATACCGAACTTTTAAGGAGCCTATTGTGGATGCTTTTACTCTGTCGCAATTGTTGGTGGCCATTGCCATCGTATTTGACGTGATATCGTTTCAATTTAAAGCGCGCGAACGCATTGTCGCTTGCTTATTTATGTCGGGGATCTTGATTTCAATCCACTTTTGCTTTTTAGCACAATGGACTGCGGCGGGATTGATGGGGATTGCCACAGTGCGTTATCTCACCAGTATTTTTACTACGTCTAAAAAGGCCATGTGGGGTTTTAGCGGGGCAGCGGTACTGATGAGTAGCTTGACCTTCAGCGGGCTTGTGAGTGTGATCAGTTGTATCGGTACACTATTTCAAACCCGTGCGGCATTTTGTCAACGTGATAAAGACTTGCGGCTACTGATGATAGTCGGCACCAGTTTTTGGTTAGTCCACAATATCTTAGTAGGCTCGCCAGTGGCGGTCTTAATGGAAATGTTGTTTATTGGCAGCAATTTAGTGGGATATTATCGCCATTATTTTCGTGGACAATTGCACTCGTCCAAAAGGAAGGCTTAGATACCTGCTACGGCCTCCATGTCTAGCTCGATATCGGTACAGCCTTTGGGGCAGAAAATACCTGCTGCCTGTTCGGCTTTAGCTGTCTCCGGCAAGATGACTTTGAGGGTTTGATTGCAGCTTGGACATTGCACTGGTTTGCCCTTAAAGACGCGCTTAATTAAGTTTTTTTGTTCATTAAACGAGTGTGCCGTGGTTTGGTTTAACACGGCAAATGGGCTAGTAGAGGCATTGGTCATTGGCAATTAAATCCTTAATACTCGATCGTTGTTCAAGACTGCTGGTGTCGTTTAAGCCAAGGAATTATAGCCCGATTGCGAACATTAATGAAAAGGCTGAATCATATATATGCCAGCATGGGTTAACTTGCTGAACTTGTGCTGACTAAAGCAAAAATATGCGATTTTGGCCTTGTAGAAAGAGCGATTTTTTGATGCTATCAGCAAGGCTGGTTTTGCCATCAGCGCAAATGATACAGCACTTAGGCTATTGGGGGAGAAAATGAGTATGTTTGTTAAAGTCACCATCGCGGCGACAGTCCTAGTGCTGAGTATTCTTGCCGTGGGAGTTTATCGCTTTAACATGACCAATGATGATATTTACATGGTCATGGAAGATGGCCAAGTGTTGCAATACGATGAGGCCATGGCGCAGGCTGATGCTAAGGCAAAAGCCCAAGAAGCCATATTATTAAGCAGTGAAGATGCGCTTGAATCTGTGGTACCCAGTGAAGTCAAGCCCGTTGCTAATGCCTCGGAAGTGATGCTTAAGCTGTTTAGTTTAAATACCGCTAATAAATTTGAAGTGAGCTTACCGGACAGCCACAAAGCCGTAGTGTTAACCCACTTTATTAACGTTAAACAAACGGAGTTTGCTATTGGGGATTATCAGGATGGCGAGGCTAAAGGCCGAGTGTTATTAGATTATTTACGAGTTACTCCGCTTAATTTTGACCCCGCTTTAGAGCCTGATACCCAAAGTGATGCGCCATTACAGGATGATCCACAGCAGCAAACCATGCCCTTTGTGGCGCCTTTTATTGTGACTAACCAAGGTTCAGGTGTGTTCTGGTATCTCGGCTTGTTTAGCCTAGATTATGGCCAAAATCGTGTGCAGCACTTAGGCAGTGTATTTATTGGCGATCGTATTGAGGTCGATAATATTGAACCTGTTTATCCCTTTGAATCCCCATTTAAAGTAGCTGTTACTTACCGTGAGAGGGCGGCTGAACAACCCATGACAACACCGCCAACTGTAATTAAAACCCTTAAAATCGGTGTCAGTGAATCAGAAATCAAAGCGCTGCATTAGGTTTAGAGCGGGGCTTATGCTAAGTTAATTTTACCTCAGCTGCGGCTGAGGTATTTATTTCATCTAGCGGCCGGAAAGCGAAGGTTTTGGCATAAAGCATAAAATTAAAACAAGGAGCGTGTTATGGAAATGACCAAAGTCACAGGCAAATTTGATGTTAAGCTCAATCCCGAGAATGCCTATGCCACAGGTGTGGGCGGTGTGAACTTGGGCAGAATGACTTTAGATAAAACCTTTTATGGTGAGCTAGAGGCCCGCAGCCAAGGCGAAATGCTCAGTGCCATGACCGCGGTAAAAGGCTCTGCTGGTTATGTGGCGATTGAACAAGTCGTGGGTAAACTGTGCGGCAGACAGGGCAGTTTTGTGCTGCAACATTTTGGCATTATGACCGATGGGCAAAACCGCTTACACCTTGAGGTCGTCCCCCATTCTGGCGCGGGTGAACTCACAGGGCTATATGGTACGATGGCGATAAGCATTGAAAACGGTCAACATTTTTATGAATTTAGCTTCTGCCTTGAACAGGAAGCCTAAGGCATGATTAACATAACATCGCGCCGATAAAACAAAACCAG
Source organism: Shewanella sp. FDAARGOS_354 (assembly GCF_002209245.2). Lineage (NCBI taxonomy): Bacteria > Pseudomonadati > Pseudomonadota > Gammaproteobacteria > Alteromonadales > Shewanellaceae > Shewanella > Shewanella sp. FDAARGOS_354. Next base: position 1,827,139 of record NZ_CP022089.2, on the reverse strand, counting down.
CCGAAGCTGGTTTTGTGGTTTTTGCCCGAGTGACTAATACCAACAGCTGAGTTATCAAGAGTATCTAGAGCTGAATTAGCAAGGGCTGAATGTTAAGACCATTATGAGGTTTTGACTTTGATCTTATCGACGACCTTTTTCACATCATCGGTATTTTTGGCAATGGTCAGTGCTAATTGACGCTCGGCATCGCTGGCCACTTCACCCTGTAAGGTCACTACGCCATCGGCAACGTCTACATTAATTTGGGTGCCCGAAACGTCGGTCGAGAACAACAGGCGGGTTTTTACGACCGTTGCGACCTTAGAGTCGGTTAAGGTCTTCACTACCTCACTGGTGCTCTCGTTTTCATTCATCACGGTTAATTTGTTTTCAACCCCTTTTACCCCATCCAAGCTTTTGATCAGCTCCGCTGCGAGCGCCTTATCGACACTGCTTTCCACTTTACCGGTTAAGGTCACATGGCCGTTTTTCACGTCGGTCATAATGTCAAAGGAGTTGAGGTTAGTATTAAGCAACAAAGTCGTTTCGGCCTTGCCATCGAGCCAAGCATCTTTGGCATCGTCTTTCCAATCCTGTGCGGCGGTCACATTTAAGCTGATAGAACCGACAAGTAAGGTGGTTAAGGCTAAAGTTGTCGTGTTTTTCATAATGATATCCTCCGTTGTTATCTCGAAGGGACTAAAGCGTGAATCGTGCCAATATTTTTATCTGATTGATTTTAAGATAATTATATTTGTTTTCGGCTCGTTTCGACTGTTTAATCCAAAAGCAAGCTCGGCGCTTTTTACCGACAAAATGTAAATATTACCGAGGGTGATAAAGCGATTGGGCTTAAGCAAGATAGGCGTTAAGAATCGCCAGATCGCAGGCAACAAAAACGCGGCTCAGTTGGCCGCGTTATTGGCTGGCATTGCTGCCTTACAGGGCTTGGCTACGCAGGTGTAAGGTATCCAAATGGATTTGTAGCCAAGCAATATCCTCGGCCAATTGGCTGATTAACCTTGGGTGATTGGCTTTTTTAATTAACTGTTTGAGGTGGTTAAGGCGCTGACGCTCAAGCTCGCAGAGCACGGTGAGGGCATCGGCGAGTTGCTGTTTAATAAGTAAAGCATCGACATCGGCATAGGGCCGAGTCTGCGACGGCGGCACCGAGTGCGGGCCTATGTACTGTAATGATTGGGCGAGCAGTTGCCTAAATCGCGCCAGCATCCCTTGGTATGTGTTGATTTGGGCAATAAAAATGCGTTTTAGGCTGTAGTCATCGACAGTGGTATTGGCCCGAGTATAAAAATCCACGCCGGTTTGCGTCAGCTCGATTAACTCATTAACCAGCTTAATATCGGCGCTCAGCTCGGTCTGATGTTGCGCAACATTAGACGTCATAACGACCTCCTGTGGTAGTTTGGGCAGCTCCGCCGACACGGATTGCCCACATTTTCATGGAAATATCAGTTTCATTCAGCTTCTATGCATATTTCGTTCACTTTTTAATGATAAGTTAATGGTTTGATTTAACTGATGATATTTATCTATTGTCGCCAGTGCCTCGCTTATTATCGGCAACTCTTACCGTTGAGATTGTTAAAATTTCACGGCTGGCATACAGTGATTCCTTATTCACAGGGAGTGGCACAAGATGATCCGACCAACGCTTTTCTATCATCTACAGGACGTCGAAACCGAGCAGGCATTAGTGAAGCTCGAGGGCGCGCAGACCTACAACAAGCTACGCAGTAGCGATGATTTATCTTGGATTAGTCAGCTGGAGGCCAATCGTATCGATGTGGCGATCATTGAGCTGCCCCGTCTTAGCCGTGAAGATTACTTAGCCTTACTCGAGTCCAGCGCCATTGCGGATGTGGAGTTTATTTTCCTCTCCGACGGCCTGCCGAATCCTCACCTCGATACACTATTGTCCAAATACGCGGGCTACCATTTCCGTAAGCCCATCGATATGTCCTTGCTGTGCGAAACCTTAGCCGATTTTGCCCAGCATCTGGTTGCCAATACCTCGACGCGCATTCGTCCCTATGCTAGCGAGTTAGACCAATATGGTTTGCTGGTGGGCTCCTCGTTACCTATGCACCGTTTGTACCGCACTATCCGCCGCGTGTCGGCCGCCGAGAGCAATGTGTTGATTATCGGTGAGAGTGGCGCGGGTAAAGAACTGGTCGCCAATACCATTCACTTAGCCAGCCCGCGGGTGAATAAGCCCTATATTGCGATTAACTGCGGCGCCTTGAGCCCAGAATTGGTCGATAGTGAACTCTTCGGCCATATTAAAGGCGCCTTCACCGGCGCGACTCGCGATCACCAAGGGGTATTTGAGCAGGCCGAAGGCGGCACCTTATTCCTCGATGAAGTCACCGAAATGCCGCTCGAGCATCAAGTTAAGCTATTAAGAGTGCTCGAAAATAATGAATATCGTCCCGTCGGTAGCCCTAAGGTGCTCAAGGCCAATGTGCGCATTGTGGCGGCGACAAACCGCGAGCCTTTAGTGGCGATTGAGCAAGGGCAACTGCGGGAAGATTTGTACTTTCGTTTAGCGCATTTCCCCATTCAAGTGCCGCCATTGCGGGAGCGCGGGGAAGATATAGTCGGACTTGCGAAGCATTTTCTGGCCTATCGCAATGCGGCGGAAAAACAGAGCAAAGTGTTCTCGTCCTCAAGTTTAGAGGCGATTGCGGCCCACGCTTGGCCGGGGAATGTGCGCGAGTTAAAGCATGCTATTGAGCGCGCTTATATTCTGGCGGACCATGAGATTACCCCTGAGCATTTACAGCTGACGCCCAGTGCGGAAAAAGAGACGACTGCGGAGGAAAATGTGGTGATCCCCCAAGGTATGCGCCTTGATGAGCTGGAAAAAATCGCCATTTACCAAGCGCTTGAAACGAGTCAGGGCAATAAAACCGACACCGCCGAGCAGCTTGGGATCAGCGTTAAAACCCTCTATAACAAGCTCAGTAAATATGAGCAGGAGTCAGACGCTCAAACTGTTGTTGATGCCGTTAGCGAAGATTCCGTTAGCAATAGCGTCGCTAAGTAGTAACCTACATTAAATGCCTAAAAATAAGCTAATGCATTGATTCAACTTTTAATGCAGCTTTTGATTCAGCGTTTGCTTTTGAATGTGTTAGCTTATTTTGACTCTGACTGCGGTTCAGCATTTTGCGCTTGATAGGGCACAAACACCTTCAAAGAGGCGGGTAGGATATCGATATTGAGTTCCTCCGGCTCACAAATCTCGCCATCAATCACATACTTGCATTGGGGCTGACTGCTGATCTTTACCTTTTTCGCGTGGGCGTGTTTTACTTTGCCCGTGTTGCCCGTGTTGCCCGTGTTGCCCGTGTTGGCCGTGTTGGCCGTGTTGCCCGAGGGCGCAGAGTCGCTATTGGCGGCCTCTTTAATCCAGCCGGTAAAAGCCAGCTCAGCCAGACTGATAAGCTGTTCATTCGGCTCATTATTTGAATCCAACCAAGTGATATCCAACAAGCCGTCGGTCATATTGGGTTCGCCCTTACCTTGGGCGAGTAAGCTGGTAAAAGGTGCGGCATTGGCAACCACTAGGCTGTGGGTTTGCACTGTCATTGGGGCTTGGTCATCTAAAGTCAGCTGCAACTCGAGGTTGGTGTCGGTGTTCACCGCGCGCCACAAACCATCGAGATAGGCGAGTTGGCCGAGGGCATTTTTACGCTCGCGGCTCGCCGACTCAATCATTTGTTGCTCAAACCCAATGCCGACCAGCAGTAACACCAGCCGATCATTGCAACGCGCCGTATCTATGGTTTGTGTCTGGCCTTGGATAATATTATCAATGGCTTGGGAGACGGCATTGAGCTTACTGCTTAAACCAAAGAGGGCGTGTGACAGGGCATTGGTGGTGCCTAACGGGATAATGCCTAAGGTGATATCGGTGTCGATAATCTCCGCCGCGACCTCTGTGACTGTGCCATCGCCCCCGCAAGCGATGATGATATCGGCGCCCTGAAGCCGGGCTTTTTTCGCTTGGGTTTGGGCGCTAATCTCTGGCGTGGTGAGCGCTAACTGCACCTCAAAATAGCGTTTCAGTTCAGTGCAAATTTGTTCGCCATGGGTTTGCCATTTACCCGCGCCAGAGACGGGATTGGCGATAATCCAGGCTCGCTTATGCAGTTTGATTTCCCCTTGAGTGTACATCTGCTCCAGCGCTTTAAGTTGCCAGCGATTTAACCCTGCGGTTTTACGAATGCTTTTAATCTGTTGCAGCACCTCGGCAAAGCTGAGCTCGGGGCGGCGGCACACAAGATAAGCGGCCAGCACCATTACGGATCGCCCGCGGCCGAGCGCACAGTGGATTAATACCCGCTTTTGGGCGCGTACTTGACGGTGTAACCAGTTAATCGCCTGATTTAATTGGGCGCTAGTCGGCACGCTGTGGTCAAGAATAGGGATATTCAGATAGTCGATATGCTCTTCATACAGAGACACATCGAGGCCGTCGAATTCGGCGGTGACATCTAAAATAGCGGTAATGCCATAACGATTCAGTTTAGGTAAATCAGCAGCGCTTAAGCGGCTACCCAAGTATAGATATTTATCAATGGCTTGCATTGAAGGCACGCTATCACGGCGCCGCGCCCAGAGATTATAGAGTCGGCATCCTAGTAAAAATGGAATAAAGCCCCAACGAATATACCAAGGGATGGAGCCATCCTGACGTTTTCTAAAAATACTGGCGAGGTTAAACCAATAGGCCGAGCCGACAAGGGCGAGGGATAGGCTGGTCCATGCCCAAATAAAGGTGAGGATGGGGGAGTGCCCCGTTACGGCGAGATAGCCAAATAACAGCGCTCCGAACAGGTAGAAATACTTAATGTGGATCCTACGCAGCATTGGCATCTCCTCCATCGATAAACGGCGAACCTCAGGAAAATCCACTTTATCGTAACCAATGACTGTCGCGATAAAGTGGCTCGGTGGTACTCAATTGAACTGTGGTTATCCTGATAGGCTCGTTTGTGGGACTCACTACTCGCTGTCATCCGTTTTAGCAGCGTGTATCTTTCGCTTTAACGCCTTCTTTCAGTTCTTCACAGGCATCTTCAATTGCATTGCCGGTATCAGTGATGGCTTCATCGATTTTTTCGCCTGCGTCCTCGGCATGGTTGTCGCTACAGGCTGACAGTCCAAAGGTTAATAATAAGGCTAAAAATGCATTGGTAATCATGGTCATAGGTTTCATATCGATTCTCCTTTTATCCAATTTAAGCGCGTGGTGCCTTACCCTTAAGGGCGTTGACCAGCAGGGAAATCACAAGTAATACAATAAATAGGAAGAAAATAATCTTTGCGATTCCTGCTGCGGCGCCAGCGATCCCCGTAAATCCAAACAGTCCGGCGATAATGGCCACAACCAGAAACATTAAGGTCCAACCTAACATAGCCACCTCCTTTGTCTTATTTCGGTTTTTCTGTATTCTTCACTCTGCATGTTTACGTCGAGTGAGCTAGTTGCCGGGTGAGTTGGATAAGCTAGGTTACGTCTTACATCCCGTTATCACTCAATCCCGCAATAAACTCACAAATGAGATATTGCGAGCTTAATGCCAACTTTGAAGATGTTGATTAAAATTCTGATTATTAACGTTATTTTTAATTGGTGTGTTGGCAGGAGTAATGGCTGATATAAGCGAGATAGGCAATTTTTACCTGCGATTCGGTAAGAGTTGCAGTGAGAATATTGTGAGAAACAGCATAATGGCTTGATGGTACGTCGAAATGGCATTATGTTGTTGATTTAAAAGTGAGAGTTAATTTTTTTGCAAAACCAATGTTATTAGAACCGTGGAGTCACACATTCATAATATGTTAGTTCCTTCAAGCAACTCCTACTTCGTAAGCGAAATAGAAGCTTTCAGTTCAGATCCCGTTAGCCTAATTGGCTTTGTCATTGCAGCTGTTATATTTATTGTTGCTTATAAATATACGCCTTTCATAAAACACCTTTCGGAAACCGTTAACTTAAGACCAAGCACTATTTTTGTGCTGAGTTTTAGCTTTATCCTAATCGGTTTTTTCGCGACTCTTTCTACATATCTCGACATTTACCAAGTTCAACAATCCGTTTTGGAAAATAAAACACAGTTGATTTCTGGATGTATAAAGGATCATCAAGTCAACCAAAGCGCTAGCAGAGAGGAATCATTTTCGGTATCGGGTGTACGCTTTGCATACAATGACTACGTTACTGCAAGTTACTTTTTTTCAAATAAAAACCACGAATCATTTATTCGAAATGGCCAGTGTGTTTCCATTCTCTATTTGCCTAACTTTAAAAATGGCATATTAAAAATCGATAAACTGTAATTTTACAGGCCAGTTGCAGGTGAGCATTGTCGCGCTACGTTCTGTGACAGAGTGGGCCATCGGAAAAAGGGGTTTTTCCGTTGAGTCCCTAGGATGGGTTTACGGCGTGCCATTGAAGTGACAATGCAGAGCGGAAACTGAACTCCAATCGGTTTTAAGCCCAAAAAATGAATGTAAAAAAAGCGGGTTAAGTGTTCACTTAACCCGCTCAATAAGGTTTACCAATGCGAATTAGCAGCGTTGTAGTGGTTTCCAGCGTTGCAAGCTGACCGGAATACTTACCCCTTGGGATAACAACAGGTTAATCCGTGCTTGGTAGGCGGCGCCCTGCATTAAATGTTTAGCTAAATCGACTGCATTGCGCTCACGGTAATCATCTAAATAACTGCCTTTAGCCCAAGCATTAAAGGCGCCGAGGGCGGGGCCTGCCCAAATCTGATAATCCATTTCGCGACCAACTTCGCCCGTGTTTGACCAGCGACTCGAAAGACCTAAATACCAGCGGAAAATCAGTGCCATTTTGCGTTTTGGATTATCCAGCGCGCGCTCAATTTGCTTAGGATCGCGTTCATTAAAGTGCGCCACAGTACCTGCCCAAATCTCATCTAATGAGGCGCGAAACACTTGATCTTCCAGCTTTTGCCTTTCCTCTGGTGGGATCGCCTCAATCGAGTCGTAGCGGGTGTAAATCTCATAGAGTTTATTGGCGCGCATAGGGAATAGGGTGCCGCGCTTAACCACTTGTAACTTAACGCCCATTTCAAACATATCGGCGGCGGGCGCCATAGTCACATCGGCCATTTCGGTGGTGGCGAGTAATTTACGGGTATGTTCGCTGGCCCCAGCCTCAACACAGGCTTGGTTGATTGAGCCAGTGACAATATAGGCCGCGCCCATATTGAAGGTCGCCAGCGCCGCATCAGGCGTGCCGATACCACCACCAGCGCCCACACGGATAGGCGTTTTGTATTGGTACTTGGCTTGAATGGTATCTTTGAGCGCCAAAATGGTCGGCAATAACGTGACCAGAGGGCGATTGTCGGTGTGGCCGCCTGAGTCGGCTTCGGCGGTAATGTCATCGGCCATGGGCACAGATTGCGCCATTAGCATTTGATCTTCGCTGATAAGCCCTTCGTTCACTAATTGTTGCAGCATCTTAACGGGGGCGGGCTCCATAAACTTGGTGGCCACCTCGGTACGGCTGATTTTAGCAATCACTTTATTGCCAATCACAATCTCGCCGTTGGCATCGCGACTCAGGCCCGCGGCGCGGTAATAGACGATTTGCGGGGTTAAGCCCAAGAATGCCGAGGCTTCAACCGTACGCACTTGATGCTTGAGGAAGAGTTCGACACTGCCACGCTCCAGCGCTGGCTCGCTCGGGCTGTGAATCAGGTTAAAGGCGTAGAGGCCATTGGGCAATGCCGCTTGAATGCGTTTAATCGCGGCTTCTACGCGCGATGGAATTAACCCCGCCGCGCCAAAGGAACACAGAATGCCCGCCTGACCTAGTGCGATAACTAACTCTTCCGAGGCGATACCGTTGGCCATAGCGCCAGCGTAGTAAGCGTATTTCACTCCATGCACGCGGCGAAAATTGCTGTCACCCAAGCTTTGAGTGCCAAGGGCGGGGGCGAAGGCGCTCACCGGATGCAAACCATTGCTTTTGTGTAAGCTATTGCTGGGTTGAGCTTCAGCAAGACCCACCACCTCGGCGGTTTGGGCTATGCCTAGGCCTTTTTCGGCATGATTGATTAAGTAGCAGGCTTGATTGAGATCTTTAAGCTTTTTGCCAAGGGAATCGATATCGAAACTGATGGCGGCTTCATCAACCTGCCATGGCCAAGGACTGAGCTTGTTATTATCGAGAGCGTTATTATCGAGTGTGGTATTCGTCATTTGGGCTTTTCACTTTTAGGTGTTTGGGGCCTGAATTTGTTTGCCGCAGAGGGGTTATTCCCTTGCACTGCGGCAGTCTATGCTTCTGAAGCCAATTGTTCTTAAGCTAACTGTTGTTAATGCTGCAAGTTACGCGCAAGCGTTATGCCTCTTCGATGCAGATAGCAATATCGGTCACCTCATAAATGCGCAGGCCATCCTTACTCAGGTTGGCATCGCCCTTGATGATGCGTTTACCGTCTTTATCTTCAATGCTGGTGATATGCACATCCAGCGACATCTGTTTGTTTAATGGATTAATTTGACCGCGATACTTCCATTTAATTTCTGACAGAATTTGGCCAAATTTCGGATTATTGAAGCCTGCGCCTAGGTCTTGGTCTATGGCATAGGCTTGCAGTAATTCGATAATCGCCTCGACGCCGAGGGAGCCTGGCATTACCGGGTCCTGATGGAAATGGAACTGGAAGAACCAATCGCTTGGGTCAATGGTGCGCTCGGCGTACAAGTATCCCAGCCCCTTCTTACCGCCAGTTTTTACAATCTCAGCCTTGTCGATAAAGTTCAGCTGCCCACCCGCGAGGCGGTAGTATGGCTTGCCCTGCGGCGCCACAAAGCAGCGGCCATTTTTATCTAACAGATTGATTTGGCTGTCGGCTTTGATACCGCGCTCAATGTGCCAGGCTTGGGTAATTTTACCATTGTCGATACCCAACTGGTTTTTAAGCGCATCGGCCTTAAAGTAACCGAAAACCGCATTACCACGGTAGAAAGGCTCGCCATCGCAGCTCAGTTCGAAACTAAAGTTTTGAATGATATTGCTGCCAGCAATCACGGTGGACAGTAGGCGCGAATCGTTGACTATGGTCTTACCGCGTAAATCCACTTCACGCAGTAACTTGCCACTGCCGTCGAGGTTGCGGAAGAATAACTCCTGCCCCGGGAAGCCTAAGGTCGTGCCCATATAACCCGAGATAAAGCCATTGGGTTGCAATGAGATTTCCATCAGCACAGAGTAAGGCATCACGGCATGATGGCTGTTTTTAGCGTAATACCACGCGTTGCTGGGCACTTCATACTCGGCAATACAGGAAGATGGCTTTTTCAGCTCGCCACGTTTGCCCTCAATGGCCACCACGCGGGTGGTGAGTTGCAGATCGCCGCAGGGCGTACGCGGCGGGATTAAGCCACGGTAAATACTAAAATCGGGGCCGAAGCAGTTTTCAATATCGCCGGTGGCAAACTCAAACAAATGGTAGGGCGTAAACGGCAGGGTGTCGGGCACGCGGTTGGCGTACTTAGAGCCTGCTGGCGCAATCGGCGCACTTACATGCTTAAGCGGCACAACGCCTTTATTTACGGGAGCTGCCATATCCGGGATTTGTGCCATCAGCGGCGCTTGTTCCGCTTGGTTGTCGATATTTGCTGCTTGGGCATCATTACTCTGTGAAGAACTGCTTTGCGAAGATCTGCCCAGTGAAGAATGGCTTTGCGAATAGCGGGTGCAATCCGCTTCTTCTTTAATCATCACCCCGAGGTTTTGGAAATCCACCACCACTTTGCCATTGAGCAGAATATCGATATTCGCCTTGGCATAGGGGCGAGGGCTCATGCCAATTTCGGTAACTTCCATGCGATAGGTGAGGGTGCCAAATTGCGGCAATACCTGACCGCGGCAGCGCACTTTTTGCGATGCGTTTTCAAGGGGTTGGAAACGACCGTTAGTAACCCCAAGGTGCATACCAATATGCAACATAAAGAATTGCAGCAACTGGCCACAACCTTCGGCCATGAGGGAGCCTGCCATCACTTGGTCGCCCTTGAAATGGCAGGGGAAATACCAATGGTCGGGGGCTAATTGCTTGTGACCTTCAATCAAGCCTAAGCCCCATGCGCCGCCATGCACGTCGAGCTTGCTGACTTGTTCGATCATCAGGAATTTTTCCGAGGCGAAGCACAGTGAAGGCTGGAGACCAAACTTTGCTTGATGGGCTGTATGCTCACCGCCGAAACAGCCGCCAATGTCGGCGCTCAGCAGGCGATGGATTTGGCCGTAGCTAAAGGCCGTTTGTGCGCAGTTAAGTAGCGGCGTGAAGCGTGGCTTATTGCCGTTTCGGGCATATTCATTGGCCAGTGCAATTTGTGCCTGCTCGCGCGCCTTAATTTCGGCCTCGGTGTGGATCACCCCTTTGCCATCGGCCAGTTCTTTATCGGTAAAGAATCCCGCGCAGCCGCCGTCCATCTTGAGGATTAGCTTATCGCCCACGAAGCATTCGTAGGAGAAGAAAAACAGCAGGGTATCACCATTGCGGGCAAAGTGGTTGATGGAGATATCGTAGCGCAGGGTATCACCGCCGCGGGGCAGATCTCCAAGGAAGGTGAGGGTGCAGTCGAGCAAGCGATAGACGCGCTCGCCCTTGTTTTCAAAATCGATACCTAAGTAGCTGATCAGCATCAAGTCGCACTGGCCCGATTCGACCGCCACCGCCCACGGAATTTGGCCATCGACCAAGAAGGGCGCATCCACGGGAATGTCGTACTCTGTGGTCATAGTGCTCGGCTGATAGCGGTTCATTTGCGCGTTGAGCTTAGTCACCCGCGAGACCAGCAGATAATCCGAGGTTGGCAGGCGCACGCGGCGGGCGTAGCTATCGATAATGGCGTAATCGGCGCCAAAGACCTTGGCAATGTCGCCCTCGGCATATTCCACCAGATCCTGATAGTTCCAAATGCAGGGCTTATCCGCTGGGATAGGTGGTGTATAGGGCGGGACTCTTGCATGATTAGGTGCATGATTAGGCATGAGCTCTGGGATTGATACCGCTTGCTGCGCCTTCGTTTCAGCGACATTTATGCAGGTGACAACATGGGTTGTAACAGACCCCGTTTGTGTTGTCTGGGATAATTGTGCCTTTAACAACGCATCGGCCAGTTTGAGCCCTTGCTCACGGCTCTGTAAAAAGGCTAAGTGCGCCTCGCGTGCAAGCTGCTGGTTTTGCAACAGTTGCTGGTTTTGTAACAGTGCCGCGCTATCCTGCGACGCCCTATCCTGCGCCAAGGGCGCCGCCGAATATTGGTGTGGTGCGTTAGATGACATACCGCTCTCTACTGCTGTTGGTGTGGCAAATGGGGTGGCGTTTTTTGCCGTGATATCAAGTGCTGTTTCTACTGTGGGCTCAGTTTGTGTCGCCTGTGGTACTACAGGCTGCAACTGGCGCATTTTGCCTTGGATGGCGGCAAGTGCGGGCAGCGGCGTATCCACAATATGTTGATAGATATCGCGGCCACCGAGCGTCACTGGTTTGATTAAATGCTTTTGCTCACTCAAGGTTAAATCCTGTGCAAGGCGCAGTTCTAGTTGCGCCGCCTGCGTTGCAGTCTGGCTTAACAGCAGCAGCGAACTCACTCCTTGGCTTTGGGTAGACACTAGTGCCTGCTTATCGACGTTTTTATCCGAACCCGCAGACCCATTTTTTAGGCTTAACAGGGCATTCAGAAGACTAGCCATACCCGCAGCGGCAAAGTTATGCCCAAGGGTATTGGCGACTCGATTGCATGGCGTCCCCATAAGATTAAGCTGCGCTAATAGCTGCTCCGCTGGCAGTTGCTCTTCTGGGGCAATACATTGCTCAACCATATGGATGGCAGCGGGTACTGAAGGATTGGCGATAGCCGTTTCGGTTATCAGCGAATCAAGCAGCTTGGGCAGCTGATGGTTTGTGCCAAATGCTTGACCACGAATTTGGCCGTAGCCCTTTTGAGAACTGTTACTCGCTTGTTGACTGTTGCTCGCTTGCTGGTTTGTCAGCACGATAGCGCCCGAGCCTTCACCCACCTTCCACTGTGGATTCGCGCTGTTGGCATCGAGATCAACGGCGACCTCGGCGTTTTTCAATATAACCTGTTCAACACTGCCGCTTAAATCCACGGCGGCAATCACGACGCCATCGAGGGCCTCTTGGGACAGTAGGTTTTGCGCCACATCGATACAGCGAGCGACCGATTGTTCGGCGGCTGAGATGGTAAAGGCCGGGCCGTTAAAGTCCCACAGCGAGGCGATGCGCGACGCCATAATATTGCCAATAAAGCTGGTGTATTGATTGAGCTTGGCGGCATCGAGCACGCTGTCCATGGCGATGGCTTCGAGGGCAAGGTATTCATCATTGGAGAGGTGAACGCCTTGTCGCGTTAAGCTATCTGCAAGTTGGGTGTGCAAATTCACGCGGCCACGGAATTGGTGCAGCTCAAGCTCGGTTTCCATCGCCACTAACACGGCGACCTTGCTGCCCGCGGTTAACTTGGCATCGCGAATCGCCTCATCAGCGACTTTGATCAGCAACAACTGCTGGGAGATAAGCCTGTCATCCTCATTGGGCGGCACTTTAAAGCGCAGAAAATCAAAATCAAACTGCTCGATATAGGCACCTTTTGGCGCGCGATTTAGACCAAACAGGTTAAGGATATCGGGGTGTTTATCTAAGCCTTTCCAGCGGTTAGGTGGCAGAGGGATAAAGGCATCCGTTTGGTTTAATAGCGCCTTATCCAGCGCATTGATGGAGGCCAAAGGTCCAAAGTGCGACGCCATGCCGATAACGGTTAATGCTTGCTGTTGATAAACAGGTTTGTTGGCTTGCTTCTCGGTGCTGTGCGCTGTTGGTTGATAGGATTCCAACAATAGATGGGCATTACAGCCACCAAAACCAAATACAGATACCCCCGCATGGCGACGATCGTTGCCTGCTTTATCGGGCCAAGTCTGCAACTGAGTAGGGATATTATTACCGCTAAACAATCCCTTAGGCGATGATATCGGCGCCTTAAGGTTTATACTCGCCGGTAGTTGCCCTGAGCGCATGGCGAAGATCATTTTCATGATCCCAGGCATGCCGGCAGCTGTGAGTAAGTGGCCAAGGTTGGATTTAGCCGAACCTATCAGCGGCGCTTTAGTGCCGCCGAGTTTATCTTCGAAAAAACGCTCCATCGAGGTGAGCTCAACCTTATCCCCCAGCGGTGTGCCGGTGGCATGGCATTCAATCACTTCGATATTGCTCGGGTGGGTGTTGGCAGCGGCATAGGCGCGCTCGAAGGCTTGTACTTGACCCTTACTGTTGGGGCTTAAGACAAATTGGCCTTTGCCATCGTTCGATAAACCAATGCCACTGACCACGGCATAGATATTATCGCCATCGCGCTCGGCATCCTCTAAACGCTTAAGCACTAATACGCCTGCGCCTTCGCCCGCGAATAAGCCTTTGCTATTGCTATCGAAAGGCGCCGAAATCCCATGGTCAGGATAGGCGTGGAAAATCGAGAATCCCATATTGATAAAGAAGGGATCGGCGCCCGATACCGCGCCTGCGAGCATCATGTCGGCCTTGCCCGTGGTTAAATAATCGCAGGCAAGTTTGAGGGCATAGACTGAGCTGGCGCAGGCGGCGTCGAGACTGAGCTGTGCGCCGCCAAGGCCGAGGGCATCGCTTAACAATTTAGACGCCGTATGGGCAATGGCACCATTGGCTGCCTGTTGTGTGTCCGCAATCGAACCATTGGCGAAGGGCGCTAAGGCAAATTGTGGTTGATTAAGCTTGGTTTTTAATGCCTTTTCAACCGCTTGATGGTAAATCGGTAAAAACAATTCATTAGAACTTGCGGTCGGGAACGACAGGGTGCCCATTACAATCCCTGTGCGTTCAAGTAATGGCGCCGTTAAATCCACGCCCGCATCCAGCAGGGCTTTTTTACTGCAATCTAATGCCCATAAAAAGCTTTCATCGAGCCCGTCAAAGGCCGTCGGCGGCAACTGATAACCCTGTGGGTCAAAACGAAAATTGCGGATATAGCCGCCCTTATCGCAGTAAAAACGGTCGGCTTGGCCTTGAACGCCTTGGTAATCCGCAGGATTGGCATTGAGTTTAGCCGCATCAATTTGGCTGCGGGAATCTTTTTTATCCAGCAGATTTTGCCAAAACTGCTCAGGTGTGTCGGCATCGGGATACTGGACGGCAAGGCCGACGATGGCAATCTTTGGCATCGCCTTTGAGCTTTGGCGCTGGTCGTTTGGCACAGCGGTGCTGTCTTGCAGAGTCGGGTGAGCATGCATTTGAGAACTCAAAGGGGTTCTCCTTCTTGGAATACGTTTGAATAATGGCCTAAAGCGCTGGCGCTGGCCGAGTGCGGCGCTATCGTTTTCGCTGTAGCCTTATCCGCCGATTGAGGCATAAGCGGCGCAAGGGAGAGTGGCACTCTATGGCTGATAAGTTGAGCTAAACATTTGAGTAAACTGGTGATCGTATCGCTGCCCTTGGCATTACATGCCATGGCTAATATCGGTTGTTCCTGTGTTTGAATGCCATCGGCACCCAACTCTAATTGGCGGCCGATTTTATCGATAAGGGTGCTGGTTTGCCGATCGGCGCCCACTTCAACAAATAAGCGCGCACCTTGGTGATACGCGGCGTTAATCAGCGCGGTAAAATTCAGCGGCGCACAAAAGGTGTCGGCAATACTCTTGGCAATGCTTTGGCTGTCGATACTGACGGTGCTTTGCCGCGCCGCGCTAATAAAACGCACCTGAGTCTCGCAGGCATTCGCCTTTAAGCCCAAGGTATAAAACTCTTGGATAGCGTTGTGCTGTGATTGCGAGGGCGGGGTATGCATGGCGGTGACTTTATTACTGGCAATGCCACGCTTATTCAGCCTTTTAAGGAGTTGTAAGCAGCTTGCTTCGCAGCCCGCGAGAATACAGGTATCGCCCTGTTCGATGGCTAGATATACCCGTGGAAAATCAGTCAGCAGGGTATTAATTTCGGCGCGAGAGGCTCGCACTAAAAAGCTATTCCACGCCAGCGGTGCATCTTCACTCAACTGCCAATCACGGCGCACCGCAAGCAGTGGGCCTGAAATCTCCTGATTGAAGATGGCGCTGTTTTGGGTGGCGTTAATCAGGGCATGTGGCGTTTGCCAGATATCCAAACTTGCCCACATGGCCGCTTCGCCCATGGAATAGCCCAGAGCGAGTTGCGGTTGAATAGTAAAGACTCGAGTTAGCAGCCGACTAAATAGGTAACTGGCGCCAACACCACTAATCGCAAGCTGGCTTAAGCTCATGTCTGCTGCGTCTTTTACGCTTACATTAATTGCAGTTTTCGCATAAGCAGCGCCTTGGTAAATCGCCTCGGCCTGCAACATGGCGGCTAAATCCCCTTCGCGTTCAAGCTCGCGATAAAGCTCTGGGAAATAGCCATGTAAGTCGCTGAACATATTCGGGTAAACCGTGCCAACGCCGGGGTAGACAAAGGTTAAGCCTTTATCACCAAGGGGCGAGGCCGTAAAATAACTGCCCACAGGAGTTTTAAAGGCCAGATTGGCCGATGGCATTAACACTGGCGTTTGGGCTGGAGCAGGAGCCTGTTGCGTCTTTTCAATATAAGCGCGCATCGCCTTGGCTTCTTGCATTAACTCCCCAAGGGAGCCCGCCATCAGCACTAAGGCTAATTTATCCTGTGCTTGATAACGCTCAAACCAATCACTACCTTGGGTACAAAGCCAATCCGTATCAGGTTGGTTTACTGATAAATCTAATGAATCAATCAGTTGCGACAACTTAAGCGTTAAAGATTCAAGCGTGTTGCCGCTGATGGGAATAAACAGCCTGTTGGCATTAAGCAACGGCTGAGCGATAAGCCGAGTGCCTTGGGTCAAGATAAGGCTTTGGGCGGTGCTCGCTCGAGGGGCCTTATCCAAGGGCTTATTCAAGATATTCCCCAAGAGATTTAGGCTTAACACCCTTGCCTGATGGGGCTTGGTAAACCAATAGCCGTTCTGCGCGTTTTTTACGGGCTTTTCAGCGCGCTGTTCAGCGTATTGTTCAGCAAGTTGCGCTGCATTAGTCGCATCAAGCATTGGTTCAATGCCTTTGAGACTGCGATGACTTAACGCCTCAGCCGCTTGAGATAATACATTCAACTGACGGGCAAGATTGCCTGCCTGCGTGTAGCAATTAACCACCTGAGCACAATCGCGTTTCGCCAAGGTAAAAGCGCTGTTTAAGCAGCGCCCGACTGTATTTGTATTGATAGTATTTGTTTCTTCAGCTGTTTCAGCTTGGATTTGCGCTAATGCTGAAATATAAGCCTCGGCATGCAGGTGTAACTGCGCGGCAAGCAGTCCATCGAGCAGATACAGACTACGGACTTGCTGTTGATATTCAAAGCGGATTTCAACGAGTTGTTTTTGCGCAATATGGGCGAGCTGATCCGTGATCAAGGCAACCAGTGTTGGCTCATCAGATGGCTCATCAATCAGTGGCTTATCTTCAACATTGAGCAGAACTCGACAAGCCATCAACTGTTGCAGCTTACTGACATCGGTTTGTGCATGGTTAAGCACACTCAGCATCCGCGTATCGTCAAGCCTGGCATCACCAAGCCATACGGCTATTCGCAGTGGCTTGGCATTGGGATGTGGACTGTTTAGTGCCGCATTACTTAATACAGGATTGCTTAATGCGGCATGTGCGCTTGGGTCGAGTGTCACTTAACACTTACCTCGGCCATGTTTTGGATTGATGCCTGCACTTGCGCCAGTTGTTGAGGTTTATTAGCCAAAAATGCTTGGTTAAGCGTCTTACTGATCGTGACTTTTGCTCGTTTCATCTCGCAGCTTAATCGACCATCTTGATGATAAAGCGCAATATTGGCTTCAAGTGAGCGGGAGGAATGCTTGATAACATCCAGCACTAATACCGCCTTCTCGCCAAAAGCTAAGGGCGAATAGGACACAAACTCGCCAATGGCACTGGGTAAGCTTGCCGCTTGATATTTAAGGCGCGCCCACACGAGCATGGCCTGCAATAACAGATCTTCGGCAAAGGGTTGTGTGCCTTTATCCTCAAGATTTGGCGCAAACTCACCGCAGTCATCTAAGGCCACCGTTGGCAGTGCTACCTTAGCGATAAGCTGCTGATCATCAAAGGCGAGCACTTCGCTTATGCCTTGCAGCCTTGGGCCATGGAACAGTGTGCCATCACTGTAGAGCGACTCTCGATCTGCGATAGCGGGTTGCTGTGGCATCTCCTGCATCAGAGAATGCAACTCGCCAACCTCGAAACGCTGCGCGTCTGCCGTATCATCCGTCTGCGCCACTAACACCGCCTGATACTGCGGGCGACCTTCAAAGCTTATCAACGCGGTTAACGCTTCAGTCGATTGCTGTGTAGCGTCGGCAAGCGGCGTGAGCATTAGTTCGAGCTCAATAGGCGCATCGCGGGCAAGTAGTACCTCATCGAAGATAATTCCCTTGAGTAGTCGATAATCGCTGACACTCACCGTCTTACCTAAATGGGCCTTGGCGGCCTCACGCATCCAATCTATGGCGCATACCGTTGGCAACACCGCATGACCGTTGATGCAATGATCCTCAATAAAGCTCATGCGT
This sequence comes from Shewanella sp. FDAARGOS_354, assembly GCF_002209245.2. Taxonomy (NCBI): domain Bacteria; kingdom Pseudomonadati; phylum Pseudomonadota; class Gammaproteobacteria; order Alteromonadales; family Shewanellaceae; genus Shewanella; species Shewanella sp. FDAARGOS_354. The sequence continues at coordinate 1,809,454 of NZ_CP022089.2, read as the reverse complement.
TTAGGGTCGAGGCTGCGCATGACGCGAATACTCTGCGGCACCGTTTGGGCCATAGGCTGCGGATCTAACGCCGTGGTTAGATCCGCTTCAGGCTTTTTTGCTGATGCAGCTTCAACAGTATTAGCGGTATTGCCCTGCATATCGGTTCCGACCAACAGCTGCGCTCCCGTATCACTCAATAATTGGCTGGCAAATAACTCGGCACCGGCTTTGAGTGGAATGACATAGACCCCACGGTCGATAAACATCTTTTTCAGCGCAGGATTGACCATGCCGCCATCCCAAGGCCCCCAGTCAAAGCTCATCACCTTGGCTTGCGGCAATTGCTGCGCGAGTTGCAGCGCGGCCTTGTTGAGAATGTCGTTAGACATGGCGTAGTCGCTTTGGCCTGTATTGCCGTAAAAACCCGCTGCCGAAGAGAACAGAGCTATGAGCGTTAACTGGCTAAGATCCAGTGCCGACAGCAGATTGTTAAGTCCGGTCACCTTAGTGCCATAAACGCGTTCAAGTTCGCTTAAGGTTTTGTCTTGAATATGTTTATCGGCAAGTACGCCCGCGCCGTGGATAATCCCCGTGATGGGCGATAGGGCGCTGATAGGCGCAATAGTGCTGGCAATGGCGTCAGGATCGTTAACATCTAGGCTTAAGTATTCGGCGCTGGCGCCAACCGCTTCAAAGGCCTGTAAGGCATGGCTGATTTCAAGGCTGCTTTGTACTGGCCAAACTAAGGCATCCACTTGTTTTGGTGTGGGTTTATCACCCAGGCTTTGCAAATGTGCAATGGCAGCGGCTTTCAGCTCGTTGCGATTTTTACCCTGAGCCCAAGCGGGGATCCCTTGATGGGCGCTGCGACCCGCGAGGATAAAATGTGCCTTGCAACGTTTCGCTAAACTTAAGGCGCACTCGAAGGTGACGCCCTTAGCGCCGCCTGTGACGAGGATTTTATCTGCATTGCTAAGGGCGGCGGGTGGATGACGAAGTGCTGCACTGCCCGCGACTAAGGTGGTGCGCTCAAGCTCGCTATCAATACCGACTTCGACTGGCGCATCTTGGAGGTAGTATTCCTGCACTACCGCATTGGCGACCGTTTTAGCGTCCAAGTTTGGCGCGATATCCAGCGCGCGGCAGACCACTCCTGGCCACTCGTGATTTAAGGTTTTAGTGAGTCCAGAGAGCGCCGCTTGGTTGAGTTCACTCTGACTGATGAGGGCTCCTGCCGACTCGTCCATGCCGATATAGCCAAAGCCGCCGTCGATACGGCTGACGGTGACAAAGCGGCAGTAGTCGCGCTCCGTTAACAGCGGTTGTAAGTGTTTGGCGAACAAGAAGGCTTGCTCGACCGAGGCTTTGGCTTCGTCTGCCAGCACTAGGCCAGCACTTTTATCGGCAACGGACTTATGCTGTGGCTGCAGATGAATAAAACCAGCGATTTGGCCAAGCGCTTCAATCTGATTGATGACCTCACAAATGCTTTCATCATCAATCGCCTTCAGCGTGAAGTTGGCAATATGGCTATCGAGTGGCGATGCGCTGGCCACAACCGTTTTAGGTGAGCGTACAACCGCAACCTTAACCCCTTGGGCGTGAAGCTTTTCGGCAATCACCCCCGCGTTGTGGCCATCGTCGCCGATAACGACGTAACTGTTTGCCGTCAGTTGAACATCGCTAGTTGCTATGATGCGCGCTAACTCAGCCGCCGCTGGCAACTTTTTTAGCATCACCTCACTATGGGGCGGCAGGTCGATGATTTCCTCGACTGTTTCTGTAATCGCCTCTTGAATTGGCGCAGCATGGTTTTGTTGTAGCGCCTCACTTGAGGCTTGCGAACCAGCATAGAGGGCGACAATTTCACCCAAGGTGCGACATTCAGCTAAATCTTCAGGGCTCAGTTCTGGCAGGTTCGGCAGTTGGTCTTGTACCGTGCCTAGAATTTCCACGCGCTTGATAGAATCGATACCAAGGTCTGCTTCCATATCCATGCTAAGTTCTAACATTTCAACCGGATAGCCCGTCTTGTCGGCCACGACCGCCATCATAGTGCGCTCAATCGCGCCATTAGAAACCGCCGCACTTGCAGCAACTGCATTTTGTGTCGCATGGCTCACTGTGGCGGCAGCTGTTACGGCTGTTGATACTAGAGGAATTGCTTGGCTAAAGAGCGCCACTATTTCCCCTAGAGTGCGACACTCGGCTAAATCTTCTGGGCTGAGTTCTGGCAGGTTCGGTAATTCGTCCTGCACTGTGCCTAGAATTTCCACCCGCTTAATAGAATCGATCCCAAGGTCGGCTTCCATATCCATGTTCAGTTCCAGCATTTCCACGGGATAGCCGGTTTTATCGGCCACCACCGCCATCATAGTGCGTTCAATTTCATCATTAGAAACCGCTGCGTTTGTGGCTACTGCACTTTGTGTCGCATGGCTAACAGTGGCGGCAGCTGTTACGGCTGTTGATACTAGAGGAATTGCTTGGCTAAACAGCGCCACAATTTCCCCTAGGGTGCGGCACTCGGCGAGATCTTCTGGGCTCAGTTCTGGCAAGTTCGGTAATTCGTCCTGTACTGTGCCTAGAATTTCCACGCGCTTGATGGAGTCGATACCAAGGTCGGCTTCCATATCCATACTCAGTTCGAGCATTTCCACGGGATAGCCCGTCTTGTCGGCTACCACCGCCATCATAGTGCGTTCAATTTCATCATTAGAAACTGCAGCTCCTTTAGCTACTGCACTTTGTGTCGCATGGCTGGCTGTGGCCGCAGCTACTACGGCTGTCGATACTACAGGAGCCGCTTGGCTAAACAGCGCCACGATTTCCCCTAGGGTGCGACACTCGGCGAGATCTTCAGGGCTGAGTTCTGGCAGGTTGGGTAACTCGTCCTGTACCGTGCCTAGAATTTCCACCCGCTTAATAGAATCGATACCCAGATCGGCTTCCATATCCATACTGAGTTCCAGCATTTCCACGGGATAGCCTGTCTTGTCGGCTACCACAGCCATCATAGTGCGCTCAATTTCATCATTAGAAACCGCCGTACTTGCAGCTACTGCGATTTGTGTTATTGACTGCGGGCTTGCTGTAACGGCTGTTACAGGAGTCGCTTGGCTAAAGAGCGCGACAATTTCCCCTAGGGTGCGGCATTCAGCGAGATCTTCTGGGCTCAGTTCTGGCAGGCTGGGTAATTGGTCCTGTACCGTGCCTAGAATTTCCACGCGTTTGATGGAGTCGATACCAAGGTCGGCCTCCATATCCATGCTAAGTTCCAGCATTTCAACCGGATAGCCTGTTTTATCGGCGACCACCGAGAGCATAGCGTGCTCGATTTGCTGCACAACTGACTTCTCGGAAAGCGCGCGGGTTGCTGCCGCCACAGTTTGCACTTGTGGTTGCTGAACCTTGGGCTCGCTCACAGGCACCGCAGTAACTTTTGGTTCTGCGGCTAAGGCTTGAACCACGGGCGCCTGCGCTGGAACGACAGGCGTTGCCACTGCTACCGCCACTGGTGCAGCGACTTGAATGGGGGCTTGAACCTGAGGCGCAGGCATTTGGCCGAGTAGGGCTAGTGCTGCTTGGCTGCTGCTGGTCTGCAATTGCATAAATTCAGCATGGCTCTTTAGGGTTTGTGCCTGATGCTGGTGGAACAGCTCCATAGAGCGTTGCAGGCTCTCCGGAATGGCGATGCCAAGGCTTGCCATTTTGGCTTGCTCTGCCATTAGGGAACTGACGGTATCACCGTATTGCTGCGGGATAGCTAAAAATTGTTGATGTAATTGCGCTGCCTGGGTTTGGGCGGCAAAAAAGGCGCTCAGGGCATCTTGATTCGCCTGTCCAGCGGCAAAGCTGGCTGGCTGTGCAGACGTTTGTTGTTGAATATTATTGCTATTTTGTGCCACTGGCTTTTCCACTTCGACAACCTTTTCTAGAATTTTTTCGACGATCACTGGTTTTTCAACGACTTTTTCAACCACTTTCTCAACGAGGCGATCCACATACTGCACTTGGCTGGTAATTTTGCCCGATTGCAGCGAGTCGACCATTTTGTTGCGGGTCGCTGGGCTGATGTAGTTGGTCGCGTTGAGCTTGATATTCATGGCTGAAGGCGTTGCTGGCGCAATCAATTCGGCTTGATAAGGGTCGATTTCCCCTAGTGTTACCCCCGCAACCGCCAGTTGCACCGCAGCGCTGCGCAGTTGGCTGTCGGAATCAGCTTTAGGATTCGGGTTAATGCTGATAAGGCACAGCTCGTTTAACTGCGCGGCTAAGGTATTTTCTGTCAACTTCTGCAGAATGTTTTTCGGGCCGAACTCGACAAACACTCGTGCGCCAGCGGCATACATGGCCTCTAGTTGCTCGCTAAAGTGCACCGATTGCAACATATGCTCTTTAAAGGCGGTTTTGATGGCATTTGGATCGGCGGGATGTAACTTGCCTGTGCCATTGGCATAAAGGGCAATCTTTGGCGTGTTGAATTGAGCCTTATCAATGGCTTCACTAAACGGCTTTTGCGCATGGGCAACCAATGGCGTGTGGAAGGCGCCGGAAACTGGCAGGGCAATTGCCTTAAAGCCTAACTCGCCAATGGCCTTAGCGGCCTGTTGTGTCGCTGTGGTAGCGCCTGCAATTACCAACTGAGTGGGGGAGTTGTAGTTGGCAATCTTGACGTCGTCAAACTGCGCCAGGCAATCGTTGATAGTTTCAATATCCTGTTTTTGCTTAAGAATAACGGCATACATGATGCCAGCATCACGACTGGAGTCGGCATCCAGAGGTGACTGCGCCATTGCCTGTCCACGTTCAAAGGCAAGCTTGATGTAGTCATCCATGGAAATCACTCCTGCGGCGCACAGGGCCGAGAGTTCACCAAAGCTATGACCTGCGAGCATATCTGCGGTGAAACCCGCCTGAATAAACAGGGCGTACTGCGCCATAGAGATCGCGCCGATGGCACTTTGGGCATAAAGGGTATTGGTTAACGCACTTTCCTGCGCTTTTCTCGATTCATCATCGAAGGCGGGGATCGGGTACAGCACGTTTGAAAGCGTCGCTTCACCACGGTCGCTAAACACTTTATCGCTGGCGTGGATATGGCGACGAAGCTCGGGGAAGTTATTGGCAATTTCCAGTCCCATATTCAGGTACTGTGAGCCTTGGCCGGCAAATAAGGCCGCGACCTTGTGGTTATCCTTGACCAGCGCTTGGGCGCGGAAACTTATCCCTGAGGGCAGTTGCCAGCCATCGGCGCTATTGGATTCTAGCTGCGCTATCGCTTGGGTTAACAGAGTCTGTAACTGGGCATAGTCCTTGGCGATAAAACCAAGGCGAGCCGATTGCGGTGCTAGTTCACGCAGGGCGTAGGATTTTGCAAAGGCAACAAAATGGGCATCAGAAAGCTCTGCCTTAGCCGCAGTTGCTTGCTGTAGCGCGTTTTTTAACTCGGCAAGCAGTGCGGTTTTGTCGGCGGCGGCAAACAGCCAGCTTTGTGCCACGCTACGTTGACGATAGGCGTCATCGCGCGCGTGCTCGGGGTGATATTCTTCGAGCACTAAATGGAAGTTAGTGCCACCAAAACCGAAGGAGCTGACCCCAGCGCGGCGGGGCGTATCGTCACTGCGTTGGATCCAAGGGCGCGCCTCGGTATTGAGATAAAAGGGCGAGCGGGCAATGTTTAATTTAGGGTTAGGCTGACTGACGTTTATCGTAGGCGGCAAGACTTTATGGTGTAGTGCTAATGCTGCCTTAATCACACCCGCTGTGCCCGCGGTGGACTTAGTATGACCCACCTGAGATTTGACTGAGCCTAAGGCAATATGCTGTAACTGCTCATTATCCTTAGAAAATACTGAGGTCAAGCCATTGAATTCGGCCACATCGCCTGCGGCTGTGCCTGTGCCGTGTGCCTCAATCAAGCCAACGGTGTGCGGCGCAAAGCCTGCGTCATCATAGGCGCGCTCTAATGCCTTGGCTTGGCCTTCGGGACGCGGCGCATAAATGCTCTTAAATTTACCGTCCGATGAAGCGCCCACGCCTTTGATTACCGCATAGATACGGTCGCCATCGCGCTCGGCATCGTCGAGGCGTTTTAAGGCGACCATGCCGATCCCTTCGCCAATCATCATACCCTTAGAGTCGATATCGAAGGGTTGGATCTGTTCGTTTGTGGTAAAGGCTGGCGTCTTTGAGAAACTCATATACATGTAGGGTGAGTTGTCGGTACAGACACCGCCGGTAATCATCATGTCGCTGCGACCTTCGGTCAGTTCGGTCAGCGCCATACGCATGGCGGCAAGCGAACCGGCGCAGGCGGCATCGACGACGCAGTTCATCCCCCCTAAATCGAAACGGTTGGCGATACGTCCGGCAATCACGTTACCAAGGGAGCCGGGGAAAGAGTTTTCTTCCCAGTGGACATATTGATCTTGGAATTTTTTGATCAGCAGCTCGCTATCTTCATCGCTCAGGCCACTGCTTTTAAATACTTTTTTCAGCACTGGATATTGCAGGCGCGCATTGAGGCTATGGCTTAACTTTTGACCGCCGCCAATTCCTAGGGTGATACCGATACGGTCACGGTCGTAATCGTCTGGCAGATTGGCATCCTGCAAGACTTCCTTGGCGACGACCAGTGAGAGTAATTGTGAGCTGTCGGTGAGTTCCAAAATATTGGGCGGCAGACCAAACTCCATCGGATTGAAGTCGACCTCAGGCATAAACCCACCGCGTTTGCAGTAGCTCTTATCGGCCTTGGACTTATCCGCATCGTAATAGTCATCAATCGACCAGTGGGATTCGGGCACGTCGGTGATGGCATCAATCTTGTCGCAAATTAAATCCCAAAACTTATTCAAATAGCGGGAGTTAGCAAAGATACTCGCCATGCCAACGATGGCAATTGGCATATCTTTTAAGCGTTTATTCAGTCTCTTATCGGCTTTTTCATCGGTTGATAATTGAGGCTGTGATGGGGTATGGCTCATAAAGAGTCTCCACTGGCAAAGCGGGTGGCTGTGCCTTATTAAGGGATTTAGCGAGGGCTTTTGGGGTTTGCACACCAGGAAAGCGGGCTAAAAATGTGTGGTAGTTGCGCACCAGCAATTTACGCAGATGAAACGGCCCATCCTTCAGCACATAGGCGATGTAGCGATTGGCCGCTTGGGTGTTACTATCTTGATAAATATCGATATAAATCCAATCTGTCTTGCTATCTATACCAAGGAGCACTGATTTAGGCTCGGCTTCGGTTAATTGCGGTGGCAGCGTTAATGACACCACTTGCACTACGGTGTCGCCATCTGTGCTTGGCAGAGCGAGCGCCTTGGCTAAGGTTTCGGAGTTAACCGTATAGGTTTGTACGTCGCTGCCTTGGGCAATCGGTAATTGATTAAAATACTGTTTAGGCACAAGTTCTTGATCAAACTCATCGAGGCGCGAAACCCCATAACGCTTAAGGCAGCGGGCTAAACCTGAGCGCGATACATTGGGATTAATAAAGGTTTGCGTCGCTTTAAGTAGCCTATCGAGTGGCAGTTTTAGCTGATACCTCAGTCCCACCACCACATATTCTTCAATTGGGGTGAGGGTGGTATTGAGGTTATGCGGGGTATTCGGGCTGTCGTTCACTGACTCGCGCTTGCGCCATTTACGCACTGTGGCTTCGGTAATATTTAAAATTTTGGCGAGCTGACTCACACTCAATTCAGATTGCTGAATAAAGTGGCGCATTTCCGGCGTGGTGGTGGCATTGCGGTGCCTTGCCGTGTTATGGCGAGACTTTTTCTCTGTGCTCAATTTCTTTATGCGAGCGTTATCAGAAACTTGAGTGTCGACTTTTGGAAAACTCATACTTGTTAGTGCGGTCCCATCATTATTATTTTCACCCACATAATCTATCGGGACTGCATGATATTGCCATTTTAACTGAGTCAACACTCATGCTTAAAAGAGGCTTAAAACCCGTGTTTTTGGGTGTTTTACAGTACACAGTGGTGATGCAGATTACCCTAGGTTTTTGCTCGATACAATCATATGGGACTTGAAATGGTTTTTTAATGATCAAATTGTTTTCGAACAAAGCAGCTAAATGCAATTTCATCAAAAATAGTTTTTAAAATTCAGTTGGTTATTGGTAAGGTTCAGATATTGTTCGTCAGCCGAGCAGAACTGAGTAGAATAGGGCTGCCGTTAAACTCAGGTGTTGTTGGGATAAATTAATGAATATTGAGCTTTTTTTTATACCATTAACCGAAATGGATGCGGCTAGCACGAGTGCCTGTATGGCGCTCTTGAGTGAGGACGAGCGCGCTAAAGTGGCGCGTTACCGGGCACCCAAGGCACAAATGAATGGCTTATTGGTGCGAGCGGCGCTGCGCTGCGTCTTATCCCAAGGACTGCAATCTCGTGGTGGAGCCTCACCTTACTCCTCCCAACGACTGATTGCGCCGCAGGACTGGTGTTTTGAATACGGTGAAAAGGGCAAGCCTAGCCTCTGTCATAAGCAGTTTCTGAGCACTGGCATTGAGTTTAACTTAAGCCACAGTGGCGACTGGTTGTTGATTGCCTTGGCGCAAGATGATAACAAGGGAGAAACCGCTAACACAGCGCTGCCCCGTTTAGGCTTGGGGGTGGATATAGAGCGTTCCCGCGCTAGCACTAATATTTACCCGATCCTGAATCATTATTTTTCCCCGATTGAAGCCGAAAGCTTATTAGCCCTTGAAGGTGAAGATGCGCAGCGGCAGCGCTTTTTTGACCTTTGGGCTCTTAAGGAATCCTACATCAAGGCAACGGGTTTGGGCTTAGCACAGTCGCTGAAATCCTTTGCCTTTGACTTAGCACCAAACAGTTTACTGGCGGTTGATGATGGCGCGCTGCAAGCTGCCGAACCCCGTCACTGGGTTGAGCTTAATCAGAGGCATAACGTTGCTTTACCGAGCCAAGCTAAGCACCGTTCTTATCTTCAACTCCCCTCGCATATTCAGCTTTATTCCAATATTAAGCTGTTGATTGAACCTAGAACAGCACTCGATGCAACAAGCTCTGGTGTACAGCATTGGCAGGGGTTCTTTGGTCGACTTAATGATGAATATCGTTTTGGTTTGAGCTTAATGCATAGTCATAGCTTGGGGAATGTGGCGATTTCCATGCAGCTAACCAGTATTACCGGATTACTGGCGGCATGCTCAGTCGTCTAATGTACTCAGTGGCGATAAGGCTTTTGCTTGCAATGAGTCACTTTGAATTTAGATTACGGTTTTTTAGCTGAGTTTGTTATTCCTTCCTTGATTATTCATTTTAGATTAAACCTCGCTCGCTATAGTCATGCAAGAGAACTCACTGATAAGGTTGTTAATGATGAAATTCAAATGCCTTTTATCGACTAGCACTTTGCTACTGCTCGGTGGCTGTGGCTACTTTGGTGGCGATGAAAAACAGCAATTAGAGCAGGCATGGCTTGCTCAAGATCCGCAACTACAGCAAGTGGTTGAGCAAATTCGCAGCCGCGGACTCGATGTTGTGGCTCAAAGTGCGGCGGCGGGCACAGTGTCGGCCTGCGTGACAGAGAAACTGACGCAAGATCCCTTAGGTAAGTTAGTCAATGTCGAAGGCGCCTTAGTGGAGTCGGCCAAGGTGACAGAATTACTCGGCGACCTACAGAAGCTAATGGAACAAGAGGTGAGTTTTGATCAAGTGGCAAGCTTGCTGCAAAAGGGCGCCGATGCCGCGGCCTATGCGAAAAACCTTATTGAGCAGCAAGGATTAGATCAAGCAATGCAAAGCCTTAAACAAATGGCACTGGCGAGTGAGCAATTTGCTCAGCAGGATTTAGGCACGCATTTTCAGCAGTTATTGTTGGAGTGTAAAACCACATCCCCAGCGACAAGCACTGCCAACTAACCAGTGTGAACGTCACGCCTTCATCCTATAAAAACGCCCTGAATATTCAGGGCGTTGAATTATCTACTTGGTAATCGGCGGTAGTGGGACAATTTCAAAGTTGGCATCGAACTGGACTAAGGTCGACATAATTTTACCGAAAGCGGTTTTATCGCCTTCCAGTTTGGCACTGCCGTTAGCCAGCAAGTCTTTAAGGGTCGTTTTACCGAGTAAAATGCCGGTAATATAACGCTTATCAATATAAAGATTGGTATCAGCCTCCATCGGTTTATCAACTTGAATATTGCTTAAATTACCATTGCTTAGCTCTACATAGAGCGTTTCTTTAGTGTCAGGATTAATCACATTAAGCCTTAACAGCCCAAGCTCAGCGGCCTTGATGCTATCGACTTTGACGGCGAGAAAGTCAAACAGGGTTGAGATATCCATTTCACCTAAAATATCAGCTGAGGCTGATTTAGGTGCACCGGGCTGGACTCCTGTGCGTAACTCTTGGGCACCCGTCAGATAAATATTGCGCCAGCCAGCGCCTTCGGCTTGATAACCCAGTTGTTCATAGGTATCGGCAAGTAATTGTCTGGCTTCAGTGTTATTAGGTTCTGCCATCACGACTTTATTGAGTGCGGTGGCTACAAAACGGTATTCGCCTTTTGCATAGTCGGTTTTGGCATGTTTAAGCACGGCGTTAGCGCCGCCCATATACTCAACAAATTTGGCGGATTCATCCTTTGTGGGTAGTGGGTTTAAGTTGGCCGGATTCATATCAAAATAGCCTAAATACATGTTGTACACGGCTTTAGCATTGTGGCTATAGGTGCCGTGATAACCATTGGTATACCAAGTATCGCGCACGGCTTGAGGGATAGTGGTTTGAATCGCATCGCCAATATCTTGAATACCCACCCCATTATTGGCTAATCGCAGGGTTTGATTATGGACTAGGCCATAGTTATCCCTTTGCATTCTTAAGTAACCTCAGATCTGGTTAAGCCAGCACTAAATTAGAGCTATCTAACAGTTCAAGCTCCTGAGCTGTTAGATTTAACGATGGCTTTTCTTCTTTTAAACAATATGCAATCAATCCACCAAGTAGATTGAGCATGAACCCATGCTCGCTGCGGTGTCTTGAGTGTTCAATATAGGAAATGTTCTTCAATTGGTCATTCACTGTTTCAATGATGAATCGCTTTTTTAAGATTGCTCTATCCCATAGAGAAATAAACTTTTTCTTCATGTTCTTACGAACTGTGGTGATTAACTCAACGCCCTTTTCCAAAAGCTCACCTGTTAGGGCTTGGCTAATATAGCCTTTATCACCATAAAGCTTACCAAAAAGAGACTCAGCCATTTCACTGACAGGTTGCCTGTCATCGACATTACCTTTCGTCAGTTTTAACGCTACAATTTCACCCAAGTGATTGATAATAAGATGCAGTTTAAATCCAAACGACCAGCCCATAGTTCCCTTTCCATGTTCGGCAATGCCTTCAAAAACCTTATTTCGCTTCGCTCGAATAATATGACAGACTTCAATTTTAGTGGAGTCGACAAACTGAATTCCCGTTGGCTTTCCAAGCTTTGAAGTCAGATAGCTACACATAGGGACAACGACGCTAGGCATTAATGCAAGGAAACGAGTGTAGCTCAACAACTCTGGAAAATAGGGTTTTAGCTGGCGACAAACATAGTGCAGATAATAATTTTTGAAATCTCGGTAATGTGATTGATGGAAATGAATGATAATGGTCATCACTTCTGCGGGAGAAAGGCGACAAGGTCTATTACGCTTCATTTCACCATTATCAAGCAATAAGCGTTGCCAATGTGGGATAAATAACTGACAGAAATCATCGACATCACAGTAAGTTTCAACTAGTTTGTTCATGCTCGTTCCTTTTTCTAATCACTCTTGGTCGAATGATCGGATCAGGGAACGAGCATTTAGTTCCTTTTGGGAGCTAAATTCTTATCCGAAGCTCAGGTTAAGTAGGCGTTGACATCCGTATTACCAAACACGGGCGCGGAGTGTGCTTCAAACAGTACCTGCGCATCATCACCAAAGCGTGTTAGCAACGCATTGATATCTTTAGACCATTTGATGGCATCCCGTACTTTTGCCCCACGTAAGGTGTAAATGTTGTGCATGCCATGGTAGGTGAGTTCAGCCGTCCATAGGGCCTTCATTGAGGGAATATAGGTGGCCATTTCCGACGCAGCTTCGGTGCCCGAGGCATCCATAAACACCATTTCGATACCATCGATAGTTAGCGTTTCCCATTTATCTTTGCTGTTAAGGGTGATATCGGGTTTTACATAGGTGACTTCGCCTTTGGATAAGCCTTTGGCAAGTGCGGCATCGACAATGCCTTGTTCATTGCGCTCTAATGTGGCGCCGTATTGATAGGCGGCGCGGCGACTCATGGCATTTCCTGCGAGGACGTTTTCGTCAACAATTTCTTTGGTGATGTTATGGGAACCATAGACTTTGACGTTTGGAAACATGTCTTTAATGGCGCGGGAACCGCCAAAATGATCTCCATGGCTGTGGGAATAAATCATCGCGACCACAGGTAAATCATTGCCCTCTGGTAAATGTTTAAGCGCAAATTCCAATGACAACTTTGCCGATTCTTTGGTGAGTAGCACGTCATACAGGATCCAGCCTGTTTTACCGCGGATAAGGGTTAAGTTGGCTAAGTCGGTGCCGCGCACTTGATAGATGCCGTCGGTGACCTTGTATAAGCCGTTAGACACCATATTCAACTGGGCCTGACGATACAGTGACGGGTTAACTGTGTCAGGAGTTTTATCGCCAATAAAGCTGAAATCGGCCCGTAAAATCGCTGCCGTAGGTTCATCGAGTTCGGCGATAAGATTCTTCGAAAACGCTTCAAAGGCTTTTTTATCGGCAAAGTTAAGGGTGGCTGCTGTGGCCTTGTTTACCTCTATGGTTTGTTTGGTAGCAGGCTTGCCTTGATAGTGCAGGCTGATGTGTTCATGCTCGTGTTCAGCGGCGACTGCGCTTAAGGAGAAGCTAGCGATAATACTGATTGTCATCAAAGATTTTTGCATCATTTTACCTACCGATAAGTGGGATTGTGTCGTTGATGGTTTGAGTATAGCCAGCTTGTATATTTAGATAACTCGAGTTAGCTTAGGTTGTAATATTTATCTTGTGAATGAGTGTTTCCCCTATGCCGACACAAAAGCCGTTAGATTTAAACTTATTACGTGTGTTTATGGTGGTTTATCGTACACGTTCGTTTACCCAAGCGGCGCAGGAGTTAGATTTAACTCAGTCTTCCGTGAGTAATGCCATTGGCCGATTGAGATCATGGGTAGGAGAGTCGCTGTTTACTCGGGTTGGGCGTGGAATTGAACCAACCGCAGTAGCTCGAGAGATGTATCGCAAATTTGAGCAACCCATGGCCGATATCGAAACCGTATTACTTGGGTTTGAGCATTTTGATCCCCGCTCAAGCCAGCGGCGCTTTTATGTATATGCCAATGAGTCGGTTATTGAAACGCTGCAAGCAGGTGTGCAAGCTTTATTGTTGGATGCGGATATCGAAGTGATTTTTCGTGAGTCGCCGCCACAGGAGGCTGAGTTATATCGTGATATCTTGCTTGAGCAGGTTGCGGTGGCGATCGATATTAAACCCGCTCAGCAAACTTTGCTCTCAAGCAAATTACTCTTTACTGAAAGTTTAGTCTGTATTGCCAGTAAGCAGCATCCTCGTATTCATGGAGCCATTACTCATCAACAGTATTTTGAGGAGAAACACGTATTTTTAAATTTGCGGCGTTTTAATTTGACGGCGGGGGATTTGTTTACTGAAGGCGTGTTACCAAGGCGCAGGATGTACAGTGAACAGTCCTCTCTATTAAGTATGTTTGCAACCGTAGGTAAAAGTGAGGCGATAGGTATCGCCCCTTTACGTTATGCCAGTCAATACGCTGAAATGTTTGGCTTACAAATACTACCTATGCCACTAAAAACAAGACCAATTGATTTATATATGGTGTGGAGCAGTAAATATACCCAAAACCCGAGTCATCAATGGTTACGAAGCTTATTACTTAGTGCCAGTACCATGACAACAAATGAAAAAGCGCTGGTTCAGGCTCGTAGCGAGTGAATCAGCGCTTTTTGCGTGCTTATCTTATTGTTGTAAGAAGGTATCTATTACTGTCTGGCTAACCTGTGGCTTTCACCCGGATGCTCAAAGTCACTGCGGTAGGGGTTAATGTCTAAGCCGCCACGACGGGTGTAGCGGGCGTATACAGTTAACTTAGCACAGTGACAGTAATGTTTTAGGTCGACAAAAATTCGCTCGACACACTGTTCGTGAAACTCATTATGTTGGCGGAACGAAATCAAATAGCGCAGTAATTTTTCGCGATCGATTTTTGGCCCTTGATAACGGATCATCACACTGCCCCAATCGGGTTGAGAGGTAATTAAGCAGTTTGATTTCAATAGATTAGAATTGAGTGTCTCTGCGACAATCTGTTTTTCATCTGTGCTGTTTTCAAGATAATCAGGATTAAAATCATAATCACTGACTTCAATATCCAGATCGTCAATGCAAGTGCCTGGCAGTTCGACGACACGTTGAATACCAAAACTTTTAGGCTCAATAATCTTAACGTTAACATCGCCTTGGGCACATTCACTTAGATCTTTAACTAAGGTTTTTTGCACCGCATCGAGATTGTCGAATTTGGTTTGATTAAAACTGTTTAAATACAGTTTGAAGGATTTTGACTCGATCAGATTTTGGCTTGCATGACTTAGCTGAATGTCGGCGATAGCCACCATAGGTTTACCCTTGGCATTTAGCCAAGACAGCTCATAGGCCGTCCAGATATCGGCTCCGTGGAAAGGTAAACTCTCCGCAGTCAGGTTGATAGCGTTACGGTTAAGTGAGCGAGGAACCCCTTGCAGCAGCGATGCATCATACTCGGCTTGGTAATCAGTAGCTTTACCTAAAGTTAAGCTCGCAAGTTCTTTTGCATCACTATAGGGATCGTGATTCTGTGTCATCAATACTGTTTCCATGTCAAAATAGGCGCACATTATACCCGAAATTGGATTGTGCTTAAGTGTCTTGTCTGCCTGCTCTCGATAAATTTTTGCAAAACTATCATCAGTCTTACCTATCAACTTTAGGCGAATTACCGCGATATTACCCGCGAGGTGAGCCATCTTTGTGCATTCAAGGAGAGTTTGATGAATCATCCGATGATGCGGTGAGCTGGTTACCTGTTAAACGTGAACCAGTAGGCAGCTTTGCGAATGTTGAGCATGCACTTGAACTTAAATTATGGTCTGATATCAATTACTTCTATGGTGAGTATTTTGCGGCGCCCGTGCTATTTGATTCACCATGGGGCACAGGAGAATTACTACAGGTATGGAACGAGGCGGATTTTGACGCGCTGCAGCAAAATATCATCGGTCACTTGATGATGAAGCAAAAACTTAAGCAACCGTCCACCTGGTTTATTGGTTTGCTTGATGAAGGCGATAAGATGCTAACGGTGGATAATGCCGATGGTAGTGTATGGGTGGAAATCCCCGGCGAGCTTCCCTCTACCCAATTGGCGCCGAGTTTAGCGGCGTTTATTGAGGCGTTATCGCCACGTATCGCGCCACCCGTGAAACATGAAGAATTGCCTATGCCAGCGCTCGAGCATCCTGGGATTTTTGCCAGCTTTAAACGTATGTGGCACAACCTGATTGGTAAGCGTTAAGCGCGTTGAAATGCAGCAAGGCCTAAACATAGTAAACTCGACATGCATATCTAGCCTGTCGAGTTTAGGCTTTAATAAGGCAAGGCTATTGATGATCCCAAGACAAGTTAGACACTATGCGGCAAGGTTCGCAGCGAAAGTGGAACATATCTAATAGCGGTTCATCGAGTTTCCAGTCGTGGCTGCCACAACGCGGGCAGGGGCGTGCCAGCTCAGATTGCAGATCCTGCCCTCCGACGCGATACAAATAATAGTAAGTGGGAATTTTAGTAAGGTATTCGATTCGGCCACGTAAGTCCCAACCTCGTCTAAATAAATCACTGTTTGGGCTCGATAATTCTTCTAGCGCTGCAAATTCTGCCTTAGTGGCGGCCGCCATTTGTAACTCATCACAGGCTTGCCACTCGGTTTGCCAGCGGATAACTCGCTTATGATCGCCATTAAAGGTCGCAGGGATTTGATACAGCGGAATAGGTAATAAGTTATCACCACTACGCAGGGGGGAACACATATGCACATAGCTAGTGTAGAGCAGCTGCCAGCTGGGCGGCTCAGTGTTACTGACCTCAGAATTAATATCCTGACCGATAAACTTTTCACGTGGCGCCAGTAGTTTAGCCTCGGTTAATTCCGCCAGCGCTTTTTTCACCCAAGGGCTGTGGTAACGATGGGCCAAACTGTTTTTTTCCGGCGTGAGTAGACGTACTCGAAATTCGCCCTCATTAAAGGCTACGGCAAATTCGCGGCCGAGGATTTGACCATTAGCGCGATAGGCTTCGAGTAATTGATTGATGGCACGTTCTGCCGCACTGATGGTGGTATCGGCAAAGCATTCAAAGCGCAATTCGGTGACAAACATTAAGCGGATTTTCCTTGGGATTCGAGTTGACTGACATGTTGTTTCAGCTCGATAAGTTCATTTCTGAGTTGCATGATCTCGTTGTTTTTTAACGCGAGGGCCTGTTCAATGCCTTGTTGCAACTGGGCTAACTGTTGCGCCAATGTGGCGACTGTGAGTGGCGAAGCATCGGTGGTATGTGTTTCTTCAACCACGGGCTGTGATTGGGCCGCTAAACGTTCCCGCTCGGCTTTAGGTACCGATTTAAATTGCTGTAATCCTTGGATTAATATTGGCATAGGGATTTTGTTACCGACGCGGCTTTTTATCAGGGCAAGGCTTGGGGTTTTACCGCTGGCTTCGAGTGCGCAGGCTGCTGCTAACACTTGGTCAATGGGACTCATAATAAGTGAAATTCCTTAATGTATATCGTGTTTTTCACTAACTTACTGTGATGTGGTTATTTTAGTTCTTATAAATCAATGCATTGCTGTTTGGCATTGATTTTGCTTTTTAACAATTTTTATAACAAGTACACAGGAAGTCATAATATGAACGCAAATATTAATCGCAAACTCATCGCGGTCACGTTTTTAGGGTTAGCAAGCTTAGGTCTTAGCGGTTGTGTGGTCAATGTCGGCGATGGTGAATCTAAGTGGGATAGTAGCGAATCTTGGGAAAAAACACAGGATAAAAACCGCACTAATCTGACTAAGCTCAGCCTTGGCATGAGTAAAGACCAAGTGATGACGCTAATGGGAGCTGCAGACTTTAGCGAGTCCTATTTACAACAAAGCGCAGGACAAGCAGATAAAGAAGTGTTGGTCCTCTTTTATCGCACTCAGCACTCCCATAGCGATGGTAAAACCACTAAGGATGAATGTACGCCTGTAGTCTTGAGTAACCATGTTTTAGTCGGTTGGGGCGACACTGCGTATCAAAAGATTTAACCCCAACTGTC
Organism: Shewanella sp. FDAARGOS_354; assembly: GCF_002209245.2. Classification (NCBI taxonomy): domain Bacteria; kingdom Pseudomonadati; phylum Pseudomonadota; class Gammaproteobacteria; order Alteromonadales; family Shewanellaceae; genus Shewanella; species Shewanella sp. FDAARGOS_354. The sequence continues at coordinate 1,792,010 of NZ_CP022089.2, read as the reverse complement.
CCAAAATACACTTGAACGCCCTAAAAAATTAGGGCTTTCTTAACTGAGCATCAAGCTGCTCAATCAGTTCGGTCCATTGTGCATCAGCCTCTAAGGCTTCGGTGAGAAAACTCTTTTGCGCTTGTGTCCAAAAAGGCGCTTCAGTTAAATGTATTTGCGCTGCTAGCTTGTGAGTAGCAATAAAATGCGCGATAGCATTGGGTTGGTTCTCTAATCCCAGTTGTTCAAATAGATGGCTTAAATCAATTGGTGTAGTATCCATTCGATCTCTCCCTTGGTTAGCTTTTTATCTAGGTTATGCATCTCTTTAGGAAATGCAATCGATGATTAAAATTTGCACTTTTGGGTTTCCTTGATACATTGATAAAGACTCATAAGAGTGTGATCTAAATCAAGGAATTCTAACAATGGACAATAAAACCTTGGATGAGTATCGTGCCGTTTATCTCACCGCAGAAGATTTACGCTTGGCCGCTTCAATTATCTACAATGCGTATCACGATGATCCCTTTTTTATTAATGCGTTATCCACCGCAGATAAATTTGCCTACGAACAAAAATTACGCGCCGCAATTCGCGAAGAACTCAATACTCTATGGCAACAAAAGCAGGCCTTAATCGGACTCTTCGATGGTGCTCATTTAGTGGGAGTTGCTTGCGTTGTCACCCAAGAAGTGCCACTCGGAGAAGGTCGCTATTGGCACTGGCGGCTCAAAATGTTGCTGGGTACGGGGTGGCAATCGACCCAAGCTATGATGAAGAAGGAATCGATTATTTTGGAACTGTTACCCAGCCAGCGTTGTGGGATTTTGCAATTTATTGCTTTAGCGCCAAACGAGCAAGGTAAAGGGCTGGGCCATCAACTTGTTCAAGCGGTAGTGAGTTGGTGCGATGAGCAGCCAAATCTTGAAGGTATTGGGGTATTCACCTCGCAGGAAGCTCATATGCATTTATTTAAACAACATGATTTTGTTTTCTTGGGTGAATTGACTATTGGTGGTGTGGCTGGGCAATTACTTTTTTATACAGGCCAACAAGATGAATAAACGTTATCGCTCTTTCGCTGAGTTTTATCCTTTCTATCTCTCCCAGCATCAAGACAGTCGTTGTCGGCGGCTACATTTTATTGGAAGTATTCTGGTATTGTTATTATTAGGAGCTGCATTTATCACTGCCGCATGGTGGTTGTTGATGCTGATCCCGCTTGTGGGATATGGATTTGCTTGGGTTGGTCATTTTGTCTTTGAGCGTAATCGACCTGCGACCTTTCAATATCCTTTGTACAGCTTGATGGGGGATTGGGTGATGTTTGTCCAAATTCTTTTGGGAAAAGTAAAGTATTGAATCTGATATTCCGGTAAGAAGCTGACAAGCGTGTGAGAGATCGCTTACAAAGCCTGTAAGACAATATGTTTTCTTTTTGATTGTTTTATAATCTGTAGTTTTAAAAGTTATTTAATTTCAATTTGTTATAAATTCCACTTTGCTGGTTGAATGAGATTTTCCCGGGTTGTTGTTCTTATGGGGGAACAACAAAGACAGAATTCACGTAGAATTTATTTGTCGCCAAAACACATGGATAGCACGGATTGCAATACGGGCGAAACGGACGCAAGAAGCAACTAATTTAGGTTCTTGGATTTGAACCTCTGGCGGTAGGAAAACTGTCATAAACCAAGGATAGGCTAAGGAAAAGCAGGATAGCTTTGTCAAGGATGATACAGGATATAATACTTGTTAGGACGACAGGTTTCAGGATGATAAAGGACAAGCTTAAGGATTAAGCATGTACTCGGTGCAGGATGTATCGAGTTAAGGGATAAGTATAAGGGTGAACAGCTTGTACTCGTCTATGGAAGGCATTGAGCAGGATGCATTATGGAATGAGTCATAGGATGTGACTGGTGCCGGAATAGGATTTCCGGGTCAAAGGATTGAGTGTTATGGTTAAGCCATAACACAGGGAGGATTAGGGATACAGGGATGCTGTAGGATGCACGTAAACGCATGGATGGTGCAGGGAGCACAAATAAGCAGGATGGCTTACAGAGAATAAATGGGGCGTACACAGTACGCCCTTTTCTTTTTTGTCTTTTGAAGCCGCAGCTTGTATCCAGGCATTTTCTAAATATTGAATTGCAAATCCGTCCAATCACCCAGTTCACAGCTCATCAAGATTCTAATATCAACCCGCTTATACATTGATAACAATGCGCAATGATACTTTTGAGTTGCTTGGTTCTAGTGGTTGATACTAACCAAAGTATATGGAACTTGGCGTCGCTTAGAGGCTGTTCATAGTTCTGTGTCAAAATGTCCATTTTTATAATTTTAACGGTAGTGGGATAAAAGAGATTGTCGATTATTGCTCCTTTATGCGGCGATTTACGGCTTGGTTGGTTCTGAGTCTTTCTTGGCAAGCAAACTAAATTAGTTGAGAGGATTAAAATTGCCAGTTTCTTTGTGAGATATGTCTCACAAGTATGTAAGTAATTTGTAAGTTTTTTGACTGATAAAAACCGTCATATTCCATCAAATATAGTTTAATCAGTGTGTTAGGTTTTGCTTTTAATTATGTCGTTATTATTGCGGCTTATCTTTTTATTTTAACTAGCGCAAATTTCATCATGACTATCCTAAGATTCATTTGCAGAGGGAGCGAGAGACAACAGGATGTTAGCGGTCAGGATGGCCGGACAGTGTTTAATGGATTAACACTCACGGAATGGTAAGGAAAGACTTTCAGGATGAAAGCGTTACGAACCACGGAAGGATAGACTATCACGGATAGATAGCCTAGTTGCACAGGATTGCGATGGCACAAGGAGTGCAGCAGAAAGGAAGCAACTTAACCTATTTCATGGATGATGCTGGAACCGCTCAGGAAAGAGCAAGCTTGGTAAAAGGAACGCCAAGAGGTAGGGATGTACTTGAGTACAGGGAGATATCAAGGATTGAACAGGGATGATGCAGGATGCAAGTTGACGCATGGATGGTGCAGGGAGCACGAAAATAGCGGGATAGCTTAACAAAGAACAGAAGGGCGTGATCTTAGGAGCACGCCCTTTCTTTTTGGTATTCATACAGATGATGCAGATGTTGAGCCGCGCTATGGCTGAGTGTTATCAATACGGCTTGGCGTGATCAATTCAGCTCAAAGGTCAACGGCAGTGACTTAATGACACTTGCCAGAGCTACAACTACTTTGGCTCCCACAGCCACCAAATTTACCTTTCGTCGTCGGTGCTTCTTGCCATTCGGGTTCTGGGAATATAGGCCATTCAATCTTTTGAATTTTTTTACCTAGCATCCATATATGACCACGATATTGATTTATACCATCTGTGCTGAACTCGAATAGATACTTTGCCTTCCAACAGATCCCGGTAGTGCCGCCAAGGCTAGGACGAGCGGTTTCCATTGCGATCGCTAATAGTTGTACTTTTTGTCTACAGCATTCTTTTTCAGCAAAAATACGGCTTAATTCTGCCATTTGACGAAGTTGCCAAAAGAAAGCGGCAACGACAATCAGCGCAATAATTAACAGAAGATCTGACATCATTTACTTGCAGCCTTAAACAAGCCACCAATGGCTTGTGATAGTTGAACACTACGATTGGGATTTCGTAATTCACGCAGTAAGTGATTGCGTAAATTAGGAATAGCCACAATATCAGCAAAGACCTGATTAAAAAAGGCTTGCGGCTGAAGTGCAAGTGCTTCTAAGTAAATACTGCGACTCAGCTCTTGCTTTAGTATCGACCAATTTCGACCTGCAATACTGATGAGGGCGTTTGCATCAAGCTGGTCTGTATGCTGTAAGTGGGCTAAGGCTTGTTGGCTTAATTCAGACTGTGATGCTAATGCTCGCATGTAATAGGATTGGTACTCATTAGGTGCCTTGATGAACTTACTAAAGATCTTCTCCGCAATAGCCTCAGTCAACTGTAGATGTTCGAGGCACTGGCATAGAGCGATTTGCACTTCAATGGCGGCATGGTCAAAACTGGCAAGTATATGTTGCTCATGATCTAATTCATTGAGACGGACACAAACATCACTCAAACCTTGCAGGCCAATATGTTGCCATTCACTCGGAGCAATTTGGCCTGATAAGTATTGCATGGCAAATTCATATTGGATTGATGCCTTTAACCCTAATTGCTTACGCACTAAGGCGTTGAATAACGCTAGTTTCTCTTGGCTAGGTTTAAAACTAAATGGATTATTGGCGAGGCGATCCTGCTGTTCATCGGTTAATGGCTGAGTTGGATCTTGTCCCAGTGCCGTGAGTACCATTTCAATAAATTGTGAACGGGGTGCAGGCGAGAGCAGGCCTTGCTCATCTAAAGGAAGCTTGAGGAACCAAATAAAATGCTGCTGGCTTTCATTCCAAAAAACAATGGCAAACTGTGCATGGCCTTGAATAGGGTAGGGATAAGGTGTGGCTAGAGATTCGATTTGATGGAAGGCCAACATATCGATGTGCTGTACCCTTCGACCCAGTTCATAGACTTGGAATTGGGTTTTGGCTGTCGTTAAAAATTGGCTAAGCGTAGTAATTTCAGTCATTTGGCTGCTATATCAATCAAAAAGGCTCAATAAATTGGCGACATTATAGGGGGAAGTTGTTCACGATGGTATGATTGCCACACTTTTATCGCCCCCTGTCGCTGAGCGTTATCTTCTAGTGACAGCGAGCTAAAGGACGTTACATTGATGCTTTACAGCCAAACTCAAATAAAATTAGCCCAAATTATTCACGAGCTCCAAGGTGTTGGACTTTGGTCGGCCAATGCGCCAAGTGATAAAGCGATGGCCAGTACTGCGCCGTTTGCCTGCGATCTTATGTCGTTTGAACAATGGTTACAGTTTATCTTTATCCCGCGAATGCAAGCATTGATCGATGCTGGACAACCCTTGCCTAGCCAAATTGCCATTGCGCCTATGGCTGAACATGTGTGGTCTGAGCAGGCGACATTAGCACCCTTAATCGGTGTCTTAAATGAATTGGATATATTGTTAAATGAACCAAGATGATATCTGGTTAGATATACCAGAGAGTAAGCAATTGAATACCGATAGTGATGATGTAGAAGCCGCGCCTGAACTGCACATTTTATATCAAGACGAGCATCTCGTTGCTATCCACAAACCTGCGGGATTGCTGGTGCATCGCAGTTATTTGGCACGCCGTGAACGTTTTTTTGCGATGCAATTAACACGCGATCTGGTGGGGTGTCATGTGTTTCCGGTACATCGTTTAGATAGACCGACCTCTGGCGTGTTGTTATTTGCCAAAAATAGTGAAGTGGCTAACGCGCTTTGCGAACAATTTGCCGACCATAGTATCGAAAAACAGTACCTAGCGTTGGTGCGTGGCAATATGCACGAGAGTGGTGTATTGGATTATGCGCTCAAGGTGGAATTGGATGAAGTGGCGGATAAGTTCTCAAATCAAGATAAAGCAGCCCAAGAAGCGGTGACTCAATATGAACCGCTACTCAATGCTGAAATCCCCTATCCGTCAGGACGTTATGCAACGAGTCGATTTGCTTTAGTTAAACTGAGTCCTAAAACGGGGCGCAAGCATCAACTAAGACGCCATATGGCGCACTTACGTCATCCGATTATTGGTGATACCACCCATGGTGATGGTAAGCAAAATGCATTTTTTAGAACCCATTTTGACATCAATCGACTATGGCTGATTGCGAAAAAATTAACCTTCACTCACCCGATAACCCATGAGCGCTTAAGCATTGAAACAGAGCTTGAGCCTGAATGGGAAACCGTTTTTGCTCGCCTAGGTTGGGATGATAGCGCATTATCTTCCACACCCAGCATATTGATTGCGGGTTAAGCTGAAATGTATTAGGTCGCCACGTGTTTATTTGCGTGACTAAGATAGTGTGGTCTGTTCACTTGCTGTTGGCCCTGATGTTAACAGCTTAGCTACTCGCTAGCTTTAGTTCTTGCATTAAGGTGACTAAGCTTGAAAATCCCGTGGTGGGCTTAAGTGGCGTTTGCAGGTTTTGCTGTGCGGCATGAAAGTAATGTTTACGTCTAATTTGAGTGCTTTTATGTTGGTGCTTGAGGTGTTTTTGCCTATTGCTCTGTCGCATCAGTTTAGTTCCTCATGCTCAATAACTTGATTTAATTTATAAAATTTTACCTTGTTGCTTGCCCTAAAGCATAACAATAAAGTAACTTCAGCTGAGTTGCGTTTACGCATGTGGGACGGAGTATATCATGAAAAAAGTTAATCTGATCTTTGGCACTGTGTATGGTAGCGCACAATTTACCGCCGAAACCTTAGAAAAAGCGCTGACAGAACTTGGTTATGAAGCCAGATTGTGGCAACCGAATGAAATTAGCCAATTTACACCACCACAGGATGAGCTGTTAGTGGTTGTCACCTCAACCACCGGGCAGGGGGATTTACCCGATGATATCCAGCCTTGGTTTTATCATCTCCAAACAACAGCTCCCTATTTGCCAGAGCTGAAATACAGTGTTATTGCGCTGGGAGATTCAAGTTACGATACCTTTTGTGGTGCAGGCAAGTCAGTGGATGCATTGCTGAGTGAATTAGGCGCAAAAGCCGTTGTGGAGCGTCTCGATATTGACGCCTGTGAAACCATGGAACCTGAGGTCGAAGCGATAAAATGGCTGCAAAGCTGGAACCAAATCGTCAAATCCGAGCGCGCCGCTTAGGCCATTTGGTCACTCAGCAGTGGTTTAAATTTGCTCAGCGCTTAAGCCAAGCGCTGTTAATCCCTATTGCCATTTTACCCGCGGCTGGGGTTATGTTGGGGTTGACGGTAAGCCCAATCCCCTTTATGCCTGAAGTACTTAATGTATTAATGCTGGCTGTGGGTAAGCTGATCTTCGCGATTATGCCGATTTTGTTTGCGGTGGCGGTGGCGATTGGTTTTTGTCGAGATCAAGGGATTGCTGCATTTACCGCGGTGTTTGGCTATGGGGTGTTGACAGCAACCTTGGCTGCTTTAGCTGACCTATACCAATTGCCAACTCAGTTAGTTCTTGGCATGGATACCTTAGATACTGGGATTGCTGGCGGCATGCTGATTGGCGGCGTGACTTGCTTTGCGGTGCGTTGGAGCCAATATATTCGCCTGCCAGCGATTTTTTCCTTTTTCGAAGGGCGGCGTAGCGCCTCTTTATTGATCATTCCGTTGGCTATGGGGTTAGGTTATGTACTCGCCCATGTATGGCCATCAATCTCCTTATTGATTGAGCGAGTCTCTGATTGGGCTGTTTACCAAAAGCCTGCAATTGCGTTTGGTGTTTATGGTGCGCTTGAGCGTTTACTCATTCCTTTAGGGCTACATCATATTTGGAATGCACCATTTTATTTAGAAGTTGGCCAATATCAGTTGCAGGACGCCGAAGTGGTACGCGGTGAAGTGGCGCGTTATTTAGCGGGTGATCCGCAAGCAGGGAATTTAGCGGGGGGCTACCTGATTAAAATGTGGGGATTACCAGCAGCGGCGCTGGCCATTTGGCGCTGCGCTGATGCCTCGGAGCGAAATCGTGTTGCGGGTATTATGCTTTCCGCTGCGGCAGCCAGTTGGTTAACAGGTGTGACTGAGCCAATTGAGTTTGCATTTATGTTTGTGGCGCCTATCTTGTTTCTTATCCATGTCATGCTGGCGGGCTTGGCTTACTCTGTCTGCATTATGCTTGATATTCACCATAGTATTGTATTTTCCCACGGACTGGTTGACTTCACTTTGCTATTTTCCCTGTCCCGCAATACGGGATGGTTTGCAGTCTTGGGGCCGCTTACGGCGGTGATTTATTACATTTTGTTTAGGGGAAGTATTCTGGCATTTAATTTAAAAACGCCAGGGCGGCTTGAATCCTATGACGCCAATCGCTCCAAAGAGAGCTTAAGAGCAATTATTGCGGCATTAGGTGGTCGCGATAACATCGTTGAACTCAATGCCTGTTTAACGCGATTACGTTTGAGTGTGCATAGCCCTGAGTTAGTTAATAAAGTTCGACTCAGTCAGCTAGGCGCGAAGGGAGTGATTGTGATGGGGAAAGGTGTGCAAGTGGTCTATGGCACTAAGGCTGAAACTCTGCGTAAAGTGTTGCAGCGTTATTTAGATACACGGCGTTAGCATTGCAGCTTATTAAAATTAATCACTGATTTATTGTGTTTAATAAAGTCAACTCACAATAAATTCACTTTTTAATACAAAAAATTAGCTTTTCATGCTGTATCAGCGGATTGGCTATGGCACACTCGAGTGAGGGACCATAGAGGAGATCAGATTTTGCAGTCACAGCATGTAGTTTCCAACGCACAACCCGCCTTAGCACGTAAAATCCTGATGACAGATTGCGCCGATGCCCAAGGGCTTATCGCCAAAATCACCAGTGTTTGCTTTAACCATCAGCTTAACATCATCAAAAACAGTGAATTTGTGGATAATGCGCAGGGAAGATTTTTTATGCGCACTGAGCTTGAGGGGCACTTTAACAGCGAGCAATTATTGCAGGATCTGCGTCAAGTATTACCCGTTCCAAATCATATGACCTTAGTGAGTGCGGGTAAGAAACGCATTGTTATATTAGTCACTAAAGAAGCACATTGTCTCGGCGACCTCTTGATGAAAGCGTATTATGGCGGTTTAAATGTTGAGATTGCCGCCGTAGTGGGCAACCACGATGTACTTAAAGAACTTGTTGAAAAGTTTGATATTCCTTTTCATCTCGTCAGTCATGAAGGACTCGACAGAATTCAACATGAGCAGGCGTTGTTGGCCGCGGTGTCGCAATACGCGCCAGACTATCTGGTGCTTGCCAAATATATGCGGGTGCTGACGCCGGATTTTGTTGCTGAATATCCAAACCGTATCATCAATATCCATCACTCTTTCTTACCAGCCTTTATTGGTGCAGCTCCTTACCGCCAAGCCTGGGAACGTGGGGTGAAAATTATCGGTGCGACGGCGCATTTTGTGAACAACTGCCTCGATGAAGGGCCGATTATCAAACAGGATGTGATCCCCGTTGATCATAGTTACAGCGCACTCGAAATGGCCAAAGCGGGCCGAGACGTTGAAAAAAGTGTTCTCAGCAAGGCGCTGCAATTAGTGTTAAATGAGCAAGTGGTGGTTTACGGCAATAAAACCATAGTGTTTTAGGGTGTAAAATTTGATTTGAGTATCCCCAACATACTCCTGCGCATACCGTGATGGGGATCTTATGTTTCAGTTTTAGTCTGCGGCTTATATTCGCTTTGCTATCCTTATGTTTAATAGGATTTTTACTTTGTTTATGTCCTAATGAGTTTTTGAGTCTACATTCCTATTTTTAATCAAGGATGGAGGTTGGATGTCAACAAATCGCGGTCTAATTGTCGGAACGATGGATCTCCCCGATGGTTTGCATTTGTCTTGGGCACAACTTGATAAAGAGTTTCGTGTTCAAAAAATGAGCCAAGCCTTTTATGAGCGCTGTAACCGCTCAGCAGCGCAAATCATTAATAAACCTATTTGCCAGTTATTCAGTGCTTTTGATACTGATTTATGTGCAGATATTGAGCATAGTAGCGGTGGCTATATAGGCTTCCAGTTACAGGACAATAATGGCGCAAATGTACATTTCGCTTTGCATGCAGTTCCTGAAAATGGATGGTACTTGATCTTATCTGAGATAAATTTTAAAGATCCCAAAATTAAAGAATTGCACGTAGATTATCGCCGTGTAATCCAAGCGAGCGATGTTTGGTTGCAGCATATTGAAGAAGTGATTAGGTCTTCTCCTGAGGATGTTTTCCGGGTTGCGGTAGCCAAATCTGTCGCACTCAGCAGTAGTCGGTATGGGTTTATTCTTTTACATAACGAAAAATCGAAATTGCTTAGCTTGGCGGCCAGAACCCAATACCCTCAATCTAAGATTGACCTGCCAGAAATTGTCGAAGAAGAGACTCAAGCTCCTGAAACTGAAAGTCTTGTCTGGCTTGAATGCGCTCAAAACTTTAAGCCCATCATTAAAAATAGCCTAGGTAGGCCCGCGAATGCTCAGGGAGTATTCGATAAATTACTGCTTGAGGAACGCTATTTAGCGGTGCCCATTTTATTTCGAAATCGGTTGATGGGAATTATTTGCGTCGTTGGGCGAAGTGACCCCTACAGTCGTCAAGATGCCCGCTCATTGCTCACTTTTGCGAGTATTTTATGGCATTCGATTGAGCTTCCCCGCAGTTTGCGGGCAGTATCGCGGCAGTCCAAAATTATTAAGGCGCAAAAGGAGCAATTATCCCAATCGTTAACCCAGCTTATCAGCGCCATTTCCGAGGCATTAGAACTTAAGGATGCCTATACCGCGGGGCATCAAAAGTCGGTGGCCCAATTAAGCTATCTTATAGGTGAAAAGCTCGGGCTTGAGCCGCAGCGTTTAGAGGGGCTAAAAATTGGTGCACTAGTGCATGACATAGGAAAGCTTGCAATACCATCACAGATTTTGACTAAACCTTCAAAATTATCCAAAGAAGAATACGCCTTAATTCAAACTCATCCACAACATGGAGCGGAAATTGTAGAGGATGTCGAATTTCCCTGGCCGATTAAACAAATGATATTACAGCATCATGAGCGGCTCGATGGATCGGGTTATCCCTTGGGATTAAAGGATAAAGCGATTCTCTATGAGGCTAAAATTATTGCCGTTGCCGATGTTGCTGATTCAATCCTATCACACCGACCCTATCGTCCTTCATTGGGATTGGCGAAGATGACAGAAGTGCTTCGGGCGGGTAAAGGGACCTTATTTGATCATGATATAGTTGAAACCTGTTTAGAGGTACTTATTAACCGTGAAATTAGTATTAGCGATCATATCGGTTCTGCCGCGCTAGACCCGGTAGTGACAGTCACTTTGGACCATGAGTTAGCCGACATTAAACGACTACTTGCTCACGCCCATGCTAAGGTGGCTGTTGTACAGGATGAAGAACATCACCTCATTGGCGTTATCACCCAAAGATTATTGGACTACTGGCTCAGCCCCCTCATTGGCAGTGCAGCCGAGCGAGAACAGGATAGGGCTTTTTTGCGTAAAAAAGCTCATCAAATCATGGAGCATTCTGTTCCTTTAATTAGTGATGTGGCGACTTCAGAAGATGCGCTGCAGCAACTTAATGAGTCTGACTCTGAGTTTTTGGTGGTTGTGAATAAGGCGCAACATGCAATAGGCGTAATCGGCTGGCGTGCAATAGCAATGGCGAATAAGTTACGCCAGGATGTCGAGCGTTTAATTTAACGGAACTCAGTAGATAAAAAATGCCAAGCAGGCTGCTTGGCATTTTGTTATCCCGCAATGTAGCGAAACGATTAATCGACGATACGTAACAGTTCGTTGATCCCCACTTTGCCGCGGGTTTTTGCATCCACTTTCTTGACGATAATCGCAGCGTATAGGCTGTATTTGCCACATGCTGAGGGCAGGTTACCGGATACGACTACAGAGCCAGCTGGTACGCGGCCATAGTGGATTTCGCCCGTTTCACGGTCATAAATACGGGTACTTTGGCCGATATAAACGCCCATGGATATCACCGAGCCTTCTTCTACCACAACGCCTTCGACAATTTCAGAGCGTGCGCCGATAAAGCAGTTATCTTCGATAATAGTCGGGCCAGCTTGCAGCGGCTCCAATACCCCACCAATGCCTACACCACCAGATAAATGCACGTTTTTACCAATTTGCGCGCATGAACCCACAGTTGCCCAAGTGTCAACCATGGTCCCTTCGTCAACGTAGGCGCCAAGGTTCACGTAAGAGGGCATTAACACAGTGTTTTTACCGATAAAAGAGCCTTTACGAACAGTGGCTGAAGGCACCACGCGGATGGCTTCGGCTTTAAAGCGGGCCTCGTCATACTCGGCAAACTTTAACGGCACTTTGTCAAAATATTTGGTTTCGGCGCCATCGATAACTGCGTTATCAAAAATACGGAATGACAGTAACACCGCCTTTTTCAACCATTGATGAACATGCCATTGGCCGTCGATTTTTTCAGCGACGCGCAGTTCACCCTTGTCGAGCATATTGATGACATGTTGCACATCGTTACGCACGCTAGCGTCAACAGTGCTTGGTGTGATGTCGGCACGCGCTTCAAAAGCGGCCTCAATACGTTGGCGTAAAGCCTCCATTTACTTCTCCCGTTGTGGTTAATTGGTTGACTCTGTGTTGATGGCGCTCAGTGCGCTAATCAAGGCTTCCTTGAGCGTATGCTCTTGGTTTTCATTGAGTTGCAAGCCATCATTGGTTTGCAAAATAAAAAAGTCTTCCGCTCGCTCGCCGATGGTAGTGATCTTGGCGGAGAGCAAAGTGGTGTTGCAGCGATAAAAAATATCGCCCACTTTAGCTAATAATCCCGGCGTATCCAAGGCAATGAGTTCCATCATACTTGTACCATGACGGTTACTCTCAAGGAAACTCACCTGAGTGGGAACATTAAAAGGTTTCATCTTGCGCGACAGTTTTCTAAAGCGTGGCAGTTTGGGGTTATCACTGGCGAGCGCTTTTTCAAGGGCTTTACGGATACTTTGTATGCGCGAGAGTTGGCTGACGGGTTCGCCGTCTTGCTCGAGAATAACAAAGGTATCGAGAGCATAATTGTCCTTTGATGTCATGATGTTAGCATCGTGGACGTTAATATTTTTATTATCAAGCACCGCCATCACGGTAGCAAATAACTTAGGTCTGTCCTGACAATAAACAAACAGCTCTGTGCCGCCGCGGGTCGTGTGTTTTGAAACGAGCACTAAGGGCTCATCCAACTGCTTATGCTTGAGGATGGCTTCAGCATGCCAAGCGACTTGATTGGGCTGGTGGCGCAAAAAGTAGTCGGCCTTAAAGCGTTGCCAAAGGGTATCTAAATCTTTTTCTTTAATGCCGCGCCGCAGTAGTTCTTTTTTCGCCTTGGCTTGGTATTCGCGTACTCGGGCCCGAATATCGACGGGCTTTTCTTTGCCGCGAGCGAGCACCCTTTGGGTTGAAAAATATAAGTCGCGTAGCAATGAGCCTTTCCAGTTATTCCAGGTCTTTTCGTTAGTGGCGCAGATATCGGCCACGGTTAAACAGTACAAATAACTTAAATGCACCGCATCGCGCACCTTGCTGGCAAAGTCGGCCACCACATCGGGGTCGGAAATATCACGGCGCTGGGCGGTTACCGACATTACTAAGTGATTTTCAACTAACCAAGCGACTAAGCGGCCATCGTGGTCGTTCAAGCCATGAAGTTTACAGAAGGCTAGGGCATCGCTTGAGCCAAGCTTGCTGTGATCGCCGCCGCGGCCCTTGGCGATATCGTGGAAAATCGCGCCGAGTACTAACAAACCTTTTTTCGGTAACTGATTGATAAGCACTGAGCCTAAAGGAAACTCTTCTTTTTGTTCTGGCTGCGAGAAGCGCTCGATATTGAGGAGCAATCTGTGGGTGTGTTCATCCACCGTATAGGCGTGGAACAGGTCAAACTGCATTTGGCCTTCGATATTGCGCCATGCGGGCAAATAGGCCGACAGCACCCCGTGTTTATGCATCAGCGATAAGGCTGCAATACCGCGTGGATGTTTTAAGATCTCCATAAAGGCTTGGCGGCACTGAGGATTTTCTTGCAAAGGTTGCTGCTGTGCTCGGCGAGCACGTCTCAGTGAGCGTAGGGTAGGCGCATAAATGCCTTTAATATTAGAGTTTTTCGCGACATGGACAAACAAACGTACAATTTCTTCACCGCTGTCGAATAAATCGTCACTTAGGGCCTCGATAAAGGCACCACGGCGCTGATAGTTATTGTCAATCGCTTGAATTTCTAAAGCTTTCGTTTGACCAAGAGTTGCCCGCTTAAACAGTTGCAGCAGCATTTCGTTGAGTTCCATCACGCGGCGCACCGTGCGATAGTAACGTTTCATCATCTGCTCAACAGCAAGTTGGGTCGCGTCTTCGTATCCCATCAACTCAGCCACTTGGCGCTGGACATCGAACAGCAGGCGGTTTTCATCACGCCCGACAGTCATGTGCAGGGCAAAACGCAACTTCCACAGAAAGTGCTGACACTCGAGCAGCTCTTCTAATTCGGCGGGTTCTAAAAATTCGTATTGCACCAGTTCTTCTAAGCGTGAGGCGCCAAAGTGGCGCATGGCAACCCAGGCGATGGTTTGAATGTCCCGAAGGCCGCCGGGGCAACTTTTGATATTGGGCTCAAGATCGAAGGCACTCGCCTTGGCATGGCGGGCCGTTTGTTCATCGCGCTTAGCGATAAAGAACTGACTGGAGGTCCAAAAATCGCTTTGACGAATGGCATCGTAGAGCTGGTCAAACAGACTTTCAGGCCCTGAAAGCAAGCGCGCTTCAAGCAAATTAGTGGCGATGGTAATGTCGTCTCGCCCAAGGCGTAGCGTATCATCAAGGGTGCGGACGCTATGACCAATCTCAAGACTAGCATCCCACAAAAAGGCGATAAACTCGCTGAGCGCGGCTTCCGCTACCGCAGCTAACTCGCCCTCGAAGAGGAATAGCAAATCGACATCAGAGTGCGGATGTAACTCACCGCGACCATAGCCACCAACGGCAATCAGGGCGATGGGGTATTGATCTAGGCCGTGTTGCAACCAGGCCTGTTTTATAAGGGAGTCGACAAACTGACAGCGCTGAGTCACTAGCTCTTCAATCGGGGTTTTGGCCTTGAACCTTGCTAAAAGCGTTTGATTCTGTTCGATTAATGATTGTTTAGCTAGCAGCGCTGTATTCATCGAGTCCCTTGTTTGGATGCGTTAAAATATTTGCTACCCACCAAGTTCCAATATGACCTGATGGATAGTTTAACAATTGTCATTAGTGATTAATGATCCGCGGAAAATCTTCCTCATCGCGCAGCGTCAGCACTTCAACACCGGTTTCGGTCACTAATAATGTGTGTTCCCACTGGGCTGAGTTTTTACCATCGGAAGTGGTCACCGTCCAATTATCATCGCGATCTAGCACAGTGGTGTGTCGACCCGCGTTGATCATCGGTTCAATGGTAAAGCACATACCTGGGCGTAAAATGGTGTTGTCACCATTACGGTAGTGCATCACTTGGGGTTCTTCATGGAAACCCGCGCCAATACCGTGGCCACAATAATCTTGCACGATGGAATATTTCTCAAGGCCTGTTTTGCTGGCTTTGATGAATTTTTCAATAGTATTGCCGATTTCACCTAATTTTAATCCCGGACGCACTTTACGGATCGCAAGATAGAGACTTTCTTGGGCGATGCGGCACAGACGTTTATCCTTAGGGCTGACTTCACCGATTAAGAACATTTTAGAGGTATCGCCGTGGTAACCGTCTTTAATGACGGTGATATCGATATTGAGAATATCGCCATCCTTGAGAACGCGATCGCTCGGAATACCGTGGCAAATGACGTTGTTTAACGAAGTACAAATCGACTTAGGAAAACCATGGTAGTTGAGCGGGGCAGAAATCGCGCCTTGCTCTTCGGTATATTTGGCGCAGATATCGTTTAATTCATTAGTGGTGACCCCCGCCTTAACATAAGGGGCGATCATTTCTAATACTTGTGCAGCCAGTTTACCTGCCGCGCGCATTTTCTCGATTTCTTCTGCTGTCTTAATGACTATACTCATTGCGTTTTCTCTTGTGTCTTCGGTGTCTATTGGCGCGATCAACCTAATGCAAAAATTTGTGCTTTAGGGCTATTTATGGTATAAAGCGCGCCGTTATGTTTAAGTCTTGATGAATTACCCAAGCTCAGCTTTATCTGCTTTTGGGCGATAGCAAAACTAAAGATGGCGGCCATTATACATGGCAATTTATCTAAATACTAAATCACACACGTGTCGACACATTCTTCGGGGTGCCCTCAGCTGTTAACTGCGGGGTCGAAGACATGGGATACGTGGAGGTCTAACCCCCTAAATTTTAAGGTAATAGAAATGACTACAGTTTCAATGCGCGATATGCTCCAGGCCGGTGTCCACTTCGGTCACCAAACCCGTTACTGGAACCCAAAAATGAAGCCATTCATTTTCGGTGCTCGCAACGGCGTTCACATCATCAACCTTGAGCATACTGTGCCAATGTTCAATGAAGCACTGGCTTTCATCAGCAACGTTGCTTCAAAGAAAGGTAAAGTATTATTCGTTGGTACTAAACGTGCTGCTGGCGAAGCGATCAAAGAAGCTGCTATTTCTTGTGATCAGTACTATGTTGATCACCGTTGGTTAGGCGGTATGCTGACTAACTGGAAAACCGTTCGTCAGTCAATCAAACGTCTGAAAGAACTGGAAAGCCAATCAGTAGATGGTACTTTCGACAAGCTGACCAAAAAAGAAGCGCTGATGCGTACTCGTGAGCTTGAAAAGCTGGAAAAATCTTTAGGCGGTATTAAGAACATGGGCGGCCTGCCAGACGTATTATTCGTTATCGGCGCTGACCACGAGCATATCGCTATTAAAGAAGCTAACAACCTGGGTATCCCTGTTGTTGCAGTTGTTGATACTAACTCTGCGCCAGATGGTGTTAACTACATCGTTCCTGGTAACGACGACGCGATGCGTGCTATTCGCCTGTACACTACTTCTGTTGCTGCAGCAGCTAACGCTGGCCGTGGTCAAGATTTAGCTGTTCAAGCTGAGCAAGACGGTTTCGTAGAAGCCGAATAATAATAAGGCGGGATGAGTTTCATCACCCTTATTAACCAAGATTTTGATTGGTTAACAGGGGCCATTCGGCCCCTGTTTTATATCTGCAAATTAGTCGATTTTTTAGAGAGGATTTAACAATGGCAATTTCTGCTGCCCAAGTTAAAGAACTGCGCGAGCGTACTGGCGCAGGCATGATGGATTGTAAAAAAGCGTTAGAAGAAACCAACGGCGACATGGAGTTAGCAATTGACAACATGCGTAAGTCTGGTGCTGCTAAAGCTGCTAAGAAAGCAGGTAACATCGCTGCTGACGGTACTATCCTGATCAAAAACGGTGAAGGTTTTGCAGTACTGTTAGAAGTAAACTGCCAAACTGACTTCGTTGCTAAAGATGCAAACTTCTTAGGTTTTGCTAATGCTGTTTTAGACGTTGCTGCAGCGTCTAAAGTGACTTTAGAAGACTTAAAAGCCCAATTCGAAGAAGCCCGTGTTGCGCTAGTTGCTAAAATCGGTGAAAACATCAACGTTCGTCGCGTTGAGTACATCGACGGCACTAAATTAGCTTCTTACCGTCACGGTGAGCGTATCGGTGTAGTGGTAACTGGTGACGCTGATGACGAAACTCTGAAGCACCTCGCAATGCACGTTGCCGCTTCTAAGCCAGAATACGTTAACCCAGAAGACGTTCCAGCTGACGTAGTCGCTCGTGAACAAGCTCTGCAAATCGAAATCTCTATGAATGAAGGCAAACCTGCTGAAATCGCAGAGAAAATGGTTGTTGGTCGTATGAAGAAGTTTACTGGTGAGATTTCTCTGACTGGTCAAGCTTACATCATGGAACCAAAGAAAACTGTTGGCGAATTCTTGAAAGAGAAAGGCGCGAAAGTCACTAACTTCATTCGTTTAGAAGTGGGTGAAGGTATTGAGAAGAAAGAAGAAGATTTCGCAGCTGAAGTTGCTGCTCAAATCGCTGCTTCTAAAAAGGCTTAATCGCCAACGCTAAATACCCCCAAGACCGCAGCAATGGCTGCGGTCTTGTTATGACCAGGATATAAAAATTATGAGCACCAATCCAAAACCTGCATTTAGACGCATTCTTCTAAAATTAAGTGGCGAAGCACTGATGGGCGACGAAGGCTTCGGCATCGATCCTAAAGTGTTAGATCGCATGGCTCAAGAAGTCAAAGAGCTGGTAGAGTTAGGCATTCAGGTGGGTGTGGTCATTGGTGGTGGTAATCTATTTCGCGGTGAAGGCTTAGCAAAAGCGGGCATGAATCGTGTGGTGGGCGATCACATGGGTATGCTGGCAACGGTTATGAACGGCTTGGCCATGCGTGATGCCCTGCACCGTGCCTATGTTAATGCTCGTCTGATGTCGGCTATCCCATTAAAAGGGGTGTGTGACGACTACAATTGGGCTGAGGCGATCAGCTTATTAAAATCAGGCCGTGTGGTGATTTTTGCTGCGGGTACTGGTAATCCATTCTGCACTACCGATTCTGCTGCTTGCTTACGCGGCATTGAAATCGAAGCAGAAGTCGTGCTAAAAGGCACTAAAGTTGACGGCGTTTATTCTGACGACCCGATGAAAAATCCAGAAGCAGTGAAGTACGATGACTTAACGTACACTGAAGTACTGGATAAAGAATTAAAAGTAATGGACTTAGCAGCCTTTACTATGGCGCGTGACCATGACATGCCAATCCTAGTATTCAACATGAATAAACCTGGCGCCCTGCGCCGAGTGGTCATGGGTGAAGAAGAAGGCACAATGATCAAAGCGAAATAAGTTATTCAATGACCAAGAAGGACATTTAACGTGATTGCAGATATTAAAAAAGATGCTCAAGAGCGCATGGGTAAATGCGTTGACGCGACCAAAAACCAAATGGCTAAAGTACGTACTGGTCGTGCACACCCAAGCCTACTGGACTCAATCCAAGTATCTTACTATGGCACTATGACACCACTGAACCAAGTGGCGAACGTGGGTGTTGAAGATGCACGTACTTTGTCAGTAACCGTATTTGACCGTAGTGCAATCCAAGCGGTTGAGAAAGCGATCATGAGCTCTGATTTAGGGTTAAACCCTATGTCAGCGGGTGCAACCTTACGTATCCCATTACCCGCACTGACGGAAGAGCGTCGTAAAGACTTTATCAAAGTAGTACGTGCTGAGGCCGAAGGTGGTCGAGTGGCGATTCGTAACGTACGTCGCGATGCGATTTCTGACGTGAAGAAACTCGAAAAAGCTAAAGAATGCACTGAAGATGATGTTCGCCGCTTCGAAGAGGAAGTACAAAAGTTCACCGATGCTCACATTAAGAAGGTCGATGAGATTTTAGCGGCCAAAGAAATTGAGTTGATGGAAGTCTAATCTCAAGCGCTATAAGCTAGAGTTGCTACGCCGTGTAGGGGTATACTACACGGCGTTTGTCTATTTTAAAGGGTTGTATTAGATGTCATCCACAGTGGAATTTGATCCGCAATCTAGGCCGACTGAGGCGGATGCTTGTGCTCAGACAAGCTTACCGGAGATATTACCCGAACTCGTTAAACAGTCATTACCTAAGCATGTTGCGATTATTATGGATGGTAATGGACGTTGGGCCCAAATCCAGGGCAAGCCACGAGTGATGGGGCATAAGGCTGGGGTTAAAGCGGTGAGACGTGCGGTGAGCGCGGCCAGCCAGTTAGGGATACAATCGCTGACGCTATTTGCGTTTTCTAGCGAAAATTGGCGTAGACCCGATAAAGAAGTCAGCTTATTGATGGAACTGTTTTTTACCGTATTGCAGCGGGAAATTAAGTTACTCGATAAAAACCAGGTCAAATTGAATATCATCGGCGATATCAGTCGCTTTTCTGCGCGTTTACAAAAGCAAATTCGTGCCGCAGAAGCGAAAACTGCGAGCAATACGGGATTGATATTGAATGTGGCGGCCAATTACGGCGGTCGTTGGGACATACTGCAAGCTGCGCAAAAGTTAGCTGAAAAGGTTGAAACTGGCGAAATGACCAGCAGTCAGTTCACCGAAGAAGCCTTGAGTGAACATTTGTGCATGCAAAATCAGAGTGAAGTTGATTTAATGATCCGTACGGGTGGGGATTACCGGATCAGCAATTTTGTACTCTGGCAGGCTGCCTATGCTGAGTTGGTGTTTTTGGACACCCTTTGGCCTGATTTTGATGAACAGGCTTTTCATGAAGCGATTGCCACGTTTGCCAGTCGCCAGCGCCGTTTTGGTTTGACCGGAAGTCAAATTGATGAGATGCGCGCATTGTAAAACGTCATGAGGGATTTTTTTTGCTAAAACAACGTATAATAACAGCAATTTGGTTGATTCCATTAGTTTTGGGAGCAATCTATTTACTCCCCGTTGAGTACTTTGCTTGGGCCTTGATCGCCGTGTTTCTGATCGCCGCTAAGGAGTGGGGCAGGATCATCGATAGTCAATGTGATGTCACCCAATGGAGTTTTACTTGCACGGTCGGTATTTTACTGATCGCGCTTAATTTAATTGTTCCCGCCGACACCATTTGGCTTAGGGGGCAAATTCATCCCATTTATCTTGCCGTGGTTACCATAGGTACTTTGTGGTGGATGGTGTCACTGCTGCTGGTGGTCACTTATCCTAAAAGCGCCAAATTGTGGCAAAAGAGTCCGATGCTAAAGTCCATGTTTGGACAATTGACTTTAGTACCTTGTTTTGTGGCTCTGATTGCCCTTAAATCGATTAGTTCGCAAATATCGCCTTACTATGGGGCATCGCTAGTATTATTGGTGATGTTGATCGTTTGGGCTGCGGATTCTGGGGCGTATTTTGTGGGCAAAGCTGTCGGTAAAACTAAGCTTATGCCCGCAGTTAGCCCAGCTAAAACCTTAGAGGGTTTGCTTGGTGGCCTAGTGACTACACTAATTGTTGTTGCTGGTGTTATGTATATATCCCCTGAGCAGGAGTTAGGCTTAGTGGCTGCGGTGACCATTTTTGTGGCACTGATTTCAGCCCTTGGCGATTTATCAGAGAGTATGTTTAAACGCGCTGCGTGCATTAAAGATTCGGGCACGATTTTGCCTGGACATGGCGGCGTGCTCGACCGCATCGACAGCCTGACAGCAGCCTTGCCGGTGTTTACCCTAATCTACATTGCATTTTGGATGTAACGCTATGCAAAATATGGTGATTTTGGGTGCGACAGGCTCGATTGGTGCCAGTACCTTAAGTGTGATTTCGGCCAACCCTTCAGCCTATCGAGTGTATGCTTTAGTGGCAAATGCGAGTGTCGACAAGATGCTCGCTCTGTGTTTAGCCCATCGCCCGCAGGTCGCCCATATGGTCGACCCTAATGCTGCATTAGCACTCAAGACGCAATTACCCGCGGCGCTTAATATCCAAGTCACAAGTGGCGAGGATGAGCTTATTGCCTTAGTCACCTCCTCAGTGGTTGATACCGTGATGGCTGCGATTGTCGGCGCGGCGGGTTTAGTCCCGACACTGGCTGCGGTGAAGGCGGGTAAGCGGGTATTGCTCGCCAATAAAGAGGCGCTGGTGATGTCCGGCGAACTGTTTATTGAGGCAACGAAACGCTCTGGCGCCACGTTGTTGCCGGTTGACAGTGAACACAATGCGATTTTCCAATGCTTACCCGAAGAAGTGCAGGCTAATTTAGGGCGCTGTGATTTAGCGGCGTCAGGTATTTCCCATATTTTGCTCACCGGTTCTGGTGGTCCATTTTTAAGCGCCGAGCTGTCAAGTCTTGCGGCAATGACGCCAGCACAGGCTTGCAAACATCCAAATTGGTCAATGGGTCCGAAAATCTCGGTCGACTCTGCCACTATGATGAATAAGGGCTTGGAGTTTATCGAAGCGCGCTGGTTGTTCAATACCCAAAAAGATCAACTAAAGGTGGTTATTCATCCGCAAAGTGTTATTCATTCTATGGTGCAATACCGCGATGGCAGTGTGATCGCGCAGATGGGTAACCCGGATATGCGTACGCCAATTGCGCATTGTATGTCCTATCCGCAAAGAATTCGCTCCGGTGTTGAACCTTTGGATTTTTTCAAAGTCGGACAGTTAAGCTTTTGTGAGCCAGACTTTAATCGCTTCCCCTGTTTGGCTTTAGCGATTGCCGCTTGTGCCCAAGGGCAAGAAGCGACTACGGTACTCAATGCGGCCAATGAAATCGCTGTGGAGGCGTTTTTACAAGGCAAGATTGGGTTTACCCATATCGCCAAGGTGAACGAAGCCTGTTTATCGTCGGTGCCTAAACGGGCGATGACCAGCATCGAAGATATCATTGCCCTCGATGCACAAACACGGATATATGCCCGTGAATTACTAGCGAAATTTGCTTAGGCCTCTTGTTGACGAGGCTTGAGTGGATTTACTGATGACGTAAGGAGTGGAATGTTAGATTTTTTGTGGAACTTAGGTTCTTTTATCGTAGCACTTGGGCTGTTAATTACTGCCCACGAATACGGCCATTTCTATGTTGCGCGCCGCTGTGGTGTGAAAGTTGAGCGTTTTTCTATTGGTTTTGGTAAGGCGATTTGGCGCAAAGTCGGTCAAGATGGTACTGAATATGTTATTGCCATGATCCCGCTGGGTGGCTATGTCAAAATGCTCGATGAGCGTGTTGAAGATGTCCCCGATAACTTAAAAGATCAGGCCTTTAACCGTAAAAGCGTGTGGCAACGCATAGCCATTGTGGCGGCTGGCCCCATTGCGAACTTTATTTTTGCGATTATCGCACTGTATTTTACGTATTTAATTGGTGTGCCATCGCTAAAGCCAGTCATTACCTCAACGACACCTGGCACTGCGGCGGCACAAATCCAAGTCACTGAGCCGATGCAAGTGACGGCGATTTCAGGTCAGTCGGTACGGAATTGGGAAGAAGTCAATTTGGCGCTTGTTGGCCATATTGGTGATGATAGTTTAACACTATCCCTTGCGCCCCTTAACGGTTTACAGGGACTTAATACCGATACTCGTACTTACACTTTAGACACCCGTCAATGGCGTTTCGACCCTGAGAAAGAGTCACCGATCACGGCACTGGGCTTGGGCGTGTATCGCCCTGCTATTGAGCCACAAATTGCGCTCATCAGTGAAGGCAGTGCAGCGGCTAAGAGTGATCTGAAGGTCGGTGATACCTTAGTGGCTATCAATGGCCAGCAATATACCGATTGGCAAGCTTTTGTTGACATTATTCAGCATTCTGCCAATGTGCCTGTGGAGTTAACCGTGCGCCGTAATGGCGAGCAATTTGCCATCTCTGTGACACCAGCAAGTGTTAAAAATAGCGATGGTAAAGATGTCGGCGTGCTTGGGGTGAGCCCAGCTCAGGCACAATGGCCTGACAATATGCGATTACAGCTGGAATATGGGCCAATCGAATCTTTTGCTATCGCAGCCGATAAAACATGGCAACTTGTTGTCGTGAGCTTTAAGATGATTGGTAAATTATTTACTGGCGATGTGTCAGTGAAAAACTTAAGTGGACCTATCTCAATCGCACAGGGTGCGGGCAATAGTGCAAACTACGGCTTGGTTTACTTTCTCGGTTTCCTCGCGCTTATCAGTGTCAATTTAGGCATCATTAACTTGCTGCCATTGCCTGTGCTCGATGGGGGACACCTGCTGTATTACTTCGTTGAAGTAATAACTGGTAAGCCTGTATCTGAAAAAGTACAGGAAATAGGATTCAGATTTGGGGCAGCATTACTGCTGATGTTGATGAGCATTGCGCTCTTCAATGATTTTGCCCGACTCTGAGCAAGGACAGACTAATAATTAGAAGTGCTCTATGAGATTGAATAAACTTTTTGCCTCGATGTTATTCGTCGGTGCGTCGTTTTCAGGGACTGTGTTGGCGGATACTTTCCAACCCTTTGAAGTGACCGACATCCAAGTTGAAGGTTTGCAGCGAGTCGCACTGGGTGCTGCCTTGTTAAGCTTACCAGTGAAAGTGGGCGACACTGTAGATCAGTTAAAAATTCAGCAAGCCATTAAAAGCCTGTATGCCTCAACTAACTTTGAGAATATCTCAGTCAGTCATGATGGCGGCGTGTTGATTGTCAAAGTCACCGAAAGACCAACCATCAGTGCTGTGACGTTTGAAGGCAACAAAGACATTAAAGATGAGCAGTTACAGGAAAGTCTGGACGGCTCAGGCGTTAAAGTCGGCGAATCTTTAGACCGCACAATGCTGACTGGCATCGAGAAGGGATTACAAGACTTCTACTACGGCGTGGGCAAATACGGCGCCAAAGTCGAGGCGCAGGTGATTAACTTGCCTCGTAACCGTGTCGAACTTAAGTTCAAATTTACTGAAGGTTTAGCGGCCGAAATCCGCCAAATTAACGTGGTCGGTAATCATGAGTTCACTGATGCTGAGCTTATCGGCATGTTAGAACTGAAAGATTATGTGGCTTGGTGGGATCTGTTTGGTGAGCGTCGCTATCAGAAGCAAAAGCTTCAAGCCGACCTTGAGACGATTAAAACCTATTACCACAACAAGGGTTATATTCGCTTTGAAGTTACCTCGACTCAAGTGGCGATGACCCCAGACCGTAAAGGCTTGTACATCACTATCAACGTCAATGAAGGTGAGAAGTACAAGGTAAAAGGCGTTAACCTCACGGGCGATCTGATGGGTCGTGAAGAGTTGATGAAATCGATTCTGCCTATCAAGGCGGGCGATATGTACAACGGCGGTGATGTGACCTTCACCGAAGAGATGTACAGCAAATACTTAGGCCGTTTCGGTTACGCTTACCCTGAAGTGAAAACCTACCCTGAAATTGATGATAAGACCAAGGAAGTGACCTTAAACATCAATATCAAACCTGGTAAGCGAGTGTATGTTCGCTCCATCAACTTTACCGGTAATACTGTCACTAAAGATGAAGTGATGCGTCGCGAACTGCGTCAGATGGAAGGTGCTTGGTTAAACTCAGCGCAGGTTGAGCAATCTAAAGCCCGTTTAAACCGTTTAGGCTTCTTCGAGACCGTCGATACCGAGACCATTCAAGTGCCTGGTACTGACGATTTAGTCGATGTAGCGGTTAAGGTGAAAGAGCAGCCTTCTGGCTCATTTAACGCCGGTGTCGGTTATGGTACTGAATCAGGTCTAAGCCTACAGTTTGGTGTGCAGCAAAATAACTTCCTCGGCACGGGTAACCAAGCGGGTGTGAGTTTAAGTACCAACAAGTACTCTAAAAACGTCAACTTATCTTACACCGATCCATATTGGACTAAAGATGGTGTGAGCTTAGGCGGTAGTGTTTACTGGAACGAGTTCGATGCAAACGAAGCCAACCTTGAACGCTATAAAAACAGCTCCTATGGGGTAGCGCTAAACTCTGGTTTCCCGATTAACGAATACAACCGTATCAACGGCGGTATTGGTTATCGTCATAACACGATTTCAGAAATCTCTGCCTATGAACAGGCGCTGCGTTTCTACAATATTTACCGTGAAGATGATCCAAATGCAGACTTAAGTTTTGATAACTTTGAGCTGAGTTTAGGTTGGTATCGCAGTACCTTAAACCGAGGAACCTTCCCAACAGACGGTTCATCACAGCGTTTAAGCGGTAAGATGACTGTACCTGGATCAGATCTGCAGTACTTCAAGACTGACTTCGATACCAACTACTATTTCCCTCTCAACCGCAGTCAAAGTTTTGTGGTCTTGGCACGTGGTCGTTTAGGCTATGGTAATGGTTATGGTCAATTTAACGATAATGACCAGATCCTACCATTCTGGGAAAACTATTACTCAGGCGGTAGCACTTCACTGCGTGGCTTTAAGTCTAACTCCGTTGGTCCGCGTTCCTTCTATCTTTTCCGTGGAAGTGAACCCTGTGCGCCGGATCCATCGGGCGATGGTTGTAGTTTACCGGGCGATCCAAACAGTATTCAGGTAAGCTCTGGCCGTTCAATCGGTGGTAACGCTATCGCAACTGCGAGTTTAGAGTTTATTGTACCGACGCCATTCTTGGATGAGGCTTATACCAACTCTGTACGTACCAGCTTCTTCCTCGATGCCGGTAACGTGTGGGATACCGAGTTTGACTTTGCGAAATATCAAACCTTACCCGCTGAAGAGTTTGATAAGTTACAAGACTACAGTGACCCTGCGCGTATAAGAGCATCTTGGGGGGTAAGCTTACAGTGGTTATCACCAATGGGCCCTATGGTATTCAGCTTGGCATGGCCGATTAAAGAGTACGAAGGCGATCAAACAGAGATCTTCTCGTTCAATATTGGCAAAACTTTTTAAAAGGCATACACTCGGCAAGTTTTGCTGAATATAACAAAGGTAACAAGGAGTCTATTTTGAACAAGATGGTAAACCGTGCCCTGGTGACGTTAGCTTTATTAGGTGCACCTTTAGCTGCGCAGGCGGAAAATATTGCTGTAGTTGATATGGGCGCTGTGTTTGAGCAGTTACCTCAACGTGAGCAAATCATGCAGTCTCTGAAGTCAGAGTTTGGTGATCGCATGTCTGAAGTTCAGAAAATGCAAGAAGAAATGCGCTCTCTAATGGAGAAGCAGCAACGTGATGGCGCGTTAATGAATGACACGCAAAAAACTGAGCTGGTTCGTAAAATGGAAGCGCTAAAATCTGAATATCAGTTGAAAGGTAAGGCGTTGGATGAGGACTTACGTCGTCGCCAAGGCGAAGAGCAAAACAAACTGTTAGTTAAGGTTCAAAAAGCCATTAACACTATCGCTGAAAAAGAAAAATACGATTTAGTTTTACAGCGTGGTGCAGTCATTTATGTTAAGCCAAATGCTGACATCAGTGGCAAAGTGGTTGAAGCCTTAAGCAAAGGCAAGTAATTGATGAAAAGTGTGACTTTAAAAGAGCTAAGCCTGATATTAGATGGCGTTGTCCAAGGCGATGAAACCTTAGTGATCAACAGTGTTGCAACGCTTGAACATGCCACAGCGGGACAAATCTCTTTTTTAGCCAACAGCAAATACCGTGCTCAGCTTGAGTCAACTCAAGCGAGCGCGGTGTTATTGTCGGCTAAAGATGCGCAGGACTATCCTGGCACTGCGTTAGTTGTAAAAGATCCCTATGTGGGGTTTGCTCGTGTGGCGCAGTTGTTAGATACCACGCCCAAGGCAGCGATGGGTATTCATCCCTCAGCGCAAATTGACCCTTCTGCCCAGTTAGGTGAAGGCGTGGCAATTGGTGCTAATGTGGTGATTGGTGCCAATGTTATCCTCGGTGAAAATGTACAAATTGGTGCGGGTACTGTGATTGGACAAGACTCCATCATAGGCTCAAATAGCCGTTTATGGGCCAATGTCACCCTGTATCACAATGTCCATTTAGGCCAAGACTGTATTATTCATTCCGGTGCCGTTATTGGCTCTGATGGATTTGGTTACGCTAATGAGCGCGGACAGTGGGTTAAGATCCCTCAAACTGGCGGTGTGCGCATTGGTGATCGCGTCGAAATCGGTGCTAATTCAACGATTGACCGCGGTGCATTAGGCCATACAGAAATCCACAATGGTGTGATTATCGACAACCAAGTGCAGGTCGCCCATAACGATATTATTGGTGAAAATACAGCTATCGCAGGCAGTACCACGATTGCGGGCAGTGTCACTATTGGTAAGTACTGTATTATTGGTGGAAATTGTGCCATTGCTGGCCATTTATCCATTGCCGATGGTGTGCATATTTCTGGCGCGACCAACATTACTGGTAATATGCGTGAGCCTGGTTTGTATTCATCAGCCACGGTTGCTATGGATAACAAAACGTGGCGTAAAAACACAGTTCGCTTCCGTCAATTGGATGAACTGTTCCAGCGCGTGAAGACGTTGGAAAAAAATTTAAATACACCAGAGTAATTGCCCTAAGGCAATTTTGAGGAACTAGGTTCGTGTCTAATCAAATGAACACTATGGATATTTCGGAGATCCTTAAGTATCTGCCCCATAGATATCCATTCCTATTAATCGATCGCGTACTGGATTTCACCCCCGGTGAGAGTCTCCATGCGATTAAAAACGTGACGATTAATGAGCCCTTCTTTCAGGGGCATTTCCCGATCCAGCCTGTGATGCCCGGCGTGCTGATTTTAGAAGCCATGGCGCAGGCCACTGGTCTGCTTGCTTTTAAGACCATGAGTGACGATGTGCCACCACCTGGTGTGTTGTATTATTTTGCGGGTATCGATAATGCACGTTTTAGACGTGTAGTCGAACCCGGTGATCAAATCCATTTTGAAGTCAAAATGATTAAAGAGCGCCGCGGGATTGGCGTTTTCTATGGTGAGGCCAAAGTGGATGGTGAAGTGGTTTGTTCCGCTGAAATCATGTGTGCCCGCAGAGAGATTAATCAGTGATAGATACATTAGCGTTTGTGCATCCCGATGCAAAAATTGGTAAAAATGTCACCATAGGTCCATGGAGTTATGTGGGCGCGGGTGTCGAGATTGGCGACGATTGTTGGTTAAGCTCCCACGTGGTGGTGAAGGGGCCAACGGTGATAGGTAAAGGCAACCGTATTTTTCAATTCGCCTCTGTGGGTGAAGAATGCCAAGATAAAAAATACGCAGGTGAGCCTACACGCCTTATCATTGGCGATAACAATGTTATCCGTGAGCATGTCACTATTCACCGTGGAACGGTTCAAGACAATAGCGAAACCCGTATTGGTTCAAACAACCTGTTTATGAACTACGTGCACATTGCCCACGACTGCGTGGTCGGCAATAACGTAATTATGGCCAATAATGCGTCTATCGCAGGCCATGTGCATGTCGGTGACTGGGCGATTCTCGGTGGCATGACTGGCGTTCACCAGTTTGTGCATATTGGTGCTCACGCCTTTACTGCGGGATGTTCGTTATTATTACAAGATGTGCCACCCTTTGTAATGGCTGCGGGACAACCAGCTATCCCTCGCGGCTTAAACAGCGAAGGTATGAAGCGCCGAGGTTTCTCTAAGGAAACTCAATTAGCGGTGCGCCGCGCTTATAAAACCTTATATCGTAGCAGCCTGACGGTTGAAGAAGCGGTTGAGGCACTTGCCGAAGATGCACAAAATGACGCGCAAGTTAAGTTGCTCGTTGAGTTTGTCAAATCTTCGGGTCGCGGCATTATTCGTTAGCGGCATGATGCGTTAAGAGTTTCGACTCTAGACTATGCCATTCATAGGCACTGCTTGTGACATTCTGCGTTAGAAAATGCCATGGCAGAGGTTATCGCTGCGGTGCCATTCACTTGTCAGATATGATTGGTTTATGAGCAAAAAATCTCAATTAGTGTTTGCAATGGTCGCCGGAGAACTCTCCGGCGATATTTTAGGTGCGGGTTTGATGGCCGCGCTGCAAAAAGCACATCCCAATGCCCGTTTTGTTGGTATTGGTGGACCTCGTATGGAAGCCTTAGGCTTCGAATCCCTGTTTGCGATGGAAGAATTAGCCGTGATGGGGATAGTTGAAGTGCTATCGCGCCTGCCACGCCTGCTCCATGTCCGAGCTTCGTTAATTAAGTCCATCACCGAGCTTAAGCCTGATTGCTTTATCGGTATTGATGCGCCGGACTTCAATATCGGTCTCGAGCTTAAATTAAAGGCTCAGGGGATTAAAACCGTTCACTATGTGAGTCCTTCGGTGTGGGCATGGCGGCCTAAGCGGATCTTTAAAATCGCCAAGGCCACTAATATGGTACTGTCATTATTGCCCTTCGAGAAAGCCTTCTACGATAAGCATCAAGTGCCTTGTACCTTTGTCGGTCATACCTTAGCCGACGACATTCCGCTTGAGAGTGATAAAGCAAGTGCGCGTCAATTGCTGGAGTTAGATCCTGAGGCTGAATATCTCGCGATTTTACCTGGTTCGCGCGGCGGTGAGCTAAAGCAATTGGCTGAGCCCTTTGTGAAGGCGGCGCTACTTATCAAGCAGCAATTTCCCGATATTCGCTTTGTGACGCCTTTAGTGAATCAAAAGCGCCGTGAGCAGTTTGAACAAGCGTTAAAAGATTATGCGCCGGATTTAGAAATTCACATGGTGGAAGGCAAGTCACGCGAAGTGATGGCCGCTGCCGATGGTATTTTACTCGCCTCGGGTACAGCGACGTTAGAGGCCATGCTGATTAAACGCCCAATGGTGGTGGCGTACCGCGTGAGTCCACTGACCTATCGTATTGCCAAGAGCATGATGCAGGTGAATCGTTTCTCGCTGCCAAATTTATTAGCGGGGCGAGATGTGGTACCAGAGCTCATTCAGCATGATTGCACGCCAGAGAAAATAGCTGCCGCGGTTGGCGTTGAACTTAACCGCGACTTTGCACCAATTAAAGCCGAGTTTGAACGTTTGCATCAACTGCTGCGTTGTAATGCCAGCCAAAAGGCGGCCGAGGCGGTTTTGGCTCTGGTTGATGTTAAGGATGTGAACTAATGGCGGTATTTAAGACGCTGACCGACACCGAGATCGCTGCTTTTGCATCGGTGTTAGTGGCTGGTGTCGATGAGGTTGGTCGCGGTCCCCTCGTTGGCGATGTCGTCACCGCTGCGGTGATCCTCGATCCTAATCGACCTATTTGGGGCTTAAATGACTCTAAAAAGCTCAGCGAGAAGCGCCGCGAGGCATTATTCGATGAGATTTGTGAAAAAGCCTTAAGCTTTCATGTGGGGCGGGCAAGTCCTGCGGAAATTGATGAGCTGAATATCCTGCATGCCACTATGCTTGCCATGCAGCGCGCGGTGGCAGGGCTTGCACGTGCGCCCGAGTTAGTTTTAGTCGATGGTAATCGCAGTCCGGCGTTTACTCACCAAGGGCTGTCTTTGGCGAGCCATAGCATAGTCAAGGGTGATGGCCTGATTGCCAGCATCAGTGCAGCCTCGATTATTGCCAAAGTGACCCGCGATCGGGAGATGGATGCCCTCGATGCCGCTTATCCACAGTATGGATTTGCTAAGCATAAGGGCTATCCAACTAAGGCGCATTTTGACGCCATCGCCGAGCATGGTGTGTTCGATCAATATCGTAAAAGTTTCAAACCCGTCAAGGCATTACTGGAGCGTTAACACCGATTGGGTGTTTTCACTTCAGCTTGAGAGCAAAGTCACTAGCCCAAGAGCGGTGACTTTGCTAGTCTGCTTTTTTAGTGATTGTTAACCTGCTATTCAAAGATAATTCTAATTATGTCCGATCCTCGTTTTGTGCATCTGCGTGTCCACAGTGACTTTTCTATGTCCGATGGTGTGGCTAAGGTCAAGCCAATCCTTGCTCAAGTTGAAGCGCATGGGATGGCGGCGGTGGCTTTAACAGATCAAAATAACTTCTGTGGTCTAGTGAAGTTTTACGGCGGTTGCCATGGCGCAGGGATCAAGCCGATTATCGGCGCGGACTTTTGGATGCAAGTGCCTGGTTTTGATGGCGAGTTTTGCGCATTAACCATTATTGCGATGAATAATGAGGGCTATCAAAACCTCACCCAAATCATCAGTCAAGCCTATTTACGCGGGCATGTTCAAGGTCGCGTAGTGATTGACCAAGAGTGGTTGGTCACATATAACCAAGGCATTTTGCTGCTGTCTGGGGGCAAAGAAGGGGATGTGGGTAAGGCGCTGCTGAAGGGCAACAATACTCAGGTTGAGTCGTTATGCGAGTTCTATCAGCAGCATTTTGAGGGACGTTATTTCCTTGAGTTGTTACGCACCGGACGCCCCGATGAAGAGCGTTATCTGCACATGGCGGTGGGATTAGCGCAGGAAAAGGGTATTCCTGTGGTGGCTACAAATCAGGTGGTGTTTTTAAAGCCAGAGGACTTCGAAGCCCATGAAATACGGGTCGCGATTCACGATGGTTTTACGCTCGCCGATCCACGCCGTCCTAAAAAGTACAGTGAGCAGCAGTACCTTCGCAGTGAAGAGGAAATGTGTGAGCTGTTTGCTGACATCCCCGCAGCCCTTGCCAATACCGTTGAAATTGCTAAGCGTTGTAACGTCACTATTCGTTTAAACGAATACTTCTTACCTAACTTCCCCACTGGCGATATGTCGATTGAGGATTATTTGGTTGATCGCTCTAAGAAGGGGCTCGAAGAGCGCTTAGCATTCTTATTCCCCGACCCACAGGTGCGCGCCGAGCGTCGCGGTGAATATGACGAGCGTCTCGATGTAGAACTAAAAGTAATCAACCAGATGGGCTTTCCTGGTTACTTCTTGATCGTGATGGAGTTTATTCAGTGGGGTAAGGACAACGGGATTCCCGTTGGTCCTGGTCGTGGTTCGGGCGCGGGTTCGCTTGTCGCCTATGCCCTTAAGATTACTGACTTAGACCCCCTCGAATTTGACCTGCTGTTCGAACGTTTTTTGAACCCAGAACGGGTGTCGATGCCCGACTTCGACGTTGACTTCTGTATGGATCGACGCGACGAGGTCATTGACCACGTGGCTGAGTTGTACGGCCGTGAAGCGGTATCGCAGATTATTACTTTCGGTACCATGGCGGCTAAGGCGGTTATCCGAGACGTCGGCCGTGTGCTGGGCCATCCCTATGGCTTTGTCGACCGCATTTCAAAGCTTATCCCACCCGAGCCTGGGATGACACTGGCCAAAGCTTTTGAAGTGGAACCTGCATTGCAGGAATCCTACGATGCCGATGAAGATGTCAAAGATCTTATCGACATGTGCCGCAAACTCGAGGGCGTCACTCGAAACGCGGGTAAGCACGCGGGGGGCGTGGTGATTGCGCCCACCAAGATCACCGACTTTTCGCCGCTATACTGCGACGCTGAAGGTAAAAACCCGGTAACCCAGTTCGATAAAAACGACGTGGAAACCGCAGGGTTAGTTAAATTTGACTTCTTGGGGTTAAGAACGCTCACTATCGTCGATTGGGCGCTAGAGATGATCAACAAGGTGGAGGTTAAAAATGGCCGTCCACCAATACGCATTGAAGCGATTCCGCTAGACGACCCAGCCTCGTTTAGATTGCTGCAACGTTATGAAACCACTGCGGTATTCCAGCTCGAATCCCGTGGTATGAAGGATTTGATTAAACGTCTACAGCCCGACTGTTTCGAAGATATGATCGCTCTGGTGGCATTGTTTCGCCCAGGGCCGTTGCAATCGGGCATGGTGGATAACTTTATCGAGCGTAAGCATGGCCGTGAAGAGGTGTCTTACCCCGATTCTCAATACCAGCATGAATCCTTAAAAGAACTGCTTTCGCCCACCTACGGCATTATTTTGTACCAAGAGCAGGTGATGCAGATTGCACAGGTATTGTCAGGTTATACCTTGGGCGGCGCTGACATGTTACGCCGTGCTATGGGTAAGAAAAAGCCTGAGGAGATGGCCAAACAGCGGAGTATTTTTAAAGAGGGCGCGATTAAAAACGGTGTCGACGGCGAGCTGTCGATGAAAATCTTCGACCTTGTGGAAAAGTTCGCTGGTTACGGTTTTAACAAGTCTCACTCTGCGGCCTATGCGTTAGTTTCCTATCAAACGCTGTGGTTGAAGACCCATTTTCCATCGCAATTTATGGCGGCGGTAATGTCTGCCGATATGGATAACACCGATAAAATTGTGACCTTAGTGGATGAATGCGAGCGGATGGGGCTCACCATCATTCCGCCGGATGTGAATAAGGGATTATTTAAGTTTACCGTTGATGATGATCTGCGAATTGTCTACGGCATTGGTGCGATCAAAGGCGTGGGTGAGGGACCAGTTGAGTCAATTTTAGAGGCGCGTAAAGATGGTCCCTTTGTTGATTTATTCGATTTCTGTGCCCGTATCGACCTAAAAAAGCTCAATAAACGGGTTATTGAAAAGCTTATCTGTGCGGGAGCGTTAGATTCCCTCGGACCGCACCGCGCGTCGATGATGGCAACCTTACCCGAGGCCATTAGCGCAGCAGACCAACACGCCAAGGCTGAGGCCATTGGTCAGCATGATATGTTTGGTTTGCTTAATAGCGATCCCGAGGACAGCAAGCAGCAGTTTGTTGAATGTACTCCGTGGCCGGATAAAATTTGGCTTGAGGGCGAGCGCGAAACATTAGGGTTGTATTTAACTGGGCACCCAATAAATCAATACCTTAAAGAGCTTAAGCATTACACCTCTGGGCGCTTGAAGGATGTGCATCCTACCGAACGGGGTAAAACCGTTAAGGCGGCGGGCCTCGTCGTGGCGACCAGGGTGATGCTCACTAAACGCGGCTCGAAAATGGGCTTACTGACCTTAGATGATAAGAGCGCTCGGCTTGAGGTGATGCTATTTACTGAAGCCTTTGAGAAGTTTAATCACCTGCTGGAAAAGGACCGGATCCTGATCTGTGAAGGTGAGGTGAGTTTTGATGATTTTGCCGGTGGAAACCGGATGACGGCGCGCAATATCATCGATATCAGTGAGGCGCGTAGCCATTTTGCCAGTGCATTGGAAATCGATTTAGAGGCATCGCAGCTGACCCCAAATATGCTCGAGGGCATTGAGCAGGCAATCAGTCCATGGCGTAATGGCGCTGTGCCAGTGCTGATTAACTACAGCCAAGCTCAAGCCAAGGGGCAGTTTAGATTGGCCGAAACCTGGCGAGTTAACCCAAGTGATGAGTTGGTCTTTGCCTTGGAAAGTTTACTCGGCCCGAACAAAGTGCGGATTGTATTTCCATCGTAATATCTGCCTTAAGTCGAACCAAGCTTAGGTTTCTGTTGTTTTTGAGTGGGGAAGAGGATGGCTGCGCAGGATTTGAGTGTTCATATAGCGCGATTTTTAGATAGCTTACCCTTTCAAGCGGGGAGCAAGTTAGTCCTCGCTTACAGTGGCGGAGTCGATTCCGAAGTGCTCGCCTACGGCTTAAGTGAATATGCTAAACAGCGTCCTGATTTACGCTATCAATTGATTTATGTACACCATGGCTTGAGCCCCAATGCCGATGCTTGGGCCAAGCATTGTCAAGAACGCGCGGCCCTGTATGGTTTACCTGTGACGGTAGAACGGGTGCAACTCGAGCTTGGTCCTCGGGTGAGCGTTGAGGCTGCAGCGCGAAAAGCGCGTTATCAGGCGATTTTAGCGTATCTTAGTCCGCAGGATATCTTACTAACCGCTCACCATGAAGATGATCAACTCGAGACAATTCTGTTAGCCCTAAAACGCGGTCAAGGCCCTAAGGGGTTAGCGGCCATGGGGCATATTCAGCCGCTCTCATTAGCAGGTAAAGGTTCGTGCTTACAAGTGCGCCCTTTGCTTGATATTAGCCGCGAGATGATTGAAGCCTTTGCTAAAGCGCAACATTTAGTCCATATCGACGATGAGAGTAATCAAGATGATAAGTACGATCGTAACTTTCTTCGCCTCGAGATTATCCCACGCCTAAAGGCGCGCTGGCCAAGTATCGCCAGCACCGCCAGTCGCAGTGCCCAGCTTTGTGCCGAGCAGCAAGCCATAGTAGAAACTGAGGTCAGTGAGCGTTTACCTCAGCTGTTAACCAAGGCGGCTGTTACTGAGCAAACTGTACTCAAGCTGACTGAATTGGCAGCGCAACCGATTGAATGGCAAGGGATACTGCTGCGGGGCTTTATTGAGTCCCAAGGGTTTTCACTGCCATCCTACGTGCAGTTGCAGCAAATGTTGCAGCAATTAATCCACGCTAAAGAGGATGCTAAGGTCCATATCCGCATTAATGACTGTGTACTGCGCCGCTTTGCCGGGATGCTTTATCTGGATAGTGGAGAAACCCTATCTACTGCGCCCCACATTACAGCGCGCGACCTACATCAAGAGATTCTGACCTTATTGACTCAAGCATCAGCAATGGTTGAAGACAAGATTGTGCCATTTGCGTTGGTGACCACAGGCCCTCGGCTACGTTTACCTAACGCCGATGAAGTGGTGAGTCTACGTTATGGCTTGCCGGGGCAATTTCGCTGTCAGCCACATTTTCGAGATAAGGGACGCGAGCTGAAAAAGTTATGGCAGGAATGCGCTGTGCCGCCATGGTTACGTACTGATGTAGGATTCGTGTTCTACAACGATAAGCTGGTGATGGCCTTTGGTCTCTGGGTCGAAAAGGCATTTTGTGCCCAAGGGGATGATATCGGGCTTAAGTTTGATGGGAATGCGATCGGATAGCAAAGTCTATTTGCCATGCTTTATCGCCAGTGAGCAGCATCCATGCTCGATTAAGACAGTTGGGCCGGGCTTAACTTGTAGCAATTACGCCCCGAGGCTTTGGCTTGATACAAAGTTTTATCAGCCTGCTCATAGAGTTGTTCGGCTTCCATCGTGTCGCTCGCCTCAGCCGCCCCAAGGCTACTGCTCACGCCAAATTGATGGAAGCTGGTATTGGCATTGGTTGCAGTGACGATACGCTCACACAGTAAACCCGCGGCATGAATATTACCTTGTACTATGACCACAAACTCATCGCCGCCGATGCGGAAAGCCTGATCTGTACTACGGATACAGCTACGGATAATGTCACCAAACTCCTTCAAAATATAGTCACCGCATTTGTGACCATACTTATCGTTAAGCTGCTTAAAATTATCCAAATCCAACACAATAAGTGACACCGTTCCCTGTTTTCTGTGAGCCCTGGCCACCGCGTTTTTCAGGCTTTGGCTGTAATAGTGACGATTTCCAAGACCCGTTAGGGAGTCAAACATCGCCTGCATCGACATTTCTTGGTACTGCATGGCATTCAGCAATGGTTGTAACAAGAGCGGCTCTATTTCTTGCAAGCTGATGCTCTGTGAGGGCGTTAGTGGCGTTAACAGTTGATACTGCAGTGTAACTGGTGTCCCGCCGCAAATGATCTGCCGTTTAAGGCTAATCCCATAACGTTTACCCCAGCTTAATTTATATTGCTCAGATTGTAGTCGAACCCCTTGAATCGGCAGATGTTGTCCCAGCACTTTGCCGTAGCAGGCAAAGACTGTCCGCGGATCTAAACTAGCATGCAGTTGCTGGATAACTTGTACGAGATCCAGCGGCGCGGATGTCGGGCTATATGCCTCTGTTTGATAGTTATATTCATCGGGATATAACGTGGTCGCTAAGCCAAAGTCCATTATGATTACCCCAGCAAATGAAATGGCGATAAAAACTGTTACCTTAGTTAAGCAATATGTGTGCCGTTATATTTAATAATTAGATTTGTCTTTATATGTCACTCAGTTAAGCTTAAAGCTCATCGTTATAATTTTTAACATGCCAGTAATTTGACAGGAGCTAGTGCGTCTATGGAACATGGTTTCTTGATTCAAATTCTGCTGATGTTAGTCATTGCGATCGTTGCGATTGCGCTACTTAGGCGTATCGGTTTGCCAGCGATTTTGGCGTATTTGTTAACAGGAGTACTCAGTGGGCCGAGTGGCTTTCATTGGTTTACTCAGCAGCAAATGCAGTCTGTCGCCGAGCTTGGGGTAGTGCTGTTGATGTTTACCCTAGGGCTCGAGTTTTCGGTACCCCGCTTATGGGCGATGCGCAGAACCGTGTTTGGTTTAGGCAGTGCACAGGTGCTCGTCACCACTGTCTTGACTATGCTAGTGGCGTTAGCCTGTGGGTTGAATTGGATTGAATCCCTCGTTATCGGCGCTGCAATTGCGCTTTCATCTACCGCCATCGTGCTTAAACTGCTCAATGAGCAGGGCTGGCTGAGGCGTCGTCATGGCGAATTATCTGTCAGTGT
This sequence comes from Shewanella sp. FDAARGOS_354, assembly GCF_002209245.2. Taxonomy (NCBI): domain Bacteria; kingdom Pseudomonadati; phylum Pseudomonadota; class Gammaproteobacteria; order Alteromonadales; family Shewanellaceae; genus Shewanella; species Shewanella sp. FDAARGOS_354. The sequence goes on along the minus strand of NZ_CP022089.2, from coordinate 1,754,630 downwards.
ACTGTTATTTCAGGATTTAGCGGTAGTGCCGCTGCTGATTCTACTGCCATTACTCGGACAGAGTGATGAACCCTTAATGTTAGCCTCTATCGCTTGGGCGTTACTCAAGGGGATTCTCGCCTTCTTTTTCTTAATGGCTTTGGGGAAGTGGGCTTTACCCAGGCTGTTTGATGAGGTGGCAAGGTCGCGCTCAAATGAACTCTTTGTTCTTTCAACATTAGTGGTCGCCTTGGTCACGGGCGCATTTACCCAGTGGTTAGGATTATCAATGGCCTTAGGGGCATTTATGGCGGGGATGCTGCTTGGTGAGAGTCAATATCGTCGCCAGCTAGAGGCGGATATTCGCCCCTTTCGCGATCTATTAATGGGGCTATTTTTTATTTCTATCGGCATGATGCTAGATTTTGGATTGGTTATTCAGTTTTGGTGGCAAATTCTATTGGTTCTGCTCGCAGTTGTGTTTGGTAAGGCACTTATTATCCATGGATTATTACGCTTAGTGGGTGAGCCCTTTAGGATTGCGATTAGCACAGCCTTAAGCTTGGCGCAGGTAGGGGAATTTAGTTTTGTGGTACTCGCGCTCGCCGTTAGCTATGGGTTACTGAGTAATGAGATCAGTACGATGCTGGTAATGGTGGCGGTATTATCGATGAGTATCGCCCCTTGGTTGGTGCGTCACAGTGTGGATATTGCAAAGTGGTTATTGGGGATCCGCCAGTCAGCGCATGTAGATGATGTCGTCCCCGTGGTATCCGACGACCATGATTTAGTGGTGATTTTGGGGTATGGGCGCGTAGGGCAAACCATTGCGCGTTTTTTAAAGACCGAAGCCGTGCCTTATTTGGTGCTCGATCTTGATCCCACAAGGGTTTCTGAGGCGCGTCGAGCTGGGGAGCCTATTTACTTTGGTGATGTGTGTAAGCGGGCCATTCTCAAACAGATTGGTATTAAGCATGCCAAAATGATAGTGATCACCTTTAGCGACTCCCGCAGTTTAGAAGACGCCTTACCCTTATGCCGGCAACTGGCTCCTGAAGCTAACATTTTGGTCAGAACCCGCGATGATAGCGAGTTAGACTTATTGCAAAAGGCGGGGGCCAATCAAGTCATCCCAGAAACCTTAGAAGGAAGTTTGATGTTAGTTTCGCAGGTTTTGCATCAATGCGGAGTGCCATTAGCGCGGATCCTCAAGCGGTTAGAGTCGGAGCGGCGTAATCATTATCAATTTTTACATGGCTTTTTCTCGGGTACAGAGACGGATTTCACTTTAGAATCTTTGCATGCAGTGCTGCTGCACCGCGGTGCAAATGCCGTTGGTAAGCACGTGGCGGATATTGATTGGGAATCACTGCGGGTAGAGTTGAGGGCTATACGTCGTAATGGTCAAGAAATTGAGCATCCTGCATCGGATTGGGTATTTCGAGCGGGGGATATTCTCCTCATCGTCGGCAAACCGAGAAGAGTAGAAAATGCAGAAGCGAAATTACTGCAGGGCTAGTTGGTTTAATGAGAACATCAATCAATAGGATAAAACGCACCAATAAAAAATGCCGACACTGAGTCGGCATTTTGTCTGTAAACTTGTTGTTAATTAATCCCTTGCGGGAAGTTAATTACAGAACAACAACGTTCGCAGCTTGAGGGCCTTTTTGGCCTTGTTCGACTTCGTAAGAAACCTTTTGACCTTCAGCAAGGGTTTTAAAGCCATCAGATACGATTGCGCGGAAGTGAACGAATGCGTCAGCGCCACCGTTATCAGGGGAAATAAAACCAAAACCTTTGTCTTCGTTAAACCATTTTACTACACCAGTAGTTTTAGACATGAATGTCTCCAAAATTTTCAAAAAAATAATTCGCAACAATGCGTGAAATTAGCCAGAAATAGAATTATTTACATTGATGATAAGTTATGAGTGGAAAGCTTCATGACAGCAAACAAATACCGGGTGCAGCGAAGGTTTTCAAATACATAATATTGCTTATAAATAGGTCTGACTCACAGGCCAGGACGCAGAATAGCATACTCCCACTTTTTGTATAGCTTTATTTTTAACTAGGGCATATCTATTAGGGGTTTTTAGTTCAAACATTTGATGAGGATAATTTTTTATTGTTTTTATTCATATGGATAGTGTTTGATTGTGTCACTGAAGCCAGATTGAAATAATTATTCCTGTAAGTTTACTCGCACTATAAAAAGTGGTGCTAAACATTTAGAAGGTGGCTTATTTATTTGTCACTTTTCGTTACGTTATTAAATTGTTGCTTATTTGTGATGGTGGTATTGTTTTCCGTATTGGGAAGTTTTCCCATCGAACTTTGACAATAATGACCTGTGGAGCATCAATATTGAAAACGGTATTAAAACGCATTGGGCTTGGCATTTTAGCCATATTGCTATTGTTGATGGCAGTTGCCGCCCATGAATGGTTTGCCAAAAAGCCATTTTTCTTTCGCGCATTTTTAGATAGAAGCGTCGTAAAAATGGCCTTTGAAAGTCCTGAGACGTTAACATCCTTAGGATTTTTAGAATCTGTTGGGATTACGGGGCATAACGCCCTGCTCGACGATGATAGCCCTGAAGCCATGGACAAAACCTTTACTCAAGTCCGTGCGTTAAGAGACACATTACTGAGTTACCAAGACGCAGATCTCGATGATAATCAGCGTATTTCGAAGGATATTGCATTGTATCTGGCGGATTTTGCCCTCGCGGCCGAACCCTATCGCTATCATAACTATCCGGTGAATCAGTTGTTTGGTGTGCAAAATGGTTACCCAAGCTTTATGCAGGCGCAGCATCAAATCCATTCGGTTGATGATGCTGAAAATTACCTCTCGCGCTTAATTGCGGTGAAGACTAAGTTTGGGCAAACCTTAGAAGGGCTCAAACTTCGTGAAGCTAAGGGCATTATTCCGCCTAAGTTTGTGATTGAGCGGGTGCTTACTGAAATGAATGACTTTATCAGTGTGCCAGTTGAAGACAATATTCTCTACAGCTCCCTTAAAACCAAATTAGCAGAAACTCAGATTAGCAGCGATGAACAGGCGTGTTTGCTTGCCACCGCAAAAACCAATATTGAAGCTTACGTGCAGCCAGCGTATCGACTCTTCATTGATTATTTTACTGAGTTACAGACTAAAGCAGGCACGGATGATGGTTATTGGGCTTTGCCTAACGGGAATGTAGCCTATGAACAGCTGTTGAAGTTCTTTACTACGACAAATTACACCGCCGATGAGATCCATGCTAAAGGCTTGGCCGAGGTGAGCCGTATCCAAGGTGAAATCATGACCATCTTGTCAGCACAAGGGTACGATATAAGCCAAGGATTTTCGGTGGCGATTGAGGCCTTGGCCGCCGATCCTAAATTTTACTATGAAGACACCGATGCTGGCAGAGCGCAGATCCTAGTGGATTATCAAAAAATCCTCGACGAGATCAATGCCGGACTCGACAACGCATTTCGTATCCGTCCAAAGGCGGGAATGGAAGTGGTGCGTATTCCTGAATTTAAAGAGAAAACGGCTCCTGGCGCTTATTATCAGCAACCGGCGATTGACGGCAGCCGCCCAGGACGTTTTTATGCCAACCTCTTTGATATCAAAGCAACACCTAAATACGGTATGCGTACCTTAGCCTACCATGAGGGGATCCCCGGACATCATTTTCAGGTTGCAGTTGCAATGGAACTTGAAGGGCAACCACTTATTCGTAAGATGGCGCCTTTTACCGCTTATATTGAAGGCTGGGCACTCTATAGTGAGCGTTTAGCTTGGGAACTCGGTTTCCAACAAGATCCCTTCGATAATATTGGTCGTTTGCAGGCGGAGTTGTTTAGAGCTGTGCGCCTTGTTGTTGATACAGGTATTCACCATAGTCGTTGGACACGGGAACAAGCCATTGACTATATGAAGAAAAATACTGGAATGTCAGATCGCGATGTGACCGCTGAAATTGAGCGTTATATTGTGATGCCCGGCCAAGCGACAGCCTATAAGGTGGGGATGATGAAGATCCTCGAACTGCGGGAAAAGTCGAAACAAGCTCTTGGGGACAAATTTGATTTGCGCGATTTTCACGATGTGCTGCTTAAAAATGGCGCTGTTCCCTTAGATATTTTAGAAAAATTGGTTGATCGCTATATTGCTGATAAGCGTCGTCAAGCCTAAGTTGAGGTGACTTTAGTTGGCACATCCCCGCAGGAATGGTCTGCGGGGATATATCCCGCTCACGTAAGTGATTCGTCTTCTGGCTTTCCCTATCCGGTTTCAATACAATTCCCCCTTACACGTTGATAAATGCCTTTGACAATCGTGGTTTATTGTCCGTAAAGGTATTTTTGAGTTTCAAGGTTTTGCTGATGAATCGCTTTCCCCCCCAAGAGCCCATTCAATTGACTCAAACGGCAATTGAGTCCTTATTCACGCCGCCGACCTTGATGCGTGCCCGTGATTATGTGATGCAGGGGAAGGTGTTAAGCGCAAAAGCCAATGCCGATTTTCGCCATATTGAAGGCTCGGTAGCGGGCAGTGAAACCTCGCCCTATCGTCAAGATATACGTTTAGTCAGCGTCAATCATAAGCTCATCATGAACGGTTTTTGCTCTTGTCCCGCCACGGGACATTGCAAGCATATGGCTGCGGTACTGTATAGCTTGCTCACCGATAAAACGGTTGAGGATCAACGCATCGCCCAATGGTTACATCTACTCGATGATGCCGATGATCCTCGTTTGAATGATGTTGAGTCCCTCTACGATGATCGGGTGCTGTATATCCTCTCAAAGGACGATAATGGGGTGTTTATCGAGCTTAGGCGCGGCAAGGTTGGGAAGAAGGGCGGTTATAACAAGGGTTCCAAAATTGCACTCTCGGATGTGCAATATTATATGCCTGCATGGATTGGTGCCGAGGATGTGCTGATCATCAATCTGATAATGTCTACGAGGCGCCATGGTGCATCGCGGCTCTATCTTAAGGCGCAGTTAGGTGCGGTTGCGCTCGAGAAAATGCTCGCGACCGAACGTTGTTTTTGGGAGGAAAGTCGCCTCGCATTGACCGCGGGCGATGCCATTACGCCACAGTTTATTTGGCAAGATATTGATAGTGAACACAAGCAAATGCGCCTTGTTTTGCCCAAGCGAGATAATTGGGAGCTTGTGCCAACCGAGCCTGCGTATTATATCGAACTCGATTACTTTCAAATTGGTCTTATCGACACTGATATCAGTATTGAAAAATTGCGCCTACTCAGCCAAATGCCACCCGTGCCTCGCACGCAGGTTGAGGTGGTGAGTCATAAACTGATTAAACATTTTTCAGCGCGCACAGTGCCGCTACCAAGTGCCATCAATTTTGTCGAACTACGGGATAAACTTCGGGTTCGGTTGAGCCTAAATATGCTTTCGGCGGTATCGACTCATGCCAATGCTACTCTACCTAATACGACCCAACTCAAGACAACAACGCCACATATTCAAGCTGTTGATATCAATCAGCCCTATGTGACCTTGGCATTTATCTACGGTGATGTCGTTTTGAGTGGTAATGCAGCTAAAGAAGCCTTAACCCTTGTGACCCAAGGCGGAACGACCTATCAAATTAACCGTGCGTTGGACGAAGAGCAAACGGCGGTTGAGGCTCTGCAAACGCTTGGATTTACTCGTTTTGTATTTGATCTTAGCAGTTTAGCCTGCCACTGGCGCTTAGGTGTGTTGCCCGAGGCGATTCGGGAGTGGCTGCACTTTATCGATGAAGACGTCCCAAGATTACAAGCCCAAGGTGTTGAGGTGTTATTGGCGCCCGAGTTTAGCCTTAAGGTAGTCGACGCGCCGTTAACCGTTGAGCTGGATGACAGTAAAGAGGGCTGGTTTTCCCTGTCTTTGCATGCGGATATCAATGGTCAGCGGTTACCCATGTTGCCGCTGGTGGCCACTTGGCTTAAACAACATGGTGAGCCCGCCGATGATGCCGAGCTATTGCTACCTAGCCCAAATGGTGAGTGGCTTAAAATTAAAGCCAGTGTTATCAAACCCTTGATGAGCATTATTTTAGAGCTGTTTGAACAGCACCGCGGCAACAGTATCGCCTTACCTAAATATCGGGCACATTTACTCAATGAGTTAGCCCAGAGTGATATCAGCTTGCTCAATGGTGAGCGGGTGCGCCAACTTGCGGCCAAATTAGAACAATTTACTGGTGTTGTTGCGGTTACTGCGCCAACCCAATTACAGGCAGAGCTGCGTCCCTATCAGCAACAGGGCTTAAATTGGTTATGTTTTTTAAAGGAATATCAACTAGGTGGCATTTTAGCCGACGATATGGGATTGGGTAAAACCATTCAAACTTTGGCATTCCTGTTGAAGCAAAAACAGCTTAAGTCCGCGGCTGGCCCTCATCTACCCAGTTTAATTATCTGCCCCACCAGTTTGGTCGGGAACTGGGCAAAGGAGGCGGCAAAATTTGCGCCTTCGTTAACACTGGCGGTGATCCATGGCGCACAGCGCGGGCCGCTTTTGGCACGGTTAAGTGAGTTTGATGTGGTTGTTACTACCTATCCGTTAATGGTGAGGGATAACGATTTTTACCAGGCACAACCTTTTGAGCACATAGTGCTTGATGAAGCACAGCAGATTAAAAATGCTCAAGCTAAAGTCAGTCAGATGATTAAAGCGCTGCAGGCGCCTTTTAAACTCTGCCTTACGGGGACGCCCCTTGAAAATCATTTAGGTGAACTCAAATCCTTAATGGATTTTTGTTTGCCAGGACTCCTTGGGACAACGGCTTATTTTAATAAGGCATTTCGTTATCGGATTGAGCGTTACGGCGATAGCGAGCAGGCAAAAGTGTTGAGTCAACGCATTGCGCCCTTTGTGCTCAGACGAACGAAGGCGGAGGTAGTGACTGAACTTCCGCCTAAAACCGAAATTTATCAAACTCTTGAGCTTGAGAAAGATCAACGCAATCTGTACGAGAGTATTCGCTTAAGTATGGAGAAAAAAATTCGAGAATTGTTTGCAAGCCAAGGCGTGGCGGGCAGCCATATCGAGTTTTTAGACGCGCTACTCAAATTGCGTCAAGCCTGCTGCGATCCGCGATTAGTAAAACTCGAACAGGCACAAAAAGTTAAAAATAACGCCAAGCTTAACTGGCTTAGCCAAAACTTGCCGGAAATGGTGCAGGAAGGACGCAAAATTTTAATCTTCAGCCAATTTACTAGCATGCTGATTTTGATTGAAGAATTGCTGCAATCCTTAGAGATCGACTACAGCAAACTGACAGGGCAAACTCGGCTACGTCAGGTGCAGATTGATCAATTCCAAGAAGGCGATACGCCAGTGTTTTTAATTAGCTTAAAGGCGGGCGGAACTGGGCTTAATTTGACCGCTGCCGATACGGTTATCCATTACGATCCTTGGTGGAATCCTGCGGCCGAAAGGCAAGCCACTGATAGAGCACACCGTATTGGCCAAGAAAATCCGGTGTTTGTCTATAAGCTTATCGCCGAGGGGACGGTGGAAGAAAAAATCCAAGAGATGCAGCAGCATAAACAAGGTTTAGCCGATAGTATTCTTGAAGGTAAGGGCAGTGGCGCATGGCAAGGTAGTGCCGATGAACTGCTCTCTTTATTCCACTAAGGCATTGTTGCATATCACTGCCTGTGGTCGTTGACTTGGCGACTCTTGTACAAGCAGAGCGGTAACAGATTGATGCTTAAAAATTCTTTTTAAAATGCGAGTTAAAAGACAGAGGTGACCCATGCAGTACCCAGTCGATACCCATACCCATACCGTGGCATCCTCCCATGCCTATAGCACTATCCATGATTATCTTGCGGTGGCAAAACAAAAGGGGATCCGCCTGTTTGCGACGACAGATCATGGCCCTGCCATGGCGGATGCGCCGCATTTTTGGCATTTCGTTAATTTACGGGTATTGCCACGCATGGTCGATGGTGTCGGGATTTTACGCGGCATTGAAGCCAATATTAAAAATCGCGACGGTGAAATCGATTACTTTGGCGATTATCTGTCGCAGCTCGATATCGTCTTGGCGGGATTCCATGAACCTGTGTTTGCGCCCTCAGATAAGGCAACCCATACCGAGGCGATGATTAATGCCATTAAAAGTGGCAAGGTCGATATTATTACTCACCCAGGAAACCCCGCATATCCCATTGATATTGAAGCTGTCGTCACCGCTGCCGCCCAATATGGGGTTGCACTTGAAATTAATAATTCCTCCTTTGAAGTGTCTCGCAAGGGCAGTGAAGCCAACTGCACCGCGATAGCCAAGGCGGCGAAAGCGTTAGGTGCAACCTTAGTCATGGGGTCTGATTCCCATGTGGCATTTAGCCTTGGTGGATTTGATCGCGCCTTAAGCATTATCAATGCGGTTGATTATCCAAAGGATAAGCTGCTTAATCGCTCGCCCATGGCGCTGTTAGACTTTTTGACTCTGCGGGGGCATCAAACTGTTGCTGATTTTATACCGCTCTTTCGCGATGAAGTAATCTGAGGCGCTTGAGTCAATCAATGCAGGATGTCACTCCCGCGCGACCAACAGTGCTCTTAACTGGCGCGCACAGCCAACTAGCAAAAGCATTAATCCGAACGCATCTCAATGGTGGATTAGCATTTAATCTCCATCCGCTTACGCATGCTGCCTTAGATATCAGCGATAAATACAGTGTGGCGGAGGTGTTTGCGCAGGTTAAGCCCGACTGGGTGATTAACTGTGCGGCCTATAATGCGGTCGACAAGGCTGAGATAGCGGTGGATGAGGCTTATCGCGTCAATAGCCTCGGCCCAGAATTATTGGCAACCGAATGTGCGCTCACGGGCGCACGGTTTGTACATATTTCCAGTGATTATGTGTTTAGCAGTCTGCTTGCGAGCGTTGAGGCCAATGCCTTAAGTGAATCTGTGACACCTTCGCCAATATCGGTTTATGGCAAGAGTAAGCTTGCCGGAGAGCAAGCGGTGCTGCGTATCTTGGGTGAGCGCGCGATTGTTATCCGTACCGCATGGCTTTACGGTGTCGATGGGCATAATTTTGTGAAAACTATGCTGAGGTTGATGGCCGCCACGCCCGATGCTCAGCCGCTCTTGGTGATTGACGATCAAATCGGCTCACCTACGTGGGTCGATGCCCTCGCGTCGCTTATCTGGCAACTGATGCTAACGGGCGAGTCGGGGCGATTCCATTACGCTGGGCAGGGGCAATGCAGTTGGTATGAATTTGCTGCTGAAATTCAGCAGCAAGCGTTGGCTCTTAAGTTATTAGATAAAGCCGTGCCTGTTGTTGCTATCGATAGCCTCAGTTATGCCGCCAAAGCGCTTGAGAAAGGCAATGTGCTGGCACAAAGGCCGACTTACAGCGCGCTTAATAGCGATAAACTGCGACAGACGCTGGATAAGCACCATCTTGCCGCTATGCAATGTCCTGAAGTTTGGCAGGATTGGCGAGTGCAACTTAACTGCATGCTTAACACCCTTATAACACAAGGTGCAAAACCCTAAACAGATGCCGTTTTTTGTTACTCACAGGCAAGCGGATTGCCTTTGCCAGTATTCCAATCCTATGTGGTTTGTTTTCAAGGCGGTGAATACGAATGCAGCCTAGGGAATGACTCTTTTCAGCGTATCTTGCTTGGCTTAGACTCGACTTATTTAAAATTAAAGCCTGTTGCTGAGGACTTAAGCTTTGGTGTTTAAGCCCGCTTAGTCAATTTTGCTTGATGTATGACGAATTTGTTCTTAATTCTCAATGGCTGCCGATGGCATAATGCCGCAAAGCTGATTGAATAAAGGACGACTAAGTGACCGATAACACCACAATTGCGCTGCATTTTTCTAAAGCGGACTTGTTGCGGCTAGTGAATATAGCCCATGCGGCAGGTGATGCCATTATGGCGATTTACGCCCAAGAGCATATTGCTGTTACACAAAAGAGTGATGATAGTCCTGTCACTGCTGCCGATCTTGCAGCCCATAGGGTGATAGTCACTCAATTAGCTGAGCAATTTGCGGGCATTGCTGTAATGTCAGAAGAAGCCGCCGATATTCCTTGGGATGAACGTGAGCAATGGCAGACCTACTGGCTTATCGATCCTTTAGATGGCACGAAGGAATTTATTAAGCGAAATGGTGAGTTTACCGTCAATATAGCGCTCATTCATCGAGGCGAAGCTATCGCGGGTGTGGTTTATGCTCCAGTGTTGAACACGACTTATTATGGGGCGAAACACTTAGGTGCCTGGCGACAGGATGGGCAGCAAGAACAGCCGCTTCAGGGCTGTAAGATACCAAGACAGGTGCCGATAGTGGTGGGCAGTCGTTCGCACTTAAGCCCTGATGTGGCTGATTATTTGAACAATATTGGCCAGCATGAAATGTTAAGCGTAGGAAGCTCGCTGAAGTTTTGTATGCTGGCAGAAGGTAAGGCCGATCTCTATCCAAGATTGGGGCCTACCAGCGAATGGGACACTGCGGCAGCGCAGGCGGTACTTGAAAGCGCAGGCGGAAAAGTCGTGTGTTATGACTCAGGTTTACCCTTAACCTACAATCAAAAACCTGACATATTAAACCCTTATTTTATTGCCACAGCGCCTGGCTGGGCAAAATAACGAGCAATCACAAGCGAGTCTGCGCGGACTCCTTGGCAGAACAATAGCGGAGAAGCTTATTCATGATACGCATGGGCATCGATTTAGGCGGCACAAAAATAGAACTCGTCGCCTTAAATGACGAAGGAAATGAGGTTTTTCGTAAGCGTATCAATACCCCTCGGGATTATCAGGGCACGCTTAACGCGATCGTCGATTTAGTGAATGAGGCGGAAGCGACCTTAGGTGAAAAAGGCTCTGTTGGCGTGGGGATCCCGGGAGTCATTTCTCCCTATTCAGGATTAGTCAAAAATGCCAACTCGACTTGGATCAACGGTCATCCCTTGGATGTGCATTTAGGGGAGCTGCTCGGCCGTGAAGTGCGGGTTGCTAACGATGCCAACTGTTTTGCGGTATCTGAAGCCGTCGATGGTGCTGCTGCGGGTAAATCTGTGGTGTTTGGGGTGATCATTGGCACGGGCTGCGGCGCGGGTGTGGCCATTAACGGTAAAGTGCATGCGGGTGGTAATGGCATTGGTGGCGAATGGGGCCATAATCCGCTGCCGTGGATGACCAAGGAGGAGTTTAATACTACCCGTTGTTTTTGCGGTAATCCTGATTGTATCGAAACCTTTATTTCGGGCACTGGCTTTGTTCGTGATTACAATGAGGCGCTCAGTCGCGCAGCAAGCGTCCAACGTGTGCCCGCTAAATCTGGTTCAGAGATCATGAGCTTAGTCGACGATGGAGATGAGATAGCTATATTGGCCTTTGACCGTTACATGGATAGACTCGCGCGCTCACTGGCCCATGTGATTAATCTACTTGACCCAGATGCGATTGTGTTAGGTGGCGGCATGTCCAATATTGAGGCTATTTACCCAAGATTACCTGCATTATTAAGCCATTATGTTGTAGGGCGCGAATGCCGAACACCGGTTGTACAGAATCTTTATGGTTGTTCTTCAGGTGTGCGTGGCGCAGCGTGGTTATGGGAAAAATAACCCAGTAACCTTAGTTTTCACTCGTGACAACGCATCGCCTCGGCGATGCGTTTTGCTTTCTTTTGATGTTATGATTGCGCTCCTTTGGATTATTGGGCGCTAGCGCATGTTTTGGATTAAGAAAGTTGTCTCTCAGGCAATTATGCCTGTTCCATTTATCCTGTTGTTATTGCTGCTATCTTTGTTTATTTGGCGCAAACCGCGGTTAGCAAAATGGGCGATTGGCGGTGCTTTTACCCTTCTACTGTTATTAAGCAGTCAATTTAGTGTCGATTATCTCGTGAAACCGCTTGAGACCCAATATCCCATTAATTCCACTCCCATTGCGGATATCTGTGTGGTGATGGTGCTGGGTTCTGCTCACTCGGATATTGAAGGTGCTACGGCGGTACAGTCTCTATCGGCTGTGGCATTGGCAAGATTAACGGAAGGGCTTCGGCAGCTTAAGTTAGGTCAAGATTGTAGTTTAGTCGTTAGTGGTTGGGGCGGCGAGCTAACCCAACATCCCCACGCTGAAGTCATGGCCAAGGCTGCGGTTGAACTTGGCATCGATGTGTCACGTATTATTGAATTTCCGCTCGCGCGCGACACCCTTGAAGAAGCGCACTATTTTAAAGAGCGCTTTGGCAATCAGCCTGTGCGATTAGTCACCTCGGCCTCCCATATGCCACGGGCGATGGCCATTTTTAGTGGTAAAGGATTAACCGCAAGTGCGGCGCCGACGGATTTTAGGGCCAGAGACGATTTTTATTGGCGTTTTACTGCGGATAACTTACTCGCCTCGCAACGTGCGCTACATGAATACATTGGCCGTTTATGGCTTTGGGTAAAACAGGAATAAAAATATGGCCTTAGAGTCTGATATTGTCTCGGTTCGTCCACTCTCTAAACGTAATGGTTTGACTTTAACTATTGTAGGTGCCTGTGCCTTTGTGTTGGGCTTTGGCTTGTTTGTGATACTACCTGAGCTATTTGCAGTGGGCTTAGTGTTTTTCAGCTTGGGTGCGATCGCATTGATATTGGGCCTTGCAAAGGTTTTCGAGCCTGACACAACATTGACTATGGATGAGCAGGGGCTGACTTATTTTCATCGCCGCGGCAAGGTGTCGATAAACTGGGATAATATTCAGCGGGTTGACATTCCAAGGGTGACTCAGGGAGTTGATACTATTGAGCTTTCCTATATTGGTATTAAGCTAAAGCAGTTAAATCCGATACTCGATAATATTTCATTACGGCTTGCAGCGGGATTATTGACTGAGCAGCGGCCGTTACTGGTTACCGCCGCATCACAGCAAGAAGATTTAGCGACCTTAGAAACTTATCTTGGTGCTGAATTTAGCCCTTTGGTGGTTGATGGTGACAGATACCGCGGCGTATTGGCGATGTTTGGACATCGCTGCGTGATGCTCAACACTCACCTTGGCTATCATCTTTATATTCCCCATGACAGTTTAGATCGTGAGCCGCGGGAATTTATTAAACTGTTAAGGCAACGCATCGCGCAGAGTTCGACGCAAATCGATGCTACAACAAATTAACACTACTGATAAAAAAGGGGCCCCGATGGAGCCCCAATAAGTTGCAGAGAGGAAGTTTGGGTTGTGCAGGGGGCAACCCAAAGGTACTAGTACTAGTGTGCTACCTCTGCGTGTACCTTATCTATGCCATAAGTTTTACCTTCAGCATGGCAGGTCGCGCATGATTCTACTGGTAGGTTAGAAGATGTCGTTGCATTAACTCCTTCTACTGTTGCACCGTTACTTACGAAGTGAGCTACAGCTGCAGCATCTGAGTGAGCGTGACAGGTACGGCAGGATTCAGCCACTGGGCTAATGTAGTTACTACCCACTTTGATAGAACGTTTGCCTGAAGTTAAACCACCGTCAGTTGCGAACAGTTTTGCGCCGTCTTTATGGCACGCTGTGCAATCTGTTTCTGGTGATGGATAACCGAATAACGCACCATTAGCATCACGGAAGATACCTTCCACTACACCGAAGTTACCGCTGTGGAAACGGTGAGCAACAGTGAACAGGTCTTTGTTGTTGAATGTCACTTCAGGAGTGACAACTAACTTGCCATCAGCACCTTTATAGCCTGTTTGACCATGGCCTGATGCGCCAGTTGTATCGTTGTGGCAGTTCATACATTGATCGAAGGTGTAAACACCATGTCTATAACCTTTGGCGTAGTCTAAGGTGCCATGACAAGCGTTACATTTCGCTTCAGCTACAGTGATACGAGCTGGGTCGCTCATACGAGCTGTTGCTGCGGTACCACCATCTAAGTTGAAGAATTTCACTGGAGAGGTGTTACCAATTGGGCTTGTTGGGCCATATTCTAGACCTGTTGTATTACAGCTGACGACTTTGCCGGCTTTAGCGCAGAAGTTGGCTTCAGAACCAACGTAGATCGTGCCAGTTGCTTGCGCATCTGGAACATCTTTAACAATGGTTAACACTCCACCAGATAGAGTACCGTTTTCTAATTTTATGGAGTAGGTTTTGTTTGTTGCAGGATCAATTACTTCTCTCCATGAGTACACTGTACCATCTGTCGCCACATTACCAAGTAGTAAACCGTTAGCGGCTAACATACCTGTTGGGTTTGAAGTCGCGTTATAGGTTTTCAGTGATGTACCATCTGCAACCGGTGCACCGTTAATGGTGATGTTAGCTTTAAAGGTAATGGTTTTCATGCCGACAGTTGCAGATGGTGCAACTGTAGGAGTAGTGAAATCCACTTTCATCAGTGAAGCGTATTCAGCACGTTTACCCACACTGTGAACCACTGCTGGAGATAAGTTACCTGCGCCATGACAAGAGTTACATTGAGTGTCATCCGCTTGTGCTAAACCAAACTCAGAGTGATTTTCGCCAGTTGCGAAGTTGACTGTCATATGGCAGCCCACGCAAGCCTGTGCGTAAACGGTGTTATAGCTAGGTTGTTCAGTTGTGTGGCAAGAAGTACATTCTTTAAGATCAGATGGGAATCCAATCTCGCTCCACTCTTTAGCAGTTTTATTGGTTAAATCGAAGTTCGCTGCGTTTTCTGCACCAGAGTGGATCCGGTGGATCATTGCAGGGAAATCAAAAATCAGACCTGCTGCAAGGTTAGCGTCACTGGGTACTAGATCTGGGTTATGGCAAGTTACGCAGTTTTTAACGTCTTGATAATTATGGTGAGCTTCGATCTTAGCGATATGGCCATCAGTTTCACCGTGACAGTTTTTACATGCTGCACTCGATACTGTGTCTTTGCCTGATGCGGCTAACTCATCGGTCGCTGGGATAAAATCAACAGGTACTGAAAGTACTTTATCTGCTAAGGCAACGCCTTGGCTATTGGCGATATTGTATGCGCGTAAAAATACTCTGTGTACTGCATTAGGGTTATCATTTGGATTAATGATCGGTGCAGCACCATCGTAAGTCCAAGTGGCAGTGTATGTACCAGGGTTTGCTGTATCTTCAGTTAATTTACAAGCATTCTTAGTACCGTTAAGGCCGTTTAGAGTACAAGTTAATGAGCTACCCGCTTTGTTTGCCGTAGCATTGTTTTGCCATTGAATTGGCGCACCAGTGCCTGACGTATTGTCATTTGCCGTTAAAGAGTAGATCGCAATTTTATCGAGTCCCATAAAAGGAACATCTTTGCCTGCGCTCTTTCCGGTTAAGCTGAACTTAACACTGAAGCCTTCGCTGCTGGTGACTTTGATATCAGCTGGGCTAAGAGTAAATTTCAGATCGGTTATAGATTCTGCGGTTTTAGCAAAAGAACCAGCGGGTAACCCTGGTGTACCAGGCGTACCCGGTGTTCCAGGGGTACCAGGTGTTCCGGGCGTGCCGGGTGCACCATCTTGCCCGTCTTCTCCGTCCCCGCAGGCGGTTAAACACAAGGCACTAGTGAGAGCTAGTGCCAGTAGAGATTTATTGTAGTTTTTCATCATCGCGTCCCTTTTTCTTTCTATAAGACTGCGTGTGCAGTGACTCTACTATAGGTCGAACAATCTACTTATAAAGGGGTATTTGCAAGTTTGTATCTGATATGTGAACAGTGATTT
Organism: Shewanella sp. FDAARGOS_354; assembly: GCF_002209245.2. Lineage (NCBI taxonomy): Bacteria > Pseudomonadati > Pseudomonadota > Gammaproteobacteria > Alteromonadales > Shewanellaceae > Shewanella > Shewanella sp. FDAARGOS_354. Next base: position 1,738,951 of record NZ_CP022089.2, on the reverse strand, counting down.
AACACACCAAAATGGAAATTCTAAAATGTGAAATTAAGTATTTCGCAAATTAGAATCTGACGGTAAAAGTGAGATATGGATTGCAGAATGTTATTTTTGTTTTTAACAATTTGTTGAGATTAATTTTCAATTAATTTTACTTAAAGATACTGATGAAACATTTATCAAATGCTTTTTTACAGTGAAAAATAAAACAAAAACAACTATTGAGAATCATAGTGTACAGAGGGAGAATGCGCTGTATTTACTTAAATTTAACAATTGAAGCTTTTGTAAATAGTGGCACAAGCATCCATGCTTTTGGGGATTATTGACTGACTCGCGTATTGAAAGGCGTGAGGGCGGTTAATAATGAACTGACGACAAGTTCGCATTGTGTTTGACTGTAGCGTCGATGGCTTCGTGGCTTTTCTACGAGAAAATACTGTGGTGGCATAATCGTTTCATGTAGACGATGTAACTCTGCGATGGGAAGCGGCGCTAGTTTTAATCCCGGCATATGTTTTACGGTATGCATATCAATACTCGAACAAAATGCCACACTTTGCATGGTGAGAAGGTGGGCATACCATTCTTCCCGATCCGTGACTCTTTCAATCGAGGGTAACAACAGCCCTTGGCGCTGACAGAACAGTTCTAGTGGGTCAATTCTGCTGTTAAAGCCCTTCAGTTCAATGCATAGAAATGAATAACGGCATATGTGCTCAAGGCTGATTTCAAGTTGGCTTTCCCAAAGGGAATGATGTTTCGAGGCAACGACATAGACATTTGAAATACAGCCTAAGCGTGTAACACTAAGCTATTTGGATTCGGTCGGCTCTATTGTGATCCCAAAATCTAATTCACCTGCATGTATCAGTTCCGCACTATTGTCTTGCCACTTGTGTAGTCTTATTTGGCCTAATTCACTTATCACATCGGGTGAGCTGAGCTGTGGTGCTAAGAAACTTAATAATCCATTACTTGCGGCTATATGGAGCGGTAATTCAACGTGACTCGCTGCATTTTGCAGCTGCATTGCAGATTGTTCTAGGTGATAAACCGAATCGGTGAATTGGCAAATAGCGACATACAGACTTTCAGCAAGAGGTGTGGGTTTGAGCCCCTGTTGGCGCCGATAAAATAGTTCATCATTAAATGTTAACCGTAGCGCATTGAGACAGCGGCTAATTTTGGGAGCCGACACATTTAACGCTTTGGCGGCACTATTTGCATGTCCGTTATCAAAAATACTTTTAAATACAAGTAAGGTGAATACATCAAGTTCGCAGATTTGTTTTAGTAATTGATTGCTCATTTGGTCTCGCCTTGCGATGAGTCTGAGTCTGCAGTCACACAGTTTTGCCTAAGCATATCGATACCATTGATTAAGCAGCAAACCGTATGCACAAAATGCATTGTTGGTGGATTAGGTTAGCAGTTGTCGTACGGCTTAACTGTGATCTCAATCTTTAATTTAACAATTGGTTAACCAACGATGCTAGTCATTGGATTGTATGGTGTTTATTTAGGCGATTTTGGGCTGGAGGAGTAATTTAGCGAGCTCATCATCTTCATCAGAGTCGCTCGTAGTTGGTTGGAACAACGACACATCACTCGCGTGACGTAGGCTAGAATTTAGCGGCGCAAATAAAGGTTAATCTCTAAACGTCGACACACCCTCGCTCTTTTATGGGCTGAAATGTGGATTAGTCATTTTGACTCTGCGATAACAATACGTTTGTCGATGTTGCAGAGGGCAGGCTATGTGCGTGGATTGTCTGGTGATCTTCCTTAATCCTTAAACCAATAAACTGGCCGCCTTCATTGACTTGCATTGAAGTACAAGCAACATCACCGTCGACAATCCCATGTGCTTGGATGACTAAGCGCTCGCAAATCAATCGGCCTTTGAAATAACCATCAATAATTAATTCTCGACACTTTACCTCGCAGTGAAGACTTCCCGTTTGCTCAACAATCACATTCGCCTGTGACAGTATTTGACCTTGAACTTCACCACCAATCAACACATCGCCAGCAAATTCAATATTGCCAGTCAGCCTAGTGCCTTTAGCAATAAAACTGAGCGCGGGGGACGATTTGCGGGTAAACAGGAGATTTTTGCCAAACATGGTGATGAGAAACCTAATACATTGGGAATGAAATACTAACGTAAATACAGGGACAAGCCTAGGGCGCTCAATGGCTATTCTGCTTGCTTAATACTAATCGCTTGATTTGGGCACGGAGCGACACAGGCGCCACAACCCGTACATAGGCTTGTATCAATTTTCGGCATAGGCGCTTTGCCTACACTTAGGGTGAAACTGATGGCGCGGGGCTCACAAGCATCCTTACAACTTTGGCACCAAATACCTTGAAAGGTTAAGCAGTTATCTTGAATAGCCGCGATGTGTTGCCATGGCGTTTGGGTCAAATCAAACAACTTTTGCTCAGGACAGACAGTGGCGCATTGAGTACAAAAAGTGCATTCATTGTCCTTAAACGAGACTTCAGGGAAGCCGCCATCACCTTTGAAAATTATCTTAGTTTCACAGGCGGTGATACAGGCTGAGCAGCGAGTACAGATATCGGTAAATTCTACCCCCTCGCGCACCCAAGGCGGCCTAATCGCCAAGGACTTTCGGCGACTAAAGAGACTACGGCGACTGTGATTAATGCTTTCTGTCATAGGTGTTTAATGGATAACAATCTTTATTAATCGAGAAGAAAAATGGCTTGGGAATTACCACAAGCCATTTAGATGATTAGCTTTTATAACCATTGGGATTGGTTGATTGCCAATGCCAACTGCTATTGGCCATATCCTCAATACTATGGGTCGCCTGCCAGCCCAAATCGGTTCTAGCATGCTCAGGGTTTGCATAACAGGCGGCAATATCTCCTGGGCGGCGTGGTGCAATCTGATAGGCAATCGATTTACCACAGGCTTTCTCGAAGGCTTTAACCATATCGAGCACGCTGTAACCTTGGCCTGTACCTAGATTGTAGGTGACAAGCCCCGGTTTTGTGGCGAGTTTCTCAAGGGCTTTAAGGTGACCAATGGCTAAATCCACCACATGGATATAATCACGAACGCCAGTTCCATCGTGGGTTGGGTAATCATTGCCGAACACACTGAGGGCCTCGCGTTTACCCACGGCGACTTGGGCTATAAATGGCATCAAGTTATTCGGAATATCGTTAGGATCTTCGCCAATCAAACCACTGGCATGGGCACCAACGGGGTTGAAGTAACGTAAACGAGCGATATTCCAACTTGGGTCGCTATGGTGTAAATCCGCCAGAATATGCTCAACCATCAATTTAGATTGACCATAGGGGTTAGTGGCACCCGTTGGAAAATCTTCGGTAATGGGCAGGCTAGCAGGATCACCATACACAGTTGCCGAGGAACTAAAGACGAGATTTTTCACCTTAAACTCTGCCATCACTTGGCAAAGAATTAAGGTGCCAGTCACGTTATTCTCATAGTATTTCAGTGGCTTAGCTACTGACTCGCCGACGGCCTTTAATCCAGCAAAGTGGATAACGGCATCGATGTTATGGTCGCTAAAGACTTTCTGCAGTAAGGCCTTATTGAGAATATCGCCTTGGTAGAATGTGACCGATTTACCGGTAATGCGCTCGACACGGTTTAGTGCTTCGATACTTGAATTAGACAGGTTGTCTAATACAATCACTTCGCTTCCCGCATTAAGTAATTCCACTACGGTATGAGTGCCAATATAACCGGCGCCTCCGGTCACTAAAATCGTCATTATTTAATTCCCTTTACAACTGTTTTTAAGTAGTGGGCAAAATCTTCACCGATTTCGCTGTGGCGCAGAGCGTATTCTACGTTAGCGCGCATATAGCCTTGTTTGTTACCGCAGTCGTGACTCTTACCTTGCATATAGTAAGCGTTTACGGTTTCTTGCTTCATTAACATCGCAATGGCGTCTGTTAATTGGATTTCATCACCTGCGCCCGCAGGCGTTTTGGCCAGCAATGGCCAAATTGCTGCGGGTAACACGTAACGGCCAACAACGGCTAAGTTAGATGGCGCTTCATCAACTGGAGGTTTTTCAACGAGTTCGACTAATGGCTCTGATTCACCAGGCTGTAAATCGTGGCCGTTCACATCGGCAATACCATATTGATTGACTAAATGATGTGGTACGCCTTCAACCATGATTTGACCCACTTGGGTTTCATCAAACAGGCTTACCATTGCGGCAAGGTTATCGGTTTTTAAGTCGCAACTGGCGTCATCGATAATCACATCCGGCAGCAATACGGCAAAAGGCGCATCACCTACTACGGATTTAGCGCATAAAATAGCGTGACCTAAGCCTTTAGCTTGGGATTGACGTACGCTGATCACCGTCACGTCTTTCGGGCAAATGGATTGCACCGCTTCGAGTAATTGACGTTTTACGCGGCGCTCTAATTGCGCTTCTAATTCAAAACTGGTGTCGAAATGGTTTTCGATAGAGTTTTTACTGGCGTGGGTTACGAGCACAATTTCTTTGATACCCGCAGCAATAGCTTCACTAACGACATATTGGATCAGTGGCTTATCAACAACAGGGAGCATTTCCTTAGGGATAGCTTTGGTCGCAGGAAGCATACGAGTGCCAAGTCCGGCGACAGGAATAACGGCTTTACGAATTTGATGTTGTTTCATTGCGAACCTTCAGATTAAGGAGAGGCGATTATTGGGCAATATTGTAAATGACCTACGCAGAAAAGCCATTTGCAAACACCGAAATTTGTCGGTTTTTCTGCATATTATCAGCCTATCGTCGTCATTTTTGAGCGGCAGTGTCAAGGTTTGCTAGCAGTCAGGCTCAGATCCGATTTGGATCCACCAAGGGTTTTAAATGCTTTGTAATATTTGCTTTACGTTTGCGTCACATTATCGCGTAAACAATAAACTGTGAGGGAGTTAACAAAAATCGAGGCTTAGATCACTATGGAGGCATTAGCGTCAGCCATGAAGTGAATTTTATGACTAAAGAGATAGCGCACACCGCGCCCTATGTTGCGCGAAGTGCAGATGATTCAGGGTATATCCATTACCCGCAGGAAGAACATGATATTTGGAGCCAATTATATGCTCGCCAAGCGGTGAACCTACCGGGGCGTGCGTGTCAGGAATATCTCCAAGGGCTCGATGCCTTGGCGATGCCGAAGGACCGCATTCCACAATTGGCAGAGATAGACAAAGTATTGCAAGCAACCACGGGCTGGAAAACCGCTGCCGTGCCGGCCTTGATTTCCTTTGGCCGCTTCTTTGAGCTTTTGGCCAACAAGGAATTTCCGGTTGCGACCTTTATCCGCCGTAAGGAAGAGTTTGATTACCTGCAAGAGCCGGATATTTTCCATGAGATCTTTGGTCATTGCCCCTTGCTGACCAATCCTTCTTTCGCCCATTTTTCCCATATCTATGGTCAATTGGGCTTAAATGCCAGCAAGGAAGACCGTGTCTTTTTAGCGCGCCTGTATTGGTTTACCGTCGAGTTTGGCTTACTCAAGCCCCAAGATGGCGAATTGTGTATCTACGGCGGCGGTATTTTAAGTTCTCCCGGCGAAACCTTGTATGCCATGGAAAGCCAAGTGCCGGAGCGTAAGCCCTTCGATCTCTTAGATGTGCTGCGCACGCCTTATCGTATCGATATTATGCAGCCGATTTATTATGTGATTGAACATATTGATATGCTGGATGAAATTGCCAAGATGGACATCATGGCCTACGTGGCTAAGGCGCGTCAGCTAGGCTTGTTTGCCCCTAAGTATCCGCCTAAGGCCAAGAAAGCAAGCTAACTGATGACTGTTAAAAACGAATTAAATAAAGCGTAATAAGGGCAACGGATTGATCCCCTAATGTTGCCAAGAGGAGTATGTATGACAGCGTTAACCCAAATGAAATGTGAAGCTTGCCAAGCCGATGCACCGAAAGTGACCGATGCAGAATTGGCCGAACTTATCCGCATTATCCCCGATTGGGGCGTGCAAGTGCGTGATGGCATCATGCAATTGGAACGGGTTTACAAGTTTAAAAACTTTAAGTTAGCGATGGCGTTTACCAATAAGTTAGCGGATCTGGCCGAAGAAGAATTCCACCACCCAGGCATTTTAACCGAGTGGGGCAAGGTGACTGTGACTTGGTGGTCACACTCAATCAAGGGCCTGCATAAAAATGACTTCATTATGGCAGCCAAGACCGACCAGTTGTTAGATTAAAAAATTCAATTTTAAAATCAGCGCTTTAATTATATTTAGGCGCTGATTTTTTCTTCCTGTTACAAATACGCTGTAAACTAGACTTGCCACTTTGAGCGTAACCTTCTAACGTATACACGCCCAGCTATTTATCCTGCCTTTTACGTTTGCGTAAACTATGAAGGCTTAATCAAACGAATGTCTTACGAGGCCAAGCCTAAGGACTCGAACTCGAGATAATAGCTCTGCACGGTTTATCCCAAAATTCGAATCAAAATAGGGAATATCAGTCATTATGCGCTTGGAAGTTAGCTGTCAAGATCGCGTGGGTTTAGCGAAAGACATCTTAGTCGTGTTAGAACGTTATGGCATTAATCTCATTGCCATTGATGCCAGTAACCAAGGTTTTCTTTACCTGCAATTTGCTGAAGTCAGTTTTGAAACCTTAAGCGCCTTGATGCCGCAGATCCGCAAAGTGGAGAGCGTCCACGATGTACGAACGGTGTCATTTATGCCGTCGGAGCAAGAACACTACGCCTTAAAAACCCTACTTAAAACTCTCCCAGACTCTGTGTTTTCCATCGATGTGAAGGCACGTATTCGCATTGTGAACGAATCGGCGCTGCTCAATATGGGCATGGGTGAACACGAAGTGCTTGATGAATCCTTAAACCATTGGGTACAAGGGTTTAACTTCAGCCGCTGGCTGAGTGAGGGCCAAGTGCTGCCGCAGGCAGCGCGGGTTAATATCGGCCAAAACGAATATCTGGCTGAAATGTTACCGATTTATTTACCTGATGAGGACGAGAAAACTATCCTCGTCGGTGCGGTGGTGTCGCTTAAATCGCCTGCGCGGGTGGGTAAACAATTTAATGCGCTGCAAAATCAAACCACAGGCTTTGAAAATGTATTGGCCAGCAGTGACAAGATGAAAGAAGTGCTTAAACAAGCCCGCCGCATGGCGCAGCTCGATGCGCCATTACTGATCACGGGCGAAACTGGCACCGGTAAAGAATTAATGGCTAGAGCCAGCCATGATGCCAGCATGCGCCGCGAAAAGCCGTTTATTGCCATTAACTGTGCGGCATTGCCCGATAGCGCCGCCGAAGAAGAACTGTTTGGCTACGTTAGCCAAGGTAAAGTCATTAAACGTGGTTTTTTTGAAGAGGCGAAGGGCGGCACTGTATTTCTTGATGAAGTGGCTGAAATGTCCAAGGCGGCACAGGTTAAATTGCTGCGGTTATTACAGGATGGCACCTTTAGACGTATCGGCGGCGACGAAGAAGTCCGCGCCGATGTACGGATTATCTGCTCGACCCAGAAAAACTTAGCCGAGTTGTGCCAAACCGGTGAGTTTAGAGAAGATTTGTACTATCGCATCCATGTGCTTAGCTACCATATTCCGTCACTGCGCGAGCGCAAGGTCGATATCATTCCGCTGACGGAGATGTTCCTCGAGCACTACAGCCAGCAACTTTCTAGCCCTGTGAGACGGATTTCGGCTCAATGTCGCGATCATCTCTTAACCTATGCCTGGCCGGGTAACGTGCGTCAGCTTAAAAATGCAGTTTTTAGAGCCGTATCCATGTGGGATGGTTCAGGCGAGCTGACCGTTGAGCAACTTAAGTTACCATCCTACGCCGAAGGTTTTGGTTATTTCGATAATGCCTTCGAAGGTAATCTCGATGATGCGATGAAGCAATTTGAGGCTAGCTTACTGCGCCGCTTATATCCGGCTTACCCCAGTACTCGCCAATTGGCGAAGAAATTGGGCGTGTCTCATACGGCTATCGCCAATAAACTTAGGGAATATAAGATCGCCAAGCCAAAGTAATCTTGCTTTAAGCTTAGGATGTAACAGTATCGTTCCACTTTGTTGTCGACTTTTTCACCATATCGTTCAGCGAAATAGTGACAAGCGGCAACAGGGTAGGAAACGTAATGATTAGTTTACAAAATGTGAAAAAATAAGCTGAAATGTGATTTTGCTCACGCTATAGGAATCCGTCGTCGCTTCGGGTATTTCTACGCGCAGCAAACCCTAATACCGAGTCAATATAGGTTTTTATTCACCTATGTTCTCGTCAGCAAAAAATTCGCGTTAGCTGATATTGTCGGTTAACTATAACGAGATAAAAAGCGCAGTACGCCGAGCCGTAGAAGCACAGGAGCAGATATGAAACTTGCCAGTTATAACAATGGTCGCCGCGATGGTCAGTTAATGTTAGTGAGCCGCGATCTTACTCAAACGGTGGCTGTGCCAGCGATTGCCCATACGATGCAACAATTACTCGATGGTTGGGAATTGCTCAAACCGCAATTACAAGAATTGTATGATGCGCTCAACGAAGGCAAATTACCGAACGCGCAAGCCTTCGATGAAACCAAATGTTTATCACCCTTACCACGCGCTTATCAGTGGGCCGATGGTAGTGCCTATGTAAACCATGTGGAATTAGTGCGTAAGGCGCGCGGCGCTGAAATGCCAGAAACCTTCTGGACCGATCCGCTGTTTTACCAAGGCGGCTCTGACAGCTTTATCGCGCCCAAGGCGGATATCCCGCTGGCGAGCGAAGACTGGGGCATCGATTTCGAATCCGAAATCGCTGTGATCACTGATGATGTGCCCATGGGCGTGAGTGTTGAAAATGCAGCGAAACACATCAAACTGCTGATGTTAGTTAATGATGTGTCACTGCGTAATTTGATCCCTGCTGAACTCGCCAAAGGTTTTGGTTTCTTCCAATCTAAACCTTCGAGCAGCTTCTCGCCGGTAGCCATTACGCCAGATGAATTAGGCGCACGTTGGGAAGATTCAAAGGTGCACCTACCGCTTATCACATACCTAAACGGTGAGTTATTTGGCCGCCCGAATGCGGGTGTGGATATGACCTTTAACTTCAGTCAGTTAGTTTCTCATGTTGCTAAAACCCGTCCATTGGGTGCGGGCGCAATTATCGGTTCTGGTACGATTTCTAACTATGACCGCAGTGCCGGCTCAAGCTGCTTAGCTGAAAAACGTATGCTCGAAGTCATTGCCGATGGTAAAGCTAGCACACCGTTTATGCGTTTTGGCGACACAGTGCGTATTGAAATGCTTGATGACAAGGGAATGTCAATTTTTGGCTCTATCGATCAAAAAGTGGTTGAGTACAAGGCGTAAGGCTTTTTTATTTGAAAAGTGATAGATAATATCGACGGGGCTATTTAGCCCCGTTTTTCAGCATGACAAAAGGACAGCGTGAGATGAAACTATACGGTTATTGGCGCTCTAGCGCCGCCTATCGTGTGCGTATTGCCCTCAATCTTAAAGGTGTGAGCGCCGAGCAGTTATCGGTGCATTTAGTGCGTGATGGTGGTGAGCAGCACAAGGCGGACTATATCGCGCTAAACCCGCAGGAGCTAGTCCCCACTTTGGTGGTGGATGATGAGCAGGATGGGGATGCGTTATCCCAATCTTTAGCCATTATTGAGTATCTAGATGAACTCTATCCAAAGACACCGCTATTACCCGCATCAGCCCTTGAGCGTGCCCATGTTCGCGCCATGGCATTAACCATCGCCTGTGAAATTCATCCACTCAATAACCTGCGGGTATTGCAGTATTTAACTCAGAAGCTGAACGTTGACGAAGAAGCTAAAACCGCTTGGTATCACCATTGGGTGGCAACGGGATTTGCGGCACTTGAGACCCAACTGGCGCGCCATAGTGGCCGATATTGCTTTGGGGATAAGGTGACTATCGCAGATTTGTGTTTAGTGCCGCAGGTGTACAACGCGCAGCGTTTTAATGTGGATTTAACGCCGTACCCCAATATTATGCGAGTATGGGCTGAATGTAATTTATTGCCAGCCTTTGCGGATGCGGCGCCAGAGCGCCAAGCCGATGCAGTTTAACCTATCATTAACTGCTTATTAAGTGCGATGAAATCGATGATGAAGTGGCGTGAGTCGATGTCACTTCTGTGTTTCTAACTTATTAAAGCGGATATTGGCCATGACTGAAGCCGAATTAAATGCATTGTTATGCGCATGGCTAAGCCAAGATAAACAGCGGTTAAGGGCACTTGAATTAGCGCAGCAATGTGCCCAAGTGTATGATATTCCGCAGTGGTGCTTGGCGGCGGGGTTTGTCCGTAATCTGGTGTGGGACAAATTGCACGATATTAAGCCGCGTCCGTTAAACGATATCGATCTGATTTACTATTGTCCCTTGGATACTCTTCCTGAGCGAGATAGGGCGATAGAAGCCTACCTACAAACACTGGCGCCAGACTTACCTTGGTCAGTAAAAAATCAGGCGCGAATGCACCTTAAGCATCTCGACAATCCCTATCAATCGACACTGGATGCAATGTGTTATTGGCCCGAAATCGAAACTGCTGTCGGTGTGTCGCTTGAACAGACGCTTAAGTTTTCTGCTCCAGCCAATAAAGGCTTACATATTATCGCCCCCTTTGGCTTAGCCTCATTATTTGCCTTACAACTAACGCCCAATCCTCGGCGTCCTTTAGCGTTATTTCATCAACGGTTAGCCGCAAAGTCTTGGCTTAAACAATATCCGCGACTAGCTATAGCCTATTGAGCCATTTGGTTAAGATGAGTTTAGAGGCTTATTCTTTTATTCGCAGATGAGTGAGTGTAAACCGAAATAAGCACCTTCTAGGTCGATTCTTAATTCCTGTCTTTGCCTGCTTTTGGATTCTTTCGCGTTTTTTCTACTGAATATCGTCGAATTTCATCGGATTTTAATTTCAATTTATGTTGATTAAATGTAAATGGCGAAATTGGCAATTTTCCTCCTATTACCTCTTCGGGAGGTGATTAGTGATGGCTAATTAATGCGGTTGGTCACAAAAAATGAACCGGTATTGTCAATAAATGTTTAGATAACGTGACTTGTATCTCATGATTTATACCTCGAAATAAGTATCGCCGCCTAATCTTGATTTAGATCAATAAGGTGAATAATTTTATCTGGCAGTGTAGGCGTCAATTGTTAAGGATGTAATGTAAAACAAAAACCTATGTTGTACATATGGAGTATGATGATGAATAAAACTACTGTTTCTACACTGATCGCTGCCACCCTGTTAGCCGCTGGTTTCTCTGCTTCTGTTTCTGCCCATCAAGCGGGCGATATCATTGTTCGTGCCGGTGCTGTGGTTGTTGCGCCAAATGAATCGAGTGATGATGTTGCGGGCAATGGTGAATTCCAAATCAGCAATAACACTCAACTAGGCTTGAACTTTGGTTATATGCTGACCGATAACTTCGGGGTAGAGTTATTAGCTGCGACTCCATTTAGCCATGATGTCTCTTTAGGTGGTAATAAGATTGCTGAAACCAAACATTTGCCACCAACTCTAGTGGCACAGTACTATTTTGGTAATGCTCAATCTGCATTACGTCCATATGTAGGCGTGGGTGTGAACTACACTAACTTCTTCGACAATGAATTCACCAACGATTTAAATGGTGCCTTAACTGACTTAAGCATGAGCACCTCCTGGGGCCTAGCGGCGCAAGCGGGTATCGATTATCAAGTCAATAAAAACTGGTTAGTTAACGCCTCTGTGTGGTATGCGCAAATTAGCACCGATGTGAAGTTTAAGTTAGCGGGTGATACTAAAGTAATTGATACTGACATTAACCCATGGGTTTATATGGTCAGCGTGGGTTACACTTTCTAATCATCTGATTTTAAAGTAACAAAAAAAGGAGCCAGCGGCTCCTTTTTTGTTTTCGCAGTGTAATAAAGCTAAACGCGGAACAACACTACTTTTTAGCCTTTTTCGGCTTCCAGTGGCGAGTGTTATAGATAAACTCAGGCAGTAATTTAGTCAGCCAAGCCACTAAGCGCCAACGCTTGGTCACATAGACACGACGTTTACCCTGCTGCATGGCCTTAATGATCTGCGCCGCCACTTGCGGGAGCGGGGCAAGCCATAGGGTGCTTTGCTGCATGGCGGCCTTATCCAGTAAACCAAGTTGAATATCGGTAATAGTAATAGGCAACTTAAGCCGCTGGGCATGCATGCTTAAGCCTTCCAAATAGTTTTGCGCAAAGGCTTTAGAGGCATGATAAGCCACACTCGGGCCGCCGCGCAGACCAGCAATCGAGTTAATGGTGGCAAGCTGGCCGTAACCCTGTTCGCGAAATAATCTAAAAGCGGTATTACAGATAGCGGCAAAGCCCCGCACATTGACGTCGATAATGTCTTGCTCAGGTAACCATGGCAGCTCAGGGTCGTAGCTATTGAGTCCGGTATTCACCAAGACTAAATGAGCACCGCCGAGACTTTGCCAGACGTTTTCGAGTTGCTTGATGATGGCACTTGGCTGTTCAATTTGCAGTGAAAATACTTGTACTTTGGTAGGTAAGGTCGAGGCGAACTCGCGCAGCGATTCAACATCCTGTGCAAAAAGTGCTAATTCAACTTGCTGTTCGGCCAATTGTTTGGCAAGTTCGCGGCTTAAATGTGAGCTAGCGCCCACAATTATCGCAGTTGCTTGGGTCATAAATTTTTCGGCAACGAAATGGTGGCTTATCATAGGAAGATATGCCCAGCATGACAAGATTTATAGCTTGGGCGTATAGACATCCAGAAGTCTTTATGTATGATTAGGAGAAATGAAATGACACATGGGTTAAGGATTAGCGGACTGACATCTGCATGGCAAAAATGGGCGGCAATGGTATTACTCACTGTGACGACGATGATGACAGGTTGTGCCACACCAAATGCGGTTGTTGAGATTAAAGGTGAGGCCATGTATCGCGAACGTATCGCACTGCCTGCCGATGCCAAGTTGATTGTGCAGTTGCTTGATGTCTCTAAGATGGATGTACCTGCTGTGGTGATGGCAGAGCGTGAGAGTCAAGGCGCTAAAACCCCTACGCCATTTAGTTTTACTATAGGGCGCGATCAGTTTGAAGCAGGGCATACCTATGCCATTGGTGCAAGGATTATGCTCGGTGATAAGTTATTGTTTATTAATACTCAAGCCTATCATGTCGATCTCAATTCGACTGAGCCTATGACGATACTGCTTGAGAAAGTCGGCCGCTAATTTGTTTGCTCTTTGCTGAGTGGCATACGCGCGCCGGAACCCTTGATTGTTTGAACAGAAGAGGCGCGGTATGCCAGTTAAAATTCCAGATCATCTGCCAGCAGCAGGGATTTTAGAATCTGAAAATATTTTCGTAATGTCCGAAACTCGGGCCGCCAATCAGGATATCAGACCGATGAAGGTACTGATCCTGAACTTGATGCCCAATAAAATTGAGACCGAAACCCAGCTTCTACGCCTTTTAGGCAACACGCCCTTGCAGGTGGATGTGGATTTACTGCGTATTCACGATAAAGAGTCGAAGCACACTTCTATCGATCATATGAACACCTTCTACCGTGATTTTGAGGATGTGCGCCATAAAAACTACGACGGCCTAATCATCACTGGCGCGCCGTTAGGGCAAATTGATTTTGAAGATGTGACTTATTGGGACCATATCCGTGAAATTATCGATTGGTCACAGCAGCATGTTACCTCGGTGCTCTTCCTCTGCTGGGCGGCGCACGCTGGGCTTTACCATCTCTATGGATTAAATCGTAAAATCCTTGAGCAAAAGCGCTCAGGGGTGTTTGTCCATCGCCGCACCTGCCTGCATTTCCCGCTGCTGCGCGGATTTGATGATGAGTTCTTTGCACCGCATTCCCGCTTTGCCGAGATGGATATTGAGGAGCTTAAGCGACATCCTGAACTACAAGTGCTGGCAGAGTCCGAGGAAGCAGGAGCCTATTTGGTCCTCAGTCGCAATAATCGCAACCTGTTTGTCATGGGTCACCCTGAGTATCAAAAATCCACCCTAAACGATGAATATCATCGGGATTTGGCGCAGGGCTTAAACCCAAATGTGCCACAAAACTATTACCGTAACGATGATCCTAAGGCCGATGCCATTGCCCGTTGGCACAGCCATGGTAGCCTGCTAGTTAGCAACTGGCTTAACTATTACGTTTACCAATTAACGCCTTACGACCTGAGTGATATGACAGCGATGACACCATGGGAATCGCAGTAGGGACGTTGTTTTAGTTTGTCAGGCATTGACGGTTTCTTAAGCTCAATGCCTGTTGAATCACCTCGCTATGCTGTTTCTGTTTGCTTGAATTTTTTGAACTGACTAGGGCGTGTTGACGTTTCAGGGTTATTTTTGCAGCAATTAGGCTGGCTTTTATGCAAGGCAAAGTCCGTGCAGTGTAGTTATTCTACATAAACGGACGATAACGCAGCAGAAAAGCCAGCCAAATGCTGCCCGAAGGGTTCGTCTGGCAAGCCCTTGCTCTTTGTCGCTCGTCATTTGAGTAGAATAACTACACATCATTCCTCGTTTCGCGAGCACGAACTTGCCAGAACGAACAAAATCTAATCTCGAAACGTCAACACGCCCTAATAAATTTACCATTCGCTTAGCCACTGTTTGCTCGCCTGTTAACCTCATTTGTCTTTAGCGCTGTTCATCATCTGCTGGTAAGGTTTTGTTCCTGCTGCAAGGCAAGCGCTTTTATTGAGTCACTTCCTCCTTGTTACCATTTCAAATGCCGTTAAGGCCTCTCGACTGTAAATTCTGACTGACAATCTGACGTGGATAAAATCGATACATTAGACCAAGGAATACTTGCTTTACGTTCGCGTAAACGTCAGAGTGGTTTCATTGTTACTATTTATCCGCCGCTGGCGTGTGTTACCGCCAAGGCACATTTAGCTTGGAGTCCCCATGAGTACTGAACAATTTAACCAAGAGATCGTTATTGTTGCCGCTAAACGCACCCCAATGGGTGGCTTTCAAGGCAGTTTGTCTGGCGTAACGTCTCCGAGCTTAGCGGCCACCGCCATCAAAGCCCTGTTAGCTGATACCCAAGTTGCGGGTGATAAGGTTGATGAAGTGTTAATGGGCTGCGTATTGCCAGCGGGTCTGGGTCAAGCACCTGCGCGTCAGGCAACCTTAGGTGCAGGTTTACCCCTGTCTGTTGGCGCTACGACCGTAAACAAAGTCTGTGGCTCTGGGATGAAAACCGTGATGCTTGCCCACGATTTACTCAAAGCGGGCAGTGCTAAGTTGGTGGTTGCTGGTGGTATGGAAAGCATGAGCCAAGCTCCTTACTTGCTAGATAAAGCGCGCGCTGGCATGCGTATGGGCCATGGCAAGGTCTTAGATCATATGTTCCTCGACGGTTTAGAAGATGCCTACACTGGCGGCGCTATGGGCACATTCGCCCAGAAAACTGCCGATGAATACGGCTTAACCCGCGAGCAAATGGATGCCTTTGCCCTAAGCTCACTGGAAAAAGCCAATGCGGCTATTACTTCTGGCGCCTTCAAGGCGGAAATTGTACCTGTGACTGTGAGCGATCGCCGTGGTGATGTGACTATCGATACCGATGAGCAGCCTGGTAACGCTCGCCCTGAAAAAATCCCTGCACTGCGCCCAGCATTTGCCAAAGACGGCACTATTACGGCGGCAAACTCAAGCTCTATTTCCGATGGCGCGGCAGCGCTGATGCTAACCACCCGCGCCAATGCCGAGCAGTTAGGCTTAACTGTGCTGGCCACCATCAAGGGCCACACCACCCATGCCCAGGAGCCATCACTCTTTACCACTGCGCCCGTTGGCGCGATGGCAAAACTGTTGAGCAATGTCGGCTGGTCTAAGGACGAGGTTGACCTGTTCGAAATCAACGAAGCCTTTGCCATGGTGACTATGCTGGCCGTTTCTGAATTAGGTTTAGATATGGCCAAAGTGAACGTGAATGGCGGTGCCTGTGCCTTAGGTCATCCTATCGGTTGCTCGGGCGCACGTTTGCTGGTGACCTTAATTCATGCACTTAAAGCCCGTGGGCTTAAGCGCGGCGTAGCCTCACTCTGTATCGGTGGCGGTGAAGCGACCGCTATGGCAATCGAAGTCTAATCAAAGGCTTAATCGGGAATAACTGCTAAATCAACAAGACCAAGACTGAGCTGGCAAGGGCAAACATCCCACTGAGGATAAACATAATATCGCACCGCCAGCTCGACCCTAAACAAGGAAAAGGATTGCAACATGACCACACAAGTTAAGCATTACATCGATGGCGAATTCACCACAGGCACAGGAACATCACACGTGGTGACTAATCCTGCCAATAACGCGCCGATTGCCGTTATCAATAGCGCCACGACCGATGAAGTCCATGCGGCCATTGCTAGTGCTAAGGCGGCTTTTAAGACGTGGAAAGAAGTACCTGTGTCTGAGCGTGCCCGTGTCATGTTGCGCTACCAACACTTACTTAAAGAACACCACGACGAACTGGCGACTATCCTTGCCAAAGAAACCGGCAAAACCTTTGAAGATGCCAAGGGCGATGTGTGGCGTGGAATTGAAGTGGCCGAACATGCCTGCAACATTGCTTCATTACTGATGGGCGAAACCGTTGAGAATGTCGCGCGTTCAATCGATACCTACAGCTACACTCAGCCTCTGGGTGTGTGTGCGGGCATCACGCCGTTTAACTTCCCAGCAATGATCCCCCTGTGGATGTTCCCTCTGGCGATTGCCTGTGGTAACACTTTTATCCTTAAGCCATCAGAGCAAGACCCAATGACGCCGCAGCGCTTAGTTGAGCTGTTTGTCGAAGCGGGCGCGCCAAAGGGCGTATTGCAACTGATCCATGGTGATAAAACGGCGGTGGATATCCTGCTGGCCGATCCTGCGGTTAAGGCTATTTCCTTCGTCGGCTCTGTGGCTGTAGGTCAATACATCTACAAAACTGGTACCGATAACTTAAAACGCGTGCAAGCCTTTGCTGGGGCGAAAAACCACTGTGTGATTATGCCTGATGCGAATAAGCAGCAAGTGATCAACAACCTAGTGGGCGCATCGGTCGGCGCGGCGGGGCAGCGTTGTATGGCGATTTCTGTCGCGGTATTTGTCGGCGCGGCTAAAGAGTGGATCCCTGAACTCAAAGAAGCACTGGCGAAGGTTCGCCCAGGTTTATGGGACGATAAAGAAGCCGGCTACGGCCCGCTGATCAGCCCTGCCGCTAAAGCGCGCGTGCTCAAACTTATCGCCCAAGGTAAGCAAGAGGGCGCAGAGTGTTTACTCGATGGCAGCGATTTTACTGTGGCGGGCTATGAGTCAGGTAACTGGGTCGGGCCAACCATGTTCACTAAGGTCACGACCGATATGAGCATCTATAAAGAAGAAATCTTTGGCCCTGTACTGTGTTGCATGGAATCAGACTCCTTAGAAGCGGCCATCGAACTGGTTAACGCCAGCCCATACGGCAATGGTACCTCTATCTTTACCGCAAGTGGCGCCGCAGCCCGTAAATATCAACACGAAATCGAAGTTGGCCAAGTCGGTATTAACGTGCCTATCCCAGTGCCATTACCTTTCTTCTCGTTCACGGGTTGGAAGGGCAGTTTCTATGGTGACCAACACGCCTACGGTAAGCAAGCGGTACGTTTCTACACTGAAACTAAAACCATTACTTCCCGCTGGTTCGAGTCGGACATTGCGGTGGCAGCTGGCCCTAATATGAGCATTAACTTGCGCTAAGCGGTTTAAAAAACAGTTTAAACGCATTGTGAAACAGCAGGTGATTCAGTCTAAACGTGGCGCAGTTGGCGTCCATTGATGAAAGCCTGCTGATAAATTCACTGTGTATTACACAAAAGATATTGACGAAAGAAATGGCCAAAGAGTCATAGGAGAGCCAAATGGATTTTAATTTCAACGAAGACCAACGCCAATTTGCCGATCTAGCCCGCCAGTTCGCGGCGGATGAACTCGCCCCCTTTGCCGCCAAATGGGACGAAGAACATCATTTCCCGAAGGATGTGATCCAAAAAGCCGGTGAGCTGGGTTTCTGCTCCTTGTATTCCCCCGAGTCGGAAGGTGGCATGGGCTTATCACGCTTAGATGCCTCGATTATTTTTGAGGAGCTGGCAAAGGGCTGTACAGCCACAACGGCCATGCTGACGATTCACAATATGGCCACTTGGATGGTCACCACTTGGGGTACTGATACTCTGCGTCAAACTTGGTCTGAGCCTTTGACCACGGGTCAAATGCTCGCCTCTTACTGCTTAACAGAACCCGGCGCAGGCTCGGATGCGGCTTCACTGCAAACCAAAGCGGTGCGTGAGGGTGATGAATACGTGGTATCTGGCTCTAAGATGTTTATCTCGGGTGCAGGTTCAACTGAATTGCTGGTGGTGATGTGCCGCACGGGTCAAGCCGGGCCAAAGGGGATTTCGGCTATTGCCATTCCTGCTGACAGTGAAGGCATTATCTACGGTAAAGCTGAAGATAAAATGGGCTGGAACGCGCAGCCGACGCGCTTAGTCACCTTTGATAACGTGCGCGTGCCGGTTGCAAACCTACTCGGTGAAGAAGGCCAAGGTTTTACCTTTGCGATGAAAGGCTTAGACGGTGGCCGTATCAATATCGCTACTTGCTCTGTCGGTACGGCGCAGGCGGCTCTAGAGCGTGCAACCCAGTATATGAACGAGCGTCAGCAATTCGGTAAGCCGCTGGCAGCCTTCCAAGCGCTGCAATTTAAGCTTGCCGATATGGCGACCGAATTAGTGGCCGCGCGTCAAATGGTGCGTCTGGCCGCCTTTAAACTCGACAGTGGCGATCCAGAAGCGACCGCCTATTGTGCGATGGCGAAGCGCTTTGCTACTGATGTGGGTTTTCAAGTTTGCGATGCGGCGCTGCAAATTCATGGCGGATATGGTTATATCAGGGAGTATCCGTTAGAGCGTCACTTCCGTGATGTTCGTGTACACCAGATTTTAGAGGGCACTAACGAGATTATGCGCCTCATTATCGCCCGTCGTTTACTCGACGAAAATGCCGGACAAATCCTTTAAGCTGCCCTAATTGGACTGTAGGATTTGGCGATAACAGATTGGAAATATAAGGGAGCCGAAACAGATGGACTATTTAGTTGAGCGTATTGAAGGCCACACGGCCATTCTGACCATGAACAATCCGCCGGCCAATACTTGGACCGCCCAGAGTTTACAGGCGCTCAAGGCCAAAGTGCTGGAGCTTAATGCTAACAAGGACATTTACGCGCTGGTGTTAACTGGCGAGGGCAACAAGTTTTTCTCCGCGGGTGCCGATTTAAAACTGTTTAGCGACGGTGATAAGGGCAATGCGGCGAGCATGGCAAAACACTTTGGCGAAGCATTTGAAACCTTAAGCCAGTTCCGCGGCGTGTCGATTGCCGCCATTAACGGTTATGCCATGGGCGGCGGCTTAGAAGTCGCGCTGGCCTGTGATATTCGTATCGCCGAAACCCAAGCCGTGATGGCATTGCCTGAAGCGACCGTTGGCCTGCTGCCCTGTGCGGGCGGTACCCAAAACCTCACTGCTTTAGTGGGCGAAGGTTGGGCAAAACGCATGATCCTCTGCGGTGAGCGGGTGAATGCCGCCCAAGCGCTGAATTTGCGTTTAGTCGAGGAAGTGGTTGAAACGGGTGAGGCCTTAAATGCGGCGATTGCACTGGCCGCCAAAGTGGCGAATCAGAGCCCAAGCAGCGTCACCGCCTGTAAGACACTCATCCAAGCGGGGCGCCAAATGCCGCGTAGCCAAGCCTTACCGATAGAGCGTGAACTGTTTGTCGGTTTGTTCGATACTGAAGATCAGGCCGAAGGCGTGAACGCGTTTTTGGAAAAACGTAAAGCTGATTGGAAGAACCGCTAATGACAAATTTAGTAGATAAGGCTGCACACACGTCCACCACACAAAATGTGGTTTTTCAAACCTTAGCCACCGCCTCAGGTAAATTAGTTGGGGTGGTGACGCTCAATGTTGAAAAAGCCCTCAACGCCTTGGATCTCGATATGGTTCGAGCCATGACGGTGCAGCTCAATTTGTGGAAAAAAGATCCGTTAATCGCCTGTGTGGTACTCGATGGCAGCGGAGAAAAGGCGTTCTGTGCGGGTGGCGATGTGCGGGCGTTATATCACGCCTCAGTTGCTGCTAAGGGACAGGTGACTGAGGTCGCAAAAGTATTCTTTGAAGAAGAATATCGTCTCGATTATCTACTACATACCTTTGGCAAACCTGTGCTGGTATGGGGTGATGGCATAGTGATGGGCGGTGGTCTCGGCCTGATGGCGGGCGCGAGTCATAGAGTGGTGACAGAAACCTCTCGTATCGCTATGCCTGAAGTCACCATCGGGCTTTATCCCGATGTGGGCGGCAGTTATTTCCTCAACCGCATGCCGGGCAAAATGGGGCTGTTTTTAGGCTTAACGGCCTATCAAATGAACGCCGCCGATGCCTGTTACGTTGGCCTTGCCGATCATTATCTAAATCGTGACGACAAAGAGCTGATGTTCGATGCCATGGCGACTCTAGATTGGAGCGACACGCCAGCGCTGAACCATCAACGACTCGACTCGATGATCAACGAACTGTCGAACCAAGTTGATATTCCTAAAGGCGATAGTTTACTGGCCGAGAGCCAAGAGATTATCGATAGGCTGATGGCGGGCAGTTTAACCGATATCGTCAGCCGTATGTCGACCTTAAGCACCGATGAAGCATGGTTAAATAAAGCCTGCGCGACTATGTTGGCGGGCAGCCCTATCAGTTGGCATTTGGCGTATATTCAAACCCAACTCGGCACCAAACTGAGCCTAGCACAATGTTTTAAATGGGAATTAACCGTCAGCGTTAACACTTGTGCTAAGGGTGATTTCTGTGAAGGCGTGCGGGCACTGCTGATTGATAAAGACAGACAGCCCAAATGGCAATTTGCCGATGTGCAATCTGTGCCAAACAGCGTTATCGAGGACATTTTGACCTCACCTTGGGGAGAGGAACATCCCTTAAGCCAATTAAGCTAAGCCAATCGATGGCAGGTAAAGCTAGCACTTTGCCTGCCATTTTTATCTGGAATAACAACTATCTGGAATAATAAACACACCAGAACACAGGAGTGATGGCATGAGTACAGTAGCATTTATCGGTTTAGGTAATATGGGCGGCCCAATGGCGGCCAATTT
Organism: Shewanella sp. FDAARGOS_354; assembly: GCF_002209245.2. NCBI lineage: Bacteria > Pseudomonadati > Pseudomonadota > Gammaproteobacteria > Alteromonadales > Shewanellaceae > Shewanella > Shewanella sp. FDAARGOS_354. The sequence goes on along the minus strand of NZ_CP022089.2, from coordinate 1,717,672 downwards.
ATTAAAAGCGGGCATGACGGTACGTGTCTTCGACCTAGTGCCTGCCGCCATGCAAGCCTTGGCCGACCAAGGCGCTTTAGTATCGAGCACGGCATGCGGCGCCGCGGCGGGAGCTAATGTGGTGATCACTATGTTGCCCGCGGGCAAGCATGTCAGAAACTTATACTTAGGCAATGGTAGTGAGAAGGGGCTACTCGACGTAGTCGCTGGCGATACCTTGCTGATTGATTGCTCGACCATTGATGCCCAAAGCGCTCAATTGGTGGCAGCCGAAGCGGCTAAGAGTGGTATCGAATTTATCGATGCGCCAGTATCGGGCGGCACGGCGGGGGCTGCGGCGGGAACCTTAACCTTTATTTGTGGCGGTTCGGATATCGCCTTTGAGCGCGCGCAACCCGTACTCAATGCCATGGGCAAGAATATTTTCCATGCGGGCGGCGCAGGAGCCGGTCAGGTCGCTAAAATCTGCAACAACATGCTGTTATCTGTGTTGATGGTCGGTACTTCTGAGGCGTTGCAAATGGGGATTGACCATGGTCTCGACCCTAAAGTGCTGTCTGACATTATGAAGGTCAGCAGCGGTGGTAACTGGGCGCTTGAAAAGTACAATCCTTGTCCGGGCGTGATGGAGAATGTGCCTTCTTCTAAGGGCTATCAGGGCGGCTTTATGGTAGATTTGATGGTTAAAGATCTCGGCCTCTCCCAAGAAGCCGCATTATTGAGCAATTCGAGTACACCCATGGGCTCACTCGCGCGCAGCTTGTATGTGAATCATGCACGACAAGGTAATGGTCGCCGAGACTTCTCCAGTATTTTTGAACAATTTGCACCACTTAAAAAATAGATAAACAAGGGATAACCAGATGGATTTAAAAGATAAGGTTGTCGTCATCACTGGCGGCGCGGGTGGTTTAGGCTTAGCGATGGCGCACAATTTTGCGCAGGCGGGTGCTAAGTTGGCACTTATCGATGTGGATCAAGAAAAGTTAGAACGCGCCTGTGCCGATTTAGGCTCATCCACAGAAGTCCAAGGTTATGCGCTAGATATTACCGACGAAGAAGATGTGGTCGCAGGCTTTGCTTACATATTGGAAGATTTTGGCAAAATCAACGTATTAGTGAATAATGCCGGCATCCTGCGTGATGGTATGTTAGTCAAAGCCAAAGACGGCAAAGTGACTGACCGTATGTCATTCGATCAATTCCAATCGGTGATCAATGTTAACCTCACTGGCACCTTCCTTTGTGGCCGTGAGGCGGCTGCGGCGATGATCGAGTCGGGTCAAGCAGGGGTGATTGTGAACATTTCTAGCCTAGCTAAAGCGGGTAACGTAGGACAATCTAACTACGCGGCCTCTAAAGCGGGTGTCGCGGCGATGTCTGTGGGCTGGGCAAAAGAGCTGGCGCGTTACAATATTCGTAGCGCGGCGGTAGCACCCGGGGTGATTGCCACCGAAATGACAGCGGCAATGAAACCTGAAGCCTTAGAGCGTTTAGAGAAGCTTGTGCCCGTTGGCCGTTTAGGCCAAGCGGAGGAGATAGCCTCTACCGTACGCTTTATCATCGAAAACGATTATGTAAATGGTCGTGTCTTTGAAGTGGATGGCGGTATCCGTCTGTAACATGGTATCTTATTGATATTAAACAAAACCGAGCGTTTGCTCGGTTTTTTGTTGGCTAAAGTTAGCTCTCTTTTTTTAGTCTGTTCGCTTGGGTAAGAGTTGTTCGGAGGTTGACATTTACTGGCTATCCTTCAACAATCGCACGCTACTTTTTTACATAACTTTACAAATAGAGTTGACATTATCGTATTGGAGTTGATTATCTGAATGTCATGGCAGGATAAAGCCCTTTGGCTGGAAAAAATTACCAAGCGGATGATGCTGATTGTCGGTGCCTTAGGAGTCATAGTGATTTACGGAGGCTTCTTTTTTCTTCTCTTCAGTGGTCGTTCGTTCGCCGTGATCCCGTGGTTTTTTCTGTTATCACCTTGGATTTGTATTTACTTTGGTCTGACGCAAGTACAACAAGCTAGCGTACTGAAATGGTTTGTTAAAAAAGTCAAAAAATAAGCCCTTAAGGGGATTTGCATATTTACGGTTTGTTTTAGTTTGCAAACTTGGGGAACACAATGGGGTTAGGACGCTATTTTCCATTCTTGCTAAGTGCAGTGTTACTGCTACTCGGCGGGTGTGAGCGTACGGATACAAAAGATCAATCTGCCAAGGAAAGCGGCGACATTAAAGTTGCACCCTATGGCAGCTGGCAATCACCTTTGTCTGCTGCTGAGGTTTTTCAACGAACCGATGATATTGCTGAACTACAAAGTGTAGGTAATGCGATTTATTTTGCAGAATCGAGCGGACGTGCCCAAGGCAAAGTTGGTATCAAGCGTCTCGATGATCTTGGCAAGGTCACTGAAGTGGTTCCTCCTGATTTTAATGTTAAATCTACTGTGCATGAGTATGGCGGTGCGGCGTTTTTGGGCATAGGTCAGAGCCTATTTGCCACTAAATTGCAGGATCAGCTGTTTTACCGTTTTGCGCCTAATCAGCCACCATTGCCGTTAACTCCCAATGGTACCCGTCATGCCGATTGTGTGGCATATCCTAAGGGCTCACGGATTATTTGCGTGCGTGAAGATCACCGTCAGGGCGGCGAACCGAAAGCGAGCCTGGTGACTATCAATCTTAACTTTGCCGGTGAAGGCGATACCTTTGTTACGGGTCATGATTTTATTTCTTCCCCGACTATTTCACCCGATAACACCCAACTGGCTTGGATTACTTGGGAACATCCCTATATGCCTTGGGATAAGAGTGTGCTCTGGCTTGTGGATCTTGACCGCAAAGGTCAATTAAAAAATATTCGCAAGGTGAGTACGCCAGAGGACTCTTCGGTGACTCAGCCGTTATTTGGCCCAGACGGTAAATTATATGTGGTGTCCGATCTCAGTAACTGGTGGAACATTTACCGCGTCACCCCTAGGGAAACCCTAGAGCCTGTTTTGAGTAAAAATGCCGAGTTTGCGGTGCCGGATTGGCGTTTAGGTAACCATAATTATGCCTTTGAAAATGCTTCGACTCTCATCGCGAGCTACGTTGAAGGTAATCGAGCCGCATTGCTGCGTATGCACTTAGATTCCGGATTGACCGAATCTCTTGCCGTTGATTTTGCTGAGATCACTCAGGTGGTAAAGGGCGAAGATGGTGTTTATTTTGTTGGCGCTAAGGCAACACCAGAGAAAGGTATTTATCGCGTTGTTGGGCGTGGCACTGAGCTTGTGTACGCCCCAGCGCTCGCGAATCTTGATCCCAACTATGTCTCGCGGGCGAAAAATATTGCCTTCGCTACCGGTAAAAATCAGCAGGCCTATGGTTATTTTTACAGCCCTGTGAACCCTAATTACGTGGCGCCCCACGACACAAGGCCGCCGCTTATCGTGATGCTACATGGCGGGCCGACGGCGCGGGCTTCCCTGGCCTATCGCAGTGAAATCCAGTTTTGGACCAGCCGCGGGTTTGCGGTGCTGGATTTAAACTTTCGCGGCAGCAGTGGTTTTGGCCGCGCCTATCGCCAAAGCCTTTATGGCAAATGGGGTGAAAGCGATGTAGAGGATGCGGTTAATGCTGCAAAGTATTTAGTGGCTAAGGGCTGGGTAGACGCCAATAAGTTAGCGATTCGCGGCATCAGCGCCGGTGGCTTAACTGTGATGTCTTCGCTAGCGTTTTATGATGTGTTTCAAGCGGGTGTGAGCTATGAGGGGATCAGCGATTTTGAGCAGCTCGCTAAGGGAACCCATAAGTTTGAGTCGGGTTATTTAGACCAACTTATCGGCCCCTATCCAGAGAAGAAGGAACGCTACCGCGAGTTATCGCCACTCAATCACTTAGATGGTTTGAATGAACCTTTGCTGATTTTCCAAGGCTTGAGAAACAAGATTGTACCGACGGCGCAGTCGCGACAAATCTATGATGCCCTTAAAGCCAAAGGTGTGCCGACGGCCTATATCGATTATGGCGATGACGCAAGTGATGGACGCACGCCAGAACATAAAGCGGCGGGATTGGAAACCGAGTTAGCCTTTTATGGGCAAGTGTTTTCATTTACACCAGCGGGTAAATTGCCAGCGTTGCAGCTAGATAATGTGGCTGCGCTAAAGCGCTAACACCTTGGTATGAGTGACAACCCCATAAACAAGCCTGCATCCAAGCAGGCTTTTTTATGGCTGGGTTAATGCTGGTGGTTAAGGCTATCAATAATGGCGCAGTGGGGCTGTTCGCCGCCTTGGCACTCGCTGACCATTTGCTGTAACTGGCTACGAAGATTCTGCAATTTACCAATTTGATCCTCAACATAGGCCAAATGGTTGCGGGTGAGTTGCTTCACATCTTCGGCATTGCGGCTATCGTTATTACGCAAACCAAGCAGGAGTTTGCAATCCTCAAGGCTAAAACCTAAGTCGCGGCACTGGTGGACAAATTTCAGCGATTCGATATCCCGATGGCGATACACCCTGTATCCCGCCTCGTTACGCTCGCCACAGACAAGACCGATATCGTGGTAATAGCGTATGCTTTTGACGCTTAACCCTGTGTGCTTCGCGACTTCACCAATTTTCATACTGACCTCGGTTCTTATCTGTTCTAAAGACTCGTGCAGACAAGTGTGATACTTGCCACAAAAACACCCTTGACTCTCCCGTGATGGGAGACTTTATCTTAATCCTATAGCGGTTAAGTTCAAGTGAGGGATCTTCCATGTCGCAGATAAAACTCTATGTCGCCACCATGAATTGTGCAGGGTGTGTGGCCAAAATTGAAAAGGCCTTTGCGGCCGAGCCGAATGTGAGTGCCCGTATCAATCTCGCCGATAAGCAAGTGACTGTCGATGGCAAGATGAGCAGTGATGCGGCGCTGGCTGTTATGGATAAGGCGGGTTATCCCGCTCAATTGATCGTGGACGCAAAGGCGGCCGCAGAGGAAAAGCGGGTCGAAGATGCGGTGGAGTATCGCCTGCGGATGCGTCAGGCTATCGCTGCGCTCGCGGTTGGTATCCCTATGATGTTATGGGGATTACTGGGCGGTGAAATGATGATTAATCGCCCTAGCATGCAGCTTGGCTGGGGCATTATGGGCTTACTCACTTTAGCACTTTTAGTCGGTACCGGGCGCCATTTCTATCAGGGAATGTGGCGCGCGCTTAAAGCCAAAACCACCAATATGGATACCTTAATCGTGTTAGGCACCAGCACGGCATGGATCTATTCCATGCTGGTGGTGCTTATCCCGAGTGCGTTTCCAATGGACACTCGCCACGTGTACTTTGAGGCTAGCGTGATGATCTTAGGCTTGATTAACTTAGGCCATGCCCTCGAACTCAAAGCTCGGGGCAAAACCAGCGAAGCGGTGCAGCGCTTGCTCGGCCTGCAATCCTCCACTGCGATTCGTATTGGCGACAATGGCGATGAAGAGGTGGAAATCGACCAGCTTAAACTGGGGGATAAACTCAGACTTCGCCCCGGCGACAGGGTCGCACTCGATGGCGTGGTGGAGTCCGGCCAGTCATTACTCGATGAGGCCATGCTAACGGGCGAACCTATTCCGGTGCCAAAGCATGTTGGGGATAATCTGAGCGCGGGAACTGTCAATGGTAACGGCAGTTTAGTCTACCGAGTGACCGCTGGGCAGCAGGATACGCGCCTTGCCAAAATCATCGCACTGGTGCAGGAGGCGCAAACCTCTAAGATGCCGATTGGTCGTCTGGCCGATAAAATTTCGGCGGTGTTTGTACCAACAGTTGTGGTTATCGCCTTACTCGCAGCGGCGATTTGGTATTTTGTTGGGCCAGAACCCGCGCTCAGTCATGCGCTTGTGGTGCTCACCAGCGTGCTGATCATCGCCTGTCCCTGTGCCTTAGGCTTAGCCACACCTATGTCTATCATGGTGTCCGTTGGCCGCGCCGCTCAAATGGGCGTATTGGTAAAAAATGGTGAAGCACTGCAAAGCGCCAGCAAGGTCGATTGTGTGGTGCTTGATAAAACTGGCACAGTGACTCAGGGTAAACCCCAAGTGACTGATATCCATTGGATTGAAGGTAATGACCAAGCTCCTAATGACCAAAAATTCAGTGATGAAGACAAGCGCGCACTGCTTGGCGCTATCGCCAGTCTTGAGCAGCATTCAGAGCATCCGCTGGCCAGCGCAATGGTCAGCTATGTTAAGCAAGCCTCGATTCCATTGCCCGCAACCGAGATTTTTACTAATCATCAAGGTAAGGGCATCGAAGGGCGAGTCGATGGCGCCGACTTTTTAGTGGGGAATCAAGCCTTAATGGCGGCATTTGATGTGCCTTCAGGGGAGGGGGTGGCAGGCCGCAGCTCAGGTATTACGGTAGAAGCCGCCGCGCAATTTGCCAAACAGGGTAAAACACCGATTTATGTCGCCAAGGCGGGTAAGTTAGTGGCCACTATCGCGATTGCCGACCCGATAAAAGCCGATGCGAAAGAAGCGATTAGTGCAATACGCTCACAGGGCATTCGAGTAGTGCTGCTGACTGGAGATAATCCACAAACGGCGCAGGCGGTGGCAGCTCAAGTAGGCATAGAGGAAGTGATTGCGGGTGTGTTACCCGAACAAAAGCAGCAGCATATTAAAGCCTTACAGCAGCAAGGCCATGTGGTTGCCATGGTAGGGGACGGTATCAACGATGCGCCCGCCTTGATGAGCGCCGATGTGGGGATCGCTATGGGATCGGGTACAGAGGTGGCGATCGAAAGCGCGGATATGACACTGTTGTCACATCAGCTGATAGTGATTGCTAACTTATTGGCACTTTCCCGCGCGACCATTAGCAACATTAAACAGAACCTGTTTGGGGCCTTTATCTACAACAGTTTAGGTATCCCAGTGGCGGCGGGCGTGCTTTATCCGCTCACAGGGATGCTGTTAAGCCCTGTGATTGCCGGGGCAGCGATGGCGCTGTCTTCTTTAACTGTGGTCACCAATGCGAACCGTTTAAGACAGCAAAAACTGTAACGTATTGGTATTGTTTATCGGCCCGCGAGTGAGCGGGGGCTTACAAATACCGCCCAGTTCAGTGGGCGGTATTTGGATTGTCTGGCTAAAAATGCAATGTTAATTCAGTTGTCATCCAATAGGATTATCTTGGGTTGTATTTGTAAAAATTCAGGTTAAATAAACAGTTATCTTTGGGTTACATGGCTCAGAATCGCTTAAGCATTCGCGGCTAACGGGGCCTTTTTAGTTGATAATTTAACCCAAACTGCTATAGTGCCACGTTTATTTTTACCCCCTCAGGCTGGTGGAAATTGGTTTATGCTTATATGCACTGCCAATAGTCTGGCCAATATTACTCGATTTGGAAGTTCATTTTGATCACAACAGCGAATATCACCATGCAGTTTGGCGCTAAGCCACTGTTTGAAAACATCTCAGTTAAATTCGGCGGCGGTAACCGTTACGGTCTTATCGGTGCGAACGGCTGCGGTAAATCAACCTTCATGAAGATCCTTTGCGGTGATCTAGAGCCGAGCAGCGGTAACGTATCTTTAGACGTCAATGAGCGTCTGGGTAAACTCAGCCAGAACCAATTCGGTTACGAGGAATACACGCTGATTGACACCGTTATCATGGGCCACCGTGAACTGTGGAAGGTCAAGCAAGAGCGTGACCGTATCTATTCTTTACCTGAAATGAGCGAAGAAGACGGCATTGCCGTGGCAAACCTTGAGATGGAATTTGCCGAAATGGACGGTTACACCGCCGAATCTCGCGCTGGTGAACTGCTACTTGGCGTAGGTATCGGTATCGAAAGCCATTTCGGTCTAATGTCTGAAATCGCCCCAGGTTTAAAACTGCGGGTATTATTGGCGCAGGCGCTGTTCTCCGATCCTGATGTACTGCTACTCGACGAACCTACCAACAACTTGGACATCGACACTATTCGCTGGTTACAGGACGTCTTGAACCAACGCGATAGCACCATGATCATCATTTCGCACGACCGTTACTTCTTAAACTCAGTCTGTACCCATATGGCAGACTTAGACTACGGTGAACTGCGTGTTTACCCAGGTAACTACGACGAATATATGCAAGCAGCGACTCAGGCCCGTGAGCGTTTGCTGGCTGACAACGCCAAGAAGAAAGCGCAAATTTCTGAGCTACAAACCTTCGTTGCGCGCTTCTCTGCTAACGCTTCTAAGGCAAAACAAGCGACTTCTCGTGCCCGTCAAATCGATAAGATCAAGCTGGATGAAGTTAAAGCCTCTAGCCGTGTTAACCCATTCATTCGTTTCGAGCAGGAAAAGAAACTGTTCCGTAATGCGTTAGTGGTTGAGAATTTGGCGAAAGGTTATGACACGCCACTGTTTAAAGACTTAAACCTGATTGTCGAAGTGGGTGAGCGTATCGCTATCCTCGGTGAGAACGGTGTGGGTAAAACTACCCTGCTGCGTACTTTAATCCATGATATTCCACAGGATGAAGGCCATATCCAATGGTCTGAAAACAGCAATATCGGTTATTACGCGCAGGATCATGAGTCTGATTTTGCTAACGACATGACGCTTTTTGAGTGGATGAGCCAGTGGCGTAAACCTGAAGATGACGACCAAGCGGTACGCGGTATTTTAGGTCGTATGCTGTTTAGCGCCGACGACATTAAAAAGTCTGTCAAAGTGCTCTCGGGTGGTGAAAAGGGCCGTATGTTATTTGGTAAGCTCATCATGCAAAAACCAAATATCCTGATGCTCGACGAACCGACCAACCACATGGATATGGAATCGATCGAATCCTTAAACAACGCCTTAGAGAAATACGAAGGCACCTTGTTATTTGTGAGTCACGACCGTGCATTCGTATCGTCACTGGCCAACCGTATCCTTGAAATTACTCCTAACGGCGTGAATGACTTCAAGGGCACCTATGATGAGTTCCTCGCGAGCAAGGGCATCGAAGGCTAATTACTTGTTTTAAATAGCCTTAAGTGATCAGATAAAAAACGCCGCTTATTGAGCGGCGTTTTTGTTTATGGTGTTTACCTTGAGTGTTAGCCTCGGCTTAGCGGTTATTGTTTTGCCTCGGCTTGTTGTTCGACATAAATCAAGCTGTCAGTGTCAAAGCCGCGGGCGCTCGCCATGTCGACAAATTGCTTAATCACCTCAGGGGACACGGTTGGAGTTCGGGCTAGTAGCCATAAATAATCCGTATCTGGCCCCGAGATAAAGGCGTATTGATAATTTTGTTGGTCGAGCCCAAAGACTACATACGAACCATAAAACGGCCCGAAAAAGGAGACTTTTAAGTAGGCTTCGTTCTCTCCATTCACAAAATAGGCTTTACCTTCGGCTTCTTTCCATTCCTGTTTGGCGGCAGAATAGCCCCGATTAATGACTTTAACGCCGCCATCGGGCTTAAGGCTGTATTCGGCAGAAACTTGGGTTAATCCGCGCTCGAAGGAGTGGTCAAGCCTCGCAATCTCGTACCATTTGCCTAAATAGCGGTCGAGTTTAAAATCTTTAACGGGTTCGACGTAGTTAGGCATTCCTAGACAGCCTGTCAGGACCAAAGCACTGATCATTAAGAGTAGTTTTTTCAAGTGATGCTCCTATCAAAAAGATTTAGTTTATATTTTACTCATTTATTCATGGTGGCAAACAGAGGGATTTTCAGGGCTTTTTAGGGCTTTGTATTGGCTTAACCAACCTTGTGCTATACCCGCCAGCATTATCAGTGCCACACCTATCAATTGCTGTGCGGTTAATGTTTCATTAAATAACCACCACGCCAGAGTGACCACCACCACAGGCTCCACATAGGAGAGTGTGCCGTAGGTGATTGATGGCAATTGATTTAGAGCTTTTACTGCAAACAGAATAGCTAAAAATCCCGGAAAGAACCCAATTGCCAGCAGCCAAGCAAATTGATTCAGGCTGGGTACTAAGGGTGTGGTTAACACTAAGGGAAGTAGGCATAAAGCGCCAACACCTAACTGTACCAGCGTACTTTGATAGGGCGAGGCGACACTCGGTTTGCGGTTGATTAGGATAAAGCCACTATAGGTCAGTAACGACAGTAATGCATAAAAATATCCCAATATTTCAGAATCATATAGCGATTGGCTCGATGTCACGGGGAGCATTAATATAAAGCCTGCTAAGGCGAGTACCACACTTGCCATACTGAATCGGTTGAGTCTTTCATTAAACACAAAGTGCGCAAAGAGTGACGCTACCACAGGTGCGAGGTAGATGATCATAATCACGGTTGCCATTTGAGTGTATTGAATAGCCTCGATATAAAAAGCCATAAATCCGGCGAGCATAGCGCCATTTATCAAGGTGCGTTTGCTCGGTTTATGGCGAATTTGCTGTCTTTTTCCCGTTAACAACATATAGACCATTAAAAACAGCGCGCCGAGTAGCAGGCGGTAAAAGGTAATATGTTCGGCTGGCAGAGCTGCAAAGCGTGCGAATACGCCAATCGTGCCCATTAAGGTGGCAGCCAATAGGGCAAAGAGCAAGGCCAAAGTAGGAGGTGGATTCATGTGTCACCTTTAGCGTACAGTCCAGTACTGTAGAAACAGTCCAACGGGTAAGGACGCTGAGTTTGCCCTAAAATATCTAACTAGGCTAGCGAGGTATTCGACTGTACTTTGGGTATCGTGCAAACTAGCTGTTTCGAAGGGGGCTTTTCATGACCCAGGCTATAACGGGGATAGCTTCAGTCTTTAAGTGCTCATCCGCTTGTCGGAGCGAGCAACGATCAATCCTAGGATTTTAATAATCCTTAATAAAGCGCAGAGCGTGTTTGGCTAGCGTAAAATCGGTATTTTCACTGATACGAATTTCGGCGATTAATCGACTAGAAGTAGATTGACTGATAAAGCAATCAAATGTCAGTTCGTTGGTAAGCTGCAAATGAACACGGGAACGATTAGGTGTGAGAGATTTTAATATATCAAAATTTAACGCAATATCGGGATCCTCTTCGTAAAAATAATTAGCATGATAAATAAAGTGTGGCCAATTTTGATTATTTGATTCAATTATATAAGCACAACGATCATTGGCTGGAATAATATTAGATAGCTGTTTTTTGAAATTATTTGTGGTTAGATTGTTTTTAATGAATTTATATTTAGTATCATTAAAAATAACTAGCATCACATCTTGCCTTGTTGAGTTAAGTGGGTTTGAATGAATGTTTTTTAGGGAATGTTTATCTTGTGCAGTATAAATATTGTTTTCGGTGATAGATGACTGACTATCAGGTTGCAGATAATAATTTAGGATTTGATAGTCTGTTAAGTAGTGTTCAATTAAACTGATGTTAGTCATTTCTCCTTCAAAAGATAATGCGTTATTGGACATAGCCTTTAATACACGGTTATCTGTTAAAGGGATAATTTGCTGTTGAACTTCGATTTCATCGCCATCGATATAACATTTTAGCTTATGATATTGGTAGCTGATGGATAATAAATGCCAATAATCATCATTTAAACCACCTGACATCGAAGCCATTTCAATCGATAATAATCGGCTATTAACAACCGATTCAATATTGCCAAGTGCATTTATCTTCACAATAAAGCCCGTATGATTAAATTCACAACAATATTGAAATACTAGTCCTCCATGTTGGTTTTTTATCCAAGCTTGCCAAGTGAAAATATCGAGTGTTTTCGTGCCTAATAAAACGACTTTAGCCGTATTTTCTGATGTTTCTTGAGCGAGGTCTTGAACTAAGTTATTCGAGCTTAAACAAATGTTTTTTGAGGTTTTCATGGGTGACATCCTTGTGGTTATGTCATGCATAAACCTTTGGTTTTATTTCAGACAAATATCATCACAGCGAGGTATTAATTCTATCGCGACCATCGGCCTTGGCGCGGTAAAGCGCGGTATCGGCGGCGCATACCATGGCGAGTGAGGTACGGAACTGGCCATTGACTTCACTGGCAATCCCTTGGCTGGCACTTACCGAGACATAATCCCTGAGCCCTTGGTCAGTAAAACGAATATTATTAATCCCTTGCTGAATTTTTTGCGCTATGGTCAGCGCCATTTTGGCATTGTGATTAGGTAGGATCAGCGCAAACTCTTCGCCGCCGTAACGGGCCGCAAGACCGATGTCGATAGGCACAATAGTGGCGATCACTTTGGCAATTTTTCTAAGGCATTCATCACCTTGGATATGACCAAACTGATCATTAAACACCTTAAAATAATCCACATCGATAATGACTACGCTGATAGGACGCAGTTTGGCGGTGCATTCTTCCCAGTGTTGTTGCAGCATTTCATCAAAATAGCGACGGTTCGCCAGTTGGGTGAGGGAGTCGGTTGCGGCCAACTTGCGCAGCTTTTGGTTTTCCGCCTTATGCTGAGTTAAATCGTGCATCACCATCACAAACACAGGTTCATGGCTGGGAATATAAGAGATAGACAACTCCACATCTTTGGCCTTGCCAGAGGCGCAGATCAGTGTGGTTTCCTGCGCTGGGTGCTGCACGGGGTGACCACAGTTGGTGCCTAATTGCACATCGTGGCTCAGGAGATTGTCATAGCGCGCTTGATGATGTTCGGTCAAAAAATTGCGCCAGTCTTGGCCCTTTAAAGTCGCCTGCGGGCAATCGAGCAGCTCAGCACTGCGCTGATTGCACGAACGGATAAAGCCATTGGCATTCACTAAGATCACGGCTTCGGTTAAATGTTGAATAAAGAGCTCAATTGTCTCGAGGGAAGAATGCTCGAAAAAGTTCAGCGGTAGCTCGGCACTCTTTGCAGGTTGAGTTGCGGGCAATGCAGCATCATCGACAATAGATAAGGCGGGTTGTTGGCGAGCCAGTTTCGGTGAGTTTGTCATTGTTATCTTTCTCCGTGAACTTTAATCATCTGCGCTAGGCGCTTTTCTGAGGATGACTTTATTCTGGTGGAAGAAAAGATACCTTCTGCTTACCTTCTGGTGTAATTATTTGATTTTAAATGTTTTAAATTTTGCCTTCTGAGTCGTTTTGTCTGCAATTAGGATCATGGTTAGCTAGGCGCTTGTTTACATCTCGCAAAATTGAGACTAGATAGCCCCCAATCTTAAGCATTAAGATTGAGTCGAATATTTGTTATTGGGGCAATTTAACGCAGTGTAAGTCCATTAATTTGCTCGGGATGTAGTGCTTGGCTATGGGATTTTCCTCGGCACCATTTGCCACCTTGCTTGTGTTTAAATGCACACATTGCATCCCATCGACCGCTTACACCACTGTACTGGCGACGAAACTCCTTGGCTGAAAGTAACCAGGCATCGGATGCAATCCCTAACTCATTAAGCAACTTAGGTCGTAGGTTATCGATAAAGCCTTTTTTATCATGGCGGATGGCGCGGCCAGTCCAATCGATAAGCTCAAGATAATCGGCAAAATGAAAGGGGATGCCCGTTTGCTGATGGAGATGCGTTGCACCCTCAAATTTTGCAAGGGATTTGCGTGGTAATGGTTGAGTGTTATCTACAGGGGGTTGGGTTATCAGTGGTGTGACGCTGTTAGGGGAAAGTGCATTTAGACGTTCTTGAATCGATGTAAAATCAGAGGATTGCAAAGAATCGGCAATCCCTGCTCGAATGGGGTTTAAATCTACGTACATCATACACGCCAGTAAAGCTTGCTCATCTAGTAACGCTTGGGATTTGAAACGACCTTCCCAAAAGGCGCCTTTACACTCATCTTCTCGATTGGCTTTACGGGCGATCTCTTCATTTAAGCATCGCATAAACCAAGAGATACTACTTAATCGCTCTTGCCACTCGGCAATTAAGGCATCGAGTAACATGCGTTCGCCGTCGATTAATGCATCACCATTCATATACTTAGTGGCAATGGCATGGCCTTTAGTGATTTGGCACCAGCGGCTGATAATATCTTTTTGCGTTAACGATTTGGCCTTCTCGACATCAATTTTAAGCACTAAATGGTAATGGTTGTTCATCACTGCATAGGCGCAAATGTCGATACAAAAGATGGTGGATAATGCTTTGATTTTATAGACAATCCAGCCACGTCTATGCTCATAACTGCGGCCAGTGAGTTTATCCTCACCGCACAGAAAAGCCCTTCTGACACAGCGATTAATCACATGATAGAAGGGTGTTGTATTGGCATCGATAAGCATTCTTCTGGCCGAGGTCATTATCCGCTCCAAACAGACAAGGTGAAGATAATTTAAAGACTAGTAGAAGAGGGGACAAAGCACAAAAAGACATGGCTGTCCCCGCTTTTAAGGCTGTAGACCTCAGTTTTTAGGATGATTGATAACTTGCGGATCTGGGCTTAACACAAGTAAGGTATTTGTTGTATTACTCAACACAAATTGGAATTTAGTGGTGCCTGGGGTTCTATCTAGGTCAACAAGTTGCACTAACATACCATCGCTGCTGATGGTGACTGCATCAACAATTTCATCAAACGGGGTCACAAAACCTACACCGACAAATTTTAGCCCTTTACCGGTTTGGTCATTGAGCAGGTAAGTTACAGTACCCGCTTGAGTAATGGTCACATCACCTGGGCACTGCTGCCCGTTTGCATCGGTATAGATAAATACAGGTTCTCCATTTTCTAGGGTGACATTCACTTTAATAAATTGTGCAAAGCCTTGTGGTGCCGTCATGTTTATTTTCCTTCTGTGGTTAGAATCGAATATTTTTAATATCTTTTTTTTCTAAAAAAAGAATAAGTTCTTTATGTGTATCAAGTTCCCCTAAACAATCTAGCGATTTTGCATAGGAAATCATAAATATTGGGTCTTTGTTTTTTTCAGTAAAAGGCTTTATTTGTTGTTTTACCTTTTTACATAACTCGATGCTGTAAGGTGATTGGCCAAGTTTTTTATAGATGCTAGCTTGTAGTAACTCACTTATAGCAAGGTTTGCTATGTAGGTGATTTCTTGATTAAAATCGTTTACTAATTCTCTATATGATTCGGTTGCTAATTTTGCATGTCGCAAACTCTCATTTAAGTTCCCAATATTTAGCATGAGTTTTGCTTCGGATAAGAAGATTTTTGCAGAGATATCTTTGTATGTTGAGGACTTGACCAATAAAGATTTGTCATCAAAATTGATGTTAGTTGATTTTTCAATTTCCAAATATTGGCTTTTACTTGTGCTTAATTCAAGAAGTTGTGAATAAGAATAATATTTTAATCTTTTCCAACGCTCATTTTCAGGGTCTTGTTTAAATGCAAACTCAATAGTAGCAAGTCCCAAAGAGGCTTTATTCAACGCTTCTGTTAGGCGACCTTGATAACTTAAAAGTGTGGCGATGTTTTGATAACTTCCTGTGAGCCTATCGAGCAAATAAGGTTGTTTTTCAAGATTTTTGGTTGCCAAGGTTTTTTGTATTTCCTCATGGATTTGGATAGCCGTATTTATATCTCCTTGTGATACAGCTGCGCTGGCTAACCAAGAACGAGTATCGGCCACATCGGCAATCAGTTGGCTATCTTCGGGGGCTTTGGCCAGTGCCAATAGCTTTAATCGTAATGACTCCTCAAAATCTTGCTGCGCGTTAGCAAATTCCTGTTGGTTTATGGAAACAGAACCCAGCGAGTTATGGGCATAGGACAGCTCCATCAGCGCATCTTTATCCTCTGGCGCTAGGGCATACATGGTTTGGCTATAGGCTAAGTACTGCTCGAAGAACGGGCGCGATGCGGCCCAATCACTCACATCATATTTAAGCTGTCCCAACCAAAAGGCATTGGCACCTAAGGTTTTTAGTAGGGCTAAGTTGTCTGGCTGCAATTCGAGCAGCGGCAGCATTTTTTCCTGCGCGGCGAGTAGGGCGCTGCGGGCTTCATCGATTTTATTGCGTGAATAGGCGACTTCGCCCATGGCCTCTAAGGTCTGCCCATGTTGGAAGCGGGCATCGAAGCTTAAGTACTTCTCATCGTCTTGGCTGGAGAAATCCGTGAAATATTCCAATGCCTTATTACTGATGCCATCGAGTAAGTCCATCCGGCCGATGCCGCGCATCTTATCGGCGAAGTCACCCACCATAAACCCGAGTAGATCTTCGGCGGCGAGGCGTTTTTGCTGGGCCAGCTTTTCGGCTTCGATACTGCGAACACTCATAATGACCGAGGTTAAGGTGAGTACGCACAGCAGGGCGACTGTGATGCGTCTCGTCCAGCGCAGCATAGTGGCGCGTTTGCTGGAGGCGGCAATAAAGTCGGTTTCTCGCTCGTCTAAGTCAAATAAGGGATTTTGCCTAAGGCTTTGGGCCTCTTTTAAGGGTTTACCCTCGGCCAGCAAATAGGCGCTGTGTTTGGCTTCGCTTAGCCAGCGCTGGGATAAATGCTGTAGTCGGCTCTTAATACTGAGGCTGTCGTTATGTTCGCTGATCCACGCCGTCGCCCTTGGCCAGCGGCGCAGCAGGGCTTCGTGGGCGATGCTAAAACAGGGTTCACCATTTTGCAGATGGGACACAAATAAGCGGCTATCGACCATGGCTTGCACTAGGGCGGTTTCGGCCGCGCTTTGCAACTGCGACCAGCGGGCGGTGCGGCTGGTGATGGATTTTTCATCCTCACGCAGGGTGACTAACAGGGACAAAATCCGCGGCAGACTGGCTTTTTCGGCCTCAGTTAAATGGGAGATGGCCTGCTCGGCATTTTTACCGATAGCGCCTTCGATGCCGCCCAAGGTGCGATACACAGAGACCAATAGTTTGTCATCGTCACTGCGTTGTAAATACAGCGCCTGTAAGGTGTATTGCAGCATGGGCAGCGCATCTGGATTGCTGGCGGCATCGCTACAGAGCATTTCATCGAGCGGCATGGCGGTGTCGCTGTCAATGTCCCAAGTTAAATTGGCGGCAATCGCCGGCAGGCGGATCATTTGCAACAGCTCGGTGCGCGTGGGCGGCGCTAAGTCGAAATGGGCACCGCGGGCTTTGCCCGCCATCAGGCTGGGGTAATTGACCAGCAACGGATAAAAATCGTTGCGACAGGCACTTAGAATCAACACCGCATGGGAAGTGGCAAGACGCTCTAACAACTCGATAAAGGCACTGCGCTCGGCGTCGCTAAACAGCGGCGATGATAATAGCACCTCTAATCGATCGATAAATAAGCTAAAGCGTGGCGTCGCATAAGCATGATTTTTAAGGCTTTGTTTGCATATCTCGACAATGCTCTGCGGATCTTGCTCAAGCTTGGCTGCAAGCGTATCTGCGCTCATGCCCTCAAATACTGGGGTGTCGTTTAGTTCCCAGTCGAGCATGGCGCTAGCCAAATCGGTGAGCAGTTGTCCCTTGCTGACATCGGCAAAATCGAGGCTGCTATAGGCCACAACCCCAACGCCATTAAAGCCATTGGCGGCCATGAGGTTAGGCAATACGCCGGCATTAATTAAGGAGGATTTACCGCTACCACTGGGGCCTAAAATTAAGCAGAAGGCGCGGCCAAAATGGATTTGCTGGCTAATGCGATTCAGCAACGTGCTAATTTGTTCGCTACGGCCGAAGAACACGTCGGCATAGTTGGCGCTGTAGGCTTGCAGGCCTGGAAACGGCGAACCACCTTGCCAAGTTTGTGGCGTGGCGCTGGCCTCGTGGCCGACGGGAAAGCGCACCTCGGCTAAGGTGCGATAACCACGTTTGCGAATGGTCTCAATGTAACGGGATTCGGTGGCACTATCGCCTAAGGCGCGACGTAACTGGTTGATAATCTTATGCAGTGGATTGTCGCCCGTGTCGACCCCAGGCCAGCAATGGCTGACAATTTCGTCACTGCTGACCACTTCACCGGCGTTTTGGCAGAGAAATAACAACACATCCATTGCCTTAGGTTCAAGTTGTTTAACTTGTTTACCAAGGAGTAGGCTGTTGGCGCTGGGATTGACTTGCCATTCACCAAAAAAAAATGTGCTGTCACTCATAGGATTTCCATTGCTTGAGCATCGACTAAGGCGGAGGAATCGCGGTGCCGTTAGCCATTGTTATTTTTATATTCCATTTGCATATGTTGCTATGGGGTTTTGCGTCAAAACATTGGCATTATGCCTAGACTCCTTGTTATTTAAAAGAAGTAAGCTTTTATAATCAATGTAAATTTTATCTTGAAATTGTGACAGCATGTTGTGCTGATACCCATGTGTTGTCACAGGGTTGGGGGATTGCGCGATAATTGCACTTTCGCTTGGGTAAACGCTTGGCTTGGCAGCACAAACTCGGATGACGGGTAAAAAAAGAGTGCCCAAGGTGGGCACTCAAAGCGGTTGGGAAGGGAGAAATAGGTTAGGCTAAATTGAGTTAGCGCGTAAGCACCAGTGCGTTGGCCTGAAAACTTAACCGTGCCATTTGCCCTTGGTCTTGCAGCTCTAGCTCGTTGAGTTCAAAGGGCGGTTGTAGACCGGAGGCTTGGATAAGTTTGGGGTCAAACATCAGCTTGAGTTTGGGGGATTCGGGCGTTAACCAAGTCGCCGCTTGGGTGCGCATGATCGCGACCTTTTGGCCCTCGGCATTGGTGCCCGTGAGCACGCCACTCAAACCAAAGCGTCCCGCCTCGGCGACAGTTAGCTCAAAGTTGACTTGATTTGGCACGCCTTTATCCCAGATGGTCAATACTTCTGGTTTGATGCTGGCGGAATTGACATAGGACTTAAAGGCGGTTTTCACCGTGCGCAGCACTGGGCGGCCATCGACTTGAGTCTGGACTGTAACTTCGATTTCACTCAGCCCCGCATTGCTGCTGGCGAGGGGCAAGTCTGCGGGCACTAAAGCCTGCCATTCATCCCCCTGTTTCACCATGGCCAGCGCTTGCTCTGTACCATCGGCTTGTTTGAGTTTGGCCTTAGGCGCAAATTGATTATCGCTTTGGCTTAAGGCGAGTTTTACCCCAACCGTTTGGGCATCGGCCGCAATTGCGCTGGGCGCCTTGATGCTTAGTTGATAGGGCGAGCCTTTTTCCTTCACGTTGACCAAATAGTTCGCCTTAGCGACCAAGGGCTGGCTGACTTGTAGGCGATATTCTCCGGCCGTGGCTTTTTCAGACATTTGCAGGGCGCTGGAGTCATCGGCTAAGCCTGCGCTTGCTAGGGCGTCGGCGCTCACCAGCGATTTAACCAAGGATTCCGTGGCTTGCGGACTGGCGTTTTTCCCCTGCGGCGTTTGGCCTATCCGCTGAATTTGCACCCGCTCGGGGGCAACGGCATCGGCATGCATTAAGGCGCCTGTGCTGACATCGCCACGGGGCGCAATCCGCACTAAGCTGCCCGCTTGGCTTAAGTTGAGCTGCACGCCAGCATTTAGCTCGGCGCCGGTGACATTTAGCCAATACTCATCACTTTGGCTTGCCTGCTCAAGCACGGGTTGACTGGCTTGGTATTCACCATAGAGCGGAGTGATAAAGCTGACGTAATCGGTACTGGTATTAATTGGCGCGAGAGTTGGCGAGGCGATATTAGTATCGACAAGGTCGCTCTGCGTCGGCGCGGCTAAGGTTAAGCCCTTGGCATACATTGGGCTGGCTTCTTTTTGTGGCTCAGGCGTGGGTGAATCATCCTGACAGGCACCGAGCAGGCTAGCAAAGATGACCAAGCTGACCGCTTTGCTTAAGGTGCGGAGTGTAAAAGGTGGCATAGTGAGCTCCTTAAATATGATTGCGGATCAGCGTGTCTAAGTTAAAGCAGGCACGGCGACTCTGCTGATGGCTTAACGGTTCTTGGCCTCGGGTCTTTTGTTTATCGGTGAACCAGACTGTGCCTGCGGCTTTTTGGGAGCTGCAATTTAAGAAGCCGTCGGAGCAGCTATCGAGCCAGTTTTGGGTGGTTTCGAGGGCGACCTGATATTGATAGCCAGCGCAGTAGCTGTCGCTGTCCCAAATGGCGGAATCCACATCCGAGCCGACAACCACCTCGAAGGGCTTACCTAAACTCGGGCGACCCGAGGTGCCATAGAGCCAAGTGTTGTTGTAGTTTGCCATCCAGCCGACTTGCTGCTGTTTGACTGCATTGCTGCCATAGCCTAAGAGCCAACCTAGAGTCGTTTCGAACACATTGCCTTGATTGACTGCATCGGCCAGCGGCGTGCCGCCACTCGATGGCGCGAGGGCGATGACTCTGGAGGTGGCTTTGATCACCGCAGGATAACGGCTGTCCCAGGTGGGGTTTGATAAAATCCAGCGCACCACATTACCGCCATTAGAGTGGGTGAGCAGGATTAAATCATCAATATTCTTCGCTTGAATAAAGCTATTGAGCTGAGTGGCGAGGCAACCCGCGGCGGCTTCTTCCCACATATATTGGTCGAAGTCACAGTTGATGACAGTGTAATTATTGGGGACGGGTATCCCTTGGCGCACTGAGTTAACAAATTCCGAAGTCCAATAGTCGGCTAACGCATTGGTTTGTTTTCCGGTTCCGTGAACAAAGGCGATACCTGTTGCGGCAAAAACCGCGGGGCTGACAGCTAACAGACCCAAGAGCATTAAGGTGTTTTTTATCTTCATGGGTGTTTCTCATCTCTAGTGATTGAGCGCGGCCTTACAGTGCATTGCAATCGTGAACATTAATCAGGTGTCTGTGTCGATTGACATCGCTGCACTCTGGTGCAAGGCAATCTTAGGCTGGTTTTAAGGAATGCTGCGCAGTAAAACCACTGGGAGTAAAAGTTTACAAGCTGAGTGACCTTGCTATGGTGGACAGGGTAGACTCTTACTCTGGCTTATTAACCTAGTCGCAACATTTGGGGCTGGCAAGCAAAAATTCGCTATACAATTTAATGACATAGCGACAATCTTTTGACTTTGTTTTAATATGACCTAACCGACAGCTAATTGCTTGATCAGTAAACGCTAATAAAACGTATAGCGTATTTAGCCGTTTGAATTGGCTGGGATGGCTCAAAAATTATTTTTACTTTAACGTTTTGGATCGTTATTGGTTCTATAGCGTTTTCACACTTATTGGGAGGCACCTTTGGCCATCACACAACAGGAAATGAGCCGCTGTTTAACCGAACTCAATTGCCGTAGCAATTTTTCGGTGAAGAGCATTACCGAATATATGTTGCCAGGTACTAAGGAAGCCTTTTACCTGCATATGGATGGCAAAACACCGCAACTGATTATTCGCCCCGCGTTTGAGATATTTTCGGGTGAATTTACCACCTTAGCAGGCGTGCATGCTAAATATGACTATTACCACAGCGCGGAAATGACGCGATTTCCCAAACGTTTACATAAAAGTCTGACTGAAACCCACTATGGATTGGCCTTTAGTTTTGATTCCATTGAGGCGGTGCAGCAATTTATTGAGCGTTTAAGCGCTATCGTCAAAGGGGCTTAGGATTTCATCAAAGATAAATACAAGCCTTAAGAGTGGTTTTAAACCTCTGATATTTTAGGCTTAAGCTTTTAGGTTAAATTCCTCAATTTTAACCAAAATGAGGAATTTAACTGCTGCCTTTTCCAGCAGCTTTTCAGTATATTCATCAATAGATGAATTCTGCCGGAGAGGCTTATGTCGCTTATCCCTCGTCGCCCAAGAGGTGTGGTTCCCTTTGCCGCCCAATCTGGGCTGTCTATGGCTGCGGGTCGTCCGAAGGGCAACTCTGATGCACGTCAACGGCTGATCACCGCCGCGGTGACGCTCTTTAGTGAACGCAGTTATCCCACTGTTTCTACCCGTGAAATAGCCCGTGAGGCCGAGGTGGATGCGGCGCTTATTCGTTATTACTTTGGCTCTAAGGCTGGGCTATTCGAGCAGATGGTGCGTGAAACCCTCGAGCCTGTGATTGCGCGTTTGCGTGAAATCTCCTGCGCTCAAGCACCTAATGATATTGGCGAACTGATGCAGATCTATTATCGGGTGATGGCACCTAATCCCGGATTACCCCGATTAATCGTGCGTGTGTTGCAGGAAGGCGATGGCACCGAGGCCTATCGGATCATGTTGTCGGTGTTTGAGCAAATTCTGTCCCTCTCGCGCCAATGGGTTGAGTCGGCATTAGTGAATGCTGGATTACTCAAAGCAGGGTTAGACCCCAATTTAGTGCGCCTGAGTTTTATCAGTTTGATGGTGTTTCCGCTGATTGCTCCCCCGGTTTTAATGCGTCAGTTTGGCCTGTTTAGTAGCAATGCCGAGGACTTACAACGTTTGGCACTGCACAATATGCAGGTGTTTACCCAGGGCGTTTTGCGTGAACCTAGGAGTGAATGATGAGTGTATCTAATGGGTTAGCTGTGATGTCGGTTAAGGCGCGACGACTATATCCCCAAAGATGGGGCAAGCTGGTGACGAGTCTATTGGTCGCGGCGCTGTTGCTGCAATTGACGGCCTGCGGCGATGAATCCCCCCGAGTGCTGGGTACGGTTGAGCGCGATAGGTTAACCCTCACCGCCCCTGTGGGGGAGTTGATCAAGCGGATAAATGTGGTCGAAGGCCAGCAAGTGCAGGCGGGGGAAGTGTTACTTGAGCTTGACAGCACCGCCGCTCAGGCGCGCCTTAGCCAGCGTCAGGCCGAGCTTAAGCAAGCCAAGGCAAAGCTGGCGGAAGCGGTAACGGGGGCTCGCTCGGAAGACATAGATAAAGCCCGCGCCGCCCTTGATGGCGCCAATGCCAGTGTTAAAGAGGCGCAGCAGAGTTTTGAGCGTACGCAGCGGTTATTTAAGACTAAGGTGCTCAGTCAAGCAGATTTAGATGCTGCGCGCGCGGCGCGTGATACCAGCCTTGCCAAGCAAGCCGAAGCCGAGCAGAGCCTAAGACTGCTGCAAAACGGCACCCGCAGCGAGCAACTCGAGCAAGCCAGAGCCGCAGTCGAGGCGGCCATGGCTGGCGTGGCGCAGGAGCAAAAAGCCCTCAAGGATTTAAGCCTAGTGGTGGCGAGAGCCGCAATGGTGGATACCTTGCCTTGGCGGGTGGGTGACAGGGTGGCCGCAGGTAGCCAACTTATTGGTTTATTGGCAATTGAGCATCCCTATGTGCGGGTATATCTACCTGCGACTTGGCTCGATAGGGTCAAGGCGGGTAGCCAAGTGAAGATCCTTGTCGATGGCCGCACGCAGCCTATTGCAGGCACTGTGCGTAATATTCGCAGTCAACCGGCTTACACTCCTTTTTATGCCTTAAATGAACGCGATAGGGCACGACTGATGTATCTGACCGATATTGATATTGCGCTAGAGGGGCAGGATTTACCCACGGGAATGGCCCTTGAGGTACAACTGCCATGAGTGCACAACAGGCTTCAGCAGGGGGAACAGTCGCTGGGACATCAGCGGCTGAAACATCAACCGCGGCATCTGAGTTTGCTATCGAAACCCGTGGTATGACCCGCGCCTTTGGCGGCATCAATGCGGTAGAAAATCTCGATTTGGCGATCCCTAAGGGCACAATTTATGGTTTTTTAGGCCCCAATGGTTGTGGTAAATCGACCTCTATTCGGATGTTGACTGGGCTGCTTAGTCCGACCTCGGGGGATATTCGGGTGCTGGGCGAAACCTTGCCCGGCGCCGAGGAAAAACTGCGCCGCCGCATTGGCTATATGACGCAAAAATTCTCCCTCTACGACAACCTGTCGGTGCGGGAAAATCTCGAGTTTGTGGCGCAAATTTATGGGCTGAATCGTCGCCAAACTAAGGCGCGTTTGGCCGAGTTATTAAGCTTGTACGATTTGGCGGGGCGCGAGAAGCAAATGGCGGGCTCCATGAGTGGCGGGCAAAAACAGCGTTTAGCCTTGGCCGCCGCGACCTTACATCACCCCGAGCTGTTATTTCTCGATGAGCCGACGTCGGCGGTCGACCCTGAAAATCGCCGCGAGTTTTGGGAGCGGCTGTTCGACCTCTGCGCCCAAGGCACCACGATTTTAGTCTCAACCCACTATATGGATGAGGCCGAGCGTTGCCATGGTCTGGCGATTTTAGAGCGTGGGATAAAACGCGCCGATGGCTCGCCGCAACAACTCATGGCGGCCATGGGCGCGCGGGTCATTGAAGTGTCGGGGGAGGATTTACGCAAGCTTAAACAGTCGCTTATCAGCGATGCCAATGTGTTATCGGCGGCGCAGATTGGCAGTCGTTTACGGGTATTAGTGCAAAGTTCGATTGCAGATCCGCTGGCTTGGTTAAGCCCAAGGGTTGCTGGGCGGGCACTGACCGAGGTGCGCCCAAGCCTTGAGGATGTGTTTGTGACTTGCACGGGCGGACGTGCCCAACTGGCGCCGCCAAACGGCAGTCAGGCCACGATAGTGGAGACTCAAGATGCTAGGTAGAATTTGGGCCGTGGTGGTCAAAGAACTCAGACAGTTATCGCGGGATCGCATGACCTTCGGCATGATAGTGATGATCCCCTTAGTGCAGTTGATGCTGTTTGGGTATGCTATCAATACCGATGCGCGTCATTTGCCCGCAGGTTTAGTCAATTTAAGTGACTCCGCCTATAGCCGTGCTTTAGTCAAGGCGGTAGAAGCGACCCAAGTCGTTGATTTTAAAAATCGCTATTTGAGTGTCAACGAGGCGGAAGCAGCGATCACCCGCGGCGAAGTGAAAGCCGTGCTGTATTTAGGTGCCGATCTTGACGAGCGTTTAGTACGGCATCCGGCGTTTGCAGGGCAGACCTATTTTGCCGAGCCTGTCGGTCAATGGTTGGTGGATGGCTCGGATACTGTGGTCGCCTCCACCATTCGCAGTTTAAGACAAATGCCGCTGGATGAAATTGCGGGCAGGGCGGTCAAATCCAATCCCCCCAGTTTTGAGGTGGTGCAGTATTTTAACCCTGAGCAGCGATCTGTGGTGAATATCGTCCCCGGCCTCTTAGGGGTCATTTTGACTATGACCATGGTGATGTTTACCTCGGCCGCGATTGTGCGCGAACGCGAGCAGGGCAATATGGAGTTTTTAATCACCACACCTGTGAGGCCGCTTGAGCTAATGCTAGGAAAAATCACGCCTTATGTGTTAGTCGGCTTTGTACAATTGGCGATTATTCTTAGCGCTGGGCATTTGCTGTTTGCCGTGCCGATTCGCGGTGGTTTGGACTCGATTGCGCTGGCGGCCATGTTGTTTATCTGCGCCAGTTTGACCTTAGGCCTAGTGATTTCGACCATAGCGAAAACCCAGTTACAGTCGATGCAAATGACGGTATTTATCCTGCTGCCATCGATTTTGTTGTCGGGTTTTATGTTCCCCTACGAGGCCATGCCCGTAGCGGCGCAGTGGATTGCCGAGGCGTTACCCGCGACTCACTTTATGCGCATGTCCCGCGCGATTGTGCTTCGGGATGCCGAGGTGAGTGACTTGCAATTTGATGCCTTGTGGATGATTGGTTTTACCTGCTTGGGGCTGCTGGTGGCAAGCCTGCGCTTTTCTAAACGTTTGGATTAAGGGGCTGACTCACGCTTTAGGCGCGAGTTTTGATTTAACGCAAATTATGCGTAAAGATTTGGACTAAGTAGTTGAAATGGATGTTAGTTACTTTAGAACTCGCTTACACTGCTGCTAACAAAATGTTCCTTTTATGTGATGGCTTAGTGTGTCCCTTCGCGCGATTTATGCAGACCGATTTGTGTAAATCGATACCTGAGGTTATCAGCTCAGTGAATGTGAAGGCCTATTCGGCTGAGCAGCGCGATGCGCATCAACGTTGCATCATACACAAAAGGAATAGAGATTTAGCTTAGCGAAGGAATTCTGTATGCCTGCGATTGTGTGTCAAAGTGCCCTCGAAGCGGTTTCACTGATCCAAAGTGGCGAAACCCTGTGGACCCATTCCATGGGCGCAACTCCAAAAGTCCTATTAGATGCGCTGGCAAAACATGCGCTCACCCTTGAAAATCTCACCTTATTACAGTTACATACCGAAGGTGCTGAATCCTTAAGTCATCCCGATTTACGTGGGCATTTGCGCCATCGCTGTTTTTTCGGTGGGGTGCCTACAAGGCCGTTATTACAAAGTGGCGATGCCGATTATGTGCCGATTTTCCTCTCTGAAGTGCCTAAACTATTCCGCTCCGGCGAGCAAAAAATCGATACCGCGATTATCCAAGTGTCGCCGCCGGATAAACATGGCATGTGTTCCTTAGGAATTTCGGTGGAGGCCACTTTAGCCGCCTGCCAAGTGGCGGGTAAAATCATTGCCCATATTAATCCACAAATGCCCCGCACCCACGGCGATGGTTTTATTCATATCGACCGTTTTGCCGCCGTGTATGAGCAAAGCGCCAGTTTACCCATTCATTCGTTTGCCACTGGCGATGCTGTGAGTCTGGCGATAGGGAAAAATGTGGCTGAATTAGTCCGCGATGGTGATTGTTTGCAGATGGGTATTGGCGCGATTCCCGATGCGGTATTGTCCTGCCTGACCGAGCACAAAGACTTAGGCGTGCATACCGAATTGTTTTCCGACGGGATTTTGCAATTAGTTGAAAAGGGCGTGATTAACAATAGTAAAAAGCGCTTTTACCCCGGAAAACTGGTTACCGGTTTTGCCTTAGGTAGCCAGAAGTTATATGACTATGTGGATGATAATCCTGCGGTTATCTTTATGGATATCGAGCAAGTTAACGACACGTCTATTATCCGTAAAAACCCCAATGTAATGGCGATTAACTCGGCGCTGCAGGTCGATCTCACAGGGCAAGTGTGTGCCGATTCCATTGGCACTAAGATCTATTCGGGCGTGGGTGGCCAGATGGACTTTATCCGCGGCGCAGGGCTGTCCGAAGGTGGCCGCTCTGTGATTGCGCTGCCAAGTACGGCCTCTGGAGGTCGGGTTTCTCGCATCGCTAGCGTGTTATCTCCTGGGGCGGGGGTGGTAACTACCCGCGCCCATGTTCATTACATAGTGACCGAATATGGCGCGGCTAATCTTCGTGGCCGCTCGCTACGTGAACGGGCACAGGCCTTGATTAATATCGCCCATCCGGATTTTCGTGAGCAACTTTGCCGCGACGCCTTTGAAGTGTGGGGATTAAGTCTCTAGCCTTGTAAATCATGGCGTTATTACTTAATGCCTATTGCTGTGTTGTTATGCCTTTCAATGCTGAGATGAAGAAGCGTAAAGCGAGAATTTATTCAAGGAGGCTTTTGAACTGAGTTTAGCTTGTATTCTTGCTTCATATACCAACAGCCTTCAACTCACTCTTAATGTAAAAAATCAGCACAAGTGCTGATTTTTTACATTGAAATAAGCTTTGTTAAGCTTATTTGCCTGAGCAACCATAGGTGGTGAGGTAAGTATCGGCCGCTTTAGCATTGACGATACCATAACCAAAGTAGATATCTTTACCTGCTGCGCCCGCATCCATTGCGGTTGCTTTTAACGCTTTGCGAATTTGGGCTCCAGTACATTGAGAATGGTTAGACCACACGAGTGCTGCAATACCCGATACCGCAGGGGTTGCCATCGATGTTCCGCTCATAAAACCATAGTCAACTGCGCCAATCGAGATCGTCGCATTTTGTGCGGCAACAAGGCGAGCTCTATCTTCAAGCGCTGCACCTACTGCCGGAATACTGGTGGCATTAGTATCTCCCAAAGTGCCGTAGAGCATACCGGCGGTGTTATTGATCAGAATTGCACCCACGCCACCAGAGTTTTCGCAGTTAAGTACTTTATCATGGAAGGAGATCACACCGCGGTCGATCACACAGATCTTACCGTTAGCGCTAGAGTCTACTGCTTGAGCTGTTCCCATAAAGTAAGTATTGCCCGTGGCTGAACCAGCGTTTTCCATCGCTGAGGAGACTACATTCGCGCCATCGACGCTTAAGGTTGATGCCGTTGCCATCCCAGCTGGGTAGGTTGAGAGTGTATCGACACCGCCTGCGGTGACTTCGACACAGATACCGTCATCATTGACAGCTTTTTTACCGCGACCACTTAAACAGCTGGGATATTGAGAGAAATCGGCAATCTTATTGTTCGCATCGTTAGCGCCGATCATCATGACGGATGGATATCCCGCAGGGTAAGATCGTACTGAATTACCGTCATTACCAGCAGCGGCTACCACTAAGCCTCCGGCAGCAGTAAAGGCATCAAAGGCATTCTTTTCGGTATTGTTTGCCGCACCACCACCTAAGCTCATGCTGATAATCTTAGCGCCCGCATTGCTACATTTGTTGGCTGCATAGGCTAAATCAGATGAATAGCCCCAACCCGATGCATTGAATACTTTTACGATGTGCATAGGTACGCCAGGTGCCATACCGACGACACCAATATTATTGTTGGCGGCGCCAATGGTGCCCGCAACGTGCGTGCCATGTGGGCCACCATTTTGGAACCAATTTCCTGTACCTGAATCGTTATCGCCAGTAATGTTGTTCCAGTTAAAATCGGGGTTTGAGCTATCTAATCCTGAGTCAATAATACAAACCTTCATGCCTGCATTTGGGTTAAAAGTCACTTGGTTTGCACGGGATTGATATACCGCATATGGCGTGACTTGTTGGGTCATAGGATTACCCGCATCATCGTTATACTGCGCCATAGGATGACGACGAACGTCTTCTTCAATCAGGGTAATATGAGGATTATTTAATAGGCCTTTGACTTGGGCGAGATCTTTACCTGTAAAAGTTGCAGCAATAAATTCATCCCCTTCAAGATTTATTTCACCACCAAGCTTTTTAGCGAGTGCTTTAACAATACCTTTATGGCCTTCTTCGACTTGAATGACATAACGATTGTCATCCGCATGGGCTTGGGTAATAACGCCTACAGATACGGCAATAACGGCACTGGCTATTTTGGTTAATTTCATTGTGCTTGCTCCATTTGTTATCAAGGTTATAAGACCTAAGTGACACGGAGCATCTACTTGCGCTCCTATGCGCAGACGAGAGTCTGCTGACTTAAGCGAATTCAACCTAACACAGGAAATTGTTTTTAACAAACAAATTACAAATGTAGCAATTTGTAAACATTTGAGCGGTAAGCAAAGGGTGACAATGAGCGCAGCGTTAATAACTAAGCCATGCAGGGGTAATATATTGGCTAATTTTCTTTAAGTTATTTAAATATATTTATTTTTTGTTGATAAGGCCTTGGGGTTAGGGTTTGTGACTGCTTGGTTTGCACTGCTCGCCAAGCAAATCTCACTTCATGATTTGATGGGTTTTATACCAATAATTACCAACTTTAGTGCGGTAAAGGTCGTAACTTCTGGGGTTTTCTTGCAAAGTTTAATGGCTGTGATCATTCTCTTTGAGTTGCAAATCAACTTTAACAATAAGAGCAGAGCCGAAGTTTATATCCACAGCAGTAATGTTGAAGATGAGTATCTGTTTGCGCTAAAAAAGCCTATGAATGGCGTATCAATAGCGATAAAAATCGCCGCTATGGCAATAAGAAATGGAGCATACAAATCCTTTGATTGGGCTCAACTCGACACTAAAAGTAAACAAATGCTAAAAACCATCGGGCTGGATAAGGTCGACTTAAAGTCAGCGATACAACGAAATTTGAAATAATGTTGTGCCGTTAGAAAATCTCTATGCCATTAGATAACACGCTTGTTACTCCGTTCAAAGCCACACTAACACATTGAATTTGAATAGTATTTCTTAAATCATCCACATAAAACCTTTTATGTCTTTTCATTTGATGTCTATGCCGGATAAGCTGAATTAACTCTGTTTTAATACCGAATCGGATTGCCAGTATTGCTGAGCCCATTCCCCGTCGGGAGAATAGTCTGCGTCATACCAAAGCCCTGATACCATCTAAAAGCTTCGTTGATACGATATGTTGGATATTTTGCAGCCATTACACTGATGGTGTTGATTTAACTTTTTGTTTTTATTTTATAAATTCCGTTTAATTACTTGCCGTGCTTTCTCCTGCCTCTGACTTCCACAATATACTGTTGATTTAAATGTTATACATATAATGTATTTTACTGATTGGTTAACTAGGTCAATAAACGGTCATGGGAAAATTATTACAATTGCACTGGATTTGTTTACTCATCTTTAAAATTGATACGGGGTATTTAAATGGAAGGTTTGCGCCGCTTGCTAGGAAACATGACAGTAACCAATAAGTTAAGGCTTGGTTTTGGGATCTTGTTATTGCTGATATTTATTGTAGCAGCGGCTGGATACAGGGGACTTACCTCAATCGATATCAGTAGTCGTCGGTTAGAGTTTATTGCCAATGTCGATAAAACCTTGCTTGCGGCCAAGGCCGTGCGATTAGAATTTATCGCAAATGGCGATTTAACAAAATTAGATGAACTCCAGAGCTTAATTGAAAATACAAAAAGTGGTTTACAGCAACAATTGTCAGAGTATAGCGATGCCTACGATAGACAGTATCTTCAAGAATCATTAGTGGCGATGGAACGATATCATCAATCAATAAATCAGTTTAGTGATGTGTTTAAGCATAAACAGGCATTAAAAGTCACAGGTGCCCAAGTGGGAGCAAAGTTGGTTGCCACTTATGCGGAATTGGTAGATAGAATGACCAACAAGGCTCAAGCGACCCAAAATACTGAATTATTAAAAGATGCCTTAAGTGTTAGCCAGCAAATGACCATGTTACGTTATCACATTCGAGGCTATGTCTATGATGCTAGTGATCTTAATTTAAAAACGGCAAAAGATGCGATTGCCAGATTATCTCAGACTATTGCCACTCTTAAGGGGGAAGATACTGCGCAAGCCATACAGATACTGGATCGGTATGACCAAGATATTGATGCGTTGGTCAATGTTAACCGTGATATGGCTAACCTAACACAGTCAATGGGCGAGGCTGCACAAACATTGATGGTGAATATTCGTGAATTAGTTGACATCCAAAAGCATCAGCGGGCAGACGCGGATGCTCAAGCCAAGGAGGTGGTACTCGGTACATTAATTGTTGCCTTGGTCGTCGGTCCCTTACTGGCTTGGTTAATCAGTGGACAAATTGTTGGGCCACTTAAACAAACCCTTGTTACAGCGAGAAAAATTGCCGAAGGTGATTTAAGTAGCACTATTCACTCAGAGCGTCAGGATGAGATGGGAGAACTATTGCGTGCTATGGATGAAATGAATAGCACCCTTAGGCAAATGTTGGCACAAATAGGTGATAGCGTGGTGCAGTTGGCTTCATCGGCTGAGGTGCTTTCTTCGGTCACAGTACAAAATAGTGTGGGGATGCAAAATCAGCGTAGTGAAACTGACCAAGTCGCTACCGCGATTAATGAAATGGCTGCGACAGTACAAGAGGTCTCAACGAGTGCTGAAAATGTTGCATTAGCCGCTAAAGAGGCGGATCACACCACTGCGGTAGGTAATAAAAAAGTTATCGAAGCGGTTAGCCAAATCGAACTTTTAGCCAAGGAAATAGCGACCACTGCACATGCAATGGAGCGCTTACAATCGGAAAGTGTCAGTATTGGTGCCGTCCTTGATGTGATCAAATCGGTTGCACAGCAGACTAATTTACTCGCACTAAATGCGGCCATTGAAGCTGCAAGGGCTGGTGAGGCGGGACGGGGATTGGCAGTGGTGGCCGATGAAGTGCGAAGCCTTGCGAGCCGCACACAATCCTCTACCGAAGAAATTGAAAATATGATTGTTAACTTGCAAAAAGGGACATCGGAGTCGGTACAAATGATGACCAAAAGCCGAACATTGAGTGATGGCGCAGTGTCATTATCCCGCGAAGCCGGTGAGATGTTAGTGGATATTGCCGTTGCGGTTAGCCGTATTCAGGATATGACACATCAAATCGCTGCAGCCTCGGAAGAACAAAGCGCTGTGGCAGAAGATATTAATAAAAGTATCGTGAGAGTGAGGGATATTGCCGAACAAACCGCTGATGGCGCAGCAGAAACAGCAAGCTCCGCCGATAATCTTGCTAGCCTTGGCGTTACGCTAAAAGGATTAGTAACACGTTTTCAGTTATAGGTTCGACTGATCTTATTCGTGAGTATTACTGACTATGACAAACAGGCCGTAGATATCCTTAATGTGATGATTTATAGCATTTAAATTTCTACGGCCTACTTCTTATGTTAGTAGGCCATAATTTCTAGTTGCTCGACGATCTGGTTGCCTTGCTCAAGCCCTACATGATTCACAATCTTCGCTTTAATTAACTCAACATAGTTTGGCTGGATATTGTCGTCATCATCAAAAAGAGCGTCGCCTGCGTCGGAGATTAGTGCTGCTAACGCATTAAAACAGCGAGACATTTGGGCTAAATCGGTAAAAAGAAGGTTGGGCTTCCAACCACATGCGCCATGGCGAGCGAAAAGAATGTGTTCATCCTTTAAATGATAAATTAAGGGATCGCCATAGGAGCTTGCCAGTACTAGCCAATTATCATCCCAAGTAAGCTCCCGCGCTTGGGTGATACCATGCCAGCGATAACCCATTTGAAAATCGATGAGGTCTTCAAATCTTGGAAATTCAAATAGGGCAAAACCGATGTCGAGTTGGCGTGAGTCTGGTATCTCTGTGCTAAAAAAGGGCTTTAATGCTGATGGGATAATCAAGTCCATCGTGATTACATTCCGTTGTCGTAAGCAATGAGCAGATTGCGATGCGGCGCATGTGCTATTCGCCGTGATTAAGCTATTTCCCCATGCACTCTGCGAGTAATTTAATAAAAAACTCGCTACCTTTACGTTCACAAAACTGAATATTGCGCTCGGGGATGGATTCAGGGTCGTTATAGTTAGCCAGGGCTAACTCCATACTGGCTTCGCGAATAATATGCAGGGTTGGGTAGGGCGCGCGGTTGGTAAAATTGGCGGCCGAGTCCTGTGGTTCATCCTCAAAACAATAGTCGGGATGAAAATGCGCGAGCTGATAAATCCCTTCATAGTCGTTGTCGAATAAGGCGTCGTTCGCCATATCGACAAGATCGAGGTAAGTGTAAAAGCCCTCAAAACCCCGCGGCAGAATAAACAGCGAGGTTTCGTGCTCTGGGTGGGCATCCAGGTATTGGCATTCTTCAATCAATGCCTTAAGCACTAGCTTGACTTTGGTTTGTTCAACAACAAGATAGCGAATACTGCCGCGCTCGACCTCACGTCTGGCGAAGGGGCAAATATTGTATTTCATGATCACTTTTTTCACCCAGTTATCGGTTTGTTCAATGATCAGTTCTATCTCATTCATGCTAGTGCTTAACTCTTACGGCCAAAATTAGGGGGCGATCATAGGGATGATAGACGCCACAAGCAAGATGGCCATAGTGATATTAAAGATCTTCTGCTGGCGTTCGTTTTTCAAAATACGTTTAAGTGCTACACCAAACCCAAGCCAGACCACGGCACAGGGAAAAGCCACACATAAAAACACTGTGGCAATAGTAACCACTTGAGGTGTGAGATCCTGTTGTACCGAGGTAAAAGTGGCAATCGCGCCTACGGCCATAATCCAGCCTTTAGGATTAACCCATTGAAATGCCGCGGCTTGCAGAAAACTAAAAGGTTTAGCGATGCTCTTGCCCTCCATCTTGCTACTGCTATTGGCTATCAACCATGACAGGTACAGAAGGTAGACAATCCCAATGACTTTAATCACTTGGTGGATAATCGGGTAGGCTTGAAATAGGGCGCTTAAGCCTAGGCCGATGGCGAGGATCATGGTAGGAAAGCCAAGGCTAATCCCCATCAGATGCGGAATACTGCGTCTAACGCCAAAGTTGACCCCTGAGGTCATCAGCATAATATTGTTAGGCCCTGGAGTGATCCCCGATGAAAAGGCAAACAATGCGATAGCCAGTATTAACTCCATAGATAAATTCCACACCTTTTATTTATTGTCATTTTTAGCATTGTAATAGGGATATTACTCTCGAATTTAAGCGTCGAGGTATTACTATCACTGACGTTGAGCGAGGCATTCTAGCGGGTAAATTGAATCGCGCCTATACGCTGTACGGGCTTTATAAAGTAACAAATCATAACTATGTGGTGCACACTAAGGTTTCTGAGCAATATAAGTGCAGCGGTTGCCGAACGTTGCAATTTAACACTATGATGAATATCGACTTTCAGTCTGAGAAATAGCAACTATCCTTAAGCTGTAAAAATTGCCATAAGGGAAAGAGCATGTATTTACCACAAAAAATAAGACGTGTACTGACAATTGTAAGCTTGAGTTTGCTAGGTCTTACCGCCTGTGTAAGTGTGAACGATGATTCGCAAGCGCTACGAACTACTGTCGTAACTTCGGGGGATTTGAGTCAATTATCGCCGAGCGCCATGACCTATAGTTGGCATCCCACACTACAGAAGATCTTTGTTGACCGCAGGCTCGATCAGCAACAAGTCTTACAACATATGCAGGACACCCTTAAAAAAGTGCTGCTGACAAAAGGTTATCGCTGGGTTGAAGACCCGCAACTGGCGGACTTTCAAGTGGGGTTCGGCATCGCCATGGGCACACAAATGTCGGATGAGCAGATACTTGCCGCCGCAGGCTTAGTGCCGGGGCTGTCGAATCAAGGTGTTGATCTTAAAAAATACGATAAAGGCTCAGTGTTGATTAGCTTTTTTAAGCCAACGGGTATTGCGGGTCAGCCTTATGAGATGGTATGGCGAGTTCTTGGCCAAGGCTTTGCCAATATTAAGGATATGGATGAAGTCAAAGCCCGCTTCGATGGCTCAATCGAGGAAATGCTGCTATCGCTGCCCGCCACCCATGCGGTGCAATAGGGCGGATATCTTGGCGCAGTAATCAGTAAAGTCTTAAGGTGAGTCAGATGCTCGCCTAAAGAGCTCGCTGGAGCACGAGTTTAGGATGTTGCAATGATTGACTAGACAATTCAGTTAGCTATTTACTTACCTATCTACAGATTAGAGGTATTTTTACCGGACTAGGATGTACGTCCGCAGAGGACTTATAAAGGGAGATTATGATGGCACAAAGTATCTTTGTTAATTTGGCGGTTGAAAGTGTTCAACAATCAAGGGCTTTTTACGCTGGTCTAGGGTTTGGCATCAATGAGCAATACAGCAATGAGCAGGCTGCTTGCGTGGTGATCGCGGGCAATATTTATGTGATGCTGCTGGCGAAGCCTTTTTTTGCTGGTTTTACCGATAAGGTGATTGCTGATGCCCATGCCACGACAGAGGTACTCAATTGCCTAGACTGTGACAGTCGAGAACGTGTCGACCAATTGGTAAAACTTGCTGAACTGCATGGTGGCAAAGCCTATCGTCAAGCACAAGATCAAGGGTTTATGTACGGCCATGCGTTCGAAGATCTCGATGGACATATTTGGGAACTTGTCTATATGGAAGCGCAAGTTAGTTAGTACATTGCCTTTTAAGCCAAGCGTTGCTAAGCCAAGAATAGCGCGCGTTGTGTAGGGCTTAGCCTTAGCACAACGCGGCGCAAGCTAGTTGCTTAAGGATACACTCACTTCATAGGCCGTAAATTTGCGGATATTAATCACGCCCGTATCGAACAGTAAATATTGGCCTTTGATGCCCTGTAAAATTCCGCTGACCACGGCGTCTTTATCAAAATTGTGTGAGCTGATTTTTTTGGGGAAAACTTCAATCGGATAATGAATGGTTTGAATGTCTTCCTGCAATCGCTCGATGCTGTAATCGCCTTTTTGCATAGCGATTTCATGCAGTTTAGCTTCGATGTGAGGGATCAGTTCCGCAGCCTTAGCGTTCAAATCGATATCATCGGCATGGCCCTTTAACATGGCTTGCCAGTGCGTTTTATCGTTGATGAGCTTGGCTAATTCCACTTCTACTAAACCCGAGATTTGTCGTGTCGACACTTTGAAAATCGGTAAACCTTGGGTGGCGCCTTGATCTATCCAGCGGGTGGGCAATTGTGTGTGGCGGGTGATGCCGACCTTAATGCCTGAAGTATTGGATAGATAAACATAATGCGGCACAAAACAATGGCTTTGCGCCCACTCTGGCTCCCGGCAAGTACCTTGGTCAAAGTGACAGGTTTCGGGCTTCATGATGCACATATCGCAACTGGCGAGCTTTTGCATACACACAAAGCAATGGCCTTGCGAATAGCTTTTTTTGGTCTTTTTGCCACAGTTACAGCAGAAGATGTTACCCGTGTGGGTAAGTGTCAGTGGCTTGCCAATTAAGGGATTCAGTGGCAGCAACTCGTCGCCAACAACCAGTTGATACTGTACTTGTTGCGCCTCATCTAAGTGTGCGCGCAGCTTTTTTAGCGTTCCTAACATAGGTGTTCCTAGTTTTTATTGTGTCACTGGGTTGGGCAAGGCTTCCCAGCGCACTTATGCATTCGTCATTGCTTGGTGTGCAGTATACAAGATTATCTAGTCGAGTTTAGATAGGAATTTTCGATTGATACCCCAACTTGATTTAAATGTACGGCGGTTAACGGGGGTCAATGAACTGTCAATTAACTTGTGGTGAGTGCGTCAGTTTGTTATTCACTTGTAGGTTATTTTGGACAAGCGTCCAGCATCTCGGTAATCTTGTCATCCTTTTTAATCATTGAGACAGTATCTTGCCTGCCAATTTTTTACTCTTGTTAGCCGCTGCCATTTGGGGCTTTGGTTTTGTCGCGCAAACCTTAGGAATGGAGCATTTATCGCCCTTTGCATTCAACGGGCTACGTTTCTTAATCGGTACGCTGTCACTCGTTCCACTGGTGTGGTACTTGGCTCGGCAAGGTAAAATTCATCTCGGTACACCTAAAGATTTTGCCATTGGCTGCGTGGCGGTAGGCGGATTGCTGTTTGCTGGCGCCTCATTGCAACAGGTGGGGCTGCTGTATACCACCGCGGCCAATGCGGGCTTTATCACTGGGCTTTATATCGTGTTAGTGCCGATTTTGGGGCTGGCGCTGAAACATGCTACTGGCGCAAATACATGGTTGGGGTGTGCCGTTGCATTAGTGGGGCTGTATTTTTTAAGTATTAAAGACGGCTTTCACATTGGTTATGGCGATATGCTGCAATTGATTGGCGCACTGTTTTGGGCGATGCACATTTTGGCGGTAGATCATTTTGCCAAGCGGATTTCGCCAGTGTTACTCGCCATGATGCAATTTTTGGTGTGCGGCGTATTAAGCCTGCTGGTGTCTGCGGCCATTGAGGTCACGACAGTCGATAAGGTGGTCGCCGCCTGGGGCTCACTGGCCTATGCGGGGCTGATTTCAGTGGGTATTGCCTATACTTTGCAGGTGCTGGCGCAAAAGCATGCGCATCCTGCCCATGCGGCAATTATTTTGAGTTTAGAAACTGTGTTTGCGGCCATCGGCGGTATTTTGTTCCTTGGGGAGAGCTTAGGGCTGCGCGCCTTGGTTGGCTGCGGTTTGATGCTGCTCGGTATGCTGATTTCACAAGTGCCGCTGCGTTATTTGATTAAGTCTCGGCACCAGAACGTTAGCTAAGTCTCTATAAAAAAACGCCGCTGGCAGTGCCCGCGGCGTTTTTTGTTAAAAGTGTTGAAACCTAACGGCTGAGTTTATCCAGCACTAAGTCATCACCGAGGGCATAGAGGGATTGCATCAGTTGCTCCTCTTGAGCAAGGTCGGTCAAGCCTAAACCTATGGTGGCGCGAAAGAGGGCGATGCCAGTATGGCCAGCGGTTTCAAATTGACTGCTAAATTGCTCGATATTGATACCAAGCGCGGTGATCCGATTGGAGATATCCAGCACTAATCCGGGTCTGTCGTAGGACACTAAACTGTAGGTCAGCCGCTTAATGGGTTTGAGGGCGACTGAGGTTTTAGCATAGGTGAGGGTGAGCCCGTCGATACACTCTAAGGCTTCAATCAGCTCGTCCATTTTCAGGGAAGGTACTTCGAGTAACAAAATGGCGGCAAAAATCCCGTCGATATGGCGCAATTCTGAGTCGAGCCAATTGCCGCCATGGCGACTCACGGCGTGGGCGATTTGCTCTACTAATCCTTTTCTATCAGGTGCTTGAAGCGTGATTAAATATCGTAGCATGGCGACTGACTCCTATTTTTTGTAAAAGGCACCTGTTTTACAACGGGGTGTAACACAACTGTCATCTTTGCGTCATATAATTCAACGCACTTAGAATGAAGGGTGTTGTTATTGCTCAGTTTATGCTCAAACAGTGTAAGCATAGCATTTCGCAATTCCTAGCGAAAAAACTCACAGGCTTTAATAATAGAGGTTCTTAATGGAAAGTCAGGTCATTCAACCTGGTTCTGCGCCGCACAGTATGCTGAAAGGCGGACGTTCAAGTCGCAGGGCATTTAAGGATAAAGCGGCTCAAATTGGGGTCACGATTGGCGGCACTATGGTGTTTGTCGCCTTATTGTTGATCTTCTTCTATTTGTTATACGTGATTAAACCCATTTTCGACAGCGCGGATGTGACTCCAGTAAAAAGCGTGAGTTATCAACATGCTGAAGTCGCGACCCTGATGGTCGGTGCTGATGAGCAAAATGAGGTAATGTATCGCGTAGCCGCCGATGGCCAAGTGGATTTCTACACTGTTGCCGATGGCAGCTTACTCTCCAGTTTTACCCCGCCATTACCTGCTGGTGTGAGCGTAACCAGCGCCGCCATTGCCGCGCCGAGTGAGCAACGTTTTGCCCTAGGTTTGAGTAACGGCCAAGCCTTAATCGTGGGTATTGAGTTTGGGTTAAGCTATCCCAATAATAAACGTCTTATCACGCCAAAACTGCGTTATAGCGCAGGTGAAACGCCGATCACGATTGATGAATCCGGTAGTGCTATCAACCATTTAGCCTTTAGTTTCAGTAGCGATAAAATCTCCTTTGCCTACCAAGATAATAATGGCATTTGGCGTTTAAGCCGTCTTGAAGGTCAAGAAAACATGATGACCGAAGAGATTGAGTGGACAACGACGAGTGCACTGCTCCCAGATGCCCCTAAAAAGGCGGCGCACCAATTAATGACCCCTGATCAACGCCAACTGATGTTGCAGATGGGCAATAAGGTGTTTGTTTACAATATTCGTGACATTGAAAATATCGATTTAATTCAAGTTATCGATGCCGAAAAGGACAAGTCTAAGGTTAATAATATTGCCTTGCTCGCAGGTGCTAGCTCGATTTTAGTGAGTTATGACAGCGGTGTGGTGACCCAGTACTTCCAAGTAAATGGTCCAAAAGGCCGTTTATATAAAGAAATTCGTGAGTTTTCGGGCTTACCACCTGTTGCCTCTATGGCTTCTGAGTTTTACCGTAAAAGTTTTGCTGTGGTGAGCCCCGAAGGTGAACTATCACTGCTTTACACCACCAGTGAGCGTGAACTGTTTGATAAAACCTTTGACCTTAAAAATCCGGGAGCCATGGGGTTTAGCCCACGTTCGAATGGCTTAGTCGTCGAGGCGAACAACCAGCTAAATATTTTCCACGTCGAAAACGCTCATCCCGAGGTATCTTGGAGCGCGTTGTGGAATAAGGTGTGGTACGAAGGTTACCCTGAGCCTAAATTTGTGTGGCAATCCACCTCGGGCAGTGATGACTTTGAAGCTAAGCTGAGCTTAATGCCATTGGCCTTTGGCACCATGAAGGCCGCATTTTACGCCATGTTATTTGCAGTACCATTAGCGATTGCAGGCGCGATTTATACCGCTTACTTTATGTCGCCTAAGGTGCGCGGCATTGTTAAGCCAACCATCGAAATCATGGAAGCTTTACCGACGGTTATCTTAGGTTTCCTCGCAGGACTTTGGTTAGCTCCGCTGATTGAAGAACACTTGCCGGGCATCTTAGTGCTGCTGATCTTGCTGCCGACCTCGATTTTGCTTTCAGCCTATTCTTGGAGCAAGTTACCCGGTAAATGGAAACAACGTTTGCCTGAAGTCTATCAGGAGCTGATGCTGATCCCGGTTATCTGCTTTGTGGGTTGGTTCTCCTTTGCCATCAGCCCGATGATTGAAGTGGCATTGTTTGATGGTAACACTCGCCAATTTATCACTAACGAATTAGGCATCACCTTCGACCAACGTAACGCGCTGGTGGTGGGGATCGCCATGGGCTTTGCGGTTATTCCAACCATTTTCTCGATTGCCGAAGATGCGATTTTCTCTGTGCCACGCCATCTATCTAACGGCAGTTTGGCGCTGGGCGCGACGCCTTGGCAAACTCTGACTCGTGTTGTGCTACTGACCGCAAGCCCAGGGATTTTCTCTGCGGTGATGATGGGCCTTGGCCGCGCGGTGGGTGAAACCATGATCGTACTAATGGCAACGGGTAACACCGCCATTATGGAATGGAGCGTGTTTGAAGGTATGCGGACATTAGCGGCTAACATTGCGGTAGAAATGCCTGAATCGGCAATTGGTAGCTCACATTATCGTGTGCTGTTCCTCGCAGCCTTTGTACTGTTCGTATTCACCTTCTTCTTTAACACCATTGCCGAAGTGGTAAGACAGCGTCTGCGTGACCGCTATAGCTCGCTGTAATGGAGATAAGATAATGATACTAAATACTATTTCGCCAATGACCTTGAGAGGTTTGTGCAATGGGTAAGTGGGTAAAATCAGGCTCGCCATGGATTTGGATGACAGGTGGCGCGGTGAGCATCAGTTTGATTGCAGTATTAGGTTTGTTACTGCTGATTGCATGGCGCGGATTAAGCTTTTTTTGGCCTGCGACGATTTATCAATGGGAACTTGAAGATAGCTCGGGTGTACGGTCAACCTTAATCGGTGAAATCTACGATAGGGAAGAAGTGCCGACCGAGCGCTTAACCGCCGCAGGCCATGTGTTTAAACTGCCACCCGGTGAGTTTGTGACCCGTTATTTAGTCAAGACCGGTAACCGTGAATTTGTGGGCCTAGATTTCCGCTGGATTTTAGCGACTGACATTATTAGCCGTAGTGAGCCAGCTGATGTCGCAATGCTTGAGCGGACGAAAAACGGTAACTTTTACGGTTACCCAGTGGCCGTGATTGAAAACGGTAAACGCTTAGAACTTAAAAACGATGCGCTTGAATCCTCCTTAATGGAGCATATTGAGCGCGCAGTCGAACTGTCTGACAAAGCCTTATCACTGCAAAAACAAGATATTGGCTCGATTAACTACAACATCGAAAAACTGCGTCTAAAAGAGCGCCGTTACGAGTTAGATGGTGAGCTGACCGATAGTCGCAAGCAGGAGTTAGCCGCGGCGAAACATTCGCTCGAACAAGACTATAAAGTACTCGAAAAACAGCTGTTTGCCCTGCGTGATGAAGCGGCTCGCGACGCTGTGATTGTACGTGATATGCGCGGTGTTGAGGTGGAACTTAAATTAGACACTGTGCTAGATGTTACCTACGTCAACCACTTAGGCTTGATGGGAAAAATCGGTAAATGGTTTGTCGGGGTTGGCCGTTTCCTGCTGGATGACCCACGCGAAGCCAACACTGAAGGGGGGGTATTCCCTGCAATTTTCGGCACAGTATTTATGGTGATCTTAATGGCCATTATTGTTACGCCATTTGGGGTGATTGCCGCGATTTACCTGCACGAATATGCCAAAAAAGGCCCAATTACTAAGATGATCCGCATTGCGGTAATCAACTTAGCGGGTGTGCCATCGATTGTGTACGGGGTGTTTGGTCTCGGGTTCTTCGTATACATGATGGGCGGCTCGATTGACCAACTGTTTTACGCCGAAGCCTTACCATCACCGACCTTTGGTTCGCCAGGGGTGATTTGGTCGGCGCTGACATTAGCGATTCTGACCCTGCCAGTGGTGATTGTATCGACCGAAGAAGGCTTAAGCCGTATTCCGAGTGCGGTGCGTCAAGGTAGTTTGGCACTGGGCGCGACTAAGGCCGAAACCCTGTGGCGGATTGTGATCCCGATGGCAAGCCCTGCGATCATGACGGGTCTGATTTTAGCCGTGGCCCGTGCTGCGGGTGAGGTAGCACCGTTAATGCTGGTGGGTGTAGTGAAATTAGCGCCGACATTGCCACTGGACTTAAACTTCCCGTTCGTGCATTTAGAACGTAAATTCATGCACTTAGGGTTCCATATTTATGATGTGGGCTTCCAGAGTCCTAACGTTGAAGCAGCACGTCCTCTGGTATACGCCACCTCCTTCTTGCTGGTTACAGTGATTGTGGCACTGAACTTAACCGCGATTAGTGTGCGTAACCACTTACGTGAAAAATATCGTTCGCTTGAGCATTAATCAGCGATTATCCTGAAAGTATTAGGACTGAATATGATTTCTATAGATTCGACAGCCATGAAAACCAATAACTTTGACTTAGCCAACTTGAGCCAAAACGATACCGCACTGGAGATCCGCAACTTAGACCTGCGCTATGGCAATAAGCAAGCGCTATTCAATGTGTCGATGAAGATCCCCAAAAAGCAAGTCACGGCGTTTATCGGCCCCAGCGGTTGTGGTAAATCCACTTTATTGCGCTGCATTAACCGCATGAACGATCTGGTGGACAACTGCCATATCGACGGCGAGATTTTGCTGCACGGTCAAAATATTTATGACAAAAAGATCGACGTTGCCGCACTGCGCCGCAACGTAGGTATGGTGTTCCAGCGTCCTAACCCATTCCCTAAGTCGATTTACGAAAACGTGGTTTATGGTCTGCGTCTGCAGGGCATTAACAACCGCCGTGAACTCGACGAAGCGGCCGAGCGTTCGCTACGCGGCGCGGCGATTTGGGATGAAGTGAAAGACCGCCTGCACGATAACGCCTTTGGCTTATCCGGTGGTCAGCAGCAACGTTTGGTGATTGCCCGTGCTATTGCCATTGAGCCAGAAGTATTACTGCTCGACGAACCTACTTCGGCACTCGACCCGATTTCAACCTTA
The DNA here is from genome assembly GCF_002209245.2 of Shewanella sp. FDAARGOS_354. Classification (NCBI taxonomy): domain Bacteria; kingdom Pseudomonadati; phylum Pseudomonadota; class Gammaproteobacteria; order Alteromonadales; family Shewanellaceae; genus Shewanella; species Shewanella sp. FDAARGOS_354. The sequence goes on along the minus strand of NZ_CP022089.2, from coordinate 1,674,911 downwards.
ACCATCGAAGAGCTGATAACCGAGCTTAAGACTAAGTACACAGTGGTTATCGTTACCCACAACATGCAACAGGCGGCGCGGGTATCGGACCAAACGGCCTTTATGTATATGGGCGAATTGGTGGAATACGCCGATACCAACACCATTTTCACTACACCGAAAAAACGTAAGACCGAAGATTACATTACCGGCCGTTACGGTTAATCACCTTGCCCTTGGCAGTGGTTATGTGAGTGATAAGCGATTAACGAAATAAGCCACCGCCTAGAACAGAGTTAAGCATTGCAAACTCCATCTAGGCGTTGATACAGTTGAGTAAAAGGTTGGCAAAATGGAAAATATGAATTTAAACAAACATATCTCTGGGCAATTTAACGCCGAGCTAGAAGATATTCGTAACCGTGTACTCGCTATGGGTGGCTTGGTTGAGCGTCAATTAGAGCAAGCCATCGACGCCTTAAGCACCTTAGATGCCGAATTAGCGCAAAAGGTGATCTTAGGTGACCATAAAGTCAACGGGATGGAAGTCTCGATTGACGAAGAATGCACCCGTATTATCGCCAAGCGCCAGCCCGCAGCGAGCGACTTGCGGATGATCATCGCAATTTCAAAATCCATCGCTGATCTTGAGCGTATCGGTGACGCCTGTGTGCGTATTGCCAAGGCAGCATTAGATAAGCGATTGAATAATCAGCAGCCGTTATTAGTCAGTATTGAAAATATGGGCCGCCATGCGACTCGTATGCTCCACGCCACTTTAGATGCATTAGCCCGTATGGATGCAGAGTCTGCATTGGAACTGCACAAGGAAGACGCTAAACTCGACCGTGAATATGAAGGTATTATCCGTCAATTAATGACCTACATGATGGAAGATCCACGCTCAATCCCCGATGTATTAGACGTACTCTGGGCAGCGCGCGCCGTTGAGCGTGTCGGCGATCGTTGTAAAAATATCTGCGAATACATTATTTACTACGTGAAAGGTAAAGACGTCCGCCATACTTCCTACGAAGATATGGAAAAGGATATGAAGGACTAAACGCCTTTTATCACAAGGCGTTATCCACAAACGCTCTGCCTAATCCGCAGAGCGTTTTTGTTTAGATGTTTAACTTGAAGAGGGCACTTGATAGTCGTTGCTGATTCTGATTGGTAGGTGAGACATAGCATTTGTTTAACGATACGGTGAATAGAAACCTAGGGTTTCTAAGATTATGAATGAGAGCAATGGTTGTTCTCATGCATCCCTGCATTGCACGACATTCAGGCGTCATGCCTATCAGATGGCGAGCTGACAGTTATGGAAGTTGTTCAAGCAGTCCTTGGATGCTCGCCCAGTCTGATGTCAATGGATTCACAAATGCCGCAATGGCATGGATGTCCTTGCTCTAGTTGTTCAAACCATTTGAGCTAGAACGGGTTGTAGGTAACCTAAAAGTGCATTATGTTTTTGATTTAAAATTGGTGGCCGATTTATTTGGTTTACTGGTACAGGTGATGAAATATTGGGTAGCCTTGCTAAGTCAACGATAGATATGGCTGCTACACAAGCAACACTAAATGAGTATACGGAAAAACTTGAAGATGCAATTAAAGAAATTAAAGACTAAATCAAATATTGCAGGTTTATTTTTAATAATATCCATAACGGCATTTTTTTGGTTTTCATTTATTAATTCTATTTTAATTTCAAATGAAAAAATTGAAGGGGTTCTGTTTGGATATGACTGCAAAATAAATTCTAGGTTTAATAAAAAGTATGATTATGATATTTATATTGAAAATGGAGGACGTTATAGTAGTTTGAACAGTATTGACTGTAAGTCTCTCGATGGTGTGATTGTTGGAGAAAAAGTATCTTTGATAGTCAGAGGAAAGGAAGTTTTATCCGTATCACAAAATGAAATAGAATTAGTTAGCTATTCAAGTTTGAGTAAAAATCATATGAATAGACTAGCAAGTACTTTGATTGCAGCGCTACTTCTTACAATGTTTTCAATTTGGAGATTCAAAAGCATTTTCGATAACAAAAGCTAAACAGTACAGGCATACTGTTCTGGTCAACCCAAACTGGACACTTTTACTTGAGAATTTTCAAACTCTACAGCTGACAGATCGTCATTAGCAGAATGCAGCCGCTCCAAGTTGTAATATTTCATGTAAGCAGTAACATCTTGCTTCATAAACTCCCTTGTTGGTTGATTAACTTTAAAAATCCAATCGTGTTTTAAGCTGTCAAAGAATCGCTCAACAACGGCATTATCCCACAACTGCATGGATGTAGGAGGTAGAGCAACGCAGTAGCAGTTGCCGAACACGCACCCACATCACCCATGCTGGCTCGGATACCATAGCTCGATAGCAGCCTACTGAATTGCTTACTGGTATATTGCGAGCCTCGGTCACTGTGAAATACCAACCCTCGCGCTGGTTGTCGCAGGTTGTAGGCTTTTATTAATGCCTTAGATATACTCGGGGAGCCCATGTCTGTCATAACCTGTCAATTCACCTGCGTTAGATTTTTTTGCGATATAACTACAGTGACTATGTGCTTTTAGTAAGTCGAGTACAATTTCATGGTTTATTTCGAACCACTCCCCAATTACGCGTTGATCTTTGTACTTCTGGTGTAGTTGTGTTTCAAGCTCACGATCAGTACCACTGTCAATCCAGCCCATTAAGGCAAGTCTTCTCGAATTCCCCGTTTGTAAAGCTTTTAGACGTTTAACTGGATCTTTGCTGATTCCGATTTTAATCCGCTGATTAATTAGGTCTTCGTTTTCGATAAAAAAATAAAGTGCCATAATTTCCTTGTAGCCCTAACGCCGCAAGCGGCGAGCGTTAGCGAGTCCAGCACCGAAGGTGCGATGCTGGCTTGCTTTGTTATGCCTTTTAGTCATGATAGAAAGCCTCAGTAACATAGAAGTCACAGAAGGACTCAATATCTTCTTTTTTACCAGACTCAAGTGCTTTGGATCTTAAGGTGTAACCACGTATAACGCGTCTATTATTTTCGATAGCAAACTTAACACTAAATCATTACTATTAGATTCGAGCTTCTCTAACGCAGCTTTTGCTGATTCTGCATTAAATTTTGTAAATACGTTTTCCTCAATTTGCATATCTGGCTCAATGCGCAATTCCCTGTGTTCGCATAACGATTTATTCTCTGTAGCTTGCACATTAAGGGAGCATAGAATGGCTATAGCAACTAAAAGCTTCATGATACGTCCGCAGGCGTGATATTTTATTCGTGCGCATGCGCGTTTATCTCGTTGGATCAGTGAAAACGCGCACGGTTAACTATCTGTATGCAAAGAACTTATCAGCTTTCTGCCCAATACACCATCTGGAAAAACGCGCATGCGCGTTTTCAAAACCTATTAACTAAAAGCCAGCTACCATAGTCGATTGATTTTATAAAGTTTTACTTATTAAAAATGGAATTAGTGCGCAATGCTATTGTCTTCAAATCATACAAAAACACCTAAATTTAAATACGACTGTATACCCATAAATTGTTAGTCGATTTCTGGTAAGGCCAAACATAGGCAAATAGATAAGAATTTGTATGGCAGCAGGAGTGGGAATTTTCGGTTGAGCTAATGAGCCAAAACAAGGAATGGGGCAAAAAGTTTTTAGCTAGATGAACAGTTCAATGGTCGTAAAGATTGTCATTGTTGCAACTGTGACCGTTGGCGGCATGGATGCCGCCGTCGAGCCCTCAGGGATGAGTTTATGGCGTGTCACTGGGGAAGCAACAGTGAAATAGCTTGCCGAACTCGATAGTCAGTTTAAGCCAATTGTCATGGGTTATAAATCCGTCCATATATTTTTTAATAAATATGACTATCGACTTGTTTTAGACTCGCTAAGCAGGAAAAACAGCTATAGCACTGAGCACCAAAGCGAGCGGTATGAGCGTGATCATGGCAAGGGTACCTAGACAACCAGACAGCTGCTTCTGTCGTGCTAAATTTTCGGCTTCACTCATTTGTTTAGCGGCCTGTTCTACATCTGCTTTTCGTTTTTCGAGTAACTGTGCAGAGGCGATAACCAGTTCTTGAGAGTCAGCAGGAACTTTCTCGGTTACTAGGGCGAGTTCACCTTTGAAGGCGTGTACCGTATAGCGATAATTTCCTTTCGAGAAAGTGTCTTTCTCAAAATTGACATTGAGTACGGCATTGCATCCACAATGCTTTGCAAGCTGTTCTAAATGACGTCTTCCCTCGCTGGGATCCTTAAAAAAACGGGTAGCAATGGGAAAACTGGCTATGACTGTGCCATTTTTGGGGCAACTGTCTCTAGTGGTAAAAAAGTTAACTAATCGCTCCCTGATAAAGACTTCAGGCAAACTGATTGCTTTGGCGGCTAGGCCTTTAGGTGTGGGCGTGGGATCAAAATCGACAATACTGCCTTTGACTAACTTGCCTTCATCTTTCCTGTTTAAAAGCTCGGAAAAATGCAAAAAATAACTCTCACCATCATCGCCTTGGATAAACCCATACTTTTTAGTCGCAAGATATGAGACAACTTTTCCTTTCAAAACATTAGCCTATATAAATTGATGCTCAGCCGAGTATTATGTTACTTGCCTAGCGTTATAAATGAAAAATATTATAAATCAGATAGATAATCAGATAAACGATCTGATAAACGATCTGAATTTATCTGCAACACGGCACATAGACCATGTCTTCGAATCTAGGATCGTCATAGGCATCTGCGTGGGAAAGGTGTCCATCAAAAGCCCCAATTTTATTGATGGTTGATCCTTGTTTAAACACGATTTGTAAACCGTGCTCGGGCTCCCAATCGCAGTGGCAAGTAAGGGAGATATACACGGCGTTATCCCCATGGGCGCGGCGTGACACCATTAATTCGTCGCCAAACTCAATATGGCGCCATACTTGGTTTGGGTTAGGAATATCAATATATTCTTCGCTCGCAGGCGTAATGTATGTGCAGCAATCTTGATAATATTGGTAAATCGCGTCCTGAGCTTGCTCGAGTGCGGTATGGTCTAGGGCGAGAAAATGTTGTACCGCAGTATGAAAATCCTCCACCTGTGGGTCGGTTTCGTACTCTTCTAAGATAAACTCAAATTTACCGCTTAGCGCATTGATCTCAATGGGTTGGCTTTTAAGCCAGCCATCATAGGGATCAACTTCAAGCAAACCTAGGATGGGTATTGTTATCATCTTATCATTCCGTTTATTGTTGACTTCATTGGCTAGCTGTTACTGATTATTATCGTTGCAAAACAATAATCTATAGTATCCGCATTCTGAAATAAGGTTATTTGTGCCGATTAAAAATGATTGGATTAGGCGCTACTGCGTGCAGGCCGGCAGATATTCGGATAGTTCTAATAAATTCAAATCGGGGTCGCGGATATAGACGGAGTTGATGCGGCCTGTGGCGCCGGTGCGCAGAACTGGGCCTTCAATAATCTCAACTTCAAGGCTGTTTAAGTGGTTGATCACTTCTTCGATATTGTGGCTGACCACAAAGCAAAGATCGGCGCTGCCGGGCGTAGCAAGGTTTGCCTTCGGTTCAAATTCGGCGCCTGCTTGGTGAAGATTGATTTTTTGATCGCCAAAGCTTAATGCGATACGGCCCTGACCAAATACGGACTTTTTCATCCCTAACACGCGTTGATAAAAGGCGACGCTGGCCTCGATATCTTTCACAGTTAACACTAAATGGTCTAGGCGGGTCACGCGCATATTCTTTCCCTCGATGCCGTAGCGGTTTGTTATTAGTTTTCTCTGCGCCTTACCTTACATCAAGTGCTGGTGCAAAAGTGACTCTGTGGTAGCATTTAACGCGCTTTTTAGCGTAAATAATTTATGCCTTTTTTTATCCCATTGGATTTGATGAGATTGTAATGAAGAAAACCTTAGCCCGTGGCTTGATGAACCTGCTGCCGATGGCTTTAAGCCTGTGGTTGTTTTGGTCATTGTTTGTATCGTTAGATGGTTTAGGGATTTTTATTTTAGAGTTGGTAGGGATTAACCAACATTTTGTCGGTGCGGGCTTTATCTTAGTCGTGGCCATAGTGTTTGCGGTGGGCCTGTTGTTTTCGGTGAGTCCCATTGTGTGGCTCTATGGCTGGATTGAACGTCAGCTGATGCGTTTTCCGCTGTTTAAATCTGTCTATGGCAGTATCCGTGATATCGCTTCCTTAATGAACCGTGAGGGTAAACCCAATACTCAGCAAACCGTGTTGGTTAAACAGGCCAATGGCGGGTTTGTGGTGGGCTTTATTATGACGGATACACCGCCGCAGCCGTTGCTCGATGCGCTGCCTGAGGGAGATTGGGTGCCTGTGTTATTTCAACTCAGTTACCAAATGGCGGGGGTGACTAGCCTCGTCAAACGTGAAGATTTGATTTTAGTCGACTGGTCTTTTGAAGAGGCGATGCGCTTTAATTTAACGGCGGGTATCTCACAAACGCCGGGCGCGGCAACGGTAAAAACTAAAGCTGAATAGAGCTGTTTTGGTTTTTTACGTCAAATAAGTGCATTTTTGTGATACAATCTGGTGGCGACTTAATAGGTCGCCATTTTTTATGCTGATTCAGCAGCTGCTGTTTAGCATTATCTTTGTCTCTATTGAGTCAGTTTTCGACAGCATGTGGTCTCTGTTCGAAGGCACTCCAGTAGAGCTTAAGCAAGGCCGAGTCGATATTTGCTACTGGTTAACCGTTAGCTGCTAATCGCGCTTTGTATTCCTCATCCTCGATATCACCGATATCGAACCGCTTATATGCATTATGTCGCCATAGAGGTTGAACCCTGCGATTCGGTCGCATGGTGTTGATGCTCGCTGTCTTTGAGAGGGCGGCTGGTTCTAAAAGGGCATTAGCAGCGGTTTAGCTGTTTATCGAGTCAACAGTTTGCCGACTTTACTATTAAGCAAAAGCGTCGAGCAAACGGGGAAGTGGGGAAACGTTTTCAATATGAGTATGACATCACAAGGTATTGTTGACCGCGAGCCCTTGTCATGGATTATTTATGCCTATTTCATCCTGACCACATACTGCTGAGGCTAGGGTTACCTATTATTGCGCTATCTCTTCAACATCGAAGGGATGTTAATAGGGAACTGGCTAGAACAAGGGAGTTTTATGTCTATCAAGTCGAGTATTAATCCACCGGTTTTTTATTCGTCGGTCTTTTTTATCACATTAATGGTGATGATCTGCGCCATTTGGCCGACCGAGGCCAATCACTTTTTCAAATCCATGCAGTCGTGGATAGAGGCGAAAGCGGGCTGGTTGTATATCCTTGGTGTAGCGATTTTTCTGATTTTTATCATCTTTGTTATGGTCAGTCGCTTTGGCGATATTAAGCTAGGCCCCGATCATGCCGTGCCCGACTATAGCTATAAGAGCTGGATTGCCATGCTGTTTTCGGCGGGGATGGGGATTGGGCTGATGTTCTTCGGCGTTGCCGAGCCTGTGATGCATTATCTCGCGCCGCCCGATGCAACGCCTGAGAGTTTGGCAGCTGCCAAAGAGGCCATGAAGATCACTTTCTTCCACTGGGGCATACATGCTTGGGCCATATATGGCGTAGTTGCCCTGAGTTTGGCTTATTTTGCTTATCGGCATAAGTTGCCCTTGTTACCTCGCAGCGCACTCTATCCCTTAATCGGTGAGCGCATTCATGGCCCGATTGGCCACTGCGTCGATACCTTTGCGGTATTAGGGACTATGTTCGGGGTGGCGACTTCCCTCGGGTTTGGGGTGTTGCAGGTTAACTCGGGCCTAAGCTATTTATTCGAGCAACTGCCTAATAACACCACGGTGCAAGTGTCGCTGATTATTGGCATTACCTTACTCGCTACTCTGTCGGTTTTTTCAGGGCTCGATAAAGGGGTGAAGCGCTTAAGTGAGCTTAACTTAGGCTTGGCCCTTATTCTGCTGCTGATTGTGTTAATTCTTGGCCCAACGGTAATGTTGCTACAGGCCTTTGTGCAAAATACCGGTAGTTATCTCAGTGATATCGTTAATAAAACCTTTAATCTGTATGCCTATCAGCATAAGGAAGACTGGCTTGGCGGTTGGACGCTACTCTACTGGGGCTGGTGGATTTCGTGGTCACCTTTTGTCGGCACCTTCATTGCGCGGGTGAGTCGCGGCCGTACCATACGTGAGTTTTTAGTCGGCATTTTATTTGTGCCTTCGGCGCTGACCTTTTTGTGGATGACGGTATTTGGTAACTCGGCCATCGACGCCATTATGAATCAAGGCGCGACCTACCTAAGCGAAGCGGTGAATACCAATGTGCCCGTGGCGCTGTTTGTGTTTTTTGAACATATGCCGTACCCGCACCTGTTATCGGGCATTGGGATTTGTTTAGTGGTGACCTTTTTTGTGACTTCATCTGACTCGGGATCCTTAGTAATCGACAACCTAACTTCGGGGGGCGATAACAATGCACCCGTTTGGCAACGGGTGTTCTGGGCATTACTCCAGGGTGTGGTGGCCTCAGTGCTGCTGCTTGCGGGTGGCTTACAGGCACTCCAAACCGCTGCCATTGCGAGTGCGATGCCATTTTTATGCGTGATGCTGCTGATGTGTTTAGGGCTGTATAAGGCGCTGAAGGACGATTGGCTTAAGATCAACAGCGTGCAGCTCCATACCACCAGTGTGCAATATGCTAAGACCAATATCAGCTGGGAGGAGCGTATCGAAGTCTTAGTGTCGCATCCCACCGAAGATGAGGCGCGTGTCTTCCTCAATAATGTCGCGACACCAGCGTTATCTAAGGTGTGTCAGCAATTTATGAGTAAGGGCTTAACGGCGGATCTTGAGTATCTCGACGGCAAAGTGCGATTGGTGATCAGCAACGAAGCCTATCAACCCTTCGTTTACGGTGTGCGGATGCGCTGCTTTGAAATCGTTAATCCGGTCGGTGAAGAGTTAGAGCAGGGCAACAATTGGTATTATCGCGCCGAAGTGTACTTAGAGCAGGGCGGCCAGCACTATGATGTGATGGGCTATACCGAAGAGCAGCTATTGGCGGATGTGGTCACCCAATACGAGAAATACCTGCACTATTTGCACTTGTCCAATGCTGACCAAGGACATGTCGCCTAAACGCTTTGCGTGTTAGAAATATTGCCCCAAGGAATAACTCGGATTATCCTTGGGGCACTTTTTAGGAGTCATCAGTTAGGTGTGAGCATGTCAGCAAATCCAGGCCAGAGTAAGTTAGATCAAGTCTTAGCCCAAGAGCGGGAATACCGTGCAAAGCGTGAGGGCGGTTACCGCGAGCAAGCGCTCAAATTGTATCCTTGGATCTGTGGCCGCTGCACCCGTGAATTTACCTCAAAAAATTTAAGCGAGTTGACGGTTCACCATAGAGATCACAACCACGATAACAACCCATCCGACGGCTCGAATTGGGAATTATTGTGCCTCTATTGCCACGATAACGAACATTCACGCTTCGAAGAACTGATCCGCTACGGCAGTACCACAGAAACCAAGCAAGCGGCGGCGACCTATAATCCCTTTGCCGATTTAAAAGCGATGATGAAAAAGTAGCGATAAAAGTAAAAAGCCTGAAATGTCAGGCTTTTTTCGCAAGTCGTGCCTCGGCTTCCAGCCATTTAGCGCGGCTTAGCACCTGTTGATTTTCGTCGCCTTCGAAATGGGCTTTGCGGGCAGGGAGCTGCGCAATAATCGCAGTGTGTTCAGCATCGCTGGCATTGCGCCAAGCGACAATCTCATCGATATGGCGAAAACAGCCCATGCAATAATCTTCATCATTTAAGCCGCAGCGAGCGACGCAGGGGGAGAGCATACTTTTCCTCTAAAACTCTTCTCTTTAACTGGCTTTTTTGTGTATACACACACATGGATTGCCAACTGGTATAGCAAGTTGGCCAAAACTGCGGCGATACTAGCAGCTTTAGGCGCCATTTGGGCAGCGAAATTAAGTCAAATGTGCCTTGATATTCGTAAAGGCTTAATGACGGCATAGTTTTCAAACTGACGGCAAAGTTTTCAAAATAGTTTTCAAACTGGTTTTAAAAACAGTGCTGTTGTGAAGGCTTGACGGCTAAGGCCAATAAGAGAGTCAAATGGAACACATCAGAGTAAAGCAAATTCAGCATGGCAATTAAGCGCGATAATCATAAGCAGGCAAGGGCCGAGCGTCAGGACAGGCTCAAGGCGCACTTTATCCAGTTGAATAAGCTACTTGAGCAGAGCCGCGCCCTATGGCAAGTGCGTGCCTTTGAGGCAAAAGCACTGCCTTGGGCGGCGCAATTCCCAAGACTAGCAACCACCCTTTGGGCGCTTGATGATGCCGTGCTCGATACCTTGGATGCCGAGCAATCGGCGTTAGTCGATGCCTTATCTCCCGCACTTAAGCAGGATCTTGCCGCGTTAGGCTTAGACTGGGATCTGTCTTTACTCACATTGTCCTTTGCCGAACTTTTGCTGGGCTCGGATATTGACTCCGATATAGGCTTTGATATTGGCTCTGACGATATTGAAACTGCTACTTCACCTAACATTGAAGTTGCCGAATTGGCTCACTTTAGCGCCCATATTAAAGGCCGTAAGTGGGAGCAAATTACCGCCTTTGTGCAGCATTTGCCCGATGCGGGATTACCCGTGCTGGAGTGGTGTGCGGGCAAAGGCCATTTAGGCCGCTTAATAGCCAAAGCACGTGGTGTGGATGTGTTAAGCCTCGAGTGGCAGGCGATGCTCTGTGAAGAGGGCCAAGCCTTTGCCGATAAATGGCAATTATCACAGCGCTTTATCTGTGCCGATGCCTTCGCTATCGAAGATAATGCTTGCGAAAATACCGCTCATCAAACTAATCCTTTTCGCGCCAAGCAACAGGCGGTGGCGCTGCATGCCTGTGGCGATTTGCATGTGCGTTTACTGCAATTGGCCGCAGCGGCGGGCACCCAGGCTCTGGCGATTTCACCTTGCTGCTATCATTTAATTCAAGCTAATCAATATCAAGGCTTATCGACACTCGCCAAACACAGCGCGCTGCGTTTAAGTCGTCATGACTTGCAATTGCCCTTGCAGCAGAGTGTGATCGCCAATCCGAAACAACAGGCGCTGCGGCATCAGGAAATCGCCTGGCGGCTCGGTTTTGATGCGTTGCAGCGAAGCTATCGTGGCATAGATGCTTATTTACCTTTACCCGCAATAAAGCAAAGTCAGCTGAGTAGTGAGTTTGCCGAGTTTTGCCATTGGGCGGCGGCGCAAAAGGCGGTTACCTTAGATGCAGATTGTGATTTTGACGCTTGGCTCGAGATAGGAAAGCAGCGACAAAGGTTAACCCGACGCATCGATTTGGCGGCGCATTTATTCCGCCGTGCGCTGGAGCTGTGGTTAATTCTCGATCGTTGCTGCTTTTTGCTGGAAAGTGGCTATCGGGTGACTCTGAGGGAATTTTGTGCAAACAGTGTGACACCCAGAAATGCGCTGATTTTGGCGCAAAAATTGAGCGAGTAAAAAACAATCTACTATTTAATGTTATACCTGACTGTTTTTTATAAAGTATTTCTTTATTAGTTCATTTTGAATTAACGGATTGGCGGCATGATCGTCACAAGGGTTTATAAACCCTGTGAGACAAGTCTAAGGCGAAAGATGGTTTTTTATTGAATCATCGGGCTTTTCTTGTTCAAATGTCGCCTTAATGACACATAACAACTAAAAACTGACCTAAAAGATCAGTGATCCTAGTGAGCGAATAAAACAGTTTCATGAAATATTCCCGCGTATTTATTAATAGCCTTGCCTATGAACTGGCACCTGTGGTGGTTTCCAGTAGTGAGCTAGAATCTCGCCTCGCGCCTCTATATCAAAAATTTCGCATTCCCATGGGGCAACTTGCGGCCTTAACGGGTATTACCGAACGCCGTTGGTGGCCTAAAGGGCATCAATTATCTGATGGAGCGATTAAAGCGGCGCACAAGGCGATAGCAGAAACGGGAATAGAAGTCGCCGAACTGGGCGCTGTGGTGTACACCGGCGTTTGCCGTGACCAGCACGAACCCGCCACCGCCTGTCGGATTGCGGCGGCCTTAGGGGTGTCGAAGGACACGGCGATTTACGATATCAGCAATGCCTGTCTTGGGGTGTTGTCGGGCATTTTAGACATTGCCAACCGTATCGAGCTTGGTCAAATTAAGGCGGGCATGGTGGTGTCTTGTGAATCGGCGCGGGATATTGTCGATGTGACCATTGATAATATGTTGGCCGATCCGACCATGCAGAATTTTGCCCAGTCGCTGGCGACCTTAACTGGCGGCTCTGGCGCGGTGGCGGTGATCCTGACCGATGGCAGTTTGCCGCTGACGAATGTGCGTAAGCATCAGTTACTTGGCGCCTCCCATTTATCTGCGCCGCAGCACCATCAACTGTGTCAGTGGGGTTTGCAGGAAGTAGGTCACAATATTTACCGTGAGTTTATGCGTACCGATGCGGTGACCTTACTCAAAGAAGGGGTCGAGCTGGCAAAGCACACGTGGGAGCATTTCCTCGCTCAGCGGAATTGGTTGGTCGAGCAGGTCGACAAAGTAATCTGTCATCAGGTCGGCGCTTCAAACCGTAAACAGGTCTTGAGTGCATTAAATATTCCACCTGAAAAAGAATTTCCAACATATCAACTGCTTGGCAATATGGGCACAGTCTCTTTACCCGTCACAGCGGCCATGGCACACGATCAAGGCTTTTTACGCCCAGGGGATCAGGTGAGCTTTTTAGGTATCGGCAGTGGTTTGAACTGCATGATGCTGGGCATTAAGTGGTAGTTTTTCAAGGATTGTTATTTGCCTTAGCCGACGCTTGAGAGCAAGGTTTGCTAGGGCATTTTTATGCTTATTGGTTTAGCGATGGGCATTAGCACTGAGCATAGGTAAAGGCGAATTTACCTGCACAGGCTACCAATACAAAATAATTAAAACAAAAGATAGGAAGCGTCATGTTAGACACTCTGTTGCCGTTTAAACGTCATTTTCTTAGCCGTAATGGCAACAAGCTGCATTACATCAATGAAGGCCAAGGTGAGCCTGTGGTCATGGTGCACGGTAATCCAAGTTGGAGTTTTTATTACCGTAATCTCGTGAGTGCCCTTAAGGATACTCACCAGTGTATCGTGCCCGACCATATTGGTTGTGGCCTGTCGGATAAGCCGGATGACAGCGGTTACGATTACACCTTAAAGAATCGCATTGACGATTTAGAGGCGCTGCTCGATAGCCTAAAGGTAAACGAAAACATTACCTTAGTCGTCCACGATTGGGGCGGTATGATCGGCATGGGCTATGCTGCGCGTTACCCTGAACGAATTAAACGTCTGGTGATTTTAAATACCGGCGCCTTCCATTTACCCGAAACTAAACCCTTACCGCTGGCGCTGTGGATCTGCCGTAATACACTGCTTGGCACCGTATTAGTGCGTGGTTTTAATGCGTTTTCATCGATAGCCTCCTATGTTGGGGTAAAGCGTCAGCCGATGTCAAAGTACATCCGAGAGGCCTATGTCGCGCCGTTTAACTCATGGGCAAATCGGATTTCGACCTTGCGTTTTGTGCAGGATATTCCGCTAAAACTGGGTGACAGAAACTATCAGCTAGTGTCGGATATTGCCGCCAGTCTGCCAAAGTTTGCCAAGGTACCGACACTGATTTGCTGGGGTTTACAGGACTTTGTGTTCGATAAGCACTTTTTAGCCAAATGGCGCGAACATATGCCCCATGCACAGGTGCATGAATTTGCCGATTGTGGTCACTATATCCTCGAAGATGCGAGCGATGAGGTGATTACCCATATCAAACACTTTATGGCTGAGGCGCAAACGCCAGCGGCAGAAGTGCAGCACGTTGAAATGGTGCCGGTCACAGAGCCTGAGGAAGAGACTCAAGCGCCACAGGCCGCACATTAATGGCTAGAGTGGAGGATGCGCAGCTCGGCCATGGGACATCTACCGCCGAGCAAGCAAGCGATGCCAATATCTGTCGGCATTTAAAGCAAGCCGCCCATCACATTCCCCATCATCTTGCGGTTGCGGTGCAACAGGGCAAGGGTAAATCCCTTGCCAATCTGACTTACCAAGAACTCGATTTTATTAGCCTCGATAAACAAAGCGATGCCATCGCCTTCGCGCTCAATGCCCATGGGTTGACACGGGGGATGAAGGCGGTGCTGATGGTCACCCCGAGTCTGGATTTTTTTGCGTTAACGTTTGCGCTGTTTAAGGCGGGGATTATCCCCGTGCTGGTTGACCCGGGTATGGGAATTAAAAACCTTAAGCAATGTTTTATTGAAGCCGCGCCCGATGCCTTTATCGGAATCCCTAAAGCTCATATCGCCAGACGCTTATTAGGCTGGGGTAAGGGCAGTGTGCAGCATCTTATCAATGTGGATGGCAATCCCAGCGGGCTTGCTGGCACACTATCGCGCTTACTTACGGGCGCGCCAAGTCTAGCGTCGATACTCTTATCAACAGCTAAGTCGTCTACAGCTAAGTCATCTGTGGCTAAATTGTCGGAACAGGGCGAGTACCCGATGGCGCTGCTTAGGCATGACGAGATGGCGGCGATTCTCTTTACCAGTGGCAGCACGGGGACGCCAAAGGGCGTTGTCTATAGCCATGGCATGTTTGAGGCGCAAATTCAGGCGCTAAAACAGGATTATGGCATTGCACATGGCGAGCGTGATTTAGCGACATTTCCGCTATTCTCCCTCTTTGGTCCGGCGCTCGGTATGGCATCGATTGTGCCTGAGATGGATGCCAGTAAACCGATTACGGCCAATCCTGAATTTTTATTTGCCGCCATTGAGAAATACCAATGCAGCAATATCTTTGTTAATCCAGCCTTGCTTGAACGTTTAGGCCGCGCCGGTGAGCAAACCGAGTCGAAAAAGCAGCACAAACTCAGCAGTGTGAAACGCGTAATTTCCGCTGGCGCGCCCGCGACTATTGCCTCGATTGCACGCTTTAGCAAAATGCTCAGTGACGGCGTGCCTGTACTCAATTCCTACGGCGCTACCGAATCCTTACCCATCAGCATGATCGCCAGCGATGAGCTATTGACCACGACTCAAAACACGGACAATGGCGGTGGGATTTGTGTCGGTCGCGCCATCGATGGTGTCAGCATCGAGATTATCGCCATCACTGAGGATAACATCCCTGAGTGGGATAATGGCCTGCGTCTTAACGCGGGGGAAATTGGCGAAATAGTGGTAACAGGCCCTATGGTGAGCCAGTCCTATTATCGCCGCGAAACGGCAACGACGGCGGCTAAAATCTGGGACCGCGAGCAGCAAACCTTTAGGCACAGAATGGGCGACCTTGGCTATTTAGATGACAGCGGCCGCTTGTGGATGTGTGGCCGCAAAGCCCATAGAGTCGATGCCACCCAAGGTGGGCAGTTTGTTAAACGGTACTATTCGATTCCGAGTGAGCGTATTTTTAATACCCATCCGAATGTGAAGCGCTCGGCGTTAGTGGGGATCAAAGTGAAGGGGCAAGGCGGCGCGAGTGAGATTGAACCACTCATCTGCATCGAGCTTGACCAATCTTTGGTCTGCAATAAGAGCGCGCAGCTCTATCAAGAGCTGATGGCGATTGCCGAGCAGTATAGCCACACTCAGGGGATTAGACGTTTTCTCATTCATCCCGATTTCCCCGTGGATGTGCGCCACAATGCCAAAATATTTAGAGAAAAATTAGCCGTTTGGGCGCAATCGCAAACCAAAGGCTGATGTTCATTTAAGGGACTTTTAACCTTACTCGTCTAGATTTTCTGTTGCTTTTTAGTGGCATGGGAATGAAATATTATTCCATTGCATATAAGCGCTGAACTTAATACTGTAAACGACACTGTGTGTCTCGGAATAGCAAGATGACCGATAATTGTTCCATTTCTCTCGCCCCTACGGACTTAGAATGTACGCCGTCGCAACCAACAGGCCTAAACCAAGTGGGCGGTGACCAAGCATGTAGCAAACTAAGTCTCGATAAGCGTGAGCAAGCCGCGCTTTATGCCTTGGCGGCTAAGGTCAACCATGCCTTTGTGACTGGCGCGGGCGGATTTTTGGGTAAGGCCATTTGCCTACGTTTGGTTGCGGCTGGGATTAAGGTGACAGGGTTTGCCCGTGGCCATTACCCTGAGCTTGAAGCCCTTGGCGTGACTATGGTACAGGGGGATTTAGCCAATCCTGAGCAAGTCAAACAGGCGATGCTGGGCTGCGATATCGTGTTCCATGTGGCCTCAAAAGCGGGGGTATGGGGCGACAGGGACAGCTATTTTTGCCCCAATGTGAAGGGCGCAGCTAATGTGATTGCCGCTTGTAAAACGCTTAAAATCAGCAAATTAGTTTATACCAGCACCCCTAGCGTGACCTTTGCGGGCGAGGATGAAGCGGGTATTGATGAATCGACGCCCTACGCCAGCCGTTTTTTAAATTTTTATGCTCACTCCAAGGCGATTGCCGAGAAGATGATGCTCGATGCTAATCAAATCTCTTCAACTGCATCGGCGTATGCGTTAAAGACCGTTGCCCTGCGGCCGCATTTGATTTGGGGGCCCAATGATCCGCATCTGGTGCCTCGGGTGCTCGCCCGCGGTCGTTTAGGTAAACTTAAGCTGGTGGGGCGCGAGGATAAACTGGTCGATACCATTTATATCGATAACGCCGCTTATGCCCACATTCTGGCGGCCGTTGAGCTTTGCCAAGTCTCGCCTAAGTGCCAAGGGAAAGCCTATTTTGTCAGTAACGACGAGCCTGTGACTATGGCCAAGATGCTGAACCTCATCCTAGCCTGTGATGGGTTGCCGCCTGTGACCGCGCGCGTGCCACAGACCCTAGCTTATGTGGTGGGCGCTGTGTTAGAAACGGCGTATCGACTGCTGAATAAGCAAGAAGAGCCGATCATGACGCGCTTTGTCGCTAAACAGCTTTCCTGTAGCCATTATTTCGATATCAGCGCGGCAAAACAGGACTTTGGCTATCATGCCTTAGTGTCGATAGAAGAGGGAATGAAGCGCCTCAAGGCATCGCTCAAGTGCGGTATTTAGCACAGGACAAACTTGGTGATATCTTATGCCGTTACGGTAAGCTAATGGATTAAAACGTTAATGGCGTGCGACGATTGTAATACTTCGATTTTTCGGCAAAAGATTGGCCGCTGCAAACGCTGCATGTGGCAATTGACGTTGCTGTCGCTTATCGGTTGGCCGTTGTGGTGGTATCTCTACAGTGACACTCCACGTGAGGTCAACTCCATCGCCTTACTGTTTTTCTGCTCAGCTTTTACTGGCCTGTTGTTACTGCATCTTGTGGTATTAGTCACGCGTCGTCTGCTCGGTCGCGAATAGTTTTTTCGCTTCCCATCGAATCTCCTTTTTATCCTTTGTGGTGAGCGATCACACACGCCATTTACGCTATTACAAGCAGCCATTCTTGCCCGCGGATTTTTCATTTTCGCTTAATGCTCAAGTGGTACACAGTGCGCTGAAACAGCTCGCTTTTTATCGTCTTAGCGAAAAATACTGTCGATTGGTGCTGAGGCGTGATGAGTGATGAGCTCACGCGATTATTTTACTCCGTGATCCCGTGAGTGTTAGGGCTAGGCTTAAATCTGAACTGAGTACCATAAATACTCTGATGATAAGGGTTCGTGTAACGAGTTTTTTTGGCTGATAAGTATGGATTTAAACAAATTTTAATCTGACATTTTAAGGTTTTTACCCTGTTTCACTGTTTTTGGTATCGCCAAGTACTAAGATCGAATGTGGCGATGGAGCCGAGAAAACTCGGTATTTTTTAGGTTTTAGGGAGTGTTATGGAGTTTTTAACCACGCTATTTGTGGGTTACCCAATATGGGTTTGGTTAATGTTTTTTGGCTTTGTGTTGGCATTGTTAGCCTTCGACTTAGGTGTGCTACACAAAGAGCAGCACGAAATTACCGTGGCAGAGAGCCTTAAATTATCGGCCTTTTATATTTGTATGGGTCTGTTGTTCGGCGCCTGGTTATGGTGGTACAAGGGCTCGACTGCGGGGATGGAATACCTCACGGGTTACCTTATTGAAAAGTCCTTATCTATGGATAACGTCTTCGTTATCGCGCTTATTTTCAGTAGCTTAGGCATTCCCCGTTTGTATCAACACCGAGTGTTATTCTGGGGGATCATGGGCGTTATCGTGCTGCGTGCCATTATGATTGGCTTAGGCGCGGCGCTGGTAGCGCAATACCAAGGCGTGTTGGTGTTATTCGGCCTGTTCTTGATTTTCACCGGTATTAAGATGCTCTTTTCCGATGATGAGCATGGTGATATCCAAGATAATAAGTTTTACAAATGGTTGCGCTCTAAAATGCGTTTTACGCCAAGCCTTCATCAAGAGAAGTTTTGGGTAAGGGGAGAGGATCATCAACTCAGCAAAGGCTGGTGGGCAACGCCTCTGTTTTTGGCGTTGATCTTAGTCGAAACCGCGGATCTGGTGTTTGCGGTGGACAGTATTCCGGCGATTTTTGCGATTACCCAAGATCCCTTTATCGTCTATACCTCTAATATCTTTGCGATTTTAGGTCTGCGGGCATTGTATTTCGCCCTCGCGGCCATGGTGCATCGTTTCGAGTACCTCAAATATGCGCTATCGGTGGTATTGGTGTTTATCGGTGTAAAAGTCGGACTGGTGTACTTTAATCATGAAGGCATTGTGGACTTTAAAATCCCAACGGCCTTATCCCTTGGTGTCACCTTCGGCCTCTTGCTGGCGGGGGTATTATTCTCCCTGTGGAAGACGCGCGAGCAGAAGTAAGCTAATGTTTTTCTACCTAAAACTGGCGCCATAGTGCGCCAGTTTTTTATTCGGTCATCTCAAAGATAGGTTGTGATTGCCTGGGTTATTGACCGATGAAATAACTTCTATTTGCGGTTTTTAGGTTTGGTAAAAGTGTGCAAACTGTTCTATTTTTCGTATAGACAGTCGTTTGGCTCGGGCTTTCTTTCTACTTGGGTAATCGTTCGCCTTACAGCGCACTGAGCCAAATATAGATAGTCTGTTTTCATCAATTTTGCACTAATAACAATAAATTATTAGCACCATCAAATTTGTGGCTTAGCTCTTTATCTGCCGGAATGGGACGACAGTTTGGCTCATTCTGAGATGTTGGCCATTACGCCACGCCATCATTACAAATAATCGAACAGATGACCGCGAACCAGGCCGTTAATGCCGAGGATCGTACGAGGAGAAAGATCATGTCTATGGTGAGTGCGAAGGAATTTGCTCATTGGCTAAAGAAACGCTTCGAGGGTGTTGAAAAGGGCGTGAGTTTAACTCGAGAAGATATCAATCAGCTGACCGGACGCCAAAATTTTTCATTGGTGTTTGTCCATGATATTCACTACGAGTTGATGCGTTTTGGCATCGCCTTTGTGACAGACACGGGGCGCGATACATATTATCTTGTGCGGGTTTTCGATAAACCTTGGCGAAATCAATTGGAGCAGGACTCTGAAAAGGAGCTGTTCTCTAACGTAGTGTCGATTAATTTACTGCGTTAAGACGTCAATTCGTGGCATTTATCAGTGCAATTTTGCTTGAGGTGGTGAGTGCTTTCGAAGCACCTCGGCGCGCTGCTGCGCAAGCACGACAGCCCCTGTTACATGAGGATTAACAGGGTTAATAAATCGCGTCTTTACGTGACTTAACTTCTCCTAATTTCGTTACACACTCTCTCTTTACACTTAAATCCGCCGCGAAAAGTGCAAATTTGCTTGTTCTTCGGCATGGATTTTCCTAAGGTAATTGAAAATGATTTTCACTGAGGCTCCTATGAATACTCATCTGCAATTACAGGTTAAGCATTGGCTCGAAAATGATCCCGATCCCCGCACTCAGGCACAACTGCAAGCCTTAATCGACACAGGCAATGACGCCGAACTCGAGGCACGTTTTGCGGGACGGTTAGAGTTTGGTACCGCCGGATTACGCGGTGTGGTGGGCGCAGGTCCTATGGGCATGAATCGCTTGGTTATCCGCCAAACATCTGCTGGGCTTGGTGCCTATTTGCTCGAACAAATTAAAGATGCCGCCGAGCGCGGGGTTGTGATTGGTTACGATGGCCGCCACGATTCACGCACTTTCGCCCATGATACCGCCAGTGTACTCACCGCGATGGGGATTAAAGTGCGTCTCACCGCCAAAGTGGCGCCAACGCCGCTGGTGGCCTTTGGGGTTAAGCATTTTAATGCCGCTGCGGGCATTGTGGTGACCGCCAGCCATAACCCACCACAATACAATGGCTACAAAGTGTATTGGGAAAACGGCGCGCAGATTATCCCGCCCCATGACTCAGGTATCGCCGCTAAGATTGAGCAGGCTGCAACCCAAGCAATTCCGTTTATGGATCAGGCTGATGCCATCAAGCACGGTAAATTGATTTGGCTTAATGACGATTATTACGAAACCTATCGCCGCGGCGTGATGCACGCCAAGGTGCTGCAAAATCACACTGCGCCCGAAAAAGTCAGCCTTGCCTATACCGCTATGCATGGTGTGGGCGCTGAAATGGCTGAAACTGTGCTTAAGGATGCGGGTTTTACCCAAGTCTACTCGGTGGCGGCGCAGCGCGAGCCCGATGGGGATTTCCCAACGGTTAATTTCCCGAATCCGGAAGAAAAGGGCGCGATGGACTTAGTCATCGCCGAAGCGAAAAAGCATGCCGCCATGCTTGCTTGCGCCAATGATCCCGATGCTGACAGATTTGCGGTTGCAGTACGTAAGGATGATGGAGAGTATCAAATGCTAACAGGCGACCAAGTGGGCGTGCTCTTTGGTCATTATCTGTTAAGCCATGCCGCGAAAGACCAACGTCTAGTGGGCACGACTATTGTGTCCTCCAGTCTATTATCTAAAATCGCCAAAGGCTTTGGCGTTGAAAGTTATACCACGCTCACCGGTTTTAAATGGCTGATGAATGTGGGGATTGCGCAGAGTCAGCCTGACAATCAATTCCTGTTTGCCTACGAAGAGGCACTGGGTTACACCGTCGGTAGCATGGTGTGGGATAAGGACGGCCTGTCGGCCTTAGTCGCCTTCGCCCAATTAACCGCCGAGCTTGCCGCCAAAGGGCAAACCATTTGGGATAGACTCGAGCAGATTTACCGCGAGCAGGGTTTCCATCTCAATGCCCAAGTTAGCATTGCCTTAAAACCCGACACGCCTAATATCGGCGCCTATCTGCGTGAACATCCGCCGTTGGCAATTGGTGAGCATGCCGTGGTGTCGACTGATGATCTCAAGGCGTTAGAGCGCCGTTTTGCCGATGGCAAGGTCGAGAAAATCAATCTGCCCGCCAGTGATGTATTAACTTACCGCTTAGCCAATGGCGCGCGGGTGATAGTACGGCCGTCGGGCACTGAGCCTAAAATCAAGTGCTATTACGAGGTGGTTGAACCTATGACGGCGCAAGACACCTTGGTCAGCGCCCAAGCACGGGCAACTCAGGCGATGGAGGCGTTTATTTCAGCCCATCAGGCGAGCCTACCTAAATAAGCGCTTTTAGCGCACTCAATAAAATCAGCTTCACTCAAAGGCTACTGACATGATGTTGTCAGTAGCCTTGTTTTATTCTTGTTGTCGTCCGCTGGTGATTTACTCTTATAACATGATGAATCATTGGCATTTTTCAACAAGGAGAAAGTGAAAATGTTATCAATTGCACCGTTAGTCTGGGGTGAAATTCCTGTCAGTGATATGGATCGTGCCATCGCTTTTTATCAACAACATTTCGGGGTTGAATTTAAGCGTGACGATATGGAAGACATGCAATACGCCACGATTGAAACAGAGGATGAAGGCGCACCAAGCATTGGCCTCGTTAAATGCAGCATGAGCAAACCGTCGATGGACGGTAGCACTGTATACTTGCATTTCAGCGCTCAATTGCAACCTTTAGTGGATAAACTCGTGGCCGCTAATGTGACTATGCTATTGCCTGTGACACCTATCAAGGATGGTGGTTGTGGCTATATCGCCCTGTTTGTGGATAGCGAAGGCAATAAGGTCGGCCTTTGGTCGCAAAATCAGTAATGAATATCCTAATGAGTCGTGCCTTGGCACGGCTCTTTGTACTGACTTTTTACGCAGCTCCTTAATTCAAGTGGATACAGTCAGTTTTGGGGATAAAGCGCGACGAGCAATAACGTCTAGCGATAGCCTTAAACAAGCAACAGCAAATTTCAGTGATGAAGGTGAAAGGATAATGGAACAGGTTTTTATGGCGGCTCAACCTATGCTTGGGCTGAGTACGCGCACCAATAATAACGCCGAAATGGCGGCTGAGGGCGGCAAGATTGCAGCGCTATGGCAGGCTTTTTTTGAATCTTCACAGCTGACATCTATGCTCGATTCTCCCATGTATGGGGTTTACTACGACTATGAATCCGATATGACGGGAGACTATTCGGTTTTAGTGGGTAAAAGCGTTGAGTCTGTCAGCGAGACCGGCCCATTTACTGCGTTGCAGCTGCGAGAAGGAAACTACCTTAAGTTCAGTGCGCAAGGGGAAATGCCCCACTGTGTGGTGGGACTTTGGGGACAGATTTGGCGCTACTTTACCGAGCCTGATTGCTCGCACCAGCGCTGCTACCAAACGGACTTTGAAGTCTATCTAAGTGCTGATAAAGTCGAGATTTATATTGGGATTGTATAGTTTTAAACGATAAAGCAGGCAGATGCACTATCGCTTGGGCGGCTAAGCTTTAGCGGTTAAGATCCCTAAACTTTCGCAGCGAAGCCAATTTGAGGTGTGATTACTGTCCATGCGCCGTGCCGACCGCCTATTTCAAATAGTGCAAATTCTTAAACATCGACGACTGACGACCGCCCAAGAGCTGGCGGATCGTTTAGAAGTCTCGACTCGCACGGTTTACCGCGATGTGCAGGATTTGTGTTTGAGCGGCATTCCCATTGAAGGGGAGGCGGGCGTGGGTTATCTATTGCGCCACGAAGTGAATGTGCCGCCACTGATGTTTAACGAGGCCGAATTAGAGGCGATTCAAGTCGGCATGCGCATGGTGCAAACATGGGGCGGCAAAGAGCTTGGCAGTGCGGCGCGTCAGGCGATGATAAAAGTGGAAGCCGTGCTACCTAAGCGTTTGCAAGCCTATCAATCCTTGATGTTCTCGCCGGATTTTTATCTAGATTCCAACGAGTTTCAGTTTCTCGATCCGCTGCGTAATGCGGCCCAGCGCCGTGAATACGTCAAACTATTCTATCAAGATGTGAATAAAACCCTGACAGAGCGCGAAGTGCGGCCGCTCGCCATCTATTTTTGGCGCGGCACTTGGACCTTGCTGACCTGGTGCGAATTACGCCAAGATTTTCGCAACTTTCGGGTCGATCGAATCACAGGATTGTTAAGGCTTAACCGCCATTTTGAACCGACGCCGGGACAGGAATTAGAGGATTATATTTGTCTGATGGAAAGCCAGTCTTAACATTTGCGGTGATGGTGGTGTTGATAGAAAGCGATGGAATACCTCATTGAGTGAGGAAAGCATTGTTTATATCGTTAACCATTCAAAGGAACTATGGTTCTAACCCAATGGTTTTAGTCAATGTTGACTAACTCAACGCTTTGATTGGTAAGGTTATTATAGATTTTTAATTTATGTTTAATGGCGTAAAAGCCATCTCAGCAGATCCAGCGTTTAGCATATATGTACAATGTGGTATTTGGATATTTTACCCTGCACGGCTTATAAGGGCATGTTTGCTTGGTTTGACTCACAAAACGCATAAATGTTGTGCTGTACATACCTACGAGATCTATCCTTTCTGCTAAAATTTAGCGGGAAGGATAGCTTTGATATAGCGTAATGAGCATTTATGATGACATTTCAGCGTTTTAGTCTGTTCACTTTGCTGTTTTCTATTGGAATATGGACATATATACCAAACTCATATGCTGTTGATACTTTTATTATTAATCCTCCAGAATCAAATAATGACCATAGATACCAATATACTTATGATCTGTTGACATTAATTATTGAAGCAACAAACAATGATTTTGGTGTTGGAACAATACAGATTTCTGATGTTGTCATGAGTCGTAACCGTATTTTTAGAGGATTATTAGAAGGTAAAACAGTCAACGTTATTGCTGAAGCATCCAATTCTCAGTGGGATGAACAGTTAATTCCAATAAAAATACCAATCCGGAAAGGTATTCAGGGTTTTAGAGTATTTATTATCAAGAAACAAAATTTACCCATTATGGCCAATATAAATACATTGGCGCAGTTAATGGCGTTAGATACCGGTTCTGGTAGCCAATGGTCAAGTAAAGCGGCCATGCAAAATGCTGGATTTAACGTTATTGAAAGTATTCAATATGATAATTTGTTTAATATGTTATCTATGGGGAGATTTATTACTTTCGGACGTGGTACTGAAGGATCCCCTCATAAATCAGCCATAGCATAGCCATATTTGAGCAACTGATTGGCGAATAATACCCAGGCCGCCAGCAATTCTTTCTCCGTGATTTGATAATCAGGCCGCCTGAGTACCTCCAATCCCAAGCGAATCGTTGAGAGTACCGTTCGATGCCCAATGCTGAAGGATCCCCTCATAAATCAGCCATAGCATAGCCATATTTGAGCAACTGATTGGCGAATAATACCCAGGCCGCCAGCAATTCTTTCTCAGTGATTTGATAATCAGGCCGCCTGAGTACCTCCAATCCCAAGCGAATCGTTGAGAGTACCGTTCGATGCCCAATGGTATTGGCCTGAAAATGCTTATCCCAGCCCTGTTGCTGTGCGTGTAAACCAACTAGCCACAACAGGCATTGAACCATCAACGCTATCAGTAGGATGATGTCGAATCGCTCTGGACTGTTGGTACGACTTTGGCGTAAGCCAAAGCCGTATGCCGGGCTTTTGAGGTCACGAAAGGTTTCCTCTATTTGCATACGTTTGGCGTACAGGTTTACCAGCTGCTTTGGGCTCCGAGATTCTGGTGGTAAATTGCTGGCTAACACCCAAGGCTCTTTCGCCGATGTTGAGTACGTTTTTGCCGATGGATGGTGGCAATTAGTCCTCGTTGAACGCTGATTTGTACGCCCCTTAGGTTTGCTACGATAAAGCGTGAGATGGCAATTGATAGGGTTAGTTTTGGTCAAAGTCTTACAACCCAGGCTCTTCGCTTGACCGTTGGCCAAGTCATGTGTACTGCGAACTGCACGCCAATTTTCAGCGCCAATATCTGCAAATTGAACTGTACCGCGAATACGGCTTAGCCAAAACCAACCATGCGCCTCAACCTCTTTGTACCAAGGCACTTTGAACCCCGCGTCAGTCACGATGAGAGGGGTAACATGCAAAGGTAAAATCTTGGCTAAGTCCGCTAAAAAACCGTTGTGGGAGGCCTTAGAGCATTGTTCTGATAGGGGATAGGACTTCTCATACAGGGTAATAGAGCGGCCATTGAAGGCTATTGAGGCGCGCAGAGCCATGATGCGTTTATGCTCTCGGATGTCTGACCAATCGACGAGCACAATCGGCATAGGGTTACCAGAACAGATGAGGCTGGCATGCCATTGGTAGACAGCTAACCGTTCTTGATGCAGATGCGTGTTGCCGAGCAAACGATCAATGCGCTTGATGTTGTGCTTGGTTCGGGCCGTGGTTGGTAAATTTCGACCTAACTCAGTCAAGGTCAGTGTCTTACATTCAATCAGTGCCTTAGAGGCCAGCATCAAGCTGTTTAATCGTTTTAGGTGAAGTTCTGGGCAGTATTGGTGTAAAGAATGTTGTAGGATATTGGCTTCGCGCATCTTGTTGTCCAAGTGTAGTTTTTAGCGAAACCATTTGATCATGCAACAAGATGCGCTTCCACCCTAATTTGATGATTTATTTGTAAATCATCAGGGGATTCTTCAGTGCCCAATGGTATTGGCCTGAAAATGCTTATCCCAGCCCTGTTGCTGTGCGTGTAAACCAACTAGCCACAACAGGCATTGAACCATCAACGCTATCAGTAGGATGATGTCGAATCGCTCTGGACTGTTGGTACGACTTTGGCGTAAGCCAAAGCCGTATGCCGGGCTTTTGAGGTCACGAAAGGTTTCCTCTATTTGCATACGTTTGGCGTACAGGTTTACCAGCTGCTTTGGGCTCCGAGATTCTGGTGGTAAATTGCTGGCTAACACCCAAGGCTCTTTCGCCGATGTTGAGTACGTTTTTGCCGATGGATGGTGGCAATTAGTCCTCGTTGAACGCTGATTTGTACGCCCCTTAGGTTTGCTACGATAAAGCGTGAGATGGCAATTGATAGGGTTAGTTTTGGTCAAGGTCTTACAACCCAGGCTCTTCGCTTGACCGTTGGCCAAGTCATGTGTACTGCGAACTGCACGCCAATTTTCAGCGCCAATATCTGCAAATTGAACTGTACCGCGAATACGGCTTAGCCAAAACCAACCATGCGCCTCAACCTCTTTGTACCAAGGCACTTTGAACCCCGCGTCAGTCACGATGAGAGGGGTAACATGCAAAGGTAAAATCTTGGCTAAGTCCGCTAAAAAACCGTTGTGGGAGGCCTTAGAGCATTGTTCTGATAGGGGATAGGACTTCTCATACAGGGTAATAGAGCGGCCGTTGAAGGCTATTGAGGCGCGCAGAGCCATGATGCGTTTATGCTCTCGGATGTCTGACCAATCGACGAGCACAATCGGCATAGGGTTACCAGAACAGATGAGGCTGGCATGCCATTGGTAGACAGCTAACCGTTCTTGATGCAGATGCGTGTTGCCGAGCAAACGATCAATGCGCTTGATGTTGTGCTTGGTTCGGGCCGTGGTTGGTAAATTTCGACCTAACTCAGTCAAGGTCAGTGTCTTACATTCAATCAGCGCCTTAGAGGCCAGCATCAAGCTGTTTAATCGTTTTAGGTGAAGTTCTGGGCAGTATTGGTGTAAAGAATGTAGTAGGATATTGGCTTCGAGCATCTTGTTGTCCAAGTGTAGTTTTTGGCGAAACCATTTGATCATGCAACAAGATGCGCTTCCACCCTAATTTGATGATTTATTTGTAAATCATCAGGGGATTCTTCAGGACGTGGTATTAATGAGGCTTTTCAAGAGGTTGAACAGTTTAAGCGACAGTATCCCGATCTCGTTGTTGATGATAATATTTTACTGCATATACCACTTGCAACTTATTATTATGTTGCACCAAATCAGCCGCGTTTAGCCACAAGAATACAAGAGGGACTTAAACGAATAATTGCTAATGGAAAGTTTGATGAATTATTTTATCGGCGGCATTGCGAATTTTTGTTAAAAAGTAATATTAATCATAGACGAGTTTTTAAAATTAATAACCCACTCACTACTGAAGCAGAAATGACATCAATTGTTGGTAAGGACTTTTTGCTCGAACCAAGTAGTGATTTTTCGGCGCTATGTGAGAAGTACCATTAATCCCATATTTAATGGGAATATTAAGTTTTTATTGTCAAAAAAGTTAAATGGTTGTTAGCTGAACTGTGTGTGCTATTGATGGTTTACTTTCTTTAAAGAGGATTGGATTCTGTAACCAGATTAATACTGTTAACTGTATAGTAGATAAAAATTTTTCTTTAACCTCATTGCTAGCTATTGCTGTTTTGTTGGAGCATCATTATGCTAATTTCTGTTGTATTTTCACTGATTTGCACTATGAAGTAGTTGCTAGAGGAAATGATACGTAAGGTGTCGAGACAGTTGTTGAGCTCCTCGACGCTGCATTTGCAGTGATGTGTCGGTGAGCAACCAATCGATCCTCTTAAATAGCAGTGAATTAGGTCGTGTCTGTTGGGATATCGATAGCGATATTTAGGGGGGAATCGTTGTTACTACAATCATTGGCAATCGCTAATGAAGATGGTTAAACAGTAATCGTAAGTCGTATTAATGAAAAACGCTGCGGAGGCGCTATGTTGAAAATTAGTTCTAGCTTATTGATGTGTTTGGTGTTGTTTGCTTGTAGTTCTATGCCGAAAGATTGGTCTGGAATGTCCGCCGATGAAATATCTGCTTGGAAGTCGGCAGGTTTTAGTTCTGAAGTTGCTCAAAAGTGGCATCTTAGTGGATTTGATGCAGCGCAAGCGTCTGACTGGAACAAGGCTGGATTTAATCTAAAGGATGCGATGGCGTGGGGAGCACAGAAATTTGCCCCAGAAGAAGCTAAAAATTGGCGCGATTCAGGCTTTGACTTAGACGATGCTATTGAGAGTCGTAATAAAGGTTTGACCCCAATTAAACGTAATTAACCGTCTAATCTTACTGCAAATGGACGCATCATTTTGCGTCCATTTTTTAGCCCAATATCCTAATCAGGATGATTAATGATTACTTGTTTATCATTGGGTTTACGGGAGTTAAGCACTAGCTATACTGCCAACAGTCATTCCTTTGATATTGACAAAGGTTTCACCTTTTCACTTGGAACTCGTTTTGTGGGTGTCGCTTGCTTAATCTGCCAGCTGCAACTTAGTGAGTTCTGCGCCAGCGATAGCACTTAAGTGCTGAGTGATTTTCTCAATCGGCCAATCCCACCACGCAATAGCAACGAGCTTATCTATCACAGTTTGCTCGAATCTTAGCTTAATAATGGTGGCAGGATTACCACCCACAACAGCATAGGGCGGTACATCTTTTGTGACGACAGATTGGCTCGCGATAATCGCGCCATGGCCAATCTTCACCCCAGGCATGATTGTGGTGTTATAACCAATCCAAACATCGTGACCGACACAGGTATCGCCCTTAAAAGGAAAGTCTTCTGGCTTAGGTGTTGCCTTCTCCCAGCCATTACCGAAGATATAAAAGGGATAAGTGGAAAAGCCAGACACTGAATGATTGGCGCCATTCATGATGAACTTAACGTCCCTTGCAATGGCACAAAATTTACCAATAATCAGTTTATCGCCAATAAAGTCAAAGTGATAAAGCACGTTAGACTCGAAGCGCTCAGGCCCTGCCGGGTCGTCATAATAGGTGTAATCGCCGACGATAATGTTGTCGCGGCTAATGAAGTTCTTCAGAAAACCCACCTGAGGAAATCCTTTTAAGGGGGATTTGTCATTCGGGTTAGGTCCCTGTTGGGATGGGGAATGCGTCGGCATGTTTGCCTCCCTTATTATTTAATAGCTAAGAATTCAGTTAAGAGCATGAAAGCCTGTCAAACCTCTGTTTAATGGTTTTACTCACAATAGGCCGCTTCCCTTGCCAATATGGCATGTTTACGGGTTTCACCCCAGCGATAGCCGCCAAGTTCACCACTTTGACGTAGCACTCGATGGCAGGGGATAAGTAATGCCACCGGATTAGCGCCAATCGCCGTACCGACCGCGCGTGAGGCCTTAGGCTTACCAATGGCCTTGGCAATATCACCGTAGGAGGCGACTTCTCCCTTAGGTAAATTCAGTAGGGCGCGCCACACATTAAGCTGAAAATTGGTGCCTTTTACCCAGAGTGAGAGCGGGGAAGGCTCACCTTGGTGAATAGCCTGAGTGCTGGATGCTATTGAACTAAGCTTTTTGGCACTCGTGTCAGCAAAGTACTGGCTAAAGAGGTGATCAATTAAGCTTGCTGTTTGCGCTGTGTCTTCATAAATGGTGGCCTGACTCCAGCTCTGCTTTAAACGTTCTAATGGCAATTGAATTTGCAGCATATCGACAAAATCAAACTGGCAAATGCCCCGGGCCGTTTGGGCGATAAAGGCCAACCCGAAGGGCGTAGGATGATAGCCATAGGCAATGCTGATCCCTAAACCCTGCTGGCGATATTCAAAGGGGGTGACCGCCTCGAGTTGCACAAAATGATCGTATAAACGCGAGCCACTGCTCAGGCCTAACTCATAACTGGCACTCAAGGTCGAGTGGGACGGCTGCCGCAATAACTGTTTTGCCCGTTCTAGGGTTAAGGCCTGCAAGTAACGTTTGGGAGTGATCCCCGCCCAGCGACTAAAGAGCCGCTGGAAATGGAATTCACTTAAATGGACGTGCGCCGCAATCTCTGCCAGTGAGGGTTGATGACCCACATGCTGACGAATAAAGTCAATGGCACGTGCAATTCGCTCGTAATCTTGGGTCATCGTTATCCATTCCCTAGGTTTTACAGATGGACACACCACCATCGACCAATAAGGCGATCCCTGTGGTAAAACTGGCCGCATCGGAGGCTAGATATAGCGCCGATTGGGCGATTTCCGCGGGATCTGCGAGGCGCTTGAGGGCATGGAGGTTCTTCACAAAGGCCATGGCCTCTGGGGTATTGGCAAACTCCCGTCCCATTGGCGTATCTGTGCCGCCTGGCAAGAGCGCATTGACCCTAATCCCGCGCGCGCCGTACTCAACGGCCAAGGCTTGGGTTAAGCCAATCATCCCCGCTTTACTTGCCGCATAGGCCGCCGTTTGCGGAAAACCTATGGTATAGCCAACAAAGGAAGATGTAAAAATAATCGACCCTGCGCCACGTTTAAGCATTTGTGGTAATTGATATTTTGCCGCTAAAAATGCACTGGTAAGGTTGGTTGTTAGGGTGTTTTCCCATTCGGCTCGGCTAAGTGCATCCGAATCCACACCTAATTCGCCATTAATGCCAGCATTGTTAAAGGCGATATCCAATCCACCATACTGCTCAACGGCAAGTGCCACTAAATCACTGGCATACACTTCGTCGGTTACATCGCCCGCCAGATAAACCGCTTCACCGCCTTGGGTGATTATCTCATCCACCAATGAGGCCAATATGGCGCCGCGGCGCGCGCCCAGCACCAGTTTTGCGCCTTCACGGGCAAAGCGTTTTGCGGTGGCATAGCCAATCCCCGAACTTGCCCCAGTAATGATTGCGACCTTTCCCTGTAACACTGCCATAGATATGTCTCCATTGATTGCCTCGGCCAATATGCGCCGATAGAGACATAGTGAAGGGTTAAGGCATACTACTCGACCCGAATCTTGCGCTTTTACACTTGGTTGCTAAAGTCGTGAAAGTTGGGTGGATTGTCACTGAGTTTTAGGCGATGCCAGCAGCATAAATCAGCAGCAAAGACAGCGGGACGGAAACAACACCGATTAAGCGGAATTGATTTTTAAACGCTTGGGCTGACCATCGGGCAAATTTGCGATGCTGACTTGGCGGCGTGCATGCCAAGCCGATTCCCACACAGAGTAAGACAATGCCTATCGCCAAAAAGATCTGTGGAAATCGGGTATCGGCGTAATATTGGATAAAAATCATACCCGCAATAATTCGGCTGACGACTTCAACAATATGGAAGTAGGGCTGCTCGCTAAATGCAATGATACCGTTAGCGAACGCCGCAGGCCTGATGACCATCACAAGGCTGAATAACAGCATTAATAGGCCAAAAGCCGCAATAAAATACATCGTCATTCCTTGTATTGGTTCTTATCTATTTGTCATGGGAAGCGTGAGTGGCTGTGTTTGTTCTACTTTAACTTGAGTCGTAATTGTTCTATCTGCCTATCGATAGACGCAACCTGTGTATCTGCTTGCTGCGCCACTGCCGACATTTCTTGCGCTAAGCTTTGCTCCCAAGTCGCTCCGGCAAGATTGTTATTGGCGTAACTTCTATCGTTTCTCAGTTCAACAATACGTTTATCCCTTTGGTCGATAATGAGTTTACGGTCGTTTTCTAGTTTAGTGATTTCACGGCTAATGCGTTGTTTATCAATAAAATCGCTAATTTCTTGTTTTTTATCCGAGTGAGTAACAGCGTTTGCATGGGCAATGTCAGGGCCTTTAACCACGCTACCGACGCCGCTAAGATCCACGGGTTGGCTATTTTCATCACAGGGATCGGCCTGATATTTTCCATCGGCACATTGGTATACGGCGGCATTGGCCGAAAAAGGCAGGGTAAGTGTAACTAGCAATAATGATTTTCTGTCCATAGAACACCCCATTGTTGATTTGGTTAGATTACTCTGTCGTGGTGTAAAAACCAACAGAGAGGTGGCGGGGCTTCATCATGCACCCGAATTCCGCTAAGCCGTTGGTATGGCAGCTGGTCTGTTACTTACAATTAGGACATTTTAACAATGAGAGTCTTGTTTAACTGTTGTTGAATCTGTCTTCGTTAAATTATTTAAAAGCAAAGTCAAAGTCGTGGGGCTTCACCCCACACCCGACCAAGAGGGGATCAACAGCAATTCCCTCTTGCCTCTTTTTAACAAGAGTCCTTGCCGTCCCAACGGAGTTGAAAACCCCTTGTGCTCATTGTCAAATTTGCTATCGCTTCCGAAGGATGGGCTTTACATCCATGTAAAGCGCCCAGTTCGGCAGTCCCTACCTCTCGCTCATAAGCGCGAAAATCACCGATTTTCATTCGCCCCTGCACCTGCGAAAGCTAGCTCGGCATCTGATAGGCAGGATGCCTGAATGTTGTGAAGTGCAAGGATGCACGCGAACGACCATGGCAAGACTCACGCAATTTGTCTATTCGCCCTGCGGCAACTCCGAGGGGGGGGAGGTGAACTCCTTTCGCGTTTGTGTTATTTGCAAGTCATGCAAAGCAAACTGAGTAATGCTTACAACCACTTTTAGCAATTTAACAATGGGTGTCTCGTTAAATTTGTCTCGTTAAATTTCAGGTGCCACTGGATTATGTAATGAAGGATATGAACACGAATCAAGTGGTGAAGGGGAATATTAAAACCACATATTCAGTTTTAATCCCATTGATTTCGTGAACCACGTTACAATACAATCAATCTACTAACATTCTATTTCTGGAATCGTAACTGTGGTGATTAATAAATTTTTCAAGGGTTTCATTTCCTTTTCGCTCATGTTATTAGTTGGAGCTTTGGGTTCAGGATTGTGGGAAGTTGCAGTAAAAGACTTGCTTTACTGGTTAGGTGGTATTTTTGTTCGTCTAGCTACTTCAATACATTCAGGGTATATTGATAGACTATATGCGCAAGTAGGTTCTGGCGCGGATTCCCTTTACTTTATTCCTTCACTTTTCATTTTGTTATTTATTATATCCTCACCATTTATTGTCTTTTATATTCTCAGAAATAATTGGAGAAAACTTGAACTCGCAGAAAGAAAACTTACAAAACTATCGACAGCCAGTACAGATATCATTAAAGAAAAAGAACCCTTAACAGTAAATTCTAATGTTAGCTCTATAAATGAAAATATTAATTCTTTCATTCAAAGTGCAACATTAAAAAACGTAAATATGGTCAATATATTGTCATCATGATGGTGGTTTATTTTTTCATCTCAGTTGTATACACAGATTTATTAATTGCTTCATTGGTGAATTTAAAGGCTGTCAAAGGCATTGAACGCCGCTTAGAAATAATTAGACCTTATACTTCCGATAGGGATTATATGCTCTTGGTTAGCGAGTTTAGGCAAATAGATGACAGAGAGAAAACTCAGGTTTTAATATCAAAAATCAACTCGGTAGCTACTGAAAGCCATGTAATTTTGCCAAAGTTAGACCTTTACGGGATTAATTAATTTTAGAGGAAGTATAGTTTATAAAGCGTACCCGTTAACGGATACGCTTTTCTCCTGCCCATCCCCATATACCTATAAGCGCACTTAGCCAACGCTGTGAAGCGTTGGCACGTTAATCCACCGTGAGGCAGCGTATCCCAAGGGGAAAACCATGCTTAAAATACCTGTCTTTAGTGGTGATTGCTGTCGGTGTTGTCTATGTCGCTAATCGCGTCATGTCTGTTCGCCGTTTAATTGGTTAAGGGTTGAACATGCGTACCACAGTTAAATTCCTATATTTTCAAACGTTGCCGCAGATTACACCGAGATTTGCTAAGCCGAATTCGATTGTGGACGTGACCTTCGATGATATGGATATCATCGCAGAGCCGCCATGGATGGCTTCACGGCGTGTCACGGAAGCAATGGAATTCGGCGTATCCGCAACGAGATCAGAAGTGCTTGGATAAAGCCTTATATTTTCAACCTAACCTTCTTTCATCCCAGCTCTGCAAACAAAAACAGCCACAAATATTTGCGGCTGTTTGTGATTAACATTCTGTTTTTAAATAGATTTAACGCTTACACTAAATCACTCGCTATTCATTGACCATAGCTAATAGCGCAGGTAAGAACTCGTTATCCAATGCGGCAATTTCACCTTGCTCGATAAGCACTTGATTAAGGATCTCATGGCTAGTCAAGGGATTAGCTAATACGACGCGAAACACCACTGTGGGTTGTCTAAAGTAGCGCGCGGGTTGAATGCGGGTGCGGGAGACAAAGGATTTACCCTGTTCGCGTTGGTGTTTTTGAATAAATTGGGTCAGGCCATCGAGCAGCTCATTAAAGCGAGCGAGTTTGGTCTTATCGCCTTGGTCTATCGCCACTTGCATCGCTGCCTGCACATTCGCTGGCACATAACGATAGGTGAGCAGGCACAGCTCTGGCGCGGTGACCAGCTCAAAGTCAGGGTGTGCGTCGATTTGTTCGGCAAAATAACGCGCTTTTTCAAGGCTGTTATTAATCAGGATTTCGTAACCATCGCGGCCGATAATCTGTAAACAGGCATGCACTAACATCGCCATGCCTGGGCGTGAGCCTTCTAGCGTTTGGCTGCCTAAATCCTTAGAGCCTCGGCGCAGAATATATTCGGCATGGTGGGCAATGGCATGGGCAAACTCAGGATTTTTAAATAACACCATACCCGCGCCCATGGGGACATACATTTGCTTATGGGCATCGATGGTGACTGAATCTGCGAGTTCAATACCATCGAGTAAGTGACGGTATTTATTGGATAATAAGCTTGCGCCGCCCCAAGCCGCATCCACATGGAAGTGGCAGTTTAGCTCACTTGCTAAGGCGGCAAGTTCGCGCAGTGGGTCGATATTGCCCGTCTCGGTGGTGCCAGCCACACCCACGATCGCCATGACTTTGATGCGTTTGTTTGCTAGTTCGGCTGCAACTTCGCGCATTTTGGCTACATCGACTTTATTATTGCCATCGGTTGGGATGCTGATGATATTGTCGCGACCGATACCGAGCAGATCGACGGCCTTACCTAAAGAGTAGTGGCCGCGCTCGGAGACCAGAATCGCTAAATCATCGAGGCCATAGTGGCGCAGCGCCTTGATTAAGCCTTCGCGGGTCACGCCTTTAAAGTCGCCATCGGCCTTGAGTAATTGGTTGCGGGCAATCCACAGGGCAGTGATGTTAGCCACAGTGCCACCGGAGCAAAATGCGCCGAGGGAATGGTTGGCGCTGTGCATCCAATTACGATAAAAATCATCATTTTGAGCGTAAATCAAATGGTGCATCATGCCGAGCACTTGGCGCTCAAGCGGCGTAAAGGCTTTGGATGTTTCGATTTTGACTAAGTTTTGATTCAGCCCCACCATCATCTTCGACAGTGGCAACACGAAATAGGGCAGTGCCGAGGTCATATGGCCGATAAAACTGGGCGCCGCCGTATGCACCGAATGCGCCACCAGATTCTGCATGATTTCGTCGGTGTAGTCGGAGACAAAACGCGGCTGGCTTGGAATTTCAAAGGCTTGAAAATCGGTTTCGATTTCGGAAAGCGGCTTTTCCAGTGCGGCAATGCTGTCACCCAAAAAACCGGCTAAGTCCTCGGAAAGCTTCTGCTCAATAATGCTTAAGGTGGATTCCGCATCTTCGGGCACAGTGAAAATCCGCATCAGGCTTTCTTCAGATGCGATGGCTTGGCGAGGGAGTTTTTGGGTCATGGGGCTTGCCGTCTATTAATTCTTATAGTGAAACCGCAAAGGTGATTAAGAGTATAACCAAATACATGGCGCTTAAACCCGTTTACGGATTACCAAAAAGGGAGCTCACTTTACTGCAAGGCCTTTTAGGCATCAAGCAATAAAACACCGCCTAAGTCTGTGCTTGGGTTATAGAATAAACAAAGGCGCTATAAATAGCGCCTTGGGTGTGTGTTGTTGGTTATCTAAACATTGTCTGTACGCTAAGGTAAAGTTAACACTTGCCCAGCATCAAGACGGCGCCAATATTACGGGCGGTATTGATTAGATTGGTTTTGGCGTTAGCCAGCACATCGTCCAGCGGACTTAAATGTGGAATGATGGGGAAAATCGCCGCCATACCTTGCTCAAGTACCGCATTAGCATTGTCGCCAAGGCAACCCGCAATCCCAATGGTCGGAATATTTTGCAGCTGCGCTTGCTTTAATACACCCATCGGGGTCTTGCCAAATATGGTCTGGCCATCGATTCGGCCTTCACCCGTGATGACAAGATCTGCGCCGCGAATTTTGTCTGCCAGTCCCACCGTTTGCATCACAATCTCGACACCGGGTTTAAGCTCGGCGCCTAAAAACGCCATCACGCCAAGCCCCA
Organism: Shewanella sp. FDAARGOS_354; assembly: GCF_002209245.2. Classification (NCBI taxonomy): domain Bacteria; kingdom Pseudomonadati; phylum Pseudomonadota; class Gammaproteobacteria; order Alteromonadales; family Shewanellaceae; genus Shewanella; species Shewanella sp. FDAARGOS_354. Next base: position 1,638,488 of record NZ_CP022089.2, on the reverse strand, counting down.
TTCCGCCTGCCGCGCCCGCGCCAGCTTGATTGCGGTGATCGGTTACACCACTTTGGGCTATCACATCGGCATAGTGACTCAGTGCGGCGTCTAAAATGTTCACCATCTCGGGTGTTGCGCCTTTTTGCGGGCCAAAGATGGCCGAAGCGCCACGCTCACCGCACAGCGGATTATCGACATCGCAGGCCACTTCAAAGGTACATTCTTTCAGTAGCGGATGGGCGTTGCTCATATCGATATTGGCAAGCTGAGATAGCGCTGCGCCGCCCGCACTTAGGGTTTTACCTTGTTTATCCAGCAGTAAAATATCCAGCGCTTGGGCCATACCTGCGCCGCCATCGTTGGTTGCACTGCCGCCTAAGCCTAAAATAATGTGTTTTATCCCGCGATTGAGCGCATCACAAATCAGCTCGCCCGTACCATAACTGGTGGTGATCAGCGGGTTACGCTGATCCCTTGGTACATGGTGCAAACCCGAGGCGGAGGCCATTTCAATCACCGCAATCGTGCCTTTGGCTTGCTGGCCTAAAATGCCGTAATGGGCTTTGACTTTATGGCCGAGTGGCCCCATGACCTCTAAATTGACAATGCTGCCGCCAGTGGCATCGACCATAGATTGCACTGTGCCTTCGCCGCCATCGGCGACGGGGATTTTGACAATCTCACAGTCTGGGATCACTTGTGTTAAGCCTTGTTCGATTGCGTTAGCCACATCGAGTGCGCTTAAGCTCTCTTTAAAGGAATCGGGGGCAATAACTATCTTCATTCAAAATCCTACAGCTTTTTGGGCGCTTGGTTGCGCCCAAGGACAAGATAACAGCGGCTTAGAGCAGCACTAAGCTTAGTACATACACGGCCAGCATGGAGGTTACACCTTGGATAAGGGTCGCCATGGTTTGGGCTTTATAGGCTTGTTTAACGCTCATGCGGCTAAATTGAGTCACCACCCAGAAGAAACTGTCGTTGGCGTGGGAGACTGTCATGGCGCCGGCACCAATTGCCATTACGGTTAACACGCGGCCCATTTCGCTGCCAAGACCGATATCGCCCAGCATTGGGGCGACTAAGGCTGAGGTTGCCACTAAGGCAACGGTGGATGAACCTTGAGCAGATTTTAATGCTGCGGCGACGATAAAGGGCATGAAAATCCCAACGCCGAGTGCTGATAATGAGCTGCCTAAAAAGTCACCAATAGGTGTGGCTTTTAACACGGCACCGAAGGCACCACCGGCACCTGTGATCAAAATAATCGGTGCTGCGGCGACTAAACCTTGGCTGATGCGCTCGCTAAACTCGGCAATCTTGTTATCGCTTTTCAGTAACAGCAGTGACAGGAATAGACCAATCAGCAGGGCGTTAACGGGTTGGCCGAGGAAGACTAATAGGCTGAATAGGCCTTCTTTGCCCAGTGGTGCAGAAGGGAAGTTAGCGATAGAACCTAAACAAATTAATAGGATAGGCACAAAAATCGGTGCAAATGCCTTTAATGGGCTAGGGAGTGTGCCGTAGCTTTGTTTTAAGGATTCAAAATCAGCGGCTTGAGCTTTGAGTTCTTCCGCGCCTTCGCCATCAGGTTCAACCCCTGCAAAGCGGTTCGCCCATAGCATGCCCGCAAGTGAGGCAACGGCAGCAACAAATAAACCAACACCAATCACTAGGCCCAAGTTGGACTCTAGCCCTAAGTTACCCGCCGCGGCGATAGGGCCAGGTGTGGGCGGTACAAAGGTGTGAGTCGCATAAAGACCTGTCGCTAACGCCACACTCATCGACACGCTAGAGACCTTCATGCGGTTGGCCATGGATTGTTTCAGCGAGTTTAAGATCACGAAACCCGAGTCACAAAACACCGGAATCGACACTAAGTAGCCGATAATCGACATCGTGAGTGTTGGGAAGCGTTTACCCAAGACTTTAATCACCACGTCTGCCATGGTGATGGCGGCGCCGCTCTTTTCGAGGATGATACCGATAATGGTCCCGAGCACGATCACCAGACCGATATAGCCGAGGATATTGCCAAAGCCAGTGGTGATGGTTTTAGCAATATCGCCACTCGGTAAACCATAGGCGAAGGCGCCAATAAAGGCGGCCAGAATTAAGGTTAAAAACGGATGGAGCTTAAATTTTGAGGTCGCGATAACAATAAATGCAATCACGCCGATGAGGATGAGCACTAAGTTCATAGATTGTCCCGTTCAGTCTTGGCTGAAGTTCTTAAGTGGTTCTGGCTGTTTTTGTAGGGCGCGGCTGTTATCTGATCCTAAGTTCAAATAAAGGCTGCTTTAAGGTCAGCCTATTATTGAATACTGCGAATTGAATAGCTTTGGTTAAACTGACGGAATTACGGTATAAACAGGCCATTATTTTGTGCGTGTGCACAAAATAATGCGTGTGACTTCGAATGTAATAGCAGAAATATTGTTGCGAGGGGTTGGTAAACCTGCGGTTTACCAACCTTAAAAGTGTAGCGTTTAATATCTTGAGTTATTGACGACGAATAAAAGACTCAACATAAGCCGCCGTTCTAGCATTAAGTATCGGATCGGCTGAGGGGGCAATGCCCTTAGGTAATAACAGTGGGTTAAAAATGCCTTTATCACACTGTTGCACTTGGGGATCGCTATCGCGGTCCCCGTTAATCACCACTTGGCCGACCAGTAATCGCTTACGAGTCTCAGGCCAAATCACCGTTGGATTATTAATGTCATCACCCGATTCAGCCAGTTGAATATAGAGGTTCCATTGTGCTGGCTGGGTATTAATGCGCTGGAGTAATTCCGCCTTTAAAAAATCATCACCCAGATTAGCCAGTTCGCTGGCAGAAAGGGCTGCTGTGCCGGCGACGGGTTCAAAAATCCATTTACCCGCAACGCTGTTATTTTGCTTGTCGGTAAACAAAAAGCTGTTTACGCCAAAGTAGCGGCTATTGGCAAAACTGGGGCTGGGTGGCAGTTGTTTTACATACTCGAAAAAAGCTTTGGCATCGGGCTTATTATCGATAAGCCATTGTTTACCTTCGGCGCCTTGTTTCACTTTGGTCTGAAAGGTAAAAAAATCATCCAGATTACTAGCAAAGAACACTGGCACATTGGTGGTGACAAAGTTCAGGTTTTCTTTATCGCCATCAATTTTGAGTGACATAAAGCGCCCAGGCGTTTTGTCGGATATTTGAGGATTGGTGCGGCTTTGTTTCCTAAATCGATTCAGCGAGCAAAGCTCCTCATAATCGTTTGAATATTAAACTACACGGTAAGTTTCAGGCATGCCTAGCCCAGTGAGTTTGTTCAACGCCTTTATCATCGCGTAAGTTTCTCCTACCTGACCGTTATAATTTCGCAGGCTCAATCTGCCACCAAGTAGTTGCTTCACTCTGTACATTGCTGTTTCTGAGATTGACCGCCGATGATAACCATACCGTTTTTTCCACTGTTTATTTGAACCATGAAGCTGTTGCCAACTGACCGCTAAGTTACGCGGATGACCTTGTTCCCAGAGCGCGGCACCTTCCCTCGGTGGAATGAGTACTAAAGCCCGTTTTCTACGAACGGCATCGTGACAGGCTCTTGTGTCGTAAGCACCATCACCTGAGATATTGCGGATTTTGCGATGGGTTTGCTTGAGCAAATTCGGCATAACTTCAGCGTCAGTGACACCGGATAAACTCAGTTCCGCTGCAATAATTTCATGGCTATGGGTATCGACAGCGATATGCAGCTTACGCCACACGCGGCGCTTGCCATCTGTGCCATGTTTCTTCACTTTCCACTCACCTTCGCCATAAACCTTCAAGCCTGTCGAGTCGATAGCCAAGTGCTCAATGGTGCCACGCGTCTTGGTTTTAAAAGCAATCTTGACGGTTTTAGCGCGTTTGCTGATGCAAGTGTAATGTGGGCACGAAAGCGGAATATCAGCCAGTTTAAACACCGAGTTGATAAAGCCTTGTAACGCTCGTAGTGGCATCGAGAAAACACGTTTAACCATCAGCGCGGTGGTAATGGCTAAGTCGCTAAATACGCGTGGTCGACCTTTCCTTGGTTGCTCGGCCTTAGCTTTCCACTGGGCGATAGCGTCCTCATCAATCCAGAAGGTAAGTGAGCCACGATTGATCAGGGCTTGATTGTATTGCTTCCAGTTGATTGTTTTATATTGAGGTTTTGACACGATTGATGGGCGAGTTGATGGGCTATGTCGATCAGATCACCAGCTATGGTTTTAGTTCAACTGATTTAGGAAACAAAGCCGATTGGTGCCACCAAGGGAAAAACGAGCAGTAACCTTAATTTGGCTTTGATTAAAGAACGGAATTGATAATGAATCTTGTAACTCTGGGTTGGGCGCAAAATAGCCCGAAGTGCAAAATCCCTTTGTGTGATTACGCAGTTTCACTTTTTTGCCGGCTTCGCGACTCGCCGCATCCGGCGTGCCATTGACGGCATCAACCAGTTCGGGAATGGTTTTTTCAGCGGCGATTAATGTGGGTGAAGTTAGTGCTAAGCCTGTGATGATGCAGGCTTTGGCAAGTAAAGTCAGTTTGAATAGGGTCATTGTTATTCCTTCAATGGACTGTAACGAGCGTTCGAAATGTCGACGCGAGAGAGTTATCCAGAAATATAGGACAGGAGATACGGTATAAATCTTTCACCGAATGTATTGCTTACTCAATAGTGGAGTAATAGTGCAGTAAATGAGGTTAGCTTGAGACATGATTGCGATATCCATTGATTGCTTAAGCCACGAGAGTTAAATACTCAGTCGTTGAATTCGTCGGCTAAAGGAGCGTCTGGTTAAACAGAGGCTGCTACTTTGGGCTTGCTTAAGTATCAAGCAGTTGTCCCAGATACAGACTTAATAAGCCGTGTAAGGATTGAATATCAGTTTTGGTTAATTGCTGAATTTTATCTAGACGATATCTTAAGGTATTTCGGTGGATAAACAGGGCATTGGCGCATTGCTGCGCATCACCAAAGTGGGTGATGTAGGCGGCTAAAGTTTTACGTAATTGGCCATTTTTATCGGCCTGCGTTAGTTGCTGATAGGGACTTGCTAGCGCTTGGCCGCGCCAGTCATGCTTGAGTCCTGAGAGCAGCACTTGTAAGGAATAATCCTCAAATAGGTATTTTGTGCCTTCAGGGTTGAGCTGTTTACCTAAGCTCAACGTTTCTTGCGCGGTTTGATAGGAGCGTGCAATCCCACCTTTTACGGGAAAAAAGTGACCCAAGGCAATTTTAAAATTTAAGTCCATCTGCGCAGGTAATCGTTGCAATAACTTATCAATACGTTGGTTTTCAAGCTCGGGATCCCATTGTTTTCCATCTAGAAAAGCGGGTTTTAGGATCACCAGCTGTGACATGGAGGTCATGGCAATTAGGTTGCCGCGGTCGGGATTTTGCAGTAGATGCAATACTTGCTTGAGGGTTTCGCTGACTCTGGGATTGCGCTCATCACTACCGCTTAGCTCGTTATTTGTTGATGTGTTTACCTGCGATATCATTTTGTGGATGGCGGAGGGTTGTTTTTCACTGACTTCAATAATGGCGGCCACTCGTGGTAGCGTGATATCAATATCGAGCTGCTTGGCCCAGCGATGCAATTGCTCATCGTCATCGGTTTGTGCCTTGATAAGTTGCAGAATAAATTCTTCACGCTGGCGGTTTTCCCATTGCAATTTATCCTGTTGATTGGCTTGCTCGACAATCATCTCGGCGGTCATTTTTAGTAGCTCGCCGTAGTGGGTTAGTTCTGCCGGGTCGCCAGTAATGCCAATCACACCAATAATTTGCCCTTGGTAATGCAAAGGTAAGTTGATGCCTGGTTTTACGCCATGAAGACCGGAGGCGACTTCTTCGCTCAATTCCACATTGCGATTTTGCGCAATCGCGAGTAAAGCGCCCTCATGGGTTGCACCGATACGTTTAGGGTCTCCTGAGCCTAAGATCACGCCTTGACCATTCATCACATTGATATTGTGTCCAATGATTTTCATTGTGCGACTCACAATTTTTTTGGCGATGTGTTGATCCAAAACGTACATAACTCACCTTATTTTTCAATCTATTTATAAACCACTGACGCAAACAGCAACGCAGTTAGGGTAATGGCAAACGACAGAAAAGGGCAGGTGTTTTTTTATCTTCTATACTGATTATTGAACTCAATCGGTTTTAACGTAATTTTAACAAATTGGGTGGGTAAAATGATGGCCGTATTTATTCCCTTTAGTGTCGTTTGTCCCTTAATGGGCTAAGGCAAAGGATATCACGATGAAAGTTTATCTCTTACCGTCAGCACTGGCGATGTGTATAGCGGCGAGTATTCAGGCACAAGCTGTTGAAATTAAATTTAATCACGGGCAATCCTTATCCGCTGCTGTAGGATTGAGCCAAAAACACAGTTTTAAAGAAGTTAAAACGATAACGCTTAACAAAAGCCAAAGTAAAACCAAAGCGTTGCAGTATTTCGATGGGGTGCTGGTGTATGGCCACCATTTGGTTGTTAGCACGGATGATACTCAACTGAGTGCTGAAGGAGATGTGGCACAAATTGCGGATGATTTTTCCGTGGAAGCTGGGATTTCTCAAGGGCAGGCGATTGCGGCCTTGAATAGACTATATCCGGGTTCGGCGGCAACGGGGAAAAAGGACGTACAGCTTATTATCCTGATGACGGGTGATACTCCAAGGTTAGCGTATCGGGTTTCCTATTTAAGCGACCAAACCGATGCATTGTCTCGACCAACGGGCTTTGTAGACGCTCAAACAGGGATGGTGCTCGAGCATTGGAATGAAATCATGACCGCAAAAAGTACCGCAGGTAAACCTGGCGGTGGTGGTTCCGGTGGCGGTAGCACAGCCTTAGATGCCACTGGACCTGGAGGAAATGCCAAAATCGGTGGTTATTACTACGGCAGTGATTATGGTTATCTCAAGGTGAGCGAGTCTAATGGTACATGCACCATGACCAACACCAATGTGAAAACTGTCAACATGGCGAACTCGACTCGCCGTGGTTCGGTGTTCACTTTTACTTGTCCAGAGAACACTTATTTGGCGGTAAATGGTGCTTATTCTCCTTTAAATGATGCGCACTATTTCGGCGGCGTTATTTTTAATATGTACAAGGATTGGTACAACACTGCACCGTTAACATTCCAGCTGGAGATGCGGGTGCATTATGGCCGCAATTATGAAAATGCCTTCTGGGATGGTACGGCTATGTCCTTTGGGGATGGCGCAAGCTATTTCTATCCACTTGTGAGCTTAGATGTTTCCGCCCATGAGGTCAGCCACGGCTTTACCGAGCAAAACTCTGGGTTAAATTACAGCGGCCAGTCCGGGGGTATCAATGAGGCATTTTCGGATATAGCTGGTGAAGCGGCCGAGTACTACATGCGTGGTAGTAACGATTGGAAAGTCGGCTACGATATAGTCAAAGGCGCTGGGGCGCTGCGTTATATGGATACCCCAACAAAGGATGGACGTTCAATTGACAATGCAGCCAATTATACCAGTTCTATGGATGTGCATTATTCCTCTGGTGTTTTTAATAAAGCCTTTTACACACTGGCGACTAAAAGTGGTTGGAATACGCGTAAGGCGTTCGATGTGTTTGTGCTAGCAAACCAGTTGTATTGGACTCCGACATCGACGTTTAATCAAGCAGCCTGTGGGGTTCAGCAGGCCGCGAGTGCTAAAGGCTCAGGCTATCCTGTGGCGGATGTGACAGCGGCATTTTCGGCAGTTGGTGTGAGTTGCCAATAAGCTTATTTTAAACGCAATGCATAAAGTGCTGTGTTGTAGATATTAAGTCGGTCGTTCAAGATCTTATTCTAAGCCCCTAAATGGGGCTTTTTAATTGGATTTATATTGCCCTCACAAGGCTATCCTGTTGATGATGGTTTTTTATTTCGGTTCTGGAGAGCTTGCCAGTAGGCTAGCAACCCTCTCTTGAAGCGTGGGAAGTCGTTCGCGTTCAAATTCGGGATGCTGTTTTAGCCAAAGGTTGTTTCGAGGGCTAGGGTGGGGCATGACCATCAATTGCGGCCAATACAAGGACCATTGCTCAATCGCTTGGGTTACTGTGACTTTTGGGGGCGGCAATGGCGTCGATAACGTTAAGTCCGGTGAGGTTAACTCCCTGCATGCTGTACTAAGACGAGCCTTAGCACGTGGCAGATGGTAATCAATTGCATATTGGCCAAGGACGAGCACTAACTCTACCTGTGGCATCAAGGCTAATAACTTTTCATGCCAGGTCGTGGCGCACTCTGGGCGCGGCGGCTTATCACCTTGCTTTTTACCGTTTCGCTCAATGGTTCCCGGAAAACAAAACCCCATCGGTACTATGGCGAACAGGGCGGGATCATAGAATTGTTCTCTGCTGACATTAAGCCAAGTGCGCAGACGCTCGCCACTGGCATCATCGAAGGGAATGCCCTTGTGGTGAGTTTTTACACCGGGGGCTTGGCCCGCAATTAAGATCCGTGCTTGGCTACTGGCTTGCAAGATAGGTTTTGCTGGCAGTGGAAGCTCGGCCTGACACAGTTGGCAGGCGCGAATTTGCTTGAGCAGTAAATTGAGTTCGGTTGAGTAAGCGGGCTCGATACTTGGGTGTGGGGCGGTTGTCATCGTTAAGCCCCTAGTTTGCTCAATAGATGATAGAGCCAATAACCAAAGAGTGCATATGAGGCGGCTAATACAAGATAACTCAATGGCTTAGCACCCAAGGATTTAGTGGGAGTTTTGGCATGAGAGGCTAAAGCAATATGGGCCAAGATGATGGCAAATAGAGCGCAGGGCGGCAGTAGATAACTGATGCCGAGAATCAATAAGGCGCCAAGACTCAGTAGCCAGCCCGCATGTTGATTGCTGGGCTGATGAAGTTGGCGTAACTGCAGCGGCAATAAAATCAGCCCAACGCCTACAATGATCATCCCAAGATTGAGTGCAAAGTCGCTCCAAGTGCGGTGTTCATAAAGGGTAAAGGTAAAAGCGAGCAATGGTACTATCAGTGCGGTTAGTACGTGGCGTTTGGCAAAGATGGGATTACGATACTGACCCGCAAAAAAGAACAGCCCTTGCATTAAGCTATTGATCAGGGTAAATCCACCCAGACCGACAATGATAAATAAGCTTGCTGTGCCACCGCTGGCATCAAATGCCATGGCAGGGGTAGAGAACAAACTTAAACCTATCAAGGCGGGTACAGGCGATAAACGCCAAAAAGAACAAGTGAAGGACGACATCTGATATCCACTGATAATTAACGGGCTGAATTAACATCCGCTAAAGTGCTTGTAAACTCAAGGAATACCTTATTTTGAGTGCGAGTTTTGCCCCAGATTCTGATCTTATTCAAGATTTTGTGGGTTGGAATAGCGAGATGTTGTAACAAAAGTGCGGTGAGTTTTCGTATAGTTTCGCGAGCACGAGCTTGCCGGAACGAATAATATTTACTCTCGAAACTTCAACACGCTCTCATAAAAAAGCCCGCAGAGCGGGCTTTTGACCATCAATAAACGCAGATTAGAGCTTGTAGCTCATGCTCAGCATTAGCATTTGTGCGGTGTAGTCATGGTTATTAGTACCAAAACCTACGACGTTCCAAATGCCATCAACGGCGATATCATTTGCGGCGTCATTGTCCTTATAGTTCTCAACTTTGTAATCGAAGCGCAGCGCGAGTTTTTCGGTGGCTTGATATTGAGCATATAAGTTAATGTTATGTGCTTTGGCAAAATAATCGCCATAGTCGCCAGTGATACCTTGTCTGACTTGAGTGTTACTGTCGGAGTTGGAATAGGTGTAATCCAATCCTAGGCGTAACTTGTTCTCCAGCAGGTTGTTGTAGCTAATACCTGCACCGACCACATCCACTTTATCTTCAATAAAGCCAGTCCACGTCGGGGTGCTGTAATTACTGCTACCCGCCTGTTCAGACTCAATGATCTGGTAGTTGTAGAAGGCGGTTGCCAGTAAGTCTGCGGTGATCATATAGCTGATATTGGCATCATAACTGGTGTCTTTTGACTCAGTTAAGCCAATCACAGTATCGGTATAATCATCCAACGCGTAACGGGCACCAACATCGATGGTCAGGCTTTCAAGCGGCGAATGGGTGATGCGCGCTTCGACTTGAGTTCTGTCACGGTCAGCCAGATTGTACTTACGTAACAGGTTGTTGGTTTCAGAAGAAGTCCATTCAGACGCTTGGTATTGTGAGCCGTCACGTTTTCCGTAACTGCCTTTTACCCACATGTCCCACATATCGAAGCTATTGACGCGTAAACGAGCCCAAACGGTATTTTCATCCGTGGTTTCACGGTCTTGATAATCACGTTGGTCACGTTTGAAGTCATAACCACCATCAAGTTTAATATCGCGGGTAATACGATAATCTGCCGCGACTTTAAAGCGTTGCGTACGATTATCATAAGGCGTGTTATAAGCCACCTTACCGTTGACATTGTTGATGCTGATCTGGGTCCATTCTTCAACTTGGGTATTATTGTCACGGTCGTAATAATCGTAACTACCTGTCAAGCGAAGATCTTTACTGACTTTGCTAACGACTTTAAGGTTCATGCCCAATAGATCGACTTTTGCATCAACCGCATCACTTGTTAGCTGGCTGGAATAACGATAGTTATCCGTTACTAACGCCTGATCTTGGCTCATTTGTCCAGTAAGAATACGACCCGATAGGGCGTTACTGCCATCGTTGTACTGTCCCATCAATGACACTGTGTGTGCCTGATTATCGGGATCAAGCGCCAACGTACCTTGGGTTTGGGCACCAAAGGTAGGATTGAATGCACTATCAAAGTCCAATTGGTTGTATTCGTTTTTGAATATAGACCCACTGTAACTGAGCGCTGTGAACCAACGATCACCCTTGAGTTTGACACCCGCTTCAATGGTGTCAGTAGTGTAATCCACTGGCTCTGCTAACATCATCGATTGGTTGAAGAAGCTACCAGAGGCTTGTTTTAAGCCAGTTTTTTCTTCACGCATGTAGTTAACATAGGTGCTCCACAGGGATTCGCCTTGATATTCAAATCCCAATCCCGTGCGTTCACGTTTAAGTGATAATTCAAGGGCATTGAGGCTATCCATCAACAATGGCATTTGGCTGCTTGAACCAGCAGTTACCCAGTTATCGGGTAACGTCAGGTTATTGCCACCAATACCCGCGTAGGGCGATAGGGCGCTATTGCTGTCGTAGGTCGCAATTTGGCGATAGTTTACATTGACGTTGTACTGGCCTTGTTTGCCTGCATTCACATCTAAACGACCGCCATCCATACCGAGTTGATAAGCTTCAACACTGGCACGGTAACCTTTTTCACCTTTAAAGCTTAAATCGGCATCAAATTTGCCCGCGACTTCATTGGATGTCCCAAAGGCATTGGCTGAGCGAATATCCTCTTCGCTGTTATAACCGACACCGACACCCACAGTGCCAGATGTGCCTGTTTCAACCACGCAACCTTTGCAGCTCCATGCGGATAATTTCACTTTATCAGTATTGGCATTAGCAAGACCATAACCATCAGCGGCTACGGCAAAGCCAGTGTTGGCTAATAACGCTAGAGTGATCAAATTGAGTTTAAATTTCATTTTCTCGTCTCCTTAGCGCTGTAATAGCTTGCCAGATGGATGGTTAGAACCATGGACCTGACTATGGCAATTTAAGCAGCTTCTTCCACCCGTAAAGGCATTGTCACCGACATTAGAACCTAAACCAGTGTTACCTAAGTAAGGATTGCTGGCGTGGCCATCGCTAGCATGACATTGCTGACACAGCTGCGGCGCGCGGGTTTTCAGCATGGCATCATTCACACTACCGTGAGGATTGTGGCAAGTGACACAATTCTCAGTGACGGGTGCATGCTCCCAAAGTTTTGGGCCGCGTTTCTCGGCATGACAGGAATAACAGGTATCATTAACACTAGGCTTGTTAAGATCGGAATCTGTCATGCTCCCATGGGGATTGTGGCAGTCGCTACAGGTCATTTGGGCCCATTTGAGTGGATGACTTGAGCGTTTATTCATATCCGCTTTTTGCTTAGTGTGGCAGCTAGTACAGACTTCCATCTCAGTGTTTTTAGATAACACAGGATCTTTAGCTACGTGTACTTGGTGACAAGAAGCACAAGCAACATCGGCGTTGTCATGGTGACCGCCATTCCAAGACATACGTTTATCATCTTGGTGACAGCTCATACATACGCTGTTTTGCTTATCGGCACTTAAGGTTGATTGCTTACCAAAAGTGATCATCGGCTCGTTGCCGCCTTTGTTGTGCTGACCCATTGGGCCGTGGCACGCCTCACATTGCAGGCCAGCCATGGGGCTTTTTGACGAATCAATCGCGCCGTGGACACCTTTGAAAAGGTCCATCACTTTTTCAGATTTTTTATGGCACATGATGCAAGAGTCTGCACCTTTAGGGGAGTAGTTGCCTTCGGCAAACTTCTTATCCAAGGTCGCTTCGACTTGCTCAGGGGTCATTTTTTCATCCCACTTCGACGCGTAAGCGTTTGGTGTGATGCATAAAGACATAACTGCTGACATTGCCATTGTGATGACAAATGCCGGCAGTAGATTTTTCATTTTGTGACTGTTCTTCATAATAGGCTTCCCAATTTGTCCCAACAAAATTCAAGAAAGGGGGAGCTAGCTCCCCCTGCTTGGGCAAATTACATTTTCACTTGAGTGTGATCTGCAACTGTTGGGGTATGGCAGTAGAAACAGGTTTCTGACTGTGCCGCTTGGTTGGCTTGAGTATAATCGCCATTCACAATCGCACCCATATTTTCTAAACCGTGGCCGATAGATTCTGGCGCGTGGCATGAAGTACAAGTTGCTGTGATTGGGGTGGTGTATTTACCTGCAGAAGTAGCCAGTGCACCTTTCACTTTAAATGCATCTAAGTTGAAGTCGTTGTGGCACTGAGTACATTCTTTGATCACGCCTTGCTCACCGTGAACCACGTGTAGTTTCATTTCGAAACCACCTTTGTTAGCACCGTTTGCATAGGTACCATCTGGTGTGTGACAGGCAACACAAGCATCAACACCCACGATAGGCTTACCGTTTGCGTCTTTGGCATGTGAAACTTGTTCAGACATCACAAAGCCTGCATGGTGACCTTTGTGGATTTCAAAGGTGTCACTGTGACAGCCTTGGCAAGTGCTGAAGTTCACTGAGTTAACATGACGTGTACTAGGCGCTTTACCAGATTTAGTACCAAAGGCTAACTCGGCTTTCATACTGGTGGTTGTGCTATTAGCAGTACAAGCCGTTAATGTGGTACCAGTGTTACACATTTCTAAGCCAATAAAGGTAAAGGCGGTATCAGTATCGCCCGCACCAAATGGCAGTGCAGGAGTAGTGAACACCAGTTTACCATCAGCGATGGTAACATCAGCTTGTAATGCACCATCTTTGACTAGATCTTTGGCCACTTTAGCTGTACCGCTACCTGGGCTCTTGTTATAGCCCATGATGGGGAAGTTAGGTCCAACGTTAGTGATAGTTTCTAAACGTTTAATCTTATTTTGTACACTCGCCGCATCAATGGCATTGCCGTTTTTATCTAAGATAGACACGGTTAATACCGCAGTATTGTCTGCTTGAGCAGCTAATGTTGCAGACATACCTAATTGAGCGATAACGGCTTTTTTGTCAGCGGTTTTAGCTGTATGTAACTCGGCTGTCCAAGTGCTGTTATGGCAGGCGATACAGTTAGAGTTATCGAGTTGTTGAGAGTGGCCTTTACCCGCAGCAAAATCCACAGTGCTATGACAGCTTCCACAGGTTGCGGCAGTTGGAATACGTGACCAGTTGCCCCAATCAGGTGTTGCTTCATTTTCAGTGTGACAGCTTTGGCAGCTTTCTAATGAGCCTAAGGTCAGGTCTTTATGCTTGGCGTGAACTAGAGCATTAAACTCTTTACCTACGCCCACTTTGCCTGCGGTGTGGCACGTTGCGCAGTAGTTAACATCTGAATACGCACCACCATGTTTAACCTGTGCTAAGTCTTGGTGACAAGTATTACAGCTTTCAGTGGCAACGATTTTACGGCTATAACCAGGCTCGGCACCTGTGTCAGCGGTGAAATCTACAAAAGCGTTGCTGTTAGGCACTAAGGTGCCATCTGGTAGTGGCGTATTGTAAGCGCGGATTAGCACACGTTGAGCCAACTGGTCGTTGTAGGTGATCTTAGCATTGGCAGTTAAGTTCATCTTGAAGGTATAGCTGTAGTGGCCGTTCTTCTTGTCAACAAAAGTACCTGGGCAAGTTGAAGCGAGATCACAGGTTTCATCACCAAAGTATTGCCACTGAGAGGCATTACCGGCACCTGTAGCGCCTTGAGGAAGTAATTGAGCTGCTGCAAAACGCATTTTTTGCAGACCCACGACCGGTAAATCGTCTTCGTTGGTGACAGTGAATTCAACACTAGGTACACCGTTAGTCACAACAGATTTGTTGAATGTAAAATTGAGCTTTTGAATAGCGGGAGCTGGCTCTCCACCAGGTTCACCGGGTTTACCATCGTTACCATCGCTACCACCACAGCCTGTTAAGGCCATAGTGACGGCACTTGCTGCAAGCAGCAGTGCGAATTTTGATTTTTTTGCGTTCATCATTTTTTTCCCTGCATAGGTTTGGCATTACTTAAGTGCTTGTCTTCTTCACCCGACAGATTCTTTGTCTGTGCTTTGGTCTTGAAGGCAACCTAAGTGGATGCTGGAAATAGAATTCCCCAAGGAAAGGCTAACCTAACATGCCTCTAAAATCTTCTAAGCCTTTGCTAATGTGTGACTTGGATCTTTCTATTTCTAAAGAGGTAGTTAAACCACAGGGGAAAAACAAATTTAGATCAAAAAAACGGCGGATTGTGAAGCTAAAATAAAAAAGAGAGAGGGGATACCTCTCTCTTTTTGTTCTTACTCTCTATTGAGAGAATTACGTCGGCTTAGTTACCGTGAGCTTCCATCAATTGTGATGGAGTATGGCAAGTCGCACAGCTTTCAGAGGCACGAGTTTGAACATCTGCTGCACTTGAGCCATTTAAGATACCGCCATTAGTCTCGATGTGCGATTTGGCAGCGTCAGACAGATATTTCTGGTGACAACTTAAGCATGCACCAGCATCGGAAGATACCCAAATATCAGCACCATTATTTGTGATATCACCGTAGCGCCATACACGTTCTGGTGATCTGCCTAAAGCAATACCCGTTACAACGTTTGATTTATCTGCAGTATGACATGTTGCACAATCGGTTTTTAATACAGTACCAGATTGTACGCCTGCATATTTCAGATAATGTCCTTCACGCTCGTGCGCTTTCCAAGCAAAGCTGGTTGGTATCTTACCGCCTGGATAGGCCGCATCATTTTTCAGGGTTTTGTCCGATGTATGACAAGTTTGGCAGTTTACACCGTTGTCATAGTGGTGGATTTCCTGATTGTGACAGCCTTGACACTTAGTTGGGTCGATGATTTCACGACGTGCTTTAGCTTTTGCAGTGCTATCCACACCACCATCTTTCCAAACGAAGTGATATGGTGCTTCTTTAACTGGTACTTTACGGACGTTAGGTACAGTACAGTCTGTCATCACAACATCAGCAACGCCATAGCCGCCATTGTTGAAGCAAACCTCTAATGTAGACCAGAGTTCAAATGTTTTACCGTTAGCATCCGCTGGTAAGCTGAACTTAGTACCTGTTAGTGAATAGGTTTTGGTCGCTTCATTATAGGTACCTTCGTTCAGGGCGATACGACGGTTGCTATAAGAAGCTGCTGCTGAGCTTGGGTAATCTTTGTCAGAATCCCAAGCCACAACAACGCGTGAGGTTTGGTTTACATAGGCTTTATCGATTGCATTGCCATCTTTATCAATCACTTGTACATCGAAAGTGATTTTTCCTGTTGCATTTACACCCACATTGCTGAACTTAATACCCATCGCTTTGGTGTCAGAATAGGCTTTCAGTACATCGCCATGACGTTTGGCTGCGCTGCCAGTACCGCCATAAGGCTCTGTCGCATTGTGGCAAGAGGTACAGTCAGTGCTGCTATGGTGAGCAGATGGTTTTTCAGTATGGCAACCAATACAAGCTTGATTGCTTAAGTCTGCTTTGAATAGGTCTGCATTGGCAGGTGCACCGGCACCTTCAACGTGACAAGCTGAACAATCAGCAGCAGGTTTTAATGGGAAGCCTACTTTGCCGTAGTCGATCACTTTACCACCGTAACCGACAATCTTATAAGGAGCAGGTACTTCTGCGCCTGTCTCATCGAAGGTATGACGCTCACCACCTTTGTGGATAGCGTGGATCATGTAAGTAAATTCAATGCTATTGCCTGATTCTGGATCGCCAGAGGTCGCAGTATGGCAAGAGGCACAGTTTTCAATATCGATACGACGACCACCATGAAGCTCTAAGCTTTCAGGTTGGTGACAGGTATAACAAGCTTGAATAGAAACCACGTTACGGGTTTGAATACCTTCCGTCTTACCAGTAGAAGGTTGCCAGTCGAAATGGGCGTTGGCTGTGAGTTGTGGTAATTCAAGCTCCATCGTCGCGCGTTGAGTCGCGTCAGCGCTGTAAGTGACGGTTAATGGCTGAGTTACATTGGCAATGTTGGCTTGGTAGGTGTAGCTATAGCTACCATCACCATGGTCAACTAAGCAAGTATCACATTTACTTGCTGCTTCAACGTTTGCTTGGTATTGGGCTGATGGCTTGAGGTTATCAACGCCGGATGGAATAGTACCTGGCTCTTTTTTGGCATTAATATAAGCTTGCCATTGATAACCACGGTTAGCTTCAGTTTCACCCACTTTTTCTTTAACTGGAGTTAATTGCGCAATACCAAACCGTAAATCGTGATCTTTAGTTAAGCCTAATACGGCAACGCCATTAGCATTTTCCAACGTAAAATCAACGGTGACTTTGCCTGCATCAACAGTGGCATTTGTGAATTTTGCTTTTAAGGTTGAGGTGGAGTTGATATTGACACCAACAACGCCTGGTTTACCGTCTTCACCATCTTTACCGTCACTGCCACCGCAGCCAGTGAGAAGAAGTGAAAGTAAACCGGCACCCAACATCGCTTTTGTTGCGGTATTGAAATTGAACCGTTTCATCATGATATTTCCCTGCAATAGTTTTAATCATCATTAAACACTTATCAAATAAGAATAAATCTCATTATTGGCATTTAATGTGTGGGATTAGATCCCACCTGTAAGGCTAACTAAGTCATTGGTATTTATCAGTCACTTTAAGCGGGTTATGTGATTGAGATCTGACTATTTCTTTAGAGGTAGAAGACTGCATAGTATGAGTTCCTTTTATATCTGCAGTTGCAGGCCTTTTGGCCTGCATCATAGGGTTAATTAATTGGGTGGACTTTGAGTACATCGGCGGCGGCCCCTTGTCCATGGCAGAATGCACAGGTTTCAGTGCCTGCGGTTGCATCAGCTTTGGAGCCTGCAAACACGGCCCCTTGTTGCTTCATATGATTGTGGGTCGCATCACTTGAGTGACAGTTAGTGCATACGGCGGCAATTGGGCTGGTAAAGGTGCCATTGTTAAGCGCAAGCGGTTGAACCGCTGTATTTAAGGGCAGGGCAACCGTTGAAACGCCTGCTGCATCTTTGATATGGCATTGAGCACAATTACCGATTTTTCCTGGGTAGTTGAGATCTGCAAAACCAGTAAATTGGCTGGTATGGATCCCATGAATTAACTGTTTAAAGTCAAAGGAGGTAATGGAGGGATTTGCCGCTGTAGCATCGGCCTGCATATTCGGGTTGTGGCAAAGTTGGCATTGGCCTGCTAAATCGTTGCGCGCACCATGAATATTCAGTTGTTGATCGCCGTGGCAGCTAGCACAGTTGGCATTGCTAATGATTTCGCGGCGGCCAGTGCTGGTTAATGCAGACATATTGAAGTAACTATGACTTGATTTGATCACCAGCACTTCTGCCTGTTCGGTGCTGCAATCCACTAAGACTTTGTCTTTGGCGCATACCCGGCCCTGAATCGCTAAGCCTCCATGGTCGGCCTCAGTACCAGCGGGAACGGTGAGACCTGAAATAGTGTAAACGTAGGTGCCATTGCTGCCAGAAACTGGCGTGGAGTCAGGGAGACGAATTGAGCGCGCAGAGCGGGTACTGTAATCGAAACTGGTTCCCCAGTTAGCATAAACCCTTAGGTCGCTGATAAATTTGAGTTTATCTGCGCTATCTAGGTAAACAGTGCCTGTGCTGGGGTTGATCAGGGTCACCGCAACAGTCACTGTGCCATTGGCATCCATGCTTGCACTACTGATGCTTGGACTAAATTGAGCTAACGCGGCTATTTGATCTTCATTGCCGTGTACGCTTGCGGTCCAATCGGCATTATGGCAAGCAACGCAATTGCTATTATCCGCTTGTGCTGGATGGCCTTGGCCCGCAGGGAAATTAATTTGGGTATGGCAGGCACCACAGGCTTCCATGGTGGGTACCCTATGCCAATTTTGACGCTCGGCTAAATCTGGATTATCAACGTGGCAAGTCTGGCAATTACTGATGGATTGAGGGAATCCCGTTAAATGTTTGCTGTGTATCATTTGCGGGAAAATATCCGCGGGATTGCTGACCTTCTTACTGTTATGGCAGGTTACGCAGGTTTCAACTTGGTTATAACGTCCACCATGGAACGCTAAATTGTTGTGGCAGCTATTACAGGTTTCAATGGTAATTAAGTTACGGGTATAAGCTAAGGTATTCCCCGAGGTTTGCCAATCATAGTGCTGATTAGTTATAGGGAGCGCTGTGCCATCGGCTAATGCATCACCGCCCAGTTTGATGACTACTCGTTGGGTGGCGTCGTTAACGAATGTCACCCCATTCATGCCGTTAAATGTGGCGCTAAAACGATAGCTGTAATGGCCGTTTTTATGGTCAACAATCGTGCCTGGGCAAGAAGCGGCGCACGTTTCAGAGGTGAAATGTTGCCACTCACTGCTATTACCAGCACCTGTGGCGCCCTGAGGTAGTAATTGCGCCGCAATAAAGGTGGCTGAAGGAATACCAACCACGGCTTCATCGTCTTGATTGCTCACCTGATAATCGACTTGGGCAATGCCGTCGGTCACGGTAACTTTATCGACCATGATGTTTAGGCTAGTGATCGTTATTGCGGGTGGTTTCCCCGGCTCACCGGGTGAGCCATCATTACCATCATTGCCCCCACAAGCGGAGACAAGTGTGGCGAGGAGCAGCATCAAACTATATTGTGTGGTTAATTTGGCAAACTTGTTCATATTTCTATCCTTGGAATACGCTGTCAGTGCCTAAGTTACATTTGGTAGCTTAAGGTCAAACCTAAGTAATGAGCATTGTAATCGTGGCTGATGTCGCCAAAACTGAGCACATTGGGGACCGTGTCCCAAGTGATGTTTTGGTTTTGCCAGTTTGCATCTTGATATTTCTCGAACAACCAATCGAAGCGTAATGACATACTGTCGGCCAGCTTATATTTGGCGTAGGCGTTAATATTGTGCTTGCGACTGTAGTAGTCACCGTAGGGGCTAGTGATGCCATAGGTGATTTCAGTATCGCTTTGACCATCGGAGTAGCTGTAGTCCAATCCCAGATCTAAACGATTATCCAGCAGGTTTTGATAGGCGATACCCGCGCCAATCAGGGTCGATTTCTCTTCAGCGGTGCTGTACCAATCAGGTGTTGAGAAACGATTGCTTCCGGCCTGATCTGAATCGCGCCAGTCTTGGTTGAGATAGGCGTTAAGACTTAGATTGTCGCTAATTAGATACTGCGCAGTTACATCGTAGCCAAGGTAAGACACTTGGGTGAGCCCGACTGATGTATGGTTATAGTCATCATCAATACTGTGTAAACTCGCACCCACAGAGAACCCTATATCGGTTTGGTAATCTGTGTGCAAGGTGACTTTTTGACGTTTGCGATCAGCAAGATAAGACTTACGTAGCCAAGGATTACTCGGACTTTGTGTGCTTGTTACAGCATCGTATTCACTGCCATTACGATCTAATACTTCGCCCTTTAACCAAGCTGACCAAGCTGGCGAATAGCGGTAGCTGAGTTTGGCAAAGAGACCCGATTCATCGATGGACTGCCTATCAAGCTCCGAATAAATGATTTCATCTCGGCTATATCCCGCTTCAGCATAGGCCGACGGCGATAGGCGGTATTTGCCTTTGAGATCAAATTGTTTACTGCGTTTATCGTAGAGACGATTTGTAGCTGTGCCTTGATAAAAGCTGTCGGTCACGACCTGTGGGAAATCTAACTGAGCCGTCTTGTTTTCCCTGTCTTGATAGTTATAACTGGCTTGAACACTCAAATCCTGTGTGATGCGGCCTGAATACTTAAGCACCATATCTAGGATGTCCACTTGGGCATCCAGATTATCGGTTGGCAGTACAGGGGAGGGGCCATTAATGGTTGCTGGTAGAAAAGCCTCATCCTGTGACATGTTACTGATGCCCACGTGCATAAGGATGTTATGACCATTTTGACCACCACTGGCCTCGGCGGCGATCCGATAGGCCTTGTTATCTGGGTCGACGGCATTTTGGCCAAAGTAGGCCGCACCAAATGTGGGCGTATAGGCCGATTGCCATAGCAGTGCCTGATGGTCATTCTTATATTGGCTTATCTGGCTGTTTATGCCCGCTTGCCAGCCTGTGCCGCCAAAATAAACTCTGGCATCGACTTCATCAGTGCTGTCATCAATTGGCTGCGCCAACATCACACTGTTAGTGAGAATATTTGCGCTGGTCTTTTTCGTGCCGCTGCGGTTTTCATGCTGGTAGTTCACCGAGGCTTTGTAGCGGCTGCTCGATGAGATATGGCCTGCGTAGTAACCGCCGAGGTTAAATCTATCCCGCGTAATGCTTAAGTCCTGCTCGATTAAACTCGATTGCAGTAACGGCATGGAGTGGGTCGTTGCTCCCGCTACCCAATTATCAGGCAAGAGCATCTTATCGTTATCGGTAAGATAAGGGCTCTTTAGCTGATTGTATTGATAGTTGGCGAGACCTTTATAACCCAATTGGATTTGATAGTGTCCGGGTTGGCCTGTGGTGAGCTTGGCAGAACCCGTATCAAATCCCAATTTATCGGCCTCTAGCCGGGTTTGGTAACCACTCTCAGCTTGGTATTGCATATCGGCGCCCACGGCACCGACCAAGCCATCTTTATCCGTGCCAGTGCGATTACCAAAACGGCTATCTTCGCCGTCATTGTAGGCGAGCGTGGCGCTGACGTTGACTTGGCGCCCTGTTTTGGGCTGGCATTGCTTGCAGCTCCATGCCTCACTTTTTACGCCACTGCGATTCGCTTTTTGGATTTCATATCCTTCAGCATGGGCTGTGTTGAGTACACCACTAATCGCCCAAGCCAGTAATGTGAGTGAGAAACAAGCTTTAGGAGTCGATATGTTCATTATTTGCATGATCATTCCCTTGTTATCTCTGGAGCAACTTGCCGGATGGATGGTTTGAACCATGCACTTGTCCATGGCAATTCATACAGGAATTACCCGAGGTGAAGGCATTGGTTTGATTACCAAAGTAAGCATTACTGCTGTGGCCATCGGAGGCGTGGCATTGTTGGCATAATTGTGGCGGTTTACTGATGAGCATTGACTCATTCACGCTGCCGTGGGGGTTATGGCAGTTCGCACAATTGTCGGTGACTGGCGCATGTTCCCACAATTTAGGACCGCGTTTTTCGGCGTGGCAGCTGTAACAGTTTTCGTTGACGCTCATTTGTTTCAGACTGGCATCATTTAAACTGCCATGGGGATTGTGGCAATCGCTACAGACCATTTGTTGCCACTGTAGTGGATGGGATGAGCGTTTGTGCATATCCGCTTTTTGTTGAGTATGGCATTGGGTACAAATCGCTACTTCGTTCGCTTTGTCGCTAATAGGATCTTTTGCCACGTGTACTTGGTGGCAGCTACTGCAAGGGATGTCGGCATTGTCATGGTGGTTACCTTTCCACGCGATGCGTTGATCGTCGTTATGGCAACTCATACAAACACTGTTTTGTTTTTGCGCGGGAACGGGGGAGTTTTGGCCAAAGGTGATCATCGGTTCTTTGCCACCTTTATTGTGATTACCAAGAGGGCCGTGGCAAGCCTCACACTGTAAGTCGGCCATGGGGGATTCTTTAATATTAGGATTACCGTGCACACCATCGAAAATGGCCATTACAACCGCACTTTTTTTATGGCACATCAGGCAAGTGTCAGCCCCTTTAGCCGAGTACTTACCTTCGGCAAACTTTTTGTCCAAAGTCGCGACGACCTGCTCGGGTGGCTTGTCATCCCAAGGTGTCGCTACCGTTGAAAGGCTGAGTATCGATAACATCAGAGCAAGCATAACCTGAGTTATGCTTTTGAACTTTAAACCAATATCCATGTTCATCTATTCCCGAGTGCGTTTTATTTGTTATTTTTCAAGCTTTCGACATCGCTAATTTAGCTGATTAATATTAGAACAAGCATGTGACAAGTGCTTAACATTTTTTAGCGGGTTGACTGTAAAGAGGAATGATTTTGTAGGGATAAACAATAAGTGTGACCAATGTCTCATTTTATAACGGGGATGACTTTTTTTAACGCTTATTGAACATGTTTTTCCATTGCAATAAATGGTGGCAGCTAGCTGGCATTTTTATTTTCGGTCAGGCGTTTATTCATTGAGATTTTTGTCACATAATACTCAACACAATTGAAAACTATTATCGTTACCAGTCAAAAAGCTTGATCTAGGTAAAGTTATTAGCTCCATAGCTCAGATACAATGAACACAGTTTTTCAAGCTGAAGCTGTTACAAGGTGAAATAGGTAATGAAGTTAAGCGAACTCAGTCCCGGTGACCGTGGCATTATTTCTGAAATCGGGCGATTAGATTTGCCGCAAACAGTGAAGCGTAAATTATTGTCCATGGGCATTACCCCAAATACACGATTTTCTTTGATTCGCCGAGCGCCAATGGGCTCTGGTTTAGAGCTGGATATTCGTGGTAGTAAGCTTTGTATGCGCAGAGACTTGGCAGACATTATTGAGGTGGAAAAGGCGAATGACTAAGCAGTTTCATTGCGTCACCGTTGGTAACCCAAACGCTGGGAAATCAACACTCTTTAACGCGCTTACAGGCGCGAATCAGCAAGTTGGCAACTGGTCCGGTGTGACGGTTGAGAAAAAAACCGGCCATTTCACTCTCAATGGTGCTGACGTTTACTTAACCGACTTACCCGGTATCTATGATTTACTCCCTGCGGGTAATAGCTGTGATTGTTCTCTCGATGAGCAGATTGCTCAACAGTATCTCGCCGAACAACGTGTCGATGGCATCATTAACTTAGTTGATGCGACCAATATCGAGCGCCACCTCTATTTGACGGCACAACTCCGTGAATTGTCGATCCCTATGGTGGTGGTGTTGAACAAAATCGATGCTGCTATCAAGCGTGGCATTCGTGTCGATTTAAAGAAAATGAGTCAAGAATTGGGCTGCCCAGTGATTGGGGTTTGTTCTCGCGATCCTGCTGATGTTGCTAAAGTACAAGCGCAAGTGCTTGACTTACTTCAAGGTCGTGTATCTGAAGCGCCTTTGTTACTTGATTACGACGAGCAAATTGAAGCAGGCGTGCAACTACTTTGTAGTAAAGATCCCAACTTAAGCCGTGGCCGCGCCTTAGCTATGTTGGGTAACGGTTCTGGTTGTGGTAGCTGTAAAAATGCTGAGCTTCAGGATGAGGTGAATACTTGTACTCAGCAAATTTCGCAGCAAGGACACGACATTGAAGTGATGGTCGCAACCACTCGCTTTAATTTTGTTGAGCGAGTATTCCAAGGTTCCGTTAAAGCCGATGGCTTCTTAACCTTGAGCGATAAACTCGATAAATTAGTCTTACATCCTGTACTTGGGATTCCGGTGTTCTTATTTGTCATGTATTTGATGTTTATGTTCAGCATCAACATCGGCAGTGCGTTTATCGATTTCTTCGATGTGTTTGCAGGGGCATTACTGGTCGATCATTTTGGTGCATTGCTCAATAACATAGGCGCGCCAGCTTGGTTGGTGACTATCCTTGCGGGTGGTGTGGGCCAAGGTATTCAAACGGTTTCTACGTTTATTCCTGTGATTGCGGCATTATTCCTTGGTTTATCTGTTCTTGAAAGTTCGGGCTATATGGCTCGTGCCGCGTTTGTGGTTGACGGATTAATGCGTCGCATAGGCTTACCGGGCAAAGCTTTCGTACCAATGATCGTGGGCTTTGGTTGCTCTGTGCCAGCCATTATGGCAACGCGTACCTTAGGCAGTGAGCGTGAGCGTATTGTCACGGGAATGATGGCTCCCTTTATGTCTTGTGGTGCCCGGTTGCCTGTGTATGCACTATTTGCGGCGGCATTTTTTCCAGACTCTGGCCAAAACCTGGTATTTTTACTGTATATCATCGGGATTTTTGCGGCCATCGGTACCGGATTGTTGCTGCGAAGCACTTTATTACCAGGCACTAGTAGTGCGGTAGTGATGGAGTTACCAAGCTATGAGTTGCCTAAATTTAAAGCTGTGATGGTGCGTACTGGTAAGCGGACTAAGAGTTTTATCCTTGGTGCGGGTAAAACCATTGTGCTGGTGGTGACACTGCTCAACTTTATCAATGCGATTGGTATTGATGGCACTTTTGGCCACGAGGATAGCCAAGCGTCACTCTTAAGTGTAGCGAGCCAGAAAGTGACTCCAATCTTTGCGCCGATGGGGATTGAACAAGATAACTGGCCTGCAACCGTAGGTATTATCACCGGGATTTTTGCTAAAGAAGCGGTGGTGGGAACACTCAATAGCTTATATACCAATGCGGCGCCTGAGGACGGTGAATTAACACCACTAGCAGACAGCTTTAACGAGGCACTTGCGACCATTCCTGCAAACTTGTTCGGTTTGGATTTGGAAGACCCGCTTAAGTTATCTGTGGGTGATGTATCCAGTACCGATGTTGCGGCAGAGGCGCAAGGTGTTGCAACGTCAACCTTTAGTGCCTTGCAATCTGGGTTTACTACCAAGGTAGCGGCGTTCTCTTACCTGTTGTTTATTTTACTCTATACTCCCTGTGTTGCGGCGATGGGCGCTTTAGTGAACGAGTTTGGTACTCGTTGGGCAACGTTTGCAGCGACATGGACATTCTCTCTGGCCTATGGCAGTGCAACTATCGCTTACCAAGTAGCAACCTTTGCCGAGCACCCATTGCAATCGGGTTTATGGATTGGTTTCTTCCTCAGTGCGTTAGTCATATTCTATCTATGGCTAAAACGTAAAGGGCGCAGAACTCAGCAAATTATCCCCGGCGTGCGGATTATTAGTGAGTAAATCCCTGAGTAATAAATGTCAGCTTAGTGGTTACAAAGATAAAAGCAGCTTTCACGGCTGCTTTTATTGTTTTACTATCCACGGCATAACCCTTAGTTTTTAATACTGGGCATTGTAACTGGCCGAGATCTGTAGGATCATGCTGGTTTTGTTAAAATTGCCATTGTTCGCAAAGAGGAATTCCATGAGTCATGTGGACACTGAAGTACGTCCGAGTAACTTTATTCGTAATATCATTGATGAGGATCTGAAAAGCGGTAAGCACACGAGTGTGCAGACGCGTTTTCCACCCGAGCCAAATGGTTATTTACATATAGGTCATGCTAAGTCCATCTGTTTGAACTTTGGCATCGCCCGCGATTACCAAGGTCTCTGTAACTTACGATTTGATGATACCAACCCTGAAAAAGAAGACATCGATTATGTCAATTCTATTCAGGCGGATGTGCGTTGGTTGGGATTCCAGTGGGATGGTGAGGTGCGTTATTCCTCTAACTATTTCGACCAATTACATCAATATGCCGTTGAGTTAATCAATAAAGGCTTAGCCTATGTGTGTTTTCTCAATGCTGATGAAACCCGTGAATACCGTGGCACGTTAAAAGAGCCTGGTAAAAATAGCCCTTATCGCGATACTCCTGTGGAAGAAAACCTGCGCTTATTTGAAAAAATGCGTCTAGGTGAATTCAAAGAGGGCGAATGTGCGCTGCGCGCTAAGATTGATATGGCATCGCCTTTCATGTGTATGCGCGATCCGGTGATTTACCGTATTCGTTTTGCTCACCATCACCAAACGGGTGATAAGTGGTGCATTTATCCAATGTACGATTTTACTCACTGTATTTCCGATGCGCTCGAGCACATTACTCACTCATTATGTACACTTGAGTTCCAAGACAACCGTCGTCTGTATGACTGGGTTCTCGATAATTTAGATGATTTCCAAGCGCCAAATCGTACTCGTCAATATGAGTTTTCACGCTTAAATCTTGAATATACGCTGATGTCTAAGCGTAAATTAAATGACTTAGTGACACGCAAGTTAGTAACTGGCTGGGATGATCCCCGTATGCCAACAATTGCAGGTCTACGCCGTCGTGGTTATACCCCAGCGTCTATCCGCGAGTTTTGCCAACGTATTGGTATCACTAAGCAAGAAAACATGATTGAAGCGGCGATGCTCGATGCCTGCATCCGTGAAGAGCTAAACGAACATGCCCCACGTGCGATGGCCGTACTGCGCCCATTAAAAGTGGTGATTGAGAACTACCCAGAAGGTCAAATCGAGACGATTCAAGCGGCTTCTCACCCAAGCGATGAAAGCATGGGGACGCGCGAACTCGCCTTTGGCCGCGAACTGTATATCGATGTGGCTGACTTCAGAGAAGAAGCCAATAAGCAGTACAAACGTCTAGTCATGGGCAAAGAAGTGCGCCTGCGTAACGCCTATGTGATTAAAGCCGAACGTTGTGACAAAGACAGTGAAGGTAATATCACTACCGTCTACTGTAGCTACGATGCCGATACTTTAGGTAAAAACCCTGCCGATGGTCGCAAGGTGAAAGGCGTAATCCATTGGGTTGAAGCGACTACGGCTAAACCTGCTGAGTTCCGTTTATACCAACGCTTGTTCACTGATCCAAATCCTGCTGCTGCCGAGACAGTGGATGAAGTGCTTAACCCTAACTCACTTGAAGTGGTTAATGGTTTAGTTGAAGCAAGCCTTGCGAATGCGCCAGCGGAAAAAGCTTATCAGTTTGAGCGTGAAGGTTATTTCTGTGCTGACAATAAAGACTCTTCAGCCGAGCATTTAGTGTTTAACCTAACAGTTGCACTGCGGGACTCGTTTGAATAGCAAGTTGTTGGCCGCGATAATCTCTGTCGCGACTAACTGTCAACAGCAGTAAAGAATAAAAAGGCCCTTAGTGTTTTCAAGCTAAGGGCCTTTTCTGTTTTACAACTTTTCGTTTTCAACACGTCTATTTGCCACTATCAATTTGTCACTATCAGTATTTCAAGTCGTTTGCACCTGAGTGCGGATTAATCCCTTATTGGTACATAGGACCAAAGCCAATGCTCCAGAGGATAACACTGGTGGCCATTAATCCAACCAAGAGCACTAAACCTGCTGTGACCATAGAACTGGCGTAAATAAAGCCTTTCTCTTCAGGGATATTCATAATAATGGGCACACCTGCATATAGCAGATAAACCGAGTAGGCTAAGCCAATCAGCCCAACAATCATAATAAACCAGAGTACTGGGTAGAGTGCCGCCAAACCAACCATAAACAGCGGTGTTGCGGTGTAGGACGCGAGTTCTAATGCTTGGGTGAAAGTTGGCTGAGCATCGAAGGTTTTTGCCATCCAAAAGGCTAAATAGGCGAGGGCAAAGACGCCTGCAATTAGGCCAAAATACATACCTACGGACATAAACATCGCACTTTGCGGCGTGAGATAAATAGGATCACCAGCTCCTGGATTCCAGCCAATGTAAGCTGTTGCAATAAAGCTACAGACAGCGGGAATGAGTGCGATGAGAAGAACGTGACTTAAGCTGCTTTTGAGTGCTTCATGGTTTTGTTCAATCGCATGCCACTCTTGCTTTGGATGAGTGTATAACCCCATTAAGTGATTCAGTATCATTATAATTATCCTTGTTCAGCATTGATGTTGGCTCGCCAAACGTCAGACGAGCTGATAACAGCTCTGCAATCAGGGTTAATGCTCCACAATCCCTTTAACTCCCGATTGCCTACTCTTTGAATTGAGATGTGCCGTGATCAGGATCTCAGTTCTTAAAGTGTAGATTATTTATTGAACAAAAAGTTCAGCTAGTCAAGTTTACTGGTGTCTAAAGCTATAGCTTGTTGATAATTACGCGTAAAATATGGCGATATTTTCTTTAAGATTTTTGAGTGATCCCATGCAGCAATTACTGGCACCTGTTCATGCGTTTCTTCGTTGTGAGACGCCGCAAACTTGGATTGATGTAGCAAGAGCCTCTGCCTCGTTAGATGAACTCTTAATTGACCATTGTAATTGTGAGCTAAAAGCGGCGCAGACTGCGATGTTCTTATTGAGGCGATATGCCTTGGATAAAGACAGCGGACAATCGCTATTGGCATGGGCGAAACCCTATGAGGAATTTGTTTATCATAAGGATCGCAATATCGAGCAGTTTTTGGCTCGTGATGTCAAAAAGAATGAGTTGGTAGCCAATCTACAGCCGAATCAACATTTTGCTTTTGCACAGGATCTGATCCCACCACTGATCCGTTTGATAAAAGAAGAATTCCATCATTTTGAGCAAGTGCTGGAGCTGATGCACGCACGGCAAATCCCATATCGTAATATTCGTGCTGGGCGTTACGCAAAAGGGATGATGAGCCACGTGACCACCCATGAGAAGGATATTCTGCGGGATAAGTTGATTGTGGGTGCATACATTGAGGCGCGCTCCTGTGAGCGCTTTGCCAAATTAGCGCCTTACTTGGATGCAGAGTTAAGTAAGTTTTATGTGTCACTGCTGCGCTCAGAGGCGCGTCATTTTGAGGATTATCTTAAGCTGGCACAGTTAGTATCGACTGAGGATATCAGCGAGCGAGTTGCTTATTTTGGCGAGAGAGAAGCCGAATTGATTATGGCGCCCGATGAGGAGTTTCATTTCCACAGTGGTCAACCCTTAGTTGCCCAGTGGGAAAGATAAATAGCGGCCTCAACCATATTCAGGTATGAGGCCTTAGCGGTAGATGTGTTAATGGTGAAGACGCTATAGGTGCTTAGCTGGCGTCGAAGGGCAGGCTTTTTAGCTCCACACCGTCGGCGCTGACCACTAACACGCTGCCTTGCTCGTACCAATCACCGACTACAATGCGTTTGCAGCCATTGTTTAATTCATGGATAGCAGGCCTATGGGTATGACCGTGGATCATCTGTTTGCTGTGGGTTTGAGCAAATAACGCATTCACCGCACTGGGTTCTACGTCCATAATCACATAGCTTTTTTGCTGATTACTGCTTTGGCTGTTACTGCGGATTTTATTGGCAATGGCTTGACGTTTTTTCTTCGGCAAACAGCTATAAAGCCAACGGGCAAAGGCAAAACTGCGTAATTTGCGAAAGCGTTGGTAGGCTTTATCTAAGGTACACAAGCTGTCGCCATGCAAAATAACCGTGTTAACACCATAGAGATCTAAGCATTTGACTTCGGGCAACATTTGCATACCCGCAGCATCGGCAAATTGTTTGCCTAACATAAAGTCACGATTACCGTGAATAAAGTAGATGGGCAAGGTTTGGGAGACTTGCTTGAGCTTGCGCGCTAATTCGATGGCAAAGGGCAAGGCTAAATCGTCGCCGACCCATACCTCAAAGAGATCCCCCAGAATATAGAGAGCATCTACATCATCAAGTTCGGTATCGAGAAAACGATTAAAGGCTTGGGTGATATCGAGGCGATCGGCACTTAAGTGCAGATCGCCAATAAATAAGGTTCGCATCCTAGGGAATTAGGCCGCACTTACTTTTTCAATCACAACCGCTTCTAATGGCACATCTTGGTGCATGCCACGGTTACCAGTGCTGACAGCTTTGATTTTTTCAACGATGTCCATGCCTTCAACCACTTCACCAAACACGCAGTAACCCCAACCTTGCATGCTTTCAGATTTGAAATCGAGAAAGGTGTTATCGTTGACGTTGATGAAAAACTGAGCCGTCGCTGAGTGTGGGTCCGAAGTACGCGCCATCGCGATAGTACCAGTACGGTTTGATAAACCGTTGTTGGCTTCGTTTTTCACTGGCTCATGGCAACGTTTTTGGCTCATTTCAGCGGTAAAACCACCGCCTTGGATCATAAAGCCGTCAATTACACGGTGGAAAATGGTGCCGTCGAAGAAACCTTCGTCAACATATTTCATAAAGTTTGCCACGGTCAGCGGGGCTTTTTCGGCGTTCAGTTGCAGTTTAATGTCGCCAAAATTAGTGTGTAATGTGATCATGTTTTCATACTCTCAGTAAATAGTGGCGCGATTCTAACTTATCTCGGATTGCGCGCAAAGTGCAGTATTCAAAACCCTCGTCAGCGTGGTAGACTGACCCCTTGATTTTACACTTGAATCTATCTTTGAAGAGAATACCGATGTTGAAGATTTACAACAGTATTACCCGCCAAAAACAGGAATTTAAGCCTATTAATCCCGGAAAAGTTGGGATGTATGTATGTGGCGTGACCGTTTACGATCTCTGTCATATTGGCCATGGGCGTACTTTTGTTTCCTTCGATATGATTGTTCGCTACCTGCGTTACGCGGGTTATGAAGTGAATTTCCAGCGCAACATCACCGATATTGATGACAAAATCATCAAGCGTGCTAACGAAAACCAAGAAGACTGCAATACATTAACCGATCGCTTGATTGGTGAAATGCACAAGGATTTCGATGCGCTGAATATGATCCGTCCCGATTTCGAACCACGTGCCACTCTGCACATTGCCGAAATCATCGATATGGTTGAGCGTTTACTCGCTCGCGGGCATGCCTATGTGGCAGCTGATGGCGATGTGCTGTTCAGTGTGGCTTCTTTCCCTGAGTATGGTCGCCTATCAGGTCAGAATCTGGAGCAATTACAGGCGGGCGCACGGGTTGAGGTTGACGATAACAAGCAAAATCCAATGGATTTCGTGCTATGGAAAATGTCCAAACCGGGCGAACCAACATGGGAATCACCATGGGGGCCGGGTCGTCCAGGCTGGCATATCGAATGTTCGGCAATGAACAGCAAGCACTTAGGTCTGCATTTTGATATTCACGGTGGCGGTTCAGATTTACAATTCCCACACCATGAGAACGAAATTGCTCAGTCTTGCTGCGCCCATGATACGCCATACGTGAATTACTGGATGCACACCGGCATGGTGATGGTTGACCGCGAAAAGATGTCCAAGTCCTTGGGTAACTTCT
Organism: Shewanella sp. FDAARGOS_354; assembly: GCF_002209245.2. NCBI lineage: Bacteria > Pseudomonadati > Pseudomonadota > Gammaproteobacteria > Alteromonadales > Shewanellaceae > Shewanella > Shewanella sp. FDAARGOS_354. The sequence goes on along the minus strand of NZ_CP022089.2, from coordinate 1,607,087 downwards.
TCACCATTCGTGATGTATTAGGCCATTACGACGCTGAAACCGTGCGTTACTTCCTGCTATCGGGTCATTATCGTAGCCAAATCAACTACTCTGAAGAAAACCTCAAGCAGGCGCGTGCGGCGTTAGAGCGTTTATACACTGCGATTAAAGATGTTGACCTGACTGTAGCGCCGGCACCTGCCGAAGAGTTTGTGGCTAAGTTTAAAGCGGCAATGGACGATGACTTTAACACCCCAGAAGCCTATTCAGTGCTGTTTGATATGGTGCGTGAGATCAACCGTCTGAAACTCACTGATATGGCAGAGGCTTCTGCATTAGCCGTGTCAATGAAACAACTTGCTGATGTGCTGGGCTTATTGCATCAATCTCCCGAGGCCTTCTTTAAAGGTGAGGGCAGTGACGATGAGGTTGCAGAGATTGAAGCATTGATCGTTGAACGTAACCGCGCTCGCAGTGAAAAAGATTGGCCAGCGGCTGACGTGGCGCGTAATCGTTTAAATGAGCTTGGTGTGGTCTTAGAGGATGGCCCAAGTGGCACCACTTGGCGTAAGAAATAGGCTTAATTAGCTATTGTCTTTAATCAAAAAATCTTCAGCCAATAAAAAACCTGCATTATGCATAATGCCGATCAGTTAAGACAGATCGCTTGACGATCTCGCTGAAAAGATCAAAATCCGATGACCTCATGTCATCGGATTTTTTATGCAACTCTCAGAAGCACTCGCCCGTACCCATATTACCCGCCTAACCGAATTCACCTGCTTAGCTGATGTGTTAGAACCTGAGTTAATTCAATCTTGCCTAGACTCCCAGGGCGTTGCGACGTTAAGACGGCGTAAATTGCCGATGGACGCGATGATTTGGGCCGTTATCGGAATGGCTTTGTTCCGAGGGGAGTCTGTTCGGTCACTCATCAACAAACTCGACATTGTTTTGCCGCAAGAGATTGATTATGTTGCACGCAGCGCCGTGACTCAGGCGCGTAAACGATTGGGCAGTGAGGTTATTAGAGAAGTATTTAGCCGCAGCGCCAATACCTGGCACGCGAGAGCTGAACATCCTCATTGGTGCGGTCTTAACTTGTATGGTGTTGACGGTGTCGTGTGGCGGACACCCGATAGTGTTCAAAATCAAGCCGCCTTTGGACGAACCGCCAACGCTTTAGGCGAAGCGGCTTATCCGCAAATTCGCATGGTTTGCTTGATGGAGTTAAGCAGCCATTTATTGGTCAACAGCGCCTTTGATTCGGTTGCCGAAAATGAAATGAACTTAGCGTCCCAGCTCATTCCTAGCATTCCCAATCACAGCCTAACCCTATTTGACCGAGGATTTTACTCGCTCGGCCTGCTGCACGCTTGGCAGCAAGCGCAACCTGATAGCCACTGGTTGTTGCCACTGAAGAAAGGCACTCAATATGAAGTAGTGCGAACGCTGGGGAAACATGACCAGTGGGTGAAACTCACCACGACACCTCAAGCCAGAAAGAAATGGCCGCAGCTCCCAGATACCCTTGAAGCGCGTTTACTCACTAAGACAGTGAAAGGTAAGTCAGTCGCCATTTTGACCTCGTTGACAGACCCGATGCGTTACCCCAGCGAAGACATCGTCGACTTATATGCCCATCGATGGGAAATCGAACTGGGCTATAGAGAGATGAAACAACATCTACTGGAGAGCCGTTTTACGCTCCGCAGTCAACTACCGGAGCTGGTGACTCAAGAGTTATGGGGCGTGCTACTGGCCTACAATCTCATTAGATATAAGATGTTGCTGATGGCTAAAAGCTTGCCATCGGTCCATCCCAATCAACTGAGTTTTCGGGATGCGGCGAGTTATATCATCTTCAAGTTGACACAACTGTCATCACAAACACCGGGGAATGTCCCGAGAGACGTATTGGATATAGAACGAAATGCACGGCAATTTAAGCTGGATGGTAAACGGGAAAGGGCATATCCACGAGTCCTTAAAATGAGCAAAAACAAGTTTCCGGTTAGACCAAAGAAAAATGCCGTTCACTCTTAAGTGAACGGCATTATGCATTATGCAGGTTTTTTTATGCTTGCCGAACCTAGAACCTAGTCGTGATATTGCTCGGCGGCATACAAGGTGTTTTCTAAAAGACTGGCTATGGTCATTGGTCCCACACCGCCTGGTACAGGTGTGATAAAGCTAGCATTTTGCGCAGCAACATCATATTGTACGTCGCCCACTAAGGTGCCGTTTTCTAAGCGGTTAATACCCACATCGATAACGATAGCGCCGGGTTTGATCCATTCACCGGGGATAAAGCCAGGTTTACCCACGGCAACCACCACTAAATCGGCTTGGCGAATTTTTTGTTCGAGGTTTTTAGTAAAACGATGGCAAGTTGTGGTGGTGCAGCCTGCAAGCAGTAGCTCGAGTGTCATTGGTCGGCCGACAATGTTCGAGGCACCAACGACAACCGCATCTAAGCCATAGGTATCGACGCCAGTGGATTTAATGAGTGTCATAATGCCCATCGGCGTGCAAGAGCGTAATACGGGAATACGCTGTGCTAAACGGCCAACGTTATAGGGGTGGAAACCATCGACATCTTTATCGGGGCGAATGCGCTCGATCACTTTAGAGTCTTCGATATGGGCCGGTAATGGTAACTGCACTAATATCCCATCAATGTTAGGGTCATCGTTGAGTTGATCAATCAAGGCTAAGAGTTCAGCTTCGCTGCAGCTGGTATCGAGATCGTAGGAGCGAGAAATAAATCCCACTTCTTCACAGGCTTTACGTTTACTACCAACATAAACCTGAGAGGCGGGGTCTGCTCCCACGAGAATCACGGCTAAACCTGGTACGCGTTGTCCAGCCTCTTTACGGGCGGTAACTTTTTCGCGCAGTTGAGTGCGGATGGATTGAGCAATCGCCTTGCCGTCGATTATTTGGGCTGTCATGGGTGTAGGATATCCTTTATATTGGCGATGGTTAAAACGGTAGTTAACACAGAGATTGGCAATCGCGGCTATTTTAACAGGGCGTAGCGGGTGTGTCATGGCAAATGCCGTCGTGAAATGGATAAAAAAAAGCGTATTCGACTGATAATTCAGCATCTAGCATGAACGGTTAAAAAAATCGTTGACGGGTGCAAAGTGAGGGGCTAAGATGCGCTCCGTTCTCGAGCAGATGTGTTGATTTGCTTTGAAGACTTTTTTGGTGATTAGCACAGTACTGTAATAAATCCAGATTTTGGATGAGAGCAGAACAGAGGAAACCCTCTGAGTTAATGCCAAATATAGTAAGACCTTCGGTGATTAGCGCAGTCCGGTAGCGCATCTGGTTTGGGACCAGAGGGTCAGAGGTTCGAATCCTCTATCACCGACCACTTTAATTGTTATTTGCTCGCGTGTTTACATGAGCGAGTAGCATGGATAGCCAAATGCTATCCAACGCCGGTTAGGATGCAGAGTAATCTGTAGACCATGCGCCCGTAGCTCAGTTGGATAGAGCACCCGCCTTCTAAGCGGGTGGTCGCAGGTTCGAATCCTGCCGGGCGTACCAGTTTCAGTGGTGATTGTAGCTCAGTTGGTAGAGTCCCGGATTGTGATTCCGGTTGTCGTGGGTTCGAGCCCCATCAGTCACCCCATTTTTAGTACTTTGAGTACAAAATAAAAAAAGCGACCTCTGGTCGCTTTTTTTATACCCTAGATTCGGCCGTTGAGGCTCGACTCTGCACAAAACGGTGGCTATAATGTCGCGTCTTGATAGATATCAACTAACAGCGACCTGTGCCAAAAGCCAGTAGTGGTGGGCATTGTAGTCAAATTTAATGATCAAGAAACGAATACCTGAATAGTTGAAGATTCGACTATTACAAAGGACGTTAGACAAATTTCGAGGTAAAACAATGCAAGTTTCTGTTGAAGCAACCCAAGGCCTAGAGCGTCGCCTGACCATTTCTGTTCCTGCTGAACAAATTGAAAAACTGGTTAAAGACAGTTTACAACGTGAAGCTAAGCGTGCTCGTATCCCAGGTTTCCGTCCTGGCAAAGTGCCTGTTACTGTAATCAACAAACGTTATGGCGCAGCTATTCGTCAAGACATCACTGGTGAAGTGATGCAACGTAACTTTATCGAAGCGATCATCGCTGAGAAATTAAACCCAGCAGGTGCACCAACTTTCGTTCCAGGTGCAACTGACGGTGAAAAATTCGAATTCGTAGCAACTTTCGAAATCTACCCAGAAGTTGAGTTGAAAGGTTTAGATGCAATCGAAGTAGAGCAACCAAAAGCCTCTGTAACCGATGCTGATGTAGACAGCATGATCGAAACTTTACGTAAGCAACACGCGACTTTCGCCGCTGTTGAGCGTGAAGCAGCTGACGGCGACAAAGTGAAAATGAACTTTGTGGGTTCAGTTGATGGTGTTGAATTCGAAGGCGGCAAAGCTGAAGATTTCGAACTGCAATTAGGTAGTAACCGTATGATCCCAGGTTTTGAAGCGGGTATCTTAGGTCACAAAGCCGGTGAAGAGTTCGTTATCGACGTGACTTTCCCTGAAGAATATCACGCTGAAAACTTAAAAGGTAAAGCAGCTAAGTTTGCTATCACCTTAACTGAAGTATTAGCGGCTAACTTACCTGAAGTAAACGATGAGTTTGCAGCATTATTCGGTATCAGCGAAGGTGGTTTAGAAGCCCTTAAAGCTGAAATCCGTAAGAACATGAACCGTGAGCTTGAGCAAGCGTTAAAAGCTAATGTGAAAGAGCAAGTGATCGCAGGTTTATTAGCTAACAATGACATCGAACTGCCAAAAGCACTGATCGATGGTGAAGTTAACGTATTGCGTCAACAAGCGATGCAACGTTTCGGCGGTCAAACGGCGAACATGCCTGAACTGCCAGCTGAATTATTCACTGAGCAAGCAGCTCGTCGCGTGAAGATCGGTCTGTTATTAGGCGAAGTCATCAAGACTAACGAGCTGAAAGCGGAAGATGAGCGTGTACAAGGCTTAATCGCTTCTATGGCTTCTGCTTATGAAGATCCAAGTGAAGTGATTGCGTATTACAACAGCAATAAAGAGCTGATGCAAAACATGCGCAACGTTGCGCTTGAAGAGCAAGCTGTTGAAGCACTGCTTAAAACAGCCAAAGTGACCGAAAAAGAAGTCGCTTTTGAAGAATTTATGAACAAGGCTACAGGTCGCGCATAAGCTAAGCTTGACTTGATTGGCAGTTCGCCATTTATAATGGCTCGTATGAGGCTCCTCATGCGAGCCATTTTTATTTAGGGAAATGAATAATGCATAATGCGTCAGACATACAAAGTGCTTTAGTGCCTATGGTGATCGAACAGACTGCTAAGGGTGAACGCTCATTCGACATTTATTCTCGTCTGTTAAAAGAGCGGATTATCTTTTTAGTGGGTCAAGTTGAAGAGCATATGGCGAATCTGATTGTGGCGCAGTTGCTATTCCTCGAATCAGAAAGCCCAGATAAAGATATCTTTTTATATATCAACTCACCCGGTGGGTCAGTCACCGCGGGCATGGCGATTTACGATACCATGCAATTTATTAAGCCTAATGTGAGTACGGTGTGTATTGGTCAAGCGGCCAGTATGGGTGCGTTTTTATTAGCTGGCGGTGAAAAGGGCAAGCGTTTCTGCTTACCTAATTCTCGTGTGATGATCCACCAACCACTGGGTGGATTCCAAGGTCAGGCTTCTGATATCGCTATTCATGCCCAAGAAATCTTAGGCATCAAGCATAAACTGAACCTGATGCTGTCAGAGCATACGGGCCAGCCACTCGAAGTAATTGAGCGTGATACTGATCGTGATAACTTCATGAGCGCTACTCAAGCTGTGGAATATGGTTTAGTTGACGCAGTGATGACTAAACGCAGCTGATTTTTACTTTTGACTGGGCTATGCTCTGTAAAGCAACGCTGAGTTTAAAGTGAACAAGTTTAAGATAAGCAGTAGAGCAGACTGCAAATGAGGTAATTAATGGGCGACAACAAAAATAATGGTGACAGCGGTAAATTGCTGTACTGCTCTTTTTGCGGTAAGAGCCAGCATGAAGTCAGAAAACTGATTGCAGGCCCATCAGTATATGTATGCGACGAATGTGTCGAGTTATGTAATGACATTATTCGTGAAGAGATTAAAGAAATCTCCCCCAAGCGTGATAATGATAAATTACCCACGCCACATGAGTTGCGTGCACATTTAGATGATTATGTCATTGGGCAGGACAGAGCTAAAAAAGTCCTTTCTGTTGCGGTATACAATCACTATAAACGTCTGAGAAATTCATCCCCTAAAGATGGGGTGGAATTGGGCAAGAGTAACATTCTGCTGATTGGTCCAACGGGCAGCGGTAAAACACTGCTGGCCGAAACGCTCGCGCGCTCATTGAATGTCCCATTTACTATGGCAGACGCTACCACCTTAACTGAAGCCGGTTATGTGGGTGAAGACGTTGAAAACATCATTCAAAAGCTGCTGCAAAAGTGCGATTACGACGTTGAGAAAGCGCAGCGTGGTATCGTGTATATCGACGAAATCGACAAAATCAGCCGTAAATCGGATAACCCCTCGATTACCCGTGACGTATCGGGTGAAGGCGTGCAGCAAGCACTGCTGAAACTTATCGAAGGTACGGTTGCCGCGGTTCCGCCTCAAGGTGGACGTAAGCATCCACAGCAAGAGTTTTTACAGGTAGATACCTCTAAGATCCTCTTTATTTGTGGTGGTGCATTTGCGGGTCTTGAAAAGGTGATTGAACAACGTGCTCATGTTGGTTCGGGTATCGGTTTTGGTGCGCAAGTTAAAGGCGAAAAAGATAAAGCAACGATATCTGAAACCCTGTCTCAAGTTGAGCCAGGCGATTTAGTTAAATACGGCTTGATCCCCGAGTTTATCGGCCGTCTACCTGTCGTTGCTACACTAACTGAATTGGATGAAGATGCATTAGTGCAAATTCTGTCTGAGCCTAAAAATGCCTTAACTAAGCAGTACAACGCACTGTTTGAGATGGAAGGTGTCGAATTAGAGTTTCGCGAAGATGCACTTAAAGCGATTGCCCATAAAGCCATGTCACGTAAAACAGGTGCCCGTGGTTTACGCTCCATCGTAGAAGGTATCTTACTTGATACTATGTATGATATCCCATCGATAGAAGGTGTAGTGAAAGCGGTTGTCGATGAGTCAGTGGTTAATGGTGAGTCTGCACCGATTCTGATTTATGAGCGCAATGAAGCACAGGCGGCTTCTGGCGAACAATAATTGTACAGATAGCTAATAAACTGAAAATCAAGGAGTCCAATGGGCTCCTTTTTTCGTATTGACCATTGAAAGGGCCTAAACCGCCCCAATATACTCCTTAACAAATCCCTTTTATTTAAACGGAATCGAACTATGACCTTAGAGCGTGAAGCGCATATCGAACTCCCCGTGCTGCCACTGAGAGATGTGGTGGTCTATCCCCATATGGTAATTCCGTTGTTCGTTGGCCGAGAAAAATCGATTCGTTGTCTCGAAACGGCAATGGCCCAGGATAAGCAAATTATTTTAGTTGCTCAGCGTGATGCTGAGTTAGATGAGCCGACCAAGGACGATATCTTTGACGTTGGTACCGTGGCATCTATTCTGCAACTGCTGAAACTACCAGACGGTACAGTCAAGGTGCTGGTCGAAGGTGGTCGCCGCGCCCGTATTACGCGTTATACCCAAGAAGCAGATTTCTTTGTGGCTAAGGCTGAATATCTCGAATCTGAGCCTTTAGAAGACAAAGAAGAGGAAGTCTTGGTTCGTAGCGCGATTGGCCAATTTGAAGGCTATATCAAGCTCAACAAGAAGATCCCGCCAGAGGTTTTAACCTCGCTTTCAGGTATCGATGAAGCGGCACGCCTTGCAGACACGATGGCGGCTCACATGCCGCTTAAGCTTGAGGACAAACAATCTGTCCTTGAGATGACCAATATTGGCGAACGTCTTGAATATTTAATGGCGATGATGGAGTCGGAAATTGACCTGTTACAGGTTGAAAAACGCATCCGCACCCGCGTTAAAAAGCAGATGGAAAAGAGCCAACGTGAGTACTATCTGAACGAGCAAATGAAAGCCATCCAAAAAGAATTGGGTGACTTAGACGAAGGCCATGACGAATTTGAAGTCTTAAATCGTAAGATTGAAGAAGCCAATATGCCAAGCGATGCCAAAGAAAAGGCGGTCGCTGAACTGAACAAATTACGTATGATGTCGCCGATGTCTGCCGAAGCGACCGTGGTTCGTAGCTATGTGGATTGGATGACGTCTGTGCCTTGGAGTCAACGCTCTAAAATCAAACGTGATTTAGCGAAAGCCCAAGAGGTATTGGATACTGACCACTATGGTTTGGAAAAGGTCAAAGACCGTATTCTGGAATACTTGGCGGTGCAGAGCCGTGTGCGTCAACTGAAAGGGCCAATCCTGTGTTTAGTTGGACCACCAGGTGTGGGTAAAACCTCACTCGGTCAATCGATTGCCAAGGCGACGGGTCGTAAGTATGTGCGTGTTGCCTTAGGCGGCGTGCGTGATGAAGCGGAAATTCGCGGACATCGCCGCACCTACATTGGCTCTATGCCAGGTAAAATCATCCAAAAAATGGCCAAAGTGGGCGTGAAAAACCCCTTATTCCTGCTGGATGAAATCGACAAAATGAGTTCGGACATGCGTGGCGACCCAGCATCAGCACTATTAGAGGTGCTCGATCCTGAACAAAACGCGACTTTTAACGACCATTACCTCGAAGTCGACTACGACTTATCCGATGTAATGTTCGTGGCGACCTCGAATTCGATGAATATTCCGGGGCCACTTTTAGATCGTATGGAAGTGATCCGTCTGTCGGGTTATACCGAAGATGAAAAACTCAATATCGCTAAGCAGCATTTATTGACGAAACAAATCGAGCGTAACGGCCTTAAAGCGAATGAAATTCATATCGAAGACAGTGCGATAGTCGGCATCATCCGCTACTACACCCGTGAAGCGGGTGTGCGGGCGCTAGAACGTGAGTTGTCTAAGATTTGCCGTAAGGTCGTGAAAATGATCCTGCTGGATAAATCCATCAAGTCAGTTACAGTCACCGCGGATAATCTCAAGTCTTTCCTCGGTGTGCAGCGTTTTGACTATGGCAAGGCGGAATCGAACAACCAAATCGGTCAAGTCACAGGGTTGGCTTGGACTGAAGTGGGTGGTGATTTGCTCACCATTGAAGCGACTTCAGTGCCCGGCAAAGGCAAGTTGACTTACACAGGCTCACTTGGCGATGTGATGCAAGAGTCGATTCAAGCGGCGATGACAGTTGTTCGCGCCCGTGCGGAACAATTGGGTATCAATGGCGACTTTTATGAGAAGCGTGATATCCATGTGCACGTACCAGAAGGAGCAACGCCGAAGGATGGTCCATCCGCAGGTGCTGCAATGTGTACTGCGCTTGTTTCCAGCCTCACTGGAAACCCTGTGCGCGCCGATGTGGCCATGACGGGTGAAATTACCTTACGCGGTGAAGTGTTACCTATCGGTGGTTTAAAAGAAAAACTGCTGGCAGCACATCGCGGTGGCATTAAATTGGTGCTTATTCCAAAAGAAAATGAGCGCGATCTGGAAGAAATTCCTGCCAATGTCATTGCCGATTTAGAAATTCGCCCTGTGCGTTGGGTCGACGAAGTGTTAAAACTGGCGCTAGAAAGACCCGTTGAAGGCTTCGAAGTGGTTAAAAACTTGGCATAACGCAAGAAAATGCGCTATGACGTTAAAAAAAATGAAAAAAGGGGCTTAACAAAGCGCAGACCTGTGGTAGCCTAGGTCAGTGGAGAGCCAGCTGCTCCAAGCCCTTGGGGCAACTGGCTTTGAGCTGTATCTAGTTTTATTTCTTTGGTTTTCGAACTCAGCTTGAACTTTGAATTCAAGCTTGTTATAAAAGCCTCCGCAGACCGCTCTAGAGACGGATTTGGTTGCGGCGCAAAAAAATTACATTCAAGGGGATGACATGAACAAATCTGAACTAATCGAGAAAATCGCTTCTGGTGCTGACATTTCTAAAGCCGCTGCCGGCCGTGCACTGGATTCTTTTATCGCAGCTGTGACTGAAGGTTTGAAAGAAGGCGATAAAATTTCTCTTGTTGGTTTTGGTACTTTTGAAGTGCGTGAGCGCGCTGAACGCACTGGCCGCAACCCACAAACGGGTGAAGAAATCAAAATCGCAGCAGCAAAGATCCCAGCTTTTAAAGCGGGTAAAGCTCTGAAAGACGCTGTCAATTAATTTTTGATATCGCAGCCTTTGTAAGGCGTTCGTAATGATAAGCACTGTTTAAACAGTGCTTTTTACGAATTGAAAGTAATGGATTTTGAAGGTCAATTTCTACCATTACTCGGGGTTTTAGCACTTACCAGTGGTAGCGTCTGAATAATCCCTATTAATTACAGAAAGGCGCATCTCAAGCTGATGCGCCTTTTTATTTTGTTAATCGCAACGAGCGAGATATCTGATGTTAGAAAAGATCCGCGATGGTTCGCAAGGCGTGATTGCTAAAGGCATTCTCGTACTTGTGATTTTATCTTTTGCATTTGCAGGGGTGAGTAGCTATTTGGGCTCAACTTCCGATGTACCTGCCGCAGAAGTCAACGGTGACAAGATCACTAAAGCCGAGTTAGAACAAGCCTACCAGAGCGAACGCGCTCGTATGGAACAACAACTGGGCGAAATGTTTGCTGCCCTATCTGCGGACGAAAGATACCTAGAAAGCATTAAGCAGAGCGTTCTCGAGCGTCTAGTGGCAGACAAACTGATCGATCAAGCTGCCGCTGCGATGGGATTACGTGTTTCTGACGAACAAATTATTGCAGCGATTAAATCTGAACCCGCTTTCCAAACTGACGGTAAATTTGATAACGACCGTTATCAGGCTATTTTGCGTCAGTTAGGTTATCAGCCACAAACCTTTAGAAGCATGATGCGTGTCGATATGACTCGTCGTCAGTTAACAGCGGCGTTAGTGGGCACTGAATTTGTATTACCCGGTGAAGCTAAACAATTAGCTGAGCTGCAAGGCCAAACTCGCGACATTCGTTATTTAGTGGTGGACTCTGCGCCATACCTTGCCAATGCCTCTGTGACAGACGAGCAAGTAAAAAACTACTATGACGCCAACCAGGGCCAGTTTATGAGCCCAGAGAAGGTGAGTTTAGAATATGTTGAGTTAAACGCGGCTGATTTTGCCAAAGACAGCAAAGTGACCGAAGAAGAAGCTCAGGCTTACTACGATGAGCATAAGACGCAATATGTGTCTAACGAGAAACGTTTAGCCGCGCACATTCTGATTGCTCCAGGTAGCGATGAAGCCGCAGCGAAAGCCAAGGCTGAAGATTTAGCCAAGCAGTTAGATAACGGTGCTGATTTTGCTGAGTTAGCCAAAGCCAATTCTGAAGACACGTTAAGTGCAGAGCAGGGCGGTAAATTAGACTGGTTTGAGCCCGGTGTGATGGACCCCTCATTCGATGCTGCGCTTTTTGCTCTGCAAAAAGGTCAACACTCAGCAGTCGTCAAAACAGATTTTGGTTTCCACATCATCAAACTGTTAGACGTTCAGCCTGGTACCACAGTGCCCTTTGCCGACGTTAAAACTAAGATTATTGCTCAGTTACAAGAGAAAAAAGCGGTAGATCAATTCTATAGCTTGCAGAGCAAACTGGCTGATACCAGTTATGAAGTACCTGATACCTTAGCCGAAACCGCAAAAGTGGTGGGTGTTGAGATTAAGACAACGCCGCTATTTTCACGTGATGATGTGCCAGCGGCATTGAATAAGCCTGATGTAGTAAAAGCAGCATTTTCAGACTCAGTGATGCGCCAAGGGCTAAATAGTGAAGTGATTGAGCTTGAACCGAATCACGTAGTGGTTATTCGCATGAAAGAACATCACGATGCGGGCACTATGCCATTAGCCGAAGTGAAGGCCGACATCGCAGAGCGTTTAAAGCAAGATCAAGCGAACGCAGCAGCACGTGCTAAAGCAGAAGAGTTAATGGCGCAAGTGAAAGCGGGCGCTGCTGATGTGAGCTTAATCGCTAAGGCTAAATTGGGGCGTGGTGCACAGGATTTAGACGCGGCCATTGTGACTAAAACCTTCCAAATGCCAACGCCGAGTGCTGCACCTGTGGTTGATACTGTCGCTTTAGCAAATGGCTATGCTGTGATTGCACTGGACAAAGTGAACGCGGCTGAGTCTGTTAGTGATGAGTTAGTCAATGCACTAAAACAACGCCTAAATGCACAATACAGCGAAGCGGATTACCGCGGTCTGATCGAGTCACTGAAAGCGAATGCAAAAATTCATTACCCTGTAGAAGGTTGATGGTGATAAGGGATAACTCAGTCTATCCCTTATGTTCGCAAAGCAAATATAAAGTGTTTTGCTAATCAAATAGAAAAGGCCAAGTGTTTACTTGGCCTTTTTGTTTGTGCGTTATCAAACGATATGGGCGCTATTTCAGCAGCTTAATCATCCACGCCAATCATCACGCTGCTGGCTTTAATGAGTGCGTAAGCCGAATCACCCACCTTCAAGTTTAAACGCTCACAGGAGGCTTTAGTTACGACGGAGGTTAACACTACGCCCGGTGCCAGTTCGATAGTGACTTCGTTGTTTACAGAGCCAATTTCGATTGCGGTAATAGTGCCACTTAGGGTATTACGTGCACTGATCTTCATTCTTTATCCTTATTTAGTGTTGAATGGTCATGCTATTCTAGCCTATTGTCATGGGTTTGCAGCAAATAAAAACGCCACCCGAGGGTGGCGTTTAAAAGCAAGCTGTAATCGTGACGATTACAGCTCGATCACATCGAACTCAACGTACGGATTCACATCAGCGTCGTAGTCGATGCCTTCAATACCAAAGCCGAAAAGTTTAATAAACTCGGCTTTATATTCTTGATAATCGGTCAGCTCTGATAGATTTTCAGTGGTCACTTGTGGCCACAGATCACGGCAATGCTGCTGGATATCTTCACGCAATTCCCAATCGTCTAAACGCAGACGGTTATCGCTATCGGTCTCAGGTTTTGCACCATCGGCACGGAACAGACGCTCGCTGAACATGCGATAGATTTGCTCCATACAGCCTTCATGCAGACCTTCTTGGCGCATCTTCTTAAATACCATCGCAATATACAGTGGCATCACCGGGATGGCTGAGCTGGCTTGAGTGACAACGCTTTTGAGCACGGCAACGTTGGCGCTACCGCCTGTCACTGAGAGCTTATCGTTTAAGGCTTTTGCAGCACGGTCTAAGTCCATTTTGGCTTTACCTAATGCGCCATGCCAGTAGATTGGCCAAGTTAACTCTGTACCGATATAGCTATAGGCAACGGTCTTGCAGTTGTCGCTCAATACGCCAGCCTCGGCGAGCGCGTTAATCCACAATTCCCAATCTTGGCCGCCCATCACTGTTACTGTATCGGCAATTTCTTGCTTTGTTGCGGGCTCAACTGTCGCTTCAATAATGCAGTCTTTATTAGTGTCTACCGCTGTTGCAGTGTAAGTTTCACCAATTGGTTTGAGCGCAGAGCGTACTAGTTCGCCAGAATCTGGCAGTTTGCGCACAGGTGATGCTAATGAATACACCACCATATCCACTTGACCTAAATCTTGCTTGATTAGCTCAATGACTTTTTGTTTAGCTTCATGGCTAAAGGCATCGCAGTTGATGCTCTTAGAGTACAAACCTTCAGCTTTGGCAAACTTGTCGAAAGCGGCAGAGTTGTACCAGCCAGCAGTACCTGGCTTAGCTTCTGTACCTGGTTTTTCGAAGAACACACCAATAGTTGCTGCATCGCTACCAAAGGCGGCGGCAATGCGTGAAGACAGGCCATAACCACTTGATGAACCAACAACGAGGACTTTTTTAGGCCCGTTGGCGATTTTGCCCTTTGCTTTGGTTAAGGCAATTTGTTCTTGAACGTTAGCTTCGCAACCAACGGGATGAGTAGTGGTACAAATGAATCCACGAATTTTGGGTTTGATAATCATGTTTAAGCTTCTTCTATCAAAATGACCAATAGGATAAATACTTCGGCGATTAAATGGCATCTATTTTTAGCCAATTTGCCTGAATATTTAAGTGGTTGGAGCAGTTTAACGCTTATGAACAAACAGGCTCTGCTCCTGAATAAGCCTTTGGGTATATTCGTGCTGCGGTGAATTAAATATCTGTTCTGTGGGAGCTTTCTCAACCATAACGCCTTTATGAAGAACCATAATTTTATCGCTAACATGGCGAATAATATTGAGGTTATGGGACACAAAAATATATGACAATCCTAAGTCTTTTTGCAATTTCAGTAGCAAATTGAGGATTTGCGAGCGTACGGACAGATCTAAAGCGGTTAACGCTTCATCGGCGATAATGATTTTGGGGTTGAGCATTAGCGCCCGCGCCACGGCAACCCGCTGTTTTTGGCCTTCAGAAATCATATGCGGATAAAAGTCAGAATGTTCAGGTAATAAACCGACTTTCCTTAATGTCTCAATTACTTGAGAATTACGCTCTTTGGCAGATAGCTGAGTGTTAAAGCGCAATGGTTCATCGAGTAATTGACCAATGGTGAGCCTTGGGTTGAGCGAGGTATTAGGATCTTGAAAAATCATCCGAATAAGGCGGCAGCGTTGTTTGATATTACGGCTGTCTAAGGCTTCGCCTTCGAAGTAAATTTCACCGCCGCTGCGCGGTTCTGCGCCCACTAAAATACGCGCTAACGTACTCTTACCTGAACCTGCCTCACCCACAATAGCTAAGGTTTCGCCGCGGTTTAATTCAAAGGAAACCGGGGCTAAGGCATCGTTATATTGGCGGGTAAAGCCTTTATAACCAGTATCATACCTTTTAAAGAGGTCGTTAACTTTAAGCAGTGGAGTCGTCATTTGTCGTTTCACCGTGGTAAGGGAAATGGCAGGCAAAGTAGCGGTCTCTTGAATGACTCAAACTTGGCTGATTAACACATTTCTTTTGCGCCTCAGGACATCTTGGCCCTAAGCGACAACCAATGGGGAGATGTTGGAGTGCTGGCGCCGAGCCTGGCAGTGTTGGCATAATTGCCTTGTGCGCCTCTATCCCCGAATAATCCGGCATATTATCCAAGAGTGCCTTAGTGTAAGGATGATAGGGCTGATTAATTAATTCATCCGTCGGCCCTGACTCCATCACTTGGCCGCAATAGAGTACCGATAAGTGATCGCACCATTGGGCGAGGGTCTCAAGCTCATGACTGATGATTAAAATCGACACATTTTGCAGTTGGTTAAGCTGTGATAGTAGGCGAAATATCTGTGCCTGAGTACTCAGCTCCATCGAGTTTGTCGGCTCATCTGCAATTAATAATCTAGGCTGGTTGGCAATTGCCATGGCGATCATCACTTTTTGGCATTCGCCTTCGGATAATTCCCATGCATAGCTGGACATGACTTTTTGGGGATTTTTAATGCCAACTTTGTGTAGCCATTTCTGCGCCGTGAGTTTGGCATGTTTATGCTTTTGCCAAAAATAAGCTTTAGGATTCTTAGGCATGGCCTGCATCAGCTGGCTACCCACGGTTTGCGAAGGATCAAGGCTACCTGATGGGTCTTGGAAGATCATCGCCATATCTGAGCCCATCAGATTACGGCGCTCCTTCGAGGTCATGGCCATCAGATTATTACCATCCCACATCATGCGGTCGGCAGTAATGGTCCAGTTGGGGCCAGGGATCCCTAGAATGGCTCTGGCGAGTAGACTTCGGCCCGAGCCGGATTCACCCACTAGGCCGTGGATTTCACCCGCATTCAAGGTCAAGCTTACTTTCTCAAGAGCCCGCACTTTGCCGTGGGGCGTGTCGAGTTCAATAGTCAGGTTTCTAACGTCGAGTAATGGCATAGGTTAGTTTCTGATGGGCGCAAGCGCCGATCTCAAGCCATCGCCTACCAAGTTTATGGCAAGCACACTAAAGAGAATCGCCAGTCCTGGAATAGTTACAGTCCAAGGTGCGGTCAATAAATTATCCATGCCTTGCGCCACCATAGCGCCCCATTCTGGGCTAGGGGCTTGAGCACCAAGACTTAAAAAGCCGAGGGCAGCAATATCTAAAATCGCGGCAGAAATGGCTAAGGTCGTTTGAATAATCACCACTTCCCAGACGTTTGGCATGATTACATACCAAAAAATCTGCATTGAATTGGCTCCATCCAAACGGGCAGCGGTAACATATTCTTTTTGTAATTCTTCATGGACCGATTGATGAATAGAGCGGACAAACTGCGGCGTTAAGGCAATGCCCACGGCCCAGAAGACGTTTTCAAGCCCTGGCCCCATGACGGCAACCACTAAAATCGCCATCAGAAGCGAAGGGATTGACAGCAATGCATCGAGCAAATGGCCCAAAATACTAGACTTTAATCCACGCATCATGCCGGAAAGTGAGCCGATGATAAATCCAGTAAACAGAGCTGTACCGACAATCATTAATGCCATGCCAAAGGTTAAATGCGCGCCATGTAGCAAGCGGCTAAAAATATCCCGGCCAAGATCGTCGGTGCCTAAAAAATGCGCCACAGTGCCGGAAGGATCCCAAGAGGGAGGTAACAATAGGGCGCGTGGATCTTGAGCCTCTGGTGCGAAAGGCGCAATCATTGGACCAAAGAGGGTGAGCAGCAGCAGAAAAATAATGGTCCACAATCCCGCTAAGGCAAAAGGGTTTGCCGAAAAATTTTGCCAGACCCGCATCATTGGGGAAGCAATTTGATCTTCCTGATAAATTTTAACTGGAGGCATAAAGATCTTTTCTGCTTAATGGATTGAAGACGGTATGTAGCACTTCAATCAAAATACTTAAAAAGATGATCAGCAAGGCGACAGCCAATATTCCACCCTGAATAACCGTGTAATCCCGCTGATAAATCCCTGATACTAACCAAGAGCCTACACCTGGCCATGAAAATATCACTTCAACAACAATAGCATAGCTAGCAAAGGCACCTAGCATTAAACCTAAGTGCTTTAATACAGGGATAAGCGCGTTGGGTAAGGCATGGCGTAAAATAATGGTATTGGTGTGCATACCTCTGGCTTCGGCTGCGCGGATAAAGGTTTGGTTCATCACATTCATCATTGCAGAACGTGTGCTACGTACTACCACAGTAAAAGGCAGCACTGCGAGCGTTGTCGCTGGCAGAATAATGTGTAGCAGTGCATCCTTAAACGCCGATATGCGATACTCCGAATCAGAAAGTAGGATATCGACCAGCATAAAACCAGTGACGGGTTTTATCTCATATAAAAGATTGAGTTGCCCCGATATTGGCAACCAACCGAGATCGACACCAAACCAAAGCGATAAATACAGTCCCAACCAAAAGACTGGAACAGAGTAACCCGTAAGAGTAATAGCCATAATGGTATTTTGGGTGAGTTTATGCTGACTTTGTGAAGCCAAAACGCCCAAAGGCACGCCTAAACCAATGGCGATTACCGCGGCCATGACGGCGAGCTCGAAGGAGGCTGGGAGTACGGTACTTAACTCCTCTGCAACGCTTTGATGGGAAGTCACTGAAACCCCTAAGTTACCACTCAGCCTTTGCTGTAAATAAGCAATAAACTGCAACGCCTTGTTGCTATCTAACTTATAGTCTTGTTCGATTTGGCTAAGCTGAGCTGCAGATGGTGAATGTATTCCTGTGAGGGCAAAGGTGCGTTCAATCGGGAACAAACCTGTTGCATAAAATAGGACACCAATCATGACGAGTGAAGTCGCTAGGAATAAATTGAGGCGCCGTAACAGGTATCTTAACATCAGTTAGTCTCCTGTGTGGTTTGGCTGGTTTTTGTAAAGGAAATGCCGCCAAAAGGCGTGAGTTGCATATTATGTACATTATTACGCGTTAAAGCGACCCGTTTGGCATGAGCCAAACTCAGCATTGGTACTTGCTCGGCGATGAATGCTTCGGCTTCTTGATAAATTTGCTTGCGCTCTGCTTGTGTTGAGACTTCTCTTGCTCTGTCTAGAATGGCATCAAACTGTTTATTGCACCAGCGAGAGCGGTTGTTGTTTGATTGCATTGACGCGCAGCTAAGCAGTGGCGTGAAAAAGTTATCGGGATCACTGTTATCGGCGTTCCAGCCGATGAGCACTGAATCGTATTCATCTCGACTTAATCTTTGGGTAAAAACACTCCAGTCGTAACTGATTATGTTGACTTTAACACCGATATTGGCCAAATCAGATTGAATTAACTCAGCTGTTTTCAGTGCATTAGGATTATAAGCTCTCGCAACAGGCATTGCCCAAATATCGATGCTGAGATTGTTAATACCTGCCTCTTTTAGCAGGTCTCTGGCTTTTTGGGGATTATAATCGAGTAGCTTCTTATTGCTGTCGTAGGCCCAAGAGGCTGGTGGAAGTACGCCTATCGCCTCTATTGCGGTGTTTTGATACACAGCACGTAAGATATTTTGTTTATCCACCGCATGGGCGAGCGCGCGGCGAACTCGAACATCATTTAATGGCGCTTTTTGAGTGTTAAATGCCCAAAATGCTACGTTAAGGCCGGGTTGTGATTCGATATTGAGCTGTTCATGTTGCTTAATAACGGGAAGTTCCCCTGCTTTGGGCAGGGCTGAAACACTGCAGTCACCCGCGATTAACTTTGCTAATCTCACGGTGCTTTTTGGGGTGATATCATAGACCAACATCTCGACATTGGCGGGTTCTCCCCAAAAATCTGGATTACGGCGATAGCGAATATATTCGTTTTTGGCGTAATGCACTAAAGTAAAAGGCCCTGTACCAATGGCAAAATGGTCAACATTTTCCGGGTGACCTAGTGCAAGTTGTTGTTCGGCGTACTCACTGGAGAGAATAACGGCAAAGTCAGTCGCTAAATTCGATAAAAATGAAGCATCCTTACGGGCTAAGCGAAAGATGACTTCATAGTCATTGATTTTTTCAACACTTTTAACTTGTTCAGAAAAACCAATACTTTGAAAAAAGGGATAACCAGTGCGTGACACACCATGGTAAGGGTGATGCTTATCGATAATTCGATTGAAGGAAAACAGTACGTCGTCGGCGTTAAATGAGCGACTTGGCGTAAAACGGGAAGAATGCTGAAACTTAACATCCTCCCTGAGCGTAAAACGATAACTAAGACCATCATCACTTTCAGCCCAACTGGTTGCCAAGGCCGGAACCAACTGACCAGAGAGCGCGTCATAGTCTACTAATCGGCTATAAATCAGGTGTGAAGTGGCGTCGATCGTAGTGCCTGAGGTCACCAACTGCGGATTAAAAGACTCGGGATTCCCTTCGGAACAATAGACCAAACCAGAAGGAAGCCGTTGGGGGCCACATGCAACCAACAACCCACTCATGCAGAATACCGCAGTTGCTAGGCACAGGCGTCTAATTAGCACACTCATTTATAAATCATTATTTTATCGACTATGAACGACTATTTTAGCAGTGCATCTCGCCCATGGGCAATCAGCTTATGCTTTATCGAGCAAATTGTATTTTTTCAGAATGCCGCGTAGCTGATGATAACTTAACCCCAAGATTTCAGCGGTCTTCTTTTGATTATATTGGCTCGCCGATAAGGCTTGCTGAATAAGCTCCATCTCATAACGCTCGGTTTGTTCTTTAAAGTCTAATGGAAAACTAAAGTCATTTAACGGCGCTTCACTAGGTGCAATGACATCAATATCGGTTTTTGCCGTAACGGTGGGAGGGCTTATGATGGTTGAGTGCGGTGTGGGCACCACCTGACGCTCAAGAGTGCGCACCCGAGTTGTCGGCCGGTACGGGGAGGCGAAAGGGTCGAGAATAATGTGCTCGATGGGACGATTTTCACCGCAATTACGGTAAACACTTCGCTCAACGACGTTTTTAAGTTCACGAATATTACCGGGCCAGTCATGACTCATGAGCTGCTCGATGGCATTTGCACTAAAGCCACTAAAGAGTTCGAGCTTGAGTTGCCGAGCCATTCCCACAGCAAAGTATTCGGCTAATGTCATGATATCTTCTGGACGACAACGTAGTGGCGGCAGGGTGATCACATCGAAGGCTAAACGATCGAGTAAGTCGGCCCGAAATTCACCGGCCTCGGCCAGTGAGGGTAAATCTTCGTTGGCGGCGCAGATAAGGCGCACATCTGCTTGAATGGTTTTACTGCCACCGACACGTTCAAATTCACCGTACTCGATAACACGCAGTAGTTTTTCTTGAATCAATCCAGAGGTATTGGCTAACTCGTCAAGAAACAGTGTTCCACCATCAGCCCGTTCAAAACGGCCTTCGTGTTTACCTTTGGCACCAGTAAAGGCCCCAGATTCGTGGCCAAACAATTCACTTTCAAGCAAGTTTTCGCTCAAAGATGAACAATTTAGCTTAATAAAATTTTGATCCCAGCGCTTAGACAGATAATGTAGGCGTTCGGCAATCAGCTCTTTACCTGTGCCTCGTTCACCAATGATCAGTACAGGTTTTGATAACGGAGCGATTTGTGAGACGTGCTCTAATACTTCAAGTAGGGCGTTTGATTGACCGATTAGATTGTCTTGCTGAAATTTATTATCCACGATATTTTTTAGTCTTTAACGCTAAATTTTGGTGAAAATCATAATAAGTGGCTTGCGCTGTAAAATAAAGGAAAAGTTAAAATTTTGTTTATCTAATTGAATTTAAATAATAAATAAAAGTTGGCACAGTTAGTGTATTACCTTAAGCGAGACCAACATCAATTTGAGGATAGCATTATGGGTATTTTCTCTCGTTTCGCCGATATCATTAACTCTAATATCAGCGCATTACTCGACAAAGCCGAAGACCCTGAAAAAATGGTTCGCCTGATCATCCAAGAAATGGAAGATACACTGGTAGAAGTGCGTTCAACCTCAGCTAAGGTATTGGCTGAAAAGAAAGAATTGCATCGCCGTATCAGCCGAGTCGAGGAGCAAGTTCAGGATTGGCAGGATAAAGCGGAACTGGCACTTTCAAAGGACCGCGAAGATTTAGCCAAAGCGGCTTTAGTTGAAAAACAAAAAGCGGCGGGTTTAGTGGATACTTTAAACCAAGAGTTGGCAGTGCTGGATGAGCATATCGCTCGTTTAAAAGACGAAGTTAGCCTGCTGCAGGAAAAACTGTTAGATGCAAAAGCGCGCCAAAAGACCATTATTTTGCGCACTCAAACTGCGTCATCACGTTTAGAAGTGAAAAAGCAGTTAGACTCAAGCAAAATTGATAATGCCATGCTTAAGTTTGAGCAATATGAGCGCCGTGTTGAAGGATTAGAAGCGCAGGTTGAATCCTACGATCTTGGCAGCAAAAAAACCTTAGCTGATGAGTTTGCGGCATTAGAAGCTGAAGATTCAGTCAATGCTGAGTTGGAAGCGCTCAAGGCAAAAGTGAAAGGCAAAGCTCCCACAAAGTCAAAAGAATAACATTTTAGAGGTGAGTTATGGATATGGACATACTAATGGCTCCGATTATCATCTTTATGATAGTGGTGGCGCCTATATGGTTAGTTCTTCATTATCGCAGTAAGCGACAAGTGAGCCAGGGACTCACTGAGGAAGAGTTTTCACAGCTGAATGACTTGATTGCGAAAGCCGATAAAATGGCTGCGCGTATCGAAACCTTAGAGGCGATTCTCGATTCTGAATCGCCTGAATGGAGGGGGAAACATGAGAGGATCTAATGGTCGAACTTTGTACCGTATTCCCCAGTCAGGTAAAATCGCCGGAGTGTGTGCAGGGATTGCTGAGTACTTTGCGATTGAAACTTGGTTAGTACGCGTACTTGCTGTTTCTATCTTTCTATTAGGTGGTTCGGGTGTTGTCTTTATCATCTATGTGGCGTTATGGGTGATACTCGATATCAAACCTCAAAATAGCTCTGTTAGGGATGACATTGAAGTGAAGAAGAAACCTTGGCAGTCGGGAGAGCCAGCTAAACAGGCGCTAAGCGATGTGAGTCGTCAGTTTAGGAGCCTAGAGGTGAGATTGCAAAACCTTGAGCGCCATGTGACGTCTGACAATTTTGATTTAAAAAGACAAATCAATAGTTTGTAATCCCTCGAAAGGGCGGCCATGTCCGCCCTTGTTGTGTAATCTTTGGTTTATTCCAGTGTCATCTCCCGTCGATTCCAGTATATAGTTATCTCATTCAACATTTAGGGAAATCCTTATGGGAATGCTTGATGTATCGCTCCACAAAATCACGCAAAAGAGCCAATCCCTCCTCCATCGAACGGCCGATAGGCATTTGCGCCTTGCGGTAACAGGGTTATCGGGAGCGGGCAAAACGGCTTTTATTACAGGGTTAGTCAATCAATTACTTAATAGCGGCGCTGCATCATCTGCATCGCATTCTCGCCAACATGGTTTGCCTCTTTGGCAGGTGAGCCGTGAACAACGTTTGCTTGGGGTTAAGCGAGCGATGCAGCCGGATCTTGAAATCGCGAGTTTTGATTATCAGGGCGCTATGTTAGCGCTGACTTCGAATCCTCCTACTTGGCCTGAATCGACTCGCACCATTTCAGAGTTGCGTTTAGCCATTAAATATCGGCCGCAAAAGGGATTACTCGCCAAGTTTGCCGATACCGCAACGCTATATTTAGATATTGTGGATTATCCAGGGGAGTGGCTTTTAGATTTACCTATGCTGCGCCAAAACTATATTGAGTGGTGTACTGCCCAGCAGCAACGGCTTGCGGTTTTAAAGAGTTCACCGTTATACGCTGGATTTGAAACGTCGTTAAATGCACTCAATTTAGCGGCGATGGCCGATGAATCGGAACTGAAACGGCTTGCCGATCAATATCAGCAGTTATTACAGGATTTAGTGCATGTGCAGGGGTATTACCAAGCGCAACCGGGGCGTATGTTATTACCAGGAGAGTGGCAAGGTGCACCGCTGCTGGCGTTTTTTCCGCTGTTATCTGTGACTGATGCTCAGTGGAGCAACCTTAAACAAAGTGAGAAGCACAGCGCTTTTCATGTGCTGGAAAAGCGCTATCAAGAGTATGTCGCTAAGGTTGTTAAACCTTTTTATAAACAACATTTCGCAGGGTTTGATCGTCAGGTGGTGCTCGTTGATTGCTTCAGTGCGTTAAATCGTGGCAAATCACAATTTGAAGATATGGGCGCGGCGCTAAATGCCATTATGGAGAGTTTTCAATACGGACAATCCAGTTATTTACGTCGGCTTTTTGCGCCGCGGATTGACCGTTTGCTCTTTGCCGCCAGTAAGGTTGACCATGTCACGCGGGATCAACAAAGTCATGTGTTGTCGCTGTTAACGGATATGCTCAAGCACAGTAAGCACTTTGCTAGTTTTGATGGTTGTAAAGTCGAAACCATGGCCATTAGTGCGATTAAGGCCACGCGCCACGGCATGGTGACCACTCAAGATGGGGATGTGGAAGTCGTGCAGGGCACAGGATTGAATGGCCAAGCCCTGACACTGTTTCCCGGCGAAGTGCCCACTCGCTTACCTGAGTCCACTTTTTGGCGTGAGCAAGGCTTTAACTTTTTCGGTTTTGCACCGCCGGATAACCGTAATCTTGATCCATCTTCGGTGCATTTTGACCATATCCGTCTTGATCACCTTCTGCAGTATCTTGTAGGGGATAAACTGGAATGAGAAAAGACCCGTTACCACATTCAACTGAGTCGCAAATAAATGAGTCGGAGCAGTCTGTCGCTCCGATTACAACTCAAGCGCTTAAAAAGCAGCAAGTATTTGATGCTGAAAAGGTCAAACTACAGTCTGTAACAGATGAGTTAAAAAGTGCGCAAATGTTTGCGCCACAAACCCCGATAAAGGCGATTGATGACGTTGTTGAAGAGACGCTAGCGGCCCAACCGCAGGTTTTAGATGTGACATCGATACGCCCTAAATTACATCAATCTCGCCGCTGGTCTTGGTTGGCACGCTTATCACTAATGGCATTAATACTACTCACGCTAGTGCAAACAGGCCTTGGTTTGCGGGATGCTTGGGTTGCCAGTCCTTGGCTATTTAGTTTTTATGGTGTGGTGCTTGGTTTAGTCGGGAGCTGGGCTATAGTCGGTGCCGTTAGCGAGTATCAAAAATTAAAACGCTTAAAACAGGTTGCCGATACCCAGGATACAGGTGCAAGGCTTGCCCTGAGTATGCAAATGGGGGAGGCCGATAGCTTTATCGATAATATTGTACGGCATTATCCCGATAGCCAAGGATTACAACGGCTGCGTCACTCGTTAAAAGATGAACATAACGATGCCGAAAAAGTGCTGTTATTTGAGGACTTAGTCCTAACGGAGCGAGATGAACTCGCCAAAAAAGTCGTGCGTCGATATGCGGCTGAATCAGCAGTGTTATTGGCTGCTAGCCCGCTTGCTGCATTGGATATGGCGATCATTCTTTGGCGTAATCAGCGAATGCTGCGTGATGTCGCTGCCTGTTATGGGATAGAGTTAGGCTATTGGAGCCGGATTAAACTCATTCGCAGCATAGTGATTAACATTATTTATGCGGGTACCAGTGAGTTAGTCACGGACTTAGGAACTCAATTGCTGTCGGTCGAGATGACCGGTAAATTATCCGCGCGGCTTGCCCAAGGATTAGGGGGCGGTTTGTTAACGGCGCGCCTAGGATATCAGGCCATGGCACTGTGTCGGCCTATCGGTTTTAGGGAAGAGCAGCGCCCCAAATTATCGAAAGTTCATCAAGAGTTGTTGATTGAGCTTAAGCAGTTTGCTGGTAAGTTATTGACCAAAGATGGGCGTGATGCGCTTAAGAGCCAATTAGAGGCTGCTGAGCTAAAAAACAGCTCAACGGCAAAAGACAAATAACATAGCCGAATGCACAAAACCGCGAGTGCACTTTAGGCTAAATGCTAATGCGCTAATGACTCTGTCATTAGCGCATTTTTTATCGCCGATGTTCTGCCCCAAACGCCTGAATGTAACAACTTAGTTACAGTGCATCTGTTGCTATTTTCACCGTTGCACTGGTTTCAACTGTTCAGCAGGGTATGTTAGTGCTTATTCGATAGGGCTAATGTTTTATTAACTTATCTATATGGACTAAAAACACAAGCAAATCATCATTCCTCGAACAATCAATCAAGAATCGAATGATGTAATGGCATAACAAGGAGTAAGCAATGCAAGATGAATCGAGCAAGATGTGGAAAGCGGCGACCCAAGCCATTCATGCAGGACATGAGCGAGAGGCCTTCGGTTCGTTAGTCACACCACTTTATCAAACTGCAACTTTTGTATTTGAATCGGCGCAGCAAGGTGGCGAGCGTTTTGCGGGTAACGAGCCCGGTTATATTTATACCCGTCTTGGTAATCCAACTGTGGCCGAACTTGAGCGTAAAATGGCGATTTTAGAAGGGGCTGAAGCGGCGGCGGCAACGGCGTCAGGTATGGGGGCGGTGTCGGCGGCGCTGCTCGCTAATTTGCAGATGGGCGATCATTTAGTGGCTTCTAATGCGGTATATGGTTGCACTTTTGCACTTATGACCAGCCAATTTGCCCGTTTTGGCATCGAAGTCACCTTAGTCGACTTTACCGATTTAGCGGCAATTGAGCGGGCAATCAAACCGAACACTAGGGTGATTTTTTGTGAAACACCGGTCAATCCTCATCTGCAGGTGTTTGATCTTAGAGCTATCGCCGATATTGCGAAGCGGCATCAATTAGTTAGCATTGTCGATAATACTTTTATGACGCCGCTACTGCAGCAACCGATTGCACTAGGCATTGATTTAGTGGTTCACAGCGCGACTAAATACTTAAATGGTCACGGTGATGTGATTGCGGGCATCGTCTGTGGCAGCGAAGAGCAACTTCACAGAGTGAAGTATGAAATCCTAAAGGATATTGGTGCAGTGATCTCACCCCATGATGCTTGGCTTATCCTACGAGGCCTTAAAACCCTCGATGTGCGCTTACAGCGCCATTGCGAGAGTGCCCAGCGGGTTGCTGAGTTTTTAGAGCAACACCCTGCGGTGACGCGAGTGTACTATCCAGGGCTTAAATCCCATTCGGGTCATCAATTTATTGGTCAGCAGATGCAGCGAGCAGGAGGGGTGATCGCCTTTGAATTAGCTGCGGATTTTACTCAGGCTATGGCGTTTGTTGGCAAGCTTAAACTATTTTCAATTGCGGTTAGTTTGGGCGATGCGGAATCCCTTATTCAGCATCCGGCTTCAATGACCCACTCTCCTTATTCCCCAGAAGCGCGGGCAGCTGCGGGCATTGGGGATAATCTGCTGAGAATTTCTGTCGGTTTGGAGGATTGTGACGATATTATTACTGATTTAAGTCAGGCATTAGCAACGATTGTTTAGCTGGTTATGGATAATTTTTATAACAAGGATGCATTAACCGCATCCTTTTTCTTCATTGTTATCTGTAAATTCATTGCTCTAAAGTTACACATTTAAGCCAGAGGTAATATTTGTACTTTGGCGTTTGGAAATTCATAAAAGCTTCGTCTATGTTTGATTGGAGGCCACGGAAGTTGGACGAAAGGCCGAATATCAAGGAGAGAGAGGAAGCATTATGAAACTAAAACCTAGTTTACCTGCGATGGTATCTGCTATTGCATTTTCTGCCCTGTTAACCTTGCCAGTAATGGCAGCTGATCCGGTAAAAGAAGCGAGTAAGGTGCAAAACCAAGCGAAAACTGAGGCCAAAAATATGGCAAACGATGCTAAACAAGCATTGCCAGACGCGGCTCAAGTCAACATCAATACCGCTTCAACTGAACAATTACAACTGCTAAAGGGGATTGGTGCCGCTAAAGCGCAGGCCATCGTTGATTATCGCACTCAAAATGGGCAATTTAAGACTATTGATGAGTTAGCAAATGTCTCAGGGATCGGTGCTAAGCTGATTGAGCAAAATCGTCATATGATTAAGCTGTAACGCCTTGGCATTGTCTTGAGTCATTTGCGTTAGCTTGACGTCTTTTAGCGAATAAAAAGCCTGCTTTGCAGGCTTTTATCATTTTCAATACTTAGGTTTGCCTATAGATTGTCCAGTTAAACCGGATATTTATCAAACGGGCGGATTAGCACTTGATCCCATAGAGGCCATAGGGGATAATCCGCGTCGTTCGGTGATGATCCTTTTGGTGATCCACTTGAAGTTATGGTGACCCTAGGGTCCCCCCGCAATGATAACTTGTGAACTCGGCCAGGCCCGGAAGGGAGCAACCGCAGCAAGCGACTCGTGTGCCGGGGTGTAGGCTCTAGGGGAACCTCCAATTGTCACCATCATTTTCCAATCTTCTTTATCTTTAACTCAGCTATTAGCAATAACTGCTCTACTTAGCATTTAGCAACACAGCTAAATTTACTCGAAAAAGCCTATCGAAAATCGATGTAGCTATGCCAATTTCGCATGACTTAGCTGTCGGCTTCTTCCTGCTGCATTCTTTTTTGTAGATTCTGTTTAAGAAAGGCGCGTGATTTCTCTAATGCGGCTTGGATTTCTCGTTTGAGCTCTTGCAACTCGTCGTAATCTTCGAAGAAATAGGTGTCGACTAGGTGACGAATATAGCGCACGGGCAGTTGATTGAGTGTCACACAGCAGAGATCGGCTAAATAATCCTCCGGTAATTCATCCATCAGGCCTTCATCGGATAACATTTCCATTAAGAGAACTTCGTAATAGTTACGGATTTCGAGTTGCATCGCTGTGCTCCATGATGATTTTTATTGAGTTTGCTACCACAAATGGTTGGCTGCAATAAAAAGTTGGCTATGTCTTTGGCTTAATTGTAGTTCGTCTCGGCTGTAGCCGCCGCCAATTACCGCCGCAACAGGAATATTTGCCGCTTTTGCCATAGATAACACGGTTAGATCACGTTGATACAATCCCTGCTTGCTGATCTTTAGGTGCCCTAAGTCATCATCTTGATGAATATCGACGCCGGCGTCATACAGGATTAAATCCGGCTGATGGAGTCTAATCAGCAGTTCGAGAGTCTGTTCGACGGTTTCCTGATAAGCGTTGTCATCTGCACCTTTCGTCAGTTCAATATCATAGTGTGACTGCTGTTTACGACTGGGAAAATTCTCTTTGCAATGGATGGAGCAACTGATAATGCCCTGATGCCTGTGGCTGAGGGTGGCTGTGCCATCACCTTGATGCACGTCACAGTCAAAAATTAGCACCTTATGTAATTGCTGCTCGGCCATCAGTTTGCGGGCGGCGATAATCAAGTCGTTGAAAATACAGTAGCCGCTGCCAAAGTCATAGTGTGCATGGTGATAACCGCCCGTTAAGTGAAGGGCAATACCCGTTTGCAAGGCTAAATGTGCGGTCAAACTCGTCCCCGATACCGAGTGCAAAGTGCGCTCGACTAAGGCTTCACTCCATGGAAAGCCGATGCGTCTTAAGGCCGTACTGGCTAAGCTGCCTTGGATAAATTGTTCGACATAATCTTGCTGATGCACCTGCATTACATCTTCTGCCGTCATCGGCGAGGGAGTATGGAATTGAGCCGGTACAGCCAGTTGATTATCGAGCAGATATTGATAAAGGCGTGCGTATTTGGTCGTGGGAAAGCGGTGGTGGGAGGGTAACGCCAGCTTGGAGTAGCTGGCGTGATAAACCAATGGGATCATCTTGATTAGAGTTGTGAAATAGCCCAGCTCATAAACTCTTTACGTGTTTTCTCATCGGCTTGTAACCACCAGTATTGCAACATCTGTTGTGGATTCGCGCCAGCCGCTTTAGAAGTATCAACCGGAGCGGTTAATGAGGTGGCGTTCACAGCTGCCTGGGCAGAAGTGGGGGCTGGTGTGGCAACAACCGCCGCTGTGCCTGCTGCGCCCGTTGCAGCGGCGGCAGTACCTGGCACATCTACCGCTTGGTTACCGCTAAAGAGACGGGAGACAAAGCTCTCTTCTTCAATGTCGGTGTTTGTCACTTTGTAATTCACCTGACCTTTGTCAGAGCGGGTTAATACGACCTGAGGATTTTGAGCGAAGGTTTTAGGCTTTTTAATGACCTTGCCCTCAGCGGCTTGCAAATAATATTGATGATCGCCGTCCACTTCTAAGGTCACGATAAAAGGGGAAGACTTAACGAAGGTCTGGCTGTCACTGAAATCGTCTTCAACCATCTCATGGTAACGGATCGCGATTTTGTGAGTGCCGGGCGCCAACTCTAAGCTGCTTTTATGGTTGAATACGCTGGACTCGACTTTTTTGCCATCGAGGGCAAGGTATTCGAAGGACATAGGGATATTCAGATCTGCGGCAAAGGCTGAGGCAGAGCCGAGTAGCACTAGCAGGCTGCTGATTGGCAAAAGTGATTTCATTGTTGCTCCTTAACGATTATGACTCTGATGCGGACGTTCGAATGCTTGAATGCGATCTTCGATATAACTGATGGCTTGCCTGCATTTACCCAAACGACGATGCATCAAAAGGATGTCATTTTGCAAACGGATTTTGTCAGCACTATGACAGTTTTCAAGTTTTGATTCCATTTCTGCAATTTTTTGTTCAAATTTCTTAGCCCAATTCAGATGCTTATTCAGTTCGGCATAGATTTCGTGGCTATTTTGTAACACATTGCTGGCAATCCAAGCAAACCCACTGGCTTGGTGCGATTGGGTCTGTTGTTGGGCAAAACGCGCACGTTTACTGGCACGTTGTTGATTTTTAGACTTTATATCGATTGAGGTCGTCAGTAGCGCCCGTTTAACCGCGGTAAAACGGTCTTGAATACGTTCACAGCTTAGGGCGATGGTTTGCGGCGCGAGTTTTAGGGCGATTTGCTTCTCTAACTGACCGATACTATTACGAATTTGTTCAATGCAAGGCATGAGTTGGGCGCCATTTTGAATAAACAGCGACTGATTAAAGCGCTCAATATCCTGCAGAAGTTTACGCTGGCTCGGCGCAAGATGACTGTCATGTTGCAGTACTTCTTGCTCAAGCGTTGTGAGCTGATTTTTCAACGTGCTGATTAGCTGCGAAGTGTTCAAAACCATGCGCTCCACGCCAGATTAGCGGCAATTGACAGGACAATTAATATAAATAAAGGCCGAATAAAAGGCATACCAAATTTTATCGCACAGCGGGCGCCGATAAAGGAGCCGAGCATCATAGATAACCCCATCCACAGGCCGATTTGCCAATAGACTTGCCCTAGAAAGCCAAAGATCGCCAGCGCCGTCAAGTTACTGGTAAAGGTCATGGCTCTGGCAAGCGCGCAGCTATGCAACAGCGGTAGTTTGTATAAAGCGCCTGAACTCACAGTCCAAAAGGCGCCAATGCCAGGGCCGGCAAAACCATCATAGCCACCCAGCAGGAGCCCTTGCAGACTTTGTTTGAGTTTAGATTGGGCTTTTGTCGGTGCCTGACAATCGGTATCCGAGATGGCATTTGGGCTCAGCAGGCTGTAAATCGCGATGCCAATAATGAGCAGTGGTAAGGCTTTTTCAAGCCACTGTGCATTTAACAAGTACACCAACACACTGCCGAGCACCGCACCAATAAAGGTGGCGATAAACGCCATATACCAAAAACTGGGTTTGAGCAGATGCTGGCGATAATAGGTCCAAGCCGCCATGGAGGAGCCAAAACTGGCGGCAAATTTATTGGTACCTAAGGCTGTATGGGGCGGGATCCCGAGGGTGAGCAGGGCAGGAATGGAGAGCAGGCCTCCACCACCGACTACGGCATCGATAAAACCTGCAATTAAGCCAATGATAGCCAACAGGGCCCAGTTACTGGGCTCGAGTAACAACTCCAAATCTTAATCCTACTCAATGACTCGTCTAAAGGGGGGCAGAGCGTCTAGCAAGGATTTGCCGTACCGTTTGGTCACTAATCGTCTATCGAGAATAGTGACTCGGCCATAATCCTGCTCTTTACGCAGTAATCTACCACAACTTTGGATAAGCTTTCGCGATGCATCTGGAATGGTGAGTTGCAGAAACGGATTTCCGCCCTTTATTTTCACATACTCGGCATGGGCTTGCTCAACGGGCGATGTCGGCACCGCAAAGGGCAGCTTAGTGACGATGAGGTTGGTGAGGTAATCTCCGGGTAAGTCCAGACCTTCAGAAAAACTGCCTGTGCCGAACAAAATACTCGGCTCACCTTTGTCACACTTGGCTTTGTGGGTCTCAAGCAATTGCTGGCGTGGTGCATTACCTTGAATAAGGATTTCCTGCGTGAGTTTGCCCTCGAGCAATTCAGCCACTTTCTCCATTTGCCAGTAAGACGCAAACAACACTAAGGTGGCCATTTCACCTTCAATCAACTCTAGAATCTGTTCGGCAAGCTCTGCGGTATAGGCATCGTCCGTCGGCTCGGTTTTCATCTTAGGTAAGTAGAGCGTGGCGTTATTCGGATAATCGAAGGGCGATTGCAGGGCGAGATAACGACTGCCGTCCTTTACCGATAATCCCACTTGATGGGCGAAATGGTCGAAGTTATTCAGCGCCCGCAGCGTTGCGCTGCACAGCACGACGCCAGCCGCCTTTTGCCACAGCATAGATTCGAGCATAAAACCGACTTCAATCGGCGAGGCACTAAACAAGTAATCGACCTGTTTGCCTGTGAGCAATTCAATCCAGCGGGCGAGGGGCGCGCCTTTAGTAGAATCTTCCTTTGCCATCATTTTCCAGAGCTTTTGCAGGTTTTCGAGTCGCTGCAACATAAAGCCTATTTCGGCCTGTAGCGCTTCCGCTTGGTGCTTAGGAATGTCGCCATCTTTTATCGCCTCGGCCAGCAATAACTGCATCTTGTTAAATTGCTTGAGGGCAAGATTGGAGGTGGCCGCGAGATTTTCGGCGGGGATTTTCAGTGCATCGGGCAATTTGCCGTGTTCGAACCGATAGCGGCTCTCGGGATTAGCAAACTGCTTGGTCTGGGTATCACAGAAGTGGGCGACTTGATTGAGCTGAGCGATTAAGTCACCGATATGATCCTGCATCGCCTGCGCTGGGGCGATGATATTGTTGCTCTTTATCTGATTTTGTAACTTAGCGCTGGTCTTGCCGACTTTTTCTAGCCAGTCGGCGGCACCTCTAAGCGTTGCCTGTGCGCTAGAAAAGTCCCGCGCGACGATAGGTAAGTGGTGGGCTTCGTCAATGACGTAAAATACGTCTTCGGGATCGGGCAAAATCACCCCGCCGCCCAGCTCTAAGTCGGCAAACAGCAAACTGTGGTTGGCGATCAGTACATCCCAAGTATCCACATCTTCGCGGGCCTTGTGAAACGGGCAATTACGATGGCTGGCGAGTTGCCGATGACAACTGTGTTTATCGCAGGCGATTTGTTGCCAGAGATGGTCCGGTATCGGTGTCGATAACGTATCGATTTCACCGTTCCAACGGCCTTCATTAAAGTCGCTTAGCAGCTCCTGCAACATGGCTATTTGGCTGTTATCAGGCTTTGTTTGCCACATGGCCATTTGGGTACTGTTATCATCGCCGATCAGCATGGCAAGTTTAGATAAACAGACATAACGCTGGCGCCCTTTTACCAGACCAAAGCGAAAGTTTAGCCCTGATTGTTCGAGAAAAAATGGTAAGTCTTTGTGCAGTAACTGCTCCTGCAGCGCCACGGTTGCCGTGGCGATACAGACCTTTTTCTTACTCGCAAGTGCAAGCGGAATGGTGCCCAAAATATAAGACAATGATTTACCAATCCCCGTACCCGCTTCGACCACTATGATGCGTCTATCTTTGTCATAGTCGCCAGCAAGAGTCTTAGAGATTTCTGCCACCATAAAATTTTGCTCGCGGCGTGGCCTAAAATTAGGCAAAGCGGCGGCAATATCTTTATAGATAGCGCGGATCTGGTTTTTTACGTTGTCAGGTAACATGCGGCACTACTTTATCGAATTAATGCTGTACATAATAACAGTGATTGCATAGCCTAAGAAACTTTTCTGCCATTTTATGGCAATTTTATTCTGTGTCCCGAGAATCAATAAGCAGCGAGAGCCCTAGAGTGAAACCGCAGTTGAATTCCCCCGAGAGTCTGCCGCCTGAAACGGCTGCGCCAGTGAGTGTACAGGGACGCGTCCTCACGCGCCATGCTATTACGCGCGGTGCAACGCTTGTGCTGCAGTATTATCTCGCCACCGTTTCAGGCCCTGTGCTGGTGGAGTTACCTGGCTCTGAGTACATTTGTTTTTGTCATCAAAGCGATATGGCGGCATTGCAGTTACAAACGCCGGGGCTGGCGCTGCGCTTTGTACCGCTTGCACTTAAAAGCTTTAAAAGACAAGCCGTTGCGGCGATTTATGCCCAGTCGAGCAGTGTGTTTCGTCATTTACAGCGGATAGCGACGGATGCTGGTATTCCCTTATTTGAGGCGGATATCCGTCCCGAGCAGCGTTTTTTAATCGAGCGTTTTGTGGCGCTCGATGTGGCATTTTTAGGGCATTTTGTCAGCAATGCTGGCATAGATGAACAATTGCCCATTTTTAGCGCTGTACGAGCAAAAGCCGTTGCACCGCAGCCGGAAATAAAATTGCGTTCAATCTCCCTCGATTTTGAATGTAGTTTTGAAGGATTACTCTATTCCGTGGCCCTTTATGGACGCGATGCGCAATCTCAGCCCTATGAAAAAGTCATTATGGTGGGCGAGGCGCAGCCAGACGCTGCAATCTATATCGAATGGGTGAACGATGAGGCAGCGCTTATCCATCGTCTCATCGCCTGGTTTACTGAGTTTGATCCCGATGTGATCATTGGTTGGTCGGTGGTGACCTTTGACTTGGCCCTGCTATATCGGCGTGCGTTGCTGCACCGGATCCCGCTGCGTATTGGTCGAGAAGGCGCGCTCCTTGAGTGGAAAGTTGAGAATAAATTTCGGCCAGAAACCTTAAGTTTACCGGGGCGAGTGGTGCTCGATGGTATCGATTGGTTAAAGGCGGCCTTTTATCAATTCGAGCGCTTCTCCTTGGAGTTTGTCGCCCAAGCGCTACTAGGTGAAGGCAAAGCGATTCATGATGTAGAAAATCGAGCGCAAGAGATTGATGCGCTATTTACCGAAAATAAACAAGAGCTTGCTCACTATAATCTGACCGATAGTCGCTTAGTGTGGGATATTTTTGAGCATACTCAGTTGTGGGATTTTGCCCTCGCTCGCGCCGAGTTAACGGGATTAGAACTGGGGCGGGTAGGCGCCTCGGTCGCCGCATTCAACCATTTGTATCTACCGCATTTACATAGAGCGGGTTTCGTCGCGCCCGCAGAGCCTGCAAGTCAAGGGATTGAAAGCCCTGGCGGTTATGTAATGGATTCAGTCCCGGGTTTTTATCAGCATATTTTAGTGTTTGACTTTAAAAGTCTTTATCCATCGATAATTCGTACTTTTTTGATCGATCCAAAAGGGCTCATTGAAGGTCTAGATAACGAGGAACATATTTTGGACGAGTCTGAAATCGTTCCCGGTTTTTTAGGGGCTCGTTTTAGTCGGTATCAACCGATCCTGCCAAAACTTATCCAAAATCTCTCAGAACAACGCGAAAAAGCCAAGCGGGAGGCGAATGCGCCTTTATCGCAAGCGATTAAAATCATCATGAATTCGCTCTATGGGGTTTTAGGCTCCCAAGGCTGCGTGTTCCATGATGCGAAACTGGCAAGCTCCATCACCATGCGCGGTCATCAAATAATGAAACAGACTCGCGCTTGGATAGAGGAAATGGGTTATCAAGTTATTTATGGGGACACGGATTCCACCTTTGTCTATTTGGGCTCTGATCCTGATCTCAGTGATATTAATGCCTTAGGTAAGCAGATTGCCGCGCAAATCAATCAACAATGGCAGAGTAAAATCGTAAAGGAGTTTCAGCTAGAAAGCTTCCTTGAGCTACAGTTTGAGCGCCATTACGAACAGTTTTTTATGCCGACCTTGAGGGGATCGGAGGAGGGTAGTAAGAAGCGTTATGTCGGTGCTTGGCGCAATCGAAATGGCGCGCTGGAAATCACTTTTAAGGGGATGGAGCAGGTTCGCAGTGATTGGAGCCCTTTGGCGCGTAAGGTGCAGGCTGAACTCTATGAGCGCATGTTTAACCAACGGGATATTAGTGGCTATTTGACGGATGTGATTGCTGAGCTGCTGGCTGGTAAGCGCGATGATGAGCTGGTATTTAGCAAACGCAT
Source organism: Shewanella sp. FDAARGOS_354 (assembly GCF_002209245.2). NCBI lineage: Bacteria > Pseudomonadati > Pseudomonadota > Gammaproteobacteria > Alteromonadales > Shewanellaceae > Shewanella > Shewanella sp. FDAARGOS_354. Next base: position 1,571,891 of record NZ_CP022089.2, on the reverse strand, counting down.
GCGCCGGAATTTAGATGAATACACGGCCAAGTCTTCTCCCCATGTGAAAGTCGCGCGACAACTTTGTGAATTAACAGGAAAGGCATCCTTTGGCAAGCGAGGGGCACAGATTGATTATGTGATTACTGTAAACGGTCCTGAACCGGTTTCGCATAGATCGTCTACAATTGATTATCAATACTACATAGATAAGCAAATTAGTCCCATTGCAGAGCCTATTTTTTCAATAATGAAATTGAATTACACAGACATTGTCTCTAAACAGCTGCTGTTAATTTAATGTTTATGTTGTTTTATTTGTGTTTGCTTAACGGGTGTTTATAGTGTTTTAACCTGTTTTACAGCGGTTAATCAGTCAGTTTTTGTGATATTTATCTACAGAATACTTAGGTTTCCCTTGGTGTGTTTATTGAAAGTTTGCTACTCTCAGTGGGAAATTGTAAGGAAATATAACAACGGAATGACGTTGATAAAACATAAACGAAAAGGTTAAGCACCAAATGAACAAAACGATAGTCGCCACTGCGTTAGCAGCACTCTTTCTTGCGCCAACTGTATCTGCAATCGAAATCTACAAAGATGACAAAAATGCAGTCGAGATAGGGGGATTTATTGATGCGCGTGTAATCAACACTCAAGGTGAAACTGAGGTTGTAAATGGTGCTTCTCGAATTAATTTTGGTTTCAGCCGTGAGTTAACCCACGGTTGGAACGCCTTTGCTAAATTGGAATGGGGTGTGAACCCTGTTGGCAGCAGCGATATTGTCTATAACAACCGCTTCGAATCTGTACAAGATGAGTTTTTCTACAACCGCTTAGGTTACGCTGGTATCAGTCACGATAAATACGGCACGATCACTATTGGTAAACAATGGGGTGCTTGGTATGACGTGGTTTATAACACCAACTACGGTTTTGTATGGGACGGAAACGCTGCCGGTGTGTACACCTTTAATAAAGACGATGGCGCAGTAAATGGCGTAGGTCGTGGCGATAAAACGGTACAATACCGCAACTCATTTGGTGACTTCAGTTTTGCGGTACAATCTCAGTTAAAAAACAATAGCTTTTACACCTGTGATATTGAAAATATCACAGAAGAAGCCTGTGAAGCAGAATGGAATGCAGGTAAAAAAGAAGCACAACAGGTTACCTATGATTACACCTATGGTGCATCTTTGACTTACAAAGCCACCGATAAACTCAGCTTAATGGCAGGTATGAACCGTGGTGAGTTTGATGTGGCCTATGGCACAGGTGAACAAAAAACCGCTGTTGATTTAATCTATGGTGTGGGCGCTACTTGGGGTGACTTCGACAAGAATGGTTTATATGTTGCCGCCAACGTTCACAAAGAAGAGAACCATGATACCGATAACATTGGTCGCTTGATTAAAGATGCCTATGGCGTTGAAACTTTAGTTTCATATAAGTTTGACAATGGTTTACGCCCATTCGTTTCCTATAACATTCTGGATGCTGGTAAAGACTATGTTATCCAACCAAACTTTAATGCCGATCCTAACGATGTGTTTAAGCGCCAGTTTGTAGTTGTAGGCTTACACTTTGTTTGGGACCCAAGCACAGTTCTTTATGTTGAAGCACGTAAAGACTACAGCGACTTTACCAGCGCAGATCAGGCCCAAGAAGCCAGAATGTCATTGTCAGAAGATGATGGCATCGCTATTGGTATTCGCTACACTCTTTAAAACCATAACATCGCCTTAAACGGCTTTAGTTTAACAAAAACGCCAGTCAGTAATGACTGGCGTTTTTTGCTTTTAGATTTCAAAGCATACGAATCTCGCTTTCAAAATGAGCATATTGTCATCAGCTGGTTTTATTTGTTTATTTTTTGTTGATTAAAGGGTTTATATGTGATTTTATTGTTTCTGCCGAGTGCGACGTGTTTTCGACGTACTTTTGTTTGAAACCGCTTATTAAATAAGCGGATTATAATAAAGACATAATATGTCCAGGGAGATAGACAATGCATAAGAATAACTTATTAGCCAAATCTGTGCGTTTTGCATTGATTGGTGGTGTGGCAGCAACCGCGCTAAACGTGCCATTAGTAATGGCTGCTGATGAAGCTGGTGCTGATAAAAAAGTAGAACGTATTGAAGTTACTGGTTCACGTATCAAGCGTACTGATATGGAAGCGGCAAGTCCTGTTCTTGTGATGAATAGAGATGAGCTTGAAGCTACTGGTATGATCAGTATTGGTGATATCCTGCAAACGATCCCAGCTGCTGGTTCAGCATTAAACACTGCTTTTAACAATGGTGGTGATGGTTCTACTAACATGGACCTGCGTAACCTTGGCGCACAACGTCTATTGGTATTAGTTAATGGTAAGCGCTGGATATCTTCTTTAGGTTCAACCGTAGACTTAAACACCATTCCTACATCAGCAATTGAACGTATCGAAGTGCTTAAAGATGGTGCTTCAGCCGTTTACGGTTCTGATGCTATTGCTGGTGTAGTTAACATTATTACTCGCAAAAACTTTGAAGGTGTTGAAGTTTCTGTCTATGGTGGACAAAACGCTAAATATGACGATGGTCGCCAATATACTGCTGACTTTACTGCGGGTTCAGTTTCTGAAAAAGGCGGGCTATTGTTCAATATGAGTCATGTGACTCAGCAACCGATTTGGGCTGGAGACCGTGATATTTCGGATACTGGTTACAGTTCTACTGCCGATAATACGCGTCTGCAAATCAAAGGTTCGCAACTAAATCAAGCAAACCAAGATGCATTAGCCGCACTTGCAACACCAAATCCTGAGACTGGTATTTACAATCTTATGGTGAAGGAAGGGACAGGCACTAACGTTGGACCGGACCAATTCCGTCCTCGTACTGGTGCTGATGTGTATAACTATGCACCTGATAACTATTTGTCTACACCACAGAACCGTAATTCTTTCTATGTGCAAGGTTTTTATGATATTTCGGACAATTTAAGAGTTGTTTCTGACTTTATGATGACCAACCGTAAGTCATCTCAAGAATTAGCACCTATGCCATTGACATTAGGTGCCTCATGGGGAGAGGCTGCGAGTCGTGTGGATATTGGTGCCAATAACATCTATAACCCATTCGGTGAAACACTCTACGGAAGTAGTGCTCGCGCTGTTGCTAATGGTAAACCTTTGGGGTACGTACCTTATTCTTTACAACGTCGTATGATTGAGGCGGGTTCTCGCCAATATAATCAAAACGATACCACGTACCGTGCGATGCTTGGTTTAGAAGGTAATATTGATGATAACTGGACATGGAGTGCAAGCTACATCTACGGTCAAAATAACCAAGATGTATTAACCACTGGTCTACTTAATTTAACTCGTATTAATCAAGCATTAGGCGATAACTGTAATGCAAGCAATGGCTGCGTAGCACTAAACCTGTTTGGTGGGCCAGGCACTGTAACCCAGGATATGGTTGATTATATTACTTTCGACAGTGTTAGCCGTTCAGGTTTAGCGATGAAAGATTATACCTTTAACATCTCTGGTGATCTATTTGATTTACCCGCTGGTGCTGTTGGTTTAGCTTTAGGTCTTGAGCGCCGTGAAGAATCTGGTTTTGATACGCCAGATCCATTAACTGTCACTGGTGAGTCTTCAGGTAACCAACGTGATGCAACTTCAGGTGGTTTCCGTTTAGATGAAGCTTATGTTGAGTTAGCGATTCCTGTATTAGAAAGTTTATTAATTACCCCAGCTGTACGGGTTTCTGACCACGATGCTTATGGTAACAACACTACTGGTAAAGTGGGGGCAGAATTCCGTCCAATGGATGATCTGTTGCTCCGTGGTACTTGGGCTCAAGGCTACCGTGCTCCTTCTATCTCTGATTTGTATGCGGGTAATGCTGATTCATATCCAACTTGGACAGATCCTTGTAATACAAGAGATGACAAAGGTAATGTGATTAATATTTCTACATTGCCCGGATGTGCTGGTGTGCCTGATGGCTATCGACAAGCCAATACTCAAATTCGTATTTCGCAAGTTTCATCGCCCGATCTTAAACCAGAAACTTCTGAGTCGTTTACCTATGGTGCGGTTTATAACCCATCTTGGTTAGAGGGTGCAGAAGTTACTTTAGACTACTATAAGATAAAAGTTGAAGATGCAATTGGCCGTTATGGTCATGTTGATATTGCTAGAGAGTGCGCAAGGGGCACTAAACCTGAATCTTGTAACTATATCGATCGTGATAGCTTAGGCAATATCGTTGACTTACGTAATTTCCTACAGAATTCTGGTGAATACAATGTAGAAGGTATTGACTTCTTTACAGCGTATCGTTTCCCTGAAACCTCGTTTGGCTCATTTAAAGCATCTTTAGATGTAGCATATGTAATGAAAAACGAATTTGATGGAACTGACCGCGTCGGTGTTCAGACTGGTGATGGTGGGTTCCCTGAGTTCAAGTCAAACTTAATGGTTGATTGGGCAATGGGTGATTGGGATGCACATTGGAAAGTACGTTTTGTAGGTCCATTAAATAACGATTATTACACTGGTTTAACCGATTCTCCAGAAGATAAGAAATATTATCAACAGTTAAAGGATGCTGGTTATAGAGAAACAATAGAAGCCTATATGGTTCATAACGTCTCTGTCGGTTATAACATTGATGCTTACAATACTAAGGTGTCTCTAGGTATTAACAACTTGTTTGCTAAGAAGCCACAAGCTGAAGGCCCAACTAATAACCAAGCCATTTCTACAAACAACTTCTCTGTTACAGAGTATGATGTGAATATGGATCGCTTTATTTATTTACGTGCGACTACCAAGTTCTAATCATAAATCAACTTAGTTGTATCAGAGCCGAACACTGCAAAGTGTTCGGCTTTTTTATTACGAAAGATCCTTTGCTGTTGCTAGTTGAATATGTACAGCTTTTTACGTTATCTATGATTCTCAGTCTGACTATCAATGTGTTGAAATTTAGCTTGAATAGGTTGGGCGGCTTTTGACACATCTTATTGCATTAACAGATGTTAATGACGAATTCACGGCTCTCTTATTAACCCAATTTTTGTGTTTGCTCAAAAAAACATCTTCCGTAAAAAAATTCATAACTAAGACTTCTTTACACTCGTTTTTACATGTTCTGAATGTTGACACAGGTCAACATTTTGTGAAATGATGCCAGCGGGTCTATGCCTGTAAGGGCATAGGAAAGGGAAGAAAAAACTAAGAATCACAAGAGAAAGATGAGCTTACGGTAAGCATTTCCTAAAGTAAGTCTTGCTTAAAGTGATGTTGCTGGTAAGTTAACTTTTTTATTCACTTCAAATTGGTTGGGAACTATGTCCAAGGTAAGCAATAGAACAAAAATCGCTACTGCACTTGTTGGCGTGCTGGCATTAGCGAGCAGCAACTTAGTAGTTGCAGATCCTCTTACCGACGTGCAGAAAGCGGATAGTATGATCCATGCTGATGCTGCTGCGTCGCAAAAGAACGTTGATAAGTATTTCGATCAAGCACAAGACATGCTTTTTGAGTATGGTTCAGTTGCTGATGAGCGTGAGTCACTGAAGTCCTATAACGATTACGTTGCCAGCTTGGTTGCTGATCAACAAAAAACAATGGACGCAGTTCAAAATGACATTAATGGTGTAGATAAACTGCGTCAGGGCGTTGTGCCTTTAATGTTTAAAATGGTTGAGTCTTTAGAACAATTCGTTCAATTAGACTTGCCATTCAACTCTGAAGTCCGTGCTAACCGTGTTAAAGAGTTAAAAACACTTTTAAACACAGCAGAAGTGACTTTAGCTGAAAAATACCGTTTGATCCTGGATGCGTACAGCATCGAGCGTGAGTATGGTAGTGCTGTTGCAGTTAACCAAGGTAAATTGACCTTAGATGGTAAAGAAGTATTAGTAGACTTCTTTAACTTGGGTCGTGTTGCTCTGTATGCACAAAGCTTAGATCAAAAGACTGGCTGGATGTACAACCCAGAAACTAAGGGTTGGGATAAGTTAGATGACAGCTATCTGCGTGAACTGACTAAAGGTATCCGCATTGCCCGTAAACAAGGCGCTCTAGATCTATTCGCATTACCAATTCCTGCTGCGGAGACTGCACAATAATGAAGAAGTTAATTACTACAGCTGTATTAGCTGCAAGTTTTTCTTTAACTGCTGGTATGGCTAGCGCTGCTGATGCACCTAAGACCATCGACCAATTATTGCAGCAAGTTAAAGTTGATCGCGCTGCTGAAGGCAAAGTTAACAGCAAGCGTGAGCAAGAGTTCCAAGCTGAGCGTGGCGATAAAGCGGCTTTATTGAAGCGTGAAAAAGACGCTTTGGCGGCTGAAAAGCAACGCGGTAAAGATTTAAACCAAGCCTTCTTAGATAATGAGCGCAAAATCGCCCAGTTAGAAGAAGATCTGAAAACTGCTCAAGGTGACTTGGGTGAGATGTTCGGTGTGGTTAAAGGTGAAGCAGGCGATTTCGCTGGTAAATTAGCGAGTTCAAACGTCAGTGCTCAATATCCTAATCGTGACAAATTTGTTGCTGATTTAGGTGCACGTAAGCAGTTACCAAAAATTGAAGAGTTAGAGCAATTCTGGCAAGAACAGTTATTCGAAATGGTACAAGCTGGTAAGGTTGTTAAATTCGAAGGTTCTGTGACAGCGATTGATGGTAGTGTAAAAAATACCACTATCCACCGTATCGGTGCTTATAACCTAACGGCTGATGGCAAATATGTTGTTTACAATCCTGAATTGGGTCTGATTCAAGAGTTATCACAACAGCCAGAAGGTTACCAAGTCAGTGCTGTTGGTAAATGGGAACAAACCGCTTCTGGTTCTGCACCATTCTACATCGACCCTGCTCGTGGTGTTCTGTTAAACATCTTCACTAACAAAGCAAGTATGGAAGACCGTATTGAATCTGGTGGTACAATCGGCTATATCATTATGATTTTGTTAGCGTTAGGTCTGTTGATCTCTATCGAACGTTTGGTGACCATGACTATTATCGGCGCCCGTGTGAACAGCCAACGTAAGAATGTTGATAAACCAGGTAACAACGCTCTTGGCCGTATCCTGAAAGTGTATCAAGAAAACAAAGATGTTGATGTTGAAACGTTAGAGTTGAAACTTGATGAAGCGATTCTGAAAGAAACGCCTGCACTAGAATCTCGTATTTCAATCATTAAAGTACTGGCTGCTATCGCACCTATGATGGGTCTATTGGGTACAGTAACCGGTATGATTGCAACTTTCCAAAGTATCCAATTGTTTGGTACTGGCGATCCAAAACTGATGGCCGGCGGTATTTCAATGGCGCTGGTAACGACGGTTCAAGGTCTGGTTGCGGCTCTGCCTCTAATGTTAATGCATGCTATTGTCGTTGCACGTAGCAAAGCCATTGTACAAGTTTTAGAAGAGCAAAGTGCGGGTATCATCGCAGCACATGCTGAGAAGAGGGCTGACTAATGATGATTCACCTGATGGACATATGGGATTCCGTCAGGGGCTTCATGGCCTCCGGAGGCGACGTCCTCTGGTTAGTTGCGTTTGTGCTGTTCTTAATGTGGGTATTGATGCTTGAACGTTACTGGTATCTAAATTGGATATCACCAAAGCAACATAAAGCAATCATAGCTGCATGGGATGCTAGAGAGGAAACTACCTCTTGGTATGCACACCGTATCCGTGAAGCTTGGCTGTCCCAAGCGAAGCAAGATTTGAATGCACGTATGCTGATCATTAAAACCTTAGTAGCGATTTGTCCTATGATAGGTTTATTAGGTACTGTTACCGGTATGATTTCAGTGTTCGATGTGATGGCAGTTCAGGGGACGAGTAATGCTCGTTTAATGGCGGCTGGTATTTCAATGGCAACAATGCCCACTATGGCGGGAATGGTTGCCGCATTATCGGGAGTATTCTTCAGTACTCGCCTTGATGCCAAAATGAAAATCAGCTTAGAAAAGCTAAAAGACAGCATGCCGCACCACTAGAGAGAGATTGAACATGGCACGTAAAAAGCATTCCAGTATAGACGAGGAAGCGCAAATTGATATGACACCGATGCTCGACATCGTGTTCATCATGCTGATCTTCTTCATTGTAACAACGTCATTCGTGAAGCCATCTGGTTTGGATTATAACAAACCAAAAGCATCACAAGCGACTTCAAAGCCTTCGGCTAACATCTTCATTGGCGTCAGCAAAACTGGCGTTATCATGATGGAAAACCGTCAGGTTGATATCGAACGTGTAACAGCAAACGTTGAGCGTATGTTAGCTGAAGCGCCTGAAGCAGCAGTGCTTATTCAGGCTGATAAAGACGCAATGCACGGCTTAGTTGTTAAAGTTCTAGACCAAGTCAAAGCGGCTGGTATAGATAAGATTTCGGTATCTGCGGGGAACGATTAATATGCTAAGAGCACTAGTATCAATCATTATTGGTGCTGCTGTGACTTTTGGTCTGTTCGCTTTTATGGCGTTCTTGGTCGGTGGTGGGGCGCAACGCGCTGAAACATCGGCCGAGACCCCTGTAATTGAAATCACCATGGATAGACAGGATGCAAAAGCACAGAATAAGCCAAGGGTAGTGCCTAAACCGCCACCACCACCAGCACAGCCTGAGAAACCTCAAACTGCGCCACCAGATACTTCATCAAATATTGATACGTCTATGTCGTTCAATATGGGAGCTGTCGAAACTGGTGGTCATAGTGCAGGTGGTTTTAAACTGGGTAATATGATGACTCGTGACGGCGATGCAACACCAATCGTTCGTATCGAGCCACAATATCCAATCGCAGCCGCTCGTGATGGTAAAGAAGGTTGGGTGCAATTACGCTTTACAATTAATGAGTTAGGGGGTGTTGATGACGTTGAAGTTATTCAAGCAGAACCTAAACGTTTATTTGATAAAGAAGCAATACGAGCACTGAAAAAGTGGAAGTACAAACCAAAGATTGTTGATGGTAAGCCACTTAAACAACCTGGTATGACAGTACAACTTGACTTCACTTTAGACAAAGGAGGCAATTAATAATGCGTAATGCTAATAAAATCGCAGTTGCGTTATTACTTTCCCTTTGTGGTGGTGCGTTATCAGTTTCTTCTGCTATTGCAGCTGAAAAGTGTGAAGTTGATAAACGTCAATCTAAAGCGGTAGGTGAAAGTGCTGCGAAAAAGGTGCAGAAATCCTTTGAAGCTTATACGAATGGTCAAGTTGACGAAGCGATTGCCATTCTGTTAGAAGCAAACCCAAAGAATGATTTCGATAAAGCCTATGTCGCGCGTATGCTCGGTAACTTCTATGCCGAAAAAGGCAAGATGGATACTGCGATCAAGTACCTAAAACAAGCCGTTGAAGCTGATATTTTAGGTGGTACCGATCATGCTGCAACATTGCGCCTTTATGCTGATTTGTTGTTACAAGAGAAAAAGTTTAAGGAAGCGATTCCATACTATTACAAATGGATGGATTTCACCTGTAAGACTGATTCTCAGATGTACCGTCGCATTGGTATTGCATATACAGAACTTAAGCAGTGGGATAAAGTAATTGAAGTGGCTGATAAAGGCCTTTCACTTGCTGAGTCACCTGATAAAGGTCTGTATCAGATGAAGTTAACGTCTTACTTTAACCAGAAGCAATATAAGAAAGCCGTTGGTGTGTTAGAAGTCATGGTACCGTTATTTCCGGATGACGGCAGATTATGGGTTCAGCTCGCACAATTTTATCTAATGGTTGAAGACTATGATAAAGCGCTAGCGACTTATGACTTGGCATATCGTAATGGTTTCTTAGAAACTGGAGCTAACATTACTCGTTTAGCTCAGCTGATGGCTCAGAAGGGGGCGCCATACCAAGCAGCGAAAGTTTTTGAGAAGCATATGAAGTCGGGCTTAATCACACAAGATGCTAAATCTTATGAGATTTTGGCTGGTTTTTACCAAAATGCGAAAGAGTTTAAAGAAGCCGCTGACTTTTATGGTAAAGCTGCTGCAATCAGCAATGATGGTAAGCTTTATCTGAAGCAAGGTCGTTTACTGAGCTTGGGTGAGAAATATAATGAAGCGATTCCAGTGCTTGAAAAAGCAATCTCTTTAGGTATTGAACATCCCGGTGAAGCAAACTTCGAGCTGGCTTTAGCTCATCTTAGTTTGAAACAGTATAAGTCTGCTTATAATCGTGCTGTATTAGCTGCGAAAGATAAGAAGACAGAGAAGAGTGCAAACAGCTATATCTCTTACATCAAAGAGAAAGCTCGTATGCATAACGTCGAACTGTAATTCATCTAATTTGCTAGGTAGATCTAGAAAGCCCCGAAAGGGGCTTTTTGTTTATTGAAGCTTTACTAATGCCTGGGATTGCTGTTGTTTACGTTCAAGCTCTTGTGAAAGTTTGGAAACATTATTGAATATAGATTCAATTTTTTGTTCTTGAGTCGGTAAGCAAAGGCAAGCTGCGAGTTTGTAGTCAATTTTTAGCTTATGAGTTTTGCCAAACTCTTGATTAAATTCTTGAATATGATCTGCTATGCGATTAAGAACAACTTCGGTACCAGCTTCATCAATATTGAATAATCCTAAGGCAAAATGATTGTGGTCTAATCTAGCAATTAAATCTGTTGCTCTTAGCAGTGCTTCTTGTACTTGTTTAGTAAAAAATTCGAGTAAATGCGGTTGTTTAACGGTTTCATGAATGTGAGGGCACAGATACAATAGCGCCAAGCTTTGCTGTTCTCGTATATGCCTATGCCATTCTCGGTTAAAGACTTCCATGAAATAAGTTTGGTTGTAAACCCCTGTTTCTGGATCTCTAAAACCTGAGTTACGAAATGAGTAGATCATAGAATAATCCCGTAAGTAGACTTTTCAGTAAGTATAGGAAGAGTCTGGCTATCTCGGACGTAAAAGGAGAAATATAAAAAATGAAATTAAATGTAGTTGCCGGAACGATAGCCTTAGTGCTAACCCTACAGGGATGCTCAAAGCCTGAATCAACAGTTGTTACACAGGAAGGGGCAACGCAGGCCCCAGCGACTGAAGCAGAAACCCAAACGGCTGAGTCGCGTTATGTTGCACTCGTCGATGCCTATTTTAAAGACTACTTGAAGCTCGAGCCTATTTACGCCACTTTTGTGGGTGTTAACGACTACAATGCGCAGTTTGGTGGTGATTTAACTGAAGAGTATCTTAAGGCTCGACACGATCTAAATACCCGCTATCTAGCACAAGTTAAGGCTATTGATGTTGAGCAATTACCAGCGGATTTGCAATTAAGTTATTCGTTGTTTGTTTATGATCGTGAAATAGCGTTAGTCGATGAAACCTATCCGTCACGCTTTATGCCTATCAGCCAGTTTTACAGTACTGTTATAACTATGGTGCAGCTAGGAAGTGGTGAAAGTGCTCAGCCTTTTAATACCGTTCAAGATTACCGCAATTGGGAACAGCGTGTGAATGGTTTTATTCAGTGGATCCAGCTTGCTCAACAGCGTATGGATGAGGGGATTGCAAGTAAGGTTGTACTTCCTCGAGTGCTGGTAGAGCGTATTATTCCACAGTTAGATGCTATGCTGACGACCGATGCCAGCCAAAGTATTTTCTATTCACCGATTAATCACTTCCCAGAAGGGTTTTCGGATCAAGATAAAGCGGAGCTAACAGCAAGTTATCAAGCGATGATTAATGAGCGTTTAGTGCCTGCATTAACGGGACTGCGTGATTACTTCAAGCAGACTTACTTACCTAAGTCCCGTGCAACGGATGGTTGGTCTGGTCTACCAAATGGTAAAGCTTGGTATCAGCATTTAGCCAATTCTCATACCACCACAACCATGCCAGTGGATGAAATTCATCAAATTGGTCTTAATGAGGTCGCACGAATCCTTTCTGAGATGGACAAAGTCCGTGAGCAAGTGGGTTTTAAAGGTGACTTAAAAGCTTTTTTTGCCTCTTTATCGTCTGAGCCACAATACTTCTATGGCGATCGCCAAGGCTTAATCGATGGTTATATGGTGTTGAAAGATAAGATTAACCAAGTATTGCCACAGTATTTTAATGTAATGCCAAAGGCCGACTATGTGGTTAAACCGGTTGAAAGCTTTAGAGAGCAATCGGCTGCGGGCGCATCCTATGAATCACCAGCTGTAGATGGGAGCCGTCCAGGGGTGTTTTATATCAACACCTACAACTTGAAAGCTCAGCCGAAATGGGGCATGACGACACTGTCACTGCATGAAGCGGCACCTGGTCACCATTTCCAAATCGCCATTAAGCAAGAGTTAACGGGTGTACCTGAGTTTCAACGCTTCAGCGGTTATACTGCGTTTGAAGAGGGCTGGGCGCTGTATGCTGAATACTTAGGCATCGAAATGGGGCTCTTTAGCGACCCTTATCAGTACTTTGGTAAGCTTTCAGACGAAATGCTGCGTGCGATGCGTTTGGTGGTGGATACGGGATTACATGCCAAAGGCTGGAGTCGCGAACAAGCGATTCAATACATGAAGGACAATTCGCCCATGGCCGAGTCGGATATTATTGCCGAGGTTGAACGTTATATGGCAATTCCTGGCCAAGCATTGTCTTATAAAGTGGGTCAACTAAAAATTCTTGCCCTACGTGAGCGTGCTGAAAAAGCCCTAGGTGATAAGTTTGATCTTAAGGCTTTCCATGATCAGATTCTGACTTCTGGCTCACTACCTATGGCGGTGATGGAACAGAAAATTGATCGCTGGATAGCGGCGACTAAGGCTTAACACGGAGTCGATTATGTAGCGCCGTTATCGATAACAAAATTGATAACGATGCGGTTTAAAGCTTTTTAATTAAACATAATGTTTTTATACTCAACATTCACATCTCGTTTTCAGTCATAAAAACGGGAACCATATGATATTTGGGGCAAATGTCTCAGCATTATTCAGGGAGTTTTATCATGGTTCAGGCTACAGCAAGACATTTGTTAGTCAGCAGTGAAGAGCAGTGCCAAGCACTTAAACAACAGATCCTCGACGGTGCTGATTTTGCGCAAATCGCGCGCGCTCATTCTTCATGCCCATCGGGCGCTCAAGGTGGTGAATTAGGTTCATTCGGCCCAGGCATGATGGTGCGTGAGTTTGATGAAGTGGTATTTAGTGCGCCATTAAACGTGGTTCAAGGTCCAGTTAAAACCCAGTTTGGTTACCACTTACTCGAAGTCACCAGCCGCGGTTAATCGTCTTCTTGCCGAGACAATGGCAGCGTTTGGCTGCCATTTTTTTTAGTTCGTCCATTCATTGGGGAGCCGCTATGCTTGAACTCTATACCGACAGATTAAGACTTCGCAGTTTACAAGAGCAGGATTGGCCACACTTTTTGGCATTACACCAAGATCCTGACATCAATCGCTACGTGCGTATTCCTGAAGCTCCCGAAGTGATCTGGCAAAAGTTTGAGCAGCGCTCAGTCACCTGGGACTATACCTCTGGCAATTGGCTTACGCTGGTGATTGAAACCCTTGATACTTGCGAGTTTATCGGTTTAACCGGTCTTCATTGCCAAAGTGTGGAGGAACAACGTGCTGAGGTCGGTTATTTGCTGGCGCACGCGGGACAAGGCAAAGGCTATGCCACTGAGAGTTTGCAAGCTGTCATCGATTGGGCCTGTTTGAGCTTATCAATACATAAATTCGTCGGATACTGCGCCAAAGACAATATAGGTTCGGCACGAGTGATGGAAAAATGTGGTTTTCAACTCGAAGGCGTATTTAGGCAGCATTTTAAGATAGGCGATGAGTGGCTAGATGAATGCGCCTATGGCCTGCTCGCCGATGAAAGGCAAAGATAAGTTAAATTATCTGCATCGCAATGGACATGCTGCTATAATGCCGCAGGTTTATTTTTTGAGGCGTATTTAAGTGACGCAAATTAATCAGTTAGTTTTGCATCCCGGCGAAGATTTTATTGAATTGTACAAAGTATTAAAGGTACAAGGTATGTCGAATGCCGGTGGCGAAGCGAAGCATGTTATTGATGAAGGTTTGGTTACCGTCAATGGCGAAGTAGAAACCCGCAAACGTAAAAAAGTCGTTGCGGGTGATATTGTCAGTTTTAACGGTGAATCGGTTCAAATCATTGCGGCTGAATAAGCCTGATACTGTGGAGTAGGATATGCAATTTCCAGACGACGATAATGGCAAAATGCTGGCCGCAATGGCTGAAGCCGGAATTGACCTTACTAAAGCCCTCGATGTTGATTTCTTTTTAGTTTTTGATGATCAGCGTGATGCTGAAACTGCACTTGAAGAATTAGCCAATTCGGATCTCGAAGGTGAAGTTGAGCTGAATTTGAATGATGAGCTAGGCAAGTGGGAAATCATCGTATGCATCAACATGGTGCCAGACTACGATGACTTGGTTGAGCAAGAAACCATTCTCAATGATTTTGCGGCCGAGTTTGGCGGCATGACCGATGGTTGGGGTGTGATGCAACACCAAGACGGCGATGATGAGTTTATGGACGATGATCACGTTCATGATGAACATTGTCATCACTGATTTATGCCATATTATCAATGATAAAGGAGCCATAAGGCTCCTTTATTTTTGTCTCTAAATAATATTCCTGCGACTCGATTTAAATCCATCTCATACCCATTACGAAATGTAACTAGGCTTAAGCTGGTCTTACAGTTAACGCAATCAGATGCACTATTCTCAATTCTTGAAGAGCATCAGAGGAGGGGAAATATTATGCAGTTAACTATATTGGTGGCGGCGTTATTGAGCTTGATGATTTGTATTTATTACCTATCGCAAGGAAGATTACAGATTATAGCCATGCTTCAGGGAGCCAATATTGCTCAATTGAATAAGCAAGTGTTACTTAGTTTATTCTATTGCCAAATGGGCTTTTTCATCACAACGAGCCTCAGCTTATTTGCTTGCGCGCTAGGTGTCGTTCCTCGTATGTATGCCTACAGTTTATTACTATTTATCGGTTTAAATTACGGTATTTTTGCTATTTGGCATTGTCATATCGCCAAACTTGGTCAACCCGACAAGAGGTTTAGTTTATATATCATGGCATTGAGCCTGTTGTTGGTATCATTATTTACCTTGTTGGGAGCATTGCACTAATCCGTTTTATCAATATCGAGTTCGCACTGAGGGTTTGAGATTTAATATTGTCTTTTAGGCACCATAGTGCTCACTAAATTGCTGTCAATACATCTTAGTGTGTGATTTGTCCTGCGCTATTGTGTTCGCTGGCGAGCTCTAATCCATATTGGCGCACGAGCTCTGTGAGTTTGCCATTTTGCTGCAATTGCTGTAACCAAAGGTTGAGTTTATCTGGGTGTAGTTTCGAATGTGGATTGATTAACACGCCATGATAATAATGTTGATCCCATTGATTTGATACATAGAGTTGTTGATCTTGCGGATTTGAAGCGAGGTAAAAATTGAGGTAGGAAATTGTCACTGGGGCAATTTCTGCGCGCTTTCGAAGCACGGTTTCAATGGATGCTTTATTGCTGTTTACAAAAACGACCTTGTAGTTTTTTTCAAGCACTGCAGGATCGGTTTCGAAGTTGGCAAAGCGATAGTGGTAGCCTTTAACTAATGCTAGCGTTCGCTCTTTGAACAGAGCAAAAAACTGAGGATCTTTTACTTTTTCCTTCAAGGCGATAAAGACTTCGCCATCATGGATATGTAGGGGGATAAATGCTGTATTAAGTTTTTCCCACCCCCAGCGTGGATTTTCAAACATGATCATATCGAATCTTCCAGCTGCATAGGCTTTATATCTATGCTCTATGCTGGTGGAGACAAATTCAAAGCTGATTTCTTGCTGAATTTGGTTGAGGGCGTTGATGAGATCAAGCGTTAAGCCTGTATAACGGCCATCGCTCTGTAAATTGACATAGGGAGCAAATTGATAGCCCCCAACACGAATAACGGTTTTTGTCTGAGCGGGAGAAAGGGGACCTGCAGTTGCAACACTGAATAAATTCAACACTAGGCCTAATAGTAAATTCAGTAATACAGCTAGTCGCATAAGTTATCCTGTTTATCGTGAAGTCTTAAGCTTATCTTTAACAGAGACAAGTTAATACAATTAATTATTGCACTTAAGTTGGTTAAATGCGTATTTTGTGTGAGTCAGTATCAAAAATAAGGAAGTTTCATATTGCGCAATCTTACTTCTCAAGTTTATGAGTGGCTGGAGCAAGGACATATTACTCGGGCGCAGGCAAATGAGTTGTTTCGCAGCGTATTGGTGTCGCCCAACTCTCTCAGTTGGCAGCGGTTATTATCCCTTTTGCTTCAGTGGGCGGGGGCGTTAAGCCTAGTGACGGGGATTATTTTCTTTTTTGCTTACAATTGGCAGTCCCTAGACAGAATAAGCAAATTTGCCCTGATTGAAGCCGTGCTATTGATTAGCCTTGTGTGCTTTGTTTGGCTGTATTACCGCAGCATGTTGAGGCAAGTTGATGCCCATCATCATCTTTTTGGTGCCACGCTTGCAAACGTGGCACTGTTAGTGGTGAGTATGTTAATTGGTGGACTTTTAGCCTTGGTGGGCCAGACCTATCAAACGGGAGCGGATCCTTGGCAGCTATTTGCGTTGTGGGCATTAGCCATTATCCCCTTAGCTTGGGTGGCAGGTTTTGATGGCTTATGGTTGTTATTACTCGGGTTAGTTAATTTAAGCCTTGGACTCTTTGCTGATACCGCATCCTACCTTTTGGATGAACAGATTTGGTTATTTGTCTTTGCGGCAATTAATCTGACTATCTATTATGTTTTTGTTTTTATGGGAAAAAGCCAGCGCAATCGCTGGCATGCACCACTTATGCAGTATGCGAGTTCACTTGTGGCCATGGGCTGTTTTACCTTATTGCTCTGTTGGATGATTTTTGAACCCAGTGATTCTAAGCCACTACTTGTAGGTGTGTGGGCTGGTTACTTTATTCATTTGTTATTGGGATTCTGGTGGTTCAGGCACAGATTATTACAGATTTATCCGTTGGCTTTGGGCGGTTTTAGTTTGATTGGTGTGGGTGCTGTGCTATTAACCGAACTGCTGTTTAAGAATAGCGATCCTATAGGCGGCTTTTTATTGATTGGGCTTTATATTATTTTGGCAAGTACCGGCTTGAGTACTGTGTTAGTACGATTACAACGGCAATTTAGCGCCGAAATGACGCCAATATCCCTCGTAGGAGAGGAGCTGAGTCATGAATAACCCCCTCACTGATTCGACTCAAGATCCTGGTGCTTCAGCGGCGCAAACGCTTTGGAATAGTTTGTATGCAAAGGGCGAAGTGAACGCACCAGAACGGCCCCAATCCCATGAAATACCTTGGTATATTGCGTTGATGCAAGCCTTTGCAGCTTGGATTGCCGCCTGGTTTTTATTGGGCTTTATGGCGTCACTTTTCGATAGTGTATGGGGGCGATTCGAAGGGGGAGCCGCTCTGTTTATCGGTTGTATCTATTTAGGCTTAGGACTCGCCTTGTATTGGGGCGGGCGCCAACAGCACTTTTTACAGCAATTTGCCTTTGCCTCATGTTTAAGCGGTACGCTTGCCCTTGCTTGGGGACTGTTTGATTTGCTCGGCGATACCTTTAATCTTGCTTGGTATCTGAGTATGGCCGCTTTGTTTCTGTTGCTTTGGGGCATGATAAAACACAAGGTTGCTCAATGGGTATTTGCATTCTGTTTATTAGCCTGTTTGACGGGGCTGTTGGCTGAGTGGCATTTACTCAACTTAACACCGACTTTGCTGGTGTCGTTACTGAGTGTGGTGCTATTAAATATCCATCGCACAGGATATCACTATCAGAGGGCGAGGATGTTGGTCTATGGTGCTGCTTCACTTTTGCTCTCCATTCAACTAATACATGTCTTCAGTATGGATAGGATCTTCGAGGCGTTATTTATATCCGGTTGGCAGTCGGGAATGGCAGTTAGTCATTTACTCGTAGTATTTACTCTTTGTGGTTTCCTACTCGTTAGTCTGTTTAACCAATGGCAAATCTCACTCATCGCCCCCAGTGGGTTGTTTGCGTTTTTAGGCCTAGTGCTGATTACTGCACTGTCTTTACCCATGCAGGGTTTATCGACAGCTGTGTGGCTTATATTGTTGGGGCACTATGCAAATGAGTCTTGGTTGAAGGGAATGGGTATTGCTTCAGGGTTGGTTTTTGCTGGTGGTTATTATTATTCATTAGAGACAACGCTGATGCTTAAGTCGCTGTATTTGATGGGATTAGGATTGTTACTGCTTGCCGCGAGATTAGTGATGTGGCGTTACTTTCCTATCTCAGACGCACAAGCTGAGTTAGAGGAGCATGTGTAATGGGGACGGCTATGTTGTGTTTAGCGAACAGCCACCGAAGAGTCCTATTATTGGTTGTTGTTACTGTGGTGGTCTTGCTGACGATGGTGAATTGGCGAATCGCCCAGTTTGAGCAGTTATTGCAAGATGGCAAAGTGGTGCGTTTTGCCTTAGCGCCAGTGGATCCTCGCTCGATTATGCAGGGGGATTATATGGCCTTGGAATATGCCATTGCACAGGAGGTACGCGCCGCGTTGCCTGAGGGGATGACGCAGGGGCAACTACTGTTGACTCTCGATTCGCAAAAAGTGGCGCACTTTGTCGGTATTTACCGTGACCAGCCCAAAGCCGCCGATCAACTCACGGTAGATTTTCGCCTGCGCAATCATAGGGTAAAGCTGGCCTCAAATAGTTTTTTCTTTGAAGAGGGCCAAGCTGACCACTTCAGCCAAGCCAAATACGGCGAGTTTAGAGTCAGCGAACGGGGAGAGTTGTTGTTGGTGACGCTGCTCGATGAGCAGCTGCAACCGCTATAACGGGAAACCGTAATGGATGTTAACAAGATGGTGAGTTAGGCTCGCCATCTTCGCTATTTTTCCTAGTACAATCCGCTAAATCGTTGCCTAAATATCCATCTTAAGTTGCAACTTAAGTGCAACTAATTTGTAACCTTTGTTCCCTATAGTATCGTCAGTTTTCGAAGCTGAATGCTTCGTAAAATGGTCAATCATAAACTCAAATATCAATATAAAAGATACTTTTAGGGGTCATTATGTTTAATAACAAAACGCTGTTGGCGTTAGCCATCAGTAGCATCTGTGGCGTTGCTCATGCTGCCGATAATCTAATTATTTCTGAATATGTTGAAGGCAGCGGCAATAACAAAGCCATTGAGCTGTACAACCCAACCGCCAACAGCATCGACTTAAGCCAGTATCAATTGCGCTTCTATTTTAATGGCAGCACAAATGTGGGCACGACTATCACCCTGAATGGCACCTTAGCGGCAGGGGCAACTTATGTTGTCGCTGATAACGACGCATCGGCCGATATTCTGGCGGTGACGAATCAACAAAGCAGCGCGAGTTTTTTCAATGGTGATGATGCCATTGTGCTGACCTATCAAGACCAAGTGATTGATAGCTTAGGCCAAGTGGGTGTCGATCCAGGCAGTGAATGGGGCAGTGGTGATTTATCGACCCAGGACAACACGCTACGCCGCAATCCCGATCAGTTAATCGCCGATCCTATTATTGATGATGCTGTCACCTTTAATACATGGTTAGGTTTTGCCAAAGACGATATCTCGGATTTGGGTAAGTTCAGTGCAGGCACACCTACCGATCCTGTTGAGCCGCCACCGAGTTCATTAGCCTGTGGTGAAGCCTCAACGCCTATCCATGCTCTGCAAGGTTCGACCAATGTCAGTCCGTTAAACGGACAAACCTTAGTGGTAGAAGCCATTGTGGTGAGTAACCAAGAAGCTGGCCTAAAGGGCATCTTCGTGCAAATGGCCGACAACGAAGCCGATAACGATCCACAAACTTCTGAAGGGGTGTTTGTTTATACCGGTAATGCGCCTATGGGTTACGTGGCGGGCGACCGTGTACGCTTAAAGGCTAAAGTCACTGAATATCAAGGCTTAACGGAACTGACTACCGTTG
The DNA here is from genome assembly GCF_002209245.2 of Shewanella sp. FDAARGOS_354. Lineage (NCBI taxonomy): Bacteria > Pseudomonadati > Pseudomonadota > Gammaproteobacteria > Alteromonadales > Shewanellaceae > Shewanella > Shewanella sp. FDAARGOS_354. The sequence goes on along the minus strand of NZ_CP022089.2, from coordinate 1,551,897 downwards.
CCGATCATAAACTTTGCGTTGCAGGACAAGCTTTGCCGAGTGCCGCGGTAGTAACTTTACCCGTCAACTCAAGCGATGATTTTGAGCCCTTTGAAGGCATGCGCGTACGCTTTAGCCAAGATCTGGTCGTGAACGAAGTCTACAATTTGGGCCGCTATGGTGAAATTTCACTCGGTAGCAGCCGTCACTTTATTGGGACACAAGTCGCTGCGCCAGGTGCCGATGCTTTAGCCGTCACGGCGGCCAATCTCAAAGACAGTATTTTACTCGACGATGGCTTAACGGCGCAGAACCCTGAACCGGTTATTTTCCCTGCGCCAGGTTTAAGCGCATCGAACACTGTGCGTGTGGGTGATAAAGCCACGAGCCTTACTGGTGTTATGCACTATGGCTTTAATCTTTATCGCATTATGCCGACTGAGCCCGTTAATTTTGTAGCGGAAAATCCTCGCCCACAATCACCAGTGCTTGCCGAAGGCGGCAACCTGAAAGTCGCCAGCTTTAACGTACTGAACTACTTTAATGGCGATGGACAGGGCGGTGGTTTCCCGACTGCGCGTGGTGCCAATACCTTGAGTGAGTTTGAGCGTCAAAAAGCGAAGATTGTCAGCGCTATGGTGGGGATCAGTGCCGATGTGTTTGGTCTGATGGAAATCGAGAACGATGGCTTTGGCGCCAACTCGGCGATTGCCGATCTCGTGGCGGGCCTCAATGCCGCCGTGGGTGAAAATCGCTATGCTTATGTTATTCCAAAGGTCAATGGCAGCAGCTTAAGTGCGATAGGTACGGATGCGATTACCGTCGGTTTAATTTATCGCAGTGACAAAGTGAGCCCTCAGGGGGATGCGCGTATTTTATCAAGCGCTAACTCTCCCTTAGATGACGCCGCGCAGCCGCTGTTCGACGACAGCAAAAATCGCCCTATGTTGACTCAAGCCTTCGCGCTAAACGGCAGTGAGGAAAGCGTGGTGGTTGCTGTTAATCACTTGAAATCTAAAGGCAGTGAGTGTGCTGGCGATCCAGATATGAACGATGGTCAAGGCAACTGCAATATTACCCGTAGTCGTGCAGCAACGGCGGCAGGGCAGTGGATTGCCGCGCAGTATCCTGAGCAAGGTGTACTGCTGATTGGTGACTTAAACTCCTACGCCAAGGAAGACCCGCTGATGGCATTGGCTAACGCTGGCTTTAGTGAGTTGTTCGCCAAACTTGAAAAAGCTAATCCTTATTCCTATGTATTCTCGGGTGAATCGGGACAGTTAGACCATGCGCTCGCGAATGCTGCGTTAGTGGATAAAGTCCTAGATGTGACTGAGTGGCATATCAATACCGACGAGCCACGTGTGTTAGATTACAACGAAGAGTTTAAGACCCCTGCGCAGGTGCAAGACTTGTACGCTAGTGATGCTTATCGATCATCTGACCATGATCCTGTGGTGATTTCACTCCTGCTCGAAGCGGAAAACGTAGCTCCTGAAGCCAGCTTCACTCAGCTTGTGAATGGTGCGAGTGTGCAACTGACTTCAACCTCCATTGATAGCGACGGCCAAATTGTCTCTATTGAGTGGGACTTTGGCGATAATAGTCAAGGTATTGGAGAGGCGGTATCACACACTTATGCGCAAAGTGGTGATTATCTAGTGACGTTAACCGTAACGGACAATGACGGCTTAAGCCATAGCAGCTCGCAAATGGTGTCAGTGGTGGTTGAAAATGTGAAGAAACCACCCGTTGCCCAAATTCAGCGCATCAATCTATGGCTGGTCGATATGTTTATTTCGACTAGCTATGACACCGATGGGGTTATTAAGCAGCATAAGTGGAAGTTTGATAATGGCACCCGCGCCAATGGTCCTGTAGTACTGCGTCTGGCGCGCCGCGGAGAGCATACCGTCGAATTAACCGTTAAAGACAATGATAAATTAACGGATACGACAACACTGACATACCGTTAAGCGTTAGCCTCTTTCTTTAAATATCAAAAGCCTGCTGTTGCAGGCTTTTTACTTTGATTCACTTACTTAATTCATCACTTACTTAATTGACTATATTAACTGGCTATATTAACGGACTATAGCGTGCTTGAAATTCAAGCTAAGTCGCTGTAAGTACATCCTCGCTTAAGCTAAGATGACGCCACTTATGGATTTTTACTCACAGGGAGCACACTCATCGCAATGAATGCAGACACCTTGGCGTACCTCAATCAGTATCAATTAACCTCAGTGATGAACCTTACTAAATGGCGTAAGCTTGAGCAGGCACTCCATGAGGCACCAGAGTTTGTGCCCCATGTGCGTTATAAGCTGCTGGAGGATGAAGGGCCAACCCCAGGTTTTACGCCAGTGTGGTGGGACGAGTTACTCGCTATTTGCGAGAGGATTGAGTGGCTTGAAATTGATCCGCTGAACAGAGAGCACCGCGGCAGATTGCTGCCGGAAAAGACCACGGATTTTACAGATTATATTGAGGCGCAACTGCATAAGTATCGGCTTCCCTACAGTAAAGAAGCTCAAGGGATCAGGATTTGGGGCTATCTACGCCCCGATGCAACTATGCCTGTATTTGTTATTGCGGCTGGTGGCGAGACGATAAAGGAAGCGTAAGCAAATTCAGACGACAGATAAAAAACGGGGCGCTAATTGATTAGCGCCCCGCTAAGGATTACAGCACGATATAAAGTGGCCAGCCGAGTAGACCGACGAGTCCTTCTTTATGCTCGAATCTTTCTAAACGCTCAGGTGAGGCGTCATTGAGCAGCAGCTCACGGTAGCTTTTTGCAAAATGCAGTGTTCGCAGCAATGCTGGCGCAAAGTTTTTCCCCAAATCTTTACCGATAGTCTCGGCCAGCTCCGCGGGGAGTTCCGCCAAGGCTTTTTGGGTTTGCTGCTCGATATACTCAAGGCTAAACCATTCGTCCTGCAAGCTGATTTTGGCAATGCGCTTTTTCAAATCTTGTCTGACTTTGGCATTATCAAACAACATCCGATACAGCACGGCTTCGGCCAATACGCTCTCTAGATTTAAGAAATCCAAAGGATCGTAGCTGGTTTGGGCATAAAACTGCGCCATTAGCGCCGCAATCGATTGCTGACGTTGGTGCTCGACCAATGCATCCTGATAGGCCTCATATCCAAGCCACTCTTCGGCGTCAGGCGGCGTAGAGACTTGTTCCAGTAGGAATTTATCCACATCACCATAGAGTGATTTGCCATTGACTAGCTTATGTTTGCTCACCACGCTGAGCATGCTCCAGCCCTTTTGGAAGCATTTGACCACGCCGTCGCTGGTGAGCAATAAACGCAATGCCTGTTGTTGATCTTTATTCGATAGTTCCATTAACCCGAGACTAACGACGCCAATCACATCGTGCGCCGCTTGTTCCAGTAAGTGCATCTTGTACTTGTTGTAGAACTTATCTGCCAATTTGAGGCTCATCAAAATGGCTTTAGATTTGATTTGTGCGAGCTGCTCACCGCTAAGGGTGTTGTCTGCTTGGCCTTTAGCCAACACCTTGCTCAGGTATGGGCCTTGGTCTAAATCACGCAGTACCAGTTGCATCTAGGAATCCTTAATCTAAAAAGCTAAACATATCATCCACTTCTGCGTATTCGTCCGTGACTTGGTTTTTCTCTTTGGCTTGGATAACTAATTCATTAACGAATTTGTTAATGATTATTTCCCAGCCAGAGCTTTCGTTACGCAGCAGGTTTTTAATGGCTTTTTCTACATCGGGTGCCAGTTCATGGATTAATGCCATCAGACTACGTGGGTCATCTAGGCTTAAGCTATGGGCTTCTTCGCTGGCGACGCGGTTGTCATAGCCGACGGTATCAGTATCTTCTTCATCGTCATAATAATCGTTGAAGTGGTCTTCATCGTCGTGGCGTTCGCCCAGCATCATCTCGATAAAAGGGATAGACAGATAGAAGAGGCCGGCGGGATCTTCGGCAATGCACTCTAAAATAGCGGTTTGTTTTTCTTCGCTATCTTGAATACGAATTAAATAAGTTAAAAAATCAAAGGTATGCTGAATGAGTTCTTCGGCATTATTTTTGATTTTTTCTTCCCAATACAAAGGTTGCTGACAGACGATGTCGCGAATTTGCTCAGGTGTCATCAGCTCCGACATAATTGACGGGCAGGAGATATCGTGGTGACTGTTGATTTGCGTCAGTGTCACAATATCCATTTTTTCAATGACTTCGACTAATTGCTCATCGTTCATTGTGGTGGCGATGAGTTCGAAACGTTTACTGGCCTGTTTTGGCTCGACATCGGCGAGCTCTTTAATCTCGGCAACGGTTATCTCAATGAGACTGGTGTTCATTAGCGGTCCTCATCATCGTACTGATCGTAATAGCCATCTTCCTCTTCGCCGTCATCATCATCGTCATCGGAATAGTCGGCGTAATCACTGTCTTCGTCTTCAAAATCATCGTCAGCACTGCGTTTAGGGGCTGGCGTACTTTTGCCTTGGTTTTCCAATAAGTACAGCACGGCGCAGCTTTCAATCAGTAAATCCTCTGAGTAAGCGCGCACTGCTAGCACTAATGGCAAATCGGCATTGTTAAAGCCGATTGTGACCTTAAACTCATCCCACTCAGGTTGCGTTGCCGTATTGATCCAATGGGCCCATTTGAGCTTGGCATCACTTGGAAATTTGACTCGGCCATACAGTGCAACCGGCAAATACTCGGGTACCGACTCGAGCATTTTAGGATCGGCTTGTAATACTTTTTTGATTTGACTGGTAAATTGTTCCAGTGCCTTGGGGGTATCCGGGTCATCATAGGACTCGATATTGTCGTAGGCATTGGTCTTAAGCTCATTAATGCGTGAGATATTCAGTTTTTTGGCCATGGGCTTGTCTCGAAATAAAGCGCAGAAATAATTTATTCGGCGTAGAAAGTGCGGATTTAACCGCTCGTTAATTCGGCGCTAAAAATAAAATATTAAGGGTAGAACTGATCCCATAATTCACGCATTGCGCCATTCGGATCCGTCACTATCACATTGTTGAAATCTCGGATAAACGCATTTCTAAGCTTCGGATCGGACAAGACTTCATACGCTTTTTTGACGCGTTCAAGTTGCTGTGACGCTTGCTCTTTTTCGTCATCAGAGGCACCTAACAACTTATCAGGATGATACTTGTTTGAGAGCCGACGATAGGCTTTTTTAATGTCGTCTTCTTTGGCGCTAGGTTTGATACCAAGCACACTAAAGTGGTTAATCATATTTGTACCTGCAGGCGATGGATTGGTATCGCAAGATAAAGCTTGAGTGCTGATTATCTGCCAATTTGTGGAATTATGATTAGTCAGCGACGGATCATAGCAGAAATGCGTGTTGGGCGGCAAACGACTATGGCTGCATTTAGAGGGAAAAGTGAATACTAAACTGGGGTTTGTGAAGATCTGCAACTGCAAAGACAAACGGTAATAGGTGGCTAAGGCGCAGTAGGTACAAGTATCAGCTAACACAGCGATATTTTCTGCGAGTTAACGGCTCTGTTTTTGTAAGTCATTTCAGTATGTAACGAAAGAAACTCGATAAACGATTCAAGTAAATCAAGCCAAACTCAGTACGATAAATATCGGACACAAAAAAACCAGCTGATGCTGGTCTGGTCGTTATCATTGTTAAATTGGTTGCGGGAGCTGGATTTGAACCAACGACCTTCGGGTTATGAGCCCGACGAGCTACCATGCTGCTCCATCCCGCGTCCGATTAACGCTGTTGATCACTGTTTTAATTCTGTCATCTTAGAATTGGTTGCGGGAGCCGGATTTGAACCGACGACCTTCGGGTTATGAGCCCGACGAGCTACCATGCTGCTCCATCCCGCGTCCGAGTAACGCTGCTGATAAATGTTTTAATTCTGTCATCTTAGAATTGGTTGCGGGAGCCGGATTTGAACCGACGACCTTTGCCGTTGTTTATAAAGAGTTGAGCCCGACGAGCTGTTTCTTTTTATAAACGTATACATCTAAATTGGTTGCGGGAGCCGGATTTGAACCGACGACCTTCGGGTTATGAGCCCGACGAGCTACCATGCTGCTCCATCCCGCGTCCGATATCTATCTGTATTACTTATATTTGCTTTAAATGGTTGCGGGAGCTGGATTTGAACCAACGACCTTCGGGTTATGAGCCCGACGAGCTACCATGCTGCTCCATCCCGCGTCCGTCTTCAAAGCGGGGCAGACTATAACGGCAGCGCTGTGGCATTGCAAGGAGGAATTCTAAAAAAGCGGACGAATGCTTAAATATAAAGCGTAGTGCGGGGAATTTACCCAGTATTGACCGTGATATCGGATTTTAATGGGTTAAATGTGGATTAACTACCTGACTAAATCGAGTTTTGGCTAATAACTGTTTATCTTTTATGTGGCTTCGCAGGTATAATGTCGGTTTGATTTTGACTGCGTATTGATTATCCCATGCTTAATTTTTTTGCTGCCGCCCCCAAGGGCTTTGAATATAGCTTAGCCCAAGAACTGACAGAATTTGGTGCGACCGAGATTAAAGAAAGTGTAGCCGGTGTCTATTTTACCGCGCCTCTGGCTTTAGCCTATCGCATTACCCTGTGGACGCGTTTAGCCAGCCGTATTGTACTGGTAATCTATAAGGGACCCTGTGAGTCGGCGGAGCAGTTATATAATGCAGCCTACTGTATTGATTGGTCAGCACATTTCTCTAATCGCAACACCTTTAGTATCGATTTCCATGGCACGGGTGGTTTTATTAACAATACCCAGTTTGGCGCGCTAAAGATTAAAGATGCGATTGTTGACCGTTTCCGTGATGACGGTGATGCCCGTCCAAACGTCGCCCGTATCGATGCCGACATTAAAGTTGATGCACATTTTCGCAATGGGGTCATTACCATTGCGATGAATTTTTCTGGCCCATCACTGCACCAACGTGGTTACCGTTCAACCACGGGTGAAGCGCCTTTAAAAGAAAATCTCGCGGCGAATATGCTTTTTCGCAGTGGCTGGAAAGCCGCGCCGACTACCTTACTCGATCCCTTCTGCGGCAGTGGTACAGTGTTGATTGAAGCGGCTTTGATGGCCGCCGATATTGCTCCAGGTTTACAACGCAGCCGTTTTGGTTTCGAACATTGGCGTCGTCACGATAAGGCCACTTGGCACGAAATTGTCGAAGAAGCTAAAGCGCGTGCATCGTTAGGAGTAAAGCGCTGCGAAGTGAAGTTCTATGGCTCTGATATCGACTCACGCTTAGTGGCGTTAGCAAAACGCAACGCGCAAAATGCAGGCGTACTTGAATTAATTGAGTTTAAGGTGGCAAATGCCCTTAATGTTGAGCCGCCAGCGGCTGAAGGTTACCTCATCACCAACCCTCCTTACGGTGAGCGTTTAGGCAGTGTGTCTGAGCTGTTGCAGCTGTACTATCAATTAGGCGATAAATTCAAAAAAGAATTTGGTGGCTGGAAAGTGGCCATGCTGTGTAGCGATATCGAGCTTATCTCGGCATTGAAACTCAAAGCCGATAAACAGATGAAAATGTTTAACGGTGCGTTAGAGTGCGCTTTTAACTTATACACGCTTCACGCACAGAGTACTCGCCGCGATACGCCAGTGTTGCCAGAGGGTGTCGATATTGCCGATATCGCGCCTGCTTTTGCTAACCGTATAAAGAAAAACGCTAAGCAATTTGAGAAGTGGGCCCAAAAAGAGGGGATTGATAGTTATCGCCTCTATGATGCTGACATTCCTGAATATAATGTCGCAGTCGATAAGTATCTTGATTATGTTGTGGTACAAGAATACATGGCACCAGCCAGTATTCCTGAGGCCGTCACTAAACGTCGTTTAAGTGATGTGCTGCTGGCTTTGCCTGCGGCCATTGGCGTTAATCCACACAAAATCATTATGAAGACCCGCGAGCGTCAAAAGGGTACTAACCAATATCAAAAGTTGGATGAACGTAAGTTAGAGCTTACCACGACTGAATATGGCGCTAAATTTAAGCTAAACCTGACGGGTTATTTAGATACTGGGCTGTTCCTCGATCATCGATTAACTCGCCGTTTAGTGGGGCAAAAATCTAAGGGCCGCCGGGTACTGAATTTGTTCTCTTACACAGGTTCTGCCTCAGTGCATGCTGCATTAGGCGGCGCAAAGTCGGTCACGACGGTTGATATGTCAAACACATACCTTGCTTGGGCGAAAGAGAACTTTGCCCTTAATAATTTGTCTGGCAAGCAATATGAATTTGTTCAGGCTGACTGTTTGCAGTGGATCCGCGATTGTAACGAACAATACGATTTAATTTTTATCGATCCGCCTACCTTCTCCAACTCCAAGCGCATGGAAGATTCTTTCGATGTGCAACGTGATCATGTGAATTTACTCGGTATGCTAATCAAGCTGTTAAGTCCAAACGGTGAATTGGTGTTCTCCAACAATAAGCGCAAGTTTAAGATGGACACTGAAACTTTAACCAAAATGAAAATTAAGGTGCAAAACATCGACGACATGACGTTGCCGCTGGATTACAAACGTAATCCTCATATCCATAACACCTGGTTAATTACCCATGCAGATAAATAATGCATTGCAGGCAAGCTATGTGTTGTATCACACCGAAGGTTGCCATTTATGCGAACTGGCGGCGGCATTATTAAATGCCGCCGAGGTGCCTTTTACGGCCATCGATATTTGCGATGATGAAACCCTAGCAGAGCGTTATGGCGTGTCGATTCCTGTGGTTAAAGCCCTGGACGAGCGTTATTTAAGTTGGCCCTTTGATGCCACGCAATTACAAGAATTTTTAGGAGCTTAGTTTGAGTCTGGTTCGTATCAATAATGGCTCGTTAGCCTATGGTTACACCCCGCTATTACAACATGCTGATTTTACTATTGAGCGCGGCGAGCGGGTCTGTATTGTTGGCCGTAACGGTGCAGGCAAGTCGAGTCTATTAAAGATTTTATCCGGCGATGTGCTGCTCGATGAAGGTGAATTTAACATCGATGGTAGCGTCACGGTCAGTCGGTTACAGCAAGATCCACCTAAAGCTGAGCAGGGTACGGTTTACGCTTACATTGCTGCAGGTTTAAAAGAAGTAGGTGAAGCTCTAGAGCAATACCATCAATTATCCCACGATGTCGCTTTTGCTGAGCCTGAGCAAATGGAGCGCATGCTCAATCAAATGCAAAAGTTGCAGGAGACGTTAGACCACCATAATGGTTGGCAACTTGACTCGCGGATCAATCAAAATTGTGAGCTTTTGGGGTTAGATCCCGATAAATCTTTAAGTGAATTATCTGGGGGTTGGCAACGTAAAGTGGCACTTGCCCGTGCGTTAGTCAGCGCGCCAGATTTATTGCTACTCGATGAGCCAACCAACCACCTCGATATTGATACTATTGAGTGGCTAGAAAAATTCCTGCTGGATTTCCAAGGCGCCATCGTGTTTATCAGCCACGACAGGGGCTTTATTGCTCGCATGGCCACGCGGATTGTGGATTTAGATCGCGGTGTCGTGACTTCATGGCCCGGTAATTATCAAGCCTATCTTGATGGTAAACAAGAATGGCTGCGGGTCGAGGCTGAGAAAAACGCATTATTTGATAAGCGCTTAGCCGAAGAAGAAGTCTGGATCCGCCAAGGTGTTAAGGCGCGTCGCACCCGTAACGAAGGCCGTGTGCGTGCGTTAAAAGCCTTGCGTCAAGAACGCAGTGAGCGCTTGAATCGTCAGGGTAATGCCAAAATGGCGGTGGCCGATACTGAGCGTTCTGGTAAATTGGTCTTTGATGTGAAGGACTTAAACTATAATTTACCTGATAAAAATCTGGTCAAAAACTTCAATACCACAGTGATGCGTGGTGATCGTATTGCGCTTATCGGCCCCAACGGCTGTGGTAAATCGACCTTAATTAAATTATTGATTGAGAAGTTACAACCTCAATCGGGTGAAGTGAAAGTCGGTACTAAGCTCGAAATCGCCTACTTCGACCAATACCGTGAAGCACTGGATCCTGAGCAAACTGTTGAAGATAACGTGGGTGAGGGTAAAAAGACCATCACTATCAATGGTCAAGATCGCCATATTTTAAGTTATTTGCAGGATTTCTTGTTCTCACCAATGCGTGCCAGAACGCCGGTAAAGGCGCTATCAGGCGGAGAGAAAAACCGTTTATTACTGGCGAAGTTACTCATTCGTCCCGCAAACCTTATCATTCTGGACGAACCAACAAACGATCTTGATATTGAGACCCTAGAATTGCTAGAGTCGCTGCTGACTGAATATGAAGGCACGTTATTGCTGGTCAGCCATGACCGGGCGTTTATCGATAATACCGTGACCAGCAGTTGGTGGTATGCCGGTAATGGTCACTGGACTGAGTATGTTGGTGGTTACCAGGATGCTATCGATCAAGGTGCAAAGTTTTATTCTGAGGAACCTAGTCAAGCAAACACGGTCGAAGCTCCTGCGACGGCAAAAAACGCTGAGGTTAAAGTGGCTGAGCCTGCCAAAGCCGCAAAAAAACTGTCCTATAAATTACAGCGTGAGTTAGAGGCAATGCCAGAGTTGATGGAGAAATTAGAGGCCGAAATCCTCGATTTACAAACCACAGTGGCAAGTCCAGATTTTTATAGTCAGACGCAGGATAAAATCAATCAGGTATTGAGCTTGTTAGCGGATAAAGAAAAGCAATTGGAAGTTTGCTTCGAGCGATGGGAAGAGCTTGAGTCACTGAAGTAAACCAATAATAAAAATGGGAATTGAATTAATGAAGTTAAAGTTGGATAAAGCCCTGTCCTTGGTTGCCTTAGGTGTCCTTGGCGTATTGCACAGTGCCCATGCTGCACCAGTCTATGAAATTGTTAACATTGATAATTATGATCTACCACTTGCAGACACCCTCCAAGGTACGCGTAATGGCTACGCTTTAGGTGTTAATGGCAACGATGAACTGGTCGGTATCGCCAAAGGCAAGAAAAAACTCAGTACATCCGATGTTGAAGGTGGTGTGATTGATGTTGAAGATGGTATTGCCTCAGAGGAAACTATCACCTATTCAATTACAGCGGCCATTATTGCGAATAACTTTGCCTTTATCGCTGCGCAAAATGGTGCCACTGGTGCGTGGAAGCCAACCTTTGACAGCATCAATGGTACCACGCCACCAAGTGATTCTTCGGTTGTGAATTCAGTTGATACTTTTTACTACGGCATCAATGATGCGGGTGTGAAAGTTGGCAGCATGACTGCCCCTGAAAAGAAGACTGAAAATACTGCAACCACAGATAATGCAACCGACTATTGGTATTATCGCGATTATGAGTACCGTGGTGTTGCCAAAGTGGATGACACCGAGATCCCATTACCACCTCCTTATACTCAATATGTTAAGGATGATAAGACTGTAGAGCTCGGTGGTTGGTCTGCGGCAACGGCAGTTAACAATAATAACTTAGTGGTGGGTTATGCCAGCACTAATATCAGCAAGTATGGTGGTGATCGGGTTGCTTACTGTTTAGGTACTGATAACACTTTGCCATTAGATGTGTGTATTCAGCGTGAGCAATATCCTAATGCTCAAGGCACGCGTAACATCCAGTACCAAACCCGTGCTTATGTTTGGCAATTAGATAATGGCACTGCTACTGGCACTGAGTTACCGCTAGGATTAACTCCCGCCAGTGACAATACATTGACATTTACTGCACAGGCATTAGGCGTGAATAACGACGGTGTGGTGGCTGGTCGCTCACATGTTTATCGTAACGGTAATACCGATAGATTACGTCAAGATGCGGCCTATTGGACCAAAGATGCAGAGGGTAAATATCAATATCATTGGATCCCAATGGGAGACTCAATTTTGAGCTCTATTGCCTACGATGTAAACGACAATGGAATTGTTGTGGGGAGCTATCGTAGTTATATCCAAGGCTACCAACGCGATAAATTCTTCTATTTTGATATTAATACCCCAGATGTACCTTATGTGACGCCTAATGATTTTGCTGCGACAACCACAGATCTATCTAGCAAAGCGAAGGATATCAATAACAAAGGTCAAGTCGTTGGTTATATTGAAACCACCTATGATAAAGAAAAGCCACGCCCTAAGGCTGGCTTTCTGTATGAGAAATCAACGGGTGAATTCAATAACCTCAATAATTTGCTGACCTGTGAATCTAAAGGTTTTGAAAAAGGGGCTGATGGTAATTGGGCTCGCCACAAGGTTGAAGTTAAGGATGGAACAGGCAAGGTATTAAGCTATAACAGTGATATTCTCATTGTCGAAGCTGCCAGTGTAAATGAAGAGGGTACTATTGTTGGTACTGCATTCATTCGCAAGCCTTCATACCAACTCGATAAAGATGGCAACATTATCGTTGGTGAAAATGGCCTACCTCTGTTTGAACTCAGCGGTAATGGTGACCCTGTGACAGCGTATATTCCACGTATGGTTGTGCTTAAACCTACCACTAACGGCGAAGCATGTACCGTGGATGAAAGTACTGATACGGGGAATTATGAACGTAAAGGTGCAGCATCTTTCGCGTGGTTATTAGCCTTACCCTTAGTTTGGTTACGTCGTCGGGTTCGCTAGTTTTTAAGCTTGAATTCAGACTAAAAAAATCGAGGCAAAATGCCTCGATTTTTTTTAATCATGATCTCAATAGTTTAATAAATAGTCGATAAAATGAACGATTTTTTGATTGATCTCGGCGCTGAAAAGCACTATTCCTATGGGTGAAGCTGTTGCTTCTATTTCACGTAGAACAGAGGACGCTTGCATGAAAAGACAAAAACGAGATCGTTTAGACAGAGCTTTTTCAAAAGGATTCCAAGCTGGTGTTGGTGGACGCTCTAAGGAGCTCTGTCCTTATGCAAATCTTGATTCGCGGTCACAGTGGTTAGGTGGTTGGCGTGAAGGTGTGGATGGCCGAGTTAATGGGCTATTTAATAAATAATGGCGTTTTGCTCATTAATTAAATAGCCCAGAACAAACAGAGTAATGCAGCATAATTGCCCTCAGATGAGGGCATTTTTGTCTCTATTGAATATTGCCGGGTAAAGCAGGTTAGAAGGTCGAAGTATCGCTAAATACACCGACTTTAAGATCGGTTGCACTGTAAATTTGACGTCCATCTACTTCAAGGATGGCATCTGCAATACCCATTACTAATTTACGGTGGATGGTACGTTTGATATTGAGCTTATAAGTGACCTTTTTCGCGCCGGGTAATACTTGACCTGTAAACTTCACTTCACCCACACCTAAAGCGCGACCTTTGCCTTCAGCACCTTCCCAGCCTAGGTAAAAACCAACCAGTTGCCACATGGCATCTAAGCCTAAGCAACCCGGCATAACTGGGTCAGTGATAAAGTGGCAGTCAAAAAACCATAATTCTGGCTTAATGTCGAGTTCGGCAACAATTTCACCTTTTCCAAACTCACCACCGTTGTCATTGATGGTGATGATCCTGTCGATCATCAGCATGTTGTCTACGGGGAGGCGAGGGGAGTTTGGACCAAATAATTTCCCATGGCCACAGGCGATAAGTTCTTCTTTGTTGAAACTGTTTGCTTTATTCATTGTTTTACTACTCCAGCAATAAGAGCGCCAAGATTAGCGAACACGTGTAAGCTAAACAACTCCGATCAGCTAATTAATGTCGAAAAAATCCTAGTTTTGCGAGTAATCTCGTCATTAAGCCTATTTCTTCTTCACCGTTACCAGCTAGCTTGTCTAATCGTTGTTGCACTAGACCATATAAGGATTCTGCTGGGAAGTCATTATCTTCATCGGCAACGCCAGCGGGCATCTGCATCAATAGCTCGACCGCTTCATCCATATGTTCAATGGCATAAATATGGAACAAGCCTTTGCCTACAGCTGTAATCACTTTGGGGTGTAGATTAAGCTGTAATATATTTGACTTGGGCATAATTACACCTTGCTCACCGGTTAAGCCTCGGCGTTCACAAAGATTAAAAAAGCCTTCTATTTTTTCATTAATGCCGCCGATGGCTTGTACATTACCAAATTGATCCAATGCACCTGTTATGGCTAACGATTGAATAATCGGCTGTTCGGCAATGGCTGACATCAAGCAGCAATATTCAGCAAGCGAGGCGCTATCGCCATCGATCTCCTGATAAGATTGCTCAAATACAATATTGGCATTTAGGTGCAATGGCGCATCGCGACCAAAGATACGATATAAACAGGCTGAAAGGATCATCATACCCTTTGCATGGATATTACCGCCCAGCTCTGACTTTCTTTCAATATCTGCAACTTCACCGTCACCATAGTGTACCGTAGCGGTGATCCGTGCTGGTTCACCATAGCAGTGATCAATCGCATCGATAACAGTAAGACCATTAATTTGTCCTACCATAGCGCCCGTAGTTGGCAGATTTATGAAATTGTCATCAAAACTTTGGCTTGAAAATTCTTCAGAGCTGTTATGGCGATAATTGGCTTGCGATAGCGCACGTTCAATGCTGGCTGCATTAATTGTTGATTTACCGCGATAGACTTTTGCCTGCGCCATTAACTGCGCCAAATCTAGCATTGAGAGACTTAAGCGACGTTGATGCTCAGTTAATCTAGCACTGTGTCTAAAGAGTGGGGCAAGACTGGATTGTTCTAATGTGACATCGACGCTTTGTGCCACCGTTTGTAGCCAACTGGCATATTGCGCTTCTTTAAAACGGGTCAAATCCAGTTCACCCGCCAGTTCTGCCAACAGGTTAAAGTGGCGTTGAAATTGCCAATCTTCAGACCTAATTTGGCTATAGATTAAACCCGCGCCAATTAAAATAATTTTACAATTTAATGGGATTGGGCTTAGGTTGTGACTGATTTGATACTCTTTCTGTGTCAGGATTTGCAGCAGCAAATCCCATAAGCCTTCTCGTTTCCACAGGGATTCAGCGCAGATAAATACATAATGGCATTCGGCCAATGCACCCGCTTGATATTTACTGCTATTACCCGATTGCACCATACGGCCAAGTAGGTCTGAACGGCGGATATTGCCACTCAGATAGCGATAACTGACATGCTTTTCAGCAATTGAGCCTTGGTTGTCCTGCGGCGCTTCATATTGCCAATGGAATTGAATGGTTTTGTCTTCGGGGCGCTTTGCCACCAGATAAGCTGCTGGCAATGGCTCAAGCGTTTCCATTAATGCTTTGATCATTAATAGTCTATCGATGCCAGGAAAATCTGCGAGATACAGTTGTTGATCGGCAATGGCGTTATGTAACTTAAAGGCATCCAATACGCGCTCTTGACCTAAAAGCAACGCTTTATATCCTGTTTGTAATTGCGACAGGACGGGAAGATTAAATTCAGGGGCGAGTGAGGATGAAGGTATCAAGAGTGAATTCATATAAGCATTTACCGTGAAAAGTTACCGCGATTTTACCATACCGAGAGGGCAAGTCTCTTACTGTATAGGTGTTTTTATGCTGCTTTACCCAGATATTGCTGAAAATATGTTGGCTATTCGCCTGAAAATTCATCCGTCTGAACATAAGATGAGCATTTGACACAATATTCAAAAATTGCTGTTTACAAGCACCGATGATGCTTATATTATTTGCGGCGTTCGGAGGGGTGGCAGAGTGGTTTAATGCACCGGTCTTGAAAACCGGCGTGGGTTTATAGCCCACCCAGGGTTCAAATCCCTGCTCCTCCGCCATATTTCACGGAAAGGCCATCAGCAATGATGGCCTTTTTGTTTATGTAATGTCAGTCAAAAAGGTCGCTAAACAATTAGCGGCCTTTTTGCATCTGGTTCCATGGTATGAGATGTTTGATTACATTGCCAAAAGGCGTATCTGCGATTGTCTTGATAATCATTATGTTCTGATATGAAGAAGTTGATTTTTAAGGTTTGGATTAACCTTCTCCTACGCTCCCTATTTATACTTCATCTTTTTCATATGAAGCCGCAACCTTAAAAAAGTGCTCGCGATTCTTTAATCTATTCAAAAGTGACTTAGGTAATGTTGTTGTCATGCTGGTTTTTAGTGAGCAGAAATAGCAACAGATCAAAAATCGCCCTGAAAGCGATGATTTCATCGCCAGCTGGATATCAAATCGCCAATCAATTCAAATAATAATAAATTTAAGTTTACAGCTTTGGGCGAGATGTATATTATCTCGCTCGTCCGGAGGGGTGGCAGAGTGGTTTAATGCACCGGTCTTGAAAACCGGCGTGGGTTTATAGCCCACCCAGGGTTCAAATCCCTGCTCCTCCGCCATATTTCACGGAAAAGCCATCAGCAATGATGGCTTTTTTGTTTATGCAATTTGAACCCGGGTTCCTCGTGCTAAGCGCTGCTCCAGCACAATAGTCGGCTAAAAAGCCGCTAAGCAATTAGCGGCTTTTTGCATTTACACGACTTCATTTTCGATGAGCGTTTTAAACCTGCTATATTTTGCGTCAGCTTATCAATTAGCCCAATCCTGAGCTCCACTCATACTTTCATCATACCAAGCTCTTAATTTCAAACTGCATTAATTAGCAAGTTGTTTCTTTAAATATCATCTAGTTAACAATATTCATTTTATGCTTTGCGAAATGCCATTGTTGGGCTAAATTACCCTGATAACCTATATTCCGGTTGCGGTATTCTGATTTGGCTAAACTCTCTTAGTCAGCATTGGTTAAAGGTGGATAAAGTTGATATCGATATATTTAGTTGACGATCATGAGCTGGTGAGAACTGGGATCCGCCGTATCTTAGAAGATGAGCGGGGGATCAAAGTTGTGGGTGAAGCGCCCGATGG
This sequence comes from Shewanella sp. FDAARGOS_354, assembly GCF_002209245.2. Taxonomy (NCBI): domain Bacteria; kingdom Pseudomonadati; phylum Pseudomonadota; class Gammaproteobacteria; order Alteromonadales; family Shewanellaceae; genus Shewanella; species Shewanella sp. FDAARGOS_354. The sequence continues at coordinate 1,535,095 of NZ_CP022089.2, read as the reverse complement.
TGAGACCGCGGTACAGTGGGCGAGACAAAATGAAGCCGACGTCATCTTAATGGACATGAATATGCCAGGTATGGGCGGACTCGAAGCGACGCGTAAGATTTTACGTTATCAACCCCATGCTAAGATTATTGTGCTAACAGTGCATACTGAAGATCCGTTCCCCAGTAAAGTGATGCAGGCGGGCGCGTCTGGTTATTTAACCAAAGGTGCGACGCCACCTGAAGTATTGCAAGCGATACGTCAGGTTTCCCGTGGGCAGCGCTATTTATCTCCTGAAATTGCCCAACAAATGGCATTGAGCCAATTCAATCCGGCCGATGAGAATCCGTTTAAAGCCTTGTCTGAGCGTGAGCTGCAAATTATGTTGATGATCACCAATGGTGAAAAGGTCAATGATATTTCTGAGCAGCTCAACTTAAGCCCCAAAACCGTTAACAGTTACCGTTACCGCTTGTTTGCGAAGCTTGGGATCAGTGGTGATGTGGAGCTGACTCGTTTAGCGATCCGCTATAAAATGTTAGATGCTGGCCATTTCTAATGGCCGCTTGTGTCAATGGTTCTAGCATTAATTAAGTGTTAGCTGTGAGTTTGAAAACGATTTATCAAGCAGTTTTGAAGATGGTAAGTAAAAGAGTGGGTGTGTAACGATGTCGACAGGTTTTAACGCCCAGAGTTTTTTACGCACGGTCTCATCCTCTGCTGGGGTTTATCGCATGTATGACGTCAAAGGTGACGTCATTTATGTGGGTAAGGCCAAAGATCTTAAAAAGCGCTTATCTTCCTATTTCCGTAAAAACCTTGGCAATGTGAAAACTCAGGCGCTGGTGTCCCATATCCATCATATTGATGTGACGCTGACCCACAGTGAGACCGATGCGCTGCTGCTTGAGAATGACTATATCAAGCAGTACATGCCCAAATACAATGTGTTACTGCGGGACGATAAGTCATACCCTTATATATTCTTGAGCCAACACGAGCATCCACGCCTTGCATACCATCGCGGGCCGCAGCGGGAGAAGGGCTATTACTTTGGGCCTTATCCCAATGGCGGTGCGGTGCGCGAAAGTTTGCACTTGATGCAAAAGCTGTTTCCTATCCGCCAGTGTGATGATCTCTATTATAAATCCCGCACTCGTCCCTGCCTGCAATACCAGTTATCCCGTTGCAGTGCACCTTGCGTCGGTAAGGTCAGTAATGCGGAGTATGACGAGCAGGTTAAACTGGCGAGTCTGTTCCTTAAGGGAAAAGACAAGCAAGTCATCAGTGAACTCGTAGCTAAGATGGAAGAGGCCGCCGAGCAGCAAGCCTATGAGCAAGCCGCGCGTTTTCGCGATCAAATTATGGCGCTGCGCCGAGTGGCAGAGCAGCAAGAGGTCTCTGGTAATACTGGCGATATGGATGTTATCGGTGTGCATTACGCCTCGGGTATCGCCTGTTTCCATTTACTGTTTATTCGTGAAGGTAAGATTTTTGGTAGCCGTAGCTATTATCCAACGGTGCCCGCGCAAACGGATATCGAAGAAGTCTTACGTTCCTTCCTGCTACAGTTTTACTTAAATGCCGATATTCAACGCACTATTCCTAAGGAAGTGGTGATAAGTCATCACTTTGAAGAATTGCATGAGTTAGAAGCTGCCGTCTCTGAGGCGCTAAATAAAAAGTTCAGCATCAAAACCAATGTGCGTGCTGACAGGGCGAGTTTTTTACGCCTCGCGATCACCAACGCCACCAATGCGGTGATGACGCGTCTGTCCCATAAAAATACCGTTGAACAGCGTTTTGTGTTATTGGAGGAAATCCTCGAACTCAATACGCCGATTCAGCGAATGGAGTGTTTCGATATCAGCCATACCATGGGTGAGAGCACGGTAGCCTCCTGTGTGGTGTTTAATCGTGAAGGGCCGCATAAAGCCGAATATCGTCGTTATAATATTGAAGGTATTACGCCAGGCGATGATTATGCCGCGATGAAACAAGCCATTAGTCGCCGATTTGATAAAATCGATGCCAGCGGCAAAATTCCTGATATCTTATTTATCGACGGTGGTTTGGGTCAGCTGCGTATCGCGCAGCAAATAGTGGATGAGAAGTTCGTTAATTTAGATAAAGCGCCGCAACTGATTGGGGTGGCAAAGGGAGAGAGCCGTAAACCCGGGCTGGAAACCTTAATCTTTGGTGACACAGAAACGAGCTTTTCCCTTGAGGATGACTCACCCGCATTGCACCTTATTCAACATATTCGCGATGAATCGCACCGCTTTGCCATCACTGGGCATCGTAATCGCCGTCAGAAAACCCGTAACACCTCAACGCTTGAATCCATTCCGGGCATTGGCCCTAAACGCCGTAAAGCGTTACTCCAACATTTGGGCGGTTTGCAGGAAGTGAAGGGCGCGAGCGTGGCCGAGTTAGCGAAAGTGCCAGGGATCAGCATAGAAATGGCACAAACCATTCATGATGCATTGCGAGGGTGATAAAATTAAGGCAAGATTGGCGCTGCTTTTGACTAACTGGTTTGATCATGCCGTTTAACTTACCCATAGCATTAACTCTTTTTAGGCTTTTTTTACTGCCCATTTTTGTGGTGTTGTTTTATTTACCTTACAGCTGGACGCCTTTTGTTGCCGCATTTGTGTTTTGGTTGGCGGCGTTAACGGATGCATTAGACGGTTATGCGGCGCGTAAACTCAAGCAACTGACCCGTTTTGGCGCCTTCCTCGATCCCGTCGCTGATAAACTGATGGTGATCACCGCGCTCGTATTATTAGTTGACCAATACGCTGATATTTGGCTCACACTGCCAGCACTGTTTATGATTGGCCGTGAAATTGTGATTTCAGCCCTGCGGGAGTGGATGGCTGAATTAGGTAAACGCGGCACGGTTGCAGTTTCTTGGATCGGCAAATATAAAACGGCGGCGCAGATGGTGGCGATTATTGGCCTTATCTGGCAATACAATCCACTCATGATCACCGCGGCATTTGTGCTGTTATATATCGCTGCCGTATTAACGTTCTGGTCAATGATGAGTTACATTTTAGCCGCCTGGAAAGATTTAACGGCTGAATAGCACAATAAAAGATCAAAGAGATTATTTAGTGCGCAAGCAGTAAGTTATCGATAAAACAGCGGTTGACACTGCATCGTAAATAGGTAGAATGCCTCCCCGTAGACGAGAGACGAAGTGAAAACAAAATCTTAACTCTGCGTGATGCGACATTAGCTCAGTTGGTAGAGCGATACCTTGCCAAGGTATAGGTCATCGGTTCGAACCCGATATGTCGCTCCAATCTAAAATGATTGGAAAGATGGCGCGATGGCAGAATGGCTATGCTGCGGATTGCAAATCCGTCGATCTCGGTTCGACTCCGGGTCGCGCCTCCATAATTAAGATATTAATGACATGATTCCCGTCGTTAATATAAAGAGTTTGCCCGAGTGGTGGAATCGGTAGACACAAGGGATTTAAAATCCCTCGCTGGTAACAGCGTGCCAGTTCAAGTCTGGCCTCGGGTACCATTATTATAATGGTGACAGCTCAAACGAGCTGAAGCGTTAAACTTCGTTACCTATACATTGAAATATAAGTAGAAGAGCGAAGCAAAGAGTTAACAATATCAATAGCAGTGCTTACGATATTCAGAGTTTGCCCGAGTGGTGGAATCGGTAGACACAAGGGATTTAAAATCCCTCGCTGGTAACAGCGTGCCAGTTCAAGTCTGGCCTCGGGTACCATTATTCTCAGTGAATAGTAAATAAGCCTCGACATTAGTCGGGGCTTTTTTGCATCTACAGCTTTGATTATTTGGATTTGGTTTAAAGGGCCGTTTCTATCTTCTTCTCTAGAGCCACGGCTTCGCGCTTGCCACTTTTGTTACAGGCATTAGTCCTGCCTTATAACCTACAAATTCCTCAACTTTATTTCTCCACATTGAGCTTGATAGCATCAAACTGAGCTCGTGTAGGCGGCGTTTGAGCGCTAAGGCTTATTGCCAAAGTGATGTCGTTAACCTTGCCCATAAAAAAGCCCCGTGGTTTTCACGAGGCAATTTTACACATCCACAATACTACTCATTTATCGCTTGTTTTAGCGCTGTCGCCGCCTTAAAGCTTGGCTGGTTAAAGCCTGCAATCTCCATCGTCTCGCCAGTTTGCGGGTTTCGACCCGATTTAGGTAAATGATAACGTAACTCGAAGGTACCGAATTGCGGCAGGAAGACTTTCTCACCTTCGCTTAAGGCGATATGGATCTGTTGTAGGATCTGTTCGACAACAGGTTTAGTGCTGGCCTGGGACTGTTCAAGCGAAGTGGCGATACGTTGGATCAGTTGTGCTTTGTTCATTGAAACCTCTGAATTCAGTGAAAGAGCAGGAAAGGGGAGTTATAACAAGCTCGAGATTAGATTGAAAGTCTAGGTTTACCAAAGCGGCTTAACTGCTGCTTTATTGGTTAGCGGTGATTACTCACCCTTTATTTTGAAACGTAAATACGCCTCATATAAGCAGCACTAGGTAAGCAGCATTAGGGGCTAAGTTGGCCTGTAGCGTTTAGAACTAAAGTAGAAGTTAAAGGATAAAGCCTTTTAACACTGATATTTACGACTGTTTGATGTTTGACATGGTGTAATAAATGCCATTGCTTCAGCAGTGTATAAACAAAACATTAGCCACAAAGCGCCCTTGCGGGCGCTGTTAGAGGTGGAGTTAAACGTAGGAATAATAAGGGACTTGTCGCGGAGTTAAGAAAATAACGTTTCTTCCAATGTGCGTCCTTTCAGCAGCATCTTATATTGCCAATGCTGGTCCTTAAATAGGGCGAGCAGGGCGGTTTCAAACTCATAATGACGATTTGCCGTGTCATCCAATTGGATAACAAATACATGGGCTTGTTTTGAGGTGATATTCACCACACCAGCTATTTGACCTACGGCTTGGATCAGCGCTTCACTGTCGCAGCTTTCCATGGTGAGGGTGAGATAATCACTGCCGCTATTGGATGAGCGCATCGAAATCGACTGGCCCAATTCACCTTTATCTAGATACAGCACTTGGTCACAGAGCTTCTCGAGTTCGTCCAAGTTGTGTGAGCTGATCACAAAAGTGGTTGTGGGCGACAGCGTTCTGACGAGTTCACGGATTTTCTTCGCATTGGCAGGGTCGAGTCCTGCGGTAGGTTCATCTAACAACACCAGCTTAGGCGAGCCGATTAAGGCTTGGGCAATCGCCACACGTTTACTCATTCCATGGCTTAGACTCGGTGGCTTTTGCTGCGCCACCTCGGCTAAGTCCACTAAATTCAGCACTCGCTGTGCTTCTTGATTTGCCTGCTTGCTATCCATCCCTTGAAGACGCGCAAAGAAGCTTAACTGGCTGATAATAGTTAAATTGGGATCGAGCGTCGCATCCTGTGGCAGGGCGGTAATTTGCCCTAATAATGCTGGACTATTGGGTGCTTCTCCCAGAATACGAACCGAGCCTGCGCTTGGGGTGAGGTAGCCACAGAGCAGGCTAAACAGTGTAGTTTTACCTGCACCGTTAGGGCCAACTAAGGCGATGGGCGCTCCCGATTCGAGGGTTAAGTTAACGTTATTGAGCGCTTTTTTACTGCCATAGTGTTTGGACAGTCCTTGGCATTGAACGAGGATCATAGTTGACTCCTTTGGATATAAACGCGGCCAAGGAAAAGGGCGAATGCGGTTTGTAGTAGGGGAATTGGTGCGTAGGCAAAGCTATTGAGTCCATTGGTGTTGACCATGTTCGACAGTTGAGCGCCCGGCAATATCCATTGTAAACCTTCAAATAAGCGCGATTCATTACCCAATATCAGCAGTGCTATAGAGACGACCGTCCACAAAATAGTGGCCAGAACCATGGCTTGCCTTGCCGTGTTGGCATAGAGGGACAATAAAGTCATGACCGCGGTAAAGGGTAAAATCACGATAACCAAGTTGATGCCGACCAAGGCTCCCGACGTTAATGCGGGTAATAACAAGCCGATATCGCGAGTAAGTGCCAGCGCTATGGTGGCAAGGATGGTCAATAAGATCAGTAGACCTTGGATCAAGATTTGCCCCAAAAAGCGGCCGAAGAGTAGGCTGTCTTTGCTGGTTCTTAGGGTATAGAAGCGCAATGTGCCGCGGGTTTTGTCTGAGGAGAACTGATCGGCGGCAATCAAAATACTGAACATGGGAAACAGATACAGCGCAAAGCACCAGAAGATAGCCATTTCCGCCACGGGCCAGTCAAACAGCATGTTGAGAGCTTGGCTGCCTAAGAGACCGTCGATCAGATCTTTAATATTGGGCTGCATTAATAGGGTCGAAGCGCCTTGGATGGGGTAGAGCAATAGCATGCCCCACACTAATGCAAAGGCGAACAGGGCGATAATCCCGCGAAGGTTAAATAGAAATTTGCGACATTCAAAGCCAGCGATCAAAAGCATGTTATTGAATGTACTGGGAGCATTTGGTGTCATTCGCTGTCTCGTCAGTGAGTGAGCGGACAAACTCTCACCTTAGTCATCATTAAGAGTGACTACTTGCGAAAGTCGTCCGCGGCGCGGTTAGGATAAAGAAGCGATAAGCGATTCTAACTTATCTTTAAGTTCTGCCACTTGCTCTTCAAGCTGTGTGACTCTCGCTTCCAGTTGTTGTCTATCCTGCTCGTTTAGCGGGTGGGCATCTGCATTTGTGGCATTGGTGAATGACGCGGCGCTAATTTGCTCAGCACCTTGGGAGAACAGCTCAGTATAACGACATTCACGTTTACCAGGCTCCCGCGGCAGTTGAGCCAGTACGGGTTTATCCCGCTCCATCAGTTGCTTAATGCAGGCTTCCACTTCGAGCACGTCTTTAAAATCATGCAGTCTGTTGCTACGGGTGCGTAACTCTCCGGGCGTTTGTGGGCCGCGAAGCAGCAGTAAACAAACAATGGCTACCGCCGCGCTGGAAAGTTGTAACTCGCTAAATTCGGTGTTGCAGAATCTGTGCTTATATTTGACGACTCGGCTACCAAAGCCGGATTGCTCGCTGATTAAGCGCTTTTTGTTCAATGAATCAAGGGCGGCTTGTACTTGCGCTTCAGTGAGTTCTAATACAGGTTCGCGGCTGGTTTTTTGATTACAGGCGAGGGTCAGGGCATTGAGTGAAAGAGGGTATTGCTCTGGGGTGGTGACTTCTTTTTCAAGTAGGCATCCGATAACTCTGGCTTCGTGTAACGTGAGTTCCATATAAGCTCCAAAGAAAAAAGCATGACTTTGTTATAACAGAGCCATGCTTAAGATCCTAGCGCTTGTCGGTAAACTGAGTGTTTGGGCAGACTATTTGGACAAATAAACCACGAACCTTACTACAAGAGAGTGTTCAGTCCCGTGTGAGGTTGACTATTCAGCCCAATCAGTCAGCTTCAGTTAGGCGTAAACCATCATCGTCGATGCTTAACTTACTGGCTTTAAACAGGCCACCGATACTCTTTTTAAAGGCTTTTTTACTCATACCGAGTTGTTCGTAAATCACTTCGGCATCGGTTTTATCCGTTAGGGGTAAGAATCCGCCCGCTTGCTTGAGTTTTACTAAGATAATGTGCGCATTTTTATCAAGCTCTTGCTTACTGCCTTGCTGCAATACCAAATCAATTTTGCCATCGCGGCGGACTTGTTTGATAAAGCCTTTTAGCCTTTGACCAAAACGCAGTTTTTGGAACACTTCGTTTTGATAAATCACGCCCCAATGGGCATGGTTAATAATGGCTTTGTAGCCTAAATCTGTGGTGCCACCGATAAATAAGTCAACTTGTTGACCTACTTCATACTGGGCGGGAGTTTTATCGAGGAATTTATCGATTTTTGATGACGCAACAATACGCTCATCAGCTCGGTTAACGTGCACATAAACAAGGTACGAGCGACCTTCTTCAATCGGTTTATGCTGTTCACCAAAAGGTAGTAACAGATCTTTATCTAATCCCCAATCTAAAAATGCGCCAAAAGGCCCAGTGGCCACGGCTTTTAAGTAGGCAAATTCTCCTACTTGTGCCAAAGGTTTGCGGGTCGTGGCAATGACAATATCTTCGGAGTCCAGATATAAAAATACCTCTAGCCAGTCACCGACTTGGCAGTCTTTTGGGGTGGCTTTGTTGGGGAGTAACACTTGGCCAAATTCGTGGGCATTTAAATACACACCAAAACTGACTTGTTTTACTACCTCAAGTTTGCAGGTTTTTCCTATCTGTACCATGGAGCTCTCTATCTAAGGATGTCATTCGGCGGTGATTATAACCGCTTTATCCGTAAACAGCAGCTTCCAGATCGGCTTTTGCGTCGATAGTCGAAAATGAACAGTCGCGCTGAGATAAAACAATATTGCTGATGTGAGCAAATGTTATCAATTTATCTTGATTGGCTATTAAAAAATATTGAACGCACGTAGAGTAAGGTTGATGATTAACCTATTAATTTAAAATAGATAAATCTACTTGTTACCAACCATTCTGTTAATGTGGTGTTTATTATATTTTAATGAAAAATATTAAATGAGATTCTTGCTTGCATTCTGTGACATTGCGCGGTTTAATTGCGCCGTTTAACGACTTCGCTCGTTACAGACATGACAAATATTACGTGAGTTGTAATGATTTTATGGTTCACAGGTCATTCACCGTGTAACGTACAATTTATAATGGTTACATGGGGTTAAGAGGAATTGTTTAGCTAATGCACAAGCATCCATTTTTTGCTCTTTGCCTAAAAGCATCTCAATGCCAGCGCTCAATCGTTGTTCCCTATGACGATACTAGCCTTAAACATCTCACGTTAATCCGTATCAACTCTGGCCGCGAAGAAGCCAACAGTCCCCTGTTACAATAATCTCACCTAGTGTTAGGTGTGCTTGGTGATGCCTTGCCGCTTAATACCTAATGTTTATCCTTAGTGTTACCTATTGTTTATCTACTTAATCGGCACCTCGTTTTTAGAGAGAGTCATATTGAGCGGAGACGCAACGCTTTAGCTTAAGGTTTTGAGTGTTTTTTAACCTCAAAGCGCGTTATGGTTAATGCCATTGGGTGAAAGACCTATGGCGATAAAGGGGGATATAAACACCATCTTGTTATCGCCAAGGTAAAAGAGTATCGGGTTAATCCCGGTTGCGTTAAGGGAAATCGCATCAATGTCGCCTAAGCTGGGTTGATTTTGCTGCACAAATTAGGGTGAATTCATCCTAACTGTATGTCAGGTAACTATATGGTTTACCTGGGTTTGTCGAACGGGCGGTCTTGCAATGTTGCACTGACCGTTTAACCCATTTTTTTATAGACGGGCTAAATAAAAATGAATGATTGGTCTATTGATGCTGCTCGTGCTGGGTACAACGTTACCCACTGGAGCCAAGGGTTTTATGGGATCAGCGACCAAGGTGAGGTGACAGTGTCGCCGGATCCTAAGAATCCTGATCACAAGATTGGCTTAAATGAGCTAGCAAAAGACATGGTTAAAGCAGGGGTCGCTTTACCTGTATTAGTTCGTTTCCCGCAAATTCTGCACCACAGAGTGAACAGTTTGTGCCAAGCATTCGACCAAGCGATACAAAAATATGAGTATCAGGCGGACTATTTGCTGGTTTACCCCATTAAAGTAAACCAACAAAAAACTGTGGTAGAAGAGATCCTTGCGAGCCAAGCATCAAAAGAAGTTCCACAATTAGGCCTAGAAGCCGGCAGTAAGCCTGAATTAATGGCCGTACTTGCCATGGCGCAAAAAGCCAGTTCAGTGATCGTATGTAACGGTTACAAAGATAACGAATACATTCGTTTAGCCTTAATTGGTGAAAAGTTAGGCCATAAGGTCTATATCGTTTTAGAAAAACTGTCTGAGCTTAAGATGGTACTAGCTGAGTCTGAGCGTTTAGGGGTGAAACCTCGCTTAGGGTTACGTGCTCGCCTTGCATTCCAAGGAAAAGGCAAGTGGCAAGCCAGCGGTGGCGAAAAGTCTAAGTTTGGTTTATCTGCGGCGCAGATTTTGACTGTAGTTGACCAGTTAAAACAAAGCGATATGTTGGATTCGCTGCAATTACTGCACTTTCACTTAGGTTCGCAAATCGCCAATATCCGCGATATTCGTCAAGGTGTGAGCGAAGCGGCGCGTTTCTACTGTGAATTACGTGAGTTAGGGGCCAGCATTAACTGCTTCGACGTCGGCGGTGGTTTAGCGGTAGATTACGACGGCACTCGTAGCCAAAGTAATAACTCAATGAACTATGGTTTAAGCGAATACGCGAACAACATCGTAAACGTGCTTACCGATATCTGTAATGAATACGAGCAACCTATGCCACGTATTATTTCAGAATCTGGCCGTCACTTAACGGCGCACCATGCGGTACTGATCACCGATGTGATTGGCACAGAAGCTTATCAGGTTGAAGATATCCAGCCGCCAGCGGAAGAATCGCCGCAGCTGCTGCACAATATGTGGCAATCTTGGACTGAGCTGAGTGGCCGTGCCGATCAACGTGCCTTGATTGAGATTTATCATGATAGCCAAAGTGACCTGCAAGAAGCGCAATCGCTGTTTGCCTTGGGTCAATTAAGCTTGGCAGAACGTGCGTGGGCTGAGCAGGCTAACCTACGCGTATGCCATGAAGTTCAAGGTTTGTTAAGCACCAAAAACCGTTACCACAGACCGATTATTGATGAGTTAAACGAAAAGTTAGCCGATAAGTTCTTCGTTAACTTCTCATTATTCCAATCCTTACCGGATGCTTGGGGTATCGATCAGGTGTTCCCTGTGCTGCCATTGTCTGGTTTAGACAAAGCGCCAGAGCGCCGCGCTGTGATGCTGGACATCACCTGTGACTCCGACGGTATTGTGGATCAATATGTAGACGGCCAAGGGATTGAAACTACGCTACCAGTACCAGCGTGGAGTGCTGAAAGCCCGTATTTAATCGGCTTCTTTATGGTGGGGGCATATCAAGAGATTTTAGGGGATATGCACAACTTGTTTGGCGACACTAACTCGGCCGTTGTCAGCATTGAAGAAAACGGTATGACCAATATTGAATCGGTACTTGCCGGTGACACAGTCGCTGACGTATTACGCTATGTTAACTTAGATGCCGTTGACTTTATGCGGACTTACGAAGAGTTAGTCAACCAGCATATTGTTGAGGATGAACGCGCACAAATTTTAGAAGAATTACAAGTGGGCCTAAAAGGTTACACTTATTTAGAAGATTTTTCTTAATATTGAGTGTGTTAAAAAAGTCAGCCTAGGGACACTTAGGCTGACTTTTGTTTTTTATAGCCTATTATTTTTGCTAGCGAGTTGCCAAGGTGACTGTGTTGCTTTTTGCTAGCGAGTTGTAAAGGTGAGTGCGTTGCAAGGCTATCATCTTGTAAAAGCAAGCGCGGTGGTTTTATTGCGGCGCTAGTCGTGTAAAAATAGCCGCGCAAATTTGATGGGTTATCAGTCTTAAAATGCGTGCATACATTTAAGTCAGCGTTGCCAGCGAACCATGAATGACTGATATACCAATAGATTAGATGCCCAAACACAGGGATAAGATGAGGCGAACGGCTTGATGTTTTTTGAAGGCGCGGAAAAAAAGCTTGAGATCAGACTCACTTCCAATATGGCATCACTGCGCCAACGAGAGTACGGCTTTTGGTCAACCTTGGTCGCCTGTGCCAATGCGGAAATCCTGTCAATAATCCGTAATCCTGCCTGCGATGCCTATCTACTGAGTGAATCGAGCCTGTTCGTCTGGGATGATAAGATTCTGCTGCTCACCTGCGGTAATAGCACCCTGATTGAGGCGGCCTGCTACTTTATTAACGCCTTAGGGGTTGAGCACATTGCCGCGCTCTGTTATCAGCGTAAGAATGAATACCAAGCCCAGCTACAAAGCACACACTTTGCTGACGATATTGCGAAATTGCGGACCTTGATCCCCGGAAAAGCCTTTCGAGTTGGTCACTTAGATTCACATCATCACTATTTGTTTTGTACTGACAATTTGTTTTGCACTGACGGCCAACCTATGTCGTCAACGTATGATACCTGCCTTGAACTGATGATGTACCACATCCGTGGCGAGTTGGCTGATTACCTCAAGTCGCCCACACAAACCGAGCAGGGGATTTATCAACGCTTAGGATTGCAGCGAATTTTCCCTGATTTTCAATTTGATATGCACTGTTTTCAGCCCGCGGGATTTTCGTTAAATGGGATACGTGGGGCTGACTATGTTACCTTGCATATCACGCCATCGATAGGGCCGGGAGATAACTCCTACGTCAGCTTTGAGACTAATCTGGATTTAGCTGTTTATCCCTATCCCCTTGTTGCACAGATGATTAAGCTATTTATGCCCTCAAGCTGGGATCTCATCCGTTTTAACCAGTCGCTTATGACTGCTGGATTTCCTGAGCATGTATGTTTAGCGCATGGTTCAATCGTAACTGAGCAAGGCTGTCAGATTGATTTTAATCACTATCAACAGCTTCAAACTGAAGAGTTACTGCCTGTATTCCTATAATCGTTTCCCAGAATTGAGTTGGTGATTCAATGGAATAAGCGACTGCTAAAGTTGCGGTGTGATTAGAGGATTTATTCGCCACAAGCTGAAAATTTTTCATCAAAAATGGCCCTAATTTAGGGCCATTTTATGTTTGCTTGCGGTTTTTTTGGGCAATTAAAACTGAAATTTCTAAACTGAGCCGTTGGCAATTAGTCAGAAAATCCCTTGCTATACCATTTAGCGGCTATTACTGCGCTGCAATCTCTGCCAGCACCACTTGATGATGGTCGCTGGTTTTAAACTTATCGAACACATGGGCAATAGTGCCATCGGTGTTGATGAGGAAACTTAACCTATGGATTCCATCATAGACTTTACCCATAAATTTCTTTTCGCCCCACACGCCAAAGGCATCAGCAACGCTGTGGTCTTCATCGCTGAGTAGGGTAAAGTTAAGTGATTGTTTTTCAGCAAACTTAGCTAATTTAGCCACAGGATCTGGGCTAATGCCGAGGACGGTTACTTTGTGGCTGTCGAGTTCAGCTTTGCTATCACGTAAACCGCAGGCTTGTACTGTGCAGCCAGGGGTTGACGCTTTAGGGTAAAAATAGACTAAAACGGGACCACGCGTTAAGCATTCTTGTAGTGAAACAGCGTTACCCTGTTGATTTTGTAAGGTAAAAAGTGGCGCTTTGGCACCAGCGGTTAAGGTATTCATCTATTATCCTCTGTCGTTTCTTGAGGTCGTGCCTTCCATGCGTCTAATGGTGCAATCCAGTGCCATCTCCTCGGAGAGTTGATAGATACTCTTTTCGAGCTTTTCTAGTTCAACTTTTTCAGGAATATTGATGGTTAATGAAATAGTTTGCGTTTGCTCGCCATTTTCAAGCTCTTCAGAGAAGGAGCGGACTGCCGCCAAGTCTAAGGAGCGGTCGGCAAGAAACTGGGTGATGGATTTCATCGTGCCGCGCTGATCTTTACCAGTAAAGCGCACTTCAAGGCGCGAAAGGTAATTTTGCGGCGTGTGCTTAGAGGTACGCTTCATCACCGTCATCAGTTCTAATTCAACACTGAGACTCGGGAGCAAGCTTTCAATTTTCGTTATGGATGCCCACGAACCTGACAACATCATGATTAAGGTAAATTCGTTACCAAATAATGCCATACGGCTGTCGACGATATCGCAGTCACAGTCACTGGCAAGCCGAGCTAGTTTACTTACGAGTCCAGGACGGTCTACGCCCATTGCAGTTACGACCAGGAAATTGGTCATGAATTGTCCTCACTTTTTCGATATCATAGAGCGAAAACTCGAGACCGAGCGCCGAGTTTTTGTGCGGGATGTAATGCTACCATAACTAAATCAATTTGAGACCCCCGTTAGTGCTTGTCATTAATGGTTGGCATCAGTACCATAGCGAATCCTGAAATTTTGGGGAAGTCAGATGATAAACGGAAGCATCGTAGCCTTAATCACGCCAATGAACAGTGATGGCTCAGTAGATTTTGCAAGTCTTGAAAGGTTAGTCGAATTCCATATTGACCAAGGCACAGACGCCATCGTTGCCGTGGGTACCACCGGTGAGTCAGCGACTCTGCCAATGAATGAGCACGTTGCCGTGGTCGCTCAAACCGTTAAGTTTGTCGCAGGTCGTATCCCTGTGATTGGTGGCAATGGTGCGAATGCGACAGCAGAAGCTATCGAACTCACCAAGTCCTTATCTAAAGTCGGGGTTGACGCCATGTTAGGCGTAACACCTTACTACAATAAACCGACGCCAAAGGGCTTAGTGGCCCACTATAAAGCCGTGGCGGCCAGCACTGATATTCCCCAAATTCTCTATAACGTTCCTGGGCGCACCGCGGTTGATATGAAGCCTGAAACCGTGGCCGAGTTAGTGAGCGTGAGCAATATTATTGGTGTAAAAGAAGCCACGGGTGATGTATCACGGGTTAAACGACTACGTGAACTTTGCGGCAATGACTTTATGCTGTACAGCGGTGATGATGCGACAGCGAGAGAGTTTTTACTCCTTGGCGGTAACGGGGTGATTTCGGTTGCTAACAACATAGTGCCAAAAGCCTTTAAAGCTATGTGCGACGCCGCATTGGCGGGCAACGCCGAATTAGCCGCAAGTATCGACGAGCCACTACGTGGTTTATATAGCACACTGTTTTGCGAAGCAAATCCTATCCCAGTGAAATGGGCAGCCCAGCGTATGGGGTTGATTCAGTGTGGTCATATTCGTTTACCTTTGACTGAACTTTCTGAGCAATGTCATGGTCTGTTGTTAGATGCAATGACTCGTGCCCAGATAGAGGTTAAATAATTAATGTTAAAGAAAGTCACTCCACTGTTCTTAGTTGCTGCTGTTGCAGCTTGTAGTTCGCCATTAGAGCGTCGCCAAGCCAACGGTGCTGAAGACTATGTTCAGGCTGAGCAAGCGCCAATGCTAAAGATCCCTGAGGGATTGAAAACGCCGCCTTACAATAAAGAATACGAGGTTCCGGCAATCGGCGCTAAAGCAAACCCTGCGCTTGTTGGTAAAAACCTTGATATCCGCCCACCACTGCAAGTTTTGCCAATGGCAGAAGGTACGCATGTGGAAGAGGGCAGCGATAACATTAAGATTGTGGTTGAATCGATTGATAACAGTGTCGATCTTAAGCAAGAGATTTTCGCTAACTTAGATGGATTCTTAGCGAAGCAAGCGATCCCTGTTCGTAGTCGCGACTATGATAAAGGCAACATTGAAACCGATTGGATTGAAAGCCGAGAGGTGTTGGAGTCAAGTTTATGGGGCTCAGATAAAGAATATCTGCTGCGTCAGCGTTATCGCTTCGATATCGAAACCCGTCCACACGGCCGTACCGCTAATATCGTTATTCACTTAGTAGAACACGAAGAGTTTTACGATGGTAAAGAGCAGGATGTAATGCTCAGTGGTGAGGATAAGCAGCGTTACACCATCGATATGCTTAACAGTGCCATTGCTTATATGAGCGTTAAGCGTGAGCAAACCATTCAAGCAAACCGCTTAAAGCAGACCTTAGGGATCAATGTTGATTTGGTCACGCCAGAAGAGGGTGATGCATATTGGTCTGCTAAGGCTTCCTATAAGCAAGTGTGGGATCGTCTGCGTATAGTATTGCCAGAAATGGGCTTTGAAATTTCAGATATGGACAGTGCTAAAGGCCTGTACTTTATCAAGTTTACCGATAACTCAGGTTTCTGGAGTTCATTGTGGAACGACAATCAATTGTCCTTAAAAGAAGGTAGCTACCGTTTACTCTTACAAGACGGTGATACCCCTGATGAGACTAAGATTTTGCTTCGTGACGCTGAAGATCAGCCGTTATCGAATGACGTTGTCGCCAAGGTGTATGAATCATTGTCGAATCTGATGAAAGAAGAGCGCAAACTGCGTTAATTCCACCTCAGTCAAAAAGGGCGATTTATCGCCCTTTTTTGTGTCTGCAATTCAGCCTATTGCTCTAGGACGATACAGCATGATGTATCAGAATATTTCTAGGTAATATCAATAGTTACATTATGGTTTTAGATTAAACCGCTTAAGTTGTGAGTTATTTTGAAATAATCCGCTTAAATTGCCGTTTATCGTATTGCATTCTTCACCTCAGTGGTGTTTTTCGACTTGTCCGCAGCGTTATTACAAATTTTGCGCGCTCAGCGTAATTTGTAAGAAAAAGTAAAACGTATTGATGCAATGATGCGAGTGGGTAAACTAGCCGTCACTAATGCGAGTCATCATTTGGAAGCCAGATGAAAAAAATCATAATTATCATCGCTATTTTGGCAGCGGCATGGTTTGGATATCAAGCTATGCAACCTCAAGAGCAGCAGCAAGCAAAAGTTAAGCTCACCCCTAATGTGGTTATCGCCACCGCTTCTATGGCACAAGTTCGAGACGAAGTGGAAGCTATTGGCACAAATAAGGCATTTGAGTCCGTCACCATTACGCCCAAAGTCACTGATGTGGTGACCTCATTAAAGTTTGATGATGGCGATATTGTCAAAAAGGGCGATTTATTGGTGCAACTGCAAAATGCCGAGCAGATAGCCAAAGTGAAAGTGGCGCAGGTGAAAGTGAGTGACAATCAGCGTGAATTGGCGCGGATTAGTTCGCTTGTCACTAGTCGAACAGTGGCAGAGTTAGAGCGTGACCGCCTGCAAACCTTAATCGATACGGCCCGCGCCGAGTTAGAGCAGGCACAATCTTCCCTCAATGATCGCAGTATTGTCGCCCCCTTTAATGGCCGTTTAGGCCTGCGCCAAGTGAGCGTGGGTAGTTTAGTGACACCGGGTACTGAGATCACCACGCTCGATGATATCTCCAAGATTAAATTAGATTTCTCAGTGCCAGAGCGTTTTATTCAAGACTTGCAGCCTGGCAAGCTTGTTGAAGCAAAAGCCGTGGCTTTCCCTGATGAAATTTTTAAAGGCAAAGTGATTTCCATCGATAGCCGTGTTAACCCAACCACCCGTGCCGTGATTGTACGCGCCGAAATCCCAAATCCAGATTTACGCTTACTGCCTGGGATGCTGATGAAGGTCAAACTCATCAAACGCAGCCGCGAGGCGCTAATGTTGCCTGAGTCGGCGATTATCCCAATCCAGAAAGAACACTTTGTTTACAGTGTGAATAAAGACAATGTCATCGAGCGTAAGCAAGTCACCATTGGAGTTCGTACCCGTGGCTGGGTAGAAATTACCGATGGCTTAGCGATTGGTGAAAATGTGGTGATCCGCGGCCTGCTTAAGGTGCATCCTGGTGATGTGGTAAAGACCCAACTGGCTGAAAAATTTAGCTATCTTTCCGATGCTAATACGGAGCCAAGCGTATGATCCTGACCGATCTTTCCGTTAAACGGCCAGTATTTGCCTCGGTCATTAGCCTATTGCTGGTGGCCTTTGGTTTAGTCGCATTTGATAAATTACCGCTGCGGGAATACCCCAATATCGACCCGCCGATTGTCTCGATTGAAACCAACTATCGCGGCGCTAGTGCTGCGGTAGTTGAGAGTCGCATTACTCAGCTGATAGAAGACAGGATCAGCGGCGTCGAAGGCATTCGCCATGTGAGTTCATCGAGCAGCGATGGTCGCTCACAGGTGACCTTAGAGTTTGATATTAGTCGTAATATTGAGGATGCGGCCAACGATGTACGCGATAGAATTTCGGGTCTATTAGATAACTTACCCGAAGAAGCCGATCCCCCAGAGGTACAAAAAGCCAACGGTGGCGATGAAGTGATTATGTGGCTCAACTTAGTGTCGGATCAAATGACCACATTAGAGCTAACCGATTATACCCGTCGCTATTTATCCGACCGTCTGTCGGTGGTTGACGGGGTGTCGATGATCCGTATCGGTGGGGGCAAGGTTTACGCCATGCGCATCTGGCTCGATAGACAAGCCCTTGCATCCAGAAGCCTCACGGTGGCCGATGTTGAAGCCGCACTTAGGGCTGAAAACGTCGAGTTACCCGCAGGTTCGCTTGAATCCAAGGAGCGCCACTTTACCGTGCGTTTAGAGCGAAGTTATCGCAGCGCTGAGGACTTTGCCAATCTGGTGATTGCTCAAGGAGAAGATGGTTATTTAGTCAAGCTTGGTGACGTAGCTAAGGTGGACATTGGCTCCGAAGAAGAGCGTATTATGTTCCGCGGCAACAAGGAGGCCATGATTGGTCTTGGGGTGTCAAAACAGTCGACCGCCAACACCTTAGAGGTAGCCCGCGCCGTTAATGCCTTAGTCGATAAAATCAATCCTACCTTGCCCGCAGGAATGTCGATTAAACGTAGCTACGATAGCTCAGTGTTTATCGAAGCCTCGATCAAAGAGGTTTATCAAACGCTGTTTACCGCAATGATCTTAGTGATTATTGTGATTTATCTATTCCTTGGCAGCGTGCGTGCTATGTTAATCCCTGCGATTACGGTGCCCGTGTCTTTGCTCGGCACGTTTATCGTGCTCTATGCCTTGGGATATACCATCAACCTGTTGACGCTGCTGGCGATGATCCTCGCCATCGGTATGGTGGTGGACGATGCGATTGTGATGTTGGAAAACATTCACCGCCGTATCGAAGAAGGGGATTCCCCCTTAAAAGCGGCGTTTTTGGGTGCCCGTGAAGTCGCCTTTGCGGTCATTGCCACCACCTTAGTGTTAGTGGCGGTATTTATGCCGATCACGTTCCTCGAAGGAGACTTAGGTAAGCTCTTTAAGGAGTTTGCGGTGGCCATGAGTGCGGCGGTGATTTTCTCCAGTATCGTGGCGTTAACCCTAAGCCCGATGATGTGCTCTAAGCTGCTTAAACCGGCGTCGCAGGACTCATGGCTAGTGCGTAAGGTTGATAGCATTATGACGGACATTTCCCGTCGCTATCAAAGCTCGCTAGAGAGCGCGATGGCAAAACCAGTGCTGATGTCAGTTATCGTGTTGATTGCGCTCGGTAGTAGTGTGTTTCTTGCCCAAAAAGTACCGCAGGAATTTGCACCGCAGGAGGATCGAGGCTCATTATTTTTAATGATTAACGGGCCTCAGGGGGCGAGTTACGAGTATATCGAATCCTATATGACTGAGGTTGAAAGCCGCCTAATGCCATTGGTGGATTCGGGGGATATCAAGCGTTTGCTGATTCGTGCGCCCCGTGGCTTTGGCCGCGCGGCAGACTTCTCTAACGGTATGGCGATTATTGTGCTCGAGGATTGGGGGCAACGTCGTCCTATGAAAGAAGTGATTGGCGATATTAACAAGCGCCTCGCGGATTTAGCCGGTGTGCAGGCTTTCCCTGTGATGCGTCAAGCCTTTGGCCGTGGCGTGGGCAAACCGGTGCAATTTGTTATTGGTGGTCCAAGCTATGAGGAACTCGCTGCTTGGCGGGATATTATGATGGAAAAGGTGGCGGAAAATCCTAAACTGCTTGGCCTTGACCACGATTATAAAGAGACCAAACCGCAGCTTAGAGTGGTGATTGACAGAGACAGGGCAGCAAGCCTAGGGGTGTCAATTTCTAATATCGGTCGCACCTTAGAATCTATGTTAGGTTCGCGCCTTGTCACCACCTTTATGCGTGATGGCGAAGAGTATGATGTGATTGTGGAAGGGGAGCGCAGTAACCAAAATACCGCGGCCGATCTGCAAAATATCTATGTTCGCTCCGAACGGACGAAGGAGCTGATCCCATTATCCAACTTAGTTACGGTAGAAGAGTTTGCCGATGCCAGCTCTCTTAACCGCTACAACCGTATGCGGGCGATTACCATTGAGGCCAGCTTGGCGGATGGTTATAGCCTAGGCGAAGCGCTGGATTACCTCAATCAAGTGGCGCGAGCTTACTTGCCTGCGGAAGCAGTCATCAGCTACAAGGGACAATCGCTGGATTATCAAGAGTCTGGCAGCTCAATGTACTTTGTGTTCTTGCTGGCGCTTGGGATTGTGTTCCTGGTATTAGCGGCGCAGTTTGAAAGCTATATTCACCCTATGGTGATTATGCTGACGGTACCGCTTGCCACGGTTGGCGCCTTGATAGGGCTGTGGTTTACGGGGCAGAGTCTCAATATCTACAGCCAGATTGGGATTATTATGCTGGTGGGCCTTGCGGCGAAAAACGGTATTCTGATCGTCGAATTTGCCAATCAGTTGCGGGATAAGGGGGTCGATTTTGACCGCGCCATTATCCAAGCCTCATGCCAGCGTTTACGGCCTATCTTGATGACGGGGATTACTACAGCCGCGGGCGCCGTCCCTCTGGTTTTGGCAACGGGCGCAGGTGCTGAAACCCGCTTTGTGATTGGCGTAGTGGTGCTTGCGGGCATTATGCTGGCGACGCTGTTTACCATTTATGTGATCCCAACTGCCTACGGTCTTTTTGCCCGTAATAGCGGCTCGCCAGAAGCGATTGCCCAGCAATTAGAAAAGGAATTAGCGCAGGATTAACCCCTCGCGAACGCTTCGCCAAAATAGGCGCTTAAGTACACTTAAGCGCCTATTTTATTTGGGTAAACTTACTTTGGGTTAACTTCAAGAGCTTGAATATAGCGAAAGGAGGTTTTCTCAAAGCCAATGGACTCATAGTAAGCTTGGGTCTGTTCCCGTCTCATTGACGTGGTGACCTCAAGTTGGCGACAACCTCGTTCACTTGCCCTCGATTTAGCAAAATCAATTAGTTGCGTCCCCACACCTAAGCCTCGACTAGCCTCCGTCACCACTAAAGCAGTAATGCGGCAGATTTGCTGCTGCGAGGGAAAATAATCAAAAAGATTAGGGCGTGTTGACGTTTCGAGATTAAATTTTGTTCGTTCTGGCAAGCACGTGCTCGCGAAACGAGGAATGATGTGTAGTTATTCTACTCAAATGACGAGTGACAAAGAGCAAGGGCTTGCCAGACGAACCCTTCGGGCAGCATTTGGCTGCCGTTTCTGCCGCGTTATCGTCCGTTTATGTAGAATAACTACACTGCACGGACTTTGCCTTGCATAAACGTCAGCCAAATAGCTGCAAAAATAACCCTGAAACGCCAACACGCCCTATACTTATCAGCCCAACCACAACTCCCTCAGACTCGGCGAGATAGATTTCATCCGATCTTTTAGGATCATCGAGATACTGATGTAACTGCGCCTCGGTGGCACTATAACCCAGCTGCAACAGTAAGGCCGTCATGGCGTTATGGTCGGCTATCTGTGCTTGTCTAATTGAAATGGCGCCCATCACGCTTCCTTGTTTTATCCAGTATCTAGATTTCTATTAAGCAGGTAGTCTGCCAATACATGACGCTTGAGGTTGGCATATTTTAGGCTAACGCAAAGGGGTTAACGCATAAAAAATCCCACACTCATAGCGAAACCGACAAGCACAATAAAACCCCGCAACAGGGATTGGGGAATGCGATAAGCCAGCGCGGCGCCAAGATAGCCGCCAATAATCGCCATAATGGCAAGCAGTAACAGATATTGTCCGTCAATCAGATTACCTAGGGCGTAAATCACCACGGCAATGGTGGTGAGTAGGGCGGAGAGTAAATTTTTAAGCCCGTTCATCCCATGTAATTGGGTTTGGCCGAGTAACCCAAAGGTGGCGAGTAAAATAATCCCTAATCCCCCGTTAAAATAGCCGCCGTAAATACAGACGATGAAGAGAATCACCATTGCCGTCAGTGGCTTGACGGTATTCACACGGGGGATGCTGGCATGGGCTAAACGTTTTTTCAGTAACCAAGGTCCAGCGATAAAGGCGAGTGTGGCCAGCAAAATCAACCAAGGGACAAGATAAGCAAATACTTGCTCGCTGGTGCTTAGCAGTATCGCTGCGCCGAGGCATCCGCCAGCTATCGCAATCAGGCACAGGGTTTTTAAGCTAAGATTTGCTGGATATTCAATCTCTTTTCGAAAACGCCAGGCACTGGCAAGGTAGCCTGGGAGCAGAGCGGCAGTGCCCGTAGCGTTGGCCATCAGTGGCGGCACGCCCACAAACACAAGGGCAAATAAGGTGATAAAGCTGCCACCGCCCGCCACCGCATTTAACATGCCGCCGAGTAAGCCTGCGAGGGCGATCAGTAACCAATCCATAGTGAATGCTCCGTTGCCATTGTCTCACTCAACCTGAACGTCAATTGCTTATAAAAACATCACCTTAACAGTAAGTTACTCAGATGAAAAGCCATCAATATTGTAAGTGGCGGCAGATTGATGGCTTTGTTATGGGCGTGCCGAATCGGGTTTAGGTATAAAGCCTCGGCATTAAGGGCCCAGCCTAACTCATCAAAAGTGATTAACACTTTGCAGTTATGCCTTTATTCAGCGTGAAACAGCCCTGACTCAAAAATCACCGTAGCGATGGCTAAATGTTGATCGCTAAATACCTCTTCTCCCCAGCAATGTTGCCCACGCTCTTGATAGTACACATGGTAGCTGGCATTCGATGGCGTAGCGACGCAGTACCAACCATCAAACGTCTGCTTGCTAAAGTTGACCCAATACTGTGCATCCGCTTGTTTGATCTGCTGAAGTAGCGCCTTATCTTGCGCCAATAGCGCCGCAAGTTCGACTACGCCAGTGATCTTGTGCTCGGTTTTTAACTGATTAAGTAGTGCTTTGAGTGTCATAATTGCGCCCTTCATCCAGAGGATTGCACACCATATTAGCGAATGGCTGAGGTAATCGAGGATTCGATTAAAGCTTCAAACACATCGGCTTGGCCTGCGGGGATCAGTTGCCGATGAATTTCGCGGCGCTTCGCTCTGTCAAATAAACGCTCCGCAATCCAGCCCGTTAAATAGAGTGAGGACAGGCAGCCTCCCGCAGTGGCAATATTGCCATTGATCACCAGAGCGCAGTCTTCCACCTCCACACCCATGGCCACTAATGCGGGTTTGGCATCGGGATGCGTCGTTGCCGAGATATTGTCGAGTAAGCCTAACTTGGCAAAGAAGAATGAGCCCGCACAGATACTGCCAAGCAATTGCCGTGCGGGATCTAATTTAAGGGCCGACATAAACTCAGGATCCGCAAGTGCGGCAGGTACACCTTTATAGCCACTGCTGAATAATACCACGTCAGCATCAGCAACTTGCGCGACATGGCCATCGGTTTCTACCGTCATTCCTAAACTCGACCTGTGGCTAGGTTTAGTGCCTAGCACTTTGACTGTCCAATCGGTTGTTGTGCGGCCGAGAATATCGCGCATTAAAAAGAAATCGATATCGGTAAATTCATCAAATATCACAATCGCAATCTGGTACATCCTTTGTCCTCTTGTTTGCATTGGGATGACTTAAGGCTTGAATAGGCTCAGCCTTAAGTCTGGGTTATCAATATGGGTTATTGTAATGCATGGTTAATCAACATCTTAACTAGCACTCACGATGGATGCCGCTTGGCAAAAATAGCATGGGCATTAAAATCTTGGCTTTGCATTCTGGTTAATGCCTGGGTTAACACGTCATCGGCCGCATCTTCAATCCGCTGGATCTTCTCTGCTGCGACATAGTCGCTAAAGGCTGTGGAGACTTGCTCAAACAAAGCTGTTATATCGCCAAATGCGGGATGACTGAACTGCGGATTAGGCAAGCTTCTAAGGGATCGCAGTTTCAGCAGCATTAACGCTGTTAGCGGTAAATATGTATGTGGTCCTCCGTTGAACTCAAAAAAGCACTTTTTATCGCCGATAACTGCTTGCTCTACCTGATGGTCACACAGGGTTTGCAACATAGTGCGAACAAACACTTCATCTTGAGTATCCCAGTTATCTAGAAATTCAGCATAGGGAAAGGAGGCTGTTTTACGAAGTGTCACTTGTACTTCAGTAGCAAAAGGCGGCTCAATAACACCCAAATATCGCCCATATAACAACACCAAAAAATCACCGATAAACCCGTGGGAACGAATTATCCAGCCAGCGCGCCAGGCGGTCGCCAAGGCTTGATACAGTTCGTCAGTCTCAGTATTCAGCTCAGAAAACAGCATAAGTACAAGCCGAAAAACACTGGTTGTCATCCATCCGGCATTAGCTACTTCACCTGTTTTCTCAACCGCAGTGTAGTATTGATAGTAGTCTATCGCGGTATGAAAATAGCCGTAAGCAAGCGAGCACATAAGCGGCTTAGGCTCCAGCAAGCCCGATTCAATATAGGTAAGTTGGGCTACATTGCCCCAATGACACTCGGGTATACCAAACTCAGCTCCAAACAATTGCCATTGCCGAAAATCCTCATCAAACTCACGATATTGTTTCACTCTCTCGAAACCATCTGTCATTCCACTGTCGATATAATCGGTCAGTAAATACTGGTCATATTCAAAGACGTTTTTGGCATAATCGCGCATATGTCTACGACTGCGACTGCGTTTATTGAGAAATTTAGCTAACAACTTGAGCATCCTTAGTATTTAGGCTGCGGCGAGTTTACCGCAACTGCATACAAAGTGGCTAACCGTGAAGTAAAACGGCTATACAAGTCACCAATGCACACGATTTGTAAAGCAGGGTTGAATACGCAGAACATTGCAGCAAACAGCGCTGATGCGTTGGCGACCATCGAAAAAAGGGACTTTTTCGTTGAGCCCCCAAGGATGGGTTTACGGCGTGTCGCCAGAGCATTAGTGTTGTTGCACTCGTCAGGTTCAATGGATTAAGCAAAGCAATAAAAAGCCCAGATTTATATTCTGGGCTTACTTGAATCAAATAAGTTAATGCATCGAACGCTAGGAGCTAAGACGTCATTAATACTTAGGTTTAAAAACGCTTAAAACACCATCTCTGGTACATGGTCTGGCACGATTAATTTGCCAGCGGTTTTGCTGACAATTTCTTCAACGCTGACACCGGGGGCGCGCTCTAACAGATGGAAGGCGCCATCTTTAATCTCGATAAAGGCTAAATCGGTAACAACACGTTTGATGCAGCCGTAGCCTGTGAGGGGCAATTCGCACACGGGTAACAGCTTAGAGTTGCCGTACTTATCGGCGTGCATCATAGTCACGATAATATTTTCCGCCCCTGCGACTAAATCCATTGCGCCGCCCATGCCCTTGATAAGCTTGCCTGGGATCATCCATGAGGCAATGGAACCATTTACATCGACTTCAAAGGCGCCGAGTACGGTTAAGTCTACATGGCCGCCACGGATCATGGCAAAGCTTTCGGCGGAGGAGAAAAACGAGGCGCCTTTTACCGCGGTGACGGTTTGTTTACCGGCGTTGATTAAATCCGGATCGATAGTTTCTTCCGTCGGAAATTCCCCCATGCCGAGCAGGCCGTTTTCCGATTGCAGCATCACTTCCATGCCTGCGGGAATGTAGTTGGCCACGAGCGTGGGAATACCAATACCGAGGTTGACGTAGTAGCCGTCTTGTAATTCTTTGGCAACGCGCTGTGCCAGTTGTTCTCTTGATAATGCCATGATCTTTATCCTTCCTTTACCTAGAGTCGCTATTGGCCTCAATTTTTCGGTCTTTATTTAGGGCTTAGACTCTGTCGCTTTAGCTTGCGTTGTTAATCGTTCAGCGCTTCTTATTTTGCCGCTTTTACCGTGCGCTGCTCGATACGTTTCTCGAACTTGCCTTGGATGACGCGATCAACATAAATGCCGGGAGTATGGATATGATCTGGATCGAGCTCGCCCGGCTCCACAATAAACTCGGCTTCTACTACCGTGATTTTGCCCGCAGTCGCCATCATAGGGTTAAAGTTAGCGGCGGTTTTGCGGAACACTAAGTTACCCATAGTATCGGCTTTCCAAGCGCGAACGAGGGCAAAATCGGCGGTCAGAGACTCTTCTAACACATAGTGACGGCCTTTGATTTCACGGGTTTCTTTGCCTTCCGCCACGGGGGTACCGTAGCCTGTGGCGGTGAAAAACGCCGGAATACCGGCACCGCCCGCGCGGATTTTTTCCGCCAGCGTGCCCTGCGGCGTTAAAATCACATTGAGTTCGCCCGAGAGCATTTGCTGTTCGAAAGTGGCGTTCTCACCTACGTAGGAGGCGATCATGGTCGAAATCTGACGGTGTTTTAACAATAAGCCCAGACCGAAATCATCCACACCAGCGTTGTTTGAAATGGCGGTTAAGCCCTTAACGCCCATCTTAACCATTTGATTGATTAAGCCTTCAGGAATACCGCACAAGCCAAAACCGCCAACCATAATGGTCATATCATCGGATAAACCTGCTAACGCTTCTTCATAGCTGCTGACGACTTTATTGAGTCCTGCCATTTTGATGTCCTTTAAATTGTTTTTCGTGTCCAATCATTTCTAGCACCTAGCACCTAGCACCTAGCACCTAGCACCTAGCACCTAGCACCTAGGCTTTAGCGCCCTGCAAGATTGCATTGGCGACTTTAGAGCCATTAAGACGATTTAATTGTTTGCTGATCCCAAAACCCGCTAATGCCAGTTTTTCTAAATCGATACCCGTCTTCAAACCGAGTCCGTGGAGCATATAGACCAAGTCTTCACTCGCCAGATTACCCGATGCGCCTTTTGCATACGGGCAACCACCTAGGCCTGCCACTGAGGCATCAAAGCTGCGCACGCCTAAGTCGAGGCAGGCGGTAATATTGGCTAATGCTTGGCCATAGGTGTCGTGGAAGTGCAGGGCGAGTTTTTCTACCGGCACTCGCTCCATCACGGCTTGCAGCATTTTACGGGCTTTTAACGGCGTGCCTACACCGATAGTGTCGCCGAGCGAAATTTCGTAACAGCCCATTTTGTAAAGGATTTCAGACACTCTTGCCACTTCGCTCGCCGCGATTTCCCCTTCATAGGGGCAGCCTAAAACGCAGGACACATAGCCACGCACTGGGATATTGGCGGCTTTTGCCATGTCCATCAACGGGATAAAGCGTTCAATCGACTCTTCAATCGAACAGTTGATATTGCGTTGGCTAAAGCTTTGTGACGCCGCACCAAAGATAGCGACTTCGGAAGCTTTTGCATCCAGCGCCAGCTCTAAGCCTTTGACATTGGGGGTGAGGGCGCTGTAAACCACGCCCGCTTGACGGCGAATTTGGCGCAATACGTCACCGCTATCGGCCATTTGTGGCACCCATTTGGGTGACACAAAACTGCCGGCTTCAATTCGCTTCACGCCCGCATTGGCGAGGGATTCAATCAAGGCGACTTTGGCCTGTGTTGGGACGGCGGCTTCATTCTGCAAGCCATCACGTGGCCCCATCTCGAATAAGCTAACCCTATCCGAGCTGGCGCTTAACGAGGTCGCGCTTAAGTTCGAAAGATCCAGCGCAGACATTTAGGCTTCCTCGCTCTGGGCTTTAGGCTCAACATGGAGCAGCACAGCGCCGTCGCTCACTAACTCGCCCGCCTTGAAGTAGAACTCGGTAACAATACCGTCGAAGGGCGCTTCGATGGTGTATTCCATCTTCATCGCTTCCATCACCAGTAGTCCTTGTCCCGCCTTCACCTCTGCACCGACTTCCACTAAGTGGGTCACAACTGTGCCGTTCATCGGCGCTTTGAGCTTATCTTCATTGCTGGATTCGGCCTCAACCACTTGGGTTTTAACCGCCCTGAAGTGATAACTGCCTGAGGGTAAAAACAGCGTAAAATCATCGCCCTGGGCGCTAACGGGCACTTTGCTCTTATGGCCGTTGATTTCGGCTAACAGTAAATCCTGCTTAAGCTCACCACTAAGGGACTTGCTGATATGACCTTCTTCCGTTGGCAGAGATAACTGATAGTGGTCGCCAAAGTCTAATAGCACCAATTGTTGTAACTCGTGGGCATCGTCGAGCAGGGCAATGGTATGCTGACTGACGCTGTTGAGTCTAAAGCCACTGACTTGGCCCCAAGGCGAGTAAGGATCGGCGCTATTAATTGCCTGTGCCTTGGCGGCTTCTTTACGGGCAAGCACTTGATACAGCGCGGCAAAAGCGATAGCCGTATCGGTTTCGCTCGAAGCACTGCCAATCAGCGCATCGCCGTAACGGTTGATAAAGTCAGTGCTAAAATCCGCCTTGGCGAAGGCGGGATGCTCAGCAATATTGGCCAAAAATTCAATATTGTGCTTAAGCCCGCTGATTTGATAGGACTCGAGGGCATGCACTAGGCGTTGCAGCGCGCGTGGACGCGATTCATCCCACACAATCAGTTTGGCGATCATAGGATCGTAGAAATTACTGATCACATCGTTTTCACGGATGCCGGAGTCGATACGCACGTATTTGCTTTGCTCGGGCTCGCGCAGAAAGTTGAGCTTACCGCTGGCGGGTAAAAACTCATTTTGCGGATCTTCGGCGTAAATACGCACCTCAAAGGCGTGGCCGTGGATACGCACTTCGTTCTGTTTGAGCGGTAAAGGCTGACCACTGGCGACCATTAACTGCCATCTGACTAAGTCTTGGCCCGTCACCATTTCGGTCACCGGATGCTCTACCTGTAGGCGAGTATTCATCTCCATAAAGTAGAAGCTATTGTCGGTATCTAACAGGAATTCAACGGTTCCCGCGCCAACATAATCGATGGCCTTGGCGGCGGCCACGGCGGCTTCACCCATTTGGGCGCGCAGTTCATCACTTAAACCGGGTGCTGGCGCTTCTTCGACCACTTTTTGATGGCGGCGCTGAATCGAGCAGTCGCGATCCGATAAGTAAATCGCATTGCCAAAGGTATCGGCAAACACTTGCACTTCGACATGGCGGGGCTGGCGTAAATAACGCTCCAGCAATAATTTATCGTTACCGAAGGAGGAGGCCGCTTCACGGCGCGCCGAGTTGATGGCGTCCATGATTTCGCCTTCATGCTCAACGATACGCATACCTTTGCCACCGCCACCGTAGGCGGCTTTAATCAGCATCGGGAAGCCGATTTTTAAGGCTTCGGCCTTGAGGGTGGCATCGGTTTGATCGTCGCCATGGTAGCCCGGCACTAAAGGCACTTGCGCCGCCGTCATAATGGCTTTGGCTGCACTCTTGCTACCCATGGCATAGATGGCATCGCTGCCTGGGCCAACAAACACGATTCCTGCTGCCTCACACTTGCGGGCAAAGTCGGCGTTTTCCGATAAAAAACCATAGCCTGGGTGAATGGCTTGCGCCTGAGCTTTTTTGGCGATTTCAATAATCAAGTCGCCCTTCAGGTAAGAATCCGCTGGGGCGCTGGCACCTAAGTAAAACGATTCGTCGGCCATGGCAACATGGCGGGCGTTTTTATCGGCATCGGAATATAAGGCTACGGTGCGAACGCCCATGGCCTGCGCGGTTTTGATAATGCGGCAGGCAATTTCACCACGGTTAGCAATTAAAAGCTTAGTGAACATGCTGTTAGTCAACATCAAAGAACTCCTTGAGTATCTGTTGGCGTGTGCCAGTTCGGCTGACGTTTTTCAAAAAAGGCGTTTAAACCTTCTTGGCCTTCATCAGATACCCGAATGCGGGCGATGCGCTCGCTGGTGTAATCAATCGTATCTTGGTCTATCACGCCGTCTTCGAGGCGGGCGAGTAGGGTCTTTACCCATGCCATGCCCTGCGGACTGTTGGCGAGCAGTGCGGTGATAATGGGCTGCGCTGCGGTCGCTAAATCGTCGTTTATCTCATGGATAACATTGAGTTTTAGCGCCGTTTGCGCATCAAAACGTTCCGCGGTCAGCATATAGCGGCGTGAGGCGCGATTGCCCATGGCGCGGGCAACGTAGGGGCTAATCACCGCAGGGATCAGCCCGAGTTTAACTTCGCTTAAGCAGAAGCTTGCGCGCTCGGTGGCGATGGCAATATCACTGGCGCAGATTAACCCAAGCGCGCCGCCAAAGGCTGCCCCTTGGACTAAGGCGATAGTGGGTTTTGGAAAGGTATCTAAATCCTGCATCAGCTTGGCCAGCGCCTTGGCGTCATTCAGGTTTTGCTCAAAATCCATCTTGGCTTGTTTGCGCATCCAGTTTAAGTCGGCGCCTGCGCTGAAGTTTTTGCCATTGGCTTTTAATACCAATAGTTTGCAGTCTTTGTGCTCGGCAAAATAACCGAGGACAGCGATCATTTCGCTGATCATCACCTCATCGAAGGCGTTGTGCACTTCTGCTCGGTTAAGGATTAACTCGCCTACGCCGTTATTCAGCGCATAGCTGACGTGCTGCAAATTAGCTAAGGATTGAGTGCTAGTGTTCTGGTGTTGTGTGTCAGTCATTATTATTCCCGTCATAGTAATTCCCTCTATGAGTGATACGTAAGGCATCGCAAGATGCGTTACATACGGAAGACGCCGAAGCGGGTGTCTTCGATAGGGGCATTTAATGCGGCTGACAGGGCAAGGCCCACCACATCACGGGTTTGCGCCGGGTCGATAATGCCGTCATCCCACAGGCGGGCACTGGCATGGTAGGGATGACCCTCTTTATCGTATTGGGCAATAATCGGTGCTTTAAAGGCTTTTTCATCCTCAGCAGACCATTCTTCACCTTTACGGGCTAAACCGTCGCGGCGCACTGTCGCTAATACGCCAGCGGCTTGTTCGCCACCCATCACAGAGATGCGCGCATTGGGCCACATCCACATCATGGTCGGCTCGAACGCGCGGCCACACATACCGTAGTTACCCGCGCCGTAGCTGCCACCGATAATCACAGTGAATTTAGGCACATTGGCGCAGGACACTGCGGTCACCATCTTGGCGCCGTGCTTAGCGATACCTTCGTGTTCGTACTTTTTACCCACCATAAAGCCGGTGATGTTTTGCAGGAACAGCAGCGGGATCTTGCGCTGGCAGCACAGCTCGATAAAGTGCGCGCCTTTTTGCGCCGATTCGGAGAATAAAATGCCGTTGTTGGCCACAATCCCCACGGGATAGCCGTGAATGCGGGCAAAACCACAAACTAGGGTTGCGCCATAGTTGGCCTTAAACTCATCGAAATCCGAGTCGTCGACGATGCGAGCGATCACTTCTTTCACATCGAAGGGCTTTTTCAGATCGGTGCCGACAATGCCGTAGAGTTCGTTGATATCAAACTTCGGTGGCTTAACCGGGCTTAGCAGACTGTTGATTTGTTTTTGATGATTCAGACGCAGCACTGCGCGGCGGGCAAGCTCTAATGCATGCTCATCGTTTTGGGCTAAGTGATCCGCCACACCTGAAATTTTAGTGTGTACATCGGCGCCGCCAAGTTCTTCAGCGCTGACTTCTTCACCGGTCGCGGCTTTCACTAACGGCGGTCCAGCTAGGAAGATAGTGCCTTGTTCTTTAACGATAATCGATTCATCGGCCATGGCAGGAACATAGGCGCCGCCCGCGGTACACAGACCCATCACCACCGCAATTTGTGGAATGCCCTTGGCGGACATTTGCGCTTGATTGTAGAAAATCCGGCCGAAATGGTCGCGGTCTGGAAAAACTTCATCCTGACGGGGCAAGTTAGCACCGCCCGAGTCGACTAAATAGATACAGGGCAGATGGCAGCGACTGGCAATCTCTTGTGCCCTTAAGTGTTTTTTGACTGTGATAGGGTAGTAAGTGCCGCCTTTGACCGTGGCATCGTTGGCGATAATCATGCACTCTACGCCGCTCACGCGGCCAATGCCTGCAATGATGCCTGCGGCGGGCACTTCTTCGTCATAGACTTCAAATGCCGCAAATTGCGACAATTCTAAAAAGGGCGAACCTGCGTCGAGGAGTTTCTCAACCCGTTGACGAGGAAGGAGTTTACCGCGGGCCAAATGGCGCTCTAGGGCAACGGGGCCACCGCCGAGTTCAATTTTGGCGAGCTTGGTTTTGAGATCGGCCACGAGGGCGGCCATATCGTCGGATTTGGCTTTAAATTCATCGCTACGGGCGTTGATACGACTGCTTAATTGCGTCACGTTGATTGTCCTTATAAAGCGGTAACTCAGTATCCGTTGGCTCGGTGGGCGAGGGGCATGAAAGGCTAAAGCTCGTCATGCACCATTCGCCCTGAGCTGCTTATTTCGATTCGTTAAAGAGCTCGCGGCCAATCAGCATACGGCGAATTTCTGAGGTGCCGGCGCCAATCTCATAGAGTTTGGCATCGCGCAGTAAGCGGCCAGTGGCATACTCGTTGACGTAACCGTTACCGCCGAGTAATTGGATGGCATCCAGTGCCATTTTGGTGGCCAGCTCCGCGCTGTAGAGAATGGCGCCCGCGGCGTCTTTGCGGGTGGTTTCACCACGATCGCAGGATTTCGCCACGCTATACACATAGGCCTTAGCGGCGTTCATACCGGTGTACATATCGGCTAATTTGCCTTGTACTAATTGGAATTCACCGATGGATTTACCAAATTGCTCACGCTCGTGGATATAAGGTACGACGATGTCCATACAGGCGTTCATAATCCCAAGCGGGCCGCCTGAGAGCACGACGCGTTCGTAATCTAAGCCGCTCATCAGCACTTTGACACCATTGTTGAGGCCGCCGAGAATGTTTTCCTCTGGCACTTCGACATCTTCAAACACCAGTTCACAGGTGTTTGAACCGCGCATGCCCAGTTTGTCGAGTTTTTGCGCTTGGCTGAAACCTTTAAAGCCACGCTCAACGATAAAGGCGGTGATACCGTGGGCGCCTTTGGTTAAGTCGGTTTTGGCATAAATCACATAGGTATTGGCATCGGGACCGTTGGTGATCCACATTTTGTTGCCGTTGAGGATATAACGATCGCCTTCTTTACGGGCGTGTAGCTTCATTGAAACCACATCTGACCCTGCATTGGGCTCACTCATTGCCAGTGCGCCGATATGCTCACCGCTCACTAGTTTGGGTAAATATTTGGCTTTTTGTGCAGCATTACCGTTACGGTTAATTTGGTTGACGCACAGGTTAGAGTGGGCGCCGTAACTTAAGCCGATAGAGGCCGAGGCGCGGGAAATCTCTTCCATGGCGACCACGTGGGCAAGATAGCCCATATTTGCGCCGCCGTATTCCTCAGGCACAGTCACACCTAAAAGCCCCATCCCACCCAGCACGGGCCAAAGTTCATTGGGAAAGGCATTGTCGTGATCCACTTTCGCAGCAATCGGTGCGATTTCATTCGCGGCAAAATCCTGCACCGCATCGCGCAGCATATCGACATCTTCGCCTAGGCCAAAATTAAGACTGGTGTAGAGTGAGTTCATTGCTTGTGTCCTTTCTGATGTTCTAATTTATATTTTTATGATTATTAGGTGCTTGAGTCTTTAAATCTGTCTTGCTTTGCGTGATGTATCCCTGTCACGCGGTCGTACCAACTGATGTGCTCGTTAATGTTATGCTCGCAAGCCTCGAAGGCATTAGGCCTTAGCCTTGCTTTCTTCTAGGGCGAGGCGGCATTGCTGCTCGGCTGAATTTAGCTCCATCAGGACCACTTTAATGTCGTCCATTTGCTGTTGCAGGGCGGATTTTTTCTCTTCCACTAGGGCGAGCATGGTATTGAGCTGGGTGGTGCTGCTCTTATCGGCGTCGTAAAGTTCGAATAGGCGACGAGTTTCTGCGAGAGAGAACCCAAGGCGCTTGCCGCGCAGGATTAGTTTGAGTCGCACCCTGTCCTTAAGACTGTAAATACGGGTTTGACCGCGACGTTTAGGTTTTAGTAAACCTTGGTCTTCGTAAAAACGAATGCTTCGGGTCGTGATATCAAACTCTTTGGAGAGATCACTGATCGAATAAGTCGTTTGTGGCGTGTTAGTTGCGCTCATTCAGGCACCTTAGTTAATCATTTTTAAGCAAGATATATGAAGTTTACGTAAAGGTAAAGATTGTGGTATGGTTAGTCGATTTTTTTTGTCAATTCTTGTTGCCACTTGGCTCAAGCTGTGTTGTTTAACATGTTGATAAATATTACGTTAGCTTGAACTCAAACAAGTGTTTTTTTAGGTGAGTCCCCCCATATTGCCTTAAGGCTCCACGGGGGAAGAGAACTTATTAAGTGGTGGCGTTAAGGCAGGCGTGTAAGCCGTTATTCCAACGTATTGAGCAAACCATCATCGGCTAACACACTCTCATAGGTTGGGCGATTTAATGCTTCGATAAGTACCGGGTCACGTGTGTATATATCATTGTAAAATTTAATTTTTCCGTTTTTGATGGTCACGGTCCAATACATAATCAAAATATCTAAGGGCTGATCTAAAAACAGGTTTTCTGTTTTTCCCTCTGCAAGTTTGCGATTGAGCGTTTCGCTGGACCAATTCGCATTGGCGCTCAGCAGTTTATCGGCGAGCACGAGAGGATCTTTCACTCGAATACAACCGTGACTGAAGGCTCTATTGGTTTGCTCGAATAGATTTTTCGATGGCGTATCATGCAGATAAATTGAATATTGGTTTGGGAAGATAAATTTAACTAAACCAAGGGAGTTATCTTCCCCTGGCCCCTGCACAAACCAGTAGGGAAAGTTTTTGCGGGTCATACTGTGCCAATCGATGCCGCGAGCATCGACGGGCGTGCCCGAGGCTTCGACGACTTTAAAGTGCTTTTTTTGCAGATAATCGGGATCTTTACGTAAGTGGTTGATGATCTCCGTGGAGATACTGCGGGGCACGGTCCAAGTGGGATTCACAACCACATATTTTAATTTGGATTTAAACAATGGCGTCTTTGCGTCGATTTTGCCGATGATAATGTCGGTGCGCCAGTTTAAGTTATTGTCTTTAAATAGTAATAATTCGTAGCCAGCCAAATTAACCAGCAGATAGTTTGCCGGCAAGTTGGCTGATAGCCAGCGGGCACGCTCGAGGTTAATGCGGATCTGCTCGACCCTTTGTGTATAGGGAACATTTAACGCCGCCATTGTGCCTGCGCCTATCACCCCATCGGCCTTAAGGCTGTGGTCAGTTTGAAATTGACGTACCGCAGCTTCAAGCGTGCTGTCATAAGTTAATGGCTCGTTCACGGCGGCGCTATTCTCCGCTGGCGAGCTTGCTGCTAAGTAACCTAACTCTTTTAGCCGTGTGGCAATGCCTGGTACCGAGGGGGAAGTGCTGCCGGGTTTAATGACTTCCGTATAAGGAATCGTGGTAAAGGGATAGCGAGCGGCCAAGTCTTTGTACTGGGCAAGATACTGTTTAAGCTGGTGATATGGCGCAATCTTAGGCGCTAAGCCTGTAATCGCCTCGGCCACAGTGTGCGCTTTAATGTGTTCTTCAAGCTGTTTTAATGTGGTATCAAAATCCAGATGAGCTTCATCATAGTTCCAAGTTTTGCCGAGCATACTGGGATTGACTTTGCCATTAAGTAAATGAATAGCATAGGTAATAATTCCATCGGTTAGCAGCACTTCAAATACACTACTGCGATACTCATCTTGCCAATTCGATGCTCTCAGTTGTTGGTAAAGTTCGACCAACTTGGGATAGTGGTAATCTTCCTTCGCAAGACCCTCTTCATCGGCACTTTTAATTACATCGAGTAGCGTGCCTGCATAGTCTTTATCCTCCCAGAGTGCTTGATATTGGCGCACTTGATAGACCCGTGAGAGTAACTTAGCGCTGATGATCTGAGTGTTATCTACGTTAGCCCGCTCACCGATAGACAGGGGTTCGAGTAATGCTTCAAGTTGTTGTGTCGAAGCAAAACAAGCGGTACTGACGAGATTGATGAATAGGAGTAGACCGAGTTTGACTTGGCTGAAGCGGCGCATAATGAGTATTTCTTTCCGTGAAAAATCCATTAAAGACATAAGATTATGTGGAAGTCTTCTACACGGCAAGTGTTAGATGGTCTATCTCTTCGGATTTATTTTTTAACCCCAGTATATCCCTTAGTCTAATGGGGGAATAATGCGTGGCAGGTCATAATCAACCTCGGAAGGAAGGGGAGAGTTTCATCTGTGTTGACACGGATGAGTGTCATGATGGGAGGCCTTATGACAGATGTTGGACAACAATTACATCAGACATCTATTGCGAACAAACAGGCATTTTGGCAACAAGCAGCCAAGGCCTTAGATTGGGTTACGCCAAGCAAACAAATATTAGATGAAAGCGAGGCACCATTTTACCATTGGTTTAGCGATGGTGAGTTAAACACGTGTTATAACGCCATAGACCGACATGTGTTAGCGGGACGTGGTGAGCAGATTGCGATTCATTACGTTAGCCCGGTAACCGAAACCGAATACAGTATTACCTATCACGAACTGCAGGCTCAGGTAGCAAGGCTTGCAGGGTATTTGCGTACTATAGGGGTGACAAAGGGTGATCGGGTGGTTATTTACATGCCGATGGTACCCGAAACGGCCTATGCCATGCTTGCCTGCGCGCGCATTGGCGCCATTCATTCGGTGGTATTTGGTGGCTTTGCGGCCAATGAACTTGCCACCCGTATCAATGATGCCAAACCTAAGTTGGTAATGTCTGCCTCCTGCGGGATTGAACCTTCAGGGGTGGTGCCCTATAAGCCCTTACTAGATAAAGCATTAAATGAAGCGGTGCACAAGGTTGAGCATTGCTTGATTTTAAACCGCCCTCAATATGAAGCGCAGATGCAAACTGGTCGAGACGCCGATTGGCAGACCGCGCTTAAAGGATGCGAAAGCGTTGACTGCGTCACGGTAAATGCTACCGATCCTTTATATGTGCTCTATACCTCTGGCACTACAGGCCAACCTAAAGGGGTGGTGCGTGACAATGGCGGTCATGCGGTCGCATTAGCTTGGTCGATGGCCAATATTTATGATATTCATCAAGGCGATGTGTTTTGGGCGGCATCGGATGTGGGTTGGGTTGTTGGTCATTCCTATATTGTTTATGGTCCGTTACTCGTGGGGGCGACCACGCTGTTATATGAAGGCAAACCCGTTGGTACACCCGACCCCGGCGCCTTTTGGCGTACGATTGCCAAGTATCAAGTCAAAAGCTTTTTCACCGCGCCCACGGCGATTCGCGCTATTAAGCGTGAAGATCCCGACGGCGAATTTATTCAAGGTGTTGATTTAAGCTGCTTGAAGAATGTCTTTTTAGCTGGGGAGCGCTGCGATCCCGACACCCTGCATTGGGCTGAAGACAAGTTGCATAAGCCGGTTATTGATCATTGGTGGCAAACTGAAACAGGTTGGCCAGTAGCCGCAAATCTAATGGGGGTGGCGCCGATTGCCGTTAAAGCCGGCTCACCGGGGCGACCCGTGCCTGGATACGAAGTTGATGTCGTCGATGAGCTAGGGGTTAAAGTGGCGGCGAATGTCTCTGGCAATGTGGTGATAAAATTACCCTTGCCACCGGGCACGCTCACAACGCTCTGGCAAAATAATAAACGTTATCAGGATAGTTACTTATCCATGTACCCAGGCTATTACCTTACGGGTGATGCGGGCTACATGGATGAAGAGGGTTATCTCTACATTATGAGCCGCATCGATGACATTATTAACGTTGCGGGTCATCGTCTCTCTACTGGGCGGTTTGAAGAGGTGCTGTGCCAGCATCCCGATGTGGCCGAAGCCGCAGTGATTGGTGTTGATGACAAATTAAAGGGCCAAGTGCCATTAGGCTTAGTGGTACTTAAAAAGGGCGTGACTATTACGGATGAGGAGCTGCATAAGCAGTTAATTGCCCTCGTTCGCCAAGAAATTGGTCCCGTTGCGTCCTTTAGGTTGGTGAGCGCGATTCAAAAGCTGCCGAAAACCCGCTTGGGTAAAATCCTGCGCGGCACTATGCGTAAAATTGCTGATAATCAGCAATATACGGCGCCAGCGACCATTGAAGATCCGCAGACCCTCGATTTAGTCCGCACGACCTTAACCCGCATGGGCTATGCCGATGCTTTAGTGGGCTAGAGTGAGCGGCTCAAGTTAACGACTTAAAAAGTTAAGATCGTCAAACAAAAGAGCAAGCGATAGTCTTTTTAGATTATCGCTTTCTTATTTAGATTTAGACGAATGCTTAGATCACTTGCCCTTATTCGTCACATTTTGGTAGTCTAGCCAGCATTCTTAATAGAGCTTTGCGTCGACAGTGCACTATTAAGGCGCCGGATCTTAAGCGGTACTGCGGACATTCATTATCCTTATTGCTTTTGACCCATTAACATTTCACAACGGCTTAGGGACGACCCTAAATACGCCGATATCAATTTGGGGACGACCCCGTATGGGAGTTCTCTATGAGCTGGTTACTGTTAATTCTTGCTGGACTTTTTGAAATTGGTTGGGCCATCGGACTCAAATACACCGATGGTTTTACTCGCTTGTGGCCGAGTGTGTTTACTTTGCTCTCCATGGCGTTCAGTGTGTTGCTACTGGGCCTCGCCGTTAAGCAATTGCCGATAGGCACGGCTTATGGGGTGTGGGTTGGCATAGGTGCCATGGGCACGGCAATTGCGGGCATTATTCTCTTAGGCGAGGGAGTGAGCTTGCTGAAAATCGCCAGCTTAATCCTCATTTTGCTTGGCGTACTCGGCTTAAAACTCGCTCATTAATCAATTTACTTCCCCAAGGAAGAACTTGCCCAAGATGTATACGATTGGTAAAGATGTTTATGAGATTTGGGAATATTCTCCTGAAAAAACAACACATCTTGATTTGCAATCGAGTTTGCCAATCGTATGCATCGTCTCTTCTCTCTGGTAATTAAGTTACAAAGGCCGATATAATTACTGCTCCAAATTGGTTATTTCTAACCTCTGTGACCCGTGGGAATTATATAATGCAAAACCACAGCAATCTTAATGACATTGGCGTGATAGGCCTTGGCGTAATGGGTAAAAACCTTGCGCTAAACATCGCCGACAATCAATATCGCGTCAGTGCCTTCGATCTCGATCCTGTTAAAGTCAACGGGGTTTTACAACAAGAAAAACAAGAACGTGTAGGACAGGATCTGCGTATTACAGGCTGTGCTAATCTTTCAGAAATGTTAGCCAGCCTCACTCATCCCCGTATTCTCGTGCTATCTGTCCCTGCGGG
The DNA here is from genome assembly GCF_002209245.2 of Shewanella sp. FDAARGOS_354. Lineage (NCBI taxonomy): Bacteria > Pseudomonadati > Pseudomonadota > Gammaproteobacteria > Alteromonadales > Shewanellaceae > Shewanella > Shewanella sp. FDAARGOS_354. The sequence goes on along the minus strand of NZ_CP022089.2, from coordinate 1,496,220 downwards.
TGCACCTGTGGATGGGGTATGTCATGCCCTGATTTCTGCTGGTATCGAAGCGGACGACATCGTAATCGATACGGGCAATAGTCTTTGGACTGACACCGTTGAACGCGAAAAGCGTTATCAAGGCAAATTTATCTTCTTCAGCTCAGCCGTTTCGGGCGGTGAGGTTGGTGCCCGTTTTGGGCCTTCATTAATGCCAAGTGGCGATCTTGGTGCATGGCAACATGTTGCGCCGATTTGGAAGGCTATTGCCGCTAAGGTTGACCCTAAAACGGGGCTGCCGATTGAGCGTTTTGAGCCGGGAAATCCGGTGACCGAAGGCGAACCTTGCACGACCTATATTGGGCCTGCGGGTGCTGGGCATTATGTGAAAATGGTGCATAACGGCATTGAATACGCCGATATGCAACTGATTTGCGAAGCCTATCAGTTAATGCACGATGGCTTAGGCATGAGCGCAGCACAGGTAGGTGAGGTGTTTGAACGCTGGAATAAGGGCAGTTTAAACAGTTATCTGATGGGGATCAGCGCCGAGGTGCTCAAACAGGCGGATCCGCTAACGGGTAAACCGTTAGTTGAGATGATCCTCGATAAAGCAGGGCAGAAGGGCACTGGACTTTGGACTGCGGTCAGCAGTTTACAAATAGGTTGTCCGGCTCCCACTATTGCCGAAGCGGTTTATGCGCGCGCGGTGAGCACCCAAAAATCCCTTCGTGTTGAGCTCAGTAAAAAGCTTGCGGGCCCCTTATCTCCTGCGATGGATGAAAACCAAAAAGCCGTCTTAATCGATGCCTTAGAGAGTGCGCTCTATTGCGCTAAGGTCTGTTGCTACGCTCAAGGTTTCCAACTGATGGCGATGACGGCGCAGGAGCAAAAATGGCAACTCGATTTTGCTGAGATCGCGAAAATCTGGCGTGCGGGTTGTATTATTCGTGCCACCTTCTTGCAATCGATAACCCAAGCTTATCAAGCGGATGCTGACTTAAGTTGTTTGTTAATGGCAGACACCTTTGCAACTACCTTATCAGAAAAACAAACAGCGTGGCGCAGTGCTGTGGCGGCGGCGGTTATGCAAGGGATCCCTGTGCCTTGCATTAGCTCGGCACTGGCCTATTACGACAGTTATCGCAGTGAGACCTTGCCAGCTAATTTGCTCCAAGGACAACGGGACTTTTTTGGTGCCCATACTTTTGAGCGTTTAGATAAGCCAGCCGGTGAGAAATACCATTTAGATTGGAGTGCCACAAACAGAGTTTTAATTAAACTCTAGATAGAATAATTTGAATAGCCCCTAGAAATAGGGGCTTTTTTATTGGTCGTATCTGTTTAATAACTCAAACTTGTTTTATAAATGTTAATAACCTGACGCTTTAACCGTTTGCCATTCTATATTTTGGGACGGTTTAATTTTGCTGTTTTAATATTTTTAAAGAATTTGAAGATTCAAAATGTAAAAATTTATGTAATTTAAACGGTTTGTTGTCTTGTAATTTTAAAAAACATATAAATTTATCATGTTTTTGTTTTCAATATGTTTTTTGATGTCTTATTTATTATCAGTCTTTATCTGTTCTTAATTTCATCTGCTGCTAAAATAATCGAATAAACCTATTCAGTCTTTCATTCTGTTTATATTTGTTTTCATAATTATTTCCTTTGTGTTAAATCTTTGCTTCCCATTTGATGCTTGTATTTTATAAGAGTTCATAGGGTATAACTAAAATAACAGAACTTAATGCGGAATAATGTTAATCAACATTATCACGCCAAATTAAGTTGTAATAAGTAATGAGAAGAAGGAATGTCTATTATGCGTATGTCCATTGTTGCATTAAGCATCACGGCGGCCTTATTGGCTGGCTGTGGGAGCGATGATAAGAAGACTCCGGCACCTGTGCCTAAAGTGAATACTGCCCCGACCACAGCGGATATGACTGTTGATGTGTCACAGTCGATTCTTTTTACTGGAAAACTTGAGGGGACGGATGTCGAAGGTGGTTTAACTTATTCTTTAGTGGACCCTGCTGATCTCAAACTCGGCACCTTTACGCTAGTCAATAAAAGCACGGGTGAATTTACCTATGCATCTGATGCCAATGAAGGGACAGAGGTGGTTCGGTTCAAAGTCTCCGATGGCCAATTACAGGCTGAAGCCAATCTGACAATCAATATTAAGCATGGCGATCCACTCTTTACCTACCAATGGCATTTAAAAAATACTGGGCAGAATGCTTTTGCGGCTAACCGCGGTGTTGCCGGTGAAGATATGAATGTGAGCGGTGCAATTTCAGATAATGCTATGGGACAAGGTGTGATTGTCGCGGTGGTCGATAGCGGCTTAGAAATTGCTCACCCAGATCTAACAAATAACACTGTAAATGGTGGTTCATACAATTTAATTACAGGTACTGTTGATCCAACACCTTTCTCTGGGTCTGCTACAGCAGCTCATGGTACAGCAGTAGGAGGGATTATTGCTGCAGAAGGTTGGAACGGTATTGGTGGTCGCGGTGTGGCACCTAAGGCAAAATTAATTGGCTTTAACTTTTTAGATGAAGATCCAACGGGTAAAGTGACAAACGTACAAACATTTGAAAACTTTGCTAAATCCCACGGTGCCAGTGCCTATAGCGATAGTGCACGCGTTTTTAACCAAAGCTATGGTTACAGCGTGCCATTCCCTCATGGGTTTGATGAGGATGAAACCGAAGTTTATCAAGATATTGCAACGCAAAGCTTCGATGGCAAAGGCAGTATTTTCGTTAAGTCCGCGGGTAATGGGTATGACTACTATCGTTTCCGTACTTTCTGGTTACCGGGAGATTACTTCACGGCAACGACGGAAAATCCCGCTAACCACGGCTTACCTTTCCATAATTCCAACATGTCCTCTGACAATGCTAACGTTTATAACTTAGTTGTTAGTGCAATTAATGCTAAGGGTAAACTTTCTAGCTATTCATCCGTGGGCTCGAATATTTTTGTCACAGCACCTGGTGGTGAGTATGGTGATAATGATCCTGCGATTGTTACAACCGACTTTATGGGATGTGTGAAGGGCTCTGCAATCGCAGAAGATAGACCAAGCACGCCATTCCACGGTGGTTTAAACCCGTTAAACCCCAATTGTGATTACACATCGACAATGAATGGTACCTCGTCTGCGGCACCTAACACTTCGGGAGCTGTCGCTGTCATTATGAGTGCTAATCCAGATCTCACTTGGCGTGATATTCGCTATATTTTGGCGAAGACAGCTACCAAAGTTGATGCGGATATTGCGCCTAAAACCGTGACCATTGGTGAGGGTGAAGGTGCGCCAGTGTATGCGGCTATCCCTAGTTGGTTACAAAACGCGGCGGGTTTTTCATTCCATAACCTCTATGGTTTTGGTCGAGTGAATTTAACTGAAGCCGTTAAGCTCGCCAAATCCTATGCACAGGACTTAGGCGACTATGTCGTAACCGAGTGGCAAGCAAGCGCAGCGCTCACCAAAGCGATTCCCGATGCTGATATTAATGGCGTGACGGATACCCAAGTAGTCGCTGACGATTTAGTGATTGAAGCCGTGCAAATTGAGCTGACTGCCGATCACCTGCGTCTACCTGATTTAGCGGTAGAGCTGATTTCGCCTGCAGGTACTAAGAGTGTGTTGATGACACCTTATAACGGTTTAGTTTACCAAGGGGTGATGGATAAGAATGATCCGGATGATCTTGTTAAAGGCTATGATGCAACACCTATGTTATCAAATGCCTTCTATGGCGAATCATCAAAAGGTGAATGGACAATCAAGCTAATTGATGTGAATAGCGGTAGCTATCGATTTGTTAAATACGATCAAGGCTATATCTCAATCCCTAACGAAGCCGATGGCAAACTGAAAGGTTGGTCAATTCGTTTCCATGGCCATGCCGCCAAGTCTGCATCTTAAGGAGTAACCAATGAAAGCGTTAAATTTATCATTAGTAGCTGTTGCACTTTCACTGTCAGTTCAAGCAATGGCACATGACAAGATCGAACTCACTGAACCTCAAGCTGAGTCTAAAGGTGTTCAAGTGAGCCGTGCCGAGTTTCTCGGTTTAGATACACCCTACTTTGTTAAAACTGAGACTGGGATTAAACAGGCTAAGCAATTGGTTAAAGGGCAGAAAGTAGTGACTCAATCGGGTAAACCCTTTGCCGAAATGACCGGAAAGTTAGTGGTTAAACTAAAACCAGGTGTATCAGCCGATGATTTTGCTAAGACTCACGGTTTAAAAGTTGATTGGCAGAATGACAATAACTTATTGCTGCTGGCCGCCGAAGAAGGTACTGATTTAATTGGCTTAATTCAAGCGGTTAAAGCCTCGCCTGAAGTGGAGCGTGCTAAGTTAGATCGCGCACTCGCCAAGCAAGAAATTCAGTAAGCCATTTAGCGAAGTTAAAAGGTGAATAAAGGGCCGCAAGGCCCTTTATTATGAGTTAATTATTAATATGAGCCTATTAATATCAGAGGCTTTATCGTAAAACGACCAATAATATAACCGCTTAGCGCTAAACTATCTGGTTCACCATGGGTTTAGAGATTACAATCTGCTTCTATGCCTTGGGGCCGTGCTTCACTCGGCTTTAGCGCATGATTAACATGGACCATGTTTGCATTATTCCATGTACTTTTCCATACGAGTGGTTGCATTGTTCAGCCCGAAGGTCTCACCAACTCAAGTCTCAATATGAACTACTGGAATAGCGATAACTTTGAAGGATTAAAGTCGATAGGGACTCAGTATTCGGCTCTGAAGGGGTATGAACTTTTTGGCCAATATTGCCTGCAAAAAGAGCAAGGACTAAAGAAGCAAGCGATTGCGACGGTGAACACATTTGTGTCGCACTGCAAGAGCCAATCCTTGACTAAACAAAGGCAAATAGCTGAAGAACTATCATCCTTAGGTTATTGGCAGCGTGAAACACACCAGTTACTCGCTTACCCCCTCACCGTATTGCTCAAAAATGTGCTGGCCCAATGGGCGGTAGATGAGCCCAATAATCCCATTCCCCACAAATGGTTAGGCTATATTGGTGAGGATATCGCCTCCTATGAAAGGGCGCTGACGCTCGAGCCGGCCGATGAAATTTGCCTCACTCAAGTCGCGTTGTCCCATTTAAGCAGTGTCGATTTTCAGACTCACCATCTATCTGAATCTGTGTTGCTGGGGGATATATCGCGGGCAAAAGATTCGTTAGCGTCAGCACACACATTAATCGAGCGATTACAAACGCAGGAGAGTAAATCAAGGCTGCAAAACAGGCATGATTATTACCAGTCAATGATAAATTGCTGGGAGGAGTATTCCACTCATACTGTGGCTGAGTCGTTTCCGGATTGGTGCGCCGCTAAAGGCGAGCAGTTTGATTTTTGGTCAATTATTTATTATCGGCGCTGAGTTAATTGCTAGTTGGATTGCATGACTGAGTAATATGTGAAGCAAATTGCGTCATCGCGGCTGCAAATTACGCGATAAAACAACAATAGGCTTTTACTGAATAAGCATGATGAAAAGCGCATCAGAGTGTCACGCGCATTTATTTAAGTGCTCCTTTAGGCTGAACTGTTAGCTTCTATCAAGGCAGCCAGCCTTCAAAATATGACTGATTAACGAATGTCATATTCAGATTACATATACAGATTACATATACAGATAGTGTGATATCAAAAGAGGTCAATTATCAGCTTGGCTTAACGGCTAGTTGCACTAAATTGTCCCATAGCGCCTGTGCCACAGGGCCTAGTGGTGAGTGGGGCGGCCGCATCACATAGTAATCGAGTTGGATCAGGTTTTGTCTTTCTTGTAGTTCAAGCTGTTGTAAGCTTCCTTCTGCGATGGCTTCTTCGACCATATAATGGGGAAGTTTTCCCCATCCCATCCCTCCTTGAATAAGCATTTTCTTCGTATAAAAATCATTCACATACCAACGGCGCTGCCCAGCTTGCACCCCAAATTCGATATTGGCGGTGCCAGTGCCAGTATCTTGGATCACAATTTGGTACTCGTTCACCAATTGCCTTACATGACTTAGATTGGGATAACGGCTCAGTAAACGGGGGGAAGCAACATCCAATAAACTCCCTGAAAATAAATAACCAAGCTCATAATGGCTTGAGCGAAGCAGCTCAATACCGCCAGCTGAAATCGCAATATCGGCTTTGCCTTGATTTAGGGCTTCGAGTGCCCCAGTTAAATACTCTTGTTTAAGAATAATTTGTGTATGTGGAAACTCATTTTGTGTGCGCTCTAACATCGGCAAGATTCGAGCAAGATTAAAGGAGGCCTCAAAGGCTAAGGTGATACTGGCCTCGTTACCTTTGGCTAAATGCTTGGCCACTTGGCGCATTTCCTGCGCTTCATTCAGTACGCGCTGGGCGTATTGCAATAGCTTTCGTCCCTCTTGGGTCAGTGCTAACCGATAACCTTGGCGGTCGAACAACACTACATCTAGCTGGGATTCCAATTGTTTAATGCTCTGACTGATCGCAGGCTGGGTCTTATGGAGTTTGTCACTGGCGGCCTTTAGCGAGCCAGCGAGGGCGACGGTATTGAACATCAGCAGCTGTTCTAAGGTCATGGCAATACTCTTAAACAGATAAAGAATTATTTTAAAAGATGTTAGATATTATTCCATATTTATTTATTTTTTGTGGGCGCATAATCTCGCCATATGACAGTAGTGAGCACAAAATACGAGCCCACTACTTTGCGTTTAGAGTACTGTTTAACCTGAACTCGGGATAACGAGTGTCGAAAAATCTAAATTTAACAAACAAAATCAATGCTATAAATGATTTCTTTGAAAAGAGGAATCTTTTTTCTGACTGAATGCGCAGATTTTTGCGCATATCAAGGCGCTCTGTCGTATGCCATAGCGAGCTATGGTTAGACAGAGCAACGCAGAGAGGCCCGAAAAGATGCCTATTCAGCGGCTCTACTTATCCCGAGCTCAGGTTGTTTAGCAAGAGTTTATACGGAATTAGGTCTAAAAGTGATGAGCAATGAGGTCGTTATGTCTATCAATCAATTATGTTTTGCCAAAAGTGAAAACAAAACCGCGGCTGAGGCTGACCCTCAAAAACTCTTTGTCTGTGCCAATACCTTAAATCGTGCGGCGGCTTTGGTAACGCTCGCCATGAGCATAGTGTTTTTATTCTCGGGCATGGGTAAGTTACTCAGCGTGCCGTTTTTCCATGCGCCCTTTAGCGTGATGAATTTACCAACGGGTTTTGGCTACTTTATCGGTGTGATTGAAGTGCTGGGCGCCATTGGTATTGGCTGGCGTGAATCTCGAGTCCTGTCGGCAACAGCATTACTGTCGGTGATGATGGGAGCCATTTATTACCACTTTAATTTTGAAGCTACCCTTAACGCGCTACCCGCATTGTTATTATCTGCCTTGCTTTTTTTAATCATCAAGTTAGATGAAACCGTCGATAGATTAGTGCGTTTTCAACGTCAGCTGGTGGACATAAAAGCGGTTTTCTGATTTTGGCCGCCGCGCAGACAAGTTTCAATTTACAAGTGACAACTCACTGTTTAATCAAGAGACATTTACTATGACGTACGCGAACTCGGCTCAAATGCCAGTGCTGTTTGTTCCCCATGGTGGCGGGCCTTTACCATTACTCAATGATGCAAATCATCGGGAATTACGGTCATATTTATCCAAGGTGGCAGAGACTATTCCCACGCCCAAGGCGATTGTTTTAGTTACCGCCCACTGGGAAGAGGCGCAGGTGACAGTGTCGAGCCATTCTCATCCTGGTATGCTGTTCGATTACTATGGTTTTCCCCCTGAGGCTTATACGCTTTCTTATCCTGCACCCGGTGAGCCGCAGCTTGCCGAAACCATTGCCAGTTTACTTAAGGCAAGCGGCATTGAGGTACGGTTGGATAATCAACGTGCCTTCGATCACGGCACCTTTGTGCCACTTAAGTTGATGTATCCTGAGGCCAACATTCCTGTGGTGCAAATGTCCTTAGTGCAGCATCTAGACTCGAGTGCCCATATTGCTATCGGTGAAGCATTGGCATCATTACGTACCCAAGGGGTGCTGATTGTGGGGTCTGGCATGTCGTTTCACAATATGCGCGCGTTTTTCTCCGGCGATCCTAAGGTGTTGCCTCGCAGCCAAGCGTTTGATACTTGGTTAACCGATGTAGTGACATCAGGCGATAACCACGCCAAGGCACAATTAATCGATTGGCAATCGGCGCCAGAGGCGCGTTTTAGTCACCCAAGGGAAGAGCATTTAATTCCTTTACATGTGTGTTTTGGGGCGGCGCATTTACAGACGCCAAAAGCCACGCATCAATTTAGTGGCGTGTTATTTAACACGGCAATCTCGGCTTATCTCTGGTCTTAATTTGTCCCTAAAAGCAAAAGGTTCATCATGTTGTGCGTTTGGCGCATCATGACGAACCTTTTTGTACTTTAACCTAGCTAATTGGTGGCTGGCTCTTACTCAGTAATGGGGACAACTCTGAGATGTTGGTATTCCAGCTTAAGCGGTAAACACCAGTCCCACACTGAATAGGGTACTGAAAATCATAGTAAGTTTTGCTGTGCGTCCCAATAGTGGATTAAGCGCCTCACCCGATACAGCATAGAAATCGCTACTGAGTTTACGGGCGATAAGCAGAGATAAACCCGCCAACAATACCGGTAATCCAGGCAGAATGCCCAGTAAGAATCCCGCGATCACTAAACCAAAGGGTAAGTAAATTAAGGCTTGATACAAGACTTTGGCCTGTGCCTCGCCAATCCTCACGGCTAGGGTATGTTTGCCCGCTTGGGTGTCGGTGCGAATATCGCGGGTGTTGTTAACTAACATAATGGCGGCGTTAAATAAGCCAATCGCACAGCCAAGTAGCCACGCATTCAAATTAGTATCACCTGCCTGCAAATAATAACTGCCGACCACAGCCACTAAGCCAAAAAACACAAAGGCGGCAACTTCGCCTAGCCCGTGTGAGGCTAAAGGATAAGGTCCGCCGCTGTAGCCGAGGGCGCCTAAAATCGCCGCCGCCGCTAAAATCGCTATTGGCCAACCACCGTGCCAAATCAAATAGGAACCTACTGTTAACGCGAGTAATAAGCAGAAGATCATCGCATTACGTACTTTATAGGCTGGGATCATCCCGCTTTGCGTCACGCGAACTGGGCCAATACGTTCGGCAGTATCGATACCATTTTTAAAATCAAAATAGTCATTGGCGAGGTTGACAGCGATCTGCAATAAAATCGCGCACAACATCGATGTCACGGCAATTAACCAACTGAAACGCTCAAGGTGCAGCGCCAGAATATTACCAATTAACAGGGGACCGATTGCCGCGGGTAAGGTGCGAGGTCTGATGGCTAAAATCCAAGGATTCATGATGTCTAGTCGTTATCTAAAAAGGAATGAGTAGTGAACAGCGCCATAGCATAACAAGAAATTACCCTAAAGTGAGTACTATCTAATACACGCATGTAATAGAGTTTGAATTGGCGCACAGATGTTTCGCGGTTAGGGAAAAGATTTGCCGCCAATGTCAAAGAAAATCCACATTGTCTGTGCTTTTATAGTTTATGCCGTTTACCCGTATGTCATTGGTAAAGCCAGTAACTTAACGCTGATAGAGCTTTGAGTGTAAGGCAAGTCATCGGGCTTAGCTGCCGGAGAATGAGCACGTCACCTTTATGTCAATGATAAGGATTCGATAGGATGCGTTTCGATAACCAAGTGGCGTTGATCACCGGAGCTGGCGCTGGGCTTGGGAGAGCCTATGCCATTATGTTGGCAGAGCGGGGCGCCAAAGTGGTGCTTGTCGACCAACCTAAGGTGTCCTCTAAACGCCCAAAACACCCAGATGCTGACTATAGCAATGATGAATTGCGCCAAACCCATGAGACGATTTTAAAACTCGGGGCCGAGTGCCTTTGCTTTGAGGTGGATGTCAGTCAACAGATGGATGTTAAGACTATGGTGAATAGCTTGCTTCAATGTTGGCAGGGCGTGGATATATTAATCAATAATGCCGGTGTTTATGGTGCTCGTCCTTTTGAGCATATTCAACAAGCTGAGTGGCAGCGGCAGTTTGACGTTGATGTTAATGGCAGTTTTTATCTGACTCAAGCAATATGGCCAGCGATGAAAGCACAGGGTTATGGCCGCATTTTGATGACAACGGGGGTTTCGGCACTCTTTGGTGATTTACACCAAGTCGCATTCAGTGCCGCCAAGATGGCTTTAGTGGGAATAGTAAACAGCCTATCGATAGAGGGCGAGCAATATAACATTTATATCAATAGCTTATGCCCTCAGGCATTAACGGCTATGACTCGAAAGCATTTAGCTCCTGCGATTCAACCGCTATTTTGCTTTGATACGCTGACTGCGACCGTGGCGTTTTTAGTGAGTCCAAAGGCCCCTAATGGTCAGCATTTATTGGCGGGCGCTGGCAGTGTCAGCCACGGCAGATTCGCTGAGTTTCAGTCTATCTACTTTAGTGAGGGACAATGTACGCCCGATAAACTCGTGAAATATTGGTCAGAACTTCACAATGCCTTTCCGGTTAATTTACATTCCTGTGGTGAGGATAAAGTGTTGGCTTGGTCAAAGCAGAGCGCTCTTGAGCATCATATAAAAATTGAGTAGTTCGGCGTGCGTTTTGTTAAATCGTTAACAAACACCATGCCAAGTGACTCCCTACTGGTCAGCCCTAGTCGAACTGGGTTACCCTTGGGTATTCATTGCTAATTTTCCGTAGGATCCCATGAGTCAGGTATTAGACGATCTCTTATCATTATTATCCCTTGAGCAAATCGAAATCGGGCTGTTTCGCGGTCAAAGTCAAGACCTAGGATTTGGGCATGTGTTTGGTGGGCAAGTCATGGGACAGGCCTTGAGCGCGGCTAAGCAAACCGTACTAGCAGAGCGGCAAGTGCATTCGCTCCACTCTTATTTTTTACGCGCAGGCGATGAGAAGTTACCCATAGTGTATGAAGTTGAAAATATGCGCGATGGAGGCAGCTTTAGTGCTAGGCGGGTGAGTGCAATACAAAAGGGACGGCCGATTTTTCATATGACCTGTTCCTTCCAAGAACCCGAGGTGGGTTTTGAACATCAAGCACAGATGCCGCAGGTGCCTGGCCCTGAAGGTTTATTAAATCAAAATGAGTTGGCTATGACCTTAAGGGATAAAGTCCCTGCAAGGATCCTTGAAAAGTTTATGGAAGACGCGCCAATTGAGATGCGCTTAGTCAACCCTCTGCATCCCTTCGCACCTAAAGAAACTGAGCCATATCGCTATGTGTGGTTAAGGGCGAATGGTGCAATGCCAACAGATAGTCATATCCATGAATATTTACTAGCCTATGCTTCCGACTTTAATTTTTTAGTCACGGCGGCTCAGCCCCATGGCGTGTCGTTTTTAACCCCGGGCATCCGCATGGCAACCATAGATCATGCGATGTGGTTCCACCGACCCATTAATATGGGAGAATGGTTGCTCTATAGTATCGATAGCCCAAATGCCAGTGGTGGGCGTGGGTATGTCCGAGGACAATTTTTTAATCAGCAGGGCGAGCTTGTCGCATCGACGACCCAAGAGGGGCTGATCCGTATGGTAAAAGGAAGCTAATATGTTACTGAAATTAAAAATATTTATTCTATTCTGTTTAAGCTCATTGACGATGACTGGTTGCGTAACGGTACAACCTGAACCTCCCATTATCATCAATGGTGCGGCGGGTTATTTAGAGAAAATTATCTTGCCACAAGGCAGTGAAATTACTATTGCCATTATCGATTTGAATACTCCGGGGGCCATTATTGCTCAAAAAAGCTTTAATATCGCCCGAGCACCTGTGCCATTTAAGTTCTTATTACCCGCGCAATCAATCGATAAACGTATTAATTATGGCGTAGTGGCTATGATCAAGTACCAGGACAAGGTGATTTTCCAGACCTATGATCGTTTCCCTGTGATTAATAATGGTAAATACACCACTGAAGTATTGATGAAGGCGGTGATGATTAATCAGTAAAGCATGTGTTATTTTAAAAAGCCCTTTTCGTAAGGGCTTTTTGTTTGGTAAATCGCGATTATTTTTTATTTCCTATCTCGAGCTTAATATCATTCATCTTGTTTGGTGTAGGGGTATTCGGTAACGTTGATGGCATAATGCGATTATTTATTGCGTTTATCATATGTAATTTTTAGCTATTTGAAATTATTTCATCTATAAATTTAAGTTGTTTTCTTATCTTTTAATCAGAATGCGTAACCGTTAATTCTCTCTTGATTCTCTATGCTACTTAATGGCGATAGATAACTTGTCTTTTATTTTTAAGTAGTTGCTAAAATTCCTTTTGTTTAAGTAAACAGTTTACCATTCGCTTATGTTTTAAAAATCGATTTTTTATTGAGTATGGCATGCTTATTAACTGTTTTTATGGGTAATTGTTCCGTTAATAAGGTGTTTCAATATGTATCACTCCGTGTTAAAACGCTGAGCTGAAGTTCTATTGGTAACAGAAATTTAATCGATTCCTGTACTGAATAAATATTAAAAATTGAACTTTATAGAAATAAATCGATATAGCGAAGGAAGCGACAATGAAAACAAAAATTGCACTAGCAGTGTCTATGGCACTGTTGTCATCTGCAGCAAATGCACAGACAGTATTATCTCCAACGGGTGAAACAATACAGTTAGATATTCCAGCCGAATTATCAAATGACTCAACTCGAGGCAGATTAACCGCAGTTAATAACCAAGATGTAAAATTTATTCCTGAACCAGAATTTGCCGAAGGTGAGCATACTTATATTGTTCGCTTACGTGACAGTGCTGTCGCGAATTATCAAGGGGAGATTCCTGGCTTCAAAGCAACTAGCCCACAACATATACAGTCGACCTCACAGGCAAAAGGCACAGGAAAGACTGGCAATGTTAAACTTAACGCCGCGGCTCCTGAGGTGAAAAACTACGTTAGTTTCCTTAAGGTTAAGCAAGAGCGCTTTTTGACGAGTGCCAGCGCAGCGATTGGTACACCGCTAGAGCCATTAACCACCTACCAATATGCACTCAATGGTATCGCTGTGCGTATGACGCAGGCGCAAGCGATAAAAATGGCTGAACTACCAGAGGTGATTTATATCGAACGTGAGCGTATTGAGCAGCTTGAGACCGATGTGAGTCAGGCACTGATCGGCTCCCCAAAGGTGTGGGACGGTAGTGCTACTGGTACCAAGGCAATGGGTGAGGGCGTGGTTGTGGCGATCATCGACTCAGGGATTAACTCTGATCATGCCTCGTTTGCCGATATTGGCGGGGATGGTTATGACCATACAAACCCCTTAGGCCAAGGGATTTATATTGGTGATTGTAAAACCGATTTTGCCAGCATGTGTAACGATAAGCTGATTGGTGTGCGTAGTTACCCCGAAATCACCGATATCTATGACGACGAAAAGATTTTTGGTGCGACGCCTCCCGCTAAAAATGGTGAAGACTACGGTGGTCATGGCTCGCATGTGGCCAGCACCGCGGCAGGGAATATCTTGCTTGATGTGCCTTATGTTGATGGAGAGGTTGGTAAGCTAGAAGGTGATGGTATCGCAACTGGCTTAAAGTTTGCGCAAATCTCTGGTGTGGCTCCCCATGCAAACATTATTGCATATCAAATCTGTAGACCTGGGGATGCGGGTGACAAGTATTCAGGTTGCCCGACTGTACCGATTCTGAAAGCCATAGATGATGCGATTAAAGATGGCGTGGATGTGATTAACTTCTCCATCAGTGGTGGCGGTAATCCATGGAATAGCGCCACTGAGCAGGGGTTTTTAGCGGCGCGTAATGCGGGCATTTTTGCTGCAGTCGCTGCTGGGAATACTCGTCCAGCAACCGCAACCAGTGCCGCAATCACCCAGTCACCTTATTCGACTCCCAAAAATGCCCCATGGTATACCTCGGTGGCTAACTCGACTCACAATCGTGAAGTGGTACATGAGCTGGAATTTAATGGTAAGACATTTGAATTCACCCCTGGCTCTGGCCCTGTGCAAACCGAAGTGGTTAAAGGACTTCCAGTGTTTGCTGGCTCTGTCGATGCGACCAATGTGGAAGGTTGTAAAGTCTTCCCCGCCGATGCCTTTAAAGACAAAATAGCGGTCATTAAACGGGGAACATGCGATTTTGCGACTAAAGTATCGGGTGCGTTAACTGCGGGTGCTAAAGCGGTGATCGTGTATAACCGTGATGGTGAAGGTAATGCGCGTTTTACCATGTCAGCATTAGAGAAATTAAATGTACCTGCGGTATTTATTGGTAACACCGATGGCGTAGCCTTAATCGAGGCCATGGCCGCCAATCCTGCTGTAGAGTTAACTTTAACCCCGACACCGCAAGCGATTAGCCGTGAGGCCGATGTGTTATCGGCTGGCTCACTGATTGGCCCAAATGCGACCAATGATGTGATTGTGCCTTCGGTGGCCGCGCCTGGTTCGGATATTTACGCTGCTTATTCTGATCAACAATTTGGTCACGATAAATCGGGCACAAATCCTGCCGACTTTACCCTCATGTCGGGCACTTCAATGGCAAGTCCCCATGTTGCGGGTGCTGGCGCACTGTTAAAGTCGCTGCATAAAGATTGGACGCCGGACAATATCCGCTCCGCATTAATGCTGACTGCAACGACCGCTCAGGCGATGAAAAAAGCCGATGCTAAAACCGTTGCCGATCCGTTTGACGTGGGCGCTGGCCGAATTCGCGTGGATTTAGCCGCTAAAGCCGGTTTAGTGATGGATGAAAGCGCACTGAACTATGAAATTGCAAATCCCTTATTGAACGGCGATCCTCGTAAGCTCAACGTGCCTAGTATGGCTGATTCTCGTTGTGTGAATACCTGTACTTGGACCCGTACCGTAACCGCAACCCAAGATGGTAGCTGGACGGCGAAGGGCCAAGCGGTGACTGATAAGCTGGCACTAACGGTATCGCCTGAAAGCTTTACCCTGAAAAAAGGTGCGAGCCAAACCATTACTGTCACCGCCGATGTAACGCAAGTGGGCGCAGATTGGGGCTTTGGCAACTTAGTGCTCGAGTCAGCTAACTACCCTACGGCGACTATGCCGATTGCGGCTAAGATTGGTAAGCGTAACCTGCCAAACTTGGTGAGCATTCAAGCGACTCGTAATGCGGATGAGATCACTCTTGAAGGCTTAAAGGCGGTGGATTTTGCTAGCGTTGGCGCCGAAGTGACAGGCCTCAAGCTAAGCCAAATCATGGAGTCAAGCGTGAAGCAAGACTCGAATAATGCTTCATATACAGATGATCTTGAAGATGGCGTCAAAGTGTTTAAGTTTGACGTTAATGAAAATGCACTGTATTTCCGAACCTCAATTAGCTACACCACATCGCCCGATCTTGATATGTATGTGCTACTCGATAAAAACGATGGCAGCAAACTTGCGCGAGCGGGCTCATCAGCCAGAGATGGTTCACAGGAAAGTGTCTTACTCAATAATCCGGTTAAGGGCACTTATTACGTCATTGTACAAAACTATACTGCTTCAACAGCCACGGCTGATGATGTGTTTGGTTTAAAACAATTGACCCTCTATGACACGGCTGAGGATAACCTCACTGCGACGCTTTCTGGCGATACCAATGACTTTGACGTTAAGCTGACGTGGAAGGATGCGCTCAAAGTCGGTGACGATGGTTTAGCTATGCTGACCTTCACCACTGGCGATGACAAAGTGGCACCAGTGAAGCTCCCCGTCGTCTTTGAACGTGTCGGTGATGATGTGCTGTCGCCTCTGGGCAATACGCTGAGCGGTCAGTTAACACCGGGCGTGGCTAAGATGATGAAAACCCGTATCGAAGCCAATAAAACCCAAGTAACACGTGTTTATAACTTAGAAGCTATGCTGCCTGAAGGCCATGAAGTGGCTAACATCAGCCATGACGGTAAGCAAGATGGCAATAAGATCACTTGGACGATCGAGATGCCATCGGGCGCTGAAGCGAAAGACATCAGTTTTGAGCTGGTTCCACGTAAGGCAGGTGTTGATAATGAGTTAAGCCTGTCGAACAAGGTCAATAACGCGTCGTCAGAAACCTTGACTCAGAGCTATCAGTTTGATGTTGCGGAAGTGGCGCCTGTGGCTAAGGTTGAAGCGCCAACCGCAGTCCAAGAAGGTAAGCCGCTGTTTATCGATGCCAGTAAATCATCGGATGCGAATAATGATCCGCTGACCTACAAGTGGACTCAGTTAGGTGGCGCAAGCTTTAATTTTGACCCCGCAGCGGCCAAATTAAACTTAGTGGCGCCAAGTGTGAATGGCGCGGCACAAACCGTATCATTCCAACTGACGGTATCCGATAACCACGGCAATAGCGATTCGAGCTTAGTATCTGTCTCTATTACCGATACTCCGCCGAAGAAGGATGACGGTGGTGCTTTAGGCTGGTTAAGTTTATTACTGCTGCCATTTGCCTTTGGTCGCCGTAAACTGCGCTAAGTGGTTCGAGCTGAAACCGGTTAACCTTAGCATGTTTAAGGGTTAACCTTGATGAGGGCCGAGATTATCGGCCCTTTTTTATTGCCCGTTTATTATCGATTTTTCATTAAAAATTCCACAAAGGCGCGGTCGGCTTGGCTGACGGGGCGCTGTTTTTTCCACGCAATATGCAGATTTAAAAACACTGGCGGATCAAAGGGTTTCGCGAGGATGTCATCCTTAGGACTGATAGCCATTTCGAGTACGCTAGTGATACCAAATCCCTGTGACACAATTTGTTTGATCAAGTTAATCAGATTGGTCTCAAAGGCAATATTGGGCTTTTTACCCAAGTCTTTTGCCTGAGAGAGGATCCACTCGCGGTGAAAATAGCCGGTTTTGAACATTACCAGTTCATGGTCAAAGAAGTCGTTTAAGCTCACGGCAGAATGCTCGGCAAGTGGATGCTCGGCGCCCATGGCTATCACCATCTGCTCACGGATCAGTAATTGGCTATCAAAATCACTCTGCAGATCTTGGGCAGTAATGATAGCAATATCCACTTCTTCCTGTTGTAACATCCGCAGTGCGTCACGGGTACCGCCTTCGAACAGTGACAGCTTTAACTCGGGATATTGATGACGAAACGCCATAAGGCGTGAGGGCAGATAGAAGGAGCCCAGCATACCCGGCACCGCAATCCGAACTTCCCCCAAAGTGAGATTCGCCATGGCACGGATTTGTGCTTCCGCCTGCTTGATTTGTTTTAGGATCAACGTGGCATGTTGATGCAGCACTAAGCCTTCGGCGGTGAGCGCGAGGTGCTTGTCATTCTTATTACTGGTGCGATTAATCAGTGTCACTCCAAGTGACTGCTCAAGCCGTTTAATACTTTGACTCAGGGCAGGCTGCGCCATATTGAGCTTCTTGGCCGCGGCGGTAAAACTGCCAGTATTTGCAAGTGCATCTAAGTGTTTAAGTTGGCGTATATCCATGGTGTGAGCCTTTTGCTTGTGATGCACGCTTACGCGCGACAATTTGCGATAACCATGTCAGTTATAAAAATTTGCCATAACAAAAATCAATAATGTCGATATAAATTATCTATTATTGTTATGTTATGCCCAGTGCTAACCTTTGTCTATTCTTAGAGTGAGGCGTTATCGAGGCTAAAAGTGCAAGCCGTGTTAGACACTATTATCGACAATAAACAACGTGATACCCGACTGATGTGGGCACTGTGTGTGGCTTCCGTGGTGGTATATATCAATCTGTATTTGATGCAGGGCATGTTACCGCTGATCGCTGAGCATTTTGCCGTATCGGGATCGCAGGCTACGCTCATTCTCTCTGTGACCAGTTTTTCATTGGCATTTTCCCTATTAATTTATGCGGTTGTGTCCGACAGAATTGGCCGGCATACGCCGATTGTGGTGAGTCTTTGGTTATTGGCATTGTCGAACCTGCTGCTGATTTGGGCTGGGGACTTTAATGCGCTTGTGTATGTGCGTTTTTTACAAGGCGTATTGCTCGCTGCGGTGCCTGCCATTGCCATGGCTTATTTTAAGGAGCAACTCTCGCCAAGCACTATGCTCAAAGCCGCGGGCATTTACATTATGGCCAATAGTATCGGCGGGATTGTTGGGCGTCTGCTGGGCGGGTTGATGTCGCAGTTTTTATCTTGGCAGGAGTCCATGTGGCTGCTGTTTTTAGTGACCCTAGCAGGTGTTGCCTTGACCAGTTTTTTATTGCCATCTGGCGCGGATGCTAAGGCGATATCTGGCGGGCAAACCTCGGCGCCTTCAGTCTCAAAACGGGCTCGGTTACTTCAAGATTTTTACGGCTTTAGTCACCATCTAACCGATCCACAAATGCGGTTAGCCTATGCCATCGGTGGGATCACTTTTATGATGATGGTGAATCAATTTAGCTTTATTCAACTGCATTTGATGGCCTCGCCCTACGAGTGGAGCCGCTTTCAAGCGACCTTGATTTTTTTGTGTTACTCCAGTGGTACTGTGGCCTCCTATTTTACCGCTAAGTGGCTGGCAAAATTTGGTCAGCACAAGTTATATCAATGGTCTTGGTGTTTGATGCTGTTGGGCAGTTTATTGACCCTGTTTGATACCACCGCCACCATTTGCATGGGCTTTTTGATGACGGCATGTGGATTCTTCTTAACCCACAGTTGTTGCAACTCTTTTGTGGCGATGCGCGCAAGCCGCGATCGCGCCAAGGCCACTTCGCTGTATCTGTGTTGCTATTACTTAGGCGCCGCTTTGGGCGGACCTTACTTGATGTTATTTTGGCATAAAGCCGAATGGCAAGGGGTGGTGATGGGGTCGTTAACGCTGCTTGCGTTAATTGCATTGTCAATCAGTCGTCTGCGTTATCACCAAACGAAGATGAGCCCAATTGCGGCATAAGCTGCTTTAGTGCTTGACCTAAATACCCATAGATGACTATAAAAGCAAAGGCCAACAATTCAGTGTTGGCCTTTGCTTTTGCAATTAATAAGGTAAAACACCCCCATGACCCAAGCTAAGTTTGTTGAAGGTTCAATTCTTCGCCATATTCTCGTGATGAGTTCAACCGCTGCGGTGGGGATTTCTGCGTTATTTGTAGTCGATTTACTGGATATATTTTTCTTAAGCTTATTGGGCGAACATGAATTAGCCGCGGCTGTAGGTTATGCGGGCAGTATTTCATTTTTTACCACATCAATTGGCATAGGTCTCTCCATTGCGCTCGGGGCCTTGGTGTCTCGCTCTATCGGCGCTAAGGATATCGAATTAGCGAAACGCCTATTACTTAACAGTGCGGTGGTGACCACGATCATTAGTGTGTTGGTCAGCATTGTGGTCACGACTTTTATTCCTGAGTTAGTCACGCTTGTGGGGGCCAGCGGTCATACTGCCGAGCTTGCAGAGAGTTATCTGTATATTTTGGTGCCGTCGCTGCCGTTCATCTGTCTCGCAATGGCCCTTGGCGGTGCGCTGCGTGCCGTGGGAGATGCAAAACTTTCGATGATGTCGACCTTAGCGGGGGGCGGCGTGAATGCTGTGCTGGATCCTATTTTTATTTTCCTGTTTGCGATGGGGATTGAAGGGGCTGCACTGGCATCTGTATTGGCTCGTATTGCGGTATTTATCATCGCGGGTCGGGGTGTTGTGGTCAAACATCAACTCCTTGGCAGGTTTAATCTTCACTATTTTAAAGCCGATCTTAAACCGATTTTCGCCATTGCAGGACCAGCCATACTGACCAACATTGCCACACCAATTGGTAATGCGTTTGTGACCCGGGCAATTGCGGATTTTGGTGATGCTTATGTTGCGGGTTGGGCGGTACTCGGCAGGTTAGTGCCTGTCACTTTTGGGATGATTTTTGCCTTATCCGGCGCTATTGGGCCTATTGTTGGGCAAAACTTTGGAGCAGGACGATTCGATCGGGTGCGCGAAAGTTTAACGAAGGCGATTCAATTTTGTACCTTGTATGTGGTGGTGATGTCGTTACTTTTGTTTTTACTTAAAGCGCAGATCGTCAGTTTGTTTGATATGAAGGGCGATAGTGCGGCACTTATTGAATTTTTCTGCAGCTATATTGCGGTGTTTTTTATCTTCTCTGGGATTTTATTTGTCGCAAACGCCTCCTTTAATAATTTGGGTAAGGCCAAATATTCCACCTTATTTAATGTGGGCAAGGCGACTTTAGGCACTGTTCCCTTTGTGTATATGGGCGCGCAGTGGGGCGGGGTTTATGGGGTACTTATCGGCCAAGTAATAGGCTCAATTCTTTTTGGTGTTTTAGGGGTTTGGGTTGCCTATCGTTTAGTTGATAAGGTCGCGTTGACATCGACCGGACATGGTGTTGCTGGCTTAGCAGCCGATGTGGACGAATTGATGACGAATGAGGTGGCACAGAATCTACCGAGTGCAACTAGCCCTCTTTCATCCTCCTGCGCGCAGATGGCACAATTGACGGAAGAGCAAGAAATGGAGCCTGTTATACCCTTTATTGAGCAACAGGATAATGCTAAGCGTTAATGTATGTAGTGACTAGGGCGTGTTGATGTTTCGAGATTAGATTTTGTTCGTTCTGGCAAGCACGTGCTCGCGAAACGAGGAATGATGTATAGTTATTCTACTCAAATGACGAGTGACAAAGAGCAAGGGCTTGCCAGACGAACCCTTCGGGCAGCATTTGGCTGGCTTTTCTGCCGCGTTATCGTCCGTTTATGTAGAATAACTACACTGCACGGACTTTGCCTTGCATAAAAGCCAGCCACATTGCTGCAAAAATAACCCTGAAACGTCAACAGGCCCTAATAACTGACTATTTAAAATAAAAATGCCACAGTCTGGTGTGGCATTACATATTGGTCTTATTAGCGCATAAGTTTGTTTTTATTAAACAATATTATTGCTCAGTTGTTGCCTCTTGTGGCTCACTTGCTGCTGATTCTATTTCTGCAGCCGCAGCAAGTGCTGCGATCTTGGCGCGTTCAGCCTTAGAGATATAGCCAGATTTTGCGGGTGCGCCAATGGTGGCTGGATCGACTTTATTCAGTCTGGCTTTAGCACGTTTCGCAATTTTTTTGATGATCTTTTGTTTCTTGTTCATAAAGTCTCTAATGTCGTTCGCACCCGCTAAGCGCAGGAATATGAGGCCAATGGCTCAATTGAGGTCGAATTCTAACTTAAATCGCGCAAACTGACCATGTTTTGCTGTATTTTGTGCCGTACTATCGGCATTTTGACTGGATAAATAGAGGGATTAACCTTGTTAACTGACATCACTTTTTTTGAACGCTTTGAACACGATATTTTGATGGGCAAGAAAACGATTACGTTACGTAATGAAGCTGAATCCCATGTGATACCAGGGCAAATCCTCCCTGTGTCGACCTTTGAAACTCATCGTTGGTTTTGTGACATCCAAGTGTTGGAGGTAATGCCAATAACATTGTCTGGACTCACAACACTGCACGCCCAACAAGAAAATATGACCTTACCCGAACTGCACCAGGTGATTGCCGAGATTTATCCCGGCCTTGAACAGTTATATATGATCCGTTTTAAGGTGCTAACAAAATAATAAAGGCTGCGATGCAGCCTTTTTAATGAGTGATGTCAAGCTATCCCGTCATATCATGCTTTGGCTGTCCACGGTAAGAGTTTTTGGGCGATACGATTCGATTCGCCAAGTCGGACTGCGGCGCGGTAACGCATTCTATAGAGGAGTTGATAACACAATGGCACCAAATATAGGCTAGTTACGGTTGAGAAAGACAAGCCGCCAATAATGGCAATTGCCATCGGATAATATGGCGGGCCGCCGCCACCAATTTGGGTATCGCCCATCGCCAGTGGCACTAAACCTAGTACGGTTGTTCCTACTGTCATCAGTACCGGGCGCAAACGGGTAATACACACTTCGCGAATGGTGTCCGACAGCTTATCGAGATCGGGTGTCATTTGGTTGATTTGATCGACCAAGACGATACCGTTATTTACCACGATGCCCATTAAAATCAGGATACCGATCATCGCCATGACCGACATAGGCGTGCCTGTGAGCAGCAACGCCCAAAACACACCCGTTATCGAGAAGAGGATTGAGGTAATAATGGCCGTCGGTAATAACAAGGACTCAAATAGTGCCGCCATCACGATGTAAATCATAGCGATAGCAAGTAACATATTGATTGCCATGATACTTTGGTCTTCATCTTGGCGTTCAAAACCGCCCCGTAGCGAATAGTTATAGCCATCAGGAAAACGCACATTCTCCATCACTTGTTTGATCTTAGTTTGGGCTTCCTCTGTGGTGAGATTATCTAAGTTCGCCCCGATAGAAAGCGAAGTTTGGCGATTATAGTGCTTGATGGTATCGAACCTAGGTTGGATCTCGATACTGGCAAGGTTATCAAGGGTATACAAACGTTGGTCGATACGCACGATCGGCAGTTGTTTTAGCTTCTCGAGGGATTTTTGCCATTCCTTCTCATAGGCCATTTCGATACGCAGTTCCCCATTAGGATCGTGCCTAAATGAGCGTAGCGGTGAGCCGCGCAATGCCATTGAGATGCTAGAAGCTACTTCGTTGAGTTTTAAATCCAGTCGTGCCGCCATCTGACGATTTATGCGGATCACGACTTCCTGCTGCGCGCCGTTTACTTCGGAGCGCACATCCACTAACCCTTTAATATTGGAGAGTAAGGGTAATACTTGCTCACTCAAATGGATAAGCTCTGAAGTGGAGCGACCAGTGAGCGTGACGCGTACGCCCGAGTTATCATTGCCCCAGCCAAATTGAGGCTTAGCAATAGAGAATTTAGGAAAACCGCTGCGGATTTTCTTCTTTAATTCATCCAGTGGCATGGGCAAGTCTTTTTTCAGCAAAATCACCGAAGAGGCATCGTCGGGCGCATAGTAGCTATACACTGAGTCGATATGGAATTCCTCTTTATTATTATAAAGATACTCTTCCATTTGGCTCACCATTGCCTCGGTCACATTGAGGTTATGGCGACCCTCCACTTGGTAGTTGACGTAAATGCGCTCCTTGCTTTGGCTGTCCTCCTGATCCTGCTTAACCATCGATAGCGGCAGGGCGGTGGATACTAAAATCGCCACCGAAATTAGACCTGAACGCCAAGGACGCAGTAGCACCCAATTGAGGCTACGGTTGTAGAAGTTTTGCAACTTACCTGGCGCTTTCTCTGGCGTGATATCGAAGTGGAACTTAGTTAACATCAATGGAATTAATGTTTTAGCCACTAACAGTGAGGCCGCCAGCGAAATACAAATCGCAATCGCCACATGCTCAAGGAAGATGGTGAGCTCGACTTTAACCCCAAAGATGTTGGGTAAAAATACGATAGCCGTGGTCATAGTGCCCGCAAGTACGGCAAGACTGACCTTATCGACCCCTGTCATGACCGCATTTTCATTGTCTTGAACACTCTTAGTATTTTTGCCTTGTTTCTCCTGCAGCACACTCTCGGTGACCACGACCGCATTATCGATAAGCATACCGACCGCCAATAACAGTCCCATCATCGACAGAATGTTTAAGCTGTAACCCAGCAGATACATGGCGGCCAGTGTCATACCTATCGAAATCGGCACAGATGACACCACAATCAAGGTCATCTTGAAGTTTCTCAGGAATAAATACAGGACGATAAAAGACAGCAAGGCGCCGATTAATCCCGACAGCAGCAGATCCGAGAGAGAGGATTTTACCCCAGAGGCTTGATCTTCCATGATAAACAAGCGGATACCTTGGAATTGTTGATCTTGCTTGGCAAGCTCAATCACCTTTAATACCCGATCAGACACTTCCACTAAGTTGGCGCCGGATTCTTTAAACACATCCAGACCCACGGCGTAATGCTTATCTAAGTGACGACCTTCGACCCGTTCAGGTAGCGCAAATTGCACATCGGCAACGTCACCTAAGGTCAGCCCTGGTAATAATACTAGGGCTTTAATGTCCTCTAAATTACGAAATTCGCCCTTAGGAGACACCTGATAAACCAGATTACTTTCCCTTAAGGTGCCAGCGCTGAGTACAAAGTTTTCGCGGCCGAGACGTGTCTGTAACTCGGTTGCCGAATAACCACTAGCGGCAAGACGGTTGGCATTGATCCTGACCTCAATCTGCTTTTGCTCAACCCCATAGAGATTGACTTTAGACACCCCTTCGACCCGCTCCAGCGGGCGCTTAAGCTGCTTATCAAGCAAGTCGAATGCGCCAGAAAGCTCGCGGTCGCTCGAAATCCGTATGGTCAATACTGGCATATCGGCGGTGGAGAATTGGCGGATAAACACCCGCTCAACATCCTTGGGCAATAAGTGCCGCACCGCATCGATTTTTTCCCGCGCTTCTAAGCTCTTAGTGGCAACGTTTTCGCCCCATTTCATATTGATTTCGATTTCCGCCCCCTCTTGGGAGGATTCGGATTCGAGCTCATCGATACCGCCCATAGTGGCGAGGGACTCTTCGAGCACCTTAGTGATATCGCGCTCGACTTCCGCTGGGGTTGAGCCTTTGTAAGGCACTTGCACTACGATTTGCGGAATATCGATGCCAGGGAACATTTCGAGCGGCAGTAGGCGGCTAGAAGCCAGACCAAACAGCAAGATAGCAAAGAAAAACATGCTGGTGGTGACTGGGCGTTTTATCGCTAAACGGGTGAGGTTCATAGGCGAGCCTCCGCGGTTTCTGCCGTGTTGTCTTGCGCTGTGGCGGTATGTTCAAACTTTTTACGGTCAAACAGGGCGTAGAGCACTGGGATAACAATCAGGGTCAACAGGGTCGAGAGGCTCAGACCAAAGATCACGGTAATCGCCATCGGTGCACGGACTTCTGAGCCATCGCCTAGCCCTAATGCCATAGGGAGCAGACCTAGTACAGTGGTGAGCGTTGTCATCATAATCGGGCGAAGACGGGATTTCGCTGCGACTTTTATGGCTTCAAGCTTCTGCACGCCCTCAGCACGTAGTTGATTTATTCTATCCACTAATACAATGGCATTATTGACGACGATCCCCGCCAGCATGATAAGGCCAATAAAGACCACCACGCTTAGATGGGTTTGGGTGATATAAAGACCAAGCACACTTCCAGCCAGTGCCATTGGTACAGCGAATAAAATGAGCAATGGATGCAGCAGTGACTCAAATTGGCTTGCCATCACGAGGTATACCAAGAACACAGCTAGGATCAATGCAATTTTTAGTGATTGGAATGAATGCTCCATTTCCTCATTCTGGCCACCGAAACGGGCTTGCACCGACGCTGGCAATACCTGCGTAGACAGGATTTGCTGTGCCTGGGCTACGGCATCACTTAAGTCGCCGTAGGCAAGGTTTGCCGATACCAAGGCCACCCTTTGTTGACTGATACGGTTAATCGCCGATGGGCCTAATTGCAGTGATACTTCTGCTACTGCACTAAGGGCTATGGGTTGGGAGCTGTCAGGGTTGATAATTAAGGTATCGATGTCGCTAATTTGATCCCGCTCATCCAGTTGACTCCGAACGAGAATATCAATCTTGCGATCACGAACCGTATATTGACTGGCGACAGTGCCACCAACACGTTGGGCAATGCGATTGGCAACCGTCGGGGCATCCATTCCTAATGCGGCTAAACGAGCATGATCGAAACGGATGCTCAATTCTGGCTGACCATCACGCAGGCTAGTATTTACATCGGCAAAGCGATCAGATGCTGACAACGCCTTAACAAGGTTATCGGCACTGCGTTTTAGTAAGGTTAAATCGTAGCCTGTTAGCTCAATCTCCAATGGCGTCTTAAAGCTAAAGAGTTCAGGTTGCTCGATTTTTGCCTCAAGCTCGGGGATGCGGCGCGCCGTGTCTCGTAGCACTTGCGTCACCTGATGATAGGCGTTGTGATCTCCAAGTACGACCTGTAATCTGCCCCAGTTTTCGCCGCCACGAGCGGTATCTGAGGTCATTAACCCTCCGCTGCCCGCTTGGCTGTAGGCATGTTTCACTTCTGGTCTGTCTTTAATCGACATCGCCAGTTGTTGCAAAACCCTATCGGTTTCACCCACAGCTGTGCCAGGTGGTAGCAGTATTTCAACATAGAATTCCCCTTGGTTCATCGGTGGAATTAATTCCATTCCTAAACGGGGAAGCAAGCTAATACAGGCACCCGTGATCCCAATCGTCAGTAGTAACGTCATGATTTGCTTACGCAGCGCCAAAGCCAGTAGCTTATGGTAAATAGACTCGATACTATGGTACACAACATTAAAGCCATTGCTCAGCGGGCGCATCACTAAGCCAAACAACCACGAAAAGAAGCGGCCAATAATCAACACTAAGGTGAGTAAGGCACTCGGCAAGTAACTAAATAGCAACACAATCGGGAAGGAGAACACCGTCGCACTATAGTGTTTTAATTTGCCAAGTTTAGTGGTCGGTTTTTCCTTCGGCGTTTTATTCATGAGCTCCGGCAAAGCTTTAAATCCTTCCCGTGAGGCCAGCATCGGAATCGAGGTTAAGGCAACTAGCAAGGAGGCCAAGAGCGCAAAGGTCACCGTTAAGGCTTGATCTGAAAAGAGGGCGCCAGCAATCCCATCGACAAAAACTAAGGGAACAAACACCGCGAGCGTCGTCATTGTCGAGGCGAAAATCGCGCCAGCGACCTCCTTAGTACCCGTGACCGCAGCATCCAATTTACTCATGCCTTCACTGCGACAGCGGTCGATGTTTTCGAGTACCACAATCGCGTTGTCAACCAACAGACCAATCGCCAGCGCAATACCACCTAATGACATGATGTTTAAGCTGATATCGGCAAAGTACATCATGTTAAAGGTAGCGATCACCGAGAAGGGGATTGAGATAGAGATAATCAGCGTCGGGATAATATTGCGCAGGAACAGATAAATCACCAGCATGGACAAAATGCTGCCTATTAACGCTGAAGAGGTCACTTCACTGACGGCACTTTCGATAAATTCTGATTGATCGTAAATCACTTCCAGTTTGTTCTGCTGAGGATCTTTGTTGATCTTCAATAGCTCATCGCGCAATTTTTTGGCAACGGCGACCGTGTTTGCATCACCTTCCTTATAAATAGCCAGTTCTATCGATTCTTGGCTACCGATACGGGTGATATCGCTGCGCTCTTTAAAGGCATCGGTAATCGTAGCGACTTCAAATAGACGTACTAAGGTTTGTGCGTCGCGATAGACGATCACATGCCCTAGTTCTTCCAATGAATTGAATTGGTTAAGGGTTCGTACCAGATATTCGCGGTCGCCTTGGATCACTTTGCCCGCAGATAAGTTGATGTTTTCCTCGTTGATGCGACGCTTAATGTCATCGGCATTTAAATTGAGTTGGGATAATTTTTCCTGATTGAGCTGAATATGCACTTCCTGTTCTAAACCGCCGGATAAACGCACAGCGGCAACCCCAGAAAGAGCCTCTAGGCGGCGCTTAAGCTCTTCTTCTGCGTAGGTGCGCATCTGTTTGAGCTCTGTCTCAGTGGCATTTGGTACAGACAGCGCTAGGCGCATGATAGGATCAAGGTTGGGGTTAAAGCGCAGTAGTAATGGCTTTTTAACATCAAGCGGCAGGGCGATAGTGTCGAGTTTTTCACGCACATCGAGACTTGCCATATCCATAGTAGTGCCCCATTCAAACTCGAGTACCACATCGGACATGCCTGAGCGAGAAATAGAGCTGATCTTACGTAAGCCTTTCACCACACCGACGGCTTCTTCAATGGGTTTTGAGACCAGCTGCTCCACTTCAACGGGCGCAGCACCGTCGTACATGGTGCGGATCGTCAGGGTAGGATAGCTTAAATCGGGCAGGAGTTTTACCGCTAAGCGCGAAAACCCGACCATACCGAATAACATAATGGCCAGCATGAACATCCATACCGTGACTGGCCGTTTAACTGAGGTGCTAATGATTGACATGAAAGACTCCTATCAGTTCTTCGCTGAGGCCAAATCGAGTGGGGTAATGACTTCAACTAAGGACTGGTCTTTCAAATTTTGCTGACCACGGGTAACGACGAGTTCGCCAGGCTTGATACCAGAAACAATTTCAATTAAATCACCTTCGCGGTATCCGATTTGAACTTCGCGACGGTTAGCATTGGTGCCGTCAATGACGTACAAGGCTTGCTTATTATCTTGATTGATTAAGGCGCTGTAGGGCACGGTAATCACATTTTCATGGGTGTCATATTTTAATTCGACCCGAGTGAACATCCCCGCTTTTAGGCGGGCGTCTTGATTTGGTACGGCCAAGGTGACTTTAAATGTGCCGCTTTGTGGATCCACCACAGGGCTGATACGTAGCACAGTTGCATGGATAGCATTTTTACTCTGTTGATTGCTAAATACTTGAGCCTCTTGGCCTAAGCGCAAACTGGTTAATTGCTGCTCTGGTAGATGCACAATGCCGTGCAATTCATCTTGGTTAACGATATAAAACAATTCGCCATACTCTTTAGCCATATTGCCCGCTTTTACATACCGCTTGGCAATAATGCCATCAATGGGCGAAACCACATGGCTTTCCTTCACTTGTAGTTCGGCAAGATCCCGTCTAGCAATAGCTGCTTGCAAGTTGTATTCAAGCTTGGCCATAGAGTCAGCGCTAACAAATTCTTTATTATTCATTTTCTTTAAGCGGTTTAACTCTTGCTCAATGATTTTAACTTCCGCTTCGGAACGATCTAAATCATATTGCTGACGTTTGGCATCAATAACCGCTAGTATTTGTCCTTTTTTAACGCGGTCGCCTTCTTCCACATTAATGGCTTCGATTAGGCCAGCGATTCGACTGACAACATTCGCCTCCTGTGGGGCTTCAAGGGTGGCCGTAGTACTGTAAAAAGAAGAGACATTACCCTGAATCACGGTCGTCGTTTCAACGGGAATAGCATATTTTTCTTCTTTTTTAGCTACTTCCTCTTCACCACAAGCCGCCAACATTGACACTAATAAAACGGGTAGGGCGAACTTAATCATTTTAGACTTTTCCATAAGAACTGTTACCTATTGTTTGAATATAATGATGCTAATAAGCATAAAACGTGCCATTTATTAAGTTACTGTTTTTATTTGTTAATTATTATTTTTGACGATTTTGCGCTAAGATGAATACGCCAGATGTAGCTAAAAAGTTTAAAAAGTGATGAAAAATGCTAAATAAGTTTTCATCGTGGGGCAAGAAGCATGTCATCGGGTGAGGGGCTACTGACTTAGTAGAACATGCCTAGAGTTAGAGTGAGATAAATGGCAATAAAAAAGCGCCCTTGAGGGCGCTTTGAATCGATAAATGCAGTGTTTAGCGTTTATCTAGGTCGATGAAGTCACGCGCAGTCTCGCCAGTATAAAGCTGACGTGGACGGCTGATCTTGTGACCAGGTTGATCCAACATTTCTTTCCAGTGAGCAATCCAACCCACAGTACGCGCTAATGCGAACAGTACAGTGAACATGCTGGTAGGAATACCAATGGCTTTCATGATGATGCCTGAGTAGAAGTCGACGTTTGGATAGAGTTTCTTCGAAATGAAGTACTCATCTTCCAGCGCAATACGCTCAAGTTCCATGGCGACATCTAATAATGGATCTTGTACTTTTAGCTCTTTTAACACTTCGTGACAGGTTTCACGCATCACTTTGGCACGTGGGTCAAAGTTTTTGTAAACACGGTGACCAAAGCCCATCAGACGGAATGGGTCGTTCTTGTCTTTCGCACGGGCAATGAATTCAGGAATACGGTCTACTGAACCGATTTCCTCTAACATTTGTAGACAAGCTTCGTTCGCGCCGCCGTGTGCAGGGCCCCATAGAGAAGCAATACCCGCAGCGATACACGCGAATGGATTCGCGCCTGAAGAACCGGCTAAACGTACGGTTGACGTTGACGCGTTTTGTTCGTGATCCGCATGAAGAATGAAGATACGGTCCATAGCACGTTCAACAATTGGGTTTACCTTGTACTCTTCACAAGGAACGGCAAACATCATGCTTAAGAAGTTGCCTGCATAGCTTAAGTCATTACGTGGATAAACGAATGGCTGGCCTGAAGAGTACTTGTAGCACATAGCAGCAATCGTTGGCATTTTGGAGACTAGGCGATAAGCGGCGATTTCGCGGTGGCGAGGATCGTTGACATCGAGTGAGTCTTGATAAAATGCAGACAATGCACCAGTAACACCACACAACATCGCCATAGGATGAGCATCACGACGGAAGCCTCTAAAGAAGAAGGCGATTTGCTCATGCACCATAGTGTGGGTTTTGACTGTGTGTACAAATTCAGCATATTGCTCTTTTGTCGGCAGTTCACCGTAAAGCAGCAGATAACACAGGTCTAGGTAATCGGAGTCAACGGCAAGTTGCTCGATTGGATAGCCGCGGTGTAACAATATACCTTGATCACCATCAATATAGGTAATTGCAGATTCGCAGGAGGCTGTCGCAAGAAAACCCGGATCAAAGGTGAAGTAACCTTTGCTGCCAAGTTTACTGATGTCGATTACGTCAAAACCAGCGGATCCTTGCTTTACTGGCAACTCTATCGAGTCATTCCCTGGTAATTCTAATTTGGCTTTTAAATCAGCCATACCCCGTTCTCCTTACTTCGTTCTTATCTGTGAGTGCGGCATGTCAAACCGCCATTACTTTACAGCCATTGTAGATCACATTTCAATTTAAATAAGCGTTTAAATTTGTTAGACCATGGTATAAAACGCTTTACTTTCCTTGCTACAGCTGGCACTTACGCGAAAATTTTCCTAAAAAAACAAAATTTGCATTCTGTGATGTTTGTATTTGACATTTCCCGCGAGTATACTTGCCTCCGCCTAATAATGGCTGCAAACGATGATGTTAAAGCACCCTTTGTTTACATGTTAAATGAGTGAGTGTTCAAATAGTTATCTGTTTGTTTAAACTTTGCTTTTGTGTTTACTTTTGCGGTGATTAATCACTCAGTTTAAAGTTTGTACAAAAGCGGTTCACATAACAAAAAAAATGCTCAATGGAGCTGAGTGAGCAGAACGTGAAAAAGCAAAGACCTGTCCATTTAGATCTGCAGACCATTCGCTTTCCTGCAACAGCGATTGTGTCAATTCTTCACCGTGTATCCGGTGTCATCATGCTGTTCGCTGTTGGCATTCTTATTTGGTTGCTAAATTCATCTTTAGCCTCCGCTGAAAGTTTCGCAGGCGTTCAATCTCTGTTTGATAACTTTGTTGTGAAGTTCATCATTTGGGGCATTTTGACTGCTTTGACCTTCCATTTATTCGGTGGCCTGCGCCACTTAGTGATGGATACTGGTCGTTGGGAAGAGTTGGCTTCGGGCACCGCCTCAGCGAAAGCTGTATTTGTGTTAACGGTAGCCTTTTCAATTTTAGCGGGGTTATGGGTATGGTAACCAATGCAGCAAGTTTTGGACGCAGTGGTGTTCATGACTTTATTCTACTACGCGCTAGTGCAGTAATCCTCGCCTGTTACACCATTTTCATGGTTGGCTTTATTGCATGTAGTTCCCCTCTCACCTATGACGTGTGGCATGGCCTCTTCAGTGCTCTGCCAATGAAAGTGTTTACACTGCTCGCGTTAGTTGCATTGCTTGTTCACGCTTGGATTGGTGTATGGCAAGTATTGACGGATTACGTCAAGTGCACATCGTTACGCGGTGTTTTACAGTTCACCTTTGTCGTTACCGTTTTCTGCTATTTAGCGGCCGGCATTGTTATTGTGTGGGGTGTCTAAGTGAGTATTCCAGTACGCGAATTTGATGCTGTAGTGATAGGCGCCGGTGGTGCAGGTATGCGTGCAGCACTACAGATTTCTAAAGAAGGTAAGAGCTGTGCGCTTTTATCTAAAGTATTCCCAACCCGTTCTCATACTGTGTCTGCGCAGGGTGGTATCACCGTTGCGCTGGGTAACGCCCATGAAGACCATTGGGAACAACACATGTACGATACCGTAAAAGGTTCCGACTTTATCGGCGACCAAGACGCTATCGAATTTATGTGTCAAACCGGCCCAGAAGCCATTATTGAACTTGAGCACATGGGGTTACCATTCTCTCGTTTCGAAAATGGTAAGATTTACCAACGTCCTTTTGGTGGTCAATCTAAAAACTTCGGTGGTGAACAAGCGGCTCGTACCGCAGCAGCGGCAGACCGTACCGGTCACGCACTGCTTCACTGCTTATACCAACAGAACGTAAAACACAAAACCCAAGTGTTCTCTGAATGGTATGCCCTCGATTTAGTGAAGAACCAAGACGGTGCCATCGTAGGTTGTACTGCGATTGAAATCGAAACTGGTGAAATCGTTTACTTCAAAGCCAAAGCCACTGTATTAGCTACAGGTGGTGCTGGTCGTATCTACGCTTCTACCACTAACGCTCACATTAACACTGGTGACGGTGTCGGTATGGCAATGCGTGCTGGCGTTCAGATGCAAGATATGGAAATGTGGCAATTCCACCCAACTGGTATCGCTGGTGCGGGTGTACTTGTGACAGAAGGTTGTCGTGGTGAAGGTGGTTACCTGCTAAACAAAGACGGTGAGCGTTTTATGGAGCGTTATGCACCAAACGCGAAGGATTTGGCATCTCGTGACGTAGTTGCACGTTCTATGATGACCGAAATCCGTGAAGGCCGTGGTTTAGATGGTCCATTAGGCCCACACTGCTTACTGAAACTCGATCACTTAGGTAAAGAGACTTTAGAAGCCCGTCTACCTGGCGTGTGTGAATTATCTCGTACCTTCGCTCACATCGATCCGGCTGATGGTCCGATCCCTGTTCTGCCAACTTGTCATTATATGATGGGGGGTCTGCCAACTAAGGTGAGCGGTCAGGTTATTCGTAAGAATGCTGACGGCACTGAGCAAGACGTAGTGGGTCTGTTTGCTGTAGGTGAGATTGCCTGTGTGTCTGTACATGGCGCGAACCGCTTAGGCGGTAACTCATTGCTAGATTTAGTGGTCTTTGGCCGTGCAGCAGGTCAACACTTAGGCAAAGCGCTCGATGAGACTGCCGATCCTAAGGATGCGACTGATGCTGATATTCAAGCTTCTCTGGCACGTTTACAACGCTGGGAAAACAATAAAGATGGCGAAGATCCTGTGCAAATCCGTAAGGATTTACAACTTTGCATGCAATTAAACTTCTCTGTATTCCGTCGTGGCGATGCCATGGCTGAAGGTTTAGAGCAGTTAAAAGCCATCCGTAAGCGTTTAGAAAATGCTAAATTGTCTGATAACTCTCGTGAGTTTAACACCCAACGTATCGAGTGTTTAGAATTAGACAACTTGATGGCGACGGCGATTGCTACCGCTTATGCTGCTAACTTCCGTACAGAGAGCCGTGGTGCTCACTCACGTGAAGACTATTTAGAGCGTGACGATGAAAACTGGCTATGCCACAGTTTGTTTGACCCTGTGACTGAAACCATGGACCGTCGTGCTGTGAATATGGCGCCTAAGTTGCGTGAAGCTTTCCCGCCGAAGAAACGTACCTACTAGTAGGAGTTGCAAAGATGAAATTGGAATTTGCAGTTTATCGCTACAATCCTGATGTAGATACAAAGCCTTACATGCAGGATTACAGCCTTGAAGTGGCTGCTGGCACTGACATGATGGTGCTCGATGCACTGATCAAGTTAAAAGAACAAGACCCAACCTTAGTGTTCCGTCGCTCTTGCCGCGAAGGTGTTTGTGGCAGCGATGGCCTGAACATGAACGGTAAAAACGGTCTGGCTTGTATTACCCCAATCTCTACTTTTAAAGGTAAGAAGTTGGAAATCCGTCCACTGCCAGGTATGCCAGTTGTACGTGATTTAGTGGTTGATTTAACTCAGTTCTACAAGCAATACGAGAAGATTAAACCCTTCCTTATCAACGATGATAAGCAGCCTGCTCGTGAACATTTACAGTCACCTGAACAACGTGCCCATTTAGATGGTCTTTATGAATGTATCATGTGTGCCTGTTGTTCAACGGCTTGTCCATCATTCTGGTGGAATCCTGATAAGTTTATCGGTCCTAGCGGTCTGCTGCATGCTTACCGTTTCTTGATCGACAGTCGCGATACAGCAACAGAAGAACGTCTTTCTGAGCTGGACGACGCCTACAGCGTATTCCGTTGCCACGGCATCATGAACTGCGTTGACGTTTGTCCAAAAGGACTTAATCCGACCAAAGCAATCGGTCATATTAAGTCAATGCTGCTTAAGAGAGCGGTGTAATGCGAGAACCTGAGCTGAAATCAATAATAATATAGCTCTCAAAGAGTCACTTTCTGGGCATAGAAGGTGGCTCTTTTGTGTATGTAATGGAAGACAACGCGCCGTGAAATCTGGATATTCTAGGGGCGGCAGAAATTATGTATCAAAGGTCCTGACCTGAGATCACATAAAAAAACTATGGCTAAGCACGTGTATAAAGTTTGAAAGGAATAGAAATGCACCAAGGCATCATGAAAGCCTGGCTCGAATCATCTCACTTAAGTGGTGCAAATTCGACCTACGTAGAAGAGATGTATGAAGCCTATCAAGAAGACCCTCAGTCAGTTTCTGACGATTGGCGTGCGGTTTTTGATAATCTCCCTCCGGTGAACGGTGCCTCTAAAGACGCGCCAGAAGCGGCCCACTCAAAAGTACGTGATTATTTTCGCAGTTTAGCGATGGAAGGACGTCATAAGAGCGCAGCTCGTGTGACCGATCCTGAGTTGGATGCTAAGCAAGTTAAAGTGCTACAGCTAATCAACGCCCACCGTTTCCGTGGTCACCAAGGTGCTAACCTTGATCCATTAGGTTTGTGGAAACGTGAACCTGTCGCAGATTTAGATCCCGCATTCCACGGTTTAACCAAAGAAGACATGGAGCGTGAGTTCAATACTGGCTCATTCGCCCATGGCGGCGAAACCATGAAGTTGGCTGATTTAGTCAAAGCGCTAAAAGCCACTTACTGTGGTTCTATCGGCGCCGAATACATGCATATTACCGACACCGATGAAAAGCGTTGGATCCAACAACGTCTCGAACCGTCCTTAGGTAAAGCTAACTACGATAAAAACGTTAAGACCCGCATTCTTGAAGGCCTAAATGCTGCTGAAGGCATTGAAAAATACTTAGGTGCTAAATTCCCTGGTGCGAAACGTTTCTCGTTAGAAGGCGGTGATGCACTAGTACCTATGATGCGCGAAATTATTTATCGTGCAGGTGAAGCGGGCACTAAAGAAATCGTCGTCGGTATGGCTCACCGTGGTCGTTTGAACGTCCTTGTGAACGTATTAGGTAAGCGTCCTGCTGAACTGTTTGATGAGTTTGCGGGTAAGCATGCTGATACTCATGGTTCTGGTGACGTGAAATACCACCAAGGTTTTTCATCTGACTTTGAAACACCGGGTGGCAATGTGCATTTAGCGCTGGCCTTTAACCCGTCTCACCTTGAAATCGTTAACCCTGTGGTTATGGGGTCTGTACGTGCTCGTCAAGACCGCCGCGGTTGTAAAGATGGTTTACAGGTGATGCCAATCACTATCCACGGTGACTCTGCCATTACTGGTCAAGGTATCGTACAAGAGACATTCAACATGTCTCAGACCCGTGGCTTTAAAGTGGGTGGTAGTATCCGCATCGTTGTCAACAATCAAGTGGGCTTTACCACTTCAAATCACCACGATGTGCGTTCAACTGAATACTGTACTGACATCGCTAAGATGGTACAGGCGCCGATTTTCCACGTAAATTCAGACGATCCAGAAGCGGTTGCCTTCGTTGCGCAGTTGGCCGTTGATTACCGTAACGAATTTAAACGTGATGTGGTGATTGATTTAGTGTGTTACCGCCGTCATGGCCACAACGAAGCTGATGAGCCAAGTGCAACTCAGCCACTGATGTATGCCAAGATCAAGAAACACCCAACGCCACGTAAGATTTACGCTGACAAACTGATCGCAGAAAACACCATTGCTGCCGATGATGTGACTAGCATGATCAACACTTATCGTGATGCCTTAGATCAAGGTGATTGCGTAGTGAAAGAATGGCGTCCAATGACACTGCACACCGTGGATTGGACTCCTTACATTGGTCGCGAATGGGATGAAGCCTATGACGCTTCACTGCCTATCGAACGTTTGCAGAAACTAGCCGATAAATTGAGCTACGTGCCTGAAAGCCATTCACTGCAATCCCGTGTTGCTAAGATTTATAGTGACCGCGTCGCGATGGCAAAAGGTGAGAAGTTACTCGACTGGGGCTTTGCTGAAACCTTAGCTTACGCAACGATTCTTGAAGATAAACAACGTGTTCGTATTACTGGTCAAGACTCTGGTCGTGGAACCTTCTTCCACCGTCATGCGGTTCTGCACAACCAAAACGATGCGACTACGTATTTACCACTGCGTAATATTGCCGAAAACCAAGGCCCAATCGACATCACTGACTCAGTATTGTCTGAAGCGTCAGTACTCGCCTTCGAATACGGTTATGCAACAGCGGAACCCGGCGGTCTGGCGATTTGGGAAGCTCAATTCGGTGACTTTGCCAACTGTGCGCAAGTGGTTATCGACCAGTTCTTGTCCTCTGGTGAGCAGAAGTGGGGCCGTTTATGCGGTCTTACCATGTTGTTGCCTCACGGCTACGAAGGCCAAGGTCCAGAACACTCAAGCGCCCGTTTAGAGCGTTTCTTGCAGTTATGTGCTAACCACAATATGCAAGTGTGTGTGCCATCAACACCAGCTCAGGTTTACCATATGCTGCGTCGCCAAGTGGTGCGCCCAATGCGTCGTCCACTGGTGGTTATGTCACCTAAATCATTGCTACGTCACCCATTAGCGGTTTCTAGCATGGAAGAATTGGCTAATGGCAGCTTCCAAAACGTGATCGGTGAAATCGATACGTTAGAGGCGAGCAAGGTCGATCGCGTGGTGTTCTGTAGCGGTAAGGTATACTTCGAGCTGCTGGAAAAACGCCGTAAAGAAAATATCAATAACGTCGCAATAATCCGTGTCGAACAGTTATATCCGTTCCCGCATGAAGAAATGGTTGCAGCCTTAGCTGATTACCAACATGTGAAGGATTTTGTATGGTGTCAGGAAGAGCCGCAAAACCAAGGTGCTTGGTACTCTAGCCAACATCACTTCTGGGCTGCTATCCCTGCGGGTGCAAAACTGACCTATGCTGGCCGTGAAGCGTCTGCTGCACCAGCTTGTGGTTACCCAGAGCTGCATGCTCACCAACAAGAATCTTTAGTGAACAGTGCGTTAAAGCTCTAATTGATAAGACTGTAGTCATAGACATTTTATAAAAAGGATCGTTTTTCATGAGTATCGAAATCAAGGTACCCGTACTGCCAGAATCTGTTGCCGACGCAACTATCGCCACTTGGCACGTAAAAGTGGGTGAACAAGTTTCTCGTGATCAAAATCTGGTTGATATTGAAACTGACAAAGTGGTGCTAGAAGTGGTTGCACCAGAAGATGGTCATATTGGTGAATTTCTATTCCACGAAGGCGACACCGTTCTGGGCGAGCAAGTGATTGCTAAGTTCATTGCTGGCGCGGTTTCTGGACAAGAAGTGACTAAAGCGCAAGCTGAAGCTGCTGCACCTGCTGCTGCGACAGAAGAGTCTAACGATGCGTTAAGCCCATCAGTACGCCGTTTACTGGCTGAACACAATGTTGATGCTAGCAAAGTGAAGGGCACTGGTGTGGGTGGACGTATCACTAAAGAAGACGTTGAAGCCTTTATCAAGTCTGCACCTAAAGCGGCAGTAGCACCTGCGGCTCCTGCGGTACAACCTTTAGCGGCGGGTCGCAGCGAGAAACGTGTACCAATGACACGTTTACGTAAGACTATCGCTAACCGTTTATTAGAAGCGAAAAACTCTACCGCAATGCTCACGACCTTCAACGAAGTGAACATGAAGCCCATCATGGATATCCGTAAGCAGTATCAAGATATCTTTGAAAAGCGCCACGGTATCCGTTTAGGTTTCATGTCTTTCTACGTTAAAGCGGTAACTGAAGCCTTGAAACGCTTCCCTGAAGTGAACGCGTCAATCGACGGTGACGACATCGTTTATCACAACTATTTTGATGTGAGCATCGCAGTATCTACACCACGTGGTCTGGTAACACCAGTGCTGCGTGACACCGATACCATGAGCTTGGCTGATATCGAAAAAGCAGTACGCGATCTGGCGATTAAAGGCCGTGATGGCAAGCTGACTGTGGCGGATATGACTGGCGGTAACTTCACTGTGACTAACGGTGGTGTATTTGGCTCGTTAATGTCTACCCCAATTTTAAACCTGCCACAAAGCGCGATTTTAGGCATGCACGCCATTAAAGATCGCCCAATGGCAGTCAATGGTCAGGTTGAAATCCTGCCCATGATGTACCTAGCTCTCTCATATGACCATCGTATTATTGATGGCCGTGAGTCAGTTGGCTTCTTAGTCGCCATTAAAGACTTCTTGGAAGACCCAACTCGTCTGCTGCTTGATCTGTAATCCAACTCAATAAACGATTCAGTTTAAAGAGTTTATTAAAGACAAAAGTAAGACATACCCTCGTGACTGGTCCAAACGGGCCAGTTGGATTTGATTAGAAGTATACGGATAGATCATCATGAATTTGCATGAGTATCAGGCAAAATCCTTATTTGCCGAATATGGTTTACCAGTGTCAGAAGGTTTTGCTTGTGATACAGCCCAAGAAGCTGTAGAAGCAGCTGGCCGTATTGGCGGAAATTTATGGGTTGTTAAGTGTCAAGTACACGCAGGCGGCCGCGGTAAAGCGGGTGGCGTTAAAGTCACTGGCGATAAAGAAGAAATCAGAGCCTTTGCCGAACACTGGTTAGGCAAAAATCTGGTGACTTATCAAACAGATGAGAAAGGTCAGCCAGTTGCTAAAATTTTAGTAGAAAGCTGCACCGACATCGCTAACGAACTGTACTTAGGTGCAGTAGTTGACCGTAGCACCCGTCGTGTGGTGTTTATGGCATCAACTGAAGGCGGTGTTGAGATTGAGAAAGTGGCCGAAGAAACGCCAGAACTCATTCACAAAGCGATCATCGATCCCCTGACGGGTCCTCAGCCATACCAAGCGCGTGATCTTGGCTTCAAACTGGGCTTAAACCCAACTCAAATGAAGCAATTCACCAAGATTTTCATGGGTCTGGCAACGATGTTCGTTGATCACGATTTCGCACTGCTGGAAATCAACCCACTGGTTATCACCACTGAAGGTAACCTGCACTGCTTAGACGGCAAAATTGGTATTGATGGCAACGCACTGTTCCGTCAACCAAAAATCAAAGCAATGCACGATCCATCACAGGATGACGCCCGTGAAGCTCACGCTGCAATGTTCGAACTGAACTATGTTGCGTTGGACGGAAACGTAGGTTGTATGGTGAACGGTGCTGGTCTGGCGATGGGTACGATGGACATCGTTAACCTGCACGGTGGCAAGCCAGCTAACTTCCTCGACGTAGGTGGTGGCGCGACGAAAGAACGTGTTGCTGAAGCATTCAAGATCATTCTGTCTGATAGCAATGTGAAAGCCGTTCTGGTTAACATCTTCGGTGGTATCGTACGTTGTGACATGATCGCAGAAGGTATCATTGGCGCGGTTAAAGAAGTTGGCGTTAAAGTTCCAGTTGTAGTGCGTTTAGAAGGTACTAACGCTGAATTAGGCCGTGAAGTATTAGCTAAATCAGGTCTTGATATCATTGCAGCTAACAGTCTGACTGATGCGGCTGAGCAAGTAGTTAAAGCTGCGGAGGGCAAATAATGTCTGTATTAATTAACAAAGATACCAAGGTAATTTGCCAAGGCTTTACCGGTGGTCAAGGTACTTTCCACTCTCAACAAGCTATCGATTACGGTACGCAAATGGTCGGTGGTGTATCTCCAGGTAAAGGCGGCAGCGAGCACTTAGGTCTGCCAGTGTTCAACACTGTGAAAGACGCTGTGGCTGCGACTGGCGCAACGGCTTCTGTTATCTACGTTCCAGCGCCTTTCTGTAAAGACGCTATCCTCGAAGCTATCGACGGTGGTATTGAGCTTATCGTTTGTATCACTGAAGGTATCCCAACACTGGATATGCTGGAAGTGAAAGTGAAGCTAGAAGAAACTGGCGTTCGCATGATCGGTCCAAACTGCCCAGGTGTTATCACCCCAGGTGAATGTAAGATTGGTATTATGCCAGGTCACATCCACTTAAAAGGTAAAGTGGGTATCGTTTCTCGTTCTGGTACGCTGACCTATGAAGCGGTTAAGCAAACCACTGACGAAGGTTTCGGCCAATCTACTTGCGTAGGTATTGGTGGTGACCCAATCCCAGGCACTAACTTCATCGACGTATTGGAAATGTTCCAAAACGATCCACAGACTGAAGCCATCGTAATGATTGGTGAAATCGGTGGTACTGCTGAAGAAGA
This sequence comes from Shewanella sp. FDAARGOS_354, assembly GCF_002209245.2. Taxonomy (NCBI): domain Bacteria; kingdom Pseudomonadati; phylum Pseudomonadota; class Gammaproteobacteria; order Alteromonadales; family Shewanellaceae; genus Shewanella; species Shewanella sp. FDAARGOS_354. The sequence continues at coordinate 1,455,701 of NZ_CP022089.2, read as the reverse complement.
AGCGGCGGCATACATCAAAGCTAACGTGACTAAACCAGTTGTTTCTTACATCGCGGGTGTTACTGCTCCTGCGGGTAAGCGTATGGGTCACGCGGGTGCAATTATCGCTGGCGGTAAAGGTACTGCTGCTGACAAATTTGCTGCATTAGAAGCAGCGGGCGTGACCACTGTCCGCTCGTTAGCGGATATCGGCAAAGCGCTGCGTGCTAAAACCGGTTGGTAATCTAACCGTTAACACACGAAAAGGCGCCTAAGGCGCCTTTTTTATTGTGCATCTGTTAGCCAGTGCTCTGGTGGAAGTGTGAGAATGGACAAAGCTAACACCATGCAGGCTAGCATTTTAGTTGGCAAAGGGTTAGATTGGGGTTCTCTACTGGGCGTCATAATCTGATTGACGTGCAAATGTATCCGTAGAGCCACAACCCTAAGCCTTACGCTTATGGCACCATGGCTGTTCAGCTATAAATCTTGTACTTAATTATCACACGATTGCGGCATTAAGCTGCGAGCGTATTTTTTATTGGCTTATCCCATTGGGGGAGGATAAGCCCAGAGCAGATGGCTAACCCTAAGGGGCATCTATTTACATGAGGGAAAGACTGTGAAAACGCCAAAGATTATTATTTCAGAAATCGATTTAGAAAGACTCGAGCGTCTGCTGGAGTCATTACCTGCGAATGCATTTCCGGGACGTGCAGCATTGGAGGCGGAACTCGACCGAGCAGACATTGTGCCCGCAGCGCAGATGCCCGCTAATGTGGTGACGATGAATTCTGAAGTGAAATTTAGTGTGTCATCCAGTAACGACACTTTTTGTTTGCGTTTAGTTTATCCTAAGGATGCGACGGGTGAGGGCACCATTTCCATACTCGCTCCCGTAGGCAGCGCCTTATTGGGCTTATCACAAGGTGATGAAATCGAGTGGCCAGGCCCTGGGGGCTCAATGGTCAAAGTCCGTATTGAAGAAATTGTTTATCAGCCAGAGCGTAACGGTGATTTTCATCGTTAGTCGCTTAGCTGGACATGAGTGAGTATATAGAGGGCAATATGAAGGAAGCCAATATGATTATACAGACAGAGCGTTTAATTCTTAGACCTTTTACCGAGCAGGATATCGATGCCCTCTATTTGATGAACAGTAACTCTGCGATGTTGAAATATATTCCAACCGAGCCTTTTACTGAGCGTGAGCAAGCTCGTGAACTGTTCCACAATGTGATCCTTCAGGATTACCAACAGCGGGGATTTGGCCGCTGGGCTGTTGAGCATAAGGCTGATAGCAAGGTGATTGGTTTTTGTGGGCCAAAATTTATTCCTGAGTTTAACGAAGTCGAAATTGGCTATCGTTATTTTCCTGAATATTGGGGCAAAGGCATCGGTACCGAAGCTGCTCAAGCAGCAATCAGCGTGTTCCCGCAGTTTGGTATTACGCAAATCATCGCTTTGATCTTAGAGGGGAATTTAGGTTCTGAAACAGTGGCTAAACGCATAGGAATGCATTGGCGTGAACCTAGCGAGTTTATGGGGTATAAAGTCAACGTCTACGCAAAAACTTTATAACTAACCATTTGTATTTTAATAAAAAACCAGCCGATGGCTGGTTTTTTATGATATAGCTTACAGCTAAGACACTATTGAAATATGCCTTCGAGCGAACTTATTCGTCGTTATGATCACAGGTGTCATTTGTGCAATGGCCGTACAAATATAAACTGTGGTTTGTCAGCTTAATATTATGTTTACTAGCCAATTCTTCTTGACGACGTTCGATCACTTCATCTGAAAATTCAATTACTTTACCGCAAGACAGGCAAACTAAGTGATCGTGGTGATGCTGAGTCGATAACTCGAACACGGCTTTACCACTTTCAAAGTGGTGACGACTGACTATGCCGGCATCATCAAACTGGTTTAATACACGGTAAACTGTCGCTAGACCAATTTCTTCGCCTAAATCGAGTAGTTTCTTATATAAGTCTTCTGCACTGATATGTTGGTTTTCAGGTCCTTGCATCAGTTCTAGGATCTTGACTCGTGGCAGGGTGATTTTCAAACCGGCTTTTTTTAGCGCTTGATTTCCATCTGTCATTGCTAATCTCTTGATTGCAGAACCAATAGGTTCATCCGTGGATAGTGATTGCCATTATAGAGGCTCAAATTAAAAACTTAAACCTTTGTTCTAGCTTTATGGGGCTATATGCAGATAAATTGTGTTACTGAGCGTGAAATCGCAATAAATTGCGGCAATTCAAGCATAGTTTTTGTAAGGTTATACCAAGGAATAATGTTCAGGATGCGAAAAATTCGGGACAATAAATAGAATAATTACAATAAAAGGAAACAGTATGTACAAACATATTGTGGTATTAACTGGCGCGGGTATTTCTGCCGAGTCGGGATTACGAACTTTTCGCGATCAAGATGGATTGTGGGAGGAGCATCATATTGAAGATGTAGCCACCCCCGAAGGTTATGCCCGAGATGCCGAGCTTGTTGAACGTTTCTATAACAGCCGTTGGGAGCAGTTACACAGTGGTACTGTGATGCCTAATGCGGCTCATGAAGCGTTAGCCAAGTTAGAGGCTGAGTTTTCTGGACAGTTATTGGTTGTCACCCAAAATATTGATAATTTACATGAGCGGGCTGGATCGCGTCGCTTACTGCATATGCATGGGGAATTATCTAAAGGCCGCTGTCCTCGCTCCCGTCAGACCTTTTTATTAAGAGAACCCTTTGGGGTAAACAACTGTTGTACGTGTTGTATTCCTGCACAAAGGTTACGTCCCCATGTGGTGTGGTTTGGTGAAATGCCGTTAGGCATGGATAGAATTCACGATGCGCTCGATAATTGTGATTTATTTATCGCCATTGGTACCTCGGGCACGGTATATCCCGCAGCGGGTTTTGTTGACACGGCCAATCATCATGGGGCGCAAACTGTCGAGGTTAATTTACAATCGCCCGATAGACACAGCCAGTTTCAATATCATTTAACCGGTAAGGCAGGGGAGTTGGTGCCTAAATTAGTCGATACTATACTCTCAGGCAAAGTGATTGGCTCCGATTTAGCCGAGTCTGATTTAAAAGAATGAGCAACGAGCCCATGGCGCAAAAACTGGCGATTATCATGCGTGGCTTGCCGGGCTGCGGTAAATCCTATTGGGTTGAACAGTTTGTCGCTAATCTGCCGTTAGAATATGCGCTGCGCGTCCGTCAAGGTGGTATTTTCTCGACCGACAGTTTTTTCTACGAGGGAGAGGTGTATCGATTCGATGCGAAAAAACTTTCCGAATACCATCAACGTAATTTAACTGCATTTATTCAAGCACTCAGCAATGCCCAGCCTGTGGTGATTTGTGATAATACTAATCTCTGCCGCTGGGAGTACATGGCTTACGAGGCCGCAGCCAAAGCCCTTGGCTATCAAGTGCGAATTATACTTGTTGGTAATCCATCAGATCCTGTTCATCAAAAACTGTGTGCTGAACGTAATCGTCACGGTGTGCTGTTAACTCAAATTCGCAGGATGGCAAAACAATTTGAGGATTGTTAACTTTCCTTTGTTTGTCATCTTTTGGTGTTATCTTCGATTCAAAATTAATGTCCAAGCCCCTGAGTAAGAGTTTCATAAGCTTGATCTTAATGACAGTTTCCCTTTTATTTGTCGATTATACTACGGCGAGTTAGTTCCTCTGGAGTGTACCTTGTTAACAAAACTGCTGCTCACCCTCGCCGTCATCATTATGGCGATTTTGCTGCTCGCTAAACGTAAGCCTGGTGTGGTTCAAGCGTCATTACAAAATACGCCTGTGTTACCGAGTCTATTGCGGCGCTACGCTTTGAGTGGGGTATTTTTACTGCTGGGGCTTTGTGTTTTAAGCTACAGTGTGTGGTATTGGCACGATCAGCATAAAGTGGTGACCGTGACAATTGTATCCCCATCGGGTGACAGTTTCGGTGTTTATCATGCCCGTAAAGGCGATATCTCAGAAGCAAAGATGGTCACGGTTGAGGGGGTACATATTCGTTTTTCAAATGCTGAGCGACTAGAGATCCTCGAAGACTAAGGCATATTTATTTTACGAATTTATCTCTCCCGCCTTTTCATTGCGAAGTTATGCGTTAAACTAGCGACAATTTTTTAGCCTGCACTTAAGTGGACTTTTTAGCTTAAGTTTTTTTCAGGAGGACACATGATTACTGCCTACGTCTATAAAAACCGTCAGTTGACGGTGACAGAGATTAACACTCAGGACAGTATTCCGGCGTCGACCATATGGTTGGATCTTTATAAACCTGATGATGCAGAGCGAGAGTGGTTAAGTCATTTTTCAGTTGAAGAAGTGCCAGACGAAGAAGATATCAACGAGATTGAGGCGTCGGCACGTTTTTATCAAAATAGCGACGGGCTGCATATCAATTCCTTATTCCCACAACGGGTGGGGCAAGATGTGCGTGGGGTGAACGTTTCCTTTAACCTGCGTACTAATTTTCTACTGACTATCCGCGAAGAGGATGTCGGACTTATCCGCCTATTACGAAACTATCTGCGGTTAGGTCGGCTAGAAGTATCAACCCCTCAGGAATTGTTTCTCGAACTATTTAATTTAAAAGTGGATTATCTCTCTGACTTGATCGAAGACGTGTATACCGTGCTTGAAAATGTCGGTGAGCAGGTTTTTGACAGTGAAGAGCTTGATGATGTGTTTAAGCTGATCACATTGCAAGAAGACTCCAATGGTAAGATTCGCTTAAGTTTACTCGATACCCAGCGCTCACTACGTTATATGCAGCGATATTACCGCGGGCAATTATCCGATGAACACTTAAAAGACTTACGTGAAATGCTCTCGGACATTGAGTCTTTAATGCCTCACAGCCAGTTTATCTTCGACAAGTTAAACTTCTTGCTGGATGCTGCGATGGGTTTTAGTGGATTACAGCAGAATAAGATCATCAAAATTTTCTCGGTCGCTGCCGTTGTCTTTCTGCCTCCGACACTGATCGCGAGTAGCTACGGAATGAACTTTAATGGTATGCCAGAGCTAGAATGGCAATATGGTTATCCGATGGCGATTCTAATGATGCTTGCGAGCGCTGCGGGGACTTACTTTTTCTTTAAGCGTAAGCATTGGCTGTAATTGGTCAATTTGATTTAATCGCAAAGTATTCGCAAAAAGCCGGAGTTTCTCCGGCTTTTTAATGGGGATTATTTGCGGCTATCGCCACCAAAGTAATAACTGACGCGTTCCCGAGGGTTGAGATATTCGTGAACTTTTTCAGGTAGTGCCGCGGGAGGAAGGCAGCGGACGATACTGATCCCTTCGATTTCAAGATCAACGATAGGCGCTTGATCTTTTGGCACTAATGCATCGTAAACGAGGATTTTAGGGCAAAGTAGCTTTTGCAGATTGACCGACATCACCATCGCGTATTGGCCGCTTGACAATTCCACCACACTTCCGGGGGGATAAATGCCAAGCATCTTGATCATTTTGCCAATATATTCCTGATTTAATTTCGTTTTATATTGTTTATACAAGTGTCCCAACGCGGCGTATGGCATACGAGCTTTACCTTGATTACCTGGGTAACACAGGGAGTCATATTCATTCACCACTGCTAATAGCTGGGACATCTTATCAAGATCCGTTTCCTGCAATCCCTTGGGGTAACCAGTGCCATCAAGAAACTCATGGTGATTGGTGATAGCAGGGAAGGCAGCCTCAGGGAAATTCTCAGCCAGTTTGAGTAAATCAATCCCAAGAAGGGGATGTTGCTTAATAAAATTAAGCTCAGGCGCAGACCAAGGTGTGGTCTTTTTCAAAATCTGCGGTGGCACTTTGAGTTTACCCACATCATGAAATAGCGCACTTAAACCGATTAATTCAATTTCACTTCGGTCCCATTCCATCTCTTTAGCAATCAGCATGGCGAGTATGGCAACGTTTAATGAATGGTAGTAAATACTCTCATCCTGTTTGGCGTCACTCATTAAGTGCAGTACTAGATTATCGGAAGTTAACAGCTGTTCCACCATACTGTGGACTAACACCTTAGCATCATCAACGGCATTCAATGGTCGATTGCGTAGTTTAGAAATCATACTGCGCATCATGGCCACTGAACGGGTGAAGTTTTGTTCCGTTTTATGAATATCTCGGCGGAGTTTTTTCTGGACTTCGATTTGCTCAGCCTTATAGACATCCATATCATTTTTAAGATCGTGCAGTTCTGGACTCGGTGGCAGCTTGATAGGGTTAATGGCCTCAGGATTTAGCGGTGCGGTTTCACTGCGCTCTAAATCGACAATTACGTGTTCAATACCGAGATTTTTAATTAATTCAATTTGCGCAGCCTGTTTTATGTGAAAGCTACTGAATAAAAAAGGATGATCTTTCCAAGCAACGGGTAAACGCACAAAATTACCCACTTGTAATTGATGAATTGATACTTTACAGCTTTTTTTCATATTTTTGTTATCGTGAAGCCAATGGCGTTATTTTATATCAATGGTGCAGCTTTACAATTACTTAACTAACATGTCAGCATAGTAAGATTGGAAAATAACCGAAGCATTGAGCCTATATGGATTTTATCGAAGTATACCCTAATGCGATACCTGAAGACCTATGTGATCGTCTCATTCTTGCGTTCGAAAACCACTCAGGTGTGGTTGATGGGCAAACCGGTAATGGGGTCGATCTTGAAAAAAAGATCAGTCGAGATCTTACACTAGATAATTTCATAGATTTACAGCCACTTAAGAATGAGTTGTTATCTTATACCCTTAAGGGGACCGCTGATTATTTTACTCAATATTCGATGGCGTTGATGGGAGCTGTGGCGGTTTCTGTTAGTGATGAACAAGGTCAAGCTGTGACTCTAACGCCAACGAATTTTGAGCGTCTTGGTAAACCGAGAGCCGAAGCATTGGTCAAATATTTATACCGCAGTGGTAGTATTAATATTCAGAAATATCAAAAGAATAAAGGTGGATATCCCCACTGGCATTCAGAGCAATTTCCTCAGCTTAACCACAACGAGGCCTTACACCGTGTGGTGCTTTACATGTTTTATTTAAATGATGTAGAAGAGGGCGGCGAGACCGAGTTTTATTATCAGCAGCGTAAAATCGCACCTAAAAAAGGCACAATGGTGATTGCGCCAGCAGGTTTTACTCATTCCCATCGTGGCAATATGCCTATCAGTAATGATAAGTACATTGCCACCTCTTGGGTGATGTTTAATCGCGCCGAGCAGCTTTATGCTGTTTATGCATAGGATAGTTAGGTTGGGATGGTAATTCTGAATCGCGCGCCTTCAAGATTGCTTTCTTCAATACTTAGACTTCCGCCATAGCTACTGACAATTTCATCACATACGGCTAAGCCAATCCCTTGTCCTGGCGATTGGCTGTCGGCTCTTACGCCGCGCTGAATAATTTTTTGCCTAAGTTGTTCTTCTACGCCTGGGCCATCATCTTCGACGATCAATTCAAAATCACTCTGCTGATTAAAATGTGCTGTTACCTGTACTTGGCTAATACATAGCCTGAAGGCGTTTTCCATTAAGTTACCGCAGAGTTCCATTAAATCGCCTTTATTACCGGGAAACAATAAATTAGTCGGTATGTTGGCCTTAAATTTCACCTGTTTGTCACGGTAAATTTTAAATAGCATTTGCGCGAGTTGCTCAACAAGTGGGGCAATAGCGGTGTGTTCCTGCTTTAATCCCTGGCGACCTAACATGGCGCGTTTTAGTTGATATTTAACCAGCTGATCCATTTGGCTGATCTGCTCCATGATTTTTTCATTGGCAGATTGCTTTGTCAGACTTGTATCATCGGTAATGGCGTGAACGGCTGCAAGACGAGTTTTTAAGCTGTGCGCCAGATCGTTCATCGCGTTTTGATAGCGTTGTTGTTGGGCGCTCGATTGCTGTAATAGTTGGTTAAGCGCTTGAGTTACGCCTTCAAGCTCAACGGGGTAACCTTCTGAAAGTGACTTAGTCTTACCTTGGTTTATCGACTGCAACTCGTTTTGCATCCTTACGAGTGGACGCATCCCCCAATATGCCGCACTGACCAGCAGAATCAGTGCGAGAGCGAGCACCATGGCCAGACGGATATAGGTGCGTTTACTGAATTTGCTGTATTCCTGCTCGAGCTTAGCTGCATCTTTCATTACAAGCAGGTTGTAATGTACGCCAGCGATTTCTACTGCGAGCAAATACACAAAGTAACCTCTGTCATCGGCCATGGTGAGGTAATAGGGCGGAGAGTCGTTACGGATTTCGTTGAAACGTTCGCAGGTATCGAAGAGGCCACGGTCAACAGCGAGGGATGAGGTCCATACTTGTTTAAACTTCTCATCACAACTTGCGATTACATACCGCTCTTGCTTGTTGTTTTCCTCTAACCAAGCACTGGTATCAGGAATAAGATCATGTTCTCTAAGCTCGGCGGCAACTTGTGGAATTTCGGCGATAAGCTGGGCGGTTTCTTCGTTATAGCTATTTTGCGCATGCAGAATGTTGACCATCCAAGCGAGGCCAAACCCTACTAAGGTGATGATAGATAACGAGGTGAGAAACATCCGGGTAAGCAGACGTTTCTTGAATTTGAGCCTTAGTTGCATGGCAGATTAAATTTATATCCTTGTCCACGGATTGTGGCTATCGGATTATCAATGCCATCGCGGGTGAGTTTTTTACGTAAGCGACTCACCATCACTTCGATAGTATTAGGATCGCCTTCTTTGTCGCCATAAATGACATCTAATAGCCGCTGTTTTGCGACGACTTCATGACAATGGCGCATTAAATATTCGAGGATAAGGTACTCGAAGGCGGTGACTTCCATAATGTCATTGCCTAGCGTTACTTGTTTAGCGGCAAGATCAAGTTTTAACTCACCACTGGTAATGACAGGTTTGACAAAGCCGGCGCTACGTCTGACTAAGGCGTCAAGTCTTGCGACAAGTTCTTCTTTTTGGAAGGGTTTAACTAAATAATCGTCAGCGCCCGCATTGAGGCCTTCAACTTTATCTTGCCAATTCACCCTCGCTGTGAGGATAAGAATGGGGGCTTTAACGCCTTCTTCACGTAATTGTTGGATAAGACTAATACCATCTTGATCGGGTAAACCTAAATCCACAATGGCAACATCTATAGGGTAATTGGTTGCTTGGAAAAAACCTTCTTTGGCAGTGAGGGCCACTTGAACTTGGTTGCCCAAATCGCTTAACTGCACTTTTAGATGATGGGATAAAATAAGATCATCTTCGACAACCAAAATTCTCATAATACTCATGCCTTAACGTCGACTGGACTCAGTGTACGCAAATTATACGTGGGAGCCAAATATTGTCTTATCTTACCCACAAAGAACTTAACCTCGGCTGACCAAGGTTCGTTAGTGGTGAAAATAAGTACTAATCCATTGTCTTTAAAGTCATTATCTTTAATGTATTGTTAATGGCTATTGCCTTTATTTCGCTTTACTCCAGATGCCGTTGCCGCTCCACACTGCTCCTAAACTAAATAGCATTACGCTGCCCATGATGATCGCCAGTCTTAACCAAGGCTCTCCATGAGCGAGCCGTATCTGTACAGCATCGATTGCAGTGGTTCCCCAAACGGTGATAACACTGATAAACAATGCAGCTTGAACTATTCGAATCACAAGTGGTTGTTTAATAAGCAGGAAAAAAGGTGCTATAGCAAAAAGGCTTGTGAATACAAGCTGGTCATACCGTAAAAAATGTGCGCTTAACAGCCAAAAGGCGACAATCATCCAACTCACTCTCCACCACATAATCTTCTCCAACGCCAATATTGATGCAGGCTAATATAGCGATGTTTAAAGGACTATTCTATTTACTTGTTCACAGAATGGTGAGATTGCAGAATAAACAAGCCCAACAATGTTGGGCTTGGGATGATCAACATAAACGATAAATTATAGGGATATTTTTAATCTATTTTATGGACTTGCTCATCAAAGCTTGGGGCAACTTTGCCAGCTTGAGTATTATTAAAGACGGTTTCATTAAATTCGCCTTCTGATTTAGCGATCACGACTGTGGCCACACAATCACCAGTGACGTTTACTGCGGTACGTACCATATCCAGTAGTCGGTCGACACCAATAATTAACGCAATACCTTCAACGGGGAGGCCAACTTGGTTAAGCACCATCGCGAGCATTATGAGGCCAACACCAGGAACGCCTGCAGTACCAATCGAGGCCAGAGTCGCGGTTACAACCACCGCAGCATAATCAGTAAGGGTTAACTCAATGCCAAATACTTGAGCGATAAATACCGTTGCGACACCTTGCATAATAGCCGTGCCATCCATGTTAATGGTGGCACCTAATGGCAGGGTAAAAGAGGCGATTTTATTATCTACACCAAGTCGGTGTTCTGAGGCTTCTATGGTAATAGGTAAGGTAGCGTTAGAGCTGGCGGTGGAAAAGGCAAATAACTGTACATCGCGCATTTTGCGAATAAAGATCAATGGACTTAAACCTGAAAACACCTTAAGTAAAATGGGATATACAATAAAAGCGTGAATAAGCAATACGACGAGTACGACAAAGAAATACTGAACCACGCTGCTGAAAGTTTCTACGCCGAGAGTTAATGCAAGTTTACCCATTAGAGCAAAAACACCGTAAGGCGCAAGCTGCATAATCAGGGTCACTACGCGCATAATCACTTCGTTTAAATCTTCAAACAATACAGCAATACGTTTACCACGCTCGCCAATATGAGCGATAGCAAACCCAAAAATCACTGCAAAAATAATGATTTGCAGCATATTGCCTTCGCTCATGGCTTGCATTGGATTGGTCGGCACTATGCTGATTAATACATCAGCGAGACTCGGCGCTTCTTTTGCAACGTAATGCATTTTCTCTGACGCGAGTGAAGCATTACCCGGGTGGACTATCACTGCACTGATAATAGCTAGTACTAAGGCTATAGCGGTTGTGAATAAATAAAAGGCTAATGTTTTGCCGCCTAATCGCCCTAATTTTGAGGGTTCACTTAAGGAACATGTCCCACAGACTAAGGAAATAAATACAAGTGGAACGACTAACATTTTTAAACTTGAGATGAAAATCGTACCGATAACATGTAAAAAGCCGTTGGTAATATAGTCCTTAATAAATGCACTATCCGGAAAGTAATTACGTAGAAATAGTCCAATTGCAATACCCGTAACCATGCCGATTAAAATTTTACTGGTAAGGCCGAGTTTATGTTGTGATGAGGTTGCCATGGGGGTTCCTGTGTGTTTTTTATACGTTCTAATATTGGCGACGACAAGACTAGCAAGAAAATGCAGAAGTTTAAATGAGTTCTAATGTTAAACTAAGTTCAAAATATGCAAAATAAAATAAGAGAGTAATGGAAAAGTTACGTGAAAATTGTGTAATGTTAGCCTATAACCGTCATTCCGCAGCTAATTCCAGAATTTAAATAGTGTGATCTGGCGATCAGCTTTTCATAAAAACTACGACACCATCTTGACCGCGATCGACAGTTTTGATCTATTACTGCTATTTGACGGTCTCAAAATATGTCTACCCATCCTGTTATTAAACGCTTAGATCACCTTGGTCTCATTGCCGCCTTTTGTCACGAAATTGGCCTGCCACGGATGATAGATGCCGTTATCCCAAAATATTCTGACCACAATGTTTCTCATGGTGACGCGGTATTGGCCATGCTCCTAAATGGACTTGGCTTTCATAGCAGAACACTGCACATGTTCTCGGACTTTTTTAAGACCAAGCCTGTATCTAAGCTACTCGCCAAAGACATTGAAGCACACCACCTGACTGATGATGTACTAGGCCGCACATTAGATGCTCTATACGAAGCCGATGTCTCAGCGCTCTATCAGGTTATTGCTGAGCGTGTTGTTGATAAACTGGGCTTGACGACCGATTCTGTTCATCTTGATATCACTAGCTTCCACGTTGATGGTGAGTATGCACAAGATGAAAACACCAACGTGATTAAGCTTGTAAGAGGTTATAGTCGGGATCATAGGCCAGAGCTTAACCAAGTCGTGCTTGAACTCATCTGTGAAAACCAAGCAGGTATTCCTGTTTACATGCAAGCACTGAGTGGTAACACCAATGATGCCAAGGCATTCGCTGAAGTCACTAAAAGACACATACATTGCCTAAAAGCCGCGCAAAATAGTCGTTACTTTATCGCTGATGCCGCTTTGTACACCGAAGAAAGCATCTCCTCGCTAGATGAGCAAAATCAAAAATTCATTACCCGTGTCCCCATGACCATCAAGCTCGCAAAACAAGCACTACTTGCGCTAGAGCCAGAGCAATTAAGCACTATCGGTCATGGCTACTCAGGATGTTGGATAGACTCGGATTACGGAAAGGTCAATCAACGTTGGTTGCTCGTTCACAGTGAACAGGCCACCAAGCGGGAAGAAATCACTTTCTTCAAGAACTTAGAGAAAAACATAGCAAAAGAAATCAAAGCGTTGGAAAAGCTAAGTAAAAAACCATTCGCTTGTGAAGTTGACGCAGAATTAGCGTTTAACGATTTCAAGAAACAATGTGACTTACTTGGGTTTGAACAAGGCACTCTCATCAAACAGCCGACTTACTCTCATTCGGGCCGCCCAAAGACAGATGAAGCACCGACAGGATACCAATACTTTATCGAAGCCGCCCCCTTCACCGACCTAGAAAAAGTAAAACTGGCTAAGCTCAAAGTAGGCATGTTTATCCTCGCGACGAATGACACCGACAATGAAGCACTCACCATGGCGGCTCTTCTAGCACATTACAAATCGCAACAAAAAGTCGAGCGCGGCTTCCGTTTTCTAAAAAGCCCTGAGTTTTTAACCTCTTCCATCTTCTTGAAAAAGCCTGAGCGCATTGAAGCGTTGCTAATGATAATGACGTTGAGCTTGCTTGTTTACGCTAGTTTAGAACACAAAATCAGAGAACAACTCGCACAAACCGAAGCGTTCTTCCCAAGTATGGTAAAGAACAAGACGACCTCCAGACCGACGGCACGTTGGGTCTTCTTGCAATTCGAAGGCATAGATACGCTAGAGATTAACGGCCAAAGGTTCATCACTGGACTTCAAGATCACCAAACACAACTACTCAAATTACTCGGTAGATTCTATGAGGTAGTTTATTCCTAAATTAGCTGCGGAATGTCGGCTATAAGTTATAAGCGTCAATCTTAGTATTATCATTAGAATAACAGGGAGCCTGACAATGAAGTCAGCGTATAAGGTTTTTCTCGCAGGACTATGTTCACTTTTTTTGGTTGCATGTGGAGGCGGAGGCAGTATCTCCGATGATGGCTCTGGCACTCCTCCCACTCCCGGTGTTATTACCGTTACGATGGGGATCTCCAATACCAACATTTCAGCAAATACTCCTGCTACTGTTACCGCGAAGGTAGTGGATTCAAAAGTGGGTGCCTTAGCGGGGGAATTGGTCACTTTCAACCTAAGCAATTCAAGTATGGGATCTTTTTTCCCGACTTCGGCCACTGCATTAACAAATAGTGATGGGATTGCCTCTATTATTTTAAATACGGCAACGATTGCTGGTGCAGGGACTGTTACCGGAAAGATTGATACTGGGGAGTCCGGTAAAATTGGTTTTGTCATGGCTGGTGATGGGGGAAATGTTGGGGGAGGGGCTCAAGTTACCTTAAAACTCACTAATACGGCAGGTAATGCAATTGACAGTATTACATCTACGACACCTGGCATTTTAACTGCAACAGTAACTGGATTATCAAAAGCAGCCATTGTTACTTTTGATACAACAATTGGCGATCTACCAGTAAAAACTGCTATTACAGATATCAATGGCAAAGCTAGCGTTAATTTATATGCGGGAAGTCTTCCTGGTGCGGGTACTGCAAAAGCATCGTTGAACACGGGTGAGTTTGGTGAGCAAGTCTTTGTAGTGGGCGCTACCAATGTATTAATGGGAAGTGGCTCGCCCTTCGTGTCAGGCAAAGCAGATGTAAGTGCTACCACATTATCAGCAGGAGGAACTGCAACGATTTCTGTCCTCCTTCAGGATAGTAACGGTAATCCATTTACCGAGCCTGTGGATGTTAAATTTGCTTCAACTTGTTCAAATAAGGCGACACCAGAAGCAGTGTTAAGTACTCCTGTTACCGCTGTCGGCGGCCAAGCAACGAGTACCTATCTCGCAAAAGGATGTGTCGGTGATGATAATATTACTGTTACTGCAGATGTAGGGGGTAAAAACCTTTCCGCTACAGGTATTATTAAAGTGTTGTCAGCAAGTGTAGGTAGTATCGTTTTCGTTGATGCAACACCTCAGAATATTGGTATCAAAGGCACAGGCACTGCAGAATCTGCCACTTTGCGTTTTAGAGTGTTGGATACAAATGGCAATGCTGTAGCGAATAAATCGGTCGATTTTAAGCTTAACAATGATTCTGCTGGATTAAGCTTAACACCTGCAACTGTGACATCGAATAATCAAGGCTACGTACAAACAGTAGTGAATTCTGGTACTGTCGCAACCACGGTGCGTGTGACTGCAACGACTCAAGGGTCCAATGGGGCAATCATTTCAAGCCAATCTAATGTATTAGTCGTTTCAACGGGTAAGCCTGATCAAGACAGCTTTTCACTTTCCGCGTCAGTTTTAAACGTTGAAGGCTGGGATTATGATGGCGCTAAAGTGACTGTAACAGCCCGTTTAGCTGACGCTTTTAACAACCCTGTGCCAGATGGTACTGCTGTAGTGTTCACTGCGGAAGGTGGTTCAATTGAGAGTTCATGCCAAACAAAAAAAGGAGTGTGTTCTGTAGTTTGGACTAGTCAACAACCTCGTCCAGTTGGTGTTGCCGCTAATGGGCCTTTTTTCGATAGCATTGGTAATCGCGTTAAAGATCCTACTGCTTTATTAAAGCAAGAGGTCAATCTCGCTGGTCGAAGCTATTTTGGGAACTATTATGGCCAACCCTATGGTGGACGAGTCACTATTACTGCTACAGCAATTGGTGAAGAGTCTTTCCCTGATCTAAATAGCAACAATATTCTCGATACCGCGAATGAATTTAATTTATTTGTCGGTACCTCAACAAATTGTGGCCGTGATAACAGCGGAGACTGTTATGACTTGACCGAAGCCTACGTTGATCATAACGAAGATGGTATTTATACGCCGAAGTATATGACAGCAAGTACTACGGATACCTCCGGTGCTCGCGAAACCTTCACTGACTTTATTGATCCCGTGAATCCAACAGGACAAGGTGAGTTTAACTTAGCGGATGGAGAGTACAGCGGTGTGTTATGTGACGCTTCAGTTCCAGGGGTAAAATGTAGCCCACAAGCTTCAATTTCGGTTCGGCGCTCGCTTGTTCTTGTAATGTCAAGCAGTGAGGCTTACGCAACCAGTCTTGGAAATGTTGTGATTACTGATAATGTTGCAGGTAACAACCAAATTGATATCGGACTAAAAGGTAGCGCATCTGTTGTGTTTACTATAGCTGATATTAATAATCAGCAAATGCCTGCTGGAACAGTGGTTAACTTTAAAGCTACAGGCGCTACTGTCACGAGTTCAGGTAGTTATACTTGGCCAAGTACAAATTATAATGGTGGTAGACAGTTTGTTGTAAGCTTAAAAGGTGGCGATCAGCCCGACTCTGGTAATTTAATTGTCACAGTTACAACGCCAGGCTTAAGTGATGTTGGACTCGTAGGGACGGCATCTGAGGTGCTTAATATTCCCATCGTGGTTAAATAAGAACTAAAAAAATAAGGTGCCGATGGCACCTTATTTTTTGTTCATAAATACAATACCCGCATTGTTTTCACTGTGCGGGTGGTTGATTACTCAGCAAGTAAACCGCGGCTACGCAACAACGGTTCGATTCCTGCCTCTTTTCCACGAAATTTTTTATACATCAACATAGGGTCGTCACTGCCACCCTTAGACAAGATGTTGTTACGGAAGGCATCTGCGGTTGCTTTATCGAAAATGCCATTTTCTTTAAAGGCTTCGAAGGCATCGGCACCTAAAATATCCGACCAGAGGTAGCTGTAGTAACAGGCTGAATAACCGCCCGCGAAGATATGCGAGAAGTAAGTGCTGCGGTAACGTGGGCTGATCTCATTAATCAATCCCATGGCAGTTAAGGAGTCGGCCTCAAACTTGGCGGCATCCTTAGGCGAGGTATCGGTTAGGGTGTGCCAATCTAAATCGAGCTTTGTGGCGGCCATATATTCAACGGTCGCAAAGCCTTGGTTGAATTTGCTGGCGGCTTGGATTTTTTTCACCAGTTCCTGCGGGATCACTTCACCGGTTTTGTAGTGCTTAGCAAATTGCGCGAGCACTTCGGGCTGAGTCATCCAGTTTTCGTTGACCTGTGAAGGGAACTCCACATAGTCGCGAGGTACTGCCGTTCCGCCCTGTGAGCGATATTCAACATTGGATAACATGCCGTGCAGCGCATGGCCAAACTCATGGAACAGGGTGCTGGCTTCATCGAAGGTGAGCAACGCAGGTTCATTACCCGCTGGGCGAGGGTAGTTCAACACGTTGACTATAATGGGTTTAGAATCGACACCATTCATATGGTATTGCTTGCGGAACGAGTTCATCCAGGCGCCACCGCGTTTGCTATCACGGGTAAAATAGTCACCCATAAAGATGGCCATAAGCTTACCGTCTTTATCATACACTTCCCAGGTACGCACTTCGGGGTTGTATTTGGGTAAGTCGGTACGTTCTTTAAAGGTTAAACCATAGAGGCGATTGGCCGTGTAGAACACGCCTTTTAGGGTGCTGTCGAGGGAGAAGTAAGGACGAGTTTGCTGCTCGTTAAAGCTGTACTTCGCAACACGGATTTTGTCGGCATAGTAATCCCAATCCCAAGCTTGCAGCTTAAACTTGCCGCCTTGGCTGTCGATTAAGGCCTGCATATCTGCAACCTCAGCCTTGGCTTGGGCAAGGGCTGCTGGCCAAACTTTATTGAGTAAGCCGTAGACATTTTCAGGCGTCTTGGCGGTGCGATCTTCTAACACAAAATCCGCATGGGTTTTATAGCCCATGAGCTGCGCACGTTCGGCGCGCAGTGCGGCAATTTTTGCCAGAATGACTTTGTTATCATTGGCATTATTGTTATTACCACGCTCGATATAACCCTTATAGAGTTTTTCGCGTAGTTCGCGATTATCGGCATAAGTTAAAAATGGCGTGATAGACGGGCGTGACGTGGTAAATACCCATTTGCCTTCATGGCCACGTTTTTTCGCGGTTTCGGCGGCGGTGGCAACCACATCGGCCGGTAAACCTGATAAGTCAGCTTGCTTATCAATCACTAGCTCGAAGGCATTGGTTTCGGCTAACAGATTGTCACCAAAGGCTAAGTTAAGTTTGCCGATTTCTTCATTCAGGGCGCGCAGCTTGGTTTTATCCTGCTCGCTGAGGTTAGCACCGCCACGGGTAAATGATTTATAGGTGTCTTCCAGTAATTTGGCCTGAGCCGTGTTGAGCTTTAGGCTGTCTTTGCTGTTATAAACGGCTTTAACGCGTTGAAACAGCTTATCGTTCAATAAGATATCGTCTTCGGCCGACGATAACATTGGCGAGACTTCTTTGGAAATCGCTTGCAGCTCTGGAGTGGTATCCGCGCCAGTTAAGTTAAAGAAGACGTTGGATACGCGGGTCACGAGACCGCCCGAAAACTCCATCGCTTCAATGGTGTTGGCGAAGGTCGGCTTGTCTTTATTATCGACAATCGCTTGGATTTCTTCGTGTTGTTGAGCGATACCCGCCTTAAATGCTGGGAGGAAGTGCTCGGGCTTAATCTTATCGAAGGCCGGAATTTCCATAAAAGTATCATAGGGTTTAAAGAATGGGTTGCTGGCATTTTGGCTGATGATCTGTGCCGACATGGCATTCGGTGCGACTGCCGCCTGCGCCGCAGTATCGCTATGCTGCGCACTGCAACCGCTTAAGGCTAGGGCGAGCGTGATAGCGCTAAAGGTCAGTGTGATTGCGTGTGGTTTGAGTGTTCGCGCGTTAAGGGCCTGTGATTTTAGGCTTAGTCCCTTCATGTCAATTCCCCGTTAGGTGATTATTATTCTGTCGGATTAATGGTGTTAACAACCATTAAGCTTATTTTAAGCTGACTGTTTAGCATGTATTCGCCTAAGGGTTCCATCGATTTTGTGTTTTGTTTGTAACAAATGGTTAGCCTGCGGTTTTTAACGGAAGAACTATGGCAAACTGAGCCGCGCACTAAAGCAATATTCGGCAAAGGATAAAGCCATTGCTTGGGTGCGTTTTTATGTAAGTCCCTCATCATACAAATAATAAATAGGACCTCTATGGAATTGCTTCGGTTTAACTGTACGAGTCTCTGTCGTCGTTTTTCTTATTCCCTATTAGTCGCTGCGCTGTGGACATCGCAAGCAGCAGCGTCATCCACTAGCCTTAGCCAAGATGCGCTTAAGGTGGCCGATTATGCGGTGACCACCTATGACACGCAGATGGTTAAGAGTCTGGCGCATTTAATCAGTTTTAATACCCAAGCGGTTGAGGGGCAAACACCCGATACCAACCCCGCTTTTATTGGTTTTAAGTCGAGTTTAAAAAGCTTGAGCCAAGAACTCGGGCTCGATTATGCCGACCACGGTTATGTTGTATTGATTGGCCTCGATGCCAATGTTGTCGATGCCCAACGCTCACAGGTTGAGAAATTAGGAATCGTTACCCACGGCGATGTGCAACCCGCCAATCCCGCGCTCTGGGCCAAGAGCCCCTATGTGCTGGATACCGAGTCTGAACCTGGCAAGCTGATAGGTCGCGGCACTGAAGATGATAAAGGCGCGATTGTCACCGCCATGTATGCGATGAAGGCCATCAAAGATAAACAACTCGAACGGGAAAAACGCATTGAGCTGTTGGTGTATTTAGCCGAAGAGTCCGATTGGGATCCACTAAAAGCCTTTTTAGCCCATTACACCCTAGCGCAGATAAATATCACTATAGATGCCGAGTATCCAGTCGTCACCGCCGAAAAGGGTTGGAGTAAGATTGGCTTTACTGTGCCGAATATCGAGTCAACGCAGGAGCAGGGCGCGGCAACGAATGTTCCGAGCCTAACTGCATTTTCCGGCGGCTATTTTGCTAGCCAAGTGCCACAGCAAGCCGAGGCGCAAATTCATGCCATCACCCCAAGCTTGTTTGAACAATTACAGGCGAGCGCCGCAAAGCAGCAGGGGATGAAGTATCGATTCGAGCGTACTTGCGAGCAGGCCGTGTGCGACTTGCATATTTTTGCCGACGGTAAGGCGGCCCATTCCTCAACACCAGAAGATGGGGTGAATGCCGTGACGCATTTGGCCTCGCTACTTCAGCCATACACTTGGCCTAAAACCACTGCGGCTTTGACGGTCGCCGCCATGAATGAGTTAGTAGGGGTGGGGATTTATGCCGAGCAGTTTGGCGAACTGGCCTATAAAGATGATTTTATGGGCGCTTTAACGCTGGCCCCCACTGTTGTTGCGCAAACGAGTAAAGGGACGGAAGTCACCATTAATTTACGTCGCCCAGTGGGCAAAACGCCTGAGTTACTCTCAGCCCAAGCCAAGGACGCGCTGAACAAATGGCAAGCTGAGCATCAAGTGACACTCATCGACGTGGAAAGTTATTGGGGCGAGCCTATGGTGATGAAGGATGCACCGCATCAGCAGACTTTACTCGATGTATTTGCTCACTTTACTGGCATAGCATCACCCAAACCCGTGGCCATTGGCGGCTCAACCAACAGTAAATTATTCCCCAACGCTTTAAGTTTTGGCCCCGCCATGCCGGGCGTGGAATACACTGGCCACACCGAGAAAGAATTTATTACCCATAAACAGTTTATGCTGAATCTGAAAATGTACACCGCCGCTTTTATTGAGTTAACCGCCGCAAAATAGTGTGCTTTTTAATGGGCTTGATTAATTAAAGCGATGGGTAAAATACAACATAGGGTGAAAGGCGCTGATTTCACGCCAAAACTCATCGGTTTATAAGATAATGGCGGCTAATCCAAAATAGCCGCCATTGCATTGAATCGTTAAAACAAGATAACAACTGTTCATCTGGCGAAAAGCTTTTGCCCCAAAACGAGTTAACAAGTTTTCGGTGGAACAATAATGAACGACTTTCTGGCCTAGTAATATTCATCGTTATATCCCGTGTGATGTAATTCACTACTAACCATCAAAAAACGGGATAAGTATACCGTTGTATTCAAATTATAAGGATTGTGAACGATTTTCATCCTGCATTTGTGCGTGCTTTCTAATTTTTAAATAAATATCTTTAAAATTAATCGCTTATACTTACCAGTTCATAGATAATATGTTTTAAAAACGCGCATGTGCGTTTTTCTAGGTGGTGTATTTGAAGCAAAGCCGATAACTTCGCTGCAATACAATCAGTTAACCATGTGCAGTAATGTTATACCAATAAGGGGTGAAGGTTGAGCGAGTATTTCGAAATCGCGTATGCAGCGACATCAAGTAGATTGTGCTTATTCACTGGAACGGGATTTTCGAAATCTGTATCAGATAACCAAGCCCCTAGCTGGCAAGGACTTTTGGAGTCACTGTGTGAACTTCTTGCAAATGGAAATGATTTAAAGGCCAGCCTATTTCCAAAAGACGGTAAAAATACACTCGGATTAGAGGAGGCGGCTCAGGTTATTTCTATTGAACTGCAAAAAGTAGGTAAGAGCATCCACGAAGAAATTGCAAAGGAAATCAGTTCCATAAAGTTGATGGGGAACAATGCATCAATAGAAGATTTTCTATCAAAATGCTCTTGTCGTGTTGTTACAACCAACTATGACAAGCTTGTCGAAGAGCTAGTAGGATTTGAAGCATGTCACTCCTTGACGCCTGGCCTGCCGATTCCTAGATCGTCAGCCAGGGTCAAAGTCTATCATGTTCATGGGTCGATAGACTCTCCAGAAAATATGGTTGTTACGTCAGATGACTACTTTAAGTTTATTCATAGCGAATCGTATTTTTCGAGGAAACTAAGCACGGTGTTACATGAAAATACCGTGGTTATCTTGGGCTACTCTCTTGGAGATGCAAATCTAAAATCAATAATCAGTGATTATAAAGGGTTTTCTAAAAACCACGTTATAGGCTCGAATATATTTTTGGTGTCGCGATCAAAAGTCGATCAACCGGTTAAGGATTACTATGCGCACTGTTACGGTATTCGAGTGATTGATGAAACAGAGTGCCATGATTTTTTTAAAAAGCTAAATTCGGAAATCCCGAATGCAGAAAAGTGTGCAGAATCATCAGTAGCAAATATTAAAAAAGTGGTTTTTAATAATCATCAATTCACGAAAGGTTTTTTAAGTATTGAAAATGCATTTTACGAAATCGTATCTTCGATTGCGGCTGTCGGCGTAAGTATAAATGATAAAAAAGTGGTTAAAGCACTTGGTCAAATTATTGAATTCAAAACGGATTTGACGAATGGGTATAATGCGTGGGAGCAGTATGAACATATGGCGCGATGGTTAATATATATTGCGAGCATATTGGAGATCAGAGGAACATCAATAGAAAAGGTGTTCTTAGACGCTACTCTCAGATCTATGAACTCTATGCGTAAAGAGCTTTACATAGGTTATTCATGGCACGCTTATAACTCTTGGAATCAGCGCTGGCCGGGAATTATTGCATCAAATAGGGTTTTAATTAGAGATTATATCGTGGAGAACACCACATGGCCTGACGCTTTGCAGGTTGTAAATAGAAATTAGGTATAACAATTCGTTGCAGCCGGACAACTTTTCCGCTGTGCAACAAAGTTGCCTCAGAGTGCGGCGTTAATCCATTGAAATCTTAATCCGGAACCAACTGATTAGACTAAAAAACTAACGTGCTATTGTCCCTTAGCTTTTTACGTACATATTGCAAAATGGGTAGTTAAAATTGGCATTGGGGCACCAGTGACCGTTGGCGACATGGATGTCGCCGTCGAGCCTATAGGGATATATTCACGGCGAGTCACTGGGGAAACAATGACAATACTCCATAAATAGATATAAAGATCAATTGCTTCTGTCCCATAGTGAGTCAAGTAATAAAAGTGGACACCCAGCCTTAATAGCGCGGTAGTAAACCTCCGACTATGCTTTGGTTAAGCATTAAACAAGGAGGTTTGTATGCCGCGCCCTCGTAGAACTCAGATAAGTCTTGAAGACACTCCCTATTACCATTGCTGTAGCCGCGTTGTTCGGCGGGCTTTTTTATGTGGCGATGATAGTTACTCGGGTAAAAACTATGACCATCGCCGTGCTTGGGTGGAGTCATTATTATTTGAACTTGAAGCGGTTTTTGCTATTGATGTGGCAGCGTTTGCGGTGATGTCGAATCATCTGCATTTGGTGCTGCGGGTGGATATCGACAGTGCCAATCGTTGGACTGACCGCGAAGTGCTTGAGCAATGGCATAAGTTGTTTAAAGGCGATGAATTAACGCACAAATTCGCTAAAGGTGAGTTGGTTGAAGCGCATGAGGTGAACAGATTAAAGCATTCAATCGCTCTTTATCGCAGCCGTTTGTGTGATATTTCATGGTTTATGCGCTGCTTAAATGAACCGATTGCAAGGCAAGCAAATCAAGAAGATAACTGCACAGGTCGTTTCTGGGAAGGTCGGTTTAAATCCCAAGCATTACTCGATGAAGCCGCAGTATTAGCCTGCATGACTTACGTTGATTTAAATCCGATTAGAGCACAACTCGCTGATACACCTGAACAATCCGACCATACCAGTATTCAACTACGTATTCGGGCTGCATTAAAAGGTGAGCAGCCGAGCAATCTCCTGCCTTTTATTGGCAACGAGTGCGACAACCAACCCAATGGCATTGCGTTTGCCTTAACCGATTACCTTCAATTGGTGGATGATACCGGCCGAATCATTCGCAATGATAAACGTGGAAGCATCAGTGAAAGTAGCGCCAAGATACTGAACAGATTAAATATTCCCCATGACAATTGGCTCAAGCTGACAACCGAGTTTGGCAAACTATTTCACGGGCCAGTGGGCACGCTGCAAGAACTGAGCGATTACTGCGAACATCTCGAAAAGCGACGACGGCACTTTGCGGCAAGCTGCCAGCACTTGCGCTGCAACTGACAACGACTTATATAACTTCGAAAGTAACCCTTGCTGAGTATCCCCTAAGAACTGGGATGATTTATCTCGTCTGAAATGCCCGATTTTTTAAGGGATTAGCGCAATTTATTGCCTCAGATGCTGTCCCTATAACTTTTGATGGTTCTTTTTTAACAATGTTAACTTTTACAAGTTGTAGGCAAACTGAAAGTGCATTATGTTGTTGATTTAAAATGGGTGGCTTGATTTATCTTGGCTTGATTTATCGTTATGTTGTTGATTTAAAATGGGTGGCTTGATTTATCGTTTGATTTATCGTTAATAAAATCAGGCCGATCAGCCCAAGCAATCCAAAGATAGATGAGTACATGGATGCTGCTCGCCTTTACTTGGGAGGTAAATAATGAAGTCTATACCATATCGTGAGGGATCTTTGTTTGCGGTTCCTCTTCGAAATAATGGGTTTGCAGTAGGCGTTGTTGCGCGCATGGCAAAAAAAGGAAAAATTATCCTTGCTTATTTCTTTGGTAAGAAATTTGAAACGATTCCTTCGTTTACAGAAATTTCGATAATGCGGTCAACTGATGCGATTAAATGTCTTCGAATTGGTGACTTAGGGTTGATTAATGGCGAGTGGCTGATTCTGGGAGATATGCCTTCATGGTCGCATAAAGATTGGCCGGTGCCAACTTTTATAAGACAGGATGAGCTTACTGGGCGAGCTTGGCGCGTTATCTATTCTGATGCTGATCCAAGCAAGCTAGATAAGGAGGAATCAATCCCATATGACACAAAAGGCCTCGAAGAATCAGATCTTTATGGTTATGGTGCAGTCGAGTTGGTAATGACTAAGTTGCTAGGATAGAAATGGAGTCTTAGAAGATATCGTGTTTTATGTTTTTGGCACCTTGGCTGCATTTCCGCTGTATTTATTTGCTGGAAAAAACTTAAGCTAAAACGATTTGGTTTATATACGGTTTTATCTTCTTTTCAAATAGTTATTTTGATTGCTTTTAAGTATATATTGATGAATAGCCTAGTATAGAGTAATAGACAACAAAGCCCACGAGTGTGGGTTTTGTTTTCTCTGGAGTCAGGTAGCCAGTCCATGCTCAGTCTGTTTGCTGATTTCCTGCGCCTTCTCATGCTCTGCCTTCTGTTAGGCAAGGTATTTACTGGCCTGGGAGATAGAGTGGACATTCAAAATAGAGTTGTATATTCGCCCCAATCTATAGAGGGCTCTTTCTTGCCTGAAACTAGGCAATTTTGCCAGCGCTCAGGGCAGTCGTGACAGGTAGAAGTGGGCAGTCTTTAACAGCAATGTGCGCAACTTGGTGCAGCGCCGCCATTAAAATTGGTACTGGCACAATTGATCGCTTCTGCTGTCTATGAGTGATCGCTTCTACTGTTTTGAGCTGCTCAGTCTGCTGTGAGTTTTGACCAAATGAGTTTTTGGAGATCATTCGCTTAAGTTCATGCAACGAAAATGGATGACTTGTTTATCGGGTTTAATACTAACGTTCAATAATCGCCTTACAAATATTAATCCAAAACCAATTAATTAGAGTAAAAAATCTAACGCGCTTTTAGCCCAAAGGGAATCAGTTTCTTCTTTAAGATTAACATCCGAAATGACAGTTGAAACCAACACAAATTCAACTGTCTCTTGAAGAGTTCTTCTGGCGAAACAACTCATTGCGATAATATTTTCGCTCTAAATTAACTGTTGGAATAAATCCTGATCAGTTAACTGTATTAACTAGAGCTTGTGACTATTCCAGGGGGATGCTCGGGGTTGTAATATCAGCTTTTAGCACTAAGACAATCAAGAAAATAACGCCTAATAACGGGAATAATCCCAGTATCGCGCCTAGCATCCCTGTGAGCTTAGGATGTGTCGTTTTTTTGCGACCGAGTGAATAACTCAATATGCCGAAAAACATCATGCTAGCGAAGAGCAACAGCAAAATCAGCAAGAACATTGACACAATAAATTCCTTTTTAATTCATATGTTAGAGCTGGATAATATAGAGTGAGTGAATGCTAAGTCAATCTTATTCATAAGGATTGAACGCATGGCGGTAAGCAATAGGTGAGTTTCATCTATTGCTGAGTGAATCCTAAAGGCCCGTAAAACAGAGAGTATCGAATAAGATCTTGATGGCGATCTAGCTAGCCATGCTACATAAACCAACATTGAGGCCCGCCTTCAGCATGTGATGTTCCCAGCATTTTACGAATTTCAGAGTGTAAATGTAATGAGAATTGTTATCAATTGTGTGTATTGATAATTATTTTCAATTAAAATGCATCTCTCAAACAACAATGATGGGGAATCATGATGCAAAAAACGCTGTTAGCTACACTCATTGCGAGTTTTTTATTCGCACCAAGCACCTACGCAAGTGAAGACAAGTCCGCGACTAATATTGAGGTCATTAGTATCAAGGGAAGTCGTTTAGATAAGGCCGCAACGGCAACAGGGTTACCTTTAACTCTGCGGGAAACGCCACAATCCGTTACCATTATCGATCAAGAGTTTATTCAAAGTTTCTCACTTAATAGTGTTGCGGACTTAATGTTTTTAACCCCTGGCATTTATGCTCAAAAAGCTGAGACCAACCGCTATTTCTTTAGCTCTCGCGGTAATCCCATTACTAATTTCCAGTTTGATGGTGTGCCCGTTAACTATTCGAGTTTCTTTAATGACGCCTCAACTGACACTATATTATTTGACCGCGTAGAAGTGGTCCGTGGAGCAACGGGACTCTTAACAGGAGCGGGCGAACCATCGGCGGCAATTAACCTTATCCGCAAACGTCCTAAAGCGACACCTGGCGGCTATGTCAGCGCAAAAGTCGGTTCATGGGATAGCTACCGCGTTGAAGGCGATGCCTCTGTTGATGTGACGGACAGTGGTGCTGTGCAGGCTCGTTTTGCCGCTGCCTATGAGAAATCAGATAGTTATATTGACCTTGCCAAAGATGAAAATCTCCAAGTTTATGGCGTGATCACGGCAAAACTCAGTGACAGTACCTTATTTACCCTAGGTGCTGATTACAGTGACCGTGATCCAAAAGGCTCAACTTGGGGTGGTCTTCCTCTATTTTATGCTGATGGCAGTTTGGCCAATGATCTACCTCGCTCGACCACAACCGCAGCCTCTTGGTCGAGTTGGCAACGTAATGGCGCGAATGTTTTTGCCACGCTTGAACATGATTTTGATAATAATTGGGACCTTAAATTTGACGTCGAACATCGTGAAGATGAGATGGACGGACACTTGCTTTATCTTTATGGCGCGCCGGATAAAACGACAGGGTTAGGAATGGGGGCATCGGCGATGATCTATCAATCGACCCGTAAACAAGATGCTGCGCGACTATTTGCTTCAGGGCCATTTGAGCTCTTTGGCCGCGAGCATAAATTGACTGCGGGTTTATTGTATTCTAAGCAAGACACAACCGCAGATTCCTATTACCCATTGAATAGCATAAGTATTGGTAACTTTTTCGAATGGGATGGCTCAGTTGCCGAACCTAATTATCCGTCGACGCCAATCTATCAAGAAGGTGAGGATATTCAAAAAGGGGCCTATCTCGCGACCCAAATTAATTTACATGATCAATGGATGTTGTTACTGGGTGGCCGCATTAGCCAATATAAGTTTGAATCAAACGCGGCGGCTGACTACAACAATAGCGATGTTTTTACGCCCTACGCGGGCCTTATATACAACCTGAACGATAGCATCTCGATTTACACCAGTTATACCGAAATTTTCCAGCCACAGGATGCAAAAGACGCGAACAATAAGCGCTTAGATCCCATGACCGGAAATAATATAGAACTGGGTGCGAAAGGGGATTTCTTCGATGAGAAACTGACCGCCAGTATTGCCGTATTTAAAGTGCAAAAGGAAAATGTGGCAGAACGTGACCCAAATTATCCCACACCTCTACCAGATGGTAGCTATCCAATGCGTGGAGTGGACGGAACCAGTAACCAAGGTTATGAAGTTGAGTTAAACGGTAGACCAGTAGAAGATTGGGATCTGTTTTTCAGCTATACCCATAGTACATCGGAAGATCAAGACGGGGCAGCCTTTAGCACTCATCTACCGAAGGATCTGATTCGTTTATCCTCGCTTTATCACTTTGATGGTGCACTCGCGGATTTAACCGTTGGCGGTAACTTAAGCTGGCAGAGTAAAATTTACAAAGATGACGCAGGTCCCAATGGCGAGCGTTCCGAGCAAGATAGCTATTATCTAGTCAATCTGATGACAAGCTATCAACTGACAGACGATGCTAAAGTTCAACTAAATATCAATAACTTATTTGATAAAAAATATTACTCCAGCATTGATTTTTACAACCAAGGTTTCTTCGGTGAACCACGGAATATTGAGTTAAACCTAAGCTATAACTTTTAAATAATCATTCCTGTAAGTTAGAGCTGTAAATGCCGTGTCTATTACGACACGGCATTCACATCACTAAGTGATAGGAGATTAGCGAAAGTAAAGCCTGACATTTGCTAGTAATAATCTGCTTTTGTCGTTTGCTTGACTCTTGCTGAGAGTCATTATCGCGGCTTAGCTCTGAAGGATCCCCTCATAAATCAGCCATAGCATAGCCATATTTGAGCAACTGATTGGCGAATAATACCCAGGCCGCCAGCAATTCTTTCTCCGTGATTTGATAATCAGGCCGCCTGAGTACCTCCAATCCCAAGCGAATCGTTGAGAGTACCGTTCGATGCCCAATGGTATTGGCCTGAAAATGCTTATCCCAGCCCTGTTGCTGTGCGTGTAAACCAACTAGCCACAACAGGCATTGAACCATCAACGCTATCAGTAGGATGATGTCGAATCGCTCTGGACTGTTGGTACGACTTTGGCGTAAGCCAAAGCCGTATGCCGGGCTTTTGAGGTCACGAAAGGTTTCCTCTATTTGCATACGTTTGGCGTACAGGTTTACCAGCTGCTTTGGGCTCCGAGATTCTGGTGGTAAATTGCTGGCTAACACCCAAGGCTCTTTCGCCGATGTTGAGTACGTTTTTGCCGATGGATGGTGGCAATTAGTCCTCGTTGAACGCTGATTTGTACGCCCCTTAGGTTTGCTACGATAAAGCGTGAGATGGCAATTGATAGGGTTAGTTTTGGTCAAGGTCTTACAACCCAGGCTCTTCGCTTGACCGTTGGCCAAGTCATGTGTACTGCGAACTGCACGCCAATTTTCAGCGCCAATATCTGCAAATTGAACTGTACCGCGAATACGGCTTAGCCAAAACCAACCATGCGCCTCAACCTCTTTGTACCAAGGCACTTTGAACCCCGCGTCAGTCACGATGAGAGGGGTAACATGCAAAGGTAAAATCTTGGCTAAGTCCGCTAAAAAACCGTTGTGGGAGGCCTTAGAGCATTGTTCTGATAGGGGATAGGACTTCTCATACAGGGTAATAGAGCGGCCGTTGAAGGCTATTGAGGCGCGCAGAGCCATGATGCGTTTATGCTCTCGGATGTCTGACCAATCGACGAGCACAATCGGCATAGGGTTACCAGAACAGATGAGGCTGGCATGCCATTGGTAGACAGCTAACCGTTCTTGATGCAGATGCGTGTTGCCGAGCAAACGATCAATGCGCTTGATGTTGTGCTTGGTTCGGGCCGTGGTTGGTAAATTTCGACCTAACTCAGTCAAGGTCAGTGTCTTACATTCAATCAGCGCCTTAGAGGCCAGCATCAAGCTGTTTAATCGTTTTAGGTGAAGTTCTGGGCAGTATTGGTGTAAAGAATGTAGTAGGATATTGGCTTCGCGCATCTTGTTGTCCAAGTGTAGTTTTTGGCGAAACCATTTGATCATGCAACAAGATGCGCTTCCACCCTAATTTGATGATTTATTTGTAAATCATCAGGGGATTCTTCAGGGCTTAGCTTGAATGCTCAATATCCAGCAGCTTTGCGCTTAGCCTTATCGCTCCAATCCATGGCTTCCTTGCCTTTTTACATATCACTTGTATGCCAATCAGCGATTAGTAACCGACGGCTTCGCTACCTGAATGACGGGGATCGGTGGCGCCAAATATCCCTTGGTCTGTCACCATAATGGATTGAGTGCTACCCATGGCCGATTGCACACTCACCTTATGGCCTTTGGCTTCGAGTAATGAAATGGTATCGCGGTTCAGGCTGGTCTCGACCCGCAGTTCATCGGGGAGCCATTGGTGATGTACCCGCGCAGCATTGCTGGCTTCGGCAATGTTTAAGCCGTGGTCAATTACGTTCATAATGATTTGCAGCGTGGTGGTAATGATGCGTGAACCGCCTGGGCTGCCCGTTACTAAGAAGGGTTTGCCGTCTTTCATCACTATGGTGGGGCTCATTGAACTTAATGGACGCTTGTTACCTTCTACCGCGTTGGCATCGCCACCGACTAAGCCATAACCGTTAGGGGTGCCTGGTTTTGCGGAAAAATCATCCATTTCGTTATTGAGTAAAATCCCCGTGCCTTTGGCGACTAAGCCCGAGCCGTAGCTGAAGTTTAAGGTATAAGTGTTGGACACCGCATTACCCCATTTATCGACCACCGAGAAGTGCGTGGTTTGGTCACTCTCATAGGGCGCTAGATTACCGGGTTTGATTTCTTCGCTTGGCGTTGTTTTGTTCAGGGCAATTTGGCTGGCAATTTTTTGGGCGTAGTCCTTATCCGTTAGTTGCTTGACGGGCACTTTATAAAAATCGGGATCGCCTAAGTATTCGCTGCGATCGGCGTAGGCATGCTTCATGATTTCAGCCATCACATGGATAGTTTGCGCCGTATTGTGACCGAATTTATCGATAGGGAATTGCTGCAACACATTAAGCATTTCAATAATATGCACACCACCTGAAGATGGCGGTGGCATCGAAACCACCTCATATCCTCGGTATTGACCACGAACGGGTTCACGCTCAACAGCTTTGTAGTGTTTTAGATCTTCTAAGGTCATGATACCGCCAGCTTCTTGCACGGCCTTAACCAGCTTTTCTGCGGTTTCACCTTCGTAGAACCCTTTGGTGCCTTTCTCGGCGATGAGTTGCAGGGAGTGGGCGAGTTCTGGCTGCTTTAAAATATCATCCACTTGGAAGTCGCTACCGTCGGCCTTATAGAAGATGGCTGCCGTGCTTGGCCATTGACTCATGCGGCGCTTTAAGCCTGCAAGGGATACAGCCAAATCTGGGCTAACGCTAATCCCTTCTTGTGCCATTTTGATGGCGGGCGCAGTGACCTGTGCCATGGTCATAGTGCCATATTTTTCAAGGGCTAAACTCATGCCCATTACGGTGCCAGGTACACCGACAGCAAGGCCATGTTCACGGCTTAATTTAGTCACCGCATCGCCATTCTCATCGAGGAAAATGTCTTTTTTCGCCTTTGATGGCGCCATTTCCCGATAATCGATAGCGATAGTTTTATTTTCTTTGGCCAGATGAACGAGCATAAAGCCACCGCCGCCAATATTGCCAGCACGGGGTAAGGTAACCGCTAAACTGAATGCCACCGCCACCGCAGCATCGACGGCATTACCGCCTTGTTTCAAGATTTCAACCCCTGTGCGACTGGCCAAGGTTTCTTGGCTGGCGACCATGCCATGTTTTGCCCATACGGGTTGTGCCGTGGCCATTTGGCTGAAAATCGAAGGCTCTTCAGCATGGAGAGTGGGCGAAGACAATAAAGGCAGTGCCATGGCGATGGCGAGAATTAGAGGTCTAAAAGGTACTGCGCGGTGCATATTCAATCCTGAATTTATTTTCATTATGACTATGCAATGTGCCGAGTATTAGGCTTAATTGCAACCTTGGATCTTGGCTTAGTGTGTTTAACGGATAAGAATTCAACTCATGAGACAACTGATTTTGGCCTTTGCCAGCGCGGTGCAGAGTATTGACGCCGATAATTGGGATAGCTTGATGGGGAGGGATAATCCCTTTGTCCGACATGCCTATTTACTGAGCTTAGAGGAGAGTTTGTCTGCCTGCGCCGCCACGGGGTGGCGTCCACATCATCTGTGTGTTTTCGACGCCACCGGCAGTGAATTTGCACAAGAATTAGCGCCTGATACTGTAATCATTAGTCCAAAAGATGCCGCAGATTTTATGACTTTACCGCTGCTAGCATTGATGCCGCTTTATCAAAAATCCCACTCCTATGGCGAATATGTGTTTGATTGGGCGTGGGCGCAGGCCTATGAGCGTCATGGCCTTGAATATTATCCTAAATTATTAAATGCCATACCGTTTACCCCAGTGCAAGGGCGGCGGATGGGGCTGTCGCCTACGCTTTTGGCAGAGGAGGCGCAGCAGCTAAGTCTTGCCGTATTGTCTTGTTTAAATGGGCAATTAGCGAATGCGGATACGCCTATGTCCTCTTGGCATAGTTTATTTGTCTCGTCTTCGCAGCAAGCACTATTTACTGAGGCATCGAATTACACCGCCCTTCGGCGTCTAAGCACTCAGTTTCATTGGCATAACCGTGGCTATAAAGATTTTGCAACCTTTTTAGCGGCGCTCACTTCCCGTAAGCGCAAAAATATCCTTAAGGAGCGCGCCCAATTACAGCCCTATGGTTTGCAATATGAGTTTGTTGCGGGAGCGGAGATTAGCAGTCAGCAATGGCAGCATTTTATTGAATGTTATCAACTAACCTACCTTAAACGATCCGGCCATCGCGGCTACTTAACCCCGACATTTTTTTACATGATCGCCGAGCGTTTGGCCGAACAGATTGTGCTGTTGGTGGTAAGTGATGCAAAAGGGCAGATGATTGCGGGCGCGCTGTATTTTACGGGCCGCAACGAGCAAGGGCAGACGTGCCTGTTTGGCCGTTACTGGGGCAGTATTGTCGAGCTTGAGGGATTGCACTTTGAGGCCTGTTATTATCAGGGCATCGAATATTGCATCGCCCATAACATTGGTCTATTTGATGCAGGCGCGCAGGGCGAACATAAAGTACTGCGAGGGTTCGAGCCTGTGGCGCTCTATTCCTACCACAATATTGCCCATCCTGAATTTAAGCGGGCGATTGCGCATTTTACCGATGAGGAAGCTGCGCAAATGGAAGTGTATATGCAGCAGATGCGTGAGGTATTGCCCTATAAAAAAGGCCAATAGCCACCATAAACGTAAAACATCGCGTCAACAAATCCGTTGGCGCGACGCGAATGATGCTATACAAAAAGTGATGTGCTAAGCACATATGACTCAAGACGGCATGTTTGATTAGCTCATCGCTAACCAGATCCCAACACCAATCATTAGGCTGCCGGCGATACGATTTAGCCAACGAATGTTATCGCCGCGACTTAAAAAGATCCGCAAACTTTTGCCACCACTAGCGTAGGCCAACATAGAAGTAAACTCTGTCACCATAATAATACTCAGTAGAGCAAGGAGTTGCGGCGCGACTTCGCGCTCGGCATTAATAAAGGGCGGCAGGAGCGACACCATAAACGCCCAACCCTTAGGGTTGGCAATGGCGGTAATAAAGCCCTGTGAAATTAAGGTAAAGTTACTGGCTCTTGGATTAGTGTCATCATCGCTGAGCATCGCCATCTTGCCTCGAGCACGCCACATCTGCACACCGATATAGCCTAAGTAAATGCCGCCCACCCATTTAAATATCTGAAAAACCTCAGGGTAGTTAAGCATAATGCTGGCCACGCCCATGACTGCCGCCGTAGCGACCAAGGCAACTCCCATAAGCTCGCCGAGCATCATCCACAGGGTGCGGCGCACACCAATGCTCATCCCGAGTGTCATGGCGAGTGTCATACACATACCCGGGGTGATAGAAACAAAAAAGAACGTCGGAATAAAAACAGCGAGTAAGGCAAAGTCTGGCATGGTCTAAGCGGTCTATATGAAATTAACTGGAACGCTAGTGTAATGAAAATGCTTAAGTTAGCCAACGTAGACAGGATGATGTTTCTTTTTCTATGGCTGAATGGGGTTACTTACCGCTAACTCTCTGTTTCGAATGAGGGAGGAGTAAGCCATCAGGATGATTACCAAGAGCTAAATAGCTGTTCCAAATAGTAGATCAAAGGAAGGGAACTCAGTCCTGTTTGAGCGATCTGATCTATCGCCAAACAAACCCACCACTCGCCGAGGACTGAGAATGGCCATCTTACCACCACTTTGTCGCGCAGAGCGCAAACAACTACAGAAATTGATCCATAAAACCAAGGATAAACACTTCGCTCGACGCCTTATCGCTATGCTGATGCTGCATCAAGGGCTGTCGATTACTGACGTTCATCATGCTACTGGTGCAGCACGCTCCAGTATTGGTCGTTGGTTAGGCTGGTATACCGAAAGCGGCGTTGATGGGCTTAAATCTCTGCCGCTGGGACGGCCGGCAAGCTTGCCCATAGACCCCATATTGCTCTGTCTATCTTTGCTTATTCAGCTATGCCCACAGGACTCTGGTTACCAACGTAGCCGCTGGAGCAGTGAACTGCTTGCCATGGTGATTAATGCACAGCTTAAGCTCAACATCGCTGCATCCACCGTCCGCCGATTACTACCTAAAGCAGGAATGGTCTGGCGCCGCTCGGCTCCGACATTGCGTATCAAAGACCCACACAAAGAGGAGAAAATGGCCGCGATAAATCAGGCACTTGAGCAGTGTTGCGTCGAGCATCCGGTTTTCTATGAAGATGAAGTAGACATCGACTTGAACCCAAAAATCGGGGCAGATTGGATGCCAAAAGGACAACAAAAACGCGTTGTCACCCCAGGCAACAACCGTAAGCATTACATAGCTGGAGCCCTGCATGCCAGCACCGGAAAAGTGCTTTATGTAAGCAGCGATAGCAAAGCGTCAGAGCTGTTTATTGCCATGTTGGAGAAGCTTAAGCGTCATTACCGCAAAGCCAAAACCATCACGCTCATCCTGGACAATTACATTATTCATAAGAGCCGTAAGACCGTAGCTTGGCTCAAGCATAATCCCAAATTCAGATTACTATTTCAGCCGGTATACTCGCCGTGGGTCAACAAGATAGAACGCTTATGGCTCGCACTGCATGAAACGGTAACCCGCAATCACGCTTGCAGGAACATACGGGAACTGCTTGGCATGGTATGGCATTTTATGGGAACCGTTTCCCCATTTCCTGGCAGTGGGCATGGCACGGCGAAAATGTAGCAGTATTCGGATCAGCTATTTAGTAGTCCAATTTACGAAAAGAACGGTTATGGCTTGTTTAAATAGGATTTCCTGTAAACAAGTCTCTTGTAATCGTATCGTTTAAAGATGAGCAGGCTATGCTCGCGTTTTTACATGTGATTAACCGTGAACCCAATTAGGCTGATATTGAAATAAGACTTTTAAAACAGTGCTTTTAAAATAATCAATTATGTTTAAATGAGCAATTGTGTAACTTCAGGTTCGCATTCGGTATCAATTAAATATACGCATTCTTGGCTAACAATATAATAACTGTATAACTGAGTGTAAATGTGTTTGCCTAGCTCACCATAACAATCAAGCCGGGTATTTTTTACCGACTTCCATATCGGCCATGGCAACCTAAAATATTCACTGCTTTTTGCGCTGATGTTTAGGTCTTCATCTAACGGAAAGGTAATATTACGATTACCAACATGACTCAAATAAGTCTGATAGCTTGATTCATCAACTACCTGTAATCCCGCAATGGTATCGAAATGGATTGTCATGGTCACAGAGTCTTGCTGCCAACTAAGTGTTAATGAAAGATTATCTAGTTGGCAATGAACTAGTGGATAGGGCTTTAGCGGAGTATTAAGTGGAAACCAAGGCTGATACATGGATTTTTCCTCATTTTTTGAATAGAAAGCAGCTGAATAGAAAGCAGCCTAAGCATTAAAGGTCATATTAAGTGTCATTGCAGTTTTATGGCCGCGAGATACGGTAAATTATGTTGATGTGATTTAGTGATTAATTTGCAGCATAACTTATTCAATTAAAAAATACCTTAAGAGATTATCTAATAATTTTTGAAACTAATATCAATAAAGCGTGACTTATCAAACTAAGAACTCAGGTTATGCTTGTTCACAATTCTATTTCTATAGTGAGTGAATACGATGATACAAGGATTTTCTACTGCTTATTTGTTTCAATTGTCTCTTATAACCAGTGCTATGTTATTAAGTCCGGCAAGCATGAGTGCGCAAGATGAGCCCATTAAAACGACTTCATTAGATAGCGCTACAACGTTTAGCTTGCAGAGTAATTTAACACCTAATGCCTCTATTCCGGCCGATTATTATTGGAATCAATTTGGTTGTTCGGGTGCCAATCTGGCTCCAAAGTTAACCTGGGAACACGCCCCAAAAGGTACTCAAAGTTTTGCGGTCACTTTTTATGATAAAGATGCCCCCACTGGTAGTGGTTTCTGGCATCGAGTAGTTTACAACATTCCATCACAAATCAATCAATTGGAAGGTGGGGTAAATGGAGGAACATTACCCGCTGAGGCGATTGAGGCCAATACGGATTTAGGTAAGCCAGGATTTTTTGGCCCTTGCCCACCTAAGGGACGTGAACACCGATATGTATGGACAGTGCATGCCTTGGATGTTGCGAAGTTACCGATTGACGCCAATGCTAGTCCCGCCTTAGTGGGTTTTTATCTATGGCAACATCGCCTAGCTGAAGCAAACTTGACTGTATTAGCGGGTTCAAAATAGGAGCAAGCTTATGAAATTTAATTCTTATCACCCCCTCATCGCTTCGCTCGTCATGTTAACAGGCCAAGCATTTATCTCACCTAACCTGATGGCTCAGCAAGCGGCAATACCACAGGCGCAACCTGAGGTTTATGCCACGCTTGATGGTGCTGTTGGCGG
Organism: Shewanella sp. FDAARGOS_354; assembly: GCF_002209245.2. Classification (NCBI taxonomy): domain Bacteria; kingdom Pseudomonadati; phylum Pseudomonadota; class Gammaproteobacteria; order Alteromonadales; family Shewanellaceae; genus Shewanella; species Shewanella sp. FDAARGOS_354. The sequence continues at coordinate 1,419,610 of NZ_CP022089.2, read as the reverse complement.
CATTAGTTTTACCTCAACCGATAGGCTTATCTTTAGTTATCACCCTTTTTATCAACCTAAAGTCAAGGTGGGTGAATTGTTGGCAGATGGCAAAGTAAACCCATTTCCTAATTCAGATTGGCAACAATGTCATGATCCTCAAGGAAAACCGAAAGATCCTAATACTTGTTTAAATTGGGTTTTAGGTTTGCGAACCGACGATCGGGACCGAGTATGGTTGCTCGATTCTGGCCAAGCTGAACCCAGAATTGAGCCTAAGTTGGTGGCATGGGATACCCGTAAAAATCAATTAGACCGGATTATTCCGTTGCCATTCCCTGTGTCTATTCCTGAATCGCAGCACAATGACTTTGTTATTTCAAACCGTCATCAAGCGATTGTGATTGCTGATGAAGGTATTGCAACGGGTCCTGTTGGTGATAAGGCTGCCTTAGTTGTCGTGGATTTAACCACGGGTAAGAGTCGGCGTGTATTACAGGGGGATACTAGCGTGATGCCTGATCTGAAGCGACCGCTGATTATTGATAGTACCAGTGCCAATCCAAAGCGTATTGACGTGTTTGTTGGCGCCGATGGTATTGCCTTAGACAATGCCCAACATTGGCTTTATTTTGCGCCGATGAATAAGGACAAAGTCTATCGTGTCGCGATGGCAGATCTACTTAACCCGGATCTCAGCCCGAAGGCGCTGTCCGCCAAGGTTGAAGAATACGCGGATAAGCCAAATAACGGCGGGTTAAGCATTGATTCAGTAGATAATCTTTATCTAACCGATGTGGGTGAGCGCGCTATCGGCATTATCCCTGCCACGGGTCGCCAATATCAAACCTATGTGCATGACGAGCGCATGGTGTGGCCTGATGGTGTGAGCTTTGGCAAAGAGGGCTACCTGTATACTGGCGCTGCCCAACTGCCGCTGTCCGCTGCATTAAACAATGGCAAAGCAGAAAATCGTCCACCTTATTATATCTTCCGCTTTAAGCCATTAGCTGCCGGCGTTCCGGGTAACTAACTGTTAAAACCAGGAGTAAATCACATGAATATTGTTGGATTAGACCACTTTACGATCCGTACCCCGATATTGGCTGAAACGGTTCAGTTTTATCAAGTCATCCTTGGCTTAACGCAAGGTTGGCGGCCACGGTTTGGTTTTCCTGGTCATTGGCTTTATGCGCAAGAGAAACCTATTTTGCATTTAGTGGAAGTTGGCAGTCGAGCGTTAGATGCTTATTTGGGCGAGAGCAGTGCACTGTTTGGTTCGGGTCGGGTTGATCACCTTTCTTTTCGGGGGACGAATTTGGCCCAAATGCAGCAGCATCTATGCCGACAACAATGCCCATTTAGGGAGCGAATTGTCCCAGAGATTGGAGAGCATCAATTATTTATTGAAGATCCCAATGGCATTACGGTGGAAATGATTTTTCCCTATGCAAGAGATAACGCCATCGTGGGTGTCGCGATGGAAAGACTGGCAATTTTGCCTGAGGGATCAGCCTAAATGTCGCAAGGCGATCTCGCACGATAGCACAATTGATAACCGTGGGCGTGTTGCCTCATCTAGCTTGTTTTCCCTTGGAGCGATAGCAATGAACTTAATCGATGATCTTCAACAAAAACAATTATGTAATGACCAACATGCCCATCATCACACAATGCCAATTCGTTTAGGTGTAACGGATTTAAGCTTTCATCGGGTAACGGCGGCAGTTGTTGCCCAAGTAATGCGACGGATGGGCAAACAAGTTGAGCTAAGTTATGCCCTGCATGAGGCCAATTTTAATCGGCTCAAGCTTGGGCAGATAGATTTGCTTTGCTCGGCTTGGTTACCTCACAGTCATGGCGTGTATCGGCAGGAGGTTGAGACTCAAGCCGCAACGCGTGAATTAGGGCTACATTATGAGCCTTACGCACTTTGGGGTATACCAGATTATGTGCCTGAAGATGCGGTTTCACGTATTGAAGACTTGCTTAAACCTGAGGTAAAACAACGGATGCGGCCGATTATTCAAGGTATTGGTGAGGGGGCTGGTATCACCCGTTTTTCTAAAAATATCATGGCGCAATATGGATTAACTGCGGCAGGTTATCAGTTTAGAACGGGTACTCAGGCCGATTGTGTGGCGGCATTTGAATCGGCAGTGTCAGTACGGGACTGGGTCATTGTGCCATTGTGGCATCCGCAATTTTTACACCATCAATATGGTATTCGTGATCTTCAGGACTCAAAAGGGTTACTCGGGGGAAAAGATAAAGCGGTTTTGCTGGCCCGTGAACGCGAGTTAGTGATTAATTTCTCGCCGGCGCAAATTCAAGTACTTGATAGCATAGTGTTATCGAATCAAATTGTTGCAGAACTCGATTATGCGGTTAATCGACAAGGAATGACGGAAGATGAGGCCGCTGCGAACTGGCTGGAAGCCAATCCTTCGCATTTGACGACGTGGTTAGCTCCGCTGCTTAATCCTACTAATACCTCTTCTTCGGAGATGACATTATGATGAACACTCCCGAATCGCGGTTAGTGGCTGCTGGGCTTGAATTACCTGAAGTTGCAGCGGCGCTTGGAAATTACGAACCTTATTCAATTGTTGGTAGCCAATTAATGACTTCGGGTCAGTTTCCCTATTTACAGGGAAAGCTTAAGTATCAAGGACAATTGGGCGCAGATCATACTGTTGGTGAAGGTTACGCGGCCTGTCGTCTTGCTACCCTAAATGCCATAGCGCAATTGAAACAGGCTTGTGGTGAGCTGTCGCGAATAAAACAAATTTACCGCTTAGAAGGGGTGCTAAATGTTCATCAATCTTGCTTTGAACATCCTAAAGCACTCGATGGCGCTTCGGATTTATTGCTCGAGATTTTCGGCGAAGCTGGGCGCCACAGCCGAATGATTTGGACTAACCCCGTCATGCCGTTAAACAGTTTATGTTTGGTCTATTTATTTGCCGAGTTACATGAGGATTCTCAACTCGCGCAGCAGACGGCATAAACCTAACCCATGTTTGCGGTTAAAAAGCTTAGCGATAAAAATGCCGCTCGCAGTAAAGCGAGCGGCATCATTCAATCTATCTCACTCACTGTTGTTACAGTACGCCGCGGCGCATTTGATCGCGCTCAATCGATTGGAACAGGGCAGTAAAGTTACCTTCACCAAAACCTAAGTTGTTCTTACGTTGAATGATTTCGATAAAGATTGGGCCGAACAGGTTCTTAGTGAAGATCTGCAATAAATAGCCTGATTCGTCACCGTCCACCAGAATTTGGTGATGCTTGATACGTTCACGGTTTTCGGTCACTTGCGGGACTTTATCGAAAATGGTGTCGTAATATTCGGGAATAATATCTAAGCATTGAATCGAGCTACCTTCCATTGCATCCAGAGATTTAACGATATCGCGGCTTCTAAAGGCTAAGTGTTGTACACCTGGACCATTGTATTCCTTCAGGTATTCATCGATTTGGTTCTTATCGTTGCCTTTACCTTCGTTAATCGGAATACAGAAACTGCCATCGGGTGAACGCAGGGCGTAGGACACCAGTGCGGTTTGTACGCCGCTGATGTCGAAGTAACGTACTTCAGTAAACCCAAAGATGTTTTTGTAGAAGTTCGCCCAATGCTCCATGGTGCCTTTATAGACGTTATTGGTTAAGTGATCGACTTCGATAAAGCCTTTCTCTTGGGTGATGACTTGCTCGCTTAAGTCTTCAAAGTCAGTGGCATAGATATTGTTGTCGGCACCGAAGGTGTCGATAAAATAAATTAAGCTATCGCCAATACCATAAATTGCAGGATAGGGCAGATCCTTGGCCGAATCGGCTACGGCTTTGGCGCCGCGCTCTACCGCCACACGGTGAGCAAAGCTTGCATCTTCCACACGCCAGCCCATAGAGCAAATTGCAGGACCGTGGGATTTGGCAAATTCTGCCGAAAACCCTTCGCGCTCGTTGTTAAGCAGGAAGTTAATATCATTTTGTTTGTAGTACAAAATGTCTTTATTCTTGGCTTTTTTCAGCAGTGAAAAACCAAAGTCGATAAACACTTTGTGCATAAAATCGCTGTCGGGGCTGGCGAATTCGGTAAATTCGATACCGAGTAGGCCCAATGGATTAAGTTCGCTTGCCATGATCTGTTCCTCTTGATTAATTCAACACGCAGTCACTCTTTTTGCCTTGTTTGCGGTGGTGACTTACGGCTAGTTGCTTAGTTAATAAACCTTTCACTAGTTCTGCCGAGCAGATTTAGTTTTCTAGCCAGGAGCGGTTGTAGTCTTTACTCATGCAATTTTGCACATGTTCGGTTAATTTCAGTGGGGCGAAGGTGTCCACCATCACTGCATATTCATAGGTTTCTTTTTTGCCAATAGAGGCTTCGGTGCGGCCGGGCTGCGGGCCGTGCGCTACGCCTTTTTGGTGTAGAGTAATGTAGCCAGCTTCAATCCCGGTGCGGCTCATAAAGTCGCCATCGACGTAGTACAGTACTTCGTCACTATCGATGTTGTTGTGGTAGTAAGGCGCGGGGATGGCACGCTCATGGAAGTCATAGGGGCGCGGCACAAAGTTACATACCACAAAGTTGTGGGCGGTAAACACTAAGTGATCTGACGGCGGCAAGTGAATTTTGCCAACTTTAGGCGCGTATTCGGTGATGTTAAATGCCCAGGGGTAAACACAACCGTCCCAACCTACAAGGTCAAAGGGATGCCATTCTAGCGTTGTAAGCTGGTACTTATCGCCAAATTTACACACCAGCGGGAAGGCGCCGCGTTCAACTACGGCAGCTTGCAATACTGGCGTGCGTAGATCGCGCTCACAGTAGGGCGCTGATTCAAGTAACTGGCCGTATTCATTACGGAAATGCTTAGGCACTTCCACCATTGAAAAGGCTTCAATCACGAATAAACGTACATTGTTGTAATCGTTAAATTTGAGCTGATGCGTAGTGCCGCGTGGGATCACTAAGTAGTCCCATTTTTTAATCTCTAGGGTGCCATATTCACTGTAGAGCGTGCCTTCACCTTCGTGTACAAACACTACTTCATCGGCGTAGGCATTACGGTAAAACTCCGGCGTGTCTTGGGTGACTTTTGCGGTGTAAAGTGCCACATCATTGTTATAAAAGATTTTGTTGCGGGCGCTAAAGAAGTTGCCTTCACGATCGGCTGTGCGCGAATCCAGTTTATAGTTTTGGACTAATGAATCTTCCCATTGGGCACCGTGACCGAGGTGGTAGGGCGCGACTTCCAATGCCTTCGTCGGCATATTGTGGTGATATTTATTCGAGTAAATATTGGAAAAACCATGGGTTGAAAACAGCTCCTCACGGTATAGCTCGCCGTTTTCCTTCTCAAATGCGATATGGCGCTTATGGGGTACTTGGCCTTGTTTCACATAAAATGGCATGGTGGATCCTTGAGTTTTATGCGCTGTGAGCTGTGCCTACAGCGCTTATTGTTATGTTGCAAGTTGCATTACTGTGATCTTCTTATCAATTTAGTTGCTTAGATGAACAAAAAAAAGAATAATAAATCTGTCATCTCAATCTAAAAAATAGATGGTATTAACTACTTTACGCTTCGTAGCGATTGCGTGACATTTTTATTCGGCTAAGGAGTCCCCATGCGCATCGATATTGATGCTTTTAATGTGCTGCAAGTGCTGGTGGAAGAGGGTAGTTTTGCTAAGGCTGCCGAGCGTTTGCATAAGGCGCAATCGGCGGTGAGCTATCAGGTTAAAAAGCTAGAGGAACATTTAGGTGTGCAGCTTTTTAGCCGTGACCAATACCGAGCAGAGTTGACAAGTGAAGGGCGGGTGATCTTGGCTGAAGGTCAAAGATTGCTGCAACACCTTGCCAATATTGAACATCTAGCCAGTCGTTTTAGTGAAGGTTGGGAACCAAAACTGGAGTTAGTGATCGATGGCGCCTTGCCGATGGAGCCGATTATGACAGCGCTTAAACGAATGGCTGAGCATCAAATTCCAACGAAAATTCAGCTCAACATGGAGTTTCTCGGCGGTGTGCAGCATAGATTCGAACGTGATAATGCGGATCTGATGTTGGTTAAAGACTACCGCACCGGCCCCTATTATCACCCACAGCCGCTGCCAGCGATTACTAGCGTGCTGGTGACGAGTGCTTCACATCCGCTGGCACTATTAAAAAAAATCAGTCTGCCTGAGTTACAGCAGCACGTTGAGTTGACTATCGAAGATTCCTCTCCCAATAAAACCTATCGAGATGAGCTGCAATTCGGCGGCGATAAAGTGTTTTATCTTTCTGGTTTTATTATGAAAAAGAATGCGTTATTAAAAGGACTCGGCTTTGGCTGGCTGCCAGACTTTTTAGTGCAAGAGGAACTTTTGAGCGGTGAGTTGGTGGAGGTCGACTTTGTCGGTGGCAGTCGTTATACCTTTATCCCCCAATTAGTGTCGACCCTTGAGCGGCCCTTGGGGCGTGCGGGTAAGCTATTTACTGAGTTGATTTTAGAGGAATTTGCAAAAGCAGAGCAGTTTAACGGCGTTGGATTAGGATAAACCTCATATTACGAAATGATTTGAAACAACGAGAACAATAAAAATAATCGCCTTTTGACATTTTATGTCATAAAGTAACTCACAGAAGTGGGCGATGTGGATGTAGTACGCCCAGTCAATAAGGACCGACAGAATAAAGGGGAATCGTATGTCTAGACGTTGTCATGAAGTGGATTATGAAATCATCGGCCACAGTATGCAGTTGGTTGAGGTAGAACTTGACCCAAACGAAACCGTAATAGCTGAAGCGGGGGCAATGAATTATCTGGAGCAGGACATTAGCTTCGAGGCTAAGATGGGCGATGGCTCCGAGCCAGAGTCAGGCTTTTTTGGCAAATTAATGGGAGCGGGTAAGCGGGCGTTGACCGGGGAGAGCATCTTTATGACGCACTTTACGAACCTCGGACATCAAAAACGCAAAGTCGCCTTTGCTGCGCCTTATCCTGGTACGATTTTGGCGATAGATCTTGCCCAATATGGTGGCGAGCTGATTTGCCAGAAAGACAGTTTTCTCGCTGCGGCCCTCGGAACTCGCGTTAGCATGAAGTTTAACCGCCGTTTAGGTACAGGCTTTTTTGGTGGTGAAGGTTTTATTCTGCAGAGCTTACAAGGCGATGGCATGGCGTTTATCCATGCGGGTGGCACGCTGATTAAAAAGGAACTAAAAGGTGAGACCTTAAGGGTCGATACCGGTTGTCTCGTCGGTTTTTCCCCAGGCATTGACTATGATATTGAGCGCGCAGGCTCATTAAAATCGATGTTTTTTGGTGGCGAGGGGTTATTTTTAGCGACCTTAAAGGGCCATGGCACGGTATGGTTGCAGAGTCTGCCGTTCTCGCGTATGGCCGATCGCATTATTGCTCACGCCCCTTCTGCTGGCGGTAGCGACCGCGGTGAAGGTTCAGTCCTCGGCGGTCTTGGTCGTATGATTGATGGCCGTTAAGTTATCGGTCAAATCGACATAAACTGCACACTCGAGTAATCGCGCTTTCTATTGGTCTGGCATCCCAAACTAGCTTATGGGATGCCTTTTTATTGTCGTTTTTGGTTTGATTAAGCGGGTTTTATTTGTGTTTAAGACCTTGCTGAATGCGCTTTTCAACCTGTCTCGATATCAAATACATCATTAAATAACCTGTGCCTAAGGCCAAAATCACCGCCACAACATTTTCTGTATACAATCGATAAGCGTAGAAAGTGCCAATCAGTACGACGATACCACTAAGGCGTATGAGTAGGCTTTGGGTAAAATAGCCATGGGCTTTGAGATTGGCTAACTGATAGCCATTAAGCATCATAAAGATAAAGAACATGGAGAAATGCATTAATACCGGAGCGGCTTTAAGGTATTGCTCAGGAAATAACCAAGCCACCAATGGTTTACTTGCGAATAACATCATCACGAAAAATATTCCGCTGACCCATAACGAAACCTTTGTCAGCCATGATTTGATTTGCTGAACCTCTTCAAAGCGTTTTTCTCGCACGCACACTGCGACTTCGGGTAGTACAAAACGGTAAATGGGGAAGACAAAAAGTAGGGTGAGGTATGTGATCATCGGCCGCACTACCACTTGGAAATCCCCTAGCTCATCTATGCTGAAATAGGCAATCGTCAGCAGTACTGTGATGTAAATCATCAAGATACTGGCACCCGCTTCCATCGAGGCTGTTAGGCTTTTCTTCATAAAACTGCGCAACCCCGGATCAAAATGCACAACAGTTAAGGGCGGAGTGGCAATATCCTTGCGCCGTTTGAAGTACATATAGAAGGCAACGATGAGTGATGACAGAGTCATGCTATAAAAGAGAGATGCAATGGCGGTTTGTTTTAAGCCATAGAAACATAATAAAAAGCTAGCCACTTGCGCGAGTGGCTCTAACCAAGTGACTCGATTGGAGATGGCATATAGCCGGTACATGGCAATTTGATTGGTAAAATAGACCTTGAGCCCCATACTTAAAATAATGCCAACCAATTGAAAATATTCAACATTAAGCTGGAGTTTGTGTTTGATATAAGGTAACACAACGCCCCACGCGAGTAGCACCATTGCGATTAAGCTGTAGCGGAATATATTAGTGATATCCACATCTTGTTTGGTTTGTGAGTAGGTTACCACCATAGAGGAGCGAAACCCTGTCATCAGGATCAGCGATAATGAAATGATATCGATAACAGTGTGATAGAGTGCAAGATCGGCTTTGGCTACCCATTGTGCTAGCCAAAGTTTAAATAGAAAACCTACGACAATACTGGCCAGAGATGCCCAGAATCCCGCAACAATCGCTTGCTTAACCCGTTGAAGTGAAGTTTGTTCCATGTTCAAAAATCCAGCGTCAGTTTGCGATCATTATTAGGATGGGATGCATGCAATTCGGCTTATGCTTCAAGCGCATCATCCCTTTAGATTGGCGACATAACGGCTTTTTTGATGCTTGTTTTATTGAGTCGAAGCAGTGTTGTACGCGAAGGTTTTAAGATGTCTGACGTCGATACAGCTTCAGTTATTGCGTACCGCAGTAGCCGTTTATCTTATGTTTATGCGCAGCTTCATCATTGCAGAGTCTAACATCCTACCGATTTACGACCAAACAGCAGAGCGTAAAGATATGATAAATATCAGCATGTTGCTTAGATGTAACACTTGTTGTTAATGTGCCAATATCGATGTAGTCATCGAAATCAAATTAAGGTGAGATAAAAGCATTGGCTAAAATGTTGGCACTCTCAAAAATAGTTGAGCGTGCCAACGAATGATCTGCACTAATCAGTAATGATATTGACGATATCGAGGATCTTGCGACTCTTTTCATCCAATTTAATAATTGCACCCTCGACTTGGATACTGATCCTTCCCTCTCTATCTAAGGGCACAACAATACGTCCGCGGTCATAAATATCGTAATCTAAGATATCACCACGGTGCAGTTTTTTCTGCCATCCTGGAGGGAGAGGCTGACCCTTATCTACTTTCTTCTGTAGGCCGGGAGGTAAGCCAGTATCTCTCTTGTCATGTTCAGGTTTCGCCAAAGTGACCGACGGGGCTAGCAGACTGAGCACGACCCCACCCATTAGTGTTGCAGTTAATTTATTCATACTTATTACCTTGGGTATTGCATTGTTAGGGTCAATCTAGCTTAGCTTAAATGAACATTGACTGAATATGCGCCATTAATGCTTGAGCATCAGTACGGCTTGCCATTGCTCTGCGGTAACAGGTTGAATACTCAGCCTTGAACCTTTAGACACTAAGTACATATCAGCTAACTGCGGCAAGCTTTTAATTAAGCTGAGAGGAATGATTTCTTTGAATTGTTCCACAAAGCGAATATCGACCCTTAGCCATCTTGGGTTGCTAGGATCTGACTTAGGATCAAAATACTTTGATTCTGGATCAAAGGCCGTACTATCCGGGTAGGCGCTCGTGACGACTTCGGCAATGCCGACAATACCGGGTACTTTGCAGCTTGAATGATAGAAGAAGACCTGATCGCCTATTTGCATGGCATCGCGCATAAAGTTACGTGCTTGGTAGTTACGGATCCCAAACCAAGCTTCGGTTTGATTAGGCCTTGCTTTAAGATCTTCGATACTAAATTCGTCGGGTTCCGATTTCATAAGCCAGTAATTCATTTTGTGTCCTTTTACTGAAATAACAGTCTTATCGCGTTAATTCCTTGAGTTTATCTTAGTTTTTACTGACCACCCAGTTAACTGTATTGATGGCTGCGTGTTTTGAACCGTTAAGTCAGTGTTCAGTTAACACCGCTTACCCTGTCATCACTATAGAGTCTGGTAAGACTGATGCTGCAATTGCTGCAATTGCAGCAATGCAATATCACAACTCAATACAAGCAAAGTTGACGAGTTTAGGTTAAACCCAAGCGAGTTTTTCAATCCCTGACTTATAACAAAAGTAATGTTGAAATCAGTGAGGTGTGCTATGGAAGCTTCAACAATGATGACAGACTGTGGTTTATACACTAAATATCTTAAGGATTTCACCGCAGGTGATGCGAGTTTACACCGTGATCGCATGTTGGAATTTATTAGCGATTTAACCGCTCAGGGCTGGTTACTTGCTAATTTTACTTGGGATTATTGGTATAATAACAGTTACTTGGTGGATAAGCCTGCTTATATCCGTGATGCCAGTGTGGCCCAATGCCGCCTATTATTGACCGCAATGACACGTTTAGAGGTTTTTAGCCCAGGGGTGTTAGAGAATATGCGCCGCCAAGGAGTACTACTGGCGATTATGGAGCGTCTGCAGTGTCTAGAGGCATCAACATCCAATAACCAGGATGTATTTATGAGCCGTTAATCGGGCTTTAGGGAAAGGGGATGACCTTACTCTTTAGTCTAATACTGGATTTTTTTACTTGTGACATGTTCCGTGGATTGGTTAGTTTGGACCACGCTAACCATAATAAAAAGCACGGAGGCCTTAATGTCTGCTTCAAAGACTCAAGCAATAAATCAATCCACTAGTCCACTAAAATATAGTGAGTTTCGGGGAGCTAACGCCCCAAAACTTGTTGAAAAAACCATAGGACAATACCTTAACGATATCGCTAACAGCTATCCCGAACAGTTAGCCGTTGTCGTTAACCATCAAAATATTCGCTGGAATTACCGTCAATATCTTGCACAAATCGACGCGCTTGCAACAGGTTTACTCAAATTAGGCATAGGTCCAGGGGACCGCGTCGGTATTTGGTCACCCAATAATATTGAGTGGTGTTTAACCCAATTTGCTACTGCCAAAATTGGCGCCATCATGGTGTGTATTAACCCCGCTTACCGCCCTGAAGAATTACAATATGCCTTGACTAATGTGGGTTGTCGCGCGGTGATCTGCGCTGATAAATTCAAGTCCAGTAACTACTTGCAGATGCTCTACGAGCTTGCACCTGAACTTAAGCAGTGCGCTGCGGGTCAATTGCAGGCTAAGGCATTACCAGAGTTGCAATTTGTGATCCGCATGGGAGCTGAAAAGTCTCCCGGCATGTTGAACTTCGATGACTTATTAGTCGAGGTGAGCGAAGATGATAAAGCAATGCTTGCGCGTATTGCCAATGAACTCAGCCCCTATGATGCGATTAATATCCAATTTACCTCTGGTACAACGGGTAGCCCAAAGGGGGCGACCTTATCGCACCATAACATCTTGAATAACGGTTATTTAGTGGCCGAGGCAATGAGGTTTACCTGTGATGATAAGCTCTGTATCCCCGTACCTTTATACCATTGTTTTGGTATGGTGCTAGGTAATCTCGTTTGCTTGGCTAAGGGCGCAGCAGCCATATTTCCGGGGGATTCTTTCGATCCTCTCACTACCTTAGAAGTGATTGAGCGTGAGCGCTGCACCGCACTGCACGGTGTTCCCACCATGTTTATTGCCGAGTTAGAACATCCTGAATTTAAACGTTTTGATCTCAGTTCGTTGCGTACGGGCGTGATGGCGGGGGCGACTTGTCCTGAAGAAGTTATGCGCCGTGTACAACAGCTAATGTATATGCAGGAAGTGTTAATTGGGTATGGCCAAACCGAGTGCAGTCCGTTAAATCACATTACCGAAATCGATTCTCCTGTGGAGAAGCGTGTTCTCACCGTCGGCCGTGCGTTGCCCCATACCGAAGTGAAAATTGTCGATGAATTTGGCGAAGTGCTGCCGATTAATCAGCCCGGTGAAGTCTGTAGCCGAGGGTATTGCATCATGCAGTGCTACTGGAATGATCCTGAAAAAACCGCGGCTACGATTGACCGCGAAGGTTGGTTACATTCTGGCGATATTGGCCAAATGGATGAGCAAGGTTACGTGCAAATTGTGGGGCGGATTAAGGATATGATTATTCGCGGGGGCGAGAATATCTATCCCCGAGAAATTGAAGAAAAACTCTATACCCACAAAGATGTGCAGGATGCCGCGGTGTTTGGCGTCCACAGTGATAAATATGGTGAGGAAGTCTGTGCGTGGATTAAAGTCCGCTCAGGGGCGTCGATTACTGAGGAGGATATTCGTCATTTCCTTACCGAAAAGTTCGCCTATTTTAAAGTGCCACGTTATATCAAATTTGTGGACCAATACCCGATGACCGTTACGGGTAAAATCCAAAAATTTAAAATGCGCGAGCTGATGTATCAAGAGCTGTACGAAGATATTAATGCCTAAAAGGCATAAACTTTCAAACCGACCCAAGCCCGAACGCTTGGGTTTATTTTTATATGGCCATCTGTGCTTAAGGAAAACATTGTCGCATGACCATCAGGTTTTCCTTCAGTCTTCCCCTTGTCGTAAAGATGTCGTTTTTGGCGGCGATAGTTCTGCCTACTCCGAGCATTGCTGTCTTAGCGTGGTTCTACAAGGCTAAACAGATAACAAATATTCGCTGTACCTATAGGTATGGCTGATTATACTGAATAGAGTTAAACCGATGAGCTATTTGTTTTTTTAGCGATTAATAGATGAGTCTTTGATGGAGGCATTATGATCCGCTGGTGCCCACTGATGTTTAGTTGCCTATTAACCGTGGCAAATACGACATTTGCAGACACGCTGAAGCTAACGTCATTACTTTGGCCGCCGTATTCCGGCTATCAACTCCAGCACCAAGGCGCGAGTGTTGCGGTGGCTAAGGCGGCGTTTGAGCAAATGGAACAACAACTTATCGTGGATTTTTACCCTTGGAGCCGCGCGATTAAATTAGCCGTTATGCCGGGCTCTGACTACATTGGCTATTTTCCAGAATATTATTTTGAAACCGATAAGTTTATTTTTTCTAAACCGATTGGTATTGGCCCATTAGGTATTGTTGAGCAAAAATCCCGTCCCATTAGTTGGCATCATTTAGCCGATTTGAATCGTTATACTTTAGGTATTGTGCAGGATTATGTGAATACCGACTCGTTGGATGTAATGATTGCTTCAGGGAGTCAACCTGTCGAAGCGGCAACATCCGATGAGCAAAATATCAAAAAGGTGGCGGCTGGTCGTATTGACGGCGCTGTGATTGATATTAATGTGCTGCATTATCTACTTAAACAACCCCACCTTCAGCCGCTCGCAGATAAGTTACAGGTCAATCGACAACTTATTGCCAATAAACAACTTTATGTCGCGTTTCGTAATACAGAAGAGGGACGGCGTTGGCGGGATATTTTTGATCAAGGTTTAGCGAAGCTCGATATTGATAGCATTATGGGCGATTTGTTATTTCAGCCAGAAGCCTTAAGTCAGTAATGCTATTTTGCACCTAACCAAAGCTGTGAGATGACATGTTTTGTCATCATTTTGTCTAACACTGCGAGTAATCAGTTGTGGGCGGCATTTCGTTATCACTGCTCAGCATGTTTGTGTGTGCCAGTGAGTATTTTGTCAGGTGATCGCGATGGGTTAATCAAGATCCAAACCAGCAGGGCATTGGTACAATATTTTAAGGTCGACTTAGTTGTGTTGGCCTATGATGGTCATGACATCACCATAGATGCGCCAGCTAAACTGGCGCATTATCTCTTTGAAATCATCAGCTCACCGGAGCAGGATGCGGGTGAGCAGTTTGCTGATAGCGCTGATTTACTCAATGAATAAAGGGATTATTACGAAGCAGAATTAGTGCAATCGCTGCCGAACTATGCATCAGCACTACCCACCAATGCTGAGTAGTGCTGAGTAGTGCTGAGTGATATGCCTTACGCCTTGGCGATCATGGTTATTACGCTTTCGCTACTGTGGTTATTACGCTTTCGCTACTGTGGTTATTACGCTTTCGCTACTATGGTTTGCCCAATCGGCGTTAGGCTTAACAGCGCCAGCTTAAGATGTTGGATCCCGAAAGGGATACCGATAATCGTCACAAAGCAAGCAAGAGCATGGGCCAAATGACCTATGGCCAACCAAATCCCAAACAGTAAGAACCAAATGATATTGCCCACCATGCCAAAGGCGCCTGTTCCTAAATCTTCACGGCCAGTTAAATGACGGCGATTCATTTGTTCTTGTCCAAAGGGCCAGAAGGTCAATTCACCAATCACAAAGCAGGCGCGACCAAAGGGAATACCGATAATACTGATAAAACACAGAATCCCCGCAAGCCACCAGGCTAGGCCCATCACAAATCCACCAAGGACAAACCAAGCAATATTGAAAATTAACCGTAGTAATGACATTGAAAACTCCTTATCGAATCCAAAATCTGTGCGACAGAAACAACATCCACACTCGAAATTATTAATTGATGCTTAAATGTCATAAGCGAGAATTATGCCAAAATATTTTTCATTAATAATCAATGGCATATTATAGTTTATACCTCTACGGATTGTGAGTTAAGCTAATATTTCGTGAATTTCCTTAATTCTTAGGAAGAATTTAGCCAAGCCCGCGTTACACTAAACACCTTATCTCCCCTTGAGTAAATAAATGCTAGTTAATAGTCCCGTCGAATCATTTTCTTTTGCAGGCAGAGAGATCTTTCTTAAAAGAGATGATTTATTACATCCTGCTTTTAGTGGTAATAAGGCGCGTAAGTTTGCCTACTTTCTAGACCATGATTTTGCTGGTGTGACTAAGGTGATTGGTCATGGCTCCGCGCAGGCTAATTCACTGTATTCGCTGTCGGCGCTCGCCAAACTGAAAGGCTGGCAGTGTGATTTTTATGTGGACCATATTGCTAGCCACGTACTGACTTTACCGACAGGGAACTATGCCGCAGCTATCGCCAATGGTACACAGGTTATTGATTTATCAAGCCTGATAGCAGCTAATCCTTTTCTTCTGCGTGAGTTTAAGTGGACTTGCCATGACTATATTGAGCATCAAGTTTTGGCTGCTGAGCCTGACACTTTGTTTATTCCGGAAGGCGGGCGCTGCCAGTATGCGGAGTATGGTGTCAGTCTGTTAGCCGTTGAAATTGAAACGTGGGCAATGCAACAGGGACTGACTGAACTGAAAGTGTTTTTACCCGCGGGAACGGGAACCACGGCATTATTTTTAAACCAATATTTTGTGCGTAAGCAAAGTCACATTCGAGTGCTTACCTGCGCAGTGGTGGGCGGCGATGAGTATTTAGCGCAGCAGTTTTATGAGTTAAATCCTAACGCTGCTGAGCATCCACAGATTTTGAATGTGGGGAAGAAATACCACTTTGGTAAACTCTATCCTGAGTTTTATGCCATGTGGCAGCGGATTTGCGCCTCAGGTATTCAATTTGAATTACTCTACGATCCCTTAGGTTTTATGGTGTTAGAAAAATATTTACCGCAGTGGGGCGCAAGCCCTGTGATGTATATCCATCAAGGTGGTTTGCTTGGAAATGAAACCATGTTGCCACGTTATTTGCGTAAATTTGGTAAAAGTCGTACGACCCTATAGAGCAGATGATTTACTTAGTGGCGCTAAGACATAATATGTTTGAAGCGACGTAATCTCTAAGTTAAGCTTATGATGTCGAACGATGGAAAATACTCATGACAGAAGCGGAATATCTCGCCAATTACGATCCTAAGGCTTTTAAGACTGTGTTACTGACAGTGGATGCAGTATTGTTTACCTACCATGATCAGCAGCTTAAAGTACTTTTAGTGCAACGCTCAAATCATCCTTTTTTAGGTTTTTGGGGATTACCTGGAGGCTTTATTGATGAATATTGCGATCAATCCCTAGAGGAAGCAGTGTTACGCAAATTGCAGGAGAAAACTGCAATAGTGCCACCTTATATTGAGCAGCTTTGCACCATGGGTAATAGTCGTCGCGATGTCAGAGGCTGGTCGGTGACCGTGTGTTATACCGCGTTGATGGGTTATCAAGCCTGCCAAGTCCAGATTGATTCAGTGAGTGATGTTAAGTGGTGGCCATTAGAGGATGTGCTACAGATGCCCTTGGCATTTGATCATCTGCAATTAATTGAGCAAGCGCGGGAACGCTTAACACAGAAAGCCTTATATTCTTTAGTGCCAGGCTTTGCGCTGGCTGAACCTTTTACCTTGCCAGAACTGCAACATGTGCATGAAGTCTTACTGGGTAAGCCTATCCAAAGTAAATCTTTTCGTCGCCGGGTTGAACAGGCCGATTTATTGATCGATACCGGATTGAAGCGTACTGAACGTGGGCGTCCTGCTAATTTATATCGCTTGAAACCTGATACGGCATCGTATCGATTCTTAAGAAATCTAGAATGTTAGTCAAAGTGTTTGCCGCTTAAAGTGGTTGCCCATAGCAATAATAGTGACAGATTATACGGTACATACAGTTAGCTTGAGTTATCAGGGTTTATGTAGCCGTCGATGTTGTCGTAATACGTCCATTCTTTACTTTTCGATATCCATTTCCCCATTATCATAGCTAAATTGCACTTAGTGTCTTAAGGACAATATATGCAATTTAGGTATATTCCTTAGTATTATCCGATAAAAAATAGTCTAAAAATCAACTTTACATATTAGTGTCTATAAGACACTATTGCTTGCAGACAACAAGATTGCTGTATATCACAGCGATCTTGCACAGACAGGAGGTGAATATGTCTCTAGGTATTCAAATGCATCAAGGCACAGTTAACTCACCACATCAGCAAGCTGATTTTTATCGACTTCCCGCCGCTAGCGATGAGGCTAATTACCGTTTATTTCAATTTGGTGCGGGGGAGAATCATGTTCAACTGCGGGTTCCTCCAGCGAAACGCGTCACAGTTTTTTTCGGTTATCGTGGCGATCAATCCATCATGCAACTCTTATTGTTAACTGATGCATTACACCGCAGCGGTGCAGAGCAGATCGATCTGTTACTGCCTTATATGCCGGGCGCCCGCCAAGATAGAGTCTGTAATGTGGGCGAGGCCTTATCGGTAAAAGTCTATGCCAGCCTGATTAATCAGCAGCAATATGCTTCAGTCAGTATTTTTGACCCGCACAGCGATGTCACCGCGGCATTATTAGACCGAGTGCAAGTTATTGACAACCACAGCTTTGTCGCCGCGATTGCAGCTCAATTGACCGGTGATCTAGTGTTAGTTTCGCCTGATGCGGGGGCGAATAAGAAAGTATTCGGCTTAGCTAAGGCGTTACAGGGAATGCCGGTGATCAGGGCCGATAAACATCGTGATGTGGTCAATGGTCATATTATCGCTACTGAAGTGTTTTGTGATGATTTATCGGGTAAAACCTGCTTAATCGTCGATGATATTTGTGCTGGTGGCAGAACCTTTATCGAACTTGCCATCAAGTTAAAGCAAAAAGGGGCCCAAAGCGTCATTTTGATCGTGTCACATTATGAAGATAAGGCCTGCGAATCGGCTCTGCGTGAGGCGGGCATAGACAGATTATTTTGTACCGATAGTTTAGGTGTCCCCACACATATTTCGAGCGAGTTCTGTCATTGCCACGCTGTTTTGCGTTTTATGAATCATTAAGGAAAATATGATGTACTTGAATCCCGTTACCGCCATTGATGGCTACAAAGTCGACCACCGTCGTCAATATCCTGATAATACTCAAGTGATTTTTAGTAACTTGACCGCCCGTAAATCCCGTCGTGGTTATACTGAGCAGATGGTATTTTTTGGTCTGCAATATTTTATCAAGCATTACTTAATTGACAGTTGGAACCGTGATTTCTTTCAACAGCCCAAAGAGCAAGTGATTCGCCAATTCTCCCGCCGCATTAATAACTATCTTGGACCAAATAATGTGGGTACTCAGCATATTGAGGCGTTACATGATTTAGGCTATTTACCCATTAAAATCATGGCATTGCCGGAAGGTTCAGTATATCCCTTAAAAGTGCCTTGCTTGGTTTTGTACAATACCGATGAGCGGTTCTTTTGGTTGACTAATTATCTCGAAACCATTCTTTCAGCCAATGTGTGGGGAATGTGTACTAGCGCCACTACCGCGCTGCAATACCGCAAAATATTTGAGACTTACGCGCTAGAAACCGATGGCAACATAGGTTTTGTTGATTGGCAGGGCCACGATTTTAGTTTCCGCGGCATGTATGGCGTAGAGGCTGCGGTAATGAGCGGCGCCGCCCATCTACTCAGTTTTACGGGCACAGATACCATTCCCGCGATTGATTTTCTTGAACAATATTATCTTGCAGACAGTGATAAGGAACTCGTTGGCGGCAGTGTGGCCGCAACGGAGCACAGTGTGATGTGTGCGGGTGGCATGGAGAATGAGTTAGAGACGTTCCGCCGTTTGATTGAAGATATTTATCCTAGCGGCATTGTCAGTATCGTTTCTGATTCTTGGGATTTTTGGCAGGTGATGACAGAGTTCACCGTTGCCTTAAAAGACCGTATTCTTACCCGTGAGGGCAAAGTGGTGTTTAGGCCTGATACGGGTTGTCCGGTGAAGATCATTTGTGGCGATCCACAAGCAGCTGTGGGGAGTCCTGAGTATAAAGGCGCTATCGAGTGTTTGTGGGATGTCTTTGGGGGCAGCACAACTGCCAAAGGTTACAAATTACTCGATAGCCATGTCGGACTGATTTATGGCGATTCAATCACCATTGAACGGGCTGAAGCCATTTGCGCCGGTTTGAAGGCTAAAGGTTTTGCATCAACCAATATTGTGTTTGGAATTGGCAGTTTTACCTATCAACACGTGACCCGAGATACTGACGGGTACGCGGTGAAAGCAACCTTTGCGAAAGTGGATGGTAAAGACAGAGAAATATTTAAAGATCCTAAAACCGATGATGGCACTAAAAAATCCGCTAAGGGATTAGTGGCGGTATTTAAAGATGCGCAAGGTCAATTTTATCTTAAAGATCAAGCAAGCTGGCAAGATGTTAACCATTGCGAATTTGTCCCCGTATTTGCCGATGGTGAATTATTAACTGAATATTCTTTGGCAGATATTCGCGCAAGATTGGCAGCGTCTCGTTGTTAACGATGTAAATCCCTTTCTACAATGAGATAGAAATTAGGCTGGCAATGCGGTTTTTATGTGAATACGCTTGCCAGTCAACTTAAATCATACTGGCTGTCATGACGGCTGTTATTGCTAAATGCGCGAGTCACATAATAAAACGGTGAGAACAAAAGGCTAAGAGACTAGCTGGTTTCGTTTAAGAATTTTATAGGTGCGACGGCCAATGTTTTCGAGGTTTTTTAAATCTTTTAGGCTGGGTACCGCATCGGAATATTGCCAATAGCGGATTTCTGCATCGAGCATTTCAAGCATTTTTTTCGAACAACCTAAACATTCGCCTTGGCACATTTGTGCTTCATCTAAATTCAGCGGAATTGTTTGCTGGATTTGCGCGATAAGCTGTTGCATAGCGGTTTTGGTATTCGGTTTTGACATAAAAATACTTCACAGTCAGAAAGTGTGAACATATTAGCAGAAGCAAAATTGATAGAATTGATCTAGATTAATACACATTTGGTTCAGCGTGTATCCATGTGAGCTAGATACTGGCTGAACCAAACGAGTTCGTCATATCGACGTGAAGGGATAGCAAATCGTGATATTTGGCTATCGATAAAGGCGAGTTGATTTCGGTATGGCGAGGAAAATGGGACCGAATAAACCAACATGCCATTATATGTACTCGATGAGTACTTAATTCAGACTTATTTATTTGACGACAAAAGCCATTTCATAAAGTTTAAGGCTTCGGTACGTTTTGAAAACGTCTGCCTGTTTTTACCTTGTCTATCGGTAAAAGCAATTGAAGTTTTGTTGACTGAAATTGAATCTACAGGGAAGTTCACTGTGATTTCATGTCCGTTAATTTTGTATGACATAGGCCACACTCCTTTTAATTAAATTCACCCTTAGGTGAGCAAGTAATAACGATAAAATATCCTTAGCATAATTGCGAAAGATGATACTAATGAGTCTTGAGGTTACCCATTCCACCATAATTAATCAAGAGATGCTGTATTGATAACTAATGCAAATCAGCGATTGTGTCAATGGAATATCCCAATTAGACCAGTTAAACATAGTCAAGTGACAGTACTATGACATTGGCCGAATTAAAGAGTTCACTTTTTTGAGTTAATGTTGAAAATCACTAACTCATTATTTTTGCAGGACTTACTTGTAGTAGGCTTTCTTTGTGAGGATCAAGTTTGATACAAGTCAAACTGATATAAAAAGGGTAACAACAAGATACTTCTCAAAACGTGGTGCAGTATAACAGTAAATTACCCGCTGGCAAGTGTAATTTTTGCTCAGCGAGTAATGTTTTTATATTGTTTCTTTTGTTGCTATTTTGTGGGTTGGTTTTTAGCTATTTTTCACTATTCGATGCATAACTGACTTTAGTAAATCAGCTCACCAATAGGGTTTAATAATTTGCTTAATCCCTTAGTGAAATAGAGCGGTGCGTCCAACACTGTGTAACATAAACATCCCGTTTGAGTTGTGGGAGAATGCTGTGTATTACCATCTAAGATAATAAAGTCGCCAGGAACATAATTACCTGATGAGTCCGAAAATTCGCCCGCCAATAATAACGTCAACTCAATCCCTTTATGGGTATGCTGTGGGATTTCACCTAGCGCTTCAATATGCAATAAACTGGCGCGAGTATTTTTTTCATCTAGGTCGAATCGCATCCGACTGACTTTACCAATTTGTTGCCATGGCTGTGCAATATGCTGCCGAAACACCCTAGGCAGTTCGTAGCGGATATTTTTATGGTTAACACTCACTGAGGATTCTATGTAAGGTTCATGCATAGTGCTTTCGGGAAGCGCCATAATGTTCGATAACATTTGTTGCCAGGGATCATTATCGACGACATCAATCTCATTTGACGCGTTGTGTTGAACCGTATTATCACTGGGGGAAACAAAAGCGAGTTTGGCCGCTTCTTCAGTCAATTTAGCTACTTGAGTTTGGCATTCTTGACATAAGGCACAATGCGCAGCAACAGCGATAGACATCGACAAAGGTAGCTGACCTTGAGCATGGGCCTGAAGTAATTCTGCATGGGGGTGATGTTTAATCATGTTGTGTCTCCAAAAAGCTTTTAAGCTTTTCTAACCCCAATCTGAGTCGCGATTTAATGGTGCCAATGGGGACTTTTAAGGCATCAGCCAATTCTTGCTGGGTGAGTTCTTGCATATAAATGCCTTGTACTACTTGACGTTGAGCAAGGGGCAGGGCATCTAAATGAGCGAGTAACTTGGCGGTCAATTTATGGTCAGGGTTGTTATCTTGGCTAACCGCAACGTCATACAGTGGCCAGATATCATCGCCAAATGCATCTTCACGATTGTGCTGTACTCGTCTAAGCATATCGAAGCATTGGTTACGCATAATGGTAAATACCCATGTTGCGACAGAACCTTTATCTGCATTGTATAAATGAGATTTAGTCCAAACGATGGTCATCGTTTCTTGAACTAAATCCATGGCGAGGCCTTGTTGATTTAATCGTTGCAGACCAAATGCCCGAATTTTGGGCATAAAGTGACTGAACAAATAGCCAAATGCCGCTTTGTCCCGTTGATTAGCAACTTTGATGATGGCGCTCACTAAGGGATCTGCATCCGTTTTATGCTCATCGGCAATCAAATTATGGTTATCGGTTTCCATAGCTATTTCGATAGGGGGCGATAACTGCCTATCATAGCGATTTTGCGCTGAATGTGATTGAAAATTTTCCATTATTGAGCTCTTCATTTAAGGTTCAATCCCGTTCGAACATGGCTTCAAATCCTGCTTCGCTGTCAATGTTCGATAAGCATGCACACCAATACGCAGTGCCCTAGAAATTGGATCACTGAAAATTATTTTATAACGGTTCTTAATAAATCCAGTGTGAGCTGGTGGTCGAGCGCATTAATGCAGGTGTACTTTTCGGCTGAACGTATGGGTAAAATTTCAAGCCAGCGTTGGCAAACCCATGCAATATCATCAAATTGTGCCGCTTGATATTGTTGTAAGTGCTTTGGGTACTCTTTCAGAATATTTTGCAGCATATCACTGAGATAACGCTCATTTTTTTGAATCTTTGCCGCTGGCCAGTTATCGATTAGACTGATTTGCGCGCGCTTTAAACCATCGGACTCCACATTGATGTCGCCGAGAGTAAATCGTTGTTTCCCTTCAATGCTGACACCTAACATGCCATCAGGTAAGGTCTCAAAGTCAATGATATGCACTAGAGTACCAATTGGATAAAGCGTGCTATTTTCCTCTGAGGTCATACACAGGCCAAAACCATCGCCTGATTTAAGTGATTCAGCCACCAAACGTTTATATCGAGGTTCAAAAATTCGTAATTGAGTATATCCCTCAGGTAATAAACAGATGGGTAATGGAAAAAGAGGTAATTTCATAGTGGCCTCGGGTGAACTTAAGTTTCTATCATTACGTACCATCATCAGAATTTGATCAGTGTTTCAAGCAACAGCCTACTCATTTAAGGGGATATGATGAAGTTAAATCCATTCGAGAAAAAGCTGGTTCAGCATCCGCTGCGTTTTTGGTTGCAAAACCATATTGAAGCACCATTATTGACCTCAATGATGCCTAAACCGCTTGTGTATATTCAACAGGCGCTCGAAATTGGTTGTGGTTTTGGCAATGGTATTCATTTGATCCGTGAGCATTTTGGTGCCGAGCATGTTACCGCGGTGGATCTGGACCCTGAGATGGTGAGTGCTGCTAAGGCCCGCTGGCAGTCTTCAGCCCATGGGCTCGAACAGCTCGACTTTAGTGTTGCCGATGCAACCGCATTACCTTTTAAGGATGCACAGTTTGACATCGTGTTTAATTTTGCGGTGTTCCACCATATTCCTGACTGGCAATCCGCGATTGTTGAGGTTGCCAGGGTATTAAAGCCGAACGGGTATTTTGTGATAGAAGATCTTTACCGTGCCGCGATTTGTAATCCACTGAGTCGCCGGTTGTTTGAGCATCCGCAGCAGAATCGATTTGACCATCAGCAATTATTGCATATGCTTCGCCAAGCGGGGTTTAAGATTGTATGTGACAGGAATCTGTTTAATTTGAGCGGTATGGTGCTGGCTCAAAAGGTTTTTTCTTAAACCTTAAGGTCTTTATATCGCTGAATATTGAATTGAGCATGGGTTGATTGTTTGTTCTGTAAACTGCTTGCCCGAGAAATGAGCCGTTTTCGCATCAGAGTGATTGTAATTTTTAGATAAAATCGACATATCACATGGTTCTCATTGCGAGTTTGCCGCTATAATTTAGCTTAATCCTTAGCAGCTGAGGGAAGTTCTTCCTCCCCAGAGTAGAGAAGTCGCATTATGGCAAATGTCTTGGCAACGGTAGATCAACGCACCAATCTCGTCGGTGAAAATCGGCTTGAACTGCTGCTGTTTCGCATTAATTCGATGCAGCTATTTGCGATTAACGTCTTTAAAGTTAAAGAAGTCGTTAAACTACCACACCTTAACGCTATGCCTGGGAGCCATCCGCATATTTCTGGTGTAGCTAATATTCGGGGAATGTCTATTCCGGTGATTGACTTGCGTTCGGCCATTGGTTTCAAACCTGTGCCGCCAGATGATAATGCCAATATGATCATCACTGAATATAACCGCAGTGTGCAGGGATTTTTAGTCGGTAAAGTCGAGCATATTATCAATATGACGTGGAGTGATATTATGCCGCCGCCGAAAACAGCGGGTCGGAATAATTATCTTACCGCAATCACCCGAATCGAGTATCAAGGCCAGTCGCAATTGGTTTCAATTATCGATGTGGAGAAGGTGCTGGCTGAAATTGTCCATTACGATATTAGCCTATCTGAAGGTGTGTTAGATGAGAGCTTGTTAGACAAAATGCCCGGCCGAAAAATATTGATTGTAGACGATTCATCGACCGCAAGGCGACAAGTGCGTGAAACGCTTGGCCAATTGGGTATTGAAATTATCGAAGCCTCCGATGGGTTGCAGGCGTTACATTTACTGCAAAAATGGCGCGATGAAGGTAAGAATGTCGCCAAAGAACTGCTCATGATGATCACCGATGCCGAAATGCCTGAAATGGATGGTTACAAACTGACCTATGAAGTCCGTAATGATAAGGCTATGGCGGACTTATTTATCACGCTAAATACTTCGCTGAGTGGTAGCTTTAACAATGCGATGGTGGAGAAGGTGGGCTGTGATCGTTTTATTTCTAAATTCCAACCTGATTTACTGGTTGAAGTCGTACAGGACAGATTAAAACAAGTTCTCGGTAAATAACTTCATCTAAACGAGTCGGCTGCCTTTACAAACATAAGGTTTTAGTTTGGTGGCTACTCGCTTAATTCTGCTTTGACATCGGCTAACACTTGGCGCTTCATTTCTTTCGCCGCGGCAATGTGGATACGTGCAAGCCTGAGTGCGTAGCTAAATCGATGTTTACCAACGAGCCTAAGTAATTCTGCAAAAAAGGCTGAATCTAAGCAAAATTGTTTGCTGTAGTAGTGAATGGCGGCAGGCAATGATGAATAGCTTACGCCATCGAACTCAAACTGAATACTGTCTTGTTGACATTCGAGGTCAACCCCTTCAAGCAGAATGGGCCATCCGGGAAAGTTGATCCTGTCGCGGGCAATTTGATACATCATCCAAGCACTTTTTTTAAAGCCTTCAAACACTTTGCAGGAAAACTCAGACTCGGCGAGTTCCACTTCTGTCCAATTAATGCCAATGGCTAAATGTTTAGCGTAAAGGGCCATTAAGGCATCTTTAACCGCCATTCGGCAGTCCCAAATTGAGGTTAAGGGATGTTGTTTCGCCAGTTTTAAGCATTCGCTGCAGCAAGGCACGGCAAGGGAAGGATGGGGCGCATGCGGCGTTGCATGATATTCAAAAAAATCTTTACAAGGTTCACCACAAAACCAGCAAAGGTGTCGCTTATCGAAGGGAATATCGATACAAGTAATAGGCAACATCAAGGCCAGAGTTCCTCTGGCCTTGATGTGTTAAGCATGACGCTGAGAAAATTAAGCTTCTTCAACATCAACTAAATTTTTGGCAAGTACGATAGGATCGAGTTCTAAACATTCTTCATCGCTTTGCCAATCAACGCCAATGAGCACGCCATCATCATTTAAATCGAATACCCAGTATTCAAGAAATTCTTCAAGGCTAATCGCAACGGCTTGGTAGTCTTTCCATTCTTCGGTACAGTGGGATTTTGCCTGCGCTTCGCTTGACCACAAAGGCATTACATCAGTGTCTTCGAACTCGCCTGAGTCACAAACCACCCAGCCTTCGCCTGTTTCATCCATCAAACCCCACAGTGTTTGATGCTCTTTTACGTTTTCGATAAAGCCAGCTAAAGCCGCGTTGATTTCAGTCATGATAGGTCTCTTTGAAGTTGCTATTAACTCACCCATTATACGGCAACGGCTAGATAGACCAAGGGATTCTTTGTTAAGATTTTTTCGCTGTTGTTTAACTGAGCAATAAGCGAATTTATCCGTGTATTTATTGTGATGAGCATTGTGTTGACGGGCGCTATCGGTCAGGATGTGCGCTCTAGAGGCGTAAATCGGGTTAACCGGAATTACGCGCATCTGGAGGATTTCCAGTGGGGGAGAAAATACCTTTGTGGATTTTTAGCCGTTGTTCATTCTCGTTTATCCTTGAATTAAGCCAGCAACTGCTTTGTGGCTAAAAATCGTATCTCTCTTGGCATGAGTCGATCCCAACTCGTGTCTTGCTCAGCTAAGGCATACCTTAGCACTGAATTGAGGAGTAATTGATTTGATGAAAGCAAAAGGCATGTACTATCTTGCAGCGAGCATCACGGCCTGTGTTAGCTTAAGTGCTTGTTCTAGCGCGCCTACCGCTAATGCTACGTCTGACAATAATAGTCAAATTGCTATCGAACAGGCCCAAGCCGTGCAATTGAACGAGATTATCGCCAGCCATGCGGCCGCCTTTCCTACGTGTGTTGCAAACCTTCAGGCGCGCGCGCAACGTGAAGGTCTATCTGAAGAGACGATTAACAATACAGTGGCAAGCCTACAGTTTGTACCTAAGGTGATTGAGCTTGATCAAGCTCAGCCTGAATTTAGTCAAACCTTCACGAATTATTTCACCAAACGGGCAACGGATTGGCGAGTTAATGAAGGTCGACGTCTACTGAAAAAACACCGAGTATTGCTTGATAAACTCGCGCAGCAATACGGCGTACAGCCACAATACATTCTGTCTTTTTGGGGACTAGAGACCAACTATGGTTCTTATAAAGGCAAAATGTCCGTCTTAGATTCCCTTGCAACCTTAGCCTGTGAGCCTCGTCGAAGTGATTATTTTACGACTGAGCTGATGCAAGCGCTTAAGCTTAAAGAAAAATATGGCTTTGATAAGAGCACTATGGTGGGCTCTTGGGCAGGCGCCATGGGGCATACTCAATTTATGCCCTCGGCTTATGCTAAATATGCCATCGATGGCGATGGAGACGGTAAAGCGGATCTGTGGAATAGCACAGAGGATGCCCTCACATCAGCGGCTAACTTTCTACAACACTTAGGCTGGCAGCGTAACGAGCGTTGGGGTCGCGAAGTATTATTGCCAAACAATTTTAGCTACCAACATCTTGGGGCTAAAGAGGCGCAGCCTCTGTCACAATGGGCTGCGCAATCTGTGCGGCAAACGAATGGATTGTCTTTGCCCGCTATTGATATGAAGGCCGCGCTATATTTGCCTTCAGGTCACACTGGACCTGCGTTTTTAGGCTATGAAAACTTCAATGTGATTATGCGTTGGAATCGCTCGGAGTTTTACGCCATTACCGTGGGCCATTTGGCTGATAGAATTAATGGCGGCGAACCATTAAAAGTCGCGCCGCCCGAGCAGCCACGTTTGAGTCGTGAGCAAATCAAACAGTTACAAACCAAACTGAATGAATCCGGCTTTGATGTTGGTAAACCTGATGGTGTGTTAGGCCGCAATTCGACTGCGGGGATCCAAGCATTCCAACGCAGTAATAATATGATTGCCGATGGTTTCCCAAGTCCTGAAGTCTTTACTGCCCTAGGTATTTCACTCTGATAGACGCCTCGTTATAGGTCATCGCCCGCAGACAATGCTTGAAGCAACCACTGCGCTCCATTGGCGCAGTGGTTTTGTAGGGATAAAACAGTGGAGTGCAAAGGCCAGTTTTGTTAAGCTCGGCCGACATTTGAAATCGAAGCAAGTCAAAGGATATTCGATGAACATTAAAGACGATATGGTTGTGCAGTTTAATTACACCCTGCGCGACGAAAAAGGCGAAGTGATCGAGACGAACGAAGGTCGCGAGCCTATCGCTTATTTACACGGTCATGACAACATGATGCCTGGTGTTGAGAATGCGATTAATGGTAAAGCGGTCGGTGAAAAGTTCACAGTGACGCTGCCATGCGCTGAAACCTATGGTCAACGTATTGAAGGTGAAGCGGCGCAGCAACGTGTATCGGTAAAGCACCTGTTAGGCGCTAGCGTGTGGAAGCCAGGTATGACGGCGGTAGTTCATACTGACCACGGTCAACGCCAAGTGACAATCGTAAAAGTCGGTAAATTTATGGCGACCGTGGATGTTAACCATCCATTAGCGGGCCGTGACTTAACCTTCGATATCGAAGTGGTTGGCGCCCGTGATGCGACCGATGAAGAAATCGCCCACGGTCATGCCCACGGTGTCGGTGGTCATCACCACTAATCGGCCAGAATGTGATGTTTGATAGCGCTGCTAGCGCATTTTAAGTGCTGCGATACAATCACCTGCCGATGATAAAGCAAAGCCCAAACCTAAGTTTGGGCTTTTTTGTTGGGTTA
Source organism: Shewanella sp. FDAARGOS_354 (assembly GCF_002209245.2). Classification (NCBI taxonomy): domain Bacteria; kingdom Pseudomonadati; phylum Pseudomonadota; class Gammaproteobacteria; order Alteromonadales; family Shewanellaceae; genus Shewanella; species Shewanella sp. FDAARGOS_354. The sequence continues at coordinate 1,391,323 of NZ_CP022089.2, read as the reverse complement.
TTATTTGAATTCTGCTTTAACCTCATTTCGTGACGGTAAATTCACCTCAAACCGCTCTTTACCACGCTTACTGCGATGAATTGACTTAATTCTTAGTTTTCACACTCCAGATCAATCTTCACTTGCGGTTAATGCTCGTGTTCAATCGGGGTATCGCTAAACATCATATCTAAACTGGCTTGAGTCTGTGGATGGTAGCCGCTGCGCGCCGCAAGGTAGACGGCTTTAGCCCAGTCATAGTGCTCGCTGCTCGCCAGTTTTTGGTACAAGGGCACAATCAGCCTGCGCCTGCCGATCTCAGTTAAGTGCTGTTTTAATGCGGGTAACACGCTGTAGTATCCGTTATCGAGGGCGAGGGCATACCAAGCAAAGGCGATTTCATTATTGTGGGTGCCAGTTAAATGAAAGGCCTTATCTAACTCGGCTAATTGTTGCTCAGTGAGATTTAGTCTTGGCATTTCATTAATAAAGCGTAGCCATTGATGCACAGTCCAGCCCTGAGTGTTTAGGGCGCTGGCGGCACGCTTGCCTTCTAACCATGCTTGGCGCTGGGCATCGATATCATCGAAGGCGTGTGAGTTGGGGGGCACTAAAAAGCTAGGTAAACCTTGTCCCTCAACCCAAGTATCCACTTCGGACTCGCTGACGATATTGGGATATTTTTGCAATAACTGCTGCGTGAGGTAATTGCGGAACTGCTCCGTGGTAATGCTTTGAAACGCAAAATGATCAAAGTAACTTTTGACAAAGTTATCGAAGCGTTCACGGCCGAACTTTTGCTCAAGGAAACGCAGGAATAATTGTCCTTTGACATAGGGCACGCCGCTAAAGGCATCGTCGGGATCGCGCTCACCTAAGTCAATATGCAGTACGGTGTCGCCTGCGGGTAACTCGGCTAATTCTGCCAGCAGCTCTGAGTAACTAATGGTTTGCTCCATCAATGCACGGTCGCGGCCATAGAGATCTTCCATAATCCGGTTTTCCACATAGGTGGTAAAACCTTCGTTGAGCCAGAGATCGCGCCAGGTGGCGTTAGTGACTAAATTGCCCGACCAAGAATGGGCCAGCTCGTGGGCAATTAAACTCACTAAGCTTTTATCTCCCGCGATGACTGTGGGAGTAATAAAGGATAATCGCGGATTTTCCATCCCGCCGAAGGGGAAGCTGGGCGGGAGGATCAACAGATCGTATCGACCCCAGCGGTAATCGCCGTAACGTTTGGCGGCGATGGCGATCATCTCCGGCGTATCGGCAAATTCTTTGCTGGCCTTGGCAAGCATTTCTGGCTCAGCCCAAATGCCTGAGGTGTCGTCTAAGGCGGCAAATTGCAGGTGTCCCGCAGCAATGGCAATCAAGTAGGCAGGAATCGCCTGCGGCATAGTGAATTGGGTTTGCGTTGCAGACATACTCTCTCGGTCGGCACTCATCACGACACTAATGCCTTGCTTGGCTGTGACTGTGGCGCTGTAGGTTTGGCGCACTGCGGGCGTATCTTGCAGCGGGATCCAGCTCCTGGCATGGATGGCTTGGCTCTGGCTAAACATAAATGGCCATTGCTTACCTTGGGTTTGCTCTGGAGTCAGCCATTGAATGCCTGATGGATTCTTGGATGTATGGTAATTAACTTTGATCTTAGCGACTCGCTCTTGAGGCAGATTGATGGTGAGCGCTGCGCCTTTGACCTTATCGGTCGCACCTAAACTAAAGGGCACGGATTGCCATTGGCCGTTTGCATTTAACATGCTGACACTGTTAATCGTCAGGTCACGGGTATCTAACACCAGCATCTTGCCTGCTTTATGCCAATCTAGCTCGAGAATGGCGTTGCCCGAAAGTTGTTGCAGCTCAAAATCCACATTTAATGCGAGTTCAATGTGGCGAATACTTACTTGTTGGTAATTGGCAAAGGTCAGTTCATCGGTGGCAGTATGAAATTGGCTGGAGGCGACGCTAGCAATATTACTATTAGGTAAGCTATTGGTTGCATTGGCATATTGTACTAATGGCAGCAGTAGCAACAGGGCACTGCTAATGAGGGTACGACGGGATAAAAACATATAACCACCCAGTGTTGTGATTCTTGTATGGTGTAAAACGCGATCGCCGCGGCGACTGTATTCGTTGGGGCGTGAGTTTACTCGAACTCTGTAGGTTTGGGGCTATTTAGCTGACACTAAAATGTAATCAAACTTAATTTGGAATGAGGTTGATGTTGAGGAAAGGTTACTCTTTTACGAAAACGCACGCCAGAGTGTGCTATTTAACTCTTGCAGGGGGATGCAAAGCGACTTGGCACATAGAGGTTATCGGGTATGTAAAAGTACATCCCCAGCGATATAACTTTGTTATCATGACGCGTGTTCACAATGTCTTATAGCTACAACAGGACAACTATGGTACTGGATTTTTCGCAGGGTAAGCTGATAGCAACAGAGTTTGAAGTACAGATCAGATTAAGCGTGGCCAATGTTGTGCTTCAAGCGAGTGCCGAAGATATTAGCCTTAGGCTTGACCCTCCAATGATCATCGCCAATGGTGGCGGCGTGCGTTGGAGCATGAAATTAGATAACGCGGAACAGCTCGATGCGTTACAAGCACTCCTCGGGATTGATTATTTGTAAGCACACTTGATTATCGCCAAATGTGCTTGACGTTTAACCTTAGTTTTCAATTTGATTTAGAAAGGATTTATCAGTATGACGCTCGAACGTATTGTGATTGAACCCCAAGTTGAGGCGACCGCAGTTGTGGTCTGGCTTCATGGGTTAGGCGATTCTGGTGCTGGTTTTGCCCCCGTTGTACCTGCGCTAGGGTTGCCAGCGGATCACAGTATTCGCTTTATTTTTCCCCATGCACCTGAGCAGGCGGTCACCATCAATGGTGGTTATATTATGCGTGCTTGGTGTGACATTAAAAGTATGGACTTGCATGATAGAGCGGATATGCAGGGCGTGATGGCATCAGAATTAAGCGTTCAGGCGCTGATTGATGAGCAGATCGCCGCAGGTATTCCAAGTGAGCGCATTGTGCTGGCGGGATTTAGCCAAGGCGGGGTGATGAGTCTGTTTACCGGATTACGCTATCCTCAAAAACTTGCCGGTATTATGGCGTTATCCTGCTATTTGCCAACGGGTGATGTATTGCCAAGCCAACTAAGTGTGGCCAATGCTGACACGCCGATTTTGCAGCAGCATGGCGAGCAGGATGATGTCGTTCCGTTATCGGCCGGATTGTTGGCAAAAGAGGCGTTAATTGCCGGTGGATATCCGGTGCAATGGCAAACCTATCCGATGCCACATTCAGTTATTCCAGTGCAATTAAAAGCGATTAGTGCTTGGTTACAACAGCGTTTTGAAATGTAGTTAAATCTAAATGCTTATAAAATCATCATGCGGTAAACAATTTTTTGCCGCTTGATGTTTTTTATAAAGAACAATGCGGCTGTCTGCGAAACTTCTGTAAGCTACTTAAATTAAAGCGTTTAAATTTACAATTATATTTTTAATTGTCATTAAATTCGAAAAGTGAAAATAAGTCGATTAGCTTATTTTTTATTTGAAACAAAACTGTATTAAAACTCGCCAAAAATCCCACATTAAAGTCACGTTTATTAATAAAAATGACACAATTCATCTTTATTCTTTGATATTATGCGTGACGCGAGAGTTGATGGTACTCGCACAATCTATCTATGATAAAATAATTAAAATCAAGGGGTTGATGTAATGACAAATAAGCTTATTAAAGGATTAATTGCCACTGCCGTGCTTGCTGCGTTAGCAGGTTGTAATAGTGATGATGACAAAGTTCCAACAACTTGCGCCGAAGCGGGTGCTGCCTGTAAAACATTTACGGTATTACATACAAACGATAACCATGGCCGTTTTTGGGAAAACAAAGATGGTGAATATGGTTTAGCTGCTCAGAAAACTTTGGTTGATCAAATTCGTGCTGAAGTCAGCAAGAAAGGTGGTCAAACATTGTTGCTTTCTGGTGGTGATATTAACACTGGTGTGCCTGAATCCGATTTACAAGATGCGATTCCTGACTTTACTGGTATGAACAAAATTGGTTACGACGCAATGGCGGTCGGTAACCATGAGTTTGATAATCCATTATCCATTGTGGACATGCAACGTAGTCTTGCTGAATTCCCTATGTTAGCGGCTAACATTTATAAGACTGATGGTACTCGCTATTTCGATGCCTATAAAATATTTGATGTTAATGGTGTCAAAATAGCTGTTATCGGTCTAACCACTGAAGATACTGCTAAGATCGGTAACCCTGAATATATTAGTGAATTAGAGTTCAGAGATCCAAAGACTGAAATTGCCAAAGTCATCAAAGAAATCAAAGATGCTAAGTCGGCAGACATCATTTTTGCTGTGACGCATATGGGGCACTACGCCGATGGCCAAAATGGTAGCAATGCCCCTGGTGATGTGGCGTTAGCCCGTTCACTTAAGGAAGGCGAACTTCAAGTGGTGATTGGTGGTCATTCACAAAACCCCGTCTGTATGGAGCCAGGTAATAAGGCCTATGCAGCATTCCAACCGGGTGATGCCTGCGCGCCAGATCAACAAAATGGCACTTGGATCATGCAAGCCCACGAATGGGGTAAGTATGTCGGTCGTGCGGACTTTGAATACTTTAACGGTGAACTTCACTTAGCCAGCTATAAATTAGTGCCAGTGAACTTAGTTAAAGAAGTCACTGATGAAGCGGGTAACAAGAAAAAAGTACTCGTTGGGGAAAAGATTGAGCCTGATACAGAGTTAAAAGAGCTGCTTTCTTACTATCAAGAGAAAGGTCAAGCTAAGTTAGACGAAGTGATTGCGACTACCGATGCGCTGCTTGATGGTGAACGTGCAAACGTACGTAACAAACAAACCAACTTAGGCCGTATGTTAGCCATGGCACAAAGTGCTAAAGTGTCTGCTGATTTTGGCGTGATGAACTCTGGTGGTGTGCGCGCTTCTATTAAAGCGGGTAACATTACTTACCGTGATGTACTCACCGTTCAACCTTTCGGCAACATGGTAACCTTAAACGAAATGACTGGTGCGGCTGCTGCTGATTATTTAGGGGCTGTGGGTAGTTTACAAATTGGTTCTGGTGGTTATGCGCAAATTACTGGCGTGAAGATGACCATTGACTGCGTGGCTAAAAAAGCGACAGTTCATGAAATCAATGGTAAAGAGTTCAGCGCTACAGCAAACTACAAATTCACTGTACCTAGCTTTAACGCTACAGGTGGTGACGGTTATCCTAAACTGGCGAGCCCAATCCAGACAGGTTATGTAGACGCCGATTTACTTTATTCCTTCCTGAAAGAGAAACAATCCATTGTTGCAGCTGATTATAATCCAGTAGGTGACATTGTGTATGAAAACTCTGAAAGTGTAGAAGGTTGTAAGATTACTGCTAAGTAATCTACAGCGGTTAATAAAATGCCACTCAATTTGAGTGGCATTTTTATTTTGCTCGTTTATTTTTCCATCCGTTAGATACAGCCTAAAATCACCATAAAATAAAGCGATACATTTTGCTAACTATGTATATTAAATTGAGTAGATTGATATCTCGTAACGCTAGGTGTTCAATTGATTCTATTTGTATCAGTTTATCAATAATCGCTTAAATTTGCTTAAAGACCTTTAACGCTATGTTTGGGTTGAATTTTGTACGTTTTAAACTCAAAATTTATTTGCTGTGTATGTATCAATTTGTTTTTTTGTTGTTATTTGTTGTTGTCGATATTCGTTTTGCTTAACAGTATTGATACGTCAAGGGAACTTGAAAATTAACTAAAATAACAACAAGACGGGTTTATTCATTTAAGCCTCAAGGAGAGATATATGCATCATCTAACGTTAGCAGCTAGAGCTGTGCGCGCTAGTCTAATCACTATGGGTTCTGCTAGTGTTTTATTATCTGGAATAACGATTGCGGCAGAAGAAAATACCAAAGTTGAACGTATTGAAGTCACTGGATCACGTATTAAACAGGTGGATATGGAAACCGTTTCTCCTGTCACTGTGATTAATGCAGCTGATATTGCCATGACGGGCGAAAAAACCGTTGCTGATGTTTTGAATAACTCGGCAATCAATAGTTTTGGTTCATGGCGGGGCGTTTCTGGTTATGGTTCAGGCGCAAGCTCAACAAGCAGCGTTAATCTTCGCGGGCTAGGCTCGTCTGCAACCTTGGTGTTGCTCGATGGCCGCCGTATGCCTGGTACGAGCTCAAGCTCCGGCTCTGTTGCTGACACATCCTCAATTCCAATGGCGATAGTGGAGCGTATTGAGATCCTACGTGATGGCGCCTCTGCCGTTTATGGTTCAGATGCCGTTGCGGGTGTGATCAACATTATTACCAAAAAAGAATTTGATGGTCTGCAATTAGATTACAGTACAGAGCAGCCTAGTGTCGAAGGCGGTGATGCTAACCGTTTATCCATTGCGACAGGTTATAATACGGATAAAGGCAATATTACCTTAACCTATGAATATTATGATACCAAAGCCGTCATGGATCGTGATATTTGGAATATGGACGATCCGAGTTACGCAACCTACAGTGGTTTTAGTTCTGTGCCAAATGGTAAATATGGCACAGGTAATGGCAGTTGGTATAGCAATTCAGATATTTGTGACCAAACTGAAAATACCGTCGATACAACCGATGGAAATAATAAGGGCCGCTGTTTATATGATTCAGGTAGAGTGACTAAATTATTTGGTGATCAGACCCGTAATTCCTTTTTATCCAATTTTACCTATGAAATTACCGACGGTATTCAATTTCGCGGTCGTGCATCTGCCTCGTTAGCTGAAACTGAAACGCGTTACGCAGGAACACCTGTGTCAACAAATTATCCAGTAATGAGTGCTGATAATAAATTCAATCCCGTTGGGGAAGATATGACACTTTATATGCGCTCTGCCCAAATTGGCGAGCGTGATACCTTAACTGAGACCAATAATGTCGATATTCTCGGTGGTTTTATTGGTACGCTGGATTTAGGCAATGGCATTGATTGGGAATTAAATGCACAGCATTCCCGCTCAACCACGAATTCATTTAATTACAATTTAATTAATGATGAGATAGTTCAGCAAGGAATAGATTCTGAACAGTACGATATTTTTAATACCACGGGCATGAGTTATGAGCAGTGGAACCAGCAGATGACTGAGCTGTATCGTAAGGCGGCTCATACGGGCGTGTATCAAGGTAAGTTTGAAAGCACTCAAATTGATGGACTGGCTTCAACGCTGCTTGTTGATAATGGCGATGTCTCTGTTGCTATGGTCGGTGGGCTTGAATATGAAATGATTAAGTTTAAGCAAACCAGTGATCCAGAGTCTGCTTCGGGCATTATCTCAGGTGGCTCGGGTGGCGATGATGTGGATGCAACCCGTGATCGAAGTGCAGCTTATTTAGAATTCCAAGTTGGCTTACCCGCGAATGTTGAGTTATCGGCCGCCGTTCGGTACGAGCGCTATGAACAGGAAGGATCGCTCACTGGTGCCCAAGGGCAAGTAGTTAATTCATCAACCTTTGATGCCGTAGTGCCTAAATTTGGTATTAGTTGGCGCCCCGTGGATAGTTTGTTACTGCGTGCCAGTTACGGTGACTCCTTCCGAGCACCCAATATGGGTGAAATGTTCTCTTCACAATCTTTAAGTTTTGAAAAAGCCGTCGATTCGCTTTGGTGTAATGAGCCAGGTAATGTGGATGCGGTTTATTGTGCGACCAGTAATCAACACAAAACTTGGTATGGTGGTAATCCCGACCTTGAGGCTGAGGAGGGTAACTCATTGACGTTAGGTGGCGTGTGGAATGCTACTGATAATTGGAATATCGAATTATCCTACTTTTCGATTGCCTACGAGAATAAAATTGAGTCGATAAGTGTGAACGACATACTGCGTGATGAAATTAAAAATGGTTCATCACCTTATGTTCACCGTGGTTCCGATGGCAAGATTGAATATATTGAAGCGGGTGTGCGCAACTTAGCGACGGTTGAAACGTCAGGTATTGATTTTGTCACAGCTTATAACCTAGAAACGGGGATCGGTGATTTCAACTTCAGACTCGATTTAACCCATGTTTTGGATTTTAAAAAGCAAGATAATGCCGAATCAGAAATGATTGATTATGCCGGGCTTACTGATTCGCCTGATTGGCGTGGTAATTTTGCAACCAGCTGGAAATATGACGATTTTTCTGCGGCCTGGACCGTAGTGTATATTGGTCGTCAATCGGCTGATTACTACAATCAGTTAGAAGAAACCGATGTTTACGTCGATTATTCAAACTACTTTAAACACAACATCCAGTTTGCCTATAACCATGCTTACAATGGTTCAATCACGGTTGGGGTGAATAATGTGTTTGATGCCGATGCACCAAACTTTTATACCTATGCTGATTACCGTGATGTAAACGTTGGACTGTATGATGTGTTGGGCCGTACTTACTATTTGAGAATTAACCAGAAGTTTTAAGTTATCCTTCTCCCTGGATAACTCAAACCTCCGCTTGCGGAGGTTTTTTTGCTTGTGGAATATAGAGACGCTGCTTAATCCGACATTCCGCAGCTAATTTAGGAATAAACTACCTCATAGAATCTACCGAGTAATTTGAGTAGTTGTGTTTGGTGATCTTGAAGTCCAGTGATGAACCTTTGGCCGTTAATCTCTAGCGTATCTATGCCTTCGAATTGCAAGAAGACCCAACGTGCCGTCGGTCTGGAGGTCGTCTTGTTCTTTACCATACTTGGGAAGAACGCTTCGGTTTGTGCGAGTTGTTCTCTGATTTTGTGTTCTAAACTAGCGTAAACAAGCAAGCTCAACGTCATTATCATTAGCAACGCTTCAATGCGCTCAGGCTTTTTCAAGAAGATGGAAGAGGTTAAAAACTCAGGGCTTTTTAGAAAACGGAAGCCGCGCTCGACTTTTTGTTGCGATTTGTAATGTGCTAGAAGAGCCGCCATGGTGAGTGCTTCATTGTCGGTGTCATTCGTCGCGAGGATAAACATGCCTACTTTGAGCTTAGCCAGTTTTACTTTTTCTAGGTCGGTGAAGGGGGCGGCTTCGATAAAGTATTGGTATCCTGTCGGTGCTTCATCTGTCTTTGGGCGGCCCGAATGAGAGTAAGTCGGCTGTTTGATGAGAGTGCCTTGTTCAAACCCAAGTAAGTCACATTGTTTCTTGAAATCGTTAAACGCTAATTCTGCGTCAACTTCACAAGCGAATGGTTTTTTACTTAGCTTTTCCAACGCTTTGATTTCTTTTGCTATGTTTTTCTCTAAGTTCTTGAAGAAAGTGATTTCTTCCCGCTTGGTGGCCTGTTCACTGTGAACGAGCAACCAACGTTGATTGACCTTTCCGTAATCCGAGTCTATCCAACATCCTGAGTAGCCATGACCGATAGTGCTTAATTGCTCTGGCTCTAGCGCAAGTAGTGCTTGTTTTGCGAGCTTGATGGTCATGGGGACACGGGTAATGAATTTTTGATTTTGCTCATCTAGCGAGGAGATGCTTTCTTCGGTGTACAAAGCGGCATCAGCGATAAAGTAACGACTATTTTGCGCGGCTTTTAGGCAATGTATGTGTCTTTTAGTGACTTCAGCGAATGCCTTGGCATCATTGGTGTTACCACTCAGTGCTTGCATGTAAACAGGAATACCTGCTTGGTTTTCACAGATGAGTTCAAGCACGACTTGGTTAAGCTCTGGCCTATGATCCCGACTATAACCTCTTACAAGCTTAATCACGTTGGTGTTTTCATCTTGTGCATACTCACCATCAACGTGGAAGCTAGTGATATCAAGATGAACAGAATCGGTCGTCAAGCCCAGTTTATCAACAACACGCTCAGCAATAACCTGATAGAGCGCTGAGACATCGGCTTCGTATAGAGCATCTAATGTGCGGCCTAGTACATCATCAGTCAGGTGGTGTGCTTCAATGTCTTTGGCGAGTAGCTTAGATACAGGCTTGGTCTTAAAAAAGTCCGAGAACATGTGCAGTGTTCTGCTATGAAAGCCAAGTCCATTTAGGAGCATGGCCAATACCGCGTCACCATGAGAAACATTGTGGTCAGAATATTTTGGGATAACGGCATCTATCATCCGTGGCAGGCCAATTTCGTGACAAAAGGCGGCAATGAGACCAAGGTGATCTAAGCGTTTAATAACAGGATGGGTAGACATATTTTGAGACCGTCAAATAGCAGTAATAGATCAAAACTGTCGATCGCGGTCAAGATGGTGTCGTAGTTTTTATGAAAAGCTGATCGCCAGATCACACTATTTAAATTCTGGAATTAGCTGCGGAATGACGGCTTAATGACTCAGGCGCAGTTCATGACGATGCTCATGCTGGTAATGCTCAGCGCAGCAACTGCAACGTTGTTCGGTAGGATCTTGCATTAAACGTTCAGCTTCGATTTCAGTTTCGCAATCGGAACAAAGGCCATAAAGACCTAAGTCAAGTTGGCAGAATGCGGCATCGAGGCGGTTTAAACGACAAAATAGCGGGTGATCGGCAAGGTGGCTCTGTGCCAGTCGGTCGATGAGTTCCCCTAGGCTGAGGTTGGCACAATGCGTCCCAAGTATTTCAATAAACTGAGGGAGCGCGCCGATTTCCTTCCTTAGATTAGCTTCAAGCTCTGACAATTCTTGTCTGATATGGGTGGTGCTCACGTAAAATCGCCTGTTTTATCTGACTCTGGGCATTCAGTCTAATAGTTCCACTACCAACGACTATGATAAAGATCAAGTATCTGTACGATTTTTAGGGGTAACGTGGTGGTTAACATAAAAAACCACCACTTTTGTATGGGGTTACTGGCTTAGATGTTGTTGCGCTTGTTCTAGCACACGCACAATGTCTTCAGTAGTTTTATAGATCCTAAGTTCCCGAAATAGGGTATCTGCCTCGGGATATTGGCGATTGAGATAACTAAACCACTGCTTAATGCGCGCTGGATAATAATCACTCTTACGGCCACTAAGCTCCCTTTGGGTATAACTGAGCATTAATTGTAACGTGTCAGCCCAACTGTAGGGCGTTGCACCGGTTTTTATGGTGTCTGCAAGATTGGGGAGCGAGATCGCGCCGCGGCCAATCATGATACTGTCGCACCCCGTTACTTCCATACAACGTTTAGCGTCCTCACTATTCCAAATCTCACCGTTGGCAATTACTGGTATTGGCAAACGTTTGCGCACTTCAGTGATGTATTCCCAATAAGCGGGCGGTTTGTAACCATCAACCTTACTGCGGGCATGGATAGCAAGCTCTGTTGCGCCCGCTTCATAAACGGCCAGCGCATTTTCCATAAACAGGGATTTGTCTTCGTAGCCTAAACGGATCTTGGCTGTCACCGGATGCTCAGCGGGCACTGCTTGGCGCATGGCGCGCACAATATCGTGAATCGTATTAGGGTATTGCAGCAACACCGCGCCGCCATTACTGCGATTGACCATCTTGGCAGGACAGCCAAAGTTTGCATCTACGCCGTGGGAGCCAAGCTCAATTGCGCGCATGGCGTTTTCGGCCATGCAATGAGGTTCTTGGCCTAAAAGCTGTACGCGGACTGGGGTACCCGATGGCGTATAGCCACCGCTCAGTAGCTCTGGACAGAGTTTAAGAAAGACCTTTTCAGGTAATAGTTGGTCAACGACGCGCACAAATTCGGTGACAAGCAAATCGTAAGGGTTAATCGACGACAAAATATCTCGCATTAAGTCATCAACCACGCCTTCCATCGGAGCCAAAATTACCCGCACTGCTACAAACCCATATAGAGGAACAAAGGGCGTGCATTCTATCCTATTGGCTTGCTGTTACAAAGTGCGCAGAGAGGCTTGGCAACAATGACAACTATTTATGGCTATTTAATTGGCTAAATTCAGCTTCCTATCAGCATATTTTGATAATTTCTGTGATTTGGTGATATTTTTTGAAATGAAACTAAAGCGGTGCAGGTCTTTTGCAGTAAGCCAACGATAACCCTATTGTTGGTCACCATTAATCAATAAAAGGAAGCAAGAATATGAAATCAGTTAAGCAAACCGCGGTTGCAGTGGCATTAGGTACAGTGGTGGTTGGTTCAGCGTTTACTGTTAACGCGCAAACAAATTTATTTGGTTTTGAAACCATGGAATCAGGATATCAACTCGTTGGTTCTGAAGGTAAGTGTGGTGAGGGTAAATGCGGTGCAGATATGAAAAAAGCGGCTGCAGAAAAAGCTAAAGAAGGTAAATGCGGTGAAGCAAAATGTGGCGCCGATATGAAAAAAGCGGCTGCAGACAAAGCTCACGAAGGTAAGTGTGGTGAAGCAAAATGTGGCGCCGATATGAAAAAAGCAGCAGACAAAGCTCATGAAGGCAAATGTGGTGAGGGTAAATGCGGTGCTGATATGAAGAAAGCCGCTGAAAAAGTTGACGCTAAAACTGAAGCCGTAAAAAAGGAAGTCAAATAAGTTCAGTTGTACTTAGTGAGGTACTGCCCTAGCACATGGCCAGCCTATGCTGGCCTTTGTTTAGCAGCATCCAATTAAAGGGGTTAAAGCAATGCAAGATCGTGGATTAGTTGGATTAGGGTTACGGCGTGAAATGCTCAGTGAGTTTTGCCAATCGCTGCCGAGTGCTATCGATTTTTTAGAGGTTGCCCCTGAAAACTGGATGACGCTAGGTGGAAAATACGGTAAACAATTTAGACAATTAACTGAACAACATACCTTTTTTTGCCATGGTCTGTCGCTCTCAATCGGTAGCCCTGAGCCGTTGGATCTTGAGTTTGTTCGCCGTATTAAAGCTTTTATGGACTTACATCAAATTGATGTCTATTCAGAGCATTTGAGTTACTGCTCAGGAGCTGGCCATTTATACGATCTGATGCCTATTCCTTTTACCGAGGCCGCCGTTAAGCATGTCGCTCGGCGAGTTAAGCAAGTCGAAGATATTTTAGAACGACCGCTTATTTTGGAAAATGTCTCCTTTTATGCGGCGCCCAGTGCGCAGATGACTGAGCTGGCGTTTTTGACGGCAGTGCTGGAAGAAGCCGACTGCAAACTCCTGTTAGATGTGAATAATATTTATGTTAATTCGATAAATCATCAATATGATGCGGCGGCATTTTTAAAGGCGATGCCAACTGAGCGGATTGCCTACTTGCATATCGCAGGACATTTTAAAGAATCAGAAGAATTATTGATTGATACCCACGGCAGCGATATCAACGCCCCTGTATGGGCGCTCCTAGATAGTTGCTATGCCATGCATGGCGTATTACCCACCTTGCTCGAGCGTGACTTTAATCTGCCGGCAACAGCGCATTTATTGGATGAAATTAATCAAATTCATACTTACCAAGCCCAGGCCAAAAAAAATCTAGCGAAGAGGATTGCCTAATGGATTTTAAGCAAGTACAGCAATCCTTTATCGATTATATTCGTGATCCTAACAATTCCGTGCCGATCGGTGTACCTATTGAGCGGATGCAGGTTTACCGAGAGCTATTTTTTAATAATGTGATGGGTTTTGTTTCTAATGCCTTCCCCGTACTCAAAAGCTTATACACTGATGCGCAGTGGCAAACCTTAGTGCAGGCTTTTTTTAGTCGACATGATTGTAAATCACCGATTTTTATCGATATTGCTGGAGAGTTTTTACAGTTCCTGCAGTTTCAATATTCTCCAATAAACATTGATCCGCCCTTTATGCTGGAACTTGCGCACTATGAATGGCTTGAACTACGGGTGGCAACTGCGCAGCAAGATAGCCGCCAAGTCCTGATTGGTAAAGAGGGAATTACGCATCAAAATCTATGTTTAGCCGCAACGGCAACCGTGGCGCAATACCAGTACCCAGTGCAGCAAATACGGCAAGATTATCGCCCAGAAGCTCCTCTGCCGCAGCCAGTGTTTTTTTGCCTGTATCAGGATGAGGCAGGTGAGGTAGGCTTTTTGCAATTAACGCCTTTAAGCGCGCAAGTACTGGGTTATTTAACCGAAAAGGGGCAGAGCACCTTTAATGAATTGATTCAATGGTTGGTGTCGACTTATCCGCAAATGCTTACAGAGACCTTAACTCAAGGTTGTTTACAGTTACTCGAACAACTAACCGCTAAAGGTATCGTTCGCGGAACATAGAAAGATATGGTGCTTAAGTACGCAAAATAATTGCAATAACCATACAGAAAAAGGGTTTTTGTTGGTGTGGCAAACCGCTACAATGACGCCCGTTTTGTGATCTTAATCACTGTATGATTCCCGCGCACTTATCTACGCACACATTTGAGGAGCTGTAATGAGCAGTCAGCCATTTAAAGACCCATTTAACGTTATGTATTTTATTGGTTTTATTTTAGTCTTACTGTTGCCGACACTACCAGCAAGCCTGACTTGGTTAAAGCAATTAGGCTTAATTTAAGCAGGTTTTAATCTCAAATTGAGTATACTACTGGCCACTCTGAGAGTGGCTTTTGTTTTTGAGGTTCGAGGCATTTACACACTATGATTATTTACACGCTATGATATTGAAACGTGGTTTGTTTTTATTGATAGGCTGCCTTGCGCTGGGCCTTGGACTGCTAGGTATTATCGTGCCACTGTTACCGACGGTGCCGTTTATTTTACTCGCCGCTTTTTGCTTCGCCCGTTCAAGCACTCGCTTACATCAGTGGTTAATGACACATCCTTGGTTTGCCGATGCGCTCACCCAGTGGCAAGAGCACCGAGCCATGCGCCCAGGCCTTAAACGCAGGGCTATGCTACTCTCTGGCCTCAGTTTTAGTGTCAGTATTCTTGTTGTGCCAATCGTATGGGTAAAATTGTTGCTGTTAACCATGGCAATCGGGCTTCTCTGGTATCTGAAAACGATTCCTGAAATCGAATCCTAAGCACATTTGATCTAAGGCACAAATTGATAACCAATTCGTCACTTGAATACGCTGCTAGTTGCAACTCAAACCAAAGCGGCATAAGCTTTGTGCGAATTATTAAAGCTCGTCCACACTCGCTGTGGACGTTTTGTTTTTACTGCCAGCAATAAGCGTGGCGAAACGATTAAGTTAAATTAAATGGCTATGAATACAGAAACCTTATCCTTGATAAAGCAAAGCATTAAAACCATTCCTAATTATCCTAAGGAAGGGATTCTATTTCGCGATGTAACCAGTCTGCTGGAAAATGCTGCAGCCTATAAAGCGACTATTGATTTATTAGTTGAGCATTACCGCAACAAAGGCTTTACCAAGATTGTGGGTACCGAAGCCCGTGGTTTTCTGTTTGGTGCACCTTTGGCGTTGGAATTAGGTATTGGTTTTGTGCCAGTTCGTAAGCCAGGTAAACTGCCACGCGCGACGATTAGCCAAAGCTATGAGCTGGAATATGGCCACGATAGCCTTGAAATCCATACCGATGCGATTACCGCTAACGACAAAGTGCTAGTGGTTGACGACTTGCTGGCCACGGGCGGTACTATCGAAGCCACGGTAAAACTTATCCGCCAACTCGGTGGTGAAGTGCAAGATGCCGCCTTTGTGATTTCGTTACCTGATTTAGGTGGTGAGGCTCGTTTAACTGCCTTAGGTCTTGAGTTGGTTAAACTTTGTGAGTTTGAAGGCGAATAATTCTTCAGCCAAAGGCGCCTAGGGATAGTTTAATGGCATGTCGTTAATTGACATGTTATCTTGCAACTATCTCGGGGCGCGATCCCCTTTTTTGTACCAACATTCTTGTCATGCACATTGGGGAGTTCCATGTCATATCAGGTGTTAGCCAGAAAATGGCGCCCTGCCACATTCGAACAGATGGTCGGCCAAAGTCATGTGTTGCACGCATTAACCAATGCGTTAACCCAGCAACGTTTACACCATGCGTATCTTTTTACTGGCACGCGCGGAGTGGGCAAGACCAGTTTGGCGCGTCTCTTTGCCAAAGGTCTTAACTGTGAGAAGGGCGTAACGGCTTCCCCCTGTGGTGTGTGTGGCAGCTGTGTTGAAATTGCCCAAGGCCGTTTTGTTGACTTAATTGAAGTCGATGCCGCCTCGCGCACTAAAGTCGATGACACTCGTGAACTCTTAGATAATGTGCAATATCGTCCGACCCGAGGCCGTTTTAAGGTTTATCTGATCGACGAAGTACACATGCTCTCACGCAGTAGTTTTAATGCGCTGCTAAAAACCCTTGAAGAACCGCCAGAGCATGTGAAGTTTTTGCTGGCGACCACCGATCCGCAAAAGCTGCCGGTGACTGTGTTATCCCGCTGTTTGCAATTTAATTTAAAGAGTTTAACCCAGCAGGAAATTGGCACTCAGCTACAGCATATTTTAACCCAAGAGCAATTGCCCTTTGAGCACGAAGCCCTAACTCTGCTCGCCAAAGCGGCCAATGGCAGCATGCGTGATGCTTTAAGCTTGACCGATCAGGCCATCGCCTTCGGTGGCGGCACGGTAATGCTCAACCAAGTGCAATCTATGCTGGGCAGCATCGATGAGCAGCATGTGCTGGGCTTACTTAAAGCCTTAACCGATGCCAATATTGGCGTATTGATGCAAAGCTGCGCCCAGGTGCTCGCCTATGGCGCGGACGCCCAAGAAGTGCTGCGTAGTTTACTGGAATTACTGCATCAGATTACCCTGACACAATTTGCGCCAGCCGCCGCGCAGCAATCCCTTTATAGTGCTCAAATTCAGGCCTTTGCCGAGCAGTTAGCGCCTGAACAAGTGCAGCTGTATTACCAAATTTTACTGACTGGCCGTAAAGACTTACCCCATGCGCCGGATCCTAAATCGGGCCTCGAAATGGCGCTGCTGCGAGCGGTGGCATTTGTTCCCGAAAAGCCAGTAAAACGTTGGCAAGTCGAAGACACAGCTAAGGTAAGTTTGCCTTCTCAGCAGCCAATGTCTGCGACGCCCACATCAAATATGCCCGCGGTAGAACAGACGGTTAATCAGGCTGTGGCTGAAAAAAAAACTTCGCTAACTTCCGCCGTTGATTCCCTAGCTTTGCCACAAGTTGCAGCAACGTCTGCGCTTGCTACGGCTTCACTCGTCGAAGCATCGCAACAAGCTTTATCCGATGAGGATGCGGTTGATGAAGCGTTAGCACTCAATGCCGCATTGATTGCCGAGCAGCAAGTGATTTTAAGTCAAGCCCAAAGTCAGGGCTTTGGCGCAAATGTGGATGTTGTATCGAATACTGAGACAGAAGTAAGTGCTGTTTCTATGCCTGCATCAAATACTGATGCTGAACATCATCAAGCCGCGGTTGTTGATACCGCTAGTGTTAACCTTAAGCCTTACGCCAACCAGTTAACAGAACCTACAGTGGCATTATCTAATGAAAATGATGTCGAGGAAGAGACTCAAACGAGTGTTAACGAAAGTGTAGATAAGTTAACGCCTGATGCTTATTCAGCTGAGTCTTACGGGCAATACGATTATGCCGCCGCGCCGCTGGATGCTTATCAAGATGATTATGCGCAATTTATATCTGAGGAGCAGGGCGCATTCTCTGATATAGAAGATAATTCGTTTAATCGCGACAGTGCTCAGTCTATTGATCATAGTCATGTTGTGCATGAGTCCGCTGTTCATGGACATGCCGCTCAAGCGTCTGCGACACCAGCGCAAAAGTCGCAGTCTATTGCCGAAAGCTCTGCTTCAACAAGCCCTCTGGCTTCAACAACTCCTCCGGCTTCAACTACAGTATCCCTCGATGATGACGATATTTTATCGGCGGTATTAGCGGCGCGCGACTCCTTACTATCCGATCTCGATGCGCTCAGCACCAAGGATGGTGATGGAAAAAAGCTGGCAGCGGAAGTTAAGGTTAACCCCCCGAGTCAGAATGGCCATACTGCGCCAGTCTCTCACGCGCCAACACATAAAACGCCTTCAGTTGATGCATCTATTGAGCGGCAAGTTGTCAGTAACGAGTCCGATAACGACTTTGAGCTGCCCTTTGACGACGATTTCGAGGCCGAGATCCATCTTGAGTCACTATCCAATGTCACGCCGACTCCGCAGTTTGATCCAAACGATCGCCCGCCATGGGAAGAGGCACCCGTCGTTGCAACGGATGAGGCAAGCCCATTGGCTGCTAGCTCACACCTACAAAGTGGTGTGAGCGCGCCGCAAAAATCAGTTGGTGCGGCAGTATCTGGGCATGCTTCGGCTCAAACCTCGACAATCGATACCGAAGTGGAAGAGATTAAGACTGATCTGCAACGCACTGAAGCAAATACCGTGCTGCAACCGTCTCAGACACAGGAATTATCACAGACGCAGCAACGGACCCAACAGTCACCGCCAAGCGAGACGGTTTCATCGGCGTCATTCACCGCATTAGCACTGGCGCAATCGATTACCGGTCATCCGCTCGATTTGCATTGGTACAAGCTCATGGCGAGCCTCGATATTGGCGGTCGTGTGCGTCAGTTAGCGGTCAATTCGATTTGTCAGCAGCAGGCTAACCCCTTGCCATTACTGCTAAAACCCGATCAGAAACACTTGGCGGCGCAGGTGGCCATTGAGCAGCTCGAGCAAGCCTTAACCGCAGCCCTTGGGAACCCAAGGCAGGTTGAGGTGGTCATAGGAACCGATCCTACGCGGGAGACGCCCTTAGAGATGCGCAAACGTTTTCACCAAGAGTTACTGCAACAGGCGCAGCAGTCGCTAATAATGGATGACAATGTGCAATGGCTGATTAACCGCTTTGGGGCTGAGCTTGAGAAGGATAGCTTGCTCTATCCGCCTGAACTGTTAAATCAGCGCAGCGGGCTTATTCCTGCGTTACCTGAGCCCGAGTAATATTTCCTCTATGTATATGCTGCGTGGAATGGCAGAGTTTGTTAAAAACGCGCTATCAAGATCATAAGTTTAGCGATGGGATCGCGGCATTGATTGCCAATCCCATTTATTTCAGTAAGATTAGCCAGCTTAAAAGCTTGCGACTAACCCTAATAGAAGAGAAATGACTATGTTTGGAAAAGGCGGTATGGGCAATCTGATGAAACAAGCCCAGATGATGCAAGAAAAAATGGCAAAAATGCAGGAAGAAATTGCCCGCATGGAAATGGTCGGTGAGTCAGGTGCAGGTCTGGTTAAAGTGACCATGACAGGCGCACACACAGTGCGTAAAGTCGAAATCGACCCAAGCTTGATGGAAGACGACAAAGAAATGTTGGAAGATTTGATCGCGGCAGCCTGTAACGATGCAGCACGTCGCATCGAAGAGAATCAAAAAGCTAAAATGGCCGAAGTGACTGGCGGTATGCAATTACCACCAGGCATGAAAATGCCATTTTAATTGAGATAGACAATGAAATTTAGTCCACTGCTAGACGAGTTAATTCAGTCCCTACGTTGTTTACCAGGGGTTGGGCCTAAATCGGCGCAACGTATGGCGTTTCAATTACTTGAGCGAGACAGGAAAGCTGGGCTTAAATTAGCCTCTGCCCTGTCGAGTGCCATGAGTGATATCGGTCATTGTCAGTCTTGCCGAACCTACACTGAAGAAACGTTATGTCCGATTTGTGCTAGCCATAAGCGCGGCTCGTCTTCGACAATTTGTGTGGTCGAAACGCCAGCCGATGTGTTAGCCATTGAAGCAGGTGGACATTTTACGGGTCGCTACTTTGTATTGCTGGGCCATTTATCCCCCCTCGATGGCGTGGGGCCTGAAGAGTTAGGCTTGGCGCTATTAGAGCGTCACTTAGCCTCTGGCGATGTTGCTGAGCTGATTTTAGCGACCAATCCAACGGTTGAAGGTGAGGCCACAGCCCACTTTATCGCCGATATGGCAAGGCGCCACAAGGTGCTGATCAGCCGCATCGCCCACGGTGTGCCCGTGGGTGGTGAGCTGGAATATGTCGACAGCACCACCTTAGCGCTGTCCTTCAATGGGCGTATCCCGCTGTAGCCTGTGATGGCCTAAAGAATAAACCCGCTGGCCCTGTGCTCGCGGGTTTTTATTTTATAGCTGTATTTGTTTAGCGAACACGCCCTAGCGTGTCTAGGTCTAACATTCCTTTCTTAATTCTGACATAGGGATAGCGTAATTTCGGTTTGATACTGCCTTATTTTTCGCCATTTGATCTGTGATTTTATCTCCCCCCTTGAAAAGTGGATTTGCAGCCCCATTTTATAAAGCACTGAGCGTTTGCTTTAACCAAATTGCGTAACAAATAAGGAAAATTTCATGTCACAACAAGAAACTCATGGTTTTCAAACTGAAGTCAAACAGCTGTTGCATTTGATGATCCATTCTTTGTATTCCAACAAAGAAATTTTCTTGCGTGAACTGGTCTCTAACGCTGCGGATGCGGCCGATAAGCTGCGTTACCTTGCGTTAACCAACGACGCGTTATACGAAGGTGACGGTGAGCTACGTGTGCGTATCAGCGCAGACAAAGAAAAAGGCACTGTGACCATCGAAGACAACGGCGTGGGTATGACCCGCGATGGCGTGATTGAGCATTTAGGCACGATCGCCAAATCGGGCACCGCTGAATTCTTTAAAAACCTCTCTGGCGAAGCCTCAAAGGATTCGCAGCTAATCGGTCAATTCGGTGTGGGCTTCTATTCCGCCTTTATCGTAGCGAAAAAAGTCACCGTTCGTACCCGCGCGGCAGGTCATAAGGCCGATGAAGCCGTATTGTGGGAATCCGAAGGTGAGGGTAGCTTCACCGTTGAAACTATCACCAAGGCGAGCCGTGGTACTGAGATCACCCTGCACCTGCGTGATGAAGAGAAAGAGTTTGCCGATGAGTGGCGCCTACGTTCCATCATCACTAAATACTCAGACCATATTTCAATCCCAGTAGAAATGTGGCAGGAAGGCACCCCTGAGCGCGATGGCCCAGACGGTGAAAAAATTCCTGCAACCGAAGGCTATTGGAAGGTCATGAACAAGGCGACTGCGCTGTGGATGCGTAATAAGTCTGAGGTCACTGACGAAGAATACCAAGAATTTTATAAGCATATTTCCCACGACTACACAGACGCTCTGCTGTGGAGTCATAACCGCGTTGAAGGTAAACAGGAATACACTAACCTGTTGTATATCCCTTCAAAAGCGCCGTGGGATCTGTGGAACCGCGACCGTAAGCATGGCCTGAAACTCTTTGTTCAGCGCGTGTTTATTATGGATGACGCTGAGCAGTTTATGCCATCTTACCTGCGCTTTGTGCAGGGTTTGATTGACTCAAACGATCTGCCGCTAAACGTGTCTCGCGAGATTTTGCAGGACAACCACATCACCAAAGCGATGCGCGCCGGTATCACTAAGCGTGTGCTGGGTATGTTGGAAAAACTGGCAAAAGACGATGCGGAAAAATACCAAAAATTCTGGGCCGAATTTGGTCAAGTGTTGAAAGAAGGTCCAGCGGAAGACTTTGCAAACCGTGAGCGTATTGCAGGCTTACTGCGTTTTGCGTCGACCCATACGGGTAGCGCGGCACCGACTGTGTCACTCGATGACTACATTAGCCGCATGAAGGAAGGCCAAACCAAGATTTATTACATCGTTGCCGATAGCCACGAAGCCGCTGCCAACAGCCCACACTTAGAACTGCTGCGTAAGAAAGGCATCGAAGTGTTGCTGATGTCAGAACGTATCGACGAGTGGTTAATCAACCACTTAACTGAGTACAAAGAAAAACAATTGCACTCAGTCACCCGTGGCGAGCTGGAATTAGGTGAGCTGGAAGATGCGGCCGAGAAGGAAGCGCAGGAGAAACTCGCTGAAGAGTCTGCACCACTGATTGAACGCATTAAAGCGGCATTAGGCGCTAGCGTGGCCGATGTGAAAGTCACTTCACGCTTAACCGATACCCCAGCCTGTGTGGTCACGGGTGAAGGTGAAATGTCGACGCAAATGATCAAACTGATGCAGGCTGCCGGCCAGCCAGTGCCAGAGGTCAAGCCGACGTTTGAGATCAACCCTGCGCACCCATTAGTGTCGCGCCTTAATGATCTTCAAGATGAAGCCGCCTTCGCCGATTGGTCGAATCTGTTATTGCAACAGGCGCAATTGTCGGAGAAGGGCAGCCTAGCAGACCCATCGGCCTTTATTAAGCTGATGAACCAAATGTTATTGGCAAGTCTGAAGTAACACATTCGGGGCACTTGGGTCGAGACACAAGTGCCCCGATTCACTTTTAGGCACCAAGAGTCGCATTACCCTAGGGCATTTCCCCGTAGAGGTGCCAGTTTGGGAGTAAGGAAAACCATGGACAATATCCTCGATCTAACGAAAGACAATATTCAGCAAGTGGTTGATGCTTCGATGCAGCAACTGGTGGTGATGGTGTTTTGGGCCCAGCCACAGCCGCAGAGTGTTGCCATGGTGCAAACACTCGAGCAACTTGCCACCCAGCATGCTGGCCGTTTTGTGCTGGCGAAAGTGAACTGTGAAACTGAGCTGGAAATCGCGAACTATTTCCGCATTCAAGCACTGCCGACCACCTTAGTGCTCGATAAGGGCCAACCAATCGATGGCTTTGCGGGCATGCAGGAGGCGGCGCAGGTGAGCGCTATGCTGGAGAAACACTTGCCTCCGTTATGGCAATTGCAGCTTGAGCAAGCCAAAGCCTTGTTAGCCTTGAGCCAAGTATCGGCGGAGGATTTAACCACTGCGGCCGTGTTGCTGAAAGACGCCTATAGCGCCTCAAATCATGCTGCTGAGGTGAGTTTGGTGCTCGCCGATGTGTATTTGATACAGGGTGAACTGGCTCAAGCGCAGACTTTACTCGAACAGATTGGCCTTGCCGATCAAGACAGTTATTACCAGAGCTTAAAGGCGAAATTAACCCTTGCCTTGGATGCGGCAGACACACCTGAAATTCGTGATTTACAGCAGAAGTTCGAGCATAATCCGCAAGATTTAGTGTTATTACTCGAACTTTGTAAAGCCTTGCATTCGGCTCACCGCGATGAAGAAGCACTTGCGCATTTATACGGTGTGTTATCTAAAGACTTGAATGCTGAAAATGGCAAAGTAAAACAAGTCTTTATGGAGATTTTAACCGCCCTTGGTCAAGGTAATAGTCTTGCTAACCAGTACCGTCGCAAGCTGTATACCTTGCTCTACTAAGGATAAAATTTGCCACAAAACTGCGATTTATTTGCGGTTTCTGAGGCTAAAGTCGAAGCTAAAAGCCTTCTCAATGGCGGTCAGATGTGCGAAGATCGCCGCCCTAAGAAGAATATCAATGCGAAAAAGAGGACTCTTGAGATGCGCATTATCCTATTGGGCGCCCCAGGTGCCGGTAAAGGTACCCAGGCCCAGTTCATTATGGAACAGTATGGTATCCCACAAATTTCTACTGGCGATATGTTACGTGCTGCTGTTAAAGCCGGTACTCCGCTGGGTTTAGAAGCGAAGAAAGTGATGGATGCAGGCCAACTGGTTTCTGATGATCTGATCATTGGACTGGTTAAAGAGCGCATCGCACAGGACGACTGTGCTAAAGGTTTCCTGTTAGACGGTTTTCCACGCACTATCCCGCAAGCGGATGCGATGGCGGCAAACGGTATCAGCATTGATCACGTGATTGAAATCGATGTGCCAGACGAAGAAATCGTTAAGCGTATGAGCGGCCGTCGCGTTCACCCAGGTTCTGGCCGTGTTTACCACGTGGTATTCAATCCACCTAAAGTGGAAGGCAAAGACGATGTGACTGGCGAAGACTTAGCGATTCGTCCAGATGACGAAGAAGCCACAGTGCGTAAGCGTTTAGGCATTTACCACGAACAAACTAAGCCATTGGTTGAATACTATGGCAAAGTGGCTGCGGCGGGTCACACTCAATACCATAAATTTGATGGTACTCAGTCGGTTGCGGCTGTGAGTGAACAGTTAGCCAGCGTGCTGAAATAAGCATCATTCACTAAATTCGAGAACAAGTTCTCATATTAAGAAAAAGCCTGCGATTGCAGGCTTTTTTTATTGGCAACTGAATGTTAGCCTGCCGAGGTATTAGGCTGATAAAAGGTAACACATTGACTTCTCCCTCTCCTGCGTTTGGCGTGTTATTGGTCAATCTCGGCACGCCCGATGAACCCACTCCCAAAGCGGTTAAGCGATTCCTCAAACAGTTTTTAAGTGATCCTCGGGTCGTCGATTTGTCCCCTTGGCTGTGGCAGCCGATTTTGCAGGGGATAATCCTTAATACCCGACCCGCCAAGGTGGCCAAACTATATCAGAGTGTGTGGACAGAGCAGGGCTCGCCGCTGATGGTGATAAGCGAGCAGCAGGCACAAAAATTAGCCACGGATCTGAGCGCGACCTTTAATCAAACCATTCCCGTTGAACTCGGCATGAGCTATGGTAATCCTTCGATTGATAGCGGCTTTGCCAAACTCAAAGCCCAAGGCGCCGAGCGTATCGTCGTACTGCCGCTGTATCCGCAATATTCCTGCTCAACTGTCGCTAGTGTGTTCGATGCGGTGGCGCAGTATTTTGCTAAAGTGCGCGATATTCCTGAGCTGCGCTTTAGCAAACAGTATTATGATCATAAAGCCTATATCGCGGCGCTGGCACATTCAGTGAAACGCCATTGGAAAACCCATGGCCAGGCCGACAAGTTGATTTTATCCTTCCACGGTATTCCGCTGCGGTATGCCACTGAAGGCGACCCATATCCTGAGCAGTGCCGCACTACGGCCAAGTTACTGGCACAGGCTCTGGGATTAACCGATGGACAATGGCAGGTGTGTTTCCAATCCCGCTTCGGCAAAGAAGAGTGGTTAACCCCTTATGCCGATGAACTGCTGGCCGATTTACCCCGCCAAGGCGTGAAAAGCGTTGATATAATTTGCCCAGCCTTTGCCACTGATTGCCTCGAAACCTTAGAGGAAATTTCTATTGGTGGTAAAGAGACTTTCCTGCATGCGGGTGGTGAGGCCTATCACTTTATTCCCTGTTTAAATGATGATGAGCTCCATATCGAGCTGCTCAGGCAATTGGTGCAAGAACAAGCTCAACCTTGGATACGCGCAGAATGACGGTAAATTTCTCCCGTTGAAACCTAAACACGGCCTAGTTTCATGCTGATTTTATGGTAGAATCTGCGCCCTTTGTGGCTCGGGAGTGGATTTTTTATCTCTCTAGCCTAGACTCATTATTTTTAGGACACAATGAGCCAACGCTCGTTGTAATGCCCATTAGCATGGATGCCAGGAAAAGAGAGCCACTATGAAGTTTCCCGGTCAGCGCAAATCGAAACATTATTTTCCGGTCAAAACCCGTGACCCATTGCTTGAGCAATTAACGCAGCAACCTCAACCTTTTGCGACTTATATCAGCGGTATCGATCAAACCTTAGTGGATATTGAAGCCAAGGTAGAGGATGAGTTGCTCGGCCGTTATGGTTTACCCAAGGGTAATTCGACGCTTATCAATGATGAGCAAGCGCACGCCCTGTATACCGAGCTGAAACAAAACGGTTTGATCAGCGATGAGTTTGCGGGCGGCACTATTGGTAACACAGTGCACAATTATTCTATTTTGGCCGATGACCGCTCTGTGTTGTTTGGGGTGATGAGTCAAAATATCGAAGTCGGCAGTTACGCCTACCGTTATCTTTGCAACACCTCCTCTAAAGTAGACCTTAACTTCCTGCAACCCGTCGATGGCCCCATAGGTCGTTGTTTTACGCTGATTTCTGATTGCGGTGAGCGTACCTTCGCAATCAGTAAAGGGGCGATGGATAAGTTAACCCCAGAATACATTGATAAAGACGTAGTACAGGGCAGCTCTGCCTTAGTATTAACCGCCTATTTAATGCGTGCCAGCGGCGGCGACAGGATCACCGATGCGGCCATGTGTGCGATTGAATATGCCAAAGCAGCCGAAGTCCCTGTGGTATTGACCTTAGGCACACGCTTTTTGATTGAAGAAGATCCGGTTTGGTGGCAAAACTTTATCCAAGAGCATGTGACCATTTTGGCGATGAACGAAGATGAAGGCGAGGCGTTAACAGGGTTTCGCGATCCGCTGCTTGCCAGCGAAAGAGCCCTCGAGTGGTGCGATATGGTGTTAACCACTGCTGGCCCAATCGGGCTTTATACCGCAGGTTATACCGATGATGCCGAAAAGCGCGAGACCACTCATACGCTGCTGCCAGGTGCTATCCCTGAATTTAACCGTTATGAGTTCTCACGTCCTAAGCTCAAGAGTGACTGTGAAAATCCGATTAAAGTCTATGCCCATATTTCCCCTTACATGGGTGGACCGGAGAAAATAGGCAATACCAATGGTGCGGGTGATGGCGCGTTGTCGGCGTTATTGCACGACTTGGCGGCCAATACCTTCCATAAGACCAACGTGCCAGGCTCAAGTAAGCATAAGCGTGATGGCTTATGTTATTCATCCTTCTCACAAATTTGTAAGTACGCTAACCGCGTGGCCTATGAGGTATTAGCGCAGCACAGTCCGCGTTTGTCCCGTGGGTTACCCGAGCGTGAAGACAGCTTAGAAGAATCTTACTGGGAAAGATAAACCAGCATAGGTTTCAGTTAATAAGGGCAATAGCGGCAAACCGTTATTGCCCTTGTTGTTTTTAGGCGCAAATAAATGATAACGTTAGGCGGTTTACCGCTCCCAATAACAGCGAATATTTAAGGTGGAATTTTCGGTGAAAGCGCAGATCTTAAGAGAAATGAAGGTACTCAAGGCGATTGAGCCTGAGTTTGAAGTGCAGCGCCGCGTGGCGTTTATTAAAACCAAGCTCAAAGAGGCCAGCAGTAAGGCGTTGGTATTAGGGATCAGCGGAGGTGTGGATTCATCGACGGCGGGGCGTTTATGCCAGTTGGCCGTTGATAGCCTCAATAGTGAACATCCCGAGGGCGGTTATCAGTTTATTGCAGTGCGTTTACCCTATCAAATTCAAAAAGATGAGCATGAAGCTCAGCAAGCGTGCCAATTTATTCAGCCATCAAAATTAGTTACAGTAAATGTGCATCAAGGTGTTGATGGCGTGCATCAAGCCACCTTAAGTGCGTTTGTTGAGGCGGGACTGAGTATGCCGGATGAGGCGAAAGTGGATTTTGTTAAGGGCAATGTTAAAGCGCGGATGCGCATGATTGCCCAGTATGAGTTAGCGGGATTAGTTGGCGGGTTAGTGGTGGGTACCGATCATAGCGCCGAAAACATTACCGGTTTTTATACCAAATGGGGCGATGGTGCCTGCGATCTCGCGCCTTTATTTGGCCTCAATAAACGCCAAGTGCGCCAATTAGCGGCCTATCTCGGTGCTCCTGAGTCATTAGTTTACAAAGCGCCAACGGCGGATTTAGAGGACAACAAACCGCTACTCGAAGATGAAGTCGCGCTCGGGCTGACCTATGAGCAAATTGATGATTTCCTCGAAGGGAAAGTCGTTGATAAGGCTGTCGAAGAGAAGCTTATCAATATCTATAAGGCCACCCAACATAAGCGCCAGCCCATTCCAACCATCTACGACTGATTTTTACCACTAACCTTGGCATAGGCAATGCTGTCTAGGTTTTCTTTTAAAGCACTCGGCCTATCCGGGTGCTTTTTTATGAAATTTTATCAAGCAGATACGTTTTGTATATGCGAGCGCGTAAGCGCAATCAGGGCATTAGAGTATTGGCGGTAATCTAAGTAGGGCGTGAGTAGCACTTGTTTCTTCTGTACTGAGGAAGTTTGCATTATTTCAGTGACATCTTGCAGCTTACCCTGTGACGCATGCATCAGCGGTTGATAGGCAGTTTGCCGGTTTGATAGTGGTTTATTGAACTGCTCAGCACTCAATCCCAAAGGCTTCGCGGCAGCTTGCCCACACACAATATGAATATTGGCATGGGGCGATGGGGCACTAGCACCTATCAAGAGCATTTGGTGTTTTTTGAGTAATAAGTTGTCGCGATAATTGCGCCAATCTTCACTGGGGGTGCAAATTTTGGCCATAATGGTGAAGATCTTACGCCAGTGGTTACCGTTTAAGGCGATGAGTTCTGCTATCGCGTTATCCTGCTCCCAATGCCAATATGCAGGTATAAGTGGGGGATTGGGGAGATAAAACGCATAGGACGCTGTGGCTGGACCAATATGCATAATAAGTAAAATTTGCGAATATCGAATAAAAGTAGAGCGGATATTAACCTAAATAGAGTAAACCGCCGAAACTAAAATGCCATCAAAACAAATCTTAAATATGAATATTGAGGTTTATTTTTATCTAACCGTATAATCTGCATGCGTATTTTATCGGAATCATGGGGCAGCAATGAAAGCCATTATCATAGGCTCAACTAAACATTTATTTTTCGCTGCCTTTTATGGCTGTTTAGGGATTGCTGTTGCCTTATTAGTGACTGGAATCTATTTTCTCAATGCAAAACCCGATCTGTCCCTCTGGCACACGACTGAGTTAAAACACGAATTCCACTACAACACTAAACTTGATAACTTTCGTGATTACATTGCCTTAGAAGATAAGCTCTTTGCCGAGGTTGATAACAAAGTACTCAAAAAAGTGTCGGCGGCAGATGCATCGCCCGTCAATCGTTATGTTAAAAACAGCCTTGCCGATCCCGCGAGATGGCCACAAAACTGGAATCGCAGTTTTGAATGGCCTAAAACCAATGCGCCTTTTGGCGTATTGTTGCTCCATGGTATGTCAGATTCACCCTATGCCATGTCTAATGTGGCAGCACATTTTAAAGGCAAAGCCCATGTACTTGGATTAAGACTCCCAGGCCATGGCACCATTCCTAGTGGTTTGACGAGCCTGTACTGGCAAGACTTAGCCGCCGCAGTTAATTTGGCAACGGCGCACATGAAACAAGAGCTTAAAGGTAAGCCGTTATTCGTTATTGGCTTTTCAACGGGCGCCGCAGTGGCACTTAACCATGAACTTGAACTGATTAATCAAGATAAAGCGCCCGATTATGCAGGGATGATTTTTATGTCGCCAGCTATTGGGCTTGCTCCAATTGCGGCCGCGGCTCGCTGGCAAAGTTGGATAGGTCGCCTGCTCGACTTAGATAAGTTGCAATGGAATAGTATTCAGATGGAATACGATCCCTTCAAGTACATGTCTTTTGCCGTCAATGCCGGGGATGTCGTCTACCAATTGGCGTTACGTAACCAGAGTTTGTTAAGCGGATTAACGCCTTTGCAGCGTGAACAAATCCCATCGATTTTAAGCTTTCAATCTGTTGCCGATGCAACGGTATCTAGCGCAGCTGTTGTGAGTTTGTTGTATCAAACGCTACCGCAAAAGGGCCATGAATTAGTGCTATTTGATATGAATCGTACCGTTATCAACAGTAAGTTAATGACTAATGATCCACTACCCGCCTTGTTACCAACAGCTTCTGACAACATTCATTACCGTGGCACGCTGATTGAAAATATCAATAGCGAAACGACTCAGGTTCAAGCTCGGGAATTTGGATTTAGGCCACAGGATGAGTCGTTATCTCAGATTAAACACCTCCCGCTTTATTGGCCTGCGGGCGTGTATTCACTCTCCCATGTTGCGTTACCTTTTGCTGAAAATGATGGCCTATATGGCATGTCAAGCAATGAGAAGCTAACCCGCATACAAATAGGCGCAGCCGCTTCCCGTGGTGAGCGAGGCGTTTATAGTGTGCCTGCTTCAGAAATGTTACGTCAAAAATGGAACCCCTTTTTCCCTTATATGATGGACCGAATTGAACAATATCGAAGTGCACATATGCCGAATGAGGCACACTGAAAGGTATAATAGTTTGAAAATGTAGTCATTCAGGCCAGAAACTAAGCAGTTGATCAAACAGACTTCACTAAGCACTTGCGTTGATTGAAACCAATTGCTAAAGTCTGCGTCACTTAAGGTGAACCCCACTCGATAGCATCTTAAGTAATAAGTACTTAAGCTGACGTCATACAGTTTTATTAAGTACAATATTTCGGTATGTAGCGCAGCCCGGTAGCGCACTGTCATGGGGTGTCAGGGGTCGGAGGTTCGAATCCTCTCATACCGACCAAATTCATAAACAAAAAAGCCTGCAATCTTAATCAGTTGCGGGCTTTTTTGTGTCTGCTTGTTTATGCAAGGGTGGACTAACGGGGGACTAATGGGGGACTAACGGAATTCAAAAATTCTTTTTCCAATTAGTACTTTGCCTTAGTTTTATTAATGGCTGAATTTAATCTCAGCATGTGGAACTTCGGTCCATTGCAGGTGATCCCGCACATAGATTTTGGTGGACTTGGCATCGGTGTGAGCCATCCGACCTTGAGGGTCAACACCCATATCAGAAAACAATCTGGCAGATAGCGCGCGGATCTCGTGGAAGGTTGGGCGCTGGCTCATTTCTAAATGGTCGCACAGACCTAACTCATCCCTTAATGCCGAAAAGGCTCTGCTAAGGTAATTAGGATCAAGCTGATAGCGGTGGTCTGTGGCCACACTTTGCTTATTTTGTTTGTCTGGTCGGCGATGAACCACATAAGGGCAAAGGAACCCATCGCGACTCTTATCGATAATGGGGGATTACCATTAGCGAGACGGCCGCCCCATGGCCGCTCTTTGGCATCCATGCCATCGCGGCATTCGTGAATCCATTCACATCAGACGGGGCGGCCCAGCATCCACGGATGGACTTGAACAACATCCGTGTTTAACGGCCAGTTCGCCATCTGATAGGCAGGACGCCTGAATGTCGTACAATGCAGGGACGCATGAGAACGACCATGGCTCTCGTTCATAAGCTTAGAAACCCTAGGTTTCTATTCACCGTGTCGATGAGCAAATGCCATGGCTCGCCATAAGCTAATACCTGCAAAGCAGTTTTAATTTTTAAGAAGTTATCAACCACTCAGCTTTATTTTAACCCTGCCAGTTATTCATCGCATTTCTGGCTTTGAGTATTTCTACTACTTAAAAATCATATTCTTACAAAATAGGGGAGTACGATAAGGGCGATGCCGATGGTGATAAGTAGCGCGAGATTGGTGACAAAATAAGGGTAAATCATCAGGGTGAGGCCGACGGTCAGAGGGATGGGGGCGGCTTGGCGTTTGCCGTAGGTGAAAAAGCCAAGACCAAAGAGGCCAAAGACTAAACTCCATAACAATAAAGCTGGATTATCAAACACTTCGAGTTCCTCTGTGATTAGTGTTTAGTAAGCGCCGACCTGTTACTGTGCCATTTGTTGGTCAAACGATGAGCTAGTGCTGCGCCGCTGAATTGAGTCTACTGCTAAAACTCCCTTGGCGTAATTAAGCTTTATTCATCTTATTCGTTGCGTGAATCCACTATTTTAGTGCACTGTTTTATTTATATTTTTAATACAGTAAGGATTCAGGTTATAGCTCATATAACTCTAGGGGTAAGCCGTCGGGATCGCTAAAGAAGGTGAACTTTTTGCCTGTGTATTCGTCGATGCGGACGGGTTCGACGGCGATATCATGGGCCGTAAGATGCTCGATCGTGGTTTCAATCGATGCGACGCGAAAGGCAAGGTGCCTAAGACCGCAGGCTTCGGGATAGCTAGGGCGCTTGGGAGGATTGTCGAAGGAAAACAACTCGATTTGGCTCATATCCGGCAGTTGTAAATCGAGTTTGTAGGACTGACGCGCCTCACGATAATGCTCTGCCAGCACGCTAAGGCCAAGAATAGTCACATAAAAATGTTTGGACTTTTGATAGTCACTGCAAATAATCGCTGCATGGTGAATGCCGAGTAACATGGTTTGCCTCTGTGCTGTTTAACTGATTAAGGCTAGTGTGTTTTAAAAAAGCCAGAGTCACAACGGTGTGTGACTCTGGCGCTAACCTAAGATTTTTATCTTACTTCGCTAGTTGGCTAATGGGCGAGTTCAAATATCGCGGAGGACAGAGGGGCAAGTTGCAACTGAACTTGACCTTCACCTTGTTCGACGATTAACTGCGCCGTATGGTCTTCCAGTAAATCCTTAAGCTGATAGGTTGCATCGGTTAACTGCCATTGCGCAATCAGAGATTGGGGCAGTTTAAGTGAAAATAACTTGGCTTGGGTTTGACTAAAGTTACTGATAATAATCAGCTTTTTGCCTTTGTTAACGGTGGTATTGGCCTCAAAGCGGACAAAAGCGAAGGTTGAGTCATCATAACCCGTTGCGCTGCCATTGTTTGTCTTATTGCTAGCCTTTGCTGCCGACATCGCGCTACGGTTGGCAGCATCTAGCGAGTCATATTGCCCTAAGAGCGCGGGCGCATTCTGCCCCGTACTGAGGTTCAATAATTTTTGGTAATAGGTGCGCAGCGCGACTTCTGCTGGAGTAGATTGGCCGCCATCAAATTTACCTTGATTCATCCAGCGCTGATGGGCGGGGACGCCCGCATAATCAAAAATACTGGTGCGCGAAGCATGGCCAAAGCCTAGGTTTTGCGTCGCCGCTTCTCCTACTTCTTGACCAAAATAAATCAAGGTAGGTGAGGTACTTAAGGTTGCTGACACCACCATGGCGGGCAGGGCGTAGCGGGGATCGACCGCATCCGTTGAGGTGTTACCAGTTAAGGCGCCTAAGAAGGCGGCATTAGCGATGCGCTGCTCGTCGTGGTTTTCTAAAAAATGCAGCATATGCGAGTCGATATCTTGCACTTTGGCCTGATCTGCGGCGATCTGCGCGGTACTTTTTTGCCCTGCCATAATGGCTTTGAGGGTGTCGTAAAGATCGACCTTGTCGTAGAGGTAATCCATTTTGCCGAGCTGAATATAGTCGCGATACATCGCTGGGTTATAGACCTCAGCTAAGATAAAGGCTTCGGGATGGCTATGTTTTATATGACTATTTAAATAGCTCCAAAACTCGACGGGCACCATTTCGGCCATATCGTAACGAAATCCATCGACTCCCATCGCTAACCAATACTGGGCAATTTGATTGAACTTGATCCAAGAGTTATGTAATTCACGGGTTCGTTGTTGCCAGAAATCGTAGTGCTGCTCGGCGCCGAGGGTGGCATAGCGGGGCGGCAGTGCGGGGAAATCATGGCTGCCATCGGGGCGGACACCGTAATTGATTTTAACGGTTTCATACCAGTCGTTCATATCCGGCTTGGCAAGGCGTGAGCCGTTGCCCGTCCATTTGGCGGGGATCTCTTCAAATTGACCATCACTTAGGGGATGCGATTCGCCGCCTAACGGTTTGAGGCTATCAGGCAAATCGGACACTTGAAAACCAGAGGATTGCTTGTTATCAATCACATAGTAAAAGTTATTATGCTTTGCATATTCAAGGGTTTGGTTATCGTCTTCACCAAAATCGCGCACGCCCTCGGGCTTAGTGATGGAATAGTAATTACGCGCCACATGGTTGGGCACTATATCGATAATCACCTTTAAGCCTTGCTTGTGGGTGCGCTCGATAAGTGCCTGAAACTCCTGTAGGCGCTTTGCGGGATCGACGGCTAAATCGGGGTTTACGTTGTAATAATCTTTAACCGCATAGGGCGAGCCTGCGCGGCCTTTAACCACATCGGGATCATCATTACTGACGCCAATCGCGCTGTAATCGCCAATTAAAGCGTGGTGGGGCACACCCGTATACCACACATGTGTAACACCTAAGTCTTTGATACTTTTGAGCGCTGTGTCATCAATATCATTAAATTTACCCACACCGTTTTCGCTAATCGTGCCCCAAGGTTTATTGGTGGTGTTTTTATTGCCATAGAGTCGGGTAAAAATCTGATAAACAACGGGTTTGTACTTATTTTCTTGCTCGACATTGTGATGGGCTGACAGGATTTCGCCTTCGGCCACATTGAGATTGGCAGGTAGGGTTTTAGCCGCCACTGAATCCAACCCGGTTGCTTGAGTGGTGATTACTGGTGCGGCCATGGTGTGAAAGGCGCTAATGCTGCTGAGGGCCAGTACGCTTAATCCCTGTTGCCAGCGATAAGCGCGACGTTTGCTGCTGTTAGATAATAGAAAATTCAAACTATGTTCCTTTACTGACTTGGCGGCCAAACTATGGTTTGGCCGCGTTGTTAGCTAAGCATGCTTAGCTGCTTCATTGAGTATGGGTTATTGATGATTGAGTTCAAGCAGCATAACGCCAGCATGCGGCAGAATAACTGATTGATTCAGCTTGAACTTATCCCCTGTGAAGACTGAATTTGCCGAGCTATTGCCTGCCAATACCTTGCTAAAGCGGCTTAACTCCAGTGTTTGTGCTTGGTCGTTTTTGTTGTAAATCACCATCACTTTATCCGCATCGGCTTGGTAGCTGGCATTTTCCGCTGTGGCATGTTTAGCGACGCATCGAAATTGCACATAAATGCCGTTTTGCGGCACAAAGTGCAGTAAATCGCCCGTTTGCAGCACGGCTGAATGTTTACGGTAATTGAGTAGGGTGCGCACAAACGCAAGTGCTTGCTGCTGTTTTGCGTTTAGCCCTTTACCGCTAAAACCGTTGACCTTGCTATTGGCAAAGCCACCCGGAAAATCGCTACGCACTACACCGTCGTGGCGGCCTTCGGTCGGGCTGGTCATCAACACTTCGGTACCGTAAAACAGCTGTGGAATGCGTTTGGCCGTTAACACATAGGTGAGGGCCATTTGATACAGCGGCAGGTTTTCTTTAAGCAGACTATAAATCCGATTGGTATCGTGGTTGCCTTCAAAGAGGACTAACTGGCTTGGGTTTGCATACACCACATCATTAGCTAACATCTCGTAAAGCTTGATAAAACCAGTATCCCAACCTTCGGGCTCGTTGAGGCTTTCAACCAGCTTTTCATAAAGTGGAAAATCCATCAGGCTCGGCAAATCTGAGGTATAGCCATCGGCATTGATTTTGCCTTTTTGCCAATAGGCGACGGTAATGGGATTGGCGGTCCATTCTTCGCCGACAATATTAAAATGTGGGTATTCTGCCATTAAGGCCTTTGACCATTGGGCTAAAAAGGCTTTATCGGCGTAGGAGTAGGTGTCTTCGCGAATGCCCGAAAGCCCCGCGTATTCCACCCACCAAATGCTGTTTTGAATAAGATAAGTGGCAAGCTTCGGGTTGCGCTGATTGAGATCGGGCATCGAATCTACAAACCAACCGTCGACAAAATCCTGTTTATCCTGCGTGTCGGCGTAGGGATCTTGAACTGTAGTGCGTCTATGACTGGTAAAGCTCGGGCTGGTAGAACTGGCCGCAGGAGACGTTGTGGCGTTTTTTGCATCGGGATGCTGCGGGTAATTGAGCCAGTCACTGCTCGGTAAATCCTTAGCCACCAATGGTTTGAGCCGATATGGTTAAGCACGACGTCTTTAATTACTCCAAGGCCATGTTGTTTGGCCTCAGTGACTAACCTTTGGTAATCCTGATTGCTGCCAAAACGCGGGTCGACCCGATAAAGATTAGTAATGGCGTAACCATGATAGGAGTATTGGGCTTGGTTATTTTCAAGCAGTGGGTTGATCCACAGCTGAGTGACGCCCAGTTTGGCTAAGTAATCTAAGTGCCGGCGAATACCTTCGATATCGCAGCCATGGCGACCATCGGAATTTTCTGGCGCCGCATGCTCGAGCATATCGGCTTGATTATCATTGCTTGGGTCGCCATTGGCGAATCGGTCAGGGGTAATAAGGTAAATCACATCTTTATTGCTAAAACCTTGGCGCTCCCGGCTGCCATCAGCCCGCGCAGCTAAAGTGTAGGGCAGTTGGAAGAGCTGCTTGTCG
Organism: Shewanella sp. FDAARGOS_354; assembly: GCF_002209245.2. Classification (NCBI taxonomy): domain Bacteria; kingdom Pseudomonadati; phylum Pseudomonadota; class Gammaproteobacteria; order Alteromonadales; family Shewanellaceae; genus Shewanella; species Shewanella sp. FDAARGOS_354. Next base: position 1,355,612 of record NZ_CP022089.2, on the reverse strand, counting down.
CCAGCGAGAATGCGGATGTCAAAGGTCTGCGGTTTGGCTTGGCGCAAATCTAAATTGATAAACAAATAATGGGGATTATCCGTCTGCTCAATCCCTTCAAACACCACATCTTGGCCAGCTATCTCAACCTTAAGCAGCGTTGCATCCGCGGGCAGTGCATCGCTGTGGAGCATCAGTTGCAACTTAGGATTATGCATGCCCGCCCACCAAGAGAGCGGCTCAAGATGCAAAGATGCTGTACTGCTGACGGGGCTATGGCTGGCCTGTGCTAGAGCATATAAGGGAGAAGAGGCGGTTAACACAAGGGCGAAGAGTAGACTGTGACGTATCATACTATGGGCCTTTTATCGGGTGAGGTTTTAAGAGTGACTTTTGAAATGAATGTCGGCGTGTCATCTCACTTTTGTTATACATAAAAAATGAAAAGCCTGCTTCAGTGTGAAGCAGGCTTTTTTTACTCTGTCTTACAGAGAGTAGGTTAAACCAAGGAAATATTGTCTACCGAAGTATTGAATCGTCCCGGTTTGATGTTCTTCACCAAAATAGGTTTTGCTTGGTTCATCAGTGAGGTTATTGATTTGGAATAGGAATTTAAGGCCGTTATCCAGCGCGTAAGAGGCCTGATAATCCACAACTGTTTCCGCATCGAAGAATGCCAATTGAGATTCAACAGCAACTTGTTCTGAAACATAGCCACTACGATATCTCATGCTGACTCGAGTATCGAAGCCATCCAGGGTGTAGAACAATGTGGTATTCAACACATCTTCTGAAAGTCCTGGCAATGGAATGGTCAGGTTTGAACCACTTAAGTCGGTGGTAAATTCCACTTCACTATCGGAGTAAGAGTAGCTACCCGTGAAGCCTAAGCCATCCAACGGTGATGGTAGGAAATCAAACACTTGGGTATAACCTAACTCGATACCGCGGATATAGCCGCCTTTATCGTTGTTGATGGCTGTTTGATATTGACCTTCATTTTTTACAACTGGGAATTCAACACCATTATCGATAATGGTATCGGGAACGATAAAGCCATTCGCTTCAAAATCATAGTGTTGAATGGTGAAATCGTTAATGAAAGATTTAATATCTTTATAGAACAAGGCCACAACAACCGCACCTTCAGACTCTTCAAAGTAGTGCTCGTAGGACAAGTCATATTGATCCGCATAGAAAGGATCTAATAACGGACTGGTGTTACCCCACGCATTGTACTTTTTATATCCAGCAGTGGAGGCATTATCGTACCAAGACCCCATACCAGACTTTAATTTGTTAATCGGAGGACGTGACATCACTGATGCCGCAGCAAAACGTAGTTGATCGTTTTCAGTCAGGTGGAAGGTTAAGTTTAGTGATGGCAGGTAATCGGTATAGGTTTGGCCAACTTCATTGCGGATATAATCCGTGCTCACAACGCCCAGTTCATCGGTAATGGCTTCACCTAAACCATAACCTACTTGCTGTAAGCCGGTACTGCTTTGATCGGTATTAACAACACGAACACCTAGGTTACCTGTGACCTTAATATCTGCGATATCAAAGTCCAAGTTAGCTTGCACGTAGCCTGCCAATACATCTTCATTGACCGCGCCGCTTTGGATCATGGTCCAGTTATTTGACCAGTTCGCCGTTGGAGTGAAAGGTGATTGACCTGTTGCCGCGAGTTGCGCATTGACCAACTCAATTGCTTTATTAAAGTCAATAGCAAGGAAACTTGGGTAACCTGAGAGTTCTCCTCCAAAATCAACCACTTTAGCCATATCGCTGTTGAGCGTTAGAACTGGTTGGTTATTTGGATTTGGATCATATTCAAAACCGTAGCCTGCTTGTGAGCGTTGAGCGTTAAGCGTTAAACTCACGCTCAGCATAGCGCACACCAAAATCAACTGAAGACACAACGCCCATGTCTAAGGCATAGTTAAAGTCGAGTTTGTAGGCAACCAGATCGTTTTGCTGATTATAAGGCCACATTCCCACTTGTTTTAGACCCAGAGTGGTGGTGTCGGTATAGTCGTTGCTAAAGCTGACATCAGCAGGGTTTAAGCCATTCAGTTGATACGTAACAGATTCTGCAGAGCGTACTTCATTACCAATGTCATCGTACACTATGGCGCGGGTGCCGCCGTTAACGAATTCACCATCGGCTTTTGAATAGCTCACATCGGCTGCAACTGTCAATGCACCGCCGTTATTCCACTCAATGTTTAAAGAGCCAGAGGTGAGTTCTGAGTATTTAGAATCATTATCGTTAATTACGAAAATAGAAAAGTCGTCAGTACTATTGGTCCCCACAGAAACAGTACCACCTGTCATAGAACCATTTTCGACAACGGCATCACTGATAGTGCCATTTTTCAATGATTTAACGCGGAAACCACGGGCAAAGTTTTCTGAGGTAAATTTAGAGTGGAATAGATCGCCTTTCAGGCTCAGATTATCGGTCGGTTGCCAATGGATAGCAGCCATATAGCCATCACGGGTATCGTCGCCGCCTTTTTGTTGTAGTTCAAAACCTTCGCTAATTGCTTCATTGATACCGTCAGCGTTAACGTCTTTTTTATCATCATTAAAACGTAAACCAATGAACTGACTCGCAACGTAAGGCTGATACAGGTGGGCATAACCCACTGCAACCCCTAAGGTGTCTTCGAGGAATTTACCTTGATAAGCAAGGCTTAACCGATTGCCGTATTGCTCTGCATCAGAGATTTCATCAGCACGATCATTAAAACTGCCACGGGTGTTGATATTGAATGATTGGTCTTTGTCACTTTTAAGCGGGTCGGCGGTTTTTAATTCAACTGTACCAGCAACACCGCCTTCGATCAGCGAGGCTTTTGGGGATTTATAAACAGCCGCTTGACTGATTAATTCGGATGGATATTGGTCAAACTCAATGGCACGTTTACCGCCAGTGGTGACTTGTTCATGACCATTTAGAGTAGCAAACACGAAATCGCCATCGAGACCACGGATGTTCAGACCACTGGCTTGACCGCCAGTACGAACGGCGGTGACGCCTGGTAAACGGGTTAACGCATCGGCGATAGATTGGTCGGGCAGAGCGCCGAGATCATCGGCAGAGATAGATTCAGCGACGGTATCGCCAAAACGTTTATCATTGAGCGATTTGATTACACTGGTTCTGAAGCCTTTAACTTGGATTACTTCAATTTCTGCATCTTTTTTAGCTTTTACATCTTTATCTGTTACCGCATCTGCTGCGTAGGAGTGCATACTGGCGCCTGCAGCAACAAGTGCTAAGGTCAGCAAGCTGGGTTTAAATCGCATCATTTCTATCTTCCCCTTGAAGTCGCTTTTAACCGCTTATGTAGAGCGTTTTATCGTTATTACCGCATTGTATTTACGGCATTTTTTGGTATTTCGGCGCTTAATTGACTGCATAAGTGCTGCGTTTATGACCAAAATGTTATGCAACGGTGAAGATACTACTCCCGGTAATCTTGACGTAACAATATTGTGCATACGTATTCAATAGGCTGAAGACAGGATCAAAGTCGGATTTTGTATAAAAAATGTATTAGCTAAATCATAAATGGATATGCGTAACTCTATGTTAATAAAAATTAAATTCTTACCTGATTGAAGCTTAGTATCTCTTGTCTCCTTTGCATACGTATGCAGGTGTATTGAACCTTATTTCCTTCTTCACGTATGCTCGCTGTCACAAATACAAGCCGTAGCGCCTTTACTCCGCAGTAACATTACTGTAACTGCCTGTTAGTGAGTTCTTGGGTTAGCTCGCTGAAGAATAAGGATAAAGGGGCATTATGAGTGAGTTAACCTGGTGGCGTGGCGCCGTAATTTATCAAGTCTATCCACGCAGCCTTTTAGATACCAATGGTGATGGCGTAGGCGATCTTCGCGGGATCATCACTAAGTTGGATTATATTGCCAGCCTGAATGTGGATGCCATTTGGATTTCACCCTTCTTTAAATCCCCTATGGCCGACTTTGGTTACGATATTAGTGATTATCGCGAGGTCGATCCTTTATTCGGTTCGATGCAGGATTTCGATGAGCTGATTGAAAAAGCCCATCAACGCGGTATTAAAGTCATTATCGACCAAGTGTTAAGCCATACCTCGGATCAACATGCGTGGTTTATCGAGAGTCGTGAGAACCGTACCAATCCTAAGGCCGATTGGTATGTGTGGGCGGATCCGAAGGAAGATGGTACCGCACCCAATAATTGGTTAGCGATCTTTGGTGGTTGCGCTTGGGAGTGGGAACCGCGCAGGCAACAATATTATCTGCACAACTTTTTGCGCAGCCAACCCGACATAAACTTCCACAATCCTGAAGTTCGTCAAGCCGTGTTAGATAATGTGGAGTTTTGGCTGAAGAAGGGTGTCGATGGTTTCCGCTTAGATGCCATTACCTTCTGTTATCACGATGAGCAGCTTCGAGATAATCCGGCAAAACCCAAGGATAAACGCCAAGGGCGGGGATTTAGTGAAGATAATCCCTATGCCTATCAGTACCATTATTACAATAACGATCGCCCACAAACGATTCAGTTTATTGAAGAATTACGCCAACTTATCAATCGTTATCCAGGCGCTGTGACCTTAGGTGAAGTTTCTGCTGAAGACTCACTCGCTGTAATGGCTGCCTATACCAAGGGCGAAGATCGGTTACACATGGCTTACAGTTTTGAGTTGCTGACCGATGACTACAGTGCCACTTATATTCGCCAAACGGTAGAAGCGCTGGAAGGCAGTATTGGCGATGGCTGGCCCTGCTGGGCAATCGGTAACCATGATGTGCAGCGGGTAGCGAGCCGTTGGGGGCGTGGTAAGCAAATACCCGATATGGTGAAAATGCTTAATGCGATGCTTTGTTCGCTGCGTGGTAGTGTCTGTAGTTATCAAGGGGAAGAGCTTGGCTTAACCGAAGCGCCAATTGAATTTCACGAGTTACAAGACCCTTTCGGCAAAACCTTCTGGCCGATGTTTAAGGGGCGAGATGGTTGCCGTACTCCCATGCCATGGGAGCAACATGCAGATTTTGCAGGCTTTAGCCAAGTAACCCCTTGGTTACCAGTGACAAGCGAGCATCGAGCTCTGGCAGTTGATGTACAAGAAGCAGACCCCGCATCTATGTTACATGGTTATCGTCAGTTCCTTGCATGGCGCAAAGGTTATCCTATTTTGATTGAAGGGGAGATAGCCTTTCTCGATGCGCCAGAGCCGTTATTGGTGTTTGTGCGTAAACTTGGGGAACAGAAGCTATTGGTTTGCTTCAACCTATTAGACACTGAGACTCAGTTGTCGCTAGCAGGGCTTAAGTTACAGCAAGAATTAACTGGACATGGTTTAAAAACCGCACACTTGCAGGGTGATAACTTGATATTTTCAGCCTATGCCGGCTTCTATGCACTATTGGTCTAGTTGGTTGTATAAGTTAGCGGTCTTCCAGCTATGGCCTCAAACAAGCAGTGACAACTCGATTGTTACTGCTTGTTGTTTTACGTAAACGCCTAAGGGACATACCCTTTAGATAATAAAAACATGATTAGAGAGCACAACTATGGCGTCATCTATTAACACCAGCAGCCACACGAGCAGCGTGAGCGAGGCGGGAAACGGTAATTATCGTTTTGCGTTAGTCTCATTGACCTCACTGTTTTTTATGTGGGGCTTTATCACTTGTTTGAACGATATCCTGATCCCCCATCTTAAGGCGGTGTTTTCACTCAATTACACCCAAGCGATGTTGATCCAGTTTTGTTTCTTTGGGGCTTATTTCTTGGTATCTATTCCCGCAGGTCAACTTGTTAAACGACTTGGCTACCAAAAAGGGATTGTCACAGGCTTAGTGATTGCCAGTATCGGCTGTGGCTTGTTTTACCCTGCCGCATCCCTTGCAACCTACGGTTTATTTCTCGGCGCACTTTTTGTGCTTGCCTCAGGCATCACCATTTTACAGGTGGCAGCCAACCCCTATGTCAACGCCCTTGGTAGCGCAGAAACTGCATCGAGCCGTTTAAACCTGACACAAGCTTTTAACTCACTTGGCACCACAGTTGCGCCGTTTTTTGGGTCTATTTTGATTTTATCGGTGGCGGCAACGGCGTCTTCTGAATTAGCGCAAGCCAATGCCGAGGCGGAAGTCGTTAAACTGCCTTACTTGTTGCTCGCCGCAGCTCTTGCCGTACTTGCCATCATTTTTGCTAAGTTAGATTTGCCAGTGATCCGTGAACATACTGAAACAACTGGTGGGGTTCAAACCCATTTAGGTAAAACCAGCGCACTACAAAGCACGCATTTAGTGCTGGGCGCAGTGGGGATTTTTGTCTATGTGGGCGCTGAGGTTTCTATCGGTAGCTTCTTAGTCAACTTCCTTGGTGAATCACACATAGTCGGTATGCCAGAAGAACAAGCGGCCCATTACATCGCCTATTACTGGGGCGGCGCGATGGTCGGACGTTTTATTGGCTCGGCTGTGATGCAAAAAATCCCCGCAGGCACAGTGCTTGCATTCAATGCCTTTATGGCGGCATTGTTAGTGTTGGTGGCCATGACAACCAGTGGCAGCATTGCCATGTGGGCGATTTTGGGCGTGGGATTATTTAACTCAATCATGTTTCCGACCATTTTCAGCTTAGCACTGCGAGATTTAGGTCCCCATACTTCTCAGGGCAGCGGTATCCTCTGTTTGGCCATTGTGGGCGGTGCGATTGTGCCATTATTGCAGGGCGTGTTAGCCGATAACTTAGGCATCCAACTGGCATTTATTCTGCCTGTGGTGTGCTATGGTTTTATTCTATTCTATGGTGCTCGGGGCTCCAAAATGTAAGAGCATTTGAGTGTTTTATGAAAGCGATCCCTGTGATCGCTTTTTTATTGGGCTTTTGCGGTGCTTAATAGCAACTGAGCATCTGTTTACTTGCGTATTCGTGCCTGACCTCCTATGATCCCTCGGTTTTATTACTCACGGTGACCTGTAAATGTTGAATTCTCCGCTTTCTGCCAGCTCGAATGAATTAGTGATCAATATCTTAGCTATGGTGCTAAGCGAAGGAAAACCCTTAGACCGGGCTTATTCTCAGCATTTTTCAGGATTAAAGTTAGTACCCGCCGAGCAGGCGCGGATCGCGACTGTAACGGGCGATATTCTACGCCGCTTAAATCTTTACTGTTTCTTAGCCGACATCAAGCCGGAAGAAATGGCGCGTTTAGGCTCAAAGCTACTTAATGTGTGGCACTTATTTCACGCGCTGGAACTGCCTAAAATGCAGTACTCACTGCCAGTGGATACTGATGATTTAGCCGCGCGTATTGAACAGGCTAAAACTAACCCCGTACTTTGGGACGGTTGCCCGGAATGGTTAGATACCATGGGACATGAGCAGTTGGGGGCTTCGTGGGAAAAAGAGCGCGCGGCCTTAAGCACGCCACCTAAACGTTTCCTGCGGGTTAATGGTTTAAAAGTCACCCGTGATGAATTAACGCAAAAATTAGCGGCCGAATTTGTCTCAACTCAAGCGGTCGAAAGCGTTGATTCTGCCCTTGAAGTGACATCGGATTCGGCACTGTTTCGTACTAATAGCTTTAAAGATGGCTTATTTGAGCAGCAAGATGCGGGCTCACAACGGGTAGCCGCTGCGCTCGATGCCAAACCGGGTATGCGAGTGATTGATGCCTGCGCTGGTGCTGGCGGAAAAACCTTGCATATTGCTGCACAAATGCAAGGTAAAGGGCGTTTGTTAGCGATGGATGTGGAGCAATGGAAACTCGACAATCTGAAAGAGCGCGCCCGTCGTAATGGTGCCCACAATATTGAAACACGGTTAATTGTCGGTTCTAAAACCATTAAACGCTTAAAACTTAGCGCCGATCGCGTCCTGCTCGATGTGCCCTGTTCTGGCCTTGGGGTATTAAAGCGTAATCCCGACGCCAAATGGCGTGATACCGCTGAACGTTTACCTGTGTTGATGGAACTGCAAAAGCATATTCTCAGCAGTTACAGTCGCATGGTGAAGGTCGGTGGCATTGTGGTGTACGCGACTTGCTCGATTTTCCCCTGCGAAAACCGCGGTCAAGTGGATGCCTTTTTAGCTGAAAATCCCAATTTCCGTTTACTCGAGGATGAAACGATCAGTCCAGCCGATACTGGTTTTGATGGTTTTTATCTCGCAAAGCTTGAACGCATTCAAGAATAAACCGCAGTATATTCGCCTAATTTCCTAGAGGGTTGACGCTTCGAGATTACATGAAGTGTGCCCTTGCTAGAGCATGCTCGCGAAATGCGCTGTGATGTATGGTTGTTCTTATGGGAGGTCGAGTGGTTTTAAAAGACTTTTAGTGTAGGGACTTGCAACCCAATTGCGGCAAAAATAACCCTTTAACGTCAATATTCCTTAGACTAAAGCAACCTTTGGTTACACATCGAAAGGTTGCTTTAGCTTGTTTATACTCCTAAAATTCACTTCTAATTTACAAAGGTTAATCGACCTTAGTAATGTCGTTAACTTACACGCTAACTGACAAGGGTACTATGGACGAAGGAATGCAGGTTGTAGGTGCGGTTGGTGAGTTAAGTGCCCCGTTTAATCAAAACGTTAGCCTCGAGTGTTACAACGGTATTCTTTCAATGCTGCTCAATGGTGCGCCATTGGCAGAAATTCTCCATGCCTTAGTGTTAAAAATTGAAGATCAACGCCTTGGCACCCACGCCTCGGTCTTATTGCTCAGTGAGGACGGTAAAAGAGTGCTCATGGGGGCCGCGCCCCATTTACCTGATAGTTATAATCAAGCTATCCATGGCGTCGAAATTGGCCCTGAGGCCGGTTCCTGTGGTACCGCGGCCTATACGGGGGAAAGGGTGATTGTTGAGGATATCGAACATCATCCTTATTGGGCCTTGTATAAATCCTATGCACTTGTGCACGGGCTAAGGGCATGTTGGTCTGAACCCATCAAAGATTCTCAAGGCAAGGTGCTTGGCACCTTTGCAATGTATTACAAAGCGATTAAAGCCCCAACGGCTGCGGATTTGACCTTAATTGCTGAAGCGGCAAGGTTAGCGAGTCTAGCAATAGAGCGGAGTCGTTCATTGGAATTCCAGCGGCTTGCAGTGAAAATATTTGATCGCTTACCACTTGCGCTGGTGATCACTAACGCAAAGCATTCCGTTCTTTATGCCAACGATGCGTTTAAACAAATGGTTTGGCCACAAATTGATAATATTCAAGATTTTAATCCTGAGCAAATTTTTTCCCCCTCCGAACCTCACGAAATCGCTTCACTGTTTAAGCATCTTGCTGAGGGGAAAATGTGGCAGGGAGAACTGATTGGGCAACGTAATAATGGCGAGACTTTTTATCTCGATTTAACCGTCACGGTTTTTCGTGAATCCCATAGTAGCGAAAACGGCTTTGCTTGGCTTTTTTCCGATGTCAGCGAACGTAAAAAGGCCGCTCAACTTATTAAATATCAAGCCAATAATGATTCATTAACTGGGCTTGCAAATCGCAATGCTTTATTTAGACAAATCCAAGAGCTTATTTGTGCCGATAGCCTAACGCCTGGCTTTAGCTTTATGTTGATGGATTTGGATAACTTTAAACAAGTAAACGATACCTACGGTCACGACAAAGGCGATGTCCTCTTAGTGCAGATGGTGGAACAGGTTAAAACTTGTTTGAACGAGCAGGCGGTGTTTGCACGCTTAGGTGGTGATGAGTTCGCCATCCTACTGCCAGGGGTTGTGACTCAAAGAGAACTGTCGCAACTCGCTGATAAGATCAATAAGCAAGTTTATCGACGTTATGAATTATCCCTCGATAAAGGCGTTTATAGCTCTGTGAGTATTGGTATTGCGCGATTCCCTGAAGATGCCCTCGATTTAGAGCAACTGTTAAACTGCGCTGACCAAGCGATGTATATCTCTAAGGCGAATGGCCGTAATAGATATCATTTTTTTACCGAACAAATGCAACAAAATGCAGAGCGTATTGCTAATTTACACACGCTACTTAAGCAAGCATTAGAGCAAAAAGCTTTCGAGTTGTACTTTCAACCGATAGTCGATGCGACAACGGGGCTCATTGTGCGTGCTGAGGTGCTACTGCGCTGGCAGCATGAAGGACAGTTTATTTCCCCCGATGAGTTTATCCCCATTGCTGAAAACAGTGGTTTAATTGTCAATATTGGCCGTTGTGTACGCCAAGCGGTGATGCAAACCATTATTGAAATGCAAGCGCTCGGTTGGCCGATGAGTTTAGCGATTAACGTGTCGACCTTTGAATTTTGGTCTCATGAGTTGCAGGATGAGTTTTGTGATTCGTTCGCCGATATTATTGAAGGTTTAGGGGTAGAGGATTTTCCCTATGAGTTGATCACCTTGGAGATCACCGAATCCCTGTTAATGAAAAAACATACTCATTTAATTCAAGTGCTTAATGAGTTACGTGGTCGAGGTATTAACATTTCCCTCGATGATTTTGGCACGGGTTATTCTTCGTTGTCTTATTTAGCGAATTTCCCTATTGATCAAATTAAGATCGACAAGAGCTTTATTGATAGGCTCTCGGAAGGTGAGCGACATCTTGCCTTGATTGAAGCGATAGTACGCTTAAGTCATGCACTTAATCTGCGAGTCACCGCGGAAGGGGTTGAAACTCAAGAACAGCTTAAGGTAATGATGGATAACCATATTCAAGAAATTCAGGGTTATCTATTTTATAAACCCATGCCCAAGGCAGCATTTTTTGAATTACTGGCGAAACAAGCGGCCATGTCGCCGCGTTGATCATCATCACTATGTATCATCTCAAACAATAAGAGCGCCATTGGCGCTCTTATTGTGACTAAACCTTTCTCTGATTAAGGTGGTTACTTTGCCGCTAACTGGCTGTTAATCACTAAACTTAAGTATTGGGTGAAATCATGCCCATGATTTTGCAGCATCTTAGGGAACATCGAAATGGGCGTCGAACCTGGGAAGGTATTGATTTCGTTCAGCAGGATTTCATTGTCCGCGGTTAAGAAAAAGTCGATACGGGACAGGTGACGTAACTTCATGCCTTTAAAGGCTTTAATCGCATAGGCTCGGATCTGATCGCTGATTTCAGTCGGTACATTTTGCGCGACGACATCGGTTCGGGCCTTACTGTTTTTCGCGTACTTTTCATCGAAGGTGTAGAAGGTATTGCTATCGCAGATGATTTCGCCGGGTAGGGTGGCGATCACTTCACCTTGATATTCGTAAACTGCGACTTCAAGTTCACGGGCTTTAATGGTTTTTTCAACAATCACGTAGGGCGCATAACCAAAGGCATCTTTGAGTACTTCGCTCACTTTGCTAGCCTCATCCACCTTATAGCAACCGACCGATGAGCCCTGAGACGCAGCCTTTACGAAAATTGACCCCCAATTTTCAAGTGCCGCTTGAGTTTGAGCAATAGCTTCATCATCGTATTGATTTAAAAAGATATAAGGCGTGTTGGGAATGCCTAAGGCGCTGAACCACATTTTGGCGGTGATCTTGTTAAAGCAGTTACTGCTCGCTTCGGATTCGCAGCCAAAGTAGGGCAGTTGAATAAGATTAAAGTAAGATTGAATATCACCCGTCTCACCTGGGTAACCGTGAATACAAGGGATCACATAATCCACGGGCCAAGGGGCTTTGCTCTCGTCACGAAAGCGGATCTCACGGTTATTGGTCAGCTCGCAGTTATCGCCTACGGCGGTTTGGTATTGGCCAAATTTATCCAGTACCACACGTAGTACATTGAACTGTTCTGATTTTGCTAACGAGGTTTCAAAATAATTAGCCGACAGTAGGGAAATATCGTGTTCCGCACTTCCACCGCCGCACAGCAAAAGTAAATTGATCTTTGACATTATGATTCCTCGATTGAGCAAAATGCTGTTGAGTTGCTTCGTGCAACTACGCCACTAACATGCAACTGGACTATTCAGAAAATAACGACACTGTATTAGCCGCTGCCATCTTAGATTTCTTCGCCCCTAAAGCGCAAGGACTCTGGCTAAGCTGTTTGATTGAGTGATGAATTTTAGCGCAGTTTGACAGCAATAAAAAACGCGCTGTTAGCGCGTTTTAAGGACAACTTTCTAAGAAACGATATTAGAAGTTCGCGGTACGTGGTGCACGTGGGAATGGGATCACGTCACGGATGTTCGATACGCCAGTGACGTAAGACACTAAACGCTCAAAGCCTAGACCAAAACCTGCGTGTGGCACTGTGCCATAACGACGAAGATCGCGGTACCACCAGTAATCCTCTTTGTTCAGATCCATTTCCTCTAAACGCATATCCAGCACGTCTAAACGCTCTTCACGTTGCGAACCTCCGATGATTTCACCGATGCCAGGGGCTAACACGTCCATCGCAGCAACGGTTTTACCGTCTTCGTTAAGGCGCATGTAGAAGGCTTTGATATCTTTTGGATAGTTCTTCACAACCACTGGGGCTTTAAAGTGCTCTTCGGCCAGATAACGCTCGTGCTCAGAGGATAAGTCGATACCCCAAGACACTGGGAATTCGAACTCACGGCCACATTTTTGCAGAATATCTACTGCATCGGTGTAATCCACTTGGGCGAAATCGCTCGAGACGAAGGATTGCAGACGCTCAATTACGGTTTTATCCACGTGTTGGGCGAAGAATTGCAAATCGTCCATACGCTCAGCTAATACCGCGTTGAAGGCGTATTTCAGCATGCCTTCAGCGAGACTGGCGATATCGCTTAAGGTGGCGAAAGCCACTTCGGGCTCAACCATCCAGAATTCCGCTAAGTGACGGCTAGTGTTTGAGTTTTCAGCACGGAAAGTCGGGCCAAAGGTATAGATTTTTGACAGGGCGCAGGCGTAGGTTTCGCCGTTTAATTGGCCCGATACGGTTAAGAAAGCCTCTTTACCGAAGAAATCTTTGTCGTAGTCTACTTTGCCATCACTGGTGCGTGGCAGGTTTTCCATATCCAGTGTGGATACACGGAACATTTCACCCGCGCCTTCACAGTCAGATGCGGTGATCAGCGGTGTAGATACCCACACGAAGCCATTTTCGTGGTAGAAACGGTGAATGGCTTGAGATAAACAGTTACGTACGCGAGCAACGGCACCAATGATGTTGGTACGTGGGCGTAAGTGCGCCAATTCGCGTAAATGCTCAATAGAATGACGTTTAGCCGCCATTGGATAAGTGTCTGGATCTTCAACCCAGCCAGTCACTTCAACTTGAGTCACTTGCAGCTCATAGGCTTGGCCCGCGCCTGGAGATTCAACAATCTCACCGGTTACGATCACCGAGCAGCCAGCGGTTAGCTTTAACACTTCGTTGTCGTAATTTTCTAAGCTATTTGGCACGACACCTTGAATAGGATTGAAGCAGGAGCCGTCATAGACTGCCAAAAAAGAGATGCCAGCTTTAGAGTCACGACGAGTTCTTACCCATCCACGTACGGTGACTGTAGAACCGACTGCGTGCTCACCTTTAAATACAGAAGCGACTGATGCAATACTCATTGTTGCTTAGTTCTCCAACGAAACGTTTTATATGAAAATTTTGGAGGTTTATATTACCTTGCTGGTGGCTTTTCTCAAGCTGAAAAAGGTATCCTGAGGTGAATATTACCGCTATTAAGCAATATATACCCAATCAACCACAATCCGACATCTTTAGGTTGTTTGGTTATCGTGCGTTAAACGTTTGGAGGCGATATGAGAAAAGTTAAAATATTCCAGCTCATCCTCGCGACATTATCTATTTTGGGTTGGACATTGGCAGTGTACGCGCTGATGGTGTTTGGCGAGGCTCGCCCCGAACGAGAGGTCGGGTCCTACTTGAGTCGCGGTGAAACCTTCAGGCACTATTGGGACCCAAGTGAAACCGAATTACTGCAATATATCATCTGGGGCTGTGGTGCGATAAGTCTGATAAGTCTGGCGTTTAACTACTATGTTGCCCACCACAGTAAACTGGGTTATTGGTTTAATATTCCCTTGCTGCTGTTAACGTCGTTAGTGGCGGGCTTATATGTACATTTTGTGATTTAAATTATCCAAAAGAGCAATCCGGCTTTACAGCATCTCCTCGGGCAGACTCACATGCCGACAGAGGTGATCGATGATCGCTGCTGTCGCTCCCCAGATAAAACGCTGTTGATACGGGATAAAGTGTACGCTGTAATAACGGCCTTTGCGTAAGAATGCGTTACGATGCCGATGGCTTGGTTCGATAAAAAAACTTAAAGGCACGGTAAAACAATCGGCAACCTCGCCTGGATCGAGTCTTAAGGTAAAATCTTGCTTGATGATCCCGACCACTGGGGTAATTTCAAACCCAGTAAAGGTATTGTGGGCAGGGAAAGTACCTATCACATCCACATTTTCTCGGCAAAGACCAATTTCCTCTTCGGCTTCTCGTAATGCCGCCATAATCGCACTTGGATCACTGGGTTCAATCTTTCCTCCCGGAAAACTGATTTGCCCTGGGTGCGCCCGAAGATGCATGGGTCTTTGGGTTAAAATCAGATTGAGCTCGCCTTGGATTTCCTGCAAGGGAATTAACACCGCCGCTTTTCGCAGTCCTTGGTGAGGGAGCGCCGCCGGATCTTGCTTAGCTAATGGGTGTAGATTGAATCTGAGTCTAAATTCCGTTTGATCCATAGGTTTCCCACTCATTCCTGTCGATTATTGAGGGCTATCTAACAAGGGTAAGATTCGACTGACTTTATCGAAGCTTTCTTGATATTCGGCATCGACATTGGAGTCGGCGACGATCCCTCCGCCAGCCCAACAATAGAGCTTGCCGCGCTCGGCAACAATAGTGCGGATGGTAATGCTCGTATCCATTTGCCCATCTTGGCTGATATAGCCTATTGAACCACAATACAGACTGCGGCGTGAGGGTTCCAGTTCTTCAATAATTTCCATGGCGCGAATTTTGGGGGCGCCGGTAATTGAACCGCCGGGAAAGGCTGCCCGCAGTAAGTCACTGGCGTGGTATTGTGGATCGAGTTTAGCGGTGACGGTACTCACTAAATGGTGCACAGCCGGAAAACTTTCTATGGCAAATAAGTGTGGTACTTGCACTGACCCGGGCGCCGCTACTTTGCCGATATCATTACGTAGCAAATCCACAATCATCACGTTTTCGGCGCGATCTTTAGGGGAGTTGGCGAGTGTTTGTGCCACCTGTTTATCCCGCTCTGGATCGGTATGACGCGGCAAGGTGCCTTTAATCGGTTTGGTTTGAATATCATCCCCGCGCAGCTGAATAAAACGCTCAGGCGAAATCGATAAAATCGCGTTGGCCTCAAGCCGCATAAAGGCAGAGAAGGGCGCCTGATTGGCACTGCGCAGTTTGCAGTAGGCGAGCCATTCATCGCCTTGATACTCAGCTTCAAATCGCTGAGTTAAATTAATTTGATAGCAATCACCGCTTTGTAGATATGCCTGTACTTGATTAAATTTTGAGGTGTACTGGGCTTTGGTGAGTTGCGCCGACCAAGGGCTTGTGAGACTAAACTCAGTCTGTTTTGTGGTGTTGGCTATTTTTGCTTCAATTATGTTCAATTGAGTATCGAGGGCGGCATCGCCTAAATAGTGCACCATAAACCAGCTTTGCTGCTGATAATCAAAAATCAGTGCCCAGTCGTAAAAGCCAATATTCATCTCGCCGAGGTGAATATCCTTAGCCGCTGTGCTGGGGAGCTGCTCAATTCGGCGGCCTAAATCATAACTAAAACTGCCCATAGCGCCACCACTGAAGGGCAAATCGCAGGCAAAGGATTGTGGATACCAATAGCGCAGCAGCTGTTTGATCAGCGAAAAAGGGTCATCCTGCGGGCTGAGGTGAGTCGGTTTGGTTAATTCAGGCTGATGAACTTGAATGTCAGTCTGCTCGCCTTGGGTGATCAGGGTGGCGATGGGGCCTGCGCAAATCATATCGAATTTAGCGTCCTGATGGGCCGCATTGGCCGAGTCGAGCAAGATGGCCCAAGGCTCGGCTGCAAAGTGTTCGAAGATTGCTGCAGTGCTGAATGTCCAGTCAAGTTGGCGTACTGCCAGCGGTAATGCCGCCCTATTTGCCATCTATTAACCCTATCTAAAAATGTGATGTAGCCCAAAAAGATGGGAAAGAGTATCATATTGGCCCAGAAAGAATTACACAAAAAACAAGTAAGGCCCTAAAGGCTGCTGGAGCGCACCTACTATGTCATCTCACCATGAAACGTCTGAAAATGTAGTGATTAAACAAGCCGACTTCATTGAAAGTGTGGCCGATGCCCTGCAATACATCTCCTATTACCATCCCAAAGATTTTGTCGATGCCATGAGCGAAGCTTATGAGCGTGAGCAAAGTGCGGCGGCGAAGGATGCGATTGCGCAAATTTTGATTAACTCGCGTATGTCTGCCGAAGGCAAACGTCCACTGTGCCAAGACACGGGTATCGTGACTACCTTCGTTAAGATTGGTATGGGGGTTAAGTGGGACAAAACCGATATGACCGTGCAGCAAATGGTCGATGAAGGTGTGCGTCGTGCTTATACCAATCCAGATAACCCACTGCGTGCATCGATTGTGGCTGATCCTGCGGGCAGCCGTAAAAACACCAAAGATAACACCCCATCTGTGGTGCATATCGATATGGTGCCCGGTAATCATGTTGAAGTCGCTATCGCCGCCAAAGGCGGCGGCAGTGAAAACAAAGCCAAGATGGTGATGTTAAACCCATCTGACGATATCGCTGCTTGGGTTGAAAAAACGCTGCCAACGATGGGCGCGGGCTGGTGTCCTCCAGGTATGCTCGGCATCGGTATTGGCGGCACCGCTGAAAAAGCGGCCGTGCTGGCGAAAGAAGCGCTGATGGAAAGCGTGGATATCCATGAGTTAATGGCGCGCGGTGCACAAACTACCGAAGAAAAACTGCGTTTAGACATTTTCGAACGTGCTAACAATCTCGGTATTGGTGCGCAGGGCCTTGGCGGGTTAACCACAGTGTTAGACGTGAAAATCAAATCAGCACCTACTCATGCAGCATCCAAACCTGTGGTGATGATCCCGAACTGCGCGGCAACGCGCCACGTTCACTTCCATTTGGATGGAACTGGTCCTGCTGATCTTACTCCACCATCGCTGAGCGACTGGCCAGAAATCACCCGCGAAGTGGGCAGCGATGTGCGCCGTGTTAACTTAGACACTGTCACACAAGCGGATATTGAGCAGTGGAAGAGCGGTGAAACCATTCTGTTAAGCGGTAAAATGCTGACCGGACGTGACGCTGCCCATAAGCGTATCCAAAGCCTGATTGAAAGCGGCGAAGGTTTACCTGAAGGCGTCGACTTTACTGGCAAGTTTATCTACTACGTTGGCCCAGTTGACCCCGTCGGTAATGAAGTTGTCGGTCCTGCAGGACCTACAACTGCGACCCGTATGGACAAATTCACCGATCTGATGCTAGAAAAAACTGGCCTGATGGGCATGATTGGTAAGGCTGAGCGTGGTCCTGCGACCGTTGAATCTATCAAGAAACACAAAGCTGTTTACCTGATGGCCGTTGGCGGCGCGGCTTACTTAGTGTCAAAAGCCATTAAGAAATCCCGCGTTGTGGCTTTTGCCGATTTAGGTATGGAAGCGATTTACGAGTTCGACGTTGAAGATATGCCTGTGACTGTAGCGGTTGACTCAAACGGCGTGAATGCCCATGAAACGGGGCCAGCGATTTGGAAAGTCAATATTGCTAACGCCAAAGCGTAAGCGAATGTCATCCTTGCAAAAGTGTCGTTTTTTTAAGCGGGATTTGAGCAAGATAGCGAGGCGAGTGTTACTCAATCAGACCATTCGCGATTGACTGACAATTTGTCACAAAAAAATCCGCTCAAGTACGCCTTTTGGCTTGCTTGAGCGTTTTTGTTTCGTTAGTGTGGCAAACTTATCTTCATAGAGACGATTGATGTTCGTTTTGACCGTTCATTCGGTACAACTACCGAATGTGTTTAACAAAAGATGGATATAACAATGAAAATAGCTCCTCTCCTATTGGCGCTTGGCGCAGCAGGTTTGGCCTGCTCTGCCCACGCGGCCGATCCTAAGCCTTTTACTGTGCAACAGCTGGTTAAACTCAACAAATTGCATTCAGCCGTGGTATCTCACGACGGTACAAAACTGGTCTACGGCCTGAAAACCGTTAATGACAAGGGAGAGGCAAGCTCGGATTTATATCTTCTCGATCTGATGCAAGCAGACGCGAAACCGCTGCAGCTCACCTCCGCTGCGGGTACAGAGCACGATGTCAGCTTCGCAAACGATGACAAATCGATTTATTTCCTCGCCAGCCGCAGTGGGTCAAGCCAACTGTTCCAACTGCCATTAACCGGCGGTGAAGCGCAGCAAGTTTCTGATCTGCCACTGGATATCGATGGTTACAAACTGTCAAACGATGGCAAGCAAATCGTGCTTAGTATGCGTGTCTTTCCAGAGTGTAAAGACTTAGCGTGCTCAAAAGACAAGTTTAAGGCTGAAGAAGAGCGTAAATCGACGGGCCGTGAATACAAGCAGTTGATGGTACGTCACTGGGATACGTGGGAAGACCATGCCCGTAACCACTTATTTGTCGGCGCCCTCAACGGTGAAAAGCTGACTAAAGTGGTTGATATCACTCAAGGCTTAGACACCGAAACGCCGCCTAAACCGTTCTCAGGCATGGAAGAAGTGACTTTCACCCCAGATGGCCAATATGTGGTGTACAGCGCCAAGGCGCCAAGTAAAGATCAAGCTTGGACTACCAACTACGATTTGTGGCAGGTGAGTGTGAACGGTGGTAAAGCCACTAACTTAACCGCGGATAACATCGCTTGGGACGCCCAGCCAACATTCTCAAGCGATGGTCGTTATATGGCGTACCTCGCGATGACTAAACCTGGCTTCGAAGCTGACCGTTATCGCATTATGCTGCGTGATACTAGCACCGGACAGTCGAAGGAAGTCGCACCGCTGTGGGACAGAAGCCCAAGCTCGCTGATGTTTGCACCGGACAACCGCACTCTGTATGTGACGGCGCAGGATATCGGGCAAGTGTCTATTTTTAAAGTGAATACTCAATTTGGTGATGTGCAGTCTGTCTATAGCGACGGCAGTAATAGCCTGATTGCGATCGCCGATGATCAACTGATTTTCGACAGCAAAACCTTAGTTGAGCCGGGCGATCTGTATCGCATCAACACCGACGGTCAAGGCCTGAAACGTCTAACCGAAGTCAACAAAGACAAACTGGCCGAAATTAAATTCGGTGAATTCCAACAATTTAGCTTTAAGGGTTGGAACAACGAAGATGTTTACGGCTACTGGATCAAACCTGCCAACTACCAAGAAGGCAAAAAGTATCCGATTGCATACCTAGTCCACGGCGGTCCGCAAGGTTCATTTGGTAACGGTTTCAGTGGCCGTTGGAACGCCCAGTTATGGGCCGGTGCGGGTTACGGCGTTGTGATGGTGGACTTCCACGGTTCAACTGGTTACGGCCAAGCCTTTACCGATTCTATCAGCCAAGATTGGGGCGGTAAGCCATTAGAAGACTTACAAAAAGGTCTGGCTGCGGTGAGCCAACAACAAAAATGGCTCGATCCACAAAATGCCTGTGCCTTAGGTGGCTCTTACGGCGGCTACATGATGAACTGGATCCAAGGTAACTGGAACGATGGCTTTAAGTGCCTCGTTAACCACGCGGGTCTGTTCGATATGCGCTCCATGTACTATGTGACCGAAGAAGTCTGGTTCCCAGAGCATGAGTTTGGCGGCACTTATCAGGATAACAAAGCGTTATATGAGCAGTTCAACCCCGTTAACTATGTCGAAAACTGGAAGACGCCAATGCTGGTTATCCATGGCGAGAAGGATTTCCGTGTGCCTTATGGTCAAGGATTAGCAGCATTTAGCTTTATGCAGCGTAAGGGGATTCCATCTGAATTGCTGATTTTCCCTGATGAAAACCATTGGATCTTAAAGCCAGAAAATCTAGAACAATGGTACGCGAATGTGTTCCGTTGGATGGACAGCTGGACGAAAAAGTAATCGAGGATGATGGACTTAAATTCGCAGTGTACTAAGTCCCATTAACTTGTTGCCAAAGCCAGAACCCTGTTCTGGCTTTTTAATTGTCTCCAGTTGAATGCGTAGTTAAACACACTCAGTTAAGGAATAAAGATGCTGATCAGAGCGGCGAGTACAACAGATATTGAAGCGATAAGCGCGTTAATCACTCAGCTTACACAGGTTTATATCGCTCCCACTTGCACTAATATGGGCGCTGAAACCTTAGTCAACGCCATGTCGGTTGAGTCGGTGGCTCATTATTTTGCCTTGGGTTATCAATATCATGTTGCAATGAATGAGGCTGGCGAACTTGTCGGTGTGGTGGGGATGAAGGATAACAGTCATCTTTATCATCTATTTGTGGCGGATATTGCCAAGGGGCAAGGCCTGTCGCGTCAGCTGTGGGAGCATGCTAAAGCTGAGTGTCTTGCGAAGGGGAATCCCGGCACATTTACCGTTAACTCGGCGGTGAATGCGCTGCCTGTCTATCAGCGCTTTGGCTTTATTGCGCAAAGTGATATTCGTGAGCGTGGTGGGATCCGCGATATTCCGATGCAACTCGTGCTTTGAGCTATAACAATCTTTAACCATAAGACCAAAACATAAAATCAGAAGAAGAGAACCTATGGCGAATGTGAGTTTTTACCCAATCGGGACAGTCGGTGAAAAATGGGGCGATGCCGAAAAGGCCGCATGGTTTGCTAGCACGCAAATTAAGCGTTCTTACCAAGACAATGTTGTCACGCCACTAAAAGCGATAGAGTCACAACTGGCCGCATTAGGGCTGAATGTAGTGCAATATGGCGCTTTATCGATTGATCCAGCGCGTTACCCTTTATTTGCGGTCAAATCAGCAAGCTTTGATCCGAAAAAGATAACGGTATTAGTCACAGGGGGCGTACACGGCTACGAAACCAGTGGCGTGCATGGCGCCTTGGCTTTTTTGGCTAACAACGCGGCTCACTATGCTGAGCGGGTAAACTTAGTGGTGGCAGTGTGTGTAAGCCCTTGGGGTTATGAGACTATTAATCGCTGGAACCCGAAAGCTATCGATCCAAACCGCTCGTTTTATGCTAATAGCCCAGCAGAAGAGTCGGCAGCACTGATGGCACTGGTGGCAAGCGTTCCACAAGGTTTTGATGTGCATGTGGATTTACATGAAACCACCGACTCGGATGAGGATGAATTTCGTCCAGCCTTGGCCGCGCGTGACGGCAAAGACTTTATCCCTGGCACTATACCTGATGGTTTTTATGCTGTAGGCGATACCGAAAATCCGCAGGATGCGTTCCAAAAGTCGATTATCGATGGCGTGAGCAAAGTGACTCACATCGCGCCTGCCGATGACAAGGGCGAGATTATCGGCTCGACAGTAGTACAACACGGGGTGATCAATTACCCATTGAAAGCGCTAGGTTTATGCAGCAGTGTGACGGGGTGTATTTATAACACCACCACGGAAGTGTATCCCGACAGCCCATCGGCCACGCCTGCTGAGTGCAATTTAGCTCAAGTTGCGGCGATTACCAGTGCCATCGACTATGTGTTAGCACTGAATTAATTGAGTTTGTTACTTATTTGATATCAAGCTAGCAAGTCAATCGTAACGTTGTGTACTGTGTCATCAATTGATTTTGCTTAAGTTAAAACGATAAAAGCCCTCAAACGAGGGCTTTTGCATTTAACGTTTTTCTTGTTCCCTAAACGCTATATCCACTAAGCACTATTGCTCGGTGAAGGGACGGCCATAGTAGCTGTCGAGTAGTAGCTGTTTTAGCTCGCTAATTAGCGGATAACGAGGGTTAGCGCCAGTACATTGGTCATCGAAGGCATCCTCGGCAATCATATCTACTTTGGCGAGGAAGTCGGCTTCGTTGACTCCCGCTTCTTGGATAGATGCTGGAATGCCCAGCGTCTTCTTGAGTTGCTCGATTTTTTCCAGCAATTTCTCGACTTTTTCCGCATCTGAGTTTCCACCTAAGGCTAAATGATCGGCAATGGCCGCGTAGCGACAGAGGGCTTTGGGTCTGTCGTATTGGCTGAATGCGGCTTGCTTAGTGGGTAAGTCGGTCGCATTAAAGCGGATCACGTTACTAATGAGTAGCGCATTGGCCAGCCCATGGGCTAAGTGAAACTCGGCGCCCAGTTTATGGGCCATAGAGTGACAGATCCCAAGGAAAGCGTTGGCAAAGGCGATACCAGCTATAGTCGCGCCATTGTGGACTTTTTCACGGGCGATGGGGGATGCGGCGCCGAGCTGATAAGCATCGGGCAGATATTTGCACAGTAGGTCAAGAGCTTGCAGAGCTTGACCATCGCTGTATTCATTCGCCATTACACTGACATAGGCTTCGAGAGCGTGGGTGATCGCATCAATTCCGCCGAAAGCGGTTAAGGATTTCGGCATATCCATCACCAGATTTGGGTCAACAATCGCCATGTTTGGGGTGAGTTGATAGTCGGCGATGGGGTATTTTTTACCGGTTTGTTCATCGGTCACCACGGCAAAAGGTGTGACCTCAGAGCCAGTGCCGGAAGTGGTCGGGATCGCCACCATAGTCGCTTTGACGCCCATTTTAGGGAATTTATAGATACGTTTACGGATATCCATAAAACGCAGGGCTAAATCGGCAAAGTCGACATCGGGATGCTCGTACATCACCCAAATAATCTTGGCTGCATCCATGGGCGAGCCACCGCCTAAGGCAATAATCACATCGGGTTTAAAGCTATTGGCCACTTTGGCACCTTGGCGCACTGTGGCCAGTGTGGGGTCGGCTTCCACTTCGTAAAACACTTCGGTTTCAAGACCTTGGGCTTTTAAAATCTTTAAGGTTTCGTCGCAATAACCTTGGTTAAACAGGAATCTGTCGGTCACTATCAGCGCGCGTTTTTTATCACTCAATTCTTCAAGCGCAATAGGTAAGCTGCCGCGGCGGAAGTAGATAGACGAAGGAAGCTTGTGCCACAGCATGTTTTCAGCCCTCTTAGCGACGGTTTTTTTATTGATTAAATGGCTTGGGCCGACGTTTTCGGAAATCGAGTTTCCGCCCCAAGAGCCACAACCTAAGGTGAGTGAGGGGGCGAGTTTAAAGTTGTACAGGTCGCCAATTCCGCCTTGTGAGGCTGGAGTGTTGATTAGAATTCGCGCGGTTTTCATTCTAAAACCAAAGGTTTTCACCCGCTCGGTTTGGGTATCTTGGTCGGTATATAAGCCTGATGTGTGGCCAATCCCGCCTAAGGCGACCAAAGCTTCAGCCTTATCGACGGCGTCATTAAAATCGGCTGCGCGGTACATGCCAAGTAAAGGAGAGAGTTTTTCGTGGGCAAAGGCTTCTGCCTCAGTGATATCGGTGACTTCACCAATCAAGACCTTAGTGGTGTGGGGGACATCAATGCCCGCCATTTGCGCTATGGTCGCGGCGCTTTGGCCGACGATATCGGCATTTAAGCCGCCATTTTTAAGAATGACTTGTTGCATCGCAGCGGTTTGCGCCGCATTTAAGAGATAACCACCATGGGTGGCAAAGCGCTCTTTGACTTGCTCGTAGATGCTATCGACCACAATCACCGCTTGCTCTGAGGCACACACCACACCGTTATCGAAGGTTTTAGACATCAGAATCGAGCTAACCGCACGTTTTATATCGGCGGTTTCATCAATCACAATTGGGGTATTACCTGCGCCTACGCCAATGGCGGGTTTGCCTGAAGAATAGGCGGCTTTCACCATGCCAGGGCCGCCCGTAGCGAGGATAAGATTCACTTTGGGGTGCGTCATTAACTGGTTTGAGAGCGCCACACTGGGCTCATCAATCCAACCGATAATGTCCTTGGGCGCGCCTGCAGCAATGGCGGCATCTAACACCAGTTTAGCCGCTGTGGTGGTCGAGACTTTTGCCCTTGGGTGAGGGGAGAAAATAATCGCATTACGGGTTTTAAGACTAATTAATGCTTTGAAAATGGCGGTGGAGGTGGGATTGGTGGTGGGGACAATCCCACAGATAATGCCCACGGGCTCGGCGATAGTGATGGTGCCGAAGGTGGGGTCCTCGGACAAAATTCCGCAGGTTTTTTCATCCTTGTACTTGTTATAAATGTACTCTGAGGCAAAGTGGTTTTTAATCACTTTGTCTTCAATCACCCCCATTCGGGTTTCGGCGGCGGCCATTTTCGCAAGTGATATGCGTGCATCGGCGGCGGCGAGTGCGGCGGCGCGGAAAATCGCATCGACTTGGGCTTGACTGTAACTGGCATATTCGGCTTGCGCTTTGGCGACGCGCTCGACCATGAGATCCAGTTCTTGGGTGTTGGTTACTGTCATGATTAAGACTCCTAAAAAGATTTAGGGAATGCACGATTCGCTAACTCTTCTTTATGGTGAAAAATTACACCTAAAGCCTAAGCTAAAGTGTGATCTTGCGGTCAATTTAGGGTTTTTATGTAATAAAAATACGTCAGTTGCGATCTTATGTGTCTTTTTTGTCTAAAATAAGCCGAGTACAGTAAACAGATATTACTCAAACTTGTGATTTAACCTCAAAAATCTCATTTTTCAGTCATCTGTGCTTAAGCTACTATACTTGCCCTTAAGTTTAGTTTGATGAAATTGGCGTGACACGCTCAATAAGGATAGTCACTTGGAGTTAACACTTTACGTTAAATTTTTTCTTGGCCTGGTTGCCATTATCAACCCTATTGGTTTGTTGCCAGTGTTTGTGAGCTTAACCAGCCATCAAACTGAAGCCGAGCGTAACCATACGGGTAAAGTGGCTAACTTTGCGGTGGTGGTGATCCTGTTGGTGACCATAGTCGCGGGACAACATATTTTGAATATGTTTAGCATTTCACTTTCGGCTTTCAGGATTGCCGGCGGCACGCTGATCGCGATTATTGCGATGTCGATGTTGCAGGGTAAATTGGGCGAAGTAAAACGTAACCAAGAGGAAGACCGCGAATCTTCGGCTATGGAGTCCGTGGCGGTTGTGCCGTTAGCCTTGCCGTTAATGGCTGGTCCTGGGGCGATTAGCTCGGTGATTGTGTTTGCCGCGGAGCATAATTCATTATCCAATTTTATTGCGATGTTTATTACCGTGATTATTTTTGGTTTGGTGAGTTTTGGCCTGTTTCGAATGGCATCTATTATCTATAAAATTCTAGGTAAAACAGGAATTAACGTGATTACCCGTCTTATGGGATTATTAATGCTCTCGATTGGTATCGAAGTCATTGCCGCTGGGATTAAAGGCTTATTCCCACAACTTTTTAGCTAAAAATCGGAATGCGGGAGGCCATTTCCTCCCGCTGTTGCGGTTGCAGTTTTCATTTGTTTTTATCACACGAAATTTTCTCCCTTGGCCTTATTTATAGCCTTATCTCGAAAAGCCGTTGTAGCCTTGTATTGTCGCAACCATTTGTTTTTATAATAATTAGTATTTTCTAAATTAGCGTTATTCTATCGTTATCATTAACATCCTGTGCTATATAATAGGTTAACAATTTAGCCCTAAGTCGATTAAGGATATCCCTATGAAATGGCAATGGATTGGCAACCTCAGCTTAAAGCAAAAATTACTCATGGTTGTATTGCCCCCTTTATTTGCGTGTTTTTTATATGGCGCGCTATTTCTCATCGAAAAGTATGAATATCGTCAAGAGCTGAAAGTCGTCGTGCAGCTAAGCGAATTGGCGGTGGCAAACAGTAACTTTGTCCATGAGTTGCAAAAAGAACGGGGCATGAGTGCCGGATTTATAGGCTCAGCGGGCAAGGCATTCGCAGGCAAAATACGCAGTCAAAGGCAATTGACAGATACTCAGCTCAAATATTTCCAATCTTTTATTGAAAACCACAATTTACCCGCAGTGTTTGCGCCGAAACTGCGCGATCTAAATACTCAACTCAGTAAATTAGCTTCAATTCGCTCGCAGGTTGATAGCCTGTCAATCAGTGTTGCCGATGAAGTAGCCTATTATACGGCGCTCAACCGAGAGCTACTTGCGATTGTTGATGAGACCGCTAAAACGGGGGCTAATCAAGAAATTGCCATCAAAGCGGCGGCATTTAGTGCCTTCCTACAAATGAAAGAACGGGCAGGGATTGAGAGGGCAGTATTAAGTTCGACATTTGGACAAGCAGGGTTTAAGCCTAAGGTTTACGCAAAGTTTATTACCCTAGTTTCTGAGCAAAATAGCTATTTAGAGCGTTTTATTGCATTGGCAACACCTAATTTGGTTGATGCCATTAACCGCATTCAAAATTCTAATGAAGTCAAAGACGTTGAATCGCTAAGACAAATTGCATTTGACCAAGATAACCAGAAAATTCAACAACAAAATCCAGAAGACTGGTTTGCTAAATCTTCAGCTCGGATTGACAGCTTGCGGGATTTTGAGCAGCAAGTTTCAGCTGATCTTTTGAATATCACCCATGAACGCCTTGCATCTGCCAATCAACAAATGTTTTTTGTGTTGGCGACGTTAAGCTTGGTGCTGATCATTGTACTTTTGCTCAGTTTATCGGTGATCCGATATTTACATACGAGTGTTCATCATCTTTATTCTACGGTTACACAAGCACGAAAACACTACGACCTCAGTGTTCGGTTAAACCACAACAGCCAAGATGAATTTGGTGAACTTGCCTTAGCTTTCAACGAGATGATGAGTGATTTTGAAAACGTTATCTTACAAGTGCGTGCCAGTGCTAGCAAATTACAGCAGGCGGTTGAACAAATGGATGTTTGCACCCATGCCATGGAGCAAGATGTGATGGCAGGCCACAGTGAGGCTGAGCAAGTGGCATCGGCAATGACCGAAATGAGTGCGACCGTTGCCGAAATTGCGAGTAATGCAGTACAGGCATCAGAAGCATCAAATTCGGCTAACCAAGAGGCCAAAACCGGTAACCTTGAAGTTGGCAGAACCAGCAAAGCAATAAAAGCACTCGCGGATGATATTAATGGTGCCTCACAAGCCATCAATGAACTCGATAGAGAAATTCACGGTATTGTGGTGGTATTAGATGTAATTAACAGCATTGCAGAACAAACTAATCTGTTAGCACTTAACGCCGCAATTGAGGCCGCCAGAGCTGGTGAGATGGGTAGGGGTTTTGCAGTGGTAGCCGATGAGGTCAGAAGCTTAGCGCAGCGTTCGCAGACATCGACGTCTGACATCAAGAATATGACTGACAGATTAAAGTCCAGCGCTAATTTAGCGGTAAAAGCCATGAATCGCGGATTAGCACAGGCCAATACCAGCGTCCAAGAAGCGGAGCAAGCAGGTATCGAACTTAAACGTATTGTTGAACAAGTCGATATCATTAACCGCATGAATGAGCAAATTGCGACAGCCACCCATGAACAATCCGCAGTGTCTGAAGATGTAAATCGTAATGCGTTAAAGATCAGCGATATTTACTTAAACACTCAACGTATCTCCGATGAGCTAAGGGAATTGACTAAAGCATTGACCTATGACTCCGAACTCATGTCTAAAGAAGTCCATAAATTTACAGTAAAATAGTGCATTGGTTAATTTTAGCGCCTTGAACGAGGGCGGTTTGTCTAGCAATTGTGCAACCGCCTGAAATCGATTCTTTTTTACTTGACCATACAAAGGCTTTTGCGTACAGTACCGCTCCGTTAACGATGAAAGCTTACACGTTAAGCACTATTCAACTCGATTAACCGTGTTCATTGATACGTAAAAGCTAATGACAACAATCTGGTGAGATGTCCGAGTGGCCGAAGGAGCACGCCTGGAAAGTGTGTATACGGAAACGTATCGAGGGTTCGACTCCCTCTCTCACCGCCAAATTCAAGTTTAAAGACGTCCTAGGACGTCTTTTTTCTCACCTGTATTTTATTAAAATCAATAACTTACCATCCTATATTATTTAATAACATCCTACTGCATCCGAAATTTTTAGTAATGCCAAAAGTAATGCCAAGGAAATTTGATAAATTTTGGCATTACTTTTGGCTTCAAAAATACTCTTTTTTTAATGCCTTTTTTTACTTGATTTTCTCGATTTTATGGCTCAGATTTAACTTGGCAAAATCCTGATTTGTCTGAATTTATTCAGTGATAAGTAATGCTTGATTTTCGAGTGAAAAATGATGCCAAAATCAAGCATTACTTTTGGGTTTAATTTTAGGGGGTAGAAATGGGAAGGAGTATAAATAAGCTGACTGCAAAAGCGGTGCTCAATGCTAAAGCGGAAGCAAAGCCCTATCGATTGTCAGATGGTGGCAATCTCTATCTCTATGTGCGCACTGCAGGGAAAACGTGGGAATTTAGATATATACGTCCCTCCACCAGCAAACCCACCTATTTTGGTTTAGGCTCATATCCTGACGTATCCTTAGCTGAGGCGCGAGATAAAGCGCTAGAAGCGCGGAAAAACTTGGCCGAAGGCATCGACCCTCAATTACTTAAAGTTGAAAACAAATTAAAAGCGGCAACAGAGAACGCTCAAACTCTGAAGCATATTGCACAAATGTGGATGGACTCAAAGCAAGGAAGCATCAAGCCTAAAACCATCGAAGGCAATTGGCGAAAGCTTGAGCTGTATGCCTTCCCTAAACTGGGGAGTATTGCGATTAGCAGACTCACGGCTCCCATAGCCATTGCCGCGCTCAAGCCCCTAGAGCAGAAGGGGCATCTTGAAACGGTTAAACGTACCGCTCAGTTGCTGAATGAAATCATGAACTTTTCAGTTAACTCTGGTTACATTCACGCCAATCCGTTGTCAGGTATTCGAGAAGTTTTTAGAAAAAGCAAAGTAGAGCATCTGAAGGCATTAAAACCAGCAGAGCTAGCTGAGTTGCTGCAGACTATTGCAAACGCCAATTTATTGTTAACGACCCGGTGTTTGATTGAATGGCAATTGCACACAATGACCAGGCCAAATGAAGCGGCAGGAGCGCGTTGGGAAGAAATCGATTTTGATGCCAAACTTTGGACTATTCCTGAATCACGCATGAAAATGAATCGTGAGCATATTATCCCGCTTACAGAGCATACCCTCGCGATACTCGAAACTGTTAAGCCGATCAGTGAACAAAGCCAATTCGTTTTTCCGTCATCTAAAGATCCTAAAAAGCACACAGATCCTGAAACCATCAACAAAGCATTAGGGCGAATGGGATTAAAGGGAAGAACAACGGGGCATGGTTTACGCTCACTGGCGAGCACAACCTTAAATGAACAAGGCTTTGATGGTGATGTTATTGAGGCAGCGTTAGCCCATGTTGATAAAAACCAAATCCGCAGTGCCTATAATCGCACGACCTACCTAGAGCGACGGACCAAGTTAATGGAGTGGTGGAGCAATCATATTGCCACTGCAGCAGTGGGCTCTTTGTCAGTAACAGCTGGTTCAAGAAAATTAGGGGCATGACCTGTAAGGCCGAATAGAGATTATCTCCCTGAGTCAAAACGTTAGGGGACGTGACAAACGAATCTAACCTGTTAAGTCCGACTCAGGGTTGGTACACTTACATCATGACTAACCTAAAGCCAAACTAATGACTATCGAGCAGAGCCAGCATTTGCACCAACTAAACGCTTTAGCTGCAAGCCATCCTGAGGTGGCGGTATTATGGCTTTATGGTTCGCAGGCGAAAGGAAATGCTAGCGAGCATAGCGATTGGGATTTAGCCGTCGCATTCGATCCGGTAAAGGCGGACAGTGTGCTTGATACTCGTATTAGAGCTGAACTGCTTGCTATGGATTGGCAAAGAGCATTGGGGCTAGCCGAAGGAAAGCTTTCCGTTGTCGATATCAACCTTGCACCAATCCCTCTGGCTTTTGGGATCATTAATGCCAATAAACTTATCTTTAGTCGAGATGAAGGTCGAAGAATGCAAGAGGAGTCCCGCATTATGTCGCAAATGGAACTCGATTATTCAGCCCAAAGTCTATAAAGGAATAGTTGTATTATGTCGGATAATGCCTATATCACGTCATTGCGTTTAAGCCTTAGCCGGTATCAAGCCGAGCTCGGAGAGTTACGTCAATTACTTAGTCAGCGTTCCTTATCTAATCTCGAATATCGAGCAGCAGAGCGAACACTACAGGTCTCTATTGAAGCTTGCATTGGCATTGCAAAACATTGGGCTAAGGCACTGGCTGGACATAGTCCGCAGGATGCCTACCAAGCATTTGAGATCCTGTGTCAACGAGGAGCACAACCAGCCGATGAATTAAATGGCTGGCGTAAAGTGATAGGCCTGCGTAATGCACTGGTACATGATTATCTGAATATTGACCCTGAGATCATCCGCAGTGTGATCTCTCAAGGTTATAGCGATAGATTATTTGTCTTTGCAGAGCAGGGATTGGAATGGTTATCTTTGAAGAATAACTAAAGTCTGATTGACTTTCACAGGCTCTCCTAAAGATTGAATTGATGAGTCGACTAGAGTCAACCTGTTCATTCTAAGAAAACAGCTAATTGCCAATTGTTAACTTCGATAAAGAAAAGAATTCAGTGATGCATATCAAGGTGGTTTTTAATAGATCTTGCTAGTTGTTTTTGATTTGTATCCTGTAGTGATCCATTTCAGCTCATTATTTGCATTTAATACTGCCCTGAATTGCCGGAAATTTATCAAGGATAGTCGACGGTTTAGACCTCAAATCTTGGCTCACATTTCTATGCAAATAGTTGATCAGTTTTTGATGCAAATTAACAATTATCGCGCTGGAGTGTGGTAAACATATCCAAGTGTTAGTTACGTTGATATTGAACTGGTAACATTGCGTTGAGGTTAAAAATTTCAGCAACTGGAATGAAGAATGGATGCAAATGAGTAATTTTAACTTTTTAACCGATATAAGGCCTGAATTGGCGGAATTCGGTAAAGGTGCAGAGCTCTATTGTCATGATGATCGGCAGGCGGCGTTGGTGAAACTTAGGTGTTTTACCGAATTCGTTGTTGGGGATATTTACACCAGACTGTCGCTTATTGCCCCTGAAAAAGACGATTTATTTAATCGGTTGCAAAGTTATGAGTTCGCTGATGCTGTGGGTGATAAAGGCATTTTGGCCAAATTGGATGTGTTGCGCCGTAAGGGCAATAAGGCTGCACATTCGTTGAGTGGTACAGCTGATGTGTCAATTAATGAAGTGCATTGGCTAATCAAAGAAGCTTATTTGGTGGGGCGCTGGTACGCGCAAGTGATACTGAATCACCCTATTACTCCTCCTGAGTTTGTTGAACCCGTAAAACCATTAGATCATACGGCTCGCTTAGAGGCAGAGATAGCTCGGCAACGACAGGAAATTAATGCGCGCGAACATGAGCTATTAACTACTGTTATAGAGCATCAATCGGTTTTAGCCGAGTTAACGACAAAAGACGATGCACTTACCAACGTTAAAAAAGAGCTAGCGTTATTGCAAATTGAGCTTGAACTCAAGCAACAAGCATTATTCGTGGTGGAGCACGAGGTATCGGTAGCGCGCATTCGCGAAGATTTCAAAGTAGCAAGTATGGCGTCTGCCTCCAGCTTTGATCTTGATATGAATTTGACCCGTCGCAACATCGATATTTTTGATTGCTTCGAGGATGTAGTACTTACTGATGGGCAAGTACAGATCGTTAAACAGATAGACACTTTTCTGAAAGACACAAGTCAAAACGTGTTTTTGCTTAACGGCTATGCGGGAACAGGGAAGACCTTTGTGACCAAGGGAATTACTCAGTACCTAGATAGAATCGGACGGCAGTTCGCAATCATGGCGCCGACTGGCAAAGCTGCCAAGGTCATTGGGGATAAAACTGGACAAACCGCCTGTACTATTCATCGGATGATTTATAACTACGACAACGTTAAAGAATATGCGGTGGATGGGATTGAAGGCTCAGAAACTTACCGCTGTTACGCAGAACTTAAAGTCAACGCTGACACTGCAGAAGCGGTTTACATTATTGATGAAGCATCAATGGTGTCTGATAAATATTCAGATGGTGAATTTTTCCGGTTTGGCTCTGGGTATCTTTTAAGAGATTTGCTGAAGTACATCAATTTTGACCATAACGATCATAACAAAAAGGTGATTTTTATCGGTGATAACGCTCAGTTACCACCAGTCGGCATGAGCACTTCACCAGCGTTAGATGAGCAGTATCTAAGTGAAAAATATCAAGTAACCATATCGTCTGGTTCGTTGACTGAAGTAGTAAGACAAAAAGGTGAAAGTGGTATTTTAACCAATGCGGCCATGTTGCGTGACGGGTTATCCAAGAATATTTTCAATAAGTTGCAATTCGATGTTAATGGCGATGATGTGTGTAAGCTGTCGTCAAATGCGTTGCTACAGACATACTTATCGTCCTGTGCTGGCAAAGTGAGTAAGACCGGTGAAAACATTATTGTAGCTGGCTCAAATCGGCAAGTAGGTGAGTATAACCGGTTGGTGAGAGAGCACTTTTTTAATGGTCAACTGGAAATGGTTGGCGGGGATAAAATCATTTCAGTGGCAAACCATTATCGAACTGATGCCACTATTACTAACGGTGAATTTGGCATGATTAAGGAGGTACTCTCTCCTGCACCTGAAGTTGTCACTGTGTTTATTACTAACAAAGGTGACGACGGCCATATGGTGAAAGTCAGAGTCGAACTGAGTTTTCGCGATGTTGTGCTTGCTTTTCGTAATGATTACGGCGAACCATTTTTCTTTGAAGCCAAAATTATCGAAAACCTGCTGTATAACGATCACCCCTCCTTATCATCGGATGAACATAAAGCGATTTATGTTCATTTTTTGAATCGGCACCCAGAACTGCGGCGTAAAGGTAATGAGAAAAAACTCAGAGTTGCATTGATGCAAGACCCTTATTTTAACGCGTTTAAAATTAAATTTGGTTATGCGATTACGGCTCATAAAGCACAAGGAAGTGAATGGAAGAATGTGTTCCTGCAGTGCGAAACACATCAAAAGGTATTAACCAAAAACTACTTTAGATGGCTATATACGGCGATTACACGGGCCTCAGACAAGTTGTATGTAATGAACCCGCCTCAACTAAAACTGGGGGATGGGTTAATTATTGCTGGTGGTTATCAGTCCGATCCTGTTCCAATGCCTTCGCACAATATAGAGACCTATCAAAACGTTGAGCCGAGTGACTTAAAAGTCGAGATACCACAACTGCAACGATTGCTGCAGCTTGTTTGTGGATGTATTGAGGGCACCGGGATATCGATAACAGATGTGCTCCACTATAACTACCAAGAACGTTACCAATTCAAGCGTGGGAATGAGCTAGCCTCGATAAGTATCAATTACAAAGGCAACTGGAAAGTTTCAAGTATTAAAAGCATTGGTCAAAGTGGATTTGATGCTGAGCTAACTGCACTACTCGGCCCAGTTGAAGGAACTTTGCTCGATATCCCTGACTCGTCTGAAATTTCACAATTTACTTTTGCGGAACCCTTTTTAGAAGAGTTTTATCACAATGTCAAAGCGCAGATTGACCTTGTTGGGGCAGACATTCATAAGATTGAGCCAAGGGAGTTTTGTGAACGCTATTCCATTGTGAAGCAGGGAGAGTTGGCGGTTATTGAGTTTTGGTACAACAAAGACAGTCAGTTTACCAAAGCGCAGCCGATGCCTAAGTTGAGTAACTCGGCAAGCTTGATTGATGAGATATTAAGCCAGGTCGGAGCCTTGTCATGAACGAGTCCGTGAATCGTACGGTCACAAATTTGAGAAAGAGTGGTGATTTAAAAGGCGCGTGGGAGTTTGGCTTTAAAGCTCTGGAAAATGCTCCGCAAGATAATTACTTGAAGGGGGCATTATTTTGGGTTTGCTACGAGTACATTAAACAATATCAAGAAAAGATTGCTAAACGTGGAGCATCTTCGAAGAATTATCGTCCAAGCAATTATGAGTTCGAGCAAGTTGAGCGGCTATTGAGCACCATCATCAGCTTTAAAATCCCTCTAGGCGGTTTAGAGTACAAGATGTTGTTGGTGCAATTTAAGAAAAACCTCGAATGGTTTCCAACGCTGATCCATTTTGTGCTTTTACATCAAACTGCGCTGTTTGATGAAGAGGCTAAAACCCCATTTCAGACTGAAAAAGGTGAATTACCGAGTTTAATGCTTTCATCTGCAAGACAAGTGGCGAGCGCATGCCTTAATTACCGTGAATTGTGGCGAATCGACATAAAATTTGTAAATGAGTTCATCAACACCACCCGACAGCAGGTTTTAGATACTCAGCATCTGATGTGGCTTGATTACGATCAGGCTAAGTGCTTTATCACTGCAGGAGAATTCGAACAAGCTCGTACCCTTATTCTACCCATTTTACGTAAGAAACAGCAGGAACCATGGGCATGGAGCGTTCTTGCAGAGACTTTCCTTCATGAAAATGTAGATTTAGCCATTAAATTTTTTGCTAAGGGCATCATTTCTGCTCATGAAGTGACATTTAGTTTGCCTCTTCTGCAGGAAGTAGTCCCTTTGCTGCTTCAAACGCAGCGTTGGTTAGAGGCTTCGATGTGCTTGAAAACTGCTATTTTGGCCTATCAAAATCACGGTTGGAAAGTGAAACCCGAGCTAAATCAGCTAGCAATGCAGCCTTGGTATGACGCCAGCGTTAACGAAAAATCCCTGAAGGAATATTTAAGAAGCTTGGCTGTCGATGCGCTGGATTATTTGCATGGACCAGTGGATAAAATCACTGCTGTTATCGAGAGTATTCATAAATCAGGTAAGGGATTTCAGGTGTTTGTGAACAAATCGACCTCTTTATCTGTTCGTATGGGGATTTATAAAGGTAAACGACCACAGGTCGGTGATTATGTTGAACTGTCGATATCAAAAACCAATGGCGAAAAAGAGGTAGTTATGTGCATACCTTGTCCGTCGTGTCAGATTGCAGACGTTTCTCATGTCGAAGGGCAACTCCGCATTGCGCCTAAGGGATTTGGATTCGTGGAGGATTCCTTTGTACCGGCATTTTTGATCGGAGATATTCAAAATGAGTCACAGGTGAGTGCTGTGAGAATTTTGAGTTGGGATAAATCAAAAGCTCGACATAATTGGAAGGCGATTAAGTTAACGCTCATCTAGTAATTCATGCTCGGGAAGTTGCGTTAGCAGTAACGTTTAAATTAAAAACAAGGATGAAACTGTATGCTGGATAGTTTGTTAGTTAACGTAAGTAAGTACGCCGCAAGTCACCAGAATTCACCGATTGAAAATTTTATCACCGAAGCGTTCGCTTGGTTGCTTAAACATGATGATGCTGTACGTAAAGCGTTCAGCGAATTGCTGGCGAAGAAGGCAGTGAATTACGCTCAAGAGATTTCATCGATGTTTCAATCCGTTGATATTGAAACTCAAGTTAATTTTGGCAGTAAGTTCCCGGACTTAATGTGGACGTCAGCTGATGATGACTTCTGCTTGATATTTGAGCATAAAGTATGGTCTGAGTTACATCACAACCAATTAGATAATTATCGCGACTATGCCAAAGAACATTTCAATAAGCCTTTTCAGATAGTTTTGATTACAGCTCACTCTGGTCAACATCGGCAATCTCCAAATATAGCGCTTTGTTGGTATGAGATTGTTGAACTGTTTGGTTCGGTTAGTGATGCTGATGAGAAAACAGTATGGCTAAGAACTGAATTTGTGCATTTATTAAAAAGTAACGGCCTAGTTAACTCTACCCCCTTAAACCCCTTGGCGATTTCTTACTATAACGACGTTAAAAACATTGATAAGCAGCTATATGAGATGGTACGCCGATGCGAGCAGTTGGCATGGCCTTTATGCCAATCAATAAACCGTGATGTGCAGTACCGTCATCCGCCAAGGAATAAAACTGCAAGAGGGCGCTATGATGCCTATGGACGCATAGGCTTGGAATTTTCATACACTGATCCTGATAGCGAAGAAAGCGGTTGGACTCCAGGAGTATTTTGTGGATTTGTGATTGATGGAAATGATCACCAAGTCCCCGATCTTCTTATCGACGGGCCAATAGCCGTTTGTATTGTTAGCGTTAATCCTAAATTGCAGCCGCAGCTTAAATCTAACGGGTGTTATGACTTGCTCGTTGGTGAGTTGATGGAAGCTTTATCGAAAGACTGGATATTGAGTGATAGAACTAGGGTGAGTAAGAAACTTAATCCATGGCATCCGCTTATTATCTATCGTAGCCTCATAAGCTTTCTCGGCGAAACATCCACTATTGATCAACAAACGGCTACCTATTTTTCAAAGATGTCTGAGATGCAAAATCTGTTGATATCTAGCAAAGCATTTGCAGATTTCTGCATCGAAATGCGCCGCTTAAGTAAGGACTAACGAAGTGGTCATGGAAGACCAAATAGAACAACAATATCACGCATTGTTGGCTTGCATCTTAAGTGATCCATTTCAGTTCATGATTTGCATTTTATACTGCCCCGAATTGTCTGAAATTTATCAAGGATAGTCGACTGTTTAGACTTCGAACAGTGGCTCACATTTCTATGCAAATAGTGGATCAGTTTGGGATGCAAATTAAGGAGTTGGATTGAGTTACTGGCGTAAAGTGATAGGCCTCCAGACTCTTATAGTGAAGTGAAAATCAGTAAAGTGAACTTGTTTGCTTAAACTTCCAAGGTGTAGAGTGCTAACTCTTGACACATTACTAAAGCCCACTTTAAGCATTTTTTTACACATGGTCACAATAAAAGGTTGAAAATATTCACGAGTTAAGCTATCTAGTGAGGGAAAATTTTAAAAAACAAATTCATTTTATCTGCTATTTCTGCTACTAATAGCAGAAATAGCAGATAAAATGGATGTGTCAATGCAAAAAATTGTAATGTTATCGGATGTGAAATTAAATACTAGCGTAGATGAAGTTATACAGCATCTTTTGCAAGAAAATAAACCCGTCTTAATTTTTCCTCCTGCTAATATAAATGTTTGGGCTGTCTATGAAAGGCATTCACTTAATATTAGAAATTCTATAATGCGGACAATAAAGAATTCTAAGCAACGAAGGATTTTACCAGAGAGAGATAAAAAGACTGAATCATTTCCTCCGGCGACATTGGTTCCGAAAACAGAATATCTAAGGTTGGGGAGTGATGACTTGGCCGTATTAATAAAAAACGGAATTGTTAATTTGAAGTTCATCACTGAATTCTACCTGCATACTGAAAATCTCGATCATGAATTAGTGAGTAGTGATATATATATAGACAGACATGAAGTACCTATTAACGCTAAAGACTTGGGAATTAATGGGCAGTCAGAATTTCATGAATATACTCATAAAATAAAATTTTGTTTTACGAGGAAAAACTTTAATTTTTTGGCGCGAGAAAATAGTATCGACAATGAACTTGTATCCTTGAAGACTACAATTGATTCAGTCTGTGTTTTTGAACGTGATATTCTTTCATTTGTTAATCAAGCTTTCGAACGAGAGATAGATATTCCTGACATTCCCGAAACAAGTCCTTACTATGTTAAAGATTTCCTAAGTAATAAATCCGATCTGGACCAATTATCTATCTTAGGCTTCCGTTACTATTGGGGGAAAACGGCTAATCCGCCCAAAGTTAAAGGATTGGTAGAGTTGATTATGAATCAACTCGGTTATGCTCAAAAAAAGGCAGAAGCGGCGGCTTTTTTTCTCAACCCTAATCCCGATGGCCTATGCGGTAAAGATAAAACCATTGCAGATGGTTGCCAGTTTCCATACTTAACTTACTGCCTCGAGCGTTTTTGGCATAATCAGGAAAAATACAATAAAAATATTACAGCTGAAATTATAGCGTTTTTAGAGAGAAAAGAAGGAGAAGAAGAAGGTTTTTCGAGTGATAATGCTAAATACGCAGAATTAATTTTAAGACCAAGTAAATTTCTTAGGGGACCAAAAAAACGCATATAATACAATGGATAATGCACCTTAGGTGAGCAAAGGGGACCGTTTTTACCCCGTTTATTCATGCTTGATAACCATCTAATCTCAGGGTTGTAGACGTTTATTCACAACTCTGAGGACGATTATGAACACAACTCTCACAAGCAATTCCATTATTAGACTGAAGACCTTGGTTCAGCTTACAGGGCTTTCGCGTTCAACTATCTACGATAAACTCAATCCCAAATCCCCCAGGTTTGATCCACTTTTTCCGCGAAAAGTTTGTCTTGGCGCTCGTGCCGTAGGCTGGTACATGCAAGAAGTCGAACAGTGGCTGCAAGGTAGAAGATTTTTCTGACCTTACGAGTAATTAACTTTTAAAATAAAGGTGGTTTATGAATTTTTCTCGATATCCCAATTATTTTCCTATCTCGGATGGCAGTTTTCCAAATCTAAGTGCTGCTCCGTTAATGCGCGATGCTTTTTTTGAAACTTTTGAATCTGTTCAGGCTCCATATAGCATGATCGCGTTAGTTCAGCTAAGCACTATTTCAGCTGCTTTACAGGGGGCAGTTAATGTATCGCTCCCAATTAATAAAATATGTCCTGTGTCAATATTGGCAATTACGATAGCCGAATCTGGTGAGCGAAAATCAACTGTTGAAAGCCAATATATGGAAGTGCTTAAGGCAGCACAAAAAGAATTACTGATAGAATTCCGAAGCACACATAATAAATATATAATAAAAAAGGAAATTCATGATGAAGAAGCGGTAAGGCTAAGAAGACGCCTATCAAAGGAAAAAGATGATGAAAAATATGAATTAGCACTTAATGAATTGCAAGCACATCGTGATGCTGAACCGATAAAACCAAGAGCACCCAAATTTCTTTATCAGGATATAACCAAAGAAGCATTGCTTTTAGGATTATATGAAAACTTACCAAATGCATTTCTAGGTTCAGATGAAGGTGGGGTTTTATTTAAAAGTTCTATTATGCGAAATTCCCCAGTTATTAATTCATTCTGGAGTGGAGGGGATGTCAATATAGATAGAAAAACATTAGAGTCTTTTGTGGTGTCTGATGCAAGACTAACGATGCATATCATGACTCAATGGAGTGCATTGCAAGATTTTCTTGGTCGGTCGAAAGATGATTTGAGGGGAAATGGTTTTTTTGCTCGAGCAATAGTGACTTGCCCTATCTCTTTATGTGGTTACCGACAAGTTAGTGGATTTGAGTTTTCTAAGAAAGCGACTGAAAAATTTAACGATAGAATAAAGCAGTTACTATTAAATGTCATTGCTATGGAAGATTATAGGAACAGGGTCACTGTCACATTCTCAAATGATGCTAAAAATGTGTGGCTAGATATTGCTAATGACATCGAAATTAAAATGGGCCCTGGTGGCATGTATGAATGTGCAAAAGACCATGCATCCAAGGTGCCAGAGAATATTGCTAGGGTTGCAGCCTTGATCCATTGTTTCGAACATCCGGGTGATTTTGTAATATCTGTAGAATCCTTGTGGTTAGCCGTTGAGTTGTTAAGTTATTTCTCAAATGATTTTATGCGAGTCTTTTGTCCACCACCAAAATATGTGCTGGATGCATGTGCGCTGAACGAATGGCTGAAACCATTTGTTGCTTCTGGAATAAGATACATGAGGAAAAATTTTATTTTACAGTACGGTCCAAAGTGTATTCGTAAAAAAGCCGATTTACAAGTTGCATTAGATTATCTAAAGCAAAGCAATCCAATAGTTGAATTTTTGAGATTTAAGACTAGAGTAATAGATTTATTATCCCATCAAATACCTGACTGTGATAAACTAGATGAAGATCTGGCGCGCTATTCATGAACGTGCTTTTTAAATCATAATAAACCGCTTTAATTTGTATTATACTATGCATATTAATTCAGAGTGACTATAACTGTTGGTTACTGTTAGTTTTATTGCATAAGTTTAAAATGTTGTTTTAATCTGGTTGGTTTTAGATAGTTTTTATTTAGGGTGTTAATAGTATTATATCTGTGTTTTATATGTTGTTTGCTTAATTTTTAATTTAGTTGTCTGGTGTGCTACATGGGTGTTTTTATTCATCGAAATTAATGTGTTAATTTCGAGTGGTTAACTACACCCTTAAAATAGTGATTGGGAAAGGAGAGTTAGAAATGGGTAGTATTTTTAATAGAAATTTAACGGTGCTAACAACACCTCAATATGATGGATTACACACACTTTCACTTAAGAATGGTACAATTGAAGAGTATTTATTTAACATTCGCTCAGTTATGGATTGCGTTGTGCAGAATTATTCAAAGGTATTTGCGGTAAGAGTTGATCTACGATTTCCTGATATGTTTGAATCGAGTGATACAGCAGTGATCACCCGTTTCTTCGAATCATCGAAAGCCCAGTTAAAAGCGGATTATCAGGCGAAACTGCGAAACACAACTGACGGTCAGGTTCATGCTAGTGAGTTATTTTACATCTGGGTTAAAGAGATCAGCGGAAGGGATAAGTGTCATTACCATGTCTGTTTGTTCTTCAATGGCCATGCGTATAAAAGTTTAGGAAAGTTTGAATTGGGTCGGGCTAATATGTATAACCGTATTCACAAAGCTTGGGCGAGTGCACTAAGGTTAGATATTTCCCATGTTCAAGGGTTGATCCATTTCCCAGAAAATGCTCAATATTTACTGTGCCGTAACCAAGCTGATTTCACTTACATTTACCAAGACTTGTTTAAAAGATTAAGTTATTTTGCTAAAACTGACACGAAAATTTATGGAAATGGCAATCACAACTTTGGTTGTAGTCGTGTCTCGGGTCGGTTACAAAGTTGGTGATTAACTTACTTAGCATGATTGCTGCTAGTACAAATAGGGACGTAAAGGGCAAGGGGCTCAAATCCCTTGCTTTTGTCTTTATAGAGAGCAGCAGTATATTCATAATTGCACATCCATGAGAAAACCTCTTTGCTGATGCATCTCTATCAATATCCGGCTTCTTTTTGGTGACGGATACACAATACGGTCAATCGTTCGCCGCCATCATACTGGTACATTGCCAGATAACCCGTATCACCAAAGTCGATGAGCAGTTCCCTAAAGCTAAAGTCATTGTCATCGATAGGCCGACCAATGTCTGGATAGCTTTCCAGTTTTCTAATGGTATTGATTATGGCGCTGGCAGCCCGTTGTGCGGCAGGGGGATTTTTACTGCGAAGAAACTCACGTAAGCGTTCTAAATCACGTAATGCAGTGGCAGTGAAGACTATTTGTGGCATGTAGGGGCTGCCTTTTCATTTTCACTCCCCCAGGACTCCAGCCAACTTACCACTTCGTCACCGGTGACATGCAAGCCTGATGTCTGGTGTTCTTCCCATGCGCGTAACGCTTCTTGCTGCAAAGCTTCGCGTTTCTCTTCTCTCTCAACGTATTCACGGATCGCTTCACGCATCATCCAGTGTGATGAACGTTTACGGGTTTCGGCTAAATGCTCGACTCTGGCTTTAATATCGGCATCTAATTTAACCGACACGGGTTTGATTGTGCTCATCTGTGACTCCAAAAGTAATGCTTAGTACTACTAGGTAATACCTTAGCATAACGTGGTACAAAAAAATATTGTTTACACGGTATACTTGTTTGCTCGAGCAACGCCATAAAGCTCAAGGATGATAGAAGATAGTTTGTATCGCTTAACTGGGCACTAATGTTACGCCGTCATCACGCTAATCTTCAACGTAATCGCAATAAGGATAAAAACGATAGCGGCGACATGCCGCTTCGTTTATAGGGTTTGGCTAATGGCTGACTTAGCACTCAATACCGTCGCAGAAGCATTATGACCTTAACCAATGCCATGCATCGGCTATCAGCTCTGCACCGGCTTTTACACCATTGATGCCCACTTCTGCTGTCGTCAACACGGTGTTTAAGCCAGTTTCTACACTGCCGGTGACGAGTTTGAGCCCCGCATCGGTTATCTCACCTTGGCGTAAGCAAGCATAACTTTCACCTAGAGTTTGGCTGGTGCCTTTTAGTAAGCATTCGGCAGGCTTAGCGACAAGATCTCCAGGCGTGCCTAGCAGCGTGTTAACGTTATCGGGTAGCCCTAGGTATTCACCAGTCATTTTGATGGCGGTAGAGGCTAACACGACGTTTGCGACAGTCCCCGTGGCCAGCTTTGACGCGCTTCTCCCCAGTAAGCCTGCTCTGGCAGAGCCTTGCAGCGCCATGTGAGTGAGATTACTTACTTGATTGGAGGTGCTACTTCCCGCTAAGCATTCATTAACGAAGTGCTCACAATTGTTGGTAGCTACGCCGTATGGGCTGTGACCCAGCTGACTGCGTGCAAGCTCAATGGCTTGATGAGGAAACAGCGTGGACTTCTTTACTCTAACGCTATGGCCACCAGCAAATTGCTGCAGGTTGATTTCTTCGATGATGCCCTGTTTAGATAAGTGGATCACATGGCCATGACCCACATACAGGCCATGGTGTTCGGTTAAGCCAAGCGGATCGATATTGGTGACCAGATGATCACCTGGATGAAATGTATACATGGTATGGACTCCAAGAAAAACAACGCAGATAACCTTAGGTCGCATCTGCTAATGGGTTGAATAGGGTGTGTTGATTGACTCAGATTTCCAGCTCGACAAAGTCCTTATCGACTTGCTGCTGAGTAATGCCGATATAACGCAGGGTGACCGCTTCCGATTGATGCCGCAGCATGCGCATCACCCGACCAATGTCTTTGCAGGCTTGATACAGGTGATAGCCGCGGGTTTTACGCATCGAGTGGGTGCCCAGGGCTAACTTGATATCGTCACCGACAAAGGCAAACGCTTTGGCGACTGCACGCCGTGTCAGCGGTTTCGCGGGGGCCTGCAGGTCTTTGGCTTGGCTCGAGCGGTGGGATTGGAACAGGTAGATATGTTCAGGGTGACGCTGGTGGATCGCCTCAATCAATGCCAGCGTCTTCGGGTTGAGCTTGATGCTGGCGCGTTTACCGGTCTTCTGCTCAATGATATTTAAGCGGTCGCCGTTGATATCGCTGAACTTGATGGCCAGTAAGTCCGAGATCCTAAGGGCCAGGTTAAGGCCGATATTCCAGACATCGGCCATCTGCTGACCAAAGTGACGTTCGAGCAGGTAACTGATAAGCTTGATGGTGTCGCGGTTCTTGACCGCTTCGACTTCGTTCATGCTGGGTTCCCTCAATTAGCTATGTGATGAATGTGGGTACCAGCACATCGCAAACCCGCATCGGGCCTGCATTGCTTGGTTCCCAAAATACCTTTGTGGGCACCAAGTTCAGTCGGTGCTGACCTGAACCTGGTACACCTCCATCTTGAGGTAGTTGCAAAAGTTCTCCAGCAGCAGCCGTACCTGGCTGTCGGCATGCTCGAGGTAACAGCGGCCAAAGAAGCTGTTGTAGACCTGCTTCTCCTGAAACAGCACTTCCATTTCTTTCTCAAGCTCAGGGAAGGGCCCGCCGCAGTAAGCAAAGTCGGTAAAGTAATTGAGATACCAGCAATCACCTTGGCGGTAGAGATTGA
Source organism: Shewanella sp. FDAARGOS_354 (assembly GCF_002209245.2). Classification (NCBI taxonomy): domain Bacteria; kingdom Pseudomonadati; phylum Pseudomonadota; class Gammaproteobacteria; order Alteromonadales; family Shewanellaceae; genus Shewanella; species Shewanella sp. FDAARGOS_354. Next base: position 1,312,047 of record NZ_CP022089.2, on the reverse strand, counting down.
TCTCCACTGGGTGATAACCGCCGCTCTCATAGCTGTAGTCGGGATCGCGGTAGTTAAAAGTGACGCTGTTGAGACTCGGGTTATTGAGTGCTGCCAGTTGCTGCTCCAACAATTCATAAAAGTGCTCTGGCAGTGGCAGGATGGTTTCGCGATGTATTTTCATGGTGGACTCCAAAACAAAAAGCCCGCGAACGACAGGCGTTGCGGGCAGGGTAGGTTGTTAACGACAGGGGCTTGTCGCAATGAATTAGACTGATTAGCGCGGGAGTGATGCGCTTGGCCTGTTGATAGCGATAGAACTGAAACCGGTAGATATGATTAGGATGTTCGCGCGAAATGAGGGCGAGGCGAGTTAATCCAAACTCACTTCCACTTGATAGACTTCCATCTGGTAGTAACTGACAAAGTTATCGCTGAACAACTTAATCAGCTCCTGTGATTCCCGCTCCCCAATCCAGCCGCTAAACAGGCTATAGACCTGGTTGCTGTTAAAGCAGATATCGATATCTTTAACCAGTTCAGGGAAGGGATGACCGCGAAAAGCAAAGTCGGTGACGTAGACTAAACGCCAGTGATCTTGTTGTTTCTCAAGCCTGACTTCGACGGGATGAAAGTCACCCGCTTCGGCGCTGTAATCAGGATCTCGAAAATTAAGGGTGATGGCGTTGGCGTCTTTTGGTGTGACGTTGGCCAGTTCCTTTTCAATCACTTGGTAAAAACGATCGGGCATCGCTGGCAGTTGGTTACGCTTGATAGTTAATGTCATGGAATATTCCTTATTTAAAAACGGGCATACGCAAGAGCTAAGGCGTAACTGCGCCTTGGCTCTTGTTGTCTATGCGGTTTGAAAACAGTTGTTGGTCAAGCTGTTTAACGTGAGTCGCTATGGGCTACTTGTTAGGGTTATTAAGCTGGGGGGGAGGGCTAGGTGCTTACAGTTAGGGGATTAGTACTGGCTCACGAGTTAGAACAAGTTATCGAGTGAGGGCGAAGTTGCTGGTGGTCAGTGGCTTAGCTTTGGTTTAGCTTCGGTTTGATAAATCGCAATATACAAATAGCCGTGGCTACCTAAGGTATCGGCCTCACAGGTAAAGCCTGCGTGTTCAATGCTCACGCAGTGCTGCTCAGTAGCATCAATCTCGCCTTCGGCCACCAGCCGCTCAAGCTGTTTAACGATAGCGGGAAAGGCCTCGACAAATTGTTGTTTAATTGCTGATGGAAATTCACCGACAAAGCTTGTGCGGTCATGGAGATAATCCAAGTGCAGACCGCGTAAAATCAGTCTCGCACCAAAGCGGGGAGACACTTTACGGGGCAAGCCCCAGGCGTGCTCAATATCGAAAAGTTTTAGGGTTGTCATAGTGACCTCTATGGTTAAAGGATGAAACTAAGGGAATGGCTTGCTTGTTAGCGGACTAGCGAGAGCGGTGATAAATGCCAAGGCGAGTACAAACGCTGAATACAGCTGGCTAGGGAGCAGGATATCGGGCAGGTAATCGTTTTTAGGTATGCACACTCCAATTAGGCTGTTCATTACTGCCATGGTTAAAGTACACCCCGTTGATCACCCTTTGCCATTCGCCTGTTGGCACACCATAACTGTCACAGGGGCAAACATAGCGGCAAAAGGCAATTTCCTTGGGTAAGTGTTCAACCAAATCACGGTGAAACACACTCAATACGGTTTTATGTAGCTTTGGATTCGGTGCCACAATCGGCTTGCCAATCACTTGGCCCATGGCATTAAGTGGCCGCACAAACATCGGCAAAATGAGTTCAACAGCTAAGCGATTACGCAGCTCAGGAAAAGCAGCGCAGGCTTCGGCAACACAGGCCTGTGAAAAGCTATCGGTAAATTCAATCATGATGGACTCCTTGATTTGGCGTTATAGGTTTAAACACTGGCTAGAGTAAGCCGCGCTCAGCAAAGGACACTGGTGTGCGGCCCACCACGATATGGTCAAGTACGCGCACATCGATAAGTGCTAATGCATCGGTTAATCGTTGAGTGATGTGCTTATCTGCAGCCGAAGGTTCAGACTCGCCGGAGGGATGGTTATGGGCAAAAATCACCGCCGCCGCATTAACGGCCAACACAGCCTTAACCACTTCTCTTGGATAAACACTGGCAGCATCTAACGTGCCAAAGAACAACTCTTTAAACTCCAGTAATTGATGTTGATTATCGAGCAGCATTACCGCAAACACCTCCCGCTCATAACCGCCCAGTTTGTAAGTTAAAAAATCTTTAGTGGCTTGAGGGTTGGTATAGGCGTCCTTCTTCACATAGCGCTCGGCAATGATATTGGCGGCAGAGGCTAGGATCGCTTCGGCAGTTTGCGGCCAATGGTTTATAGGTTGGTCTATTGAGTTGTTAGGTTCAGTCGCTTTTGTTGACATATCAGGCTCCTTGAAAGCGTTAATGGGCTTATGCACTGGAGTGATATATATCTAAAAATATTTGGAAAAGTTAAAAATTACTGGCATATCTAATGGAATGAAACCATTACCAAGAGTTCAGCATGACACTAAACATAAAGCTAATTCGAATAAAAGACGTGATTGACACCACAGGTTTAGCCCGTTCAACCATTTACAAGTATGTCGATAAAGGTATTTTCCCCAAAGCAGTGAAGCTGAGCAGTAGATCTGTTGCATGGGTGGAAAGCGAAGTGCAGGAGTGGATTTTGGAAAGGATAGCGCAGAGGGATGGAGCGGCCTCAAATCGTTCCTCTTCTTGTTAAATCTGCTGCAAAAGTAGTATTAATTTTCTCTCAAAATTTTATCTTTCGACTGATATTGACGACACCATTTGACGTTAAAGCTAGCATCATATTGCTCAGGATGTTGCTTTAGTTGCAGCATTATTTGGCATTTAGGGGTAAACGCTATGATGAGTCAGTATTGGGATGAGCTGTTCAATTACGTTTTTAATGATTTTGTTAAGGGGTGGGATGGTTTGGAGTTAACCTCTCATAATCCGATAATTTTTCTCCAAGAAAGTGATGATTTTTCGGCTATTTATGACTGGAGATCGCAAGAGTTTGAAAACGAGTACTTTGACAGTCTTCTGTTAATGCGTCTGTTTGTAATCTCGTGGTCAAAACCCTTACAGGGCTTAGCTGCATGGTTGAAAAAAGACATAATCTATTCGGCCTCATGCTTCAAATTTTCCCAGCCGTTACTACAGCGACTGTACACTTTATTTTTGGAAGATAATATCTCGCTAAAGCGTCATATACAGAATGGTAGCTTTGCTGGAAATGATGCCACCCCTGCAGCATTGATCACTGCCGCTGAAACCGTGTTGGATCAATACCTCTGTCGATGTGAAAGGCTTAACCGCCGTTTTCGAGGTGACAAGCGTCGTTGGCAGGAGGCAGATTGGTTCGCTTCTGCGGCACTAGAAAATGGTCTAGCGCAAGGTAAAGTTCGGTTCAGAACGAAAAGAGACCGAAAGTTTGATTGTTACTTTGCAGAATTATTTATGGCGGCGACAGTGCTAAATGAGTACTACCCCAAAAGTCCTCTTATCCGTGCTTTGGCAACTGTGCCATTATATTTTCCGGCATCATATGACTACTTTGAGCCCTATTTTCAACGTTATGTGCAAGAGTTATACCTGCGTAATGCTGACCCTTGGTTTCTATTCGAACTGATGCGTCATATTGTGCCCGAAGCGTTTTTATTTCTCTGTAGTAGAACTCTCTTCAGCATGCGTGAGGGAGAAGCTTTAGTGCGTTATTTTGACGAGTTGTATCCGAGTGATGGCTTGATAGGTTGTTCACATACTAAAGCTGAATACTTGCAATGTTTTGGGAAATTGGCTTTGATAAACCCAATATAAGAAAGTTTGGACACAGAGAACGATAGATGACAAACAAGGATGGTTTAAAGTGCCCAAGTAAAACGGTGAATACAGTTCATCGTCAATGGATGATCTTGAAATATCTCTCAAGGACTGCAGAACGTAAGACAACCGAAGAGCTTCGCAATTATTTGACGTCTGAAGGGGTAAACCAGACGCAGCGGACTATTCAACGTGATCTTGCATTTTTGGCAGATATTTTCCCACTGCAATGCGATAGAGACGGCCACCAGGTGCGCTGGTATTGGCAACGTGATAGTCGTACTGAGCTGATGACTGGGCTCTCATTTTCAGACAGTATTTCACTGCTGTTGGTGCAAAGCTCGCTGACGTCGCTGCTACCTAAGTTGTTATTTAAGGGACTAGAGTCGCAATTTACACTAGCAGCAAGTACGCTATCGAAATCAAAAACATTGGCTAATTGGTCCCAAAAATTTGCCAGTATTGAGCCAGACCTTTCCTGCTCGCCGCCTGCTATTGATGAAAAGGTGTTGGAACGAGTACAAAATGCAGTGTTACGCGAACAGCAGCTTGAAGTGAGTTATCAACCCATTCATCAGTCTGGGCCTAAATCTTACCAACTAGCACCTTTAGCATTAGTGCTGCGAGGCCAAGTGCTGTATCTACTGGCAACAGTTGGGAAGCATACAGATGTGCGCCGGTTTGCCATGCATCGCATGCTGGCTGCAGAGCTTTATGGCGAAGCGAATCCAAAACGAGATTTTAACCTACAAACCTATCTCGATACTGGTGGCATGCAATTCACCAGTGAAGGTTCTGTGGGTTTAATAACCTTTAAAGCAAAAGTGAAGGTGCAGCAAGCCGATCACCTTGAAGAACAACCGTTAAGCGACGATATGCAGCTTAGCAAAATTGATGATGAATGGTGTTTATTAACCGCCACCGTTATTGATAGCTGGCAACTGCGCTGGTGGATTATGTCGCACGCTGCCAATGTTGAAGTGATGGAACCAGAAAGTTTGAGAGCAAGCATAATTAAGCAATTAGACAGCGCACTAGCGTTATATTCAAAAAAGGATGAAGAATGAACCATATTGTAGAAGTTACTCAGGATGCTTTGACCCAAATGTTACTCAATGGCTTCGAAGCCTTTGTTATTAAGCATGGAGGCAAAAAGCGCAGTGGCATTGAATTTCATGCTTCGCTGTACGGTGACGTTGAAATCAATGAGGACAAGGGGGAATATCATAACTTAATCCAGTTTGTCTCTGTTGATACTTCCGCCAAAATGGCAAGTGGTTCTGTTGAAAGCCTTAGTGAAGCTGAAGACTTAAAAGAGCAGCTTGCAGAACAGCTGGGCTACTACCGCCTTGGTAATATGCATAGCCATCCCTACCTGATGGAAGAAATGCCATTAGATGAAGTTCGTAAGCGTGGATGTTTATTTTCAGAGGGGGATGAAGCGTACTTTTTGCAGGAATTAGAACGCTATGAGTCAGAAGATGCGTATCTATTGGAGCTGGTTTTAACAATCAAGCAGTTAGATAAACAGAATACGGCTAGAGATGGTCGTATTGATGATTCGGTCATTGAGTTTTCTGTTGGTAACTGTAAATGTTTTCTCCGTGCCCAAGCATTCTCAAAAAATGATGAAGGAGAATTGGTAGAGGAGCCAACAAGACTGAATTGTGAGTACTTAGAAAAATTCACATACATTAGTGCTGATTTTGGGAGAGTAAAAGCTAAGCCGAACCGTAAGAGAGTACTCGAATATAAACCGCGCTAATCGTTTATCAAGAGACACTTGTCGTCCTCAAGTGTCTCTTACTGTTTATAGACAAGTTGTGCATATGGATTGTTAGACCTATCTCAGGTTTGTTAATGTCCGGCGAGTCGAGCCATGCCTATAAATAATTGTTTGAAATTTGAGCACGTTAAAGAAGGCTAACTTTTTGCTTCAAATCACAATTCCACACTTGATAAAAGTAGCCGCTGGGTAAACTAATTGGTAATATTAGCCTACTTAAATTCGGTAGATTGTATAACAATTCTCAGTTTGTTGTACTACCATGTGAGCATGCTAAGGATAGACCTTGACTCAACTAACATTGGAAAGTTTAACGCTTGCGCAGCGCGAGCGACTGGCTCACATTGACTTTGTGTTGATGTTTAAAGGTGAGGCTCGTCGAACCGATCTCGTTGAACGATTCAATATTGCTCCTTCCGTAGCGACCCAAGACTTTGCTCGTTATAAAGAAATTGCCCCGCAAAATGTGGTTTATGATGAAAAGCGTAAGCAACATCTTAAGGCTGCATCTTTTATATCCCTTTTCGATTTTGATGTGATCAGAACCCTAGCCACCTTAAGCCAAGGCTTTGGTGATGGTTTTTCTGGCCAGCGCCCCCCCCCGTTGGCCTGTGAAGCGCCTTATCACCTTAACAAACCGAGTTTATCGATAGTGGCGAAAGTCACTGAGGCCATACACAAAGGCAAAGCCTTGAGCATCACCTATGTGTCGTTATCGAGTGGTGAAACAACGCGTGAAATTGTACCGCATACGCTGGTGGACAATGGACTGCGTTGGCATGTTCGTGGTTTTGACCGCAAGCATAGTGCTGAAGAATCCCCTGATGATTTACAAATAAATCATCAAATTAGAGTGGAAGCGCATCTTGTTGCATGATCAAATGGTTTCGCTAAAAACTACACTTGGACAACAAGATGCGCGAAGCCAATATCCTACAACATTCTTTACACCAATACTGCCCAGAACTTCACCTAAAACGATTAAACAGCTTGATGCTGGCCTCTAAGGCACTGATTGAATGTAAGACACTGACCTTGACTGAGTTAGGTCGAAATTTACCAACCACGGCCCGAACCAAGCACAACATCAAGCGCATTGATCGTTTGCTCGGCAACACGCATCTGCATCAAGAACGGTTAGCTGTCTACCAATGGCATGCCAGCCTCATCTGTTCTGGTAACCCTATGCCGATTGTGCTCGTCGATTGGTCAGACATCCGAGAGCATAAACGCATCATGGCTCTGCGCGCCTCAATAGCCTTCAATGGCCGCTCTATTACCCTGTATGAGAAGTCCTATCCCCTATCAGAACAATGCTCTAAGGCCTCCCACAACGGTTTTTTAGCGGACTTAGCCAAGATTTTACCTTTGCATGTTACCCCTCTCATCGTGACTGACGCGGGGTTCAAAGTGCCTTGGTACAAAGAGGTTGAGGCGCATGGTTGGTTTTGGCTAAGCCGTATTCGCGGTACAGTTCAATTTGCAGATATTGGCGCTGAAAATTGGCGTGCAGTTCGCAGTACACATGACTTGGCCAACGGTCAAGCGAAGAGCCTGGGTTGTAAGACCTTGACCAAAACTAACCCTATCAATTGCCATCTCACGCTTTATCGTAGCAAACCTAAGGGGCGTACAAATCAGCGTTCAACGAGGACTAATTGCCACCATCCATCGGCAAAAACGTACTCAACATCGGCGAAAGAGCCTTGGGTGTTAGCCAGCAATTTACCACCAGAATCTCGGAGCCCAAAGCAGCTGGTAAACCTGTACGCCAAACGTATGCAAATAGAGGAAACCTTTCGTGACCTCAAAAGCCCGGCATACGGCTTTGGCTTACGCCAAAGTCGTACCAACAGTCCAGAGCGATTCGACATCATCCTACTGATAGCGTTGATGGTTCAATGCCTGTTGTGGCTAGTTGGTTTACACGCACAGCAACAGGGCTGGGATAAGCATTTTCAGGCCAATACCATTGGGCATCGAACGGTACTCTCAACGATTCGCTTGGGATTGGAGGTGCTCAGGCGGCCTGATTATCAAATCACGGAGAAAGAATTGCTGGCGGCCTGGGTATTATTCGCCAATCAGTTGCTCAAATATGGCTATGCTATGGCTGATTTATGAGGGGATCCTTCAGAGCATAGTGAATTCCGAGATTTTGTACTAACCAGAATTAAAGCAGCGGTAGTGCTTGAGGATTCCACTCTGTTAGAGATTGAACTTGAGACCCAAGACCGGCAATGGAACAGATTTGTAGAGCTGGAGTTAGTGCCGCACCCACGTATTGAGCACAGCGAAGCGATTGAACTGGATTATGGCATGACGGGTGGCGTTCTAAAGGTTGAGATTAGAGCGGCAACCGCAGGCTATTTGCTTCGCCAATGGCATGTGGATTGTTCTAAAAAGTCCGAATTAGAGCCAAGAGATTTTCAACTGGCGCTGAAAAATCTAGGTGCCTTATATGGTGTGGGAAATTTAAAAATAGCACCTGGTTATGAATAATAAATAAGATATACAAATGAAAGATTTAATAGAGAAAATGAGTGTTCAAGATTATAATACTGCAATTAAAGATATTGCGGGCCTGAAAGACTATACGCTTATTTTTAATATAATTAGCGCCTATTTTTGTGAGCCTAATTTGACTGGCTCGAAGATAAATGATGAAAATGAGTTTGACATTAGAACTTCAAAAACGCGCAATAAAGTAAGTTGGGCGATTAATAAGGCAATTCTGAAGTTCATTAATCAAGACCATGAGCTTTTAATTAAAAAAATTTATCTTTCAGATGCACCTCTAATAGATAAGAAGTTTGGTTTCTTATGGCATCTATGCCTAAATAATAGGTTGTTCAGAGATATCACAACACAAGTTTTCAGTAAAGTGTATTTCACAGGAAGAGCACAGATTTCACAGGACGACATCATTGCCTTTCTAAAAGATAAAATGTCCTCAGCGGACCCTGATTTTCCGCAATGGTCAGAAGATACTTTGTATAGGGTTGCAACAAAGTACCTCAGTTTAATGACTAAGTTTGACTTTGTGACGGCAGGGCGGCTGAAGTCTTTCAATCATATTCGCCCAACACCTGAGGCATTGGTGCTTTTCGTATATTTTTCCAATCTATTCTCACCTGAGATAAAAAATATTTTTGAGCATGAATTGCTTCCTGCAAGTTTTATAGCCAAAGAAGATATTCAAGACCGATTCAAAAGGCTTTCAATGAAAGGCTTTTTTGATATGAGTTTCAATGGTGTAGCGCTCAATGTCGAATTAACTCATACCTATAAGGATATATGCGATGCCCTTTATAGCTGATCACAAACAAAAGTTTGCTGACCTAGACTTTAATATTGAAAACCAAGATCAGCTTCGTCGGCAAGCCAATGGTGGTAACAGTATATTGTTTTCTTATTGTCCAGGTGAGGAAAATTTATACATTGACAAAGCGAGAGATATTTATGAAGAAAAAGCGGAATTCATAGATATCAGCCAATTACTTGTCAGATTTATAGATTCCGATGGCTGGGATGCTTTTTCCGAGTACTACAGAGATTTTATTAACACTCCACATGTTGTTTTTAAATCTGACGATCCAGAACAAGACCTTTTTGACATGATTATTTCAGCCATTAAACAGGCGTGTGAAAAAGATAAGATTCCATTTCTTATTCGAAGTGGTTGCTTGTATGGCACAGGTATAGAGAATGTAAACATAATGGAGCACAAAGATGTTATGCAGCTAAAGCATCCTCTTGTCATTTTCTATCCATCGAAAATATCAGAAGACAATATTTTATTCTTGAATTTTAGACCAGCATCAAAGTATCGCTGTACGTTAGTGAAATAGGGATTAATTTAAATGACAATCATAAATGAAATACTAACGTTAGATCTCAAAGAAGACATTAAAAACGTTATTGACCTTGAAGACCGTTCAGAGACAGAGATTCAACACGAAATCGAGTCATACATCGTTACCGAAGGTATTGGTCGACACCTCTACGAATTTACAAACCAATTCACCTCTAATATTAAAGAAACAGGTGTCTGGCTATCAGGTTTTTATGGCTCTGGTAAGTCATATTTCGGAAAGATGCTGGGTTATATAATAGATAACCAGATTATAAATGGCACCCCTGCACGTGAGCGTTTTATACCGCGTTTAAAAGGTGTAAGTGATGCAGGTCTTATTGAAAATGCCCTACGCAATCTTGACGCAATTAACAGCCGTGTAGTGTTCCTAGATGTTGCAAAGCAAAATACTGAACGTGGATTGGCGTTCACCTTGTTTGCTAATCTACTTAAAAACCTTGGTTTTCGTGATGATATTTACGGTTATATGGAGTTTGATCTGCTCCTAGATGGTAAATACGACGAGTTTAAATCTATTGTCCAAAAACTAGAGTCGAAGGATTGGGATGAGCTAAAGAAAAGTAATCGGCATGTCGCTAGAGTTATGCGAAAGGTCTTTGCCGAAATGGGGTACAGCGAGTCAGATTATGAAGATACTAAAAGCGTCTACAGTGCTTCGATAGAGGATTTTTCTGCCAGTAAATTTAAAATGGAACTGGAAAAATATCTTAAGTTTAATTCAGAAGAAACACTAGTCTTTGTTTTCGACGAGGCGAGTGAGGCTATTAGCCAGAAGAAATTTACGCTTTTAGATTTAGAAGGGATTAGTGAATCGCTATCGAGTATAAGTAATAAAGTTTGGACCATAGCGATTGCACAAGAAAAGCTCGACGACGTGATTAATAATGCTAACGTCAGTCGCAGTAGTTTGACCAAGGTTACCGATCGTTTTAAAACCAAGATTCACCTTGAGTCTACAGAAGTAGACGTCATCATTCGTAGTCGATTACTTCAAAAAACAGAACAGGCAAAACAAGATTTAGTTGCTTATTACCAAAAGAATGAAGGCCTAATCAGCGACGCCACCAATCTGAAATCATCGTTCCCTACGAAAACGGAAACAGCTGAAGATTTTGCGGTGTATTATCCTTTCCACAAATATCAATTCGATATTTTGCAAAAGTTCTTGTTTAGCTCAAACGCTTTAGTTGCTACACAAATTGCAGCACGAGGCATGATTATCACAACATTTGATGTGCTACGTAAGCAAATGCGTGACAAAGAGCTTTATAGCTTTACGCCAGGGTTTGCGATATGTGATGAAGCTCAAACCGCGCCACCAGTTGCGTTGGTCAACAAATACGATACAAGCCGCAAAATATTAAAGGAAAATGGCAGCAGCATTGTTGGCGAGAAACTGCTCAAAACCATACATCTCTTATCTGACTCTGAAGTAGTTGCACCAACGGTTGAAAATATTACTAAAAGCTACATTACTGACATCACTGCTTACTATGAAGTAAAGCCAGCAATCGAAGAAGCGCTAAAGCTGCTGCTCGAAGCAAAAGTATTACTACTATCAAACAACAATTACAAAATCACATCAGATCTTGAGGGCAAAATGCTCGATGAAATGAAAGATTTTGATGTTGAACTTTTCAGCAAAAAGCGTGAACTAATAAAGTACATTAAGGATTTAAAAATCTTCAATGCTGTTGCGTCATACAGCGATGGCAGTGATGTGTTTAAATTTAGCGTGCTGTCGGACCAAGACGATGAGTTAGCACCTGTAGGAAGCAAACACTTAAAGATCACAGCCTATAGCTTGTTCAATATCAGTGATGATCGTCAGGATTTTATTGAACAACTGAAGCTTGATACTCAGTATCAGAAAGAGCTTATTACCTTGGTGCCAGATACTTCAGAATTCTCCCAGATTGATAAATTGATAGGCGAAGTTATGCGCTACGCCTACATGGAGGAAAAATACTCGAATGAAAAAGATGCCGATAAGCGTCAAATTATTCGTGAATTTGAAATTATACGAGAAGAGAAGCAACGAACATTAAGAGGGCTAATTCAAGACGCATATCACAATGCATCCCTGATCTACATGTTCGACGAGCACCTGTTGAACGTTGATACATTTAAGGGAACCATTGCCGAAAACCAGCGAAAAATGGTGAAAAACATCTACACCAAGCGTTTATCAAGTCAACTTTCTGATAGCCTGGTCTCGAAGATTTTCAGTACACATAAAGAAAGCCTGAATAAGTTATTTACCGCTAATGATTTTGCATTCTTCGACGGTCACGGCAATTTTACTGGCGATCACCTTAAAATTGTTGAAGAGATCAACGCTAAGATAAAGTCGCGCTATATGGACGGGAAATCCTTAGAAGCGGACTTGTCAGGTGCTCCATGGGGCTATAGCTACGGAACATTAGTAACGACTCTTGCAGTACTATTCCGTGCCGGTCGACTATCGGTTAAGTTTAACGGCGACACCTATTTTTCTCATGAGCAAAAAGCGGTTCACGATGCCTTTACGAATACCACCAAGTTTAAATCTGCGTCGTTCAAATCGATTACTGCAACGCTAACCGCTGTACAGAAGAACCAGGCAGTACAACTACTGATGGAACTCGAAACACAGGATCATATCGGCAAAAAGGTAGATTGGAATACAAACGATTTTGACTTGGCTGACAGTATTCGTTTGATGGCTGAACATTTTATCAGTGCTATTACCAACCTGAGTGATACTGTTCAAGATTTTGAAGAACTATTCCCCAAAGTGGCAGGTTTAAAACAAGACTTGCAAGGTTTCGCGGGTAAAGTTACCGAGAGTAACTATATCGAAAAGGTTGAGTATCTACTTAATAACAGCGATACGTTCAGCGATGCGGTTCAAGCCATATTAAAAGCTCAGAAATTCATTAAAAAGAACTTTCCTAAAGTTAAAGAATTTAAGCGCTTTATTGACGATGTTCGAAGCGAGCTGATAAAAGCTGATCGCAGTGACAATAACATTGATGAAGCCTATGAAGAATTCGAGCGCTTATTCAAACTGGATATGGTGAAAAACTTTGTCAATCTCCAGCAACAAGTACAACTTGTAAAAGATGCTTATTACAAGTTAGTTAAGACAGCATCTATAGGTATGAGTCACGAGTACAAGGTCCTGAGCGGTAAAATTGAGGCTGCTTTTCGTGAACTTAAGAATTACCCTGCGGCGCCGAACCGACTAAATCAGCAAAAGCTTGATGCCTTAAAAGCCTACGCAGAAAAACGAGTAGTTGGTGAACCAGTACTTGCGTTCAGCATTAGTTGCTCAAATAGTGGTTTTTCTCTCTCCGACATTTTGAATTACACAGCTCAAGCACCGCTAAAAGATAGCGAGCTGCTTATCGTGCAAAGTAGTTTTATCACAGAAGAGCCACAGCCCGAGCCTTTACCCACACCGCAGCCTACACCTAATCGTGATCCCGATGGTAGCGAGCCTGCACCGGCCCCGACTCCAGTTCAATCACCTGCACCGAAACAACCCCGCAAAGTTGCTTTTAAAGTTTCTAGTAAGGTGATGACAGTGCAAGAGTATAAAACCTTGCTGACTACGCAGCTAACGGCGCTTGCTGCGGCCAAGCCCGATGAAGAAATCGAACTAACTATAGATATTAATAGCGAAGGACTGTAAGCCCATGAAATTAGCTGACCACGTAGACCATTTAAGAGAGCTGATTGAAGCCGCCTTCGATAAGCAATTTGCTAGACTGGGTTTTAGTAAGACCAAGCAAATGGACGCCATCCAGGTAGAAAAACTACCAGAGGAAGTTAAAGCTAAGCGTGAGCGCTTCGCCGTGATGCTGGATAATCATATTGGTGAAACCGGTGGCTATGAAAGTGCCAGAGAAAAGCTACTGGATGAATTAACGTTTACGTTATTCAACCGCCTTGCCGCCATAAAGGTGATGGAGGCAGCAAGCTTATTTCCGCCCATATTAACAAAGCAGAAGGAGCATGGTGATCGTTCATTTGGCCATAAAGCCTGGCTAGAAATGAATCCGCACATGCGTGATGAAGAGCTGGAAGGTATTCGCGATTATTTAAAATCAGCGTTTGACGAACTTGGTCAAACGTTGCCGTTGTATAGCAAAGCCTACCCTTATGCGCTTTTACCTGATGCTATTAGTTTAAATGATATTATTGACGCCTTTAATGTGGTTGATACTGACGCGCAAGCTAACGAATCATCAGAAGAGACCATCTGGCAAAGTGATGATGTTCTCGGTTGGATGTACGAAAGCTACAATAACGCCAAGAAAAAGGCCCACAAAGACAGCGGTGATAAAACCGAATACAACAAGGTATCACTGCAATCGCAGGTGTACACGCCGCGTTGGGTGGTGCAGTTCTTAGTGGAAAACTCACTGGGTAAAATGTACCTCGAGATGTACCCGCACTCTGAGATTAAACAGCGCTATAAAATTGCCAATGCACCAACAACGCAAATACGATCACTTAAGCCTTTACATGAAGTGCGCACTATTGATCCAGCTTGTGGTTCGGGCAACTTTTTATTGTATGCCTTTGACTTCTATTACGAGCTTTATCTGGACCAAATTGAAAACTATGGTGCAGACTATGATGAAAAAGACATCCCTAAACTCATCATTGAAAACAACTTGCACGGTATCGACCTAGACGATCGCGCTATCCAGTTAGCACAGCTTGGTTTATTTATCAAAGCCAAGAAAAAGCGCCGTACAGTCGGTGAGTTGCATTTCAAAGTGGTATCGTCCGATTTCTATCTGCCTGAGTATGCAGAAGTAAAGCATATCTTCGAACAGGGAAATTTGGTATCGGCTCAACAGCGGGAGTTCATTGAGAAAGTATGGGCTGATCTCATGCAAGCCTATAAGTTTGGCTCGCTGATTCATATTGATAAAGAGTTAAAAGAACAGCTATCTCAAGTAAAAGAACGTGCGCTTGGCGAAACGTTTGATTCGACACAAAAGCTAAAAAAGAAAATTGTTGAAGGGGATCTTTTTGCAGCAGCAGACTATGCCGAGCACCAAGAATTTGCAGAAAATTTCTTTGCAAATTTGTTTGCTGCGGTAGAGCAGTATGCTCGAACAGAACGCAATACTTTCTTAAGTGGCAAAACGCGAGATGCGATTACATTCTTAGAGCTGTTAACCACTGAATACGATGTTGCAACCGCTAATCCTCCATACACGGATAGTGCGGACTTTGGGCCAGACCTAAAAGAATTCATCGAAGACAACTATAAAAAACCATACAAATTCAACACCAACTTGTACGCCACATTTATCAAGCGTTGCTGCGAACTTACAGATAAGGAAGGTAAGGTCGCCATGGTTCATCCGCCAACATTTATGTATATCAAGACATTCGAAGATGTCCGAAAATATATGATTGAGAAAACGAGCATCGATCTATTCGTGGAGTGGGGCTATTTGGGAATGTTCCATCAGTCAGCTCGAGTTGATGCCGCGATGTATGTCCTTGATAAAAATAAACAAGAGAAAGACTCAACCTTTATCAAGTTGAACCACATTTATGAAGGCAAACGTTATAACGCTTTTGTTGAGGCATATGATAATTTGATCGATGGTGTAGCTTACCAAAATAATTACACCATCCCGCAATCTAAACTAAAAATTATCAAATCATGGCCGTTTATCTATTGGATTTCTGATGAGTTTAGGGGAAAGTTTGAGCATAGTAGCTTCGATGATACAGCGATGGTTGTTTCAGGGGTAAAAACTGGTGATAACGATAGATTGTTAAGATTCTGGTGGGAAGTTGACCCGTCTGATATTTCAGTTGCCTATTTGGAAGACAAGAAAACATGGGTACCATACTCAAAAGGTGGCGACTTCAATAAATGGTTTGGTAATATTTGGTTGTGTGTTAATTATAAAAATGACGGACAGGAAATAAAGAAGAGCAAAAACTATAATCTTTTACTGCCAAGTAAATCTTTTAAAAAAGGAATTACATATTCTGCTACATCAACCAAAGGGGTTTCTTTCAGGCTTTTAGAAGAGCATTGTCTCTTTGATATGAAAGGTTCTTCAATTATTTTCTCCGACTCAACTAAAACAGAATATGCTCTTGCTTTATTAAATTCGAAACTTAGCTCATACATTGCTAACTGTTTAAATGGGACAGTAGAAACGCAAGTTGGCGATATAAAGCGCATACCTTATGCGGAAAAAAATAAAAATAAGATAGAGAAGCTGTCAACTGACAGCATCAATATTAAGAAGCATCTACAAAAATATTCGCTGGTTGAGTATTTATTTAAAGCTAGTCCATTCGATATTTACGCAAGAGACTTAGATTATAAAAAATCAATATTTTCCTATCTAATCTATGAAAATCACTTGTTAGCACAGGTTCTAATCAACGAAGCTATCATGAATGAGTTGATCTTTCAGGTTTATAATCTAACAGAGCACGACAAACTTATGGTGCTGGCAAAAGAAGGTCAAAGTATAGGAGGTCTTCCTGTTTCGAACGAAGCGAGAGATGCCTATCTGGCGGAAGAAGCTACCATAGAGTTTCCTATGGATGCGATTCGAGATTTTGTATGGTCACTTCAAACCAGAGAGTTTTCTGACGAAGAGCGAGAGTTGGTTGAAAGCGAATTCTTAAACCTTTACCAGGACAATAACGATCTGGAAGCGTTTTGTATTCGACATCAGATCAACCCAATAAATGTTTGTTATTGGTTTAAGCAGAGCAATAAAATTCCTCTTCAGCGGATGCGTAAGCTGGCTATGGACTGAAGGATCCCCTCATAAATCAGCCATAGCATAGCCATATTTGAGCAACTGATTGGCGAATAATACCCAGGCCGCCAGCAATTCTTTCTCCGTGATTTGATAATCAGGCCGCCTGAGCACCTCCAATCCCAAGCGAATCGTTGAGAGTACCGTTCGATGCCCAATGGTATTGGCCTGAAAATGCTTATCCCAGCCCTGTTGCTGTGCGTGTAAACCAACTAGCCACAACAGGCATTGAACCATCAACGCTATCAGTAGGATGATGTCGAATCGCTCTGGACTGTTGGTACGACTTTGGCGTAAGCCAAAGCCGTATGCCGGGCTTTTGAGGTCACGAAAGGTTTCCTCTATTTGCATACGTTTGGCGTACAGGTTTACCAGCTGCTTTGGGCTCCGAGATTCTGGTGGTAAATTGCTGGCTAACACCCAAGGCTCTTTCGCCGATGTTGAGTACGTTTTTGCCGATGGATGGTGGCAATTAGTCCTCGTTGAACGCTGATTTGTACGCCCCTTAGGTTTGCTACGATAAAGCGTGAGATGGCAATTGATAGGGTTAGTTTTGGTCAAGGTCTTACAACCCAGGCTCTTCGCTTGACCGTTGGCCAAGTCATGTGTACTGCGAACTGCACGCCAATTTTCAGCGCCAATATCTGCAAATTGAACTGTACCGCGAATACGGCTTAGCCAAAACCAACCATGCGCCTCAACCTCTTTGTACCAAGGCACTTTGAACCCCGCGTCAGTCACGATGAGAGGGGTAACATGCAAAGGTAAAATCTTGGCTAAGTCCGCTAAAAAACCGTTGTGGGAGGCCTTAGAGCATTGTTCTGATAGGGGATAGGACTTCTCATACAGGGTAATAGAGCGGCCATTGAAGGCTATTGAGGCGCGCAGAGCCATGATGCGTTTATGCTCTCGGATGTCTGACCAATCGACGAGCACAATCGGCATAGGGTTACCAGAACAGATGAGGCTGGCATGCCATTGGTAGACAGCTAACCGTTCTTGATGCAGATGCGTGTTGCCGAGCAAACGATCAATGCGCTTGATGTTGTGCTTGGTTCGGGCCGTGGTTGGTAAATTTCGACCTAACTCAGTCAAGGTCAGTGTCTTACATTCAATCAGTGCCTTAGAGGCCAGCATCAAGCTGTTTAATCGTTTTAGGTGAAGTTCTGGGCAGTATTGGTGTAAAGAATGTTGTAGGATATTGGCTTCGCGCATCTTGTTGTCCAAGTGTAGTTTTTAGCGAAACCATTTGATCATGCAACAAGATGCGCTTCCACTCTAATTTGATGATTTATTTGTAAATCATCAGGGGATTCTTCAGGGCTATGGAGTTTCTTGCAAACATGATACGCGAAATTCTAACTGAAGATGAAGATGGAATCATTCCGCTGGTGCCTAATGCTGGAGAGAAAGTCCTGCTTGATCGCATCGAAGAAAAATTTTTAGAAAAAGGCTTTAGTTCTGCTCAATATTCGAGCTTTGACACGGTAATTGGTCGTCCCATACATGAATACCTGAACAGAAGTTTTTTTGCGGAACTATCCAATCACTTGAATATGTTCCCGAACCTACCAAAAACCCCATTTATCTGGCATTTAACCAGTGGCCCAGAGCAAGGCTTCGATTGCTATATCATCATATACAAATGGAGTCGCGATAACTTGCTGCGATTGCGTTCTGTTTATATCGAAAACCGTGAACGCGCTTTGCAAAACCGCCAGAGTGATATTGCTGGCAATGAAAGCGCGGAAGCGCAAAACGAGAAAGATCGTATCTTTAAGCAATTGAAAGAAATCGACGCCTTTAAAAAGAAAATCGACGAACTATTGGCTGAAGGTTACAACCCGATTCTTGATGATGGTGTAGGCAAAAATATTGCGCCTTTACAGAAAAAGAAAATGCTGGCTTATGACGTATTGAATGCAGGCCAGCTAAAAAAATACTTGAACGCTGATTGGTAAGGATGCCCGACTATGATTGATACTTGGTTTAAAGAGGATTTAGCGCGCATCTTGGAACAGCACCCTGTAGCCGTGTTTATTGATGAAAGCGGCGAGGCGGAGTTTCTAATAAAGGGCCTGAAAGGACACTGTGAGGTGTACCTCACCAATGGCGAACTCGACGAGCTGGAAGCGAAATATCGCATTGAAAAAGCCCTGCAAGAGCATCCTAAATCTGAGCACAAGTACGTTATCTATACGCAAATCAGCAAAGAAGACCTAACCTTTGCACGTGAGTACTGTGAGACCAATGGTTGCATCGAAATTCGTTATTTGCAGAACTACATCAAAGATAAAGTTCACCGGACCTTAAACTTAAATATTAACTTGCCGAAAGACGAGTTGATCGCTGCTGCAAAAGTGAGTGTGGGTAAAGACCGTACCTACTGGATGGACTTAAGCCACAAAGGGGCCTCTGAAATCTTTGATTTAGACAAGGAACTGCTGCCCTTTGTTCATGACCCCGAAAACTATGTCACTGAAAAATACGATTCACAGCTGCGTGAAACCTTTTACCGCAAGGTTAATGAGCTGCTAGGCCAAGAATATATCGATAAACCTGCATCTACCCTGGCGTCTGAAGTTGTATCTGCGATGTTAAAGGGCTTGGCGGATAATGACTGTGATAAAACGTTGTTATCGGTTTACAACAGTTGGCTTGATTCGGTGAGTTATCGCAATTCATTTGGCTCATACCTCGCCAAACATAAGTTGGATTCAGCGTTTATTAACAGCAGTGCTATCTGGCAGATCAATCCCGACCACCCATTTAGGCAGGTGGATGAAGCTTGGTTAAAGGAATTAGGCAATAAACTGGCTAATAAATCTTTGACTAAAGGAGAGTCAGCACAACTAGTTGCGAGGCTGAAACAACGCCATCAAAGCAAACAGGCACAAGCGCTGGGCATTGTGTTTTGGAACGACATTATTACTTTGCTCGACTTTGATCCGAAGGATATGGCCTATTTAAGCAGCTTTGCTGAATGTGTTGAGTTTTACAAAAGACATTTCTGCCCGCTTGATACTGCCATACGTAATTTGTACACCGAATTTTTGCAACAACGTGACAGCCTTGAGCCTTTCCAAGAGCTTTACAAAGAGTACGTTACGCTGTTTTTAGATAAGTGGTTCCAGTATTTCAGTCAGTACCGGGAAGATCAAACTGGCATTTTACAAGCCATTATTGACCGCGACATCCAAATTGATCGCCCAGGAAAGAACAGCAAAATAGCCGTGATTGTAGGCGATGGCGTGGCCTACGAAATTGCCGAACAGGTTGCTATCAAGGTGAAACAGCTATGCAGCCATAGTGAGCTTACACGCAAGCATATTTTGGCCGACTGCCCCTCTGAAACTGAAAACAACATGAGTCATATCTACATGGCTAATGGTGTGGTTGAGGCTGTTCAAAACAAGCGCGAAAAATATCTCTCAGCCCAAAACTCTGGCATTAATATCGACTATATCCGTTTGGATGAAGTGAGTGATCAGGCTCTATCGGGTCAGGTGCTAATTTGTACCTATAAAGATATTGATGACATGGGTGATAAGCTCAATCATAAGGCGCTGAAATACTTCCCAGAATCTATCGATTTTTTTGCTGAAAAGATTAATCAGTTGCTCAATATCGGCTATACCAAAGTGTATTTAATCACCGACCATGGTTTCGTGTTGACTGGCTTGCTAAGCGAAGCCGATAAGATAGTGGTTAAGCCTTCAGGGCAAAACTACATTGACGAACGCTTTATCTGGACCAGTGACAAGCAAGAAAGTTTAATCCCTCAGTTTATTGAAGTAGCAAAGGCCTACAAAGATTACAACTATCTTTACTTTGCCCGCAGCATGAACCCGTTCAAAACCCCTGGCACTTATGGCTTTGCGCATGGAGGTTTAGCACCTCAGGAGTTGGTGACGCCTTATTTTTGTTGGGAGCAAGAAAGTGATGTTATGGGAGAGCTGCCTGTAACCATTGCGAACAAGCATGACTTGGTCAGTGTAACTGGAGAGCTGTACCAGCTAAAACTGCGGGCTGAATCGGGTGAAGGAAATATGTTCACGCTTGACCGTAAAGTGATGTTGTTGTTCTTTGCTAACAAAACCCAAGTGAACAAGAGCGATGTTATTACCGTGCAGAGTAATGCTCACGTTACTAAAGAGTACACCTTTGATGGCCATGAGGAGTTAGAAGTGCAACTGGTAGATGCGATTACAAAACAGCAGCTTGATCGTGTTCTTATTAAAAAGAATAACGACCGCGACCTTGGCGGATTATTTTAAGGTCAGTTATGTTAAAGAATGCGATAGAGGAATAGGCGATGGCCGTTTTGAACGATTTAGATCACAAGCTGTTAGAGCACTTTCGAGGCTATGTGGTAAAGAAAGACTTAGTGCGCATGGTAAAAGTTGGTGCCAACGTACCGGTGTTTGTATTGGAATATTTAATTGCTAATTCCTGCTCTACTGATGATGAAGAAAAAATTAAAGTAGGCATGGAAAACGTTAAGAAAATTCTTGGCGAGCACTACGTCAACCCTGAAGAAAGTTCTCTAATACATTCTAAAATAAGAGAAAAAGGTCGATTTAAAATAATCGATAAAATTTCTGTCAAACTGGATTCGAAAAAAGATATCTATTGGGCTCAGCTTCAAAATAGCAACATTAACAACGGTAATATCCGTGATGGTCTTGTGAAAGAGCATGAGAAAATGTTGATGGGCGGTATCTGGGCCATTATTGACGTCGAATATGACCCCGACATCAAAATTGGTCAAAATATCTATCCGTTTGTAGTGACCAATATAAAGCCTATTCAACTGTCGACCTTTGATAACAGTAAGATTATCCAGAAAAGGAATGAGTTTTCGAGAGATGAATGGCTGAATGTATTGCTGCGTAGCTGTGGATATGAGCCTGATGCTGAAGGGATGACAGCCCGCGTAAAAATGCTGTTACTTGCACGTCTGTTGCCAATGGTCGAGAGTAATTTTAACTTTGTAGAGTTAGGTCCGCGGTCAACAGGTAAGTCGTTCGTTTTTAAAGAGCTTACACCTTATGCCGTGCTTATATCTGGTGGACAAGGCACCGTTGCCAAGCTGTTTGTTCACGGTTCAACTGGCAAAGTCGGTGCTGTTGGTCAATGGGATGCGATATGTTTCGATGAGGCAACGGACAAGATCTTCAAAGAAAAGGATGCTGTTCCTTTAATGAAGGACTATATGGAGTCTGGCTCGTTTTCGCGAGCTGGTGCAGGAGGTGAAATTACTGGTGTTGCTTCCATAATCCTAAACGGCAATATAAATCAACCAGTTGAGACGGTATTGCAAACATCTCATCTATTTAGCCCGCTTTCTGATGAAGTGAACAACGATACTGCATTCCTTGATCGTATTCATTTTTATCTGCCTGGGTGGGAAATGATCAAGTTTGCTCCTAAGCACTTCACATCTAATTTTGGTTTCAGTACAGACTACTTCTCAGAAGCATTGAAGTCGTTTCGTCGCGTTACATACACTGATGCTCTTGAAAACTTTTTTTCACTAGGTTCACACTTGAAACAACGTGACACCAAGCCAGTGAAAAAGACGGTATCGGGTCTGATTAAACTGCTACACCCGAATGGTGAATACACCAAGGAAGATGTACGCGAATACCTCGAGATTGCTCTTGAAATGCGACGTCGCGTGAAAGAACAGTTAAAGCGAATCGGTGGAATGGAATTTTGGGACACGAATTTTTCTTATATAGACAAAGAAACGCAGGAAGAGCACTTTGTTGGCTTGCCTGAGGAAAAAGGATCTCACTTAATCGAAAATACGCCTCTGCCGCCTGGCGTTTGTTACACCAGTACAAGTGATGGTGACAATGTCGCGCTCGTGCGTATTGAAGCTGTTAGTACCTCAGGTTCTGGCAAGTTGAACATTTCCGGTGTCAGCAGCGTGCCGGTTAAAGAGAACATCAAGAACACTTATCAGTACATCAAAGCCAACGAGAAGACCATTTTAAGTGAAGTTCATTCGCTAAAAAATTATGATATCACTGTTCAGGTTACCAACATGCTAGGCGCATCTGTCTCTACTGGTATTGGTTCAGCAGTGTATATCGCAATAGTGTCTGCGTTATACAAAAAGAACTTAAAACCCGGCTTGGCGGTCCTTGGTAATATCTCTGTTGGCGGTGCCATCGAGCGTGCAATCAATTTTGCTGACAAAATCACGATGCTTTCTGAGAATGGAGCTAAATCGGTAGTTGTTCCTATGGATAACCTTGCCGAGCTGGCTAATTTACCAGCAAGCGTTTTAGGCCATACCGATGTGCCGTTTTACCAGAATAACCAGATGCTGATGCAAAAGGCGATATTGTTGGATTAGTTTGGTTGAGTTCTAGTAGATGAATAACTGGAGATAGGAGGGAGTTAATTGGTACATTAGACGCTAGTACATCTAAGCGTATAATCGTTGCCGGATATGGTGAGTGAAGGTATAAGGAATTGCAGAATCGAAGTACGGTTATTGATTGAATCGCTAGTCGAACGATTGTTTGCTTAAATGTGGTAACTCGTTTATGGGTAACATATTGAACGAGTTATCATTGCTGAGAAAAATCTTAAAAGGGACAAATAGCAATGGATTTTGTACAGCTAAAAAATCAACAAAGGATATTACGTGAACAGTTTCCGACTAATCTCAACTTGCGAGTTCATCGAGCGTTAAGCTGGTTGCAACGAGCTGAAATGGCGGATGATGACGATGGTCGTTTTATTTTTCTCTGGATAGCATTTAATGCTGCTTATGCCACTGAAATTGATGAACGATTTAAATTGTCAGAACAAGAATCTTTTAAAGTTTTTTAGAGAAGCTGTGCGAGTTAGATAAACAAAAACAGATAGATCTGTTAGTTTGGCGGGAATTTTCGGGGAGTATCCGTATCTTACTTGATACCCCGTTTGTGCTACAAAGTTTTTGGGATTTTCATAGTGGTAAAATAACTGAAGACAAATGGAAAGAGCGGCTTCAACAAGGTAAGAAGATGGCGAGTCACGCCTTATCGAGTGGTAATACTCCTATTCTGCTTGGTGTTATTTTTAACCGCCTTTATACGATGCGCAACCAATTAATCCATGGCGGTGCAACATGGAATAGCTCTGTTAATCGTAAGCAACTTAAAGATTCTGCTAGTTTACTCAGCAAACTTGTACCATTGATTATAGAAATAATGATGACTCATCCTGAAACACTTTGGGGAGATGCATGCTATCCTGTGGTATAAAAGCTAGGCGTACAGTCGATGAATTGCTACATGGTCGATTCATAGTCATGCATTCTGACTCGAGAATAAGCGCTTGGTTTGGATGAGCTTATGTACACAAGCATTTTGTGATTTAGTAACCCCAATCGGATCTTGAAGTCAGTTCTTGGATATTGGTGATGTTGCCATCGGCTTCGGTGAATGGAAAACCTGTGGACAGTTCTATCCCTAATGCATATGCATCGCAGCATGGGCAAATAGCATAAAAATCCTTCCCCTTTGCTAACACGCTCTCTGGAATCGATTTAATCGACGGACACAGCTCTAGTATCTCGAGCAATGTCTGATGGCTAATGTCTACTCGGGGAGTACTACACACTTTGCAACTATCACCCACTTTCAAATATCGTTTCATATATATTTCCTAATTAAGAGGTTGTTGATATATCTCTGCGCTCAATCCAGCACTGAATTCATCACCAGCCGTAAGCGCTTGGCTAATCGGTCTGCAGCGTCAGACTCCAACTCCTGATTGAAATAGCTTTTGGTTATACCCATCAGATAGCAGGATAACTCCTCCCAGCTAGCTTGTTGGGCCAACGTCGCCATAGGGGTTATATAGTCGTCATATTCATCGCGGCACTCATCGAATCCGTTGACGAAGGCTGGATCCCAATGGTTCAGTAGACACTGACGAATCTCCTCGCATTTTTCTGGCTTCAATAGTGCAGGGGTATAGCGATCGGCAAGCTGGTCAAATAACAGCCTCATCGCCGCAACTCCCTTTTGACCAAACTCCATGTCGCTTAAGTAGTTAAAGTTTCGCTCATGCAGTTGATGTTGCGTCTCATCATTCCACCAACTGTAAGCCACCAGCTCTCCTTGCACACTGGCCGCGTTGTAATCGACACATACCACCTTAGCGCTGAGTGGCGCAGGGAGTCCTGCTAGGGTGTAGTGACCAATAACAACGGGTATCTCGATTATCGGATTGCAATGTTCATCAGCCAGTGGAATAGGGGGGATACTATTGACCATATTGGGCTGTACTTGGGCTATATCTCTATAGGTTTTGGCCTCTTCACTCCACCATTTAATCCGGACTCTGTGACGCTCAGTCCCCGTTTTATCCTGGAAGCTATAACCCTGTGGTAATGCTAATTCTGGACCCTTGAGCAAGATTTCACATAGCTGATATAGCTCGTGCCGCTCGTCGAAGGCATTGGGCCAATGCTCAACCTTCAAGCTGTTATCCTCGTTGAGATATGGCAGAATTCTTTGGATGGTCGCCTCGTGCCAGCAAGCATGAATAGCTCTGACATGACCAAAATCATAAAAGAGAGGCAGCTTCATAAACCAGTCAATCCAAGCTTTATGCAACTCACTTCCCTCGTCCACATCTTGAAGGAAAAGTTGATGCTGTTTGCGGTTGTTATCATTGTGGCGGCGAAGCGGTAAGCCTGTATCTGGGTGCTTTAGTGCCCAACCCACGGCATTAAATTCATGGTTTCCCATCAAGCAACATGCGAGTCCCTGATCGCATAGATCCTTGACCAAGGTTAAAACCCCTTGATGATCGATTCCGTTCTCGTGGCCGTTATCGATCAGATCGCCGATGAAAACCAGCTGGCGACGTTCTTGAAGCAGATCCGCAATAAAATCGAGATGCTCGAGCAGTGCACGAAGCTTTCCGTTTTGCCCATGAATATCACCGATAAAAATCAAATCTTGTCGCGTCATAACTCACCAGAGATCAAACTGTGAAAAAACTTAGCCATAAAGAATAGGGTGCATAAACTCCGGATAAGAACATTCGAATAAATGGCCCTCGTTGAGCTCAGAATTTTAGACCAAGAGAAACCCATTACACCGGAGTGCCTATGCATAAATTAGTAGAAGTATATTATTATGTCGATGATTTTTTGATGTTTTTATTCGATAATGGGAAAGTTATGTTAACCGTTGGTATACTTCAACGTACTGACCGCATGACAATGAGCGAAGTGATGGCTAACATCATACTTTCACTTTCTTAAATAGACTCGTCCTAATTCATGTTGGTACTTTTAAACTCATTTAGAGAGAGTACTTCAGCAAATAAAATATCTTAGCGTGATTATTCACTCGCTTTTAAGTTTTAGATTTGTCGAGCATGTGGGGAAAGTCTGACCGAAGCTGTCCTAATAAGATAAGTAAGGTATCCTAGGTTGCCCCTGTGTGTTAGTTTGGTTGTGCAAGTATGAAAAACGGAAAAATGAGGTAATTTATGAAACTGGCAGAGGTAATCGAAGCGTTAGAGTTTAACGATTATCAATATACTATTCAGGGGAATGTTATCCGAAGTGGTGGTTTCACCATGATTATTGAAGATGACGTTATCAAAGTAACCAAGCCCTATCATGCCCCAATAGAATTTAATGATTTGGATAAGTTTAATTATTTCTTATCGTTATAAAGAAATTGAGAAGAGATGATGTTCATAATTCGTTGCCAGTTACAGAGTAAGATTCTTTTTTAAGCTTCACTGCTTGGCTGTTAGTGATAACCCCATTACTCAAAGAACGTCTGATCTAGGTATTGAAGCTATCAAAATAAATCACAGATGTGCGCATATTGGTCAAAAATGACGACTAGCGTAAATTGTGTCAAAATTTATATTGACTTTTGAGATTATGTATAAAAGTTATTTAATACAAATGCTTACCTTGTTATTTTGAACTGGAGTTGAGGAGTCGAATTCTCAGGGTAAGACATTGGTCTAATTGAAGAAAATATCAAAAATCGGAAGTAATGCAAAAAGTAATGCAGTCCTGCATGTAGTGTATATTAGTTATATTTTTCAATACGTTATATCATGAAGCAGACTCCCTCTCTCCCGCCACATTCTAAGAACCCGATCACATGGTCGGGTTTTTCTTTTCTATCATAACCTATGAATTATAGTTGCTAAATCCAATGGCTCACCAACCTTTGGCACCTTAAGGTGGTACAAAAGGGTGGTACAAAACGATGGCATTTATGACTCAACCATACCACGATCTAAAGTCTGGGATCTGGAAAATCCGTAAGGAAATTTCAGTGCATTTACGTCCGTTCCTTGATGGCAAAGTAGAGCTAAAACGAAGTCTAGGGACTAAGGATGCCTATGAAGCTAAAACAACTGCGGGTGGTGTGATTGTGGAGTTTGAGTCAGCTATAGCTTTGTTACGTCAAGAAAAAGAGCAGAAAATAACACCTGTACTGTTAGTTTGAGGGAGCAAAGCCATCAGGAGGATTACCATGCACGTGGCGGTCGATCTCGATAAACAAAACGCCTGCAATTGCAGGCGTTCTTCGATGGGCTTAGTCGGTGCTCAATTGTCATTAAAACAGGCTATTTCTTAACCCATTTGCCTTGAGCATTTTGCACATAGTTGCCTTTGTCTGTAGCCGCGATGGCTTTTTCACCAGCTAATTTGGCGACATCTGCGGCTGAAATATTATTCTTTTTGGCGATGGTTTCGTAGTGAGCGCGGCGCTTGTTGTTGACTTCATCCATCACGGCTTTGGCATCGCTATTATTTTGCACTAGACCTAAATAGCCATTGAGTTGCTCACCTAAGTAACCTTGGGATTTGGCTTCCTGCAATGACATGGCAAGGGCGTTTAAACTGAATAAACTCAGTCCGAGCAACAGGAGTAATGTTGGCTTTTGTAGCAGGGTCTTGAGTGACATTGATTTCATCGTATATTCCTTAATTCTTTGTGATTAGAACAACTTATCATCTGACAGAAGCTGGTCTAGCTCCTTGTCCACTTTGATTTTTATCTCGTGTTCAATTTTCACATTGAGATTAATCACAATCGGTTTATCCGGCGGCTCAATTTTTACTGTAGGCGCACAGCCTTGCAATGTGCCCAGTAGCAGCAATGCACCTAAACTAACTTGCTGTAATTGAATGATCTTCACTGAGGGTTCCTTTTACTTCACGGATTTTTCGATTCTATCCTGCAGATCGTTACCAATCTGAAGGCTCCTGAATAATTGCAGCATGTTCTCTTCATGAGAGTAATTCAAGTGGATAGGGCGTTCAATCCCTTTGCTGCGACCTTTGACTTCCACTAATAGGTTGGCATCGCCAGTTTGATCCATATCGAAACTACTGGATAACTGGCTGTATTCTAAGTGTTCGAGTGCCGAAAATACAAAGTCGAGATAGGGTTGTGATTGGCGCATTTGATCGACCGCTGGATTGCCAGATATGGCAATTAAACCGCCAGGCGCGCGGGCCGCTAATTGGCCGCCGCTGATCGACACTTTACCATCGACTAAGTCCACGGGTAACACGCCATCGAATATGCCATCGGCATAGATGCCTATTTGGGGTTGAATTCGCAGTACTTCTTCAAGATTCATGCCCTGCAATAACAAGTAAGCGTGGGATTTATCCTGTAGTTTTAAATTAAAATCCGGTAGTAAAAATTGGCCGTTCAATACTTTACCCTTGGCGGTCATCGACACGTCGGTATCACTTAAGCCCGTGAGTTGTTGCAGCCAATTATCGGGAAGCTTCTCTGCATCTTTGCCTAGGACAATATCGGCCTCTACTTCGATATCGGTCAAGGGGAAGCCGGGATCAAACAAGTTAAAGTTTATCATGGTCTGCGGGCAGTTCAGTCGACTTAAACTGCTGAAATCACCTGATGCTTGCGGCGTTTTATAGGATTGTCCCCAAGTGAACTCGCATTGGGCCTGTAATTTACCGCCCTCGAAGAGAATGTCTTTGTAAAAACCTTCCAGCTCGGTCATCGATTGGGTAATTTGCATCGCAAATTGGGTTTGTTCGGGCTGATGTGTCAGTTTAAATTGTGCCTGTAATTGGTTATGCCCGGTCATATTAAACTCAGTGGGTAACGGCTGGGTTTGATTAAGCAAAGATAGTGCCTCTGTCATGCTGGTATCGGCAACCCACTGGCCAGTTAACAGCAGCGGCAAGTTTGCATTGGCGAACTGCAATTGATGATGGCTTTGAAGTTGAACATTGCCGACTTGCCACTGTTCATTGCCGATAAGCGTGTTATTTTTCCAATGTAAATCTTGCACTAGGGCTAAGTTATCCAGCTTAAGCACAGTTTGTTTACGTGTACGTCCCTTCGCCGAGAGCAGCTTTTCAATTGATAACTGTTTGGCTTGCCAGTGGAGTGTATTTTTGATTTGGCTCGATTGAATCGCTGTTAAAAAAGGATTTTGGCTCGAAAAATTCACTGCCACGCCCTGTGATAATCCAAGGGAAAAATCCTGCACTGTTATATCGCTGCGGCTACTCAGACTGGTTTTTGTGCTGTTAATTAAGGCCTGCGTTTGGTGTTGTGCATGGGTATTGTCTATTGCAAGTGTTTCTACCGCTTGGCTAAAACGCAGTTGTGCCAGCGTGAGTGACATTGGAGGTAAGTTAAGCGCAAATTGACTCCCCACCGCGGTAGTCGCATCCTGTGCTGAAAATGATGTTGAGCTAAATGTGAGTGGAGCCATGGCATTTAGCTCAATATTGCCTAAGCCCAACTGGGTTTGTTTATTTTGGGTAACAGATGCTCGTGTTGCCTTATCTAGCTGAATATCCCTAAGTGTTAATTGCAGTGTATCCGTTGACTCAGTAGAGAAGGGCGCTGTTTTAAGTTGCCAATCGATGCCTTGGACTGACTGTTTAAGATCCATCGTTCCGGCAGTTTGCAAAGCGCCAGAGCCCCAATTTAACGCTTGAGGTGCATCTTGCCAGCGCTTGTGTAAGTCAAGGTCACGTAAGTTGAGCGGAGTATTTTGTTTAAGCGCGATGTGCCACTGCGTTTGCAACATCCATGTATCCGACTCTTTGGTTAAGTACTTGTTATTTAAGCGAGTGTTTGTTAGGCGAATGTGCGTCTCGAGTTTACTGCCTAAGGTGGATAATTCCACCGCGGGTAAGGTTAACGGCTCATATGATTTTGCTAATGCATAATGCAGCGGCTCAGTCATCAAGAATACCAGTCCAATCGGGGACTGGGTGCTTTTAAGCCCTGAGAGTAAAGTGTTAAGCGCTTGATAGTCAGTATTATTTAATTGCAAAGAGTGATTTAGGGCATCTAATAACAGCGCTTGTTGCGCGGCATTGGGCGTTAACGCAAGGCTAAAAGGCTCGAGTGTTAGATTCAGTGCTGCTAATGGACCACTGACATTAAACGCCAGTGTTGGTTGTGGTGCTAAGGTGAAGTCTGCAAAATGCGCCAAAGTGACACTCGGCTGGATAAACTGATGGTCACTCTTTATATCGCCCGTCGGGAGCTTGAAAGTACTTTGCGAGACTAACTGACCACTCAGTGTCACGCCAAGCGCTTGCCATTGTTCGTCCCATTGTATCAATTGGCTAAGAATACTGGTTGGCGTTTGGCGCAGGCTAATTTGATGCAGGCTCTCCAGCAGCGGCGCTATGTTCAGTTCACTTTTTAACGTCCATTCATCGCTGCCGAGTGTTGCAGCTAAGCTGATAAGCGGCTCGTCTTCATGGCTAAAGGCGGTGGTTAATTGTCCATAATGATTAAGGCTTAGTTTTTCCATCACCAGTTGATAGGCGCTGTGATTGGCTTGCGCTTTTAGCTTCAGTGTGGTTTTACCTATCTCAATTAAGGGTAATGAGTTGATGTTTAGCGCTATTGCGGGCGTTTGTTCATCGGCAATGTTGGGGCTTCGCTCAAAGAGTGATTGACCGAGCTCCACTTCAATCTCACCTGTACTAATGCGTTTGATTTTTTGGCTCAAGACATCAAGCTGGGCCAACTGGAGTAGTTCTGCAATACTTTGGGGCCAGCTTAATGCCAGTTGAATATCGAGATTTTTTACCACTAAGTGCGAGTCATGCACGCGCAGGTTGGCTGAACTGACTTGCCAATGTGCTAAGCCCATTTTTCCTAAGCGAATATCGGTCAGCTCACTGTCCATGCCGCTTAAGGCATAATTGGCGGCACGCAGAATAAGGGTTTCGGTCTCACTATTGACAATCCATACAGTAAGCGCAATACCCGCTAACATACTTGCCACTGTGGTGGCGATAAGGCTTTGTTTGACGCGCTTTTTGATTGTTGTTTTGCGTCTAGGCACGCCAGTTCCTACCGCTTGGGAATGTGACGTAGCAGCCGAGCTTGCCTGCGGTGCGGGTTCGGCGCTAGCCTTTTTCAGTGGTATTGGCGTCTTAACCATGTGAGTCGAATATCATCCTTATCATCAATGCGCTGTCGTTCACTCTAGTGCTGGCGATTGGAATACCAGCGATAAAGGGGCGTGGGATGAACGCCAGTTTAACACTCCACTACGTGGCTGACTAATTTTGCGATGGGTCTTGCTATGGGCAAATGAGGTTGAGTGCCTACTCAATCATCTTGATTTTACAGGCACTTATTCTGTAGTGACCTAAACCGATGTTAACCGAATAATTGGGCGCCAATGACGGCAAGGCCTGACACGAGTGCAAGCACTAAGCCTAATGTTCCCCCTGCGACGCGGTAGCCTTGGGGAAGATTGGCGTTATCCCGTTGTTTTCTTTGTACCCATACCATGGAAACAGGTAAAAAAATCGCGAGGATCACTAGGGCAATTGCCGCATAACCTAGTGCGGTAATAAATCCCTGTGGGTAAAAAAGGGCAAAGCCTAATGGCGGCACAAAAGTGATCGCCGCGGTAATACTGCGACCCGTCGCATTATCTTCTTGCCTTAAGTTGGCGGCTATAAAGTCAAATAGACCTAGGCTAACCCCTAAAAAGGAGGTTGCCAGCGCCAGATCGGCAAACACACTGATCGCTGAGCTTAAGGATTGACTGTGCAGTACACTGGCTAACTGATTGATAAAGCCTGAAAGACTCTGATTTGTCATCAGTTGGCTTTGGCTGAGCACGCCTTGGCTGCCCAGTTGCCACAGCAGGTAAATCAGCAGCGGTAATGCCGAGCCGAGCAACATGATTTTGCGCAGGCTTTTAACCTCAACGCCTAAGTAGCGCACTACAGATGGAATCGAACCATGAAAACCAAAGGAGGTAAAAATCACTGGAATGGCTGACACGATAAGCCCTTGTTCCAGTGGCAATTCGAGTAAATGTGTGCCTTCGACCTGTGGCAGTAATAACGTCAGCATCAAGATTAACGCAATGATTTTCAAACTAAAGAGCAGGCGGTTAATTAAATCGACGCAGTGGGTGCCTAAACCCACAATCGTACCAACTAGGAGGGTAAATAAGATGGCGCCCGCCTGTGGCGGCAGATTTAATCCTAACCAAGCATTGAGCTTTTGATTGACTTGCTCGCCGCCACCCGCGATATAGGCGGCGCACAGGGCGTAGAGTAAAAACATCAGGGCAACACTGGCAATCACTTGGCCTTTAACGCCCAAAAGCGTGCGGGCTAATTGGTTCAGGCTGGCATCACTCGGGGCAAATTGATGGATTTCAACCATAAGTAGGGCGGTGTAGGCCATTAATGCCCAGAGGATTAGCATAATCATGCTCGATACACCAAAGCCGAGTCCTGCTGAGGCGATGGGGAGTGCGAG
Organism: Shewanella sp. FDAARGOS_354; assembly: GCF_002209245.2. Taxonomy (NCBI): domain Bacteria; kingdom Pseudomonadati; phylum Pseudomonadota; class Gammaproteobacteria; order Alteromonadales; family Shewanellaceae; genus Shewanella; species Shewanella sp. FDAARGOS_354. The sequence continues at coordinate 1,279,937 of NZ_CP022089.2, read as the reverse complement.
CATGCCCGCGCCAATGGTGGTGCCTGCGATCAGCAGTAAACTGCCGAAAAATTTATTTTGTGTCATAACTTACGCTCAAACGTCTTAATGAATGGCTCGAATATCTCAGTTAAAAGAGATAAAGGCTTAAGCAGAATGGCGGCGCGATACGGCGGCTGAGAGTAGTACTTGTGTGAGTACAAAGCGTTGGGTTCGTGGCGCAATCTGCGGATCGTTGGGGATATGGCCACAATGGAAGGTCTGGCGAGTGTGCCTATCTATGCCATTGCGGCTACAGATAGGGATAATAAGCTGTTGTAATACACATAAAACGCGCCTTTGATTGGGGTTAATTCGACACTTAAATTACATCTAATGACTTAATCACATCTAATTGCTTGGTCACATCACATAACGAAGGCAATTCGGCCTGTTTTTAAAATTTGTCTTAAATGTTAATAAGTTGAGTCAACGCCTCGATGCAGGTATCGAGTACGCTGGCTACGATAGGCAGTTAAGATGTACTTGTCAACCATTACAACAGTATTTTGCTGATTTTTTGTCAATTACGGTGTGATGGCTGATGAGAAACTGTGCGGTTTTAGGATTCACTATTTTGGGGGAAGGGTTTTAAGGCGCATGATAGAGGGTGGGATGTGGTGTTGGCTAACACTGCGTAAATAGAAGGTTGTCTGCCGCAGACCAAAAAGGCTTGCGGCAGATACTGGTGCAGTAGTGCTTAGTTTTTAGCTTATTTTCGCAGTGCTTTTTGATGGCGAGCGAGTAGATTAGCCGTGATATCACTTAAGCTCAGTTGTTGATCTTCAAGCAGCACTAATAAGTGGTACATGAGATCTGATGCCTCATTAATCAGCTCTTCTTTATCGTGAGTCGCAGCGGCCAAGGCGGTTTCTAATCCTTCTTCACCGACTTTTTGGGCGATGCGTTTGGTGCCGCGCGCAAATAAGGAGGCGGTGTAGCTCGATTCTGGACTTTGCCCTTTACGTGATGTGATAAGTTCGGCCAGATTGTTTAAAAACGGGTGAGCTTGGCCATCGAGCCAGCAGCTTTCGGTGCCTTTATGGCAGGTTGGACCATTGGGCAACACCTGCACCAACAGGCTGTCGTTATCACAGTCTTTATCGATGGCGACCAATTTTAGGGTATGGCCCGAGGTTTCGCCCTTGGTCCATAAACGTTGTTTAGAGCGGCTAAAAAACGTCACATCACCGGTTGCCAGAGTTTGTTCTAGCGCGGCTTTATCCATATACCCGAGCATTAATACCTTGCCTGATAAGTGGTTTTGGATAACAGCAGGGATAAGCCCATCCTGTTTGTCCCAATCCAGCTCGCTCAAATCTGACTTAGTGTTTGTTTGCGTTGACATAGTATTCACTCTTAATCTATTTGTAGAACCTAGAACCTAGAACCTAGAACCGCTCTAGCGTCTAATCGCGATGCCTTCGGCCGCTAAATACTGTTTTAACTCGCCGATATTGATAATGGCCTTATGGAACACGCTGGCTGCCAGCGCCGCATCGACCTTCGCATCAATAAACACATCGCGAAAATGTGCCATAGTGCCAGCGCCGCCCGAGGCGATTAAGGGCACATCGCACAACTGGCGTACTAGGCTTAACTGCTTGATATCATAGCCGCCGCGTACGCCATCTTGGTTCATCACGTTGAGCACGATTTCGCCGCAGCCGCGTTTTTGCACTTCTTCAACCCAGTCTTGGGTGTACCAAGCGGTTTCTTTGGTGGCGGCTTCATCGCCGGTAAATTGCTTCACTTTATAACTGTCGCTTGCCGCATCATAAAATGAGTCGATGCCAATCACGATACATTGGCGGCCAAACTCATCCTGCAGGCGTGAGATTAAACTCGGGTCGCTCAGGGCAGGCGAGTTGACTGAAATTTTATCCGCGCCAAAGGCGAGTAGCTCGCGGGCTTGGCCGATGGTTTTAATTCCACCCGCCACGCAAAAGGGGATATCGATTTGCTCCGCTACTCGGCTCACCCAAGACTTATCGACTACACGATCGTGGGCACTGGCAGTGATATCGTAAAACACCAGTTCGTCGGCGCCCTCTGCGGCGTAACGCGCCGCGAGTGGCACTATATCGCCAACAATTTCATGGTTGCGAAACTGTACGCCCTTAACCACGCAGCCATCTTTCACATCTAAACAGGGGACTATTCGTTTGGCCAGCATTGGATTGCCTCCGCCACATTAAACTGATTGATAAGTAAAGCTTTACCGATAATGATGCCCGCGGCGCCACTGTCTCTGACGGCGGCAACATCCTCAAGGGTGGCAATGCCACCCGAGGCTTGCCACGCGATATTGGGATAGTGGCTGGATAGCTCGCGGTAGAGTGCGGTATTGGCGCCTGTGAGGGTGCCATCGCGGCTGATGTCTGTCACCAATGCATGTTTAAGCCCCACTTGGCTAAAGTCTTCGACGATAGATTCTAGACTCTTACCGCCACCGCTTTGCCAGCCAGAAACCGCAACGATTTTCTCGCCGTTCTGATTGATATTGACATCCAGTGCCAGGCAAATTGCTTCGCTGCCAAACTTGTTAAACCAGCCTTTGACTAACTCAGGCTCTTTGACGGCGAGCGAGCCTATCACCACACGTTTAACCCCAAGGGATAATAACTCGGCGACTTGCTCTTCAGTGCGGATCCCACCGCCCACTTGAATATTGGCGTTAAGCCCAGCAGTCAGCTTAGCAATCAAAGCCGTTTGGCGTTTTGTAGGATCTTTCGCGCCAGTTAAATCTACTATATGCAGCCAGCTTGCCCCTTGGTCTTGGTAGGATTGCAACTGGGCCAGTGGGCTTAAATCAAAGGTGGTCTGCTGCCCATAATCCCCTTGATAGAGCCTAACTACCTTGCCATCAATTAAATCAATTGCTGGAATGATCATCTGTTGTCCTTAAATTCTTTTGGTGCATTTGCTACCGCGCTTTATTGCTGAATGTTGTGGCTGAAAAATGCTGGTTCATCCCAAACACAATAAGCGATTGCATTTACTGCATTTTTAAAAAGTTACCTAGGATTTGTGCACCCACGGCGGCGCTCTTCTCGGGGTGAAATTGCACGCCCATAAAGTTGTCTTTACCGATGGCGGCGCTAAAGTCCTCACCATAACGGCATTGTGCCAAGGTGTAGTCGCTTAATGGCGCGCGGTAGCTGTGAACAAAATACACGTAACTGCTGGCCGGAACACCGGCAAACAGCGGGTGAACCTGAGACGGATTGCTAAAGGTCAGTTGGTTCCAGCCCATGTGCGGCAGAGGTAAACCTTCGGCCTTAAGTGCTTGACGGTCTAGCTCGTCAATCTCGGTTGGAATAATGCCTAGGCATTGGCAATCCAGCGCTTGGCCGCCGCGTTCTTTAGAGAGCAGGGTGAGCATTTGCATCCCTAAGCAGACCCCCAGCACGGGTTGAGTTAACCCTTGGATTAATTCGACTAAGGCTTTTTCAGTTAATGAAGCCATTGCGGCGCCAGCGCTGCCAACACCTGGCAGTACCACTCGTTTGGCGGCTTTAATGCTGGCTTTGTCATCGGTGACTAACACCTTAGCGCCGAGGCGCTCAAAGGCGAAACGGACCGAACTTAAGTTAGCGCAACCTGTGTCTATGATGACAACATCAAATTCATCTATGTTTGCTGACATTGGGTTTTCCTATTGATGGGTCAGTGGGGGAAGTGGCTTGTCGCCGCATTTCCTAAACTGCCCCTCGTTAAAATCATCACGCTTTGTGTTATTTGCTCATGTACCTATTTTCAGTCAAGAAGCAGATAACAAATGTTTTAGCACGGTGTTAGAGCACGCCTTTACTCGATGGTAAGACATCACCTTCGACTTTTACGGCCTGACGCAGCGCGCGGCCCAGTACTTTAAATAGCGCTTCGACCTTGTGGTGATCGTTGTCTCCTTCTGCGGCCACATGTAGGGTGCAGCGTAGGCCATCGGCAAAAGAGCGGAAAAAGTGCGGTACCATTTCGGTAGCCATTTCACCGACTTTTTCACGTTCAAATTGGGCGGCGAATTTAATAAAAGGCCTGCCGGAAAGATCCAGTAAGCATTCGCCTTTGGCCTCATCCATCGGCAAACTAAAACCAAAGCGGGCAATACCGCGTTTATCGCCCAGCGCTTGGCGCAGCGCATCCCCAATTGCCAATGCCGTGTCTTCAACGCTGTGGTGATCGTCTATCTCCAGATCGCCATCGACATTCACCTCCATTTTGAAGTTTCCGTGGGTGGCGATTTGATCCAACATATGGTCGAAGAAACCAATGCCAGTGTTAATGGCGCCTTTGCTGGGATTGTCGAGATCGACAGTCACGCGAATATCGGTTTCCTTGGTGGTGCGAACCACAGTCGCGGTGCGGCCCTTGTTGAGTAAGGCATCGGCAATCGCGTCCCAGCCAAGACTGCCACGCTGATATTGAAAGCTTTTAATCCCCATGGCATTGCCCAGTTCCACATCTGTGTGTCTGTCACCAATCACGGCGGACTGGGTAAAATCGATGGTGCCTTGGGTCAAAAAGTCTTTCACCAGTCCTAGTTTGGGTTTGCGGCAGCTGCAATTTTCATCGTTAAAGTGCGGGCAGATGAGCACATCTTCAAACTTAACCCCTTGGCTAGACAGGATTTGCATCATCATATTGTGCGGTGCATCGAAATCTTCCTGCGGGAAGGAAGGGGTACCGAGCCCGTCTTGATTGCTAACCATCACCAACCTAAACCCAGCTTTTTGCAGGCGCAGTAAGGCGGGGATCACTTGGGGCTCGAATACCAGTTTGGCGAGGCTATCGACCTGTTTGTCGGTGATTGGCTCTTCAATCAAGGTGCCATCACGGTCGATAAAAAGTATTTTCTGGGCGACATTTGGGGTAAATACTGGGTTCATGCTGCTACCTTTCAATTCAGTTTGTTATCTTTATAAAATCAGTCTATTAGGCCAATGCTGTTACAAGACTTGCACCCAAAGCTCACAGCTTTTGCGATTCAAAGAGCGACACTAAGCGGTCGGTGTCAGACTGAGAGCTAAAGCTAAAACGAATGGCTTTAGCTAGCCTTGGGTCCTTATAGGCCCGCGCGACAATGCCATTGTCGATAAGCAGCTGTGTCACTGTTGCTACGTCGTCAAACTCGGCTAAGACATAGTTGCCATTAGGTTTTAGCACGGCGCCGCCCCATTGCTCACAGTACAAATTCAGCGCCGCCGCGAGTCGCTCGCCCTGAGAATTGAGCTCATTCACTTGGGTTTTCATCCGCGCAATCCCAGCAGCTGATAGCGCTTGCACGGCCACTTCACTTACGGGCAATGGCACGGGATAGGGCGCAATTACCCGCATGATGATTTCGATAATCTCTTCATTGGCAAGCAAAAAGCCGCAGCGCGCGCCTGCTAAGGCAAAGGCTTTTGAGAGGGTGCGCAGTACAACGAGATTTGGGTAAGACTCGAGTAAATCCGCGACGCTATATTCTGGGCAAAATTCGATATAAGCCTCATCGACCACGACAATGGAGTCGGGTAGGGCTTGGATGGCTTGCTCTATGCGCGCCTTATCAATCACAGTGCCAGTTGGGTTATTGGGATTGCAGATAAACACTAACTTAGCGCCGCGCGTGGCCGTTGCAAAGTCGGATGGGAGACCGTATTCAGCCGTTAAGCTTAACGCCTTAACGCCCACATTAAAGGTTTGCGCGCTAATGGCGTACATGCCGTAAGTGGGCCCAAAGGTCGCAATGGAATCGATGCCTGGGACACAAAAGGCCCGGATCAGCAGTTCGATGGCCTCATCGGCGCCGCGGCTGGCGACAATTTTGCTTTCCACTACACCGCTATATTGGCTATAGGCATTGATTAACGCGGGCGGTTGGCACTCAGGATAACGATTTAACTTAGTTAAATCGAGCTCGCCGACGGCCACATTATTAAAGGGCGATTCGTTAGCGTTGATCCAAATATCCCCACGACCACCCAGCCTGCGAGCACTTTGGTAAGGCGTTAACTCGAGCAGTTCGGGCCGTGCAAGACGTGCGGCAAGGGTTGTTGGCTCGATGCTTGTGTTATCGAGAGTATTGTTATCGAGAGTGTTGCTGGCGCTATTGGCGCTCTGAATATTTGTCACTGGCACATTACTCGTTGTTGCTTGGCTAGTTGGCACTTGGCTCATCCTATTCATCCTAAGTCTTGCTATGGCTTTAATTAAGCGTACTGTTGATTGCGTTACTTATTTCCATCAGTCCTTAAGACTGGCTAAGCGTATCGCGACCGCATTTTTATGGGCATCGAGTAACTCATTGCTGGCAAGGGTCATTACCGCTTGCCCGAGTCCGAGCAGGCCCTTGGCACTGAGTTCTTGCACCGTAAAGCGGCGGCTAAAGTCTGCCAAGGAGAGGCTAGATACCGCGCGGCTATAACCGTAAGTTGGCAATACATGGTTAGTCCCACTGGCATAATCCCCAACCGATTCAGGTGTATAGGCCCCTAAAAACACTGAGCCTGCGGCGCGAATATGATTTAGTACGTCCCGTGGGAAGCGGGTTTGAATAATTAAGTGTTCGGGTCCATAGCAATTCGAAACGAGCGCCGCTTCTTGCATATCTTTTACCAAAATGGTGCGGCTGCCTTTTAGGGCCGTCGCAGCAATCTCTTGGCGCGGCAGGGCGGCCAGTTGCGACTCGAGCGCTTGATTGACAGCTTGTGCTAATGGCTCAGAATCCGTGACTAAAATGACCTGCGAATCTGGGCCGTGCTCTGCTTGCGAAAGTAAATCTGCGGCAATAAACTGCGCATTGGCATCGCTATCGGCAATCACTAATACCTCAGAAGGGCCTGCGGGCATATCAATAGACACAGTGCAGCGACCGTCCTGCGAGACTAAGCGCTTGGCTTCGGTGACATAACGATTGCCTGGGCCAAAAATCTTATCGACGCTGGGAATCGTTTCAGTGCCAAAGGCCAGTGCGGCAATGGCCTGCGCGCCGCCCACTTGATAGATTTCGGTGATCCCACAGGCGTTTGCCGCATACACAATTGCATCGTTAATCGGCGGCGGACTCACCAATACGCGTTTTTCGCAGCCAGCAATTTTGGCAGGCAGGGCCAACATCAGTACGGTTGAGATTAATGGGGCGCTGCCACCGGGAATATATAAACCGACTTTTTCAATCGGTTCGCTACGAAGCTCGCAGCGAACCCCCGCTTGGGTTTCAATGTCGATGGGGCGAAATTGCTGCGCGCTGTGGAACACATCAATATTGGCCATCGCTTGGGCAATGGCGGCTTTAAGTTCGGTCGAGACTCGTGCGCTGGCGGCGCTAATCTCGCTTTCACTTAAACGCAGACTGTCGATATTGGCACTATTAAAGCCATCAAACTTTTGATTAAACTCTTTTAGCGCCGCATCGCCACGGCTAGCTACGGCATCAACAATGGCCCGAACACTTTGTTCTAAGCCGCTGTCACCAATTAAAGGTGAGCGTTGGAGCGCGGCTTGTTGTGCATCGACGGATAACGCTGCCCAAGTCAAAATATCCATAGATCACCCCATCATTTTTTCAATTGGCATGACGAGGATTGAGCTGGCACCGAGCGCGGTGAGTTCTTCCATGGTGTCCCAGAATAAATCTTCGGTACTGACGGCGTGAATGGCCACTCGATTAGTATCGTCGTTTAATGGCAATACAGTAGGATTTTCGGCACCGGGCAGCAGGGCGACAATTTGATCTAAAGTTTCAGTGGGCGCGTGCAGCAAAATATATTTACTTTCACGGGCGCGGATCACGCCGTTTACGCGGGATAAAATGCGATCGATTAAGGCTTGTTTGCTCGGCGTTTGGGTTTGGGTTGATTGAATAATGCAGGCCATGGAGCGGTAGATAACTTCAGTCTCGTATAAACCATTGGCTTCAAGGGTTGCGCCAGTGGAGACTAAGTCACAAATGCCATCGGCAAGCCCTGCACGCGGCGCAACTTCAACCGAGCCTTTTAACATACAATCGCGATAATTTATGCTCTTTTGTTGCATAAAACGACGCAATAGATTGGGGTAGGAGGTGGCAATTCTCAAGCCTTCTAGGGATGAGGCATTGGCATAGCTAAATTCGGTTGGTACGGCTAACGAGAGACGGCAGGCGCCAAAATCTAATTGGCGTAATTTTACATATTCAGCTGGCTTATTTAGGGTTTGACGCTCAATTTGCTCTTCTTCGAGCACGTTCTCACCAATAATGCCTAAATCGACCACGCCATCCATAACCAGTCCTGGAATATCATCGTCACGTACTCTGAGTAAATCGATAGGCATGTTATCTGCGTGTGCGATAAGACGTTGTTCGTTAATGGAAAACTTAACACCGCAGCTCTTGAGTAATTGCTGAGAGTCGGTCGATAGGCGACCCGATTTTTGAATGGCAATACGTAAACGGTTTGATTCAGTCATAATTTTATCTCGCTCAAAGTTAACAAATTCAAAATGATATTCTTTCGTTTCACGCTTTAACTGGTTTATCGGCACCGCCAGTAAATGTGGCGGTTAACATATTGAAATTAATTACTAATTATCTATTAAATCGTTAGTTAAAAAGCCCAAAAGCAAAAACCCCCAGAATTCCTTCCAGGGGTTAGTGATCATCTTTGAATCAGTCCGCCAGAAGGATATAGTCCTTCGGCAGTGAGCGTCCGAAGGCTACCGCATATGGTGGTGATGGTGGTGGATAGCGTTCAGTAGTTGGCTCATATGACTCTCTATACTCTGTGATTATGTTGAATTTGGTGTTGGTGGATACTTATCCATCGAACGTTTTTTTAAGCTAACCGCTTTCTGTGCCGTTTGCAACAGCTAATTTTAACTAAATAAGAATATTTATGCGTTTTGTGAAAATGTTTCATCTTGGTGGTCGCAGGACGATAATCTGCTTATCGCAAGGAGGGGCGAATTAGGGGATTGGCACAAAGCCGATGCTGCGTTTAGACAAATTCGGCTGGCGGTAAGTATGGTAAATCTTGTCTAACAGCGTTCAATCTAGACTGATGATTGAGGATGAGTGTCCCTCGACAAACACGATTAGGCACAGCGCTAATGCTGAATTAGCGCGTGACATCCCTTTTACCCTGTTAAATATTCTCCAAACAGGCGATCAACTGTTTGTTGGCAATATTTGTCTTCACCACGCCAATATTCGGCAAATACCCAGTCATTTTTGCCTTGGCGTTGTCTATAGACAGTATTGGGTTTTAATATTCCCAGACTGGCTAATATTTCGATTAATATTTGTCGCTCAGCTTTACTCGACTTAATCACATTCGCTAATCTTTTCTCTAGTGTACTGGGATAATCGCTCGGGTCTGACGTTTCGATAATCGTTAAGATCTCCCTAAAACAGGCCATATCTTCTGACGTCGGCTCTGGAATATCGGCATTAATAAATTGGCTTAAATCAAAATAGGTATACAAAATATCCCCATGGCGCATGCCGCCCCATTTTATACGCTCGAAATTGAATACGTTAATATCCACCTCGATATAGGATTCGCTTCCTCGGATGCCATATTGACTGTCTCGGCAAATGCCGCAGGTATAGGAATGTGCAGTTGGTTTGCCATCCATATAAGAAGAGCCTGAAATGACAGGTGTGTATTGATGAGATGGGATTTTTTGGGCGATCGCATAGGATGCAAGGGATGAGCGCCAATCCAATCGCCGAGAGGTTAGACTGCTTAAAAATCCTTTTGTTACTTGTGCTTGCGAAATGCCTTTTACTAGCGTTGTGGTGGCAAGGATACATTCATCATGGGAGATAGTTAAAGGATCAAACATTAATCCTTTCGATTTGGCATAGATAAAGTCGGGATCGGAGATACTTCTGTTTTTTACGTCAATCCAACCATTCTTCCAATAGGTGGAGAATAAAATCCTTTTTGCTTTTTTATCCATAGCTGATTCTATTTTATCCTTTAACAATTGTTTTAATTTATCTTATAAAAGCGCAATTAAAGCGGTTAGCTCTCTACATTTATATAAGCATCGTTTTGATAGTAATAACTGACAGCATGAATTATGTCATGCAAGGTAGCATGTGGCAGCTGTTGCACTAAATTAGCCTTGATGCTTTGCAAATCCGCAATGCTTAAAAAGTATTGATAACCTTGAGTTTGCGGGTAGAGAGGCTCATCCTGTTGGTCGCGTTCTTCTTCAAGCTCATCGTCAATGATTAACACCGACATTGTGGGACTTAATGGTTGTTCTAGGGCTTTGTACACATCCAAGTGCCACGAAAAAGAACCAAGTTGGGATAATAGGGTTTCCAAGGTTAATGTTAAGTGCATGAAATATCCTGTTGTGCGAGCATCATTTACATCGTCAAGACCAGTTAATTAAAGTGAAATAATTAGGCTTATGGCCTCAACAGACCCTGCATTAATTCGGTTAACGCAAATGATGAGAAAATAAACAGTAAATTAATCAAAGCCCGCATAATCCAAGGTAATGTACCGTAGGAAAGGCGATATTTATTTGAGGCAATCACTATAACTCCCATGATGCCAAACCAAGGTGTAAAAAAGAATATGGTTTGCCATTTAACCAGAGCAACGGCGAGATCGTGTAGCGCACCACTGACCAAAAAGGTGACAAGTACGGCGAGCCACATCGGCAGAAACTGACTGCTAGGACGCATGACATTACGTGATAAATAATAACCCCAAATCGGATTCCAATAATGCCAAAAAATGGGGAATGACTTAGCACCCAGGGCGCTTGATAGCATATTCCTCATCGAGTGACTGGCACCCAGTGGAACACCATTTCGCTTTTTCACATATTGTGACAAGGATAAGGTCGTTGGCATGGTTAATCTCCGCCTGATGCTTACCACTGAGTGCGTAGCTTGGTACACGTCTCGTAATGTCAGACCTCATGTTCAGATAATTGTTATAGCTTTATTCTTTAATTCCATGCTTTGCGAGAAAAGGTCTAATACGCTCAATTAATTTAGATTGTTTTGCTTGTGCTTCTTGCATGGCGATTTGTGCTCCAGTTTGCATCAATTGTGGCGTTTTTTCTAAGAGTTTTTTACCTGTAGAAGTTTGATAAAATTGGGTTATTTTAATGATTTCTTCATTTGTGAAAGCCTCTGAGTACTGTTTTTTTAATTCGTTTATCACTCTGGGACGATCAACATCTTCATTAAACCATGCTCTATAAATACCCTTAAGTTCTTCTTTAGCCTTATTATCTAATTTATAGTTGGTGGCTATTTGGTCTACTATTGGTAACATAGCTTCAAATCCACCAGCCATTTGTTTATCGATTGACATCACTCTAAACATTTCATCTATTGGTGCTTCTTGCGCTACTACGGGAGTAGATAAAATAAATAACATTAACGGTAATAATTGGAACTTTTTCATTTTATATCCTTAATCATCTCAACGTTTATAAACGTAAACCTTAATTGAGTTATATATCCATAATTGAAGCTTCGTGCAAAATTAAGTCATTAGCACAATCATTAACGCAACTTAGCAGCTTATCTCTTAGCAAGCAATCGGTGAAAAGTTGAGTTAAGCCTTTGGTTGTTAAATCATTTAAACTACGCTACTCCATGTTTTAGCTCAAGAAGCTCGGCGCTAGATTAAAACTATTGGTATTATCAGGCGGGCTTAATTACACTGCGGCAACAGCGTTATGCTCCTTAGCGAAGGCTAACGCCTTAACCCACAACTCGCTTTTTTTGAATCGTTTTTATAGGAACTCGCTCGCCATTGACTCACTCTCGACGCTCAGCTCCGCGGCAAGCTAAACATCTGCAATCAAATCAGCAGTTGCTTGATGCTCCTCGTTCGATGAGCAGATTGACGAATGAAGTGCTGCGCGCTTTTGCCAGCGATGGCGTGCTCGCTAAGTATATTCAAGGGTTTAGTGCGCGTCATAGTCAGGTTGAGATGGCGCAAATCATCAGTGAAGCGATTGCGAGTAAGGGCAATGCACTGATCGAAGCGGGTACAGGGGTCGGTAAAACCTTCGCCTATTTAATTCCCGCTATGTTAAGTGGCAAGCAAGTGATTGTCAGTACTGGCAGTAAAAACTTGCAGGAACAATTGTTTTTAAAGGATTTACCCGCATTGACATCTATGCTTGGGATTGCGCCCAAGCTTGCGCTATTAAAAGGTCGCAATAACTATTTGTGTCAGTATCGGCTTGATAGGCAGATGCAGGAGGCCAGCCATATTGAGGCGCGATTATTGGACGATTTACTCAAAATCAACCAATGGGCGGGCATGAGTAAAGACGGCGATATTGGTGGCTTAACCTCAGTGCCTGAACATTCTCCCGCGCTTCCCTTAGTCGTCAGTACCAAAGAGACCTGTCTTGGCCAGCGCTGCGAATTTTATGATGCCTGTTTTACCCGTAAGGCTCGCAGCCGCGCGATGGATGCGAAAATCATCGTCGTAAATCATCACTTATTCTTTGCAGACAGTGTGTTAAAGGACACAGGCTTTGCTGAATTATTACCCGATCCCGATGTGGTGATCTTCGATGAAGCGCATTTGCTGCCGGATATCTGCGTCAGTTATTTTGGCCAGCAATCCTCGAGTCGCACTATCGATGATTATCTGCAAAAGTTATTGCAGATTTATCAAACGGAGCTCAGCGATACGGGGCAGATTGCCCAATTTTGTCAGCGTTGTTTAGCCAAATTGAGTGACTGGCATAATGGATTGTTTTCTATTGCCGAGTCGGATTGGCGTATGCTGCTTGGCAATAAGTCAATTGCGCTAGCATCATGGGATTTACTCGCAGAGTTAACCGCGCTGCAAAAACTCTTGCTCGCCCATGTGGGGCGCAGTGAGTTATTAGATGATATTGCCGTTAAACTGGCGGACCTTAACCATAAGCTCAATCAGTTTTTCCAATGTGACAATCCACAGGCTGCCTATAGTGTTGAATTTGGTAGCCGTTTTGTGATGCTACGGATTTCACCGATTAATATTGCCCGCGAATGTCAGCAGTTATTTGTGGCCAATACCAGTTGGATTTTTACCTCGGCAACCTTACAAGTGAACCGCAGCCTAGGGCATTTTGCCAAGGAGTTAGGGATCAGTGAGGCCAAGGCGCATATTTTGGATAGTCCCTTTGATTATCCGCGTCAGGCGTTATTTTGTGTGCCGAGGCAACTGGGCAATGTGGCGAATCAGCAGCAAGCAGTCAAACAGTTAGTCGATGTATGTGTCAAAGCGATTGAGGCAGCGCAGGGGCGAACCTTTATTTTGTTTACCAGCCATAAAATGCTTGAGCAAACGGCGTTGGCATTGCGAACTCGGACTCAATATCCGTTGCTGGTGCAGGGCCAAGCGGGTAAACAGAGTTTGCTCACAAAGTTTCGCCAACTGGGCAATGCGGTATTACTTGGCACCAGCAGTTTTTGGGAGGGGGTAGATGTGCGTGGCAAGTTATTAAGCTGCGTGATTATTGATAAATTGCCGTTTGTCTCGCCCGATGAGCCGCTTTACCGTGCCCGCGCCGACAATATTAGCCGTCAGGGCGGCGATCCTTTTACTCAAGTGTCATTACCTCAGGCGATTATTGCGCTCAAACAAGGGGTTGGACGTTTGATCCGTGACGAAAAGGACTGCGGCGTATTAATCCTGTGTGATAATCGGATTGTGAATCGCGCCTACGGACAGGCATTTTTAAACTCCCTGCCGCCGATGGCGCGCACCCGTGATTTAGATAAAGCCTTGGCGTTCTTGAGAACAATACCTTGACACTCGTCTTATGGTTTACTTGGGATGCTTAAATTTTTTTATTTTTATGGAATATGAGCGAAGTATTCAGTTGTTAGATATACATTAAGGCGATACAAACGGGGATAAAAAATGCCACCTGTGAGCAATAGATGGCAAACACCCTTGGAGGTGGGTCAAGTGGCATCCTGCCAAATGGTTCCATTCAAAACAAGTTATTCTTCGGCTTTTGGCTTTAGATTTTTAGTGAGTTAATGGCATGCTTTGCAGGCATCAGCAGGTGCTTTTTCTTCATGAGCGATATGGCAATTAGTGCATGTTAAAACACCATCATGCTTAGTATGAGCTTCACCTGCGAGTGTTTTCATTTCGCCATGGCATGATACACATTGCTCATTTTCAAAAACATAATCCGCAGAAGGTGTTTTATCCTTATGGCATGATTCACAGTCTGATCTTTCTGAATGGCTGTCGGCAAGAGATGCCGCCATTAAACTAGTAGAGAAACACAGTGCACACATGAGCATCATCTTTTTAAGCATGTTATTTTCCTTCTTTTATTGTGGGTTAAATTATCATTCTTAAGCCAGCAAATAAGCTCTTATTCGATCATAAAGAGCTAGTGGCGCAATATAAGCAATGTGCAAACATTGCTTTTTTAAATGTCTAATTAGTATTTCTCTTGAAACTTATACCGCTGTTTTATTATTAATGTGTACTGAAATACATTAGGGCTTAACAGAGTTTATTAAGCTTAAATTAATAGTTTTTTTAGATTTAACTTGGCTTCTTGAATGTATAATAGATTTTTAAGGTGACAAAACGTTGATCGTTATCAAAGGTGAATGGATGAATACTTTTTTAGTTTAAAAGTATGATCAAGATTTTATTGTGGGGGCGATAAATTCGATAATCCAAATCTAAATTTTAAAATTTAGATTTTATTTTAATTTATTTAGCAATTCTAAATTATAGAAATGAATTAATTAGGGATTAACCAGATTACGATTCGTTATTTAAGCAACAAGGGTGCTTGGGTCCCTTGTTGCTTAGCACTTCAACGATTAGATTTTTAAACCCACCATCAGCTGGTCCAATTGTCCCGCGGTGGCTTGCAACTCATCACAACCCGATACTGATTGGTTCGCCGATTGCTCGACATCGTGGGATTGATTGCGAATTTCCATCAGATTGGTCGCGATTTCGTTAGCTACGGCCGATTGTTCTTCCGCAGACGTGGCAATCAACACACTCATTTCGAACACGCGGCTGCTATGGTGGGCAATCGAATCGAGATCTTTACCCGTTTGCAGTACATGCTGTTTGCCTTCACTTGCTTGACTCACGGTGCGAGACATCACTTGAGTGAGGTTACGTGTGCCTTGTTGCAGCGACTCAATCATGGATTTAATTTCTACCGTTGCAGCTTGCGTGCGGCCAGCAAGGGTTCGTACCTCATCGGCCACTACCGCAAAACCGCGACCCTGTTCGCCGGCACGCGCCGCTTCAATCGCGGCGTTTAACGCGAGTAGGTTAGTTTGTTGCGAGATAGCATTAATGGTCGAAACCACCTCATCAATCTTACTGGCGTTGTCGTTGAGGGTATTGACGGCATTCGATGCAGCAGAAATTTCATCCGACAGCACATCAATTGCGCTTACTGTGGTTTCAATATCCTTAGAACCCGCATTAACCTGTTGATTCGCCTCTTGGGTTTCGGCGGAGGATTGCTCGGCGTTGCGCGCCACTTCTTTAACCGCAGCGGTCATTTCTTCCATCGCCGTGGCTAAGGAATCGAGGTGCTGACGTTGATTGACAGCAAGGGCTTGTCCTTGCTGCGCCGTGCTTCTAAATGATGAAACCACTTCGCGGATTTTGCTAGTGGATTCAGCAATTTGCTTCACTAGGGTATGTTGACGCTCGACCAAGGTGTCGATACTAATCGCTAAGATGCTGAACTCATCTTTCACTTCGAAGAAGTTCAATCGCCCAGTCAGATCCCCCGAGGCTGCGCGTTTAAGTGCCATCACTGTGGTGTAGAGCGCACCGCCCACAAAGGTGGAGATGTAGTAGCTAAACAGGAAGAGCACGAATAACAGCACCGCCATTAGGCTGTAGACTAAGATATTGTCATCGGCTAAAAGGGCGTTCAGTTGACGATCGTCGACGGGAATGATGGTCAGCATATTTTGATCATTAACCGAGCTAACAGCCCGATTAGGTGAACTGCTGGTATCAATACCACCACCGCTGCGCGCAAGGGTTTGTGCGCGGCTATCAGCCTCAGAAACTGTAACAATCTGAACATTCTGTAAGCCTTGGCTCAGCTGATTAGGTAAATTTTGGCGTTCTTGCTCGGGTAGCTTGCTAGAAATCTGCGCGGCGAGTTGATTGATTTTCTGGGAAGTGTCTTGGAGCCCATGCAAATGGCTTTCAAGCAGGGTATCCCTAAACTGAGTATTTAAAAATACCGCTAATCCCACAATCATAAACATCGGAACTAGGGCGAGAATTGCAAATTTGGTTTTTAAGGTCATGTGGATAAGGTATTGATCTATCCAGCGAAATTTAACTTCTTTCATTAGCGCCTCGATAAATTGGGCTGTGACCAAATGGATATCGGTCGATTTGCCATAGACTTTATGTTTTTCTGCTTAGTAAGCTGTTGCTTGTATTATTGTTGTCCAATTGCGGCATTTTTGTTTGTTTTGCAGCAATTTTGGCAAGGTACAAACATAAGTTTACAGTTTAGTTACATGTGTCGCCAGTGGTTAGTGCGTGATCACGTGACTGCTGTAAAAATCGACAAATGTCTTTCCAAGGCGATCAACTTGGAAGGTTTGTTGGGATAACACATGAATTTGCATGATAAAAACCCCGAATAAGCCCTAGTAATATGCCGCTCGCTCGCGTAAAATTTCTCTCCTTTTATTTCGTTATAGCTAGCAAAGCGTCTGGCATTAACGCCCGATAACCTGAGCACCGAAATAGCCTGAAAGTTTGGCGCCCATAGCACTTGTTTATCAAGCGCGACTATGCAGTGGAAGAGAAAATGCAGCAGTTAACTGAGATCGTAGAACAAGCCTTAGTCATTATTGACCAGGCCAGTGATCTAAAAGCACTGGATGATATCCGTGTCGATTACCTAGGTAAGAAAGGTAAGATCACCGACATGATGAAAATGATGGGCAGCTTAAGTCCTGAAGAAAAACCCGCTTTTGGTCAGGCGGTCAATGATGCGAAACAGGCCATTCAACAGAAATTAACTGAGCGCATCGACGTCCTGAGAAGTGCAGAGCTAGAAGCCAAATTAATTGCCGAAAAGATTGATGTGACGCTACCTGGTCGCACTATCGAAATCGGTGGTTTACACCCAGTGACGCGCACCATTGAACGTATCGAAACCTTTTTTGGGGAATTAGGGTTTTCGGTAAAACAAGGCCCTGAAATCGAAGATGATTTCCATAACTTCGACGCCTTGAATATCTCTGAGCACCACCCAGCGCGTGCCGACCACGATACGTTTTATTTTAATCCTAAGCTGATGTTGCGTACCCAAACCTCGGGCGTGCAAATTCGTACTATGGAAACGGAAAAGCCGCCACTGCGGATTATTTCACCGGGTCGTGTGTATCGTAACGATTACGACCAAACTCACACACCAATGTTCCACCAAGTGGAAGGTTTGCTGGTAGATGAAAACGTTAACTTCGCCGAATTAAAAGGCGTGTTGCATGATTTCCTGCGTAACTTCTTTGAGGAAGATTTGCAGGTGCGTTTCCGTCCTTCTTACTTCCCATTCACTGAGCCTTCAGCCGAAGTGGACGTAATGGGTAAAAACGGCAAATGGTTAGAAGTGTTAGGCTGCGGTATGGTGCACCCAAATGTGCTGCGTAGCGTTGGCATCGATCCAGAAAAATACTCTGGTTTTGCTTTTGGTATGGGCGTTGAGCGTTTAACTATGCTGCGTTACGGCGTAAACGATCTACGAGCGTTTTTCGAAAACGACCTGCGTTTCCTGAAGCAATTTAAATAACGGAGCTGTATAGCATGAAATTTAGCGAATCTTGGCTTCGTGAGTGGGTCAATCCTGCCGTTAGCCGTGAAGCATTATCCCACCAGATCACTATGGCTGGCCTCGAAGTCGATGGCGTTGATGCCGTGGCTGCCGAGTTCAACGGCGTTGTGGTTGGTGAAGTGGTCGAATGTGGCCAGCACCCCGATGCAGACAAACTGCGCGTGACTAAAGTCAGTGTCGGCAGTGGTGAGCTTATCGATATCGTCTGTGGCGCACCAAACTGCCGCCAAGGCTTAAAAGTTGCCGTAGCAATGGTTGGCGCGGTGCTGCCAGGCGATTTTAAAATTAAGAAGGCTAAGCTGCGTGGTATGCCTTCAGAAGGCATGCTGTGTTCATACAGCGAGCTGGGTATTGATATCGATAGCGATGGCATTATCGAACTGCCATTAGATGCGCCATTAGGCAAGGATTTACGTGAGTATCTCCAGCTTGATGATGCTGTGATAGAAGTGGATTTAACCGCTAACCGTGCCGATTGCTTAGGTATGGTAGGTTTGGCCCGTGAAGTTGGCGTGTTAAACCGTCAAGCGGTAACCGAGCCACAGTGGCAAGCCGTGACGCCAACCACTGATGCCAAAGTGGCTATTAATGTGAAGGAAACCGCAGCTTGCCCACGCTACTTAGGTCGTGTGGTGAAGAATGTGAACGTGAAAGCGGCTACGCCATTATGGATGCAGGAAAAACTGCGTCGCAGTGGTATCCGCTCAATCGATCCTATCGTCGATATCACTAACTTCGTGTTAGTTGAATTCGGTCAACCTATGCACGCCTTCGACCTTGCCAAGCTGACTGGCGATATCCAAGTGCGTTTAGGCAATGGCGAAGAGAAAATCACCCTGCTCGATGGCAGCGAAGTGACCATTCCAAGTGATACCTTAGTGATTGCCGACGATGCCCGTCCACTAGCGCTTGCTGGCGTATTTGGTGGCGAATATTCGGGTGTGAGCGACACTACCCAAGACATACTGCTTGAATGTGCGTTCTTCGCGCCGTTAGCGATTATGGGTAAGTCACGCCGTTTAGGTCTGCATACCGATTCATCACACCGTTTCGAACGTGGTGTTGACCCTGATATGCAGCACAAAGTTATGGACCGTGCGACTCGCTTAGTGCTGGATATTTGCGGCGGTGAAGCGGGTCCTGTGGTTGAAGCCAAATCTGACGCTGACTTACCAAAGCCTGCGCAAATTCTATTGCGTCGCAGCAAGTTAGATAAAATTCTGGGTCACCATGTTCCCGATAGCGACGTGGTTGAAATCCTCGAACGTTTAGGTTTCGGCGTCGTTGCAGGTGAGGGAAGTTGGCAGGTCACCACTGCGACGTATCGCTTCGATATGGCGATTGAAGAAGACTTAATCGAAGAAGTTGCTCGTATCTACGGTTACAACAACATTCCAAACGTTGCGCCCGTGGCGTCACTGCGGATGTCAGACCATAAAGAAACCGACTTAAGCCTCAAGCGCGTACGTTCGCTGTTAGTGGCCCGTGGTTTCCAAGAGGCAGTGACTTACAGTTTCGTCGATCCTAAGCTGCAAAATCTGGTTCACCCAGGTGAGCAAGCCATGGTGTTACCGAACCCGATTTCTAGCGAAATGTCGGCCATGCGGTTGTCGATGTTCACTGGATTATTGACTGCGGTTGGCTACAACCAAAGTCGTCAACAGGGTCGTGTGAGACTTTTTGAAACTGGCCTGCGCTTTGTTCCTGATATTCATGCAGAATCCGGTGTAAGACAGCAAGCAATGCTCGGTTGCGTCATTACAGGGCTTCAAAATGACGAACATTGGTCAATGGAATCGAAAACCGTTGATTTTTTCGACCTTAAAGGTGATTTAGAAGCAATTATCGGCTTGACAGTTTCCGCATCAGAATTTAGCTTTAGAGTAGCGACGCATTCTGCTCTTCATCCAGGGCAATGTGCTGAAATATTGAGAAATGATCGAGTGATCGGTCATATAGGTGCTATCCATCCTAGTTTGGAGAAGCCTTTTGGACTCAATGGTAAAACCATCGTTTTTGAGTTGGAATTGGATGCTTTATTGCATACCAGTTTACCGCTAGCCCAAGCTGTATCTAAGTTCCCGGCTAATCGTCGTGACATCGCAGTAGTCGTAGATGAAAGTGTATCTGCAGGCGATGTAATGAAATTGATAAGAAAAGTTGGCGAAAATCAGTTGGTTGGCATAAACTTGTTCGATGTATACTTAGGTAAAGGTGTTGAGCCCGGCAAGAAGAGCTTGGCGATAGCACTTACATTACAAGACACTACTCGTACACTTGAGGAAAAAGAGATCGCTGAAACTGTTGATTCAGTTGTTTCTGCCCTGAAGACCGAGTTCAACGCATCGTTGAGGGATTAAAGTATGGCACTTACCAAAGCCGAAATGGCAGAACATCTTTTTGAAACACTCGGTATAAACAAGCGTGTAGCCAAAGAGATGGTTGAGTCGTTCTTTGAAGAAATTCGAGGCGCACTTGAAAGTGGTGAGCAGGTCAAGTTATCTGGCTTTGGCAACTTTGACCTTAGGGATAAGAATCAAAGACCGGGAAGGAACCCAAAAACAGGCGAGGATATCCCGATTTCCGCTCGCCGTGTCGTGACCTTCCGTCCCGGCCAGAAACTGAAAACTCGCGTAGAAGCTTCTAACGCGGGCAAGTAATTTTAGATGTTCGACAGTAAAGCCACTCCTTCGTGAGTGGCTTTACTATTTTCTTTTTATGGTAAATGACTTTTCCACTGTCTGAGGTGATTTCTTTGTCAAGACAGCCCAAACATTTTGACCGACGTTTTCAATTGGCGTTATTGCACCCTAAATATTGGGTTACTTGGTTGGCGATCGGTCTATTAGTGATTTTTGGGATCATGCCCGCGTGGCTGCGTGATCCTATTGCTAGAACCTTGGCCAAACTGGTGGCGCCTATTGCGAAAAAGCCGATAGGTATTGCCAGGGCGAACTTAAAGGCGTGTTTCCCTGAAAAATCCGCCGCAGAAATAGAAGCCTTAATTGATGACAACGTGCAGAACTTCGTATTAGTGCTGTTATCGCAAGGTGAGCTGTTGGTACGATCTAAGGCGCATTTACGCCGCCGTGTGAATTTGATGGGCTTTGAGCATGTACAAGCGGCGCAAGCAGTAGGGCAGCCGGTGATATTTATCATGCCCCATGTGTGGCCTATTGATTATGCTGGGCTGAGGTTAAACCTCGATTTGCCCATGGTCACTATGGCAAAGGCCCATAAAAACGCGTTATTTAACTGGTTTAATAATCGAGTACGTAGCAGTTGTGGTGGCCACGTTTATATGCGGGAGGCCGGAATTCGCGCCTTATTAGCAGAGCTCAAGCAGAACAATAGCTTTTTCTACCTGCCCGATGAGGATTTAGGCCCAGATCAGAGTGTATTTACCCCGTTTTTAGGCACAGTCAAAGCGACATTACCCGTAGTTGGCCGATTAGCTCAGGCGGGAAATGCCCAAGTGCTACCGGTGAAAATTGGTTATAACCAAGCTTCACGCCAGTTTGATTTAACTGTGATGCCCGCCATTGCCGCCGAAGACATGGTCGGTAAGGAAAACGAGGCGTTAGCACTGAATAAAGCGGTTGAGCAAGTGATACTCGCTTATCCAGAGCAGTATATGTGGTTCCTAAGATTGCTAAAGACTCGCCCTGAAGGGCAAGCCTCAATTTATCAGTAAGCGTTTATTGCTTATTGTAAACCCGAATAATAATGGCTTTAAGTGTGTAGACTTAAAGCCATTTTTATCACTGAAGCCGAGCTTGTAATCGATTAAATATCCTCTGCTTGCTCCATTTCGAGCTGCATCAGCAGCATATCTTCACCCTCTAATACCCGCGTATGATAACTGTTACAGGCGGGGCACACGATTGAACGCTCACCGAGCACCGACTCTTGTTGGCAATCTGCACATTTGATCACTAGTGGCTGTAGTGTCATGCAAAGCTCGGCTTCGCGGCAGATCCCATCGAGTTTAAAGGTCTCAAACGCCGTTTGAAGTAGGGTGGGTTCGACACCGCTCATTACACCGAGTTTGATTGCTACCCGAGTAATTTTAGTTGCTTGATTTGCCCGTGCATGTTGCTCGCACTGTTCAATTAAGGCGCTTACTATAGAATACTCGTGCATTAACAAATCCTTGGTAGCAATTCACCTTGAGGCAAGTCTAAGTAACGTTTGGTATTCCATGGCGTTCTTAAGATCACTTTTCCGGGTAATTCGTCGCTGACGGTACCGATGATGGCCGCCTGCTCGCAGTGACCAAATCGTTGCATAATTTCTAACGCACCAAGGGCGATATCGTTGGGAACGGCCAGGATAAAGGTGCCTTCATTGGCTAAATCCATTGGCTCAAAGCCATAGAGTTCACACAAGCCTTTGACCTCATCACAAACCGGGATGCTCGCCTCATTAACTGTGATGCCTACATTGGCGGCAACGGCCCATTCATTTAATACGGCAGAGAGCCCGCCGCGGGTGGCATCGCGCATAGCATGCAGTGGAATATTAGCAGCGATCAATTGCTCCACGACTGGCCAGAGCGTGGCACAATCGCTTTGTAGCGTGGACTCGAGGGTAAGACCCTCACGCGCCATCAAAATAGCCGCGCCATGGCAGCCGACATCACGGGAGACAATAATCGCATCGCCGGGCGCGACATTGGCCGCCGAGATATTCGGACGTAAAATACGCCCAATGCCTGATGTATTGATAAATAAGCCATCGGCGCAGCCCTTAGGTACTACTTTGGTGTCGCCACAAACAATTCTAGCCCCACTTTGTTTCAGCTCTTTGGCCATACTGCGTACAATTGTGGTTAAGTCTTTGAGCGAAAAACCTTCTTCGATGATCACGCTACAGCTTAAATATTGAGGCTCAGCACCCATCATGGCGAGATCGTTAACAGTGCCAGCAATCGCCAGCTTACCGATATCACCACCGGCAAAAAACAACGGAGATACAGTGAAAGAGTCCGTCGTAAAGGCCGTCGCACCCTGTAATTCAAGTTTTGCGGCGTCTTCTTCGCTACGCAAAATCGGGTTATCGAATTCGGCAAAAAACAGATCGCGGATGAGTTTATTCATCTCTTTACCGCCACCACCGTGGCTGAGTTGAATCGCTTTCTCTTTGGTTGATACATCAGCCATGATGTTGCTCCTTGCTATCGATGCCTTGATAGCGGTAATAAGCATTACAAGCGCCTTCGGAGCTGACCATGCAGCTACCGAGAGGGGTTTCGGGATTGCAGCCGCGGCCAAAGACTTTGCAGTCCTTCGGTTTGGCGAGTCCACGTAGAATATCGCCGCACTGGCAAGCCTTATGATCATCAATCTCTTTGACGGGCAATCTGTCTTTAAAGCGCAGCTCTGCGTCCCTGTGTGCGTATTCATCCCTTAATTGCAGCGCAGAGTTGGGGATTGGTCCAAGCCCGCGCCAACGAAATTGCGGTCTGATCTGGAAAAACTGTTCAACTTTTGCCTGTGCGGCAAGATTACCTTGCTCAGATACAGCGCGGCTGTATTGGATATCGAGTTCTGCCTTGCCTGCGGCCTTTTGACGCACGATGCGCAGGATAGACTCCATGACATCCACGGGCTCAAAACCTGAAACCACTACCGGTGTGCCGTATTGCTCTACGGCAGGGCGATAGATTTTGGCGCCACTGATCACGCTGACGTGTGCTGGGCCAATAAAGGCATTGACCCTCGCATTAGGATCGTGCATCACGGCATCAATTGCGGGTGGGACTAATACATGGTTGATATGAAAAAACAAATTCGCCAGCTTTTCCTGCTCTGCCAGTTGCAACAATATTGCCGTCATTGGGGTGGAAGTTTCAAATCCAATGGCGAAAAACACCACGGTTTTATTTGGATTATCACGGGCAATTTTGAGCGTGTCTAAAGGGTCATAGATAGGCCGAATATCACAGCCTTTGGCTCTGAAACTGGCAAGTGAACCTTGGGAGCCGGGGACGCGGATCATATCGCCTAGCGTCACTAATATCACATCTTCCTGCTGGGCAAGCACTGCGGCTTGATCGATCCGCTCTTTAGGCATAATGCATACAGGGCAACCGGGGCCGTGGATAAACTCAATGTTATCCGGCAGCAAATCCAGTAAGCCGTATTTCATTATGGTGTGGGTATGGCCGCCACACACTTCCATAATGTTGATTTGTTGATCGAGTGAGTGAGCGACCTGGGCAATATCCTTTGCAAGCGAGGCAATGGTTTGGGGATCGCGAAAGCCTTGATAAAGTTGTTTTAATTCAAGCATGTTCAATCCTTGTCGCAGTGTATCGTCTGTGGTTTGTGATCGTTTACAACTGCGGCTGTTGCTTAATGCGTGGTTTCATTTTCAAGTTTTGCGACTATCTCTTGATATAATTCAAGGCTTTGCAGAGCATCATTGCGATCAATTTTATTCATCACAAAACCGATATGAATGAGCACATAATCACCAATAGCCAAGGGTTCAGTCATAAGATGGCTGCTGACATCGCGTCTTACGCCTAAGGTATCGACGGTTACAGATTGGCGCTCGTTATCAACTGCTACCACTTGTGAGGGGATTGATAGGCACATTATTGTGACTCTCCCACAGTGTTTCGGCGCAGATTTTCATTTAGCCAAGCGGCAACGGCATGCATGGAATCGCCATTTTTAATCGAGACTTCGAGTATTTGAGTGTCGGGATTGAGTTTTTTAAGCTGGGCTTTGGCCTCGTCGACACTGAAATCGAAGTAGGGTAATAGGTCACATTTTGTGATCAGAACCAGGTCAGCACGGCGGAACATTACTGGATATTTTTCAATCTTATCATCGCCTTCGGGAACGGAGAGCAGCACGATATT
This sequence comes from Shewanella sp. FDAARGOS_354, assembly GCF_002209245.2. Taxonomy (NCBI): domain Bacteria; kingdom Pseudomonadati; phylum Pseudomonadota; class Gammaproteobacteria; order Alteromonadales; family Shewanellaceae; genus Shewanella; species Shewanella sp. FDAARGOS_354. Next base: position 1,255,231 of record NZ_CP022089.2, on the reverse strand, counting down.
TTTATGGGTGCCCACATCATAACTGGCGGGGCAGACGAGGTTGCCCACGTTTTCCACAAAGCAAATATCTAACCCTTCCAGCGGCAAGTGATGCAAAGCACCATGCACCATAAAGGCGTCAAGGTGGCATGCACTGCCAGTTTGAATTTGATGGGCTGTAATGCCCTTTGCGATTAAGCGGTCAGCATCACGGGAGGTCTCTAAATCGCCTTCAATAACGGCGTAATTAAGTTTTGTGTACTCTTTTAAGTGCTCAAGCAAGGTCGTTTTGCCGCTACCTGGGCTACTCATTAGATTGAAGGCGGTAATATGGTGAGCCTCGAAATGGGCTCGGTTGTGGGCAGCTTCTACGTCATTTTTATCGAGAATTTTATGGATCACCGACAAGGTTTTTTTATCGTTAAGCTGAGGATTGGTATGCAATTCCTGATGTTTATGGCTGTGTTCGTGGGAATGACCTGTATGGTGATCATGCCCTTGTTGAATCGCAGAGTGGCGGGGTAGAGAGCAGCCGCAGTCTTTACACATCTTGTCATTCTCCTTGTTCTCGTCACAGATTTGAGCTGTTGTCCGAACAATATGGTGATGCTATCGAATAGGGTTAATTTGATTACGCTAATGTTAAGTGTGATACAAATCCTTAAAGGAATCTTTGATGTTCGTCAGGTTATTAGGTCGTTTTGACCCTGATCAATCAGATTTTGGCCATTTGGTCACGGCGCATATCAAGCTCTACGAAGATATGTCATAGCAGCGGTTTATTTGTGGTTTTTATCCATTGCCTCTTGATGAATTCCATACCAAAGCTGGCCAAGGGCGATACCGCCATCGTTAACGGGGATATGTTTGTTGGGGAGCACGGTATTGCCTTGGAGATGAAGTTTACTGAGGCAATATTCGAGCAGATATTGGTTTTGAAATACTCCGCCACATAGCGCAATGGGCAGTGATGGATAGCGCGCAGCATAACTACAAATAGCATCTCCAAGACTATGTAAAAACGCGCGGGCGATAATGCTTTGCCTGTGGGAGGAAAGTGGCGCCTCAGTGATGTGCACGATAAGCTGTTTAAACAGTTGGCTACTACACCAAACTTGCATTTGTTGCGGGTCATCCTCTGATGAACTCAGTGGTAAATTGAGGATAAGTGGTGGTAGATGTTGTTTATCGGCGCGTCTTGCTGCGGCTTCTATCAGCATGCCCGCTTGGCCTTCAAATTGTGTGGTGTCAATCAATCCTAAGGCGCAGGCGAGGGCATCAAATAATCGGCCAACCGATGAGCTTTTAATCGTATTGCCACTTTGCCAGATCCGGTGCAAATTGCTTAACGTTAAGGGTGTCAGGCTTTTTAGGATCGGTAAATCTAAGGTTTGTACCGCCGCTAAACTCATTTGTTCAAACAGCAGTGCCAGTAATAATCGCACAGGCTGTTTTATTGCTTGCTCACCGCCCAGTAGGGAGATGGCTTCAAAATGGGCTAAGCGCTCAGCTTTGTCTAACCAGGTCAATAACACTTCACCGCCCCAGAGACTGCCATCATCGCCAAGACCAGTACCGTCAAAACTAAAGCCTAATACCGGATCTTGATATTGATTGATGGCCATGACGCTAAGCACGTGGGCATGGTGATGTTGCACGCTTAAGGTTTGGATTGAACCAGAGGCTCCACTCTGTGTATCAAGGCTTTTCTGTTGCTGCGCTTCTGCCCAACGCGATGGTGCATAGTCTGGGTGCTTATCATGGACAATCAGCTCTGGACTGAAATGATACAGGCGGGCGAAGGTGCCTAAGGTGCGCTCGAAATACTGCTCGGCACTGACACTAAAAAGATCGCCAATATGCGGACTTAAAAACACATTTGCACCAAATCCGAAAGCGATAGCATTTTTTTGCTGTGCTCCAACGGCGAGGATTGAGCGTGTTAGTGGCGCTGTTAATGGAAAACTTAATGGCGCATAACCCCGGGCTAGACGCAGCACTTGCACCTGCGGCGTATTGTCATTCGGCAGTTGAATAAGTTGCACAACACTGTCATCACAGCCGTTGAGTATTGGTCGGTTATGATCGACGATGGCATCCACCACATGCCCAAGTTGGCTGATAAGCGCATCGCAATCGGTGATAATGGGCTCGCCCGACACATTGGCACTGGTGGCCACTAGCGGGCCATTAAATTGGCTAAGCAGTAAGTGATGCAGTGGCGTATAAGGTAAAAATACACCCAGCTTGGGGATATTGGGTGCGATTTCGGGGCTAAGGTCATGCTCATCCAACGCTTGCATCAATACGATGGGCCGTTCTGGCGAGCTTAAGGTTTGCCACTCCGCCTCAGTGCCTGTAACGTACTGTTTTGCCCTTTCAATACTCGGCATCATTACCGCCAGCGGCTTTGCCTTACGCTGTTTTCGCTGCCGTAGTTGACTCACTGCGAAGCTGTTTCTCGCGTCACACATCAAGTGGAATCCGCCGAGCCCTTTAATGGCGAGGATGTGTCCTTGTGCAAGCTTATTGGCCGCAGCGGCCAATACCGCCATGCTGTTGTTTTGCGAGTGGAGCAAGGGCGTCAATGCGATTAGCTCACCCTGAGGTGTTTTTAAACTCAGGTGTGGGCCACATTTTGGGCAACTGACGGGCTGAGCGTGGTATCTGCGATTTAATGGATCTTGATAGGCCTTGGCGCAATCGGGGCACATAGCGAAATCTGCCATGGCGGTATGATGGCGATCATAGGGTAAGGCATTGATAATCGTGTATCTTGGGCCGCAATTGGTGCAATTAGTAAAGGCATAGCCAAAGTGGCGATCCTGTGGATTGCGCATATCGCCTAGGCAATCCTGGCAGGTACTTTTGTCGGCCGACACGGCAACGAGTGCTGCTAAGCTAGGGTCTTTTGTTTCATCACTTTGGCTATCGCTTTGAACAATCTCGAAGTGTGTCTCCGCTAATTTTACCGCTAGCTGTCCATGGGTTATATGGTCGATACGTGCCAGTGGTGGCGGGTTAGTTGCTAACTCTTGGATAAAAATATCCAGTTTTGCGCTCGGTCCTTGCAGTTCTATCATCACGCCCTTGGCATTATTGAGTACTGTGCCAGTGAGTTGCAAATCGGTTGCCCAGCGGTAGACAAAAGGCCGAAAACCCACGCCTTGTACTATGCCAGTGATATGCAGTTGGCGACGTTCAATCATATCCTGTTGGTTAGCGGATGAGGCTGCTTGTTTCAATTTCAGTCTTCTTTTAGGTTTGTTCGCAACATTAGAAGATAACAATCTATCCTCTAATGTTGCGATATCTCTGGGGCAAACACGAATGTTAAGTATTTATCCAAGGGTGTTTAATTGCCGCTGCTTAACATACAGCGCACCTACAGCAAGGTTATCTCCCTCTAAGTCGAGACTACGATTGACCAGTAACGGGAAGTTTTTACCTAAGCGTAAACTCATGCGTTTACAGAGGGTTTCGTTAGCTAACTCATTACCCGCTAAAGCAATTGTCTGTACTCCAATATTTAAGTCTATATGCTCAAGCCAATTAGCAAGGTAATCGGCGAGGGAGTCCTGCATCGCAAAAGCCAGTTGGCTTGGGTCGCTGTGGCCAGCCACTCTAAAGCTCAGTAGTGTGCCAAGGGTTTTGCACCAATTAAGGCTCCGATGGGCTTCGCCTTTGGTGAGAGGGTAATCGATGCGCGGTGCATTCGCTCCCTGATAACGCATGGCCGCTGCCATGAGAGCATCGCTCAAATAGTCTTGTGACTGGGTTTCTTCCTGCGGATTCAAACCAATCAATATCGCGGCAATTGCCCATAGGCTCTGAAGATTATCGCGTCTGCCGTTAAGTTTTAGGCTCAGCAGCTTTAAGTAGTCTTCTGGAAACAAGCTCTTAAATTTTTGCGCGACGGCTTTTTGTGGACTGCTGTCGAGGCAATGGAAAATCTCGTAACCATTGTCGGGCAGTTCGGGCAGGGCAAAAAACAGTGAAGTGTCGCCTTTATTATCGCAGGTGACAATTTGGCTCGGATGAGCATGGCTTAAGTAAATCACCGCCGCATTTTTGGCTTGCTTATGGCTGGTAAATTTACCATTTAGCAGTGCAGCAAAGAGCGCTGCATCGGTAATCGTATGATCTTCTTGATCACCTTCGTAATTCGTCTCACTCTCTACTGAGGATAAGACTTGTACGCTAAGCGTGCCTTGGTGCGAGCGTGTTTTTTTATGCGCTTGCCATTGTGCTTTAAAACCGAGAAAGCGAATGTCTTCCCTTAACGGCTCCGGCGCATTGAAATGTTTGCTGATGTTATTAGCATTATCTCCATCTTGGTGGGACAACTGGGCCCATGCGCCATCAACCCAAGCTAATTTGGGCCTATGGTGCTGACCTTGAAGATAAACCCAATCAATTCCTTTTTGCCGCAAAATTTCGCTAAGGACCGCTACCACGCGACTATAGCCAAAACAAATATCGTATAGCGGCGCAAATAGTTTTTGGTGATCTTGAATGGGTCTTGCGCAAATAAGCGGTTTTTCAATGCTGGATAGCGCAACGACTTGATGATCCTTTAAGCAAAAATGTGCATTTAAGGTGTTTGGATTACAGATCAGCAGTTGTGGTCTGCTGGCATCGCGAGCAAACGGTTCTAAGCTTAGCGCTATACCTTCACAGCTTAACGCTAATGAGCCTTGGGTTATTAACTGCTCAGCCATGGCTTTAAGATCGGTTAGCGTGAGGGCTTTTTGGGCAGGGGTTAAGCGGGTTTCACCGTGGCAACAGGAACAGGTTAAATCAATAGCACCAAATTGCGCCGCTTGATTATCGCCAAACAGGGGATAACATTGCTGGCAAAAAGCGGCAACCGATTTATCCATTTGGGGATCATGAGTCTCCAATAAGGTGCGCTGGCCTTGTGGCTCATCGATAACTTTAATGCCTGAGTCAACCAACCAAACAGACATTAAAAAGTCAGCGGCAATCGCATCGGCCAATTGCTCTAGCAGCGCTTGTTCACCTTGGGCTTCAATAAAATAGGTTTGTGGACCAAAATCATTGTGGTTGTCGCAACCAATGCTAATATTCAGCGCATCATAATTTAGGTATTGATTACATAAATGCGCATATAAGGGCACCTGACGTGAGCAGGTAAAATCAAATCTGATGTTTTTCATCTTCTATATTTTCACCAAGAGTGACACCACGTTTATAGGAGTCGGGGATCAGCGAGTCGATACTATGATCGGCAATGCGTGTCGCAGTGAATCCAAGGGAGGCTAAGTGGGATAACAGGGTGCGCTCCATCAAAGGAACTGCGGATGCAACTTTGGGGGTGAGGCCGAGAGTCATAGGTTCAAGCACGGTTGGAGTAACACCTAATACAAAGGTTTTTGGCCTGTCGCCAACCATTTCCATCATGTTTAGGGTTTGTAGCATTTCGACTTCATGGGCGCTGCCTTGCCAGTCAATTTCCTGCGGGGCTTTATCAAAGTCGAAGAAATAGACCTCACCCGCTTCGACGCCATTGGCATTGACAGTATCGACCACGATCAAATAATCGTATTGGCAAATAATCGGAATGAGTCCCTGGGCTAAGGTGCCGCCATCGAGCATCTCGAGCTGATGGGACTCGTGTGTAAACTGATAATTCTCAGTGATGTAATTGACAAAATGTACGCCGATGCCTTCATCGGCGTACAGGACATTGCCAATACCCAGTAGCAATATCTTCATTGGACTCCTAGTGGTGTGAGTCTGGTTTCGGGTAGTCGTAACCAGAGACAATTGAGTCAACTGAGTTATGTTTGAAGCGTATCCCTGACCAAACCGCCATATAGACGTGGATAACCACAAAGATAACGAATGCCCAAGTGAGGTAGTGGTGCCAAATTCTCACCTGTGCCAGCCCGCCCATTTGTGCGGTGATCCAAGCTGCACTGCTCCAAAGCATGCCACCTAAACCTTCATGGTAGACATTGGCATACAGTACGAGACCAGTAATACATATCACAAGCGCAACAAAGGAGATTGCTACATAGGTCACAAATTGCAGTGGCCCGTAAACGCCAGCTTTATGTAAATGTCCCATCCAAATGTAAGATTTTAGTTGGGTAATCCAGCTCTTAATGCTCATCACATCACGAAACGAGCGTCGCTCGATATCGCTACGACTGAAAAAATACAAGTAGAAGCGAGCCAAGGTGACTGCGGTTAAGATAAAACCGCAGATCAAATGGGCAAAACGGATCCAACCTTGTACTAATACATCCGTACTTTCGGGCGCCACAAGAAACGGCCAAGCAATATAGAATCCGGTGATCACCAGCACTAAAATAGTCAGTGCCCGTAACCAGTGGAAAATCCGTATCGCAGGACTAAAAACCAGTGTCCGAATGCGGGTTTCAGAATGGTTCATGTTGCGTTCCCTCCCTCGTTGTTATTGACCATTGGGGCTGACACGGAACTCGCTCAATGCCTGACCTTTAAAATCCATCACGTGTACAGAACACGCCATGCAAGGGTCAAATGAGTGAATAATACGTATCACCTCAAGGGGTTTAGTGGGATCTTCCAGTTTCAAACCAATCAGTGAGGCTTCATAGGGGCCTATCTTGCCATTAGCATCCACGGGACCTGCGTTCCAGGTAGTAGGCACCACGGCTTGATAGTTCTCAATGACACCATTTTTGATTCGGATCCAGTGGCTTAGCATGCCGCGGGGCGCTTCAATCATGGCGTGACCCACATACTCTTTACTTGGATCGATATGGGGTTTCACATAGGTGGTTTCATCTGACTGAATATTTGTTAACAAGGCATCGAAGGTTTTCAGGCCTTCCTGCGCGACGATCACGGTTTGCAGCATCCGCGCAGCCGTACGGCCTAGGGTAGTGAAGAGTGCTTCTACTGGGAGACCTGTGCGTGCAAGCAAAGCATTGACGGCATCGACAACCACTTTATTGCCACGGGCATAACTGACTAATAAGCAAGACAGTGGGCCCACTTCGACAGGTTCACCTTGATAACGAGGTGATTTCACCCAAGAGTATTTACCATCACCATCTAAAGTTGGCAGTTTGCCATAAACCGTATCCCGCTCAACAAAGCCGGTATAGTTTGGAATGGTGGTGCCATCATACGGATGTTGCGGCGCATCAGCATTGTACCAAGCGTGGCTGACATCTTCGGCGATAAGATCAGGGTTAATATCACTCACACCTGCTAAATCGCCATTCATAATCACGCCTTGGTCGAACATATATTCGCCATTAGCGAGCACAAAGTCATGGGTAGCCATGAAGTTTTTAACATTGACGCCGCCTAGCACGCTAGGCTCAGTACCAAAGGCTTCGGCTGCCATCACGATATCGGCTTGATAAGCACGCAGGATAAAGTCTGTTACGATTGCGTGTTTTTGCTTCCATTCTTGCAGACGTGCAGGGCTCAACATATCGCGTACAGAAGTCACGCCACCGACAACTAATGATTGAGGATGTGGCTGTTTACCGCCGAATATTGCAAGCATTTCGGCAGCAACCCTTTGTACTTCAAGGGCTTTAAGGTAGTGAGATAGAGCAATCAGGTTTTGTTCAGGGGTAAACTTATAGGTGCCATTACCCCAATAAGCGTTGGCGAATGGACCAAGTTTTCCGGTTTCTACAAAGCCTTTTACGCGCTCTTGCACAGCCCTTAATTCACCTTCGCCAGCGGCGATAGGCTTATCGGTATATTTGAGGGCGACTTGGGCGGCCTTAGCGGGGTCTGCACTGAGTGCTGAAACCACATCAACCCAATCTAAGCCATGGAGATGATAGAAGTGCACTATATGGTCATGCATATAGAGCGATGTTTGCATTAGCGAGCGAAGATACTTTGCATTCAAGGGAATTTGAATCCCTAAAGCATTTTCCACCGCTTCGGTACCACAGCGATAGTGCGAATAAGTACATACACCACAGATACGTTGCACAATGAGGCCCACGTCCATAGGCGTACGGCCTTTGAGAATAACTTCAATACCACGCCATAACGTAGAGGATGACCATGCTTTGTTGATGACATTATTCTCATCAACTTCAACTTCGATACGTAAGTGACCCTCGATACGGGTGATAGGGTCGATAACAACGCGCTTGCTCATGGGTTATTCCTCCAGCGGCTTGGCAAAAATACTGGCAACAGCGTGGGCTCCAATGCCGACGACAGTCGCGCCTAAAATCACCGCACCGACGGTGTCTGCGGTTGCATCCAATCCATGGAGCAGTTGACGACCAAGGGGTTTTTCAAAGTCAGCCATATCGTCCCAGAAATTAGGTTCTGAGCAGCCCATACAACCATGACCAGCTAACACAGGCCAACTGGTATGGTGATTGAAGCGTTCAGTGGGGCAGTTGTTATAGGTATAAGGTCCTTTACAGCCCACTTTATAGAGGCAGTAGCCTTCTTTTGCACCGTGATCGCCAAATTCTTCAACGAATTCACCGGCATCAAAACGGCCACGACGTTCACAGTTATCATGTACCCGTGCGCCATAAGCCCATTTTGGACGATTGAACATATCCAGTGCAGGTAATTTGCCGAACATGATGAAGTACATCAAAGTACCGACAATGTTCTTTTCACTTGGTGGGCAACCGCCTAAGTTAATCACGGGTTTGCTTACAACTTCGTGCACGCCCTTAGCCCCTGTGGGGTTCGGGTAGGCGGCTTGTACACCACCGAAGGATGCACAGGTGCCCACAGAGATAATCGCTGCGGCGCCTTCGGCGGCATGTTTGATAATTTCTAAGCCTGTATGGCCTTTACAGCCCACGGTCAAGAAGCTGCCGTTATTGGCGGTCGGTATCGCGCCTTCCACCGCGAGCAGGTAGCGACCCTTGTAGGTTTCTAAGGCGTGCTCGAGGTTTTCCTCTGCTTGCCAACCCGCAGCTGCCATCAAGGTTTCGTGATATTCCAAGGAGATATGATCGAAGATCAGCGAATCTAGGTTGGGGGTGTCGGCACGAACTAAGGATTCGGAGCAGCCAGTACATTCAGCCATATGTAACCAAATTAAGGGTACACGGTCGGCTAATTCGGCGGCCTCTGCAACTAAGTTACTAAAGGGGAGTGGTAGGGCGAGCATACCCGTTACCATCGCACTCCATTTCATGAAGTCACGGCGTGTGATGCCATGTTGTTGTAATTTATCGAGTAATGTCTGCTGTTGACGGGGAGCTAATTGGCGCAACGCATCTAAGCGCGCCTTTCCCTGTTCATAGAGGGCTGCATGTGTGTCCATGGGTCAACCTTTTGTTGTTGGAATGTAAATTGTTAAGGGTTTACATAATTGACACATGCAGTTTAGGCGCTAGGCACTAGAAAATTATTGATGCATATCAAGAATTTTTCAGAGATGTGATTAAACTGATTTTGACATTAAATTAACATGATTCAGATCTAATTTCGATTTTGCTAATGGGACAAAATGTCTCAATTTTAACATTTTTGCCGTTAGAGCTCACTTTCCAACCAATTGATGGCTCAGATGTCCATGTGGCATAAAGACTTTATTTATTCTTTTTAAGTTTAAGCAAACCTTAAGATTCAGTTAATAAATTCGTAAGCGTAACGCCAACCACACATTCCAATCCTAACTGATCAACTTTACCCTGTCTGCCATTATCAACTGCCAGGGTAATCATCATGCACCGTACCAAAGAACAATGGCTGGCCTTGTTTGCCGAGCAAGCCCAAAGTGGTCTCACCCAAACTGAATTTGCAAAACGTCAGGGCATCATTCCTACATATTTTAGTTATCGCAAGCGTCAGTTGTTGGCGTTTCAGGATGATGACGGTGGCTTTGTTGAGCTGACGCCACAGGGTTTGCAGCTGAATCAATCCATTTTGCTACGCAAGCGCGATATCGAATTGCAGTTTCCAGCCGGCACCGATGCACAGTGGTTAGCAGCCTTGCTAAGAGCGCTCTGACCATGAAAATGTTCCTCGATGTGCCTAAGGTCTATTTGCATAAACAGCCGGTCGACTTTCGTAAATCCATTAATGGCTTATCGTTGCTGGTCGAGCAAGAGATGCAGCTCTCGCCATTTAGCGGCGCACTGTTTGTGTTTTGTAATCAGCAGCGTACCCGGTTAAAAGTACTGTACTGGGATAGCACCGGGTTTTGCCTGTGGTACAAACGGCTTGAAAAAGACAAGTTCCGCTGGCCACGGCAGATGCCTGGCAAAATACTGTCTATTAGCGAGCAGCAATGGCATTGGCTGTTGCAAGGTGTCGATATCCAAAAAATCACCGCCCATCAGCCACTGCATTACCAGAGTGTGGGCTGATATGACGATCGGCTATAAATCCTTATGATCGCATCCAAAACAATCTAAATTTTACCAAGCACTTAGCTAAATTGGCCGTTACAATAGCGGCCATGAAAAAGACACCTCAATCCTTACCTGATGACGTTGCACTGCTCAAGAAAATGCTGCTTGAGCAGACGCAAAAGCTTGAGCGCAAACTGGCGCAAAAAGATAAACGCATCGCCAAATTAGAGCGGGTTAACCAGCAACTGTCGGACAAGTTGCAGCAGTTGCTGGAGCGTTACAACCTGAAGAAGTACCAGAAATTTAGCCCCAGCAGTGAAACCTATGAAGGTGAAGGCGAGGTGTTAAATGAGGCCGAACAGCTTATTGAAGACGAGTCAGTAGCGACAGAGCCAGATACTCAGACGACCGAGAGCGCTAAGAAAGCTGCTAAGCCACGCCGCCCACGGATTGCCCCTGAGCTGCCGCGCGTTGATGTTATCCATGACATTGACGATAAAACCTGTGCTTGCTGTGGCCATGCGCTACATCAAATGGGTGAGGAAGTCAGTGAGCAAATCGAGTTCGTACCGGCACAAATCCGGGTGCTCAGAAACGTGCGGCTGAAATACAGCTGCCGGCAGTGTGAAACCACGGACACCAAGGTCGACATTAAAATTGCCGATGTGCCACCGGCGGTTATCCCTAAGAGCATGACCACACCGAGTCTGCTTGCCCAAATCATCAGCAGCAAAATGCACTATGGCTTACCGCTTTATCGTCAGGAGCAGTTGTTTAATCAGGCCGGTATTGAGCTTAGCCGTCAAACGATGAGCCGCTGGCTGATAAGCTGTGCAGAGAAACTGAAACCGTTACTGGCGTTAATGAAAGCTGAGCTTCTGAAACAGCCCGTGCTGTGGGCAGATGAAACCACGGTTAATGTGCTGGATGTTGAGAAAAGCACCTGTTATATGTGGGTATATGGCTGTGGCTTAGAAAAAAGTACCGGCCCCAAGCTCGTGCTGTTTGATTATCAGGATAGTCGCAGCAGTAAACATCCCACCGACTTCCTGGCGGGGTTTAACGGTTATCTGCAGGTCGACGGTTATGCCGGATATGAGAAAACCCACGCAACCTTAGTCGGCTGCTGGGCGCATGCCAGACGCAAGTTCGTCGAAGCCCAAAAAGCGCAGGGCAAAGGCAAAACGGGTAAGGCCGATGTGGCCCTTAACCATATCCAGAAACTCTATGCGCTGGAGAGTAAATTAAAAACTGCGCCGCCTGATAAGAAATATGAAGCCAGGCAAACGCTAGCCAAGCCGTTGCTCGCGCAATTCAAAAGCTGGTTGGATAAATCAAGCGAGAGTGTCACGAAAGAAAGTTTACTGGGAGCGGCTATTACGTATAGCCTGAATCAGTGGCCCAAGCTTGTCCGCTATCTGGATGATGGCTGTCTGAATATCGACAACAATCGTGCGGAGCGCGCCATCAAACCGTTCGTGATTGGTCGCAAGGCGTGGTTGTTCGCTAATACCAAGACGGGAGCACAAGCCAGTGCGGCACTGTACAGCCTGGTCGAGACCTCAAAAATCAACGGACTGGAGCCGTATGATTACCTATGCCGCTTATTAACCGAGCTACCCAAAGCCAACACCCAAGAGAAACTACAGCAACTCCTGCCTTACTGATCACCAGCCACACCGCAAGGTGTGGTTGGCGTTACGCTTACATAAATTCGAACTGTATTGTGATAAATGGATAGCCTATGAAAAAACTCGTGTTGTTCCTCGGATTATTTAGTGCAAGCGTACTTGCCGCTCCTTCACTTGAACACCTTGTCTTTGATGCACAAAATCAAACTGTTTCACTGAATGAATTTAAAGGAAAAGTCGTTTACGTCGATTTTTGGGCCTCTTGGTGTGGACCCTGCCGTAAGTCTTTTCCTTGGATGAATACCATGCAGCAAAAGTATCAAGAGCAAGGGTTAGCGGTGGTAGCCATTAACCTTGATACCGACAAAGCCCTTGCCGATGCATTTTTAAAGCAAGTACCAGCCCAATTTACGGTGCGCTTTAATCCTGAAGGCGATGTCGCACGTAGCTTCGATTTATTGGGTATGCCCAGTAGTTTTATCTTTAATCGCCAAGGCAAGTTAGTAAATCAGCATGTCGGTTTTTACCAAGACAATATTGCCGATTATGAACAAGAACTGGTGAATCTTTTGAAGGAGTGATCTATGCGCAAAATCACATTAGTTGCTGTCTCGTTAGTGATGCTAGGAGTGAGTGGTTGTTCAAGCTTAGGGGTTGAGCCGTGGGAAAGAGGGCAGTTTGCGCGTAGTGATATGGCGCTTGATAGCGAAAAGTTGGATCAGGCGTTAGATGATCATATTTACTTCAGTAAAGAAGGTAGTAGTGGTGGCCGAGCTTTTGCTGGTGGTGGATGCGGTTGTAACTAAACTTTAATTTAATAATCGTTAATACCTTAGGTTTTCGTCTAAATAAGCTTCAGTGACATAAAGGTGTTGTCAGCCATGACAAATAAGAACAATAAGTTAGACAAAAATGCCCCGCAAATTGTGCAACTAAAACCGCAGACAAAACAGATCGCTAGTGCGTTAGCCTTAGCCAGTTGTGGTTTGTTCGCGTCCAATGGTCATGCAACCGAGCTGGCGAAAAATATCGATGACTGGAAAGTTGATGCCGCACTCATGTATTACGGTGAACAGGACAGAGTTCAAGCGATAGAAGCCATAGGTACGGCACAGAAAAACTTTGGCGATGACAGTGTACTTGACCTTAAGCTGGTGGTTGATAGCTTAACGGGGGCCTCGGCCTCGGGCGCTGTCGCTCAAAGTAACAGTCAAACCTTTACCCGTCCTTCAGGCAATGGCCAATATACCGTAGCAGCGGGAGAAACCCCGCTCGATGATACTTTCCACGACACTCGAGTTCAGGCAAATGCGAACTGGTCGCAGGTACTGAATCCCGATTGGAAGGTCAATGGCGGTGTTTATGCTTCTAAGGAATTCGACTATATGTCGATGGGGATTAATGCAGGTGTCGAGCGTGGCTTTAATAAGGACAACACCACGCTGTTTTTAGGTACCTCATATAGCTTCGATGTGGTTGACCCTGTTGGTGGCAGGCCTGTAGCGTTATCAACGATGGCGATCCGCGATAACTTTACCAGCGATGAAGCTTATCGCAGTGCATTTGATGCCACTCGCCAAACTAGTAGCGATGATAAACAAACTGCTGATTTGATGTTGGGTATCACTCAAATTCTTAATCAGCGTTGGTTATTGCAAGCGAACTATGGTTTATCGAGTGTCAGTGGCTATTTAACCGATCCTTACAAAGTCTTAAGTGTCGTAGACAATAACGGTACGACCGAGAATATCGTCTACGAGAATCGTCCAGATTCACGCTTAAAACACAGTTTTTATATGATGACTAAAGGCGCGCTCGATTCGGGAGTGGTCGATTTTTCCTATCGCTATACTACCGATGATTGGGATTTAACCTCACACACCTTAGAAACCCATTATCGTTATTACTTCAGTGGCAGTTTTTATGGTCAGTTGCATCTTCGTTATTATCAACAAGCTGCGGTGAATTTCTATCAACCTTTTTTGATGGCGGAGTCACCATTGCCTGAGTTTGCTAGTGCTGATTACCGCATTGGGGATATGAGCGCCTATACGGTAGGGGTTAAGTTTGGTCACCGTTTGTCAGGCGGACATGAGATGACATACCGCTTGGAATACTATCAACAAGATCCGAAAAACAATGGCACCGAACTCCCAGGTCAGTTGCAAAACTATGATCTGTTCCCGACTCAAAAGGCGATTACTGCACAGTTTAGTTATTCTTTTTAAAGCTAAACTGTGCTAATTAGTTCACGTTATTACGGTTTGAACTGGGCAACTGAGTTGCCCAGTTCCTGTATGTAAGACTTGTATTTAAACCTGTCATTGGTGAAGCCACATTAAGCGCCACCATAAGGAACCCGAAATGCCATCATTTTCTCCAAGTGCGCCATATCGACTCCTGCGCCGTGATTGGGGATTCTTGGGGGAATTTAGGGCAATGGCCAGCCCATGCGAGCTACTCATTGCCAGTCATGATGAGAGTATTGCCTACGATATGCTCGATATGGCAGCTCGGGAGGCGTCCCGCATCGAGCAAAAATACAGCCGTTTTATTGAAGGTAATTACCTGTGGCAGTTGAATCATGCTCAAGGCAAACCAGTGACCATTGATGAAGAAACCTGGCAACTTTTAACCTTTGCTAAACAATGCTTTGAGCTTAGTGGCGGGCTATTTGATATTTCTGCTTGTCCATTGATGCAAGTGTGGCGTTTTACTCCGGACGCTACTCTGCCCACAATGGCTGATATCGCCGCAGCGCGATCTTTAGTGGGATTTGAACGCCTTGAATTTAATTCACACGAGCTAAAAATCCCCACGGGTATGCAACTTGATGTGGGGGGGATTGCAAAAGAATACGCGGTTGACAGCGTGGCCTATGAACTGGCGGAATCCTACCCTAAGATTTCGGTATTAGTGAATTTTGGCGGTGATATTGCTTGTCCTGTAGCGCATTCAGTCCCATGGCAGGTGGGGATTGAAGATCCGCATCGCCTTGATTGTGCAGCCAAAGTGCTCGCTATTACACAAGGTGCTTTAGCGACGAGTGGTGACACAAGGCGTTTTATTGAGGTCGATGGCAGGCGTTATGGGCATATCATTGATCCACGAACCGGATATCCTGTGCGCGGTGCGCCACGGTCGGTGACCGTTCTTGGACCCAATTGCGTTACCGCGGGAATGCTCGCCACCATGGCAATGTTGCAGGGTGAGCAGGCAGAAGCCTTTTTAACCGAGCAATCGGTTCAGTTTAGTCTTTTTCGATAGGGCATCATCATGCGTATCATGTTAGTGGAAGATAATGAATTACTGGCCCAGGGAATTTGCCTCAACCTTGCCAAAATGGGCATGCAGGTGGATCACTTAAGTAGCTATCAGCAGGCGTTAGTGGGAATAAAAAATGAAACCTTTAGCGCTATTGTGCTTGATTTAGGTCTTCCCGACGGTAATGGTAAAGAACTCCTTAAAACATGGCGTTCGCAGGGGGTATCGATTCCCACCATAGTGCTGACCGCGAATACCGATTTTGATACTAAATTGGAGTGCCTAGATGTCGGAGCCGACGATTATTTAGGTAAGCCCTTCGATGTGCGTGAGTTAGCGGCACGTATAAGGGCAATTGTGCGCCGTCAATATGGTCTAGACCATAACAGTTTAAATATTGGTGCATTAAGCATTGATCTCAACACGCGAGAAGTGATTTTTCGCGATCAAAATGTGCCCCTTTCACGCAGAGAATTTCAATTATTACTCGAACTTGCTCAGTCGGCTGGTCGAGTGTTAACCCGTAATCAGCTGGAACAGCTCACCTATGGCTGGGATGAGGTGGGCAGTAATTCAATCGAAGTCCATATTCATCATTTACGTAAAAAATTAGCTAATGAGTTAATTAAGACCGTGCGCGGAATTGGCTACACCCTTACGGAACTGAATTAGCCATCTTGCAATTTATGCAAGGATTTAAGTGACAAACTCGACGTTTATCGGTATGAAGTAACTGCTTTATAAGACAGGTTACACTCATACAAACGACGGGGATAACGGGTTGAATCGACTCAAGGTGCTGGATGTGTACTCTTTACGCTTGCTATTAACCTTGCTAATGCTCTCGGGGATTTCGGTTTCAGTAGGGATTTCAAGCTGGTTTAGCACTCGTGATGCGAAGCATCAAATTGAAGAATTATTTGATGCTCAAATGTTGCAAACCGCAAAAATGCTCGAGTTGTTCTACCATGAAGAAGCCGATTTTAAGCTTCCCCAATCACAACCTCAAGTTCTCCACGTTCCGGACAGTCAAGTCAGTAGCTTTGCTGAAAAGGCTGACGCACTTAAGCTTGCCTATGAACATAAACTGGCGTTTCAGATCTGGAGTGAAGCGGGGCAGGCGTTGGTTTTTTCAGACAATATTGGGCGTGAGCCGATCACTAAATTTGTGCAGGGCTATAGTAAAAAAGTATTCGAAGGGGAGCTGTGGCATGTGTTCAGCTTTTTTTCTGTTAAATATAAAGTGTGGATTATCACGGCTCAGCAGGATGAAGTGCGCCAAGAGTTGGTTTCGCAAATTATGCATAACGCAGTAATAGTGCCATTAATTGTGGTACCGTTAACCCTGTTTATCGTCAGTTTACTGTTTTATATTCTATTTCGGCCGCTAAAAACCCTTGAACGGGAATTAATGGCACGCTCACCTAACGATCTCACTCCGTTAGCTATGTCATTGCCTAAGGAATTAGTGCCAGTTCGACGGGCACTCAATCAGTATATCAGCAGTATTGCACACTTCATTGCTAGAGAGCGCCGCTTCAGTGCCGATGCCGCCCATGAGTTAAAAACGCCATTATCTGTGATTAAGTTACATCAACAGGGGTTAGAGGGATTAGTCGCAGATGAACCTGCTCAGCATATCCACCTTGCTGCGATTGATGCTGGTGTTAAGCACATGAGCCATACAGTAGAACAATTATTGTTGCTCGCTCGTGTCGATTCGATTGCCGAGTTGAATGTGCAATCCCATACCTTGTTGTCTATGGTGGAGGATGCGCTCAACCAACTGATGCCCCTGATCACTGAATATGAGTGGAATATTGACGTGGATGCCGGATTATCCATTATGTGTGACCGTTTTTATATGCTGGTGGTTTTAAAGAATATTATCGAAAATGCTTGTAAATACAGCCCAGTAGAATCTGAAATTAGCATTAGTGCAGCGCAAACCACCACAGGCGTTGAAATAAAGATCGCCGACCGTGGTCAAGGGATGACAAGTGAGCAAATTGCGAATGCCACCGAGCGTTTTTACCGTGTCAATGAAAATGAAGGTATAGGTGCGGGATTGGGATTATCCATTTGTCAGCATATTATTGGCTTACACCAAGGCCAACTAACCATCACTCCCCGTGAAGAGACTGGTTTAGTCGTCAGCCTATTTTTGCCTCGATAGTGTTACGAGTGTAAGTCAATGAAGTCTCTCACGAATCACTTTTTGTATGCTTAGGCTCGCATATTAGCGACTATCACCTAAGATTATTGTCGGTGGCCAGTTTGTAAAACTAACTGATTTTATGTTCATTCTGCGAACTTGGCAGCATTTTATTAGCCTTTGTAACTTTTAAAGATCAATTTGGTATGTTAATTCGAATTTGATATTCTTTAAAAGTATAAGTATATTGCTAAATAGTATTGTGCAAAGGGAGTTAACTGCATCTTTATTTATGAGTTTTTTACTCCTTCTGATATCTTTCGCGATGTGTAACAGTCGGTGTTTTTTTTCGCTCAAACCGCAATAAAAAAATGTCACTGTACATATAAAAAACGTTGATTTCTTAGTTTATTTTTAGGTTACCTATCCTATGGTTAGCTTGTTGCGTTGCCAATCGTTTAAACCTTCTTCACTCATTTGCTCACTGGCGCTTAGCGCGGCGTTCGCCTTTTCGGGCACTGCATTTGCTGATGAGACCAAGCCTGTTGAGAATAAACCTACCACGCCCGTGGTGAGTCCACCCAAGGCAACTGCTCAGCCTGCAAACAAAACGCAAGTAAGATTCACCAAAACAGGCACCTTTGATGGTGAAACTGTGGTGAAATTGGCGCGTAAATTGGCCTCTAAGCCCTATGTCGTGTTAAAAGATCCACTGCCTGCTGGTCTTGCTAAGTTAACCTATGATGAATACCGCGATATTCGTTTTAACCCAGTATCGTCAATTTGGCGCGATCAAGGTTTACCGTTTCAAATGCAAATGTTTCACCGCGGGTTTTATTTTCAAGATTTAATTGAAATTGCCATCGTTGAAGCAAACCAAGCGACCCACTTAGCTTATGAGCCTAAGTATTTCACTGCGGGTGAGGTTATCTCTCAAGCATTACCTAATGATGATATCGGCTACTCAGGGTTTCGTATCCATAACCAATTAAACACTAACGGTATTTTTGACGAGTTGATGGTGTTCCAAGGCGCGAGTTATTTCCGCGCCTTAGGTAAAGGTAACTCTTATGGTTTATCTGCCCGTGGTTTAGCATTAAAAACTGCTGATCCAGAAGGTGAAGAGTTTCCG
Source organism: Shewanella sp. FDAARGOS_354 (assembly GCF_002209245.2). Lineage (NCBI taxonomy): Bacteria > Pseudomonadati > Pseudomonadota > Gammaproteobacteria > Alteromonadales > Shewanellaceae > Shewanella > Shewanella sp. FDAARGOS_354. The sequence goes on along the minus strand of NZ_CP022089.2, from coordinate 1,236,751 downwards.
ATTTTTCGCGCTTTTTGGGTTGAACGTCCATCCTACGACAGTAATCTGATCGTGGTACATGCGTTGCTCGATAGCCCGAGTGTTGCAGGTGCATACCGATTCTCGGTACGTCCAGGTGATAACACCCAAATCGACGTTGAAGCGACCTTATTCCCTCGTGTCGAATTAAATAAAGTTGGACTGGCACCTAGCACCAGCATGTTCCTGCATTCATTAAACGGTCGCCACGATACCGATGACTTTAGACCTGAAGTCCATGATTCAGACGGTTTATTGATGTTCAACGGCCGCGGTGAGCACCTATGGCGTCCATTGGCAAATCCACGTCAATTGCAGGTGAGTGCGTTTTCTGATAACTCACCACAAGGCTTTGGTCTTATACAGCGTGAACGTAACTATGCCTCTTATCAGGATCTTGAAGCCCAGTATGAGCGTCGTCCAAGTTTATGGATTGAGCCTGTGGGCAACTGGGGACAAGGTGCGGTTGTTCTGACAGAAATTCCAACAGAATCAGAAATTCATGATAATATTGTGAGCTTCTGGAAGCCGCGTCAGCCTATTCCTGCTGGTAGCGAATATCACTTCGCTTATCGCATGAGCTGGGGCGATGAACCAGTTGCGAAAACCAATTCTGTCGTGGTAAGTCGTACTGCAAGTGGTCGTGCTGACATTGCTAAAGCGACCCCTAGACGTTTGTTTGTCGTTGATTATCATCTAAATGGCGCTATGCCTGATGAGTTACCACTCGCGAAGGTTGAATCTTCTGGTGGAGTAATTTCAAATGTTGTCATCGCGCGTAATGCGGCAAACAATGGTTATCGCCTCGCGTTTGAGTTAGAGCCCGAAGATAAAGACCTTATCGAATTGCGTGCTGAACTCAAGTTCTCTACACCGCGTCAGGTTGAAACCTGGCTCTATCGCTGGACGCTTTAAGGTCCATGACGGAGCAACATAATATGACTGTATCCGAGAATTCGGTACTTGAGACTGAAGTACTCGTGGGTGGTAGCGCTATGCCTAATGAAAGGCCAGGCGCTATGGAGCCCCAAAGTTTAACCCAAATGCCTGAAGGATTTCCACGCCGTAGCACTGTGGCAAATGGAGTCCGTTCACGGGTTTCCCGTCGGGTGTTTGTTGTTGGTGGTGCCTTATTACTATCGGCCTTTGCTATCTATGAAATGGGCGCAGTTTTCAGTATTGGAGGGATTACTCCCCTCGAATATTTGATGTTGGCGTTATTTGCGATTAACTTCTGCTGGATTGCACTGGCGTTTTGTAGTGGTATTGCTGGCTTTTTCCTCCTATTGAAAAAGCCTAAACCAAACGAGCTTGCACAAACTGAGCTGCACACGCGCACTGCGATTTTAATGCCTACTTATAATGAATCTCCTGACCGGGTATTTTCAGCGGTATCTGTGATGGCTGAAGCATTATCGCAAACGGGTCATGGGCATGCGTTTGATTGGTTTATCTTAAGTGATACTACCGATCCTGAAATTGCGCTGTTAGAAGAACAGGCGTTTTTAGTTCTTCGCCAAGAAACCCATAAACATTCTCGTGTTTATTATCGTCGCCGCCGTAAAAACGTCGCACGTAAAGCGGGTAACGTAGCGGACTTTTGTCGTCGTTGGGGCTCGCGTTATGATCACTTGCTGGTCCTGGACGCCGACAGTTTGATGGAGTCATCCACTATCACGGGCTTAGCGCAGCGGATGCAGGCTGATCCTGATGCGGGTCTTATTCAAACGATTCCATCACTGATCAATGGCACCACCTTAATGGCGCGTTTGCAGCAGTTTGCTGCACGCATTTATGGTCCTGTGATCGGTACTGGTCTTGGTTGGTGGGTGCAAAAAGAAGGTAACTTCTGGGGCCATAACGCTATTATCCGGACTGAAGCCTTTATGGGCGCTGCGGGTTTACCTAATCTTAAGGGTAAGCCACCTTTTGGTGGTCATATCCTAAGCCATGACTTTGTTGAAGCTGCATTGATCCGCCGTGCCGGATGGAGTGTGGTCATTGCATACGATTTACCCGGTTCCTACGAGGAATGCCCTCCATCAATTGTTGACTTAGCGGTACGCGATCGTCGTTGGTGTCAGGGTAACTTGCAGCACTCGCGTATTCTGCCAACTAAAGGGTTGCATTGGGTTAGTCGCCTGCACTTAATGACGGGTATTATGGCGTATTTATCTTCGCCATTTTGGTTGTTATTGATTTTAACCGGGTTGATGCTCGCTTTGCAGGCCCACTTTATTCGTCCAGAGTACTTCACCGATCAGTTCTCATTATTCCCAACGTGGCCAATCATGGACTCGGATAGGGCATTGAGACTGTTCTATATCACTATGGTGGTGTTATTTGGACCGAAGATCTTTGGCGTGTTGTTGCTGTTAAAAGATGGCAAATTTGCCCGCAGCGTAGGCGGGCGCATTAAAGCGATGCTTAGTGTGCTATTTGAAGTCATTCTCTCAGCATTGATCGCGCCAATCATGATGTTCATCCACTGCGGTGCGGTAATGTCGATTCTGATGGGACGTGATAGTGGTTGGTCTCCACAGCGCCGTGACGATGGTAGCATGCCTTGGTTAACCCTGATTTATCGCCACCGCTGGCATATGCTGGCGGGCGTCATGTTGGGTTATGCCGCGATTTTGGACTCCTTAACATTGCTCGCGTGGATGAGCCCCGCCTTGATTGGTTTGTGGTTAGCGGTGCCCATTTCGGCTTGGACCGGTTCGATTAAAATTGGGGAGTTTTTCAAACGTATTGGGATCCTCGCCACTCCAGAAGAACGCAGTCCTGCGCCTATTTGTATTAGGGCACAAGAAGCACGTGCGGCTTACCAAGCGCATATCGAACAGCCTTGGACATTAGCGCAATTGCTGAAAGATCCTGCGCTGATGGAGCTTCACTTAGCCATGGTTGATAAACAGCCACTACGTGCCGCCGGAACGCCGATTGAACCAGTTGAAGCCATTGTGCACGTCAAAGTACATGAAGCACAGTGTCAGCAAAGTGCCTTAGCACTCTTTAATCGCCAGGAAATGGCTTTAGTGCTGGCTAATCCTCTAATGCTGCGGAGTTTGCAAAAACTACCAGAACAGTTTGTGCCAGAGGATCTGGTCTCCTTCTGTTAATTACTTTCTATTACGCTAAATAGTAAAAATGCCACTGATGATCAGTGGCATTTTTGTTTTAGGTCGATAGTGAGCTGCATTTTACGAACAGCTTCAGCTATAGTGATCTTAATACTAATCTCGCTCTGGATAATAAATGTATCGCAAACAATTCGTTGCACGACTTACTGGATTGAATTGACTTGCTATAAGCTCGTTTTTTGCGCGTACATTTTCCTTGTTTTCAGCGCAAAGTGCAGTTTGAGATTAGGCATTTGATTTTTTGCTGTACTGATTGCATTTATCCATCTCTTAACCTACCTAAGTTACTGTTGTCAAAGGGAGATGTCTATGGTGTTTGTGACTCGTTTTGCGCGGTGTTATCTCTTGGGGTGTTGCACATTTCAATGGTATTTAAAAGCGCTGTTGATGGTGCTTACATTCGTTTCGAGTGCACCACAAGCCGCTGAGTCTACCGAATTAACACATGGTTATACAGAGCTAGACATTTCTATTACACAACTACTCGATCAGACATTGTTGCTTGATCTTGCCGATGTCAGTCCGGTATTTCGAGCTAATTATCAAAAACTCAGCCAATGGCAACATCGGCCCTTGAGTACTGATGAACAAGCCGAACTGCTTAAGATGCACCAACAACTTGAACGCTATTGGTATTACCTCGATCAGCAAGCGGAATGTGTTGAACCTTGTATCAGTAAGGTATTTACTCAACAGGACACTCATTACCGAGCTGTGCTCTTTACGCTTAAACAGCTCATGAGGTTAGAGAACATGACTTCATGGGATACGTTAACACAGGAAGAAAAACTAAATCCCGGGCAGCAAAGTCCTTTGATTTTGCCAATTGCAAAGCGACTTTTTGTATTAGGCTTTCTGCCAAATGAACTCACTATCGAATCTGCTGAAGAGGTGAGTAATGGGATGATTTATCGCGATGAACTAGTGATAGCCATTAAGAAATTCCAGCAGCAACACGGCTTACAGGCCGATGGCGTGATAGGGCCCCCTGTGTCAGGATTGTTGTCACCCCTAAATAATCATTATTTTTAAAGACAGGGTGCGGCAAAAGAGAACAAAATGGCTCGGTATTCACCAGAACGTAAAGAGGCGATCCTTAAAAAATTATTACCGCCTCACAATTTAACGGTCGCAGAGGTTGCTCGGGAAGAAGGCATTGCGGTGCAAACCTTGTATCATTGGCGGGATATTGCCAGAAAAGAAGGTCGCCCCGTGCCAGGTAAAACATTAACAGCCGATGATTGGTCAGCTGAAGCCAAACTTGCCGTGATTATTGAAACTGCTCCGCTATCAGAAGCAGAAATAAGCCAGTATTGTCGTGAAAAAGGCTTGTACCGCGAACAAGTACAACAGTGGAAGTTGGAGTGCTTGTCTGGTTTTCAAACCTCAGAAGTACAAACTAAAACCATTAAACAGCAGGCCAAGGCTGACAAAGCCGAAATCAAATCGCTGCAACGGGAATTGCGCTACAAAGAGAAAGCGTTGGCAGAAGCTGCCGCATTACTGGTGCTCAGAAAAAAGCTCAATGCGCTCTGGGGGGACGACAGCGAGGAGAGCTAACCCCCTTGCCTGAGCGCATAGCATTGATTGCCTTAATTCAAGAGGCCTATACCAATGGTGCTCGCCTTTATAAGGCTTGTGCTGAAACGGGCCTCAGTAAGCGTACCTATCGACGTTGGTATCGAGAAGGTCAAGTACAAGCTGATTTAAGGCCGACAGCGGCTCGTCCAGAGCCCGCCAATAAACTCGAAGAACATGAGCGACAACAGATATTAAGTGTGTGTAATCAAGCGGAGTACGCCAGCTTACCCCCGTCGCAAATTGTGCCAACATTATTAGATAACGGGATTTATATCGCTTCGGAATCCAGCTTCTACAGAGTGTTAAATGCTCATGGTCAACTTAACCATCGTGGTCGCACTCAGGCTGCTGTTAATCGAAGCAAACCGTTAAGTTATCGGGCAGATGGGCCGAATCAAGTGTGGTCGTGGGACATCACTTATTTGGCTTCAACCGTCAAAGGCCAGTTTTATTATCTGTACATGTTTGAAGATATTTACAGTAGAAAAATAGTGGGTTACGAAGTTCACGAACAAGAATGCGGTGAGTACGCCGCCGCGCTAATCCAACGCTGCATGTTACGCGAACAATGTTTTAATACGCCATTAGTGCTGCACTCTGATAATGGGGCGCCGATGAAGTCATTGACCATGAAAGCCAAGCTAGAAGAACTCGGTATTACGGCATCATTAAGTCGGCCGCGGGTGAGTAACGACAACCCCTTTTCAGAGTCGTTATTTAAAACCTTAAAATACCGACCACAGTGGCCTGCATCAGGTTTTAGCAGCTTAGCAACAGCAAGAGAATGGGTGGAAAAGTTTGTAACCTGGTACAACGATGAACATAAACACAGCCAGCTCAATTTTGTCTCACCAGGACAACGTCATGCTCAGCTAGATAACGCTATTTTAGCCAAGCGTAAGGAAGTGCTTGAAGCGGCAAAGGCAAGAAGACCGACGCGCTGGTCTAAAGACGTGAGAAATTGTGAGGCAGTTGGGCCCGTGACCCTAAACCCAGATAAAGCACCAATAGAAGGGGTAATAAATGCAGCTTAATATTTAAGCAAAGAGTGACAACTACCTTGAAAAACACCGAGGGAAACAAACCCTTTTCTGGCTTAACCAATCGCCCCATACTCGGGCTAAGTTACTGGCGAAAAATATGCTGAGACAGTGGATATTGACACCACAGTTACCAGCACGCTACCTACTGGTTAATATTCCAGCATTTGAGCTCCAGTTAGTTGAAGAAGGGAAGGTGACTTTACAGTCTAAAGTGATTGTCGGTAAAGCATCGCGGCCAACGCCTTTATTAAAAAGTCAAATTTCCAGTGTTGTGATGAACCCTGAATGGCGAGTGCCACGCACGATTATTCAACGTGATATCCTGCCGCATATTCGCCATGATGGGCATTATCTTACTGAACGAGAATTTGATGCTTACGATTATGATGGTAAGCGCGCCGAGCATTCTGCAGAACAATGGCAAGTACTCGCTTCATCGCATTTTCCTTATCAGTTGGTGCAACGGCCAGGACCCAAAAATGCCTTAGGCCGCTATAAATTTCATTTCGACAATAGTTTTAGTGTGTATTTGCATGGAACTTCTGAGCCAAGTCTCTTTAAAAAGGCTAACAGAGCTTTATCATCGGGCTGTATTCGGGTCGAGAAGGTTGAAGAATTAGCACGCTGGTTTAAGAGCCATTTAGTCAATGATCAGCGCCTTTGGGATAAGTTAAGTTCAGATATCACCCAATCCCAATGGTTTTCCTTGTCTGATAAGTTGCCCATATTTATTGTCTATTGGACGGTATGGCTTGATGACGCTGGGGAAGTGCAATATCGGAATGACATTTACCAGCAGGAGAGTGAGCTGAGTTATGTGGTTTCGGCAACGATTTTTAACATGCTCTAATTGATTGAACTTTTGAAGGATTTTTTAATCTGATTGTTTGCATGTCGATCAAGACTTGATCTAGATGGCAATTCACGATAATTTGCGTTCTCAGTGTCCAAAAAACAAACAGAAGGTGATGATGTGACCTTACTTTGTCCTGCCCGTAGGCAGTTGTTGTTAGGCCTCAGTGGTGTGGCATTGTGTTCCTTAATTCCTTCCAAAGCGATAGCGAGCCGTTCAACCAAAGGTGTGCGTGAGCTTAGCCTGTATAATCGCCATACGGGTGAATATAACAATGGTAGCTATTGGGTCGATGGCCATTATCAGAATGAAGTGTTGGCCGATTTTAGCCACTTGCTGCGAGATCACCGTCAAAATGTAACAGCACCGATGGATAAACGCTTATTTGATCTGCTTTATACGCTTAAGACGACGTTAAATACTGATAATGAAATCCATGTGATTTCTGGTTACCGCTCACCAAAAACCAATGCGATGTTGGCAGGTAAAAGTGGTGGTGTAGCTAAAAAAAGTTACCATATGCAAGGCATGGCAATGGATATTGCGATCCCTGGGGTCAAATTAAAGACAATCAGAGATGCGGCTTTATCACTTAAGCTAGGAGGCGTAGGCTATTATCCTAAGTCTGGTTTTGTGCACGTTGACTGCGGTCCTGTGCGGCATTGGTAGTTTGTATCTTTTGCTCAGTGTTTAATGAGAGCTGCTGATAAAATTGCAGCTCTAGCGTTTGGATGTCCTGTAAGTAATACTCGAGTAGCGGCAAAAAAACTTGTCCCAGTTTATTCATCTCACGGTGTTGCTGCCAATCACTAACCTGCTTATTCAGACTTTGTGAAAACTTAAATTGCCTTAGTCTTTGGCTCTCAACTGCCGGTGATTCACAGATCTGCATTAGCATGAGTAAACTGCGGTTTTTTTGTTGTGTGCAGGCGAGCAGTTCCAGCAATTTTAACTCTATCGTGGTCTGCTGATAGGGGACAGTTTTAATGAGTGAGACCAGTTCACGGGCTAATTGGCAGGAGAGTCGATTTTCTTGTTGCAATAAATACAGCTCGTGACACATGTTTTACAAGGCTGAAGTGGCAAAATTTGCTCGAGCTTAACAGGCATCGAATGGCTTAAGTGTGATCAAGATCGCGTGTTTTTCGATTCAGATCAAAGGTGTTTCGCCTATGTAACAGCGCTAGAACAAGTTTCCCAATTCAATAAATACTCTTGTTAATTGATAACGATATCCCATTATTACCCCATTGCATTCAGAGTCTGGCTGTTCTTGTACCTGCTGAGTAACTGTGTTAGTATGCGCGCGCTTTATATGAGTCACCATTGGTCGAGAATGGTGATACTTTTTACTCTAAATTTAAGTGAGAAACACATGTCTTACACTATCCCAGCACAAACCCGCACTGAAATAGGGAAAGGTTCGAGCCGCCGCCTACGTCATGCTGGTAAAGTTCCTGCCGTTATTTATGGCGCAGGCAAAGAGCCAGTTTCTATTGTTTTTGATCATAAAGACATCATCAACATTCAAGCTAACGCTGACTTCTATACTTCTGTAGTGACTATCGTATTAGATGGCAAAGAAGTAGGCGTTCGTGCACAAGCTATGCAACGCCACGCGTTCAAGCCAATCATTGAACACGTTGACTTCGTTTACGCTTAATTGCGTAATTGAAGCAAAAAGCGCCTATATGGCGCTTTTTTTTGTGGCTGCTTTTCACTCATCAAACTCTGATGCTTGCAAGTTAAGTGACTTTAACCATCAAACAATTGCTGGTGTTTAATCATTTTGCCTGTGCACAGCGTCAATATCATCATCGGCATGTAGCTCACTATTGTGTCTGCGTTCTAGCCAAGCACTACTTGATATTGAAATTGTAATAGATATCGAGGGATTGCCCTAAGGTACCGGATACGGTTTCAAGATAGAGTTGGGATAACAGGTAATATCTGACAGTCATCTCATATCCAGGATTGAATACGCCAACACCGTATTTGACTATAAGGTTATCACCGATAAAACCACTGATGGCAACGCGGCCCTCATCATTAGTATCGAGTTGCACGTTAGAGAAACCAAATTCTTCGATAATGCCCGCTGCTGTATTTCCAATATTATTAATTGCGCCACCGCCACCAACCTGAGCACTGAGTCCCAGCGCAGCTCCCATCATCAAGGAGTTGTTCTGCTCATTATTGGTACTGTTGAACCCGCTGCCTTTAATAATATAAGACAGAATTTCGGCTTGTTCCTTGGCAGGATTAGAGAAAAGGGTGACCACCGGCCGAGTTGGAGTACCAGTGACGCGCACTCCCGCGACCAGATCTTCGCTCTTAATTTCCCGAATTGCTTCAATATTTAAATTAGGGACAGAAGGTGGGCCTACAAATTGCACTTCACCCGTACGGATTTTCAGCGTTTGCCCCATAAACTTATAGTTGCCTTGTTTGACCTTAATATCTCCAAATAACAGGGGTGGGCGAAACGCCTGTTGCTGAAGTTTTAAGGTTCCCTGTAGCTTACCTTTGAGGCCCATACCATCGATTTTAAGATCGTTGCCAACGTTAATATTCAGGTCGGCCACAATGGCATAGGGGCTGGCTTTAGGTTGCGCGGCGGCAATTGAGTCATTGAAAACGACATCCTCTGACAAGGCTACACCACCCTCAGCCAGTTGCACTATCTTAATATTACCCGAGGGAACATCGACTACCCCTTTGACTTCAAGTTGTTGGCTGCTAAAAGCAATCGTGAGATCGGGCGATACATCTAAGAGTGCGAGTGGTGGTTGGATCACCGCCAGTTTATCGCCTTTGACGGCAAGTTCTCCGCTAAACTGCCCTTGAGGCCAACGCATTTGTCCCGTAATTCGGCCTAAACCATTGCCCATCATCCAGCGACCTTTAAGGGATGCCTGCTGACCGCCAAGATCCATCGACAGATCAATTTTATTGATAAGGGTAGGGTTCGCTGTCAGTGCAAGAGCTCCTTGAGTGAGCGAAACATTACCCGATACTTCGGGGGCATCTAGGGTACCAGCAAAGTTTAATTTGCTAGTCAGTAAGCCTTCTAGGGTATTGAGCTGTGGGAAAAATTCGCCAAGAGGTTGAAGGTTAATTTGTGTGATATTGGCATAACCCGACAACGAGCGGTCAGGCGTCACGTTAACAGTGAGTTCACTTTGCCAGCTTGCCACGTCCTGTGACTCAAAGTTGATAGACGACATTAGTCGTTTGGCATCTAAGTTAGCTTTTAAAGCAAGTTGCTGATATTTAATGGTGACTTCGCGATTTTTGGCGCGTTTGAGTTTGATGCTACCGGGATCGAAGTTAAAATCGACATTCGCCGTGGGTTTTCGCCCTGCGGTCCAAGCAAAGTTTGCCAATAGCGAAGAGCGACCATCCCAATCCATATTGCTTGGTAATACTGGGGCTAAAAGTTTACCAAGATTACCAGCATAACTTAGTTGCACCTCGCCTTTTTTACCTAGCGAGATTTGATTATCTAAACAAATCTTACTGTTAGGGTTGACTAGACAGAAGGGACTGACATTGCCTTTGGTTGTATTTTGATCCCATGCAACAAGGATATCTTTATCTATTTCCCAGCGACCAACAGGAGTTGCCAAGTTAATTTTATTCACTTGAGCTTGTAGTCGAGATTTTTTCATATCGTATTGACTGGTCACGCCAAGCTCGAGCCCCAAATCCCCAGTGGCACTTAGGGTCAGTTTTTGGTTTTGAATATCGCCCTTACTGCCAAAGGTGACGGTATCTAGATTCTGTGAACCGAGTTGTAGCGCCTTAGACTTGAGCGATAGGGCAAATTCGTGTGCATCCAAAGGCTTATAGTAGGCTTTGAGCGTGGATTCCCTCAGCTTAATATTTTGGTGCACCAGATCGACCAGTTGCGCGGTTAACTCAAGCTGTGGATGTTTTTCATCCCCAGTGACATTGATATCGGCCTGCAATTGGCCGCTGGCTTGGGGTAGCCATAAACCAAAGTCGGGGACTTGCAGCTTACCCTTAATGTTCCAGGTTTTGTTGGTTTCTCCCGCTAAAGTTAAGGTGGAACCCAGTACCTTGGCATTGACCCCTTTGGCGCTGATATACAGTTTATCGTTGATACTGACATCGGCGGTGATATCAAATGGATATCCCTGCAAGCTGCCCGACAGTTGAGTGTCCGCTAGAGCAACTTGCCACTGTTTATCTAACAAACGTCCCGTGGTCTGTAATTGTCCAGAGATTAAACTGTTTGGCAGGCTGCTGCTTGCAGTGGCAGGCATCGCCTTATCGGTATTTGTGCTCGGTGTGTTCGTGTCCTTATTTGGCGTTGATTCTGGCATCTGCGCTATTTCTGGCAGGGTGATTTCCTGTAATTTCAGGTTATCGAGCAATACCTTGGCTTTCCAATTGATCGCCTTAGCGTAATCTAGCTCACCAGTCACATCGATCGAACCTAGCTCGCCCTTAGCATTAAACTGCTTAATATCGAGTTTCGCATCTTGATGATGGAGTTCACCGCTAATGGCTAACATTTTATGAAAAGGTGTGGTGACATTTCCTTTGAGTATTGCGGCTTGTTGAGTAAGGGAGCCTTGGCTGTCGAGGTTAAGATCGCTGACGAGATACTCGGCATGTTGCAGTGGCCACTGTGCGCGGGCTTTCTCCAGTTTGACCTTGTAGGGAAGCGTGGGATCTTTCAGGGTCAATTGCCCATTGAGACTAAAATCGACATCTCCTTTTGCAAGGGCTTGAATACCGAGTTGTCCGACACTTTGGCTAAGCGTGAGGCTTAATTGTTGATGTGTCAGCTCCGGCAACTCGGCAACCTGAGTCACATTGGCCTTAACCTCAAGCGCGAGCGGATAGTCCTGTTCGAGGGCGAGTTGGCCCACCACAGAAAGATCTCCATAACTGTGGCCAAGTTGCAGTTTATCAAGGGTTAACTGATACTTGGCAAATTGCCCCTGAAGCTCAATATGGCTAAACAGATCTTCGCGTGGCCCAATCTGCAAACGGCTGTTGTCTAAGCTAAGTTGCTTTACATCCACCGGAAAAGGCATAAACACCTGCGGCAAATGGGCAAGTGCCCATTCCTCTGTAGATGTTTGCTTATCGGCGTTTTTATCAATTTGCTTTTCAGCCTGGGTATTCGCTGGCGTTTGCGCCGTAGCTCCCTTATTAGCAATGGGCTTATCCGCTGAAGCTTTAGCACTTGCTGTCGCCGCTGCAGTTGCAGCTGTCTCGGCTGCCTTGGTGTCAGTGACTTGTGTGCCTGTGATTTGAGTATCTGTGACTTGAATACTTGCGCCTTGAGGATCTGTGGCCTGTGTGTCTAGCACAGGGCTGTCTTCGGTAGGAATTAACACAGCCAAGCCTTCACTGCTAAGCTGCTCAACCGTCAGTCCTTCGGCAAACCAAGTCGCGGCGGTCTGAATATGATTGGCCGAAAAGCGCATCTTATCGACCGCAATATTGATGTTGTTCAGTTCGGCGCTGTCGAGCTTTATCCCAAAGGGCAGAACCAGTTCACTCGGCTCATCATTTTCGGGGGTAACGTCGTCTTCAGTGGAACCTGAGCTTAAGGCCTCGGTATCGATATTGACATCGATTTGGCTCGCCGTTAAAGCATTCACACACAGTTGTTTTTGTAGCAAACAAGTGGGTTGCCACGCCAAATGTAAATTCTTGAGCTCAACGTTAATCCCTTCCATCGACCAACTGGCGTGGGCTAAGGTGAGATCCTTATTTAAGGAGCCTGAGGTGTAGGTGAGCGCCAGATCGGGCACAAATTTATCGGCTAAGCCGACACTGATCCGTGAGCCAATTTCAGTCCCCAGCAGTAATGCCATCATCACCAAGAGAGTTAAGGGGACGTAAACAATAATGCGCGTAAAGAGTTTAAATATTTGCCATAGGCGCAGCTTTAGGGTTTTAGGCGGAACACAAGTTGGGTTTTGTTCCACAGTTTGTGGCTCATGCGTTTGATTTTCATGTTGAGCGGATGTATTGGGCTCATGAATTGGGGGCTGACTCATAATTCTGTCCCCATGGTTAAGTGAATACGCCATGAGCGGTCGATAGTGTCTGTCTCTTTCAAACCTACCCCTAAATCCAACTTAATTGGGCCGATGGGGGATATCCAATGGATACCACCGCCTACGGCGATAACTGGCTCAAACTGATTGTTATCAAAAGCGTTACCCGCATCGACAAAGGTAGCAACCCGCCATGTTGGTGTAACGTAATATTGATATTCCAAACTACCAACCATTAAGTAACGGCCACCGATAACCTCCCGATTGACCTTGCCATCGGCATCGATATAGTCCAGATAAGGGCCTAACTCTTGATAGCCATAGCCGCGAATGGTTTGGTCACCACCTGCAAAGTAACGCAGTGATGGTGGGATCAAGGCTAACTCATTTTCATTGGCAAGGTTGGCGGCGAGATCCATACGCGCCACGATTCTGTGGTTATCAAAAAAGGTGTCAATCCACTTAAATTTTGCCTGCAAGCGGGCAAGGCGTGTTTCTGAGCCTAGATAAGGATCGGCATAATCTAGGCTGTATATTTGCCTAAAACCGGATTTGGGATCGAGGGTGTTATCGCCACGGGTAGTTTTAGAAAAGTTAATCCCCGCAAGGTAAAAACTGGGGCTGTAGTTGATATCTGACTGAGTATATTCTTCACGAATGGCATCGAGGGAATAGCTCATGAGCCATTGATTTTCCAGCCGTTGCTGTCTTAATAGACCGAGTAAATACTTGGTCGCTTCTAGCTGCCCTGTGTTGCGAAAATCACGATTTTCAGGCTCGTAAACTTGTGTAACCCCATATTTATCCCGCAACAATCCTAAACGAATTTTGAGTTGATCGTCTAAGGGATGCGTCAGTGGAATGGTATAAGTGGTTAAAAACTTGGGCCTGTCTGGCGACCACTCCAAACTGGTTTCTTGGGAATGGCCGTATTTATTGATCTGCGGGGTTCGCCAAGTAACACGCACCCTAGGATCGAAGGTCTTATCTGCGCTTTGGCCGATATCACCACCTAAGCCTAATTCGATGGAATGGCTGGCTTTATCGGTCAACTCTACCTTGACGGGCAGTTGATTATCTTTTGCCTGATCGAGCTGTGGGATCACTTTAATATTGGAAAAATAACCCGTATCCAGCAATTGACGGTTAAGGGCGCTGACTCTGCGAGTCGAATAGGCCGCATCTTCCTTAAAGGGGATAAGTTTGGTGAGAATATCCGGCTCTAAGGTATGACCTTCAAAACTGACTTGGCCAAAATGGTAACGTGCGCCAGAGTTAAAATGCAGGCTGATTTGGGCGGTGTTTAAATCGCGGTTGATGTTAATCTGTGATTCTGTAAATTCGCCATCGAAATAGCCTCGCGCGAGGGCGAGCGTCACCAGTTGAGATTTGACATCCGAATATATGCCGTGGTTTAGCGTATCACCGGGCTTAATATTGACCTCAGCAAGCCATTTGTCGAAGGCTCGGTCGTCAAGCATTTCGCCTGAAAAATTAATATCGACCCATTGAATTTTAACCGGTTCACCTGCATTGACCGTAAGCTTGAGTTCCCAAGGACCTTTCTCTTTCTCGACTAAATGTTCCTCCAACTCTCCATGGTAATACCCCATAGACTCGAGGGCGGTGGTAACATTGTCTTCCACATTAAATAAGAAGGCTCGACGCTGCACTTCGGAGTCAGGCATTGCACCTAAGTGGGCGAGAATATTACGTTTCAGGGCTTCGTCGACCCCATTGACTGAAAGCGTTAAAAAGTTATCAGCGGCCATAGTCGCTGATGCCACTAAACTTAGACTCAGTAGCAAATGAAGACGAAAAGATAATGAGGTAATTTGCAAGAATCGCTGCACTTTATAGTCCCTGTGATGTGACTTCATTGTCGCCAGAATAGCGTTAACAGGCAAGGAGATGATTGAAATTAGTCATTGAAATGGTTACAAAGGACGTTACTGTTTAAGGGGATGTAAATAATGAAAATAAAATTAGCCACCTTTAGTTTAATTCTCTCGAGTGCACTTTTTATGTCACAAAATACCCAAGCAAATGAAAAACCTTTTGCCATTGCGATCCACGGTGGCGCAGGCACGATTTCTAAAGCCAATCTCACGCCTGAACTGCGACAAGCCTATAAAGATAAACTAAAAGAAGCCGTCGATAAGGGCTCAAAAATATTAGAACAGGGTGGCGATAGCATACTTGCCGTACAAACAGCCATCAATGTATTGGAAAACAGCCCATTGTTTAACGCCGGTGTCGGTTCGGTTTACACCTATGATGGTGGTCATGAGTTAGATGCCTCTATCATGGATGGTAAAACCATGAATGCAGGCGCTGTGGCAGGTGTACGCCATATTGCTAATCCAATCGATTTAGCTATAGCGGTGATGAATAAGTCCGAGCATGTGATGCTCTCGGGCGCGGGTACTGAGGAGTTTGCCTTGACTCAAGGTTTTACGCTGGTACCTAACAGCCATTTTGATAGCGATGCCCGTTATCAGCAATTACTCGATGCCAGACAAAACTTGCAGGCGGCTGAAAAGTCCGAGCAAATTGCAGGCATTGAGATGAAAGATCTCGATTATAAATTTGGCACCGTTGGCGCAGTCGCTTTAGACAAAAACGGTAACTTAGCGGCGGGGACATCCACCGGCGGCATGACGGCTAAGCGCTTTGGCCGGATCGGGGATTCGCCAGTGATTGGTGCGGGCACTTATGCGGAAAACGGCGTTTGCGCTGTATCTGCAACGGGTCACGGTGAGTTTTTTATTCGCTACCAAGTGGCGGGCGATATCTGCGCCAAGGTGAAATACCAGCAAAAATCCATTATTCAAGCGGCGGATGAAGTGATTAATCAACGTCTTATCACGGCGGGCGGTTCTGGTGGGGTGATTGCGGTTGATCATCGAGGCAATGTTGCTACCCCCTTTAATACTGAGGGGATGTACCGTGCAACCCGCACCAATGGTGAACCCGCACAGGTAATGATTTGGCAGGATCAATAATGTGAGTCACCTGCGATCATCACAAAGAATAAGTGTCGCATAAGCGGCACTTATTATTTGTAAGACATTAGGGTGTGTTGACGTTTCGAGATTAAATGTTGATCGTTCCGGCAGTACGTGCTCGCGAAACGAGGAATGCTGTGTCGTTATTCTACTCAAATGACGAACGGCTCTTATGGCAGGAAGTAAGTCGAACCCTTGAGGAAGCATTTAGCTGGCGTTTCTGCCGCATTATCGTCCGTTTATGTAGAATAACTACACGGACTTTGCCTTGCATAAACGCCCGCCAAATTGCTGCAAAAATAACCCTAAAACGTCAACATACCCTAGGTATATCATGTATTGACAGGGCTGTTACTTTTGAGGTCCATATGCATTTTGATTAGATGCTCTTCCATATCGAAGGTCACCTTAAAGCCTAGGCTTTTAGCAAGACTTGCCATATTGCGGTTTTCAAACATGGTAAAGCCTGTAAGCACAGGGGTGTCATTGGCTTGATAGTATTTAATCAATTTTTCAAGCAGCAGTTTACCTAGCCCAATGCCTTGGTGATCCCCCCGTACCGCCATAGCAAATTCTGCCTCGGTATTATCGGGGTCGATGGAGGCCCTTACCGCGCCTAAGGTAATGTCATCACCGTCCGGTCCTTTGGCCGTAGCGATAAAGGCCATTTCGCGGGCATAATCGATTTGAGTCAATACCGCCATTTCCTCGTGGGTCATTTTCGAGCGTACGCCAAAATAGCGTTTATATCTGTCCTCATCGGAGAGGGAGTTATCAAAGGCCAAATGTTTAGGCTCATCCTCGGGAAGAATGGGGCGAAGCATCACTCTGAGGCCATTTTTTAGCTCGGCAAATTCTTCTAACTCTTTGGGGTAGGGCATGATGGCAAGTCGAGAGGGATTATCCGTATTGGCATCGTGTAGGCGGATATTCACATCGAGCAGGGTAATGTTTTCCCCCGCCGCCAGTACAGGGTTGAGATCCAGCGCCGCAATCTCTGGACAGTCGATAATTATGTGGGATATTTGCGTCAGCATCACGCATAGGGCGTTCATATCAAGCCCTAGTGGCAAATGCCGATCTTTTAACTTATGGGTTTTTAGGGCTTGGATGACCATATAACGGGCCAGTGCCATATTGAGTGGAGGCAAAGCAACCGCCGCATCCTGAGTCGGATCCCATTCTGAGCCGCCTTCACCCAAACAGATGGCTGGGCCAAAGACGGGATCGCTAATCACGGCGACACGGATTTCCTGCGCGCCCGCAGTCAGTGCCATCTTTTGTACTATCATGCCTTCGATAATGGCGTCCGGATTGGCCTGATGTACCCGCTGGGTAATTGCATTCGCGGCATGGCGAATGTCTTCCTCCGAGGTCAGATTAAGCATCACCCCGTGAACATCGGATTTATGCAAAATATTGGGTGATTGCACCTTGAGCGCAAGGGGGTAACCTGCCTCATTGGCTATAGCGACGGCCTCATCAGCATCTTTGACAAACCAAGTGTCGATAGTATTGAGGCCATAGGCGCGCAAAATCGGGCTGGCTTCATGGGTTTCGAGTACCGCTTTACCCTTGGCCTGCGCCGCTTGCAGCAATTTTCGCGCTGTTTGGCTATCGGTCGGAATATTGTCGGGGATCGACTGCGGCACTTCCTGTAGCAGTTTTTGATTGCGACGATATTCCACCATATGCATAAAGGCGCCTACTGCCCCTTCGGGGGTGCGATAGGTGGAGATGCCGCCCTTGGTAAAGCGTTTGCGGGCTTGATAGGCCGAGTCTTCACCGCTCCAGTTGGTGAGGATATTTAAACGGTTTTTCTTCGGATGCGCGTGGATAACTTTAATTAAGGCATCGGCAATCTCGACACTTTCACCAAGGGCTGAGGGCGAATGCAATACTAAAATGGCATCTAATTCCTCACTATCCATTAGGATGGAGAGCGCATTGGCATAGCGGCTAGCATTCGCATCACCGATAATATCCACCGGATTTTGCTTCGACCACGTCGAGGGCAGTACTGCATCAAGCTTAGCAAGCGTGTCTGGGGATAATTCTGCTAATTTCCCGCCGCGGAGGATCAGTTCATCGACGGCTAATACCGCGGGCCCGCCACCATTACTGATAATACCTAATCGCTCTCCCTGCAGTGGATTGGAGTGGGCAAGGCTTTCAACCGCGGCAAAAAGTTCTATTAAATCATTTACCCTCAGCATCCCCGCGCGCCTAAAGGCGGCTTCATACACAGCATCATTACCACCGATACCGCCCGTATGTTGTTTCGCGGCCCGTACGCCTTCGGCGCTGCGGCCCGATTTAATCACTAAAATCGGTTTATTACGCGAGGCTGCTCGGGCAGCAGAGAGAAAATGGCGCTTCTCATTAACTGAGTCGATATACAGCATAATGGCAGTGGTACGGCTATCGCGGCCGAGATAATCGAGCAGTTCATCGAAGTTAATATCAGTGGCATCGCCAAGGGAAATAAAAGACGAAAAGCCAATCCCTTTGTTATTTGCCCAATCGAGCACTGTGGTGCATATTGCCGCTGATTGGGATACAAACGCAATTTTGCCGGGTAAGGCACTCGCATGGGCAAGGCTAGCATTGAGTCCTAAGGGCGGTAAAAGCATCCCTAAACTATTAGGACCAAGGATACGCATGCCATAACGTTTGGCATGTTGCATGGCTAGGTCGAGTAAGCTTACACCATCATCGTTGACTTCCTGCGCCATCCCAGAAGCCATAATAATTGCCACTTTACAGCCAAATTGCGCGAGAGTTTCGACAATCGCGGGTACACGGCTAGCACGAGTACAAATCACCGCGAGGTCGGGTTTTATCGGTAAGGCTTCAATGTTGGGATAGGCAAGCACGCCCATAACCGCGCGATATTTGGGCGTAACGGGCATGATGGGCCCAGAAAACCCGCTGGATAGCAGGTTTTTCATTAGCACATTACCTGCTCGTTTCTCGCTATTAGAGGCGCCAATGATGGCAACGGATGTGGGTTTAAATAAGGAATGTAGTGTACGTTGACTCATAAATGATCCCATCCCAGACGAAGACGCTGCCAGTGTAACCTACGCACGTGGGGCTGCACAGTTTTGATTCAGGTATTGCGCGGTAAGTTTATTAGTAAATCATTAAGTTAAATGCGGTAAACATCATATTTTTATCTTTAATGAAACATTTTTAGTAACAGCGAGATCTCTGACTACAGAAGCGAAAACCTGTGGGCTTTGCGGAGATTTTGGTTGCCAAATGCTACAAGGCAGCAGATGGCAAACGTCTACTCCTTGCCTCTCGTCATCTGAGTCGACGTGTTACGAGAGTATAAGCTTGCCAGAGCGAAGATAATCTAATCAAGAAATGTCAACACGCCCTCAACAAAGTAAAATTTTTCCGTATTTGTTTGAAAACCCCTGAATCTCAAACTACTTTTTACACACGGATAAATTATTGTGAAGTGTTTATGAGATACATGGATGGCATCATCGCAGTCTTTGCAATAGCAATAGGTTACTTGGTGGGGTCTATTACCCTTTGGCTCCTCAGTCCGGTGTTGGCGGTTGCCGTGATGTTATGTTGGCAATTTTACCGTCAGCAGCAATCTTCGGTGGTGTCTAGCATATCTCAAGTAGAACAACGGGATGGCGTCGCTCTTGGTTGGCAAACGCACCAACGCTTATACCAAGAGGCGATTGCGACTGTTAGTGAATGTGAAAATAATATCCATAATGTCCTTCGGGTTCAGGAAGATGCGGTTAATTTACTCGGAGATTCTTTTGATGGCTTAGGCCGGCTGATGACTGAGCAAACGGGATTTATCTCTGATCTAGTAAAAAGTACTGATGATGCTGAGATATTTCACTCCGAGCAGATGAAACAATTTGCGAATAATACGTCGCAAACGTTAGAACGCTTTATTCAATCCACCATAGAAATGTCTGCCTCAACAATGGAATTGCTTGAGAAAGTTAATCTTATTTACGAATCCATGCCGCAGGCGATGAAGGCCTTACAGGATATCGATCAAATATCTTCTCAAACAAACTTACTCGCTTTAAATGCCGCGATTGAGGCGGCGCGTGCGGGGGAAGCGGGTAGAGGCTTTGCGGTCGTGGCGGATGAAGTGCGTGCATTGTCTAACCGCAGTTCTGGATTTAGTGAAAGTATTCAAAAACAACTGAGATCTATTCAGAATCAGATTGAACAACTCACCCAGCATGTAAGTAAAGTTGCCGCACAGGATATGAGTTATATTATTGATGCAAAAAAGATATTGATACAGCACTCAAACAAATTATCGTAAAGGCGGAAAAGGATTCTAAGGTCATTGCGCGCATTGATTCATCTGCGCATGAACTTGAAATAGCAATTTCAGATACGATAAGGGGATTACAATTTAGTGATATAACCTCTCAAAGTTTGTCACACACCAATCAAGCATTACATCATTTAAAAGAATCGCTCAAACAAGTCACAGCTATGTCTTATGAGGAGTTTGGAATTACCGGTGAAGACGTGACTGAAAAAATGAGTCGGCACCGAAATGAAAAACATAATCCCGTATCAAGGAATGAAATAACGAGTGGCGAAATCGAACTCTTTTAAATGGATATTATATTATGTCAAACATTCAGACCATTATCTTGCCAGAGCGATTTGACTTTTATTACCACAAAAATTTTACACGAGACTATCAACAAATCTTAACTCTTAAGGACGTTAATCATATTATTTTGGATTTTAGCCGAGTGTTATATCTTGATAGTTCAGCGTTAGGCATGATGGTACTGCTATATCGAAAAGCTCAAGAAAAGGGAATGTCGACATCAGTAAAAGGAGCTCATGGTCAAGCTGAGGAGATATTAACCATCGCCAACATGCAGAAAATTTATATCATCGAGTAACCTAGCTATGTCAGAGCACTCAGCAATTAATCACTTTGTATTGGTTGTCGATAATGATGCTGTTGTGAGTCAGTCTATCAGTGACTTTATTCATAGCAAAGGTTATAACGTGATTATCTGTGATAATCTTGAGGATGCTTTTTTTGAAATATCCATCAACAGAATTGATTTGATTTTAGTGAATTTCTTTCAGTCCGATGGTACAGCGTTGACATTGCTAGAAAATCTTCGTCAATTGAATAAGGAAATTCCAGTTGTCGTTGTAACTGATAGGAAAGAACCTCAGGCATTTTTAGATTGCTTTAAAATGGGGGTATTGGATTTTGTTGTTAAACCTATCAATGTTGAATTGTTTTGGTATAAAGCTGAAATTTTATTAACACGTATCAGATTGCAAGAAAAAGTTAAGCAGCAAAGTGTTGAACTCGAAAAAATGCTCTATGAAAAAGCAAGGGAAGAGCAACTGGCTCGTCATATTTTTGAGCATTTAGTGAATGTTGATAATAGCCAATTTGACTTTATAAAGTCATTTTCTCAAGCAAGTGCGAATTTTAGTGGCGATATTTTGTTAAATAGTGTCTCACCTAACGGTAATTTATTCATTATACCCGAATTCAACTGCGAAGTGCGACACTCGCCAATATCAAGCAGCCAATACCATTTCTTTAAAGACAATCGCTGGTTGCTTGAAATCTAAACACTTTTTCGGTCGATAATTTATCCGTGATAAAGCGAATTCAATATCACTGTCTGTTACCGTTGTTAGGTCGGTTCCTTTCTTCACATATTGCCTTAAAAGACCGTTAGCATTCTCATTGGCTCCACGCTCCCAAGAACTATAAGGGTGGGCAAAGTAAACATCAGCCTCCAACTCCTTTGCGATGGTTTCATGGCCTGCAAACTCTCTCCCGTTATCTGCCGTGATGGTATGGACATGCTCCTTGTAAGGCATGAGTAGCTCTATGGTTGCTCTAGTGACATCATCCGCTGACTTGGATGGCACTTTCTTCACCAAGTAAAATCGTGTTTTACGCTCTAAAATAGTCACCATCGCCCCCGTGCCGTGCTTGCCTAATACGGTGTCGATTTCCCAATCACCAAATCGCTCCTTACTGTCAACGATGCTTGGCCTATCATCGATAGAAACCGCATTTTTGATCGCTGGTGCTTTCTCTTTTTTACCGCGACGATACCGCTTGTGACCTTGCCTCAAGTGGCGATATAACTTGCCACCCGAGCGTTTATCCTGCGCAACAAATCGGTAGATCCACTCATAGCTGACAGCGGCACCGACTTTAGTTAATACACTGGAAATCTGCTCTGGACTCCAATCCGCTTCTAAAAGGAGGCGGATAAAATCAACACGCTCCTGAGGTATTCTGTATTTACGCGCTAATGTGCGTTTTTTGAGTGATAACACCTGAGCTTCGTTTGGGCAATAATGACTGCCCTTGCTGCCACGTTTAAGCTCCCGATATACCGTGGAGCGATGGCACTGAACGGTTTTAGCAATCTCAGAAACTGAAATCCCCCGTTCCAAAAGAGCAGAAATCTGGTATCTTCTGCCTTCGGTCAACTGCTGATAATTCATGGTAGTACTGCTTGTTTCTTTGGCGAGAAGAGCGTACCACTTTTAGCAGTTGGCTTCCTCTTCTACACCTTTCCATGAATGTCGCACTTATTATCTGAAATCGGGTGCTAGCTGATTCAACAGGTCACGGTCTTAGTGCTGCAATGCCTATCATGCGAGTGGCAAGTACATTTAAAGCTATGGTTTATAAGTGCTTTTCACTAGTAACCTTAATCTATGAGCTTAATGAAAAATTATTTTACGAAAATCCAGATGATAGATTTGTTGCCTGCATTCTTCTTGAAGCCGATTTATTTCGTAATAAACTTTATGTTTGGAATGGTGGTATGCCGCCTGTTTTTCTTCACCTCAGACATAATAATCAATCTCAAGATAATAATTCGTGGCTAAATAAAGTGTTTAAGTCAACGAATATGGCGCTTGGAATTTTACCGCCAAATACATTTATTGCAGACATTGTTGAGATTGATTTGCCGCACGAAGGATATGCATGTCTATATAGCGATGGATTAATTGAACAGCCATTATTTGATAACTCTCAGTTTGGTATGGAGCGACTTAATGCTCTGTTTCATGAAAAGTTAGACTCCTTGCCTTATTTTTTTAAAGAAAATTTTGATAATAATTCTCTGGATAATCATATTGTTGATGATATTAGTGTTTGCACTCTTGATTTTCAGCGTCTTCATGACTGGTATCGTTCTCAAGATGTTAGGCATTTATTATCAAATAAGAATGGAGAGTTTGATTGGGATATCAAGATATCAGGACCTATGCTACTAAGTGCGGATTACTTGAGTATGCTCAACCAGTTTTTATCAGCATTTGGTTTTGCGACATATTTTTGTCAAAGAGTATTTACGGTAGTGGCCGAGTTATTTAGTAATGCTATCGACCATGGTGTACTAAAATTAGATTCTAGACTAAAAAATGATCCTGAAGGCTTTGAATTGTACCATAGTATAAGAGATGGCTGCGCAGATAGGCTTACTTCAAATGATTGGGTAAAAGTGAGCATAACGTGGAATGACAGGTATGAACTGTTGATCACTGTGTCTGATAGTGGCAAAGGATTTACTGGTTTTGATAAATCGATTTCAAATTATCCTGAACTTTCTGGACGAGGCTTATCACTGGTGAAAAAATTATGTAAACACTATGAATTAATTTCTCCCGGTAATATCACTAAAGTGGTTATGGAATAGGGCATGAGTAAAAAAATATTAATTGTTGATGATTCTGCTGCCATTCGACAGATGGTTGAAGCCACGCTGAAATCAGCAAACTATCTAGTCACTTTGGCTAAAGATGGCCAAGAGGCTCTCGATTTGTGTAGTAGCCAGCGATTTGATTTTATTTTGACTGACCAAAATATGCCGAGAATGGATGGTTTAACCTTAATTAAATCTTTGCGAGGGATGTCCGCATATATGCGAACCCCAATCATAATGCTAACCACTGAAGCGGGAGAAGATATGAAAGCCCAAGGAAAAGCGGTTGGTGCAACGGGATGGATGGTTAAGCCTTTTGACCCGCAAAAATTATTAGCAATAACCGCCAAAGTGCTGGGTTGAAGGTATCGGGGGCAATATGTCCATTAATATGGCTGAGTTTCATCAAGTCTTTTTTGAAGAAAGCCATGAGCATCTTGAAAGCATGGAGCAACTGCTTATTGCCCTCGATCTTCAGTCGCCAGATCCCGAGGAGTTAAATACTATTTTTCGAGCGGCGCACTCTATTAAGGGAGGCAGTGGTATTTTTGGCTTTACGGCGCTCACCAGTGTCACTCACGTAATGGAAAACCTACTCGATAAAGTGAGAAAGGGTACATTTGAGTTATCTTCCGGGGTCATTGATTTACTTTTGAAGACGGTTGACACGCTATCCCACATTCTTAGCTTGTATCGTGAAGATTCACCAATTGATTGGCAACAGGTTGAATTTGCTAAAAATCAATTAATTGCAGCATTAAATGGTGAGCCTTTTTCGATTACCCATTCTAACGAAACGTTCACTTCGCCAATTCAAACAGCAGTGCCACACACAGCAACGGTTTTACCCAAGGCCTGTGACGAGAATGATCTCGGCTTTGGTTTTTTTGAAGATGATGTCAAATTAACCTTAGCCATTGAAAATCAAGATTTTGGTTTTTTTGATGAAGCGTATATTGCGAAAGAAATTAGTATTGATGATTTAAGCAAAACGGTCACAAATAGTCAGCAACTTAGTACAGCGCCTGACGATGACTTAGGTTTTGGTTTCTTTGAGTCTTTAACAGCTGAAAGCATTGACAGTGAAATTGATGCTTTAGTGCAGATTAAAACTAATCCAGCACATCCCATCATTGAGCCAATTGCAGAGCCTATTAGTCATCATTCCGGTGCTAAAGTGCCTCGTTATACAGGCAAAGTCACGCAAACCGAAAAAACAGAACCCACAGATTTGGTTACTTCAAATGCATCAAATCAGCATGTGGCTTCTGCGGTCACATCACCACAAACAATTGTTGCGACTAAAAAAGTCAACACGACCACTCAAGATGCCACATTAAGAGTCGAAACCTCCAAAATCGATACCCTAGTCAATCTTGCGGGTGAATTGGTTATTACCCAGTCAATGTTGACCCTCATTGGTAATGAGCTGTCGGGTGAATTGGGTGAAAGGCTTAAGACTGCATTGGTCGAACTTGAGCGAAATACGCGGGAGATGCAAGAGGCTGTGATGTCGGTCCGAATGTTGCCAGTTTCCTTTGTATTCAACCGGTTTCATCGATTAGTCAGGGATTTATCAGAACAACTCGGCAAAAATGTCAATCTCGTGATCGAAGGTGGCAACACGGAAATCGATAAGGGCATGATTGAAAAGCTGGTCGATCCGCTCACGCATCTAGTACGCAATAGTTTAGACCATGGTATTGAAAAACCAGAAGTCAGGCGTGCGTTGGGTAAAGCTGAAACGGCCCAATTATCGCTTAAAGCAAGTCAGCGGGGGGGCTGTATTGTCATTGCTGTGCACGATGATGGTGCTGGATTACATCGCGAGAGGATCTTACAAAAAGCCCGAGAAAATAATATGCCAGTTGCGGATAACATGCCGGATAAACTGATTTGGCAACTGATTTTTACCGCCGGATTTTCGACCGCCAAGGAAATTACTGATGTTTCTGGCCGTGGTGTCGGGATGGATGTTGTTCGTCGAAATATTGAAGCACTAGGCGGACGAATCGATATCGATTCCGTGGCGGGTCATGGGGCTACCTTTGAAATTCAATTGCCACTGACCTTAGCCATTGTTGATGGGATGAGTGTGAGTGTGGGGAATCAAATCTATATTCTACCGCTAGTCCATATTATCGAATCAATACAACCCCATAATGAGCAGCTAACGTCCTTCGCTCACGAGCGTTTAATCCGAGTCAGGGAAGAATATTTACCCCTATTAAACCTGCATCAATTGATGGAAATCGATCCGTTTGCCAAGCGTCCCGAAGAGGGCATTGTGGTGCTCCTTGAAAGCAACAATAAACGTTTTGGATTGTTTGTTGATGCATTGGTTGGTCAGCAGCAGGTTGTGATTAAAAGTCTTGAAAAACATTATCGTCGGATCCCTGGCGTGTCTGGAGCCACCATTATGGGAGATGGTAGTGTCGCTTTAATTCTCGATGTGGAATCACTGGCCCAGCATATTAAGCATTAACTGAGGACATGCTAATGGAAAGTCGCACATTGCTCGGCCCTAAACCGGAATTTAGTGCCCATGATGAAGTAGAGTTTTTAAGTTTTGTGCTGGGTGAAGAACACTATGCATTGGACATTATGTCGGTAAAAGAAATAAGAGGTTACGAGCCTGTCACAAAAATTGCCAATGCGCCCAGTTTTATTAAAGGAGTGCTTAACCTGCGTGGTGATATCGTACCGATTGTCGATTTACGAATGAAATTTAATGTCGGAACAGCTACTTATGATGAGTTCACGATAGTGATTATGCTCAATGTTTGTGACCGAATTGTCGGCATCGTGGTCGATGCTGTTTCAGATGTCATTAAACTGGCGAGTGAAGCCATTTTACCCGCCCCGCAATTTGGCGCTGCCTTTGATAGTCGCTATCTCAAAGGTCTCGCAACCGTTGAAGAAAAAATGATTATTTTGGTCAATATTCAAGCTCTTATCAGCAGTGATGAGTTGGGGCTAATGGATACAAACAGTCTTTCTGAGCAGGAGTAAACACTATGGGTATCTTAGATATTTTCGGTAATACCGAAGAGCGCCAACGTCGAGATGAAGAGCGCCAACGTTATTTCCAATTGCTCGATAACAGTGGTAATAATTTCATGATTGCCGATAGTGAGCGCAATATCATTTACGCCAATAAAGCCGTACTGAATATGCTGTCAGAGGCTGAGGCTGATATCCGTAAACAGTTACCCCAGTTTTCCGTTGCCAAGATCGTTGGCAGTAATATCGATATCTTCCATGTTAATCCCGCTCATCAGCGCAATATGCTAGAAAGATTAACACAACCACATACGGCACAAATCAGCATTGGTAAGCGTACCTTTAAATTGATACTGACACCTATTATTTCCCGTGATAATAAGCATTTAGGGACTGGTGTTGAGTGGATTGACCGCACTGAAAGTATTGAAGCTGAACGGGCAACCCAACGCATATTAGAAGCGCTCAATAACACAAGCACCAATGTGATGATCGCCGATGCCAATCGAACCATTATTTATATGAACCGTTCAGTTGAAGCCATGTTAAGCCGCTCTGAAAGTGAAATTCGCCAGGTTTTACCCCATTTCGCCGTGGATAAGATCATCGGTAGTTCTATGGATATCTTCCACCGTAATCCGGCGCATCAAGCGAGTCTGCTTGACAAGCTCGATCGTAAATATGAGTCGCAGATCAAAGTGGCGAGTTGTCATTTCCGTCTAACGGCAAGCCCGATTATTGCAAAGTCAGGTGAACGGTTAGGCACAGTTGTTGAGTGGCTCGACCGTACTGAAGAAGTACAAGTTGAACAAGAAATTGCTCGGATCGTTGGGGCAGCCGCTGCGGGAGACTTTACCCAACGTGTTGATAGTCAAAGTAAGCAGGGTTTTTTCTTAATGTTAGCGAATAGCCTCAATGCTTTGATTGAAACCTCTGATAGAGGATTACAAGATGTTGCTCGTGTGCTAATGGCCATGGCTGAAGGGGATTTGACCACGAGGATTTATAACGAGTATGAAGGCACCTTTAATGATTTAAAAAACTATTCAAACCAAACCGCTGAAAAGCTCTCTTATATGATAAGAGATATTCAAAAAGCAGCTGATACCATCAATACCGCATCTACTGAAATCGCTCAAGGTAATGCCGATCTGTCCAGTCGAACAGAGGAGCAAGCCTCGAGTCTCGAAGAGACTTCCGCCAGCATGGAAGAGTTAACGGGAACTGTAAAATTAAATGCTGATAATGCCAGCCAAGCCAATGCGTTAGCTTCAAAAGCTGCCGATGTGGCTGAAGATGGGGGAGAGCTTATCCAGCAAGTCGTGCAAACCATGGCGTCAATCAACGAATCCGCGCGCAAAATTGCCGATATTATTGGTGTGATCGATGGTATTGCCTTTCAAACCAATATCTTAGCGCTCAATGCTGCGGTCGAGGCAGCCAGAGCCGGTGAGCAGGGGCGTGGGTTTGCGGTCGTGGCCTCAGAAGTGCGAAGCTTGGCTCAACGTTCTGCAAATGCAGCGAAAGACATTAAGGCATTAATCTCTGACTCGGTCAGTAAAATTGAGAGCGGCAATAGCCTCGTCGGAAAATCCGGCGATACCATGAAGGAAATTGTCATTGCAATCAAACGAGTGAACGACATTATGGCGGAAATAGCCTCCGCCTCTAATGAGCAAGCGATTGGTATCGATGAAATAGGCAAAGCCGTTGTGCAAATGGATGAAATGACGCAGCAAAATGCGGCGTTAGTCGAAGAAGCCGCTGCGGCTGCTGAAAGTATGCAATCTCAGGCGCAGCAACTTGCTGATAGTGTGGCAAATTTCAAAGTCGATGAGGAAACAAGCGTAATTGGCCGCACCTCTGAGCTTAAAAAAATAGCGACTAAAACCCCCTCATTAGCACGAGTGTCCACGAAACCTAAAGCAATGACGCCTAAGCCTAGGTTAAATAAAGTCGATCAAGATGAATGGGAAGACTTTTGATTGAGTGATCTCAGACCGCTAGGTAAGGAATATGCGTTTACATTGGCTCACTTTAAGGCGGTGAAGACCCTGCTGTATCAGTTCGCTGGTATAAAATTAGCCGACAGTAAAGACGCTATGGTGTATAGCCGATTAGTGAGGCGAATTAGGGCACTGAAATTATCGGGATTTACGGCTTATTTAGAGTATTTACAAGCCAATGAATGCGAACACCAGGAATTTATTAATGCACTCACGACTAATCAAACCGCGTTCTTTCGTGAGCCGCATCATTTTGAGGTGTTAAAACGCTATTTACAGACTCATCCACACACAAAACGGATCTGGTGTGCTGCAAGTAGCACGGGTGAAGAACCTTATTCAATAGCTATGGTTGTCGCTGAGCATTTTGGTCGATTTAATACGCCGATTGAGATAATAGCGTCAGATATTGACAGTGCAGTCTTAAAAAAAGCGCAGACGGGGATTTATCCGATAGAGCGTATTGAGACGGTGAGCGATGAGCGTAAAACGTTATTTTTTCAGCGGGGTAAAGGGGCGAAACTCGGTCAAGTCCGTGTGATCCCGGAATTAAAGCAAATGTTGCAGTTTACTCGAATCAACTTAGTTGATTCTTTTTGGTCGATTAAAACCCCCGTCGATATTATTTTTTGCCGAAATGTAATGATTTATTTCGATAAAGCAACTCAAGAAGCCATTTTAAAACATATGGTGCTGTCACTAACGGAAGAGGGGTTATATATCGCGGGACATTCTGAAAATTTCAATATGTTTCCACAGATCCTCACCCCTGTAGGACAAACTACTTATCAGGCCGTAAAGGGAAAAACGAGTGCTAAGACCGAATATTGAATATCCTGCCCTAGGGCCAAATCGGTATTTTGATCACTTGTTTGATTGTGAAGCCGTGAAAATTATGCCGGGTGAATATTATGCCACTCGGGAGGGTAACTTAATTGTGACTGTATTAGGGTCGTGTATTGCCGTTTGCTTATATGACCTCGAACGGAAAATTGGTGGCATGAATCACTTTTTATTGCCCAGTTGTGATAATCATGGAAATGGTATTTTAGCTGAATCAGCGCGTTATGGTGTCTATGCGATGGAGTTGCTGATCAATGATTTATTGAAATTAGGTGCAAGACGGCAGTTCATTGAAGCGAAGGTGTTTGGTGGTGGCAACATGCTATCAGGATTAACATTACACAATATTGGTGAGCGTAATGCTGAATTTGTGTTGGATTACTTGCAGATAGAGCAAATACCCGTCATCGCTGCGGACTTACTCGATATTTACCCGCGTAAAGTGTACTTCTTCCCGGAAACAGGATTAGTTAAAGTTAGAAAAATCAAGACGATGCATAATAGCACTATTATGGATAGGGAAAGTGAATACCGCTTACGGATTAAAAATCTTCCGAGTGGTGGGGATGTGGAACTCTTTGGTGAATAGCAGATGGCAATAAAGGTATTAGTGGTAGACGATTCAGCCTTAATCCGCAGTCTGTTGGGCAGGATGGTCGAGTCCGATCCTGAGTTGTGTCTCGTTGGCATGGCAGTCGATGCCTATATGGCCAAGGATATGGTGAATCAATTTCGGCCAGATGTGATTACCTTAGATATTGAAATGCCAAAGGTTGATGGACTCACTTTTTTAGATCGATTAATGAAGGCAAGACCAACAGCTGTCGTGATGATTTCTGCCTTAACCGAAGAGGGCGCAGATGCGACATTCAATGCACTAGCTCTGGGAGCTGTGGATTTTATTCCTAAGCCTAAGCTGGATTCACCTCAGGGATTTAATGAATATCAGGATTTAATCCTCGAAAAAATTAAGTCTGCGGCAAAGGCAAAGTTGCAAAGCCTGCCTGCACCGACCATAACGCTGAAACCCAGTTTAAAACCTGCCTTAAATCAACGTACTGTTAATACCCAGTTAGTGGCTATTGGAGCTTCCACTGGCGGGACCGAGGCTATTTTGCACCTTTTACAACAATTTCCTGCGGTTATGCCGCCAATCGTGATTACGCAACATATGCCTGCTGGATTTACCCGTACCTTTGCAGAACGACTAAACAAACTCACTCGTCTTAATGTAAAGCAAGCTGAGGAAGGGGAGCGGTTATTACCTTGTTATGCCTACATAGCACCAGGGGATCAGCACTTAGAAATCATCAAAGTCGGTGGGAGTTTTAAGGCAAAGCTTAGCCAAGGTGACAAAGTCAGTGGGCATAGACCATCAGTGGACGTGTTATTCCATTCATTGGCTCAATATGCGGGCGCGAATGCGACAGCTGTGATCCTAACTGGTATGGGTAAAGATGGGGCCGATGGGATGGAAGCGATAGATAAGCAAGGTGGCAAAACCTTTGCCCAAGGAGAGCAGAGTTGTGTGGTATTTGGTATGCCTAAAGAGGCGATCAAACGCGGTGCGATTCATCATATAGTAGAATTGCCTCAATTAGGGGATAAACTGCTCCAGTATTTGGCATCATTAAAACGAGACTAGGTCATGCTGATTTTTACCCTAAATAGCTGTTCCAAATAGTAGATCAAAGGAAGGGAACTCAGTCCTGTTTGAGCGATCTGATCTATCGCCAAACAAACCCACCACTCGCCGAGGACTGAGAATGGCCATCTTACCACCACTTTGTCGCGCAGAGCGCAAACAACTACAGAAATTGATCCATAAAACCAAGGATAAACACTTCGCTCGACGTCTTATCGCTATGCTGATGCTGCATCAAGGGCTGTCGATTACTGACGTTCATCATGCTACTGGTGCAGCACGCTCCAGTATTGGTCGTTGGTTAGGCTGGTATACCGAAAGCGGCGTTGATGGGCTTAAATCTCTGCCGCTGGGACGGCCGGCAAGCTTGCCCATAGACCCCATATTGCTCTGTCTATCTTTGCTTATTCAGCTATGCCCACAGGACTTTGGTTACCAACGTAGCCGCTGGAGCAGTGAACTGCTTGCCATGGTGATTAATGCACAGCTTAAGCTCAACATCGCTGCATCCACCGTCCGCCGATTACTACCCAAAGCAGGAATGGTCTGGCGCCGCTCGGTTCCGACATTGCGTATCAAAGACCCACACAAAGAGGAGAAAATGGCCGCGATAAATCAGGCACTTGAGCAGTGTTGCGTCGAGCATCCGGTTTTCTATGAAGATGAAGTAGACATCGACTTGAACCCAAAAATCGGGGCAGATTGGATGCCAAAAGGACAGCAAAAACGCGTTGTCACCCCAGGCAAAAACCGTAAGCATTACATAGCTGGAGCCCTGCATGCCAGCACCGGAAAAGTGCTTTATGTAAGCAGCGATAGCAAAGCGTCAGAGCTGTTTATTGCCATGTTGGAGAAGCTTAAGCGTCATTACCGCAAAGCCAAAACCATCACGCTCATCCTGGACAATTACATTATTCATAAGAGCCGTAAGACCGTAGCTTGGCTCAAGCATAATCCCAAATTCAGATTACTATTTCAGCCGGTATACTCGCCGTGGGTCAACAAGATAGAACGCTTATGGCTCGCACTGCATGAAACGGTAACCCGCAATCACGCTTGCAGGAACATACGGGAACTGCTTGGCATGGTATGGCATTTTATGGGAACCGTTTCCCCATTTCCTGGCAGTGGGCATGGCACGGCGAAAATGTAGCTGTATTCGGATCAGCTATTTAGGCAATACATTAAACTAAGGTATTGATAATACAATTTCGTCCGCTTCGTTTGGCTTCATACAAGTTTTTATCCGCTAATAATAAACACTCTTGAAACTGATGACATTCGGTTGAAAATGCCAAACCACCACTCAATGTGACTTTAAATTCGGCGCCTTCTTCAACAAACACAATATGGCTAAAGCTTTCGCGAATGGCATTAATTTTGGCAATCGCCAGCGGTGCGGGCATGTCAGGTATGACCAGCATAAACTCCTCACCGCCATAACGCCCCATAAAATCCGCAGGGCGTAGGGACTGTTGTAACAGGTGCGAAAAAGCTAATAGAACCTTATCACCACCTGAATGGCCATAAGTATCATTCACTTGCTTAAAGTGATCTAGATCCAGCATCGCGATACATACGCAAGAGTTTGCTCGTTTGGCTAAGCTGAAACTATGACGAGCCGCAACAAGGATTTGAGTATGATTCAATAAGCCCGTTAAACTGTCACGGCTGGCAGAACTGCGTATATCATGGCCACGTTGCGCGCGGGAAATCACTTGGGTAACAAAGAGGCTGGGGGCCGTTTGTTTAGAGATAAGATCATCGGATCCCGCCTGAATAATGCTGACTTTATTTTGCATGGTGTCATCTGAGCTCAACACTAAAATAGGGCTTGAAGTATATTTATCGAGCTGACGGATCATTCTTGCCAGTTCTAAGCCATTTACCTCCGGCATATAGAGATCAAAGATAAATAAATCCGGTTCAAATTGCTCCAGGGTTGGCATGACGTGCTCGGGTTTGGTCATGCCTCTAACCATTAACCCATGGCTACGTAATAAGCTCGAAAAATAATCCACCATCGATTGCTGATCATCCACTAACAGCACTTTAAGGGGAGGCTTATCGGACATTTTGAGCCATTGATGAATTTTACGAACCAACAATGTTGTTTCGGCCGGTTTAACAAAATACTCGCTGACATTGGCACGAATCGCTAATAAACGCATATCAAAATCGCCACGAGAAGATAATACAAATACCCGAGTATTATTTTTCTCAAATTCGGTGGCGGCTTCGAATAGTGCCTCTTCGGTATAATCGGGCAAGATAAGATCTAATAAAATTAAATCGAATGGACTTGAGTATTGCACCTTGAGAAAGTCGGTAAAATTTAAGAAATGTTGCACATTAAAACCAAACTCGTGTAGTTGTTTTGTGATCATTAAGCCCACATTACTGTCATCTTCGATGATGGCAATACAGTATTCATGGCGAGACTTTGAGGGTTTATAGGGGCTTTGTTGCATTTGCGCCTCAACCACGGGGGCCGCAGGCTGACAATGCTGATTATTTTGCAGTAACTGGTGAAAAAGCGTATCTAGGCCTTTGATCACATTTAGCGTTGGTGCTGGGGTGTCGAGAAGATGTTTCAATTGAAGCTCAAGCTTATCGACTAGATCTTTGGTCTCGATTAAGCCAAAGGTTTCACAGGAACCTTTTAAATTATGCACTTCGCGATAAACGGCTGACAGCATATGTCCTTGCCAGTTTTTCCGTAGTGAGATCCATAACGTAATGATTTGTTTCTTTTTATCAGGCAAAGCATGTAAATACTGACGTTTGAGTTGTTCTAAGGATTCTTCAAGACTCATAAAACCATCACCATGATAAGGATTTACAGAATAAACTGGTGCAGCGCTGCTGCGTATGCAATACCCCTTAGAGATTTAGTATTTAGTTGTGTTTTGTTGGGTACCTAATGAGTGTAAACCAAGGGAGAAAAAATGCGGCAGAAATACAGTGTTAATAACATTTAAACCTTAAAGCTACCTATTTTTAGCTGAAGTGATACTTTGATAGCGCTTAGTGGAAATAACCTATGCAATTAGAAAATAATAAGTAAGATCAATTAATTTATAAGCGTTAGCAATGGTAACAGGAGTGATTTCAACGTGAAGGGATGCGTAAAGAATATCAGGCACAACGCCAAGTTTTGTATATTGTTGGCTGTAACGGCCAGTGTCGTTGGTATTTATCCATTCTCGCTAAAAGCATTAGAGAAACAAGATTCTGAAGCCATCTGTATCCTTATCCAAAGTGAGATCCAAGATTGGCATCCAACCACGCCGCGTTATCAGGAGCTCAAAGCAAGATTCGATGAGCGTTGTCAGCAACCCGTAGCCAATGGCATAAAATCCCTAACTAACCAGCCTAAAACGCAATTCACTGCTCGCCATGATACGCCGGAGCAGAAATCCAATGTGATCCCTACCGAGATAACACCTAAACATACGCCCACTCCAAGCGCGATCTCACCTATTTCCTCAATACTCGAGGCGCTATCTATTCTTGTGAGTATCCCAGTCTTTATGATTGTGTTGACTGTAGCCATATGGCTATTTCGTCCATTGCTAAGACGATACCGAGCCGAAAGGTTAGGCCAACAGGGTGAAAAGCGAGTCGCTAACTTACTCAAGCAAGGACTAAAAGATGAGGACTACCGACTTTATCGTAATCTAATTTTACCCATGGATGAGTTGAGTGAAGGCACGCCCTCTTTGACAGAGGTTGATTTAGTCTTATTGACTCATTTTGGTGTTTTTGTTCTTGAAGTTAAAAATTACTCTGGCTGGATATTTGGGGGAGAGAAGCAAGCGCAGTGGACGCAGAAAATTTTTACTAAACAAACTCGCTTTAAAAATCCGCTCCATCAAAATTATAAACATTGTTTAGCGGTTGCCCATTGCTTAGGGTTAGTCGAGGGGCTCCATTCTGTAGTCGTTTTTAGTGATGAGGTGAGCTTTAAAACCCCATTGCCTAAAAATGTGGTAAATGAGTCGGGACTTTTGAGTTTTATCGCTCAATATAAAGTACAAACGAGTGAAACTTCTCAAAACACACATTTAGAATTTTCTCGCGCTGCAGAACGGCTGGATATCGCCAAGCAGCAGTCGAACTCTGATGCTAAGTCATTGCACTTAAAGCAGTTTAAGCATCGTCGCGTTGAACCAACCATCTCAAGTTGATATTAGAGTTAGATTCTCGCTAAGGTGATAATGAATGGATTATTGCGCTATCTTTAAGAACACCATATAACCTATAAACAAGTGGAAGGATAAGGATATGTCGGATAACACTGGTACAGTGAGATTACATCGGGTGTTGCGTGCGCCAGCGGCGTTAGTCTACAAAGCATTTACCGATAAAGCGGCGTTAGAACGTTGATTACCACCTTATGGCTTTGTCGGGGCAATTCATGAGTTTGAGTTGGCTGTCGGTGCAGGGTATTCCATGAGTTTTACCCAATTTGCGACCGGGTACAGTCATTCTTTTAAGGTGACTTATACCGAGCTAATCCCTAATAAACTTATCCGCCATAGCGACCAATTTGATGATGCTAATCTACCCGGGGTGATGCAGGTGACAATTGAACTTGCCGAGGTAGCCTGTGGTACCCGCTTGCAGATAGTACAGGAGGGCATTCCTGCGATTATTCCTGAGGAGATGTGTTATTTAGGCTGGCAAGAGTCACTACTGCAACTTGCGGCTTTGGTGGAAGCGAAGACGGAATGAGGTCGTCAGTCACTGGGTGATATAAAAAGGGTGATATAAAAAAGACGCTTATCTCGAGTAGAGTGAAGCGTCTTTTTTATTGGGTAATTTTATTGGCAAAGGATAAAGCCTTTAAAAAGGCTTAGTACCTAGTACCCGCAGGGCTACGCACTGGCAAGGTTTGCCAGATACTCATCAAACGTCCCTTGAAAGTTCACCAATTTTCTATCACGAATATCAATAATGCGAGTCGCTAACGAAGAAACAAATTCGCGGTCATGGCTGACAAAAATCAGCGTGCCTTCAAAATCTTTGAGGGCATTATTGAGCGCTTCAATTGCTTCCATATCCATATGGTTAGTCGGTTCGTCCATAATGATGACGTTGATATCTTGCATCATTAACTTACCGAAAATTAAACGGTTTTTCTCTCCGCCGGAGCAGTTTTTAGCCTTTTTATTAGCATCATCTTCGGTAAACAGCAAACGACCTAACATGGCGCGTACCATCAAATCGTTATGTTTGGGTTGGCGCCATTGGTCCATCCATTCAATGATAGTCAAGTCATTATCGAAATCGCTGGTACTATCCTGTGGGCAATAGCCGATAGCGGCATTTTCGGACCACTTAATCGTGCCTTCATTATGGATTAATTCATTGACTAAACAGCGTAATAGGGTGGTTTTACCCACACCGTTCTCGCCAATAATTGCTAGTTTTGCGCCAGCTTCGAGAATTAAATCACCACCTTCGAATAAGTTTTCGCCATCAAAACCATGGCCAAGATTTTCTAGCACTAAGGCTTGGCGATGCATTTTCTTGCCAGCAGCAAAACGAATCGATGGGGTAATTCGGCTGGAGGATTTCACTTCATCCAGTTTAATTTTGTCCATGCGTTTGGCGCGCGAGCTGGCTTGTTTTGCCTTAGAAGCGTTGGCACCAAAGCGGTTAACAAAGTCCTGTAATTCTTCAATCTCGGCGCTCTTTTTGGCGTTGCCAGCTAAGAGTTGTTCACGCAACAATGCCGATTGGGCTAAAAAATAGTCATAGTTGCCGGGATAAATACGCAGTTCGCCGTAATCGATATCCGCCATATGGGTACACACTGCATTAAGGAAATGCCTATCGTGGGAGATGATGATCATGGTACATTTGCGTTTATTCAGCTCAGTTTCAAGCCAACTAATGGTATGAATATCTAAGTTGTTGGTCGGTTCGTCGAGTAGCAAGATATCAGGGTTAGCAAACAGCGCTTGGGCTAATAACACCCGCAGTTTCCAACCAGGCGCAACCTGAGACATAGGACCGTAGTGGAAAGACTCTTCGATACCGGCTTCGATCAGGATTTCGCCCGCGCGGCTCTCGGCGCTGTAACCGTCCATCTCGGCAAACTCACTCTCCAAGTCACCCACGCGCATGCCATCTTCTTCGCTCATATCTGACTTGGCGTAGATGGCGTCCCGTTCTTGTTTGATTTTCCACAGCTGGGTATCACCCATAATCACTGCATCGATAACCGTGTATTGCTCAAAGGCGAATTGATCTTGGCTTAGGGTGCCGACTTTTAGGCCTGGGGTGATGGACACGTTGCCTGATGTCGGGGCGAGGGCGCCACTTAAGATCTTCATAAAAGTCGATTTGCCGCAGCCGTTAGCGCCAATCAAACCATAACGGTTGCCGTTGCCAAATTTTGCCGAGATATTTTCAAATAATGGCTCAGGGCCGAATTGCATGGTGATATTTGCGGTAGAGATCAAGGGGATGTCCTAGGAGTTACGTCTTAATAAAAGGCTTAAACCGGCTGCGTTGCTGACAAACGCCGTTGCAACAATCATGCTGATGTCAGCAAAGTCTTGGCCAAGATAATTTGGCCGCGCAGTATAGCGATTTCACGCGCAATATGCGAGTTACAAACAAATCCTTAAAGATAAGAAACTTGCCGATGAAGCCCGTTTAATAAGCATGCAGTGTCTCTTGGCTCCGCGAGGGAAGGGCATCTACGTAAGCGCCTTTATCCTTGAGTGATGCCTGTGATTAGCAGAACCCATTTAAACCTTGGAGTGGTTAATTACTGCTTATTTCCACTATGGGTTCGCCTCGTTTGCCTCCTAAAGCGGGTTTTGCTCACCAAGCGCACAGGTTATTTTGAATTACTATTCACCAATGTGCATATCCTTTAGCGAAATCCCCTAGGTTAGCCTTTTATTTATGCAAATTTTAGAATAAAAAACCGCTTAGGGTTTCAGTGCCTTCTTCACTGTCATGCCCCCTTGATTCAATAATTAGTCTCGTTAGTTGGCATGAGTTGCCGCCGTTGTCTGCTTATCGAAATACTGGTGTTAGCGATTGCGCCTTTATTTTCTTCGAGGCCGATATTTAACTGAATGGTAATAAAACATTGCAATTCTATGTTTGATTTCTGTATCTATTTGTATCGTCAGTAATACAGCTTGTTCGAATAGATATTACCGCATGGTTCACTAGACACTTTTTCCCATGACACACTGTAATAGTGCCATGGTCTTATTTAAAAGATGACACTTATACTGCTATTACCGTAGCAAAATTATGGTTATATGGCTAAATCTATAAAGGTATAAGTGATGCAAGAAGAGAAAATCACAGGTCTCTATTTTGTGGAAGAACAGCAACGTATCTGGATTATCTATACCCTAAGGTATCCAGAACCAATAGATGATGTTGACCTTGAGACATATATGGAGCTGCTTGAGAAAATAAAAAAGACTGATGGAACACGCTATGATTTGTACACCTATCTCCTATCAAAGCAAAACAAGTGCACAGACATTCTCCAATTTCTTAAAACACACACGCACTGAAAATCAACTTTCACAGGAAGATTTATGTTGTTTACTCAGGGAAAAAAGTTGTTTATTTGATGCTTTAGATGCGATTACGATTAGCCGTTGGGAGCGAGGAGTCAATATTCCATCGCTAGCAAAACAGGCAGAAATTGTAGAAATTTTTGGTTCAGAATTATTTGATATTTATCGGCTGGATAAAAGTTTTGTTAGTGAAGGACTCGCCTCGATTAATTTATTTGATTCGAGTGTCGAACGTAGCGAACATCCTTATTATCGTAATAAACCTTATCGTGTCGAATTTATTGATAACCATCATGATAACTTTTTGACCTTACTACAGTTGAGCCTGGTGTATGAGAGTAACCCCCGGCTTTGTTTGAATAATTTCCAATTATCGCAACCCTTTTTTTTGGGATTATCGCTCGTTGTTGCATTTAGTTTTGGTGAGCAGATTGTTGGGCATTGTTTGTTTTGCCGCACGCACGCTAAGGTCTGAAGGATCCCCTCATAAATCAGCCATAGCATAGCCATATTTGAGCAACTGATTGGCGAATAATACCCAGGCCGCCAGCAATTCTTTCTCCGTGATTTGATAATCAGGCCGCCTGAGTACCTCCAATCCCAAGCGAATCGTTGAGAGTACCGTTCGATGCCCAATGGTATTGGCCTGAAAATGCTTATCCCAGCCCTGTTGCTGTGCGTGTAAACCAACTAGCCACAACAGGCATTGAACCATCAACGCTATCAGTAGGATGATGTCGAATCGCTCTGGACTGTTGGTACGACTTTGGCGTAAGCCAAAGCCGTATGCCGGGCTTTTGAGGTCACGAAAGGTTTCCTCTATTTGCATACGTTTGGCGTACAGGTTTACCAGCTGCTTTGGGCTCCGAGATTCTGGTGGTAAATTGCTGGCTAACACCCAAGGCTCTTTCGCCGATGTTGAGTACGTTTTTGCCGATGGATGGTGGCAATTAGTCCTCGTTGAACGCTGATTTGTACGCCCCTTAGGTTTGCTACGATAAAGCGTGAGATGGCAATTGATAGGGTTAGTTTTGGTCAAGGTCTTACAACCCAGGCTCTTCGCTTGACCGTTGGCCAAGTCATGTGTACTGCGAACTGCACGCCAATTTTCAGCGCCA
This sequence comes from Shewanella sp. FDAARGOS_354, assembly GCF_002209245.2. Taxonomy (NCBI): domain Bacteria; kingdom Pseudomonadati; phylum Pseudomonadota; class Gammaproteobacteria; order Alteromonadales; family Shewanellaceae; genus Shewanella; species Shewanella sp. FDAARGOS_354. The sequence continues at coordinate 1,197,166 of NZ_CP022089.2, read as the reverse complement.
ATATCTGCAAATTGAACTGTACCGCGAATACGGCTTAGCCAAAACCAACCATGCGCCTCAACCTCTTTGTACCAAGGCACTTTGAACCCCGCGTCAGTCACGATGAGAGGGGTAACATGCAAAGGTAAAATCTTGGCTAAGTCCGCTAAAAAACCGTTGTGGGAGGCCTTAGAGCATTGTTCTGATAGGGGATAGGACTTCTCATACAGGGTAATAGAGCGGCCATTGAAGGCTATTGAGGCGCGCAGAGCCATGATGCGTTTATGCTCTCGGATGTCTGACCAATCGACGAGCACAATCGGCATAGGGTTACCAGAACAGATGAGGCTGGCATGCCATTGGTAGACAGCTAACCGTTCTTGATGCAGATGCGTGTTGCCGAGCAAACGATCAATGCGCTTGATGTTGTGCTTGGTTCGGGCCGTGGTTGGTAAATTTCGACCTAACTCAGTCAAGGTCAGTGTCTTACATTCAATCAGTGCCTTAGAGGCCAGCATCAAGCTGTTTAATCGTTTTAGGTGAAGTTCTGGGCAGTATTGGTGTAAAGAATGTTGTAGGATATTGGCTTCGCGCATCTTGTTGTCCAAGTGTAGTTTTTAGCGAAACCATTTGATCATGCAACAAGATGCGCTTCCACTCTAATTTGATGATTTATTTGTAAATCATCAGGGGATTCTTCAGCGCTAAGGTCGCGCTCGAATTTATGAATGATGAAGTGGATTTGTTTGAGGTTATTAGTCATAACAGTCAGTCTAGCCCCGATACCTTAATGGTGTTTTCTTCTTTTGGTGTCACACCTCATATTGAAAACTATATGATGTCTGTCTACCTGAATGAAATGGCTTTATGTCGTTCGATAAAGTACTTAAGTTTCAGCATATGTGATGAATCCTTAAAAAGGAAGCTTTCCCAATTCAAGTTACCTATTTTTAAAATTAGAACCTTAGAAAACAATCATAGATCTATAAAGAATTATTCCTTTTTCGCCAGTAGAACCGAAGTCATGGCTAATCGAAATTTGCTGAAATTATCGGTTATTCCTTCGGCTAAGTCTCAGACAATCGATCCTATTTTCTTTATGCAGCTAGAGACCAATATATGAATATACTCATTATTGATGATCAAAAATTTATCCGAGAAACGCTCAAAGCGGATATCAATAAATGTTTAGCCGAAAATGAAATTAATATTTATGAAGCCAGTAATGGCAATCAAGGGATTGATTTAATTATGGGGTTAAATGTATCACTCGATCTCATCATTATCGATTTGAAGATGGATCAGGGCGATGGTATTGCTGTCATCAATATGTTAGCGACAGAGCCTCGGTGGATGTCGATTCCGATTGCCGTGATCAGTTCTTCCGATAAACGAACTCTTGAATTGGTAGACGGTATTATTCATACACTCAGGTTAAACCTATTGGGTGTGTTTGCAAAGCCTGTCAATGCCAGTGATATCTTAATGCCATTGCTTACGACCGACACCGAAGATGTGCCTGAGTCAACTACCCATCGTCATCGAGGTCACCGACATGCAAATATCAACGTTCAACAGTTACTTAAGGATGAACAGTTGATCCTCTGTTACCAGCCAAAGATTAATTTAAAAACCCAAGAAATTACTGGTTTTGAGGTGTTGTCTCGTTTATGTGATCGCCACCATGGTTATATTTATCCCGATGTATTTTTGCCTTTAATCAATCAACAGGGATTAAACAGTATTTTTTCGCGGATGGTGATTTCTCAGGCGTTGCAGTGTTGGCTACGACAGCCTCTACTCACCCCATTTTCATTATCAATCAATATTACGGCAGATGATCTCACCTGTGAGGAGTTAATTGAATACATTATCGAGTCTAGTCGTGCTCATACGGGGATTCACTTAATTTTAGAGTTAACTGAATCACAGGAAATCATTAATCAAGATCGAGTTCTTAATTCGATTGCCAGGCTCATTATTAATAATATTGATATTTCACTGGATGATTTTGGTAAAAGCTATTCGACCTATGATCGTCTTGATGCTATTCCTTTTAAAGAAATAAAAATTGATAAAAGTTTTGTCTCCGATATGGATATCAATCATCAACATTATTTAATTGTTGAGTCGACCATTGCCCTAGCGCAAAAGATGCACGTAAAAGTGGTTGCCGAAGGCGTAGAAACCGCCGCTATTGCCGCTATTTTGACAGCCTTAGGTTGTGATGTAGCACAGGGATATTTGTATAGTCCACCCATTGAAGCTCGTTACCTTATTAACTGGATAGGCCATTATCAAAGTGAGTGTTTAATACATGAATAATCATGGGCTTGAACACCAAGTGAAGCAAGCGTTGTCAGTTTTTTTGGCGCAATATCAACAGCCGCAGCAACAAGTGTTAAGGCGAGCTTTACTCATAGAGCTTGAACGCATGAGTCTGCAACTTATGTCACTCAACGCTGAAGAATGTTTTTCTGACCTTAGGCATGAGTTTTTGGGGATGACGAGTTATCTCGCCTTGGATGAGACGTTGTGTGTTTCAAATTTGGCTTCAGTGTCGGCTTTTAACACCCAGATCCAATTTTTGTTAAATGCCTTAAAGGAGCAAGATAATGGGGAGTAAATATACTTCAAGCATGTACTTGCTTACCGGGTTATTTATTACGCTGATTATTATTTGCTTAACGCTTGCCCATTCAATTAATGAATTTAAAGCGGTTTATCAAAAAAAAGCTCAGGCAGTATTTTCATCATCCCAAGATATGTTTTTACAACACCGTATTATGTTAGATGCATTGCGATCGTTTTTTAATGCTTCCGCTGCGGTGACCACAAAAGAATTTGAAGTATTTGCTAAGGATTTGCTGAAGATCAAATCTGCCGTTGCCTTCACATTAACCCCTGAACTCGAACTGGCGTATATTTCTGATCCATCCATTTTGCCAGAACTTAAGCCATTAACATTAAGTATCATGGACAACGGGAGTTTACACGCCAGGCTAATCAATTATACCCTTTTGACCGTTAAGATTGATGAACCTCAGATGCCTTATTTGATTTATGCCATTTCCCAAAAAAGGATTTTGACGCGTATCGATCAAGAGCAAGATGTATGCATTACGTATCAGTTCGAGCATTCAATTTTACGAAGCGCTTACTGTGATATCCCTGCTGCAACGGGGATTTGGCGCTTATTTGCCTATTCAGATCGTCAGTTTATTACATTGAACGAATATCAGACCCGTTTCAATTTACAGGTTTATTATCAGGTACCTCGAGCGGAAGTGATTGAGCTTTTCGTTATAATCCTATCGATTGCGCTTCTTGGGCTAGCATTTTCGCTACTATGGTTTTTTAAAGCGAAACATCAACAGCTTATTGAACGCATCGAATGTGAAAATCGTTCGAAATTAGCGGTAATGGCCAGTATTAATCATGAGATCCGTACGCCAATAAATGCGTTGCTTGGTTATAGCCGGATGCTCAAGAAAACTCTTTCAATACCATCCGAGCGAGCGCAGCAGGGCACATCAAAACAGGAGCTAAGCCATATTGTCGATAAAATGATCTGGTCAGCAAATTTGCTTTATTCGGTTGCTGAAAACACATTAAATTACAGTAAGGCTGAAGTTGGAAAACTCACATTAGATCAGCATGCGATTAACCTCAGAGAATATGTTGGTCGCATTCAGCCGTCATTCCGCAGCTAATTCCAGAATTTAAATAGTGTGATCTGGCGATCAGCTTTTCATAAAAACTACGACACCATCTTGACCGCGATCGACAGTTTTGATCTATTACTGCTATTTGACGGTCTCAAAATATGTCTACCCATCCTGTTATTAAACGCTTAGATCACCTTGGTCTCATTGCCGCCTTTTGTCACGAAATTGGCCTGCCACGGATGATAGATGCCGTTATCCCAAAATATTCTGACCACAATGTTTCTCATGGTGACGCGGTATTGGCCATGCTCCTAAATGGACTTGGCTTTCATAGCAGAACACTGCACATGTTCTCGGACTTTTTTAAGACCAAGCCTGTATCTAAGCTACTCGCCAAAGACATTGAAGCACACCACCTGACTGATGATGTACTAGGCCGCACATTAGATGCTCTATACGAAGCCGATGTCTCAGCGCTCTATCAGGTTATTGCTGAGCGTGTTGTTGATAAACTGGGCTTGACGACCGATTCTGTTCATCTTGATATCACTAGCTTCCACGTTGATGGTGAGTATGCACAAGATGAAAACACCAACGTGATTAAGCTTGTAAGAGGTTATAGTCGGGATCATAGGCCAGAGCTTAACCAAGTCGTGCTTGAACTCATCTGTGAAAACCAAGCAGGTATTCCTGTTTACATGCAAGCACTGAGTGGTAACACCAATGATGCCAAGGCATTCGCTGAAGTCACTAAAAGACACATACATTGCCTAAAAGCCGCGCAAAATAGTCGTTACTTTATCGCTGATGCCGCTTTGTACACCGAAGAAAGCATCTCCTCGCTAGATGAGCAAAATCAAAAATTCATTACCCGTGTCCCCATGACCATCAAGCTCGCAAAACAAGCACTACTTGCGCTAGAGCCAGAGCAATTAAGCACTATCGGTCATGGCTACTCAGGATGTTGGATAGACTCGGATTACGGAAAGGTCAATCAACGTTGGTTGCTCGTTCACAGTGAACAGGCCACCAAGCGGGAAGAAATCACTTTCTTCAAGAACTTAGAGAAAAACATAGCAAAAGAAATCAAAGCGTTGGAAAAGCTAAGTAAAAAACCATTCGCTTGTGAAGTTGACGCAGAATTAGCGTTTAACGATTTCAAGAAACAATGTGACTTACTTGGGTTTGAACAAGGCACTCTCATCAAACAGCCGACTTACTCTCATTCGGGCCGCCCAAAGACAGATGAAGCACCGACAGGATACCAATACTTTATCGAAGCCGCCCCCTTCACCGACCTAGAAAAAGTAAAACTGGCTAAGCTCAAAGTAGGCATGTTTATCCTCGCGACGAATGACACCGACAATGAAGCACTCACCATGGCGGCTCTTCTAGCACATTACAAATCGCAACAAAAAGTCGAGCGCGGCTTCCGTTTTCTAAAAAGCCCTGAGTTTTTAACCTCTTCCATCTTCTTGAAAAAGCCTGAGCGCATTGAAGCGTTGCTAATGATAATGACGTTGAGCTTGCTTGTTTACGCTAGTTTAGAACACAAAATCAGAGAACAACTCGCACAAACCGAAGCGTTCTTCCCAAGTATGGTAAAGAACAAGACGACCTCCAGACCGACGGCACGTTGGGTCTTCTTGCAATTCGAAGGCATAGATACGCTAGAGATTAACGGCCAAAGGTTCATCACTGGACTTCAAGATCACCAAACACAACTACTCAAATTACTCGGTAGATTCTATGAGGTAGTTTATTCCTAAATTAGCTGCGGAATGTCGGATTCAGGAATACTATCAAGCTTTCAATACTACTTCGGGTAAAACCCTCACGGTGTCGGTGAGTGATAGGTTACCTGACTTGCTTAAGCTTGATGGCACTAAGCTATTCCAACTTGTCACCAATATTATTAATAATGCTTTTAAATACAGTACTGGTGAGCAGGTACACTGTTATATGGATTTACATCCTTCATTTAATCAAGCTTCAGCTTCACCTATGTTGAGGGTGTTGATCCGTGATTTTGGTGAAGGTATGCCTATGCAGGCAAAGCGGGCGTTAGATAGTCCCTTTATTTATCAATCACTGTCCAGCTCCTATGGTATTTCGGGAATAGGGCTTGGGCTTTATACCTGTAAGCGATTATTGGAGCAGATTGGCGGTAAATTACGGATACGCAGTCAGCAAGGACGAGGAACCACGGTATTAATGCACTTTCCGTGTCAGTTTTATCACCAGAAGCAGGAGCCAATACACCGTTATACCCAGCAACCATTACTATTAGTGGACGATAATCTGTTTAATCTTGAGATTTGCCGTGGAGCGCTCGAGTCCCATTTTGCTCAAATCCACTGTACAGATCAGGCTGAATCGGCGTTAAGGCTATTTAAAACGCTGCGGCCACCATTGGTGATTGTCGATTATCGGTTAAAGGAGACTGACGGATTAGTGTTAATCCAACAAATGCGCCAGCTTATCATTGAGATGGATGATAGTACTTGGGAATGCCAGTATTTTCTGCTTTCAGCCAATGATAGTGATGAGATCCCAGCACTTGGGCGATTTCCCGATGTGGTCTTTATCCAAAAGCCCTTTAGTTTAGAAGTATTTTTGAGCAAATTAGCGGCAATTACGCCAGTATAGGATAGCTACTGGAACACTATAAATACATTCGGCTTTCACATAGAATGGCCTTTATACATACTTAACCGACGATTCTAACGGATTGTGCTAATCCATAAGCAATACCACCGTCATGGCCCCGATTATCGCTTTGGGGAGCAAATGACTTTTCTCGACGTGAAACAAACCTTTGGCTTTAGTCATGTGCGCGTAGGGCGTTGGGTTACGCGGGAAGAATCCTTAATTGCCGCGAATTTAGTGTTTGATTCGCTGGCAGACCTTGCCTTTATCCTGCATTTACCGCCCTTAACCTTAGGGCTAAGGCAAACCTTAAGCCTTGCTTTTGGTCATGGCGGGCAAAAGGGTGTGCAGGCCCATTATGCGCCAGCAGCTAGAGAGCTGGCATTGGCAAAAAATGCCGGCGCTGGCGCCTTGGCCCATGAATTTTGGCATGCGTTTGACCATTATGTGGCGCCTAAGGCGTTTTCGCGAACCACGGGACGTTTTAAGTGCGCCAGCGATTTATGGCTTGCTGATCTGCCGCTCATTGATCATCCGTTAAATCAACGTTTAGCCGAAATTTTTCGAGTGACATTACTCTCTGATGACAATCTAGCGCCGAGCGATTATGTACGCCGCGCAATAGCATTAGATAAGCGTTATGGTGCGCAGTATTTTGCTAAACCCACCGAAATGATGGCTCGGGCCTTTGAAGCGTGTATCGAATCCTATCAAGGGATCCAAAATCCGTATTTGGTGTCTGGCACACGTTACTCTGCGCTGGCAAAGGAAGGAGCTTATCCCGATGAATCACATAGACAACGTATCTTTAATGCCTTGATAGCCTACTTTGAGCCATTAGGCATAGCGTTAGGGAAAGTAGGATAAGCGAACAGTGTTAATCGGCGAGTTGCTGCTGGCAGTAGGCAAGTTGGTGGCGAATGGGATCGAGCCATTGTGAGGCGTGGTAATCCATTAAATACCAAGGGCTGAGCTGTGTTTCGGGCTGATGATTAAAAAACAGCGACTCACATGCGATGAGTTTAGCTTTATCCGCATACTGCAACCAAATCGCACTGGGAATGCAGGCTAACTCGGCTAAATGCTGCCGAACTCCTTGCTTGGTATCCTCATTTACACACTCAATGAGGCGATATTGTCTCAATAAATCCAGTTTGATAAAGGGATCTTCACTTTCACTGATAAAGTTTACTTGGTGTGTTGCCTCCGTTGTTTGCTCCCAAGGTTTCAGCGTAAATTCAGCCCAGTCTAAGCGATCACAGAGTAGGGCTTTAGCGATTCTTCTTTCCCCTAACCAGTTATGAACCATGCAGGGGAGATGGACCGTCTCGGGCAGTTCAACACTGCGCCGTAAGCTGGGCAGTAGCGACATGCGCTGAACTTGTAGTTGTTGTGCCAAGGTCATCATAAGAACGATCGCCGTTAAGCCAGATGATGGCCAGCAACCGAGAGTTGCAGTGAGATCGGTGGCGACTTGGGTTAATGCTTTCGCCAGTTGCACACCTTGGGGATGACCTTGTACTTCAAAAGCATATTGCGATTCGGCAAAGCCACCATTGGCAATCGTAACCACATGACCATGGGGCGTGAAATGCTGCGGACATTGCGTACCATTAAAAATAAAGGTGAGACCTTTCGCGGCAGGTTGCCATTCCCCTGACGCATTGCCAATGATGGTGGCTTGCTCAAGCTTGAGTTGCTCGGCAAGTGCTTTAAGGGAAATCCTAGGTTGCGGCTTAGCCAATTGACGGTGCATATGCGTATGTGGCTGAGGCGCATCGGCTAAGGGGTGTGAATAGGGCATACTCGCAAGGACTCTCTAAAGCAAAGAGGGCTAGTGTACTGGATCTTCTGTGCTGACTAAAGAATTATTGCCTACAAGCTATCGATAAAATAATTAATAAAATTTTATAATAACAGTACGTTACACTGTTTTGTTTATCAGTATTACTTACTCACTAATCATCATAAACACAGGTATCTCAGCAAGAAACCTATACCAATTGCTCCAGAGTTTCATCTAGACGCGCCTTCGACAGGCTAAGGAATATATGTCGATTTTAATCGGTGGTAATCAGCAGCATGCTATAAACATTTTCATTTAAACCTATCTCGATTCATCCATCCTAAGCGCTGCTTGAGTTGAATATCCAGAGGTTGGCCGTCCTCAAATGTGTGACTGATCTTGTAAATATAGTAGATTCCCCATATGTCGTATTGATAATAATTCGTATTAACTTTACACTGACAGGATTTTAAAAGAGGTAGGAACAACTCCCCATGGCGAAAATAAGTAATCGCTTCTGGTTTATGTTACACGGCTGGGTATCATTGCCCATCTGGATTTTATTCAGTTTCATCTGCTTAACGGGCACGGTTGCAGTACTTAGTCATGAACTGACTTGGCTGACTAACCCTGCAGCCCGTGCGACCAATCCGAATGAGCTACCCGCTAAACCTGTTGATGAATTAATGCTGGTGGTGGAAAAGGCCTATCCGAATGCGCAAGTCATGGGAGCGATGACCTTTGAGCCTTATATAGTCAATGCCATTACTTTTACCGATGCCGATAAGCCTTATGCTATCGCCTATGTGAATCAATATACGGGTGAGATCCAGCAGATCAACGAAGGCATCACTTTTATCGGCTTTATGCGTTCATTACATGGTTGGCTGTTGTTTCCGTGGCAAGGCGGTTATAGCTTGGGGTATTACCTAGTGTGCTCTATGGCGCTCTTGATGCTTGCCTCATTAGTGACAGGGCTCATTGTGTACAAACGCTTTTGGCGCAGCTTTTTTGCGCCTAAATTACGTCTAACGCAAGGAAAGAAGACCTTGTTGTCGGATCTGCATAAGTTATCGGGTGTTTGGTCGATTTGGTTTATCGCGATAATGAGCCTCACCGGGCTTTGGTATTTAGTCCAAGCTATCTTCTGGCATGCGGATATTGATATCGAGCCCCATGCACCATTGATTGCTGCCGAGCAAGTGCCGCTAGTACAGGCTGGCGATTCAAAAGTGCCAAGCGCCAATGTCTCTTTTACCGAGGCTTTAAGTTTAGCCAAACAGCGCTTCCCCGATTTTCAACCAAGTTATGTGATGCTGCCTGAGCATCAACGGGATATGTATCATTTAAGCGGCAGCGGCGATCATATTTTTTATGATCAATATTCCTATAATCTGAGCATTAATCCATGGACCGGCGAAATCGCCAGTGTCAGCTCGCCAGAAACCATGACAGGCATGCAAACCTTAATGCATATTGCTGATCCGCTGCATTACGGCACCTTGGGAGGGATTTGGACTAAGTTCATTTGGTTCTTTTTTGGTCTGGTGCTTTCTGGGATGTCAATCACTGGTTTTATGATGTGGGGATTGCGCCATGTTCGCGCCTTTAAACAGGCCGAAACCACAGATTTGGCCGCAGATATGATTGGGGAGGCTCGCTAATGGCAAAATCAGTATTTTGGTTAAAGCATAAATACAAGCTCAGTGGCTTGATTTTAATCTTACCCTTAGTGTTCCTCTATCAGTCGCTTAGCCCGAGTTTTCCACCCGCTTGGCCGAGTCAGCAACTAGGGGAGTTTAAGATTGCGCCTATGCCGTTAGATTTAAAGTCGCCCTATAAACACCACGATGATTACGTTAAAGATTTTATGTTGATCTTTGAACAGGGAGATGTGGCCCATATTCGTCAAGCTTATGCTAATATTGGCCCAGTGGCACTGCCATTAGAAGCCCTACAAAAAGGTGAAAATGGGGTGTTACATGGCAGCAAACATGGCCAGCATGTGCATGCGATTACGGGCGCTAAGTTAGCGGCAACGGACAGCTTGTGGGTGTCGATTCAAAATTGGCAGGGCGAATGGTTGGTTAGCCAATGGCCCGTGCCCGAGGCGGTGTTAGTTCAGTAATACCGCTAGCAAATTGTTTGCAGTAAACTAGCCCTCAGGTGCAAACTGTGCCTGAGGGTTATTTTTATCGGGTAGGTTTTACTGCATAGGATGTGATATGGAATTTACTGAAACAGAACTCGCGTTAATCGCGGCCGCAACACAAAAAGTGCAAATGGCGCAGCGGGTGCGGATGGGGGTGATTATTTTGCTTATCTTAACCTCAGATCTGGTTAAGCCAGCACTAAATTAGAGCTATCTAACAGTTCAAGCTCCTGAGCTGTTAGATTTAACGATGGCTTTTCTTCTTTTAAACAATATGCAATCAATCCACCAAGTAGATTGAGCATGAACCCATGCTCGCTGCGGTGTCTTGAGTGTTCAATATAGGAAATGTTCTTCAATTGGTCATTCACTGTTTCAATGATGAATCGCTTTTTTAAGATTGCTCTATCCCATAGAGAAATAAACTTTTTCTTCATGTTCTTACGAACTGTGGTGATTAACTCAACGCCCTTTTCCAAAAGCTCACCTGTTAGGGCTTGGCTAATATAGCCTTTATCACCATAAAGCTTACCAAAAAGAGACTCAGCCATTTCACTGACAGGTTGCCTGTCATCGACATTACCTTTCGTCAGTTTTAACGCTACAATTTCACCCAAGTGATTGATAATAAGATGCAGTTTAAATCCAAACGACCAGCCCATAGTTCCCTTTCCATGTTCGGCAATGCCTTCAAAAACCTTATTTCGCTTCGCTCGAATAATATGACAGACTTCAATTTTAGTGGAGTCGACAAACTGAATTCCCGTTGGCTTTCCAAGCTTTGAAGTCAGATAGCTACACATAGGGACAACGACGCTAGGCATTAATGCAAGGAAACGAGTGTAGCTCAACAACTCTGGAAAATAGGGTTTTAGCTGGCGACAAACATAGTGCAGATAATAATTTTTGAAATCTCGGTAATGTGATTGATGGAAATGAATGATAATGGTCATCACTTCTGCGGGAGAAAGGCGACAAGGTCTATTACGCTTCATTTCACCATTATCAAGCAATAAGCGTTGCCAATGTGGGATAAATAACTGACAGAAATCATCGACATCACAGTAAGTTTCAACTAGTTTGTTCATGCTCGTTCCTTTTTCTAATCACTCTTGGTCGAATGATCGGATCAGGGAACGAGCATTTAGTTCCTTTTGGGAGCTAAATTCTTATCCGAAGCTCAGGTTATCTTAGGTACGTTCACGTTGCTGGCAGGATTTTGGCGTCACCCTTACGCGATTTATATTGCCTTTGCGCTGGTGGTCTTTGCGGTCGCGCTACCTCAGTTTGGCCAAGGGCCCAAATATGAAGAATTGCTAGCTCTATTGCAGCAAAAAGCCGCTCAAGCAAAATGATTAATCTGCATCAAAGTGCTAAGAACGGTGCTAACAACAGCGCTAATAACAAAAGGGCTTTCAGCAAAATATTCTCGAACCTGAAAGTATTCTCTAGCCTAAAAGCCCTTGTTACTTGTTCATTCCGTTAGTTAAAGCGCTTAACGAAAGCCATATGGCGCCCTTATTCTTCGGGGTAGACCTTTTCTTTAAATTCGCAAAGATCCTCAATAATGCAGCTGCCGCAGCGGGGTTTGCGGGCAAGGCAAGTATAACGACCATGCAGAATAAACCAGTGGTGCACATCGACCTTAAATTCAGCGGGAACAACCTTTAACATACGCTCCTCGACGCCGACCACGTTTTTACCTGGGGCGAATTTAGTGCGGTTTGCGAGGCGAAAGATATGGGTGTCGACGGCGATGGTTGGCCAGCCAAAGGCGGTATTGAGCACCACGTTGGCGGTTTTGCGGCCGACACCGGGAAGCGACTCTAGCGCTTCTCTGTCCTCTGGGACTTCGCCATTGTATTTTTCAATCAAGATCTCACAGGTTTTAATCACATTGATAGCCTTGTTGTTATACAGGCCAATCGTCTTGATATATTCCTTTAATCCTTCCACGCCTAAGGCATAAATGCTGTGGGCGGTATTGGCCACCGGAAACAGTTTATCGGTCGCCTTATTCACGCTCACATCAGTTGCTTGTGCCGACAAGGTCACCGCCACCAGTAATTCAAAGGGACTGGAGAAATTCAGCTCAGTTTCGGGTTTGGGATTGTTTTCACGTAGGCGGGTGAGGATTTGGATGCGTTTTTGTTGATTCATAGTGATCCTTGTCAGTAGTGGGTTTAACGTTAAACCCACTACTTAAGCTGTTATCTCAATGAGGCTTAACTCACTTTGGTGATCCGCGCCCGTGTCACACTAGGCTGCGCTGCTGCTTGTGGCTGGCGCTCTTTAAGCTTTTTATCGACAATATTTTTCAGGGCGATAAGTAGGCCCATTACAATAAAGGCGCCGGGCGGTAACATCGCCAGCAGGAAGGGGGTATCGACTTGCCATACTTGAATGGTTAAAGCCTTTGCCCATGGGCCGAGCAATTGGTCGGCGCCATCAAACAGGGTACCTTGGCCAAGAATTTCCCGCGTAGCCCCAAGCACTGCTAATACTAAGGTAAAGCCTAGTCCCATCATCAAGCCATCGAAGGCCGAGCTAAAAGCATTATTACGGGAAGCAAATGCTTCGGCGCGGCCAATGATAATGCAGTTGGTCACAATCAGCGGTAAGAAGATCCCTAACGACATATACAATCCATAGGCGTAGGCATTGACTAACAGTTGCACCGCTGTCACCAGCGCCGCAATGATCATCACAAACACGGGGATTCGGATTTCCTTCGGAACATAGTCGCGCACTAACGAGACTAAAACGTTTGAGCCAATCAGCACCAGCATTGTCGCGATACCTAGGCCAAGGGCGTTGGTGAGGGTGGCGGTTACGGCCAGCAGTGGGCAAAGCCCCAGCAGTTGCACTAACCCTGGGTTATTTTTCCACAGTCCTTGCCAGGCAATTTCGCGATAATTAGTCATGCTTGGCCTCACAATTCAGTGGTTGGCTGAAAATTTCTGTTTGATGCTGAGTAAAGTACCACACGGCGCGTTTAACGGCTTTCACATAGGCGCGTGGTGTAATTGTCGCGCCAGTGAATTGGTCGAAATCGCCGCCGTCTTTTTGTACCTGCCACTGCTTATCATCTTCAGATGTAAGCACTTTACCGACAAATTTGGTGACCCAATCGGATTTACGTAACTCGATTTTATCCCCAAGCCCGGGCGTTTCTTGGTGAGAAAGTGTGCGTACGCCTAATACTTCACCTTGGGTGTTGATACCAACAATCAGCTTAATATTACCGTTGTAACCATCGGGAGCGATGGCTTCTAAGGCGATAGCGACGGGTTTACCCGCTGCGGTGGCAATATACGCAGGCAAGGCATCTTCAGTGCCGAGCGCCTCTTTATTTTGCAGTAACGTGCACTGTGCGGTCAGCTCATTGTCATGGAGTTCATCTGGGATCAGTTGATGTAAGATGCCCATCAGTTCTTTCTGCTGTTGCAGCTTTATTTCATCAAAGGTCTGTTGATTAACCACAGCCACTAAGCCGGTGCAGAGCAGGGCAAATAGGGCAAGTAGCAGACCATTTTTAATCATTGGGTTATTCAATTTTTTTCCTCAAGAGTCTTTGTTCAAGCTCGCTTGATTCTCTATTTCACAGGTCTAGCCCGCTGAGTGGCCATAGGCACGCGGACGCACATAATAGTCAATAAATGGCGCGCACAGGTTGGCGAGCAATACAGCAAAAGCAAATGCGTCGGGATAACCGCCTTGGGTACGGATGATATATACCAAGACACCGATTAAAGCACCGAAAATCAAACGGCCGCGTGGGCTGGTGGCGGCGGTGACAGGATCGGTCGCAATAAAGAAGGCGGCGAGCATGGTCGCACCCGAGAATAAATGGAACAGCGGGCTTGCCTGCATATCGGGCGACAGTAAAAAGCCGATACTCGATGCCACAAATAATCCTGCCAAGACGCCAGTACTGATGTGCCAACGAATGGCTTTTAATTTAAGCAGCACTAACCCGCCAGCGAGATACGCCAAATTGACCCAAAACCAACCTACGCCAGTGCCGCCATCGAATATGCTTTTGGTCATACTTTCAGTGGTGGTGAGCCCTAGTGACAAATCGGTTTTGAGGGTATCGAGCGGCGTTGCCATACTGATACCATCAATCCCTAAACGGAATTGATCCATCCCACCATGGGCACCGAGATTGAAGATAAGTTGCAAGCTATCGATAACACTTGGGGTATTGAGTGCAACGGTACTTGGCGCAATCCAGCTGGTCATCTGTAGTGGAAACGACACCAGTAGCAACACATAGGCAGCCATGGCAGGGTTAAACAGGTTATGGCCTAAGCCGCCATAGAGGTGCTTAACAATAACAATCGCAAAGGCGGTGCCCATCACGATCATCCACCAAGGTGCTAGCGGCGGGATTGCAACGCCAATTAAGATTGCCGTCAGCATGGCGCTGTTATCGCTTAAGCTCGCTTTGATGCTGCGATGACGCAGTTTCATCACCGCTGCTTCACAGCTTAGGGCCACGATAATCGCCAGTAACACTTGAATAAGTGTGCCCCAGCCGAAAAAGGCGCATTGCACCACAAGGCCAGGTAACAAGCATAAAATAACCCTTTGCATAACCGTTGATGTATGCAAGTTACGGGTAACATGGGGTGATGAGGCTATTTTAAACGCCATTGTGATCCCTTTTATCTAATCTTGAGTCACTGATTTTTAAGCTAATCATTTTTAAAGCACTGAGGTTAAAATCCGCAGTGCTATTCATTTGCATCGCTGATCGCATTCGCTTCTCTGGCCGTTTTTTTGGCTTTAGCACGAGCAACCGCAGCAGCGACCTTGGCCTTTTTCTCATCTTCAGGACTGAGTGGCGCACTTGGTTCAGCGACTAAGCTTGATTCATTGCCTGATTGAGAGTCTGGTTCAGAGCCTGACTCATTGGTTGACTCTGGCTTAGCCTCTGTTACTAACTCGGGCTGAACCTCGGCAACCTCACTCGAATCCGCTTGCTGTGCGGCGGCCTTTTTGGCTTTCGCACGGGCAACGGCGGCCGCGACCTTGGCTTTTTTCTCATCTTCAGGACTAAGCGGCGCGCTTAGTTCAGCGGCTGAGCCTAATTCATTGCGTGATTCAACGTCTGAGCCTGACTCTTGCTTAGCGTCTGCGACTAACTCGGGCTGAACCTCGGCAACCTCACTCGAATCCGCTTGCTGTGCGGCGGCTTTTTTGGCTTTCGCGCGAGCAACCGCAGCAGCGACCTTGGCTTTTTTCTCATCTTCAGGACTAAGCGGCGCGCTTAGTTCAGCGGCTGAGCCTAATTCATTGCGTGATTCAACGTCAGAGCCTGACTCTTGCTTAGCGTCTGCTGCTCTCTTGGGCTCAATCTCGGCAACGTCAGTTGATTCAGCTTGCTGTGCGGCGGCTTTTTTGGCTTTCGCGCGGGCAACCGCAGCAGCGACCTTGGCCTTTTTCTCATCTTCAGGGCTAAGCGGCGCGCTTCGTTCAGCGGCTGGGCCTAATTCATTGCGTGATTCAACGTCAGAGCCTGACTTTTGCTTAGCGTCTGCTGCTAGCTTGGGCTCAATCTCGACAACATCAGTCGACTCTGCCTGCTGTGCTGCGGCCTTTTTGGCTTTTGCGCGGGCGACGGCAGCAGCGACTTTGGCTTTTTTGTCATCCGCCTCTGTGCTCGTAGCCGTTTCTGCTACTGGCTGATTCGCATTGACAGTCGCTTCAGTATCGCCATTGGCATCCGAGTCGGCCTTCAATGCCGTTTTTTTCGCTTTGGCACGAGCGATGGCGGCGGCGACTTTATCTTTTTGTGATAAAGACTCGGCTTGAACCGTTGGCTCGCTTGACTCAGAAGAGACTGCTTGCTTTGACGATTCTGCATTATCCGCCCCTTGAGCCGCCTTCTTGGCTTTAGCGCGAGCAATTGCGTTGGCAACAGCCGCTTTACCCTTAGGCGCTTCTGTATTGCTCGTATCAGCAGCAACGACCTCGACCGTCGCGTTATCGGTTGTGGCTTCTGCCGCTGCTGCCTTTTTGGCCGCAATCCGCGCCATGGCTTCAGCTACAGCATTCTTATCCGTTGAGGTCATGGTCGCTTGGCGACGCGCCGCGGCTTCTTTAGCCTTGGCTTCGCGGGCGAGTTTTTCTTCTTCGAGGCGTTGAATACGCGCCTCGAAGCGCAGTTTGGCGCGCTCGGCTTGATGCTTCTCATCGGCGGTTTGTTTTAGTGCCGATTTAGCGATGCGGTAGTATTCCACCAGTGGAATATCACTCGGGCACACATAACTACAGCAACCGCATTCGATACAGTCTTTTAGGTTGTAGCTGGCCGCCTTGTCATATTCTTCGGCTTTTGCATGCCAAAACAGTTGTTGTGGTAGCAAGAGAGCAGGGCAGGCATTGGCACATTCACCGCAGCGGATACAGGCCTTTTCCTCTAGAGTTATCCCAATCTCTTGACTGCTCGGGACCAAAATACAGTTTGTGCCCTTTAAAATCGGTACTTGGATGGTTGGCAATGCGTGGCCCATCATTGGCCCGCCAATAATCACTTTTTGTTCGGCTTCGGCATTAAATTCAGTTTGCTTGAGCACATGTTCAACGGGCGTGCCTATGGGTAACCAATAGTTGCCAGGTTTACCCACATTTTGCCCGGTAACGGTTACCACACGTTCAATCAGCGGTTTTCCTTGGGTCACGGCTTGATGAATCGCAAAGGCGGTTCCCACGTTATGCACCACAATCCCAAGCTTAGCGGGAATGGCGCCCGAGGGGACTTCACGACCTGTGATGATTTGGATCAGCTGTTTTTCACCGCCAGAGGGATACTTCGTTGGGATCACCGTTACCCGAGTGCTGCCCGCAGGGAGCGTGGATTGACTCACCGCCTGTTGCATGGCTTTGATGGCTTCAGGTTTGTTGTCTTCGATAGCAATCACAATGCGTTTTGGCGACAAAAGGCGATGGATAATCGCAATCCCCGCCAGAATGTCTTGGCTGTATTCGCGCATTAAGCGATCGTCGGCGCTGATATAAGGCTCACATTCCACGCCGTTGATTATCACTAATTCAATTTCACTAACGGGATTGAGCTTAATATGGCTTGGGAAGGCGGCGCCACCCATGCCTGCTATCCCCGCACCATGGATTTTGGCAATCATCTCCTGATTGCTGAGCTCAATTGAGCCTGGCGTTAACTCGCACCAGCGGTCTTCACCATCGGCGGCAATCACGCAGGTATTGACCGGCAAGGCTGAGGCGTGGTTACTGGCTCTTGGCTCAATGGCGACCACAGTACCAGAGGTTGGCGCGTGCACGGGCAAATGCCAAATTGAGGTACCTTGAGTTAATGGCGCGCCTTTTAATACTTTGTCACCCACTTTGACTGCAAGGGTGCAGTTTTCGCCTACCTGTGGCACAGGCACAAGGTATTCCTGCGCTAATGGCAGTTGGCTAATCGGTGTAGTGTTGGAGAGGAATTTGACTTCAGGTGGATGAATGCCACCGGGTGAGCGCCAAAGGGTTCCTTTATCTAATTGATCTAATAAAGTCTGCACCGCTTATCCTCTCTTTTCTTCGTGCGGGGTCTCTTGGATAAGAGTCACGGGAATGGCATTTAAGCGCCAGTTCCAGTTTTTCAGATTTTGGCCCACAGGGATCATATCGATACAGTCAACGGGGCAGGGCTCGACACAGAGATCGCAACCTGTGCAGTCGGCGGTGAGCACGGTATGCATGAGTTTGCCCGCGCCAATAATGGCGTCGACAGGACAGGCCTGAATACATTTAGTGCAGCCAATACATTCATCTTCGCGAATGTAGGCGACTTTTTTAACTTGAGACTGGGCCTCGGCATTGAG
This sequence comes from Shewanella sp. FDAARGOS_354, assembly GCF_002209245.2. Classification (NCBI taxonomy): domain Bacteria; kingdom Pseudomonadati; phylum Pseudomonadota; class Gammaproteobacteria; order Alteromonadales; family Shewanellaceae; genus Shewanella; species Shewanella sp. FDAARGOS_354. Next base: position 1,179,082 of record NZ_CP022089.2, on the reverse strand, counting down.
CGGCTCTGGCTCTACGCCCATTAAGCTGGCGAGCTTTTCCATGGTCGCGGTGCCGCCAGGCGGGCACTTGTTGACTTTATCACCATTGGCAATCGCTTCGGCGTAGGGGCGGCAGCCGGGATAACCACATTGACCGCATTGAGTTTGTGGCAGAATCGCTTCGAGTTCATCGACGATAGGATTACCTTCAACCTTAAATTTTAAGGCGGCAAATCCGAGTAATACCCCAAAGAACAATGCCAATAGGGTCAATAAGATAACAGCAATTAACATGGTGGACATCTATTTAACCAATCCTGTAAATCCCATAAAGGCCAATGACATCAGGCCCGCGGTGATCATGGCGATAGCACCGCCTTTAAACGGCATTGGCACATCGGCCGCCGCTAAACGCTCACGCATCGCGGAAAACAGAATTAACACTAAGGAAAAACCCACCGCAGCACCAAAACCATAGATAGCAGATTGAATAAAATCGTGTTTTTCGTTCACGTTTAATAGGGCTACCCCTAATACTGCACAGTTAGTGGTGATCAGCGGCAGATAAATTCCCAGTGCGCGATGTAGGGCTGCACTGGTTTTCTGCACTACCATCTCGGTAAATTGCACTACCACCGCAATCACCAGAATAAAGCTCATGGTACGCAGATAACTGAGATCAAAAGGCAATAATAGGTATTGATTCACTAGGTAACTGAGAATGGATGCCAAGGTCAACACGAAAGTGGTCGCCATAGACATACCGATAGCGGACTCCAGTTTGCTGGAGACCCCCATAAATGGACATAAGCCTAAGAATTTCACTAATACGAAATTGTTGACCAGTACAGTGCTGATCAACAACAGGAGATATTCACTCATCTCAATACTTGTCTAAACGGATCTTGGCCGTATTATCGACTTTTCCGTTTGCATAAACAACATATAGAATGCAGGGTTAACTATCTTTACTGTAAATATGCATGCTTGATTAACCCTGCATTGGTTTAAATTTGATCAGTTAGGGTGATGGCCTGTGGCTGAGCAATGTAATAGCCTTGGAGGCCATCAACGAGAAGTTTTTCGAGGGTTAATTTTTCTTCTTGGCGCTCAACACTGGTCGCAATTACGCGGATACCAATACGTCTGGCAACGTCTACCATCATACGCACGAAGAATTTGTTATTGCTGTCTTCATCGATCGCCGAGGTGTAGCTACCATCAAGCTTAATGTAGTCTGGGCGCACTTCGCTGAAGAATTTGAACGAGGTAAAACTCATGCCAAAACGCTCAATTGATACCCTCGAACCTACGCTATGCACTTCACGTACAAACTTATAACTCGCCCCTAAATTGGCTTGCATACCGGATTCGTTAATCTCAAATACTAAGCGTGAAGCGATATATTTATGCTTGCCAAGAATATCCTTTAACCAGCCTACAAACAGTTCTTGATGCGCTGAAAAAGCACTGATGTTGATGCCAAAATTGCCGCTAATGGTGGGATTTTCTTTAAGCATTTTTAATGTAGTGATCACCACGAGTTTATCTAATTCTGTGCTCATTCCATGGCGCTCCGCCATGGCAATGACTGTGGTGGTCGGTAAAAACTTCCCTTCACTATTGTAGAAGCGTGCCAGCAACTCGCGATATACCTCGACATCGTTACGGCAAGGTTGAATCGGTTGTTGGAAAAATTTAAGCGCTTGGCGGGTGATTAGATCGTTGATTGCCAGTTTCCAACGGTCGTCACCAAATTGCTGATCCGCATTGAGCTTTTCTTGAATATGATAACTATTAGGACCAAGGGTTTGCGCTATGCTGACAGCCGTATCTGCAAGGGATAGCAAATTGACGGGATCTGTCCCTTGTTGGTATGGGACAAGCCCGATATGTGCCGCGGATTCTGCTTTGATCATCTGTTGATATTCATCAAGGAAAATTTTCAGTTGATCTAAAAACTTAGGTCCATCCTTTAACACTAAATCTGGCAAAAAAATCGCAAAATCGGCACTGGAAACGCGATAGCACTCTGCATCGGGATATTTTGAACAGGCTTTACGAATGCAATTAGCCACATTCGATAAATAATCGTCACCCGCTGAGCGCCCTTGAAGTTGGTTGATATGAGCCAGTTCAGTCGCCTTAACCATGGCCATTAATCCGAGTTGAGGAATGGCACGATTGCTAATACTTTCCAACTTGGAGGTAAAACGAGGACGACTGCCAAACCCCGTAATGGGATCTTGATAAGCCACTTTATGCAGTTTCTGGTTTTCCTGTGTGAGGCTATCGACTCGTGATTTTAACGTTGTTCGGCACTCCTCAAGCGCTAATCTGACGGGGGTCATTTCACCATTCAGTCTAGAAGACTCTATGGCTGAAAAACTCAACTCCGGAACATGCATAATATAATCGGCAGCATAACGGATCGAAGATTTTAATTTATTGATAAGTAATAAAAAAACAACAACTAATACAATGTAAGCTAGCAGTAATGAGAATCCTAGCTGCTGGGTATTGGCAATGGCGTTTTCGATGGCTTGGTTAACACTCAACTTAACTTGTAACCGACCCGCAGGCAGCTTTTGTGTATGTGACAAATCTAAGGAAAATAACCCAGCAAGTGGGTGAGCCATTTGGACGTTGAGTTCACCTTGAGTGTAATTAAGTTGCCCATCAGTATCATCAATATATTGAAAAAATTGCAGAGGGTAATGTTCGGAGAGGCTTTGGTAAAGTTCGCTACCATTACCTTGCCACTGGTCAAAGTTGACCATGTATTGTTTGAAATTATTGAGTTCCTGCTGTTGTTCTGCCTGTAACTGGTGATTTTCGCTTTGATAAATCCAACCAAAAAGGCCTAAAAAGATCAGCAACAAAAAAATGGGATACGATTTAGACATCGCCATAAAATTCGCTCTCAATATGTCAAAGTATTTGCAATAAGATATTGCATGAGATTTGAAATAACACCGTTATCTGCGTGATGATACACGGTATTTTGGTTAACAAACTGCTCACAGTGTAACCGTATTTAAGGCAAAACAGAAATGAAAAGCGTGATCTATAAGCGTTAGATGTAGGATAAAAAACAGATGAAGTGAAATAAAATGGCTCCCCTGACTGGACTTGAACCAGTGACATACGGATTAACAGTCCGCCGTTCTACCGACTGAACTACAGGGGAGTAGAGGGTGCGATATTACTATCGACTTTAGATATTAACTTAAAATGGCTCCCCTGACTGGACTTGAACCAGTGACATACGGATTAACAGTCCGCCGTTCTACCGACTGAACTACAGGGGAGTAGAGGGTGCGATATTGCTATCGACTTTGGATATTATCTTAAAATGGCTCCCCTGACTGGACTTGAACCAGTGACATACGGATTAACAGTCCGCCGTTCTACCGACTGAACTACAGGGGAATCGTTTTAACGTATCAGCTTGCTAACTAAGTGGCTCCCCTGACTGGACTTGAACCAGTGACATACGGATTAACAGTCCGCCGTTCTACCGACTGAACTACAGGGGAATCGTTAGTTATCTAACTGTATTCTCATTGATTATCAAGATTAAAGAGTGGCTCCCCTGACTGGACTTGAACCAGTGACATACGGATTAACAGTCCGCCGTTCTACCGACTGAACTACAGGGGAATCGCTTTAATCGTCTCGATGACTCGTTGAGAACGGAGCGCATAGTAAAACGCTCTGTTGGAGGAGTCAACTCGAGTTACTAAAAAAAGTGTAATTATGCTGTTAAGTGCTCATCTAATGTGCATCATGGTGTAGAAATCAGCATTTTGATGAAGAAATAACTTAACTTTTCGCAAGATAGCGCTGTTCGGTACCATAAAATTTGTCAATGAAAAGTGCTTAAAGGCTGGCTCATATCTTCAATTGCTTAAAGATCCGTCGCTTGAGCATCAAAATCACTACGGCATTGAATAAATACACGAAAGTGCAAAATTGGCTGAATGTTTACAGGAATTAATAGCAAACAAAGTCAATGCGGATTCCGGCAGATGCGAACCCTTACTCAGAAAGGTTTTTGCCCGCATAAATGATCGCTTACCTCGTTATAATGTTGATGCCGCTATTTGGGCTTAGTTTATCGCGTGAGTGGTGAGCACTGACGTTTAGGCAAATAGAGCCACAACTCGGGCATTATCCTCTTTCTAGTCACTAGATGAGTGCCGTTAAACATCAAGATGACCATTTGATTGCAGCAAAGTGAAACTTTTTGACTACGGCGTTTTAGTGCTCAAACTGACGATAAAACGCACTGAAATTCAGGATTAATGCCAAATTAATACACAAGGAAGGACTTTCATCTGCTTACAAAATTGCAACTTAAATTTATGCAAAAAAAGATAAGGCTTGCAATTGTCAACTATATGAAATTTAAGGATTAATATTTTTATCGCCAAAATAGTGCAATTTAAGTCCATCGCCCGCGCACCAAGGGTTTGCCGCTTGTTTTAAGTCGCAACTCACAGGGTTATCCACAGAATTTGTTGATAAGTCGAAATAAGCGAGAAACCATGCGGGATTGAGGAGTATTTTTCATCCCCAACATTGGAGATAAATGGTTTGTAATTTAATTACATTTGATAAAAGTTACTACTTGTTACATTGGCGTTTATGTTCAGTGTAGGTTGATTATAAGATAACTGCTGGAGCTTAATCTGTCTCTTGATTAGAATGGTTCGACTAACCACAAGGATATGTAGCGCGTGTCAGAATCTGTTTTTCAGCTTGAATCCCAATTTGCCCCCGCAGGTGACCAGCCAACAGCCATTGCTAAATTGGTTGATGGCCTCGAATCAGGCCTTGCTTGCCAAACCCTATTAGGGGTGACGGGCTCTGGTAAGACGTTCACCATCGCCAATGTGATTGCCAAGCTTGGGCGACCGACCATTATTATGGCGCCAAACAAAACACTCGCCGCACAGTTATATGGCGAGATGAAAGAGTTTTTCCCCAATAATGCGGTGGAATATTTTGTCTCCTATTACGATTACTATCAGCCTGAGGCGTATGTCCCCGCATCTAATACCTTTATAGAAAAAGATGCCTCGGTAAACGCCCATATTGAACAAATGCGGCTCTCGGCCACCAAAGCCCTGCTGGAGCGCAAGGATGTGGTGCTGATTGCCTCGGTATCGGCGATTTATGGTCTTGGCGATCCTGACTCTTACCTAAAGATGCTATTGCACCTGCGCCAGGGCGATACCATGGGACAGCGGGACATTCTTAAGCGCTTGAGTGAATTGCAATACACCCGTAATGATATCGAGTTGCAGCGCGGCACCTTTCGTGTTCGCGGCGAAGTGATTGATATTTTCCCTGCCGACTCAGATCGCTACGCGATTCGGGTGGAGCTATTTGACGATGAAATTGAACGCTTAAGTGAGTTTGATCCGTTAACTGGGCAGATTATCAAACGTATCGCTCGCACTACAGTGTACCCTAAGACCCACTATGTGACGCCGCGGGAAAAGATCCTTGAAGCCACCGAGCTGATTAAGCAAGAGCTGCGTGAGCGCAAGCAATATCTGCTCGACAATAATAAGTTGATTGAGGCGCAGCGCATCCACGAACGGGTGCAATATGATATCGAGATGATGGTGGAGCTAGGCTATTGCTCCGGCATTGAAAACTACTCCCGCTATTTATCCGGACGCGCCCCCGGTGAGGGGCCACCAACGCTGCTCGATTACTTACCCGCTGATGGTTTATTGGTTATCGACGAATCCCATGTCACCGTGCCACAAATTGGTGCCATGTATAAGGGTGACCGTTCCCGTAAAACCACCTTGGTGGAATATGGCTTTCGTTTGCCCTCGGCGTTGGATAACCGGCCATTGAAGTTTGAAGAGTTTGAGCAGTTAATGCCGCAGACGATTTATGTGTCGGCGACGCCAAATCCCTATGAATTGGATAAGAGTGGCGGCGAGATTGTTGAACAAGTTGTGCGGCCCACAGGATTGCTCGACCCTGAGCTTGAGGTGCGCCCCGTTGGCATTCAAGTGGACGATTTGCTCTCTGAGGTCGCTAAACGGGTTGCGGTAAACGAGCGGGTGTTAGTCACCACGTTAACTAAACGTATGTCGGAGGATTTAACCGAATACCTCGATGAGCATGGCGTCAAAGTCCGTTATTTGCATTCGGACATTGATACCGTGGAGCGGGTGGAGATCATCCGCGATCTGCGCCTGGGTAAGTTTGATGTGCTGGTCGGGATTAACTTGCTGCGCGAAGGCTTAGATATGCCGGAAGTCTCACTCGTCTGTATTTTGGATGCAGATAAGGAAGGTTTTTTACGTTCGGAGCGTTCGCTGATCCAGACCATTGGTCGCGCCGCGCGTAACGTTAATGGTAAGGTGATCCTCTATGCCGATCGCATCACCAACTCGATGGCAAAGGCGATGGGCGAAACCGAGCGCCGCCGAGAGAAACAGCGAGCCTACAACCTTGAGCATGGCATTGTGCCAAAAGGCGTGGTCAAGCGTATTACCGATGTGATGGATGTGGACGATGGCAGAGAGTCTGAAAAGGGTTATGGTCAAGCATCCCTTGGCAGAGTCGCTGAGCCTAAAGCCAAACGTTATCATGCAGATGCTGCGCAGCTGAGCCATGATATCGACAAGCTCGAGAAGCAAATGCATGAACATGCGCGTAACTTGGAGTTTGAACAGGCGGCGGCCTTGCGTGATGAGGTGAAACGCTTAAGGGAATTACTGATCAGCGCATAAATGAGTTTCTCGCCTAAGCAAGGCGTTGAGACTCGACGCTGTGATGCTAACGTTCTGCCACTAAGGTGTTTTACTGAATAAAAAGCCGCTAACACAATGTGTTTAGCGGCTTTTTATTGGATTAGATCATCAAAGAAGAATTAAGTATTTACGCTTTAGCTTTGATTAGTATCGAGCGTTGGAACACAAAGAATAATAGCGCGCACAGTAATCCGCAGAGCAAACCAACTAAGTGTGCTTCGGTGGCTACCCGCGCGCCGATCATTGCGGTTACATCATCACTGGCGCCATAGAACTGTTCATGGCCGACTTTGACTATCACCCCGAGCAGCAGCAAATAACCAGAGTACATTTTGCGGCGAATATCCTGCACTGCGCCAAAGGCAAATAGGCCATGTAACATGCCGCTCAAGCCTACATAGCCAAATAATTGTGGGTAACCTAAATACAGACCAATACCTTCAAACAGACAAAGCAGGATAAAAAGTACGGTCAATCCCCTAAGCTGATAATGGAAGTGGTGCAAAAACAGCACTACCCATAATCCCGCCAAATTCATCAGCAAATGCCAATGATTGGTATGTAGCAGATTACCGGTAATCAGGCGCCACCACTGACCGTCACTGATATCGCTGCGTCGATAGGCAAGCAGAGTATCTACGCTTGGGGTAAAAAGTCCCGCAACATACAAGAGCGCGCAGAGCAGACTGACGATAAGCGCCAGCCAATAGGGGCTGAGTTTTGTTAACGTCACCAGTCTCACGCCTGCGGTTTACCCGTTTCAGTTGCCTTGTCGAGCGAGGTCATCACCTCTGCTTTATTTTGCAGGTAATCCTCTAAGCCTCGTTTACGAAGGTGGCAAGCAGGGCAGTCACCACAACCATCACCGACAATGCCGTTATAACAGGTCAGGGTATGGTGGCGAACTAAATCGAGTTGCTGGTATTTATCGGCCAGCGCCCAAGTTTGGGCCTTGTTGAGCCACATTAATGGCGTGATGATCTCAAGCTTTTTATCCATGCCTTGCACCAGTGCTGATTCCATTGCACGGACAAAGTCGTGGCGACAGTCGGGATAACCCGAAAAATCGGTTTCGCAGACACCGGTAATAATCGCCTCTGCCCCTAATTGGTAGGCGTAGATCCCCGCCAAAGTCAAAAATAGGATATTACGCCCAGGCACAAAGGTATTGGGCAGGCCGTTTTCCATTAACTCGTGGGACACTGGGATCGCATCCCGGGTGAGGGCAGAAATGGCTAACTCGTTGAGTAAACTCACATCCATCACTTTATGGCTGGTGATGTTTAAGCGTTTGGCGAGGGATTTAGCCACGTCAATTTCTTCACGGTGGCGCTGTCCATAATCGAAGGTGATACCATGGACTTCATCATACTGTGTTAAGGCTTGAATAAGACAAGTTGTTGAGTCTTGTCCACCACTGAATACGACCACGACCTTTGAAACTGATGCTGACATAAGATCCACTTTAGAGTGACACAAAAATAGGGCGTAAGTGTAACCCAGGTGCTAGGGCTTGAAAACTTTTTGCTGGCGTGTGGTGACAGGCATTCGGCTCTTGGCATCACTCTGTTAGCAGCGGTAAAAACTTGCAGCTGCAGCTAAAATCCTCTATAACTGCCGCCCCAGAAAAACGGAACGCTAGTATGAATTACCCAGTCAACGAAGTCTTTGAAACTATTCAAGGTGAAGGTGTCTTTACCGGAGTACCCGCCATTTTTGTGCGTTTACAGGGCTGCCCTGTAGGCTGTGCTTGGTGTGATACGAAACAGACTTGGGATCTGCTTGAGGAAAATAAGGTGTCACCCGAACAAGTGATTACCGTCGATGGCTCCGTGGGGCGCTGGGCTAACCATACGGCGCAGAGTCTTATCGAGGCGTTCAACGCTAAGGGATATACGGCGCGCCATGTGGTGATCACTGGTGGTGAGCCTTGCATGTACGATCTGCATGAATTAACTCACACGTTCCATGCTGCCGGCTTTGCCACTCAAATCGAGACCAGTGGCACCTTTGAGGTGAAGTGCGATAAAGATACTTGGGTCACTGTCTCACCCAAGGTGAATATGAAAGGTGGTTATAAGGTGTTAGCGCAGGCCTTAACCCGCGCCAACGAGATAAAGCATCCGATAGCGACCGAACATCATATCGACGAACTCGATGAGTTACTCAAAGGGATTGATGTGTCAGGGAAAACTATTTGTCTGCAACCGATCAGCCAGAAACCAAGGGCGACGGAATTAGCCATGAAGGTGTGTATTGCCCGCAACTGGCGTTTATCGATTCAGACCCATAAGTACTTAAATATCGATTAATCGCCACTTAGTACTTAGTGCTGTGCACTCTTCTTTAACGCTCCGAAAGGGGCGTTTTTTATCAGCAAAATCTATGAATTAAAGACAATAGTTTTAACTAAGCGATAAAATAATTTTGGATAAGGTGGAGTGCTAGAAAGAAAACTTAGGGAATAAAGCGATATATAGAGCGAGATGAGAAAGAAGTGGTGGAGGGAGAAGGATTCGAACCTTCGAAGGCGGAGCCGTCAGATTTACAGTCTGATCCCTTTGGCCACTCGGGAACCCCTCCACATATTTTCTTCCGACTTTTAAGTTGCGCTTAAAAATCATCTTAAATCTTGGCCAGATTTAAGGGTAAAGCAAGTTTACAGCAGACTAACGATTGACGAACAACAGAAGATAAAAGTGGTGGAGGGAGAAGGATTCGAACCTTCGAAGGCGGAGCCGTCAGATTTACAGTCTGATCCCTTTGGCCACTCGGGAACCCCTCCACGAGTATCTTTTATAGCATCGCTAATTGTTAGTGCAAATGGTGGAGGGAGAAGGATTCGAACCTTCGAAGGCGGAGCCGTCAGATTTACAGTCTGATCCCTTTGGCCACTCGGGAACCCCTCCTCAATTGCGGCCGCCATAGTAGTCAGAAACCTTAGGCATGTAAAGTCTAAATATGAAAATTTTCCTAAAGTTCTTGTTCAACTGGTCGATTAACTGACAACGAGTTGTTTTAGCGATGTTTTTTTATGCAAATCGATGTTCCTTTAATCAATGAAGCCCAAATTGGCTCCCGCTTAAATGCGGCAATCGAACACAACAGGCGAGGTGAGTTTGCCCTGTTGCTGTCGCTATTGTCTGCTGACGCGAGGGACATGGCGCAGTTTCAATGGCAAAAAGAACTCGATACTGCCGAAAAACTACAACGTCAGTTTGAATTACCACCAAAACAAACGTTAGTGGCGGATTTATCCTCAGACAATCATATTATCGACAATAGCGCCGTGTTTATGCAGCAAGGGGCAAGAGCTTTTCAATTGCAACAGGCCTTGCGACCGGAAGCGTTAGTGATCCGAGGTGGTGAACCCATCGCCATGGCCGAAGCCTTAAGTAACTGTGAGTTTACAACTCGCTTGCGTCAGCGGGGGCAATTGCCATCTCCTCAAGTTGAAATCATGCACTTTGCCGATCAACTGGCGATCCAACGTAATTTGATCCCACGCTTAGCCAGTGCTTAGTGCTACTGAGGCTATTTATTATCAAAGGTATTATTTCGGGTAATAAGCGTGAGCAATACCAGAGTCTCTCTCATCATCATTCCCTATAATTAGTCGTTAGTGATATTAATGTTGAGTCGCTTATGTTGAGTTTTTAACATGAGACCATTAGAGAGGATAACCCTATGAAAGGTATCATTGCAGGACAAACCCCCACAGTAAACGACACATGTACCGATTGCGGCAGCTTTGTCGACATAGGCGCAGTGATTGATGAACAAGATACTGTACTTGAGTTGCAGTTTACGGGTGGCGAGGCGGAAAATGAGGCGGCAAAGATGGTTGAGCGTGCCCAGACACGTTTTCGACACACGCAAGCGAGCGTTACTCGAGGTGAAACGGGTGTGACGCTCAAACTGGTATTTGATGTCAGTGTCGAAAAAATGATTTTCCAGTTAGAGAATGGTCTATAGCGCAACCCCTGTGATACAAGTCGAGGTTAATTTGTAATAAAGTGTGGCCGATGTTGCTGTTTTAAATGTAGATAGTGTAATCTGCATCAACAAAAATAAAGATAAATAGGCTCTATTAACACGCTTCTTTAGTGTGTTAGTCGCAGCAGTACCGTTTTACCCAACACGAAGTTTTGTAGGAATCAGAGTGAAGCGACGTCAGCATCAGCATTTATTAGAGTCTTTAGTGCATTCCACGGCTAAACAGCAGGGTGATTTTACTAAGACCGCAGAGTTAGCCACTGAGCTACTTTGCCAAAATTTAGCCGTTTCTCTGGTGTCGGTTTGGATTTTTTCCGCCGACCAATCGAGCCAATCCCTAGTGGCGCAATTTGGCGCTATGCCCCTACAAGACACTCATCGTCCTTCGCAGTTGCAGACGCTGCCACGCTATTTAGATGAACTCAAAAATCATCGCCATATCGATGCGAGTAATACGCTTATCGATCCGCGTTTGACAGAGTTAGTCGATAACTATTTTATCCCTCGGCAAATTTTATCTAGCCTCGAGATTGGCATTCGCATTAATGGCCATCTCGAAGGGGTGCTTTGCCTCGAGCGAGCGCAACTGACTCACCATTGGCACGACAGCGAAATTCACCTTGCCTGCCAAATGGCCGATCAACTGGCCCTCACGCTGGCCACCAAACATACCTACGATAAAGAAGAGCGCTTAAGCCTGTTTCGCTGTGCCACCGAGCAGTCTCGCCAGATGAGCATGCTGATTAACCTGCACACCGAAAAAGTGGAATACGTGAACCAAGCCCACGAGGAGATCACTGGCTTAGCGCGTGAAAAAAGCATAGGCACCAATTTACGCGAGTTAAGTTTCTTTAAGCAGCACAGTGAATTAGCCGAGCAGACCTTGGCTAAAATTTTCAGAGGCGAGCAGGCTAAAGGCGAAGTGCAATTTAATCGAGCCGATGGCAGTCGCTACTGGCTCAAGTATGTGGTCAGCCAATTTATCACCGATCGCGGCAATCATTACGCTTTAGTGTCGGGTGAAGAAAGTACGGATGAGCATAACTACAAAGCGGAGTTGGAACGTCTGGCGTGGCGTTGTAGCTTGACTGGACTTAACAATCGCAGTCACTTTAATCGAGTGCTCGAGCGAACAACACATGGGCTACTGTTGCTAGTCGATTTAGTCGCCTTTAAACGTTTCAACGATACCTATGGCCACGAAAATGGCGACAGCTTGCTGATTGAAATTGGCCGGCGCTTAAAACATTTTTCGGAAATTAATAAGGCAACCGAAATTGCCCGCGTCGGTAGCGACGAGTTTGCCGTGTTGCTCACCGATGATAACGCGGTTTACGATCTGGATTATTTCAGTACCCGCCTATATCAGCATTTAGCCATGCCGATTTTAATCGGTCGTGAGCAAATCGAACCTAAACCCGCACTGGCGGTTGTCGATATCGCCTCGGTGGCCAATCTGTTTGCGCCGCTGACCTGCGCCGATATTGCGGTGCAATACGCAAAGAAGAAAAAGGGTACAGCTATTCAAGTGTTTAACAGCACCTTGCTCAGTGCCTTTAAGGAAGATGCGCAAATCGAGCGTGATTTACATAGCGCGATTCGCGGTCGTCAATTCGAACTTTATTATCAGCCCTTACGGGATCTGGAGCAGAAAACCTATATCGGTGCCGAAGCCCTGATCCGTTGGCATCACCCGAAAAAAGGTGTGCTGTATCCCGGCGCCTTTATCGATATTGCCGAGCAATCTGGGATGATAAATGCCATTGGCAGTTGGGTGCTGGAGGCCGCGTGCCGACAATTGAATATATGGCAGCACCATAATGCCGATTTAAGCATGCATGTTAACGTGTCGGCGCGGCAGTTTTTTAGCGGAAACCTGTATGAGCAAGTCTGGCAACTGCTGACGCGCTATCGTTTAAAGCCTAAAACCCTGATCCTTGAGATCACCGAGACGGAATTGATGGGCGACATTCGCCATGCCACGCTCTTATGTCAGGAATTGGCAGAGCTGGGTGTGGGGCTGGCCATAGATGACTTTGGTACGGGTTACAGCTCGATGCGCTATCTTAAACAATTCCCGATCAGTAAGTTAAAAATCGACCGCTCCTTTATCTCCGATCTCGCCATTAGCCGCGAAAGCCAAGAAATCGTCTCGGCCATTATTGCGATGGCGAGTGCGCTCAATATTTCCTTGACCGCAGAAGGGGTAGAAACCGTTGAGCAGGAGGCGTTTTTAGCCAAGAGTTTGTGTCATCAGGCACAGGGATATTTATACAGTCCAGCCCTGCGAGAACCCGAGTTTGCGCAGTTTTTGCTGGCCGCGAAACAATCGAGTTTTATCGCCCACTAAACCAGATGTTCGTATTGATGTGATGAAAAAATAAAGGCAATCAATTGATTGCCTTTATTTTATGAGTCGATTGTTTTATGAATCGATAGTTTTATGAGTCGAAACTGTCATCAACAACAACTATCGTGTTAAGCAGCACTGTTTAAATTTCTTACCACTCTGGCAAATACAGGGATCGTTGCGCCCAGGGCGTTTGGCCTGCATTTGTTGTCCTTGGGTATAGTACCAACGGCCCTGTTCAAATATAAACTCAGATCGTTCATAGATTGCATCAATCTCACCCGTGAGTTTATACCAAGCTTTGAAGGTCACATTGCCGCGTTGAGTACCATCGGGATAGATTTCTTCATTCGCAGCTAAGACCTCAAGCCCTAACCAATGTGGATGTGGGCCTTGCTGTAGTTGTTCGAAGGTTAAGCCATCGAGAAAGTTTACATGGTGAGTTTTAATAATGTAATCAAAATTTTTCAACACAAATGCGCAGTAGCGTGAACGCATTAGTTGTTCGGGAGTGGTGGCCACTTGAGTCCCTGAATCAACATTAAGGTGCAACGTTTCACAACAGTGCTGATAAGGTTTTTGTCTGCCACAGGGACAATAGGCTTCTGGTGTCATGAGTGTAACTTGCTAAATAATAAAGATTATTACTTTGGTTTTTTACTGTCAGGTAACGGCGGAAACTGACGGCCATAGTAAAGATTTGGCACAGGCTTCGCATTCAAATAAAAACTAGGCTCGGCTCGATTGTTCATATCAAGGGTGACATTCCAGCGGTGCTGGGTGTCTTTTTGTGTGCCAATGACGAACTTGCCTGCAAATTCACTCACGGGTTCGCCAGTCTCTTCGGCGGGATAAAAACGCACTAAATAATAGCCAGTGTCGAACGCGCTGTTGCCTGATAATTTGCGGTTTAGCACCCGAAAGTCGATATCGATACGGGCCTTTTTGGTTCGGATTTTATCAAAAAAGCGTTGATAAATGGCGACAATATTATCACGGCCGTAATAAATTTCTTTACTTTGACTTTCTGACAGATAACTTGCGTCTTTCGCATAAATCTCGGCAGTGACGTCGTGATTAAGTTCATTAAATGCTTGAGTAAACAAAGGATAATTCGCATTTATCAATTGATCTGTTGTCATGCTGGTCTTGGCTTTTGAGGGGGTCGCAAAACTCGGCAGCGACAATAGGCATATCAGGGCTAGCAGCAAAAATCTCATTACATTATTCTAATCAAGCATTCATGGCGCCACTATAATGGAGGTGCCCGCTGAACTAAAGGGGTGAATGTTTACAAAGTGTGTTTCTGTTGTAAAAGTGCACACTGAGAGTCAAGAGTGGAGGAGCTTGCCATGCTGGATAATGAATCGGCACTATTTTTTGAAGAAATGGCGGGAGTTGTGCCACTTAAAGGTGATGTCAAGGTGGTGAATTTACAACCTAAGGCATTAACGGATGAGCAAATTCAGCGCCGTGATGCGCTGCAACGTGAGGCTTATTTGGCTTGTATGCCGCTGGATTTAAGCTTGATCCCGATTATGGCATCCGATGATATAGCCAGTTTTAAGCGTGAAGGGGTTCAGGGGGCTGTTTTTAAGCGCTTAAGGCTGGGGCAGTACAGTATTAAAATGGAGTTAGATGTGCATGCCTACCGTTTGAGTCAGGCCAGAGATGCGTTACTCAATTATTTGTTAGCGGCGCAGGCCCATGGGGAACGTTGTGTGATGCTTATCCATGGTAAAGGCCATAACAGTAAACCCGTGGCTGGATTGCTTAAATCAGCGGTATGTCACTGGTTATCTCAGCTTGATATGGTACTTGCCTACCATTCTGCGAAAACCGAGCAGGGCGGCACGGGCGCCTTATATGTGATGTTGACTAAATCCGAGCAGCTTAAGATTGAGAATAAAGAAGCAAATCGTAAGGGAATGGGATGGCGTTAATGGATTTGCGAACGCATTGATTTCTCTGATTGTCGCGAGCGTTAGACGTTAATACTGGAGCTTAAAAAAATGCCCAACATCGTTGGGCATTTTTATCGGTTTAGTTTAAGGCGTGGATATGACTCGCACCTGAGGCTTAATTACCAGCCACATTGACGATTCGCAGCTTTGTTCTGCTCATCAAGCCAGATTTTAAGCGGCGCAAAATAATCGAGTACGGCGCTCGCATCCATCATTTCCGTTCCTGTGACTTCTTTTAAGGCAACGGGCCAAGGTTGGCTTGCACCAAGCGCTAACATTTTATTGAGTTTTTCTCCTGCCGCTTGATTGCCGTAAATACTGCATCGATGCACAGGGCCCTTGTCTCCAGCCGTTTCACACAGCGCCTTGTGGAACTGGAATTGCAGAATATGCGCGAGAAAATAGCGGGTATAAGGCACATTACCGGGCACATGGTATTTTGCACCTGGGTCAAAATCGGCTTCGCTGCGGTCAGTCGGGGCCTTAACGCCTTGGTATTTCTCTCTTAATTCCCACCAGGCTTGGTTATATTGCGCAGGGGTAATTTCGCCACTAAATACCTTCCAACGCCATTGGTCGATCATCAAACCAAAGGGGAGAAAGGCGATTTTATCCAGAGCTTGTTTAAGCAGTAAGCCAATATCCTTCGAAGCATCGGGTACGTCTTCGAGCAAACCAATCTGTTTTAGATAGCTTGGGGTGATAGATAGCGCAATCGTGTCACCAATGGCCTCATGGAAACCATCATTGGCACTGTTTTTAAATAGGAAAGGCTGCTGTTTATAGGCACGTTGATAGAAGTTGTGTCCAAGTTCGTGGTGAATGACGGTGAAGTCTTCAGCGGTTTTCTGGATACACATCTTGATGCGGATATCATCGAGGTTATCCAGATCCCATGCCGAGGCGTGACAAACGACATCACGGTCTTTGGGTTGTAAGAATAAAGAGCGGCTCCAGAAACTTTCTGGCAGCGGCGCAAAGCCCAAAGAGGTGAAAAAGCTTTCGGCTTGTTTCACCATCTTCTGTTCATCGTAGCTTTTCTGCTCAAGCAATTCCGTCACATCATAGCCTGGATCTGCATCATTCGGGGCGACGAGATCGTACACATTCCCCCATTGCTGCGCCCACATATTTCCTAGCAAATGTGCCGGAATCGGGCCTGTTTTCGGCGCAATGGCATCACCGTATTCGTTATTCAGCTCGCCGCGAACATAACAATGCAGGGATTCGTAGAGGGGTTTAACTTGTCCCCATAAACGGTCTAATTCCTGTGAAAATTCATCGGGTTTCATATCGTATTGGCTGCGCCACAACTCGGACAGATTCGCGTAGCCTAAGTCTTTTGCGCCTTCGTTAGCGAGTTCAACTTCACGTTGAAATAGCGGGCGCATTGGTTTGGCAATTTCACGCCAGCCTTTCCACGCTTCAAGTAATTTAGCGGGATCCCGCGATTCCGCCATCAGGGTAGACAGTTCAGGTTGCGTCATACATTTGCCATCGGCGAAGCAATATTTGCCTTTACCGTAGAGCCCATTGAGCTCGGAGCTGATTTGCGCGAGCTCAGCATTTTTGGCGGGATCCAGCGGCGCCGGTAACACAAGTGCACTGCGCAGAATATTCAGTTTGCGCGCATTGGCGGGATCGAGTTCCACATTGGCATACTTTGCGGCTTCAGTGGCAAACTTAACGGAAGCGGCGCTGACTTTTTCACCCACGGCGACCGATAATGCTGCGGTATCTTCGGTAATAAAGTTGCTGTAAATCCATTCGGCACGATTCGCTTCGATGGATAACTGCGCCATTTGCGCTTCCGCATCTTGTATAAAGGCAATGGCCTGGGCTTTATCGGGCGCATTTTTGTTAGCTGTAGTAGCATCGGCCTTGCTTTGTGCATCATTACAGGCGCTTAAGCCTAAGGTTAGCGCAATGGTGAGCGCGAGTGTCGTGGGATGATTTAATCGAATAGTCATGTATTGCAATCCGCTGTTGTTTTTGTGTTGCACATTCTACCTAAGTGGATTGTATTTTGAATAAAACTTGATGGCTTTTGGCTCTTTTTTGCAATCACTGTGATTGGCTTGTTAAGCCTCGTTGTTGTGACGCAGCTTATTTGGTCATTTTTCGTTTGACAATGACCATACCAATGTTTAATTTAAACGAGTGTTTTAAATTAATTCAAGGTCACGGAATGGCAAGTCGATCTGATACAAAAACAAGAATACTTGATGCTGCAGAGAAACTCTTTGCCGAAAGAGGTTTTTCTGAGACGTCATTACGACTTATCACTAGCAAGGCAGAGGTCAATTTAGCGTCGGTGAATTATCACTTTGGCTCTAAAAAAGAGTTAATCCGTGCAGTGTTAGCCCGCTATTTAGACGTTTTTATGCCCGCTGCATCGACGGCTATAAAACGTTTACATACTGCATCCTCTCAGGCTTCGCTAGAGGATATTTTATCGGCGTTAGTCGATCCGTTATTGGATTTAAATGACTTGCGCACGGAAGGTACCACGATTTTCCTACAGCTACTTGGACGAGGCTATATCGAAAGCCAAGGGCATCTGCGCTGGTTTATCACCACCCACTATGGACAACATCTAGATACCTTTGTGAAGGCGGTGTCGGCAAGTGCTCCCCATATACCTCCTGCTGAAATGTTTTGGCGCTTACACTTCACCCTCGGCACAATCGTTTTCACTATGGCATCCGCTGATGCGTTAAACGATATTGCTGCGGCTGAATTTGGTGAGCACAACGATATTGAAGCCGTGATCCGCAAAGTGATCCCCTACATGGCTGCGGGCGTATCTGTTCCCGTAGCTTCTTAATAAAAAGGTCTTGATTATGTTGACGATTATAATTATTGCCCTGATAGCTGTTATTGCGCTGTTTGCAGTAAAAAGCCTCAGAATGCAATTTATCACCCAGCCAGTTTTCCATTTTTTCAAAAAAGTGTTACCGCCATTATCCGATACTGAGCGCGAAGCGATGGAAGCTGGCGATGTATGGTGGGAAGGGGAGTTATTCCGCGGTAATCCGAACTGGAACACGCTGCACAGCTACGGCAAGCCAACGCTGACGGCAGAAGAGAAGGACTTTATTGATAATCAGGTCATGACGGCCCTGACAATGATCGATGATTTTGACATTGTCCATAATCGTAAAGATTTGCCGCCAGAGCTGTGGGATTATTTCAAAAAAGAAGGCTTCTTCGCGCTGATCATTCCGAAAAAATTTGGTGGTAAAGCGTTTTCGGCTTATGCCAATTCGACGATTGTGAGCAAGTTAGCTAGTCGTAGCGTGAGTGCTGCGGTAACTGTGATGGTACCTAACTCATTAGGCCCTGGTGAATTATTAACTCACTATGGCACTGAAGAGCAAAAGGAACGTTGGTTACCTGCATTAGCGAAAGGCGATGAAATACCTTGCTTTGCGTTAACAGGCCCAGAAGCAGGCAGTGACGCTGGCGCAATCCCAGATGTGGGCATTGTGTGCCGTGGTGAGTTTAACGGCGAAGAGGTTTTAGGCCTTAAATTAACCTGGAATAAGCGTTATATCACCTTAGCACCTGTTGCAACGGTATTGGGTTTAGCCTTCCAGATGCGCGATCCTGACGGTCTATTAGGTGATAAAAAGAATCTTGGTATTACCTGCGCGTTGATCCCAACGGATCATCCTGGCGTGGTGATTGGTCGCCGTCATAATCCACTTAATATGGCGTTTATGAATGGTACAACCCAGGGCGATGAAGTGTTTATTCCGCTCGATTGGATCATTGGTGGTCCAGAATTTGCGGGCAGAGGCTGGCGCATGCTGGTTGAATGTTTATCAGCGGGTCGCGGTATTTCTTTACCAGCGCTGGCAACTGCTTCAGGCCATATGGCAACCAAAACCACCACAGCATACAGTTATGTGCGCCACCAATTTGGCATGGCGATTGGCCAGTTTGAAGGGGTGCAAGAAGCCCTTGCTCGTATTATTGCCAATACCTACCAGTTAGAAGCTGCACGTCGTTTAACCACCACGGGGATTGATCTTAAAGTCAAACCCTCAGTGGTCACGGCTATTGCGAAGTTCCACATGACTGAACTTGGCCGAGCTGTTATGAACGATGCGATGGATATTCAGTCGGGTAAGGGGATCCAATTAGGACCTAAAAACTACCTCGGCCATCCTTATATGTCGAATCCAATTTCGATCACCGTAGAAGGCGCGAATATTCTTACCCGCTCGTTAATGATCTTTGGTCAAGGCGCAACCCGTTGTCATCCTTACGTTCTGGCCGAAATGGAAGCGGCAGCTATGGAAAATCAGCACGAGGCGCTTGCGCGTTTTGACTCGTTGCTAATGGGTCATATGGGGTATGCGACGCGTAACGCGTTCAGCGCATTATTTAGTGCCTTAACTGCGAGTCGTTTTGGTAGCGCCCCAGTAAGTGGCGAAACCAAACAGTACTACAAAGATATGTCTCGTTTGTCTTCGGCGCTGGCCTTTATGACGGACATTTCAATGTTGATTATGGGCGGCGATTTAAAACGCAAGGAAATGTTGTCTGCACGGATGGGCGATGTATTGAGTCAGTTGTACTTAGGCTCTGCAACGCTAAAACTATTTGAAGACAATGGTCGCCAACAGGATGATTTACCTGCGGTACGTTATGTAATGGCTAATCGCTTGCACTTAGCGGCGAAAGCACTAGAAGATGTGATCCGCAACTTCCCCAATCGTCCAGTTGCTTGGTTATTGCGAGCACTCATTTTCCCCATCGGCAATCATTTTAATGCGCCGAGCGATAAAATGGCAACTGAGCTTGTCTCTGGCATGTTAAAACCGAGTCCTGCCCGTGAGCGTATTACCTTCCTTTGTCCTGAGTTTGAAGGCGATGTGGGTGGTATTGCTGAAGTAGAACAAGCGTTTGTAGCACAGTATGCCTGTAAAGAGATTTACAAAAAGCTCAAAAAAGCACAGCGCAGCGGTGAGTTACCTGCAAAAGTACCAAACTTGGTTCTATTTGCTAAAGCGTTAGAGCAGGGCACGATTAATAGCGAAGAACATCAAACACTATTGCATGCGGATAAGTTACGTTTAGCCGCTATCAATGTGAATGATTTTGAAGCCTTATAATCTGATTTGCTAGCACGACTACAATAGTTTCTCACCGTTACAAGACATAAAAAAACCACCTCAACTGAGGTGGTTTTTGTTTTTAAGTTTAATGACTTTTAGCCTAACTTTTTCGTCTAGCGAAAGCCAATCAGCAAAGATTAAGCGACGATTAGCACTTTACAAGTGTTAGTGCCACCGATGGTTTCCATCGCATCACCTTTGGTCATTAACACTAAGTCACCGCTGTGTAAGTAACCCGCTTTGGTTAATGATTCCAATGCTTTTTGCGCGAGCTCATCGGCTGGATAGATCGTTGAGTCGAAGTAAATCGGTAATACACCACGGTACAGAGCCATCTTCGCCAGTGTTGTGTCATGGCGAGATAGGCCAAGGATTGGTAAAGATGAACTGATACGCGACATCAGTTTAGGTGTTGCACCTGATTCTGTTAAAGCAATAATCGCTTTAACACCTTCTAGGTGGTTTGCCGCATACATAGTCGATAGGGCGATGGTTTCTTCAACTGAGGTGAAACGTGCATCCAATCTGTGTTTAGAGACTTTCACACTTGGGTGAGATTCTGCACCAACACACACATTCGCCATTGCTTTAACCGTTTCTTCAGGGAAGTCACCGGCAGCGGTTTCGGCTGATAACATCACAGCGTCGGTACCATCAAGCACGGCGTTTGCCACGTCCATCACTTCTGCACGGGTTGGCATTGGGCTTGAGATCATTGACTCCATCATTTGGGTCGCTGTGATGACGATTTTATTGAGCTGACGTGAACGGGCGATGAGTTTCTTTTGCACTGCCACAAGTGCAGCATCACCAATCTCAACCCCTAAATCTCCACGGGCAACCATGACAACGTCAGAGGCTAAAATCACATCATCCATTGCTTCATCGCTAGCAACCGCTTCTGCACGTTCAACTTTCGCGACGATCAGTGCATTGCTACCAGCCTGCTGTGCTAAAGAACGTGCGTATTCTAAATCGGCACCGCTACGTGGGAAGGAAACGGCTAGATAATCCACTTGGATCATCGCTGCGGTGAGAATGTCAGCCTTGTCTTTTTCGGTCAGTGCCGCAGCGGACAAACCACCACCTTGCTTGTTGATCCCTTTATTGTTTGATAAAGGACCCGCAACCGTTACCGTCGTATGGACTTTACGACCTTCGACGCGCTCAACGCGTAGTTGGACACGGCCGTCATCGAGCATCAGGATGTCGCCAACATTCACATCATCAGGTAATTGCTTATAGTCGATACCGACTTGATTCTCATCGCCTTCACCTTTGGGGAGTTCAGCATCAAGAATATAAGCTTGGCCTAATTTCAGTTGGACTTTCTTGTTGTCTTTAAAGGTAGAAACACGGATTTTAGGACCTTGTAGGTCACCTAAAATCGCTACATGTACACCTAATTCTTTTGCAATTTCGCGAGCTTGAGTCGCGCGTTTGAGATGATCTTCGGGAGAGCCGTGGGAGAAGTTAAGACGAACAACGTTTGCACCTGCCGCGATAATACGGCGTAAGTTATCGTCACGGTCAGTGGCGGGGCCCAGTGTGGTGACGATTTTGGTTCTGCGGAACATAAGATACTCCGTTAAAGTTAAAAAATCTTGTGACTATATTAGCATGCAATTCCAAATTATGTAGTAAAGTTACAATCAAATTGATCTGAAGTTATGTTTTAAAATTGTGAGGTATCGCTGAAATTTGCTTTAAAAAAGGCTAGACGTAGGGTTTGCGCTAGCCTTTTTAAAGATAGGAAGTGAATTACAGTATCGGATCTTTATTGATACGAGACTCTTTCAACACTTCTTTTACCCGTTTTAAATTATCACGGAAACGAGGGCCGCGGCGTAGGGTAAAACCCGTCGCCAATACATCTATAGTCACCAATTGCGCTAAACGCGAGGCCATAGGTAAATACATATCTGTATCCTCTGGCACCTCCATCGTCACAGGCAGTGTACATTCCATCGATAACGGCGAGTTACGAGCCGTAATACCAATAACGGCAGCGCCGTTTTCTCTTGCTAAACGTGCTATTTCAATCAATGACTTAGTGCGGCCTGTGTGGGAAATTAAAACCACAACATCGCCTTCATTGCTGTTGATACAACTCATGCGTTGCATCAGAACATCGTCAAAACAGATGACAGGCACATTAAAACGGAAAAATTTATTTTGTGCGTCATGGGCGACTGAGGCTGATGCCCCTAAGCCAAAGAATGAAATTGTCTTGGCCTGAGTCAGAATATCAACGGCTTTATTGATGGCCGCTACGTCTAAACTTTGACGGGCAGTATCTAAAGAAGCCATTGAAGATTCGAATATTTTTGTTGTGTATGATTCGGGAGAATCATCTTCTTCAACATGGCGACTCACATAAGGCGTGCCGTTTGCGAGACTTTGTGCCAGATGTAACTTAAAATCAGGAAAGCCTTTAGTATCTAAGCGGCGACAGAAACGGTTCACAGTAGGTTCACTGACATCTGCCATCTTAGCGAGTGTGGCGATACTGGAGTGAATAGCTGTTTGCGGAGAGGCTAAGATGACCTCTGCAACCTTGCGTTCTGACTTACTAAAATGGGTGAGGCTTTTTTGAACCTTTTCTAGGGTATTCATACGCGTATGTCCGCTAAATTGAGTATGTAATTTTATTTTTTTTTGTTTAGTGCCACAGATCAGCTTGACGATCCCACTAATCAAGATTGCTTAAGTAAGTTTTACGTCGGTTTTTGAAATAAGAATTTACTATCATCAGTAATTTAAGCACAAAAATCATATCAGATTTATGCCTTAGGTGCCTAGTTAGCTAGAATGTTAATATTGATAAAAAGAGATGCATTTAACAAATTCTGTTGTTATATTACAACAAAAGTGTGGATTCCTTCATTAGCATGAAGGGACACGACATACAAAGGAGAGCGTAACGCAATGGGCAAAACATCATCAGGCGCCAAAGCTTGTGACTTCGTACTCTTTGGTACTAAAGGCGACTTGGCAAGACGCAAGTTGTTACCTTCTTTATACCAGTTAGATAAGGCTGAACTTCTCGACAAAGATACTAAGGTGATCGGTGTCGCAAAAGATGAATTTAGTCAGGATGAGTTTAGAGAGCTAGTCATTCTTGCGTTAAACACCTTCGTCAAAGAACCCCTCTGCGAAGAAACGCTTAACCGATTCGTGTCCCGTTGTCATTATGTCGGCACTAATTTTACTGATTCAGCAGGTTACAGCGCCTTCCATGAATTGCTCAAACCAGAAGAGCGCGTCATGGTCAGTTACTTTGCAACCCCACCGTCGATTTTTGGGGATATCTGCCGCTGTTTACATGAACAAAATCTGATCCACAGCGACTCGCGCGTCGTTCTCGAAAAACCCATTGGCTCTGATCTCGCATCTTCCCGTGTGATTAACGATCAAGTTTCTGCCTACTTTAAAGAAAGCCAAGTCTACCGTATCGACCATTATCTCGGTAAAGAGACAGTTCAAAACTTAATTGCGCTGCGTTTTGCTAACTCCTTATTTGCCTCTAAATGGGATAACCGGACCATTGACCATGTCCAGATCACGGTTGCCGAAGAAGTGGGTATCGAAGGCCGTTGGGGTTACTTCGATAAAGCTGGTCAAATGCGCGATATGATCCAAAACCACTTACTGCAAGTGTTGACGCTGGTTGCGATGGATCCACCTGTTAACTTAGATGCTGACAGTATCCGCGATGAAAAGGTGAAAGTACTGAAGTCGCTGCGGCCGATTAATGCTGACAACGTGTATGAAAACACCGTCCGTGGTCAGTACAGTGCGGGCTTCCTCAAGGGCAGTCCAGTGCCTGGTTATTTAGAGGAAGAAGGGGCGAACGTACACTCGCATACTGAAACCTTTGTGGCGCTGCGTGTCGATATTGATAACTGGCGTTGGGCTGGCGTGCCGTTCTATCTGCGCAGCGGTAAGCGCATGCCGTTTAAGAGTTCTGAAATTGTGGTGTATTTCAAAAATCCACCACATAACTTGTATCGCTCTAGCTACCGTAACTTGCCACCTAACAAGTTAACCATCCGTCTGCAACCACACGAAGGGGTTGAGATCCAGATGATGAACAAGGTGCCAGGGTTAGAGCAAAAACAACGTTTGCAAACCACCAAACTCGACTTGAGTTTCTCTGATACTTTCAAAAACGAGCGCATTGCCGATGCCTACGAGCGTTTATTGCTTGAAGCCATGCTCGGTAATCAAGCCTTGTTCGTTCGCCGAGACGAAGTGGAGCAAGCTTGGACATGGGTTGATGGCATCATCCAAGCATGGGAACAGAGCAATGAAAAACCGAAACCTTATCCTGCGGGCACTTGGGGACCCGTGGCTTCCGTCGCGCTGATCACCAAAGACGGTCGTTCGTGGGATGAATAGGGGGCTTTGATGATTAAAGAAACCGTATTTAAATCCTTTGATACACCTGCTGCGCTCGAGCAACAGTTAGCGAATAAGATCGCTAGCCAGTTACAAGAAGC
Source organism: Shewanella sp. FDAARGOS_354 (assembly GCF_002209245.2). Taxonomy (NCBI): domain Bacteria; kingdom Pseudomonadati; phylum Pseudomonadota; class Gammaproteobacteria; order Alteromonadales; family Shewanellaceae; genus Shewanella; species Shewanella sp. FDAARGOS_354. The sequence continues at coordinate 1,154,380 of NZ_CP022089.2, read as the reverse complement.
GGTGGATGCCCGTGGTAAGGCGAGTTTAGTGGTCTCTGGCGGCTCAACGCCGCTGAAACTGTTTGAGCTACTTAGCATGAAATCTATCGACTGGAGTGATGTTTACATTACGCTTGCCGATGAGCGTTGGGTCGATGTCGAAGATAGCGCCTCTAACGAACGTTTAGTGCGCGAGCATTTATTGCAAAACCGCGCGGCCAATGCCAAGTTCCGCGGATTAAAGAATATGTTTTCCACCGCCGAAGCGGGCGCCGATATGACCGCCGAGTTGCTGTCTAACTTCCCGCGTCCCTTCGATGTGGTGGTGCTCGGGATGGGCAACGATGGCCACACTTGCTCATGGTTCCCTTGCAGTGCTGAGTTAAACGATGCCTTAACTACTCAAGCTTTGTGCGTGGCAACCAATCCCACCACGGCGCCCCATGGTCGGATCACATTATCTAAGAATGCGATCCTCAATAGCCGTCAGATTTATCTGCATTTGGTTGGGGAACAGAAATTATCCGTATATCGTCAAGCCTTAGAAAATGATGATGTTAATGCTATGCCTATCAGAGCCGTATTAGCGCAGCGTAAAACGCCCGTTGACGTGTTCTGGAGCGCTTAAGGAGTCACTCTCATGCATTCAGTCGTTCAATCTGTTACCGACAGAATTATTGCCCGTAGCAAAGCATCACGTGAAGCATACCTTGCTGCATTAAACGATGCCCGTAACCATGGCGTACACCGTAGCTCGTTAAGCTGCGGTAACTTAGCCCATGGTTTTGCGGCTTGTAACCCCGATGATAAAAACGCATTACGTCAATTGACGAAGGCCAATATCGGGATTATTACTGCATTCAACGATATGTTGTCGGCACATCAACCCTATGAAACGTATCCTGATTTATTGAAAAAGGCCTGTCAGGAAGTGGGTAGTGTTGCACAGGTGGCCGGTGGTGTTCCCGCCATGTGTGACGGCGTGACTCAAGGTCAACCCGGGATGGAGCTGAGCTTACTGAGTCGTGAAGTGATTGCCATGGCAACCGCGGTTGGCTTATCTCACAATATGTTCGATGGCGCCTTACTCCTTGGTATTTGCGACAAAATTGTGCCTGGTTTATTGATTGGTGCGTTAAGTTTTGGCCATTTACCTATGCTGTTTGTGCCAGCAGGCCCGATGAAATCGGGTATTCCTAACAAGGAAAAAGCCCGTATTCGTCAGCAATTTGCCCAAGGTAAGGTCGATAGAGCACAACTGCTCGAAGCGGAAGCCCAGTCTTACCACAGTGCGGGTACTTGTACCTTTTATGGTACGGCTAACTCGAACCAACTGATGCTTGAAGTCATGGGCCTACAATTGCCTGGTTCATCTTTTGTGAATCCTGATGATCCGCTGCGTGAAGCCTTAAACAAAATGGCGGCTAAGCAAGTTTGTCGCTTAACCGAACTGGGCACTCAGTACAGTCCAATCGGTGAAATTGTTAATGAAAAATCGATAGTGAACGGCATTGTTGCATTGCTGGCGACCGGTGGCTCAACAAACTTAACCATGCATATCGTGGCGGCGGCGCGTGCAGCGGGCATTATTGTCAACTGGGATGATTTTTCTGAATTATCCGATGCGGTGCCATTGCTGGCTCGGGTTTATCCAAACGGTCACGCGGACATTAACCATTTCCACGCCGCGGGCGGGATGGCTTTCCTTATCAAGGAATTACTCGATGCGGGCTTAGTGCACGAGGATGTCAACACAGTTGCTGGTTTTGGTCTACGTCGTTACACCCAAGAGCCAAAATTGCTCGATGGCGAGCTGCGCTGGGTCGATGGTCCAACCGTCAGCTTAGATACAGAAGTATTAACCTCTGTCGCTACGCCTTTCCAAAACAACGGTGGTTTAAAGCTGCTCAAGGGTAACTTAGGCCGCGCGGTGATAAAAGTGTCTGCCGTTCAACCGCAGCACCGTGTGGTGGAAGCGCCCGCTGTGGTGATTGACGATCAAAACAAGCTCGATGCGTTATTTAAATCCGGCGCATTAGACCGAGATTGTGTGGTGGTGGTGAAAGGCCAAGGGCCGAAAGCCAACGGTATGCCAGAGCTGCATAAACTAACGCCGCTGCTAGGTTCACTACAGGATAAAGGCTTTAAAGTGGCGCTGATGACCGACGGTCGTATGTCGGGCGCATCGGGCAAAGTACCGGCGGCAATTCATTTAACCCCAGAAGCGATTGATGGTGGGTTAATTGCCAAGGTACAAGATGGCGATTTAATTCGTGTTGATGCGCTGACCGGCGAGCTGAGTTTATTAGTCTCAGACACCGTGCTTGCAGCCAGAACTGCCGCTGAAATTGATTTACGCCATTCTCGTTATGGCATGGGTCGTGAGTTATTTGGGGCTCTGCGTTCAAACTTAAGCAGTCCAGAAACCGGTGCGCGTAGTACTAGCGCCATCGATGAACTTTACTAATACAAAGGAAGAATAACGCAATGCTTGAGAATAACTGGTCATTACAACCACAAGATATTTTTAAACGCAGCCCTATTGTTCCTGTTATGGTGATTAACAAGATTGAACATGCGGTGCCGTTAGCCAAAGCACTGGTAGCCGGTGGGATTAGCGTGTTAGAAGTGACATTACGCACGCCGTGTGCTCTTGAAGCGATCACCAAAATCGCTAAGGAAGTACCAGAGGCGCTGGTCGGCGCGGGGACTATTTTAAATGAAGCCCAGCTTGAGCAAGCGATTGCTGCGGGCGCGCAATTTATTATCACCCCTGGTGCAACAGTTGAACTGCTCAAAGCGGGGATGCAAGGCCCGGTGCCGTTAATTCCTGGCGTTGCCAGTATTTCCGAAGTGATGACGGGTATGGCGCTTGGTTACACCCACTTTAAATTCTTCCCTGCTGAAGCGTCTGGTGGAGTGGATGCACTCAAGGCTTTCTCTGGCCCATTAGCCGATATCCGCTTCTGCCCGACAGGTGGTATTACCCCGAGCAGCTATAAAGATTACTTAGCGCTTAAAAATGTGGATTGTATTGGTGGCAGTTGGATTGCGCCTACTGATGCGATGGAGCTGGGCGATTGGGATCGTATCACTCAGCTCTGTAAAGAGGCGATTGGCGGGCTCTAAACCGCTTAAGTGTTGATCTCACAGATAATAAAAAAACCACCTTGCGGTGGTTTTTTATTATCTGTTCAGCACTACATTTCTTTGCTGAGTTCCACGTTGGAACCAGCTTTGGGGCTAAATAACTGCTGGTAAAGTCGTCCTGCAAACTCGTCCGTCATCCCTGATATATAATCGGCTAAGACTCTGTGACTGTTTAGACCCTGTTGTTCGCTTGCGCGCCACCGCTCTTGAGTGTTAAGCGGTAACAGGCGCTCGGGATCGGAGGCAAATGCTTCAAATAACCCCATCACAATTTGTTGCCCTTTGTATTCGAGCATTTGGATCTCGGGTTTACGGATAACATATTTATACACTAGCTGTTTTAATACATTGAGCGCATGGGCAAAGTCGGGTTCAAGGCTGGCATTAAACCGCAGCAACGGTTCCTCGAAAGCCGGATCGTCATTGATGATAATGGCGGTGACAAAGCCATTCACTAAGGTACCTATGGCATCTTTACGCAGATGATGCTCGTGGGAGAACAGTTTAGTACCGATATCGGCCAATTCTTGGCGGATCCAGAGATCATTACTGTGCTCAAATGTTGGCGCCACATCCTGCTGCCATTGTGATGCGGTTACTATCCCCATGACGATGGCATCTTCAAGATCATGTACTGCATAGGCAATATCGTCCGCCAGCTCCATGATGGAGCAATCGAAGGATTTATATTGGGTACGCAGGTGCGGGTAGTTGGGCTGAACACTTGGTTGGACTGAGGTAAAACGAGTTCTATCTGCCGCAGATAATGGCTCAAGCACCCAGTCGAAGATGTCATTATCATCGTCGAATATGCCTTTAACTGGCGGCCATTGTGACGGTTTAAGCTGTCTGTGGTTGGTGATTTCAGGATGATTGCCTGCGACAAACAGGTGCGATTGTGGTGCGGGATATTTTAAAATTCCTAACATGGTTCTGCGGCACAGATTCATCCCAAAATCTAAGGTGTAGGGCTCGAGTTTAGAGAGAATACGAAATGTCTGGCCATTGCCTTCAAAGCCTCCGTGGTGGCGCATCATATAGTTAAGGGCTACTTCACCACCATGACCAAAGGGCGGATGGCCAATATCATGGGCAAGGCATAATGATTCCAGCAAACTCATTGAGTCTAATAAGGGCTTATGCTCGGGATATTTACGACTTAGCTGAGCGGCGATCCCCGTGCCGATTTGTGAGACTTCTAATGAGTGGGTTAAGCGTGTGCGATAGAAGTCATTCATGCCTACGCCAAGCACTTGGGTTTTTGCTTGCAGGCGACGAAATGCAGCAGAGTGGAGGATCCGCGCCCTGTCCCTTTGGTATGGGCTGCGATGATCATTACGTCTTTGTTTATCTTCACCATGGCGGCGTTCTTGCCAAACACTTGAGGTCATATGCATTCCTAGCGGGAGTGGTACATCAGAGCATCTTGTTTATTTCGTCTAAATTCAAGGTAAAACTGGGTACAAAGCAATCCATAAAATATTTCACGGCAGGATTAGGATTGGACTCGAGCATGGCTTCGAGGCGTTTTCGTGCGGTGTTAAATTCAGTATTGCCAGCGCGATTTTCCTCTAAACACTTCAGGTAAGCACACAGGGTATCGGCTGATTTAACTATGGCTTTGTAGATTGGATCGGCGTTATCGCTGATAAACAGGCTGCGATAATCCTCTTTAAATTCATCAGGTACCATATCGAGCATGCGCTGCTCGGCAATGGCTTCAATTTTTTTATACTCGGCTTCAATTTCTTTATTGAAATACTTCACCGGGGTGGGTAAATCGCCAGTTAAGATCTCACTGGCATCATGGAATATAGCCAAACTGGTAGCTTGATGGGCATCGAGATTCGTGCCAAATTTCTTATTACTGATGATGACTAAGGCGTGTGCCACCATGGCGACTTGCAGAGAGTGTTCCTGAACGTTTTCGGTGCGCACGTTGTACATTAAAGGCCAGCGCTGGATAAGTTTCATTCTGGCAAGGTGGGCAAATAAATGACTCATAAAGCTCCTTTAAATGAAGGCTAAAAGGCGCGTCACTCGACTCTGAAGATAAGTGAAAAGCAAAGTGCAAGTACGGCTATTGAGCGTAAGCCTAACACTTATCGCAAGGATAAGTGAGTGAAATAATGGCAGGATTTACAGAACAAATACAAAAATAAAGCGATCTTGTTGATCGCTTTATTGCCTAGGTTCGCTAAGTAAGCGTGATGCTGAAACCCATTTATTGTTTATAGGCTTCCAGGAAGTTACCAAATTCAGTTAATGCCTTCGTCAGATCTTCTTTATAGGGTAAAAACACCACTCGGAGATGATCAGGTTCCGGCCAATTAAAGGCCGTGCCGTGCACTAATAGGATTTTTTTATCCCTTAATAAATCGAGTACTAGGCGTTCATCATCCCTGAGATTGAACTTTTTCATATCCAATTTGGGGAAAGCATAGAGTGCGCCCTTAGGCTTTTTCACGCTCACGCCTGGGATTTGATTCAACAGCTCGTAACAGGCATCCCTTTGGACTGTGAGGCGGCCATTAGGCAGTATCAGCTCGTTAATACTTTGATAGCCACCGAGTGCGGTTTGAATCGCATGTTGATTGGGCACGTTGGCACACAGGCGCATCGAGGAGAGCATCTCTAACCCTTCGATATAACTCTTTGCAGCTTTAAGATTGCCAGACAACATCATCCAACCAACACGAAAGCCCGCAGCGCGATAAGCCTTGGATAGTCCATTGAAGGTAACCGTTAAAATATCGTCCGACAGACTAGCCGCAGGAATATGTTTGGCTTCGTCGTATAAAATTTTGTCGTAAATTTCATCAGCAAATAAAATCAGGTTGTGTTCACGGCAAAGCTCGATAACTTGCAGCAGTAATTCTTTGCTGTAAACCGCGCCCGTAGGATTATTCGGGTTGATCAGTACAATACCACGGGTGCGAGAAGATATTTTGCTCTTAATATCATCAAGATCGGGAAACCAATCCGCTTCTTCATCACAGCGATAATGTACGGCTTTACCGCCGGCTAAGTTAGCAGCGGCCGTCCACAGTGGGTAATCGGGTGAAGGGATCAGTACTTCATCAGCGGTGTTCAATAAGCCCTGCATAGCCATCATGATCAGTTCTGACACGCCGTTACCAATATAGACATCTTCGATATCAACGCCATAGATACCCTGCGCTTGATAATGCTGCACTATTGCCTTGCGGGCTGAGAATAATCCTTTTGATTCACAGTAGCCCTGGGCACTCGGGAGATTAAGGATCACATCGCGCACAATTTCTTCTGGTGCTTCAAAACCGAAGGGAGCAGGGTTACCAATATTGAGTTTGAGGATCCTGTGGCCTTCGTCTTCTAAACGTCTGGCTTCCTTGTGCACTGGGCCGCGGATGTCGTAGCAAACAGTATCCAGCTTATTGGATTTGATGATAGGGCGCATTTACACCTCGAAACATGCAGTTAATTTTGGCTTAAGTTTGTGCACCATAACGAAATTATCTGGTTTAAGGAAGGGGCATTGAGCACAAATACCATGTTTTTTTATTAAACGTACTAGTTAAATATGCTTTAACCTGGCATTAAATAAATTTATACAAGTTATATATGCCGTTATTGTGTCTAATTTTGATTTTTTATACTGCATCTTGTTGTGGGGTTAGCCTTTGTACCTATCAATTAGGCTGCATTGGCTCATGCACTCTGTTTTACTACAACCGCATTACCCTAGGGGCAAGATGTTAGTAAAAATGTTAATCAGTGTTTGCTTAACTGCTGATTTATCAGAGTTGATTTAAGTTAATGTCGCATTATCCTGCATTCGGTAATTTTTCGATATTTAGGCAGATTAACTGAATGCTTATTAAGCATTTAGGTTGAAATAAAAAATTCATCACACTCTAGCTATTTTGTTTAAAATCAAGTTGATAAATCGTTTTTTAATTCAAGATGAAAAATTATTTAGCGCTAGCATAAATTTATAGTTGACTCGATATTCGATGCGCTTTATTTTCTGCGCGATGTTTTCGGCAGGGCACCTAAGATAACAAGCTTTTAGCAGGTTTTATCAGCGGAGTTAGTCATCATGAAGCAGCAATATTGGCGTCCGTTATCGAGGTGATTTCAGGCGCTGTTCTAAAAACTTTTGCCTTTTAGGCGACTTATTTAGAGGACCTAAGTGCATGTCTGAACCGACAGCGTTAAGTCTTATTCCACCTTTGGTGGTATTGGTGTTGGCCGTTTGGTTACGCCGCCCCATTTTATCTTTGATCATTGGTGCGGTAACGGGTTTTTTGTTACTTGATCCAACGCAAGTTTTAAATAATTTTGCAAGTACTTCATTAAAAGTCATGGCCGATGAAACTATCGGTTGGTTGATTTTGGTGTGTGGCTGTTTTGGTGCTTTGATTGCACTGTTAGTACGTACTGGCGGTGCTTTGGCATTTGGTCGAAATGCATTGAAATTTGCAAAAGGGCCAAGATCTTCCCTGTTTATGACCTTTATTCTGGGGATTGTGATTTTTATTGATGACTATCTGAATGCGCTAACTGTGGGTGAAACCATGAAGCGTGTAACGGATAAGTTTAAAGTCTCCCGCGAAATGCTGGCTTATGTGGTGGATTCCACAGCGGCTCCTGTGTGTGTATTAGTGCCGCTCTCCACGTGGGCGGTGTTTTTTGGTGGCTTACTGGTCGATAACGGGGTGGCCGCTGAAGGTCAGGGCATTAGCGTCTACATGCAAGCTATACCCTATATGCTTTATGCTTGGTTAGCCGTCGCGATGGTATTACTGGTTGCATTGGGCGTGGTACCTGCTATTGGCCCGATGAAAAAAGCCGAGTTGCGCGCAGCAAAAGGCGAGCCCGCTGAAGCGCAAGTCGATTTAGACCAAGTGCAAACCTCTGATGAATATGCCATCGCGGCAATTGAAGAAGAGTTTAAGCATGCTGACAATCAAGGCAAATTGCATAACTTTTTAGTGCCAATTTTATTACTGGTTGCTTTTACCGTTTATTTTGATATCGACGTGTGGAAAGGGTTATTAGCGACGCTGGTTATCACGCTCCCTTACTATGCAGTTCAGCGTTTGATGCCTCTCTCAGAAATGATGGATCAAATGATTGATGGTTTTAAGAGCATGTTGCCAGCTATTGGTACCGTAATTGCGGCATTTGTGTTTAAAGATGTGTGTGATGCGCTATTACTGCCACAGTACGTGATTGAATCTTTAAGCCCATTTATGACGCCTAAGCTGTTACCTGCCGTGGTATTCCTATCAATGGCGATTTTGGCCTTTGCGACGGGTTCTAGTTGGGGAATTTTTGCAGTAACCATCCCAATTGTGATGCCACTGGCGCAATCGGTGGGTGCGGATATTCCATTAGTGATTGGTGCGCTGTTGTCGGCTTCTTCTTTTGGTAGCCAAGCGTGTTTTTACTCTGATTCAACCGTTTTAGCTGCCCAAGGCTCGGGTTGTAACTTAGTAAGCCATGCGGTGACTCAGCTACCTTATGCGCTAATTGCCGCGGTTATTGCATTCTTTGGCTTTATCCTGATTGCTTAATACGTGACTTAATACATGACTTAATACATAAAAAACCAGCTTCGGCTGGTTTTTTTATGCGCGAATGTTAATTGTAGCTTTGTGCTAACCGCTAGTTTATGGATGAATCACTTGAGTTCGTTTGTTACAAAATCTGAAGTAGGATTTAAAGGGATGGTAAGAAATGCAAAAAGACGCCGATGCGCCTTTTTGTGAGGGGAGATCAAGATGAATGTTAATCTTAGTCTATTTGGACTGATTCGAAGACTTATCTGGATTTTGCGTTTCGTTACTATCGGCTTCGTGTGGAGGCTGAGTCATGTCGGATTTTAGTTGTTTCTCTTTATCGTGCTGACCAAACTGTGGCAGTTTGAATTTGGCACTGTATTTCAGTGCGGCAAGATTGCTGGCAATCACACCTACCACCAAAATTATAATGATCCACACTTCTAAGCTCGACATAACAACTCCTTATTGAGCAACACCCTGATTAATCAACGGCTAAGCGCTGCTCACACTTACGAATATCTTCTGGCGTGTCAACTTCGATTGAGTCGAAGGCACTGATAGCGACTTTGATCTTATGGCCATGTTCTAGGGCGCGTAGCTGCTCTAACTTTTCAAGATCTTCGAGACGACCTAAAGGTAGGGCTGCAAAGGCTTGCACAAATCTGCTGGTGTAAGCATACACGCCTAAGTGCTTGTAAACTGGATAATCTTTGGTATCGCGACCGAAGGGAATACGCGCGCGGGAGAAATACAGCGCGTAATAGTCGTTATCGAACACCATCTTCACATGCATAGGATCGTCAAGTTCGGCCTTGTTGACAATTTCATAGCTGAGGGTCGCCATTTCAAACTCGCCTGGATGACGTTCGAAGAGGCTGATCACTTGCTCGATGGAAGTCGGGTCGATTAGGGGTTGGTCGCCCTGAAGGTTGATGACCAGATCGTCATCCTTTAAACCTAATTGGTTAATCGCATCATTGATACGGTCTGTGCCCGATGCCGCATCAGGGCTGGTCATGACCACTTTGCCGCCAAAACCTTCTACGGCGCTTTTAATACGCTCATCATCGGTTGCAACGTAAATATTGGTGAGGCCTTTGGCTAACGACGCGCGTTCATACACGTGTTGGATCATCGGCTTGCCGTTAATCGGGGCTAAGGGCTTGCCCGGGAAGCGGCTTGAACCATAACGCGCCGGGATTAACAGAGTCACATTCATTAAATTATCCTACTTTATCAGAGATATGCAGTGTAGATAGACAAAAGGGCTCACAATGAGCCCTTGTCATCTGCTTGAGAGCTTAAATGCGACGGAACAGGGCAGTCAACATTTCGTCAGTGACTTTCTCTTCCCATGTTGGGCCGTACACGTTTGCCCATAATGGACCCATGCTCTTAGTCACGGCAACCATTTTCGCGATGGTTTCATCTGGTAGATCTTTACAGATGTTCTTTGGCAGAGTGATGTTGTGTTTCTTCATCATCTGACGGAACTCTGCCACACCTTCTGGGTAGAATTCTTCTAACACGTCAAAGGCGATACAGTTACCGATACCATGGTGGTAGCCGAGGATGTAAGACAGACCATAGGATACCGCGTGGCATGCACCTACTTGGCTGTAAGCGATACTCATACCGCCCATAAATGACGCCATCATCAGCTTGTCGTCTTTTTCTGGGTGATCTTCTAAGTACACTTGGCGGCAAAGCTCCATGGCTTTTTCGGCATAGGCTTTAGAGAATTCGTTTAAGAAGGTACCTTCTAAGGATTCCACACAGTGGATATAGCAATCCATACCGGTGTAGAACCACTGGTCAGTTTCAACGCCATCGATTAACTCTGAGTCCATGATGATTTGGTCGAACACAGTGTAGTCTGAGTTCAGACCTAGTTTACGCACTGGACCACACAATACCGCTGTGCGTGATGCTTCAGCACCGGTACCAGAAATTGTTGGAATACCAATGTGGTGTACCGCTGGGTTTTTGATTAAATCCCAACCTTGGTACATGGCTGAGCCGCCTGGGTTGGTCAGCATTAGCGATACCGCTTTTGCCACGTCCATGGTTGAACCGCCACCTAAACCAACGACGCTGACGGGCAGTTTGCTATTGAAAGCTTGCACTTGTTCGGTCAGGGCATCGATTTGAATCGTGCTTGGCTCTTCATCAACGTTAACCCAAATCAGTAAGTCTTGGGCTTTGACTGGGATGCGTGCTTCGAGTGGTTTGCCTTGGTGAACGTCATCGACTAAAAATACCACGAAGTCATCGTCGTTTTTACGCTGTGCAGCTAAGACGTCGTCTAACTGAGCGAAAGAGCCACGACCGAAGATCATCTTTTCAACTACTTTAAAATTTTTAAAACTCATTGCAAAAACTCCCGTTTAATTATTGGGCAAATGCTTTCTTAATGTTTTCAATACGCTCGGCAATCTGAGCATCGGTCCAAGACAATTTAATGAGCATAGAAATAGTGCGGCTCATAATGGCATCAGATTTCGGCACAGAAATTTGAGTATAGTCAGGTCGGTCGGCGATTAATGTGATTGGTAACGCAGCAGGGGCCTTAAGCTCCTGAATGTGTTTCCAGTTTTTCAGATAATGCCAGTTGTTCACGTACCAGTAGAAGCAGCCATCTACACCATTTGCAGCTAATTTCTTGCTGATCTCTTGGGTACGGGCTTCTGTTGGTAACATAAAGCTTAAGAAGCCAGCTGAATCACCCTCTGGATCGGGGATTTCGCGGAAGCTGACTTCAGGAATGCTCGCCATAGCTTCTTTAATGGCTTTTTTGTTTTTACGTTGAATGTCGATAATGGTATCGAGTTTACGTAACTGGGCTAACCCTAAGGCCGCATTCATTTCAGAGATACGGAAATTCAGACCCATAATCGGGTGTGACTCGGCGCCACGGTCTTTACCAATATGGTCATGGCCGTGATCGGAGAACTGGTGGGCGTTATCGTAAATTTCGGTATTATTGGTGATCACCGCCCCGCCTTCACCACAGGTGATGGTTTTAACAGAATCGAAAGAGTAACAACCTACATCACCGATAGTACCAAGGGCTTGGCCCTTGTAGCTGCCGCCAATGGCTTGGCAAGCATCTTCTAACAATACTAAGTTGTGCTTTTTACAAATGGCTTTGATTTCGTCCATCTTGGCCATAGAGCCACACATGTGTACTAAGTTTACCGCTTTAGTACGTGGAGTAATTGCCGCTTCAATGCCTTCTGGTGATAAACACAGGGTTTCGTCGATTTCGGCAAAAATCGGTACTGCACCGGCCATGAAAATCGCTTCTACAGACGCTACGAAGGTAAAAGGTGGCACGATAACTTCATCGCCAGCGCCAATGCCCGCGGCCATCATCGCCGTTTGCAGCGCGGCGGTACCGCTTGATAACAGATGAGCATGCTTAACATTCATTTTCTCGCAGAGCAGTTGCTCCATATCGCGAGTCTTCCAGCGATCATTACGCATATGGTCGAAGTTATAACGGAAGGTAAAGCCGTGCTCCATCACATCGGCAACTTCTTGTTTTTCTTCTGGACCAAATAATTCAAAACCGGGCATGGAAGGTATCTCCTTAGAATTTGTGGCGCATGGTCGCGCTGCAATTAACTGGCGGATTATAACTGGGCTAAAGATCCCTTGCGATGTTTTCTTGATGAAAATAAGGTCATGTTGAGATTTCGCGCTTAGTTTTTGCTCACTTAGCAAGACTAGATGAATGAAATGATAAATGTTGTCTAACGCGATGAAGTGAAATGGTCTCCTTGAGATAGATTTTGGTTATTTTTCGTAAATGAATAGTGAGTCTTTGCCTTTAGGGCGTAAAACCAAAAACCTGCACAGTGGCAGGTTTTTGTGGTGTAACCTTGTCATGCAATCTCGGTGTTAATCTCAATCGCAGTATGAGCATTTACACGACTTGTGCACGGTCTACCGTAACATCAAGATCCGTTAATAGACCATTATCGATACCGTAAATCCACCCATGGACAGCCAGTTCTTGGCCGCGAGACCAGGCTTCTTGCACGATAGTACTACTGGTGACATTGGAAACCTGTTCAATCACATTGAGCTCACACAGGCGATCAAAACGTTTGGCTTCATCCATTTGCATTAATTCATCATGATGTAGGCGATAGACATCGCGCAAATGACCTAGCCAGTTATCGATAAGTCCAAGGCGCTGATTCCCCATTGCAGCACGTACTCCACCGCAGCCGTAGTGACCGACGACCATAATATGTTTCACTTTAAGCACATCGATGGCGTATTGCAGTACTGACAGACAGTTAAGATCGGTATGGATCACCATATTGGCTATATTGCGGTGAACAAAGACTTCGCCAGGCATTAAATCGATGATTTGGTTAGAAGGAACTCGGCTGTCGGAACAACCAATCCAGAGATACTCAGGGTTTTGCTGTTTTGCCAGTTGTTCAAAAAAATCAGGGTGTTCTTGACTGATGCGTCCGGCCCAACGGCGGTTATTATCGAATAAGGGTTTGAGTAATTTCATTTTAACCTATTGTTTTATTGGACATATTAAAATGTCTTTTGCCCTAAATGATGCAAGCCGCACCTTTTTTGCGATTGAGTATACCAGCAAAATCGTGGCCTCTGGTCTATCCAATTAAGTTTAAACTCAGGTTTGAACGTGACTTAATTCCATCAATAGTTAAATAATTTTGTCTAATGCTTTGAATTTTTTGGATAAAATTTATTTAGCCTGCGCTTAAGAGCTCAATGTTACTGTTGGCAAATGAGGTAACACGGGAATGAATGGGGAAATCTGTTATTGCGCATGGCGCAATCACGCAGAACTTTTCGTTTAACTTAGGCCGGGGTTGTGTATATCTATATGATTTAAAATGCTTAATGTAAAAATTTGATGCCTTCTTATTGAAAGAAGGCATCAATAGGTACAATCAGGTTAATCCCTAAAACTTACCTACAACTTTGACATTGGGCGTCACTTCTGCTGCATCCACAAAGCCGATCATATTTGGATTGGCGGCGACGAGACTAAGAATCTCAGCACTGGATTCGACCACTTTAGGCGGTTGTCCTTGTCCAGAAAATACGAGTTTTGACCAATAGGCTTTTAACTGACTTTCTGTTTTATTGAGGATTTGTTTTACAAAGGCTTCCCTGGCAGGTGAGCCTTCCGCTTGATCGAGTGCGACAATCGTGCCTCCTGTCGAAAAGGTTTTAAGCTTTCCCGAATAAATTCTTGAAATATCGGCAGCTGATATCTCTGAACTGTTCGAAGGGTGAACGATTACGGCGATTTCCGCTTGAGCCCATTGACTGAGCAATAGGAGTGCACACAAGCTGATTGGCTTGACGATGTATTTAGCAATGTGAGGTAAATTCATAAATGACTCCTTAGAAAACAAGATCAACAGCCATGCTTAAGAGTTGTTCGTCGGAGGTCGGCTTATCATTACTGTAATTGGTGTATTCCAGTTTTAGCGCCGCAGAGGGATGAAAATCCCAGCGGGTTCCGATGATGTAATAGGAACTATCCTCTTGTTGTGCTTCTAATGCGGCTTTCGTTCCCATCACTAATGGTGTGAGAGCTGCTTGATTGGCCGGTGGTAGGGCGTTGTAGACAGGCAACATTGCATCATAGGCATCATATTGTGGGTCACCTTTATCAATGCCATAGGTTAAATGGAAGGTAAAATCATGGTAACGAACACCCGCTGAAACAAAGGCAGAATCTTGAATATTAAAACTGCTAGGGTCGACGTCTATTCGGGTGTATTCCGCTAATATAAACCACTTTCCTGCGTCATATTTCACGTTAGCGCCAATAAGTAAGGCACTATCCTCTATCGCTAATAAGTCATTTACAACTTGATCATCGAATAAACCTGTTTGGGAAATGGCTTCACCCAAACCAAGTAGTGCTGGCAGTTCATATGAGAAATCCGTGACTATCCCTACATTTAAACCGTACTCAAATCCAGCGGTGCTAAAATTGAAGTTCATAATATGGCCCTTGGCGGAAAAGGGCGCTGGGGGCGTTGATGAACCGACAGGCGCATAGTCAGACACCGATGTCGTAATATATTTATAGGTTAAGCCAACTTCAGTATTGCCCCATAAATCTGAATAAACTAAACCAACGCCTTCGCCAGAATTAAAGGGGAGCGAATAGACTCCCCTTGGTGGCGTTATCCAATGGTAGGCATAGCCAACATCGATATAATCGGAATATTTGTAAAGATTAAATCGTTGTCTTCCAGCCATTAGCATCAACTTATCGCTAATGTCATAGGAAATATAAGCCCATTCAAACTCTGCACTATAATCGTCACTGCCACGGGAGAGGACTTGTGCGGTTGCGCGTAAGCCGCTCCCTAAATCTGCGGCAAATTGTAATGCGACTTTGGAGTCATTATTAAAGTCGATTTCTTTATCATAACCGTAGTAACTTTTATCATCGGATAAGCTTGAGCCAGCAACAATGGAGGCAAAGCCGTTTATTTCAACATTCGCGTAAAGGGATGGAATATAGAGTGCGGTCAACACACCTAATGCAACTGTACTTTTTCTCATGTTAGGAAACCTTTTTGAGGGAATACAGTTTAAAGGTAGTTGAATTTTTGGTGTTTTCACGATTTTGCAACATTTTTAAGGGCAGTTAACAAATCGATGTTTGTTAAGCCTCAAGTGGGATAGCACTCCAAGATTATTGGAAAAGGTTTCGAGTAATAGGCAAAAGACTCATTCTTATTGAGGGTTCTAGAATATGAATCTGTTAGAGCATGGGTGACATGCTCTAACCATCATGGTGCGTATTAAGCGTATTGGCTGAGAAATGCTAATAATTGCTGATTAACAAATTCGGCTTGTTCTAGACTTGAAATATGGCCAGCATTTGGAATATGCACTAATTGGCTGCCATTGATGGCATCACTCATCAAATAACTTTCTAAAACACTGCGCGCCTTGTCTTCTACACCCACCATGATTAAGCAAGGTAAGGTAAATTGTTCGGCAAATTCTAGGGTATCGCGCCGACCAAAAATAATCCGTCCAAGTTTTACTATGTCGGGAATGCGTTCTGGCGTTAGCGCAGCTAAGTCGCTTTCAAAACGTTGCACTAATTCGGGATTATTCGTTTTGGCATTATCTGCAAAAAACAGCGGTGAAATTGCATTGATAAGTGCTGGCGGAATACTGCCAGCGGTTTGGATCATGTCTAACATCCCAAAATATTTGGCACGGGTGATTTCTGGCTCAAAACCAATAAAACTGTCGAGCATCACCAGTGCATTGACGCGCGCGGGGGCTTTAAGCACGAGCTCGGCGCCCCACATGGCGCCAACGGACAAACCGATGAGGGAAAATGTCTCAAGTTCGAGGGCGTCCATCAGGGCTAACATATGCTCACTAATGTCTAACAGACTATGGCAGTTTTCCGGTACGGTGCCAGATTGGCCGTGTCCCCAGAGATCGGGGACGATACAGCGGTAGCTTTTGCTTAAGAGCGCAATTTGTGGCGCCCACATGGCGCTGTCCCACAGGTAGCTGTGGCCAAATAACAGGGCAGGGCCTGTGCCGATATCAAGGTAACTAAGTTGGCTATCCGCGATGCTAATTTGTTGTCTGTATGATGATAAATCCATAAAACCTACTTAATCTATAAAACCAAAAACGGGAAGGGACGTCGGCTAAAACGTGCAGAAAAAGCTATTAAGGCTGCGCAATCCGATGTACATATTCCGCTACTAACTCGGGTAAACGCCGGATCACGGCGTCTTTTAGCAACATATCGCTCTGCTGGATAACCTGCGCTAAGGCCTGAACCTCAAATTGGGGTAACAGGGTTTGAGACACGGGGAAATAGCTAATATGCCAAGGCTCTGCACTTACCGCGCTTTGGCCTTTCTGGAACGGAAAATAAAACCCAAAATCCTTGGCATTAGCCACTAGCCACTGGTGCAAGTGGGCGCAGGGGCCGCCGTCACGGTATTCGGCGTCCACCAGACGCAGGGATTTGACCTCAATTTGCTCGGCATCAAATACATCGATATCCGTTCCCCAATGGTGACGCGAAGCACCAGGCAGTGCCGACCAGAGTAAGATCAAATCGACTAACTCATCATTGCTGAGCGGCGCGATATCCGCGGGCTGCTCATTGATATCCAGGACCAGTCGTTTACCGCTGGCCTTGGCATTCCAAATGGCGAGTTGCCGATCGAAGGGGCGATAGGCAGAGCAAATCGCCAGCTTAATACCGTCTTTGGCGGCACTGTCGGCCATTGCCTGAAAGGCAAGGGCGGTTTGTGATTCCAACTTAAACCGCGTTTCTCGCTGATGATAGGGGCTGAGTAACTCAACGAACACTAAGTCGCTCATTGAGTCAGAGTCTACATCCGCTGTTAAACCTGTCTCTCCCCTTGGCTCTAGACCATAGAGCAGGGCTTTTTTTGCCGTGATTGCCATGGTGTTTAACACAGTAATTGTTCCAAAATCACTTCGTAACACAGCGCTAATTGCTCTAGATCGTCTACCTTCACGCACTCGTTCACTTTATGGATGGTGGCGTTCACAGGACCTAGTTCCAACACTTTGGCGCCCGTTGGCGCAATAAAGCGCCCATCGGAGGTGCCGCCGGTGGTTTGTGGATCGGTATCATAGCCCGTGACTTGACGAATAGCATGGCGGGTCGCGTCTAATAGTGGGCCTTCGCCGGTTAAAAAGGGTAAGCCATTGAAAGTCCAACTAATGTCATAATCCAGTTCGTGGGCGGTTAATAAGGCTTCCACACGCTCGATGAGTATCTCGGCGGTCACTTCGGTGGAATAGCGGAAGTTAAACATCACCTCCAAGGCGCCTGGGATCACGTTCGATGCGCCTGTGCCGCCGTTAATGTTGGAGATTTGCATGCTGGTGGGCGGGAAGAATTCGTTGCCATTATCCCAATGGGTTTGGCTTAACTCAGCTAAAAAGGGGGCGGCATTGTGGATAGGGTTATCCGCAAGGTGCGGATAGGCCACATGGCCTTGAATACCTTTAACGGTTAAGTTGGCGGTGAGACTACCACGGCGGCCATTTTTAACCACATCACCGAGTTTTAAGGTCGACGAGGGTTCACCCACCAATGCCCAAGTGATTTTTTCATTACGGGCTTCTAGGGTGTCGATAACCCGTGTGGTGCCATTGATAAAGGGGCCTTCTTCATCGCTAGTGATTAAAAACGCAATCGAGCCAGGATGATTTGGGTGCTTAGCCACAAAACGTTCGGTCGCGACGATCATCGCCGCCAGTGAGCCTTTCATGTCGGCGGCGCCGCGGCCATAGAGGTAACCGTCAATAATGGTTGGCTCAAAAGGCGGGGTATGCCAGCGGCTTAAATCGCCTGCGGGCACCACATCGGTATGGCCGGCAAAACAAAATACCGGGCCTGTATTACCGCGACGCGCCCACATATTGGTGGTGTCTTCAAAGACCATGGGCTCAATATTAAAGCCAATGGCGGCAAGACGTTCGGCCATCAGGGTTTGGCAGCCTTCATCCAGCGGGGTGACCGAAGGACGGGCGATTAACGCTTTAGTCAGTTCGGTAACCGGGTGAGTGTTCGAAGCGTACGTCATAGAGAAAACACCTTCTTATATTCGGCTTCGTTAAAGCCCACTAGCACTTGTTCACCCAAAACCAGCACTGGCCGCTTGATCAGTGTCGGGTGAGTGAGCATTAGTTGAATGGCTTTGGCTTGGTCGATATCCGCTTTATCGGCATCACTTAAGGCGCGAAAACTGGTACTGCGTTTATTAAAGACGGTTTCCCATCCGGCAATTTGACACCAATGCTGCAGATCCTTTTCCGCTAATCCATCTTCCCTAAAGTCATGGAAGTTGACCGAAAGTTGATGGGTTTCAATCCATTTACGTGCTTTACGCACAGTATCGCAATTTTTAATACCAAAAAGGGTCAAGATGATGCTCCTATCGAGGGGCGCCGTTGGCACGCATTGATTTTGCTCGCATTGTGGCATTGTGCGCTGGATGCTACAAGGGGATATCAGATGGTGCGGATAAGTATCGAGAATAATATGATTCGAGTAAAGGCAACCAAGTTGGCCTCCGGTGATGTTCAACCCTATTAACTTTTAGCTCTTACTCAAGACTTTTATCGTTTATTTTTTAAACAACACCCCATAAATAAATGCCCATCAATAGATGGGCATTTATAACTGTGTGATACAACTTAAACCAAGTATAAGCTAGGATTTAGAATTTCTGATTATAGCGTACATAGTACTCACGACCGATAGGATCGTAGAGGTAAGTATCATAACCAGGGAAGCCTAGCGCATCGTTAAATGCAGGCTCTTCATCGAGCAGATTGCGGATACCTACATTCACCTTCGCGTTCCACGGTAAGTTGTATCCTGCTTGGGCATCTAACAACCACTGGCTCGGTGTTTTGCCATAATCCTCATCTTCTTGGCTATCAGTATAACGGGCAAACAATGATGCTTCCCATTCACCTTGGGTCCAAGTTGTGCTGAGGTTGGCACGGAATTGTGGTTGACCAACATCACCGACAATATCTTCAAGTTCGGAATAAGGCCCATCCTTAGACTCCCAACTTAATACGTAGTTAGTTTCTGCGCCGAAGCGGAAATCACCCACACTGGTTTCAAGCAGGTAACGAATATTGAAGTCAATACCAGAAGTTTTTAATTCACCGAGGTTCATCTTCTGTAGAACAACATAATCAATTTTACCTGTTACAGGGTCTCTAAACAGAACATTTGACATATCAAAGCCATCACGTTCTTGGTTAATGACGTCTTGGGTTGACATGGTGCTAATCACATTGTCGATTTGAATGTCATAGTATGAGATTTCAAAATCTAATGCGTCGGTGACGTTCCATACCAAGCCTAAAGAGAGTGATGTGGACTCTTCGGGCTCTAAGTCATCATTCCCTTGATATTGAGCTTTAAATTGTTCTTGCGCGCAACTATTAGGATTACCTGGACATTGCGTCCAGTCTTTAGCCCAAAGATAGGTTTCTGAGGCCGTAGCATATAGGTCATCAAAGGTCGGAGCTCTAAAGCCTGTGCCATAAGACGCACGAACTAACAGCGAGTCCACGGGACGATAACTTAAACCCACTTTTGGATTAAAGGTACTGCCAAAGTCACTGTAGTCATCGAAACGTGCAGATAATTCTAAATCAAGCCCATCGATAATCGGGAACATGGTCTCAGCAGAGAAAGATAACACTTCTCGTGATTTACCTTGGATATTGTCGCCACCTGAAGTACCGATAATATTACCTAGGTTTGAACCCGCATCGTTAGTCTTGTCGTACTCAGTACGCATAAATTCAAAACCGATGGCTAAGGGGACTGTACCTGCTGGTAAATCAAATAAATCGAAGCTGGCACCACCGTCAATTCCGTAGGTTTGGACACGACCAGTGAAAATTCCGGTATGGGCGGCTTCTTGCAATTGCTGCTCGTTTGAACCTTCAACATAGCCTGCGCCAGCGGCGAAGTAGTCTAATTTGCCATTATCCAAAAACTCTTGGATCATATTAGCATTAGCTAAGCCAGTTTGAATGGTGGTGACATCTGAGCGAATCCACTGAGCACCTAAGTTCCAAGCTGTACCGCCTAAAATATCACTATGACCTTCAAGCGCAGTTAAGAAGTTGATATCAGTATCTTCAACATTAGTAATACGTGGCCCAAGTGGTGTCGTACGCATTCTTAAATTGATGGTGTCATACCAATTATATTAATTATGTGATCTAATTGGTCATCAGTTTTTAATCATACAAAATATGAATAATCCCCACATCGCAGCCTTAGTAAAATCGGAGAAAAGTGCACGCAAACGTATGCGCTATCTTGCCTTACTCCATTTCACTGAAGGTCATTCTCGTACCGCCATCGCAAGCATGCTTAAGGTCAGTAGAACCAGTGTCAATCGCTGGGTCACCGCCTATTTAACCCATGGGCTGACTGGCCTTGACGATGCGCCCAATCCGGGCCGTCCTGCGACACTGTCCATCACACAACAAGCTAAGCTTAAAGCGTTCGTACAGCACAGAAGTCTATCTGAACAAGGTGGCAGGTTGATGGCCAAGGATGTCGGCCTATTTATTCAGTCTGAATTTGGTGTGACGTTCAAGCAAGCAAATATCTACCGCTTGCTGCATCAACTTGGCTTCTCATGGATTACCACTCGCTCTCGCCACCCGAAACAATCTGAGGCTATACAAGAGGCTTTTAAAAAACTTCCGGATGGCAACGATCCTTAACACACCTGGGCACGTTGCACTCGATCGCATTGACGTTTGGTTTCAAGATGAAGCCCGCTTTGGCCAACAGAATACCACCACCCGTATTTGGGCTGAGAAAGGGACCCGTCCACGGGCCGTCAAGCAGCAACAATTTGAATCAGCGTATCTATATGGCGCCGTGTGTCCGGCAACGGGGGCGACACAAGCGATTATTGCCCCGCATGCCAATAGCGAATATATGAACGAGCATTTAAAACTGATTTCAGCCGCCACCGCATTTGGGCGCCATGCGCTGGTCATCATGGACGGCGCAGGCTGGCATCAACAGGATTTGGCCGATGACTTTGATAATCTGACGCTTCTCAAGTTGCCACCTTATTCACCGGAGTTGAATCCAATAGAGCAGGTATGGCAATGGCTGCGTCAAAATGTGTTGGCCAATCGTTGTTTTAGTGGTTATGACGATATTGTTGAACAGTGCTCTATCGCATGGAATACCTTCATTGAGAAGAAAGCAAGAGTGATAGAATTGTGTACTAGACCATGGACAATTTTGACCAGTTAGTTAATGGAATTGGTATCACCACCAATTAAGTTACCTTCAGCATCATACTTCAGTTGGCTTTTTAAATAATCGTTGCCATATTTATTAACCGTTGCTAGATAAATATCACTGTTTTCTTTTGTCCAACGTAATTTAGGGCTATAACTGTTTGGTGCGGCTGCATATTGCCCCTCGGTCCAAACGCGGCTCATCATTAAGCGGTTAGTCCAGTTTATATCTTCAGTTAACTCGTGGTCTACTTTGACGAAGGTTGAGAAACGTTCTTGTGCCGCCATCGTTGCCGATTCTGCTGCAGCGTTATATGAACAAGTTTGTTTACCATCAGAGCCTGTAACTAAAGAATTACCTTCACCGCAACGTTCATCTGCAAATGATACAGTTTCATATTTTCCAGTTGGTTTTCCGTCTGCACCTAAAACTGGTTTTGTTTTATCAACGTAAAATCCAGTCCCTGGCCAACCATGAGGGCTATAAAGGGTATCGCTGTAATCGCGATCTGCATCGTAAAGTGCTGCGCGATTATAGTATTCAACCGAAGCGACCATATTGGTTTTTTCACCATTGACACCAAAAGTGAAACGGGCATTTGATTTCTCTGCTCCACCATGTTGAGTTGCGCCTAAATCGGCATCAAACTCAACACCTTCAAATTCCTTTTTAGTGATAATGTTAATTACACCAGCAACGGCATCAGAACCATAAACTGCTGATGCGCCGTCGCGCAGTACTTCAATACGTTCAATCGCTGCCATGGGGACAACGTTGAGGTTTTGTGTACCGCCACCAAAGGCAACCGACGAGCCCATACGACGACCATCGATTAGCACTAAAGTGCGTTGTGAACCTAAACCACGCATGCTTACTGTGGATTGTGAAGATTGTCCAGAACCAAAGCCTGATGCTTCGCGGAAAGAGCCAAAGCTGTTTTGCGATAGGTTACGCACAAAATCAGACACAGTAGCTGTACCAGAAGCATCAATTTCTGCGCGGCTGATAACTGTCACTGGAGAGGATGTTTCCATATCGGTACGTTGGATTCTTGATCCGGTTACAGCGATACGTTCAACTTTATCAGCATCTACAGCACCTTGTTCTGCAGCCATCGCAATCGGTGCAATCGAGGTGGATACCAAGGCTAATAAACTAAAACGAACCGCACGTGCTACGGTTGTTTGCGTAGTCATATTTTCATTCCCTTAACAATGCCGTGATGATCAGGAAGGTTTTCATCAAGGCTTATATTTATTTGCAACTGCCCTCCATAACCAGAAAATTATCATTAACAACTTTAATATCAACAGCTTAATTGTTAGTTTGTTGATGCGTAAATGTTGCATTTGTAATCCTTGGTCGGCTAATTAAGTGAGATGTGAAATAAGCAATGACGGTATAGCGTGCGCTTTTGGGTTGTTGTATCTCAATGTAACGAAACATTGTATTTACAATGTCAGTTTTTGTACTAGGTCTTTAGTTTGATTGAGTTTTAGATTCTGTGAGCTAAATCATGTTGGGATAAAAGCGGTAATTTGAGAGTATCTTATTAACTGTTGAAAATAAGAGCATTATTGTTGAGGCTTCAGAGATTTAACAAATCTCAACAGATAAGCGCATAACTCGGGCATTTTAAACTATGGCTTATTTCACAATAGGGAGTTGGGTCCATTGGGTGGTATAGCGAGGAGAGAGTTGGCCACGCTTCATGCCCCAATCGGTATTAAGCCCTTGTCCTGCAAATTGGATCTTGGCTTTACCGCTGTGATTAACACAATCCAGTAGTTTCATCAATTCTTTACTTTTAGGTTGTGGTTTGACTTCATCAAATAATCCTAGCTGAAACACACCTGGTGCATAAAAATCCCCCAGCATCACACCAGCCTTGGCATAAGCATAGCCATCACGCCAAAGCCTAGATAACAGCCGCTGTGCTAATTCGATAAAATCACGGGTATCGTCACTGGGATACACAAGATGACCAGTGAGTACTTGGCTATATTGGGGCTGATGTTGCGTAAAATAACTGCTGCGAATAAACACCGATAAGGTGCGGGCAAGCTGCCCCTCCGCTCGCAATTTTTCGCAGGCCCTAAAGGTATAGTCGCTGATAGCCTGCTGCATTGCCTCAAAGGTGGTAATACGTGCGCCAAAGGAGCGCGAGCTGATGATTTGCTGCTTTGTCGCTACCACCTGCTGAATATCATCACAGGCAATACCGTTAAGCTCGTACACTGTTCGCTCAACCATGACGGAAAAATTGTCTCGGATAAGTGTAGGGGGAGTATCTGCGAGTTGCAGGGCGGTATGGATGCCCATCAGTTTTAGACGTTGCGCAATTTTTCGGCCAATGCCCCAAATCTCATCAATGGGAGTGAGTGCCATTAACCGGCGTTGGCGCTCCTTATCGCGTAAATCGACAACGCCTTGGGTGGCGGGATACTGTTTTGCGGCATAGTTGGCTAGCTTGGCTAAGGTTTTGCTCGGTCCTATTCCAACACAGACACTGATGCCAATCCATTGCTGGATCCGCTGACGAATATCCGTGGCTAACTGGTTAATATCTTGACACTTATCGAGCCGAGACAGATCCAAAAAAGCCTCATCGATTGAGTAGACTTCTACCCTAGGCACCATTTGCTCGAGAGTGGTCATGACGCGATTTGAAATATCGGCGTAAAGGGCATAGTTGGACGAAAAAACCGCCACATTATGGGAGCGGATCATCTCCATCACTTGATAAACCGGCACGGCCATTTTTATGCCTAATTGCTTTGCCTCCAATGAACGCGCGACGACACAGCCATCATTATTTGACAGCACAACGATGGGTTTGCCCTGTAGATCGGGCCGAAACATACGCTCACAGGACGCATAAAAATTATTACAGTCTACGAGGGCGAATAAGTTGGCGGTCATTTGAGTTTTTTCACCACACAAGTCACGACACCGAACAGGTCTAACTCTGACTCGTGGCTGAGTGGAATTGCACTGTAGGCCGGGTTACATGGCAATAATTGCACCACAGGACGTAATTGCAATTGCTTTACTGTAAATTCCCCATTGATGGCCGCCACTACAATATCTCCATGGGTGGCTTGTAAGGCTCGGTCAACCACTAATATATCACCAGAGGAAATTCCGGCATCGACCATCGAATCGCCTTGAACTTTGACAAAAAAGGTTGCGGTGGGGTGTTTGATACAAAGCTCATTTAGATCAAGCGATTGCTCAATATAATCATTGGCGGGAGAAGGAAATCCCGCCGCCACCGATGTGCTAAAGAAAGGATATTGGATTTTCGATTGTTCAGGAGTAACCATGATCATATGCATCTATACACTGTACATATACACAGTATAAGCTAACTTTAGCACATGTCGAAGGCGTTTATGTCATGTATTTGCTTAAGTAAACAATCACCCTATTGGAGTCTCGTGATCAAGCGTGCTCTTTGTGGCTCAAGCTCATCAAAATCTTGTTGGTAACGATCTAATGATGTAATGCCAGAGCAGAGTACAAATTTACCAAGTGGGTTATATATAAATTGGCTCATGTCAGCGATTGACCAAGGAGCAGGGCAAGTCTGCGGAGGAGTCGTGCCATTTAAAATTTCCGCGTAACGATTCGCTGTGTCTTGATCTTTCATTAACGGTGTCAGCAACCATTGCGTCACGTTTGTGGTGATATCTTCATCATCAATTGTCTGCAATGCTTTGGCCATGGCTGTAAAGTAATACCATTCACCCATTTTTATTTTTTCAAATGCAGTCACCTCAGCAGGGATCGGCGTTTGCCAGCTAGTGGGGATGACGTTGCTTAATTGAGAGGCTGGCAGTTGGCCTAGTATCAATTCGCCAAATTTCATATTTGTTGTGATGCCGTTTTGACTAACGGTTTTTATCAGTAGCACATGGGTGTTAGCTGCTACGCGTTGCCAAAACAACATATCTTGATTAATCACATCGGTAACTTGCTGCGCAGACATGGTTTGAGCGTGAGCCAGTAAATCGATGAAGTAGAGTTTTTGTGCCGTGAGCAGATGTGAAAGTGACGGAGAAGACAAAAAGACATTAAATGGGCTGCCTTCTTGCCAGGTATCTAACTGAATTAATGTTTTATATCGCGTGATTAATTCGGCGTTTGTTGCGATGAGTTCGTCAAAAGACGTTTGTTCTGTCAGTACAGGGAGACAACTGGACTGAAAATCATCACGGTTAAGGCATTCGTTAAAAGGGGTTTGCGGTTTGTCTATAGGAGTTGTGTTTAGCGTTGGGGAGCGTTCCAAAATGCCAAGCTGTTGTATGCTTTTAAGTCGAGAAATCCCTGCATCCATCGGTGAGGCGCCACTATTCACATCAAAGCCCAGCGCATAGAGATACGCATTCTGAGCTTGGTTATTCGCTAATGCCTTATCACTCTTTTTAATTTCGTCTAGGTAGGTTTTGGCCTGCTCTGAAGCTGGGCTATCTTTTATGTTGATGGCGGCAAGGATCAGATAAAGACTCACTGGCACCAAGAATAACGTGAGCAAAATCCATTTGATTACGGTTTTTAAAGGCTTCATCAAAACTCCATTTATCGATAAATTAACAAAAGCGCAAATATCTTAACATCTTGACGGACTTATGTAAGTCAATTTTTTATTGAAGTAACGGCAATAAAAACAAGTATTCACACAAAAACAGAGAATGCTTTTACGGTGCGCAGAATGGATGATGTGGGGCGAATTAAAGGTATTAAGTCGGTGCTGAATGATATGCCGCTTGTGATCATAAAGCCCGCAAAACTGAGGTTTTGCGGGCTTTACTCACAGGTATCAGCCTTAAAAATTATTTCAACGCCTCAGGGACGATGGGGTAGTTATCCCATACTCGGCCGTCGCTCATTGAACGTACCAGCTTGATATATTCAGCATGGGTCCAGGCGAGCGGGGTGGCGGAGTTAGTGCCTTGGCCGAGTTGATATTGGTAACGAGTGGCGTTACCCACACCGTCCCATGCTTGTTCGGGGAGCATTAGACCCGCGTTGGCGAAGGTTTCCATCCCTTGCACATAGGTATTGATAAGTTGCTGCTTGGTTTGCTGTGCGTGAGCACCGCTTAGCTCTCCCTTGGCGCTGGCAAGGGCCAATTCAAAATGCCCACGCTCGCCAGTAAAGAAGGGCCAGACGCGGCCGCGTTGGTTGTCGCTATTACTGCCCGATTCGGCGTAGTTTGCGCCGGTTATAGTGTCTTCACCGTAGCCATCGTTACCGTAACGTCTAAAGCCTGGAACGCTGCTGCCATCCTTTGCCATAAAGTTGTATTTGAGGCGTAAATTGTCCTCAAGCTCGGTATTATCCACCAGCGCTAGGCTTTGATTAATCAGCTTATCGGTGGCGCCACGCACGCCATAGCGCACCAGTTCTAAAAAGCCGCCATCGAGGATCTGACGTTGATCTAATCCCGCACGGCCATTATTGGCGGCGAGTTGCTCGGCGCTGTTTGGCTCACCGTTGGGGCTTAATCGCAGATAATAAGGCGCCTTAATACCTTGGCTATCCGTGAGCAAACCTTGGGTCGTCACTAAGTGTTTTTCAAGTTGTTGATTAAGCGTTTTAGCGGTCGCGAGATAACGTTGACTGGCATCGCTGTCGTTTACTGCCTTGGCAATATCACTCGCGGCCACTAAGCCTGCGATCACTGCGGCCGTGGTGGAGGGCGAATAACCTGCCTGTTCTTCCCAACGTTCTTGTTGGGTTTTTGGTGGCGTAATTTGGGTGTGATTCCAGTCAAGATTGACTTCGCCGCCGCTGACTAAAAAGTCCGCCGCAGCTTTTAACATCTCTTGATACCAATGGTTAAGTTCAGCTTGACTGAGTACGCCTGCCTGCCAGAGTTTCCAGCCGAGCATGATAGGCATCGCCGTTTGGTCGAGCTGTACGCCCACCCATTCAATTTGGCCGTCCACATGGGTCTTTTGTAAAAACCAACCGGGTGTGCCGCTAAAGCCTGGGGTTTTATCGCTCACTTGCACCTTTTTAAGGTATTCAAAGGCGACTTTAGGCGTTTGGGTATCGCCCATGGCGAGAAATGCCATGGCGCATTGATAAAAGTCGCGCGGCCAAACAGCCTTGTAGCCCGTGCTGGGTGTGACAGCAGGGACGGTATCGCCCCAAGGATTAGAAAGCGAAGCGATAAGGGCGCCCGCGTAGGTTTTATCTTCCTGCGCCTTGAGTACCATGGCACTGGTATACAGCAGCTTGCCATTATCTGTTGTGCTTTGCGCCATAGCTGGCATCGCGGGCAGCGATTGTAAATAACTGTGCCAACCAGCGTTGTATTGACTCAGCACTGCGTCATACCCCGCCGTTAAGCTGGCGTTGGCATTGGCTAAACTGCTGGCCTCATCCTGGCCAAAACCAATCGCCAAATTCACATTAAGAGCTTGATTCGCTTGGAGTACGGGATAACTGGCGGTAAAAGCAATGTTGCCTTGAGTCGGATTTTCGGCGCTGCTGGTGGCCTGATACAGCGTATCGAGCTTACCGTTATCGGCTAAATCGGCCAAACCGTCGGATACACCGACAAAACCGGTGGTCGCCTGCGCAAAGTCGATATCCGATTTCACCGTCATCACGCTGCTGTGGGGATTCGCCGTACGAGCGATAAGGGCTTGATGATCGATTCTGCCAATATCATTCGCGCCCGCATTATCGATATGGGGATTAACGTATAAATGCGGTGTGATGCCCGCTTCAAAGGCGGTAAACGTCACGCGCATCATCAGCGTATCGCGGTCGGGATCGGTAAAGATATGCTTTTCTATCTGATACTTACCTTCAACGTCGCGATTGATAATCTTATAGGCCAAGGATTGTGGGCGACCGTTAGCATCGGTATCTAAGTATTCAATGCTGCTGATCGTGTTGTCTTTTTCGGTATCGACGAAGCCATTGCCGGTGATCACAAATTGCAACTCTTTGAGCTGAGCGTTGTGAATAAGGCCATACATGGTTTCGGTTAAAATCCCCTGCGCGATGGAGAACCACACGCGGCTAATGGGATTTTGCGCGCTATCCTGGTATTGCCCTTGAGTATAAGGCTCATAGGAAGTGCCGATACCGGTTTTGCCGGAGAACGCCCAGGTCGGGGCTTTGCCGGGGGCGCCGGGGGCAATCTGTGCGTCTGTGGCTTTGATGACGGCCGCTGTTGATGAGTCTGCATTGGTGGCCGAGGGTGAGCAGCCCGTTAAGCTGGCAACGCCGATAAGGCTTGCGGCAATTGCGAGCGCAATCGGCTTACGAGTTAAGTTGCGGCGGTCAGTTAAGCTGCGAGCCTGCTGTGAAGGTACTGTTGTCGATGCCATATTCTTCAAAATCTCCCCAATCAATAGATGGTGCTAATTGCGATTTATTCTTGTTGTAAGCTATGTGGCCATGCGTCTTGGCGTTTAGTTGCCCAAACGCCAAGGGTGCCGAGTTGTAGGATCTGCGATTTACGCTTGAGTGTGCTGAGTATTCGGTTGCTCAACAAAGAGCACGGCAATCCCGGCGCAGAGCATCAGGACGCCGCCGGTGATTAGGGCATAGATGGGCTGACCATCAAATAATCCATTAAGAATTAAGCCTAAAACACTGGCCGCGAGCAGCTGTGGGATCACGATAAAGAAGTTAAAAATCCCCATATACACGCCCATCTTTTTCGGCGGTAAGGCGCCAGATAACATGGCGTAGGGCACGGAGAGAATCGAGGCCCAGGCGATACCCACGCCAATCATGGGTAGCCATAACAGACTGGGATCTTTGATAAAATAGAAACTGATCAACCCAAACCCGCCGCAGAACATATTAAAGGTGTGGGTCAGTTTGATGCCGATACGTTTAGCAAGCAGTGGGATAAACAAGGCCGCAATGGCCGAAAATCCATTGTAGGAGGCGAACAGTACGCCCACCCAATCGGCACCATCGTTATAGGCCTTAGACAACACATCGCTGCTGCCAAAGTGATAAGACGTCACCGCCGAGGTGGTGTATATCCACATCGCAAAAAGCGCGAACCAAGAGAAAAACTGCACTATCGCTAATTGATGCATGGCCTTAGGCATATGGAATAAATCATCGACCACATTAAAGACAATGCCCAGTTGCGAACGTTGTGAGGGCGTTGATTTACCTAAGCGCAGGGCGCAGTAAAGTTGCAATGGGCCAAAGGCAAAAATCCCTAAGGTTAAAATATACAGCTGCTTATCTAAATCCTGCGTCCACACCGCAAGCGTTAGTAGCGCGCCTACCGTCATCCAAACGATAGCGGCAAATTGATAATTCTTGTGGGTGCGAGTGCGATGTTGTTGCTCATCTATGCCTGCGTCAGCATTGCTATGGAAGGCGGCAAGTTCATCGGGGGAATATTCTTTGGTGGACACAACAGTCCAAGCCACACTGAGAAACAGCACGGCGCCACCAAAATAGAAGGCATAACGCACCGAATCGGCTATTTCGCCCGCTGGCGCGGTGTTGGCGACAGCAAAGAAGTTACTGAGAATATAGGGCAGGGCCGAGGCCACAACTGCACCGATGCCAATAAAAAAGCTTTGCATGGCATAACCTTGGGTGCGCTGCTTGGGAGGCAAATTATCCCCCACAAAGGCACGGAAGGGTTCCATGGCGATATTGATTGAGGCATCCATAATCCACAGCATGCCCGCGGCAATCCATAACGTAGGGGAATGCGGCATCACAAATATCGCAAGCGTCGTACAAATAGCGCCGATTAAAAAATACGGCCGACGGCGACCTAAGCGCCCCCAAGTATTATCGCTCAGATAACCAATAATAGGTTGAACCAGCAGACCCGTTAACGGTGCGGCAATCCACAGGATGGGAATTTCATCGATAGAGGCGCCAAGGGTTTGGAAAATGCGACTGACGTTGGCATTTTGCAGGGCAAAACCGAATTGGATCCCCAAAAAACCAAAGCACATATTAAAAATTTGCCAGAAATTTAGCTCGGGTTGTAGCTTATGTACGGCGCGATGCACCATCTTGGGTGAGACACTTTTTAATGGGGTAATCGTTTGTTGATCCGTGGACATGCAACTTCCCTTCAGTAGCGGACAGCAGTGCTGCCTTGAGTCATTTATCGTTATAATTTGAAAGCTTAATCAATAGCTTTGGCTCAGTTTACGCATTATTGTGCCAGTTCGGTTTGGTCGCTATAAAGGTGTGTTTTGATGCTAAAAAATAGCGAATATACCTCTCCCTCAGAAGCATATTCGCCAATAAATTCATTTTCATACTCTATGATGCAAATGCTCAGAAGCAGAAAAGAACCTAAGCCTGACAGCTATCCTCAAAGGCAACCACCAGAAACGACCTCACAGTGTTCAACCCCACAAGCAGAGGGTGGAACTAGCGAATTTATAGTAGCCGCAGCGTCGATTGACGCACAACCGCTTACATACGTATTCATCATCCATTGATAACTCAAGTTAAACAGCCGTGTAACCTAATAGCAGCCTATTTTACACTCCTATGGGGTTGTGTGGGTATCCAGTCAGTGGCTAAAGTGTCAGCAGCAGTGAGCAATAGACGCATTATGCGATTGATACTGCAAAAATAATGGAACAGTATGTCAGCAGATGCTCTCATGTAATCATGGTTAGCACCTGTCAAAATCGATTATGTTTTGAATAAAGGATATCTATGTTTGTTATCACCTTAACCTACAAAAAGCCGCTGGCAGATGTTGAGTTACATTTAGCTGCTCATATTGATTATCTTGATGCGTATTACGCCAAGGGCGTTTTTATCGCTTCGGGCCGTAAGGTGCCACGCACGGGCGGTGTGATCTTCGCTAAGGCGGAGTCGCGTGCAGTACTCGAGGCTATTTTGCAGCAAGATCCTTTCTATACCGAAGACGTGGCTGAATTTGATGTGGTGGAATTTGTACCAACCAAAGCCGCCGCAGGATTCGAGCAACTCATTGAGACACTTTAGTGATTTTTGCAAATTGTAAAATACAGATATTTATACCAATGATATTTGCTATAAATGCAATAATTGCGGGTGTGGTGCGAGAAATAAAATGAAAACACGGTCCGATGATTTAGAAATACTGCTTGCTGTCGTCGACAGTGGTGGTTTTTCGGCGGCAGCTGAACTGTTAGATATTCAAGTTGCCCGCGTGTCTCGGGCGGTGAGCAAGGTTGAAAGCCAAGTTGGCGTTTCTATTTTAAATCGCACGACTCGCCGGATCGAATTAACCGAGGAAGGTCGCCAGTTTGTTGAAGCCATCCGAATTGGCTTATTACAGATCCAGCAAGCTGAAGAGGAGATCATCACTCGTGGAGAGCTACCGAGAGGCCGTTTACGTGTCGATGCCGCAAGTCCCTTTGTGTTTCATCAATTAGTGCCGCTTATCCAGCCATTTAAGCAAACCTATCCCGATATTGAATTGGAACTCACCTCCAACGAAGGTTTTGTCGATTTGCTTGAAAAGAAAACCGATCTCGCGATCCGCATTGGCAACTTAACGGATTCGACTTTGCATGCTAGGCCACTTGGGAAAAGCTTGCTGTACATTGTAGCCTCACCAGATTACCTATCAAGGCGCGGTTTTCCCAATAAAAGCAGCGATCTTATTCACCACGATTTGCTGGGATTTTCTACCCCTAAAACCCTCAATGATTGGCCACTGAACGGATTTACTCGGTTTACACCTACATTAACCTCAAGTAACGGTGAAACGTTAAGGCAGCTTGCATTAACGGGTAATGGTATTGCCTGCTTATCGGGATTTATGGTGAAAAAGGATATCGCTGAGGGGCGTTTAATCCCCTTATTGGAGAGTGAAAAAATCACCAATACCGGCCGAGAGCAGATCAATGCGGTGTACTATAAATCTTCTACCGTCGCGAAACGTATCTCGGCCTTTATTGATTTTATTCAGCCTAAGCTAACCCTGTAAGCGGTAGGGCAACACTTGTCGTATTGACGTGTTAGTGAACATTTTTGCATTTACAACAAAAATCATTTGTCTTTATTGCGCTCAATGTCTCTTGTTGAGTTTGCTAGTATGTTTGCAACGAAATGAGAGGGTTATATTATGACGCAATCACTGTTTCAACCGATCACCTTGGGTGCATTAACACTCAAAAACCGCATCGTTATGCCGCCAATGACTCGTTCAAGAGCCAGTCAGCCAGGCGATGTGGCCAATCATATGATGGCAACCTATTATGCTCAGCGTGCGAGTGCGGGGCTCATTGTCTCTGAAGGCACACAGATTTCTCCAACTGCAAAAGGGTATGCTTGGACTCCTGGTATTTATACTCCCGAACAGATCGCGGGCTGGCGTATCGTCACTGAGGCAGTTCATGCCAAGAACGGAGTGATTTTTGCTCAGTTATGGCATGTAGGCCGAGTCACCCATCCTGACAATATTGGTGGGCAACAACCGATTTCTTCATCCGCATTAAAAGCGGAAAACGTAAAAGTGTTTGTCGATAACGGCACTGATGAACCTGGTTTTGTTGATGTCGTTGCGCCTCGGGCAATGACGAAGGCTGATATTGCGCAAGTGATCGCCGATTATCGTCAAGCAGCGCTCAATGCTATGGCGGCTGGCTTTGATGGCATTGAACTCCACGCCGCTAATGGCTATTTGATCAACCAATTTATTGATTCCGAAGCCAACAACCGTAGTGATGAGTACGGCGGTAGCCTTGAAAATCGCCTACGTTTTTTAGACGAAGTGGTTACGGCATTGGTCGATGCTATTGGTGCTGAGCGAGTGGGTGTGCGTTTAGCGCCCCTTACGACCCTCAATGGTACTGTGGATGCGGACCCGATTTTGACCTATACAGCTGCCGCTGCGTTACTTAACAAACATCGCATTGTTTATCTACATATTGCCGAGGTGGATTGGGATGATGCACCTGATACGCCACGCTCATTCAAACAAGCATTGCGTGAGGCTTATCAGGGCGTGCTGATTTATGCCGGACGATACAACGCTCACACAGCGGAGCAAGCTATTAACGATGGTCTGGCTGATATGATTGGTTTTGGACGACCTTTTATTGCCAATCCGGATTTACCCGAGCGGCTAAAACACGGCTATCCGTTGGCTGAGCATGACCCAACAACGCTGTTTGGTGGTGGCGAAAAAGGGTTAACTGACTATCCAACTTATCAAGCCTAGGGGAAAGTATGTTCAAGGCATTCAAAGGTCATGTGTTAGAGACCAAAAACCGTATTGTGATGGCTCCAATGACTCGCTCACGTAGTACTCAGCCGGGGGATATTCCGAACGAGATGATGGCCACCTATTATCGCCAGCGAGCAAGCGCAGGATTGATTATTACCGAAGGCGCACCCGTATCAGCGGTGGCGCGAGGGTATTCAATGACCCCTGGGATTTATACTCGAGCACAGATTGAGGGCTGGAAAAAAGTCACTGAAGCGGTGCACCAAGAAGGTGGGAAAATCTTTATCCAACTCTGGCATGTTGGTCGTCGCAGCCATTCGAGCGTGTCTGGCGCTGAGCCTCTTGCGCCATCGGCAATAAAAATACCCGATCAGGTATTTGGCCCATTGCCTGAAGGTGGCTTTGGCATGATTGAAACCCAGCAGCCAAAGGCGATGAGCGAACAAGACATCCAAGCGACTATCAGCGATTTTGTGCAAGCAGCACAAAATGCGATGTTAGCAGGTTTTGATGGGGTTGAAGTGCATGCAGCCCATGGCTATTTATTTGATACTTTTATGCGCTTAGAAAGCAATCAACGGCAAGATCGCTACGGTGGCAGCCAAGAAAATCGGCTGCGTTTTTTAGTCGACACCTTACAAGCCCTCACACAGACCATTGGATCTGGGAGAGTCGCTGTGCGGATGTCTCCCCATATTGGCGAGGGATTTACCGGTGACAACCCTGACATCATCCAATTAACACTCGCCTTGCTACAAAAGCTACAACCGATGAATCTTGCCTATGTGCATTTTTCTGAAAACATCTCGCGCTATGTGGAAGTGTCTGACGCGTTTCGTCAGCAAGTGCGCCGTGTGTATCAACATCCCATAATGGTGGCGGGGAAATTAACCAAGCAATCTGCTCAGCGTTTACTCGACCAACACTATGCTGATTTTGTGGCCTTTGGCACGCCCTTTGTGACCAATCCGGATTTAGTCGAGCGCTTTGCCCATGACTGGCCATTAACCGAGTTTGATGCGGATGCAAGGCTTACCTTGTATGGCGGCGGTGAAGCTGGCTATATCGATTATCCCGTTTATCAGGCATCGTTTGCAGAGAGAAAGGCATAGTCTGAGCGGCATCGTTTTAGTGACATAGTCTAGTGGTGTAGTTTGCGGCTATTAGCTACTAGCTACTAATGGTGTAGGCGCTAAAGGAAGGGGTGAGCCAAAGGGGCTGCCTCACTTAGTGCCTTAAGCTAAAACGGCTCTGCTTGTATAGTCTGTGATTGGATACTGGGGGAATTTATCCGATATTTTGTCGCTGAGTTTGCTATCATGCCGTTTTCCCCTTGAAACCTTACGCAGGTTTCCGCTGTATGAGTCCCGCTTTTTATGTCTATTCAAACGCTGTTATCGACGGCTTTAGCTAAACGCCATGATTTTTTACTACAAGCAGAACAAGATCATACCGATTGTTTTCGGGTGTTCCATGGCACGGTCGAAGGTGTCAGTGGCTTGAATGTCGATCGCTACGGCGATAATTGGTTAGTGCAGAGTTTTCACCACACCTTAACCGCTGAGGAATTGGCTGAAGTAGTGGACGTGCTCACCCAAGAAGTAGCCCTGCCGGTAGTGTATAACGACCGCTCCGCTGGCCATTCGCGGGTGCTCAATGCGCTAAGCCCTGAACTGGATGATATTGCCAGTGCCGAGTTGGTGATGCAGGAAAATGGGATTAAATTCACCACTAAACTACGCCACGAAGGGCAAGATCCGCTGCTATTTCTTGATATGCGTATTGGCCGCGAATATGTGCGGGCCCACAGTCAAGATAAAACCGTACTGAATTTGTTTTCTTACACCTGTGGTATCGGCACTGCTGCGGCTATGGGCGGCGCAGAACGGGTTGTGAATGTCGACTTTTCCTCCTTTGCACTCGCCGCTGGGCGAACTAATGCCGAATTAAACCAAGTGTCAGAGGTATGTGAGTTTGTGCAGAGTGATGCGTTTCCGGCCTTGCGCCAATTAGCTGGTTTAAGTGTGGGAGGACGCCGCAACCAAAAATTACCCAGTTACCCCAAATTGCCGCAGACCCAATTTGATCTGGTATTTCTTGATCCGCCTCGTTATGCCAAGAGTGCCTTCGGGATTGTCGATTTAGTTAATGATTACCAAGGTTTATTTAAACCCGCATTATTATCAACCAAGGCTGGTGGCACCATAGTGTGTTGCAATAATGTCGCCAAAGTAGACCGTCAAGATTGGTTTGATAGTCTAGTTCGCTGCGTTGAAAAGCAAGGCCGAGGTGTGATTGACCACACTTGGCTCGATCCCCATGAGGATTTTCCGTCGTTCGATGATAATCATCCCCTTAAAATTGTGGCGTTGACCTTAAATTAACCTGAGCTAGGGATAAGTAGCGCCGCTGAATAGGCATCTTTTCTAGCCTCTCTGCGTTGCTCTGTCTAACCATAGCTCGCTATGGCATACGACAGAGCGCCTTGATATGCGCAAAAATCTGCATATTCAGTCAGGGAAAATATTTTTATTTTCAAAATAATCATCTATAGCATTGATTTTGATTGTTACATTTAGACTTTTTCGACACTCGTTATCCCGAGTTCAGCTTAAATTAATCGCATTGCAAACCTAATAGGGCGACCATCTTTGTCGCCCTATTACGCTTAATTTAAAGAGCCTTAAAGCGGATCGCTGTGCCGCCACTGCTGGCGAGGGCTAAGGTTAGGCTATGCTTGGCGCTGACTTCTTTGGTTTCAATCACATAATCATAGGGATTGGTTTTCCAATCGGCTTTTGCACCATCGTGATAGATCTGGGCTTGATAGCGTTTGTTTGGGTCGAGGAAATCTAGTTTAACCTTGATCTGACGGGCATTTTCATCGGTCAGCGCGCCTAAGTACCAATCCTGTTGATCTTTGGCTTGGCGGGCAAACACCACATAATCACCCACTTCGCCAGCCAGTGCGATACTTTGATACCAGTCTGTTGGTACATCGCGGATAAACTGGAAGGCATCTAGATGTTTTTGATAATTGCGTGGCAAGTCGGCGGCCATTTGGATTGGGCTATAGAGCACCACATACAGGGCGAGTTGCTTCATTAAGGTGGTTTGCACGCGATTTTCGGCATCTAACCCCTTAGGCGCCAAATCAAAAATCCCCGGGGTGAAGTCCATTGGTCCAGCCAGCATGCGGGTAAAGGGCAGCATGGCGGTATGTTCTGGGCTATTTGGTGGGCTGCCCCATGCATTGTATTCCTGTCCGCGGGCACCTTCGCGGGAGATCCAGTTAGGATAAGTGCGGCGCAGCCCAGTATCTTTAATCGGCTCGTGGGTATTAATGCTGATATGGTGCTTGGCTGCTTCGGTAACGCTGTGAAGATATTCGCCCACCATAAACTGACCGTCGTGCCATTCGTGACGGGTGATGCCATTTTCATCGATGCGTTTGATTTGTCCACCGTCAGCGACATAACCGGTTTTGACTTGGGTCACGCCATGTTTTTCATACAGGGCGAATGCATCATCCATTTGCTTGCGGTAGTGGGTGACTGAGCCTGCGGTCTCGTGGTGACCAATCAGGCGCACGCCTTTTTTCGCGCCGTAGGCGGTAATGGCGGGTAAATCGAAATCATCATAGGCCTTAGTAAAACTGAATTGATCGCCATTATGGAACCAATCGCCATCCCAACCTTGGTTCCAGCCTTCGACCAAGACGCCATCAAACTGGTATTTGGCGGCGAAATCCATATAGCGCTCTGTTTCGCTGGTGGTTGCGCCGTGCGTTGGGCCCGAGCCCCAAGTGTTTTCATTGAGGTGCATACCCCACCAAATACCAACATATTTGCCCGGTTTAACCCAAGAGACATCCCCCAGTTTATTGGGCTCATTCAGGTTGAGGATAAGGTGAGAATTAAGCAGCCCCGTGGCCTTGTCGGCGATTTGAATCGTGCGCCATGGGGTATAAAAGCCCGCTTGGGTTTTAACGCGAGTGCCATCTGACCAAGGGGTGAGATCGGCCTTTAGCTTGCCATCGCGCTGTTGATCGAGTGTCATTGAGGCAAAGTCAACTAACGCCGCCTCGTGAATACTCAAATGGGTGCCATCGACCAGTTTAAAGGTAAAAGGAGTGTGGGCTCGGTCGACCTGATTGAGCGCGCTGGTGCGATACAGATATTCGTAGCGGTTCCATCCCCGAGAAGGGATCCACCAGGCGGTGGCCTTATCACTCTGTCCAATATTAAATTCGGTGAGTTCATCGGTAATGGCAAGCGGCGTATTGGCTGGCAGGGCGTTCTGGGCAGCTAAGTGATAACGAAAGCCGATGCCATCGTCAAAGGCTTTAAACTCTAGGTTTAAGTCGATTTTACCGTCGGTTAATACCACGCTCAGTTGATTGTGTTGATCTTTAATCCATTCCTGCTCCCCCCAAGGTTGCTGCCATTTTTCATTGGCATTGGCGGTGTGGCTCGATTTAATGCGAAGACCTTGGCCTAATTCGCCCTGTGAGGCAAAGACTAACCCTAGGCGGCTCGGTTCGATAACGGTTTTGCCATGAAAATGGATTTGGTATTCAGGGCGGCCAGTATCATCACTCAGACTCAAGACGATTTGCTTATCGGGGGAGCTCAGGTTGAGAGTTTGCGCCGTGGAACATGTACTCAACAGGCTACCAATGCTGAGTGCTAGCAAGCTGGGCGTGAATAAATTGTGTCGATTTCGCGTTGGCGAGTTGATGTGGCGTGCGTGGGTAAGCAGATTGCTGAACATTCCCTGATCCTTGTTTTTATAGTGAATATGGGTCAATGCATACTAGTGGTGATGGCTTTTTGCTCGCAATGGGTTGCATACGTATTCACCGGTGTGGCCTAGAGGCTGGCAGCCTAATAGTCAAACCTAAAGAGATGGGTTTTAACCGCTGACTCGGGTAGAATGCGCGGCTTTATGGCGCTCAAGCATGTATGGGCGCGATTTTTGAGGCGTCAGCGGTGAAAATCAGTCAGCGATTACAGCAGATCAATCGAATGGTGGAGCTTGGGTACGATCATATATGGGACTGCTGCTGCGATCATGGTTTACTCGGCATGCTGTTACTGCAAAGAAATGCTGCGCCTAAAGTGCATTTTGTCGATTGTGTGGCCCCCTTGATGCAGCAACTCAGCCTTGAGTTAGCTCGGTTTTTCCCCCAGCAGCCTATCTCAAACGCTCAAAACGAAAAAGAGCAAACCACCCATGCCCAGAGTGAATGGCAAGTGCATTGTATGGATGTGGCGGCGTTGCCACTGGCACATTACGGCAAGCAAGCCAAGCACTTAGTGATTATTTCGGGTGTCGGTGGCGAGTTATTGGTTGAACTGGTGCGCAGCATCGTGTCGTGTTATAGCCAGTATCACAGCGACAATCACAACCATTCTTATCATTCCAGCCCGCTCGAGTTTATTTTGTGTCCCGTGCATCATAATTATCATGTGCGCAGCTCACTTGCAGAGTTGGGATTATCCCTTAAGCAGGAATATTTACTCGAAGAAAATCAGCGCTTCTATGAGATATTGCATTTAACCCATTCGAGTACAGCTTCGAAGCGCAATGACGTGGCACCCTTAAGTTCGACTGGCTCAATTATGTGGCAAGGGTTAGATGCGGATAAAACCAGCCAGGCTAAGCGTTATCTTGTGCAGACAATCAGCCATTACCAACGTATCCCCGAGAGCCGCTTGCCAAATAAGGCGCAAATAGTTGCGGCCTATCAGCAAATCTTGCGGCAACTAAGCAACTGAATTAACCAGTTTCAAGTGTACGTATTGTTGTGCGTGTTGCTTGAAAACGGTTTTGCTCTATAAATCCATAAAGTTGGTTTATGCTAATAGGCCGTTAATCTTGAGTTTTTCTATGCGTTTATTGAAGTCCACCCGAGCCGCCAATATCAATTTGAAACAGGCAAGGATCTTTTATCGCCAAGCCGCCCGCGCCATTGTGCTGTCGGGGGAAGATATTTTGCTGCTCTATACCCAAAAATATCGAGATTACGGCTTGCCCGGCGGTGGTGTGGATAAGGGCGAGAGCATCGAGGTTGGGCTTATTCGTGAGTTACAGGAAGAAACCGGCGCCATTGCAGCTAACGTTATTGCACCCTTTGGCCGCTATGAAGAATATCGACCTTGGTTTCGCGAAGGCGCCAACATAGTACATATGGATTCCTATTGCTACCTGTGTGAAATCGATATGACTTTAGGTAACCGTGGCTTAGGTGAGCCAAAGCTTGAAGCCCATGAAGTGAAAAACGGTATGCGCCCTGAGTGGATCAATATCCATCAAGCCATTGCCCATAATGAAGAAATTCAGCGCACCTTCGCCAACAAAGGCCAATCTATCGACAGGGAAACCTTTTTGCTGAAACAGATAGTTGCAGAATTATTGTAGATAACGCTTGGCTGGCGACTTTATCACTTAGCCATAAAACTCAGTCTCAAAGCATTGATATAAAAAAGCCACCCAGAGAATGGCTTGTGTGACTCAGAGTGCGTGAGATGCTAGATCACTGTTAAATAAATACAGAAGAAATGACTCATCGCGCCAGCTAGCACAAACAGATGCCAAATCGCGTGATTGTACGGAATACGTTTGCCGACATAAAAGATCACTCCAAGGGTGTAAAACAACCCGCCAAATAGCAGTAGATTAAATCCAAGCGGTGACATTGCTGCTGTCAAATCGCCAATCACCGTCATACAAAGCCAACCCATCGCCAGATATAACACAAGACTGAGTTTTTTAAATCGGTGAATAAATAAGGTCTTAAATAAAATCCCACCAATAGCCAAAGACCAAATCGCCGTCAGGATAATGGTTGAAAGCTGTCCATGCAGGCTGATTAACATCAGTGGGGTGTAGGTGCCCGCAATTAAGCAGTAGATAGCACAATGGTCGGCAATCTTAAGTTTATGTTTCCAGCCTACATGCGTCACGCTGTGATACAGGGTAGAACTTAAAAACAACAGGATAAGGCTTGTACCATAAATAATAACACCTGTAAGTTGAATATTGGTGAGATGATCTGCGCCCTTAAGTAGCATAAAGATTAAGCCCACTACACCTGCAATCACCCCTAGGCCATGGCTGATACTATTGGCAATCTCTTCACTAAGGCTATAGCTACTGATGTTCAATGGTTTTTCATGACTCATTTGCGGCTCTATCAAACTCTGGCTTGGCATGCTGTTGATCCACTCGATGGCGATAATGATTGAGTCTATCAGTAGATAAAAGGGAAAGCTACAATTGGCTTACACGTGTAAGCTGATTTGTTTTGCGTGTTCTTGCCATTGGCTATAACACTGATGAGTTCTGTTGTCCTTGTACAAGATTATGGTACTGGTTTACAACTGAATAATGTCACTGCTTTGGAACTTTGTTCGACTCACTTTCTCTAATTCTCCGTAAGATGTCATGGATTTGTTAAGTACTTTATTCATTAAGTACTAAGGGATTGATTTTGCCTGTTCGATCGAATATAGCCCCAGAAGATGATCTTAGTGTTGATGTGCTCGGCCGCGTTACAAACGATGAGACCGCACCATTTTCCGCTTTGCCTTTTTGTGCAACGTTTTTAAGTGCTACAGCCCAAGGCGCTACAGATTTGAACACTAAGCCTTTTAGCGCTTTAAGTGTTCATGTCGAGTCTTGTGATAACAATCTACACCTCAATTTAAGTAAAGCAGACCAAAGATCAATCGATAGCACATTTAAAACATCTTCAAATCTAAGCGGGCGAGAGCGGCCACATTATTTCAATCTTAAGCTATTGCTTTGGGTCATCTTGGGTCATGGCTTACTGCTGTTTTTATTAATTTTTTTATGGCGAACCCAGTCGGAACACTTAGGGCTGCATTTTACTGAATCATCTGCTAACGCACGGACTACAACCAAAGCGTTAAAGGCATATTTTATTTATGCGCCGCCAACGCAAACTGCTCCAGCGGATTCTGCTCAAGATATCTCAGTGGAAGAGTTTATTAACACTAGCGAGCCGATAACCTCACCGCCTAATACCGTAAAGCCGGCAGCTGATATTGAGCAGTCAGCGAAAGTGTCACCAAAAGTCGCAGTAAAGCTGACGCCAAAACCCATGGAGCAGATAGCCAAACCTCCAGAAGTCAGCGCCCAAGAATCAAAAGTAACAGAATCAAAAGCATCAGTACCAAACACATCTGTGCCTAACACCTCAACGCCGAACACCTCAACTCAGGGCCAAACCCAGCAGAGTGCAAAAGAGGCTGTTAAACCGAAAAAGGCAGAAACCCAATCACGCTCGGCACAAGCGGTAAGTACAGAGCAATCTGCGGTAAGTGGGCAAAGCGGTGGGGCGGCGGGCAGTGTGGGATTGTTTACTCAGCGTTATTTTGAACGACAGCGTGAGCAAGCTTTAGATGATTTAGTGTTAGAGCAAGCAAATCATTACAGCAAACGGTCGAATTTGTCTGAAATGAGCCCCGAGATGGAGGTACTGATTGTGCCCAATGCCGACGATTTTAGCGGCCCCACCAGTTTGGATTTAGAGCTGGATCCGAATCGTATCGTTCGTCAAGGTAATACCTGTTATCGGGTCGTCAAAGTAGGCACCCCAATTAATCCCTATGCTGAGAACTTAGGTTTCCCCTTCGATTGCAGTGGCAAGAAAATGAACCAAGAAATTGATGATGCCATTAAGGCGCAGCTCGATAAAATGATGGTAAAGCGGCCAAAAGGTTAAAAAATAGTGATGATAAATTTTCACT
Organism: Shewanella sp. FDAARGOS_354; assembly: GCF_002209245.2. NCBI lineage: Bacteria > Pseudomonadati > Pseudomonadota > Gammaproteobacteria > Alteromonadales > Shewanellaceae > Shewanella > Shewanella sp. FDAARGOS_354. The sequence goes on along the minus strand of NZ_CP022089.2, from coordinate 1,111,888 downwards.
AAAAATAGTTTAAACTATGATCGCTAAAACAAATTTAGATTAAAGTCATTTAAATACATTGCTTTATGTGTTCTTTAATTTTGATTGATAATTTAATTTTTATTCTGAAATTACGCTTGTTTGTTCGCAGCGCTTCTGCCTATACTTTTGCCCATCTTGTCGGAGTGCCTCTTGGCTGAGACCGTTTATTCGGGATCCGTTGAACCTGATCAGGTTAAAACCTGCGAAGGAAACAAGCATAATAACTTCCATTAAATCGTATCAGCGGCAATCTTTTGCCGTCTATTTACCCATCGATTTAGTCGTTATTGAGTCAGTAAATCCACTTACGGTTTACAAGGCTCAGCTCTCAACACTCAAGTCTCCAGACAAGCAACCCCATTTTTATTTGTTAAAGTGAGATTGCTTATGTCCAGTTTAGAATCGTCCTCAGAATCACTTGCCGTGAACACTCATGGGCAAACGAACCGCCGTGTGGCGCGCGCCGAGGCGCAAGCCTTTATCGATACCCTTAAACCATTACAACATCCTAATTCGCAAAAGTTGTATTTGCAGGGAAGCCGTGAGGATCTCCGTGTAGGGATGCGGCAAATTCTGCAAACCGATACGCGGATTGGCGGCACGGTGATCGCGCCCAAAGTCGAGAAAAATCCTCCCATTCCGGTGTATGACTGTGCCGGTCCTTATTCCGATCCTGCTGCGCAAATTAACGTGCGCCAAGGTTTAGCCAAACTCAGATTACCGTGGATTATCGAGCGCCAAGATACCGAAGTGCTCGATTGTGCAACCTCAGATTTTACCCAGCAACGCCTAAAGGATGATGGGCTCGATCATCTGCGTTTCGAAGCCGGCTCAAGTGCGATTGTTCGTCCTCGCCGCGCCTTACCGGGTAAACGCGTGAGCCAATTACACTATGCGCGCCAAGGGATCATTACCCCTGAAATGGAATATGTGGCGATTCGGGAAAATATGGCGCTCGCCCAGGTGCAAGATGAAATCTTAAACCGCCGCGGCCAAGGTGAATCCTTTGGCGCCGTAATAGGTAAACCGATAACCCCTGAATTTGTCCGCGATGAAATTGCCCGTGGACGCGCCATTATTCCGTTAAATATCAATCACCCCGAAGCTGAGCCTATGATTATTGGCCGTAACTTTTTAGTCAAAGTGAACGCCAATATCGGTAACTCGGCGGTCACGTCTTCCATCGAGGAGGAAGTGGAAAAGCTAGTCTGGTCAACCCGTTGGGGCGCTGACACTGTGATGGACTTGTCCACTGGCCGGTATATCCATGAAACCCGAGAATGGATTATCCGCAACTCGCCAGTGCCTATTGGCACAGTGCCGATTTATCAAGCATTGGAGAAAGTGAATGGTGTTGCTGAGCACCTGACCTGGGAAGTGTTTCGCGATACTTTGATTGAGCAAGCGGAGCAGGGCGTCGATTACTTTACCATCCACGCGGGCGTGTTATTGCGCTATGTGCCGATGACCGCCAAACGGGTGACTGGGATCGTGTCCCGCGGCGGCTCTATTATGGCCAAATGGTGCTTGAGCCACCATCAAGAAAACTTCCTCTATACCCATTTCCGTGAGATTTGCGAGCTGTGCGTTGCCTACGATGTGTCGCTGTCATTAGGCGATGGTATGCGACCTGGCTCCATTGCCGATGCCAATGATGAGGCGCAGTTCGCCGAGCTTGAGACCTTAGGCGAGTTGGTCAAAATCGCTTGGGAATACGATGTGCAGACCATTATCGAAGGGCCTGGACATATCCCGATGCAACTTATCAAAGAGAATATGGATAAGCAGCTTATCCACTGCGCCGAGGCGCCGTTTTATACTCTAGGGCCGCAAATTACCGATATTGCGCCGGGTTACGATCATTTCACCTCGGGGATAGGTGCGGCGATGATCGCATGGTATGGCTGCGCCATGCTCTGCTATGTGACGCCGAAAGAGCACTTAGGTTTGCCCAATAAGCAGGACGTCAAACAAGGGCTGATTGCCTACAAGATTGCCGCCCATGCAGCCGATATTGCCAAAGGCCACCCGGGCGCGCAGATCCGCGACAATGCGTTATCTAAGGCGCGTTTTGAATTCCGTTGGGAAGACCAATATAACCTGGGACTTGACCCTGATACCGCCCGAGCCTATCACGATGAATCCCTGCCACAAGAGTCGGCCAAGGTCGCGCATTTTTGCTCTATGTGTGGCCCTAAGTTCTGCTCAATGAAGATCACCCAAGATGTGCGCGACTATGCGGCAAGTTTAGCGGCGGGTACGTTGTCAGTGGCTTCGTCAAGCCAAAATGTTGTGAGCGCTGAAGCGCTTGCATCGATAAACCCTGCTCAACAAGGGCAATCAAACACAGAAGCAATCCAGCAGATCAGAGTCAAAACTCAAGATGAATTAGCGGTGGCCATGGCGCAAAAATCGGCTGAGTTTGCGGCCTCGGGCGCCAAACTGTATCTGCCGCTGGGCGATGCTAATACAGCTAAAACTGCCAATGAAGCGGCAAAGCATCAGGATGGGGCAGAGCTCAAACCAACAGCACAGGTTGCGGAGGTTTGATAATGACCTTTGCTAAAGATATTAGCCAGGTGGCGCCTAAACCTATCGTCTGGACCATTGCGGGTTCAGACAGCGGTGGCGGCGCGGGGATCCAAGCCGACTTGGCCACCATCAAGGATTTGGGCGGCCATGGATGCAGCGTGATCACCACGTTAACGGCCCAAAGTTCAGTAGCGGTGGAGTTAGTTGAGCCTGTGAGTGAGGCAATGTTACTCACACAGCTTTCGACCCTGTTAGCTGATTTACCGCCTCAGGCGATTAAAATTGGCTTACTCGCAAATCAGCAGCAAGTGCACTTAGTTGCCGATTGGTTGGCTGGTTTTAAAACCCAATTTCCACTCGTCCCTATTATTCTCGACCCTGTGATGGTTGCAAGCTGTGGGGATGAGTTAGGTGATAAGAGCACTGCAAGTAAACCTCTGGATTTTGCTCCCTTTAAGGGCTTGATTAGCCTGATAACGCCGAATGTGCAGGAGTTGGCAAGGCTAACTGCCGTCACAGACAAACAAGCGTCAGCAATTCACACAAAAGCAGAATTCGCCGCTGCGGCAATGCAACTCTCAGCGCAATTAGCGTGCAGCGTATTAGCCAAGGGCGGCGATATTGATTTTGCGACTCAGACAAGTGCTGGCATTAACACCAGTGATCTCTTAAGCGAACAAAAAAGCGATATCACAAGTCATCGCATCGCCACAGATAATCAGCGCTTGGCAGAGGATTTGTTGATTTGTCATCAGGTTACTGGCTGCTCACCGCTTGACGCGAATGGTGGTTTTTGGCTCAGTAGTGCGCGGATAAACACGCGCCATAACCACGGCAGTGGTTGTACTCTGTCTTCAGCCATCGCCTCGGTGTTAGCCTTTGGCTTTGTATTGCAGGATGCGGTTGTGGTAGCAAAAGCCTATGTTAATCAAGGTTTAACTTATGCAGTGGGGATTGGCCAAGGTCCAGGGCCACTCGCGCGTACCGCATGGCCGCACAGCTTAATGGCGTATCCTTACGTCACTTCTTACCCTAAAAATAGCTTGAATGAATCCAGTGATTTGCAATGCGGCGCGTTTAAGCGCCTTGATCCTGACTTAGGGATTTATCCCGTTGTCGATAACTTACTGTTACTCGAACAATTATTGGCGGGGGGCGTGAAGACGGTACAGCTCAGGATAAAGTCTAATGCGCTAAAGTCTAATGTGCTGGCGTCGGACGAACTTGAGGCACAAATCCAAACCGCGATTGCCTTAGGTAAACACTATGATGCGCAGCTTTTTATCAATGATCATTGGCAGTTAGCGATAAAGCATGGCGCATTTGGGGTACATCTTGGACAAGAAGATCTAGCGGTGACGGATCTAAACGCCATTCATGGCGCGGGATTGGCGCTTGGCATCTCTAGCCACGGTTATTTCGAGTTGCTGCGTGCCCATCAACATGCGCCATCTTACATCGCCCTTGGGCATATTTTCCCGACGACGACCAAGCAAATGCCATCGGTGCCACAAGGGTTATTCAAGTTAGCGCATTATGTTGAACTGTTAAAAGCGCATTATCCCTTAGTGGCAATTGGCGGCATCGGGCCTTCGAATCTTGCCCAAGTCAAAGCCTCTGGGGTGAACAATATTGCCGTGGTGCGGGCGATTACCGAATCAAGCGATCCAATAATGGCCTTTGCCGAATTGACGCGAGCTTGGGAGTCAAGCTTATGAGCATGACACAAGAGCAGGCGCAATCCCTTGCCGATAAAGACTTTATTCGTTATTCGCGGCAAATATTTTTACCTGAGGTCGGCGAGACTGGCCAGTTGCAGCTTAAACAGGCTCATGTCCTTATCGTAGGCCTCGGCGGCCTTGGGCAATTGGCTGCGCAGTATTTAGCCTGCGCCGGTGTTGGGCGCTTAACGCTTGTCGACGGTGATAGGGTGGAATTGTCCAATCTGCCAAGGCAATTACTCTTTAATGACGACGATATTGACCATCACAAAGCCCTCATTGCTAAACAGAAATTAGCCGTGTTGGCGCAAGGTTGTGAGATTGATGCCTTTGCCGAGCAATTGACTCTTGAGTCTGCGAACACTGTATTTTCTGGTCTGTTAACCCATGGTGAAGAGACGAGGTTAGTGCTTGATTGTACTGATAACCTTACTGCGCGCCATTGTATCAATCGGTTGTGTATTGAGCATGCCTTGCCTTTGGTGAGCGCCTCGATTGCTGCCTTTAACGGCCAATTGTTTGCGGTTGATCAGCGGCGATTTCCCGCAGGCGGCTGTTATCACTGTATCTTCCCCTCGAATACTCGCGCGCCACAAAACTGTAGCAGTCAAGGAGTGCTCGGCCCCAGTGTCGGCGTGATGGCATCGATGCAGGCGCTGCTAGCGATGCAATTGTTGCTCTTAGCCACGCCGCCAACTTCTACAACAAAACAAACGGGTAATCAGTCTTTCGAAGAGACAAGTCACCCAGTCACCTCCACGAGAGCGCTACTTGGCCGATTTTGGCGTTTCGATGCCAAGTTACTCCAATGGCATTCGGCCGCATTAACCCGTGATCCCGAGTGCAAGGTGTGCGGATTAAAGCCGAGTGCATTAATGCAATCAACCACAGCTGCTTCATTCAAATCTGTCCCTAATCGAGGTTTGTTATGATTTTAATTCATCTCAATAATGTGCCCCAAACACTTCAACAACCGCTCAGTTTACAAGCCTTGTTAGAAGCACAAAATATTTGCCAACACTCGGTTGCCTTAGTGCTTAACGAGGCCGTTGTGCCAAAACACCGATGGTCATCTATCCTATGCCACCATGAGGATAAGATTGATGTATTTGCCGTGGTCGCGGGAGGTTAAGATGTTAACGATTGCAGGTGTGGAATTTGAGTCACGATTATTTACGGGCACGGGAAAATTCAGCTCAAGTCAGCTGATGCTGGAGTCAATTAAGGCGTCTCAGTCGCAGTTGGTGACCGTTGCAATGAAAAGAATTGATTTAAAAACTGGGGCCGATGATTTGCTATCGCCACTTAGGCAAGCGGGCGTGCGACTCTTGCCTAATACCTCGGGCGCGCGTAATGCTAAGGAAGCGATATTCGCCGCGGAATTAGCGCAGGAAATGCTGGGAACACAATGGGTTAAACTTGAAATTCATCCCGATCCCAAATACCTGATGCCCGATGCAGTCGAGACGTTAGCCGCAGCCAAAATCCTCTGTGAACGTGGCTTTATTGTGATGCCCTACGTGCATGCCGATCCCGTGCTGTGCCGGCGTTTAGAGGATGTTGGCTGCGCCGCTGTGATGCCACTGGCAAGCCCAATTGGCACCAATCAGGGGTTGGTGACTGAGCCTTTCATCAAGATGATTATCGAGCAAGCAAGGGTGCCGGTGGTGATTGATGCGGGAATTGGCGCGCCATCCCATGCAGCGCACGCGATGGAGTTAGGTGCCGATGCCGTGCTGGTTAATACCGCCATTGCCAGCAGCGCATCTCCGATTGAAATGGCATTGTGCTTTAAGGATGCGGTAGATTGCGGGCGACGCACCTTTGAAGCTGGGCTTGGCCGGGTGCAAACCCAGGCTGTGCATACCAGCCCATTAACGGGATTTTTACAGCAATGAGTTTTGTCGATCAATTTACCCGTATTGAACGGGATAAGTTATTGCTGGCGTTATATTCCTGCACGGCGGTGGAGGTTGAGCGTGCCCTGATGCAACCCGAGGGTAACCTACGGAGTTTACTCGCCTTGCTGTCTCCTGCGGCCGAGCCCTATATCGAAGAGATGGCACAGCGCTCGGCAGCGCTCACTCGGCAACGCTTTGGGGCCAATATCGGATTGTACTTACCACTGTACTTGTCCAATCTTTGCGCTAACGAATGTGATTACTGTGGTTTTAGCATGAGCAATAAGCTCAAGCGTAAAGTGCTCAATGAGCAGGAACTTGCTGCCGAAATGGCGATTATAAAATCCCGCGGCTTTGATTCTATCTTGCTAGTGTCGGGAGAGCATGAAACTAAGGTTGGAATGGATTACTTTCAGCGGGTTTTACCGTTGGTAAAACAGCAGTTTAGTTATGTGGCTATGGAGGTGCAGCCGCTTGAGGAGATTGATTATCGCCAGCTTGTTGAGCAAGGGCTGGATGCTGTGATGGTGTATCAAGAAACCTACCAAGCCGCGACTTATGCTAAACATCACACCCGAGGCAAAAAACAGGACTTCGCCTATCGGCTTGCCACGCCCGATCGCGTTGCCCGTGCGGGTATCGATAAGATAGGCCTCGGTGTGTTACTAGGATTAGATGACTGGCGGCTCGATGCCTTACTGATGGGCCACCATTTGGACTATTTAGAACGACATTACTGGCGTACTCGTTTTAGTATTTCTCTACCACGTTTGCGGCCTTGTACTGGTGGCATAACACCAAAAGTGCATTTAACCGATCTTGGACTGGTGCAAATGATCTGTGCCTTTAGACTTTTTAATCAACAACTTGATATCAGTTTATCGACCCGCGAGGCACCATCGCTTCGGGACAATTTACTGCCTCTTGGGATAACGCAAATGAGTGCGGGCAGTTCAACTCAGCCCAGAGGTTACCAAGCACCTGATAGTCAGCTCGATCAGTTTGAGATCAGCGATGAGCGAACTGTTGAGCAGGTCATCAGTCAAATGCGGCTCAAGGGATTTAACCCCGTCTTTAAGGATTGGGAATCGGCTTGGATAGCCTGTTAAAAAGGAGCTGAAAATGAGCAAAAAAGCTGTCCATAAGAGGGATAAATCTGTACATCAAGGTAGGTTTGGTCAATAATTAACCTAGTGTTCACCAGATGCAGGAATCCCTTTATGCAAATCCAATCTGCTTATGCTTCCGGTCTGCAAGGCTTGCAAACGGCTCAATCAGGCTTAACACAGGCTACGATTGATGTGGCTAAACCGAGTCCTTCGCAAAGCGCTGCACCCACAGAAACCGCTAAGGCGGTAGATGAAACCGATAAAACCTCAGCATTAGTTGCTGCCAATTCATCATTGCGACAAGGCGAAGCATCGACTGAGGTACTCGAGAGAGAATCTGAAACTATAGGTTCGATTATTAACATCAAGGTGTAACTATGTCGGTCATGGCGCTGTCATCCCAGGTTGGCGCGCCATCCAATTCGTTTTTGAGTGCTGATAAGCCCATTGAGCCGCTAAAAGGAGCAAAACCTCAAAGTGGACGGGTTTATCAAGGTGACAATAGTCAGACGGTTGCTAACCATAGTGCTTCAACGGCTAGCCTTCATGCACCAAAATCCGAAGTGAATGGGGCACTTGAACCGTCTTTAAGTAGCTTTACTGCTGCGTCCAACCAAACTTTGCTTTTCACTGGGACTCAGCCTGAGTTATTGGCAGGCGCTAAATCGAGTTATGCGAGCCTTTCTTCTAGCGCGAATAATGTTGCGATACAGAAAGCTATTGTAGATTTAGGTGTAAACGCTTCTGCTCAGCTATATTCAAACCCCTCCGCTCCAAAACTGATAGATTCGACTTCACAGTCTTCAACTAATAAAAGTTTTAGTTTACTCACAGGACCACGTTCCATAGATGGCATGAGAGGTGGGCAAATTGCTGCCTCTCAGACAGCCGTGTCAGTGTTGAGTGCTCCGTATATGGGGCTTTCAACCTTGAATGGTGCCGTTAATCCTCTGGTGTCTTTGGCGCCAAGCACAACCGCTTACTCAACTGAAAGCGATATCGGTAGTATTACTTCGTCAAATTCGGATTTCGCCAATATATTCCCGACTTCAGATCCCATCACAACGAGTGTTGCACCTTTGGGACAACAAAAGGCCACTAGTACAGCAATGAGTCCTTTTGCTACTGAGTTTGCAGGGGCTGATGTTGTGGGTACTTCTTCGGGGACCCGCGATTCGGTGGTGACCAACGTTGGTGATAGAACCTCGCCTCAGGCAAACAGTTTGAGTGAGCAGTTTAGTCATATCTTTGGCCAACATGCCGCGACCAAGGAACCAGTTGGGAGTGAATCGGTAGCAGGCGAACTTTCTCACATTCAGCAAAATCAAAATCAAGCTGAACAAGTTCGTGATGAGCAAGCTAAGCAAGCAAGGGAAAAGGCTATACAAGAGCAGGAGCAAAAACAACAAGCATTAGCCGAAGCCTTTGCTAAAGCCGATAATAGCCAACAAGCTCAGCAGACACAGGGCGAACAAACTCGCCAGCAAGACTTAGCGAAAGAGCAAGTCAAACAGACACAAGAAAAGGCGATAGAGCAACAAAAAGCCCAAATTGATGAATTAAAAGCAAGGGACACAGAAGTCAAAGCTCACGAGCACGCTCATGCCAGCGTGGGTGGTCAATATGCCCAAAGCCCCAGTTTCAAGTATGAAAAAGGTGCTGATGGCCAACGCTATGCCACCGACGGTGAAGTACAAATCGATGTGTCGATAGTACCAGGCGATCCTCTGGCGACCATCAATAAGATGAAGCAAGTCTATGCGGCCGCTATGGCGCCAGTTGACCCATCTTCTGCCGATATTCGCGTGGCGGCGCAAGCACTGCAGAAAATGAATGAGGCCAAGGCTAAACTTGCTGAGGAACGTCAACAGCAGATTGTTGACCAGTCCACAACGGAAACCTTAATAGGCGCCGAGGCGCAACTTGAAAACTTGCCACAGCTCAAAGAACGTCATATTCAAGTCACGGGTAAGGTTGATGCCGACGGTAATATCACGGTCCCCCAAGACGAGCCATCGGCTCCTGTTACCGAAGTGATTGATAAGATTAAGCAAGCCATTGCGGCGCAGGTTGCATCGAGTGATACCTCTGATGCCGTAAATGTCATAGAGGTTGAAAATAGCGATACAATTGAACCTCCAACAGCAACCTTGGCCGTTGGTTCTGTGCAATCTAGCCAAGCTGAAAATCCGCAGATTTCCTCACAGCGACTCGAATCATCCGCTCGCTTGTTCAACAAGGGTGCATTGAATCTTAACCAAAGGGACAGCAATGCGGTTCGTTTCTATGATGCGGTAGCCGTAGCAGCGCTAGCCAGTAATCAAAACTCAACACTAGTGCACAATGAGTCGAGTGTTGATGCACATCGTGGGGAGATAGCTGAACCAATAGACGATTCTGCATTGGTGTCTAGCTCGACTGTTTATGGGGAGAATAGTCTTATTTCCAATGGATTAACACTTGACTCATCAAACCGCCAAGACACTCGCGGCCTGTTCAACCCTCAAACTTTAGCACTGCATCGTCCGCGTTTCTTAGATGTGAATGTCTAGGGCGTGTTGACGTTTCGAGATTAGATTTTGTTCGTTCAGGCAAGCACGTGCTCGCGAAACGAGGAATGATGTGTAGTTATTCTACTCAAATGACGAGCGGCTCTTATGACAGAAAGTAAGAGCAAGTGCTTGCTAGGCGAACCCTTCGGGCAGCATTTGGCTGGCTTTTCTGCCGCGTTATCGTCCGTTTATGTAGAATAACTACACAGCACGGACTTTGCCTTGCATAAAAGCCCGCCAAATTGCTGCAAAAATACCCCTAAAACGTCAACACGCCCTAGCCTCTAATTCTCGATATTCTCGCAAATATTAACCGAGTAGCGTTTGCCCATTAAGGCAAATCGCTTAAGCGTGCTCTGTTTGCAAGTTCATTAGCCATGAATCAAATAACAGTGACTCTCGATTTGCCAAGCGCTCATTTTTCCGTGCTAGAGGAAACAACCTCAGCGTTATCAATCGGTAGTGCTCACACCATGGTGCTTTAGGATATAAGAGGCCAGCAGTTTCGAGGCGGGGCCTTGGTGATCGCGGTTGGGTATCACAAGGCTAAGCATTATCCGTCGTTTCTGGCTGCCTTGCAGGTGCAAACGCACCAGTTTACCCGCGGCTAATTCTTCTTGGATAAGGAAGGATGGGATCCAACAAAAACCAATTCCCTGATTTAAAATAACTTTAGCTTCATGGAAGTTAGATACTGTCCAGCGCTGCTCGGCTTTGAGCCAGCCGATATCAATGTTAGATTGCACGCCCGTGTCTTTGATCACTAATTGCAGATGCTGTGCCAACAGTTTGTCGTCATCTAAAGTGCCAATGTCGGCTAAGGGGTGGCTCGGGTGGCAAACCAGATGCAGCTCTTGTTCACATAGAGGCTCGGATAAATAGCCTTTGGGTGGGATGCCTGCACAAATGGCTATATCGACTTTATTCTGCAGGATCAGCTCCTGCGTCCCAGTGATCACTGAATCAAGCATAATAATGCGAGTACCACGGCTATGGGGCAGAAAGTCACTTAGCGCACATACAAGGCTTTCCATCGGATAGACAATTTCACGGGCAATGGTCAGCGTTGGCTCCCAACCTTGCTCTAGGTTGCTAGCAAGTTGTTCTAATTCATTCACAGATTGAGTGACATGGCGTGAACGTCGCAGTAACACTTCGCCCTGTGGCGTCAGATAGGCTTTACGCCCACGGACTTCGAGTAGCTCAATTCCCAATTGATGTTGCAACTTGGCGACAGCATGGTTGAGAGACGATTGGCTCTTGTTGAGTTTTTCTGCCGCCTGCGCGTAGCCGCCATAATCGACGACGGCCTGTAAAATACGCCATTGCTCAAGGGTGGATTTAGCGCGAGTCATGGAGATCCTAATGTCTAACGACAATTTTCTAAAAAAACGATAGGTTTAGCCCTATAGTGGCGAGTCATGATCGTTTTTTCAATAGTATCGGTGATTTAATTGGAAGACGATAATCGCGGCAATGTGCAGCGGTATGATTATTACTGACGGTAAGATTACGCGTGGATATTGTTTGCTGGTGTGTGCAAATCACCGTTCCCATTGTGTTAAACCGCTAAAAAGCACAATGGCTAGCGTTAGCGTGCGATCCTAAAACAACGATAATCCTCTGGATAAGCGATGCCGCATCAACGGGATCGCCAATAGTAGCGTGTAGTTGCTCACTTAAGGTGAGTGCAGCCTCATTGACTACCAACAGATTAAAAAGCCCAAGTTTATCTTGGCAGTCTTGTGTGGATAAATAGACAAATTTAGCTAATTGCGTTTGCCACAGGGATTGATAATAGCGTGGGCCTTCATTAGCGATTGCATTGAAACTATATGCATAGTCAATTGGTTGTTCCCAATTTGCGCCAAAACTCTTACTAAACTCTGCTTGTAGATCGGGATAGCTTTGCTGTTTTAAAGACTGATAAAAATTAAGCGCCACTTTAGCGCGAAAAACATTAAGTTGTTTGGTATAGGCCTTGGCGAGTATCTCCCTTGGCGCTATATGTTGAATATCATATTTTGGAAAGAGTGTTTCGTGTAATACATTGGCTAGCCAAAGGCTTGGTAACTGATTTGAATCGAGACTCGGGCCTAAGGTATTGTTTAGATAAAAATGGCTTCCCCGTGCAAGTGCTACAACAGCTTGGGCTAACGCATTGCAAAAACGTTCAATATCTTTGTCACTGTTGAGTGTGGGATTAAGCTCGAGTGCCTGTTGACCAAACTGTTGGCCAATTACACTTTGTCTGAGGGTATGTTGACTGGCACTGGCATGCCGACTATTTACGTCAAGATACACTTCACCAAGCAAACGATGTTGGTGGTAAACCCGGATGATTTGTTGCTGCCGTTGAGCCGCGGTTGATGCAATATGCCCATCTATCACTTCAAAACTCAATCCATACTCACCGAGAATAGCAAAAGCATTATCGAGCACTTCGCCAGTGTGTAAGGAAATCTGTTTGGCACTACTTAGCTGCGATAATTTACGGCCGACATCCCAAGGTGCGACTCCAATTGATTCAGTTTGGCTGTCGAGAAACTGTTTTACTAACGCAGGAGAATTGAGTTGCTGTTCAGCCAAGCTGTAACTGGCAAAATCGATAAAGTTTGCGTCATTTGCCATTTGTTGACGCAATTCTGCAATACGATGCAATGCGAGTTGGTTATGCTCGCGGGCACGACCTTGATAGGCCTGCCACAGAATTTGCCGACAGTGGCGATCGGGTTGTTTTAAGAGATAACCGACAATCGTGCCGGAAAACGTTGTATTTGATGTTTCTGTGGCGTTGTCGGCTGCATCAACGGCGACATTTTCTGTGTTGGCAGTAGTAACCTCAGTTGGCAGTTGGCATTGGGTTGCTTGAACCGCTAAATGAAATTGTTGACTGCCTAATCCTTGTCGAATAGTGGCTTGTGCTGTGTGCAGTTTGGCCTTATCAAGGGGGGATTGATGCTGACGTAGTAATGCGACTAATTGTTCACCGAATAAGAGTTGATCTTGGGTGAGATGCTCATCATTGCTATGTTTATCAGCCGCATCAGTGAGCTCATCGACAAGTTGGTTGAATGCAGCTTGGCTCAGCAGGTCGTTTAGGATATCGGCAAGGCGCAACTGACATTGCAGTAGTCCTTGGCGTTCTTCGCCCGAGAGAGATAAACCTCGGTAGTAGTTGAGTCTATCATTAATGTTATTAAGCCCTATGGTGTGTTGCTCTAATACCAAGGCTTTATCTGAGAGCATTAAAGTGGGCAAATTATGTGTATTGGCATAGCGGCTAAAGGCGCTAGTCAAGTCAATATTAGGATGACGTAAACACTGTTCCACCAGCAGAGGTACAGGGCTTGGTGCAGCAGAGGCTGCACCAATAGAGGATAATAAACACCAGCCAAACAGGCTAGCCGTAAACAATGTTTTTGGCATAGGCAACGGGGCTGTGACCCTCATGGTATGGGATGACATGGCTTTAACATGCCTAAGTGTATCATGCTCTAGTTCAAATCTTGATTCGGTTGATTTTTCACAGCAATAATCGTTGCGCGTTTTGGCGCAGGGTAACCCTCGATAGTTTTAGTGATATCGTTAGGATCAAGATATTCAACCAGTGATTCATTTGGCATCCAATCGGTTCGGCGCTGCTCGGCAAGGGCGGTAATATCGGTATCGACACAACGTATGTCGGTGAAATCACATTTTTTAAGCCAGAGCATCAGTGCCGCAACGGATGGAATAAACCAAACGTTATTCATTTTGCCATACCTATCTTGCGGGACGAGTACGGCGTTTTCATCACCATCAATCACTAACGTCTCTAATACTAATTCTCCCCCCATACGTAACTGATCGCGTAATTGCAACAAGTGATCAATGGGTGAGCGTCTGTGATACAAGACGCCCATGGAGAATACTGTATCGAAGGCATCCAATGGCGGAAGTTCTTCAATACCAAGTGGCAACAGGTGCACAGGGTGATTCTCACCACTCAAGCGTTTAACCGCTTCAAATTGGCATAAAAACAGCGGGGAAGGGTCGATACCCACGACACGCTTAGCGCCGGCCCCTAACATACGCCACATGTGATAGCCGCTACCGCAACCTACATCGAGTACTGTACGGTTTTGCAGGGGCGAAATATGCGGTTTAACCCGATCCCATTTCCAATCGCTGCGCCATTCGGTGTCGATATGAATGCCGTGAATATGGAATGGACCTTTACGCCAAGGCATAAAGAGCCGCAGTAAATTCTCGAGTTTTTCCTTTTCGCCTGGCGTGAGCTGCTCACCCGTGCCTATCGTGACACTATCAACAAAATCGACTTTATCTGGGCTTGGATAGTGCAGTTTATTAAGCACTTTTTCCCATTTCGGGAGGTTGCCGTGTTTGTGTTCTCTTTGCCATTTACCGAGGATTGCTGGCAAGGTTTCAAGCCAATGTTGTAAATTTGAGTCGGCGATTTGTTGATAAAAGGAGCTAAAATTAATCACTTGATGGCCACCATAGAAGCAAAGTTAAAACATTGGAACCATGTACTAAAGTGACTAAACCCTTGGCGAGTTAAGCGCTGTTGATGCGTACTTAAGGTATCTGGTTTCATGACATTTTCCAGCGCACTACGTTTTTGACTGATTTCGAGCTCGCTATAGCCATTGGCTCGTTTAAAGTCGAGATGCAGTTCTTCAAGTACACTTTGAATTGGCGCATCATCAAAGCGGATTTTTTCCGAGAGTACTAAGATCCCTCCTGGATTTAAGCCTTGATAAATCTTGGCAATAAGTGACTCTCTGTCCTCGGGAGGTAAAAATTGTAGCGTAAAGTTGAGCACCACTAAGGAGGCGTTTTCGATGTGAATATCGCGAATATCACCGCAGATCAGCTCAACCTCAGTATCACTGACATAGGCATTGAGGTTTTCTTGGCAGCGCGTCACCATAGACTCACTATTGTCTACGGCAACAATTCGGCAGTCACGGCCTTGGATCTGGCGGCGAATGCTCAATGTTGCAGCACCTAAAGAGCATCCTAAGTCGTAAATCTGGGTATTAGGTTTAACAAAACGATCCGCAAAATCGCCGATAGTATTGATAATTTGGGTGTAACCAGGCACTGAGCGGCGGATCATGTCACTAAAGACACCCGCAACACGGCTATCAAACTGGAAATCGCTAATGTGCTCGCTCGCTTGAGCGTAGATAGTATCTTGGGAAGCGTTCATTTGGGAATGTCTCGAAAGTTCAACCCCGCATTTTAACGAATCCCGTTGACTAGCAGCAAGTCTCGGGCTAGTAATTTGCCAGAAATTTCTGTCTAATATGCGATAAATAACAAAGTATTTACATTGTACATCAGGTACTAGGGACCCCAGTTGAAGTTAGTGTTCCAGCTTATTGTGATCCTGTGTTGTGTTTTTTCGAACAACACAGTTAATGCCAGTCAAGGACCGACTGATTCGCTTATCGTGGTGATGGGGGAAGACAGCTTTCCCTATCAATTTGTGGATAACGAGGGCGAAGCCACGGGGTTATTAGTCGATCTTTGGAAGGAGTGGGGTAAACGCACCGATACCTCACTTGTTTTTGTTGCGCGACACTGGAATGAATCCCTCGCACAGTTACAACAGGGAAACGCCCAAGTGCATATTGGCATGGGTAAAACCCCGGAGCGTGAACAACTATTTGATTTTGCCGATCCGATTGCTGATGTTCGCACCTATTTGTATTTACATAAATCCTTGCAGGGCAAAAAAAACATTAAAGAATTGGTGCCTTACCAGATTGGAATTGTGTCCGGTTCTTCCCATGAAGCGGAATTACGCCGTATCGAACCTGCGTTAGTATTTAAATATTATGAAAGCCGTGAAAAGCTACTTGCAGGTGTGGCGGCGGGTGACACAGTGGTGTTTGCTGGGCTCGACGGTTATCTTCGCGACCCTTCCTCTAACCAAACGATCGCAGCAAATTTTCCTCTCAATATACGTATCCCCATCAAAGCGATGCAATTTGTGCCTGCGGTGATGAAGCACAATACCGCCTTACTGAATAAAATTAAGGCGGGCTTTAATGCTCTTGACCCTAAATTTATCCAACAAACTGAGCGTCGCTGGTTGGGTTACCACGGCCAAAAAGCGGGACTGATAGTCGCGATGCAACTGGGAGTTGAACCTTTTGTTGATTTAGGTGTTGATGGTTTACCCCATGGTTTTTATGTAGATCTTTGGCGACTATGGTCGGCTAAAACGGGGATTGATGTCGATTTTATCTCAGGCGATATGAACGGCAGTGTTAACGATGTACGTCAAGGGTTAGCCGATGCTCATATTGGTTATCCCGAGAGTGATGACATGAAAACGGGGTTAACTCGCGCGTGGCACTTGTATACGGTAAAGAGTCGACTGTTTTTGTATCAACAGCAATTAACTGATTTACATCGCTTAAAAGGTAAACGTATTGGTGTTGTGCCAACGGCGCCATATTTAGTCCAGTTACGCAAAGCACTGCCGGATGTGTCATTGCGTTACTATGACAGTATGGATGCGATGGTCGCTGGTGCAAGAGCGGGGGAGATTGTTGGGTTTGTTGCTGCGGGAGCATGGACTACCCATTATCTTCTGCAAAACAAAGCATGGGCCGATTTTAATCAATACCCTGAGCTGGAATTTCCTACCGATATCTATGTATTAACTCGAAGCGATGATCCTGGACTGACTCAACGGATCAGCAATGGATTTCACAGCATTAGCATGCAGGAATTTGCTGATGTTGAACAAAAATGGATGCTTAACCCTAAAGACCGTATTTTTAATCAGGCAGGCTTACGCAGTATCCAACTCTCAAGCAGCGAACAAAACTATCTTTCACAATTGGGTGAACTCAAACTGGGTTATCTTAAGCAGTGGCCGCCCATGGAATTTAGCGATGAACAAGGGCAATTCGCGGGCATTAATAGTGATATCGTAAATATGTTCGCCCAGCAATTGCATCTTAAGATCCAACCCGTTGCGTTTGATGATTGGCAGTCGCTTATTCGCGCATTGCGCACAGGAGAGATTGCACTGGCGGGCAGTATTGCTAAAACCGCTGAGCGGCAACAGCATGTGGTTTTTAGTGATGCCTATTGGCCATCGCCATGGGGGCTAGTATCGCAGCTTGAACAAGTCTCTGTTTTTAATTTGGCACAATTGGCAGGTCAGAGAGTGGCCGTGGTTGAAGGCTATCATCTTGTCGCTCAACTAATGATGCTACAACCTTCGCTGAAGCTCGTGTTGGTACCCGATACGCACTCAGGGCTTTTAGCGGTAAATGAAGGTAATGCCGATGTGTTTATTGATAAGGTGGTGACGCTAGCCTCTGAGTTAAAAACGGGCCAGTATCCTTTACTTAAAATGTCACTCTTAAGCGATTTAGCCGACCAACATAGTCATTTTGGCATAAACCCGCAATTTACCCCATTGGCACCATTAATCAACCGAGTATTAGCGCAGATCGATCAGCAAAAGCAGCAACAAATCTATTCCCATTGGGTGAATTTCGCGATTGCCACTGACGATGGGCAATACTTGCGTTGGATCCGCTATTTATTGTTTGGAGCGTTGAGTTTATCGGTGGTGATGATCGCGGTATTAGTGGTTAATCGTCGTCTAAATCGTGAGATAACTCGTCGTATTGCCGCAGAAAAACGTTTGCAATACGTTGCGAGCCATGATGCATTAACCCAGTTACCTAATCGAGGCTTACTCGATGATCGATTATCGCAGGCACTATTAGCCCATCGTCGCGATCAGAGCCATTTTGCGCTGCTGTTTATTGATTTAGATGGATTCAAACAAATCAATGATCAGCATGGGCATCCAATAGGTGATGCCTTGCTTCTACGGGTGGCGGGATTACTGACGCAAGCCGTTCGCCATTCTGATACTGTGGCTCGATTTGGCGGCGATGAGTTTGTTATCCTGCTAAATCGTGTGCAAGATCTCGATGCCGCGACCCAAGTTGCTGATAATATTCTGCACTCGCTTTCATCGCCCTTCACTTTTGAAGGCGTAAAGGTAGAAATTGCTGTGAGTATCGGTGTGGTGATTTATCCCCGCGATGGTGATACGGCGATTGAATTATTAAAAAAAGCGGATCAATTAATGTATCAAGCCAAAACGGCGGGTGGGCGTTGCTACCGCGTGGCTTGATGTTTTTTTGTACGTTTATGCATAGATAGTGCGTTCGCCTCTAGTCAAGGGCGTAAAACTGTTTGATACTTCACCGCCTAAAAGTGAAGTACTTTGGTAATCGGCATTATTTGACTATAATGCCGCTTTTATCTCGTTTTGATTATTTCCAAAGCACCGGTTTCCGGATAAAGGATAGAGTTAGATGCGCAGTCATTATTGTGGAGACGTCAATAAGTCTCACGTTGGACAAGAAGTTACCTTGGTAGGTTGGGTTAATCGTAGCCGTGATTTGGGTGGCGTAGTCTTTTTAGATTTAAGAGACAGAGAAGGTCTGGTCCAAGTGGTTTACGATCCAGATTTACCTGAAGTGTTCAATGTGGCTAGCACACTGCGCGCTGAGTTTTGTGTGCAGGTAAAAGGCGTGGTTCGTGCACGTCCTGATAGCCAAGTTAACGCACAAATGAAAACTGGCGAAATTGAAGTGTTGGGTAAAGCACTAACTATTATCAACAGTTCTGAGCCACTGCCGCTGAGCTTAGATAACTATCAAAACAACAGTGAAGAACAGCGTTTAAAATATCGTTATTTAGATTTACGTCGCCCAGAAATGGCACAGCGGTTAATGTTCCGCGCGAAAGTGACCAGTGCTGTGCGTCGTTTCCTCGACTCAAACGGTTTCTTAGATATTGAAACGCCGATCCTGACCAAGGCAACCCCAGAAGGTGCCCGTGACTATTTAGTGCCGAGCCGTACATATAAAGGTCAATTTTTCGCACTGCCACAATCACCACAGCTATTTAAACAGCTGCTGATGATGTCAGGCTTTGACCGTTACTATCAAATCGTAAAATGCTTCCGTGACGAAGATTTACGTGCTGATCGTCAGCCAGAATTTACTCAAATCGATATCGAAACGTCTTTCATGAGCTCAGAGCAAGTGATGGCGAAAACCGAAGAGATGATGCGTGGTCTGTTCCTTGAGATGCTGAATGTCGATTTAGGCGAATTCCCGCGCATGACCTACAACGAAGCCATGCGTCGTTTTGGTTCAGACAAGCCCGATTTACGTAACCCATTAGAGCTGGTGGACGTGGCTGACTTGCTCAAAGAAGTAGAGTTTGCGGTATTCTCAGGTCCAGCCAATGATGAAGAAGGCCGTGTTGCGGCGCTGCGTATTCCTGGCGGTGCAAGCCTGTCTCGTAAGCAAATCGACGATTACACTAAGTTTGTTGGCATCTACGGCGCCAAGGGCTTAGCGTGGATGAAGCTAAACGACCTTACTCAAGGCCTAGAAGGCATTCAATCGCCTGTGCTTAAGTTCTTGAATGAGAACATTGTTAACGAAATCATCAGCCGCACTGGCGCACAAACGGGCGATATTATTCTGTTTGGTGCTGATCAAGCGACTGTGGTTGCCGAATCTATGGGCGCACTGCGTCTTAAAGCCGGTGAAGACTTTAATCTGCTTGAAGGTCAATGGCGTCCATTGTGGGTGGTTGACTTCCCAATGTTTGAGAAGATCAACGGCAGCTTCCACGCGGTTCACCATCCATTTACCGCTCCGCGCGGCGTGACACCTCAAGAGCTAGAAGCCAATCCTGCTAACCGTGTGTCAGATGCCTACGACATGGTATTAAACGGCTGTGAATTAGGTGGTGGTTCGGTACGTATCCACAACCAAGAGATGCAGTCTGCGGTATTCCGCATTCTTGGCATTACCGATGAAGAAGCGAAAGAGAAATTCGGCTTCTTACTCGAAGCGTTACGTTACGGTACGCCACCACATGCAGGTTTAGCCTTTGGTTTAGACCGCATCATCATGCTGATGACGGGCGCAAGCTCAATCCGTGATGTGATGGCATTCCCGAAAACCACCACAGCGGCGTGCCCGTTAACCAATGCGCCAGGTTTTGCTAATCCACAACAATTAGCTGAACTAGGTATTTCCGTGGTGAAAGCCGCGAAGACTGAAGACTAATCTTTAGCGATTATCGAGTACCGAGGCGCAAGCCTCGGTCTATTTTTATCCCGTCATTTCATTTCTTATCAATATCTGCGTTATCGACGTCACTGAACTTGCCGTCATTCACTGTGTAAAGGAACATTGAGTAAAGGCGCCTTATTCGAGGCACCGTCAAGGTTACCTTAGGCTATTGATAAGATGTGCAATGGCTACATGTAGAGGAGAACTCCCATGGCTGGTCATAGTAAGTGGGCCAATATTAAGCACCGCAAAGCAGCGCAAGATGCCAAGCGCGGTAAACTCTTTACCAAATTTATCCGTGAGTTAACGGTTTCAGCCCGCGAAGGCGGCTCAGATCCCGATTCAAATCCGCGTCTGCGAATCGCCATCGATAAGGCGCTCGGCGGCAACATGACCCGCGATACCATTGAGCGCGCGATTAAGCGCGGTGCTGGCGAGCTTGAAGGTCAGCAGCTCGAAACCATTATTTACGAAGGTTACGGCCCAGGCGGCACCGCGGTGATGGTGGAAACCATGACCGATAACCGTAACCGTACCGTCAGCGGCGTACGTAATGCCTTTAGCAAATCGGGCGGTAACTTAGGAACCGATGGTTCGGTTGCCTATTTGTTCACTAAACGCGGAGTATTGTCCTATGCGCCTGGCACCGATGAAGATGCCTTGATGGATGCGGCGCTCGAAGCGGGCGCCGAAGATGTGGTGAGTTACGATGATGGTGCGATTGACGTATTTACCGAACCGACCGAGTTTTACGGGGTGAAAGATGCCCTCGATGCCGCAGGGTTTGTCAGTGATAACGCCGAAATCGCGATGATAGCCTCGACCAAAGCCGAGTTAGATGCCGAGACTGCCGAGAAGTTTATGCGCCTTATCGATACCCTCGAAGAGCACGATGATGTGCAAGAGGTGTATCATAATGCCGAAATTTCTGATGAGATTATGGAAAGTTTGGGTTAAGCCAACTTGGGGAGGTACAAGTGTTTGCAAGCTAGATGCTGAGTAAGACAACGTGTCTTCTTTGGTTGAATGAACGCGAGCAGGTTTTGAGTGGTTCTTTAATGGTTCTTTAATCAGTCATGATTTGGTTGAGGCGCTGTTAAGACGCAAATCGACCGATTTACGTAAGGCGCACGCATAAGGAAACAATGGCAATTATTTTAGGTGTAGACCCAGGTTCGCGGATCACAGGTTACGGTGTTATCCAATGCCAAGGGCGACAGCAACTTTATTTAGGCAGTGGCTGCATTCGTACCTCGGGTGATGATTTGCCGTTAAGATTAAAGCAGATCTTTGATGGGATCAGTGAAATTATTCGCCAATATCAACCCGATGAGTTTGCGATTGAGCGGGTATTTTTGGCTAAAAATGCTGACTCAGCTTTGAAATTGGGTCAAGCCCGTGGCGCAGCAATTGTCGCAGCAACCGTGGCGAATTTACCTGTTACAGAATACAGCGCAACACAGATAAAAAATGCGGTGGTAGGGACGGGACGTGCCAAGAAAGAGCAGGTTCAACATATGATCCAGCAATTGCTTAAGCTTCCAGCTGCACCACAGGCAGACGCCGCGGATGCACTCGGCGTTGCAGTATGTCATTATCACACCAATCAAAGTTTGGTTGCCTTAAGCGGCCGAGCAACAACAAGAACATATGGACGGTACAGATGATAGGTCGTTTACGTGGCGTATTAATAGAAAAACAAGCGCCAGAGGTGTTGATTGATGTGAATGGGGTCGGTTACGAATTACAAATGCCGCTGACTAGCTTTTATGAGCTCCCTGAACTCAATCAACCGACCACGGTTTATACTCATTTTGTTGTGCGTGAAGACGCCCAGCTGCTGTATGGTTTTATCACCAAACAAGAGCGTTCACTGTTTCGCTTATTGATTAAGGCTAACGGTGTTGGCCCAAAACTCGCATTAACAATTCTTTCTGGCATGACGGCCAGTGAATTTGTGGGCTGTGTTGAGCGCGATGATATAGTGACACTGGTAAAATTACCCGGTGTCGGTAAAAAGACCGCCGAACGTTTATTGGTTGAGATGCGCGATAAATTGAAGAGCTTAATGGAGGCATCCGTAGGTTCTGAGCGTGAGTTTGTGCTGCAATCCAACTACTCACCAGCACCGACGGCCAACAGTGCCGAAGAGGATGCCATTTCAGCCTTGATCTCCCTCGGCTATAAACCGCCACAGGCGAGTAAAGCCGTATCTGCCGCCTATAAAGAAGGCATGGACAGTGAGACCTTGATTAAAGCCGCGTTAAAATCGATGCTCTAATGCATGGTTTTGATTGAGGCAGTTTATTGCGGTGCGTGATTTTTGCAGCCAAGCAGGCTGCAACTGCAGCAAAATAGCAAGTACCGTATGTCAAGAATGCAATGCGGTAACAGGAATAGGTAAATGATTGAAGCAGATAGACTGATACAGCCACAGCTGCAAGGTCAAGATGATGTTATCGATAGGGCAATGCGCCCTAAATTGCTCGATGAATACACTGGGCAGGATGATACGCGCGCTCAATTAAAGGTATTCATTCAAGCGGCCAAGAATCGCGAAGAAGCCTTAGATCATATGTTGATCTACGGTCCGCCAGGTTTAGGTAAAACCACCTTGGCGATGATTGTCGCCAATGAAATGGGCGTCAATATTAAATCGACCTCGGGTCCCGTGTTGGAAAAAGCAGGGGATTTAGCGGCGCTGCTGACTAACCTCGAAGCGGGTGATGTACTTTTCATCGATGAAATCCATCGATTAAGTCCAGTGGTTGAGGAGATCTTGTATCCGGCGATGGAAGACTATCAACTGGATATCATGATTGGTGAAGGACCTGCAGCGCGTTCCATTAAGCTCGATTTACCACCTTTTACTTTAGTCGGCGCGACCACGCGGGCGGGGGCCTTAACCTCTCCGCTAAGGGCGCGTTTTGGCATCCCGCTGCGACTTGAGTTTTATAATGTCAAAGATTTAAGCACCATTGTGACCCGTTCTGCCCAAGTGATGGGATTAGCCATTGATAGTGAGGGCGCAACCGAAATTGCCAAACGTTCACGCGGTACGCCAAGGATTGCCAATCGGTTACTCCGGCGGGTGCGTGATTATGCCGAAGTGCAACACGATGGAGCTGTGACTCGACATGTTGCTGAGCTGGCGCTCAATTTACTCGATGTCGATGGCGAAGGCTTCGATTATATGGACCGCAAATTGCTACTCGCGATTATCGATAAGTTTATGGGCGGCCCCGTGGGTCTTGATAACCTCGCAGCAGCAATTGGTGAGGAGCGCGAAACCATTGAAGATGTGCTCGAACCTTTCCTTATTCAACAAGGTTTTATCCAACGCACTCCCCGTGGCAGGATCGCAACGGCCAGAGCGTATTTACACTTTGGAATGATAAAACCAGAGTGATCGCTAAATAGTGTTATCTATTGCTTAATAGAGGGCGTTCAAAATTCTGTGTCAGGCTAATTTTTAAATTTCCAGCACGCTATCTAAACGTCCTTCAAAATAAATCGCTAACTGAGATAAACAAAGGCTCCAATTGTGGATTGGCATGGTCCATTTATCTGAGGCGTTTAATATGCCTGCGTAAAGTAGCTTCAACAAGCTATTTTCATTAGGAAAAGCACCTTTGGTTTTGGTGAGCTTTCTAAATTGGCGATGCACAGCCTCAACCGCATTGGTCGTGTAAATCACTTTCCTGATATGTTCTGGGTACTTAAAATAATGGGACAAATTATGCCATTTGCGACGCCAAGAGTTGATTACCAGCGGATAAGCATCACCCCATTTGGCCTCCAGTTCGTCCAATGCCATCTCTGCGGCTTCTTTACTCACGGCTCGATACACAGGCTTTAAATCAGCCATAAACGCTTTCTGATTTTTTGAGGCGACATACTTCATTGAGTTGCGGATCTGGTGGATAACACATAGCTGTGTTTCCGTATGAGGGAAGATACTGGCTATGGCCTCAGGGAAACCGGTCAAACCGTCAACACAGGCGATAAGAATATCTTTTACACCACGATTATTAAGATCGGTCAGTACGGATAGCCAGTAATTAGCGCCTTCATTTTCGGACAAGTGAAGCCCTAAAATTTCCTTTTTTCCTTTCATATTAAGCGCTAACAATGTGTAAACGGCTTTACTGACGTAACGCCCATCCTCTTTGACTTTGTAATGTATCGCATCAAGCCAAACGATAGGATAATGGCTATCTAATGGGCGCTGTTGCCACGCTTTAAGTTCGGGGATGAGTTTGTCAGTGATAGCACTGACTGTTGCGTTAGACACATTGAGCCCATACATATCTTCAACATGTTGATTAATATCGCGATAGCTCATACCTATACTGAACATCGATAACACTTTACGTTCGATTTCATCGGTTAGCGTAGTTTGATTTTTCTTAATCAACTGAGGCTCAAAGGTGCCATTGCGGTCTCTAGGCGCGTCTAACTCAAAGTTACCGGACGGATACTTAATGGTCTTAGAGGTTTTGCCATTTTTACGATTAGGCTGAGGATCATGCGCTAAATGCTGCTCAAGCTCAGCCTGGAGAGCCGCTTCAGTGAGTTGCTTGATCAGTGGACCAAGAATGCTGTCTTTACCTGTGAGGCTTTTACCTGATTGCAGATCTTTAAGGGCTTGTTCGAAGTTAAAAGGTTGGGTCATGTGTCATTCCTGTTTTTGAATATTTTACTGAAATGACACAGAATTATGAACACTACCGCTTAATATAAAAGCGACTTAGGTCGCTTTTATATTTTTTGAATAGAAATAGATGAAACCTGGATTTAATTTAATCCTTATTGTTTTTATTAGCTTTTTACGTAATCTCTGCAAGTAATTTAAGTGATGCGTTATTGAGTGTTGTTTGATTGTATATCATCTATCTTCTTCGTATTTTCGTCATCTTAATGCATTTTTGTCCCTTAACGATTGTCCCAATAGCAAATTAGTTCTCAATTTATAAATTGACAATTAATTGTTGCATTTGTGTTTAAAATTCCCTGGGTTTGCATAAAAACCACACCTTATTCATTTTGTATCCATTAACTCACCAAAACTACTTATGTTTTCTCAATTCTTAGTATTGCAAAGATTGCTAATATGCATATTTTCTCATAATTAATCGATACATTATTCTGTGCGCAAGACTGTTTACCTTTGATAAGGTGTGACATATATCACACTTTTGAAGTGTTTAGATGTTTTTTAAATGTTGCATTGTTAACAGTTGTTGTGTCTATCTGAAATCAGTTTTATTGGTGTTTTATGCTGAATAAATCTAAAAGAAAGTGCACACGATCTTTTTGAAACAAATAAAAAACAAAGTAACTAAATAAATTAAACATTTTGATTTTTAAAGTTAAAAAAATGAACGTTGACTGAATGAAAGTGAATCCTCAGTATCAAGCGCAACAGTCGTACAGCAATAGTTGTACATACTGTAAGCATAAAAATAATAGTAAGATCTAGGGAGCATTCATTCATGATAAAAAGAACCAAAGTTGCGTCGGCTATCAATTTAGCTGTCGTTAGCTCAATTGCTGCTGGTACCTTCGTGGTATCAAGCGCATTTGCAGCTGAAGAGACTGCAAAAGTCGAGCGTATTGAAGTCACGGGTTCACGTATTCAACGTCAAGATATGGAAACAGCTTCTCCTGTTACCGTTATTGATGCTGCTGCAATCAAAGCCGAAGGCTTTACCTCTGTAGACCAAATGCTACAAGTACAAACCTCAATGGCAGGTGCTGCGGTAGGTTCAACCACTAACAACGGTGCTGACGGTGTTGCCCAAGTTGACTTACGTGGTATGGGCTCGCAACGTACTCTCGTACTATTAAACGGTCGTCGCATGGTGAACTCAGGTTCAGGTGCTGACAGTTCTGTGGATTTAAACTCTATCCCTGTTGCGATGATCGCTCGCGTTGAAATCCTGAAAGACGGTGCTTCAGCGGTATACGGTTCTGATGCGATTGCTGGTGTAGTGAACATCATCACCAAAAAAGATTTTGAAGGTTTCCAATTAGACTTCAACGGTAGCGGCACCGACAAGGGTGACGGCGAAAACGGTGATGTGAGCGCACTGTATGGCTTTAACACCGATGGTGGCAACTACACCTTTGGTGCAGCTTACTCTGATCGTCGTGGTGTAATTCAGGGTGATCGTGATTGGTATGATCCACTGGATAACACTAGTTCAATTATTCCAACTGGTGCATTAAATCAAAAAGTTATCGATGCCAATGGTAATTGGGTTAAGAGAACTGAGACCTATGACTACTCAAATGACGTCTATTTCCAAACACCGAGTGAACGTCGGAGTTTATTTGCAAATATGACGCAGGAGTTAGGCAATGATGTGGTACTGACTGCCGACGCTATCTATACCAATCGCCGTTCTAACCAACAACTTGCGGCACAACCTGCCCAAATCAAGTTAAACGTGTGTGGTGACCCAAGAGTCCAAGATCCAACTGCAGGTTGTCTTACCCTTGACCAAGGTATGATTGATGCAGGGATTAAAGCGGATGCTCGTGGACAAGTTCAATATAACAGACGCATGAAAGATGTTGGCCCTCGTGTTTACAGTCAAGATACTGATACTTGGCGTTTATCTGGTGGTTTAGCGGGTTCTTTAGACGTTCATACTGGTATGAATTGGAATGTGGACTACACCTTTGGTAAGAACGAAGCTAAGACTGGGGTTGCGAACTCAATTAACGCAACATTGATGGCTAATTCAATCTACGCTGATCCATATGCATGGTTTGAAGGTTCTCCCCTGACGGATGAAATGAAGGATGTTTCGTATCAAGAGCAATCTACTGGCGGTAACGAACAACAAACGTTATCAGCAGGCTTAAACGGTGAGTTATTCGACCTAAGTGCTGGTGCAGTAGGTTTCGCTATCGGAGCAGAATACCGTCGTGAAAGTGGTTTCTACAATCCTGATGCCGTTGTTGTAGCTGGTGATAGCACCGCAGCACAACAAGATCCAACCAGTGGTAACTATAATGTTATCTCTATTTTCGAAGAAGTAAGTGTACCGTTTACAGAAAAACTAACGGGTGAATTTGCACTTCGTCTAGATGATTACTCTACCTTCGGTAAGGCAACCACTTGGAAAATTGGTTTAACCTACACAGCGACAGATGAGCTGATGGTTCGTACTGTAGCTGCGACTGGTTTCCGTGCACCAAGCGTAGCTGAGCTATATGGCGGCAACTCAGGTTCGTTTGATTATCTAACTAATCCTTGGTTACCTCTGAGTGAGCAAACTGGTCAAATTTTAGTGAATCGTACATCAGATCCAGATTTGAAACCTGAAGAATCAGAGTCTTACACTGCTGGTTTAGTATACTCACCAAACTATATTGATGGTATGTCAATTACTCTTGACTACTGGCGTTTCAAAGTAACTGATGCAATTGCTCGTGCAGACGTGCAAGTTGGCTTAGATGCCTGTCATGCTGGTGATGCAGAAGCGTGCAGCACATTCAATATTACTGCGGATGGTGACTTGTTCAACTTAACAAGTGCACTGACTAACGTAGGTTCACAAGATACTAGCGGTATCGATTTCAACTTAGCCTATAACTTCGAGTTATTTGGATTAGATTGGAAAGTAAGTAACGATACGACTTACTTGATTAAGTTCGAGCAGGATGGTGAAAACTATACTGGTACAATCGACGGTAATATGGGAGCTTATGCTCGCGTACGTAACAACTTCAGCATCTCTGCAGGTCAAGATGATTGGAGCGTAATGTACTTCAACCGCTATATCAGATCGATGACAGATGTTTACACTGATTATGATGCAAACGACAATCCATTCGTTGCTGCAAGAGGTGTTGATTCAATTCTGTATCACAACATTTCTGGTACCTATCATGTAACTGATAACACCACTGTTAGCTTAGGTGTGAAGAACTTGACTGATGAGAAGCCTCTATACGTTACTAACGGTAGTGATGCTGGTACTGTTCCAGAAGTTTACGACACTATCGGCCGTACCATTTACGGCGGTGTGACTGTTAAGTTCTAATTTTAATTTGAACCCACTCTAAAAAGCGCCTTCGGGCGCTTTTTTGTTTTGGTGCAAAAGGTTACAAGCGTTATCTATCGCTGCCAACTTGATCACAATTAAGTAAATACTGATTTTTAATCTTCTTCTTATACTAGAGCCAAACATCTAGGTATGGTAATATAAATGATATTGATTATCGTTTGGTGTTTTGAGATGAGTAGAATACTGTTAGTCGATGATGATCCATTATTCCGAGTGTGGTTAACTGATGTGCTCCGA
Source organism: Shewanella sp. FDAARGOS_354 (assembly GCF_002209245.2). NCBI lineage: Bacteria > Pseudomonadati > Pseudomonadota > Gammaproteobacteria > Alteromonadales > Shewanellaceae > Shewanella > Shewanella sp. FDAARGOS_354. The sequence continues at coordinate 1,083,586 of NZ_CP022089.2, read as the reverse complement.
GCACAAGGACATGAGGTTGAATGTGCCGTTAACGGTGTTGATGGGCTTTCACGCATTCGCTCCTTCGCGCCCGAGATTGTTATGCTCGATCTGGTGATGCCGCAAATGGATGGTTTTGAGCTTTTACAGGCAAGGGATTGTTTGACGCCGATAATGATGTTGTCAGCCCGCGATAATGAAGAAGACAGGATCAGAAGCTATGAACTCGGTGCGGATGACTTCTTAGCTAAACCCTTTAGTATTAAAGAGTTATTGGTACGTTTGCAGGCGATTGAGCGACGGTTAGTGCAGCGGCATAAGCCACTAATGGCGATAGATCAAACCGCAGCCATTCAATCGATTAAGTTTGACGAAACCGCCTACAGGATAACCATCGACAAGCATGCCGTGGAGCTAACCCAAACTGAGTTTAGGTTATTTAAGTACCTGTTTGAACGAAAAGGGCAAGTGATCACTAAGCAAGAGCTGCAAAAGTCAGTTTTGCAGAAGGACTTAGGGCGGTTTGATCGTAATTTAGATATGCATATCAGTAATACTCGGCGAAAACTCGCTAATACTCGCTTACCGCGTACCTTAATCAATACTGTTCGCGGTCAAGGATATAGTTTTAGCGCTTAAATGATGATTGCCCTAGGCACTGATTAATTAAAGCGTGACTGATGGCTTCTTAGGCAATTTTACTCGCTTTCATTTTCCCCTGATACGGATTTGGTTTATTCTAACGGGCATTATAGTAGATGCGTATTTTGCATCATTACCCTCACATGAATAACTAAGTAGGAATCAGTATGCGGATCAGTGCCAATTTTGATGGCGGAAATATCCAAGTCATTAATCTTGATAATAAAGACGATATTCAACTGGCTATCCGTCCCGATGCGGGCGGTGAGTTTTATCAATGGTTCAACTTCCGATTCGAAGGTGAGGTGGGAAACCAGTACACCTTAAATATTATCAATGCGGGCACCGCTTCCTATCCTAAGGGTTGGCAGGATTACCACGCAGTCGCCAGTTACGATCGTCAGCATTGGTTCCGTGTACCAACTCAATATATTGATGGCAAACTCAGTATCCAGCTTGAACTTGATTGTGATGCGATTCAAATCGCTTACTTTGCGCCGTACAGCTATGAGCGTCACTTAGATTTACTCAGCAACGCACAATTGCATCCCGATGTAAATCTTGAACATTTAGGCTTAACCTTAGATGGCCGTGATATTACCCTGATGAAAGTGGGCGATGGCAATCCTGATAAACGCAATATTTGGATCACCGCAAGGCAACATCCCGGTGAGACCATGGCGGAATGGTTAGTCGAAGGCTTAGTGAATCGTCTGCTGGATAATGATTGTCCAACCGCAAAAGCACTGCTCGATAAAGCAAATTTTTACATTGTGCCTAATATGAACCCGGATGGCAGCGTAAGAGGCCATCTGCGTACCAATGCGATTGGGGTTAACCTTAACCGTGAATGGCAAACCCCGAGCTTAGAAAGAAGCCCTGAGGTCTACCATGTAGTGCATAAGATGCAGCAAACGGGTGTAGATTTATTTTACGATGTTCATGGTGATGAAGGTCTTCCCTATGTTTTCCTCGCGGGTTGTGAGGGTGTACCAGCTTACAATGAGCGATTGGCGCAGCTGCAAGCGGACTTTAGTCAGGCATTAACCTTAGCCAGTGCCGATTTCCAAACCGAGTTTGGGTACGCTAAAGACGAGCCTGGTCAAGCCAACTTGACCGTGGCGTCTAATTGGGTGGCGCAAACCTTCGATTGCTTGTCGAACACCTTAGAAATGCCTTTTAAAGACAACAATAACCTGCAAGATCCGTTTGTGGGTTGGTCACCTGAGCGCAGTATTTATTTAGGCGAAGCGTCATTGATTGCCATGCTCGCCGTGGTTGATAAGTTAAGATAGGTGCGACTATGGCATTAATCGAATGTCCAATCTGCCGTAAACGGATGTCGAGCAAAGCGCCAGCTTGCCCGCATTGTGAGGCAAAAACCAATGGTGATAATAGCTCGCTCGTACGGATCAGTCATATCCAAAAATCCAGCAGCTTAATGAACCAAAGCTTTGTTGCCATGACGCTGTTTATTGCGGGGGTGGTGATTTGGTTTTGGGGTGGAGAGCCCGCCGAAGGCGTACGCGCGACCATTGGCGCCATCTGTTTTGTCTTTGGTTTTGTGGGCTATTTAATTACCCGCGTTAGAATCGTATTACATAAGCGAAAGAGTGTATGACCGACATTAATCAAGTAATCGACCAAATGCCTGAAGAAGTCTATGAAAGGCTGCGTAGCGCTGCTGAATTAGGCAAATGGGAAGATGGCACAGTATTGACCGAAGCCCAGCGTGAATCGACTCTTCAAGTGGTGATGCTCTATCAGGCGCGCCGCTTAGATCAAACGGAGCATTTCACCATAGGTGCCGGCGGAAAATTAAATGAGCTGTCAAAGGCGGAGTTGAAGAAACAATTCCGTGGCGAGTCGATAGCCGAGTTTAAAGCTGACGACCTGTAATCTCAGTTGACGCAACGTAGTAAAAAGCCCACTAATGTGGGCTTTTTACTACGCAAAGTTGCGATCCTTAATCGGGGCTGAGCTCACCAACTAAGTTTTGTAACATAGCAGCCTTAATTTCGCTCGGCTTTAAGTTTTTCGACAGCAGATAATGCAACTTAGCCAATGCAGCCTCAATGGTCATATCTGCGCCACTGATCACGCCTGCTTTAGCGAGGGCATTTCCCGTTGCATAACCGCCCATATTCACCTTGCCTTGGAAACACTGAGTCAGGTTCACTAACACAATTCCCCGCTCATCCGCTTGCTTTAGGGTATCGAGTAATGCCGTATCTTGCGGTGCATTCCCTACACCAAAGGTCAGTAAAATGAGCGCCTTAACGGGTTGCTGTAGAATATTCTCAAAAATCTGCGTGGAGATACCTGGGTAGAGGGTGACCACACCGACAGGCTGAGGGCTTATATTAGCGACTTCTAACGGTTTATCGCTTGGCGTGGCAATTTTACCTGCGCGCAGATTAATTTTGATCCCCGCTTCAAGCAGTAAGGGGAAGTTTGGTGAGGCAAAGGCATCGAAGCCGTCGGCATGGGCTTTGGTGGAACGATTGCCACGAAATAGTTTGTTATTAAAGAATAAGCAAACCTCAGCCACTGGATAATTAGCAGCGATATACAAAGAGTTGAGTAGGTTGGTTTGGCCGTCGGAACGCAACTGCGCCAAGGGGATTTGTGAGCCGGTGACAATAACAGGCTTTGACAGGCCTTGAAGCATAAAGGATAAGGCCGATGCAGTATAGGCCATGGTATCAGTGCCGTGGAGGATCACAAAGCCATCGTACTTGTCATAATTGGCTTTGATATCATCGGCAATCATTTGCCAGTCGGTCGGTGCCATGTTTGATGAGTCGATGAGCGGGCAGTACTCGTGGATCACAAACTCAGGCATTTCAGCATGGTAAAACTCGGGCATGGATTGGACGCATTGGGTCAAAAATCCTGCTACTGGTGCAAAGCCATTATCGGTTTTTTGCATGCCTATGGTGCCGCCCGTGTAGGCGACATAAATGGAGCGTTTAGTCATTCTTGTCGTTATCTTAGCTTCACGTGGGCTAATTATACGATTTTGCTGACATAAACCCAATAAAAAAGCCCGAGGTATCGGGCTTTTGTGTCTTTCATCTTGAGTCTGCGCTAGTTGATCGCACAGCTGTCACAATATACATACACATGGTTAGGGTCGTTAAAGGCCGCTATAGTCTTTAAGCTACCGGTCCATTGGCTCAGCATTTGCTCAAGCAGCGTTGAATGGCTGAGTGAAGCGGGTAAATAAGCCGACACAGAGGCAAACATTTGCTGCACAAAACGCTGCTCAGGTGTGAGCTCTTGCTCAATCACACGGGTATCGAACAGGCTTAAATCCGCCAGTTTAGCGGCTTTGGCGACTGCTTGGTCGATATCGCCAAGCTCGTCCACTAAACCTAACTCTAGGGCTTTTTTACCACTCCACACACGGCCTTGGGCGATGCTATCCACTTGTTCTAAGGTCATGTTACGTTCCTTAGCGACCAGTGAGATAAAGTCTAAATAGCCACGTTCGATATGGCGCTGGATAACCGACTCTATTTGTGGCGAGAGGGTGCGCGTGACTGATAAACCCGCCCATTCAGAGGTTGATACGCCGTCGGTATGGATGCCTAAACTGGCGAGTGAATCTTCGAAGGTGGTGATCATCCCGAAGATGCCGATAGAGCCCGTCAGTGTTGTTGGTGTCGCGAAGATATAATCGGCGCTGGCCGAAATCCAATAACCGCCGGATGCCGCAAGGCTACCCATACTGACCACCACAGGTTTACCCGCCGCTTTGAGGGCGAGTAATTCTTGGCGGATTTGCTCCGAGGCAAAGGCGCTACCGCCAGGGCTGTCAACTCGTAACACCAGCGCTTTAATATGTTTATCAAATCGCGCCTTACGAATGAGTTCAGCCGTGCTATCGCCACCAATCTGCCCGGCGGGTTGGCTGCCATTTAAAATAGTGCCGCTGGCAACGATAATACCAACACTGTCTTGCTCAACAAAGCTTGGCAGAGGTGTCACTAGGGTTAAATAGTCGTAAAAGCTGACCTGCTTAAAGCTGTCACCCGACTTTTCTTTACCCACGGTCTCAAGCATAACTTTGCGGAAATCTTCATCGGTCGCTAGGGTATCGACCCATTTCATATTGAGGGCCATAGTCGCAGAATCGCCCTCAGCCTTATCGAGTTGTGCAAGGTAGTTTGCCGAGTCCAAAACCAAGGCTTTGGTATCAATTTGGCGATTTGTCGCCACCGTTTGAGTGTAACTTTGCCAAACATCAGCAAGTAGGACGCTGCTGGCCTCTCTGGCCGCATCTGACATATCGTCACGCATATAAGGTTCTACTGCGGATTTAAACGTCCCAACACGGAAAATATGTGCTTTTATCTTGAGTTTTTCGAGGGCGGATTTGAAGTATTGGTTATACATACTTAATCCCTCAAGTGAGACGCTACCTTGAGGGTTGAGGTAAATAGTATCGGCAAAACTGGCAAGAAAATATTGGTTTTGTTCGTAATAGTTACCAATCGCTACGACCTTTTTGCCGCTTTCTTTAAAACGATTTAAGGCATCGCCAATGGATTGTAATTTGCTGATCCCCGCACGTTTTAGCTCTGCCAAGTCTAAGACTATAGTGCTAATCCTGTTATCGTGCGCCGCGTTATCAATCACATAGATAATATCCGCCAGTAGGATTTCGCCATCGCTGCTGCCGTTATTACCTTGCTTGAGTGCGGCTTCAAGCGGGTCGACCTGTTGTTTTTGATCAACAATCGATCCCGCAAGATTAAGTACCAGTGCCGAATTATCTTCGACCTGAATATCTTCACTACTGCCAATGACAATCAGAATCATGGCGAGGAGGCCAAAAAAGATCAGGTTAAGTATGAATTTACGGATCCCGTTAAGGGCGTTCCAAATGAATAAGCATATTCTCTTGAAAAACGATGGGTTAGCGGACATTAGCCACTCCTTTGCATATCGAATGTGCCAATGCTAACTGAAAATCTCTTCACTGGCTAAACACAATTGTAAAGGTTTTTAACTTTTAACCCGTTAGCAACAGTTGAGCTTACATTTGACTCAAGGTATGCTCATTTAAATCACTTGTTTAAAAAGGATGTTTGAATGTCGTTTCCCCATTTATTAGAACCCTTAGATCTGGGATTTACCCAGCTCAAAAACCGTGTGTTGATGGGCTCCATGCACACGGGGTTAGAAGAAGAAAAGGGCGGATTTGAGAAACTGGCAGCGTTTTATAAAGAGCGCGCGTTGGGCGGTGTAGGATTGATCGTCACTGGCGGAATTTCACCAAACCTACGTGGTCGATTGACTCCCCATGCTTGTCAGTTGAGTTTCCCCTGGCAAGTGGGCAAGCACCGCATTGTGACTCAAGCGGTGCATGAAGCCGGAGGTAAAATCTGTATGCAAATCCTGCATGCTGGCCGCTATGGTTATCATCCTTTTTCGCAGGCACCGAGTAAAATCAAATCGCCGATTACTCCCTTTACGCCTTCTGCCATGTCGAGCCGTCAAGTACGCGCCACCATTAAGGATTACGCCAGTTCTGCCGCCTTAGCAAAAAGAGCAGGGTACGATGGCGTTGAAGTGATGGGCTCTGAGGGGTATTTGATCAACCAATTTATCAGTTCCCGGACCAATACGCGCACCGATGAATGGGGCGGTAGTTTTGAAAAACGCGCACAATTCCCAATTGAAATTGTGAATGCCATTCGCGCCAAAGTGGGCAAAGACTTCATCATTATTTTCCGCTTATCCATGCTCGACTTGGTCGATAACGGCTCCACCTGGGATGAAGTTGTGCAACTGGCCAAATGGCTTGAACATGCGGGAGTGTCGATTATCAATACTGGGATTGGCTGGCATGAGGCCCGCGTGCCAACTATTGCGACCAGTGTGCCCCGCGGCGCCTTTGCTTGGGTGACTGAAAAACTTAAAAAATCGGTTTCAGTGCCCTTGATTGCCACAAATCGTATTAATACGCCTGAGATTGGCGAGCAAATCATCGCCTCTGGTCAAGCGGACATGGTATCTATGGCGAGGCCGTTCCTAGCTGATCCTGAGTTTGTGAATAAAGCGGCGGCCAATACGCCAGAGCTGATTAATACCTGTATTGGTTGTAATCAGGCCTGTTTAGATCATACCTTCTCTCTGAAACGTGCCACCTGCTTGGTCAACCCTCGTGCCTGTTACGAGACCGAAATTAACTTTTTACCTACCAATAAAAAGAAGCGAATTGCAGTGATGGGCGCGGGTCCCGCAGGCATGGCATTTTCGGTGTATGCAGCGATGCGTGGTCATGAAGTCGTGCTTTTTGAGGCGAAATCTGAGGTGGGTGGTCAGTTTAATCTGGCACGTAAAATCCCAGGAAAAGAAGAGTTTAACGAGACAATTCGTTATTTCCTCAATCAAATTAAACTGTATAAAATTGATCTGCGCTTAAATACCCGCTTGGATGCTAAGGTACTGGAAACCGAAACGTTTGATGAAATTGTTATTGCTTCCGGCGTGGTCCCGCGCGAGTTGAGCTTGCCAGGATTTGATAGCCCCAAAGTGGTCGATTATCAGCAGGTACTGACGGGCCAAACTGCGATTGGTGACAAAGTCGCGCTGATTGGTGCTGGCGGTATTGGCTTTGATATGGCGCATTACCTCTGCGAATCTGAGTCTAGCACCCTCAATCCTGAAAAATGGTTAAAGCAGTGGGGTATAGACAAGCAATATCAGCATGCGGGTGGGTTAGCCGAGCCTGAAGTCGATAATAGCGATCACAGACAAGTTTATTTGCTGCAACGCAAGACTTCAAAGATGGGCCAAGGCTTAGGTAAAACCACCGGTTGGATCCACCGTTTAGTGTTAAAACAGCATGATGTGAAGATGAAAACCGGCGTCAACTATGAAAAGTTTGATGACGCGGGCCTACATATTCGGGTTGGTGAGCAAACTGAAGTATTGGCCGTGGATAATGTTATCCTCTGCGCCGGACAAGAATCAAATCGCACCTTAGTCGATGAGATGAAAGCAACGGGCATTCCTGTGCATTTGATTGGGGGTGTTGATGTTGCCGCTGAGCTGGATGCAAAACGGGCCATTCGTCAAGGCGCCGAGCTTGCTATGCTGCTGTAGTTTTAAGCGGTTTATCCTAAAAAATGCCTGAGTCAGACTCAGGCTTATTTGTTGATTGATATGAAGATAAGCGCTTATCTATATGAGTGGGCCATTTGCTTAGTTGGGTAAATGCCCATAACTGACGACTCTAGTGACTTGCCACTGGCCATTGGTGTGTTGCCAGACCATTAAAAATTTGGCTTTGCCGTCACAACTGTCAGTTTCTTGGCTGCAAAATTTATGTACACCCTCTGTTATCGCGCCAAAGTCCTTGATGGGATAGGCTTGAAAGCTCTCTTCAACCAGTGAGCGGGTGTATTTACCACAGGCATAGTTTTTAGTGTTGTTGATCATCGACTGGCGATCCCAAGTGACACCACCGTTGTCATGGTAAAACTCGACCTTATCTGCAAAGTAACTTTGGTGCAGCTTGAGTTGTTGCTCATCGGCACAACGATTAAATGAATCAAATACCTTACTATCCATGTCTTTCATTTCGGCAACGAGGTTATCTTCACTCGAAAATGCACTCATTGACACAAACAGGAAGCTGATTGCGATTAACTTATCCATAGCTCTCCTTGGCATAAACTGGTCCACCTAATACAAAGTAAAAATAATTGGAAAGCAATAACATAATGATCTTTTGGCAAGCTAACAAGAGTGAGCGATAAAGCGTTTGGGAAGCTGTAAAAATGTTGTTTTTTGCTAATCAGTAGGTGTTATGCAGGAGGATGTTTGTCAATAACAACCAATAGTAGACGACTCTGCTATTCTTCGACCACTTCTTGCTGTGGCACGGCTTTTAGGTTGGCGGTTTTACGTGTAGATGTAGACTGAGCGCGGGTGTTGCAAGAATAGGTCACCACGGCAGCGCCTTCGGGCGATAAGTCGAGTTCTAAATCTTCGCTGGGTATACAGCAGCAGGGCAGACATTCGTCGGCATTGAGATCGGCTAGAGGCTCGGTTAAATAGCTGACACGACCACTAAGCACTTTTGTTTTACAAGCACCACAAAAGCCACTACGACATTCAGAGAAAATTCTGACTTTTTTGGCCTCAAGAGCTTGCAGTAAAGAGCCGTGCTGCGGGGTAAATAGCAGCACAGGTTGCCCTTGCAGGCGCACAATGGGCGCCTTGGCAAAGGGATTATTCAATGGATGGCTCTTTAGCTGGTTCGACTTAGTCATTTCGTAATCTAGTCATTTCACAATCAAAAGTGATTAGAGATCGAAATCAAGAAATTCATCACTGTCGACGGCGGCATCGATTTGGCCAACCAGATAGGATGACACTTCCACTTCTTGGGGAGCCACTTGTACCGCGTCACTCTCTAGCCAGTTTTTCATCCATGGCAGTGGGTTAGTTTGTTCTGCATAAGGTAGCGGCAGGTTAACTGACTTCATCCGTTGGTTGGTAATGTACTCAACATATTGGCAGAGGATCTGCTCGTTTAGACCGATCATTGAGCCGTCTTTGAACAGGTATTTCGCCCATTCTTTTTCTTGTTCGGCGGCTTTTAGGAACAGGTTATAGGCTTCCTGTTGGCATTCTGCGGCAATCTCGGCCATCTCAGGATCGTCTTTGCCGCCCTGCATAATGGTTAAGATATGCTGAGTGCTGTTTAAGTGCAGCGCCTCGTCACGGGCGATAAGACGAATAATTTTCGCGTTACCTTCCATAAGTTTACGCTCAGCGAAGGCAAATGAGCAGGCAAAGCTCACGTAGAAGCGAATGGCTTCGAGCGCGTTAACTGACATCATGCACAGGTACAGCGCTTTTTTCAGGGTGCGGGTATTTACCTCTAAAGGCTCACCATCAATCACATGGGTGCCTTCACCGAGTAAATGATATGTCTGGGTTAATTTGATGAGGTGATCGTAGAACTCTGCAATGTCTGTGGCACGGCGCAGGATCTCATGGTTCACCACGATATCGTCAAAAATCACTGAAGGATCGTTGACGATATTGCGAATAATGTGAGTGTATGAGCGCGAATGAATGGTCTCGGAGAATGACCAGGTTTCAATCCAGGTTTCTAACTCAGGCAGTGACACCAATGGCAAAAAAGCTACGTTAGGCGAGCGACCTTGAATTGAATCGAGCAGCGTTTGGTATTTCAGGTTCGAAATAAAAATATGCTTTTCATGATCGGGTAGTGAGTTGTAGTCGATTTTATCGCGGCTCACATCGACTTCCTCTGGGCGCCAGAAGAAAGACAGCTGCTTTTCAATTAATTTTTCAAACACTTCATATTTTTGTTGGTCATAACGTGCGACGTTTACCGATTGTCCGAAAAACATGGGTTCACGGGTGGCATCGTTGGGTGTTTGGCAAAAAGTAGAGTAGGTCATGGTACGAGTATTCCAATAAGTCGGGATCCCATTGGGATCCCGCAACCGTTAACATTGAAGATTAGATTTTGCAAGCGCCGCCAGCACAGCCGTCATCTTCTTTCTCTATGTTGGTAATGTCATCGTGTTGATCCGATGCTCCATCGCGAGTGTTATGGTAGTACAGCGTTTTTACACCTAACTTGTAGGCATTGAGTAAGTCTTTTAGCAGGGTCTGCATTGGGACTTTACGGCCCTCAAAACGCGCTGGATCATAGTTTGTGTTGGCCGAAATCGCTTGGTCAACGAACTTTTGCATGATACCCACAAGCTGTAAGTAACCTTCGTTGCTTGGCATTTGCCATAACAGCTCGTAGTTGTATTTCAGCTCATCAAAATCGGGTACCACTTGCTTTAACTGGCCATCTTTACTGGCTTTCACACTGATCAAGCCGCGTGGCGGTTCGATACCGTTGGTGGCGTTTGAGATCTGTGATGAAGTCTCAGACGGCATCAGTGCAGACAATGTCGAGTTACGTAAACCATACTCTTTAATGTCGTTACGCAGCGCTTCCCAGTCTAAATGCAATGGCTCACTGCAAATCTTATCTAGGTCACGTTTGTAGGTATCGATAGGTAAAATACCTTGAGCGTAAGTCGTCTCATTAAATAATGGGCACGCACCTTTTTCTTTCGCCAGATTCATTGACGCTTTGAGCAGATAAAACTGAATCGCTTCAAAGGTCTTGTGAGTCAGATTGTTCGCGCTACCATCGGAGTACTTCATACCATTCTTCGCTAAATAGTTAGCGAAGTTGATAACACCAATCCCTAAGGTACGACGGTTCATCGACGAAATCTGCGCCGCTTTGATTGGATAATCTTGGTAATCCAGCAGGTTATCTAAGGCTCGCACGGCTAAATCAGCTAATGGCTCCAGTTCCGCTAAATCGGTAATTGTCCCCAGGTTTAATGCCGACAGTGTACAAAGGGCGATTTCGCCGTTTGGATCGTCAATGTTATTCAATGGCTTAGTCGGCAGAGCGATTTCAAGGCAGAGGTTAGACTGTCTGATCGGTGCAACTTTTGAGTCAAATGGACTGTGGGTGTTACAGTGATCCACGTTTTGAATGTAGATACGGCCCGTTGAAGCACGTTCTTGCATCATCAGTGAGAATAATTCAACCGCTTTCAATGTCTTTTTGCGAATGCTGCCGTCTTGCTCATATTGCAAATATAAACGCTCAAATTCGGCTTGATCTTCAAAGAAGGCATCGTAAAGACCGGGTACGTCCGATGGGCTGAACAGGCTGATGTTTTCACCTTTGATCAGACGCTGATACATCAGTTTATTCAGTTGCACGCCGTAGTCTAAATGACGGATACGGTTATCTTCAACGCCACGGTTATTTTTCAGTACTAGCAGCGATTCAACTTCTAAGTGCCAAATAGGATAGAAGAGGGTGGCTGCACCGCCGCGCACGCCGCCTTGCGAGCACGATTTCACCGCAGTTTGGAAATACTTGTAGAAAGGTAAGCAACCCGTGTGGAAGGCTTCGCCACCCCGGATTGGGCTTCCTAATGCACGGATACGACCGGCGTTGATACCGATACCTGCGCGTTGGCTTACGTATTTTACGATAGATGATGCTGTCGCGTTGATTGAATCCAAGCTATCGCCACATTCAATCAGTACGCATGAGCTAAACTGACGAGTCGGCGTACGCACTCCCGCCATGATAGGCGTTGGCAGTGAAATCTTAAAAGTCGATACCGCATCGTAAAAATCTTTGACGTATTGCAGACGCGTAGCTTTTGGATAGCGGGCAAACAAACAGGCCGCCACCAGAATATAGAGGAACTGGGCGCTCTCATAAATCTCGTGGGTGACGCGGTTTTGAACCAGATATTTACCTTCAAGCTGTTTAACGGCTGCGTAGGAGAAGTTCATATCGCGCCAATGGTCGATATAAGTATCCATAATATCGAGTTCTTCGCGGGTGTAATCCTGCAGAATATGCATATCATACTTACCCAACTCTACCAGCTTAGTGACATGGTCATATAACTTGGGTGGCTCGAACTGACCAAAAGCCTTCTTACGCAAATGGAATACGGCTAAACGCGCAGCCAGAAACTGATAATCGGGTGACTCAGGGGAAATTAAATCCGCCGCAGATTTGATGATCGTTTCGTGGATAGCTTCGGTTGGGATCCCATCGAAAAACTGTAAATGCGTGCGAAGTTCAACTTCAGAAACAGAAACGTTTTTTAACCCCTTGGCTGCCCAAGTAATTACGCGGTGTATTTTGTCGAGATCAATTGTCTCACGTGCACCACAGCGTTTTGTAACTGTCATATTGCTATTCATTGAAGAGAGGCCTTGGTTCTGATATCTGTTCAGGTGAACTAAGTCACCGTACGTTTCCTTGTAAAACAATCAACCTGAAAACCCTTAATACTGTTGACTATGGTGAAAATAGTCGATTTAGCGGGGAACTTCTAGTGTGTCTGATTGCTACCTATACACAAGATATGGTGTTTTAAATAATCTGAGATACAAGATAGTGAGGTTTGCTATTATTTGCAAGTCTCAATTTAGGGGGTATCTTGTGGATATCTTGAGGATAAAAAAATGCGTTAGTAATGACTAACCCTGTAGCTCAAATTGAGATTAGCGTGCGTTTGATATGGCGAATTTTTATTCCGATCCCGCAGTGTGATCGATCGCTAAAATAAGCAGCGATCACGATCGCGGGGATTGACCCATAGCGTTAATTCTATTAATAGCTATCAGCACGAATCCTGATTCGTGCTTATTTTGTTAACGCTTGGCTTAGTGCCGAATGTAAATTCGAAGGCGTCGTAAACTGTGCATAGGCAGGCCATGCATCGGGTGTATCGTCCTCGCCCAAATATCCCCACAGTGCTACACCGCCGAGCATGCCCGCCGCTTGGGCTGCGAGTAAATCCCGCTCGGCATCGCCTAAATAAAGGATTTGCTGTGGCTTGCACTGCAATTGCTGCGCGCCCAATAGCATAGGTGCGGTATGGGGCTTAGGGTAACGGGTCGAATCGCCGCTGATCATCACCGGCATACGCGAGCTGAGCTTAAGCTTATGTAACAGGGGACGAGTAAAGCGGGCAGGTTTATTGGTGATGACTCCAAATGGCACTCGGCATAACTCGAGCCAGTCAAGCAGTGGGGAAATACCTTCAAACAACTGGCAATGGTCGCCATTGATCCTTTGATAGTGGGCAAGGAGTCCTTGCTGGACTTGGGTGCGTAGCACCTCATCTGCGCCTGGAATGGCCGCATCGACTAAGGCAAAGCTGCCATGGGAGGCGGCGCTACGCATGTCTGCAAAGGGTTTTGCTGCAATACCGACATCAGACAAACTGAGTTTAAGGGCCTGAACCAGATCCGGCGCGGTATCGGCAAGGGTACCATCAAGGTCGAATAAGACCCCTTTAACCTCAGCTAAACTCATCTTAATCTGCCTTTTGCGTTGCAATCATATAGTTTACATCGACCTTAGATGTGTACTTAAAAATCCCTGTTAACGGGTTATAAGTGATCCCAAGGGCGTCTTTGCAGATGAGGTCGGTGTTATCGACTAACTCAATCAATTCGGAAGGTTTAATAAACTTATTATGATCATGAGTGCCGATGGGCAGCATTTTCAGTAAATATTCGGCGCCAATAATGGTTTCAACAAAGGATTTAACATTGCGATTAATTGTAGAGAAAAACACAAAACCACCAGGTTTTACCATATCGCAGCAGGCTTGGATCACTGATTGGGGATTGGGTACGTGTTCGAGCATCTCCATGCAGGTCACCACATCATAGTATTCGCGGTGATCTTCCCTATGAGCCTCAGCGGTGTTTTTCACGTAATTGATGCTCACACCGGTTTCCAGCGCATGCAAGCGTGCAACTTCTAACGGTTCTTCACCCATATCAAGACCATCAACCACTGCACCGATGCGCGCCATACTTTCGGATAAAATGCCACCGCCGCAACCGACGTCGAGCACTTTTTTACCAAAAATCCCACCAGCAGTCTGATCGATATAGTTTAAGCGAAGGGGATTTAATAGATGCAGCGGTTTAAACTCGCCATTGAGATCCCACCAGGTTTCGGCCATACGTTCAAACTTTGCGATTTCCTGTGGGTCTACGTTGGTATTCTGTTGCATGCGATTACCTAAAGCGGCTGAATAGTGCGGCTATTATAACGACAATGGTGGATAAACACAGTATTGGCTGATTCTAAGTCTTTGTGGTTGAGTGAAATTTCAGCAATTATCATTAATTCTTAAACACTTTGTGAAGCGGAGCGGTTTTTCTGCTCGGATATTAATCAAGTCTTGGACTCAATTTCGCCATTAACAACGGATTTTATCGGGTTTAAAAGTGCAAATTGACAGTGTTTTCATCTATTAAGCCACATCCTTCTCAATTCGCGCAGGATAGGTCTGGCGACATTAAATAACTGTGTTAGAATGCCAAATCACGTTTTTGGGCCGCTCAATGATACGGATTATACGTTGTCGGCTAATTTTCAGGGGAACGAGCAGTTTATGACTGATCTGGCATCATCTATTTCGCCAATTAATATCGAAGACGAACTAAAGAATTCGTACCTTGATTACGCCATGAGCGTCATCGTGGGACGTGCATTACCAGACGTGCGTGATGGCCTTAAGCCTGTGCATCGCCGCGTGCTGTTTGCCATGAGTGAATTGAAGAACGATTGGAACAAGCCGTACAAAAAGTCTGCCCGTGTGGTCGGTGACGTGATCGGTAAATATCACCCCCATGGTGATTCGGCGGTTTACGATACTATCGTACGTATGGCTCAGCCCTTCTCTCTGCGTTACACCTTAGTCGACGGTCAAGGAAACTTCGGTTCGGTTGACGGTGACTCTGCAGCGGCAATGCGTTATACCGAAATCCGTATGGATAAGTTAGCGCACCAGCTCCTCGCCGATCTTGAAAAAGAAACTGTTGACTATGTGCCCAACTACGATGGCACTGAACAAATTCCTGCTGTATTACCGACACGTGTCCCTAACCTGTTAATCAACGGTTCTTCGGGTATTGCGGTAGGTATGGCGACTAACATTCCGCCTCATAACTTAACCGAAGTCGTTAAGGGCTGTTTAGCGCTGATCGCCGATCCTGCGCTGTCTATCGAACAGCTGATGGAACATATTCCAGGCCCAGACTTCCCAACGGCTGCGATTATCAATGGCCGTAAAGGCATTATCGATGCGTACAAGACAGGCCGCGGCCGCGCCGTTATGCGCGCGCTGGCCGAAGTCGAAACCGAAGACAGCGGTCGTGAGCGTATTATCGTTACTGAAATCCCTTATCAGGTGAACAAGGCGAAACTCATCGAGAAAATCGCTGAGCTAGTTAAAGATAAGAAAATTGAAGGCATTAGCGGTCTGCGCGATGAGTCTGACAAAGACGGTATGCGCATCGTTATCGAAATCAAGCGTGGCGAAGTGGGCGAAGTTGTCCTGAACAACCTCTATGCCCAGACACAAATGCAATGTTCTTTTGGTATCAACATGGTGGCTTTGACCAATGGTCAGCCTAAGTTGTTCAACTTAAAAGAAATGCTCGAATGCTTTATCCTGCACCGCCGTGAAGTGGTGACTCGCCGTACCGTATTCGAACTGCGTAAAGCGCGCGAACGTGCCCATATTCTTGAGGCATTAGCGGTTGCGCTGGCCAACATCGACCCGATTATTGCTCTGATCAAAGCCTCGCCAACCCCAGCTGACGCTAAAGTCAAACTGGTTGAGCAGGGCTGGGCACTTGGCCATGTACAGGGCATGCTTGAAAAAGCGGGTGATGATGCGGCGCGTCCTGAATGGTTAGAGCCAGAATTCGGTATCCGTGACGGCTTATATTATCTGACTGAGCAACAGGCTCAGGCGATCCTTGAGCTGCGCTTACACCGTTTAACCGGTCTTGAGCACGATAAGATCATCGCCGAATACGAAGAGCTGCTTGAGTTCATCGCGGGTCTGTTGTTTATTCTGCGCAGCCCTGAGCGTTTGATGGAAGTGATCAAAGAAGAGCTGGAAGAAATTCTTGCTGAATACGGTGATGCGCGCCGCACTGTCATCAACGCCAATGAAATTGATATGAGTCTTGAAGACTTAATCAACGAAGAAGACGTAGTTGTGACTCTGTCACACTTAGGTTACGCCAAGTACCAACCACTGAGCGATTACCAAGCCCAGCGCCGTGGTGGTAAGGGTAAAGCTGCAACTAAGGTGAAAGACGAAGATTTCGTTGAAAAACTGCTGGTTGCGAACACCCACGATACGATTCTGTGCTTCTCTGACTTCGGTAAGATGTACTGGCTCAAGGTCTATCAGTTACCGCTGGCGAGCCGGACATCGCGCGGTCGTCCGATTGTTAACTTGCTGCCACTGGCCGATGGCGAACGCATTACGGCGATTCTGCCGGTGCGTGAATACGCCGAAGATAAGTATATTATCATGGCGACCTCTAACGGTACCGTGAAGAAGACTGCGCTGACAGCTTACAGCAACCCACGTGCTAACGGCATTATCGCTGTTAACCTCAAAGACGGTGACCAACTGATCGGTGTCGATATCACCAATGGTGATGATGAGATCATGTTGTTCTCGAACGAAGGTAAAGTGGTTCGCTTTAAAGAAGGCGAAGAAGTGGCTGTCCTCGATGAAAACGGCAACCCAGTGCTGGATGAAGAAGGCAATCCACAAATCAACTTCAAGGGTGTGCGTCCAATGGGCCGCGGTGCGACCGGTGTTCGCGGTATCAAGCTTGAAGAAGGCCAAAAAGTGGTGTCTCTCATCGTACCTAAGGGCGATGGCGCTATCTTAACCGTGACTGAAAACGGCTATGGTAAACGTACTGAACTGTCTGAATACCCATCGAAGAGCCGCGCGACCAAAGGTGTGGTATCGATCAAGGTGAGTGAGCGTAACGGTGCGGTTGTTGGCGCGGTACAAGTTGGCGGTAATGATGAAATCATGCTGATCAGCGACAAAGGTACCTTAGTGCGTACGCCGGCGAACGGTGTGTCTATCATCGGCCGTAATACGCAAGGTGTGACCATTATCCGTACTGCAAGTGATGAGAAAGTGGTTGGTCTGCAACGTATTGATGAGATCCAAGGCGACGAAGATGACGTCGAGCTGGATGA
This sequence comes from Shewanella sp. FDAARGOS_354, assembly GCF_002209245.2. Lineage (NCBI taxonomy): Bacteria > Pseudomonadati > Pseudomonadota > Gammaproteobacteria > Alteromonadales > Shewanellaceae > Shewanella > Shewanella sp. FDAARGOS_354. The sequence goes on along the minus strand of NZ_CP022089.2, from coordinate 1,066,314 downwards.
AAACGGTATGCCAATCGTCCCAGTTGTCGCTGAAGGTGACTCTGTTCAACAAGAGCCTTTAGAGGAAGAGGATGAACTGGAAGAAGAATTAGACGAAGATGAAGAGCTTGACGACGAGCAAGACGAAGACTAATTCGAAAGCATAAAAACGAGCGTCCAATTGGACGCTCGTTTTTTTCATGGCAACGTTTTATTTTATGAATTCTAATATCATGGTTTGTGAATAAGGAGAGTGGCAGTGAGCGCGATTTATAATTTCTGTGCAGGTCCTGCGATGTTACCCGCAGCGGTAATGAAAAAAGCACAACAGGAATTACTCGATTGGAATGGGCTAGGTGTCTCCGTGATGGAAGTCAGCCACAGAGGTAAGGAATTTATCGCGCTGACCAAGCAAGCTGAGGCGGATTTACGCGAGCTGATGCACATTCCACAAAACTATCATGTGCTGTTTATGCACGGCGGTGGTCGCGGTCAGTTCTCTGCCGTTGTGAATAATTTTTTAGGTAACCAAGGTCGTGCCCTGTATTTAGTCAGTGGTCAATGGTCTTCTGCGGCATTAGCCGAAGCCCAAAAGCTGGCGGGCGACGCGCAAATTGATAGCCTTAACATTGTTGAAAAACATAATGGACTCAATGCAGTAGTACTGCCTGATCTGCATAACATTGATGCCGATTACCGTTATGTGCACTACTGTCCAAATGAGACAGTTGATGGTATCGAAATTTTTGATGAGTTAGACAGTCCATGGCCGATTGTCGCCGACCTATCATCTACCATTATGTCGCGTGAAATCGATGTCAGCCGTTACGGCTTAATCTATGCCGGTGCGCAGAAGAACATTGGTCCTTCGGGCTTATCTATTGTGATCGTGCGTGATGATATGTTGAAACTGCCGAGTTTAACTCAATCATCCATTATGGATTATCGTTTAGCGGTAGAGCATGATTCTATGTTCAATACGCCACCAACATTTGCCTGGTACTTAGCGGCTGAAGTGTTTGCCTGGCTCAAATCCTTAGGTGGTGTGGCCAGTATCGCGAAAATCAATCAGCAAAAAGCGCAAATGCTATATGCCTGTATCGACGCCAATCCTTTCTATAAAAATGGTGTGGTGGCTGCGAACCGCTCACAAATGAACGTGACTTTCCAACTGGCGGATGAATCCCTTGATGGCGCCTTCTTAAAAGAGGCCGAAGCGGCTGGCTTAGTGGCTTTAAAAGGACACCGAATTGTCGGTGGTATGCGTGCAAGCCTATACAATGCAATGCCACTGGAAGGTGTTGCCGCGCTGGTGACATTTATGAACGAGTTTGCAGCTAAACATCACAAGATTTAGTCCGCACTCACCCTATAGCGCATAAGTTTTAAGCTGTTATACGCAAAAAGCGAATGCACATATGCATTCGCTTTTTTGTTGGCTGGATTTGGTTAGGCACTTTTACCGAGCAAGCCTGTGAGCCGGCGCGCATAACAGACCAATATACTTAGCAATCTATTGGGTAAGTTTTATCGTATTGTTTATCATGATTAAAAATTGATATTTTGATTTTTACCATAAGATAAATTACCAGGAAACCACTGATGGATTTAGCCAAGCTTTCGCGTATTAGTATGAAGCACTTAATCACTTTACACGTGATGCTCGATACTCTGAGCGTTACCGCCAGCGCCGAACGTTTATGCTTAAGCCCTTCATCGGTCAGTAAAACCTTAAGTCAGCTTCGAGACAGTTTGAATGATGAACTGTTTTACCGTAATGGTAATTCACTGGTTGCAACACCTTTAGCCAAACGATTAGGCCCAAGCGTGCAACAAATGATCAATGATATGAATCAGATCATAAGTCAAGATGCGTTTACCCCAATAAACTATGAGGGGCGTTTTTCGCTTGCAATGCGTGAAAGCACCTTTGAACTGCTGGCCGCCAAACTCAGCGCCCATATTTTGAGTTTGGCGCCCCATATTCATCTCGATATTTACAGCAAAGACAATATTGGTTTTGATGGACTCATTAATGGCTCGTTAGACTTTGTACTGTTACCCCATGATTTGAGTCAGCCTAATCCTTCGCAAGATGATCTAGTGTGGGAAACCTTGTTCAGTGATGAAATGATTTGCTTAATGAATGCATCCCATCCCTTGGCCAAACAATCGCATATCAGCTTTGATGACTACCTAAGCTACAGCCATATAGGCATCACAGATACGGATCTGAGTACACCTTATTTTGATATTTTACTCGCTCAGCAATCTAAAAAACGTGCCGTCCCCATTTCAGTGCCAGACTTTGGCAGCGCGGCGTTAATGTGTCACAACAGTGAACTGCTGTTTACCTGCTCGCGCCGCTGGGCATCCATCGCGAGCCAAGCCAAAGGCTTAACAGTGAAACCGTTACCCATCGAATATGGAAAAGTGGCTTATAGCCTCGTATGGCATAAACAAAGTATCAAGGATCCCGCGCTACGCTGGCTGTACGAGCAGATCCTGCTTTGTAGCCGTTAAAGGTAGATGGACGGTAACACGATATTTGTTAAACCTCGCTGGGCAAGGGAGGCTGCTAAGGCTTCAATATCGGTTTGAGTGCAACTTGGCCATGTTAACGCCTCATCAACCACACCATGGTGGTGAAAGGCGTTTAATTTCACCCGCGTATCGGCACCGAGTGTCAGTAAATAGCAAGATAGCGCGTCTATCTCCTGTTCAAAATCCGTAATACCTGGAATATGCAGCAATCTTACTTCATACAGTTTTTGCTGCTGCGCCAAAAGTTGAATGGATTTGAACACCGCATGGTTATCTCGCCCGGTAATGTATCTATGGGAATCTCGTTGCCATGCTTTAAGATCCACCATAGCGCCGTCTAAAAAGGGCAGCAGTTTATGCCAGCCAGTGAGGCTCAAACTGCCATTGGTATCAAGCATACAGGTTAACTGTGATAACGACGTTGATGCCTTAATCGCTTTAAATAATTCAATAATAAATGGCAGTTGTAGACTTGCTTCGCCGCCGCTCACCGTAATGCCATTAATAAATTGACGCTGATGGTGAAGAATCGCCAAGATTTCTTCCACAGTGTGTCGGGTGACTTTGGGATTGGCTTGTTTTGGACACACAGCAAGACAAGTATCGCACTGGCTACAACGGTCTTTATCCCAATGGATCTGATGCTTATTGTTAGCGTTTATCAATGTCAGCGCCTTGTCAGGGCAGGTGGCGATGCAATCGCCACAGCCATCGCATAAGCCGATGGTATGTGGGTTATGGCAGTTTTTACATTGATAGTTGCAGCCCTGCAAGAATAACACGAGCCTGCTGCCAGGCCCGTCGACGCAGGAAAACGGCAATAGTTGGCTGACAATTGCCTGCTTATTTATGGCCGATTTAGTTAACAACACAGCGGGAGTGCTCATGGGCAATAACGCGTGCTTGGCGTTGCAATATGCCGGTATTTTGTGCTGCTTCAGCCCCTAAACCCGTGGTATTAAGGCGCGAACCGCATTGTTTAAATGCTTCAATATCAGAGCGTTTTACCATATAGCCAGTGACGCGCATTAAATCGTTAGAGGCCACATTGGCGGTAAATTCCCTAAAGCCTAACTCCAGTGCCGCTTTACACAGTTGGAACATGGCTTGAGGATTGGATTTGATGGTTTCATCGATAGTCAAAATATCGCTGATCCCCGCCGTATAATACTGGTGATGCTGCGCGAGGGCTTGAATATGGGCGATGGGGTTGGGTTCTGTGCCATAGGGAATGCGAACGCCAGGCGTCACGTTTTTATCGAGACTAATACCGCCCTGTGAATGCAGCAGCGCTCGTCCATGGTAGCCATAGGTGACGGGCGTGGATTTTAATATGGTATCGAGGGCGGCAGAAATACGGTAGCCAAGTTGGTTTGCATCCATGCTATGGCCATAACCTGTGGGTTTGTTTGATTGAGATGATTTGTCTGTCTCACTTGTCATCTGAGCTTGCAGAATATTCACCGCTTCAGCCATACCGTAAATACCAAACATGGGGGCAAAGCGCGATTCATCAATCAATTGTTCTTTAACTAAAAAGCTATCAAAGAAGTGCGACTCTTGATGTAAAAATGCTGAGCGCGCCTCGATAAGTTCGAAGGTGAGTGAGCAGTAATAGGGCAAGACACGCTCAAAAAAGTCATTGATTGATGTGGCCTTTAATGCCACTTCTTTCAGATTGAGTCTAACCAAGGTATTAGCGCCGCCTGCTAATGGTAAGGCATTGTAGCAACTCACAATACCAAAGCCGCGCTTGTCAAATGCACTGGCATGCAGAGGATAGTTGGCGATATGCGGTTTACTGCACTGACAAATATTGGTGGCCGCAATTTGCAATAATTCATCCGGCGTGACGGCGGGGTCATACATAAAGGTTAAATTGGGGGCAACTTGTTTGAGCTCGGCATCAATGCGCAGTAGGGTACGGCAAACAATATTGTCTGTCGGGCCAATATTGACGTGCATAAAGGCGTCGGGCAGGGTTCTGTCTAGCATGATCCAGAACAGCTTTAGTTTACGATAAAGGACATCCGCATCCATTCCTTCCACGAAAGGCATCAAAATGTCGTCCAACTGACCTAAATACACGGGGATATTGGTCACCGATGGCACATGGTGATACAGAATCGTTAAGGCATTGAGGGCTTCATCTAAATCCTGTGCAGGTGAAAGCTCTAAATATTCTGAGCCTTGCTGAAGATAACGGGCATAATCTGGCAATACATAACGCGGTTTAAACGGTGCATGGCCTTCAAACATATCGCAGATCACGCCGTCATTCATTGCCGCGTTAACCTCAGTCGATATCGGCATATAGGGCAAACTTGCCTCAGCCTCCAACGCTAAATAGTTAGATTTTTGCTTAGGTGAAAGCTGCGGGCTCGTGACGATTTGCATTAATTTATCTTGTAATAACATGGCGGAATACACACAAGTTCAATAATGACGATTAATCTACTCAGCAGATTTGGCTTTAAAAAGTGAAAATTACCGTAGCCCCGATTGATAAAATGGAAATCCGCCGACCGAGATCACAACGTGCGGTTTATTGTGATAAGACCGTGGAGTCAACGTCATTCAAATAGGGTTTTACGATTGAAAATAAATGCTTAAAGGGTGACGATGGCGTGGCTTATGAGGTTTTTTGGGGAGAAACGAAAAGGAAGACTCGTCAATCCAAACTAAATAGAACTTGAGTGTAATATTGACAAGCGGTAGATAAACTCTGCTGCATCCTAGATAGAGAATGCAGCAGAGTAAGTCGATGGTTAAAAAGTACTAAATCGCTGGTATTTAAAGCGCTTGTATTAAAGCACTTTGGCAATCGACTTAGCTAAGTAATCCACATTGTCTTCGCTAATGCCTGCTATGCTAATGCGGCTTGACCCTACCATATAAATGCTAAATTCTTTCTGTAGACGCGCCACTTGCTCAGGATTAACTCCAAGGAAGGAGAACATGCCTTTTTGGCGAGCGATAAAGCTAAAGTCGCGATCAACACCATTGGCTTTGAGTTTTTCAACTAAAATCGCGCGGTTACCATTGATACGGTCGCGCATCACTTTGAGCTCATCAAGCCATTCTTGGGTTAATTCTTTTGATCCTAAAATCGTCTCAACAATCGCCGCGCCGTGGGCTGGCGGCATGGAGTAGAGGCAGCGAACCACATAAAGCAGTACAGATTGCGCGATATTGGCGGTATTGGCATCTTTGGCAATCACAGAGCAGGAACCAATACGCTCACGGTACAGACCGAAGTTTTTCGAGCATGAGCTGCACAGGATCATATTATCGACCGCGGCAGCCATTTTACGCACGCCGTAGGCATCAATATCAACACCATCACCAAAACCTTGGTAAGCCATGTCGATAAGCGGGGTAAAACCTTGCTCTTTGGTGAGGGCAACCACTTTGTCCCATTGCTCAGTGGTTAAATCCATCCCACTTGGGTTATGGCAACAGGCGTGAAATAACACCACGTCATCAGGACTCACTTGCGATAATGCAGCAAGCATCTCATCAAATTTCAATGATTTACTATCGTAGTCATAATAGGGATAAGTTTTTACTGTGATCCCAGCAGCTTCGAATAAACCGGTATGGTTAGCCCATGTAGGATCGCTTACCCACAATACCGCATTAGGATTGCAGCGCTTAATAAAGTCACCCGCAACACGCAGGGCGCCTGTACCGCCGGGTGTGGAAACTGTACGAATACGGTTAGCGATAATCGCGCTATGATCACTGCCAAAGGCTAATTGTGTCATCAGGGTATTAAACTGAGGCGAACCAGTTGGACCGATATAGACCTTTGTCGTCTCTGTTTCTAAACGAAATTTCTCGGCTTTTTTTACACAATTGAGAATGGGGGTGTTTCCCGCGGGGTCTTTATAAACACCGACACCTAAGTCTACTTTCTGTGGATGTGTGTCTTCGCGGTACTGGGTCAACAAGCCGAGGATCGGATCCGCAGGCATTGCGATGAGTGAGTTAAACATAGCTCCATCTACCTTTCTAGTTATTAAGCGACAGCATGAATCACATAGGATGTGCGTGATTTATCGATTGAAACCTAGGATAACGTGAATAGATGAAAACTTTAAAGTAAAAATGGTGTTTAGAGACCAATTAGTCTGGCAAAAAAGCCTGCCGAAAAAGCGTTTAGATCACAATTTCACCCATTATATTTAGTATTTTTGTTATTTTTAGGCTGACTTGAGTAAATTTCCGGTTTCAAAAGCCATTTTTTAGTAAAAAACGGTTGAATCCTGCGTCACTATCGGTAATTTTATAACGACGAAGCACCAACAAGGTCCCCAATCTCCTTTTATTAGTAACGTAAACTTGACGTTCTGTAGCGTGAAGTTGCCATTAGCCTATTCAGTTCGCGTGATGACATCAATCACGCCCAAAGAGAAAGAAGATTTATTCATGAAGCAATTACGTCTTGAACCTGTTGTGCAAGTCCGCGGTGAGATCAATATTCCCGGCTCAAAAAGTATTTCAAACCGCGCTTTATTATTGGCGACCTTAGCCAAAGGTACCACCACGCTCACCAATCTGCTCGACTCCGATGATATTCGCCACATGTTGGCGTCTTTAAAGCAGTTAGGGGTTGAATACAGTTTATCGCAAAACAACACTGTCTGTGAACTCATAGGGTTAGGTGGGACGATTTCGGCAGACAGCGCGCAAACGCTGTTTTTAGGCAATGCGGGCACGGCAATGCGGCCATTGTGTGCTGCGCTGACCTTGGGGCGAGGCGAATTTACCTTAACCGGCGAGCCGCGCATGGAAGAGCGTCCTATCGGTGACTTAGTCGATGCCTTAAGGCAACTTGGTGCCAATGTTGTGTATTTAAAAAATGACGGTTTCCCGCCTCTAACCATTAATGCGACTGGTCTTAATGGTGGTGATGTGGAAATTGCCGGCGATCTGTCTAGCCAATTCTTAACGGCGTTGTTAATGGTTGTGCCCCTTGCGAAGGGTAGCGTGAATATTCATGTTAAGGGAGAACTGGTTTCTAAGCCTTATATCGACATCACCTTAGCGCTGATGGCGCAGTTTGGGGTTAATGTTATCAATCATGATTACGCACGCTTTGAGATCCCCGTCGGGCAGCAGTATGTGTCACCGGGTAAAGTGTTAGTAGAAGGGGATGCCTCTTCCGCATCTTACTTTTTAGCGGCGGGTGCCATCAAAGGCGGTGAGGTGAAAGTCACTGGTGTTGGCCGTTTAAGCATTCAAGGCGATGTGAAATTTGCCGATGTGCTGGAAAAAATGGGCGCTGATATTGAGTGGGGCGATGATTATATTATTGCCCGTGGCGCGCCGTTAACTGCGGTTGATTTAGACATGAATCATATTCCCGATGCGGCGATGACCATTGCTACCGCAGCATTGTTTGCTAAGGGCACAACCACCATTCGTAACATTTATAACTGGCGCATTAAAGAGACCGACCGTTTGGCGGCGATGGCAACTGAGCTGCGTAAAGTCGGCGCGTTAGTCGAAGAGGGACATGATTATATTCAAATCACGCCGCCAGCTGTGCTGAATACCGCAGAGATTGACACTTATAACGATCACCGCATGGCCATGTGCTTCTCCATGCTGGCCTTTGCCGATTGCGGGATCACTATTAATGATCCTGACTGCACCTCGAAAACCTTCCCTGACTATTTTGCTCAATTTGCCAGTCTGAAGGCCTAACGTTTTCAGCTAACAGATTGACTTCTGACCATATCAAACAAAAGAAGCCGCATTTGAGCGGCTTCTAAACTTCATAAAAAATCCACGGATTTTATTTGTATATTATTGTACAATGCGGCGCGCTCATTTTCGGGGCTCTACTTATGAACTCACGGATGATGATTATTTTTTGCGGAGGAATGTATGTCTGAACGGGCTCCTGTAGTCACAATCGACGGCCCAAGTGGTGCTGGTAAAGGGACAATTAGCCAATTATTGGCTAAGCATCTAGGTTGGCAACTGCTTGATAGTGGTGCAATTTATCGAGTACTTGCACTAGCTGCCATTCATCACGACGTAGAATTGGAAAATGAAGAGTCCATCACCTTGCTAGCTTCACACCTCGATGTGAAATTTTTAACGGGCAATGAGAAAGACCCCGTTCAAGTGATCTTAGAAGGTGAAGACGTCACCACAGCGATACGTACCCAAGAATGTTCAAATGCTGCCTCTAAAGTGGCGGCGTTTCCCCGTGTTAGGGAAGCCTTATTGCGTCGCCAACGAGCCTTTAGAACGGCACCGGGATTGATCGCCGATGGCCGCGATATGGGGACGGTAGTTTTCCCAACAGCATCGGCTAAATTATATTTAACGGCATCTGCACAAGAGCGGGCTCAAAGACGCTATAATCAGTTGCAGGACAAGGGCTTCGATGTTAATATCGAGCGCCTTTTAGCTGAAATTATCGAACGTGATGACCGCGATATGAATCGTCCTGTGGCACCATTGGTCCCAGCCGAGGATGCGCTCGTTATCGATACAAGCGATAAAGGTATTGATGAAGTACTGGAGCTTGCGCTCAACTTTATCAAGCAAAAATTATCCAGCACTAACTAAAATTATTGCTCGGGTAGGTATTCGTATTAAGGATGATACGGATAATTTGACTGACTCCACGTCTAGGATTGACTGTGGTTTATTACATTAAAGTAACTTAAACATGACTGAATCTTTTGCTGATCTATTTGAACAATCCCTTCAAACTCTGGAATTCCGTCCAGGCTCTATCGTTCGTGGTACTGTAGTTGCTATCGAAAACGGTATGGTTCTGGTTGATGCAGGTCTGAAGTCTGAAAGCCCAATCCCAGCTGAACAATTCAAAAACGCTCAAGGTGTTTTAGAAATCGCTGTTGGTGATGAAGTTGACGTAGCTCTTGACTCTGTTGAAGACGGCTTCGGTGAGACTCAACTGTCTCGCGAAAAAGCGAAACGTCACGAAGCTTGGATCGTTCTGGAAAAAGCTTACGAAGATGCTGAAACTGTAATCGGTATCATCAATGGTAAAGTGAAAGGCGGTTTCACTGTTGAATTAAACGGTATCCGTGCCTTCTTACCAGGTTCTCTAGTTGACGTGCGCCCAGTTCGCGACACCGCTCACTTAGAGTACAAAGAATTAGAATTCAAAGTTATCAAACTAGACCAGAAGCGTAACAACGTTGTTGTTTCTCGTCGTGCAGTTATCGAATCAGAAAGCAGCGCTGAGCGTGATGCACTGTTAGAAAACCTGCAAGAAGGTCAAGCAGTTAAAGGTATCGTTAAGAACCTGACTGACTACGGTGCATTCGTAGATTTAGGTGGCGTTGACGGTCTGTTACATATCACTGATATGGCATGGAAACGCGTTAAGCACCCATCTGAAATCGTCAACGTTGGTGACGAAATCAACGTTAAAGTACTGAAGTATGATCGTGAGCGCACTCGTGTGTCTCTAGGTCTGAAACAACTTGGCGAAGATCCATGGTTAGAAATCAGCAAGCGCTACCCAGAAAACACTAAGTTAACTGGTCGCGTAACTAACCTGACTGACTACGGTTGTTTCGTTGAAATCGAAGAAGGCGTTGAAGGTTTAGTTCACGTTTCTGAAATGGATTGGACTAACAAGAACATCCACCCATCTAAAGTGGTTAACTTAGGTGATGAAGTTGAAGTTCTGGTTCTGGACATCGATGAAGAGCGTCGTCGTATTTCTCTAGGTCTGAAGCAATGTAAGACCAACCCATGGGATGACTTCGCAACTCGTTACAACAAAGGCGACAAGGTTTCTGGTAAGATCAAGTCAATCACTGACTTCGGTATTTTCATCGGTCTTGATGGCGGTATCGATGGTTTAGTTCACTTGTCTGACATTTCTTGGAACGGCACTGGCGAAGACGCAGTATCTGAGTACAAGAAAGGCGACGAAATCCACGCAGTGGTTCTGTCTGTTGACCCAGAGCGTGAGCGTATCAGCTTAGGTGTTAAACAAACTGAAGACGACCCATTCAACGCTTACTTAGCTGACAAGAAGAAAGGTACTATCGTACACGGTACTGTTTCTGCTGTTGATGCTAAAGGTGTGACTGTTGAACTGGCTGACACTGTTGAAGGTTACATCCGTGTAGCTGACATCAGCCGTGAGCGCATCGAAGATGCATCTACTGTTTACTCAGTAGGTGACGCAATCGAAGCTAAGTTCATGGGTGTTGACCGTAAGAACCGTTCTATCAGCCTGTCAATCAAAGCGAAAGACGAAGCTGAAGAAAAAGAAGTAATGGCGACCTTGAATAAACAAGAAGACGCTGTTATTAGTAATGCAATGGCTGAAGCGTTTAAAGCAGCTCGCAAATAATCGCCTGTTGTATGGGGAGATTTTCTCCCCATTAGGTGACTGTGTTTGGCTTGATAATAGGGGATAGCTAGGATGACAAAATCCGAACTGATCGAAAAACTCGCCACCAGGCAGTCGCAGCTGTCGGCGAAAGAGGTAGAAGGCGCAATCAAAGAGATGTTGGAGCAAATGGCATCAACATTAGAAAGCGGTGATCGTATTGAGATCCGTGGCTTTGGTAGTTTCTCGCTTCATTATCGTGCGCCGCGTACTGGCCGCAATCCAAAGACGGGTTCATCCGTCGAATTGGAAGGCAAATACGTCCCGCACTTTAAGCCAGGCAAAGAACTGCGCGAACGCGTTGACGCTGTCAATGTTTAATTGACCGCATTGCAAAAAGCCTCCGCAAGGGGGCTTTTTTATATCTAATGTAAGGCAAAGCTGGTCAGCTCAGTAAATTTCTTGGATAATCAGAAAATTGAAAGGCGTTTAAGGGAGTGCGACGTGAAATCTTTTGTAGCGACAGTCCTAGTGGCACTGTTATTTATAGTGGCTTTGATTTTTGGCGCACGTAATGAACAAGTCGTGACAATCAGCTACTTTGTGGCACAAGGGGAGTACCGTTTACCCGTTGTGTTAGCGATTGTTTTCTTTGCAGGCTTTATGCTTAGTTGGCTGGTAGCGAGCTATTATATTGTGAAACTTAAATTGGCTTTAGCGGCAACGAAAAAGAAATTAACGGTTCAAACTGCTAAAAAACCTCAAGGTGTAGACGCCTAATATGCTTGAGATCCTCTTCCTGTTGCTTCCTATTGCTGCCGGTTACGGTTGGTATATGGGGCGGCGGAGCATAAGGCAAAATCAGAGCAATCAGCGTAAACAATTAAGTCGTGATTATTTCACCGGCTTAAATTACTTATTGTCTAACGAGTCGGACAAAGCGGTCGACTTGTTCATCAGTATGCTCGATGTAGACGATGAAACCATCGACACCCATCTCTCCCTCGGTTCCTTATTCCGTAAGCGTGGAGAGGTTGACCGCTCGATTCGTATCCATCAAAACTTAATTGCCCGTCCTACGCTCACCAATGAGCAGCGCGATATCGCCATGATGGAGCTGGGCAAAGACTATCTTGCCGCGGGATTTTACGACCGTGCTGAAGAAATTTTTCTGAATTTGGTGAGTCAAGATGACCACAGCGAAGAGTCTGAAACTCAGCTGATTGCGATTTACCAAGTGATAAAGGAATGGCAAAAAGCCATCGATATCACCAAACGTTTAAGCCGTAAACGTCAACTCGTACTCAAACCGATAACTGCCCATTTTTATTGCCAACTTGCCGATGAAACCAGTGATGATGCAGAGAAGGTCAAGCTACTGCAACAGGCCTTAAAACAAGATCCCAAATGTGGCCGAGCCTTATTGACTCTTGCCAAGAAATTTCTCGATGCGAAGGATTACAGTCAGTGTAAATCCATGCTGATAGCATTAAAAAAGGCCGATATTGAGCTTTTTGCTGATGCCCTGCCGACGGCTAAAGAAGTATATCGCGATACTCAAGATAAAGAGGGCTATCAAGAGTTATTAGCTGGCGCTATGGCTGAAGGTGCTGGCGCATCCGTAGTGGTGGCGCTTGCCCAACATATGATAAGCCTTGATGAGATTAAAGCTGCTGAAAACATGGTGCTCGATGCGCTTTATCGCCATCCGACCATGAAGGGTTTTCAGCACTTAATGCAAATGCATCTACGCCAAGCAGAAGAAGGGCAAGCTAAACAAAGTTTGACAATGCTTGAGCAACTTGTTGAACAACAAATTAAATTCCGGCCAAGCTACCGCTGTAAAGAATGTGGTTTCCCATCCCATACACTATATTGGCATTGTCCTTCTTGCAAAAAGTGGGGCACCATTAAACGGATCAGAGGCTTGGATGGTGAATAACTTTTTAAAATATCTAGTTAGTGTAACCCTGTTGGAGAGATGATGACGACTAAACCTATCCTCGTAGCGCTTGATTACGATAATAAAAACCACGCTTTACAATTGATAGATCAACTCGATCCCAACATGTGCCGCCTTAAAGTTGGCAAAGAAATGTTTACCCTGTTCGGCCCGCAGTTAGTTAAAGATATCCATGACCGTGGCTTCGATCTTTTCCTCGACTTAAAATTTCACGATATCCCTAATACGGTTGCGAAAGCGGTTGCTGCTGCAGCGGAACTTGGTGTGTGGATGACGAATGTCCATGCCAGTGGCGGCTTAGCGATGATGGAAGCGGCGAGAAAGGCTTTGCTGCCTTACGGTAAAGAGGCGCCAATGCTGATTGCTGTGACGGTATTAACCTCTATGAGCGATGACGATCTGAAGCTCATCGGCATTGATGTGCCAGCATTTGAGCATGTTCAGCGTTTAGCTAAATTGACTAAACAGGCCGGACTTGATGGTGTTGTCTGTTCAGCCCAAGAAGCGAGTGTGCTTAAATCTTTATTAGGCCAAGACTTTAAACTTATTACACCTGGTATTCGTCCTGTGGGTAGTGAGGTTGGCGACCAACACCGTGTGATGACGCCGCCTGAGGCGCTTGCTGCCGGTTCTGATTATTTAGTGATTGGTCGTCCGATCACTAAGGCGACAGATCCTCTGGCTGCGCTGCAGGCGATTCACCAATCTTTGCTTTAGTATACTGAACAGTACACTATTTAGCTTTTAAGGTTCGTATTCGCGACAAACTTTAACTGTTCACGGAGAACGTCCATGCTCAATACTACGATGTTTAATTATCAGGGTAAGAATGTTGTCGTTGCCGGTGGTACCAGTGGTATAAACCTCGCAATTGCCATTGCGTTTGCCCATGCGGGAGCTAATGTGGCGGTGGCGAGTCGAAGCAAAGATAAAGTCGATGCTGCGGTGTTACAGCTCAAACAGGCGAATCCAGATGGGATACATCTTGGGGTGAGTTTTGATGTCAGGGATTTAGCCGCAGTAGAACTGGGCTTTGAAACCATCGCCTCAGAATTTGGTTTTATTGATGTATTGGTGAGCGGCGCTGCGGGCAATTTCCCAGCAACTGCCGCTAAGCTTTCGGCGAATGGTTTTAAAGCCGTAATGGATATTGATTTATTGGGCAGTTTCCAAGTACTGAAAACAGCTTATCCTTTACTGCGTCGCCCACAGGGGAATATTATTCAAATTTCTGCGCCACAGGCATCGATTGCGATGCCAATGCAGGCCCATGTTTGTGCGGCAAAAGCGGGGGTTGACATGCTGACGCGAACCTTAGCTATTGAATGGGGCTGTGAAGGCATTCGAATTAACTCCATTATTCCAGGCCCAATTACAGGCACCGAAGGCTTTAATCGTTTAGCGCCGAGCGCTGCACTACAGCAACAAGTGGCACAATCGGTACCGTTAAAACGTAATGGGGAAGGGCAAGATATTGCCAACGCAGCATTATTTTTAGGCTCTGAGCTGGCATCCTATATCACGGGGGTTGTACTTCCCGTCGATGGAGGTTGGTCACTGGGCGGTGCCAGTATCGCGATGACTGCCTTAGGTGAATTAGCAAGCAAAGGGCAGTAACTAAATAGTTATAACTCATTTATTTAATAGAAAATCGGGTGAAAATCCATGGCGAATGCATTACAAGAGCAGCTACTGAAAGCTGGACTTGCCAGTAAACAAAAAGTGCGTGATGTAAAAACGCAAAAGCGTCGCGATAAAAAGGCGCGGGTTGACGATGGCTCAAGCGCGTTAAAACTTGAGATTGCCGAGCAAAAACGCTTACAAGCTGAAAAAGACAAAGCCCTCAATGAACAACGCTTTGCAGAGGCAACGGCCCGAGGACAAGTGCGAGGATTAGTGAGTGAATTCACGCAATTTGCTATCAAGATCCCAAGTCATGCCGAGATCAAATTCAACTATACGCTCGACAATAAAATTTACTCTGTCTATATCGATGAGAAAATTCAATCCGAATTGCTTAAAGGCCAATTAGGGATTGTTCGATACGAAGATAAGAGCTACCTCGTCCCCCACAAGCTTGCCGAACGTGTGAATCTATTGGTGCCACAATGGTGCGGCTATTTGTGGCAACAGGATGCGGGTAAGGCCGTAGAAGTCGAAGATGACCCTTATGCTGATTATGCGATCCCTGACGATTTAATGTGGTAATCAATACGTTAATCGTGAGCTAAGCCGACGACAACCAAGTTTACTTCTCGCTACACTATAACCCTTAAGGTCACTTAAGGGTTTTTTATTGCCCGTTCTTCACTCTGTTATGTTGCGTAGATTAGTGCTTAGCATCAAAGTGAATTTGTAATGAGATTGTTTTCTGTATAGAACTGGTATAAATTAAAACAACTGTTTAAATCCTACGTTTAAGAGTCTCCCAATGAATCCTTACCAAGCCCCGTTAGCAGATATGCGTTTCTTACTGGAACAGGTTTTTGATGCCCCAAATACGTGGTCACAATTACCTGAGATTGCAGAAATGGTTGATATGGATACGGCCAATGCAATCCTTGAAGAAGCGGCAAAAATCAGTGCTGAATTAATCCATCCGCTAAACCGTGCTGGTGATGAGCAAGGCGTTTTACACCAAGATAATGGTGTGATTACCCCTGAGGGGTATAAAGCCGTATATAAGCAATATTCTGAAGGTGGTTGGGTAGGCCTATGTGGTGAGCCTGAGTTTGGTGGTATGGGCATGCCCAAAATGCTTGGTGTATTAGTGGATGAAATGGCCTACAGTGCCTGCAACGCGTTTACGCTTTATGGCTCATTAACCGCGGGGGCAGCTTTGTGTATCAATGCCCACGGTAGCGAAGCATTAAAACAAGCTTATTTACCCAAGTTATATTCTGGTGAATGGGCTGGAGCGATGGATATGACAGAGCCACAAGCTGGCTCTGATCTGCGTAATATTCGCACTCGCGCTATTCCATTGGAGGACGGCAGTTATGCGATCAGTGGCAGCAAAATTTTTATTACTGGTGGCGATCACGATCTAACTGAAAACGTTATTCACTTAGTGCTGGCAAAATTACCAGAAAGCAAAGGTATTTCACTGTTCCTCGTACCCAAAATCACGGTTAATGATGATGGCAGCTTAGGTGAGGCTAATGGTGTTAGCGTGGGGTCAATCGAGCACAAAATGGGCCTTAAAGGCTCAGCAACCTGTGTGATGAATTTTGATGAAGCAAAGGGCTATCTGATTGGCCAGCCTAATCGTGGCTTGGTTTGTATGTTCACCATGATGAACTACGAACGTTTAGCTATTGGTATTCAAGGGCTTGGCAGCGCACAAGCCGCATATCAAATGGCCGCCGATTATGCTAAAGAGCGCAATCAAGGCGTTGCTGCCGGTGGCTCACCCACGGGAAGCGATTCTGATCCTATTATCGTCCATGGCGATGTGCGCCGTATGCTACTGACAATCCGCGCGATGACAGAAGCGGGACGTGCCTTATCCATATTTACCGGCAAACAGCTCGATTTGGCGAAATATGCTCAAGATGAGGTTAAAGCTAAAGCTGCCCGCTACGTGGGTTTATTAACACCCGTTGCTAAAGCGTTTTTAACTGACCGTGGTTTAGACGCGACTATCATGGCGCAGCAAGTCTTTGGTGGACATGGTTATATTCGTGAAACAGGCATTGAGCAATTGGTACGTGATACCCGCATTGCGCAAATCTATGAAGGCACAAATGGTATTCAAGCCATTGACTTCCTTGGTCGAAAAGTCACTGGCGACAACTTAGCGACGCTAAAAGAGTTTGTGGCCGAATTAAAAGCACAAATGCGTGAATTTACACAGGTCGACGGTGTAAAAGTTGCCGCCGTTTGTGCTCGTTTAGATGCTTTAGTCCATGTGGCTGAATCGATCAATGAGCAAAAACTGACTCAACCTGCGTTAATCAATGCTTGTGCAGTCGACTTTTTAGATGCCTTTGGTTACAGCTTATATGGTTTTTATTGGCTAGCCATGTTGGATAAGGTCCCTAGCGCCGAGGATAAAAACTTTGCCGAGCAAAAAGCTTACCTCGCTAAATTCTATTTTGATAAGTTATTGCCTAAGGCCGATTATCATTTAGCGCAAGTGCGTGCGGGTGATGCCAGTACTATGGCAATGCCAGCGGAATTATTCTAAGTTTGGATTGGTGAGATAAATGATGTAAAAAGCACTGATTTATCAGTGCTTTTTAGTTTTGTCAGTCAATTAATTTAACCGTGTTGAGTTCTTTGGTTGATGTTTGGTTTGTTTGTGCCTGTTGCTCAACCGTAGTTATGAGACGAGTTAAAAAGTCAGCGCTAAACGCAGGCGTGCGTTGTTTTTTAGTTTCAGGACTAATGCCATTCTCAAGCACCACAAATAAGATATCCCGCTGTGGTATTCGAATAAAACCAGCTAAATTGGCAACCCCTTGCATTGAACCTGTCTTGGCAAAAACACGGTTTTTGAGCGGTGGTTGAGTGTAACCCAGTCGATATTTTAGCGTACCGCTGACTCCCGCCTCGGGCAAACTGTCAATCAGGCTGTGAAAGCGTGCATCTTGATAAATTAGTGTAAGCACATTGGCTAATTGCCTTGCGCTCAATAAGTTATAACGAGAAAGCCCTGAACCATCGACGATATTGGCGTGGGTTAAATCTACTCCCAAATCGCTAAGGATATGGCGCATGGCCGCTGCACCATTGGTAAAATTTCCTTGGGTTTTGTAATAGTGTTGTCCGACTAACTTAAATAGGCTGTCGGCGATCAGATTATCCGACTTAAGCAACATAGTCTTTAACAACTCCGGCAAAGGCGCACTACTGTGACTGGCGATAAGTTTTGCCTTTGAAGGTATTTCGTTGCCAATTTTAACTTTACCCGAGAGCGACATTTCCCCCTTGAGTGTGGCCGTTAACGTATCCATAGCGAATTTTTCAGGATCGGTTATTGCAATAGCGAGGGGAATAGCCTCACTGCCCGGATAACATCCCCGAAGGTGATATTGATTTTGCCCAAGTCGCACTAAATCGAGCTGACAAAAATCATGGCTAGCTTTGGGAGAGAATATCGCGTCACTGCTGACCTTTACCCCAAAACTAGATACCCTTAATTTGACCTCAGAGGAATGCTTGTTCGAGCTTGGAACGAATTGCCCATAAACACAGTTTTGATTGATGATGTAACTCGACACCGGCGCCGCAAAACAAATGCCGAGGTCGTCCCACACCCAGCCAGGAGCTTGTAATTGCTCTTGTTTATCACCGATAAGATAAAGATGCCCGTCAATACTGTTGATGCCCTGTTTTTGTAGGTGGGCAAACAAGGCCTTAAGATCGTCTTGAGTGAGGGTAGGATCGCCACTAAAGCGCAGATAGACACTTCCCGCAATATGGCCTTGGCGAATAGGGGCATCGCTCCACAGCTCCGTCACATAACGAAAATCGGCCCCAAGGTTGGCCAATGCTGTGACGGCAGTAAGGACCTTTTGTGTGCTGGCGGGGATAAACAAGGTATCAGCTTGCTGGCTATAAAGCTGTTTACTGTTCGCCATATCCAGTGCCAGCAGCGCAATTTGCGAGTGACGTGGTGCAATATCATTAATTTGTTGACTCAAGATCGCATGTTGAATATCTGCAGTCGTAGCCCACAGCTGATGTGGTAATAGGGCTGTTGCGACTACCGTTAGCAATATGCCTGCCGAACGATGTAAATTGAATAATGGGGAGAACGTTTCCATGTCTGTTGTATGTTTACTCTCTTAATTAGCGGTCATGACTGCCATCATCTTTTTCCATCAGACGATACAACCTTAGGGTAACAAATAAAACCAGGCCAATAAAAAGTGGCAAAATGAGTAATCCAAGTTGCGCTTTAAAATGAAAAATGCCCCACGCTAAAGCTAAAGTCAGTGCGAGGGTTAACAGGATTTTTTTATTCATAGAGTTTTGCAGTGTTGACTGGTGACGTTTTAGTTTACGCTAAAACACGTAAAACGGGCACGCTTGCATTAGGAGCAACCCATATTTTGTGATTAAACTACCATTTTGGGCACCCTATGTAGATAAGCAAAATGAGCAACCGATAAAGAGTGCAAGCGTATTTGGTTAGTCATTGAAGTCGGCATGTCTGCTCGTATATATTTAGGCTGAACCGACGTAATTTTACACTTATTATTGCCAATGACTTGTTTCAGCTCAAATTACCAGCAAAATAGGCGTTACGCCGCGCTCTTTTCATCGAAAAGTCTTGCCGAGTTGCAGTGAAGTCGGTAATTTCTACCCCTTACGATTTTAGGATCTTAGGTAACCACTAAAACCATGCCTCATATTAGTATGCGCGGCTTACCCCAGGCAGTCGTTGCAGAGCTTAGCCAAACATTACTGCAGTCTTTGGCGGCTATATGTAAAGGTAAAGCAGAGAGTTTTACATTAGATTGGATCCCCAGCATCAGTTACCGTAATGGTAGAATTGATCAGCGCTTTGTCCAAATCGAATTGCTTTGGTTTCCGGTAGACCCTGATATTCATCTTAAAGTAGAACAAACAATCAGGCTGGCAGTGACAGAAGCCTACCCAGAATTAACACAGATTGCTGTGATGTTTTTGTCACTGACCCCAAGCGCTTCCTATCGGGGTGGTCAGCATGTTTAAAGGAGGATGCCTTGCTAGATAAGCTTGGTGGAATAGCCGTTCAACCCGAGGCTTTAACGTGGTTGCTTACGCCATGCCGATTTAAGGCAGAGTTACTTACTCGCATCGAAAATGCCAAGAACAGCATCTACATCGCTGCACTCTATTTAGAAGATGATGAAGCAGGGCGGGAGATTTTACAGGCCTTGATGACGGCGAAGGCTAAAAATCCTGCGTTGGATATCAAAATTTTGGTCGATTTTCACCGTGCTAGACGTGGCTTGATTGGCCATAAGGGTGATAGCGGTAATTATTTGATGTACCGCAAAGTGATGGCTGAAGCTGAATATCCTATCGAGATTATGGGCGTACCAGTCAAATCCCGTGAATTTATGGGTGTATTACACCTTAAAGGCTTTGTAATTGATGATGCCGTGATTTATAGCGGCGCAAGTCTTAATAATATCTATCTACAGCAAAACGATAAATACCGCTTCGACCGCTACCATGTGATTGAGTCTGCAGAGCTGGCACGCAGCATGCGGGCAATGATCCAACGTTATATCATTGCCGATCCAGCAGTGACATCGCTTACTCAAGATGCGCAGCAGGAAGTGTTACCGCCTAAAACCGATGTGCGCAGCTTTAAATTACGCTTGTCACAGGCACAGTACGAGTTTAACGCAACTCGGACAGGTAATCGGGTAACACCATTACTGGGCTTAGGCCGTAAACATAATTTATTGAATAAAGCGGTTATTGCGATGGTTGAGGAGTCAAAAGATAGACTCTTTATCTGCACACCTTACTTTAACCCTCCTTATATTTTGGTCCGCGCCTTAGCTAAACATCTGCGCAACGGCAAACGGATTGATATCGTCGTCGGCGATAAAACGGCGAATGACTTTTATATTCCGCCTGAGCAAGATTTTTCCACCATCGGTGCCTTGCCGTATTTATATGAACAGTCGCTGCGTAAATTTGCCAAACGTCAGCAGTGGGCGATTGATAATGGCCAGCTCAATATTCACCTGTGGAAGCATGGGATCAACAGTTACCACCTCAAAGGTATCAGTGCCGATGGGCGTAAGCATTTGATCACAGGCTCAAATCTAAACCCTAGAGCATGGGCGTTGGATTTAGAGAATGGGCTCTTGATCCACGATGAAACAGGTAGCTGGAAGGCGCAATTTGAGGCCGAGCAAGCGCATATTCTTGAGCATACACAGAGGTTATATCACTATAGCCAAGTGGATACCTTGCAAAGCTATCCCGATCCGGTGAAGAAGATTATGAATCGTATTAGAAGATTAAAAGCAGATTTTTTACTAAGACGGATCCTGTAATCGATAAGCATCAGAAAAACTAAAGCCCACATAAGTGGGCTTTGTTATTTTGATAGAGAACCTCAGGTTTTTTGCGGCAATAGTGTTTGATGGGTATCGTTTTGATCTCGGGCATAATGCAAGGCCACAATCACTAAAAGCACCATCAGCGCGCTCAGTAAACCGATACTTAACTGGCCTCCCATAGGTACGAGCGACATAGTTAATGCCGCCAGCCCTGCGCCAAAGTTTTGTAAACCACCGAGCAAAGCCCCCGCAATCCCTGCTTGACGCGGAAAAGGTTCTAACGCAGCCGAGGTTAATGTCGGAAATAACATGCCTGCGCCGCTGAAAAATAAAATTGAGCCTATCAATAAACTCCAGCCTACAACCAGTTGAAACAACCCAGGGATCAACATAAACAATGCGCCAGCACCGAGCAAGGCAACACCTTGAAATACGGTTCGTTGTGCTTGTTTTTGTCTTCCTGCTACCAGTGCACCGAGTAAATAACCGGGAATAGGCGCCACAAAATAGCAGCTCACCATAAAAGATGAGAGTTGCAAATATTGGCCATAGAGCACGCCCGCAATGGCTTCAAAGGCGGCAATCCCCGCAAAGGTGGCGATTAATGAAAATAGATATGCCCTAAAACTGCGGTGGCGTAGCACATGGCGATAGGAGGCTAACACTGGTTGTTGTTCTCGTTTGTCTTTTGGTAAAGACTCTTTAAAACCAAAACAAAGCAGTAGCCAAACAAAGACACCAAACCCAAATAACACCCAGTAAACGGCTTGCCAACCTAAGTAGGCTGAAGCAAGGCTCCCTAAGAAGGGCGCCACCAAGGGTAAAAACACCACCGCCATGGACACATAGCTATTAAATTTAACTAAGTTATCGCCAAAGTAATGATCCCTAGGAATGCTGCGGCACAGCGCGCCGGCACTGGCTGTGCCTAGGCCTTGAAGCAGACTCGCGCAAATTAACTGATTAAAGCTTGTGGCTTGTGTGGCAATTAACGCGCCGATCATAAAAATCCCAATACCAACCAACAGTGGGAGTTTTCGTCCATAGCGGTCAGATAATGGGCCATAGATAAATTGACATAAACCGTAGGCGAGCAGATAACAGGCCATGACTGCTTGTAGCTTGCTTGCATCGACGGCTAAACCTTGGGCAATCAGCGGGAGTGCTGGCACAAAAATCGTTTGGGCCATTTGTCCACAGGCCACCATAAAGACCAGCATAAAGAGCAATCGAGTGGTACTTCCTGCTGATGAAGCCGACGCTTTTGATGAGATTGAAGACGGTTTTTCGCCTGACATCATAATTCCGTAAAAAAGCACAGTTGAACAATGGCGCGCATCTTACGCCCAAAATTGAGTAGTTCAATGGCTAATCATCTTGATTTTCAGGAATATTTTTTCATCCAACCCATAAGTTTTTCTATGCTTTTATGGCTGTAAAACTAAGCTTACATTTGGTTTTTATCTTGTTAATCAGGTTTTGTAATTGATAAAGGGTGGATTCTTAAGTCAACAATATAACGCGTTTGTTAACATGGGTTTTGATCAATAACGAGATATTCGTAACAGAGAAATTGAATGGAGAGAAAACCTCTCCATTTTGGCAACGCGGTATTGGGCTGAAATATGATGACACGATATTAATTTTGCAGCGTTTCTAAGCCTGTTAATATCTGGTAACCCGCGGTTACCCGTGGCGGCACGGGATAATTTTTATTACTCAATAACACCAATGCCAGCTTTTTAGCTGGAATATATGCCACATACGCAGCAAAACCACCCGTTGAGCCAGTCTTATTTATCCAGACATTTTGCTCTGGCGTTTGGGGTGGTGTAATGGCTTTCACTGGCATGCTGCCAAACACTACATCTTGAGTATGTCCAGTGAGGAGCTTATCAAGGGCAATCGGATACGGATATTGCTCCCAAATCATCGCTTGAGTCATCATGCCGACATCAAAATAGCCCGTATGGGTGGCATCAATGGCACGTTGCAACCTTGCAGGCACCGCATGCTGCTGCATATTGGTTTCAACAAAACGGAGCAGATCTACAACCGTTGTTTTTATTCCGTAGGCCTCATCGGCTAACACACCGGGATTGAGGCGTACTGGCTGATCTTGCTTATTGTAGCCTTGGGCGTAGTCAGTCATTTTATTGGTTGGAACCATAAAATAGCTGTTTGTCATGCCAAGTTGTCGAAAGAGAGTTTGCTCTACGGCCTCAGGAAAACCTTGACCAAGCTGCTTTGCCGCGATCACACCGAGAAGACCAATGCTGGGATTGGCATAATTGCGGTGAGTACCTGCGGCATAAGCTGGTTGCCAGGCTTTTAAATAGCTTATTAACTCAGCATTATTGGTTATATTATCAGGGACCTGCATGGGCAGATTTCCCGCTGTATGGGTGGCTAAATGAATGAGATTGATCTGGTCAAAATGGCTACCGGTTAATTCAGGCAGATATTGGCTTACCTTATCTGTTAGCGTCAGTTTACCCTCAAGTTGAGCGTATGTTGCGAGGGTCGCGGTAAAGGTTTTACTGATAGAACCAATCTCAAATAGGGTATTGTCATTCACCTTTTCCCCTGTCTTTTTTGAACTGACACCATAAGAAAAGAAGTACTGTTGTCCATTGATACTTACCCCGATTGCAATCCCAGGGATCCCGTATTCGTTCATTAAAGGATTAACAGTAGAATCGATAAGGGCTTCTATAGCCTGGGCATTCGGAGGGAAGCTGACGCCCCGTTGTGGCGCGGCATTTACCATTAATGGTGTCACTGCTAGCAATATTCCGCCAAAAATGATCGAGCCTACGTTGTGTAAACTTAATGGTGTAGATAACAAAGCGAAGCGGGTGAGCTTTACCGCTTGCAAGATAGACGTGGGCATATAATTCCTTGCATTTTTGTTGGGGCCTGCAAATGGCACTGATTCAACATAGATTGATGAATGAAAGATTTAGCACGATTTAAATCAGATTGGCTACAAATTTAGCCTAAGCGGTTTTGATCTCCGGCGATCGTTTAGCAAAGCGCAACCAATTAGTTGGCCTATGGCAGCGTTCTTTTCGGTACGCAGCCTTTTCTACAATGTTTATGCCCCAAAGTGTGTTTCGGCTCGTTATCTCAATCGAAAATACCTACTCTTGTTACCATACAAATTCTCATCTAGTTACCTATGTTTGGCCCTACCGCGAAGTGGCTAATAATGTATGGCTATACAGTCATATTTAAATTTAGATACTTTGGTGTGATTTTAAGACAATATCAGTGCGCATTAATTTCATCTGTAGCAAATAAAAAACTATAAAATCAAATAATTATAGTGACTTAGTTTTAGTTAATAGGTTTGGAAAACGCGCATGCGCGTTTTTCCGGATGGTGTATTAGATAAAAAGCTGATAAGTTCTTTGCAATACAAACAGTTAATGATGCGCGTTTTTACTGGTCTAATGAGGTAAACGCGCATGCGCACTAATAAAATGTTAGGCATTCAAGGAGGAAAGATGCACACTTCAAGTAACAAGTATCTTCTGGCTGCGGCAATATGTTGTTTTGCTGCTGCACTTGCTCATCTGGGCTGTATTGTATTCGGGGGCGATTGGTATCGTTTCTTTGGTGCAGGCGAACAGATGGCTCTGATGGCAGAGCAAGGGCTTTGGTATCCGACAATTGTAACCTCTGTCATTGTCATGGTACTTTTGGTTTGGGCGCTTTATGGCCTGTCGGGCGCGGGCGCAATTAAATGTTTACCTCTGACAAAACTAGCGCTAATCCTCATTACTGGTATATTTTTACTTCGGGGCGTTTCCTTCGTTGGGTTAATGCCAATGTTCCCAGAAAACAGTTTAACGTTTTGGTTAATTAGTTCTGGTATCTGTTTGTTTATTGGCGGCTTGTTTGCTTTAGGTTCTTGGCAGCAGTGGTCAGTTTTAGGTGCAAGAAATGCCTAACAATGCGCAGCACTCGCGGCCTGCGGCCGCTGGGACGCCAAACCCGCTGGCGCGTTTTTGTCGCCCGTGTGCGCGGCGTTAGCTGCCAAGGGATTTAAAATGACACTTATACTTGCTGGTCATAGTTCAGGTGGATTTGAAGAGGGGATTTATTTTGCCGCAGACTCTCATATCACACAGAACAATCATGTCCTAGTGAAGGGCTTTAAAAAAGTAATTGAGATTCCAATTCGAGTTAAGGGGTTAAATTTCTGTGGTGAGTGGTTTAATGGTTATCTAGGCAATAGGTATGAAGGCGCTTGTAGTGTTGCGTTTGCAGGAAGCTCTTTAGTTGCTCAGCATTTGATCAACTCAATGAGGAATCATTTAACAGGATTATTTCCTACTTATTACAATGGTAGCTATCAAATAGTTATGTCATGTGAAGCTAATAAGCACTTAAGACAAACTAATTATGACGAATCTATGTTTTTAGATAGTCATTTAGACACAATTTTAACCGCCGAGTATGTATCTCAAGTAATCTGCCATTCTATTGAAGCGGTATTAAATAAAGCTAGAGAACATGGCTCTATGAGTAGGTTGTTTACAGCTTATCAGGCTGAGTTTATTTTAGGTGTTCAATGCCCTCAAACCAGAGAGTACTTTTTATATCAGTATGAAATTGTCCCTGACCAAGAGTTAGGAGCAAGGGTTGAAACCACTAAAGTTGATCAAAACGAACTAGCAGTAATTGGTGCAAAAAAATTTAAAGACGGTGCACTTATAGAGTTAGCACAATGTAAAGGTGAAGAAAAAACCTCAGAGAGAATTTTTCGCTACCTTAATAGTGTCATTGAGAGTGAAACAAGTATTGGAAACAACGGAATAGGTAAACCAAGTGGTTTGTATAATTTACAAGGTAATATTCTGTCTAGAATTGGATTCGAGCGTTAAGCAGCTAACAAGCCAAGTCAATGGGACAATTTTAAGCTGGCTCCCGTCGCTTCGCTCCTATTTTTGCCAGCTTAAAAGTTGCCCCTGCTTGGGGCGTTATATAACAAGAGGCAGATTCAAGTGAGTAAAGCCCTGATCATCATTGGCTGTTTAGTTCTTTTATATGCTATCGCGGCCTTCGCGGTAGACTTCTTACCGGTTGAGACATTTCAATCATCGTCTGATGATACTTACTTAAAGGTCGTGTCTACGGCTGAGAATTCATTTGATTGGACGCAATTTAGGCTTCCCGCATTAGCAGTAGGGGCAATACTCGTTGCTATCGGCATGTTAGTCGGTGGTAAAAATTAGCATGTTATATAACAAGCGCAGTCACAAGCGGCCACTGCGTGGCCTGGACCTCAACCGCTGCGCGGGTTTCGGCCTGTGTTGCGAGCGTTAGGTATATGACGTGAGCTTCGAGAATTATTCAAATTTAAAGGTTCGTTATCATGTTTACGGAACCCTGTTTACTTGCTTAGCTATAGTGATTTCAAGCATACCAACGTATTACATTAGTAATTGGGTTGCCGATTTTTTAGGAGTGGACATGGACGCTCCCGGTACTCCAGGTGCAAGTTTGGACTCATTTGATTATTTACTCTTATCTATCATGTTCTTGGATTTTATTTTTAGTTTGTGTTTTGTAATTTATTTGATTTGCCTTTATAAAAAATGGTCTTTCAAGCAAGGAGTTAGCTTGTTAATTTTGGGTAAAAATATACCTAGTCATTGGTTTGACAAGCCGAATGATACCTAACAAGTTGCTTAATTTCGTTCCGACCACAAAAAGCCGTGGCCTCCACTGGACTGCCTACGCTGCGGCAGCCCATTAGCAAAGCGTTAGGCACTTAAATATGATGAAGAGTTTTAGATCGCGTCTTAGGCAATTGGTTTTTATTCCAATAATTGTCGCTGCATATCTATTGATTCTCCGGGGAACTATAGAATTTTTTCACCCTAAAGATGGCGGACTTCTTTATATTGTCGATTTTATTTTTGGTCGGGAAACAGCATTTTGGGCTGCTGCCTATGTTTCCTATCATTGTTATGGATTTTTAACTCAATCCATATGGGGGGATCCGATTATATTTTATTCCTTGCTTAGTACCGTATTTATATTTTCTGTCTTTTTAACTAAAACAAAAATTGGCAAAAATGCCTAACAAACGCCAGCACACCGCGCCTGCGGCCGCTGGACTCGCAACAAGTTGCTCGCCGTTAAGGCGCGCGTTATGTGTGAATGACTATGGATTGGCATCAAATGGAAGTATTCAACGGTATCGATCTCAATGATTCTTTCGTTTTAGATTGGAGCTATGAGAATAACAGCTTGTACTTTGAGCTGGAGGCCAGCATCTGGCCAGAGTCCAAATATTATGCTGAGCCAAAGCTAAATGAATATACGTGTTACCGAAAAGCAATACTTCAATTCGTTAATACAGTTTCCGTTATTGGTTTAAAACCCAAGTCAGCCGTAATGTCATCAACTGATTCAGATGGGTCAATTGATTATGGCAACATTGATACATTGCAGGTGGTCGATGGTGGATTTGAGCTTACAGGTGATTTTGGAAATATAAAAATATTTGGCGGGGAGCTTCGATTTGAAATTCACACATAACAAGCCGCGTCATTTGCAGCCTTCGGCTGCAGCGACGCTCACAAGTTCGCGCGCATGCACGGGGCGTTAACCCATAGAAATTTTTATCCGAAATTCACCTGATACAGTCGACGTTCTGACACGCTTTAATGTCCCAAAACGAGTTGCCTGAGTATGAGACTTTATTACTCTTCCACAATTGCACCTTTATCGGCCAAAGGATACACTGCGCCTCCGCGGCATAATGGCACACCTTGTGTACTGCCTTTTAAAACGAGTTTGATTGAGAATTGGTTGCTATGGCTCTTGCCCCACACGCTGTACATCGCTTATATGAATATCGCAAATCCATTTCAACTAAGCCTTTTGGCGCTCGCGGCAAAAAACTCATCCGTTGTCCTTTGTGTTTATTAGGTGCGCAATTTTGTACTTGTTCGCTGCGCGGGCAGTTAACCACTCAGGCTAGCTTTCTGCTGATCATGTATAACGACGAGGTCATCAAGCCAACCAATAGTGGCCGCTTAATTGCGGATCTGATCCCTGATACCTATGCGTTTCTGTGGTCGCGCACCGAGCCAGCAGCTGAGATGCTAGCACTGTTAAGCAATGAGCATTATCAGCCGTTTTTAGTGTTTCCCGCCCAATATGCTAACCCAGGCCAAACCGTATTAAGCCAAGTCCCCATGGCTACGCTGGCGAACGGTAAACGCCCTTTATTGATTATGCTCGATGGCAGTTGGCGAGAAGCTATTAAAATGTTTCGTAAAAGCGCTTATCTGCAAGATTTACCTATCTTGTCTTTTGATCCTAATACGTTAGCGACTTACGCACTACGTAAGGGCAGTCACGATTTTCAATTGGGGACGGCAGAAGTTGCTTCACTGGCATTGGCTGCGATGGGTGAAGCGGCAAATGGTAAAGCATTAACCGCATGGTTCGATCTGTTTGTCGAGTCATCATTACTTGGGCGCAACCGTCGCTGCCGTGAAGATATTCTACCGATCAGCGAGTTTACCGATGCCTTTGAAGCGGCTTATCGCGCTGCGACGTTGGAGTTGTGATTTACAGAAAATCCCCTCGAGTGAGGGGATTGATGTGCTTTATCTGATGCTTTAGTCGATAAATTAAACGGCGACTTCTTTGCCATCGAGTTTACGGATCACCACAGTGGCCGCGCGAGGGCGAAGCACGACACCTGTAGGCGTGACTTCAGCAGCGTTGTTTGAATAAGGCCAGTTTCCCGGATGCTGGATGTTGGCAAATACCGAGGTATAATCAGGGCTTATAGCAAAACCTGTGACTTCACAATCGTTGGGACCTACAAAAAAGCGTTTTAACTCCA
Source organism: Shewanella sp. FDAARGOS_354 (assembly GCF_002209245.2). Lineage (NCBI taxonomy): Bacteria > Pseudomonadati > Pseudomonadota > Gammaproteobacteria > Alteromonadales > Shewanellaceae > Shewanella > Shewanella sp. FDAARGOS_354. Next base: position 1,037,599 of record NZ_CP022089.2, on the reverse strand, counting down.
TTTGGTTATTGCTCGTTAAACTCGCTTGCTTATTGGCACTATCAAGCAGCGTCGAAGGGACAATCGCCAGCATTTGATCGTTCGTTTCTTCGGCGACTTCTTCAGCACCATTATCGGTTTGTACCCATAAGATCCCGCGTTTATCAAAGGCAAGACCATCTGGGCTGGCAAACTGGTTTAGATCTGTTAAGCCAGATAAATTAGTCTCGGCATTACCATCACTTGGTGAGCCAAAGACAAAAATATCCCAGGTAAATTCAGTCTCTTTCTCAGCTTCATCCCAACGAATAATATGTCCAAAGTTATTTTTCAATCTTGGATTTGCGGGGTTTGCTTCGGTACGTTTCGAGTTATTTGTCAGTGTTAAATAGGCTGAACCTGTGAAAGGATCGACTGCGCACCACTCTGGACGATCCATCGGTGTCGCGCCCAGTAAGTCTGCTGCTCCAGCGGTATTGAGAATAATCTCAGCCAGACTTGCAAAGGTGTCACCTAAGGTTTTGCCATCAGTCGTTTGGCTAGCTAAGGTCAACGGTAGCCAAACACCAACGCCATTTTCACTAAACTTAGCCGCATATAATGTGCCTTCATTCATATATTTATCGCCAACTTCAAGGCGATTGCTGCTGTTGGCATCTTGTGGGTCCCAAGGTGCTGCCGACACGAATTTATAGAGGTACTCAAAACGCGCATCATGACCAGAATAAAATACCACGGGTTTACCTTCGCTCAACTTACCAAAAGTACAACCTTCGTGACGGAAACGCCCTAAGGCAGTGCGCTTAATTGCGCGGGATGTGGGATTGTATGGATCTATTTCGACGATATAACCATGGCCATTGGCTTCATTGCGATAATCGTCCTGCGCGCTCGTTCCCTTTGGGGTCACATCAAAGCGGCTAAATTCATCAAGGCGTTCTTCATCTTGGCCGGCAAGATCATCCCAGCCATAACGACTGGAGGTTTTACTGATCCCTATGCGAATTTGATCTGGAGTGAGAGAGCCACGGTTAACAAAATATTCAGGCCAATTTTCCTCACATGTGAGGTAAGTGCCCCAAGGGGTATAACCATTACCACAGTTATTTAAAGTACCACGAGCTTGGCTACCATCGGGGGAGTATCGGGTTTCAAGCAGTGAAGAATAAGCTAGAGGACCGGCGATATCCATCACTGTCGCGCCGGTAAAACGGCGATTATGGCGATCGTTATAAATTACTTCCCATTGATTATTCGTCAATTTGATTCTAACCACTGACACTCCATGGGCATTAATTTCCTTGCGAACTTCATCGACAATGGTTCGTAATCCCGTTGTTGCATCGACCGTTGGACCATTGGGATGTAGGGCTATTTCATCAATATATTCATGGTTAATACACAATAAACCATCATCACCAGCGTCATTCAGTGGGAAAAAATGCATTCCGTCATGGTGCATACCGACAGCATTTGCTTGGTCATCTGCGGTATTACTGCCATCCGCTTTCCAAGGTGCAGCTTTAGAATTTAATGGTGTCCCCCAAGGTGCAAGGACTTGGGCGGTATACCCCTCAGGTACGACTACAGCATCTAAACGTGCGCCTTTGACTGAGGTAAAGTTAAGCTTAGCGCTACTTTTGCTAGGTGGTAATGGTGGCACGGGATCAACTGGGGTGGGGGAGGAGGAATTGCCAGAACCACATCCCGTCAATCCCATACCTGCAAAGGCGGTCATTGCCCCAAGACCTAATCCACTTTTGACAAAATTACGACGAGATAAATGTTTATCCAACACTTGGTTAAAAGGTTCGTTATTACTTTTATTATAGCGTGTAGGATCAAAGGTAGCCTTGCTCATATTTTACTCCAGCTAGTACGGATAATTAATTTCGTGACTAAGCCTAAAGTACTTATATGACACCAAAACGGCATTTATATTACAGGAATACTGCAATGACTAACCATAAACATTTGCAAGACTTAACTTAAAAATATCTTAAATACAGTATTGTGAATTATGGACTAATAAAATGGTTAATCTTCTTTCGGTTTTAGATAATGGCGCAATGAACGCGGATCCGTATGACCAGTTCGTGCCATGATATATAGTGTATCCTTATTTTTTTCATGTAGTTGTGTTACGCATCCGCTGCGTAAACTATGTGCGCCGTAGTATTGAGCGGGTAATCCTGCTTTTACGCAATATTGTTTAATAATTCGATAAATATCGTCTCCATTTAAGAATCCACTATTTCGGTTAAATGTGGTATTGGACTTGTTATTATCTTTCACTTGATAAGGTCTTAAGGTTTTTCCATCACGAGAGATAGAGCGAAATAAATGCCCATCACTAATCTGACTTTCATGTAACCATGCTTTTACTGCATGAAAAGCGGCGAAAGGTTCAGAATCAGGTAAATTTTTCCATTCTCTTAATCCTTGCTGATTACTTTTAGAAAATGGCAGGCGTACTTTTAATTTATCCCGCATAAAACTTAAATATTGCACCTTCAAATTCGCTAACTCAGAACGGCGAAATCCTCCTTGTAAACCGAGTTGAATAATAGCCTTATCCCTTGAACGCAGCAGAGGATGAGGTTGTTGCTCAACCGCTTGGAGCAGTAACTCTACTTCATCGTACATTATCGGTTGTTGATCATAATCTTGCACTCGGCGATTGTGATTACGACTCAAACCGCGCATGACTCGGAGCACCAGCGGGTGCTCAGTGGGTGACGGAAAACCCGCTTGTATGTGATAGTAACGAATCGCGGCTAACCGTGTGGTTAAGGTTTGCTTAGAAAGCTGCATCCTGAAGAATCCCCTGATGATTTACAAATAAATCATCAAATTAGAGTGGAAGCGCATCTTGTTGCATGATCAAATGGTTTCGCTAAAAACTACACTTGGACAACAAGATGCGCGAAGCCAATATCCTACAACATTCTTTACACCAATACTGCCCAGAACTTCACCTAAAACGATTAAACAGCTTGATGCTGGCCTCTAAGGCACTGATTGAATGTAAGACACTGACCTTGACTGAGTTAGGTCGAAATTTACCAACCACGGCCCGAACCAAGCACAACATCAAGCGCATTGATCGTTTGCTCGGCAACACGCATCTGCATCAAGAACGGTTAGCTGTCTACCAATGGCATGCCAGCCTCATCTGTTCTGGTAACCCTATGCCGATTGTGCTCGTCGATTGGTCAGACATCCGAGAGCATAAACGCATCATGGCTCTGCGCGCCTCAATAGCCTTCAATGGCCGCTCTATTACCCTGTATGAGAAGTCCTATCCCCTATCAGAACAATGCTCTAAGGCCTCCCACAACGGTTTTTTAGCGGACTTAGCCAAGATTTTACCTTTGCATGTTACCCCTCTCATCGTGACTGACGCGGGGTTCAAAGTGCCTTGGTACAAAGAGGTTGAGGCGCATGGTTGGTTTTGGCTAAGCCGTATTCGCGGTACAGTTCAATTTGCAGATATTGGCGCTGAAAATTGGCGTGCAGTTCGCAGTACACATGACTTGGCCAACGGTCAAGCGAAGAGCCTGGGTTGTAAGACCTTGACCAAAACTAACCCTATCAATTGCCATCTCACGCTTTATCGTAGCAAACCTAAGGGGCGTACAAATCAGCGTTCAACGAGGACTAATTGCCACCATCCATCGGCAAAAACGTACTCAACATCGGCGAAAGAGCCTTGGGTGTTAGCCAGCAATTTACCACCAGAATCTCGGAGCCCAAAGCAGCTGGTAAACCTGTACGCCAAACGTATGCAAATAGAGGAAACCTTTCGTGACCTCAAAAGCCCGGCATACGGCTTTGGCTTACGCCAAAGTCGTACCAACAGTCCAGAGCGATTCGACATCATCCTACTGATAGCGTTGATGGTTCAATGCCTGTTGTGGCTAGTTGGTTTACACGCACAGCAACAGGGCTGGGATAAGCATTTTCAGGCCAATACCATTGGGCATCGAACGGTACTCTCAACGATTCGCTTGGGATTGGAGGTGCTCAGGCGGCCTGATTATCAAATCACGGAGAAAGAATTGCTGGCGGCCTGGGTATTATTCGCCAATCAGTTGCTCAAATATGGCTATGCTATGGCTGATTTATGAGGGGATCCTTCAGAGCTGCATCCCTGTGTCGGCCATTAGCAATTCTTTTTGATGACCAATAAAAGAAATAACGCTTCTGGGATCAGTCGGTAATGATTGTAATCTGTGTTCTAAGCAATATTGTGCAAATAGACTGAAGCTCGTTTGGTATACACGGCGAGTATTGCTGGATATTTCAAATTCAGTTTCGGCTGCTGCATTATAAAAGTCATTATGCACAGATTGGGGAAGTGCACTTTCTTCAAAAAATGCATTATCAGCTTGTGTAAGTTTTTTTGTTAAATGAGTATTTACCCCTACGGGTTGCTGATTAACATCTATTGGATAAAATCGATTCGTTTTTGACATTAGAGCGATTTTCACTGCCGATAAAACTGGCGCAATTATACGTAAATCTTTGCTATTACTACCAGTGATAATCGTCATTATCACTGGTAGTTGAGTTATATGAGGGTAAAATGCACAAATAGGTTATAAATAAAACAGTTTAGAGAGGGCTAGGGCAAAATAGAGTGAAATTTATTTTTATATGAAAATTCAACCATCATTTACTGTGATTCACATTATTGCTTAAATATTATTCCATAAATGGTGTTGAACTTAGTGTTGGCGATAAAACACTCTATTTGATATTTAATGCTTGCCATAAAGTAGTAAGGATTAATTAAAATATTTAAATATGGTTACACCATTTTATTGATGATTAATGTTGACTAAATTTAAGACAGAATGATTATTGGTGCTGAGCTGGTTAAAATTTAGTCTTGTGAAAACATAATATTAGCCATGATTACCAAGATGAACCTCAGCCTTAACCGTACAGCTTTTAAGCGAGAAGAAGGTTATAGCAAAAACGGTCGATAAAATGGTGTAACCATTCTTTTATTTTATGGTGTTTGTCGTTATCATGAGCTTATCCGTTAACAACAGGTTTTGCATAAATGACGACAGCCTATTTTTGGGAATATCATCAAGAAGCACCAACCTCGGGGCGAAAATTACGGTTATTGGATAAAGCAGAATTAGTATTTGCCTTACCGTTAATTTATCGTATGGTTCATCCTGATGTGGTTGGGGAAAAGGCAGGATGGTTTAACTTATTGATGCATTCACCTGCAAGTTATACTGAGTTAATCGCTAACATAAATATACTGGTTCAATTACGTAAGAAAAATCAAACTGTAGATGTTCAATTACAGCAAGTGAATCGAATGCTGAATCAATATTTTAGTGATTTAGGATGGCGCATGGTTCGCAAAGAACTTTCCCAGATAAAAAAGCGTCAGAAAAAGTCCCACATCGAAGTTAGCAAGGATATTATCTTACGCTTAAAGCGTTATATGGAACTTGAGCGTTTAGATAGTTTTGATCAAGCACTTGATACGTTATTATCAGAATATGCCGCTACTGTTTCTGCCGCAAATGAAGAAGAAACCTTTTAAATAATGTTCATATCAACCAACGGCTATGTTTACCATCTTCAATACGTGACTTTTTGGTTTAGTGACGTAAACTAAACTGAAGTTAGCGATGACGCTGGCGTTAATCGCACAACGTTGGACAATGCTTCTAGCAGAAGTGTGTGACATAAGGAAATAATATGCCAAAAAAGCTATCAGTACTTTGCCGAGTTGAACCTGGTTGTCTCGGGCCAGATGGCCGCGAACATATTGAAGCTTTTTGTACCTTAGCACAGCAGGCCATGAAGCATTTTGCTGTTGATTTAGTGACGTGGACCTTAGTGCCTCGTTACGATAAAACCATGCCAGAAATGGAATACACGGTTGATCATAAAAATTTGTCACGTTCTCAAGTTTCCCAATACTTCAATACATTAGGTCAAGATCTCGATACATTTGAGGAGGTCTTTAACGATAAGCTCACCGCATTTATCAATTTATATTTAGCCAGAAAGTCATAGCGACAAGGTCTAATCGTTCTCAGCATTTCTTCAGTCGCAGACCCTGTCTATATGATAGGGTACAAGGATTTTTCAATGTCTTATTCAGCACCTCAACCCGATGATGTATCAACCTTGATACCACTATTACAGCAACAATTTGGCTTTGCAGGATTTAGACAGGGTCAAGGTGAGGTTATCTCTCAGCTATTAGCTGGCCAGTCGAGCCTGGCGATTTTTCCTACTGGCTCAGGAAAATCGCTCTGCTATCAATTTACCGCGCTACAACTTCCCCATTTAACCTTAGTGGTTTCGCCATTGTTGGCTTTGATTAAAGATCAATTAAGTTTTTTACAACAGAAGGGCATTAAAGCGGCGAGTATTGATTCGACCTTAACACCAGAAATGACTCAACAGGTGATGCGTGAGGCTCGCTCAGGCGAGTTAAAATTGCTAATGGTTTCGGTGGAGCGATTTAAAAATGAGCGATTTAGGCAATTTATTCAATCAATTCCGATCTCTATGCTAGTTGTTGATGAAGCACACTGTATCTCAGAATGGGGACATAATTTTCGCCCCGATTATTTAAAACTCCCCGATTATCGCCGTGAATTAGCGATTCCATTGGTGCTGTTACTCACGGCCACTGCAACACGTAAAGTAAAGCTTGATATGGCGGCGCGTTTTGATATTAAGCCACAACACATTGTTCAAACAGGCTTTTATCGTGCTAACCTCGACTTGACAGTACTACCTGTAGCAAGTCAACACAAGCTGGCGGCACTACAACAGCAGTTACAACATGTTATCGGTGCAGGAATTGTCTATGTGACTTTGCAGCATACAGCAGAGGAGGTGGCCGCTGAACTTTGCCGTATGGGATTTGAAGCAAGCGCCTATCATGCTGGGTTTGAGGATGAGAAACGCCAGCAAATTCAGCAGGACTTTATGCAGGGCAATATCAACATCGTTGTTGCGACCATCGCCTTTGGAATGGGGATTGATAAAAGCAATATTCGTTTTGTGATCCACTATGACTTACCAAAATCTATTGAAAATTACTGCCAAGAAATTGGCCGCGCAGGGCGTGATGGACAACTTTCCCATTGCGTCACTTTAGCCAATTTGGATGGGATCAACACTGTCGAAAACTTTGTTTATGGCGATACGCCTGAACTGGCAAGTATTAAGGCTGTAATTAATAACATTCGCGAAGAAACCCACAATGGACGTTGGGAACTGCAACTTCATCAACTGTCAACTGTGAGTAATATTAGACAACTCCCTCTGAAAACGTTACTCGTGCAGCTTGAAATGCAAGGCATCATCAAACCACTTTATGCCTATTACGCCGATATTCGTTACCGTTTTATTGTGCCGCAAGAGCAATTTTTGCATCAGTTTTCACCCGAACGGCAGGCATTTTTAACTGATATTTTCGCCCACACCCAAATGAAGCGCATTTGGGGCAGTTTGGATTTTTCTTCACTGTATCAGGCTACGGGGGCTGAACGAACTCGAGTAATGGCTGCGTTAGAATATCTTGCGAGTCAGCAACTCATTGAATTAGAAACAAAGCAAGTCACCGATGTCTATCAAGTCGATGAACAAGGCTTAGTACAGGAAAACCGAGCAGAGCAGCTCTATCAATACTTTGCTGATAAAGAAGTAAAAGAAATTGCTCGCATTGCACAGTTAGTACGATTTTTTGAGCTAACGACTTGCTTAAATTACAATTTAGCTCGCTATTTTGACGATAATGCAGCACCCCAATCCTGTGGTCATTGCAGTGTTTGTCGTGGCCAAGTGGCTAAATTGACCTATTCTGAAGAGCTAATATGGCCTGATGATACGCAAATTTGTGCCGATTTAAACGAGTTAAAACTCGCAGCAGAAGCCAAAGGCTTAGCACCTTTGTCCTTAGATACCCAATGCCAGTTTTTAGCAGGCCTGACTCAACCCATTTTGACTCGTTTGCAAGCTCGCAAACTCCAAGGTTTCGGACGTTTGGAAAAATGTAGATACGCCGATATCAAGCAAAAGCTAGAAAAAGCGGGTACTTAAGGGGTTAATGATTGAAGGCATATATGCTATATGCCTTTCGTCATCAGATGCATTTAGCTGGTTTAGGCAATCCTGCGATTTTTGTCGCCTGTTTAGCCGGGCCAACGGGAAACAGCGTATAGAGGTATTTGGAATTGCCTTTATCTGGGCCTAAGGTTTGGCCAATGGCTTTAACTAACACCCTAATCGCAGGGCTGGTTTTATATTCCAGATAAAAATCCCGAACAAAATTGACCACTTCCCAGTGAGCACTGGTCAGTTCAATTTGTTCTTCATGAGCGAGCAGCGGCGCCATATCGGGCTGCCAGTCGGCGATATTCTTCAAATAGCCTTGATGGTCGCGTTCAATTTCGACGCCGTTAAATATAAGCGGATTTACCACGTGATCACCTTATCGTGCTGTAGAGCTTGAGTGACAAACTCGTTGTAATCAATTTGACTAATGTTATTAAGACGTTCCGTTAAGCCGCGGGCGATGACATCGTCTTTCAGCACCATCACCTTAAAGGGTGATAGCGCCATGGCCCATTGGCGCAGTAATAATGCATTTACGCCATCACTCGAGAGTAAAATCGCATCCTCTTTGCAAGCATAACGCAGGCAAAGTTTGAGGGCATGGTCTCGGCTGGGCGAGGTTTGAATATGATGTAAAATCATTAGAATACTAAGACCTCATCGACAGCTTTTAAGTGAGCTGAAATCGCTTCATCGTTTAAGATAGTCACCGGAATCGACAGCAAACCATGGCTTAAGCCGTAGTCACCTAAGGACTGTTTGCAGGCGAACACCGATTCGATGTCGTACAGCGGGAGCGCTTTTAGCGCCGCGAGGTAATCTTTACCACCGATAAGTTCGGGTTGTTGGTCTTTAAGCAGATGAAGCACGCCTTCATCGACAAACACTAAACTCACTTCTTGCTCAAAACTGGCACTTAACAGGGCAAAGTCTAAGGCTTCGCGGCCTTTAGTAGTGCCATGGGGCGCGCTTCGGAACAATATACAAATTTTTTTCATAACATTTCCGAAGCTTAAAAGCAGATCAAACGATCGGCTGATTCAATTCCCGTGACCAGTTCACCCAGTCCACCCATAATAAAAGAACGTTCCACATTCCAGTGGCTTAGCCCGTTTTCCTGCGCCTCTTGCTGCGAGACGATGCCGCGCCGTAATGCCGCTGAGACACAGTTCACTAACGAGACTTGATGCTCGGCCGCCAGTTGTTTCCAGCCTTTAACCACATCATATTCATCGGATGCGGGTAAGTTAAAGTCCGTGGAGTTATACACGCCATCCTGATAGAAAAACACGCAGACAATCTCATGTCCGCTTTGCAGGGAGGCTTGGGTGAAACGTAGGGCATTCACACTTGCCGACGTGCCATAGGCTGGCCCGTTTACTTGGATAATAAATTTGCTCATCATAAAAAAAATGGCCCTAAAAGTAGGGCCATTTTAGCGTAAGTTTCCCGAAAAGGGGATTAATCATCGTTACCAATGCCAAGCAAATGCAAAATGGCGATGAATAGGTTTAAAAAGTCCAGATACAAGGAGATAGTGGCGCGGATATAGTTAGTCTCGCCACCATTCACGATACGGCTAGTGTCGAACAGGATAAAGCCGGTCATTAACAGCGCAAGACCCGCGTTAATCGCCATAAAGGCCACACTGTTACCCACGAAAATGTTAATCAGTGCAGCGGCGATCACCACAATCAATCCGGCGAACAGGAAACCACGTAGGAAAGAGAAATCTTTCTTAGTAGTGACTGCATAGGCCGAGAGCGCAATAAAGATAACCGAGGTTAATCCTAAAGCTTGCATGATAAGCTCAGAGCCATTGGTCATGCCAGCGTAGTGGTTAAGCATGTAACCTAATGAGGCGCCTTCCATACCAGTGAAGGCAAATACCCAGAAGATGCCCGCAGCCGAGTCAGCTTTGCGTAGGGTAACAAACAACAGCACTAAACCACCGATAGATAAACCGAGTGACATCAGTGGGCTGATGTTGAGCGCCATCGCTAAGCCTGCACACAATGCAGAAAAGGCGAGGGTCATGGCCAGTAACAGATAAGTGTTTTTAAGAAGTTTATTCACTTCTAAGGTGGATGCACTCGTTGAGTACAGGGTTTGCTGAGTCATATCTTTCTCCATTAGCTTTTGAATCCAAACTGATCATTTTGATTTTTAACGGGCACGAGAGTTCCCATTAATCTCGCAAATCCAGTAATCCTGTTTGCATAGTAACTAAAACAGCGCTTGGCTTAAAGGATTCACGCCACAAATAACAAGTTGTAAAGGCTGATTTTTCTGTGTTGTCTGATGATTCAGCCGTATTTCGTTACAACAGTGCAACACAAAGACTTTAAAACAAGCTTAATCCTGTGATCATACGGCAATATTACGCCAGCCATTCACGGTGTAATTTATCGGTATCGCCTAAATAATCCAGCACCCAAGCCAGGGCGGGCGACATTTTGTCGGCATTCCAAGCCAGACAGCAGGGGCTGGTCAGCTTAGGATTTTCAAGCTGTTTTTCGACCAAGGCGCCAGCTTTGATAAAGACGCTGGCCAAATGAACTGGCATATAGCCAATGCCGAGGCCCTCTCTAAAACAGTTAATCGCGCGGATCCAATCCGGCACCACGAGTCTGCGCTGATTCTCCAATAACCAGGTCATGCGCTTAGGAATTTCCCGCGAAGTATCTTCCAAACAGATGGAGGGGAAGGGGCGTAATTCATCGTCGGTTAAAGGTCGGTCAATATTGGCTAAGGGATGGTTTTTACTCACCAAAAACGCCCATTGAATATCGCCCATGTCTTTATATTGGTATACGCCACCTACGGGAATGGCGGTGGTTGCACCAATGGCGATATCACTTCGACCGGTCGCAAGCGCCTCCCACACCCCGTTAAAGACCTCGATGCGGATGATAAGCTCAATATCATGGAAATGACGGTAAAAGTCGGCAATTAATACGCTAATTCTGTCGGCGCGGACTATGTTATCTAAGGCGATAGACAGTGTGGGTTGCCAACCATTTGCCACACGTTGAGTGCCACGTTTCATCTCATCCATTTGAGTCAGCAAGTTTCTGGCTTGCTTAACAAAATGCTCTCCCGCAGGGGTTAAGGTCACGCTGCGGTGGTGGCGCTCAAATAACACAACACCGAGTTCTTCTTCGATTTGCTTAACGGCATAACTGACCGCTGAAGGGACCTTGTGCAGTCGATTGGCTGCCGCTGTAAAACTCCCCACCCGGGCCACGATATCAATGAGTTCTAACGCTTGTTCCGAGAGCATAGCTGACATCCATTGTGATGAAAATAATTGATAGCATCTGTCAAAAATAAACGTTTCCAATCAAATTAACAAGTATTTAGACTGCACGCCTTAAGTCTTTTGACATGATTATTTTATGAAAACATCTAGTAATATCTTTGTAAATATGAAGTTTTTTATATTCTTATTCTATTTAGCCTTGTTAAGCATGTTAGGCTTTATTGCCACAGACATGTATTTACCTGCTTTCAAAGCAATTGAAAGTTCGTTCAATTCTTCACCTTCACAAGTGGCGATGTCGCTCACCTGTTTTCTGGCTGGTTTAGCCTTAGGGCAGCTGATTTATGGCCCTTTGGTCAGTAAACTCGGCAAACGTTATGCCCTGATCCTCGGCCTTGGCATTTTTGCCGCGTCCAGTGTTGCAATTGCCAATAGCGACTCGATACTGATGTTGAACATCGCTCGATTCTTCCAAGCCATTGGCGCCTGTAGTGCTGGCGTTATTTGGCAAGCGATTGTGGTCGAACAGTATGATGCCGAAAAAGCTCAGGGGATCTTCAGCAATATTATGCCGTTAGTGGCATTGTCACCCGCATTAGCACCAATCCTTGGCGCTTATATTCTGAACGATTTTGGATGGCGTGCAATCTTTATCTCATTGTGTGTGATTGCCTTTTTATTGGTGCTGATGACCTTATACTTCGTGCCGAGCCATGCAGCGCATCAGGATGCTAAGCCAAGCGCAGTTTCCTACAAGCAGATTTTGAAAAATACCCGTTATTTAGGCAACGTAGTGATTTTTGGTGCGTGTTCAGGTGCGTTCTTTGCCTACTTGACGGTATGGCCGATTGTGATGGAGCAGCATGGCTATCAAGCAACCGAGATTGGCCTTAGCTTTATTCCGCAAACCATCATGTTTATTGTGGGCGGATACGCGAGTAAGTTATTGATAAAACGTATTGGTGCCGACCGTACACTCAACGTATTACTGGCAATGTTTGGACTCTGTGTTATCTCAATTGTATTTTTCACCTTATTAATGAAGATGGAAACTATTTTCCCACTGCTGATTTCGTTCTCGATACTTGCAGCGGCGAACGGGGCGATTTATCCCATCGTCGTGAACAGCGCCTTGCAACAATTTACCCAAAATGCGGCTAAAGCGGCAGGATTACAGAACTTTTTGCAAATCACTATCGCCTTTGGCGCCTCAAGCTTAGTCGCGCTCTGGGCAAGCTCAGGAGAAGTTGCCATAGGTTGGGCCATTTTGAGCTGTTCATTAGTGGTGATCTTGGGTTACCTGTTAAAAACCGAACAAACATGGGCCGATTTTGCCAAACACTTTACTGCGCCGGATCCAGCTCGCCTTGGGATCAATGTGGATAAGAAGCAAAATCAAGCAGATTGAATGTAATACGAGCAGTTAGCGCAAAATTATCAGTTAGTGCTTTACAGTCAGTAAACTAACTTATATTATGCGCATCGTTCGGAGGGGTGGCAGAGTGGTTTAATGCACCGGTCTTGAAAACCGGCGTGGGTTTATAGCCCACCCAGGGTTCAAATCCCTGCTCCTCCGCCATATTCTACGGAAAAGCCATCAGCAATGATGGCTTTTTTGTTTTTGGAATTTCGGGAGTTGAACCCTAGGGTTCCTAATTCTAAGCGCAGCTCCTTGGCAATATTCCACAGATAAACCATTAGTAATGATAGCTTTTCTGTTTTGGAATTTCGGGAGTTGAACCCTAGGATTCCTCATGCTAATCGCAGCTCCTCCGCGAGATCCCACGGAAAATCCATCAACAATGATGGATTTTTTTATTTATGGAATTTGACGCGGCCTTTTTCTTTCGCAATAGATTTAATTTCCCATTAGCTAGGATTTTCAAATAGCAAAGCAGCTTAGGATAAGTAAGGCTAGGCTAAGTGAGCTTATGCCTGATAAGACTTAGCGCAAAAGCTTCATAGGCAGGAACCGTTTCATTCCCCACCCATGTACTGTAGATGCAGGCGGGTTCACTCAATATGAGTCCAAGAGCATTAACATAGTCGGCGCCGTTGACCACCAAGAACTGCTTTTTATAGGGCAACAACACCATCTGCGGTGATTGCTTTAAAAAAGCCTGCGCCTCATCAAAACCGCTGAACCAGTGATTGAGCAAGGTATCGCAGCGCCTGCTATGGAATAGGGAACCTAAGTCTTCACCGATTTGTGCTTGACCCGATAACACTCTTTGACAGTGATTAAAATCAGTAAAACCGAGCTCACGAGCCAATAGGCTTTGGCAATGCTTAAGCTGAATATCCTGTTGCGTAAAACCTTGCTTATTCATCAAGGTGGCGAATCTATCTAGCGCCATTGCATCACCAGCGTGGCAGGCTTTAAGACGCTTTTTAGCGAGGATTTTGACTTCGGTTAAGGCGCGTGGTGCTGGGGTAATTTGTTGTATCACAAACAATTCTCCTAAGTTTTATTGGCATCTCCGCTAAGCCAAACCTAATCAATTGTTGTGTCATACATGTGATGCGTACATCGAGATATGAGTCAGAGTGATGTCATCTTCTGCGGATAGGTGTCTCTGCAACCTGGCGCCATTATTCGACTTCTTACCGTTTGAGTCAAGCTAAGCGCAGCTTAGTTTTCCACACTCTTCCTCACCTAATCGTTACATGCTCAGCCTTAATGTTAAAAATTTTATCACCCAACAACTAAAATCATATTGTATTACTATTAACTCGTAGTAATATTGTAGTATGAAATGATATTCACTCTACCTGCGTAAACCGAATAGGACGCAGACAAAATGAATGGGGATGCAAATGTCGAATGTTTTAGGGGTTTACGCGTTAGGGCTTGATTACGGCTCTGATTCAGTACGCGCGTTATTGGTGGATACCCAAACGGGCGCAGAAGTAGCAACCAATGTGGTGTACTACCCACGTTGGAAGAAGGGGCTGTTTTGTGAGCCCGCGAAGAATCAATTTAGACAACATCCCCTCGATTACATCGAAAGTCTTATCGAGGTAGTGCAAGGATTATGGGCAAAAGCCCCCAGTGGCGCCGCGCAAAGAGTCTGCGGGTTGAGTGTTGATACCACAGGTTCAACTCCCATTGCCGTCGACGAAGCTGGCGTTGCCTTAGCCTTAAAACCAGAGTTTGCGAATAACCCCAATGCCATGTTTTTGCTTTGGAAAGATCACAGCGCCATCCTCGAAGCTCAGCAAATTACCGCCGCGGCAAATAATGCAAACGAAAATTACCTGAAATATGAAGGGGGAATTTACTCCTCCGAATGGTTTTGGGCGAAAGCGCTATTCGTACTGCGCCACGACACAGAAGTCAGACAAGCCGCCTATAGCTGGGTCGAGCACTGTGATTGGATCACCGCATTAATGACGGGCACCACACATCCAAAAGTCTTTAAAGCAGGGCGCTGCGCCGCTGGTCACAAAGTGATGTGGCATGAGTCATGGAATGGTTATCCGCCGAATGACTTTTTCGTTGGCATCGACCCTTTACTCGATGGTTTAAGAGACAAATTACCCCTTGAAACCTGCACATCCGACAAGGTTTGTGGTCAGTTAACCCCTGAGTGGGCACAACATTTAGGGCTATCGACCGAGGTTATCGTGTCTTTTGGCTCATTTGACTGCCACGCAGGCGCCGTTGGGGCCAATGTTAAGCCCGGCGTATTAACCAAGGTGATGGGCACCTCTACCTGCGATATCACGGTCGCCAGTTATGAAGATATTGGTGAGCGTTGTATCAAAGGGATTTGCGGTCAGGTCGATGGTTCCGTATTACCCGGCATGATTGGCCTTGAAGCGGGTCAGTCCGCCTTTGGCGATCTCTACGCTTGGTTTAGGGAACTCACCGCATGGCCGATGCAACAGCTCGACACTTCAGCGCTGTTTGATGACGACACCAGAGCCAAACTTATTCAGCAACTCGAGGCTGAAACCTTAACCGTGCTGGGCAATGCGGCCGCGAAACTCCCCGTTGGCGAGACGGGTATTGTCGCGCTGGATTGGATTAATGGACGTCGCACGCCCGATGCTGATCAATCCGTTGCCATGGCTATCACAGGCTTAACCATGGGCAGCCAAGCACCGCAAGTCTTCAAAGCCTTAGTGGAAGCCAGCGCCTATGGCGCACGGGCCATTATCGAGCGCTTCAAACAAGAAGGCGTTTGCATTGACCATGTGGTCACTATAGGTGGGATCTCGAAAAAATCCGACTTCATTATGCAAACCTGCGCCGATGTGTGGAATTGCAATATCGACGTACTCGAGAGCGAACAAAGCTGTGCCCTCGGCGCCGCCATTTATGCCGCAACCGCAGCCGGGGTTTATCCCGATGTGTTGAGTGCCCAAGCCGCAATGGCCTCAAGCGTTGCGAAAACCTATCAACCGAATCCTGAAAACGCACAGAAATATCAAGCGCTTTATCAAGCGTACTTAGCCCTTGGCCACTATGTTGATGGAGCAAAATAAGATGTCTTTTTTAGAGCTAAAACGCGAAGTCTACGAAGCCAACATGGAGCTTGAGAAACGCAAACTGGTGACTTACACCTTTGGCAACGTTTCACAAATTGACCGTCAACTGGGCGTGATTGGTATCAAGCCCAGCGGCGTGCCCTATGAAGATTTGAAGGTTGAAGACATTGTGATTGTTGACCTTGAGAATCAAATCGTCGAAGGGCGCATGCGTCCTTCATCCGATACCAAGACGCACACCTATTTGTATCGTCAGTGGCAGAGTATTGGTGGCATTACCCATACCCATTCAACCTATGCCACCGCGTGGGCGCAGGCGCAGATCGCGATTCCCTGCTTAGGCACGACACAGGCCGATTATGTGTACGGTGAAATTCCATGCACAGCAGTGATGCGCAATGATCAGATAAGCCGCGACTACGAAGAAGAAACCGGCGTGCAGATCCTCGATTGTTTTGCCGACCGAGATCCCAACGAGTCGCCCATGGTGATAGTGGCAGGCCACGCGCCGTTCACTTGGGGCGCGAATGCGGCTAAATCTGTGTACCACGCCGTGTTGCTCGAAGAAATCGCGCGGATGGCGTATCTCACCAAAACATTATCACCAGGTATAAATCAGTTAAAACAAGAGCTTATTGATAAGCATTATTTGCGTAAGCATGGAAAAGACGCTTATTACGGCCAAAGCAAGTAATTGCCAGTCGGGTCTCATTTCAAACTAGAGAGAGTAATATGAAAGCCTTCAAACAAAAACAAGTGTGGTTTATCACAGGGTCACAGGATTTATACGGCCCGAAGGTATTAGAACAAGTCGCTAAAAACAGTGAGCAAATTGTTCATGGCTTTAATGAATCTTCCGCCATTTCGATGGAAGTGGTGTACAAGCCAACCGTAAAATCCCCACGGGAAATTCATGCCGTATGCCAAGCGGCCAACAGCGATGAAAACTGTGTTGGCGTCATTCTGTGGATGCACACTTTCTCTCCCGCCAAGATGTGGATTGCTGGCCTGAATGAATTAAGCAAGCCATTCATGCATTTACATACCCAGTTCAATGCCGAGCTCCCTTGGAGCGAAATCAATATGAACTACATGAACACCCACCAAAGTGCCCACGGTTGCCGCGAATTTGGTTTTATCGGCACACGTATGCGTAAAGAGCGCAAAGTGGTTGTGGGTCACTGGCAATCCAGCGATGTACAGGCACAAATCGATGATTGGTGCCGCGCAGCGGCGGGTTGGCACGAGAGCCAAAACCTGCGTATCGCTCGCTTTGGCGACAACATGCGTCAAGTGGCCGTGACCGAAGGCGACAAAGTTGCCGCACAAATTCAATTCGGTTACGAAGTGCACGCCTATAGCTTAGGTGAACTTAATGAAGCGATTGCAGCTATTGCCGAAGGCGATGTAACCGCACAGCTCGATCGTTACGCCAGTGAATACCAAGTGGGTAACGAACTTTTTGGTGATGAATACCAATTAGACCGTTTAAGAAAAGAAGCCAAGATTGAACTCGGCTTAACCCAATTCTTAACCCAAGGTGGATTTGGTGCCTTTACCAACTGCTTCGAAAACCTGACTGGTATGACAGGATTACCGGGACTGGCTACCCAACGTCTGATGGCGAACGGTTTCGGTTACGGCGGCGAAGGTGACTGGAAAACGGCTGCCATGGTGCGCATTATGAAGGTGATGGGTCAAGGCCGTGCCGGTGGTACTTCATTTATGGAAGACTACACCTATAACTTTGGGGCGACTGACCAAGTTCTTGGCGCCCACATGTTAGAAGTCTGCCCATCGATTGCCGCGGCAAAACCGCGTTTAGAAGTTCACCGCCATACCATTGGTGTGCGTTGTGACGTGCCACGTCTGTTATTCACTGGTAAAGCGGGCCCAGCAATCAACGTATCGACTATCGATTTAGGCAACCGTTTCCGTATCATTCTCAATGAATTAGATACAGTGACGCCACCACAGGATCTGCCTAACTTACCAGTCGCGTCTGCGCTGTGGGAGCCTCGTCCGAATTTAGCCGTTGCCGCCGCAGCTTGGATCCACGCCGGTGGTGCTCACCACTCGGCCTATAGTCAAGCTATCACCACAGATCAGATTGTCGACTTTGCTGAAATGGCCGGTGCTGAACTGGTTATCATCGATGCCGACACTAAGATCCGCGAGTTTAAGAATGAACTTCGCCAAAATTCCGTTTATTACGGTTTAGCAAGAGGGTTATAATTCTTGCGCAGCAATAAAGCCGCCTTCGGGCGGCTTTCATTTTTCTGGAACCATTCATTTCATAGGGTTAACACAGATGTATACAGAATTTGACGGCATTATCTTCGATATGGATGGCACCTTAGTCGACAGCGGTCAGTTGCATGAACAGGCATGGCGACAAACCTTGAATCACTTTGGGATCCCCGTAGAGCCTGCTCTAATGCGCTCGTTAGCGGGCGTGCCTACTGTTGGCACCTTAGAGATTCTGATCGCCCATTTTGGCGTCACACCAACGGCCAGTTGCGAAGCCATGAACGAGTATAAAGAAGCCCTAGTGCGCGACACTATGCATTTATATGTCAAACCGACGGCATTAGCCGAATTTGCCAAGCAGAATCAGGGCAAACGCCCAATGGCGGTCGGCACAGGCGCCTACACAGAGGAAGCCATTCAAATCTTAACCCTGTGTGGGTTACTGGAATTAGTCGATTATGTGGTGGGGGCTGACCAAGTCGCGTCACCCAAACCTGCGCCAGATACTTTTTTACGCTGCGCCGAGCTGATGGGCATAGCGCCAGAGCGCTGTATCGTATTTGAAGATGCGAAGGCGGGTATCCAAGCCGCCGAAGCGGCGGGGATGTTTGTGGTCGATGTGCATGCTGAATTACAGATTGAAAATGACTATTTCCTAGGCGCTCAATAGCCGTTGCGAGCTTGTCCAATCACTGGCTAAAACGCAAAATTAGGCTTTACAATGTAAAACTTTGGGGTAAGGTAGGGACAATGAGTTTGAGGAAATCCCCATAAATTCTTAGCGTTAACAAAATTTTTATTACCTTTATCAGGAAAGGTAGTATCATAACATTTGTTTATCCGCGTTAAGTACCTTATCCAGCTGATTGGATTGAGCACAGAGATAGAGAGTTAAAGAGGGCACTATGGCAAATCAGGCAAATAACCGTCCGCAGAATATCCATAACTGGGTGGCAAGCGAATTAGGTTCTCGCATTGTGGGCGGCTTTTATGCGCCAGGTGAATATATCCCTAACGAAAATGCTATCTGTGAAGAGCTGGAAGTATCACGCACCTCCTTAAGGGAAGCCTTTAAGGTGCTCACAGCAAAAGGGCTTATCGAGTCTCGCCCTAAGCTTGGCACTCGAATTCGTGAGCGTCGCCACTGGAATATGTTTGATCCGGTGATCTTAAACTGGTTTTCCCAATCGAAACCTTCACCCGAGTTTTATACTTCACTCTATGAAATTCGTGCCGTGTTTGAACCCGCTGCGGCGGAACTGGCTGCCAAGAAACGCACCCCAGAGCAGCTTGAGGTGATTGCGGCTGCTTATGCCAAGATGGAAGCGGCCGAATTAGGTACGGATGAAGTGTATACCTCGGATATCGATTTCCACATGGCGATTTTAGATGCGACCAATAACGAGTTTATGGTATCCCTCGGCGTGTCTATCCAATCTGCGCTGCTCGAAATCTTTAGACTCAGTAGCACAATTCAGGATGACTTTATCCAATCCCTCCCTGGCCATAAGGCCATTTATACTGCGATTGCCGCAGGAGACAGTGAAGGCGCGAAAGCCGAGATGAATAAATTACTCTCGACGTCTCAAGATACAGTGCATAAAAATATCGTGCGTAAATAACGGCTTGCTTAAATTTTTAACGCCGCTTTACTGCAAATAAAAAAGGTGAACTTAGGTTCACCTTTTTTACTTTAGAGCGAGTAAAAAATAGGATTACTGCGGCTCGTTGATGCCTTCGCTTGTCATATGAATACGCTGTAGGGTGCCATCGGCATTGTAATGCAGCGGGTCAATTGCGACGGAACGTCTAAACTCACCGCCGCCATCCTGCGAGGCGCCGGTATGATAGATAAAGTAGGATTTACCTTTAAATTCAATGATTGCTTGATGGTTTGTCGGCGAGTTACCCGCCACTTCATTTAAGATACCTTGGTACTTCCACGGCCCCTGAATGCTATCACTGGTCGCATAGGCAATTTTTTCAGGGAAGCCTGAAGCGTATGAAAGATAATAGGTTTTATCTTTTTTATGTACCCAGAGTGCTTCGGTAAAGTTTGGAATATCAATCGAGTGAATTGGGCCATCGAGTTCAATCATGTTGGCTTTTAACTTGGCAAATCTTGGCTTAGTGTTGCCCCAAAACAGATAGGCTTGCTTGTCATCATCGATAAAGACAGCAGGATCGATATCATCCCAATCAATCTCGGTATCTGTGGTCATATCATGGCTAAATTTGCCCAACGCGCCGAAAATGTAAAGTTAGCTTTATAACTAAGCTCTTGAGCTAAATTAAGCCACTGTTTTTTTTTGTTTTTAATGTGGAATTTATCTGGTTACGCTCATTAACACTGAATTTAAGTCGTTACAGCTTACCGGATCATAGTTAATCTGATTTTGGTCCTTTGACTTTCAACGACCTGAACGGTATCCTTACCTAACTCTATATTGTGTTTCTGTATATAGCTAAAAATCAAAATTTTACTCATTTTACCTGTTGTAAGGATAATTTCTGTAATGAGCTTTAAGCCGCATTAGTTTAACCCCCTTCATTTTGGATCGCTCAGATCCGTTCGTAGTATCTACCCTTCGGTAGCTTTTGTTGTACCTCCATAAATCTAATATTGATTCGTCACGTTGACGAAAAAGCTCTTGTCTTTGCACATCTGTGTATATGGCTAGCGTTAGCTTTTGTTATTGATTTAATTTTAATCAGAGTGAGTAACATGATTCAAACCATGAAAAAAGAGTGGTTCTCCAATATACGCGGAGATCTGTTAGCCGGTATTGTGGTAGCGCTGGCGTTAATCCCTGAGGCAATTGCCTTTTCTATTATTGCAGGTGTCGATCCTAAGGTCGGCCTATATGCTTCATTCTGTATCGCTGTGGTTATTGCCTTTACTGGTGGCCGTCCTGGCATGATCTCTGCCGCAACAGGCGCGATGGCACTGTTAATGGTGACCTTAGTAAAGGAACATGGCCTTGAGTATTTACTCGCGGCGACCTTATTAACCGGTGTGCTGCAAATTGCTGCGGGTTACTTAAAACTCGGTAGCTTGATGCGTTTCGTCTCCCGCTCTGTGGTGACGGGTTTTGTGAATGCACTGGCGATTTTGATCTTTATGGCCCAGTTGCCCGAACTGACCAATGTGACTTGGCACGTATATGCGATGACGGTAGCTGGCCTCGGTATCATTTACCTATTCCCACTCATCCCTGTGATTGGTAAATCCGTACCTTCGCCTCTCGTGTGTATTGTCGGATTAACGCTTTTTGCGGTTTATATGGGGTTAGATATTCGTACTGTCGGCGACATGGGACAACTGCCTGATACTTTACCTATTTTCCTCTGGCCTGAAGTGCCCTTGACCCTTGAAACTCTGATGATCATCTTCCCTTACTCGGCCGGCCTTGCCGTGGTGGGCTTGCTGGAATCTATGATGACCGCCACCATAGTTGATGACTTAACCGATACCCAAAGCGATAAGAATCGCGAGTGTAAGGGCCAAGGTATTGCCAATATCGGCGCGGGTTTAATGGGCGGTATGGCTGGTTGCGCTATGATTGGTCAGTCGATCATCAACGTTAAATCGGGTGGTCGCGGACGTTTATCATCCTTCGCTGCAGGCGTTTTTTTACTTGTGATGGTGGTGTTTTTAGGAGAGTGGTTAAAGCTTATTCCTATGGCGGCACTGGTTGCCGTGATGATCATGGTGGCTATCGGTACATTCTCTTGGGATTCAATCCGTAATCTTAAGCATCATCCTATGTCAACCAACCTTGTGATGGTGGCGACGGTTGTGGTCGTGGTCGCTACCCATAACTTAGCAATTGGGGTATTTGTAGGTGTATTACTCGCGTCCCTATTTTTTGCTAATAAAGTGGGACGTTTTATGGTGGTTAAGAGTACAACGACTGCTGCTGACACTGGTCGCCATTATCAGGTTATTGGACAAGTCTTTTTTGCTTCATCAGATAAGTTCAGTAATTCATTCGATTTTAGGGAAGTGGTTGATAAAGTGACTATCGACTTATCTCAAGCACATTTTTGGGATATTACCGCGGTATCGGCCCTCGACAAGGTAGTGATTAAATTCCGCCGCGAGGGGACTGAGGTTGAGTTGATTGGCCTTAACGAAGCCAGTGCCACCATAGTCGATAAATTTGGGGTACACGATAAGCCAGAAGAAGTTGAAAAAATGATGTCTGGTCACTAAGCCATTAGCAACACAACAACAAAGGAATAAAACGATGACAAATGTGATTGCTTGTATTGACGGTTCAAATGTGACATCCGCTGTATGTGATGCCAGTGGCTGGGCCGCCTTTCAACTGAATGCCCCTGTAATCCTATTACATGTATTGGATAAGTCAGCCTATCCGATAGAGTCAGATCTGTCGGGAAATATTGGCCTAGGTACACGGGAGCACTTGCTCAATGAAATGGTTGAGCTCGAAGCGCGCCGGGGCAAGCTGGCACTCGAGCAGGGTAAGTATATGTTGCAAGATGCGCAAACGCGCATCGTGGAGGCACAACCTGCAGTCGTGGTTAAAACCTTGCAGCGTCACGGCGATTTAGTCGAAACCCTGTTAGAGCAAGAATCCCATGCCAGATTGGTGGTGATGGGGCGTCAAGGGGAGCAACATCAAGATCAAGCGCAGGCGATTGGCAGCCATCTAGAAAACGTCATTCGCACAGTTAAGCAGCCTATTTTAGTGGTGATGACAGAGTTTGAAGCACCGAAACGATTTATGATTGCCTACGATGGCAGCATTACTGCGAAAAAAGCCCTTAATCAAGTGCTAACAAGTCCACTCTTAAAAGGGCTTGAATGTCATTTGGTGATGGTGTCTGATGCTCAATCACAGGCGACAGCAGAACTGGCGTTGGTGACCGAATCTCTGATGGCGGCGAATTTCAATGTGGTTACCGCTGTTTGTCAGGGAGAAGTTCAAACGGCTCTTGAGATCTATCAACTTGAGCATCACATCGATCTTATGGTGATGGGGGCCTACGGCCATTCGCGGATAAGAGAGTTTTTTGTGGGAAGCAATACCACAAAGATGATCAGTAAAAGCCATATCCCATTATTATTATTGCGCTAACAGCTATTGATATTGCACTAATCAGTATCCAAGACGCTGGTTAGTGCATAGTAATAGAGATAGGTTCTGACGCTTAAGTTTGGAGGTGAAATGAACGAGCAGCTAAAGCAACAACTGCATTTACAGTTACAGCAAATGCTGGAAAGTTTGTTAGCGCAGATTGCAGCACAAACGAGTGATGTGCAAGTTGTCGAACTTGACCAATCACGACTCGGACGTCTTTCACGTATAGATGCATTGCAAGGACAGCAAATGGAATTAGAAACTGCGAGACGCAAGCAGCATCAGTTACAAGTTATTGAAGGTGCATTATTGCGCATAAATAGCGATGAATATGGCAGCTGTTTTGTCTGTGGTGAAGATATCGATTTGAATCGGCTTATGTTTGATCCTACCGTGACTCGCTGCATTAACTGTTCGTAGAAATATTAATGTTAGGCTAAGGCTCTTTAGATAAGGAAAATTTATCATACCTATTGATGTTACGTTAATACAGTAAGGCTAATTTTAAACGTCAATACATACAATAGTCAGTATCAATCACGTTTTATATTTTCCATAATCTCGCAGCTCTTTAACATCTATCGAGTAGGGGGAAACAATTGATTGCTTAACTGAATTTATTGCCCGATAAATAGAAGCTTCTCCAAGGTGATACTCCTTGGCAAGCTGACCAATAGTGGCCCCCTCAGCTCTTTTATCATAAATTGCTTGTTTTAAGGTGTCCGTAAGTTTTACAGGCCTACCAAATTTAACTCCATTTTCATGTGCTTTTGCGATACCTTCAGCTTGCCTCTCTGTCCGCAAGTCATTTTCAAACTCAGCAATAGCAGCCAACATATTGAACATGAGTCTCCCAGTCGAAGTGCTCGTATCAATGTTCTGATCGATAACGAGCAAATCAATACCTTCACTTTGAAAACGCGAAGCAATCTGGGCTAAGTGGACGACTGAGCGAGCAAGACGATCGAGTCGGGTTACCACTAGGGTATCCCCTTCACGTAAATAACTCATGCAAGATTGAAATTCAGACCGTTCAGCCGTCCTCCCACTGCGTTTTTCTTGATATATCTTATTGCACTCAGCTCGATGTAACTTGCCCAGTTGCACTTCTAAGCTTTGACCCGTGGAACTCACTCGAGCATAACCAACTTTGGACATAAATCACCATATCTCTTTAAAGGTTTTGATAATGCACTTATGATAGTAGTTTTGATAGGTAATAACCAGAGCTATCAAATAGTATACATTTTGATAGGGTGCATTTTTGACTTTTATCGCCCAACTGGTGTAAATTGAGCGAATCGAACGATTCGTTTAAAGGTGATAAATGAACACTCTTTCAGCCAATGAAGCAAAAATTCACTTTGGAGATTTGTTGCTCAAAGCTCAACAAGCTCCAATCCAAATTAATAAAAATGGCAAGCCTGTGGCCGTTGTTATTTCAGCTGATGCATACCAAAGTATCGAGACACTAAAATTACATTTGCTTCAATCCAAAGCGGTGAAAGCCATAACTGACATCAAAATGGGCAATTTGGTTGATGGTAATACCTTTTTTGATGAGCTGGCCGCAGGGCAGTATGACTAATGCCGGTAACTTATCATTTAACGCCCGATGCACAATCTGATCTGATAGGTATTCACCGCTTTACGTTAGCCCAATGGGGAACGACTCAGTCGAAGACCTATTTATCAGGACTTAGACAAACGATTCAACTGCTGGCTGAAACACCCACCCTTGGGAAAAATAGACCCGAGGTACGCATGAATGTGTTTAGCTTCCCTTATTCAAGTCATGTCATCTATTACATCCAACATGAGCATCAATTCGTTGTATTTGGGATCTTACATAAAAGTATGGTTCCACTTGCACATCTCGCGGAGCGGGAAATTATTTGATGTAGTGAAATAGGGAGGGCACCATGAAAAATGATGTTCGGCGGCTATCTATTTTGTCAACTGATGAAATAGATGAACTGTTTGGATTACCTCATTTCTCAGATGATGATCGTCGATTATATTTTGACTTAAGTGCTAAAGAGCGCGAGCCATTCGACAATACCCGAACGTTTTCTGTGGCAGCCCATTTAGTATTGCAACTGGGCTATTTCAAAGCCAAACGGCAGTTTTTCAGTTATGAACAAGAATCGTCAGTACTAAATGACTTGGATTACATTGCCGCGCTGTACTTTCCCACCAAAACGCTTTCAAGACTGAAAAGTCCCTCAAGACCGATTAGGGCTGAACAACAACGAGCAATTCTTGATTTATTCCAGTATAAACAATGTGATAATGAGGTAAAAGTTGATTTGGAAGATAAAGCACAGCGGGTTGCGATGTTATCGACACAACCTATCTTTATCTTTCGTGAATTAACCCAATACTTAGCATTACACCGTATTGTCATGCCCAGTTATCGGTATATGCAAGAGATGATTGGTAGAGTGGTGGCTTATGAACGCACCCGTATTGCTCGATTACTTAGCACTTGCATGACTTCACTTATCGATCAGCAATTAGCGGCTTTGCTTCGGGCTGAGTCAGGAGTATTTCGCGTCAGCGCATTAAAACATGAAGCTAAAGATTTCAGTTATAAAGAATTGCGACATGAAGTCGCACGGCGGCAGTTTTTCCAGCCTCTACATGAGTTTGCCAAGCAGTTCCTCATAACAGCGGGGATCTCCAATGAAAGCGGCAAGTATTATGCTTCTATGGTTAAGTTTTATACCACTTATAAACTTCAACGCATGAAAAAAGAGACTGCACAGTTATATCTGCTGTTTTTTGCTTTTCATCGGTTTCAGCAAATTAATGACAACTTAATTGAAGCATTGCTCCATTGGGTCGATCAATACGAGAAACAGGCCAAGCGTGCCGCTGAAGAAGCAATGAATAATGCGGTTACCAATGCAGCGAAAAATTTACAGGCTGCGGGTCATGTATTGAGCCTGTTTACGGATGACACCATCACCGATGACACACCTTTTTCCATTATTAAAGAAAAAGCCTATGCATTGCTTGAACAAGAGAGATTCCCATTAGTTGCTGATTACTTACGCAATATTGCTTTCGACAAAACGGCATTTGAATGGTCACATTACACAAAATTATCCGCCACATTCAAACGTAACTTAAGGCAACTTTTTACTGATCTGGATTTTGCCGGACGTGTAGAAGACTCTCCTTTGCTTGAAGCTATCGCGTTTTTACAAAACTTATTGCGCACAGAAAAATCACCAAGGCAAACTGACCCTAATTCATTTCCGACTGAGATTATTCCTAAAGGTTTACGCCGATATTTGTTTAGTAAAGAGGGCAAAACATTTAAAACGCTTGATGTAGATCGCTATGAGTTTTTGGTCTATCGCCTACTACGCAACTCACTGGAAGCGGGTGATGTGTACGTTAAACATAGTAATGAATTTCGCCGCTTTGAAGATGACTTAATAAGCGATCTTAGATGGCAGGATAAAGAACGAGTATTGCAAGATATTGGTGCACCCATTTTATTGGCCCCTATCCAAGATACTCTGGCTGTATTTCATACTATGCTAGCAGCACGTTATAGTGCGATTAACCAACATATTTCTGATGGGGTCAACAAACATATTAAAGTAATTGGGGCTGCCGAAAAGCGTCGTTGGAAGCTGCTTTATCCGAGCAGTGATGAATCCGTTAATAGCGATTTTTACAGCCAGTTACCAGGAATTGGTATTGCGGATCTACTGTGGTTTGTTGCGGGTAATACTGGATTTTTAAATGCATTTACCCATGTATTAGATCGTTATGTAAAGCATGAAGCTGATCCCCGTGAAATTTTCGCCTGTATTGTTGCGATGGGAACAAACATGGGGTTAGCAAAAATGGCTGAGGTTTCAGGCCTTAGCTCAGCATCAATGGCGGGGACATCAAGAAATTATCTACGCTTGGAGACATTACGAGCGGCTAATGATGCGATTAGTAATGCGACCAGCCAGCTACCCGCATTTCATCTCTATGATATTCAGGACACACTTCATTCAAGTAGCGATGGTCAGCGGATAGAAACGCAAATTAACACCCTTAACGCTCGATATTCTCCCAAGTATTTTGGTTTACAGAAAGGTGTCAGCGCCTACACGTTGGTTGCAAATCATGTTCCTATAAATGCAAAGATTATTGGGACTCACGAACATGAAAGCCATTACGTTTTCGATTTATTGCATAACAATACCTCTGATATAAAGCCAGAACGGCATTCCACTGACACCCATGGCACCAATCAGGTTAATTTTTGGATTTTGCATGCATTTGGATATCATTTTGCACCTCGTTATCGTGATTTGCATAAGAAAATGGATACGTTAGTCGGCTCACAACATCCCAATGAGTGTGGTGACTGGCTAATAAAGCCTGCCCGAAAAACCAACGATGAATTGATTGAACGTGAATGGCCCAATATTCAACGGATCATGGCATCGCTAGCTCAAAAAGATGTTACTCAAGCCACGATTGTTCGCAAACTCTCGAGCTATTCGCGTCAGAATCAGACCAAGAAAGCATTATGGGAGTTGGAAAACATATGCCGAACGCTATACATTCTCGACTTTGTCGACGATGTTGGCTTACGTCAATGTGTACAAAAAGCATTAAATCGTGGCGAAGCCTATCATCGTCTTAGACGAGCAGTTGCATTTGTTAACGGTGGAAAATTCAGAGTAAAAACAGAAGAGGAGCAGCAAATATGGAATGAATGCTCTCGGCTCATCACCAACGCGGTCATTTACTACAACACAGTGCTGCTATCTCGTGTCTATGAACAGAAGCAAACAGTAGGAGATCAAAATGCACTGGCTCAGCTTCACAGTATTTCGCCCGTTGCATGGCAGCACATCAATATGTATGGCAATTTTGAGTTTAGTCCATCAACCTCAAAAATAGATATCGATGCATTGGTTGCTCGATATGCTGAACCAGAATATTGGAAGCAAGCGCTGATTGAGAACGAGAATTCAAGTGAGTGATTTTAGAATTTAAAGCTAACTTTACATTTTTGGCGCGTTGGGCAAATTTAGCCATCATTGGTGATAAGGGCGCTTCCGCGGGCATCCTTGAAGGGGCCGAGTGGACTATCTGCAACCGCGACACCTATGGCAAAACCATTGATTTTGTTGTGTCTTGCCGTGACATACCAGTAAAACTTACCTTCCTTTTCGATCACATGGCTGGCCCATGCATCTCCTTTTGCCCAGCTGAAATCCTTCACCGATAACTTGCTGCCGTGGGCCGTCCAGTTGTGCATATCCTTAGAGCTAAAAACCAGCCAGTCATGCATGTCAAAGAAGGTACGATTGTCCTTTGCAACATCATGGCCAGTATAAAGATAGACAGTATCTTGGTGCACTATAGCGGCAGGATCGGCGGTAAATACATCCGTAAACAAAGGGTTAGCAGCAATTGCCGCTGTACTTGCCGTGGTGATCAATGCCAAACAAGCACTCACACAAATACTAGAAAATGCCTTTTTCATACTTCCTCTATTGTTTTTTGATATTTTAGTATTATAGTAATACCAATACTTTTACGTGCTAGCAATATTAAAGTACAAATTGTTAACCCAGGGCATAAAGGTGCGCCAACTCTCTGATAGTCGACTGTAATGCGGCTAATTGAAGATGTCGGGCAGGGCACGTGCTTTGGAAAACGAAGGTGTCATATGAATAATAAAAAACCGAAAACACTTCGTTCGGCAAGCTGGTTTGGTAGTGATGATAAAAATGGCTTTATGTACCGCAGTTGGATGAAAAACCAAGGCATACCAGAGCATCACTTTCAAAATAAGCCTGTGATTGGGATTTGTAATACCTGGTCAGAATTGACGCCCTGCAATGGTCATCTGCGGGAATTGGCCCAAAGAGTAAAGAATGGTATTCGGGAAGCGGGTGGCATTCCGGTGGAGTTCCCCGTGTTTTCGAATGGCGAGTCCAATTTGCGCCCTAGCGCCATGTTAACGCGTAACCTTGCGGCTATGGACACGGAAGAAGCCATTCGAGGCAACCCCATCGACGGTGTTGTGCTGTTAGTGGGCTGCGATAAAACGACTCCGGCTTTATTGATGGGCGCGGCCAGTTGTGATTTACCGACGATAGTCGTCACGGGTGGGCCCATGCTCAATGGTAAGCATAAGGGCAAGGATGTGGGTTCTGGCACACTCGTATGGGAACTGCATCAAGAATATAAAGCAGGCAACATCAGCCTCGCCGCATTTATGAATGCCGAAGCGGATATGTCCCGCTCAACGGGCACCTGTAACACTATGGGTACTGCATCGACTATGGCCTGTATGGTGGAAACCCTCGGCGTGAGTTTGCCACACAATGCCGCCATTCCTGCGGTGGATTCTCGCCGCCAAGTGTTGGCCCATATGTCGGGAATGCGAATTGTTGATATGGTCAAAGAGGATTTGACCTTAAGTAAAATTTTAAGCCGTGATGCCTTTATCAACGCCATCAAAGTCAATGCCGCCATTGGTGGTTCAACTAACGCCGTTATCCATTTAAAGGCCATTGCCGGCAGGATAGGGGTTGAACTGTCACTCGATGACTGGCGCCATGGTTACACTGTACCGACCATAGTGAATCTTAAGCCTTCGGGTCAGTACTTAATGGAAGACTTTTACTACGCAGGTGGACTGCCAGCAGTATTAAGGCAGCTGTTTGAGCATGATTTACTGAGCAAAAACACGCTCACCGTCAATGCCGCTAGCCTCTGGGACAATGTTAAAGAGGCGCCTTGTTATAACCAAGAGGTGATTATGTCACTTGAAAATCCCTTGGTTGAAAATGGTGGCATTCGCGTACTGCGCGGCAATCTCGCGCCTCGCGGCGCAGTAATCAAACCCTCCGCCGCCAGCGCGCACCTGATGCAACACCGTGGCAAAGCGGTTGTGTTTGAAAGTTTTGATGATTACAACGCCCGCATCGGCGATCCTGAACTGGAGATAGATGAAACCAGTATAATGGTGCTTAAAAACTGTGGTCCTAAGGGATATCCGGGCATGGCCGAGGTCGGCAATATGGGACTTCCACCTAAGCTGTTGAAAAAAGGAATTAAAGATATGGTAAGGATTTCCGATGCACGCATGAGTGGCACCGCCTTTGGTACCGTTGTTCTCCATGTTGCGCCAGAAGCACAAGCCCTTGGGCCACTCGCCGCAGTACAAAATGGTGACATGATAGCGCTCGATACCTATGCAGGGATATTACAGCTGGAGATCAGCGACCAAGAGTTACAGGCGCGCCTAGCAAAACTCGCGGCGGTGAAATCCATTCCAATCAATGGCGGCTATCTCTCGCTCTTTAAAGACCATGTGCTCCAAGCGGATGAGGGATGTGATTTTGATTTTCTCGTGGGATGTCGAGGTGCAGAGATACCCGCACATTCCCATTAAATATGAACTCGTTTTCTTTTATAATGAAACCAAATAATTATTTTAATAAAAGGTTGAGTTATGAAGTTGACTAATCAATACCCGAGTTTACAAGGTAAGACCATTTTTATCAGTGGCGGTGGTACGGGTATTGGGGCTTGCTTAGTACGGTCTTTTTTAGAGCAGGGCGCGAAGGTGGCATTTGTCGACATTTTAGTTGAGGAGTCGACTCAACTTGTCGCAGGCCTTAAGCAGACTCAGCCTGACGCCAGTGTGAAATTTTATCACTGTGATCTTGTCGATGTAGCTGCGCTTAAAAGCGTCATTGCACAGGTTGAAGACGATTTAGGCCCTATCTCAGTATTGATTAACAATGCCGCGTGCGATGAAAGGCATAGCATAGATGAAGTCACGCCAGAATATTGGGACCAATGCTTAAATACCAATTTGCGGCACTACTTTTTTGCCGTACAAGCGGTCAGGCCGCAAATGCAGCGGCTCGGCGGGGGTTCTGTTATCAATTTTGGCTCGATGAGTTGGCACAATCGTCAAGCGGGAATGGCGGGATATACGGCCTCAAAAGCTGGTGTCATGGGCTTAACTCGAGGTTTAGCCCTGAAGGATCCCCTCATAAATCAGCCATAGCATAGCCATATTTGAGCAACTGATTGGCGAATAATACCCAGGCCGCCAGCAATTCTTTCTCCGTGATTTGATAATCAGGCCGCCTGAGTACCTCCAATCCCAAGCGAATCGTTGAGAGTACCGTTCGATGCCCAATGGTATTGGCCTGAAAATGCTTATCCCAGCCCTGTTGCTGTGCGTGTAAACCAACTAGCCACAACAGGCATTGAACCATCAACGCTATCAGTAGGATGATGTCGAATCGCTCTGGACTGTTGGTACGACTTTGGCGTAAGCCAAAGCCGTATGCCGGGCTTTTGAGGTCACGAAAGGTTTCCTCTATTTGCATACGTTTGGCGTACAGGTTTACCAGCTGCTTTGGGCTCCGAGATTCTGGTGGTAAATTGCTGGCTAACACCCAAGGCTCTTTCGCCGATGTTGAGTACGTTTTTGCCGATGGATGGTGGCAATTAGTCCTCGTTGAACGCTGATTTGTACGCCCCTTAGGTTTGCTACGATAAAGCGTGAGATGGCAATTGATAGGGTTAGTTTTGGTCAAGGTCTTACAACCCAGGCTCTTCGCTTGACCGTTGGCCAAGTCATGTGTACTGCGAACTGCACGCCAATTTTCAGCGCCAATATCTGCAAATTGAACTGTACCGCGAATACGGCTTAGCCAAAACCAACCATGCGCCTCAACCTCTTTGTACCAAGGCACTTTGAACCCCGCGTCAGTCACGATGAGAGGGGTAACATGCAAAGGTAAAATCTTGGCTAAGTCCGCTAAAAAACCGTTGTGGGAGGCCTTAGAGCATTGTTCTGATAGGGGATAGGACTTCTCATACAGGGTAATAGAGCGGCCGTTGAAGGCTATTGAGGCGCGCAGAGCCATGATGCGTTTATGCTCTCGGATGTCTGACCAATCGACGAGCACAATCGGCATAGGGTTACCAGAACAGATGAGGCTGGCATGCCATTGGTAGACAGCTAACCGTTCTTGATGCAGATGCGTGTTGCCGAGCAAACGATCAATGCGCTTGATGTTGTGCTTGGTTCGGGCCGTGGTTGGTAAATTTCGACCTAACTCAGTCAAGGTCAGTGTCTTACATTCAATCAGCGCCTTAGAGGCCAGCATCAAGCTGTTTAATCGTTTTAGGTGAAGTTCTGGGCAGTATTGGTGTAAAGAATGTAGTAGGATATTGGCTTCGCGCATCTTGTTGTCCAAGTGTAGTTTTTGGCGAAACCATTTGATCATGCAACAAGATGCGCTTCCACCCTAATTTGATGATTTATTTGTAAATCATCAGGGGATTCTTCAGGGTTTAGCCGCCGATTTAGGCAAAGATAAAATCCGGATTAATACCTTAACGCCGGGTTGGGTGATGACAAAACGTCAACTCACACACTGGGTAGATAAAGATACGGCAAAACATATCGAAAATAACCAATGTATTAAAGAATATGTAATGCCCGAAGATATTGCTGCTATGGCGTTATTTTTAGCAGCAGATGATAGCAAACTCTGCACCGCACAAAATTTTATTGTCGATGGTGGTTGGATTTAAATATCACAATAAAATTTCAGTTCATTGAATAATGAGGTGAGTGCTGAGTTTATTTTTAAATAAAAGGTAAAGCACTCACCATGCAACTCTCCGTCTCTAAAAAAAATGTAAAACATGCCGCATTTGCGGATGAATTACAATTAGTCACGCTTGCCAATAGCCACGGGCTTGAAGTGGTTCTATCAAATTACGGCGCTAGCATTTGGTCGGTAAAGCTTTATGGCAAAGATGAGCAACCTATTTCATTAAGTCTTGGCTATCAAGATATTAAAGATTGGGCGACTAATCCGTATTATTTTGGTATTACTGCCGGCCGTGTCGCGAATCGTATTGGTAAAGCACAATTTCCTTTAGCAGGTAAAACGATTCAATTAGTCGCCAACGAAGGCAATAACCAACTTCACGGCGGACCTAAAGGATTAAGCCATTGCACTTGGCAGGTTGAGACTTTGCAGAACAGTGACAGTGTGGTGGCGGTTTTCAGCATTACCAGTCCCGATGGCGATCAAGGATTTCCGGGTAATCTTGCCATTAAGCTAGAATACCGTCTCAATGAAAACAATGAATTAATCCTAAGTTATCACGCCTCTTGCGATCAAACCACACCCGTCTGTTTAACCAATCATGCCTACTGGAATCTTGCCTCAAACAAACAGCAAGGTATTTTGGAGCATGAGTTAACCATCCATGCCAGCCATATTCTTGCCCTAGATAATGAACAGATCCCAACCGGCGAATTAATCTTAGTCGACGATAGCGCCTACGATTTCAAACAACCAAAGGCAATTGCCGCAGATATTAAGCAATTAGCTAATGGTTATGATCATTATTTTGTGATGGATAGAAATCCTGACAATAAAAACAGTTTGCAGACAATTGCAGTGTTAAAAGATCCGCTTTCTGGCCGAGAACTCGAAATTAGTACCACGGAAGTCGGCGTGCAATTTTACAGCGGTAACTTTCTCGATGGCAGCCATATTGACGATGAAGGTTATAGCATTAATCAATTCCATGGGCTCTGTTTAGAAACCCACGGTTATCCGAATGCGGTCAATATTGATCATTTTCCGAATGTCATGCTTGAGGCAAATACTCAATATCAACAAATTACGGTACATAAGTTTAAGAATATTTAATTCAATAAAGGCGAAATAATATTTATTTATACGAGTTAGCCTGCTGATTTTAGCAGGCTAGGGGATCTCTGTTACCTAAAGTTATAAAGGGAATAATAATGAAACATAATAAAATCATTACCGCATTGGGATTATGGGCTGTAAGTGCCACTTGTGCCTACGCCACTACGGTAGGCTTTTCACAGGTTGGGTCTGAGAGTGGTTGGCGAACGAGCTTCAGTGAAGCTGTTAAAGCTGAGGCCAAACAGCGGGGTATAGATTTAAAATTTGCCGACGCTCAGCAAAAACAAGAGAACCAAATCAAAGCCGTGCGTAGCTTTATCGCCCAAGGCGTGGATGCCATTATTATCGCGCCTGTAGTGGAAACAGGCTGGAAGCCAGTGCTGAGAGAAGCGAAACGCGCCAACATCCCTGTAGTGATAGTAGACCGTAATATCAAGGTCGATGATGATTCCCTATTCCTCACCCGTATCGCCTCCGACTTTACCGAAGAAGGCCGCAAGATTGGCCAATGGCTCATGGATAAAACCCAAGGCAACTGTGATATCGCCGAATTACAGGGCACAGTCGGGGCAACCGCAGCGATTGATCGCGCCACTGGTTTTAACCAAGTGATTGCCAATTATCCCAATGCCAAGATTGTTCGCAGCCAAACCGGCGAATTTACCCGTGCTAAGGGTAAAGAAGTGATGGAAGGTTTCCTCAAGGCCCAAAACGGTCAGCCACTGTGCGCCGTGTGGGCGCATAACGATGAAATGGCCCTGGGTGCCGTGCAAGCCATTAAAGAAGCAGGTTTAAAACCGGGCAAAGATATTCTGATCGTCTCCGTGGACGGTGTGCCCGATTACTTTAAGGCCATGGCCGATGGTGATGTGAACGCCACGGTTGAACTTAGCCCTTACTTAGGTGGCCCAGCGTTTGATGCTATCGATGCGTACCTTAAGGGCAATAAGGAGCAGCCTAAGCTTATCAGCACCACGGGTGACGTATTTACCCAAGAAACCGCTGCCGCCGAGTACGAAAAGCGTCGCCATCAATAGTCAGATTGACGCTTTCTTGGGGAATAGCTATGAGCCTTATTTTAGAACTCAAGCAGATCAGTAAGCACTATCCGGGCGTAAAAGCCCTTGAGGATGTGAGTTTGCGGTTATTTGCGGGGGAAGTTCACGCCCTGCTCGGCGAAAACGGTGCGGGTAAATCGACGCTGGTGAAAGTGATGACAGGCGCCCAGTCGAAAGACATGGGCGACATCCTTTTCCTCGGCGAGCCGCAACACTTCAACACACCAATGGACGCGCAAAAGGCGGGGATCAGCACGGTTTATCAGGAGGTGAACTTAGTGCCTAACCTGACCGTGGCACAAAACCTGTTCCTCGGTTACGAACCGCGCCGCCTTGGACTGATCCATTTTAAAAAAATGTATGCCGACGCGCGGGCCGTGTTAACCCAGTTCAAGCTGGATATCGATGTTAGCGCACCGCTGTCGGATTATTCCATCGCGGTGCAGCAACTGATCGCCATCGCCCGCGGCGTAGCCATGTCGGCCAAGGTATTAGTGCTCGATGAGCCTACCGCGAGCTTAGATGCCAAAGAAGTGCAAGTGCTGTTTGGGATCTTAAACCAGCTCAAAGCCAAGGGCGTGGCTATCGTCTTTATCACTCACTTCCTCGATCAGGTTTATCAGATAAGCGATCGCATTACCGTGTTACGTAACGGGCAGTTTATCGGCGAATTTCTGACGGCAGAACTGCCACAACCTAAGTTGATTGAAGCCATGCTCGGGCGTTCTCTGCAGGAGCAATTGGTTGATAAACAGGAAAAGGAGCGCACCGTCACCCGCGCTGAGGCCGTGCTCTTGTCCCTCAAAGATGTGTCGGTAAAAGGCTCAATCCAATCGATGAATCTCACCGTGCCAAAAGGGCAAGCAGTTGGACTTGCGGGGCTATTAGGCTCTGGGCGCAGCGAAGTCTGCAACGCCGTATTTGGGCTGGACTTGGTCGATAGCGGCAGTATCCATTTAGCGGGGCAGAAATTGAATCTGTCACAACCCGTAGATGCAATCAGCGCCGGGATCGCCCTGTGCCCGGAAGATCGCAAGATTGACGGCATTATCGGCCCTTTATCGATTCGTGAAAACATCATACTCGCGCTGCAGGCGCGTATCGGGTGGTGGCGGTATTTATCTAAAGCTCGGCAGCAGGAAATTGCCCAGTTCTTTATCGATAAATTACAGATTGCAACACCGGACGCAGATAAACCCATAGAGCAATTGAGTGGCGGTAATCAGCAGAAGGTGATCCTCGCGCGTTGGTTAGCCATAGAGCCGATTTTATTGGTACTGGATGAGCCGACCCGCGGCATCGACATTGGCGCCCACGCTGAAATCGTCAAGCTTATCAGAAGCCTGTGTGATGAAGGCATGTCACTATTGGTCGCATCGTCCGAGCTTGATGAGCTTGTGGCCTTTTCAAATAAAGTCGTGGTGCTACGCGACAGATATGCAGTACGTGAACTTTCAGGCGCGGAATTAACCTCGCAGCACGTCATGCAAGCGATTGCGGAGGGATAAATGAAAAGCTCTGTCCAAACCCTATCGACCGAATCATTTTCGTCTGAGTCGAACTCATCTGAACGACAACGGATGCAGGAAAGCCACAAAACCATGGTTCAAGAAAAAAACACCCGTTACCAAGCGGGCAAGTCGACCTCCATTGGTCGATACCTCTGGCCACTCTTGGCTTTAGGTATTCTGTTACTTGCCAATCTGTTTATTGATAGCAGTTTCTTTAATATCAGCTATCAAGACGACAGGCTTTATGGCTCTTTGATTGATATCTTAAATCGCAGTGCACCCGTAGCGCTGCTCTCGATTGGTATGAGTCTCGTGATTGCCACTGGCGGTATTGACCTGTCGGTTGGTGCCGTGATGGCGATTGCGGGCGCCGTTTGCGCGAATCTACTGTTAGTGCCGGATTTAAGCTTAGTCATCGTCATTGCTGCAGGCCTGAGTATTGGGCTCTTAGCCGGTTGTATTAATGGCGGTCTGGTGAGTTTCTTAGGCATTCAACCGATTGTCGCAACCTTGCTTTTGATGGTGGCAGGGCGCGGTGTTGCTCAGCTTATCAACCAAGGGCAAATTATCACCTTCCAGCACCCAGGCTTTGCCGCTATTGGCGTGGGCCAGTTTTTAGGCCTGCCGATGCCCGTGTGGATTGTGATTGGGATGCTGATCTTTAGCCAATTACTGCTACGTAAAACCGCCTTAGGGCTGTTTATCGAAGCGGTGGGCTGTAATGCCAAGGCGAGTCGTTACCTTGGGATCAACGATAAATCCATCAAACTGTTTGCCTATGCCATTGCGGGTCTGTGCGCGGCATTGGCCGGCATGATCAGCACCGCCGATATCCAAGGTTCAGATGCGAATAATGCCGGACTGTGGCTTGAGCTCGATGCCATATTAGCAGTGGTTATTGGCGGCGCCGCACTCACGGGCGGGCGTTTCTCCTTGATTCTGTCGGTCGTCGGCGCGCTGATCATCCAAACCTTAGCAACCACGATTATCGTCAGCGGTTTACCCGCTAAATTTAACTTGCTGATCAAGGCCATCGTTATCCTGACCGTGCTGCTGTTGCAATCGGCTAAATTTAGGCGCCAATTGTCGGCGCTATTCAAATCCAAGCGCCAAGCGGATGCAAAACCAGCAGAAAAGGGCACAAGTGCAAAAGTCAGCACAGCGACAGGAGAAAAACCATGATAGCAAGACGTTTTATCCCGCTGTGGATCACCGCCTCATTGCTGCTGACGATGTTTCTGGTCGGCACCTTTCAGTTTGACGGTTTTGCCAGCGGCCGAGTAGTCACCAACCTGTTGCGTGATAATGCTTTTTTACTTATCACCGCATTAGGTATGACCTTAGTGATTATCTCCGGGGGCATTGATCTTTCAGTTGGCGCCGTCATCGCCTTAAGTGGGGTTGTCAGCAGTTTATTGATCACCGAGTACCAGTGGCATCCGCTGTTAGCCTTTGCGGTTATCCTCCCCCTTGGCACGCTGTTTGGCGCACTCATGGGCAGCATTATCCATGTGTATAAGTTGCAGCCTTTTATCGTGACGCTTGCGGGCATGTTCCTCGCTCGGGGCTTAGCGACGACGCTCAGCGAAGAGTCGATTGCCATTGACCATCCATTTTACGATGCGGTGGCCGAGATGAGCATTGCACTACCAGGCAATGCTGCGCTCGATTTAAGCTCACTGATCTTTATTCTGTTTTTTGTGATTATCGCCATTGTGATGCATTACAGCCGTTTCGGCACCAATGTGTATGCCATTGGTGGCAATCAACATTCTGCTGAACTAATGGGGATTTCCATCGCTAAAACCACTATCAGTATTTACGCCATCAGTAGCTTTCTGGCAACGCTGGCGGGCATTGTCTTTACCTTTTACACCTTCTCTGGCTATGCGCTTGGCGCCATTGGCGTCGAACTGGATGCCATTGCGGCCGTGGTCATTGGCGGCACGTTACTGACGGGCGGCAGTGGATTTGTGCTCGGCACTGTACTTGGAGTGA
Organism: Shewanella sp. FDAARGOS_354; assembly: GCF_002209245.2. NCBI lineage: Bacteria > Pseudomonadati > Pseudomonadota > Gammaproteobacteria > Alteromonadales > Shewanellaceae > Shewanella > Shewanella sp. FDAARGOS_354. Next base: position 999,094 of record NZ_CP022089.2, on the reverse strand, counting down.
TTTTGATGGGGGTGATCCAAACTTATATCACCTTCGATGGCAGCTTAAGCAGTTGGTGGACCAAGATTGTTATCGGACTCTTATTGTTCTTTTTCATCCTATTACAGAAACTCTTGAATGGACGCAAAAAACAACATGGATAATCGTCAACCTAACCTGTCGGTCTTTCGGCGCTTGCCTTTGACCTGTGGCTTACTCGCCGCATTGGCACTGCCATTAGCGCAAGCCGTGCCTGTGCTTGAGATTAGCCGCGCACAATCCCACAGCGCCACGGCGCAAGCCCTCGATGCGAAGGCGCCCTTTATCGAGAGAAGGGCGGATCCTTGGGTGATCCGCGATGATGACGGCAGTTACTACTTTATTGCCTCTGTGCCTGAGTTTGACCGCATCGAACTTCGCCACGCCAAAACCATAGATGGTTTACGCCAAGCAACGCCTAAAACCCTGTGGCGCAAGCATGAAACTGGCCCCATGAGTATCGATATTTGGGCGCCAGAGCTGCACAAAATCGATGGTCGCTGGTATATCTATTTTGCGGCCAGCAATAAGGATGTGCGTTTTCATAACCGCATGTTTGTCTTAGGCCTTGAGGGTGACTCGCCGATGACGGGCCAATGGCAAGAGCTAGGTAAATTACAGTCGGCGCAGGATGCCTTTTCCCTCGATGCGACCAGCTTTAGCCTGAAGGGCGAGCGTTATTTTATTTGGGCGCAGCAGGATAAGGCCAAGCGTTACAACACCGGTTTAGTGATTGCCAAAATGCTCTCACCAACTCAACTCTCTGATAACGAAGCCATTATCAGCGAGCCCTTATTGGATTGGGAACGTTTAGGCTTTAAAGTCAACGAAGGCGCTGCGGTGTTGGTTAAAAACGGTAAAGTCTTCGTGACCTATTCCGCCAGTGCCACGGACGACCGTTATGCCATGGGGCTATTATGGGCCGATGAAAATGCCGATTTACTCGATCCCAAGAGTTGGCATAAATCGCCAAGCCCAATCTTTACCACTGAGCCTAGCCTGAATCGTTTTGGTCCTGGCCATAATAGTTTTGTGCTGGCAGAGGATGGTAAAACCGAGCTGATGTTTTACCATGCTCGTAATTACCTTGAGCTGCAGGGGACACCATTGACTGACGGTAATAGACACACTTACTACCGCGCCATTCGCTGGTCGGCGGACGGTTTCCCAGTATTTGATAATCAGCAGAGCGATAGCCAAACCCTGCATCAGCAAGACACGCAATCCCGCGAATAAGCGAAATGCGTTTAACAGACACGAACCGCACACTTAAGTAATCGAAATAGACAGGTTTTCCATGATAAGAGCAACAAACAGCCCCCTAGTCGAGCAGCGCGCCGATCCCTTTGTGTATCGACATAGCGACGGTTATTACTACTTTACGGGCTCTGTTCCGACCTACGATCGGATTGAACTGCGTAAATCCAAGACCTTAGACGGCTTGAAAGACGCCCAAACCTTCGATATCTGGTTTAAACACCAAAGCGGCCCGATGAGCCGCCACGTATGGGCACCCGAGATCCATTATATCGACGGCAAATGGTACATCTACTTTGCGGCCAGCGAAGAAGAAAATATTTGGGCCTTACGCCCCTATGTGCTTGAGTGCCAAGGGCAAGATCCCTTGAATGATGAATGGATTGAACTTGGCATGATGCAGGCGGCCGATGGTGATAATAAGTCATTTATCGACTTTTCCTTAGATGCGACCATTTTTGAAAACAACGGTAAGCGTTACTTCTGCTGGGCGGAGAAAACCGGCGGTCAATTTGCGGCATCCAACCTTTATTTAGCGGAAATGGCATCGCCCATCAAGTTAAAGACGGCGCAATTCATGCTCACCACCCCAGATTACGATTGGGAACGAGTCGATTTTTGGGTTAACGAAGGGCCTGCAGTGCTTAAACATCAGGGGAAAATTTTTATTACTTTCTCGGCCAGCGCCACAGGTGCTTGTTATTGCATGGGTTATATGGAGGCCGATGAGCATGCTGATTTGCTCGATCGTAACTCATGGAAGAAAACCCGCCAGCCAGTGCTGTGCACTGATGTCGACAAGCAAATCTTCGGCCCTGGTCATAACAGTTTCACCGTGGCTGAAGATGGCGTAACGCCCATCTGTGTGTACCATGCCCGTGATTATGAACATGCAGAGGGCGACCCAAGTGTGGTACCTAACACAGATACCCGTCCATTAGCGCAAATAATTAAAGATCCACTCTATGATCCCAATCGCCATGCGCGAACGTTAGCGGTGTCATTTGATGAGAGCGGGCGTCCCTTGTTCAACCTCTACTAATTGATTTGCCACCACATATGATGTGATACCCGCGGGGCATGCTTCAGCAGCCCCGCTTTTTTATGCCTGACTGAAGCGCTATTGCTGCTTAGGTGAAGCGCTATTGTTTAGGATCGCACGCAAAACAAGCTATTCCAATCACTTAACCGATGCAACCTTTGAACCTATTGATGTTATATTACCGCCCGAGCATTCACATTGTGGGCAGAAGTACTGCCTGCGTGTGAAAGTGAATGTCAGTGATGATGATTTTGCCAAGTTCGAGGAGTAGGGAAATGGCGATAAACAAGGACAAACTTAGTGCAAATATTGAAGCAAGAATGGATGAATTTACTCAGGAAATAACACAGGCACTTGCGAAATATTACGATTGGTGGCTGTCAGAATATCCGGCGCAGACCCTCTACGGTTTTTGCTTGTACAGCACGCCCTTAGTGGAATATTTAGGCGTCACCCTTTTCACCGAGGAAGGCCTGACGGCCGTCGCAGAGCAATATCAAAACGCTCATCGTTTTCGGCATAAATCCCTCGCACAGCTTAAGCAAACGCTGCGCTGGTCGGCCTGCGACTCTCCACATCACAATGAAAATGAAGACATTTTTGAGGCAGTTAACGACAAACTTCAATTGCTGCTTGAGGACGCTGAAGCGCTTGAGTCCGAAGAGGCATTTGATGCTTACCTTAAAGCCTTGTACGCCATATTAGTCAGGGCGCTCAATGAGGTTAAAGCCATGCGCCCGCTAAACCCGCAGGCAATATTGTTCTCCGTCTGGTTTGGCGATCAAAGCGATGTTGATATCGATTATTTTGTTCAAAGTTGCAATAACAAAGAGATGGCCGCTAGTTTTTATCAGCAATGGCGTTGAATATTGCTAACAAAAATTTTCAACACAACTTGCTTATTTCGTCTGTTACCTACGAGGTCCCACTCAATATTGACAGGTAGTGGCTGATATTTACGGCGAGTCGCATAGGCCACCAGCAAACATCAGGTAGTGCCAAGCGTAGAAACTCTGGGTAAGGGGATAAAAACAAGGGAAAGCGTTTCACTTTCCCTTATCTGAATCAGTGTTTTGAGCCCGAGTTTTTATATGAGCTCGGGATGCTCGCTTACTGAGTCGAGGTTGGCTCGCTTTTTAGCAGGCGCACCTCATATAAACCGCCAGCAATCGAGCCCGGTTTTGCCACAAATTTCACCCTGAAGGGCACTGTACTATCCAAAAGCATATCGGCGGGAATAGGGTAGTCGACACTATAAAATGTTGGCCCCTTATCGGCAGGCAGAGTGACTTCGGCAAGGCGTTTATCGTTGATCAAAATATCAAAACGTCGCCCTGCATCCAAACCAAAGTAAGTTAAGCGCAATATGGGTTGCGGTTCACCTTTGGCATCGAGTTGATAGCTAAACCAATCCTGGGCATGGCGCCAATGGCGATTACCATTAAGGCCCGCTTCACTCTTTGATGCCTTAAAGAAATGATCCGACTCAGGTTGCTGCTCACCGGGCTGCACACTATCTAAGGTTTGCGCCATCAGCTTGGCTTCCATCTGGGCTTTTTGAGCTAACGCTTGCTGTTTCTGCTGCCATTCATCGGGAGCGCTCTGGCCAAAATACAAGGTATAGCGGCTGTCATGCAGACGAAAGAAGGGGATCAGCGTGATTGGGCTCGCTTGATTTGTACGAGCTTTCCCGGTGGTAAATTGCAACTGACTCATGGGCTCACGGCGGATATCGGTTAAAAAGCGGGTACCATCGCTGATAAAAATCGGCGCCTGACTGGGTTCGCACATAGGGCCACTGGCAATATGCCCAATGCGACTGGCATCACCGATAAAATTTAAGGCTTCATTGGCGATAGGCGCGGTTTTTGCCGCTAACACAATTGGCCCATAGAGTACTGAGTAATAGGCGGTTTTATCAGGCAGCTGCTCGAGACTAATGTCCATCGGTAAGGTGATGGTCACGCTATCGCCCTTACGCCAGTGCCGCGTTAAGGGAATATATTGCCCTTGAGTCGTTTTAAACCTTTGTGGCTCGCCATTAATACTCACGGCCACATCACCCTTAGCCCATGTGGGATAGCGCAGATTGAGGGTAAAGTCCGCCTTCTGATGGATAATCACCTGCGAAGTATTGTCATCGGGAAACTGAGTTTTTTGGCTAAGGCTGATGCCCTTGGCTTTCCAGTTGACCTCGGAATCGACAAACAGGTTCACAAACAGATTGTTGTCCTCCTCGGCATAGATGAGCTCGCCGTATTTAGCATGGTTTTCGATACCGGAACCAACACAACACCACATACTTTCCTGCGCCGAGGAATAGACGCGGTAATGGTCTGGGCGCATTGGCGTAAAATACACTAGGCCGCCAGTTTGCGGATGCTGGGACGAGAGAATATGGTTGTAGAGCGCGCGCTCGTAGTAATCGATATAACGTAAATCACGTTTGTTTTCATAGAGTAATTTAGACAGTTTCAGCATGTTGTAGGTATTGCAGGTCTCAGGGCCTTCTACCGAATCGAGCATACTGCTGAAGTCTTCGCTAGGATGAAAATGCTCGCGCACACTGTTGCCACCGATGGAAACGCTGCGCTGGTGAACCACTTGCTGCCAAAAGTAATCGGCGCTCTCTAACCACGCCTTGTTATGACTGAGCTCGGCAATACGTGCCACTCCCACAATTTTAGGAATTTGTGTATTGGCATGTAGGCCCGTCAGTTTATCTTGATGCTGCAACAGGGGTTGTAACAGGCTTTGATCCGTATAGCGATTCGCAAGATTTAAGTATTTGTTTTGACCTGTAATGCTGTACACATCCGCTAAGGTTTCATTTAAGCCACCGTATTCGGTGCGCAGCATAAGCTGCAGCTGCTCATCAGTTAGATTGCGACTTAAATCCAGCATCCACTCGGCAAAACCGACGAGCATTTTCTTCGCCGTAGGATTTTGAGTATAAAGATAGGCATCCCGCAGGCCGGCAAATACCTTATGCAGGTTATACCAAGGCACCCATGATTGGTTGAGCGTAAACAGATCCGCTTCAATATGACCAGCGGCGACCTGCTGCCATAATTTATCTCCATGGGGGACACCGCCCACGTAACCATTGCCATGGGCCTGTTGACACTTTTCCAACTCGGCCACCATGTAGTTGAGTCGTTCAAGCACCGCCTGATCGCCCGTAGCAGCATACATTAAGGCCAATGCCGATAGATAATGCCCACCGATATGGCCATCAAGGCCCGTATTTTCCCAATTGGGGTAGTTGTCGGCGGTAGTCGCGATTCCCGCTTCCTTACGGTAAGGAGCCAGTAGTCGCTCGGGATCCATCGACATGATGTAAGCCAAATCGGTCTGCTGGGCATGCAGAAACGGCCCGGCAGTGAGACGCACATCGTTTAGGGGAATGGGGGTAAGGCTAGCAAAACTTAGCTGGGATACGAATGGGCAAGTTAATGGCAATAACAGGCAAAGGCCAAACAATCGGGCAGTGTTCATCTTGGCTCCCTTATTATACGGATTGGAGTTTTACGTTTGGATTAACTCAGTTTTTGCGTGATAAAAAAGCCCCTGGGTAGGGGCTTATGGTGTTATCGCAGATAGATTACGCCGATACTTGAGGCGCAGCAGTCTTAGACGTTATGGCCTTAGAGGCTTCAGTGCTAGAGGCTAGAGCCTTAGACGTCAAGTTGGCGTCCGTTTGGCTTGAATGGGCCTGCTCGGGTAAAGCCTGTTTGATTTCTTCATACACGCGGTCAGAAATCTTATATTTGAACATCAGTAAGCCCATCAGCGCGTGGAATGCGCCAGGGATCACCGTCAACATTAACGAAATGCCGGTCAACGCAAACTCGCTTTGGGTTTCACCGGGTTGATAGTTGAAGTAGGTCAGCAGCATACCGACCACAAATCCCGCCGCGCCCATTCCCGCTTTTTGGGCGAATGAGATCCCGCCAAAGGCAAGGCCAGAGACCCTGTGGCCCGTTTTGACTGTGCCATAATCCACCGACTCGGAAATCACCGACCAGAAGACAGGCGCATGTAAATCCACCACAAATGAAATCGCAAAATAGAGTACGAAGGCCAGCACTATGTCCCCCGGTTGCACGGCAAAGAACATAATGACGCTTAAGATCCCAACCGCGATCTGGCTGTAACGGAAGAGTTTAAGTTTGCAGTAACGCTTAGTGATCCAAGTCGAAGCCACCATGGCCAGAATCGCTGCGCCCACACCGGTCGATAGAAATGCCGAGAGCATTTTGGCATCGCCGCCCAAGTAGTAGGTGGCGTAGTAGGCAGCTACCGAGCCGCGGATCACATAGCCAATGGTGCCAATCACACAAATCGCAGTTAACACTAGCCATTGATCGTTTTTAAACAATAATCGCAGTTGCATGGCGACAGGCTTAGTTTCAACCTTATAAGCCACGCGCTCTGTGGTCGTGAAAAAGCAAAATAAAAACAACAGTGTTGCCATTAATGCCATCACGCCCATGGCTTTTTGATAACCCGCGGCAATGTTATCACCGCCCCAAGACGACGCTAACATAGGCACGATAATGGTCACTAAAAAGGCGGCAATTTTGGCGAAGAACAAACGATAACCATTGGCGGATAAACGCTCTTTCGGATCGTCGGTGATCACACTGATAATCGAAATATATGGAATAGTGACGGTGGTAAAGATGATAGTGACCAGAATATAGGTCGAATAGGCCCAGATAAGGTTGGCATTGTAATCCCAATCCGGGGTTGAGAAGGTTAAGAAGACCGAAATACCAAAGGGAATCGCCATAAACAGGAAGTAGGGGCGATATCTTCCCCAGCGGGTGGTCACTTTATCGTTAATAATGCCCATTAAAGGATCGGTAATGGCATCGATAAGCCGGACCAGCAGGAACAAAATCCCGACATCGGCGGGCTTTAACCCAAAAATATCGGTATAAAAGAAGGTAATAATTAACATCATTGACGAAATCACCACGTTAACGGCCATGTCCCCGGAGCCGTAACCGATCTTTTCAATGACTGACAATTTATGAGAACTCATCAGAAATCCTTATTATATTTATTATAAACAGTGAGTTATTGTGTTATTTTGCGATTTACCGCATCCGCAATGTTAACACATTTTTCTCCTGTTAATTTTTTTGCATTTGATTGTTACTTCCTTGTCCGATAGTATGATAACTTGATTCATCATACAATAGCATAATAGCTATTTTATTAAATAGGATGAGGTAATAAGGAGAATTAATGCCAGCCATAAGAATCACACCGAAAACAGCTCTAAAACGTCACCTTAAGATGCTCAATTGTGCGCTGCTGGGCATATTGGGAACCCTAGGCCAAGTAAGTGCCAAGCAGGTGAGTATTCATGATCCTGTGATGGCGAAAGAGAACGGGCAGTACTATCTCTTTAGCACTGGCCCTGGCATTACCTATTATTCCTCAAAAGATAAAATCCATTGGACGCTGGCGGGTCGAGTATTTGAGACCGAACCTAGCTGGGCGAGTGAGGTGGCATCAGGGTTTAATGGCCATTTATGGGCACCGGATATTATTGAGCATAACGGCTTGTTCTATCTGTATTACTCAGTATCAGCCTTTGGTAAAAACACCTCTGCCATTGGCGTGACAGTCAATAAAACCCTCGACAAAAACTCAAAGGACTATCAGTGGGCAGATAAGGGGATCGTTATTCAATCAGTGCCAAATCGTGATGCATGGAACGCGATTGATCCCAATATTATTGTCGATGAAAAGGGCACGCCTTGGATGAGCTTTGGCTCCTTTTGGCAAGGGTTAAAACTGGTCAAGCTCAACCCAGACTGTATCTCCATTGCCAAGCCTGAAGAATGGCACACGCTAGCCAAGTTAGAACGCCCCGCGTTAGTTGCCGAAACGGAGCCAGGTCCTGCACAAATCGAAGCGCCTTTTATCTATAAAAAAGATGACTATTACTATCTTTTTGTCTCCTATGGCCTTTGCTGCCGTGGGGATGACAGCACCTATCACTTAGCCGTGGGCCGAGCCAAAACGGTGACTGGGCCTTACCTCGATAAAGAGGGTAAAGACATGGCACAGGGCGGTGGCTCAGTATTACTGCATGGCACTAAGGACTGGCCTGGATTGGGCCATAACAGTGTTTATAACTTCGATGGTAAAGATTACTTAGTCTTTCATGCCTATGAATCCGCCGATAATGGCTTACAAAAACTCAAGATGGCGGAACTGAGCTGGCGCCAAGGTTGGCCCGTGGTCGATCCTAAGGTGCTCAATCAATACCAGAGCGTATTAGTTGCACCCGAAGGAACAAAATAATAATGACTCACACAATCAACAAACGAATGGCTACGCTTGCGTTGGCCATGGGACTTAGTGCGACCTGCTTGGGGGCAGGTAACCTACATGCAGCGGAAAGTGTGAAAGGCGCGGATGAAAACCGCATTACCGCAGCGACCTTTGCGAATCCGTTATTTCGAAATGGGGCCGATCCTTGGCTCGAATACCACAATGGTAACTATTATCTGACCACTACGACTTGGACCTCAGAGCTGGTGATGCGTAAATCGCCCACCATAGCTGGGCTTGCCGATGCGCCGGCCCACAATATTTGGAGCGGCACCGATAAGTCCAACTGCTGTAACTTTTGGGCATTCGAATTCCACCCTCTACAAACTGCGCAGGGACTACGTTGGTATGTGATTTACACTTCGGGCGTGGCAGAACACTTCGATGGCCAGCGTAACCATATCCTCGAGAGTGAAGGCAGTGACCCCATGGGGCCATACAAGTTTAAGGGCACGCCAATGCCCGATCACTGGAATATCGACGGCAGCTATTTGGAGTATAAAGGCCAGTTATATTTTCTCTGGTCCGAATGGCACGGCCAAGATCAAGTGAACTTGATTGCCAAGATGAGCAACCCTTGGACCGTCGAGGGCGAACATAAGGTGATTACCGCACCTATTCACGACTGGGAAAAATCAGGCTTAAACGTCAATGAAGGCCCAGAGATCATTCAGCACGAGGGCAGAACCTTTTTAGTTCACTCGGCAAGTTTTTGTAACACTGAGGATTATTCCTTAGCCGTGGTCGAACTCACTGGTGACGATCCCATGGATCCCGCCGCATGGACTAAGTACGACAAGCCTTTCTTTAGCAAAGCCAATGGTGTCTATGGCCCTGGGCATCATGGTTTCTTCAAGTCACCCGATGGGAAAGAAGATTGGCTTATATACCATGGCAACTCCTCGGCTTCCGACGGCTGTAGTGGCACCCGTGCGGCACGCGCTCAACCCTTTACATGGGATAACAAAGGCTTGCCTAAATTTGGTGAACCGATGGCGGATAAAAAGCAATTGCCTGTCCCAAGTGGCGAGTTTGGCCCGATAACCACTCAAGTGGAAGGCGTGAAATACCGCATTGTGAGCCGTGAAGTCGGTCAATGCCTAGTGACCAATGCCAAGGGCCAGGTCAGTGTCGGTAAGTGCAACGATGACAACAGCCAATGGGTAATTGATCCGAGTAACGATGGCCTATATCGCTTTGCCAATGTGGGGCAGGGAACCTTTTTAACTCAGGCTCAGTGCCAAGATGAGTCTTCAACGGCACTGAATACAGCGCCTTGGGTCGCCTCCCGTTGTCAGCGTTGGTCGGTGGATTCGACTCGTGAAGGCTGGTTCCGCTTTGCAAACGATCGCTCCATCGGTAATTTACAGGCGAAAAATTGCAGTAAAAAGGCCGGTACCGACGTGATTGCGGGCGAAAACCGTGTCAGTGAATGCACCGATTGGCGGATTGAGCCAGTCTCAACATTTGCCATAGTCAACGCCCATAGCGGCCGAGTAGTCAGCGCCGAACAATGTCAGCTTAAACCGAATGCCAATGTTGTTCAGTTTGAATACACCGGCGATGCCTGTCAGCAGTGGCAAGCAGTGCCGACAACTGATGGATTTTACCGTTTGCAATCCATCCAACTTTCAAACAACAAGGCGCAACAATGCCTTGTGACCAACGAAGGTAATCTGGAGCTAGGGGCTTGTAATACAATCGACAGTGAGTTCCGCAGCGAATTGATGCCCAATGGCTCATTAAGGCTGGTGTCCCGTAAGGGCGGTTCATCCATGAAAGTGGCCAATGGCTCCTATGCCAACGGCGATAACATAGTGGAAGACGTGTGGAAAAACACCATTTCACAACAGTTTTACTTTAGAGAGGTGAAATAATTCATCCCTTTGAAATAACTGAGCATCACCACGGCGGTGGTCATACCCAAACAACCTGAAGATATAGGATTCAGCGGGAGTTTAACGCACTTTAGGCAAGGCGGTTATTTGAGAACCTAGTGAACTAAGTTAAAAATAACCAACACAGCATAAAATACGTTAAAACCCGCCGGGACGGAGAGCCTAGGGCACTCCATTTCTGTGTTACATCAATTCAAAAGGTGGTCGATTTTTTCATTGATGCGCCTTGAATTGAAGCCCCTAGGTACTCTGAAACTCGTATCTTCAGGTAGCTTGGGTATAAACGCTTGCTTGTAATGTCGTTTAAGTTGAGGTCGCTTAACGGCATCTTGGTTGAGCCTAGTTTGCTCGGCACCAGAGCAGTAATTGTGTATGCAATTACTGCTCTTTTTTATCCCGGCTCTTTTTATCCAGTCATGGCCTGCCATAACAGTCGTATAGCCAGTAGCGTGAGAATCAAATCAAAAGCTAAATTGAAATGTTTGTCTGTTACTCGAGTAAGCATCTTAAAGCCTAGCCATGTTCCAATACCGCCACTGATAATCATACAAACGAACAGTGGCCACCATGGGAGTATGGGGATATCAACACCCTCAAAAACGATAATTTTCATCCCATGTTGTAAGGACATAACCATTGCAAAAGTGGCTACGGTACGAAATCGATCAATCTCTAACTGCTTGATAAACGCCGCAACCAAAGGGCCAGTTGCCCCAACGAATAATGAGATAAAGGTCGTTATCCCACTCGCAATTAACATGCCCATAGTACCCAGTACTACACGAGGTATTTTGGGGCCCCAACAGGAGTACAAGATAAATAGGGCAATGGTGAGATACATCACCGTAGGGGGGATCGCCACTAAGACTAAGCTGCCCAGCGCGGCACCAATGAGCGCCCCCGGTAAGAATACCCTGATAATTCGCCATTGAATATGTTGCCATCCCAATAGGGCTCGTCCTAAGTTAGAGCCCAATTGCACTACGCCGTGTAGGGGAATAATCACTTGAGGCGGAAGCACTTGCGCCATCACGCCCAATAACATCACACCACCGCCAATACCAAAACAGGCGGTAAAAAATGCAGTAAAGGCCGAGCCTAAGGTTAACAGCGTGAATATATCGATAGGGATCAGATTAAAATCGAACCAAGCGGTGTGCATAGCCAATATTCAAGGAAGAAAAGAAAGATAAACTAGCAAAGCTTGGGCTCAGACAAAAGCAATTTGATGGATAAGCATTAGAAAGATCGAGTAAAAATCTCGCCATTTATTTGATATAAAAAGAAAAAGCTAATCACTGGATTAGCTTTTTCGGTTTAAACAACAGTGGTCAATTAGAAGGAGTAACGCGCACCGAGGGCAAACGTTCGGGTGTAGATACTATTCGTGCGGTTATAGAGTACTGAGTCTTCATAGTATTCTTGATAGATATCATCAAGAATATTTGTCGCATCGAAGGTTAGTACAAATTCATCTGTTACGTTATAGCTAAATTGGAAGTCAAGCGATTGCTCCGGCTTACGATAAATGCCACGAGGCATTGCGAAGCTACCTGCGTCATAAGCAGATAAGAATTTGTCACGCCAGGTGTAAGAGAGGCGAGCACTATAAACGTCTTTATCATAAATCAATACAGCACTCATTGAGGTATCTGATACACCAAATAAATCTCGTGTTGTAGTTGCAATTTGCTCACCACTTTCACTATCAAACTCTGGGATGTCTTGGCTAGAATCTAAGAAGGTTGCACTCACTTGAGTACCTAAACCATCTAGGTAACTAGGCATATTTTTAGGGAAATACACCGCACCAAGTTCATAACCACTTAGTTTTCCATTCGAAGAGTTTTCTGGTCGGCTTAAAAGATATTTTTTTGTTTCACCATCAACTTCACGAGTGATAGTCGATACTGAGTTAAATACAAAACCTTCAATATCACGACGGAAATAAGTACCGAAAATAGAAGATCCCTCACCAAAGTAATATTCCAATGAGAAATCATAGTTTTGTGAAGTAGTTGGTTCTAACTTAGAGTTACCACTTGAAGCTTGACCGAATCCAAGCTTTGTTAAGTCTTCTGTATAGGAAATCGCAGTGGTTAAATCACCAAAGGCGGGGCGACGAATCGTTTCAGTGTAGGCAAAACGTGCAACCAGTTCATCCGTTAACCAGAAGCGTACCATTAAGCTTGGTAATAACTCCGCACTTCCATTGGTATCGGTGTCATGCACGAGATAATATCGAATGTCATCAACGACATCCTCAGTAGCATATTTTTTGCGTTCCCAGAAATCCATATCAGCATCGGCTTTCTCGTAACGTAGGCCGATTTGACCATCGACTTGCTTACCCCATAACTCAGTTTCAAAATCACTTTGGATATACGCAGCGTATGATTTTTCAGTGATGTCATAGTTAGTATACATAGCAAGAGCTTGTTCATCTGCACCGTACATCGTTTCAATAGCAGAACGATTAGCATACAGATAGTTACCGTTAGCGATAGCCCAGCTAGTTGGTACATTTCCACGGCCATCAAAGAAGTCAGTAGTTACGGTAAACATGTTCGGGTCAAGATCACTAAATAGAACATTAGTGTTTAGTGAGCCTGCATCGTACAATCCGTGTTTTGCACCACGTTGCTCAGCACGTACACCAAACTTCATCTTAGTGAAGATACCGTAGTCGAGGTAATAGTCACCATCGAGTGTCCAAGTAACTGAATCCCCCTCGTCTTTGGCACCGCTATCGTATACGTTTGCAGTTTGCCACAAGGATAATTGCGTTAAATCAGATTCATTAATAGCAGTGTCAGGGTTATCTAAATAAACCCAGCTAGGGACACCACCACTTTTGTCGTTATAGTCAACATCAACGCCGTAGAAAGTTTGAGTGCTATTCGCGCTTACACCACGCATCGCCAGAAATTGTGATTCATAGGTACTGGTTTGATAGACAACTTCAGACTTTAAGATCAAATTGTCAAAGTCCCACTTACCTCCTAAGGCAAATACGTAACTATCTGTTTCGTTGTGGCTATGATCTGAACTGCTAAAGCCGCCAACGTTATATGCAGTTCGCGATTTTACCACGTTGGTACCATCATAAACTTCGATACCATCTTTGATCACTTGCTGCCAATTAGCCGAGGAATCAACATTGCTAAAGAGCATAGAGTTGAAGTTATCATTGCGATAACCGTTATAGAATGCTTCAAAAAGGTACTCGGAAGTGTCAGTTGGTGCCCATTGCAATGAGAAATTTAGTGCTGGACGCTCACGTTCACCGTTATTCATATTTTGAAACACAGCATCACGCATGAGCAGATATTCTTGACCGTTGATCAAGGCTCCTTCAGATGTATCAAGACCATGAGCTAAACCGCGGGTCCAATAAATATCAGGGATTTGTGTACCCGTTTCTGCGTAATAGGGCAAGGACGCACCAGGAGCGACAACTTGATCGTTGTAATTGGTACGAATATAAGAAACGTTAACTAATGCACCGACTTCACCGATGCTGGTATCCCAGCGGTCGCTAATTAAAGCACTGAAATTGGGATCGATAGTGTCAGGCTGATCAGAGTAAATCCCTTTGGCTGCTACCGAAATTTTTTCTTCTTGAAAATCAAAAGGTCTATGGGTACGAATGTCAATTTGGCCTGCGATACCACTGGCGACTTGAGAAGAGGAGCGTGTTTTAAAGACTTCAACACTGCCGAGTAATGCCGCTGGTACGTCTGCAATTGCCACTTCACGGCCTGCGGCGGTGAAGATTTGGCGGCCATTCACTGTGGTTGTCACATCCGTTAAACCCCGAATGCTTACAGTATTGGCTTCACCTGAGGCGCGGTCGGTGACTTGAACACCCGTTACCCGTTGTAAGGCTTCAACGACGTTATTATCTGGGAATTCGCCAATATCTTCGGCAATGATGGCATCAACAACTTGAATATTTTGACGTTTGAGTTCTACCGCCTTATTTAAACTACCGCGGATCCCCTGAACCTGAATGATCTCCATCTCTTCGTTATTTTGCGCTTTACCGCTAGAAGAGGGCTGTGCCGTTTCTTCCGCCTGAGGCGATTGTGTCGCTTCAGGTTCTGCTGCATACGTCGCTTGACTAGCAAGAGCAAGCAGAATCGCACTTGCCAAATAAGTCTGTTTAAACATCTAGTTAATCTCCGGTAGTTTTATTATTTGACCCGGTAGCCTAAGACACCATCTGACGTCCCGGTCTTTTTTATTCCACTTCAGAGTCACGGACATCCCCACAGTGTCCCTGAAAATTTAGAATTTTGTAGCGTACTTTGCACCATGGCATCTGATGATGCTTCAAGTGCTCAATTAAGATCTTATTAAAGTGTTAAAATCATATTGTATGACTATTAGCCTGTCAACATTGCTATTTCATTTTGATAATAAAGAGAGAGTGCATTTCTTAGAATGAATTATGGACAAGGAAAAAATTAAATTTTTAAAACAAAACAGAGAGATAGTTTACTGTTTGACGGTAGGTAAATTGGTGAATATGCGGCAAAATCAATATAAATCGCATTGTATATTTAGCTTTAATGCCTAATTTCTTGCAAAAAATCATAAATCTCTTTCACAAGATATTTACTTCTTTCGTCAGAGTGCTAATGTAATTTTAGTGTTACAGTAGTATTGTATTACCAATATGTAATGCATTGATACACGATTAACCTCTAACTATCCAACACAACAATAAAAGGAACGACGCTCATGGTGCTTAAACGCTCATTCGTGTCAGCAAGCTTGATCATGGCACTTGCCGCCTGTGGTGGGGACGACAGCAGCTATAGTGCTAACGACACAAATACCTTTACACCTCCCGCTCCAGTGACTTCGGCGGATCCGACAATAGCAGGTGAGGTGAGCTATAAAAATGCAGTGGTCCATGATCCATCGATCATTAAAGATACTGATGGTACTTACTATGTTTTTGGCTCCCACCTAGCGGTGGCCAGCTCTACTGATTTAATGAACTGGACACAAATTGCTTCGGATGGTGCCGCCACGAGCAGCTTGTTTAATACCTATGCGTCAGAAATCGCTGAAGGCACGGCATGGACGGGCGGCTTTGTCGGTTCGTGGGCGCCGGATGTGATAAAGCTTGCTGACGGTAAGTACCATTTCTATTACGACTTCTGTGGCGGCCCCGATAAGATTGATTGCGTATCGCGCTCCTATTTGGGGATGGCGACTTCTGACAATATTCTCGGTCCCTATGTTAACCAAGGCTTGATCTTGAAGACTGGGCATATTGGGGCTGAAAACCCAGGCGCAAACGGTCAAATTTACGATGGCAATGTCGACCCTAATGCTATTGATCCAGCCGTGTTTTACGATAAAGATGGCGGCCTGTGGATGACCTATGGTTCCTATTCCGGCGGGATCTGGGTGATGCAGTTAGATCCAGCAACGGGTAAACCGCTCGCTGGACAAGGTTATGGTACTAAGATCATGGGGGGCAATTACAGCGCGATTGAAGGGTCTTATGTTATCTATAGCCCTGAATCCGAATACTATTATATGTTTACCTCCTTTGGTGGTTTTGCCCAAAAAGACGGTTACAACATTCGTATCTCTCGCTCTAAAAATCCTAACGGTCCCTATGTCGATGCAGCTGGGCTCGACATGATTGGCGCAACGGCCGCAGGCAATATCGCAGACTATGGCGTCAAACTGATGGGCGGTTTCCAATTTGTGGCCCACCCTGGCGATGTGGGTCATGATCACGGTTATCTGTCACCCGGCCACAACTCAGCTTTTTATGATGCACAAACGGGCAAATACTTCTTGGTATTCCATACGCGCTTCCCCGATACCGACGAAGGTCACAGCGTGCGCGTGCATGAGCTATTTCTCAACAGCGATGGTTGGTTAGTTGCCTCACCACAGCGTTATGCACCGATCAACGGCGATAACATTGTCGATGAAATCGATGTCACTGGTGATTATCAATTCATTAATCACGCAAAAAATATTAATACTGCGGCACATAAATCAGTCCATGTGAAGTTATCCCGTACTTGGACCAATAAAGGCACTGTATCTGGCGATGTGACTGGTACTTATCAACAGGGTGATGACAATAAAATCAGCTTAACGCTAGACAATTTAGGCACATTTGAAGGCGTACTCGCCTGGCAATGGGATCCTGAACAAAACAAACTTATGCCTACCTTTAGCGCCATTTCTAATGATGGGGCGAGTATTTGGGGCGTGAAGCTCACCAATAAAACCACTGAGGAAATTTTATCGGCATCGGCAAACGGCATTAGCCTGCCGACCGAAGTCACCGAAGGCACGCTCGCCTTACCGATACAAGGTACCCGTGGGGCAACTATCGAGTGGCATTCGAGCGACGAATCAGTGATCCGTGCCGATGGTACCATTATCCGCCCCAACGTGGGCGAGGGCGATAAGGTCGTCACCCTAACCGCGACGATTATGGTCAATGGTAAGAAGGTGACTAAAACCTTCAAAATCACCGTATTTGCCCATAAAACCTATAACCGTATTGCCCTGTACAGCTTTGAGAATAACCTCAAGGATTCCTTGGGCTTATTTGGTGATGGCCAACCCACTGGCGATAGGATCTTCAAAGCGGGCGATGCCATTGGCTACGCCACAGGCTTTGAAGGACAAGCCCTGTCACTCGATGGTACCCATGGGGTGTTACTACCATCGGGCATTATCTCCAGCTACGAGTACACAGTGTCTTTTTGGGCAAGTCCTGCGGTTATTACAGGGTTTACCACGGCATTCTTCGGCGCAGTTAACGAGCAAACCGCTGAAGATGGTAGCAAGTTCTCCAATACTTGGGTCAGCATGCTGCCACAGGGTTGGGACGGTAATACCATGTTCTGGAGTCACAATATTGATACCAGCGGCAGTGCGGCGGTTGAAAGTTGGTTTGATGGTGTAACCGGCGAGCGCATCGCTGAAAACACGTGGTCGCATCTGGCGTTCTCAGTCAATAAAGGGCTAGTTAAAGTCTTTATCAACGGGGTTGAGCGCTTTAGCCGCGGTAACCTTGCGAACTACTTTACGGGTGCTCAGGGCGTTTTCGGTCTTGGCGTTAACTACTGGGATCTGCCATACAACGGCCTAATTGATGAACTCAAAATCTATGAAGCGGCATTAACGGCTGAAGAAGTCAAAGCCCTCGATATCGACAAGTTAGCCGACAGTGAACTCTTGTCCTCAGCAACGGCCATTCTGGAGCTAGGCGACTTATCGGCGGTGCGTAAAAATATCGAACTGCCAGTAACGGGTCCTTATGCTGCGGCGATTTCTTGGGTATCTTCAGATCCAACGACTATTGATACCCATGGAAGCGTAACGCAACCTGCACGTGGTGAAGAAGACAAGGTGGTCACCTTAACGGCCACCTTAAAACTGGGTAATGCGACTCAAACCAAAGTCTTCACCGCAACCGTAAAAGCTAAGAATCCACCAACACCTGTAGCGGTTTACAGTTTCGAAGATAATCTTAACGACAGTACCGCTAACTTCGGTGCGGGCACTTTAGTGGGTAACCTGATTGGTGTCGAAGGCGGTAAAATCAGCTATATAGACGGCGCGGTAGGCAAGGCGGCGGTCTTTGATGGTGCCTCTGGTATTGTATTGCCGAATAACCTTATCAAAGACTACACCTACTCAGTGTCGATGTGGCTCAATCCTGAGCAGCTGAATAAGTACACTACAGCCTTGTTTGGTTATGCGACCGATTCTAGCTGGACCAGCGTCTTACCTGGCGGTCAAAATGATTATGAGCGCATGGTATTATGGTCAGGCACAGCATGGTACGACGGTAGAACCGGTTTTGTGATGCCAAAATCCCAATGGACACACCTTGCGTACACAGTGAATGGCGGCGATGTGAAGGTTTATATCAATGGTGAATTGAAGTTTACCGGCGCTAACTTCCCGAACATCTTCTCAGTACCGACCACTAAGTTTGCGGTCGGGGTCAACTTCTGGGATACGCCTTTCAAAGGGGCAATCGATGAAATCAAGTTCTATGACGAAGCGATTACTGAACAAGATGTGGCTGATTTATTTAGCGAATCTAATCAATAACTGATCAGTTAAGCCAGATCGCTTGACGATCCCATTCAAAAGATCAAAATCCGATGACCACTCGTCATCGGATTTTTTTATGCAACTCACTACCGCGCTTGCACTGGCCGGAACCATTCCTAAAAGAATTGATAGTTTAATCGCAGAAACAGAGCAACATATACTACCGATACAACGAGAATTAAGGGTTTATCCTCGATGTGTCATAGCGAAACCAAGGAAATACCCAGTCAAAAGAAAAGGCCAGTCAGCTCTTAACTGATTGGCATTACTCTCAATGGTGCATTTAAATCAATGTCTTAAGATATTTAAATCTTGGCGATTATGAAGGTCATTTATCGACTATTATCGCGATAACCCGACAGCTAAAAGAACCACAAGCTATATTCACGTTTTACCCTTGCTTCATCCCATAAGTTGTTTAAGATTAAGCCTTTCTTGATTACAGAGTTTATTTCTGAGTAACGCAATGCAAACGGTCACGGTTGGCGAGCTGTTGATGACGATCCCAGTAGGAAACCTCCTTGGAGAAGGCGTATTATGGGATGAATTACACCAATCCATTTGGTGGACTGACATTCTCTCCTCTGTGATTTATCGTTTTACTCTCGCCACCCGCACACTAGATACTTTCTCCATGCCGCACCGCGTCGGCTCCTTTGGCCTCACGGCAAAGCCTACAACACTGATCGTCGCATTCGATATCGGTATTGCGACTTATAATATTGAAGATCAAAGCCTGACATGGTTGGCGCAGCCAGAATCTCATTTTGCCGGCAATCGCTTTAATGATGGTCGCATCGATAGGCAAGGGCGTTTTTGGGCCGGCACTATGGTTGAGCGACGCGATACTTTGCAACAAACGGCAGCCCTGTATTGTCTGGATGAGAATGGGCATTGCCACCAGCGCCTCTCAAATCTCGAAATCTCCAACGGCCTATGCTGGAGCGTGGATGGGCGAACGCTCTACCATGCTGATTCGCCAAAACACCAAATCTATCAATATGATTTTGATATTGAGCAGGGGCTATTGAGTCGTAAGCGCCTCTTTGCGAGCACGAGCCATCACATTTTCCCTGATGGCGCCGATGTCGATGCGGCGGGTTATCTTTGGAATGCCCAGTGGGGCGGTGGCCAAGTGGTACGCTATCGTCCAGACGGTAAAGTCGATCTTATCCTCAAATTGCCCGTTACAAACACAACCAGCATCGCCTTTGGCGGCGCAAAATTAGATTTACTTATCGTGACCAGTGCTAAACACTCACTTGACGCATCGCAATTAGCTCAAGAGCCGCAAGCGGGGGATGTGTTTATCTATCAATTACAGGGTATTTATGGCGTAACCGCCCCACGTTTTTGCGGTTAGATCTAAGTAAACATCAGCGTTTTTAGCGCAAATTTTGTTATCAAATCCACTCACCAATCCCTTAGTCAAAAACGATTTACCGCGCTTTCAGGCAAAATCGCCGCTTATCGCCCCAATCATTTACCTTAAATTGTGATCTTGCTCAAAAAGCGGCTAATCGGTATTTTCACTCATAATTTGAGCAACTAACGCCATTTTTGTGACGCGCATCAACAATAAGATTTACGGCTATCAGAAATTGGTACAAAGTGGACAAAATGACTAATCAAAATGTCCATATCAATAAAATAGTTAAATCCTGAGAAATAACATTATTTAAAAATATTAATTCAACAATCACAATAAAACTTACATATATCAGGATATTATTCCATTGAAAGCTTAATGTGATTTCGATCACCTGTCGGAAATTGTCATTATTAGTCACTTTTTTATACTCGCACCTTGAGTAGGGTTAAGTTCTCTACTCAAGCATGCAGCGTATTCGCTGCAACTTGTGAGCACATAAAAGAGAGTGTGTGAAATGACAATGAATAGACGACAGTTTTTTAAACTCTGTGCTGTGGGAGCCGCGACTTCTGCTATTTCTGCACTGGGGTTGATGTCCGAAAAGGCATTTGCATCCGTCAGAGGTTTTAAATTGCTACGCGCAAAAGAGACGCGTAACAATTGTTGCTACTGCTCTGTGGGTTGTGGTTTGTTGATGTACAGCCAGAGCAGTAATGGGAAAAATGCGGAGCAGAGCATTTTTCATATCGAGGGCGATGCCGATAATCCAATTAACCGTGGAGCTCTGTGTCCTAAGGGCGCTGGCTTGGTTGACTATGTGAATAGCCCGCACCGTTTAAAATATCCTGAAGTGCGTTTACCTGGTTCGGATAAATGGCAGCGCATTAGCTGGGATGAGGCCTTTAAGCGTATCGCAAGACTTATCAAAGACGAGCGTGATGCCAATCTGATTGAAAAAAATGCCCAGGGTCAAACCGTTAACCGCTTAGTCAGTCTAGGCATGATGACTTCATCGGCCCAAGCAAACGAAGGCTGCTACATTACCCATAAATTTGGCCGTGCCATTGGCATGTTAGGCATAGATAACATCGCCCGCGTTTGTCACGCTCCGACACCTGCTGCGATGGCGCCCACCTTTGGCCGCGGCGCTATGACTAACCACTGGGCAGATATGAAAAATACCGATCTGGCCATTGTGATGGGCGGTAACGCTGCCGAAGCGCATCCCGTCGGTTTTGGTTGGGTGACAGAAGCGATGGAGCACAACAATGCCAAGTTGATTGTGGTCGATCCGCGCTTTAACCGCAGTGCTGCCGTCGCCGATTTATATGCGCCTATTCGTTCAGGCACCGATATTGCCTTCCTACTCGGCATGATCCGCTACCTGCTCGAAGCCCAGCAAATCAACCTTAACTATGTCAAAGCCTATACCAATGCCTCGTTTATCGTGCGGGAAGACTTTGAATTTAATGAAGGTTTATTCAGTGGCTACGATGAAGCTAACCATAAATACGACCAATCTACTTGGTTCTATGAGTTAGATGAAGAGGGCTACGCTAAGGTCGACACAAGCTTAAGTCATCCTCGTTGCGTGATTAACCTGCTGAAAAAACACGTTGATCGCTACGATCCCGACACAGTTTCCAGTATCACTGGGACGCCTAAAGAAACCTATCTTGAAGTGTGTAAGCAAATTGGGACAACCCATTTTGACCATAAAGCCGCCACCTTCCTGTATGCCCTCGGTTGGACACAGCACAGCGTCGGCGCGCAAAACATCCGCACCATGGCGATGATCCAATTGCTGCTTGGCAATATGGGGATCATGGGCGGCGGCGTGAATGCACTGCGCTGAAGGATCCCCTCATAAATCAGCCATAGCATAGCCATATTTGAGCAACTGATTGGCGAATAATACCCAGGCCGCCAGCAATTCTTTCTCCGTGATTTGATAATCAGGCCGCCTGAGTACCTCCAATCCCAAGCGAATCGTTGAGAGTACCGTTCGATGCCCAATGGTATTGGCCTGAAAATGCTTATCCCAGCCCTGTTGCTGTGCGTGTAAACCAACTAGCCACAACAGGCATTGAACCATCAACGCTATCAGTAGGATGATGTCGAATCGCTCTGGACTGTTGGTACGACTTTGGCGTAAGCCAAAGCCGTATGCCGGGCTTTTGAGGTCACGAAAGGTTTCCTCTATTTGCATACGTTTGGCGTACAGGTTTACCAGCTGCTTTGGGCTCCGAGATTCTGGTGGTAAATTGCTGGCTAACACCCAAGGCTCTTTCGCCGATGTTGAGTACGTTTTTGCCGATGGATGGTGGCAATTAGTCCTCGTTGAACGCTGATTTGTACGCCCCTTAGGTTTGCTACGATAAAGCGTGAGATGGCAATTGATAGGGTTAGTTTTGGTCAAGGTCTTACAACCCAGGCTCTTCGCTTGACCGTTGGCCAAGTCATGTGTACTGCGAACTGCACGCCAATTTTCAGCGCCAATATCTGCAAATTGAACTGTACCGCGAATACGGCTTAGCCAAAACCAACCATGCGCCTCAACCTCTTTGTACCAAGGCACTTTGAACCCCGCGTCAGTCACGATGAGAGGGGTAACATGCAAAGGTAAAATCTTGGCTAAGTCCGCTAAAAAACCGTTGTGGGAGGCCTTAGAGCATTGTTCTGATAGGGGATAGGACTTCTCATACAGGGTAATAGAGCGGCCATTGAAGGCTATTGAGGCGCGCAGAGCCATGATGCGTTTATGCTCTCGGATGTCTGACCAATCGACGAGCACAATCGGCATAGGGTTACCAGAACAGATGAGGCTGGCATGCCATTGGTAGACAGCTAACCGTTCTTGATGCAGATGCGTGTTGCCGAGCAAACGATCAATGCGCTTGATGTTGTGCTTGGTTCGGGCCGTGGTTGGTAAATTTCGACCTAACTCAGTCAAGGTCAGTGTCTTACATTCAATCAGTGCCTTAGAGGCCAGCATCAAGCTGTTTAATCGTTTTAGGTGAAGTTCTGGGCAGTATTGGTGTAAAGAATGTTGTAGGATATTGGCTTCGCGCATCTTGTTGTCCAAGTGTAGTTTTTAGCGAAACCATTTGATCATGCAACAAGATGCGCTTCCACCCTAATTTGATGATTTATTTGTAAATCATCAGGGGATTCTTCAGTGCACTGCGTGGTCACTCAAACGTTCAAGGCGCAACGGACTTAGGGTTATTGTGCCAAGCCTTACCGGGTTACCTTAAATTACCTCAAGATAAAGATGTTGATTTACAAAACTATTTAGCCCATTACACCCCAAAAGCCTTAAGACCAAACCAAACCAACTATTGGCACAATTACCCAGCCTTTACCGTGTCGTTGTTAAAAGCCTTCTTCGGTGAACATGCGACGGCAGAGAATGATTATGGCTATGACTGGCTGCCAAAGTGGGACCAACAGTACGATATCAACAAGCAAATCGACATGATGGTTCACGGTGAGGTCAATGGCTACTTTATCCAAGGCATCAACGCGCTTAACTCTCAGCCCGATAAGCAAAAAGTGTCTAAGGGCTTATCGAATCTGAAGTTCTTAGTTGTGCTGGATGCACTTGCAAACGAAACCTCCACTTTCTGGCGCAATGCAGGTCAGTTTAACGATGTGGATACCGCCAGTATTCAAACTGAAGTCTTCCGCTTACCCACGACCTGTTTTGCTGAGGAAAGTGGTTCAATTGCCAACTCAAGCCGCTGGTTACAATGGCACTTTAAGGGCGCAAATCCACCCGGCGAAGCCTTGTCTGATCCTGAAATTCTTTCTGGCATCATGTTGGAATTAAAACGTTTATACCGTGAAGAGGGGGGTCGTTTACCTGCGCCAATTGAAGCCATTAAATGGGACTATGCGATCGAACATGAACCTAGTTCAGAGGAAATCGCGCGGGAGATGAATGGTTATGATCTCACTACCGGTAAGTTACTCAATGGTTTCTCCGAGTTAAAAGCCGATGGATCAACCTCATGTGGTGTTTGGGTTTACTCAGGCATGTGGACCGAAGCGGGCAACTTGATGGCGCGTCGCGATAATAGCGATCCATCAGGCAAAGGCATTACCCCAAATTGGTCATTCGCTTGGCCAGCAAACCGGCGCATCTTGTACAACCGCGCCTCCTGCGACGTGCAAGGTAAGCCGCGCGATCCAAGCCGTGTACTGCTCGAGTATAAAGACAACAAGTGGCAGGGCATTGATGTGCCAGACTTTAATGCCAAATTGAATGCCGAAGAATCGGCCCATCCTTTCATCATGCAAGCCGATGGCGTTGGCCACTTATTTGCGCTGCGTGACTTAAAAGATGGCCCATTCCCAGAGCATTACGAGCCGTTCGAATCACCACTGGCGAGTAATCCGCTGCACCCTAAGGTCACCAATAACCCAGTGGCGCGGATGTTCAAAGGCTTACGTGAAAGCTTTGGTACCAATGAAGAATTCCCCTATGTTGGCACCACTTACTCAATGACGGAGCACTTCAACAACTGGACCACACATTGTCACCTTGCTGCGATTACCCAGCCACAGCACTTTATCGAAATCGATGAAACCTTGGCGGCGGAAAAGGGCATCAATAACGGTGATTGGGTCAAGGTGAGCTCTAAGCGCTCGCATATTGTCACTAAGGCCTATGTCACTAAACGGCTCCAACCCATGATGGTTCAGGGCAAAAAAGTCCATACCATTGGTATTCCACGCCATGGCAGCTACGAGGCCTTGACGCAGAAGAGTTATATCGTTAACGAACTAACTTCATCTGTGGGCGATGCCAATACCCAAACCCCTGAATACAAAGCATTCCTTGTGAATATTGCCAAAGCGGAGGGCTTCTAATTATGGCTTCTCAAGATATTATCCGCATCTCAGGCACCACGGACATCACCCCAGCGTCTCAAGGACGCATTGGAGCGGTCCAGCAGGTGACTAAGCTGTTTGATGCGACGAAATGTACCGGCTGTAAGGCCTGTCAGGTTGCCTGCTCCGAATGGAATGACCTTCGTGAAGATGTCGGTACTTTCCAAGGCAGTTACCAGAACCCGATGACACTGTCACCGGAAAGCTGGAACATCATGCAGTATCACGAAGTGATGGATAACAATAAGTTGCGTTGGCAATTTACCCACACTGCCTGTATGCACTGCGCCGATCCAGCCTGTTTAAAAGCCTGTTCAACCAGCGGAGCGATTGTGCAACATGCCAATGGCACAGTGGATTTTGACTCGAACAAGTGTATTGGCTGCGGCTATTGCGCCAGTGCCTGTCCTTTCAATGTGCCTAAGATCAGCGCCAAAGATAACAAAGCCTATAAGTGCACTCTGTGCTCAGATAGGCTCGCCGTTGGCCTCGAGCCTTCCTGCGTTAAAACCTGCACCGTGGGAGCACTGCGCTTTGGTACCCGCGAAGACATGTTGTTCTATGCCGAAAAACGCGTCGAGCAGTTAAAGGAACGTGGCTTCAGCAAGGCGGGACTTTATAACCCAGAGGGCGTTGGCGGAACGCATATGATGATGATCCTCCACGACATCACGCAACCCGAAAGCTATGGCATGCCCAAGGATCCGCAAATCCCTGCGGCAACCGAATGGCGTCAAGATTGGCTCAAACCGTTGGGCACCGCAGGCCTGCTCGCAACGGCGGCGTTCGCCCTGATGCACCGCATTGCGGTAGGGCGCAACATCGTCGAGGAAGATCAGCCTGGTTATATTGATGCCGGCGTCAAAGAGGAGGAAAAACTATGAGTCATAAAGAAATGATCGTGCGCCATAAGCTCGTTGACCGTCTGTGTCACTGGACCATAGTCTTTGTTGGCCTAGTGACCTTTCTAACGGGGTTCTCGTTTTTTTATCCCTCGTTCCAGTGGCTCAGTAGCATTGTTGGCACACCACAACTGGCAAAAGTGATGCATCCATTCTTTGGAATTGCCATGTGTCTGCTGCTGGCGGTGATGTTAATCCGCTACTACCAGCACAATAAGTGGAATAAATACGATTTGCCCTGGATGAAAGCCGTGGTGTGGGTGTTACTGCAAAAAGAAGAGAACATTCCGCCCGTGGGCCACTACAACCCAGGTCAGAAAATGTTATTCCGCGCCTTTGTGGTTTTTGTACTGGCGTTTCTGATCAGCGGCATCATGATGTGGCAACCTTATTTTGCCCCCATGTTCTCGGCAGAAGCCGTCAATTGGGCCACCTTAGTCCACTCGGCCTGCGGCATATTAATGCTGTTATCACTAGTGGTACACGTATGGATGGCCTGCTGGATTGAAGGCTCTATCACTGGGATGCTCTACGGCAAAGTCTCTAAGGCTTGGGCCCGTAAGCACCACCCAGCCATGTTAGAAGAACACGAGGAATAATAGCAATGAAGATGGCCAGCGATATCCCGTTAAGTTTTGTTGATAAATCTCCCTTAGCTTTGAAACCGCTAAAAGCAGCAGATCCTGAGAAAATTTATCAACATAGAGCACGTCGTTTAGCCCAATTAGCGCAGGATTCTCCGCTGGCGGATTATCTTAAGCTCTGCCAAATCCTAGTGTCTGCGCAGCAAAAACTGGCGGCAACGGATATGGGCTCAGCACCAATGATTGACGTTGAGGCGCCATATCCGTTGTCCCTAAGCCAAACTCAAACGGCTCAGGATTGGTTACAACCATTGCAAGCATTGCTGACAGAATTGTTATCCCAAGTGCCCGCGCATTTAGTGCCTGTTCTCCAGGAGCTACTGGAGCAATCGCCAGTCCAATTGCTCCAGTGGGGCAATCAACTAAGGCAAGGGCAGTTTAGTGCCGTACCCGCACAGTTTAGCTTATTTATTTGGGCGGGTTTGTCACTCTATTGGTCCCATTGGGCGCCCATGGTGATTGCGCGTATGGATACCAATAGGGTTAAGCAGTCCAGTTTATGCCCTGTATGCGGCAGTCATCCTGTCGCCAGCATGATTGTCGATAAACCACGCGAAGGGCTGCGTTATCTACATTGCAGTCTGTGTGAAAGCGAGTGGCACTATGTGCGAGCCCATTGTACCTGCTGCGAACAATCCCGTGAGATGTCTATTTGGTCGTTTGACGATCATAAGGCTGCCGTACGGATTGAGAGCTGCGAGGCGTGTAAAGGATATACTAAGATGTTGTTTATCAACCGTTTGCCATTGTTAGATGCGGCAGCGGATGATATCGCATCGATGGGATTGGATGCCGAGCTCAATACAAAGGGCTATGGTGCGACAACTGTCAATCCGCTATTGCTGGCCCATGAAGCTTAGAAAACGTAGTTAACAGGAGATGCGTTGATGGTTGCTGATAATTCTTTCCCTAATTCAGTTGTTACAGCCGATGTGACTCGATTTAGCACGGCAGGGAATGTTGAACAAACTGAATTACTCGCCAATGAGGTAAGAGTGGCGTTGGTGTATAACGGATTGGCGCACACAGTCATGATGGCAAGCCCACAGGACTTGGAAGTGTTTGCGATAGGTTTTACGCTTTCGGAAAGAATTGTCTCAACCATTAATGATATAAAAGATATTGAACTTGAATATGTTTCTAATGGCGTGATCATTAAGATAGAGATTAATCAACGCTGTTTCAATGAGTTAAAGGAGCATCGCCGTAGCATGGCGGGACGCACTGGCTGTGGTCTCTGTGGTGTTGCACAGCTTAAAGATGCTGTAAAACCAGTTCAAGTCGTCGGATCCGATATCAGATTCAACATTGCCCATCTCGACCCGATTTTAGTCCGAGTCAAACAACTACAACAGACTTTTGCTTTAACTGGTGCAACCCATGCTGCAATTGGTGTAAATGAAAACGGGGAGGTGATTTATCTATTTGAAGATATTGGCCGACATATCGCTTTAGATAAATTGATCGGGGCGATGTCTGTACGGTATGCAGCAAAACCCGCTGCGGTATTGTTAACCAGCCGCGCCAGTTTTGAAATGGTACAAAAGGCGGCAAGTGTCGGTATTCAAATTCTGTTTGCTATGTCAGCCGTGACGGCGTTGGCTACTGAGATTGCGGAGCAAAGCAATGTGACTTTAGTCGGTTTCTGCCGTGATGGTCGAGCAAATATTTATAATCATGGCTATCGACTTCAAGGAAGCCAACTGTCACAACCAGCCGTGGTCGGGCTTTAAGATTTGACCGTAGGCAAATGAAGAGATTGATTGGCAAAATAAAAAGTCGATCCAAGTAATAATAGACACCAACATCATGATATAAAACGCGATGCTATGTGAATTCTTTAGCACTATGCGGAGTAATCTCTGCAAACATTCACGTAGCAACGCGATATAAGCAATAGCATTTCTTCCTTAAACCAATAAATCCTCAATCAAGCAGAACCAGCAGAAGTGAAAGTACTTTAACGTAAATCCATAGAGAACTGTTTCTTTCCCCAAAACACAATTTAACATAATATACATTGTGCGCAGTTTTGTGTGCGAGGGATTTGAGGGCCCAACGGGATTCTGAATTTTTTTCACAAAAAGCCACCTAAACAATTAATATTAAACAACTAAATATGTGAAATTGGCTTGCATCAAATCATTGATATGCCCATTGTCGCTGCTCTATCGAATTTTTTTAGGTAGTGAACTCTGATGTTTATGGCCTTTTCACAACACATTCCGTACACCATCCTCAAAGTGAAAAATACACTGCATCTGATATAACAAATTGCCGTTTCCTCCTGTACTCCTTGTGTTAAATGACATAAACTCGCCTTTATTTTATGTAAGTTTCTCTACACTTTATGAAATGGTTATTACTTATTTTGTCTTTACCTACGTCAAATGCAACTACGCGAATGCGGACATGGCGAGCACTTAAATCAGCGGGTGCAGCTGTATTACGTGACGGTGTTTATTTACTCCCCCAACGGCAGGAACATCAGCAACTATTTGATGGTTTAGTAAAAGAGGTCGAAGCAAGCAAAGGCTCTGCTTATGTACTCCAGGTTGACACCGAAGAGTCGGACCTGTTTAGCGGAATGTTTGATCGTAGTGATGCGTATGCCAGCGTTTTACATGATCTACAATCTGTAAAAGGAATGACGGAAAACTCATTACAAGAAGCGACACGGCAATTGCGTAAATTCCGTAAAAACTTCACAGCTATCTCAGCGATTGATTTCTTTCCAGGTGAAGCACAATCGCAAGTTCAGCAGGTACTACAAGATCTTGAACTCCAACTTAACCGCCAGTTCTCACTCAATGAACCCCACGAACACACAGGTCACATTCCAAGGTTAGACATCTGCCTTTACCACGGGCGCTTGTGGGCAACCCGTCAACGCCCTTGGGTAGACCGTCTTGCCAGTGCTTGGCTGATCCAACGCTATATCGATCACGATGCCCGCTTTGTTTGGTTGGCAACGCCTGAAGATTGCCCCGCAGATGCGCTGGGGTTTGATTTCAATGGTGCACAGTTTACTCATGTCAATGGCAAGGTCACTTTTGAAGTTCTACTTGAAAGTTTTGGTTTGAATAGCCCCTGTTTGGCGCGTTTGGCTGCGTTGGTCCATTTTCTGGACGTTGGTGGGATCCAGCCAAATGAGGCCAGTGGATTAGAGCAGATCCTCTGGGGGTTGCGAAACAGCATACATGATGATGACCAACTCATCTTAAGTGCCAATTTTGTTTTCGACGCACTATGTACCGCTTTTACAGAAAAGGAACCGTTATGAGTACTATCGTGGAACGAACATCCGATCAACAAGTTCAAACGCCAGAAGCCGTGAGTTTTTGGCAAGCATTCCTGTTCTGGCTAAAGCTCGGGTTTATCAGCTTTGGCGGTCCGGCGGGCCAAATCTCTATCATGCATCAGGAGTTGGTGGAGCGCAGACGCTGGATCAGCGAAAAGCGGTTTCTACATGCGCTTAATTACTGCATGGTATTGCCTGGCCCTGAGGCACAACAACTCGCTACATACATTGGTTGGTTAATGCACCGCACCTGGGGGGAATAGCAGCGGGTGTTCTGTTTGTATTACCATCGCTCTTTATTTTGATCGCTCTCTCGTGGGTGTATATCGCCTATGGTGATGTGGATTGGGTGGCTGGTTTATTTTATGGCATCAAGCCAGCAGTAACGGCCATCGTCGTGCATGCCGCGCATCGCATTGGTTCACGAGCATTAAAAAACAATCTGATGTGGGCGATTGCCGCTGCCGCATTTGTAGCGATATTCGCTCTTAATGTGCCCTTTCCTTATATTGTCATTGTTGCAGCATTGGCTGGCTATTTAGGCGGTCGGTTTTTACCTGACCATTTTAACAATGACGGAGGCCATGGCACTTCCGATAAATCTTTCGGGTCAGCTTTAATAGACGATCATACCCCGACACCTACTCACGCCATTTTCCGTTGGTCGCGTTTTTGTATGATTTTAATATCCGGGCTATGCCTATGGGCAATTCCTTTACTTACACTGTGGACATTCTTGGGCTGGGATCACACATTCACCCAAATGGCTTGGTTCTTTACTAAAGCGGCACTACTCACTTTTGGTGGTGCATATGCCGTACTGCCTTACGTCTATCAGGGAGCTGTCGGTCAATACGGTTGGCTAACACCCACACAAATGATTGATGGACTTGCTCTGGGCGAAACAACTCCTGGGCCACTTATTATGGTCGTGGCTTTTGTTGGTTTTGTTGGCGGATATGTAAACGCTGTATTCGGTCCTGACATGGTATTTATTGCAGGCGCTGTTGCTGCGTCCATCGTCACGTGGTTTACGTTCTTACCGTCATTTATTTTTATCTTCGCAGGCGCTCCTTTTATCGAAACGACACAAAACGATCTGAAATTCACTGCGCCACTGAAAGCCATCACCGCAGCTGTAGTAGGTGTGATCTTAAATCTGGCTCTGTTTTTTTGTTACCACATTTTGTGGCCAAAAGGTTTTGATGGCCAGTTTGAGTGGATTTCTGCCGTCATTTCAATCGCAGCGGGAGTTGCATTATTTCGCTACAAAATCAATGTTATTAAAGTGATCAGTGTCTCTGCACTCGCCGGACTTTTGGTTTCATTAATGGAGCTCGTTTAAGTCATCTTTCAACGCACAGTACCCAACTAACCCCTTGAATGGAGAAAAATACCAGTGGATGAATTTAACCAAAACCGACGTGATTTTCTCATCACCAGTGCGGCCGCAGCCGGAAGCTTACTGCTGAGTTCGGCAGTCAACGCCGAAGTAGCAGTGAAAACCACGAACACAAGTACAGGAGCAAATTGGATGATCCCAGAACTTAAACCTAAACCGCTACCATTTAATGCGGCAAAATTAAAAGGCCTTTCTGCGGCTCTTCTGGAGTCTCATTGGGTTAATAATTATAGCGGATCCATCAAAACCCTAAATGCTGTCAATAGCCAACTGAATCAGGCGCTTGAGAAACCAGACACACCGCCATTTCTCTACAATGATCTCAAGAGGGAGCATTTGATCCGCACAGGATCGGTCATTTTGCATGAATTGTATTTTGATAATCTGGGAGGAGATGGTAAAGCAGATAGCGAGTTACGTTCCGCAATTGCCAAACAATTCGGCACCTTTGACCGCTGGGAAACTGAATTTCGAAAAATAGCTCAAGGCTTGGGCGGAGGTTCCGGCTGGGTCGTTTTGGGCTACAACACCCATTTTAATAAACTGGAAAATTATTGGATGGGTGATCACGCGCACTATCCGGTGGGAACTACACCATTACTGGTGATGGATATGTATGAACATTCGTATCATATGGACTTTGGTGCTGCTGCGAACAAATACATTGATGCCTTTTTTACCAACATTAACTGGGACAAAGTTGCAGAACGTTTGAAAATGCCTACTGCAAGCTCCGTGTGATTACGTAAACTAACATTACATTCTTACCAAGAAAATGACCACTTAGGAACAAATTAGGTGGTCATTTTCAAAAAAACATATCTTCTGTGGTAGTTGCTTACTTTGTCGTTTACTGGCTTCACCTAAAGAGACAAGCTGAATACTCTGATGAGGAGTAAATCGGCAACAATTTAGATTGCTGTTCTGGGGCCTTATACATCAGACGTTCCGCGCCGCTTACATCGCACTGCATTACGTGACCTTAGATATGTCTAAATGAATATCCATGGGTTCAATGGGTCTGTTCACATCAATATTATAATCGCCAAACCGGTTGATGTAGGATGTCCAGTAGGGAGCTAGACATCCCAGCAACTCCTGGGTGATTTCATGACCTTCCGCAGTGAGTTGCTTTAAGATCTGAGTCATTTTCGCGGTCGTGTACAAAATCACCATATTGGCCACCAGTTGATTGTACTTCACAATTTTTTGCTGCTCGTAGCGTATGTTTTCGGTGATGATCCGCTCACCACCAAAAAAGAGCCACTTCTTGTACTGGTGAAACTCTTCCGTTTTATTAGTTTCAGCATGAATAGTCTGGCGCATCACTGGATCATCAATGTAGTTCAGCAAGAAGATGGTCCGGATCACTTTCCCCAGCTCTTTAAAGGCGAAATACAGTTTGTTTTTGCGGCTGTACGTGCCCAAACGTTTGAGTAGTGTCGAGGGGGTGATCCGTCCCAGCTTGATAGAGACCATTACCCGGAGCATATCTGGCAGGTATTTACGGATCAGTTCAAAATCGATGCTGCCGCTAAACAGTGAGTCAATGTGCTGATACTTGGTGTTCTTGTCCGGTCTGAAAAACCGCAAGTCGTGAATATTACGAATGCGGGGCATCAGCTTGATCCCCAATAAATGCGACAATCCAAAAACGGTGTAGCTTTGCGCGTGAGTATCGCCATGCAGTGTATCGGGCTGAATGTCCGACTCATTTTTTTGCAGGACATCAAGGATATACACCCCTTCATAGGTGCCACACGGAATAAAGTGGCTGAACAAGGCAATGTACGTATCCGAAACATGGTAATAGCCGATCCCGCCATACCCGCCGTAACGAATGTGATACTGAGACATCATATTTTGCTCGTACAGCTCCCATTTGGTGCCATCGGCGGACGCATGACTACCGTCACCCCAGAATTTGGGCAGATCAAATTGATTGTACGCATTGATCACTTTGGTGATGGCCTTTTCCAGTTTCACCTCGCTGACTTGTTTTATATTCAGCCAGGCCACCTGGCGCGGACTCAGTCCTTTGATTGACCGAGCTGTTTGGGTTGGGCCCAGATTACACCCATAGCAAAACAACGTCGTAATAAATCGGTACTGCGGGTTGTCCAAACGACTTTTGTTGCCGGAGTGGGGATAGATAATTTTATGCAGATCAAGCCAATGCTCTGTGTCCGTCAGTATATCGACGATACTGGTGGTTTCCAATTTTCCGCTGATGAGCTCCTTCAGTGCTTCCACTTCATTGTCCGGCCGTTCTTTTTTGCCTTTTTTCAGACTCAGTCGTCCGGATTTGAGCGTTGCACTGTCGTTGGCTGGAAACCGGGCATCGACCCGTTGTGCTGTTTCAGTTAATAGGGTTTTCAACTGATCAATAAATTCATCAGGCTTGTTCACCGGAAGTTCTATTTCCTGGGCATACCGGTCAATTTCCTGCAGATACTCTTCGACACTGACAAACTCTTCGCGGTGGTCGTAGTATTCCTGACCATGAAGCACATGCAGATCCCCGGACTCGAGTTCCTGCTTGATCAGTGTCCATATCGCCAGCTCCAGGTATTTTCTGTGGTATTTCACATCGTCGCTGTCGTTCGTTGGCGTGACTTTGACCAGCTTGGCCCATTGGGCAGGAAACAGCGGTGTGGGATCGGAGTCACAGTACTCCAGCACCTGCTCCTCGGAAATAAATTCTTTGTGACTATTTCTAAGGGCCAAAAGCAATCGCAGCAGCTGCAGCGTGCTGTCATCACTGGTGGCACTTTGCAGTTGCAGCACATCCAGGCAACGGTACATCAATCCTCGTTTCAACCGGTACGAGGTCAGCATAAAGGGATAAAAATTGTTGCCTGAGTACGCCAGGTATTCATCACACCGCGACATCACCAGCGTACTGCCGGGCTTCAGTGCTTCACCGACCGCATCCAAACGCTCGGTTTCAGAGCTATCCATTTCATACGCCACGGTCACGGCCCGAAGAGTCTGGATCAGATCCGTGACCTTTTTCTGTTGCTTTAGGATGTACTCATCCAGACTTTTCTGGGCCAGACTCTCCATCTGCCGCAACATCCGGATGAGCATATTGGTCACATCGTCTAAAGCTTTGCCTTTTTGCCCCCGGATCAACAGCACAGCCAGCGCATAGCGCTTGATGGGTTTGAGTTCCCGCATCTCCCGTACATCCAATGCCTGTGCTTCCGTCAGAAATTGCTTCAGCTTGACGGCCGGGATCTGCACGTCCGGCATTTTTTCGGACAAATCCAACAGCCAGGCGACATGCTGCAGGTAAAAGTTAATTTCCTTGGCACCGGGTTTCTTTGGCTCCCGCTTGAGTTGCTGCCAGGCGCTGTAACTTTGTTCGGTGTCTTTTTGCAGTAGCGTATCGATGTGCAGCCGGGCCTCGGCGCTGAGACCTTCGGCTATGGTCTTAAAGTAAGCAGTGTTTACCTGGTTGCGTATGAGCCGGGCAATGCGTTGCAGCTCAGAAAAACCTGGCAGTTCATAACAAAAGCGAACCAGCTCTTCCAGCATCACGTTGATAATGTCGGAGACATTGTCTTTGGTTTGCGCTGCTTTTCGTGCAACGTCCATCAACCATGGCTCATCTTCATCGGTGTACCGCCGCACACCCCGAGTGGCCCGAATATCATCCAGTTGCTTATAACGACTGGCGGCGGTGCTGTATGTGGACCACTCGGCCTCAGTGGGCAGACTGTGGACCCCGGCAAATTTCATCAAAAAGCGGATCAGTGGCAGTGGGAACTCTTTGGGCACCACAAAGTAACCCATCCGCTGGAAAAGCTTCAGGTGAATGAGGAAGCCGAGCCGGTGCAAAGGCTTGCGATAAGCGCTGGCCCAGCTCAGTTCCAGATCGGTCGGTCGATAATGCTTTTCCAGTAAACGAGCGCTGTACTGCGTATCTAAGACGGGATACGCCGTATCCTGATAACCACCTTGCATCCGATGCGAACTCCTTCATTAATCCCAATAACGTCCTGACGCTGGCTCCGTCAGGGTGATCTCAATCATGCACTGGTGATCCTGAGCCATGTGATAGAGGCTGGCCAGGAGGTCATCAATACGTTCATCCAGTTCTGCTTCGTCGGCGACCCGCAACGTCAGGCGGTAACGATGATCCACTCCATCGATACACTCGGCTTTGAGTGGTTTAAGGCAAAAGCGGTCTATTTTTTGGCGAACTTTCACTGGGTCACGGCTATTTTTGTGGTAGCGCTGCAGGCTATAGCGAAGTTCCAGCTCGTGTGTACTCAACGTCTGTAGAGGCGCTGACTCCACCTCTGTGGGTGTAACAGGCAAAAATGGCACGGGGCTATCCATGTAACGCATGGCAGAATTCAGATCTTTCCAGCCGACATATTCCATCAATGCCTTGAGCGACCAGCCACTTTGACCGGCCCATGTGGCAAAGCCGCGGCGTAAGGAATGGGCGCTGTAGTGTCCTGCATCGGCTACCCCGGCGGCGATGAAGTTTTTGCGTAGCAGTGGCACAATATTTTTGGCGGTCAATGCCGCTTTGCCTAGCTGGCCCCAGCGGTTGATGCTCCGAAACACCGGCCCTTCGGTCAGCCCGGACACCTCCAGATAGCGCTCCAGTGCCTGCACAGGACACAGCTGCGCTAAGGCCGGTAATCGATAAACTTCCCCTCGGTTGGCGCGATCCGTTTTGCTTCGTCGCAGATAAATGTGCAGTCCTTCTCCTTTGGCCAGAACAAGATGCTCCACGTCCATCCGGCACAGCTCATCGCCACGAAAACCACGCCAGAATCCGACCAGAATAAAGGCCCGATCCCGGCAGCAGCGCAGCAACTCCGGTTGTTCATTCTCTTCAATGGCTATGGTTTCGCGCTGGTCCAGACTTCGGACGATTTGAGCCAACGTCTCTAGCTGCAGGGGTTTGGCTTGTTTTTCCCGGACGGGATGCAATTCACGGATCCCTTTGAGCACCTTTTTTACCATTGGCGCTTTGGTCGGATCGACAAAGCCTTGCTCACGGTGCCAGGCGGATAAGCCGGACAGTCGCTGCTTGAGTGTATTGAAGGTTAACGAAGGTGCGTAGTGGGCCAGGTAGCGGCAGATCTCCGCGCTGGTCGTCGGCAGTAGTCCCCCAAACTGAGTTTCAAAATGTTCCACCGCCGCTTGATAACTGCGTCGGGTGTTATCCCGTGTCGCGGCCTGCAGATACTGATCAATGGTGTTCACTACGCGAGTCGATCCCCACAACGGTGCCGTTGCTTGTTTTTTGTACGCCCACTATACGGGCTCGCTCCGATGCTTCGCAAGGGGTTCTGTACGGAGACAGAAAAATACGTATGGCGTAGGCCTACAGTTGACGCGGCTTCCAGCCTAACAAGTAATAATCCATAATTATTACTTGTTATAAATGATGAAATTTTGACTATTTTTATTTTTGATTTAGTATGTATATACATATTACGTATTAGTATGAAATGGAGTAAGACATGGCCAGAACCGGGATCACAAAAGACGATGTAAAAGACGCCAGACAACGGCTGATGGACGAAGGTCAGTCGGTTACGCTGGATTCGTTGCGTATTGAGCTGGGCAATACCGGTTCCCGGTCAACCATACAGCGCTGGCTCAGAGAGCTCGAGAATGACGATTCGACGTTGTTGCATGATGAGCAGCTTCTGACGGAGACGATCAAGACGACGGTGCTGCAATTGGCCAGGCGACTTCAGGAAGAGGCTTTGACCCACGTGACACAAGCTGAGGCCATGCATAAGGCTGCACAAGCGAATTGGCAGCAGTTGGCTGACAACCTGCGCACACAGATCCAGGATTTGACGGCGCAAACCGACGACTTGCAACGCAAGCTCTTATCATCTGAGGACAGCAATAAAAAGCTACAGGAAGCCAGACAGCAAGATGCACTCACCATGGCGGAACTCACCGGTGAAAATGCCCATCTGAAAAGCCTGCTCGCCACCAAAGAGCAGCACATTAGTTCTCTGGAAGAAAAACACCAGCATTCACGGCAAGCTTTGGAGCATTATCGCGCTTCTGTCCAAACGCAGCGTGAGCAGGATGTACAGCGCCATGAACACCAGATCCAGCAGGTACAGGCAGACCTTCGCGTAGCACAGCAAACTGTGATGGTGAAACAGCAGGAAGCGAGCACTCTGCTGGCGCAGGTACAGCAATTAACATCCACGCTGCAGCATGTAGAGACTACATCCGCGCAGTTGAAGGAGCAGATGGGTAGTCTTGAGACGGAGCGCCGTCAATTAGAGCGTCAACTGGAGCATCGAGATACACTGTATGCTGAGTTGCAAAAAGCCTTTGATGCGAAATGCCACGATGTACAGCAATTACAGGCCCATGTTTCGAGCGTGAAAACACAAGAAACGACCTGGTTGCAGGAAAAGGCCGCATTAACCGCGACCTTGGCCACTCAGCAGCAACTTTGGCAGCAGTTTTCACGCAGTTCAGCAGCACCTGCATCCTGATCATTACTATTACTTAGGAGTTGTATTTATGGCCCTGACGGATGAACAGTCACAAGAACTAATGGACGCCATCATCGAGAAATGTGAAACCATGGAGCTATCGCCGGAGGAAATCATCGATGGTTTAGGGCGGGCGCTCATGAGTGCCACAATGGCTTTTGAAAAGCAGTCAGCGTCCATAACAGTAGAAGGCGTAGGCTACTGTGATGTCGTTTTAGAAACCGCAAGTTCACTGTGAGTATGAAGCCAAGACACCGAGTGAATGCTATGCCACGGTGGTGGCAACAGCAGCACGGAGTAGGCGGGCTTATATTTCATGATGAAATTATCTTAGCTCCAGGCAACTATGACTTAAACCCCAACAGTAAATGGGCACACTTTAAAACTACCCAGCTAAAATCGCAGTCTCCAACACCACAAAACATTTCCCGAGATATGTTCAGGCGTATTCACCCGAGCAAAAAGAATAGCGTCAACGTGAACGATCATGACGAAATGCAGTCATTGCCGACAAGACCGGGTTGTTATGCTGTGATCCGTGACAAACAGGTTCTGTACGTCGGTGCCTCGAGTGATCTGAGAGAACGATGCTATCGATTCATTGGCAAAGGGGAGAGAGCAGACCGGCTTTACTTCTGGATCTGGCGCTATCCGTATTCTTTGGAATACATCTTGATTTCGTTCCTTGCACCAAAGGACAACTGCCACGGTAAGTACAATAAGTTTCCGGCTATATGCGCCTGGAACGGTAAATTCAGAGAAGAATTGGATTTTTAAAACGTCTCGTAAAAGCAGGTTTAAATCAATTTATATATTAATAATATCAATGGCTTAAATAATTTTTTGTGAAAAAAATTCAGAATCCCGTTGGACCCTCTACTACACTCTAACTGTGCGACATAAATTAAGTGATGAGGTCTCGGATGGTGATTGATCTTACAAAGAAAAAGCCGCTCTTTTCAGGGAAAAAAACCATAGAAACTTCTGCATTTTCTGCGCCCTGGAAAATTCTTGTTGTTGATGATGAGCCTGATGTACACACGGTCACTAAACTTGCACTTTCTCGTTTTAAACTCGATGGTCGTGCCCTCTCCTTTATTAACGCTTATAGTGCTGAACAAGCTAAAGAATTTCTTTTAAATGAACAAGATCTGGCAATTGCCTTTATTGATGTTGTAATGGAAACCGATCATGCTGGCTTGGAGTTAGTAAAGTGGATCCGTGAGGAACATAAAAACAATCCGCCTAATTTTGCGCACAGGACAGCCAGGCCAAGCTCCTGAAGAAGATGTTATCGTCAACTACGATATCAATGACTATAAGGCAAAATCTGAACTCGATTCACGCAAGTTAATGACAAGTGTCTACTCGGCACTGCGTTCTTACCGCGACATTATGGAAATCGAACAAGCAAGGCGTGCACAGCTGAATCATCGAAAAGGATTAGAGCGAGTGCTCGAGGCAACCTCAGGATTATTTGAACTCAGAACGCTCTATCGATTCGCTGATGGCTTGCTGACCCAAGTTGCAACCCTATTGAATCTCGATTCCGAAACACTGCTGCTAACCTGCAATGCCATGGATGCGATAAGCGGCCATATGGAATCTGCTGAGATTAAGATTTTGGCGGGGACGGGACAATTTGCCGAGAGTCCCGCGAACAAAGTGTTACCAATGCATATTGATAAGTTATTACGCACGGCTCTCGCACAAAAGCGTTGTTTATATGAAGATAACTGTTTCGTTGGCTATTTCCCAACGAAGAGCGGGCTTATCAACCTGCTTTATATGGATGGGATTGATAAAATCGACGATTTAGATAAAAAACTTATTGATATTTTTGCAATAAATGTGGGTATCGCCTTTGAGAACCTACTTCTAAATCAAGAGGTCGAAGATACCCAGTCTGAACTTATTCTACGTTTAGGAGATGTCGTTGAAAGCCGCTCAAAAGAGGCTGCTAATCACGTAAAACGTATGGCCGAATATTGTGCCAAACTGGCACTACTTGCAGGATTATCTGAGACCGAAGCTGAAC
This sequence comes from Shewanella sp. FDAARGOS_354, assembly GCF_002209245.2. Lineage (NCBI taxonomy): Bacteria > Pseudomonadati > Pseudomonadota > Gammaproteobacteria > Alteromonadales > Shewanellaceae > Shewanella > Shewanella sp. FDAARGOS_354. The sequence goes on along the minus strand of NZ_CP022089.2, from coordinate 959,358 downwards.
TTTTACGCAGAGCATCGCCTATGCATGATATTGGTAAGATAGCGATCCCCGATGCGGTGTTGCTTAAGCCAGGCAAGTTAGACGATAAAGAATGGTCGGTTATGCGTCAGCACCCTACTATTGGCTACCAGATCCTCGCTAATTCCGAGCGGCCTATCCTAAAAGCCGCTGCGATTATAGCCTTGCAACATCATGAAAAGTATGATGGTTCAGGCTATCCAGCCAATTTAAGACAAGAACAAATTCACATTTTTGCCCGTATTGTTGCAATTGCAGATGTGTTCGATGCTCTTTCCCATGCACGTTGCTATAAAGCAGCTTGGCCACTGGAAGAGGTTATCGATGAAATGCGTAAAGGTGCAGGTAAACATTTTGATCCTGATTTACTCGAACTCTTTATCAATAACATCGATATTTTTGTACAGGTAAAGGAAAACTGGAAGGATCATGATGAATAGCCAAAAAAGCATTCATAATCAATCATCCACCTATGATAATCGATCATATGAATAAGGAGCGGGAGTTAATATTGTTAACAAGCTCTTTATCCGGCGAACGCCATAAACTTAATATGGATTATCGGCAAGAAAGTCAAAAATAACGGCTTGCTCGATACCATTTCGACTAAAACTGATAAAACCACGCCACACCATATATCCACTGCTACAGGAACCGTAAATCAACTGCCCCTCATAGGTTGTTTTATCGAGTTGACGAATATTGACAGGGATAATGCCCATAAACATATCTCTACCTTCTAAACGGACCTGTAAATTATCAAGTACATCAGAAGATAATAGCTTCAATGTTAATGGTTTTTCACTTGGCGCACGATCTGGCGAAAGGCTGATGCTCAGCACTATATCCCCGACCTTTTTAATGCAATCCCCCTGAGTAAACACACAAAGAGTGGGATCTGTAGGCGGTATTTTTACCTGTTGCTCGGCTTTTTTATCACAAGCGCTAAGATTCAACGCAATTAACATGATGTAAAGCGGGAGACGTTTGCGATTAAGCACAAAAATTAACCTTGTGATGCAAGATGTTAACATTCTATGGCGTAGGTTGATCTAGATCAACTTTCCGTCCCCCTTCTTTGGTATCTTTTTTGACATGGCTCAAGTATCATTGCGAAACCTCATATTTGAGCACAAATGTGTAGGGTAACGCATTGACATGGCTTCATAACCCTTATAGGGACATGAGCTTTGTGTCATATATAACAGGTAAAGCTAGTCTTTACTAAAAGTAAAAGTAATAAGCAGTGGAAGCATTATGATGAACCATTCCCAGCCAACAGGCGCTGATTACAATTACACCATTGTCCGCCAATTCGCCTTAACCACAGTTTTGTGGGGTATTGTTGGTATGTCAGTCGGTGTTTTAATTGCGGCTCAGTTAATCTGGCCACATCTGAACTTCGATACGCCTTGGTTTACGTATAGTCGCTTGCGACCATTACACACCAATGCGGTAATTTTCGCGTTCGGAACATCAGCCCTCTTTGCAACATCCTATTATGTCGTACAACGCACCTGTCAAACCCGACTATTTGCACCTAAATTAGCTGCATTTACGTTTTGGGGATGGCAAGCCATCATTCTGTCAGCAGCCATCACTCTGCCAATGGGTTATACCAGCGGTAAAGAATATGCTGAATTAGAATGGCCAATCGATATCGCTATTACGATCGTTTGGGTATCCTATGCAATAGTGTTCTTCGGCACTATTATCAAACGAACAACATCGCATATTTACGTAGCGAACTGGTTCTTTGGTGCATTTATCATTACGGTTGCCGTGCTTCACATCGTGAACTCAATGGCCGTTCCTGTTAGCTTGTTTAAGTCATACTCTATGTACAGTGGCGCGGTCGATGCCATGGTGCAATGGTGGTATGGTCACAACGCGGTAGGCTTCCTGTTAACCGCTGGCTTCTTAGGTATGATGTACTACTTCGTTCCTAAGCAAGCGGGTCGTCCTGTTTACTCATATCGTCTGTCGATTGTGCACTTTTGGGCACTGATCGCACTGTACATTTGGGCAGGTCCTCACCACTTACACTACACTGCCCTGCCTGACTGGACTCAGTCTTTAGGTATGGTGATGTCACTGATCCTGTTCGCACCATCTTGGGGCGGTATGATCAACGGTATCATGACCTTATCTGGCGCATGGCACAAACTGCGTACTGACCCAGTATTGCGTTTCTTAGTGGTTTCTCTGTCTTTCTATGGTATGTCGACCTTCGAAGGTCCGATGATGGCCATCAAGACAGTTAACGCTTTATCTCACTACACAGACTGGACAGTAGGTCACGTTCACTCCGGCGCGCTAGGCTGGGTTGCAATGGTATCTATCGGTTCTCTGTATCACTTGATCCCAGTACTGTTCGGCCATGGCCGTATGTACAGCATCAAGTTAGTTAACGTGCATTTCTGGTTAGCGACAATCGGTACTGTTCTTTACATCGTGTCTATGTGGATTTCGGGTGTAATGCAGGGTCTGATGTGGCGTGCAGTTAACGCTGACGGTACTTTGACTTATAGCTTTGTTGAAAGTCTGGAAGCTTCTTATCCTTTCTACTTCGTACGTTTCCTCGGCGGTTGTTTCTTCTTAACCGGTATGCTGATCATGGCATACAACGTGATCCGTACTGTGAAAGCCTCTAAAGATTCATTGCCAGCACTGGCTGAAGCAAAAGCGGCTTAAGGAGCAAACTCGATGAAATTTAATCATGAGATAGTTGAAAAAAACATCGGTTTGTTAGCGATATTCACTGTTATCGCTATCAGCTTCGGTAGCTTGGTTGAAATCACGCCGCTGATTTTCCAAAAAGATACCACTGAGCCTGTTGAAGGTTTGAAACCCTACACTGCCCTGCAACTTGAAGGCCGTGACATTTATGTACGTGAAGGTTGCTACAACTGTCACAGTCAGATGATCCGTCCTTTACGTGCAGAGACTGAACGTTACGGTCACTACTCTGTTGCCGGTGAGTCTGTTTGGGATCACCCATTCCAATGGGGTTCTAAGCGTACTGGTCCAGACTTGGCCCGTGTTGGCGGTCGCTACAGCGATAAATGGCATGAAGTTCACTTAATCGATCCTCGTGCTGTGGTCCCTCAATCGAATATGCCAGCCTTCCCATGGCTTGCCGAAAACAAGTTAGACGGCAAGTTAACCGGCGACAAGATGACTATTCTGCGTAACATGCACAAAGGCGGTTACAAAGGTAAGGATCTTTACACCGATGAAGAAATCGCAGGCGCGCAGAAAGCTGTTGAAGGTAAGACAGAGCTGGAAGCCTTGATTGCATATCTTCAGTCTTTGGGTCACGCACTCAAATAAGGAGGCAGTATATGGATTACGGCACATTACAAGGTATTTTAACCATCATTGTGATGCTGACCTTCGTCGGTATATTTGCTTGGGCATATAGCTCGCGTCGTCAAAAATCCTTTGATGAAGCAGCGAATCTTGTGTTTTCCGATGAGGAAATCAGCAAGGAATCGAAGGACTCAGGAGAGAATAAGTGATGAGTAGCTTCTGGAGTATTTGGATTAGCGTACTCTCGTTAATTGTGATCGCAGGATGTTTTCTGTTGCTACGTGTGTGTTCAAAGAACACCACCGATGTCAAAGAAGGCGAATCCATGGGTCACAGTTTCGATGGTATCGAAGAACTCAATAACCCACTGCCAAAATGGTGGAGTTATATGTTCTATATCACTATCGTGTTTGGCCTAGTGTACTTAGCCCTGTTCCCAGGTTTAGGTAACTACAAAGGTCTACTGAACTGGACCAGCTCTAACCAAAGCATTGGTACAGAGAAAGGTATTAAAGCCGATTCTGTAGCCGCGATTGAGCTGGCGGCAAAAGAAGGCATGTACGTTCAGTACGACCAAGAAGTTAAACACGCTAACGAAAAATATGGCCCAATCTTCGCGGCTTACTTGGCAACACCACTCGAAGAGTTAGTGAAAAACCAAGAAGCGTTGAAAGTGGGCGGCCGTTTGTTCCTACAAAACTGCGCGCAGTGCCACGGCTCTGACGCACGTGGTAGCAAAGGCTTCCCTAACCTGACCGACAGTGATTGGTTATACGGTGGCGATTTAGCCACGATTAAAACCACCATCATGAGCGGTCGTCATGGCATGATGCCACCGAAAGGTGGTTTGCCAATCGACGATAGCGAAATTGCAGGTCTAGCCGAGTATGTGGTTAAGTTATCTGGTCGTGAACACGACGAGAAACTCGCAGCTCTTGGTCAAGGTTCATTCATGAAAGGTTGTTTTGCGTGTCACGGTATGGACGCAAAAGGCAACAAGCTCATGGGCGCACCTAACTTAACTGACGATGTTTGGTTATATGGCGGTAGCCGTGGTGTGATCGAAGAAACGATCAAACACGGCCGTGCAGGCGTGATGCCAGCATGGAAAGACGTTCTCGGTGAAGAGAAAGTCCACGTGATCGCAGCTTATGTTTATAGCTTGTCAAACAAGTAATTAGATATGAGTAACACTAAGGCCTCGATAACGTCGGGGCCTTTTTTTTAAAGTGCTAAAGCCACCTTTTAACGGTAAAATGGCGCAAATTTTTATAATGGGTATTTAACATGAGCGAACAACAACCCTGGTATAAGCAGTTTTGGCCTTGGTTTTTAATTATTCTTCCTTTATGTGCCGTCGTCGCAAGTTTTACCACGCTAAAAATTGCCCTCTCAAACTCTGACTCTCTGGTTGCCGAGGATTATTACAAAGAAGGCAAAGCCATCAACATGGACTTGAGTAAAGTCAAATATGCCAAGCAGCTTGGCATGCAATGGCAACTTGAACAGAATAACCATGAACTCCTATTCACTCAGCACGGCGGCCCAGCCTATCAAGCTGCGTTGAAAGTCGAATTTTACCACCCAACGATTGCCGAAAGAGATATTAAGACCACTGTCACCGCCGATGCCAATCATGTGTATCGCATTACTCTGCCCGATGTGTTAACGGGTGCTTGGGAAGTCCGCCTCGAAGGTTTTGACGGTAAATGGCGTATTCATCAACGTGTCGAATTAAAAGACAACGTCCAATTGTGGTTGAACTGACGGTGGTTGAATAAGTATTGCTATGACACATCCAAGTTGTTTTCACTGTAATGAACCTGTACTCACCGGCACGCAGTTTGTCACTCGCATTAATGATCGCGATGAACTCATGTGTTGCCCAGGCTGCCAAGCGGTATCCCAAGCCATTGTTGATGCAGGCTTATTAAGCTATTACAAGTTTAGAACTGAGCCAGGTAATAAACAGACGGCCCTTGTGCCTGATGAATTAAATCAGTTTAGTGCCTATGACTTGCCCGAGGTACAGCAGGACTTTGTCCACTCAGTGGAGAATAGCGACTCAGTGTCGCTGTCCATTGATGGCATTACCTGCGCGGCCTGCGCTTGGTTAATTGAACATAAAGTGAAGCAACTGCCTGGCGTAAGCCAAGTGATGGTCAACTCCACCACCCAAAGGGCGCTGATTAGCTGGGATAAACAACAAGTTAAACTCAGTGATATTTTGGGGCAAATTAGCCGTATCGGTTATCAAGCTGCGCCCTATCAAGTGGATGAACAAGAACTGACCGCCAAGCAAAATAGCCGTAAATTCTTACTGCGTTTAGGTTTAGCGGGCTTTGCCACCATGCAAGTGATGATGTTCGCACTCGCCCTCTATACCGGTTACTTTACCGATTTGGATGTGCAATATCGGGATTATTTCCGCTGGGTGAGCATGATTTTCGCCACGCCCGTGGTGCTCTATTCGGCGCAGCCCTTCTATTTTAGCGCGATTCGCACCCTGCTCAGTGGCAAACTCAATATGGACGTATCGGTCTCTATCGCCATTGGCGGCGCCTATATCGCCAGTTGCTTTGCGACCGTTAACGGCACGGGCGAAGTCTATTTTGAATCCGTTTCCATGTTTACCTTCTTCCTGCTGCTGGGACGTTATTTCGAGCAGAAGGCCAGACAAAAGGCCTCCGTTAGCTCCAGCAATCTGCATAAGTTAGTGCCGTTAACGGCGCATCTGGTTACGGCGCAGGGGCAAGAAGAGATCCCCGCTAAAAAATTATGTCTTGGGGATATTATCCTTATTAAACCCGGTGAAATGGTCGCCGCCGATGGAATCGTGGTTGACGGCCACACCAGCATCAATGAAGCCATGCTCACCGGTGAGCAAATGCCGATTGAAAAGCCCGTCGATAGCCAAGTATTTGCAGGCACCATTAACCTAGACCAACCCATTAAGGTAAAAGTCACCGCTCTTGGGCAAGACCAATTGGTTGCTGAAATTATTCGCTTGCAGGAATTAGCCTCAAACACTAAACCTGCCGTCGCTATGCTAGCCGATAAACTGTCGCGTTATTTCTCAGGCACTATCTTAACCATAGCGACAATCACCTATCTGGTGTGGCTACAAATCTCCCCCGAAGACGCCTTTTGGGTGACCTTGTCAGTATTAGTGGCCACCTGTCCTTGCGCCCTTGCGCTGGCGACGCCTACCGCAGTGACCTGCGCGACCGCGATTTTTACCCGTCTTGGGATCATTACCCGTAAGGCGGGTGTATTTGAAAAACTGCCTCAAATCAGGCATGTAGTATTTGATAAAACCGGCACCCTCACCTGCGGCACGCTATCGATAGCCAAGGTGCAATGTCATGGTGATTTTAGTAAAGAACAAGTACTAGCGATTGCCGCAGCGTTAGAAACGGGCTCTCGTCATCCCATTGCTGCTGCATTTGCTGCTTATTTGACACCCGATGTCGTCGCAAATCAGGTTCACCATGAAGTGGGTTTTGGGGTTAAAGGCATTATCAATGGCGCTGAATATCGCATTGGGAATGCTCACTTTACTGGCGCAATAGTCAATTCAGAGTTTATCAATCAACAGATTTGGCTTGCTCGTGCCAATGATGACCAACTAAAGGTTATCGCCACTATTGAGATCAAAGACAATATTCGTATCGATAGCAAAGAAACTGTCGACATACTGAAGCAACAAGGTTGCAAGGTCAGTATCGCCAGCGGGGATAGCTCTGGGCATGTGCATCAATTGGCAAAAGAGCTCGGCATTACGGATGTACACAGTGGACTCACACCGGCCGATAAACTCTCGCTAGTGAATAAGTTACAGCAATCCAATCCTGTGGTGATGTTCGGTGATGGCATAAATGACGCACCAGTACTCGCTGGCGCCGATTTATCCGTGGCCATGGGCAGCGGTAGTGCAATTGCCAAAAACAGTGCCGATCTTATTTTGCTTGGCGATCACCTCTCCCGCTTCACCCAAGCGGTGAGGGTTGCTAAACTGACCACACAAATTATTCGCCAAAATCTCGCTTGGGCATTAGGTTACAACGCGCTCATTTTACCTTTAGCGGTAACCGGCCATGTTGCACCTTATATTGCCGCTATCGGCATGTCGACAAGCTCACTGATTGTTGTGGGTAACAGTTTGAGATTATTACGAATTAAAATATAACAATAAAATAGGCTTAGCTAATGAGCATCATTTATGTACTTATCCCTATTGCGATGATCTTTGTGTTGATCGCTGTAGCCGTGTTCTTTTGGGCGGTAAAATCCGAACAATTCGATGATTTAGACCGCCAAAGTGTCTCAATTCTATTCGATGAAGATGCCGACAAACCTAATCCTGCGAGCATCAAGCAACAGGAATCTCAAGACAAAGGCATGCCTCAGTGACTGGCACTGTGATTGAATACAATGTAATGGGTGCATTTCTCGTTGGTCTAATGGGAGCCGCTCACTGCTTTGGCATGTGCGGTGGCCTTGTTGGCGCCTTTTCCTCTCAGCTTGCTAATCCTAAGCAAGGAAACCACTTAGCCCATCAACTCACTTACTTATTAAGTTATAACCTTGGCCGGATTGTCAGTTATACCTTCGCGGGCGCTTTAGTCGGCGGTTCATCTGCCATGCTTGGGCACTTATTTGAGCTAGATAGCTACCTATTAATTCTCCGGATCATCGCCGGCGTCATGATGATTGCAACCGGGCTTTACATTGCAAAAATTTGGATCGGAATAGTACAAATTGAACGCCTTGGTCAGGTATTGTGGCGTTATTTGAAACCCATAGCACAACGTCTGGTGCCAATCACTACGCCAATGCAAGCCATCACCGCGGGATTGATATGGGGATGGCTGCCCTGCGGACTGGTATATAGCACCTTAACTTGGTCTGTAGCGGCAGGTTCTGCCAGTCAAGGCGCCTTGATTATGCTGGCATTTGGTTTGGGTACACTCCCTGCACTACTCAGTGCAGGATTGGCGGCCAAACGCTTAGCCAATTGGGTACAGCAAAAAACCGTTAGATTATTGAGTGGCTTACTTTTAATTGCCTTTGGTGCACAAACTTTATATATCGCCCTGTCGCAGCTAAACTAGCCCAAGCGAATGAATTGGTTTAACATGGCTGCAGTGGATTAACTTGAGAACCGACATGACAATAGAGCAGAATAAAAACCGTCGTCCCGCCGCCAGTGGGTGCGCAATTCATTGTCACGATTGCAGTATGGGAACCCTTTGTATCCCATTCACCCTCAATGCAAATGAACTCGATCAACTCGATGACATTATTGAGCGTAAGAAACCTATTCAAAAAGGCGAACAGATTTTTAAATCGGGTGATCCTTTAAAATCACTCTTTGCGATCCGCTCAGGCACCATAAAAAGTTACACGATCACCGAACAAGGCGATGAACAGATCACTGGCTTTCATTTAGCGGGAGATGTCATTGGTTTTGATGGTATTCATGCACAATCTCATCAAAGTTTTGCACAAGCCTTAGAAACTTCCATGGTGTGTGAAATACCCTTCAATATTCTCGATGAACTTTCAGGCACAATGCCTAAATTACGCCAACAAATCATGCGCTTAATGAGTAATGAAATCATGAGCGATCAAGAAATGATTTTGCTGCTCAGTAAGAAAAATGCAGAAGAACGCCTCGCTGCATTTATCAGTAATCTCGCTAACCGCTTTGGTAATCGAGGTTTTTCTGCCAAAGAATTTCGCTTGACCATGACACGTGGGGATATTGGTAATTACCTAGGCCTTACCGTTGAAACCATCAGTCGCTTGTTAGGCCGCTTCCAAAAATCTGGGTTAATCGAAGTAAAAGGTAAGTACATCATTATCGTTGATTATAATGAACTTAATCTTCTAGCGGGTAATGCCAGAATTGCCAGATAAGCTTCATCATTAATCATGCGTTTTTGGCGCTAGGCACTGGTTTTCAAAAGAGTTTTGATCTAGAACAATACAGATAATTGCCAAAGGCTCATGATGAATATGAGCCTATGACTAAAGGAACAAGTTATGAAGGATTATCAAAAAATACTGGTCGTTGTCGATCCTACGACAGAACATCAAGTGGCACTCGCTCGAGCGGTTACCTTAGCCAGTAAAAGTAACGCCCATGTGACCGTGTTTCTTTCGATTTTTGACTTCTCCTATGAAATGACATCGATTCTATCGAGCCAAGAGCGCGAAGCCATGCGCCAAGGTGTGATTGATCAACGTTTAGCTTGGATACAAGATCTGCTGTCAGCCTATAACCACCTACAACTGAATATTGATACGCAAGTTATTTGGCACAACCGCCCCTTTGAAAGCATTATTAACTATGCCATTGCAGGGCAATATGATCTGATTGTTAAAGGCACCCATGCTCATGATAAATTAAAAGCGGTGATCTTTACTCCGACGGATTGGCATTTAATGCGTAAAGCCCCTGTTCCTGTATTAATGGTCAAAGATCATGATTGGCCTGAAACCGGTAAAATCCTCTGTGCGGTAAACGTGGCGACTGAGGATACCGATCATCAAATGCTTAACGGCAAAATTATTGAACATGCGAAGGATTTAGCCGCAAAATTTGCCGCCGAAGTTCACTTAGTCAATGGCTATCCTGGTACACCGGTAAATCTTGCCATTGAACTCCCCGATTTTGATGCACAAACCTACAACGACACCATTCGCCTACAACACGAACAAAGAGTGCAATACCTGGCTAATGCCTATGGTATCGATACACTCCATTGCCATGTGAGGGAAGGATTGCCAGAGGATGTGATCCCTGAGCTTGCTGAGCAGCTCGATGCTGAATTAGTTATTTTAGGTACAGTCGGTCGTACGGGCTTTTCAGCAGCACTCATTGGCAACACAGCAGAACATGTTATCGATAGCATCAATTGTGATTTATTAGCTATCAAACCTGATGGTTATAAATCGCCGCTTGAAGAGGCATAGCGCACGCCGCTCTTTACCCCGCCGTCGATAGCTGGAATAATACGCGCCCTGAAACTGAGTTACTGGGCGCTTTTTTTATGTTGGAAGCTATGTCTGAAGTTACGGCGAGTCAAATGCCTGAAGAATTATCAAAAAAACAAATTACCCGTCTGAATAAATTACAGAAGCGTCTGCGTCGTGAAGTGGGTAGTGCTATCGCCGACTACAACATGATTGAAGATGGTGACCGAGTCATGTGCTGCCTAAGTGGCGGTAAAGACAGCTATGCTATGCTGGATATTCTGCTCAATCTACAACAGCGCGCGCCTGTACAGTTCGAAATTATTGCCGTTAATTTAGATCAAAAGCAGCCAGGTTTCCCTGAAGATATACTGCCTGCCTATCTAGATAGCCTTAATATTCCCTACCACATTCTTGAAAAAGACACTTACTCGATTGTGAAGGAGAAAATTCCTGAAGGCAAAACCACTTGCTCACTGTGCTCTCGCCTGCGTCGTGGCACTCTCTATGGTTTTGCGCAACGAATTGGCGCAACCAAGATAGCTCTCGGTCATCACAGAGACGATATTATTGAAACGCTATTCCTCAATATGTTTTATGGCGGCAAGATGAAAGCCATGCCACCTAAGTTGCTCTCAGACGATGGCGCAAACGTGGTTATTCGCCCACTTGCGTACTGTCGTGAAAAGGATTTGGAAGAATACGCACAGCTTAAAAAATTCCCCATTATTCCTTGTAATCTCTGTGGCTCTCAGGAAAACCTCAAGCGTCAAGCGGTTAAAGACATGCTCAATCAGTGGGATAGACTATATCCTGGCCGTATTGAAACCATTTTCACTGCTATGCAAAATACTGCACCTTCACAGGGTGTTGACCGTGACCAATTTGACTTTGTATCGTTGAAACGCGATCCCAACGCGCCGATGAAGGGGGATGTGGCCGAAGCTGAACTGCCCGCCTTTGATTTTCTCGATATTGCTAACAACGGCCATATCGATTTAGATGCGGCAAAACGCATCAATATCGTCAACGTGTACGAAGCGTAAATGCGACAAGCATAAAAAAGCCCACTGACGTGGGCTTTTTTATAGCTAATCTATTGTTACTTAACCCAAGGACTTAATACGGTCGGCACATGGCTAAATTGCAATGATGTCAAACTATTGATCTGCTCAACGCTCAGCTTAAAGCTGGTATTCACCTGTTGTTCACGCCCATCAAGCGTCACGGTAACAGTTTGATCTTGAGCAAATTCAAAATTTAATCCTGCAATAGGATCCTTAAAGTAACGCATCGGGAAGCCCTGCATAGCCCCTAGTAAGTCATCCATTTCATTAGCAATTTGCTGTAAGCGTTCTTGATCATATTGAACTTGTGTTTGCTTCGAGCGCACTTGCATCGCAATTCCACAGCCTTCAGCCTTACCCTCAAACTCTAGATTTACTAATGCCCGCTGGTCTTTCAGTGCATCATCAAAGGGAATAAACAAACGTTGCGCAGATGTATAAGTGAGTGGCGTTGAATTTAATTCACTCGAAATGGTACCACTCTGAATATGGCAGTTAGGCAGCATTGGTACACTAAAGGCCACTTCGACTAACTGATAACTGCCCTTATTGACCTGCTTCAATCTGTCATAAAACCCTTTATATTCAAGGGAAATTGTTTCTGCCTGCACATTTGATGCAAACAAGCAAACTCCCACTAACAACCATTTTTTATACATCCGCCTTCACCAAATATTTTTCATTATGACGTAACATATCGAGTAATTCATCGATATAAGCTTCTTGCCTTTCAGAATAATTCACTAATCCATAGATAAGTTGGTCGGCACTCAACTCGGCCTCCTGAGCACGTAAATCGGCTCGAATTGAGCGAAACAAGGCATATGCTGTGTTCGAGTTTAAATTACGCATATAGGAGGAAACTGAAGCGTCTACCGATGGAAATATTTCTACTTCGTGTATTTTACCTGAGCCTCGCGAAGAAGGCACAATGCCGCAGCCATGACTAAAACACCATTCACCAAAGAAATTAAAACCTTCACGAGCAAAACGAGAACTGCCCCACCCAGATTCATTAGCCGCTTGGATCAGCACCATCGATTCTGGAATAATATCAACCCGTTTGAGTAAGCTGTTAAGGGATTTAGTATCGACACTGCGGGCAGCATATTGATATTTATCAAATAATTGATTGAGCTGCGCTAACTGTGATTCGGACAACGTATTGCCATTATCTAATACTGCCAACATATCAATGATAAATTCACGTTCAGTGGCAATAATGGCGTTTTGTTGTTGAACAATCGGCCTCAAAAAGTTAAAAAAGGCACGTTTTTTTTCTGCAACATCACTGATAGCAGAAAAGTCAGGAACTTGCGTAACAGGCTCAACGGCGTTTTCCAATTGGTTAACAATAGATTCAGGCTCATTCGTCGTAGGAATGAGCCACAATCTCAACGAAAAAATCGCCGAGATCACTAGGGCTAACGCGAGTGTAAACGAACCAATTCTACCAGTTTTCAATAAGTCACCTTCGATGTTGAGTTACTAGTGGCAAAATAAGCGCCAGATTATATGTCATATCTTGAAATTCACGAAATTTGGATGCAAAAACAACAATTCTTCCCAATACTGCATTCACACATATTTAAAATGCGATCCGGCGCTTAAGTATTAGAATGCGTGAGAATTTTTAGTGCATGCTTTTGACTGAGCTTTTATACTAAGGTTCCGTTAGCTTCGGCAGTAACAAACTGAGTTTATCCTAGTTGATAACAGGATAGGATTTTACGGGTATTCAGGAAGGAAGCCTCATGCAGCAAATCTTAAACCAATTCAATCATGTAGTGGCTATCGGTGGCGGCCACGGTCTTGGACGTGTACTTTCATCACTCGATTTTCTAGGCAATCGTCTCACAGGTATTGTTGCTACGACGGATAATGGTGGTTCTACAGGTCGATTAAGAGCCGAGCAGGACTGCATTGCTTGGGGTGATTTGCGCAATTGTTTGTCCCAACTTGCTCATCGTCCTTCTGTCGGCTCACAATTATTTGAGTATCGCTTTCAGGGCGAAACTGAACTCAGTGGTCACAATCTAGGTAATTTGATGTTGCTCGCCTTAGATAAGTTGTGCGTTAGGCCCCTCGAAGCCGTCAATCTTATTCGGCATATGCTTAAAATTGAGACCAATATCATTCCGATGTCGGAGCAACCAACCCATTTGGTGGCATTACGAGCGTCCGGCTCAAAAGTGTTTGGTGAAGTGAATGTCGACAAGATGAATGAAGCTCCCATTGCACTATGCCTTGAGCCACAAGTTGATGCGACAGCCGAAGCCTGTGAAGCCATTTGCCGCGCGGATCTGATTATCTTGGGACCTGGCAGTTTTCTTACGAGTGTGATGCCACCTCTCTTATTACCCTGCTTTGCTAAAGCATTAGCAATGACAACCGCGCCAGTAGTCTTTATCGATAATCTGAATGAAGAAACTTCGCCAGCAGGCCAGTTTAGTATTGAGCAGCGCATAGCCTGGTGCCATCAAGTAATTGGTAAACCCGTGATCACTAAAGTGCTGCGACATTCGGAACAAGTGCGTTTAGGCACCCTAGTTAATTATTTTCCCTTAAAAAATCGTCATAATCCGCAATTGCATGATCAGGCTAGTCTGCGTGATGCGCTTAACGCCATACTGCGGATAAAGTCAGAATTATCTTTAGAAACATTGGCTTCGTAATTGTTGTCTATACTGATAAACCATAAAACTTAAGTTTATCGACCGCATAAAAGTAAAAGGACAGCCTAAGCTGTCCTTTTTCGTGAGCCTCTTTTAAGTTAGAGGATTTGAGCAATCGCCTTACAGATCACAGGCATATTAGTTTTGGTCATACCCGCCACACTAATGCGACCCGAGCCGACGATATAAATGCCGAACTCGTCTTTCAAACGGGCAACCTGTGCTTTATTTAAGCCGGAGAAGCTAAACATACCGTTTTGACGGGAAATAAAGCTAAAGTCCTGTGTCACACCTTCATCTTTTAAGCTTTGTACAAATAGCGTACGCATCTCGGCAATACGTTCACGCATTTCGGTCAGCTCTTGTACCCAAAGGGCTTTCAATGATGCATCACTCAGAATCGTACTCACAATTAACGCGCCATGGGCTGGTGGATTTGAGTAATTTGCACGAATAGTACGTTTCACTTGGCTAAATGCACGCACCGCTTCATCGGCATTTTGTGCAACCACAGTCACGGCGCCGATACGCTCGTTGTATAAACCAAAGTTTTTAGAGAATGAATTTGCGACCAATAGTTCTGGTACTTTTGACGCAACTAAGCGTAAACCAGCAGCATCTTCTTCAATACCAGCACCAAAACCTTGGTATGCAAAGTCGAATAATGGAACTAATTGCTTGTCCGCACAGAGATTAGCGACTAATTCCCATTGGGTTAACGTTAAATCAATACCCGTTGGGTTATGACAGCAACCGTGCAGTAGAATAATGTCACCCGCCTGTGCATTGGCGAGATCTGTCATCATGCCATCAAAATCAATATCGTGGGCACTGGCGTTGTAGTAACCGTATTCTTTAACCGTCAAACCCGCAGTTTCAAAAATATTTTGATGGTTTGCCCAAGTTGGATTACTTACCCACACAGTGCGCGATGGCGTATTACGCAATAAGAACTCGGCAGCAATACGCAGTGCACCTGTACCACCAGGCGCTTGAGCCGTTGCTGCTCGGCCAGAAGTCACGAGATCACTACCTTCACCAAATAGCAGCTCTTGTACTACGCGATTATAGGTTTGAACCCCTTCTATCCCTAAATAGTTTTTAGTTTTCTCTTGCTCAAGCAATAGGGCTTCAGCTTTCTTCACTGATTGCAATACTGGAGTCTGCCCTGCTTCATCCTTATAAATGCCAACACCAAGGTTGACTTTATCTTGGCGCGGATCGGCCTTAAATGTATCGGTTAAACCAAGGATGGGATCGGCGGGTGCGAGTACTACCTGAGAGAAAATCATGACTACTTATCCTAAATGTTCACGTGTAGGGGGAAAATTCAGCTTATTTATACCACTGTCTTAAGAGAGGGAATAGCGCCTATTACCGCTTCTTAAGGAAATAGTTTGGCTATTATGGATTGATTAAAATAAATAACAACTAAATGAGAGATCATTTATGTGAAAGCTGAATTTTTTGAAAAATATGATTTTTTAGAGGCAGATCACTATCGCTTCAAGAGTGGCTTTAAAGTTATAAACTTGAAATTATTGCCAATAAAAAAGGCCTAACAAATGTTAGGCCTTTTTATGTTATGGTACCCGAGGCCAGACTTGAACTGGCACGCTGTTACCAGCGAGGGATTTTAAATCCCTTGTGTCTACCGATTCCACCACTCGGGCAAACTCTTTATATTAACGACAGTAATCTTATCATTAATACTTTAATCTATGGAGGCGCGACCCGGAGTCGAACCGAGATCGACGGATTTGCAATCCGCAGCATAGCCATTCTGCCATCGCGCCAAATTTCCAAACTCGTAAAGAGTTGGAGCGACATATCGGGTTCGAACCGATGACCTATACCTTGGCAAGGTATCGCTCTACCAACTGAGCTAATGTCGCATCGATGTCATAGAGTAACGTTACTACGCTTTCCCCTGACTGCGGATTGGCATTCTACCGATTTAACCTTCAGAGTCAATCAACAAATTTGAAATATTGCGCTTAACCACACTGTTTGCCCAATATTCAGCCATAGCGATATAAACTTGCCGATAGAATCAACAATTCACGGATTTGCTCAATAACAATGTCCAGATAAATTGTTATTCAACATAATTGAAGTGTAAAGAATCCACCTTCTAAAGAAGGTGGCTTTGTTTTAACCCCCTAAAAGGGGGCCTTTATTCAAGAGCAAGTTGACCCTGCTCTTGCCGCTCTACTTTCTCTTGATGCCTAACGTATCTACGGATTATTTCCTCGTTAATTCCAATCGAATCGACGAAGTATCCTCTCTGCCAAAAATGATTTCCCCAAAGTTTATTCTTACGTAGGTAAGGAAATTTACTGAATATTTTCAAAGCTATCTTACCTTTTAACGCCCCCATTAAATTCGATATAGATATCTTCGGAGGTACCTTCACCACTAAATGAACATGGTCAACTTGAACATTTAGCTCCATGACTATGCATCCCATTTGATGGCAATAAACCTGAATGCATCGATAAACCTCTTTTCCGACATTACCTTTCAATATCCGAAAGCGGTACTTTGGTGTCCAGACTATATGATATTGACATCGCCAGAACACATGCGATGCTTGCTCGTATCTACTCATGTTATTTGCCTCTTTTGACTTCGCTAAAAATCAAAGATGCATTTAACATGGGTAGGTATACAGGCAAAGCCTCAAATGATGATAACCACCTACTGAAGTAGGTGGTTTTGGGCTAAAAATAAAAAAAGCGCCCTCTCAGGCGCTTTCTCGTTGTACTTCTGTCTGTCGCAATTAAGCAGGCAGAGACAGCGTTGTTAAGCCTAACATCGTTTGCATCACACCGACTACTTGGCAGCTGTAACCAAATTCGTTGTCATACCATACGTACAGAATGGCGCGTTTACCTTCGGCGATGGTCGCTTGAGAATCAACCACGCCCGCATAGCGAGAACCCACTAAGTCGCTTGATACGATTTCAGTTGAGTCTGTGTAGTCGATTTGGTTCTGCAAGGGTGATTGCAGCGCCGTGTCTTTTAGGTATTCGTTCAATTCGTCTTTGTTGGTCTCAGCATTTAAGTTCATGCTGATGATTGCCATAGACACGTTTGGCGTTGGCACGCGAATCGCGTTGCCTGTCAGTTTACCCGCTAATACTGGCAGAGCTTTAGCAACCGCTTTAGCTGCGCCCGTTTCAGTGATCACCATGTTTAATGGTGCACTGCGACCACGACGGTCAGCACTGTGGTAGTTGTCGATCAGGTTTTGATCGTTTGTATATGAGTGAATCGTCTCAACGTGACCATTCTCGATACCGTACTTATCGTTTACCGCTTTCAGTACTGGTGTAATGGCGTTAGTGGTACAGCTCGCAGCTGACACAATGATGTCTTCTGGCGTAATGTCGCCTTCGTTCACACCGTAAACGATGTTCTTGATGGCGCCTTTAGCAGGCGCTGTCAGTAATACTTTGCTTGCACCAGGGCTCTTCAAGTGTAAGCCAAGGCCTGCTTCGTCTTTCCAAATACCCGTGTTGTCTACCACTAAGGCATCTGTAATACCGTATTTGGTGTAATCCACTTCATCTGGTGAGTTTGCGTAAATTACTTGGATATAAGTACCGTTAGCGATGATGGCGTTGTTCTCTTCATCCACTTCAACAGAACCGTTAAATGGACCATGAACAGAGTCACGACGCAGTAAGCTTGCGCGTTTTTCTAAATCGCCCTTCTTACCACCACGTAATACGATTGCACGCAGTCTTAACTTGTTGCTGCGACCAGTACGTTCGATCAGTAAGCGCGCTAATAAGCGGCCAATACGACCAAAACCATACAACACCACATCACGCGGAGCGATATCATCAGCATGATCAATCGCAGCCGCTAATTCGCGTGCCATATAGCTTTCAATTTCGTTGGTATCAGTATGTTCAGCCCAGTATTTGACAGCAAGCTTACCAATATCCACTTTACATTGTTTAACAGCGAGTCTGCTTAAGGCTTGAACAAACGGGAAACTCTCGCGTAAACGTAATTTCTCGCCGACATGACGACGAACTAAACGGTGCGCTTTAATAATCTCAATAGTAGAAGCATTGAGTAATGGCTTACCATAAACCACAACTTCGACGCCTTGGTTACGGTATAACTTGCCCAGCAAAGGTTGCATTGCCTCTGCCATTTCAAAACGTTCTTGCCAACTTTGTAGGTGTTTATCAGCGCTCATTTACAGATCCTTTATCTCACTTTTCAATAAAATATATTGAAAGGTTTGAGTAACATGACGAAAAGACCAATAATCTTATGTAGGTTTTAGGGAAAACCCTCTGTTTTGGTCGGCGCCATTGTAATGAAAACTGACCCAGCTTGCTAGTAAGATATTTTCTGTAAATCTGTAATTTTATTAGAGAAAATTGCATTTTGGAGCGTATTTTGAGACAAAATCTAGTAATAATTACATCATTTACCCTCGCGATAAGCCTTTTCGGTTGTGATAATGGCCGAAATATCGAAACGATTTGTAAAAATAATCCTGAAATTTGTGCCGATTTGCATAAGGATGGCTGGTGTTTAGCCGAAAAAACAAAGTTGATCCAAAGTCGATACGATCTAATGGACAATAAAAATCCAACAGGCAAGCAACTCTATCAACAGTTAACTTACCTCGAGGACTATAGTCGATGTATTGAATTGGCCTCAGGCGTTCAGCACATTATCCACACAAGCCGCACAGCTGATAGAGCCAGAGCCTTTCGACTAAGTACACAAAATTTGAGTCGGTTGCAGGATGAAACCCGCGAGCGCCAAGACCCGTTTATGTCTTATTATCAATGGACACGTTTTGGTGACACGGATGCGTTAAACCGACTCTTGGCGCAAGAAAATGCTGGCGAAGTCACTGAGCCATTTCTTTTAGCGCAAATAGCCACCTACTACAGCAACCGTAATGCCATCAAAGCGCAACAACTCTACCTTACTGTGTTCGCAGAGATCCAATACGCTGACTTTGATCCAAATTGGTTGCTTGGGCTCGCTGCAGCCTATCGCCAAACCCAAGCGCTTGAAAAAACTTACATGCTGACAAAAGCCAATTTACTACTTACGCAGCAGAAGTATTCTGAAGATAAGATGCTAGCCTTAATCGGTGGCAACAAAACGCTGGCGACAAGATTAGATGAATACGCCCAGAACTTGATCAATGCGTTAGAAAATGGCCTCTATTCGACTAGTCCGGTTGCGCTCTGGCTTGCTCCACCTCGGACAGAGGTAACACCGCCAGCGGCAACTCCCGTCGAACCAGAGAAGCCAAACTCGCCTTAAGGCTTGGGCCTTGAGTAACGTCGGCAAAATGTTTGCCATCTTGTAATTTTTTATCCAAATGCAGTGCTGAAAAAGGTGTTTTCGCGAGCAATGTAAAAAAAACACCTAATTTGTTAACCAAATCCCGGCAAAATAGCCGAATTAACTTGACGATAGCTGTCAGTTTGGTAATTTTACTACCAGTTGAATTTTATAATCACCAGAGGGATATGAGATGACTATCCGTGTTGCAATAAATGGTTACGGCCGTATCGGTAGAAACGTATTACGCGCCCTGTACGAAAGCGAAAAAGCTTACCCAATCAAAATTGTTGCCATCAACGATTTAGGCGACGCTTCAATCAACGCTCACCTGACAAAATACGATTCTGTACATGGTCGTTTCAATGCCAAAGTTGAGCATGATGCGGAAGCAATTTATGTTAACGGTGACAAGATCCTCACTTTCCAAGAGCGCGATCCAGGCAAATTACCTTGGGGCGACCTACAAGTAGACGTGGTATTTGAATGTACCGGTATCTTCACTTCTAAAGATTCTGTTCAACCGCATTTAGCCGCTGGCGCAAAGAAAGTGATTATCTCTGCACCAGGCAAAAACGTTGATGCAACCGTCGTTTACGGTGTGAACAACAATGTGTTGACCGCGGATATGACAGTTATCTCTAACGCGTCATGTACCACTAACTGCTTAGCGCCTTTCGCTAAGCCGTTAAATGACGAAATTGGTATCGAATCAGGTCTGATGACCACCATCCACGCGTATACCAACGACCAACGTTTATCTGACGTATACCACACAGATTTACGCCGTGCCCGCGCAGCGGCACTGTCGATGATCCCAACTAAAACTGGCGCTGCCGCGGCAGTAGGTTTAGTTGTGCCTGAATTACAAGGTAAATTCGATGGTTTAGCGGTACGTGTACCGACTGTTAACGTGTCTTTAGTGGATTTATCTTTCATTGCATCACGTGACACAACCGTTGAAGAAGTTAACGCCATCATCGAGCGTGCAGCAAGCGTAGCACCACTGAGCGAAGTATTGGCCGTCAACAAAGAGCC
Organism: Shewanella sp. FDAARGOS_354; assembly: GCF_002209245.2. Taxonomy (NCBI): domain Bacteria; kingdom Pseudomonadati; phylum Pseudomonadota; class Gammaproteobacteria; order Alteromonadales; family Shewanellaceae; genus Shewanella; species Shewanella sp. FDAARGOS_354. The sequence goes on along the minus strand of NZ_CP022089.2, from coordinate 938,936 downwards.
ATTGGTATCTATCGACTTTAACCACAATGCGTTTTCATCTAACTTCGATGCGACGCAAACCCGTGTTAACGGCCGTTTAGTCAAAGTAATGGCTTGGTACGATAACGAATGGGGCTTCAGTAACCGTATGTTAGACAACGCGGTTGCGTTAATGAACGCTAAATAATCTCGATTAGCGATTTAGCTAAAGCCCTGCAAATGCAGGGCTTTTTGTTATTTTCCGTATGGCAACTGCAATTAAAAAAATATCCCCGCAAAGCGGGGATATTAATGTTGAAACTCGATGTGCGACTAAAAGCGCTTAGGCATTACCCTTCACTTTCATATTGAGCGTTTTAGCGAAATCGAGCATACGGGTCAGCGGGATTAACGCTTTCACTCGCAAGTCTTCATCAACAAAGATCTCATGGGTGGTTTTGTCGCTATCACTTAATGACGCTTCAATGGCTTTTAAGCCATTCATTGCCATCCAAGGACAGTGGGCACAGCTCTTACAGGTCGCACCATTACCGCCAGTCGGCGCTTCGATTAAGGTTTTACCCGGCGCCGCTTGTTGCATTTTGTAAAAAATACCGCGATCGGTCGCGACAATAAAACGCTCGTTAGGCATGGTTTGCGCAGCTTTGATCAACTGACTGGTGGAGCCGACAGCATCCGCCATCGCCACCACACTCGCGGGTGATTCTGGGTGTACCAAAATTGCTGCGTCGGGATAAACGCTTTTCAGATCACGCAGGGCATTCGCTTTAAACTCATCGTGAACGATACAGTCGCCCTGCCACATCAGCATCTCGGCGCCCGTTTGTTTGGCAATATAGCTGCCTAAGTGACGGTCTGGGCCCCAAATAATTTTTTTGCCTTCGCTGTCTAAATGCTCAACGATTTCAAGGGCAATACTCGAGGTCACCACCCAATCGGCACGGGCTTTTACCGCCGCAGACGTGTTGGCGTAAACCACCACGGTATGGTCTGGGTGCGCATCACAGAAGGCGCTGAATTTATCGATGGGGCAACCTAAGTCTAATGAACAGGTCGCCTCCAAGGTTGGCATCAGAATGGTTTTTTCTGGGCTTAAGATTTTGGCAGTTTCCCCCATAAACTTCACCCCAGCGACGATTAACGTCTTTGCGGGATGATCGCGGCCAAAGCGCGCCATTTCAAGTGAGTCAGAAACACACCCACCAGTTTCTTCAGCCAACGCTTGAATTTCAGGGTCGGTATAATAATGGGCAACCAATACCGCATCCTTTTCAATCAGCAGCTGCTTGATACGTGCCTTGTAGTCCGCCTTTTCGGCATCGGACAGAGGAATTGGCTTAGGCGGAAACGGATAATCAATAGTTTCGATTGTTGGGGCAAATGGGCTGGGGCTCATAACAAATCCATCAGGATAACAACGTTCGCGAATTATACGTAATTGGGATCAAAAGATTAACCCATTTATGGCCTGCGAATAAAAAAGGACGCTAAATTGCGTCCTTTTTTGCTGGATTGGCTGTAAGTATTGGCTGACAGCCGACTAACGCATGGCTAATAGCATATCCTGCGGTTGCTCAAGGTATTGTTTCCAAAGGTTACAGAAACGAGCAATGGTGCCGCCATCGATAACGCGGTGATCGCCAGACCAACTCACTTGCATGATCTGGCGCGCTTCGACTTCACCTTTCGCATTAAAGCGCGGCAAGGTTTGCAACTTACCAAGCGCAACAATCGCCACCTCTGGCTTATTGATAATTGGTGTTGCGACTGTGCCACCCAATGCACCAATATTCGAAATCGAAATCGTGCCTTCTTTAAGATCCGCTGGTGCCACACGGCCGTTACGCGCAGCAGTGGTTAAGCGGGTGATCTCGGCAGCCACCTCAAGAATACTCTTATCTTGCACATCCTTCACATTTGGCACTAACAATCCCACTTTCGAATCTACTGCCATACCAATGTTATGACGCGCCTTGTAGGTGATTTCCGTACAATCAGCATTCACTTGGCTGTTAAGCACAGGGAACTGCGTTAAGGCTAATGACATGGCCTTCATAAAGAATGGCATCATGGTCAACTTAACTTCGTCGGAGGAATACTTGGCCTTCATGCTTTCACGCAGAGCGACTAAGTCTGTCAGATCAAACTCTTCGCAATAGGTGAAGTGTGGAATGGTTGATACCGATTCGACCATCATTTTCGCCATCACGGCTTTCACGCCACGGATAGGCTCAACAATGTCACCCCGTGCAGAATTTGCCACGACGTTAGAGACGGTTGATTGAGTCACACCTGATTGAGTCGGTGCTACAGCCACTGGCGCAACGGCAGACACAGCGCCGCCCTGCGCTTGGAAGCGAGTAATGTCTTCCTTATATACTCGGCCATGTTTGCCACTACCAGGTACGCGACTTAAATCGATATCTAAGGCACGTGCCATACGGCGAACGGCTGGGCTGGCTAAGGCTTTACCTTGGCGAGCAGACTCTTGCACCACACTTGCACTCGAACAAGCTGCTGGAGCGGTATTCGCAGCGCCGACGCTTGCTTCCTGTGCATGGCTGACCGGCGCACTAACGCCACCTTCAACCTCAATCGCAAATAGTGGCGCATGTACTTTCGCTAACTGGCCCTTACGGTAGTGCAACTTGACAATTTTGCCCGCTTTGATGGCGGGGATTTGCACTAAGGCTTTATCAGTCATCACATCGGCGATGGGTTGGTCTTCCACCACAGTATCGCCTTCTTGGACTAACCATTCGACCAGTTCACACTCAACAATGCCTTCACCAATATCGGGCAGCAGGAACTCTTCGACGCTGGTACCCGCCACGCTGGCTTGGCTTGCAGATGCTTGAGTAGATGTGTGTGCTTCAGGTTGAGACGCAGCAACAGGCGCAGCTTCGTCAGACTCAACCTGCACGGCATACAGCGGTGCATGCACCTTAGCAATATCGCCTTTGGCGTAATACAACTTAGTCACGACTCCTGCAAAAGGCGCCGGAATTTGCACTAAGGCTTTGTCGGTCATCACATCGGCGATGGGCTGATCTTCCACAATCGTGTCGCCCTCTTGCACCAACCACTCGACGAGTTCGCACTCGACAACGCCTTCACCAATGTCCGGCAAAATAAAATCTTTAATCATACCGGACTCCTAGAAGTTCACTGATGCCTTAATGGCTTCAAAAGTTTTGAGCGCATCGGGCATATATTCTTTTTCGTGGACCAGTGGATATGGGGTATCTAGACCACATACACGGCTGATGGGTGATTCTAAATACAAGAAACACTCCTGCTGAATGGTGGCCGCAATTTCACCCGCAAAACCACCCGTTAATGGTGCTTCATGGTTGATCAGTAAGCGGCCTGTCTTCTTCACAGAATCGGCAACGGTATCTACATCCCAAGGCGCGAGTGTACGCAGGTCGATAATTTCGCAGGAAATCCCCTCTTTTGCTGCCATGTCGGCCGCTTTTTCGATGATTTCCATCTGTGCGCCCCAAGCGACTAAGGTGATATCTTTCCCTTCACGCACCACTTCGGCTTTACCCAGCTCGATGTCATAATCGCCCGCAGGGACTTCTCCCACAGAAGCACGGTATAAACGCTTAGGCTCGAAGAACACCACCGGGTTTTTATCGCGAATAGAGGCTAATAATAAACCTTTGGCTTGAGCAGGATTACGCGGCACAACCACTTTTAAGCCTGGGGTTTGGGTAAAATAGGCTTCTGGCGATTGTGAATGATAATGGCCGCCCGCAATACCGCCACCATAGGGTGTGCGGAACACTAGACTTCCCACATTAAACTCATTACCGCTGCGGTAACGGAATTTAGCCGACTCGTTTACGATCTGGTCAAACGCCGGAAAGATGTAATCAGCAAACTGGATTTCCGCTACGGCAGTCATACCATTAGAGGCTAACCCGTTGGCAAAACCCGCTATACCTTGCTCAGTCAGTGGCGTGTTAAAGCAGCGGCTGCGACCAAACTTTTCCTGTAAACCTGAGGTTGCGCGAAACACGCCGCCAAAGTGGCCAACGTCTTCACCAAACACCACCATGCGCTCATCAGCTTGCATGGCGATTGACAAGGCCTCATTGACGGCCTGTAACATATTCATTTCTGCCACGGCTTATAGCCTCCCTGCACTTTTGGGATAGGATTGCGGATATTTTTTGATGTGTTCTTTAAGATCGCTCAGTTGCTTTTTAAGCGCAGGCGTTGGCTTGTCGTACACGTCTTCAATAATCTCATCCAGCATAGGGATAGGTAATTTTTCCGCGACTTTAACGGCGGCTAACACTTCTTCACGGTACTTTTCGTAACGCTGGGCATCATCGGCCTCGGCTAACCAGCCTTTATTAATCAGCCACAACTTAAAGCGTTTGACTGGATCGTGTTGTTGCCATTTCGCCTCTTCTTCTTTTGAGCGATAGCCAGAAGGATCGTCAGAAGATGAGTGGGCGCCCAGACGATAAGTCATAGCTTCAATCAACACGGGGGCATTGTGTTCAATCGCATAGGCGCGCGCTTGTTGAGTTGCAGCTAACACTGCCAGCATATCGTTACCGTCGACACGAATAGTGTGCATGCCGTAACCCACGCCACGACTGGCAATACCGTTACCGGCAAATTGCTCTTCCGTTGGGGTAGAAATGGCATAACCATTGTTACGGCAGAAGAAAATCACGGGGCATTTTAACACCGCCGCCATATTCAATCCGGCATGGAAATCGCCTTCCGATGCAGCGCCTTCACCGAAATAACAGACAGCAACATTACGTTTCCCCTGCATTTTCAGGCTATAACCGACACCTGTCGCTTGCGGGATTTGCGTGGCCAGTGGCGATGAAATGGTTTGGTAGTTTAACGCCGCGCAGCCATAGTGAATTGGCATTTGGCGACCTTTACCTAAGTCCTTCTCATTGCTGAACATTTGGTTCATAAACTGTTCAGTGGTAAAGCCGCGATAACGTAGCGCCGCATGTTCACGGTATTGCGCGAGGATCACATCTTCTTGATCAAGTGCGGCCACGCTACCGACGATCGCCGCTTCTTCACCCGTACAGGTCATATAGAAGCTGATCCGTCCCTGACGCTGTGCGCCAAGCATACGTTCATCGAGTACCCGCGTGAATACGCAAGTATCGTAAATTTTGGTGGCTAAGGCTTCATCTATTACAGGCAAAACCGCGGTTTCATAGGTAGTGCCGTCTGCTTGTAGAATTCGAAGGATAGGAATGTGAAGCGATGCCTTATCCAAGAAGCCGACACGATGCACTGTATCAGTGTTGAGTGTTGCTTTGCTCATATTGTGCTCTTGTTATCTCGTTACGCAGCAGAAGAACCACTGCGCCTAATTTATACGAATATGCCGGATGAACATTACGTTAACGTAAACTACCTATCAACCGTTGGCACAGTTCAAACGACAACTAATCCCCTGTGGGCATGTATATAATGCTTTACAAAACTAGCGAACATCTGGCGCAACTGAAGGGATCAGGCAAATCACAGTGCGATTGCCGATGGGCACCTTAGCATTGGGGAAGACAATCGCTTCAAATTCCTGTTCGACTTTAATTTCCTGCCCACCCTCTCGGGCCAATACAAAGCCTTTCGGGAACGATCGAAAGTTTTCGACATCAGTTGCGAAGGTAAATTCAAAATCATCAAAATGTTTGTTGATCACCCGACACACTTGATACAGATTCACCTTATCCGCTGAGAATGGCTCAAGCGCTAAGGGTTTGTCTGTGATAAGACGCATAAACATCTCTTGGGCGGCAATAAAACGCGTCATATCGTTTTGGCCCATGGGATACACTTTACCTAATTCAATGGTAAAGGCATCGGCGCCATACTGCTCGGAGGAAAAATAGCTAAAGGTGGTTGTCGGCTCATGGTGAAATAACACAGTATCGACGCCACTGGCCGCTAAAAACATGATTTGCTCGGCGCTGTAAGCACGGCCGGGACGATAGGGATAAATCGCAAACTTTTCGTGTTTTGACGCCCGCATCGCCGTGTGTAAATCGTAGTGAATTCGCTGGCGCCCTGAGGCTGCGCCCTTATAGAAGCGGTCAACATAGGCTTCTAATTTTTTCGCCCGCACCCGCTCAGGATTCACTAATCCCGGTGGATTTGAATGCTCGCCACTAAACAGACGATTCATGTTCTCGTCGATAATGCGAGTGCCGTTATTAATCGCTAAAGGGTTACCAATAAGAAAGAGCGTGCGTTGTTTGGCGATGATTTTTTGTTGGAGAAGCTGTTTGATTAAGGTATTGCAGAGTTCGATGGGGGCGGTTTCATTGCCGTGGACACCGCAGGAGAGAATGACATCCTTACCTTGGGCTTGTGCAGGCTCAAAAACGATGACGCCCGTGTCCCACACCTCTACTCGAGTATGTTCCCCTAAGGCGAAACTAAACTCATCCCCGAGGGTTTCAGGATTAGCGAGGGTCAGCGCGAGAAAATCCTTCGAATCTAACAGAGCTTGTAACACAGAATTCTCCTTATAATAGCGTGTTAAAGACGGGAGTGATGGCAATAACTGCCTGTTTCATGGCACTTATCGCTACCCGCCTTAAAAAGCGCATCCATACTAACACAAGTTTTTGGGCCGTTACTCTGTCATTCTGGTCAAACAAGCGCATTTCGCGGCAAAACAACAGCATCTTAGCCGCATTTGGTCGACATAGGATTAATTTTGTCGACACACTTGCTTTTAGGCATGAGTTTTATCACAATCCTTAGCCATCTAGACTTCTATCAGGATTTATCATGGCGTTAGCAACTTTCGGTGCCGGCTGTTTTTGGGGCGTGGAGTATTTCTTTAGACAAGTCAACGGCGTGACCAACGCGACCTGCGGCTATATGGGTGGCAATAACGAAGCGACCACCTATGAGGAAGTCAAAAAAGGTAAGACAGGCCATGCTGAAGTCGTGCAAGTAGAATTTGACCCTGCGATTGTCAGCTACGACGAGTTACTGGATGTGTTTTGGAAAAACCACAACCCGACCACGCTCAATATGCAGGGCGGCGATATTGGTACTCAATACCGCAGTACCATTTTCTTCCATGATCGTGAGCAAAAAGCGGCGGCAGAAGCCTCAAAACTGGCCTTTGCCCGTTCAGGTCGTTGGGGATTGCGTCATATCGTCACTGAGATTGTGCCGTTACAGCAATTCCATGTGGCAGAGGAATATCATCAAAACTATATCGATAAGAATAACTTACCGAGTTGCCATATCGAGTACTAGGCTTAGCGATTAAGCTCAAACCTGAATAATTTGACCTTACAATCGCTGCAAATAAAAACGCACTCATAGGATTTCAATGAGTGCGTTTTTTTATCGGTAAAAAGAATGCGTAAACGCTAAATCAGGCGCTGAGGGCCTTATCGATCAGGGCTTGTGCGTCCTTAATGATATCGGCAAGATGTTGCTCACTGATAAAGCTCTCACCGTAAATCTTGAATAACGCCTCAGTGCCCGATGGCCGCGCAGCAAACCAACCATTGGCCGTGGTCACTTTAATGCCACCAATTGAAGCATTATTGCCAGGTGCATGGGTCAATACAGCCTCAATGTTCTCACCCGCCAGCGTAGTGGCGTTTAAGGTCTCGGCATTAAGCTTGGCAAATTTGGCTTTGTTCTCAAGGCTAATTGGGCTGTCGATACGCTTGTAGAAGCTTTGACCAAATTGCGCCACTAATTCTTGATGGCGTTGCCCCGGCGTTTTACCTGTGACCGCAAGCATTTCGGCTGCGAGCAGCACTAAAATAAAACCGTCCTTGTCAGTACACCAAGTCGTGCCATCACGGCGCAGGAACGCGGCGCCCGCACTCTCCTCACCGCCAAACGCAATGGTTGCCTCGGCTAACCCATCGACGAACCACTTAAAGCCAACAGGGACTTCAAGCAATTTTTTGCCATGGAAGGCACAGATTTTATCGATAAGCGCGCTCGATACCAATGTCTTACCAATGGCTAAGCTATCGCTCCACTCTGGTCTGTGGGTCAGCAGATAATCAATCGCTACTGCTAAATAGTGGTTGGGGTCCATCAGCCCTGTGCCCGGACACACGATGCCGTGTCTATCGTAGTCAGGATCGTTACCCACACATAAATCGAAGGATTCTTTATGGGCCAGTAAACCTGCCATCGCATAGGGAGAAGAGCAATCCATGCGGATCTTGCCGTCCTTATCCAATGACATAAAGCTGAAGCTTGGATCGACCTTATCGTTAACTAAAGTGATATCAATGCCATAGTGCTTGGCAATCGGCGCCCAATAATGAATCCCCGAGCCGCCTAATGGGTCAACGCCCACTTTCAGCTTAGCCTTAGCGATAGCATGCATATCGACGACATTGTCTAAATCCGTCACATAGGGCGTGATTAAATCAATGGCATGCACATAACCCGAAGCCAATGCATCTGCATAAGCGAGCTTATTAACGCCCTTGAGTGCAGCGCGCAGGTAATCATTAGCGCGGGACTCAATCCACGCAGTGATATTACCTTCAGCAGGGCCACCATGGGGTGGATTGTATTTAATCCCACCATCCTGCGGTGGATTGTGGGATGGCGTAATAATCAAACCATCGCTTAACGCGGCACCACTTAGTGCCGCCTCGCGATTTGCACAAATAATCGCATGTGACACCACAGGCGTTGGCGTAAAACCATCATGTTGCTGGATATGCACAGTCACCTTATTGGCTGCTAACACTTCAATCGCTGACACATAAGCAGCGTATGATAAGGCGTGGGTGTCGATACCTAAGAACAGAGGACCGTCGATATTCACCGATTGGCGATAATCGACAACGGCTTGGGTAATCGCCCAAATATGGTCTTGGTTAAAGCTCCCCTGAAATGCAGTTCCGCGATGGCCTGAGGTCCCGAATGTCACACGCTGCTCGGCAGCATCCACATTGGGTTTGATGCTGTAATAATGGCTCATCAGCTTTGGAATATTCACCAGATCCGTCTGACTCGCGGTTTGTCCTGCCCGTTGATGTATTGCCACCTGATCCTCTCCTACTGGAAAATCGGTTATTAAATGGAAACGCCGCATCATTGCGGCGTCGATAAATCGTTATACGCGTTCGGCAATGCCGTTGGCGATTTGGGCATCACAGCCCAATTGCACCAAGGCCTCGGCTAAAATTGTCCGTTTTTTTGCAGTATTGTTGTTGGTCGTTACCCAAAATCCGGTATTACCGATTTCCTTTGGATTTGCGGTGGCGCTAGCCTTGAGTAACTCCTCACGAGAGCGCGCAAAGTAGAGACGATCGCGCCCTTGGATCTGTAAAATTTGCGAAAACTGGGCTTTGTTAAGTTGATACAAGCTCTCGAGCAAAAATAAGAAGCGGCCCACCGCGCCTTTTTGTTGTTCTAACTTATGTTCATCAACCAATTGATTAAAATCGGTGACAGACTCGAAGCTTTCTACTTGCGGAACGCTCTGTGGCTCAGGCGTTACCACCTCTAAACTCGGTTGGCTGATAGACTGTGGCTGTGACTGTTCAACCGCATCGACGGACAGGCCGAGTAATCGACGGAGAATGTCAGAGGCGCTCTCACCAATACGTTCCGTTTTGCTGGCAATATGACGATAGAGCTCTTCATCCACTTCGATGTATTTCATAACCTTATTATCCTTTGTTATTCGATAGGCTTAACCGAAAAAGTGCACCACAGGCGATCCTCGCAAAGGATCTGTGCGATCGTTGCCCCAGTGTATCTATCTCTATCAATCTGATAAAGCATCATTAATCTAAAAATGCGTGAAATCGCACATCAAATTAGCACAAGCGCGTTAATCGCTGAAAAAGCCAGCAAGTTGAAGGTTCTTAATTTCAAAACCGCCACAAGACTTGTCAAACTTAACGCATTGAAGGCACAATTCGCGCAACGTTAGGTACCATAGCACAGGCTATTCCATGAATTTTGTATCTTCTGGTCAAGGAGAAGCGGTCCTCCTTATCCATGGTCTCTTTGGCAATTTAGATAATCTTAAAGGCTTAGGTCAAGTTATCGAAACCCATCATCAAGTCATCCGCGTTGATGTACCTAATCACGGCTTAAGTGAACATTGGCAACAGATGGATTACCCAAGCTTAGCGAAAGCGATGGTGGATTTACTCGATGATCTCAAGCTTGAGCGCGTGCATATTGTGGGGCATTCCATGGGTGGGAAAATTGCCATGGCAACGGCCCTAGCCTATCCAGAACGCATCAGCAGCATGGTGGCCGCTGATATTGCCCCAGTTGCTTATCAACCACGCCATGATGTGGTATTTGCCGCACTCGAAAGTTTGCCACTTGAAGGCCACACCGATCGCCGTTTTGCCTTGGCCCATTTAACCCATAGCGGCATTGATGAAGCGACAGCCCAATTTCTTCTCAAAAATTTGCAACGGACTGAGACAGGATTTCGTTGGAAAATGAATTTAAGCGGCTTAAAAGCGTGTTATCCCAATATTATTGGTTGGCATAATCTTGTAGAAGAAAAGCGCCAAACTTACCACGGCCCCAGCCTCTTTATCCGCGGAGGAGACTCAAACTATGTCACTGGTGAACATAGAAATGCCATCATGACACAATTCCCATTGGCACAAGCAAAAACCCTTGAAGGGTGTGGCCATTGGTTACATGCGCAAAAACCTACCATTTTTAACCGGATTGTGTCTGAATTTATTGACAAACACACGGTGTAAATGACAACGATTCTCGACCTAAATCATATAGCCGACACCCTGTTGATGTGATATATTCGCGCCTCTTTTAGCCTTAGAACACTCTAGAGGACTAAGAAAGTATGTTATCTCAGTACATGGAACAAATTGAGACCATCGGCTTGAACCTGTTTTTTGCCGCGATATTTTTCTTTATCGGCATGGCCATCCACGATGTGCTAAAACAAGGTAACGTACCGAAATTCGGTCGATTTATTGTTTGGTTAGTGTTATTTCTCGGCTGCGCCGGGTTTATTGCAAAAGGTATTATCCAGATGTCTTGGGAAGGTTCAGGCATCGGTTAAACAATAAGAACATGGCAAAAGAAGCAACAGATAGAACGACCATTGACCTTTTTGCCAATGAAAAGCGACGGGGACGCCCACGTAGCAATCCTTTGTCCCGTAGCCAGCAACTTAAGGTCAATAAGCGCAACCAGATCCAGCGGGATAAAGCCAAAGGATTAAAGCGAATAGAGTTAAAGGTGTCACAAGATTTATATGACGCCTTGAATGAGCGGGCATTGGCCAGTAACATCAGCCGAAGCCAGTTAATCGAATTAATTCTTCAGCAAAAAATAGAATGCTGAGCAATCAATAGCAGCAAGATTAACGTATAAGTGAACTAGACATAAAGGATAGACAATGGCAACTGTAGGTCTTTTTTTCGGTAGCGACACAGGCAACACCGAAGCTGTCGCCAAGATGATCCAGAAGAAACTGGGTAAGAAAATGGTTGAGGTGAAAGATATCGCCAAAAGTACCAAAGAACAGATCGCAGAATACGACCTGCTGCTGTTCGGTATCCCAACCTGGTATTATGGTGAAGCACAGTGTGACTGGGATGACTTTTTTCCTGAGTTAGAACAGATTGATTTTACAGACAAACTGGTTGCTATTTTCGGTTGTGGTGATCAAGAAGACTACGCGGAATATTTCCTCGATGCCATGGGCATGATTGGCGATATCGTTCAAGCCCGTGGTGGTATTATCATTGGACATTGGCCTACTGCAGGTTACAACTTCGAAGCTTCTAAAGGCTTAGTGGATGACGATCACTTCATCGGTTTAGGGATTGACGAAGACCGTCAACCAGAGCTGACCGAAGAGCGTGTTGATGCTTGGGTCAAACAAATCTACGAAGAAATGTGTTTAGCAGAACTCGAAGACTAAGCCTAGTTTCATCGAGTGAGCTCTGTAAAAAAAGTGGCCAATGCCGCTTTTTTTACATTTGTTATCCACGTAAATGAAAGCGATATTTCCAATGGTAACTCCCCAACATCCCCACTGGGATATCTTCTGCACTGTCGTCGATAACTACGGTGATATTGGCGTTACTTGGCGTTTAGCCAAACAGTTAGTCAATGAATATCAGATCCCAATTAAGCTTTGGGTCGATGACTTAAACAGTTTTTCGCATATTTTACCGACCCTTGACCCTAACCTCACTTGCCAGATTTTTCATGGCGTGACTATCCTTCATTGGACTACGCCCTTACCTTTGGTATATGAGCCAGGCGCAGTGTTAATTGAAGCCTTTGCCTGCGAACTACCCGATGTAGTGAAGCAACAACTTGCTGAACTGCATATTAAAACACCAAAATCTGTGCCTTTATGGCTTAATTTAGAGTATTTAAGTGCAGAAGATTGGGTCGATGGCTGCCATGGTTTACCCTCGATGCAGGCCAGCGGCATTAGAAAGTATTTCTTTTTCCCGGGCTTTACACCTAAGACGGGTGGACTGATTTGTGAGCGAGAGCTATTTGCAGAGCGCGATGCATGGCAACAAGATAGCGCCAATAAGCTGCAATTATTTGAGCGTCTTGGTCTTAAGGATATTAAAGCGCAAGATACTGTCTATAGCGTCTTTAGTTATGAAACCGAGTCGCTCCCAGCCTTATGTGAACTCTGGCAAGCCACGGCCAAACGCGATGCAAAAATTCACGCCCTTATCCCAAAAGGCCGCAGCTTAAACAGTTTGCAGCACATATTGCCCTGCCCTATAGAGGAATTAATACCTGGGCAGCAAATTAAACTGGGGGATTTAACCCTGCATATCTTGCCGATGACCGATCAACAGGGATTTGACCGCCTACTATGGAGCTGCGACGTTAATATTGTCCGCGGTGAAGATAGCTTCTTACGGGCCCAATGGGCGGCAAAACCTTTTATTTGGCATATTTATCCGCAAGAAGATGATTATCATCTAATAAAATTAGAAGCTTTTATTCGACTTTACTGCGATAATCTGCCCCCTGATATTGCTGACACTTGGTCTAAATTGAACGTTGCATTTAACCAAGGAGAGCAATCCGCCGTGAAAACTCACTGGCAAAACCTAAATCCAGTCTGTTTGCCACTCTTACAACATGCTAAAGAATGGCCAATTGACGCAATAAATGCTGCAGATCTTGCAACTCGGCTAGTCCAATTTGTGAAAAAAAGCTAAGATGCTGCGCTGATATAGAAAATCGACATATAGGAAATTGTGTAATGAAAACTGCTCATGAAATCCGTCCTGGTAACGTGATCATGTTTGAAGGCAGCCCATGGGTTGTACAGAAAACAGAAACAACTCGTTCTGGCCGTAACGCTGCCATCGTTAAGTTAAAGCTGAAAAACTTACTGCTTAACTCTGGTACTGAAACCACTTTTAAAGGTGAAGATAAGTTAGACGATATTATCCTAGATCGTCTGGATTGTACTTATTCTTACTTTGCTGATCCTATGTATGTATTCATGGATGCAGAATACAACCAATACGACGTAGAAGCTGAAAACTTAGGTGATGCAGCAGCTTACATCGTTGACGGTATGGAAGAAACTTGCCAAGTGACTTTCTACGAAGGCAAAGCAATTTCTGTTGAAATGCCAACCACTATCGTACGTGAAGTGATCTACACTGAGCCATCAGCTCGTGGCGATACTTCAGGTAAAGTAATGAAGCCAGCGACAATCACTGGTGGCGGCACTATCAGCGTGGCTGACTTTGTGAAAGTTGGCGACAAGATTGAAATCGATACCCGTACTGGCGAATTTAAAAAGCGCGTATAACCGCCTTTTTTCGTCAGAGAAAGCCAGTGTCCGCACTGGCTTTTTTATTCTTTGGTAAACGCAATAATTTCCTCAGCAATATTGCTTAAAGCAACCTGCCGACTGACTGCGCCGAGCTTCACAGCCTCTTTTGGCATACCATAAACCACACAACTGGCTTCATCCTGTGCCAATGTTGTGGCTCCAGCATGATGCATATCTAGCAAACCCCGAGCCCCATCGTCCCCCATACCAGTCATAATTATGCCTAGGGCATTTTTACCCGCAGCATTAGCGACTGAACGAAACAACACATCAACCGAGGGGCGATGCCGACTGACCAACGGTCCGTCCTTAAGCTGAACACGATATTGAGCACCACTACGTTGTAGCAGCATGTGCTTGCCGCCGTTAGCAATGAGCACAAGACCCGGCATCACTCTATCGTTATCTTCGGCTTCTTTCACTTCCATTTCACATAAACTATTTAACCTACTAGCAAAGGCCGCCGTAAAATGCTCTGGCATATGTTGGACAACAACAATACCGGCACTTGTACGTGGCAATGCCGTTAACACGCACTCAAGTGCGTGGGTTCCACCCGTTGAAGTTCCGAGTGCAACAACCCGATCCGTGGTTTGGTGTAGCGCATGGTTTGTTGATGTTAACACTACATCGGCGTTATGTTTTGCGGCGACAGGCATTTTTGTGGGGGTATTAACACGCAATTTTGATACTGATGCTTTAGCTGCAGCACGCACGGACTGGAGTAAACGGGCTTGTGATTCCTCCAAAAATCCCTTCAATCCTAATTTAGGTTTAGTAATGATATCAACCGCTCCCGCGGCAAGTGCAGCAATAGTCACTGAAGCACCTTGCTCAGTGAGTGTTGAGCAAATCACGACAGGGGTTGGCCTTTCAGCCATCACTTTTTTTAAGAAAGTAATGCCATCCATTCTTGGCATTTCAATATCAAGAATAATGACATCGGGCCATTGCTGTTCAAATAATTTAAGCGCAAACAACGGATCCCGAGCACAGCCTAATAAAGTAATATCAGGCTGGTTAGCTAACATGCTGCTGAGCACTTGTCTGACAACTGCTGAGTCATCGACTATGGCGACATTAATCACAAGGCCCCCTTAAGTCTTGTTAATCCGACCAAATCACCACCGAGTTATTAGAGGTACGCATATCTTCACTCGCTTTATTAAAATATCGGTATTCTTCATCCTGAAGTGACGCAATTTCTTCATATTTATTCTCGATTAAACTGCGATACACCGAATAATCCGACGGATCGAAATAAATTATTCGACCAGAATGGCCTCCAAGATCTTCACTAATAACAGGGATTCGTTCACGTTGTAGAAACTGTCTAACAAAATCAATATTCATCCCGCCAATATCATAGTGATTAAGGATATTGTCAGCACACAAAGATAAAACATTCGCGCCTCCAAATATTTTACTCTGCAAATATTGCCGCTGTGCTCCTAACTTTAGCATGGCATTGATTAAGATCTCCATGGCATGAACACCATAGTAACCTGCGCGAGAATCAAGAAAATGTGTAAGCTTGCGCCGATCAGCAGCCAATAAAAAGTGATTCATTCCAATGACCTGAGCCTTGGGATCAAATAAACATACTGCCACACATGAGCCCAATAATGTCTTTATGACTTCGTTTTTCGCCGTCACATAATGCTCACCAGGGCCAATCATAATTACTGTTCTTTGATTTAAGGCTGTCTTTTCCACATCAAATCCTTTGATAGATAGAAGGTTTAATCTGCTTTAACCCATGTTTTACGTGCATCAAGGATTCGGTATGTGAAATAAACAAATAACCACCGACTTTCAACTGCTTTATTACATGGTTTATGACCCTTTGCTTAGACTCAGCATCAAAATAAATCATTACATTACGAATAAAGATTAAGTCGCACATTCCGACACTTTCACAGGATTGAGTCAGATTCATCGCAAAAAAGCTAACTTTACTCTTTAAGCTTTGGTCAATTAAAAATGTACCGTTTTGCTTACCTACCCCCTTTAAGCAATACTTCTGTAATCTCTCAAAGCCGATGGCGTCATTACGTTCAAGGGGATAATGTGCCATTTCAGCCTTCGCTAGCACCCGCTGGCTAATATCAGACCCCTGCACTTGCCAGTGACCATCAATCCCTAAATGATCCGCCAACAGCATGGCCAAGCTATAAGCCTCCTCTCCAGATGAACAAGCTGCTGACCATACCTGCCAGCTTTTTTTTTGTGGATGTGTTTTTATTAGGTGTTTAACAAATTCAAAATGCTCTATTTCACGAAAAAAGAATGTTTCATTGGTCGTCAAAGCATCTATAAAATGATGATATTCAATATGTTCAGAGTGTTTTTTGACGAACTCAAAGTAATCTCCATAGTTTTCATAACCAGTTTCTTTTAGGCGTCGACATAATCGACTAGCCACCAATGATTTTTTAATGTCGCTCAAGAATATACCGGCCTCCTCATACAAAAATTGCCGGATATGTTCAAATTCCCTTTGCGTTAAGGCGGTATGTTCAAGCGGCAACGGTGAGGACTTCATAGTGCTTCATCAGTGGCATCAGCTGCATGAAAATTGAGTTGGCTAATTGCACTAATGTCGGCCACCGATAGCACATAATTGATATCAAGTAATATCATAAAATGTTCGCCAACTCGCCCCATTGCGCGAATAAAGTCAACTCTGAGATCGGCACCAAAATCCGGTGGCGGCTGTGTATGTTCATCATCAATTTCAAGGATTTCATTCACTTCATCCACTAACATCCCAATGGTTTGCTGCTCATCCTCGTGACTAACTTCTACCAATACAATACAACTTTTTTTTGAGATGACCGTTGTCAGACGCCCTAGCCTTTTTGACAAATCAATAACAGGAACGACCTTACCTCGTAAATTAATAATACCGCACAAAAATTCTGGCATCATAGGCACCCGCGTAATGCCTTCAATTTCAATGATCTCTTTTACATCTAAAATACCAATTGCAAAGGTATCATTCCCTGACTGAAAGGTAAGATATTGGGTAATATCTCCCACTGAATTGGCCTTCATCTCATTCACTAATTGATTCATGATAGGCCCCTATCAGAATCGTTCGAAATCGGTACGTTCAACATGTTGCTTAGCTTTGGCTGTCTTACGCCCAGAAGCCGCCATTACTGTTGATTTACCTTGATGAGATCTTTCACTACTGATGGCAAGTTTAAAAAACTCTACTGCGTCAAGTAGTTGATTAGCCTGACCGTTTAACTCCTCTGATGTCGCGGCTAACTCTTCTGACGCAGATGCATTCTGCTGTGTGGCTTTATCAAGCTGTAACATAGAGTCATTAATCTGGCTGATCCCAATGGCTTGTTCCTCAGAGGAGGAACTAATTTCCTGAACCAAATCAGATGTTTTTTGAATATTAGGCACAATATTAGCGATCAAGCGGCCAGCATTTTCAGCAATACCAACACTTTCACTGGCTAGTTTATTAATTTCTTGTGCAGTTAAGCTGCTGTTTTCAGCTAATTTTCTAACCTCGGAGGCGACAACGGTAAAGCCTTTACCATGTTCACCAGCACGGGCCGCCTCAATGGCCGCATTGAGACTTAATAGATTAGTTTTATATGCAATGTCTTCTATTAGGCTAATTTTCGCCGCAATCTGTTTCATTGCGGCAACGGTTTGTTCTACTGCTATTCCACCTTGTCGTGCTTCTTCAGCGGCTACCGTTGCCATATTATTGGTAACCCTAGCATTTTCGGAGTTCTGCTGGACAGATGCATTTAACTCTTCAACGGCACTGGTCGTCTCTTCGACACTAGCAGCCTGCTCTGTTGCTCCTTGGCTTAGACTTTGTGCGGTACTACTGACCTGTGAAGAAGCACTAGACAAATTATCTGCACCACTTCGAACCTGAGCAATCACAGAAGTAAGGCTATCAATCATATCAATCATCGCCTTATAAACCCCCGTCGCATTTTCACGCTGTTTTAGCTCTACCGTTAAGTCTCCGTTAGCGATTGCGCGCGCAATCGTTTCCATATCACGAGGTTCTCCGCCCAACGGTTTTTTAATTAACTTCACTAAAAACCATGCCAAGAAAATGCCGATCAAAGTAGCGGCGATAGATACACTAATAACAGTGCTAAGGGTCTGCTCATTCTGTGCTTTAACAATAGGACCAAGGGCATCTTGCCTTTTTTGGATGGTTAATTTGATATCTTCAGTTTGGCGCGCAACATCAGCACCGATACGGTCGAGTTGATTTTGCACAATATCGTTTCTTTCGCTAATAGTGCTATAAACTGACTTTAACGAAGACGCATAATTGTCAATGCTGCTGGTAAATTGTAATAATTTTGATTGTGCATCTAGATCTATTGCCACAGTTTTTAAGGCAGAAAGACGCTCTCCCTTAGCTAAATCAATAGCCATCAGCGCCTGCTGTAAATCGGCATCTAAATTTGTTTCAAGGAATTTAGATGCTGCTAAACGAGCAGTCAATATCGATTCGAGCACAGAACCTGCTCGATAAGCAACATCAATCTGACCTTTATTATAGGATTGATGCATAGTGTCAGAAATCAGTTTTACAACTTCAGTTCCTTTAGGAACCAACACGTTGGTAACTTCATCATTGCGAGATTTAATCAATTTTACTACAGATTCAAAGTAATTATTGTAATCAACAATATCTTTGCGAATATCTGAAAGTTGTTGACTCAATTCAGGCTCGCTAATCTCCGTCATGGCTTTTTGAATGATGTCATTAAGAATAACATTACGTTCATTGAATACTTTATAAGCTGACTCGTTCTTCTGAAAGATATAGTCATAAGCCTGCATTTGAATTGTAAGCATATTAGCTTGGATGCGACCAGCCATATTAGAGTCGCGCGCCAACGAGCGGTAATCATTAAAACCGTTAATGGCTTTCGTTAGTCCAAAATAGGCGGCTAATGAAATCACGATCAATAGTAATAACACCAATGCATAACCACCAGAAATCTGCATGCTGAGCGTCAGTTTTTTAAACATAGTCAATATTCCTTTTCAACATAGGCTATTCATCAATCAGTGCTACATGATGATATTTTTTGGCGCTAATGCTTGCTTCAGTAATTAAACCCTGTACGTCAAGGATCAAGGCAATATCTCCCGTTCCTAAAATAGTGGCACCGCTTAATCCCTTGAGATGTTGAAACATTTTCCCTAAGGGCTTAATCACTGTTTGCTGTTCACCAAATAATTTATCGACAACTATCCCTGCTTTAGTTCGACCAAAACGAACAACAACAAGGCTTTCACGGGTATGGTTTTGATTTAAATTGGGTATATTAAAAAAACTTTTAAGTCGAATAAAAGGCATCAGTTCTCCACGCAAACTGATGTAATTCTTCTGTTGCTCATGCCATTCGCCCCGATTGAGCTCGACACATTCTTCTACCATATTCAGCGGTATCACATAGTTTTCGTTGGCAGCACCGACCATAAAACCATCAATAATGGCAAGAGTTAATGGTAATGTGATCGTCACTTTTGTACCTTTACCCAGCTCGCTATCGAGTTCAACTGAGCCGCGTAACGCTTCAATATTGCGTTTAACAACGTCCATACCAACACCTCTTCCTGACAGATTACTTGCTTTATCTTTAGTACTGAGGCCTGGTTCAAAGGCTAATTTCAAAATTTCAGAATGGCTAAGCATCTGGTTTACATCAATTAACCCCAATGCTTCAGCCTTTCTTCTAATGCGTTCAGGGTCAAGTCCAGCACCATCGTCAGTGACTTCAATAACGATATGTCCAGAATCATGGTAGGCATTTAACATCAGATGTCCCTCAGCGGATTTACCTGCCTTGAGACGAGCCTCTGGAAGTTCAATACCGTGATCTAGGGCATTGCGAACGAGGTGGGTTAAAGGGTCATTAATCTTTTCAACAACGATTTTATCGAGTTCAGACTCTCCCCCTTGAATGGTTAACTCAATTTGTTTACCTAGTTCATTGCTGACATCGCGTACTACTCGCCGGAAACGTGAAAAGGTTTCGCCTATCTGCACCATACGCAGTTGTAAGGCATTTTCTCTAATTTCTTGGACCAGATGTTCTACCGATCCTACTAGGTCATTAGCATCGAGAAATTGGTAACGGTCGACCATCACCTTCATCGCGGCACTTGCCGTCACCAGCTCACCAACCAAATTAATTAACTGGCCAAGACGATTAGAATCGACGCGAATAGTTTGCGCCTGCTCTCGAGCTTGAATTTGTTTTTTAAGGGCTTGCTCAACCACAGGTTTATCGACAAGTAAGTTTGCAATTAGCACTTCGCCCAGTTTTTTAGTCGTGCAGTCTTCACTCTTACCAGACTGTAAATCGAGTGATTTAGAGAGTTCTCTTTCAGTGATGGCGCCGATCGATAGCAGAATTTCACCTAGCCGCTGATTTTCAGACGGATTAAGCTGTTCAATCAGCGCTTGAAATGATTCGGAGATTTTTTGTGAAGGTAGAATCTGTATATCGCAATCATCTTGGGCAAATTCAAATACCGACTCAATTTGTTCTTTTGTACAATCTCCAGCAAAAATAATACGATAGCGTAAAAAGCAACTTTCGAAGTCACATTCTTCGAATGGCGGCAACTTGTGGCTTAAACATATAACTTCAAGCACTTGACCTAATTGATGCAAATAACGAATAAAGCTTAATGGATCTAATCCATTACGTAGTGCATCGGCTTTAAAATCCAGTGATATAAGCCAATGGCCCGTATCAAGATAATGTCCTTCTATCCGTTCTGGGGTAATCGCCTCTGCGGCGAGAGTCTGAGGGTAACAAGGTTCAAGGTTTTCATGTTGCGCTAATTCGGCCAAAATTGACTGACTTTGAATGCAGAGTGTATTCAACTCTGCCTCATCCTCCTCTACCGCAGCATTGACCAACGCCCATGTATGATCTTTACACTTAAGGAGTAGTGCTATAAGCGTACTATCTATTTTCAATTCATTTTTGCGCAGCCTATCAATTGACGTTTCAATGGGATGAGTAAAATCAACGATGGCACGATAATTAAAAATACCCGCTGCACCTTTTATCGTGTGCATTGCTCTAAAAAGTTGATTTATTAATTCTGTACTTTCTGCGTCGACCTCTAATGACAATAATGCATCTTCCATTTCTGTCAGTAGTTCTTCCGCTTCGGTCATAAATAACTTTTGTACGTCATTGGCGGTCATAGGCGAGTCTCCGAGGATATCACTATGGTATCGTCAAATGTGCCAGACAAACCCGAAAGTGCGAGAGCATCTATTACCGCTTTGCTGTGGTGACAAAATTCTACTCGATGTGCCTCATTCAATACTTTAAGCGCCAGAAGCCACTGAAGCCCTGCGGTATCGATCTCTGTCACTTGAGAAAGATCAACACTGATGTCTACACCCGGTTGCAAATGACCGACTAGTGCATCACGAAATTCCATAACACTATAGATAGTTAACTCTTCGGTTAAGTTAACCTTAATAGATTGATCTTTTAGCGCGATATTGATTGGCATACACAAATCCTTTTACGGTAAACAAAGTTTAGCTACCGCATCAAGCATTTGGGGTGGTTGAAAAGGCTTGACTACCCATGCCTTAGCTCCCGCCATGCGCCCTTCTTCCATTTTATCCCGACCCGCCTCGGTGGTGAGCATAATGACTGGAGTGAATTTATAACGCGGATGTTTTTTAACTTCTTTTAAAAAGCTAATGCCATCCATATTTGGCATATTAACGTCACTGATAATAAGATTAATTTTATCGCCATTGAGTTTACTCAGTGCATCTCTACCATCACAGGCATCAATGACCTCATAACCTGCGCCCCTAAGCGCAATACTGACGACATGTCGGATAGAGGCAGAGTCATCAACTACGAGTATTCTTTTCATCTCAGTGGCCATCCTTGTTTTATAAACGTGAACTAAAAGAAGTTAATAGAACTTTTCTCTGCATGTTGATAATGGCTATCTTTTTTTGAACTATGGTGAATATGCTGTTCGGTCGCCACATACCTTTGCTTCATCATGGCAAGCAAGGAATCCACATCACCTTCAGGAATAGGTAAACCGGCTTCCCTCGCTTGCTGTTGAACACGGATTAGCTCTGTAAGTTCATCAATACTGGCAACAAGCTGTCTTAACATTTGGTCGCAGCGATCTTGAAATTGAAAATCCACTAATATTTGCTCAATTTCTCTTTTAACTTGCCGACCAAGCTCTAATGCTTGAATACCCTCATCTTTCATTTGCAAAGTACGATTTTCGAGGTGGTCAATTACACGGATGAGAATGGACTCACCACCTTCTAGCGCTTGGCTTTCCTGTAAAGTAGCTGCATCGGTCAGCTGGTATAGCTCCGCCATACGTTGATTTAATTCAGTGATCTGCTGAGTGATCCGTTCACCTGTCTGCCCTGATTGAGCTGACAAGGTTCTGACTTCATCAGCCACTACGGCAAAGCCGCGACCCGATTCTCCGGCTCTAGCGGCTTCAATTGCCGCATTTAAGGCTAATAAATTGGTTTGTTGGGCAATTTTTCTAACTTCAGCTGCGAGTCCATCAAGTGCTTTGGTATCGTTAACTAATGCGGTTAACTGTTCTAAATGGTGCAGTTTGGCACTATTCATCTGGTTTAAGTCATTAAATAATGCTTTTAGCAGTGCTTTGTCGTCTTCTATAGCTGGGGAGTGGAGTTGATCTGCGATCCCCGTTGAATTACTAGTGACTTTTTCGATTTCGCTGATAATTGAACTAAATCGCTCCGTCATATTGGCTACGCTTTGGTTCATTTGTTGGTCGACAGAGACGATATGTCCCTGCCAAACGGGTACTAAGCGGGAAATAATCGCCTCAAGTTTGGCGACTTGTTGGTCAACATGATGCCGTTTCTCTTTTTCATAGGCGAGTTGGCGAGATTGATAAAGATGAGTCGATTTGTGAATTTGTGCCCGAAGCACCCAAGCAAATCCAAAGTATGAGAGTAAACATAAGCCTGCAAGCCACCAATGGGAGAGCCAAACGAGCCCGCAGAAGACTATAGCTCCAACAATAAAGGTCAAGGTGGTGGTAGAAAAAAGATTGCGCTCCATGCTTGTCATTTTTACTGTCTCTTTTATTTCTATTATGTTGTTACGGAAGAAACTTTTCCCTACAAATAAACGTAGTCGCTTTTTTCGTATTACGCCAAAACTCTGAGTACTTCTTGAACAAGATCACACAAAAGGCTGATTTAATTAAATAAGCCTCTAATTATCTCAATAAATTTAACATTGGGGATGAAATGACGTTCGGATTAAGAACATCGTAAGTAGTTGATGGCTATCGGTCTGCTAAGTGGTATTATTTTTTAAACAGTTTTTAAGCTCAAACAAACCACAGCATTGAGACTATAAAATTTTCTATGAATGCGCCATTTTTCAAAAACACAGTTCAACTCTCTAAAATTCATTGATTTTATAGCCGAATGCTAGATAAAGATCTTAAGGAAAATGAGTCATGGGCTTA
This sequence comes from Shewanella sp. FDAARGOS_354, assembly GCF_002209245.2. Taxonomy (NCBI): domain Bacteria; kingdom Pseudomonadati; phylum Pseudomonadota; class Gammaproteobacteria; order Alteromonadales; family Shewanellaceae; genus Shewanella; species Shewanella sp. FDAARGOS_354. The sequence continues at coordinate 915,583 of NZ_CP022089.2, read as the reverse complement.
AATTTTCCTGCATAAATAACCCTTTCTTGCAAGTAAGCCGTTTATAGGTACCGTAGAATGGTTGTTCCATTATCCTAGCAACCTATTTTTGAGTCTTAAGGAGAAATGTATGAAATTAACTCAATTGCGTCATCTTGCGGTAGTACCACTGGCCTTTACGTTGCTTTCTTTTAATGCCAGTGCTGTCAGTCCGCCTCATCCAACAGGACTTAATGCCCCAATGATTAATGTTTCTCGTATGAACACCAATAATTATGCTCCAGGGGAAGCCGTTAAAATGTTCCCAGCCCCCAAGAAAGGCATGGTTCAACATATTTTGACATTACCTAAGCTTGAGAATGAAGCAGACTACATGGTCGAGATCCAAATAGGCCAAACTCAACTTGTTGATTGCAATAAACATGGACTCAATGGCCAGCTTAAAGAGCTCACCGTTGAAGGTTGGGGTTATAACTACTATCAGGTCGATGAAATATCAGAAGGCCCAAGCACTATGATGGCCTGTTTTGAATTAGCCAAAAAAGAAGCATTTCTAAGGATCCCAAGTGAATTAACACTGCGTTATGACAGTCGTCTACCAAAGGTGTTTTATCTACCCGAGGGTGCAGAACTGCGCTTTAGAACGTGGAAGGCTGATTCAGCGTATCAATATTCAAAGTAATCATGTAAAAAAATCAAAAAGAAGGGATATCTATTGCAGATATCCCTTTTCATTTTGAGTCTTAACATTGAGTCGTGCTAATTGACGTTTTCTAACACAACCCAGACAGCTTTACCTAAGGTTGCGAGCATCACAGCGCAAAATATGGCGATGACCGCAGTATAGGAAAGCCAACGAAGATAGCGTTGACCTTTATCCATGGTATTGTGTTATGTCAATTAACCGATCTGTGTGAGCCCGCCCATGTATGGACGCAGCGCCTCAGGAATAGTCACGCTACCATCAGCATTTTGATAGTTTTCCAAAATTGCAACTAAGGTACGACCTACCGCAAGACCAGAGCCATTTAAGGTATGTAATAATGCGGGTTTGTTATCAGCCTTAACACGGTAACGCGCTTGCATACGGCGCGCTTGGAAATCCTTCATATTTGAGCATGAAGAGATCTCACGGTAAGTGTTTTGCCCAGGTAACCACACTTCAATATCGTAGGTCTTGCTTGAGCCAAAGCCCATATCACCGGTACAAAGCACCACAGTACGATATGGTAAGCCTAAGCGTTGTAAAACCGTTTCCGCATGGCCAGTCAACACTTCGAGTGCAGCCATTGAATCTTCTGGCTTAACTAGCTGTACTAATTCCACTTTATCAAACTGATGTTGACGAATTAAGCCACGGGTATCTTTACCGTAAGACCCTGCTTCACTACGGAAACACGCGGTATGTGCGGTTAATTTAATGGGTAACTCATCTTCATCAACGATGGTATCACGCACTAAGTTGGTTAATGGCACTTCTGCGGTTGGAATAAGGCTTAAGCCTTGGCCTTCTTCGGTCGCAGGTTTTGTGTGGAATAAATCCTCACCAAACTTAGGTAATTGGCCTGTACCCAATAAGCTTGCTTCGTTAACCAGTAATGGCACGTAGGCTTCGGTATAACCATGCTCAGTGGTGTGTAGATCTAGCATGAACTGCCCTAATGCACGATTTAAACGAGCAATTTGGCCTTTCATCACGATAAAGCGTGAGCCAGTGATTTTCACTGCGCTCTTAAAATCTAAACCGTTTAGGCCTTCACCTAAATCGATATGATCTTTAACAGGGAAATCGAAGCTGCGTGGCGTGCCCCAACGACGGATTTCGACGTTTTCAGTCTCGTCAGCACCGATAGGCGCAGACTCGTCTGGCAGGTTTGGCATCGACATAGCAATCGCGTTCACTTCTTCAAGTACCGCGGCCAGCTCGACTTTCTTCGCATCTAATTGCGCACCTAAATCGCCTACCTGCGCCATGATGGCATCCACATCTTCGCCGCGGGATTTAGCTTGTCCGATGGACTTGGAAATAGCATTACGCGAGGCTTGCAGCTCTTCCGTTGCCACTTGCAGTGACTTACGTTTTTCTTCTAATTGGGTGAGATGAGCGACATCTAAAATAAAACCACGGGTAGCTAATCGCTCAGCGGTCACTGCTAATTCGTTGCGCAAAAATTTAGGATCTAACATGTGATATATTCTTAATAGTTAAATGCGAGAAAAAACCAGTTGTTGACCTAAGTAAACCATAAACAAACATAGACTTAGGTTCAACACCACATTCAAAGCCGCCTTCAACCAATCTCCTTCTTGCATCAGCAATAAAGTTTCGTTTGAGAAGGTTGAAAACGTTGTCAAAGCACCTAACAGGCCAACACCAATTAGTGCTTTGAGTTCTGGGCTGATATGACTCAATTGTCCCAGTGCGTAAATGACGCCCATTAAAAATGAACCAAGGACATTGACCAACAGTGTACCAAAAGGAAAACTGCTGCCAAATACTTGGATCATGAATATTGAAATAAGATAGCGAAAAACCGCACCAATGGAACCACCTAAGGCAACAAGTATGAGATTATTCATACCTTTTTCTCCCACTGGCTTGATCTAATTGCGCTAATTGCGCCAATTTGTCCTTAATCCGCTTCTCAAATCCGCGTTCAGTCGGGAAATAAAATTGCGATGCTTGTAAGGATTCGGGGAAATAATTCTCACCGCTGGCATAGGCATTGGGTTCATCGTGGGCATAACGATACTCGGCGCCAAAACCCATTTCCGCCATGAGTTTTGTGGGTGCATTACGTAAATGATAAGGCACGGCCTCTTGGCTGGTTTCGCGTGCCAGCGCCCTCGCCGCTTTAAAGGCGGTGTAAACGGCATTACTCTTAGGCGCACTGGCTAAATACACAATCGCTTGGGCAATCGCCCGCTCACCTTCGGCAGGCCCAACGCGGTGGAAACAATCCCAGGCATTGAGCGCAATGGTCATGGCAGCAGGATCTGCGTTGCCCACATCTTCTGAGGCTATGGCTAATAAGCGTCTGGCGACATACAGCGGATCGCCGCCGCCTTCTAAAATGCGGCAAAACCAATAGAGCGCGGCATCCGGCGCAGAGCCGCGAATCGATTTATGTACCGCAGAAATCAAATCGTAAAACTGATCACCATTTTTATCGAACCCTGCCACTTGATGGCCTGCGACTTGAACCAGCATTTCAGTGGTAAAACTGCCACCATCGGCCACCATATCGCTCATCAACTCAAGCAGGTTCAGCGCCTTACGCGCATCGCCATCACATAACTGCGCCAGCTTACTGAGCACATCCGTTGGCATAATTAACTGACGCTGCCCTAAACCACGCTCGGCATCCGTTAAGGCTTGGGTGATGATATGCACTATCTCGTCTTGGCTTAAACGCTTAATTAGATAAACACGCGCCCGCGACAGTAAGGCATTATTGATTTCAAATGAAGGGTTTTCCGTGGTCGCCCCAATAAAAATCACAGTGCCATCTTCAATAAAGGGCAAAAAGGCGTCCTGTTGACTCTTATTAAAGCGATGCACTTCGTCGACAAACAGCAAGGTGCGTTGGCCACGGGATTGAGCAATCGCTTGCGCTTGCTCAATGGCGGCGCGAATATCTTTTACACCCGACGTGACCGCCGAAATACGTTCGACATGGGCATTGGAGTAATGGGCGATAAGTTCGGCAAGGGTCGTTTTACCAGTACCAGGCGGTCCCCATAACATCATCGAATGGGCACGGCCCGCTTCTAATGCTTGGCGTAGTGGTTGACCTTCACCCAACAAATGGGCTTGACCTATGTACTCAGCTATCGTCCTTGGGCGCATACGCGCGGCCAAAGGACGAAAATCGGGCGCAAAATTAAACGATAAACTACTCACTCGCTAACCTATTGGGGTTTAACACGTTGGTCATCAACATCAACGTTATCAGGCAACACAAACTTAAACAGCGCTTTATCCGCAGAACTAATAGTGTGTTGGTTGCTTAAGTCAAACTGGCTCAGATTGCCTTTATCATCGAGTACATTAAATTTATTCAGTGTGCCTTTGTTAAAACACACATTAACCGCAGAAATACCAGCGTCCATCGACTTAGGTTTGATTTCATAACAGTCTTGCTTCTTGGTCACGCTATATTGCGACCAAGTGGCATCATCGCGGTGAACTAATAAAGCGATAGGCGATGCATTAATAGCTTCAGCAAAATCCATAATCACAACTTCCTCGGCAAAGGGGTTGTAGATCCATAAGTCTTTACCGTCGGCGACAATTTTAGACTCATCGGGCGCCGTTAAATGCCAATAAAACTGATTAGGGTGAGCAAGTGCAAATACGCCAGCACCGCTTTGGATAACTTTTTTATTCACATCAGTAACGGTTTGCTTAAAATCCGCCTTAAGGGACTCCGTGCCGTTTAAGGTTTCGCGTAATTGCTTAGCATCATCGGCCAACACTGCATTGCTGTATAACAATGGTGATAACAACACAGCACACAACAGTTTTTTCATAGGTATCCTTTGGACTAAAAGTTCAACTCGCCGCATTATGGCAAGTTCAAACTGATATCTAGCTTAACATTAATAGTGTTTTGGGGCCGGAGGTGCTAACACTTCGCGGTTACCGTTATGGCCCTGCGCCGAAACCACACCCTGCATTTCCATTTGTTCGATAATACGTGCTGCACGGTTATAACCAATCTTAAATTTACGCTGCACGCTCGAAATCGAACCTCGGCGAGTTTCGGTCACGAAGGCAACGGCTTCATCATAAAGCGGATCGTATTCTTCATCGGATTCGGCGGTTTCACCCGGCAATAGCACTTGTTCACCCTCACTGACGCCATTGAGGATCTCATCAATGTATTGTGGCTTACCACGGGCGCACCAATCGGCTACCACACGGTGAACTTCATGGTCATCGATAAAGGCACCATGGACACGATTTGGCACTGCGGTTCCGGGCGGTAAGTACAACATGTCACCCATACCGAGTAAGGTTTCGGCACCTTGCTGATCTAAAATGGTACGGGAGTCGATACGGGAAGACACTTGGAACGCCATTCGCGTCGGAATGTTAGCCTTGATTAAGCCGGTGATCACATCCACCGACGGACGCTGGGTCGCGAGGATTAAATGGATACCCGCAGCACGGGCTTTTTGGGCGATACGGGCGATCAGTTCTTCCACTTTCTTACCGACAATCATCATCATGTCGGCAAATTCATCGACAACCACCACAATCGAAGGCAGTTTATCTAAGGCTGGTGCCTCTGGCTCCATGCTGTCAGACGATTTCCACATAGGATCATAAATCACTTCACCATTGGCTTTAGCTTCAGCGATTTTCGCGTTATATCCCTTGATGTTACGAACGCCCATCATAGACATTAATTTATAACGGCGCTCCATCTCACCCACACACCAACGCAGCGCATTGGCCGCTTCTTTCATGTCGGTAACGACTTCACAGAGTAAATGCGGGATACCTTCATAAACCGAGAGCTCAAGCATTTTCGGGTCAATCATGATAAAGCGAACATCTTCAGGACCAGACTTATACAGCAAGCTGGTGATCATCACGTTCACCCCGACTGATTTACCCGAGCCTGTCGTACCAGCAACCAATAAGTGCGGCATTTTACCTAAGTCAACCACCACAGGCTCACCGGAGATATCTTGGCCAAGCACCATAGTTAAATTCGATTTGCTCTGAGTAAAGGCTTCACAGTCGAGTACATCACGCATATACACGGTTTCGCGAAACTTGTTTGGCAGTTCTAGGCCAACGTAAGATTTCCCTGGGATCACCTCAACGACTCGCACACGCTCTGCCAGCAGTGAACGGGCTAAGTCATTTGCAAGGTTTGAAATCTTAGAGGCTTTAATACCTGGCGCAAGTTCAAGCTCAAAACGAGTGATCACCGGACCTGGATAGACCCCCACAACAGTGGCAACAATATTAAAGTCGGCAAGCTTAGCTTCAACCAAACGTGCCACATGTTCTAACTCTTCGGGACTAATCGGGTTCTTTTTACGATCAGGCACATCGAGCAAACTGATGCTCGGCAGCGGATCCATAGGCTTAGTCGGCACAGGTTTATCTTCTTGGCCGGGTAATACGACAATGCCATCGACAATCTTAGCCTTAGGGGCCTGCTTTTGACGCTGCGCTTGAGTTACTGCACCCGTAGATGCTTTGGTATCAAAATCGATCACATCGTCATCATTGAACGTTAAGATGTCATCGTCTTCATCAATGATAGCTTCGCGATGCAATACTGGTTCATCCTCATCGTCGTCGAAAACCTGAGCATTGAAACCGTTATCGGTTTCATCTTCTTCCAAATCAGCATCTTGCGCTTTAGCTACCCAAGGTGGCGCTTCAAAATGACCGTATTCAGCGACCGCGCTAACAGGATCAAGTTGCGGCTCAACGCGTTGCTGGCCTTTAGGTTCAGCTTTTGCTTTATTGTTGTTTAAACTTAAAATTTTAACCAAAGAAGATAACTTACCTTTACCACTACTGGCTTCAGTGATGAATTCTTCACGGGGCTCTTCTGGTAACGCCCGTGTATGGATCACGCGGCTTTGTGTTATATCTGGTTGACGTATTTTTGCTTTATCAAGCACATGTTGCGAATCACGACGCTCGCGGAATTTATCCACAACAGACATAAAACCGCGAGTATCTTCCGTTTCTCGCTCACGCTTTAACGACTGAGGTAAACGTTTGAGTTGTTTGTAGCACCAGATTGAGACAAAGCCGACCTTTTCAACCACGGTCAGCCAACTGATCCCTGTTAATAGCGTAAAACCCGAGCCTAAACAGCACAATAGCAATAAGGTTGTGCCTAACTTATTAAAATATGGCAGCATCGCTTGACCAATGACATCACCAGCTACACCGCCTGCGGAAAACTCATAGATATTATTGGCGTTCATGCTGGCTAATGCCGAAAAACCAAGAATAAGTAGCAGAAAACCAATGATCCGCAATGCGACCGAAAAGTAGTCGATTTCCAATAAATCATGGGCGCGCTTAAAAAGCAGCCAACCAGTAGAGGCGACAATAATTGGCATGATATAGGCTGTCACGCCAAAAAAATACAGCAGGATATCGGCGATCCAAGCACCAACAGCCCCTGTCCAGTTATTGATATCACCTTGAAAATGAGACTGACTCCAACCCGGATCTGAGGGACTGAAACTGGCTAAAGCGAGCAAAATATAAGTGGCTACAACACAGCAAATGATAAGTCCGCCTTCGAGCAGACGCTGCAAGCCTGAGAGCGTGCGTACACTATTTCCTTGAGACAAACGACTTAATCCATAAAATTGAAACAGGTGGGCTAACGATACCAGAATCCCATTAAATGTGGAGCATCTTAGGCTGTTTTTCTCCTAAGAATTACTGCTATAAGATAAAAAAACGCTCTTGGCTCATAAAAGCTAGGACTTTGACCATTAACTGATTATTCCGCAATCAATTTAGGCTACATAGTTGAAGACAAATGCCAGATAAAAATATGCCCCTAAGCTGGCTAACTTAAGGGCAAAAGCAAGGTTATAAGTGTGGTTTTAAAAGGCTTACACTGGAATAAATAAGGGGCCTAGGCCCCTTATTGTAACCATTTCAGGGTATTAAATATCGCAGAGCAGCTGGTTTATCGCAACACGACTAGTATGTTTAACTTCTTCCATCACCACGTAGGTACGGGTATCTGAAACAGAAGGTAATTTCAGTAAAGTTTCGCCCAATAAGCGGCGATAAGCCGACATATCAGAAACACGTGTTTTTAATAAGTAGTCAAAGTCACCAGAAACGAGATGACATTCTTGAATATCATCCAACAGTTGCACAGCGCGATTAAACTTATCAAATACTTCGGGAGTATCACGGCTTAATGTGATTTCCACGAATACCAGTAGGGATGCACCCAAGAAATGAGGATTCACCAAAGCAGTATAGCCATTGATATATCCTTGCTTTTCGAGTCGTTTCACTCTTTCTAAACACGGAGTAGGACTTAATCCCACTCTTTTAGATAGTTCCACATTTGAAATGCGTCCATCAATTTGTAATTCATTAAGAATGTTGCGATCGATGCGATCCAAGTCTTTTACAGGACTCTTTTTATTATATGCCATTTATTTAACCTTGCTTTATCACTAAAACAACATTTTATTCTACGTATGTCTAAAGTTCAGCAGCATAAACTGCGTCGCCGATACTATACTAGATATCCCTGAATTAATCACGTTCAGGTCACGATAAAATAACAATTATGCCCATTAAAAGTGGGTTTTTCAGGCAATTGAGGCTCAAAAATGATTATTGGTGTACCAAAGGAAATTAAAAACCACGAGTATCGTGTCGGTATGGTTCCTTCAAGCGTTCGCGAATTGACAATCAAAGGTCATGAAGTGTTTGTAGAAACGAATGCCGGCACGGGAATTGGTTTTACTGATCAGGATTATATTGATGCAGGCGCAAAAATATTAGCAACTGCTGCTGAAGTCTTTGCTAAAGCAGAGATGATTGTAAAGGTAAAAGAGCCTCAAGCAGTTGAACGCGCCATGCTGCGTCATGACCAGATTTTATTCACTTATCTGCATTTAGCACCGGATTTACCACAAACTGAAGATTTAATTAAAAGTGGTGCCGTATGTATCGCTTACGAAACTGTGACCGATGACCGTGGTGGCTTACCGCTGTTAGCCCCGATGTCAGAAGTGGCTGGCCGCATGTCTATCCAAGCGGGTGCGATGGCGCTGGAAAAATCTTCTGGTGGTCGTGGTATGTTATTAGGTGGTGTACCCGGTGTTGAGCCAGCTAAAGTTGTGATCATTGGCGGTGGCATGGTCGGTACTAATGCAGCGCAAATGGCTGTTGGTATGGGCGCTGATGTAGTTGTGCTTGATCGTAGCATCGATGCACTACGTCGCTTAAACATGCAATTTGGTTCTGCTGTTAAAGCGGTTTACTCGACTGCCGATGCGATTGAGCGCCATGTATTAGAAGCTGACTTAGTCATTGGTGGCGTATTAATTCCTGGTGCTGCGGCACCTAAACTGGTGACACGTAGCATGATTTCTCGAATGAAACCAGGCAGTGCTATCGTAGACGTTGCTATCGACCAAGGCGGTTGCGTGGAAACCTCCCATGCAACGACTCACCAAGATCCAACTTACATCGTTGATGACGTAGTGCACTACTGTGTAGCGAACATGCCAGGCGCAGTAGCCCGTACATCAACCTTCGCTCTCAATAACGCAACTCTGCCTTATATCCTTAAGTTAGCTAACTTAGGTTATAAAGCCGCCCTGTTACAAGACAAGCACTTACTAAACGGTTTGAACGTAATGCACGGCAAACTGGTTTGTAAAGAAGTGGCTCAAGCATTAAATCTTGAGTACACAGCGCCAGCAAGTTTATTAGCCTAATCATATGAGAGCCTAGGTTCACACGGACCTACTCTGCTTTGTTCGGCCTCACTCTGTTGAGGCCGATTTTTTATGCAGATCACAATTATCTTCACTCACGCCGGTTTTAAGCCATAGCCTTAGTAAACTCAGGCTGACAATTTGCCTTAGGATTCGATTAGCATAATCTAAAAGAATCACCAAACATCGCTTTACCCCTACAGGTAAATTCCCTACAATCCATGCAATTTGCTAAAAGCACGGAGAGAAAAATGAGCCAAGTCAGACATAGTAACCTATTGATTTTAGGTTCAGGTCCCGCAGGATACACCGCTGCAGTTTATGCTGCGCGCGCAAACTTAAAGCCTGTGATGATCACAGGTATGCAGCAAGGTGGTCAGTTAACGACCACGACTGAAGTTGAAAACTGGCCAGGTGATGCAGAAGACTTAACGGGTCCAGCATTAATGGAACGTATGCAAAAGCATGCGGAAAAATTTGATACTGAAATTCTGTTCGATCATATTAATGAAGTGACGCTAACTGAGCGCCCTTTCCGTTTAAAAGGCGATAACGGCGAATATACCTGTGATGCGCTAATCATCGCCACTGGCGCCTCTGCCCGTTACCTAGGACTTGAGTCTGAAGAAGCGTTCAAAGGACGCGGCGTATCGGCCTGTGCAACCTGTGATGGTTTCTTCTATCGTAATCAAAAAGTTGCAGTGATTGGTGGTGGTAACACAGCCGTTGAAGAAGCACTATACCTAAGCAATATCGCCGCCGAAGTGCACTTAATTCACCGTCGCGACACCTTCCGCTCAGAAAAAATTCTTATCGACCGTTTAATGGATAAAGTCGCCAACGGCAACATTATCCTGCATCTAGACCAAACCATGGAAGAAGTGGTTGGTGATGCAATGGGTGTAACAGGTCTAAAAATGAAGAGCACCAAAGACGGTTCTATCACTGATCTAGCCGTTGCCGGTGTGTTCGTGGCCATTGGTCACAGCCCAAACACAGGGATTTTTGAAGGCCAATTAGAGATGAACAACGGCTATTTGAAGGTGCAGAGTGGTCTCCAAGGTAACGCCACGCAAACCAGTATAGAAGGCGTGTTTGCCGCAGGAGATGTGATGGATCAACATTACCGTCAAGCGATTACCTCTGCGGGTACAGGTTGTATGGCAGCATTAGATGCCGAGCGTTACTTAGACGCGAAGAAATAATCTACTGTAAGTCTTATCTAAACTCAAATAATAGCAGGCACAGGTTAACTACCTTAGCCTGCTTTTTTTTATCTGCATGTTGTGGCTAAAAAACAGCAACAAAAAAAGGGACCAAATGGTCCCCTCTTAAGTGCGACAAACTAATTGCTTAGTTTAACGCTTCTTTTGCTTTTTCAACTAAAGTTGCAAATACAACTTTGTCAAATACAGCGATGTCAGCCAAAATCTTACGATCGATTTCGATAGACGCCTTTTTCAGACCGTTGATGAAACGGCTGTAAGACAGACCATTTTGACGAGCTGCAGCATTAATACGTGCAATCCACAGTTGGCGGAATTGACGTTTTTTCTGACGACGGTCACGGTAAGCATATTGACCAGCTTTAGTTACTGCTTGAACAGCAACGCGGTAAGTACGGCTACGAGCGCCATAATAACCTTTAGCTAATTTTAAAACTTTCTTGTGACGAGCACGTGCGGTTACACCACGCTTAACTCTTGGCATTTTCTAATCTCCTAAATTAAGCGTATGGTAATTGACGCGCGATTGCTGGAACGTCAACTTTGGCAACTAAACACTTGTTACGTAAGTGACGCTTACGCTTAGTGCTCTTTTTGGTCAGAATGTGACGTAAATGGGCTTGCTTGCGCTTGAAACCATTAGCGGTTTTCTTAAAACGCTTCGCTACACCTCTGTCGGTTTTCATTTTAGGCATTACTAAAACTCCGCATTGGGATGTTAAATAAAAAGCAAGGCGAGCGAAGGCATATAGCCTTCGCTACTTTATAGGTTGCCCTACTTATTTCTTTTTAGGCGCTAGCACCATGATGGCTTGTCGGCCTTCCATTTTCGGGAAGGATTCAACAACTGCATACTCATCCAAATCAGTCTTAATACGGTTCAAAAGATCCATACCAAGATTTTGGTGGGCCATTTCGCGACCTCGGAAACGCAGCGTAATTTTCGCTTTGTCCCCGTCTTCCAGAAAACGTATCAGGTTGCGTAGTTTTACCTGATAGTCGTTTTCGTCAGTTCCAGGACGGAATTTAATTTCCTTAACCTGAACCTGCTTTTGCTTCTTCTTTTGTTCCTTGGCTGACTTAGCCTTATCAAACAGGAACTTACCGTAGTCCATAATGCGACATACTGGAGGTTCAGCATTTGGACTAATTTCAACGAGGTCTACACCTGCTTCATCTGCCAAATTCTGAGCATCTCTGATGCTCACCACACCAATAGCTTCACCATCAATGCCGGTTAAGCGTACTTCTGGTACACCTGTGATTTCTTCATTGATTCTATTAGGGGCCAGCTGACGCCCTGCTGTTTTCTTGATCTTTATGACCTATTCCTCCAACAATTTGAGACTACGGAGCGAAATCTGTTGATGGATTTTAGCGGCGAAATCTTCAATTCGCATCTTACCTAAATCAACGCCATCACGAGTACGCACCGCGACTTCCTTATTTTCCATCTCTTGATCGCCAACGACCAATAAATAAGGGACACGCCTTAAGGTGTGTTCGCGTATTTTAAAGCCTATTTTCTCATTCCTCAAGTCAAATGAGGCACGAATACCTTGTTCTTTGAAGAATTTGACCACTTCTTCAACATAATCAGCCTGTTTGTCGGTGATATTCATCACGACAACTTGCATTGGCGCTAACCATGTTGGGAACCGACCAGCATATTCTTCAATTAGAATACCTAAGAAACGCTCCAACGAACCTAAAATTGCACGATGGATCATCACAGGCGTTTGACGGCTATTATCTTCCGCCACATAAGTTGCACCTAAACGGCTTGGTAATGCGTAGTCAAGTTGCACTGTTCCGCACTGCCATGCACGGTCTAAACAGTCGTGCAGTGTGAACTCAATCTTAGGACCGTAGAAGGCACCTTCACCCGGTAAAATAGTGAATTCAATATTATTAGCACGTAAGGCTTGTTTCAACGCTTCTTCAGCTCTATCCCACATCGCATCGTCACCGATACGTTTTTCTGGGCGAGTTGATAGTTTTACCACGATGTTTTCAAAACCGAAGGTAGAGTAAGTATCGTATACCATTTGGATACAAGAGCTGACTTCTGCTTGAACTTGATCTTCAGTACAGAAGATATGGGCATCGTCTTGAGTAAAACCACGTACGCGCATCAGACCGTGCAGTGAACCTGATGGCTCATTGCGGTGACAGCAACCAAATTCCGCCATACGCAGTGGCAGATCACGGTAAGATTTCAAGCCTTGGTTGAAAATCTGTACGTGGCCTGGGCAGTTCATTGGCTTAACCGCATATTCACGGTTTTCACTGCTGGTGGTGAACATGGCTTCTGAGTACTTATCCCAATGACCAGAACGCTCCCACAGTACGCGGTCCATCATGAGTGGACCTTTCACTTCTTGGTAAGTGTATTGATTTAACTTGCGACGAATGAATCTTTCTAACTCAAGGAAGATACTCCAACCGTCGTTATGCCAGAACACCATGCCGGGTGCTTCTTCTTGCATATGGTATAGATCGAGCTGCTTACCAATCTTGCGGTGGTCACGTTTAGCCGCTTCTTCGAGACGAGTTAAATAGGTACTCAGGGCTTTTTTGTCAGCCCATGCAGTACCATAAATACGTTGCAGCATCTTATTTTCAGAGTTACCGCGCCAGTAGGCGCCGGCAATGCTCATCAATTTAAAATGCTGGCAAAAACGCATGTTTGGCACGTGAGGACCACGGCACATGTCGGTGTATTCTTCGTGATGATACAGAGCAGGTGTCGCATCTTTGCTAATGTTTTCATCCAGAATCGCAATCTTATATTCTTCACCGCGAGCGGCGAAGGTATCACGGGCTTCTTGCCAGCTTACAACGCGTTTCACTACGTCATAGTTGGTTTTTGCCAGTTCAAGCATACGTTTTTCGAGGGCTTCGATATCTTCTTGAGTCAGCTTATGCTCAAGATCGATGTCGTAGTAGAAGCCGTTATCGATCACAGGACCGATCGCCATCTTGGTTTGTGGCCATAATTGCTTGATTGCATGGCCTAATAAATGCGCACAAGAATGGCGAAGGATTTCAATACCTTCTTCGTCTTTAGCGGTAATAATAGAAAGTTCGGCATCGGTTTCGATAAGATCGCAAGCGTCTTTGAGTTCGCCATTCACGCGACCAGCGATACAGGCTTTCGCAAGACCAGGGCCAATATCAGCGGCAACATCGAGAGTCGATACGGGATGTGCAAACTCGCGTTTGCTACCATCAGGAAGTGTAATTACAGGCATGAAATATCCTTGTCCAGTGGTGACCCACACGTAGGGCCACATGGTGATTAAGTAAAAAGAGTAATGCTCGCGAGGTTAAGACAGTACAGGAGTCTTAGCCGCCTTGCGTAGCAGGCAGTTATTCTACGGGATCGTCTTTAATACACGCAAGTTAAATGGCCCGATTGCGGGGCTTAACGCCCAAATCGATGCATTTATTAAAACCAATCCGCGAAGTTTTCCGTTAATTCATCATATTGCAGTCAATCGTTCATGTGGCAGTCATTTAACGCCCCTACGCTATGCGCGTTAAATGACCGCGAGATTCTTTGTTATTTGCCATAACAAATGCCGTTGCCGTCACATCGCTGTAAATAATGAAGCAAAAGGAGTTGGTATGTTCACGAGTATCCTATTGACGGTTGCACTTAGCCAAGTCGCCCAGAATTCAATCTCTGTTAACCCCATACCAAAAACACAACCTGAGCCGATAGTGGTTCAAAGCCAAACTGTAGTACATGTACAATTCGACACCATTGGCTTACAGGCCGATATCCATGCCGAGCTTTTGCTACAGATAGAACGACTATCGCAGGCCATTAGTGACAATATAGAGGAAGGCATATTACCGACGGCGCCTGTCGAACTGATGACTGTAAAGGATTGAGTTAACTTAACTGGTGCACATGCTTGACGGTTCTTACGCTAGAAAATTTTAGTGAAAAAAGTACCAAGCGCTGAGCTGAATGGAAAAATCTAGTTAATGAGATTTTGATATCGACTTTATCTAAGCTGCCACGGCACATTCTTGTATACTCAAACAAAGCCAGTATGAAGGCTTAGCGACAAATATCATCCCTTCGTTAGCGAGGAGTTGCGCCATGAGGATCATGAATAAAGTCATTGCCTGCCCCCACTGCGGACACCATCAACATATTAGTATTGATGCCAGCAGCGGCGATCAGGATTATTACGATGACTGCCGAATTTGTTGTAACCCCATCCACCTGCGTTTACATGTGGATGATGCCCGCCGAACCATAGAGTTATATATTGACTCGGACGACGAGCAAATTTATTAGGCATGTTGATTAAGATTGGCCGCTAAAACGTTTAGCCAGCACACGCTCAACGGTGTCGACGATGGCTTGGGTTTGGCTGTCAATTTCGATATTTAACTCATCACCAACCTGACATTGGCCTAAATTGGTCAACTTAAGAGTTTCTGGGATCAAGTGCAGCATAAAAGTACTCTCGGTCACCTCGCCAACGGTAAGGCTGCAACCATTTACCCCAACAAAGCCTTTATAGAGAATATAATTCATCCATTTAGGATCGACGCTTAAGGTCAGATCATAATGTTGCTCGGTGTGACTAATGTGACTGACTTTTGCCTTGGTATGAATGTGTCCAGATAGGATATGGCCGCCAATTTCGCTACCAAAAGTCAGAGAGCGTTCAATGTTAACGCGCTGCCCAACGGATAAATTTGCCAAGTTAGTCAATCTTAAGGTCTCTTCCACTACATCGAAAAATACCCTATCATCAACGACCTGAGTCACCGTCAGACATACCCCGTTATTTGCCACACTTGCGCCAATTGCAAGTCCCTCATGCAAATCAGGTTTAAACGCTACCTCAAGGGTATTGAGGCCATCTTTCTTATGTATTGCAACCACCTCACAGGTGGCTTGAACTATACCAGTAAACATTTTTTGCTCGCTTATTCGTTAAAGGCTGTATTTATGAATCATTCAGGCTTTCAGGCCAAACGCTTAATTCAACTCGCACTTCCAGTGTTGATCGCCCAAGTGACACAAACCATGATGGGGTTTATCGACACTGTAATGGCGGGTCGCGTCAGTGCGGTCGATATGGCCGCAGTTGCCGTGGGAACCAGTCTTTGGTTGCCCGCAATTCTATTTGTACAAGGGCTACTGATGGCGTTTACGCCATTATTTGCCCATCACAATGGCGCAAATAATCAGAAAGCCATTCAACCTTTGGCGTTTCAAGGCGCCTACTTAGCCTTAATTGGTGGCCTTGGCGTAATGGCGTTTCTCGCATCCGCGCCACTCGTGCTCAGCCATATGAATTTAGAGCCCCAATTGTACAACTTAACCATAGGATATATCGACGGTATTTTATGGGGCGCGCCCGCATTTGTGCTCTATCAAGTATTGCGTGGTTGCAGTGAGGGGATTTCTTATACCTTACCTACCATGATCATCGGTTTTGTGGGGCTCGCCGTAAATATTCCAGCAAACTATATCTTTATTTATGGTCACTTCGGCGTGCCTGCCATGGGCGGCGCTGGCTGCGGTGTCGCAACTGCATTGGTATTTTGGGCCATGTTGATCGCCATGACGATTTATATGCAGTTTCATAAGAAATTTGCCGCATTGGCACCCTTTAGCCAATTCCATCGCCCCGATTTTACCACCATGAAGAAGATGACCAAGCTCGGCATGCCAATCGCGATGGCGTTATTTTTTGAAGTAAGTCTGTTTGCGATTATCGCCCTGCTGCTGGCGCCATTAGGCGCAACTGTGGTGGCAAGTCATCAGATAGCGTTGAACTTCTCCGCTATTGTATTTATGTTGCCACTGTCGATTGGTATTGCCGTCTCGATTCGTATTGGCTACTACCTTGGCCGCGATCGTGCAGATATTTCTGCCGTGGTGGCTAAAGTCGGATTGTGGTTGGCACTATCGTTGGCCTTATCGACGGCAATCTTAACGGTGATATTCCGCTTTCAAATCGCCGAGTTATATAACAGCGATCCTGAAGTGGTGGTACTTGCGGGCAGTTTGATGTTGATGGCCGCGCTATATCAACTATCTGACTCAGTCCAAGTGGTTGCCGCTGGTGCACTACGTGGATATAAGGATACCCGCAGTGCATTTTATATTACGCTGTTTTCCTATTGGGGAATCGGCATGACCTTAGGTTATACCTTGGCGTATACCGACTTTATCGTACCCGCCATGGGCGCCCATGGCTTTTGGGCAGGATTGATTGCAGGTCTCACCTCTGCGGCGCTGCTGTTTTTTATCCGTCTACGTTATATTCAAAAGCATGGCGTACATTTAAGTCTGATTGAAGGCGACAGCGTGCACCATTGACATAGGACATAATTCACTGAATCAACGGCGAGCATTAGCTCGCCGTTTTGTTTAATTTCTTTTAATTTTGCAATCTTTGAAGCCTAACATGCCGTTTTATCAGTAACTTTGCTGAAACACTGGGCAAGTTGCACAGCAATTCACCATTTGACAATAAAATTCGTTTTTTTGCTTGCCAGCCTTTCGCTATCCCCCTAATATAGCGCTCGTTCGAAAGCGAGATGCGTTTAGCGGTTTCGATATAGCTAATACAATGCACCCGTAGCTCAGTTGGTTAGAGCACTACCTTGACATGGTAGGGGTCGGTGGTTCGAGTCCACTCGGGTGTACCACTCTTTTCACAGAGTCTAAAAAGTGAAATTCAAACAGTGCACCCGTAGCTCAGTTGGTTAGAGCACTACCTTGACATGGTAGGGGTCGGTGGTTCGAGTCCACTCGGGTGTACCATTTCTAGCTTTAACTATCTATAAAACCTCAATTTAATATAATCACCCATCAAGATGCTTAATTTTTATTTGTGCCTAAGATAAAATTTTCGAACCTGTTCTAGGTTTTTCCACAAACATTCAAACATGTCCCTCCCTTCGGCTCTGCCTGATTTTGCCTCTATTGCTTAATCCACATTTACCGCTCTTCCCCCCCAAAAAAATTCGCTGTTTTCTCTAAATTTGTACCCATTTCGCGCCAAACCTGTTGGCACAACATGCTTTTGATGATTTTTTGTTATTACCATCGTAGTTAGCCCATAGATGCTGATAACAGACTCGTTTTGCGTGTATCTAGATAAACATTCAACAACGTAACAATTTTATCACCATGAGTACGACGGGTAATGCCGCCTAGAAACAGCAAAGCCGCAATCTAATGTGCGGCTTTACAGAGCAAGACATTGGGGAAATTAGGCGTATTTACGTACCTTTTTTAAGGCGATTTGTTGCTTCAATGCCGATAAATGCTCGATAAACACTTTACCGTGTAAATGATCAATTTCATGTTGCAAAACAATGGCTAAAAAGTCGTCGGTTTCGATTTCAACCGCTTTGCCTTGTCTGTCTAAGGCGGTGACTTTGACCTTTTCGAAACGGCTCACTTTCGCGCGATAACCAGGGATTGAAAGACAGCCTTCTTCACCCACATACTCGCCAGACTTTTCAACAATCTCTGGATTAATCAGCACTAAGGGTTGGTCACGGGTTTCGGATAAATCGATCACAATCACCGCATCTGTACTGCCCACTTGGGTAGAGGCCAGACCGATACCATCGTCAGTGTGGTACATGGTTTCGATTAAGTCATCGATAAAACCCTGAATCGCTTCTATATCTTTTACGGGTTGCGCTTTGCGTTTTAGACGTTCATCGGGAATTGTCAGAATATCGAGTACAGCCATGCCTGTTTCATCTCTTATGGAGTCAAAAAAATTGGCGCCATTATGAACTATTCCTGTGTTTTCTCAATATTCAAAACTAAATAGTTTAATAAAAATCATTACAATCGATTTTTTAGATTTACATTACGGCTTTTCAAACTAGCCTCTATTTCACTTGGCCTTTATTTAACGCTACACTGGCTCACCTTTTTCATGGTTTTATTTGGCATCATCATGCGGTTTGCAAAAGATAAATCTCCACTTTATCGCTACTTAGAGCAAGATAAGGCTAATACGCCAGACGAGTTAGGCAATACACAAGAGATACGAAGTCATGTCCTATCACCCATGGCGAAGATTTGGCAGATTGTAGCGATGATCCCGCCCAGCAAAGTAAGCAGTTATGGTAAGATCGCCGATTTCGCAGGGTTACCAGGACGCGCTCGCTATGTATCCAGGGCTCTCAAATTGGCCCCCGAACATTTGTCACTTCCTTGGCATAGAGTACTCAATAGCCAAGGAAAAATTTCCTTCGAAAAACATTCAGCCTCCTTTCAGGAACAGATGGAATTATTGCGCCTTGAAGGTGTAATGGTGAACTGTGGCAAAGTGAACTTGTCTGAATGTGAGTGGCAACCGGATATGGCAACCTTAGTGATGTCAATCCCGTTCTAATTTAATATATTGATCTAAAAACTATTTATTCCAATATAAACTCGGTTATAAACACTTAAATTTGATAGCTGAGCCATAGGATAAGCAGTGTTAGACGCTTTCTGTTTGCGATATAAAGGAGCATTAATTGCGCACAATTCCAACGTTATTCGTGAGTCTCGCACTCACCCACAGCGTATTTGCGATGGCGGCGCCAACGCCTTTAACGCCTCAAACTGCTGAATATCAAGTTAATTATGGTGATGTTGAACTGGGTAAGGCCAAGTATCAACTGCCAGCCATAGAGGATGGCGTCTATAAATATCGCTTCGACAGCGATCTTAGCCTGTTATTACTGACCGATGTGCGCCATGTACTGAGTGAGTTTGCCCAAGAGGGCAATCAATTATTACCCCTGCGCTATTTGCATGAGCGCCAAGGTGTCGGTCCGAATTTTATCGAGCAAACCGCCTTTGCCAAGGGGCAAGGGATGATCCATACCCGTTATAAGGATGAAAAAGGTAAATTCCCCTTCGAAGGCGATATTTTCGATCCGTTAATGGTGCAGCTGCAGTTTCGACTCGATATCAGCGCTGGCAAAGAAGTGCTTGATTATAAAATGATTAAATCTAACGAGCTCGATGAGTATAAGTTCCATGTGATTGGTAAGGAACGGATGACAATTGAAAGCGGCAGTTATGATACAGTCAAAATTGAGGTAGTGCGTGACAATCATAAACGCCAAACCTTCTTTTGGATGGCGCCGGATTTAGCCTACCTCCCCGTTCGTCTAACGCACTTTGAAAAAGGCAGTAAGCAGCTAGATATCAAACTGCTTAAGTATCATTTTGACGATGTGCCAGTTGAAGCCGCGCCCGCTGCCGTTGATACTGAAGTTCCGACGGAGCAGAAAGTACCTAAACTCCTCGGCACAGGCGCGAATTAAGCCAGTTACACATTTATCGCAATTTAAGATGGATTTAGCGCTGTTTCTAAGATGCCGTAACAACACAGCACAAAACATAAAAGGCCAAACGTGAGTGACTCCGTTTGGCCTTTTGTGTCTTATTTAATTCCGTCAAAGTGCAATGACTGACTGTTACAGCGCCCCAATTACAAATCGATAAGCAGCTCACCTAAGCGGAACAACTTCCAATTACCGGGTTGCATCACCTGCCAGTCTTCGTTTTCGGTTAGCGGCCGAGTGGCAATTACAGTCACGACATCGTGTGGCGTGGTTTCTTTATCAAAATCAATCACTACATCGGTATCAATTAATTTTGCCTTGCCAAACGGCGCCCTGCGGGTGATGTAACACAGATTATTACTGCAATAACTCATCAAGTATTCACCATCGCTGAGGATCATATTAAACACCCCAAGCGCACGGATTTGTTCGGCCAGCGTTGCCACAAATCGAAACACCGCTTGCATATCTTCAGGCCGACGATCACCAAACTTGGACGCGATTTGCTCCAATATCCAGCAAAAAGCCAGCTCGCTGTCGGTATCACCAACACTCTGATAACGAGACACCTGAAACTTCGCCTGATAATCGCTTAACTGACCATTATGAGCATAGGTCCAATAACGGCCCCACAACTCACGGGTGAATGGGTGAGTATTTTCAAGGGAAACACAGCCGCGATTGGCCTGACGAATATGGCTTATCACCACCTCGCTTTTAATCGGATAGGATTTGATCAATTTTGCAATGTGCGACTCACTACTCGGGCAAGCATCTTTAAAAGTTCTGCTGCCACGGCCCTCATAGAAAGTTATCCCCCAACCGTCAACATGGGGCCCAGTGACGCCACCACGCTGTGCTAAACCCGTAAAACTAAAAACAATATCGGTCGGCACATTGGCGCTCATCGCCAGTAACTCACACATGTTTATCGCCTTTCTCTATCCAAATATCCACAGTTTTGCATTGTAACTAGTTGATGACATTTGTGGAATGATCAAAGGTGACAAAAAATTTAAACAATTGTTTGAAAAATACTTGTATTAAAACTGCCTTAGGTTTAACTTTTATGCGACACAGGTCAGACCACAAACTATAATTGTGATCGCAATCAACAAAACTCGTTATGACCTGTGATTGGCACTCAGTCATACTTAAGGAGAAATTACAGTGACTACCCTACTTTGGATCATCGCCATGATCTTAGTGCTAGGAGCCCTAGCTTACCTTCGGGTATCTTTGCTCACTGCCACTATTGCAGCCGCTGTTGTGATGACAGCCGGATGGACACTCGATGTTGTCGGCCCTATCTCTTGGATTATCTTCCTGGTGATCGCGCTGCCCCTCAATATCAGTGCATTTAGACAAAATGTTATCAGTCGCCCACTGATGAAGATGTACCGTGGCATCATGCCCGAAATGTCTTCAACCGAAAAAGAAGCGATTGAAGCTGGTACCACTTGGTGGGAAGCCGATCTGTTTGCGGGTAACCCAAACTGGAAAAAACTCCACAACTACCCTGTTGCTCGTTTAAGTGCCGATGAGCAAGCCTTCTTAGACGGTCCAGTTGAAGAAGTGTGCCGCATGGTGAATCAACACCAAGTATCACACCAACTTGCTGATTTGCCTGCTGAAGTATGGCAATACCTGAAAGATCACGGTTTCTTCGCCATGATCATTAAGAAAAAGTACGGCGGTTTAGAGTATTCAGCCTACGCCCAATCACGCGTACTGCAAAAGCTTGCGGGTTTAAGCAGCGAGCTGGCATCCACTGTAGGTGTGCCTAACTCCTTAGGCCCTGGCGAACTGTTACAACACTATGGTACGCCAGAGCAGCAAAACTATTACCTGCCACGTTTAGCCAAAGGGCTAGAAGTGCCATGTTTCGCACTGACAAGCCCAGAGGCTGGTAGCGATGCGGGTTCTATCCCTGACTTTGGTATCGTGTGTAAAGGCCAATGGGAAGGCGAAGAAGTCTTAGGTATGCGCTTAACCTGGAACAAGCGTTATATCACCCTCGCACCTGTTGCGACTGTATTAGGCTTAGCCTTTAAACTGCGTGACCCTGATCACCTGTTAGGCGATAAAGAAGAGCTGGGCATTACCTGCGCGCTTATTCCTACAGACGTTGAAGGCGTTGAAACGGGTCGTCGTCACTTCCCGCTGAACTGTATGTTCCAAAACGGTCCTACTCGCGGTAAAGACGTATTCGTACCATTAAGCTTTATCATCGGTGGTCCGAAAATGGCTGGCCAAGGCTGGCGTATGCTGGTTGAGTGTTTATCTGTTGGCCGTGGTATCACCCTGCCATCAAACTCTGCCGGTGGCGTCAAAACCGCAGCGTTAGCAACTGGTGCCTATGCGCGTATTCGTCGTCAATTCAAACTGCCTATTGGTAAGTTGGAAGGGATTGAAGAGCCAATGGCACGCATCGGTGGTAACGCCTACCTGATGGATGCCGTGACCTCATTAACCACCACAGGTATCGACTTAGGTGAAAAACCTTCAGTTATCTCGGCTATAGTGAAATATCACCTGACTGATCGGATGCAGAAATGCGTTATCGACGCCATGGACATCCACGGTGGTAAAGGTGTGTGCTTAGGCCCTAACAACTACTTAGGCCGTGGCTATCAAGCGGCTCCGATTGCGATTACCGTTGAAGGCGCAAACATCCTGACACGTTCGATGATCATCTATGGTCAAGGTGCAATCCGTTGTCATCCTTATGTATTGGCCGAAATGGAGTCAGCGTTTGATACTGAGTCTGGCCAAGGCTTAGCTAACTTCGATGCGGCCATCTTCGGTCACATTGGTTTTGCGACCAGTAACTTTGTCCGTAGCTTCTGGTTAGGTCTGACATCAAGCCGTTTCTCTAACGCGCCATACTCAGATAAAACCAAACGTTATTATCAACATATGAACCGTTTCAGTGCTAACCTTGCCCTGTTATCAGACTTGGCCATGGCAACCTTAGGCGGTAACTTAAAACGTAAAGAGCGTATTTCTGCCCGCTTAGGCGATCTGTTAAGCCAGTTATATCTCGCCTCTGCAACCTTAAAACGTTACCAAGATGAAGGCCGTCAAACTGACGATCTACCACTGGTTCAGTGGGCGGTTGAAGATGCTCTGTATAAGTTACAAGCTTCATTAGACGATTTACTGGATAACTTCCCAATGGGTCTGGGCGGTGTATTACGCGCCATCATGTTCCCATTCGGCCGTCCACTGAAACGTCCAAGCGATGTGTTAGACCATAAAGTGGCTAAGATCATGCAAACGCCCTGTGAAAGCCGTGATCGTTTAGGTAAAGGCCAATTCTGGACTAACTCTGAGCACAATGCTGTGGGTATCCAAGAGCAAACGCTGAAGGATATTCTGGCCGCCGAACCTTTATTCGACAAAGTCTGTAAAGCCAGTGGCAAACGTTTACCTTTCATGTGGCTAGATAAAGTCGCTGCTGAAGGTAAAGCCTTAGGCGTACTAAGCGACAGCGAAGTACAACTGTTGGAACGTGCCGAAATCGGCCGTATGAAGTCTATCAATGTGGATGACTTCGACCCAGCAGAGCTGCGCCCTGAAGTCGTTGCAACGACGTCACAGGAACGCGCCGCTTAATCGCTAAGCTGTACTAAATAAGCCCATCAAAATAAACAAAAGGCACTACAATCTAGTGCCTTTTTTATTTTCGTCTCACTTAACGGGCTTATCCCTTAGCTAGAGTTTCATCAGATGTATTAATGCTTTCTTGAACTTCAACCTCAGGTTGCGTTTGTTCCGCCGCCTTGATTTGCGCTTGCAGCTCAAGTCGTTGACGTTCAGCTTCAGCGTTCTCCTCGGCCTTGGCTTTCGCAAGGGCAGCTTCTTCCGCCGCTTTGGCCTGTGCAGCGATCGCCTCTTGCTCTGCAATCGCCTGTTGGATTTTCGCTTCTTCAAGTGCTTCAACGGGCAATAAACTAATCAACTCAATGCCATTGGGGAATTGGTTGTTATTGCCTGAAACAATCACAACTTTATCTTCTTTAGTCAGATACACTAGCGGCAATGCCGTTTCGCCATAACGTTTGCGGAAATGATCGAAGGTGAAGTTTTCAGTTAAGTTAGTGACCTTAAGCTGCGCTCCTTTCGCCATTTGGCTGGCGATTTTGGCATAGGAAACCGTATCACCAAATAAACATAGCCGCTGTTTGTAAGACTCAGACAATTGATGGCGCGCGCTGCCCTGCTCGGCATTATTAAGGCCAAAAACCTTTTTTGCGCCTAATACATCTTGAAAATAAAAGGTCACTAGCGGGTTTAACTGCTTGTAGGGCGACATGATCAGCACGCGACCAATTCCTGTTAGATCCATATAGGTTTCAGCATGTTCCGAGGCAGGGTTACCAAAATAGACAGGAATATTGTCCATCCGTGCAAGGCGAATATTATCCCAGTTGCTGTCGGCCAGTAGCACTTTGACATCTTTGCTTTTTAAGATTTTTGCCAGCTCGCGGGAAAACTTGGAGGCACCAAAAATTAATAATCCTTGCGCCGAACCCGACGTGACCCCAAGGTATTTCGCCCAGCGGCCCGCGGTTAGGCTTTGGATCACCACGGTGCCGATAATGATTAAAAACACTAAAGGTACAATGGCTTCGGCGCCCTGTACATTGTTTGCCTCTAACTTAATGGCGAATAATGAAGACACGGCCGCCGCCACAATCCCCCGCGGAGCAATCCAACATAGGAACCACTTATCGGCCTTTGAGAGTGACGTCCCAATGCCTGACACCCAAATACTGAGTGGCCGTGCAACTAGCATAGTCACGGCGAGCACACCAATGCCGCCCCAACCTAAATCCATCATGGCATTCGAGTCGAGTCTGGCGGCTAACAGGATAAATAAGGCGGAGATCAGCAGAACTGTCAGTGTTTCTTTAAATTCAAGGATTTCAGCAATATCCACGCCGCGCATATTCGCCAGCCAAATGCCCATCACAGTCACGGTGAGCAATCCCGATTCTTCCTGCAACAAATTTGAGCCGACGAAAATCCCCAGCATTAGGGTTAATACTGCGGTATTACGTAAATAGTGTGGCAACAAATTGTGGCGGATCACTTGGCCAATTAAGTAACCTGATGCAGCGCCTAAGCCTAAGCCAAGTGTGAGCATAGAACCTAGTGCATAGAGTACATGGCTAGTTTGATTGCCAGATACCGTTATATATTCAAACACTAATACCGCTAGCAGCGCGCCAATTGGGTCAATCACAATCCCTTCCCAGCGTAAAATACTCGCGAGCTGCGACTTTGGCCTAACGCTGCGCAGCATTGGTACTATCACAGTTGGCCCCGTGACCACCACCAACGCACCAAATAGCAGTGCAACTTCCCAGCTAAAATCCAGCAGGTAAAAAGTGGCAACACTGATACAACCCCAGGTGATCACCATTCCGATGCTCACTAAGTGAGTCACCATGCGGCCATGATCTTTAATCTCTTTAAAATTGAGGGTTAATGCGCCCTCAAACAGGATCACGGCAACGCCTAGGGAAATAATCGGAAACAGTAAATCCCCAAATATTGCATCGGGATTTAACACTCCAAATGCTGGACCTAGTAATAAACCACAGAGTAGTAGCGGTAAAATTGCTGGTAATCTCAACTTCCAACCAAGCCATTGACAAAAAAGCGAAAGCACGCCGATGAGTGCTAGCATCCCAGTGATTTTTTCAACCATAAAACATCCTTTCGTTAGGTGAGGCATGCGATTGTGGATTTAACCTAACACGCTTTTTCATTCAGGAAAATAAACGGTTAATGATAACAATAGCAGTAAAAAGCACGCTCTAGTGAGGCTTTGTTTCCTAAATCGATTCAGCGAGCAAAGCTCCTCATAATCGTTTGAATATTAAACTACACGGTAAGTTTCAGGCATGCCTAGCCCAGTGAGTTTGTTCAACGCCTTTATCATCGCGTAAGTTTCTCCTACCTGACCGTTATAATTTCGCAGGCTCAATCTGCCACCAAGTAGTTGCTTCACTCTGTACATTGCTGTTTCTGAGATTGACCGCCGATGATAACCATACCGTTTTTTCCACTGTTTATTTGAACCATGAAGCTGTTGCCAACTGACCGCTAAGTTACGCGGATGACCTTGTTCCCAGAGCGCGGCACCTTCCCTCGGTGGAATGAGTACTAAAGCCCGTTTTCTACGAACGGCATCGTGACAGGCTCTTGTGTCGTAAGCACCATCACCTGAGATATTGCGGATTTTGCGATGGGTTTGCTTGAGCAAATTCGGCATAACTTCAGCGTCAGTGACACCGGATAAACTCAGTTCCGCTGCAATAATTTCATGGCTATGGGTATCGACAGCGATATGCAGCTTACGCCACACGCGGCGCTTGCCATTTGTGCCATGTTTCTTCACTTTCCACTCACCTTCGCCATAAACCTTCAAGCCTGTCGAGTCGATAGCCAAGTGCTCAATGGTGCCACGCGTCTTGGTTTTAAAAGCAATCTTGACGGTTTTAGCGCGTTTGCTGATGCAAGTGTAATGTGGGCACGAAAGCGGAATATCAGCCAGTTTAAACACCGAGTTGATAAAGCCTTGTAACGCTCGTAGTGGCATCGAGAAAACACGTTTAACCATCAGCGCGGTGGTAATGGCTAAGTCGCTAAATACGCGTGGTCGACCTTTCCTTGGTTGCTCGGCCTTAGCTTTCCACTGGGCGATAGCGTCCTCATCAATCCAGAAGGTAAGTGAGCCACGATTGATCAGGGCTTGATTGTATTGCTTCCAGTTGATTGTTTTATATTGAGGTTTTGACACGATTGATGGGCGAGTTGATGGGCTATGTCGATCAGATCACCAGCTATGGTTTTAGTTCAACTGATTTAGGAAACAAAGCCCTCTAGTGATGCAAATAAGTTAGATGATATTCAACTTTATTCGCATACCAAGGGAGTTCGAAGGGTTACATTGCTATATAAGAAACACGAAAGCGACAGAGAATAAAGTTGCAGTCTATTCAGCAAGTTGGGATAAGTTAGTGATCGAATAAATATGTAAGATCTAAATGCCCACAAATGTATCTTGAGTTAGAGATTAGCTAATTTTAGTTTTATTTGCTCATCGGGTAGCTTATTCAATATTTCATCGGGGATTCTGCCGTGATATTTAGTGGCATAGTGTGCCAAGCATAATAATAAGGCTAGATTATGTTCAACATTACTCACCTCTGGCTCTGCGCTGGATAAAATGTTGTCACATAAGGATTCGCTATACCCCCAAAGCGTTAAAAGATAGGCTGATATAGAGACGATGAGTTTTCTCACTGGCCACTCCGTAAACTGAGTCGCAAACGAATCTTGCCAAATACGAGATGCCAAAATCAACTCACCTATTGACGACATCAAAGCCGCAATAAATAGCTCTTCTTGTAAACTCTTTTGTAAATTAAGTGCTTTAGCGATTTTTTGAGCGTTAAGCGCTAACTGATACGCATGTTCGTTAATTCTACTCTGCGCAGACTTATCAATAATCGACGTCGCCGATTGCTCAATGGCGATAGAACTAATAATCGCGCTAGTTAAATCCACCCCTAAGCGTTTGATAGCCTCTTCAATTGACAGTGTTGTGCGGCTAAAACCCAAAAACGCGGAGTTTGCGAGTTGTAATAATTTGGCGGTAATAATTGGTTCGTGGGCAATAAGATCAACAATATCGGCGGCTTCGGATTGCTGATTTAGAAGCACTTTGCGGACCTGTTGTACTATGTCTGGCAGTGGCAGTAATAAAGCACTTGCGCCCAACATTGCTCTAACGTCTTGGGAGAATGGCAATTTATGAACCCGTTCCACAGAGGTCAGAAGTTGTACAATATCCTGTTCATTGAAGGGTTTACTCAATACAAAATGAGCCGTTTTGCCCGCTTTGCATACTACTTCCTCTGTCGTGTCACCTGTAAGTAACGCTCTAATTGCCTGGGGATAATGTTTTGAAACCTCAACGAGTACCCTATCGCCATTAACATCAGGCATTAAATAATCGCAGATTATAAGATCGACATTAACATCATTAGCTATAGATTTTGCCCAGTTTAGGCCATCCTCCTCAGTCCAAAACTGCCAGTCAGGTCTCAGTCTTTTCGCTAGCCGTAAGAGAGCTCTAAGCATAAAACTGTCATCATCAACAAAGAGTACATTAAACATAACTCTCTCCTAAGCCATTGTGGCTGAAAGACTTTCAAAAGAAGCCAATAGCGCTAAATACTCCTCTTCAGATTGCGGTTTAGAAATGCAGTATCCTTGCACTACATCACAACCTAAGGATTTGACAATATTGAGTTGGTCCAATGTTTCAATACCCTCGACAACCACTTTCATGTTCAGATCATGTGCTAACCTGACCACATTAGCCACTAAACTTTCAGTATTCAAATTACTTTCAATATCGAGCACAAGTGAACGGTCAATTTTTAGTACATTAATAGGCAGTTTACTCAAGTAACTCAAAGATGAATAACCGGTACCAAAATCATCTATCGCAATACTGATACCGAGTTCAGCAATCGCCTTAAGGGTGATCGCACAATCTTCAAGGTTATTAAGCAAAAAAGTTTCGGTTAATTCAAATTCTAAATCTGTAGGTGAAACGCCTGTCAGCTGAATATGATGCTTTATCCAGTGAATAAAATCAGGCTCAGTTAACTGTCGACCAGATATATTAATTGCCATTTTTCCAAATTGAATGCCTTCACTCTGCCATCTAGCCGCAGTAATAAAGGCCGTTTTGAGCACCCAATAGCCAATATCCACCATTTGGCCATGTTGCTCTGCTAAAGGAATAAATAACGCAGGTGAAACCATCCCAAATTCGGGGTGCTGCCACCGAATGAGGGCTTCACAGCCGGACAAATTATATTTGGCAAAATCAAATTTTGGCTGAAAATGCAGAAAAAGTTGACGCTGTTGCACCGCATGAAATAACGCCTGATTTAATGAGATCTGGTGTTTTTTTCGTTCAATAGCTTGCTGATCATAACGCATAAACATCCGGACGGAGTCTTCTGCCATCATCAGATTACCCAGTAATAAATTATTCAGAACGGATCGAGGCTCATCACCATCGTCGGGTATAAGACAGTAACTGACAGCATAATCCAACTTAGATGAGGTCAAATTAGCTTTACCAGTCACGGGGTCAATAATTGAAGCGGCCTTCTGTAAAGCGTCCATCTCGGAGGTAATATCAGGTAAACAAAGCACAAATTGTTCATTAGCTAGTAGTGCAAGCTCCCCTGCCGTACCAGTGGAATTAAGTAGCTGTAATGCAATATGCTCGATAGTCCGCTGCGCTTCTGAATAACCAATCATGCGGCTCCAGAGTTCAAAACTTTTGATCTTGATAACAACGAGAACCATAGCTCTGCGAGAATTGAGATATTGTGTTATCACCGATATAAGCTGCTGATAATTAAGCAGCGAAGGAAGTTCAAATGCCGTGTTTAGCAACTCACCATCAGTCACGGGATTTAAACACAAAACTACCCCAGAAGGACCAGCTAAACGACAACTCACTTCTAATTCAGTGTGATTCAATAACCTAATAGATACACTCTGACCGATTGCTAATGTCTGTTCCTGCAAGGTTAACCTATCTGTTTCAACCAAAAACTCATCAAGCAAACGTCCCTCGACCAAGGTTGAACCCAAGAGCTTTGTCGCCGCAATATTAGCATGCACAATTTGATTAGATGGGGATATCTCGAGTAAGGCATCGGAACTAGCCAACAACATTTTTTGGGATTGGCGTTGAAAAATCTGTTTGTTGTGATGCGTAAATGCATTCGCTATTTCATCAAGTAACTCGTTATCTTCCCAAGGTTTTTGCAGAAAACGATACGCACTACCCGCATTAAGTAATGACTTCACCGACTCAAAATCTGAATAACCACTAATGACAAGCCCGACGACTTCAGGATATAAGCGTTTGATTTTAGAAAGTAACAGCCCTCCATCCATATAGGGCATTCTAAAATCGGTCAAAACAACTTTACAATCATAAGTGAGTAATAGGTTTAACGCTTCTTCTCCACTTTGAGCTGTCTTTACCGAATAGCCAGAACGAGTTAATAAGCGTTTTAGGGCCTTTAAAATGCCAACATCGTCATCGACTAGTAGTAAAGAGTTATCCATTGTGGCCTCTAGCTTAAGAGCATATTTACTCTGTCCAATAGATCATGATTATCAAAAGGTTTTGCTATCGCATCATCCGCACCTAATCTAATCGACTCTGCTAACTCTTTAGGTGAAAGCCCTGATAATACTAAAATTTTAATATTTGCTAACTCTGGTCGCTCTCGAATAAATTGGATAACTTCAAAACCATTCAACCCAGGTAAGGACAGGTCAAGAAGAATTAAATCTGGCTTTTCAGCAATAATTTTCACCCCAGCCTGAAAACCATCCTGTGCCGATAAAATTGCAAAGGGTGTTGAATGGAGTGCCCGCCTGAGTGCATTTCGCATCGATAATTCATCATCAATGATAAGAATAGACTTTTTATCAGCCATTAACTCATTATTATTTGAGGCTAAAAAGGCTTCTGGCATTGGCATGTTTTGTTGATGTAGAAAACTAATGAAGTCATCAACCAAGACTCGATAATTACCCCGTCCAGGTAATTTGTGACCTTTTAATTGACCTTTAGCGATCCAGCGACTCACTGTGCGTTGATGAACATCGCAATATTGAGCAATATCGCTTGGCTTGAGCGTTTTCATGCTCTCGTACCCATGATTATTCTTGCTTAGTTAACACTTATAGCATAATTTTAATCTATAAGACAAATAGGACAAATGCGATAGGTGACTTAATGCCAACCCCATCTGAAAGCACTCTGCCATTGATTTTGTGTGTAGACGATGAAGCCAGTATTCTAAAATCGCTACAGCGGCTTTTTATCGGTAAGGAGCTGCAGCTTTTATTGGCTGATAGCGGGAGCCAAGCTTTAGAGTTAATGAAGCAGCATAGAATCAATGTCATTATCACCGATATGCGCATGCCGAATATGACGGGGGCAGAATTTTTAGCTAAAGCGGCGGTATTACAACCAGACGCTTACCGCATTTTAATGACCGGTTATGCTGATCTTGCCTCGACGGTCTCTGCAATCAATCTTGGAAAAATCCACAGATATGTTCAAAAACCTTGGGATAATCAAGAACTATTAACTGTGGTTGACGAAGGATTAGCAATGTACCACTTAATTCGTCAAAACAAACAACTTACTGCCAAGGTAGCCGCACAAAACAAACAGTTAAAAGAACTCAATAACTCCCTTGAGGAAACCGTTCAAAAACGTACAGAACAACTTAAGCAAACACTATTAAAATTCAAAAACTTAGCAAGTGAACGACAAAAAGATGAAGCTGCTACCTTAGAGGTACTCTACAATATCATCGTGAGTTATCCACCGCTCAGTGGCGAACTGGCCCGTAAAATCAGCGCCACCTGCGAATATCTTGCAAATGCATTGCAATTGCCTGCAGAACAGATAGTTACGATAACAAAAGCGGGCTTATTTTCAGAAATCGGTAAAATCGCGCTCCCCACCAAAATAGCTGAAACGGCATATACCGACCTCTATGATCGTGAACGTCGTTTATTTAATGAACATCCATTACATGCCGAAGAGATCTTACTGCCCGCGATACATTTAAGCGAAATGTCACTCATCATCGTCAATCAATTAGAGCGCTTTAATGGCGGAGGTGAACCCGCTCAAAAAGCAGGCGTAGACATCCCTCTTGGGTCACGAATATTGGCAGTAGCAAGAGATTTTTGGCTGCATGTTGAAGGCCGATACGATGGTAATAAAAAAAGCATGGCTGACGGCTTTGACGCAATAAAACTACGCCAGGGCAGTTATTATGACCCAGTGATTGTCAACGCTTTGTCAATTTTAGTCACTTCCGAAGAAGTAGACATAGCAAACAAAGCTAGAAGAGGACTACAAGTGAGTGCACTCAAAGCCGGTATGAAATTAAAGCAAAACTTATACAATCTTAAGCACATACTGCTGTTGCCTGAAGGACATATACTAACCTCTGCTTCACTTGATAAATTATCAAAGTATCAGCTAAAACATAAGGAGCAATTGTTAGTTGAAATAGAAACAAACTAAAGCTTAAAACATTATAGATCAATGGGATGACTTAAATATATGACTCACTGAATACATGTAAAATGCCCACGCTGTGATGTTAAAAGTCCGACAAATATTCAGCAGTTATCATCCCTATGACCATTGCGGTGATTATTGGCAAGCTAAACGAAGCTATACTCAGTGTTGATACAAAGCTAACTTTCATCCCTTCCATTAGCATTTGTAACGTTGACATACGTGCTCCATATCAACTGTGTCAAAACGACTAATACTCTTATAAAGTTAGCTGTGCAATTTGGACTATTGAATGAATAAAAATGACCAACAGCAATTGCTGATACAATTAAGAGCAGAAAATCAGGAATTATTAGAGTTTAAAATACTCAATAATTTAATTTCAAAATCGATGCAAGCTTTGACGGAAAACATAGACCAAGCTATGCCATTTAGCGTCTTATTTTCACTAGTCAAACAGGAGTTAAAACCTGATCTTCAATTAATCGTAACTTGCAACCCAGAAAGTACTGAACTGAGTATTTTAGCATGCACACATGAGGAACTAATTGGAAAACACATTACATTCGAAAATACTAAAACTGTAAAATTTGAATTTAGAGAAACAACAGTGATCAATTTAGACTCTACCTCTAATTGGTCAAGCACACTAAAGCGCCTATTGCCCCAAGCGACATCAGCATTAATTCAGCCTGTAAAATTTAACAACAGTGATTATGCCATCATCTTGCTAAAAAAAGAGCCCTATAGCTTTAACTCTGGAGCGCAATCTATCATATCAAACTACTGTAGTTTTATCGCAAACACACTCACATTGAGAGACTATCGCCATATTGCAGCTGAACGCGAAAGTTTATTTGCACAACAAAAAAGAATTGAAAACAGTTTATCGAAACAAGGAAAGTTAGCGGCAATTGGTCAACTTGCAGCCGGTGTTGCCCACGAATTGAATAACCCACTAGGATTTATTTATAGCAACTTGAACACGCTTGACGTGTATTTAAAAGATATCAGCTCATTCATAAACGAAGTAAACAATACACATCCAGAAATTAATATGTCCGTTAAAAAGTACAAGCTTGATTTTATATTAAAAGACAGTATTGAATTAATTAATGAAAGTCAAGAAGGTGCTAGACGTGCGAGAGATATTATTAAAAACCTACGTAACTTCTCACATCCAGATGAACAAACCATATCAACTATAAACATAGTAAAGCTTGTTGAAGATACGGTAAAGATAGCTAAAGTCAATCTAAAAAAACACATAAAAATAAATTTAACTCATCATTTAGAAAGTGTATTAGTCAACGGAAACACAACACAACTAAGTCAAGTAATATTCAATATGATAAACAACTCCTATTATTCAATAAAACATAAAAAAGGATTATTTGAAATAGATATCACGAAGATAAATCATTGGATAAACATTGAAATAAAGGATAATGGGAATGGTATACATGAGACTGATATACCACATATCTTTGAACCTTTTTTTACAACAAAAGAAATTGGTGAAGGTACTGGGTTAGGGCTATCAATATCAAGAGCTATAGTAGAGCAACATAATGGATTTATTACTCTTGACTACACAGGGCCTTTGGGCACAAAATTTGTTATAGGTCTACCGGAGTCTAGCCATGCTAGCAATAATTAGAAGACATAATAAATCCATTAAGAAACACCGAATATTATTCTTATTATATTGTATTATCATTGGATTGGTTGCCAATTTATCAGTTGTAACCGTTCCAATTGCAGTACCTCTCAATATAGGCAATGTTGCAGCTTTATTGATTCTAGCACGTTTAGGTCCCTTGTGGGCGTTAGTATGTTTTGTTTTTGTTGCATCTCCACTCCCCTCTTTTATTGCTATAATACTAAGCCTTATACAAGTCGTATTATTTAATATTTATATTAAAAAAAATAGCTCAAACACAACGCAAATTTCTGTGATTTATTTTTTAGCAGCTGTTCTCATTATAAAAATGTTTTCACTGGAAGCTATAAAGGATAATTTATCCTTCTTAATTATATATAGCTCTTTATCAACGGCATTATTTATTTGGAGTATAAAAGCCGCACGTTTACTCCTTGCATTATATGTTAATAATGAGCAATTAAGAAAACAGTCATTGCAACATCAACTATCTTTTAGAGTCGGATTATACACAGCAATCCCTGCAACATTACTGATTACACTTGGTCTCAATGGACTAACGAGTTTAGAACTTGTGAAACAAATGGTTCATTATCAAAATGAAGTTAACTCTCTTAAGGACAATATTGAGTTAAAACTAAATGATTACATCGTAAAGATTGAAACCATTGTTAATACAACTGAAAAACAAGTTACTAAAAACACCTTAAAACTTCTTGTGGAACAATCTCCAGAATCTATATCTTCACTTGTAACAGATGAGAATGGTATTGTTAGAGATTTCTACAAAGTTGATGCAAACACAAACAACATCGGCAACTTGAGCGTTGCAGACCGTCCCTATTTTTATTTGGTAAAACAAACAAAAACGTCTTTTATAAGTGATACCTTCAAAGGAAGATCACTCGGAGATGATCAATTATTTGCTGTAAGCACACCTATAATAAGAGAAAATAAATTTGATGGTGTACTACAATTAGCAATAAAACTTAATTCATTACTGACATTATTTGATAAACATAATGATAGTATTTCACATCGTATACTCATAGATAAATCAGGAAGAAAAGTATGGGGAAACAATGTAAGTGGTGATATCGGCAGTGTCTGGACTCGCCCTAAAGATAGCGAGCCGATGAAAGATACATTTTTAAGAAAAAGTATATTCAACCCACTTAATCCTATTACATTTAGCAAAGATGCGCATCACTTTATTATCAATGAAAAAGTCGGTTTAACTGGTTGGGAGTTATATTTTTTCATTGACACGAACGATCTCTTCATAAAACTTTCAATTTATTTTTTTCTTGCACTAGCCTTAATCACTATAATATTAGAAACATCTGTTAGATTATCAAAAAGATTTGTAAAAAACTACACACAGGCATTAGAGCAATTGGTAGATTACACTCAACAATGGGATGGCAAAACCTTAAATAGCAAAGCATTGAATCTGACTCAATCGGCGCTTGAAATTGACACTTTAGCGCATAGCTTTATAAATATGCAACGACGAGTAACTGGTGCTCACAACGCAACAATATCATCAATGAATGAGGTAAGACTTCTTAATGAAGAGTTAGAAGAAAGAGTTGAAAAACGAACAAGAGAATTAGAAGAAGAGCGCGATAAAGCAAATCATCTAGCGGCAATTAAAACTAGATTCCTTGCTAATATGAGCCATGAAATTCGTACTCCAATAACGATAATTAAAGGTTTCACTGAACAAATTTTACCCATTACCCATGGTGAAGTACATACTGCTCTTTGCAAAATTGAACAAAATACATCTCACCTTCAAAGTATAATTAATGACATTTTAGACGCGGCTAAAATTGATGAAGGAAAAATGTCTATAGCTGAGCAATCGGTTGCTATTGAACCGCTTTTAAACAGCTTAAGTGATGCATTAACTGTTTTAGCACATTCGAAAAATTTAACTACTCAGTTAGACATTAATCTATCAAATATTAAATATATAAAAACAGACCCTTATAGACTTAAGCAGATATTACTCAATTTTATTAGTAACGCAGTAAAGTTCACGCAAAAAGGTACTATAAAATTAGTTGCGAACATAACAGATAAAAATGAGTTATATATTGCAATTATCGACAACGGCATTGGTATTTCATCTGAACAAGCATCGAGTTTATTTCATGCATTTACTCAAGCAGACTCCAGTACCAGTAGAGATTATGGCGGTACAGGTCTAGGATTATTTATCAGTAAACAATTAGCTGATGCTATGTCTTTACAACTTAATATGCATAGTACAGTTGGGATTGGGTCTTGTTTCTCTATCACATTACCCGAAGAAAAATTAATTAATAACGTTGCCATAACGCATGATGAAATCAACATTATTCAAAATGACATCATAGACTGGAAAAAGAAAAGCATCTTATTTGTTGATGATGTAGAGGATATTAGAGACTTAGTAGCAATTTACCTAAAAGATACCGGAATAAGTATAGATTTTGGTGTCAATGGTGAAGAAGCAATACAATTAGCATCTCTAAAACATTACGATCTGATCATATTAGACCAACAAATGCCAGTTATCGATGGACTTACCGCTGCAAATACAATACGTGCGATGAATAAAAATATTCCTTTATTATTATTAAGTGCTGATATTTTTTATGATGACAGTGAAAAAAATAGCTCTTTCAACAAAAAAATCACAAAACCTTTTAGCAAACAACAGATCATTGATACCTTGCAATATTTTCTGGGAGAAAACCAATCAACATATAATAAGCAAAAAAAAGAAGATGACATATTAGATAATGATTTAACAATTGAATATCTAAAAACCTTACCTAATACATTGTCTTTATTAAAGCAACTTATCAATGATGGAGAAGTAAAAAAGTTAGGACATGAATTACATAAGCTAAAAGGAACAAGTGCGTGTTTAGGGCTTAGCAATATATCGTCATGTGCGGCTCATCTCAATGTGAAACTAAAAAATCGAATGATAACCCTAGATGAAATCAACGAATTGTCAACCGCTATAACGGATGCACTTTTAGCTGAAAATGAAAAATAATAGGATATAATATCAATGATAACACATGAGTCAGACCTAACACTCAAAAACATCAGCAGGAGTTAAGATTGGTAATATCACAGTGAAAGAAGTGCCCACACCCAAAGTAGAAGTGACTTTAATCTCACCTTTATGCTTTTGAACTATACTGTAGGATAATGATAAACCAAGCCCTGTGCCTGTTCCGACAGGTTTGGTGGTGTAAAAAGGTTCAAATATTTTACGTATATCTTGTGCTGCAATACCAGAACCAGTATCACGAATAACAATCATAAATTCTGATTCTGTCGCACTTACATCGATAGATATTTCACCTCTTTCCTCTATAGCTTGCGCAGCATTAACTAACAAATTAAGGAATACTTGATTAAGCTGCATTGGCTGACAATATAGCTCTGGCAAATTATCCTGGAAATTACGAAGAACAACAGCTTTATATTTAATTTGGTTAGCAGCAATTTTTAATGTATTTTCAACACCCTCTATTACATTAGCATATTGCCATTCACTACTATCGACATGAGAAAAAGACTTGAGGCTTTTCACTATTACGGCAACGCGATCTAATCCCTCAATCGATTCATTGATTAAATCAGGTAAATCTGAGCATATAAATTCAAACTGATGTCGCTTCAACATATCTTGTTCAAGTGCAAAATAAGGAGGAGACCCAATCTTATGTACTAGTTTTTGATAAAAGCTAAGTAATTTCAACAACTTATCATTATAATCTTGTAAGCTTTGTAAATTTGAATTCACAAAACCAATTGGATTATTAATTTCATGAGCAACGCCTGCAGCTAACTGTCCAATTGCGGCCATTTTTTCAGATTGTAATAATTGATTCTGAGCAGCCTCTAGTTTTTTATTGAGAAGACTCAGTGCTGTATGCTCTTGTTCCAATTGTTCAGAAAGGCACTTTTGTGCTTGGTAATAACTTGCAAGCTCAGTTACATCTTGCACAATTAAACAAACTGTTTTCACTTGATTATTTTCTATATCGAGCGGGAAAAACTCAATATTTTGGTACATAGCAGTCTCTTCACCTGTAATAGGCCGACTGCTACTAAAGTCAAATACATGTGGACGATGTTCCCAATATGAGAAACTGGCATTATTAAGCACAAAAACGCTATTAATTTTTTTTTGAAGAAATTTTGCGGCATCAGGGAATAACGTGAGTAAGTTATTTTCGTGTGTAACTGACTTATTATCGGTTGACAATCTATCGGTAAAAAATTCATTCCAGTAAATAATTTGATAAAACTCATCAACCACACAAATTCCAAGTGGTAAGCGTGAAGTAAGCTTCTGCAATAGCTGTGACTGACTCATAATTACTCCAGCAGCTGCTGTAGTTTCACTAATAAAGTTTGAACTGATGCCTCTTCCAAACAGATCACAACTTTTGAGTCAAACTGACTCACTTCCACTTTAAACTCAACCTCCATCATTAAAGTACTTGCCCATCTATAGTGGTAATGCTGACTAGCCGCATTATACATTGTCGGCATACTTAACTTTGCGTTTAATGAAAGTTGCTCAGCAAATCCGGTTAAACATGCACCAGCTAAAATATTGGCAAGTTCTAACAACAATTCATTTAACCGGTCTTGAGTAAGTGGCAGTTCATACTCCATTAATGTACCAATCGCATCGCAGCCCTGCTTAGATAGCGTTGAAATAACTTCACCTTTAATACTGCCTAAAAATGATTGGCGTGTGTACCACATTGCCTCGTCCGATAGCATAGAGACAAATTGTTCAGGAGTAACATCACTGATTTTAGGAATTGATAGTGTAATTTTAGCTTCGATTAAACGAGCAAGTGAATTAGCTGCTTGCCCCATAGAAATATTCATCAATTCCTGGAGCGCGTCTCGCTGTTCTTCAGATAGCAACATGTTCATATTAGCCCCACATCGAAAAGTGCTTCTCTTAACTGTGCGGGTTGTAACGGTTTTTGTAAGAAACGAAAAGCACCTAGGGAATCAACTAACAATTTAGCTTCTGGCTGTATATCTGCACTTATCACAATCACAACCGTCTTTGATTGTTGTTCATGAAGACATTTAAGTACTCCAAATCCATCAAGTTCAGGCATGGTCAGGTCAAGAAATAGTACCTCAGCCTTACCTGAATTAGCTGCTTCTAAGGCCTCTTTTCCATTACACGCTTCAGTGATCTCAACATCCCAGTCCTCCGGTAAAGCTCGTCTTACCGCTTTTCTGGACATTAAAGAATCATCAGCAATTGTGACAGGTATTGGCATAGCACTGAAGGATCCCCTCATAAATCAGCCATAGCATAGCCATATTTGAGCAACTGATTGGCGAATAATACCCAGGCCGCCAGCAATTCTTTCTCCGTGATTTGATAATCAGGCCGCCTGAGTACCTCCAATCCCAAGCGAATCGTTGAGAGTACCGTTCGATGCCCAATGGTATTGGCCTGAAAATGCTTATCCCAGCCCTGTTGCTGTGCGTGTAAACCAACTAGCCACAACAGGCATTGAACCATCAACGCTATCAGTAGGATGATGTCGAATCGCTCTGGACTGTTGGTACGACTTTGGCGTAAGCCAAAGCCGTATGCCGGGCTTTTGAGGTCACGAAAGGTTTCCTCTATTTGCATACGTTTGGCGTACAGGTTTACCAGCTGCTTTGGGCTCCGAGATTCTGGTGGTAAATTGCTGGCTAACACCCAAGGCTCTTTCGCCGATGTTGAGTACGTTTTTGCCGATGGATGGTGGCAATTAGTCCTCGTTGAACGCTGATTTGTACGCCCCTTAGGTTTGCTACGATAAAGCGTGAGATGGCAATTGATAGGGTTAGTTTTGGTCAAGGTCTTACAACCCAGGCTCTTCGCTTGACCGTTGGCCAAGTCATGTGTACTGCGAACTGCACGCCAATTTTCAGCGCCAATATCTGCAAATTGAACTGTACCGCGAATACGGCTTAGCCAAAACCAACCATGCGCCTCAACCTCTTTGTACCAAGGCACTTTGAACCCCGCGTCAGTCACGATGAGAGGGGTAACATGCAAAGGTAAAATCTTGGCTAAGTCCGCTAAAAAACCGTTGTGGGAGGCCTTAGAGCATTGTTCTGATAGGGGATAGGACTTCTCATACAGGGTAATAGAGCGGCCATTGAAGGCTATTGAGGCGCGCAGAGCCATGATGCGTTTATGCTCTCGGATGTCTGACCAATCGACGAGCACAATCGGCATAGGGTTACCAGAACAGATGAGGCTGGCATGCCATTGGTAGACAGCTAACCGTTCTTGATGCAGATGCGTGTTGCCGAGCAAACGATCAATGCGCTTGATGTTGTGCTTGGTTCGGGCCGTGGTTGGTAAATTTCGACCTAACTCAGTCAAGGTCAGTGTCTTACATTCAATCAGCGCCTTAGAGGCCAGCATCAAGCTGTTTAATCGTTTTAGGTGAAGTTCTGGGCAGTATTGGTGTAAAGAATGTAGTAGGATATTGGCTTCGCGCATCTTGTTGTCCAAGTGTAGTTTTTAGCGAAACCATTTGATCATGCAACAAGATGCGCTTCCACTCTAATTTGATGATTTATTTGTAAATCATCAGGGGATTCTTCAGGGCATAGCATCACCTCATGAGTGTCTCATCTGTCTTATATTAGTCGTTATTCACTATGCGTCAATGTTAAGCGCTAATAATAAGAATCTTAGTAGAACCTTCAGCACAATGATTTTCTCGATAAGGTTGAACTTAAAAAATAA
This sequence comes from Shewanella sp. FDAARGOS_354, assembly GCF_002209245.2. NCBI lineage: Bacteria > Pseudomonadati > Pseudomonadota > Gammaproteobacteria > Alteromonadales > Shewanellaceae > Shewanella > Shewanella sp. FDAARGOS_354. The sequence goes on along the minus strand of NZ_CP022089.2, from coordinate 874,928 downwards.
CTCATGCCAAAACAACAAACTAGTAAAACTATTCCACCGTCTTGATTGCATTCCAGTTGCTTTCAGGATGAAAATTTAGCTCAACAGTCATTTGTAGCTTTAACTTGGCTGAAAATAGATGAACAGATGGTGTTAAATGAATGCGAGTGCAATATAAGAATAAAACCACATAACAGATACGACCATATTAGGGCGTGTTGGCAACGTTTCAGAGTGGTTTGTTTCAGCAGTTTGGCTGGTTATGCGAGGCAAAGTCCGTACAGCATAGTTAACCTGAGCTTCGGATAAGAATTTAGCTCCCAAAAGGAACTAAATGCTCGTTCCCTGATCCGATCATTCGACCAAGAGTGATTAGAAAAAGGAACGAGCATGAACAAACTAGTTGAAACTTACTGTGATGTCGATGATTTCTGTCAGTTATTTATCCCACATTGGCAACGCTTATGGTAGTGTTCATAATTCTGTGTCATTTCAGTAAAATATTCAAAAACAGGAATGACACATGACCCAACCTTTTAACTTCGAACAAGCCCTTAAAGATCTGCAATCAGGTAAAAGCCTCACAGGTAAAGACAGCATTCTTGGTCCACTGATCAAGCAACTCACTGAAGCGGCTCTCCAGGCTGAGCTTGAGCAGCATTTAGCGCATGATCCTCAGCCTAATCGTAAAAATGGCAAAACCTCTAAGACCATTAAGTATCCGTCCGGTAACTTTGAGTTAGACGCGCCTAGAGACCGCAATGGCACCTTTGAGCCTCAGTTGATTAAGAAAAATCAAACTACGCTAACCGATGAAATCGAACGTAAAGTGTTATCGATGTTCAGTATAGGTATGAGCTATCGCGATATTAATCAACATGTTGAAGATATGTATGGGCTCAATGTGTCTAACGCAACAGTCAGTGCTATCACTGACAAACTCATCCCCGAACTTAAAGCGTGGCAACAGCGCCCATTAGATAGCCATTATCCTATCGTTTGGCTTGATGCGATACATTACAAAGTCAAAGAGGATGGGCGTTACGTCAGTAAAGCCGTTTACACATTGTTAGCGCTTAATATGAAAGGAAAAAAGGAAATTTTAGGGCTTCACTTGTCCGAAAATGAAGGCGCTAATTACTGGCTATCCGTACTGACCGATCTTAATAATCGTGGTGTAAAAGATATTCTTATCGCCTGTGTTGACGGTTTGACCGGTTTCCCTGAGGCCATAGCCAGTATCTTCCCTCATACGGAAACACAGCTATGTGTTATCCACCAGATCCGCAACTCAATGAAGTATGTCGCCTCAAAAAATCAGAAAGCGTTTATGGCTGATTTAAAGCCTGTGTATCGAGCCGTGAGTAAAGAAGCCGCAGAGATGGCATTGGACGAACTGGAGGCCAAATGGGGTGATGCTTATCCGCTGGTAATCAACTCTTGGCGTCGCAAATGGCATAATTTGTCCCATTATTTTAAGTACCCAGAACATATCAGGAAAGTGATTTACACGACCAATGCGGTTGAGGCTGTGCATCGCCAATTTAGAAAGCTCACCAAAACCAAAGGTGCTTTTCCTAATGAAAATAGCTTGTTGAAGCTACTTTACGCAGGCATATTAAACGCCTCAGATAAATGGACCATGCCAATCCACAATTGGAGCCTTTGTTTATCTCAGTTAGCGATTTATTTTGAAGGACGTTTAGATAGCGTGCTGGAAATTTAAAAATTAGCCTGACACAGAATTTTGAACGCCCTCACGCTTATTGCTTGATAATGGTGAAATGAAGCGTAATACCAATTCCATTAACTAACTGGTCAAAATTGTCCATGGTCTAGTACACAATTCTATCACTCTTGCTTTCTTCTCAATGAAGGTATTCCATGCGATAGAGCACTGTTCGACAATATCGTCATAACCACTAAAACAACGATTGGCCAACACATTTTGACGCAGCCATTGCCATACCTGCTCTATTGGATTCAACTCCGGTGAATAAGGTGGCAACTTGAGAAGCGTCAGATTATCAAAGTCATCGGCCAAATCCTGTTGATGCCAGCCTGCGCCGTCCATGATGACCAGCGCATGGCGCCCAAATGCGGTGGCGGCTGAAATCAGTTTTAAATGCTCGTTCATATATTCGCTATTGGCATGCGGGGCAATAATCGCTTGTGTCGCCCCCGTTGCCGGACACACGGCGCCATATAGATACGCTGATTCAAATTGTTGCTGCTTGACGGCCCGTGGACGGGTCCCTTTCTCAGCCCAAATACGGGTGGTGGTATTCTGTTGGCCAAAGCGGGCTTCATCTTGAAACCAAACGTCAATGCGATCGAGTGCAACGTGCCCAGGTGTGTTAAGGATCGTTGCCATCCGGAAGTTTTTTAAAAGCCTCTTGTATAGCCTCAGATTGTTTCGGGTGGCGAGAGCGAGTGGTAATCCATGAGAAGCCAAGTTGATGCAGCAAGCGGTAGATATTTGCTTGCTTGAACGTCACACCAAATTCAGACTGAATAAATAGGCCGACATCCTTGGCCATCAACCTGCCACCTTGTTCAGATAGACTTCTGTGCTGTACGAACGCTTTAAGCTTAGCTTGTTGTGCGATGGACAGTGTCGCAGGACGGCCCGGATTGGGCGCATCGTCAAGGCCAGTCAGCCCATGGGTTAAATAGGCGGTGACCCAGCGATTGACACTGGTTCTACTGACCTTAAGCATGCTTGCGATGGCGGTACGAGAATGACCTTCAGTGAAATGGAGTAAGGCAAGATAGCGCATACGTTTGCGTGCACTTTTCTCCGATTTTACTAAGGCTGCGATGTGGGGATTATTCATATTTTGTATGATTAAAAACTGATGACCAATTAGATCACATAATTAATATAATTGGTATAATAGACCTTGTCGCCTTTCTCCCGCAGAAGTGATGACCATTATCATTCATTTCCATCAATCACATTACCGAGATTTCAAAAATTATTATCTGCACTATGTTTGTCGCCAGCTAAAACCCTATTTTCCAGAGTTGTTGAGCTACACTCGTTTCCTTGCATTAATGCCTAGCGTCGTTGTCCCTATGTGTAGCTATCTGACTTCAAAGCTTGGAAAGCCAACGGGAATTCAGTTTGTCGACTCCACTAAAATTGAAGTCTGTCATATTATTCGAGCGAAGCGAAATAAGGTTTTTGAAGGCATTGCCGAACATGGAAAGGGAACTATGGGCTGGTCGTTTGGATTTAAACTGCATCTTATTATCAATCACTTGGGTGAAATTGTAGCGTTAAAACTGACGAAAGGTAATGTCGATGACAGGCAACCTGTCAGTGAAATGGCTGAGTCTCTTTTTGGTAAGCTTTATGGTGATAAAGGCTATATTAGCCAAGCCCTAACAGGTGAGCTTTTGGAAAAGGGCGTTGAGTTAATCACCACAGTTCGTAAGAACATGAAGAAAAAGTTTATTTCTCTATGGGATAGAGCAATCTTAAAAAAGCGATTCATCATTGAAACAGTGAATGACCAATTGAAGAACATTTCCTATATTGAACACTCAAGACACCGCAGCGAGCATGGGTTCATGCTCAATCTACTTGGTGGATTGATTGCATATTGTTTAAAAGAAGAAAAGCCATCGTTAAATCTAACAGCTCAGGAGCTTGAACTGTTAGATAGCTCTAATTTAGTGCTGGCTTAACCAGATCTGAGGTTAGTTAAGCTACATAATACTAAAATAACTCAGCAGAAATATCAGCCAAATACTGCCCGAAGAGTTCATTCTGGCAAGACTTTTCTCTTTACTTTCAGTGATTAGAGACGCTGGTAATTTGAGTAAAATAACGACCCATATTTACTCGCTTCGCGAGCAGCACTTGCTCAAACAAAATTGAATCTTAAAATATCAACATTCTTTAGACGGTAGACACTAGTGGTTTACTGATATCGCAAATGAAAAAGCCTCATCAAATGATGAGGCTTTTTCATATTTGGCGGAGCGGACGGGACTCGAACCCGCGACCCCCGGCGTGACAGGCCGGTATTCTAACCAACTGAACTACCGCTCCAAACTTTTTATTATACCGCTATCAAAGCACTATAATTTTAACTTTTAATAACTTGACTGGCGGAGCGGACGGGACTCGAACCCGCGACCCCCGGCGTGACAGGCCGGTATTCTAACCAACTGAACTACCGCTCCACTCAAGTTGCGGTGAATAATACGGTTGAGCGTTCGAAGCGTCAACCGTTTTTTTCACTCAATTGCATCGATTAGTTAAAATTTCGCCAAACTTAACAAAACCCCATGATAAGTGAACAAAATATCTGCAAATCCCGATGTAAATCTCACCCTTTCCTTCACTTTTATCTACGATTATCAGGTTCATCTGGCATAGTTAAATCTATTTCATCAAGGGATGGGACATCAGCTTTATTTTGTTCCGCTTCATCTAAAATCCGCTGTTCGGCCGCGGCTAGTGCTTGTGCCAAACTTTGACGCTTACGCCAAATAATCAGCCCAACCACCCCCAGTAGCACTAACACCACATTGACGGTGATAATCCAGAAGATCGCTTCCTGCTTAGCGAGTGCCTCTTCCTCTGCAGCCTTTTGCGCGGCCACAGCTGCGAGCTCTTCTTCGCTAGGTGGTGGCTCGGGCGGTTGCACTAGGTTGAAGAACAGTTCAGGTAAATCGAGTACTATTTCACGGCCAGTGACTGTCGTTGTCGCAGCAGAGCCTTTTATTCGGTAACTGCCAAACTCGGTCACAGGCGGTATCGGCAGTTCAGTGTCGCTCTCCTTAAGCCCATGAACTACGAGGGGAAGTTGCAAACCAGCAGGTCCAACAAGCTCAAATGAAAAATGGGTTTCAGCTAGCTGTAATACGCTACTATCGGCATGTAGCATGATTTTCCATTGACCCGTTAAAGGATCTTCAGGAGTTATCACCTCTGCATTTACGGGTCGTGGAGATAAGCTAAAAGGAAATGAGACTTGCCTTTCAAATACGTTGTTACGCGCTTGAACGACAAAGTCGTACTCACCCCATGGCTGCTTAAGATTGATATCGCCTGTAAATATGCCGTCATCAGGTCTTTCATCGAACTTTTCACCATTATCTTTGTAGGAACCAACGATAATGTCACCTGCGGCAAAGTTTTCATCGCCCGTCCGATGCTTACTGACAAAGTGAGCGGTCCACTCGACTAAATAGTCCATCCCAGGCATGCGAACGCGCTCTGCATCTCCCATTAATTGGGCAATCACTTTGGTTTGTTCGCCTTGGAATAATGGCTGAGGTAATCGTTGAACTTCAATCTCAAGCTTTGAAACCCGTTTAATTTTCGAGCCCGGCACCACCTTCCCCACTAATTGCCAAGGACCTGGCTGGGGTGATTCGATATAAATAATATCTCCGGTCATACCATCAACCCATTTAACGGTTTCTGGATGACGATTGGCGTACCACTTACTGCCATCGGGCAAGACAATCACCACGGGGGCCGAACCATATTCTCGCTGGATCATGAGTGTCATACTGCTGACCATATGATCCACCCGAAAACGATTTTTAAGCTCAGAAGCCGTATCTACGGGCACGACTTTCATATTCGAGGGCTTGGACGTGTTTACCTTACTCTCAGCACTGTTTACCTTAACCTCAGCACTTGGCTCAGCAGTATTTTGAACCTTAGCTGCCATATCGGTAGTCGGCTTTGTTGGCTTAGCGGTCACTGGTTCCGTATCAGCCGCAAGCAATGACGTGCTCAAGCTAAGGTAGCCGAGTATTAACGTGGTATTGACTAGATATTTTCGCAGCAACATCGTCATAGGCTAAAAATTATCCTCTCCAGAGGCACTTTCCTGATTTTGCGACTAAATCAAGGCGTTGTTCATGTATAACGAGTTCATCGGCCGATGCGCTGATCACTTTAAGATTAAGTGATGCGGGATCAAAGCGTTGAATGCCTCCCGCCTCTTGACCAACTTCTTCGTTAGAGAGATTGAACTTAGTCTGACCTCCCGTCATCGACAAATACACATCGGCAAGAATTTCGGCGTCGAGTAATGCGCCGTGGTAATGACGGCGGGAATTGTCGATGCCATAACGTTTGCAGAGAGCGTCTAAGTTGTTTTTTTGCCCAGGATGCAAAAACTTAGCGATATCGAGGGAGTCTAAAATATCACAAATGTCGCGAGTCTTTGGTCCTAACGGTTGCAGTAAGGAAAACTCATGGTCCATAAAGCTCACGTCGAAGTTTGCGTTATGGGCTACAATTTCTGCGCCACTGATAAAATCGATAAACTCTTGCGCTATTTGATGAAACCTTGGCTCATTTGCAACACGCTCATCGGTGATCCCGTGAACAGCAATCGCTTCTGGATCAATCGCTTGGCCAGGATTGATATATTGATGGTAATAACGCCCCGTTAAACGGCGGTTGATGACCTCAACACAGCCTATCTCAATAATTCGGTGTCCTAAATACACCGCACCACTCCCCTGGTTCATACCAGTGGTTTCAGTATCCAAAATAACCTGACGGCTTGCGTTTGAGATAATATTCATACTTTTATGCGCTTCTTATGACTTTTTTTGGTTATACTCGGCCGATATTTACGCCGCTGGTAACCACTTGATGACTGAACTAAAACTAATCCACATCTTCACCGATGGTTCTTGCTTAGGCAATCCGGGCCCCGGTGGCTATGGCATTGTAATGAATTATAAGGGCCATACAAAGGAGATATCCGATGGTTTTGCCCTGACAACCAATAATCGCATGGAATTATTAGCCCCAATCGTTGCGCTTGAGGCCCTAAAAGAACCCTGTAAAATCATTCTCACCAGCGATAGCCAATATATGCGCCAAGGGATCACCACTTGGATCCACGGTTGGAAGAATAAAGGCTGGATGACATCTAATAGAACGCCGGTGAAAAATGTCGATCTTTGGAAACGTTTAGATAACGCCGCTCAACTCCACCAAATTGATTGGCGCTGGGTAAAAGGCCATGCCGGACACGCGGAAAATGAACGCTGTGATCAACTTGCTCGCGCCGCCGCAGAGGCAAATCCTACGCAAATTGATGCAGGTTATCAGGCGGAGTCCTAACACTTATCGCTGCTAGAACACCATTATTCTCGTGATAAATGGAAAAAATTACTGCAAAACTGCACAAAGGCCAGCCCTAACGACGTTGCTTGGCGACTCTTATGAGTTATGCGGTAAAACTGCCGCTCTAGCACTAATCCTTCAATGGTGACTAGAGCCAATTCTTTTCGACTAATGTCTTTATCCAACGCAAGTTCTGACAAAACCCCCAAACCAGCACCTTGTTTTACCGCCAACTTGATGGCATCTGGCGTGGTAAAGCAGAACTTAGCCTCCGGTTGCATACCCAGTTCATTGGCCGCATTAACAAAATATTCCCGAGTTCCCGATCCTTCTTCACGCAGCACCCAAGATTGGCCTTTTACGGCCATAGGCTTAACCGTTTGCCCTGCTAATGGATGAGCGGGATGGCAAAACACCAATAATCGATCCTTGTGCCACGGCTCGATATGAAGACGGTTATCAGTACAATGCCCTTCAATAAACCCCATTTCGGCACGAAATTGTGCAACGGATTGAATCACTTCTTGGGTATTGGTGATCGCCACGTCTACATGGGTTTGGATATGTTGCTGGCAAAATGCGACTGCCGCTTTCGCCAGTAAATAATTACCAATCGTTGAGCTTGCACTCACACTTAAGTGTCCAACCAAATCACCATCTTGACGAGTAAATGCCTGCTCAATTTGTTCAACACGATGTAAAAGATCGGTGGCCAACGGCAACAAGAGGTTACCTTGCGAATTCAGTTGCAGACGATTGCCAATTCTTTCAAATAACCGAGCATTGAGCTGTTTTTCCAGTTCGGCTAAGGCCATAGAGGTCGCAGGCGGCGATAGATTAACTTGTTCAGCCGCTTTTGCCACCTGACCACTGCGTGCGACGGCTTCAAAAACTGCAAGTTGCCTTAGGGTAATTCGCATATCGGACTCATTAATCGATGATGTTATTTTATATGTTCGGATAAATGCCCAGTGCGTCCGGCACTTGGCGCAGTGGCCCAATTGGGTTGTCGAACTTTACGTTTGTCACGGATTGGGGTTAATGGTGATTCTAATTTTCGAGCCACAATCAAATACAAACTCCCCGCACTGGGAAGCCATGAAGCTAAGGTTTGCTGTAAAAAACGACCACGATTCAATTCGCCGATCAGGGGATGGTAAACCAAACGCTCATCACTCACCACTTGATAACCAAGTAGCCCTAACCAATCTCGCACCCTAGATGGCATAAAAAAGCGTCCGCACCAAGGTAGATCATCTTGATATTTCGGCCACAGCTTGCCAAGAAACACTGAGCTTAAGGGGTTAAAGCCCACAATAAATAAATAACCACCGGCGATCAGCACTCTGTCGGTTTCCCGTAAAATACGGTAAGGATCAGCCTCAAACTCTAGTAGCAGGCTCATCACCACAGCATCAATCACCCCATTTTGTATCGGCAAATGACAAAAATCCCCCATTAACGAGGCTGTTGGTGCTGAGCATAGTGAAAAATGATGAGCAACAGGGGATGCCATACTGGAAAGCTGTGCACTTAAGGGGCCCAACTTCAACAAATGATAGCCAAACACCCTTGGCCACCAATCAGTGAGTTTATCGGTAACAGCTTGCTGGAGTGCGTCGCCATTGGGTAAATCTTCCCATTGCTCAGGTTTACGCACAGAACTGTTATACGACACAACTCACCTCCCTTTCCGTTATCTTATTACTTTTACCGAGTTAAGACCTTCATTGAACATCCATCATTAGGTGATTTAAAAATCACAATAGTCGCCAACTGATATCCACCTGTGGATAATAACCTCATCTTGAAATCAAAATACAGCTATCGGCGGTGCTATGCTCACTATAACAGCGATTAATGCCTTTAATGACAATTATATCTGGGTGTTGCGACAAGACTCCCTGCAAACGGTGTATGTGGTTGATCCTGGCGATCCACATGTTGTGCTCGACTACTTACGTAAACATCAACTTACGTTAGCGGGTATTTTGATCACTCATCATCATCATGATCATACAGGTGGAATAACCGCCCTCGCCGCCCATGTTAAGCAGACAACAGACCAGATCCTGGCTGTCTACGGTCCGGAACGTGAAGCTATTCAAGGCATCAATCAGCCAATCGACCCTACACAGATCAATACACTTACTTTGCCCTTTATCGATGCGCCCATACACATTTTGTCTGTACCTGGGCATACTGCTGGTCATATAGCGTATCTACTTGATGGTGCACTATTTTGTGGTGATACACTCTTTAGTGCAGGCTGCGGTCGTTTATTTGAGGGCACCCCTGCACAAATGTGGCAATCCTTAAGTTTGCTCGCGGCGTTACCCGATGAGACTCGAGTGTACTGCGCCCATGAATATACTCTTGCGAATCTTAAATTCGCCCAAGAGGTAGATGCAGATAACGCTGCACTCAACAAGTATGTAGAGCAAGCCACCACAATGCGTGCCCAAAACAAAGCCACCATCCCCTCCACCATAGGGTTAGAGCGGGCAATCAATCCCTTCCTTCGTCCGTTAGCGCCTACCATAGTCAACAGCATAAAAAGTAAGTTTTGTGACCAAGATCTGACTAAAGCTGATGAACTAAGCTGTTTTACCCTACTTCGGCAGTGGAAAGATATTTTTTAGTAAAAAATGATCCATTTATGGCTGAAATTTATACAGATTTTTCCACTTTTGATGACGTAAATCAAAAGTGACCCTACAAGATGTACGATAATTTAGGGACAAGCTCGAAAAGATCCCATAGAATGGCTCGTTTTTGCGTGAATACTTTGCGCTCTGTGTTGCCACTTTTTTTCACATAATCAATTCGTTAGATAATTTACGTTGTACGAAGAGTGCAGTGGCAATGCACTAACAGAGGACTATCGTTTTCCATGAGAGTATCACTTTATGTTGTAGTAGGGGGATTTGCCCTACTCACAGGTTGTCAGACGTTAGACAACCCTCAGGTGCCCAAACCTGAAGCTGAAACCGTCACGACCGAAAATACCGTCCCACAGTATTATCTCGCAACCGAACCTGAATCGGCGCAAATTACTGATGTATGGGAACGAATTCGTCAAGGAATGCAGTTACCTATTCCAGACAAGAAACTCGTTAACTATTATCGCGATTGGTACATTAACAACCCTAAACACCTTGAATTGATTTCTGAGCGTGCAGCGCCTTACATGTATTTGATCGTCGAAGAGCTTGAAAAACGCCATCTACCAATCGAGATAGCCCTGCTTCCGATTATTGAAAGCGCTTTCGACCCCAGTGCTTCTTCGGCCAGTGCTGCCTCAGGGCTTTGGCAATTTACCACCCCGATGGCGAGCCACTTTGGGTTAGAAATGAACTGGTGGTATGACGGCCGTCGCGATGTGCCTGCATCCACGACAGCAGCCCTAGATATGCTCGAATATTTGTACGATAAAACCAATAATAATTGGCTTTATGCAATTGCGGCCTACAACTCAGGAGAGTCACGCGTACTCAATGCGATTAAACGCAACGAAGATAAAGGTCTTAAAACCGATTTTTGGTCGCTCGATCTCCCAAAAGAAACCAAACGTTATGTGCCACAGTTATTGGCGCTCGCTGAAGTGATTAAACATGCCGATGAATATGGCATAACTCTGGCACCCATTGATAACAGCCCTTCAATCGAAGTGGTTGATATAGACAGTCAAATTGACTTAGCCATGGCAGCAGGTCTCGCCAATATGACCACCAATGAGCTATTAAAGCTCAATCCAGGTTACAATCGCTGGGCAACCTCACCAATGGGCCCACACACTTTAGTATTACCCATTGATAAATCTGAAGAGTTCAAAAAAGCACTTGCAGAAACAGAAAGTGAGGCCCGTGTAAGCTGGCTTAGATATACGATTAAGCCTGGAGATAGTTTAGGATCTATTGCAGAAAAACATCATACAAGCATCAATGCGATCCGTGCTGCTAATGGTATGAAAAACAACAATATCATTGCTGGAAGACCGCTAATTATCCCAGTCTCTGCTGATGACAAACAACTGTATGCCCTATCAACCAGTCAGAAATTACCTAAAAAAGCCGCTGTTGCCGCCTCGGGTAACAAGTTGACCTATAAAGTAAAATCCGGTGATAGTTTGTGGCAAATTGCCCAAGCACATAATGTTAGCGTCAAACAGTTAATGACTTGGAACCATTTAAGCAAAGACAGCAAATTACAAAGTGGTCAGCAATTGACGATTGTTGCACCACAAGAAAAACACGATAACGAGCAGATCCGAACCGTCAGCTACAAAGTTAAGGCTGGTGATTCACTCGCACGAATTGCAAACAAGTTTAAGGTGACTGTTCCTGAACTTCGCGAATGGAACGGCTTAACCGCATCACAATATATTCAACCCGGTCAAGTGTTGAAACTGGTTGTAGATGAAAGCAATTTAAATACATAAAGCATTTAAGTGTGAATCACTCTAAATACCTTATGTTTAATTTGTTAATAAAATCGTCTTGAATCTAAAATAAAGATCAACATAAAAAAGCAGTAACCTCTGGGTTACTGCTTTTTTATTGGCTCAATACGCCGTTATCTTTCGAGCAGAACGTTGCCGGTTACGCTCACACATCGACTGTTGACGTAGGAGATGACCGAGCACGCAAAACTTGCATACCTACAAGCCGCCCAACTTTTTAAGTAGCGAATCCTTTAATTTTTCTTTCGCTTTATCAGTCTCTTCCTTCAACTGATTATTTAATAACGCTTGAGTATCTAAGGCATATTCCGGCTTTTGGAAAGTACCCGTAATCGCGAGAGGGATATCAATTCCTGCCAGCGTATCTTTCTCACTGCCACCTTGACCTTTAAGGGAATTGACTAAACTGGTCGTTAACCGATAATCCAGAGTTTGCGTCAAGAGATCCGCGCTGCCCTTACCCGCAAGCCTAAGCAAAGGTGAAGACATAGCGAGATCAGGGTTTGTCGCTACACCATGATCAAGGGAGAAGTTACCGGTTAGGCTCGAGAAGTCGGTTTTACGCTCCTCTTTCGTGTCCGCAGACAAATCCCCCTTTAATTTAGCCTGAGCACTACGGATCATCTGCGGGATATTGACACCGTAAAGGGCACCATCGGTGATATCAAAACGACCATTTGCGAGGAGGTTTTTCTTTAATTGTTCAGGAATCAAACTCTTACCTTTTCCTTTTACACTAAAATTTGCCGTTCCCGCCAGAATATCAAGCTTGGCCGCATCCTTAAGTAATGGTTGAATTTGAACACCTGATATTTGCTTATCAAATTGGTAACTTGCCACTTTTGATCTCGCATCAACCTGAGCATTGAGCATTAACTTACCTTGGTAGAGATCTGCACTTAGCTGCTTAAGATCAACCTCACTATTTTTAATGCCTAAATCCATTAACCAATTTTGCGTAGACAAATTCGCGACTTTGATCGATTTAACCGCCAATATTAGCTTCGCATCCAAACCATTAAGCGCCGTTAAATCGGGTTCAACAGCCTGAGTCTGTGAAGACGCAGCTGCGGTTTGTTCTTCTGAAGTGTCAGATTTGGGTAGCAAAGCATCGAGGTCAATATCCCCAAATTGGAAATCCGCACTAATTTTCGGCACTTTGCTCCCGTAACTGACGGTCAACTTACCCGCTGCATTGATATCCATTGCCGTTAATTTACTGATGTCCGCCGATAACTGCTTTTTATCTAATGCAATTTGGCTGTTTAGACTAATCTCGGCGGTCAATTTTTTATTAGGGATCCCCTCTCCTTCAACTTGAGTCTCAATATCCAGCTTCTCAATCACCAGCTGATTAAAATCATGACTTAACTTGATTTGCCCTTCGCCTTTGCTGCTCACTGTCATATCCGGCAAGGTCGCGGCAAATTCGTAGGCCATCGGCGCAAATTTATCGAGTGAAAATGCCCCCAAAGTGAACTGTTTTAAGGTTAAGGTTTGGGTTTGCCCTTTAGCTTCATCAATTAAATTGATTTGCGTATTCGTAATAGAAATACCACCTACATCGATACTGGCTAATTGTGCTTTAGCACTTGGTTCAGATGGGGTAGCAGATAGCTCAGTGCTCTTGCCCGTTAAGCCATCTAGGCTTGAGCTACCATTTTTACGGGTGACCAAATTGATTTTTGCGCCATCAAGAGTGAGCTGAGCGATTTCAATTTGCTTGCTAAACAGTGGTATAAGCTCAACCTCAGCTACGGCTTTATTAACTTCAAGCATCGATTTTGGGGTAAATCCCTCAGGGTTAGATAGGGAAACACCGCCTAAATTAATCCCTATGGTCGGAAAAAATGTCCATGACAAGTCATCGGTTATTACTAACTCGCGCCCAGTTTGTTTTTTAATAGCGTTGACAATTTCGGGTTTAAAATCATTAGGGTCAAAGAAAACAGTAAGATATAAGGCGACAGCGACAATTAAGGTCGCCAGAATGGCTAAAAACCACTTAATGAATTTCATGAAAACATCCTTATCAATAACATCTTGAATTTAAAAACTTAACTTAAAAATGCGAAATTTAAACACTCCTCACTGATGGCAATGCCATTCTCATCAACATAAACCATCATACCGGGTTTGACTGTAACACTGCCAAACTCGATAGGCACATTGACTTGCCCTTGATCTTTCTTATCAGTCTTGATGGGCATCGCGCCTAAGGCATAAACCCCTAAATTAAAAGTATTCAGTCTAGCAACATCCCGAACATAACCATTGATAATCACGCCTTGCCAACCATTATCCATGGCGCTTTGGGCGATTAAATCTCCCAGCAGTGCACGACGGGATGAGCCTCCACCATCAACAACAAGCACTTTCCCTTGACCTGGCTGTGCTAAAACTTCTTTCACTTTGGAGTTATCTTCAAAACATTTGACCGTCACAACTTCACCCCAAAACAACTTCTTACCACCATAAGCACGAAACGCTAGCGGCAACAAAGTGAGTTTGGATGGATAGTGATCAAACAAATCGGGTAATAGATCAAGCATTTCAATCTCCACTTGGCGAAAAGTTTAGACTACTCATTATTGTAGACGCCGACAAGTACTATGAGAAAACCAGCTTTTTATTGGTTTTAGCACTTTAATACTTGGTCAGCATTGGCATAAACATTATAATCTGCGATAGTAAAATGCTTGTGATACCCTCTTGGGTTAAGGCATTCATTCTTTCGCTTCTCAACGTCTCGTAATAAAGTGAACACCAAATGACAACTGATCTAGATTTGCAAAGCGCTATCGCTGCACTCGATGAATATGGATATGAGAAAAAAGTCTCAACGGATCTTGAGCAAGCCCGTAATAAACAACAAATGGGGAAATACATCAAATCCCTTGATTACAGTTTACGTCGCTTATTAATATTGCAAGAAACTGTTAACGAACTAGTTGAAGAAAAGAAACACCAACTTGCACAGCAAGAAAATATTCAAACCTATAAGACTAAAATTATTAACCTTTCTCGAGAGTTTAACATTTCATACGAAGATGTATTAGCTATTATGGCTGAGTTACCCAACAAAAAATAATACCGAAAACAGCCTTCCAGAAAGAACAATTATAACAAGGCCGTACAGAATCTGCTGTATGGCCTAAATTAATCGTTGTATCAATTCAGACGTATTCATCCACGCAATGTTTATCAAAACAGCCAGTGAAAAGGCGCCATTGATGGCACCCTTTCAATTATTGGCTTATTTTTCTAGCATTAACTGACGAATATATTTCACTGGCGCACTGCCATAGCTTAAAAACTTCTCATGGAATGCTTTGAGATCAAAATCCTTACCTTTGAGCTGCTTATATTCTTCGCGGAAATCGTAAATTTCACGGTAACCCGAGTAGTAACTGGTCAGCTGTACTTGGCTTAGGGTAGCACGGCGCCACTTGCCTTCAGCCTCAGCTCGTTGCTGGAAGGCTTCATCCATCATCAGGCTGATGGCTTGATCTTCAGTCATGCCTTTAACATGAATGCTGTAATCCAAGATCGTGTTACAGATAACACGTAGATTCCACTTGTAATACATCAACCACATTTCAGGCTCGAAATTGCCATAACCTTCTTCAAGCATCATGCGTTCGGTATAAACAGCCCAACCTTCGACCATTGCGCCATTACCAAATAAGCTTTTCACTAAGCTTGGCGATTCATTGGAATACACTAATTGAGTGTAATGCCCTGGAATCGCCTCATGGATATTTAAAATCTGTAATATCCAATGGTTATATTCGCGTAAATAGCTTTCAGCGGATTCATCATTCATACCATCGAGTGGCGTGACGTTATAATAGGTATTGCCTAATTTATCATAGGGGCCAGGGGCACTAATCGACGCTCCAGCATAACCACGCATATACTCAGGAGTTTCACGAACCACTAATGGTTTTTTTGGGTCTAAAGTCACTAATTTTTTTTGATTTACAAACTCAATCAACTCAGGAATTTGTTTACGGACTTCGCTAACAAAGTCGTCGCGTTTAACGTGCTCAGTCGACAATTTATCAATTAATTGGCGGATGGCGATTTTATTATCACTTGGTTTTGGCGTTGTAAAATATTTAGGCCAAAGTTTATCGGTGATCTTGGCCATTTCACCTTGGACCCTATCTTTATCTGCCATGGCTTTTTGATAGAGCTGTTTAGCCGTCATGCCCGCTTGGATATCAAAGGCAAATTTTTGCTCGTATAATTCTTCACCGATCCTAAAGCTACGGGCGCCTTCTTTTTTCAGCAAGTCAACCTGTGCATTTAACCAACGAATATGTTCATTAATTGCTTTCGTTGCCGTATCGAAGCGGGATTTAAATAGCGATTTTTCCGCATCCGACAGACCGGAATCCGCCACTTGTTTTAATAAATCATCGGAGAATACCGAAAACGCACCTTGGTTTTGCATTACAGCAAGTTCCGTATGCTCTAGGGTTGGTTTCGATATATTACTTCTTGCTGCGGCGTAATAAGCTGGGATATTTTCCATCCTGGCCAATACCGAGCGTAATCTGTCATCCAGCGGCGCAAAGTTTTCATTGATGATTTGTGCAAAACCGCCCGCCACGTTATAGCTAGAGGGATCCCATTGCCAAGATTTAAAGTCAGTGATATCCCACGCCATGCTGTTTAGCAGGTTATCAATCAAATGATAATCGATGGTTTCGTTAGAGCTCAGAGACTTAATTTCAAACTGTTTCAGCTTTGCCTGCTGGTTTTTTACAAAGGCAAGTGTCTTAACACGGCTAGCTTCATTGGGGATTTCTAAATAGCCATCATTAACATGCTTGCCGCTATATAGCGCCCATGTTGGTGATAATTGCCACAAATCATCGATAAAAGCATTACTAAACTGCGCAAAAGAAACCGTGCTAACTTCACCACTAACCACTTTACTTGGCGAGGTTTGGTCTAATTGAGATTGGCAGCCTACAAGGCCGGTGAACGATAACAATATCGCAAGGGATAGGGTGGTTTTTCTCATTCTTTTTTGTCCTTTTTATATTTATACCAACGCGTTGTTGTAATGCTTACCCTAAGCAAGCTGGTAAAACGAATGCTAGGCGTATTGAATTTGGCGATAAACGCCTGAAAGCTCGCTCGTCAGGCGTATTTAACATTACTTTAGTTAATCATATCAGCCGCCTAATTGCAGCAATGTTAATATCTAATACATGCCCAGTTACAAATTTGTAAGCCCATTTATTAACCCCTCGAACTAACCGCAAAGTTGAGATAATCCCCTATTTCAACAATGCTACTGCTATAATAGCGACCTGCTTCGCTGTTTGCGCCACGCCAACAGTTTGCCAATAAATCATTTAGTTGAGATCCTCAATGCCATTCACCCAACTTGGATTACACAGCGCGCTTATCAAAGCCGTGACTGAACTGGGTTACCAAAGCCCTACGCCAATACAAGCTCAGGCCATTCCCAGCATTCTTGCGGGGAAAAATGTGCTAGCCGCAGCCCAAACCGGTACAGGTAAAACGGCTAGTTTTGTATTGCCGTTGCTGCATCGATTTGCTGACGCTCCCAAAATTCGGCCTAAACGGGTACGTACCATCATTCTTACCCCCACACGGGAACTGGCGCTGCAGGTTGAACAAAACATCAATCAATATGCCAAGTACCTGCCGTTAACGGCCATGGCCATGTACGGCGGTGTTGATGCTGCGCCGCAAAAAAAACGTCTGATTGAAGGGGTTGATCTGCTCGTTGCAACACCTGGGCGTTTGCTGGATATGTATACTCAAAGAGCCATTCGCTTTGATGAAGTCTCAGTATTAGTGCTGGATGAAGCCGATCGTATGCTCGATATGGGCTTTATCGAAGATATTAATAGCATTATTGAAAAGCTGCCTGAACAGCGGCAAAACCTGCTATTTTCGGCAACCTTATCAAAACAGGTCAAAGCACTGGCTAAAACCGCTATTCCGGATGCCATTGAGATTGAAATCAGTCGTAAAAATGCCGCTTCAACGCAAATTGAGCAGTGGTTAACGACCGTTGATAAAGATCGAAAATCCGCACTATTGAGCCATTTAATTAAAGAGAATAACTGGGCACAGGCATTAATTTTTATCCAAACCAAACACGGCGCTGCCAAATTGGTTAGCCAGTTAGAAAAGCGTGGCATTACCGCGGAGGCTTTTCACAGTGGTCGCAGCCAAGCGGTGCGCGAGCAACTACTTATCGATTTTAAAGCGGGTAAAGTCTCCTTTTTAGTCGCGACCGGTGTTGCGTCACGCGGTATCGATATCGATGCGCTCGAGCGAGTGATTAACTACGATTTACCCGATGAAGCCGATGATTATATCCATCGCATTGGCCGCACCGGCCGCGCGGGCAATCAAGGTGAAGCCATATCCTTTGTCTCTAAAGATGATTTTAGAAACCTGTGCGCTATAGAGCGCCGTTTAGGCCATATTATCGAGCGCAAGCACATCGAGGGGTTTGAGCCTAAAAAAGCGGTGCCTATTTCAATTCTCGATTTTGTGCCTAAATCGGCTTCTACATCAGCGCATAAACCCAATAAAAAAGCTCAAGCCTTGCCCTATTCCAGTGGAAAACCCGGCACCTTTGAAGCAACTCAGGCGAAAAAGCACCGTAGTGCTAAATCCAAGCCGCAACCTAAGCAAGCGACAAGGTTAACACAGCCCGATGTGAGCGAAAGCACCGAGAAACAACAAACACAAGGTGAAACATCTCCATCATTTAATCCTTGGCTTAGTGGATCTCACACCAAATAACTCAC
Source organism: Shewanella sp. FDAARGOS_354 (assembly GCF_002209245.2). Taxonomy (NCBI): domain Bacteria; kingdom Pseudomonadati; phylum Pseudomonadota; class Gammaproteobacteria; order Alteromonadales; family Shewanellaceae; genus Shewanella; species Shewanella sp. FDAARGOS_354. Next base: position 856,564 of record NZ_CP022089.2, on the reverse strand, counting down.
TAACAGAAGCGCAGCATATGATTATTTTCACGACAAATTTTGGCGATATAACCCTCGAACTTGATGTAGAGCGCGCCCCCGTTACCGCCAAAAACTTTATTCGTTACTGTAAAGAAGGTTTTTATGATCACACGATTTTCCATCGTGTGATCAAAGGCTTTATGATCCAAGGCGGTGGTTTTACCGCCAAAATGAAAGAAAAGCCCACCCACGAACCAATTGTCAACGAAGCCAACAAAGGCCTATCGAATGTATTTGGTACTATCGCCATGGCCCGTACCGATGCGCCACACTCGGCAACCGCGCAGTTTTTTATCAATACTGCCAATAATGAGTTTCTAGACCATACGGCACCCACCAATAACGGCTGGGGTTATGCGGTATTTGGTAAAGTCACAGCGGGACTCGAGGTTGTACTGCAAATTGAAGGCGTTAAAACCACACGAGTAGCGGGCCATGAAGACGTGCCCCGTGAAGCCATCATTATCGAAAAAGTGACGATTATTGAATGACTTTATCTAATCGATAAAATTGTTTTGCGTGACTGAGCGGAGGTCCAGCAATAACGCCACCATATCCTTGATAAATAACGCTTTGGTTTTAAACTCGAGATAGAAAAAAGGAGCAATCAACCGAAATGGTTAGTTGCTCCTTTTTGTTCATTACTATCTGACATTACAGACAAAAACTGCTTGAATAGTATTAATCCAGATCTTTCAGCGGCCATAGCACGATATGGTCTTCAATATCCTTAATCCTGCGCTCATCTACCACTTTACCTTGAATCGACATACCCGCAAGGTGCATGGCCTCTTTAGAACCCGTAAGTAATGGATGCCAGCTTGGTAAGTCTCTGCCTGATGCCAAACGGCGATAGGCGCAGCTATCGGGTAGCCAGGTGAGTTCATGCACATTTTGCGCAGTAATCACAGTACATTGGGGAACATGGCTAAAACGGTCACTATAATGTTTGCAGCTGGCACTTTGGTGATCGAGTAATAGACAAGCCGCATTGGTGTAATACAGCTCTTCAGTTTCATCATCAATCAATTTGTTTAAACAACACTTACCACAACCATCGCAGAGGGACTCCCACTCCTGCGACGTCAGCTCGGTTAACGCTTTATTCTGCCAAAATGCCATGTTTACGCTTATCTTCATATAAAAAATCCGCTCAATGCGGGCCATTTTACACCAATTTATAGGGGATGCTTAATTCTCTCCGATACATGCACCACAAAGATGCCTAAATAATCGCACTCATCTAAATAATTCACCGCTTGCCTGTAGGTAATTGTTATAGACGAAAGACCTTGCGCCATAAGGCATGTGAGACGAAGGCATGAATATTTTTGTGATTGGGCAAATCACTATTATCGAGATGCCTTACCCCAATGGTTGCCACTTACTAGGGCGTGTTGACGTTTCAGGGTTATTTTTGCAGCAATTTGGCTGGCGTTTATGCAAGGCAAAGTCCTTGCAGTGTAGTTGTTCTACATAAACGGACGATAACGCAGCAGAAACGTCAGCCAAATGCTGCCCGAAGGGGTCGTCTGGCAAGCCCTTGCTCTTACTTTCTGTCATAAGAGCCGCTCGTCATTTGAGTAGAATAACTACACATCATTCCTCGTTTCGCGAGCACGTGCTTGCTAGAACGAACAAAATCTAATCTCGAAACGTCAACACGCCCTAATGTCTGCGGCTGCTTAAATTTAAGAGGCGAGTATTAAAGAAGGATACTTGCCCTTACGAATTAAGGGCAAGAAGAGCTTTGTATATGCTGCAACAGATTTAAAGACTGTCTTTGGCATTTACCCTGTGCACAGTTACAGACTAGTCTTGAATCCCAAGGCTTTCTCTGTGCTCGGCCAATAAATTAACCTGCGGTGGCGGAATTTGTAAATAAAACCCCTTTTCCTTGAGTGCTGCTCTGACCTTATTAATATCGGCGATACCGAGTGATTCACGCTTAGCAATCGGGAATACCATCACTAACTGAGGCACACCAAACATATCTAACAACGCCTGCGGGACGTCGTCGAAACAGTCCCTTTTGTTTACAAATAAGTAAGTGTCAGCCTTTCGACTACTTTTATAAACCGCACATAGCATAAGAGTATAAATATCCAATAGTTCAAACTTGCCAGTCAATGGGGCACACTATAACATGGTCGCCTAGTAATTTAATTGCAAATCAGCGAACCGACTGATGATTTCTGGAGAATAGTGCCGGGATGTCAAAACCTAGCTTAGAGTTAAAAGGCGCTTCTTTTACTCTTTCAGTGCTTCATATTAATAACAGCGATTTAAATGCTGTCATGGCTGAATTAGATAGCAAATTGGCACAAGCTCCCCAATTTTTTCTGGGTGCCCCTTTAGTCGTCAACCTCAGCGCCATTCAAGATAACGATTTTAATTTACAGGGCTTAAAAGAGTTATTACTTTCCCGCCAGTTAGTTATTGTAGGAATTACTGGTGCAACTAACGTCCTGAGCAACCAAGCTAAAACACTCGGACTTGCCATAGTCAAAGCGGGTAAACAAAGCGTCGCCCCCCCACCAGCACCGCGTCAAACTAAGATTTTGAAGCAAAATATCCGCTCAGGTCAGCAGGTCTATGCAAAAAATGGCGATTTAATCATATTTGGTGCGGTAGGTAATGGCGCTGAAGTCATCGCCGATGGTAGCATTCATATTTATGGTGCGTTACGAGGAAAGGCCATGGCGGGCGCAGCTGGCGACAGCAGCGCGGTAATCATTGCTCATTCCCTCGAGGCAGAATTAGTTTCAATAGCAGGGCAATATTGGCTCGCTGAAAATCTACAACAACATAGCTCAGATAAAGGCGGCTGCATTCGCTTAAATGGCGAGTCGCTTATCGTTGAATCATTGCCCCTCTAAATGGCACAAAAAAGGATAGAGAGAAACATGGCACAAATTATTGTTGTCACTTCAGGTAAAGGTGGTGTTGGTAAAACCACATCCAGTGCGGCGATTGCAACTGGACTTGCACTACAAGGGCATAAAACTGTTGTTATCGATTTCGATATAGGCTTGCGTAACTTGGATCTAATCATGGGCTGTGAGCGCCGCGTCGTCTATGACTTTGTCAATGTCATCAACGGTGAAGCGAATTTAAATCAGGCACTTATCAAAGATAAACGCTGTGAAAAACTGTTTGTACTGCCAGCCTCGCAAACTCGTGATAAAGACGCCCTAACAAAAGAAGGCGTGGGCCGTGTGCTTGACGATTTAGCCAAAGAATTTGAATTTATTATCTGTGATTCCCCTGCAGGTATTGAGCAAGGCGCGATGATGGCATTGTATTTTGCCGATATCGCCATTGTGACGACCAACCCTGAAGTAAGCTCGGTTCGCGACTCTGACCGTATTCTAGGAATGCTGCAAAGCAAGTCACGCCGCGCAGAACTCAGTTTAGAGCCGATAAAAGAGTACTTACTGTTGACTCGTTATTCTCCAAGTCGGGTAAAATCGGGCGAAATGTTAAGTGTTGACGATGTAAAAGAAATCCTTGCCATTGATTTGCTTGGCGTTATCCCTGAATCACAATCCGTACTCAAGGCATCAAACTCCGGAGTACCTGTGATTATCGATCAAGAAAGTGATGCAGGCGCCGCTTATAGTGACACTGTCGCGCGTTTATTGGGTGAAGATGTCCCAGTACGCTTTATTACGGAAGAGAAAAAAGGTTTCTTACAACGGATATTTGGTAGCTAATTATGTCTTTACTCGACTATTTCAAAAGCAAGAAAAAGCCTAGCACCGCGGTAATGGCAAAAGAGCGATTACAAATTATTGTGGCCCATCAGCGTGGACAACGCGATACACCTGACTATTTCCCGCAGATGAAGCAAGAAATCATCGCCGTGATCCGCAAGTATGTGCAGATTTCGGATGATCAAGTTTCAGTGCAATTAGATCAGAATGACGATAACTTGTCGGTACTCGAACTTAACGTGACGTTGCCAGACAGATAAGTCGAGCGTTGGCGTCATCCTCAAATGGGGATGACGCTTTCTGCTGCGCCTTTCTCCTACCCCCATGCTTTAGCTGGGGTAAAATCAAGGCCTAACACCTTAAATGCAAATTTAGGCATCAAATCTTAGGTCAAAACCGAAATGTTAAAAGCAAAATGTTGGCGCCTAACCAGTAAAACTTAAACTTCAAGTTTTACCAATGACTCGGCCGCGATCTCTCCGCGCCAACCGCTTAATACTGTAGGTAATTCCCCTTGTTGTTTATCCCAACGCCATTGTAAATACTCATGAATATGACGTTTGGAGCCTAGCATTTCCATCGGAATAGCATGTTGTTCGCAAAGTTCGGTTAAACAGGTTTTAATGGTCTTAAAGGCGGATTTATAACCCGGTTTAAGCGCTAAAACATCAACTAGCTCCGGTGGATTGTTTAAGTCAGCAGTCTGCATTACCCGTAAAATATCTTTACCGTGGATGCGTTTTTCCTGCTCAGTTAAATCGTTCAATTTAAACAAATCACTTATGCTTTTAGGCTGTTTTTTCGCTAGCGCAATCAAGCCATGATCTTTAATCACAAAGCCTAAGGCTAAATCCCGTGCTAAAGCTTTTTCTAAACGCCATTTAGCCAGCACTTTAAGGTAAGCCAATTGAGGCTCGGTTAATTGAAATGCGTTTTTTACTTTAAGGTATGCAGTCTCGACATCGGGAGGAGCTAAACGCCCTTCAGTCATCCGCTCGCCTTCTTCATAAAGCCAATCTAAACGGCCTTGCGCTTTTAGCTTGTCGGCGAGTTGCGGATAAAGTTGATAAAGATACAACACATCATTGGCGGCGTAGCTAAGTTGCGCCTCGGTTAAGGGACGACGTATCCAGTCGGTGCGTGACTCGCCTTTATCAATCACTTCACCTAAGCAGGTTTCGACTAACTTGGCATAACCTAAGCCATGGCCCATACCGCATAGTGAAGCCGCAATTTGGCTATCAAATAAGGGCGTAGGTTGGCGCTGGCCATAATGGGCGAAGACTTCTAAATCCTCACTGCAGGAATGTACTAGCTTGATAATGTTAGGATTATCTAACAAAGCCCAAAATGCACCGAGATTGGGTAAAGCCACAGGGTCAATCAAAGCTAAGGTGTTACCATCATAGGCTTGGATCAGGCCAAGCTTAGCGTAATACGTACGTGTGCGCACAAACTCGGTATCTAATACCAGTACTGCGCTCTGTTGATATTGAGCGACGAGGGCATTGAGGCTCGCTTCGTCGCTCACATAGTGAAACACTGACAAATTCTTCTCCAGTTCCTGTGGGATAATCACATCCATAAAAACAAAAGCCGGCTTATTGCCGGCTTCAATCTTACGCGCGCTTGACTTCGTCTCTCAGTTCTCGTCGCAAGATCTTACCCACATTGGTTTTAGGTAACTCGTCCCTAAATTCTACCAGCTTCGGCACTTTATATCCCGTTAAATGCACTCGGCAATGCTTAATGATGTCTTCAGCGGTTAAAGATTTATCTTTCGCCACCACAAACACCTTCACTAACTCGCCACTCGCATCATTAGGAACCCCTACTGCCGCGACTTCTATCACCTTAGGATGTAAAGCAACAACCTCTTCCACTTCATTGGGGAAGACGTTAAAGCCAGAAACTAAAATCATGTCTTTCTTACGATCAACAATATAGAAGAAACCCTGTTCATCCATATAACCGATATCGCCCGTGGCGAGCCAGCCGTCTTTATCAATCACTTTGGCTGTCTCTTCTGGACGCTGCCAATAGCCTTTCATGATCTGTGGGCCTTTACCAAATAGCTCACCCGTCTCGCCTTGGGGCAACACATTACCCGCATCATCACGCACTTGAATGAGTGTAGATGGCGCAGGGAAACCGATAGAACCGTTATAACCGTCTAAGTTATAGGGACAGCACGTTAACAGGGGCGAGGCTTCAGTTAACCCATAACCTTCAAGTAAACGGGTTTTAGTGATGCTCTGCCATTTATCGGCCACGGCTTTTTGCACGGCCATACCGCCACCAATGGATAATTTGAGGCGAGAAAAATCCAGCTCAGCAAAATCACTACTATTCACTAAGGCATTAAACAGGGTGTTAACACCTGTCAGGGCGGTAAAAGGATATTTCTTGAGTTCAGCCACAAACCCTGGAATATCCCGAGGGTTAGTGATTAACAGATTCTGACTGCCCTTATGTAAAAACAGTAAGCAATTCACTGTTAAGGCAAAAATATGGTAAAGCGGTAATGCAGTTACAACAAATTCAGTACCGTCTCGCAGCGCTGGAGAATAAGCACCGTTGGCCTGCAACACGTTTGCCACCACATTACTGTGGGTTAACATGGCGCCCTTTGAAACCCCAGTCGTACCACCAGTATATTGCAAAAAGGCAAGGTCACCCCCAGTAATTACGGGTTTGACATACTGCATTCTGCGACCTCTTGACAAGGTTTCGCGCATCGAAAGGGCATGGGGTAGATCGTATTTAGGCACCAGTTTTTTAATATATTTAACAACAAAGTTAACTAAGGTGCGTTTTGGCGCACTTAGTTGATCGCCTAAACTAGTGATAATGACACTTTTCACGGGCGTTTGATCGACCACTTCTTCTAAGGTGCGGGCGAAGTTAGACACCACAACAATGGCTTTGGCGCCCGAGTCAATCAACTGATGTTTGAGCTCTCGCGGGGTATAAAGTGGGTTAACGTTAACCACCACCATACCAGCACGTAATACCCCAAATAACGCAATAGGATATTGCAACAGATTGGGCATCATCAGTGCGACACGGTCGCCCTTTTGTAGCTTCAATTCATTTTGTAAATAAGCAGCAAAAGCACGGCTACTTTCTTCAAGTTTACGGTAAGTTAGCGTGGCCCCCATGTTGATAAATGCAGGTTGATCCGCATACTTAGCCACCGCGGTCTCGAACATATCGATAAGCGATGAATACTGATCCACATTAATCTCAGCAGGCACATCTTTTGGTAAATGTTTAATCCAAGGCTGATCCACTACTTTCTCCTAAATCCCCACAACTGCGGATACGGTACCCTTACTACCGCCAATACTCGACAAATACCGAGTTAAAATACCGACTTACATTTTATTGTTATTGATTTACCCGGATAAATCATACGGGCGTTTTAATTTTGATCATCATCACATAAAAGAAACAAAAAACCTAGTGTCTTTTTTATGTTAGTAAAAGCCATTATTCGACAAAACGTTGGATTAACTGACTAACCGCTTGCGCATTATCCATATGCACATGATGGTCCCCCTCAAGCATATGTTCAGACAAATTGCTGAACCATTTCCTTGCTTTAGGTAGCGCCGTATGTAATTGGCTAAAACCTTGTTTGCCGCAGATGAGTAAGGTAACCACCGAAATATTTTGCATTAAAGCATCGACTTGCTCAAAGGTCAGTCGCATTGGCGAGTCGAGCCTTAGTCTTGGATCACTTCGCCAAACAACTCCATCAGAAGTCGCTTGCATATTGCGGTCAAGTAATAGTCGACACCACGGTTCGGCCAATCCGGTTAAATGCACTCTAGCCTTAACTGCCGTTTCCAGACTATCGTAGACTCTCATCCGTTTGTGTTTTTGCGCTAAAAATTTCTCATGTTGGTAAAAGCTTTTCCTCAGCCGCGATTTGGCTTGGGTTGCTGACTCATATAAGGGACTTAAGGCCTCAATTAAAATCAGCTTATTAACCTTTTCTGGAAATGCTGCCGTATACGCAGAGGCGATAATCCCCCCTAATGAATGCCCAATAATAGCCAGTGGCTTTTGTGGCAAAATCGCCAGTAACGCATCGAGATCGTATAAATAGTCAATCCAGTATAATGGGTAATGTCCCGGCCGATGCGCCGAAAAACCATGACCGGGCCAATCTATGGCAAGAATTTGGTAATCTGACAAATACTCAGCGAGAGGCTCAAAACTGTTGGCATTGTCTAACCAGCCATGCAACGCGAGCAATAATGGCTTATCTTTCGCTCCCCATAATCGACCACTCAGCTTGATATGGGGTAACACAAACTCGACTTGATTTTTGGGGGCGAAAGATTGCCACATATTGCCTCTAATGTCAGGTGATTAGCGGGATTTTTTGACAAATTTGAGCGTCATGCGATCACTCTCACCAATTGCTTGGTATTTTTCTTTATCTGTATCACCTAAAGCAAAGGAAGGTGGCAACGTCCATACTCCCTTGGCATAGTCCTTAGTGTCTTTCGGATTGGCGTTGATTTCGGAGCTTTCGGCTAAGGTAAAACCGACCTTTTTGGCCAGCGCGATCATCTCGTCTTGATCCATATAGCCCGTGCTCATATTCATGCCTTTATTGGCTCTATGTTCGACGACGCCAAATACACCGCCATCTTTAAGCACTTTGTAAGAAGCGGCAAACACGTTTTCGAGCTGGTCGCTTGAAGCCCAATTATGTAAGTTACGGAAAGTTAATACCAAGTCAGCACTGCCATCGGCACCTAAATTCATTTTGGCTGGAGGGTCGAGAACCACCATTTTCGCATTACCAAATAAGGCTTTATTGGCCGTCATCCAAGTATCGAATTTCACGCCCGCATTGGCGCGATAGCGATTACCAGGGGTGTCCGTGCTGGGGGTAGTTTCGAAACTGGCGGCAATATATTGTCCCTTAGGCGCAAGATAAGGGGCAAGGATTTCAGTGTACCAGCCATTACCTGGCCAAAGTTCAATCACGGTTTGTGTTGGGGTTATACCAAAAAATGTAAGGGTTTCTGCGGGGTGACGATAAATATCGCGGCTAGCGTTTTTGGCTTGGCGAAAATCACTTTTAATGGCTTTATCTAATGCTTCATCTGCATTGGCCATACCTGAACAGAGACCAGCAATCAGCATACTGGCGATGAGTGTGACTTTTTTCATAATAATTCTCCTTGGATACCGAAGACTTAAGCTAGCAGTCTATATAAAAAAATCCAAGAATTAGCCGCATAAGTTGACCATTTAGGCTGTAAATATTTGTGATGTCATGGGAGCATTAATGTGCGATGTATTAACGAGAGATGGCGGAATCCACCCGCCGCCAAGCCATATACAAGGCGCAGATACTGCAAAACAACCAAATGGCGACCCAAATCCACGCTGGTATCCATGAACGATCAGCCAGCAGCACCGCATCGCCCAGCCCTTCGAGTCCGAGCAATACCGTTGGGCTTGCCAGCGCATTGAGCATGATCATCAAACCAATAATGCGTAAAAATTGCGTGAGGATTTTATTTTTGCTGAGTTTTAACGGCAGTAACAACACTATCGTCAGTACCGCTAAAATGGCTAAGGTGAGCAAATCTCGCCCCCACAGCAGACCACTTAGCACCACTAAACCGCCTAAAAACGCAAAGCTTAGGCGAATGCCCTTAGGCCAAGTCGCCAGCAGATAAATAAGGTATCCCCAACAGGCTGCGCCAAAATAGCCCGCAAATCCAATCACCAGTGGCGAGCCACCTTGGCTAAAGCAAAACCCCGCACCATTGGGAAAGAGTTGAATATGACTCACTATGCCGCCACTGAGCACTGTCGCTATCCCATGGGACAACTCGTGGAAATAGCTCTCTAACCACTTAAAAGGCACACTCAGATAAGGAATGCGCGTCAAAATGAGGGCCAGCATCAGTTCGATGATAAACAAACCGCGGCTCGGAAGGCCGCCAGTTAAACGAGGTGTAAAACGGGATTGAGAAGACACAGGCGCACTATCAGGCATAAATATCCACACCCACCATCTGCTGAATCTCTTCACGTTTGGCGGCATGTTGCGTTTGTAGGTATTGGGCGATAGCCCCTTGATGTCCTCGGGTACTTTGCTCGTATTCGAGTTGGGCACCGAGTCTGGATTGTAGGTTTTGTGACGATCCTTCATCGGTATCATCAAGGGCTAAAGCTGAAACCGCATCGAGCTCAATCACAGGGCGCGGCGCTTCCGTGGGCGACATTCCCTGTATGATCGCGGGGCGATTACTCGCAACCGCTTGTGTCAAACTCGTTTGAAGCGAATTTACCTGCATCGAAATGCCCAGTTAATATCCTAGTAGTCCTAGTTAGTATTATTAGGCTGTTGTGACAAACGCCTAACTAAGATTTGATGTCTACATCGTGAGCCAATGCAGACAGTTTAGATTCTAACGTATCACGGGGAATAATGAACAGTTTATTCACGTCCCGGTAACTTTTTCCATGTCACAGTATCACGAAGATATACAGGTTCGAGTTCATCGACACTGGTGGTTAATCCCGCTTTGATACCCGCTTCGGCCAGCACTAACATGGCTCGGGCATCGGGATACTTCACCGCCGCTAAGGAGGTAATGCCGCTGCCTAGAGCTAATAACTCGGGATAAGCATCAAACCCAGTGCCGCAACCCACAATGGTTTTATTAAGATCGAATGCCAGCTCAACCTGTTCAGGCGCGCTCACCACCTCTTTACCGACTAATGTAGCAATGCCATCGACGGCAACAAATTGACCCCAGTACACTTCTCCCATGCGCGCATCGATACAACAGAGCACTTGCTCGGCAGCGTGCTCAGCAATCGCCATTTGTGCCATGGCCGCTAAGGTGGAAATGCCGATAACGGGTAAGTCTAACCCTAGGGCTAAACCTTGGGTCATGCTGGTACAAATACGGATGCCCGTAAAACTGCCTGGCCCACGGCCGTAAGCAATGGCATCCAGTTTATCTAAGCCGACATTGGCTTGTTTTAATACTGCTTCCACCATAGGCAATAAACGCTGACTATGCTCCCGAGGCGCATCGGCTAACTCAGCAAAAACCTGTCCTTGATAATACAGGGCAGCCGAACAAGCTTCGGTACAAGTGTCGAGGGCGAGAATACAAACAGAGTCTTGGGGTGTTGTCATATAAAAACCGCGCTGTGGGTATAGTTGGACAGACGAATAGCGACTTATCGAAATCCTGCACTATACCAAGTGTAAATTGGCGCAAATGATAACATCAAATAATCGAAAGCAAAGGCTTAAAAACAGCGGTGAATGGCTCGATTGGCTTAGCGCTGGGTTTGTGATCGCCATCACTAACTCAACAACCTCTTCGGCCTTGGTCCAAATACAGGGAAACTTTTGCCCTATTTTAGGTCTGAGCAAACAGTGCTGAAGCTTTTGTCTCACTTAATCAAGTTCACTAAAGCACCAACAAGTACAACCTAAGCATCGTTTTAACTCTCTCCCTTTGACGCGAAACTTCGCGTGATGCTTTTACACTGTTAATAAGGAAATTCAATGAGCAGTACACAAGAAAAATCCCTCAAACCTCTTCGCCGTTTAAGACGCCTACGCCGCACTGAAGCCATGCGTGATCTCGTGCGTGAAACCCAGATTTCCCTAAGCGACTTAGTTCACCCACTTTTTATTGAAGAGCACATCAACCAAGCCGTACCCATTTCAACCTTACCGGGGATCTGCCGTCTGCCCGAAAGTGCGCTTGCCGATGAAATCCAAAGGCTTTATGCCCTAGGGATCCGCTATGTGATGCCCTTTGGTATTTCCCACACCAAAGATGCACAGGGCAGCGACACTTGGGATGACAATGGCTTACTCGCACGGATGATCCGCACCATCAAAACCGCCGCGCCAGAGATAATGGTGATCCCCGATATTTGTTTTTGTGAATATACCGACCATGGACACTGCGGCGTATTGCACCATGGTGAAGTCTGTAACGATCAAACCGTGGCTAACTTAGTCAAACAATCCATTACCGCCGCCAAAGCCGGAGCCGATATGCTGGCGCCATCGGCCATGATGGACGGCCAAATTAAAACTATCCGCCAAGGGCTGGATGAGGCAGGCTTTGAGCACATTGCCATTTTGGCCCATGCTGCCAAGTTCGCCTCTTCCTTCTATGGGCCTTTTAGGGCTGCGGTGGATTGTGAGCTTAGCGGAAACCGTAAAGGCTACCAGCTCGACTACGCCAATGGTCGCCAAGCCTTGCTCGAAGCGTTGCTCGATGAAGAGGAAGGCGCGGATATTTTGATGGTAAAGCCCGGCACGCCCTATTTGGATGTGTTAAGTCGACTAAGACAGGAAACCCACCTTCCCTTAGCGGCTTATCAGGTCGGCGGCGAATATGCCGGCATTAAGTTTGCCGCACTGGCGGGCGCCCTCGATGAGCGCGCCGTCGTCACCGAAACCTTTATCGGGTTAAAGCGGGCTGGCGCCGATTTAATCGTCAGCTATTACGCGAAACAATATGCCGAGTGGTTAGCGCAATCCCGCTAATGCGCTGAGTCTTCAGTCTATCAGCCAAGCCATCAACGAAAACGCCACCCTATCGGTGGCGTTTTTTATCCGTCAATTTGCTCGCACATTAAGCCTATGCTTGTAGCTCGGCAAAGAGGGCTCTGATCTTTTCAACCTTTGGCCGCACCACAATTTGGCAATAGGGCTGCTCGCCATGCAGGGCAAAATAATCATTGTGGTAATCCTCAGCGGGATAAAAAGACTCAAAAGCCACCACTTGGGTGACGATCGGCGCATCAAATACCCTTGCCTCGGTTAATTTTGCAATCATGGCATTGGTCTCTTCAATCTGCGCCGCATCATGGGCAAAGACGACGGAGCGATACTGCGGCCCTTTATCATTACCTTGGCGGTTGAGCGTGGTGGGATCGTGACTCTCAAATAACACCTGCAGCAGCGTTGTAAAGCTGATTTGTGCGGGGTCAAACTCGATGTGCACCACTTCGGCATGCCCAGTTAATCCCGAACACACCGACTTATAATCGGCATCGCTCGCCTCGCCGCCCGAGTAACCAGAGCTGACATTCAGCACGCCCTTCAGGCTCTTAAAAATCGCTTCAACACACCAAAAACAGCCCGCACCAAAGGTGGCAAAGGCCGTTTTATGCGTTGATGTTGTCACCTCATCGGCCGCTTGAAATACCATGGAGACAGAATTAACGCAGTGACGAATATTCTTTGGCGTTAAATATTCCCCTTCAAACACATGGCCTAAATGACCGCCACACTGACTACAGACGATCTCGGTACGGCGACCATCGGCGTCAACATGACGACTCACAGCGCCCGGAATTTCATCATCGAAGGCTGGCCAACCACAGTGGGCATTAAACTTATCTTCTGAGCGATACAATGGTGCATGGCATTTTTTGCACAAATACACGCCTTTGGCGTCATGTTGATAATACTCCCCGCTAAAGGGACGTTCTGTACCCTTTTCTTCTATGACATAGCGTTCAAAATCAGTCAGTTTGTTCATAAAAGTCTCCTTTAGCTCCTAAAGTATTCGCCTGCATAAGACCGTTTGTTCCTCAGGTTTATTACGCCTCGGCTTGAATTGGCTTTTTGGCATAGTAGCCGCTTTAGTCGATAAAATCCTGTTGATTGAGCCAATGCTTAAATAACTGGAGGAAAATTCAGCAATGCTCTACGCCTATCGTTTTCAATGTTTGCACCGCGCACAGTGCAAAGTTACACTTGCTGCGGGTCAATTCTCTACCCAAATCCTTTCTATATTTGGCCGCTTTTGCACTAGGGCTGAGCGCACCATACCGATAATGAGATAAGTGGCAATGACTCCTTACCGTTATCCTTAGAAAGTGTTTGGTTAACAACCATATATAACAAGTAGAAACAATATGAAATTAGAAACCATTGATTATCGTGCAGCCGATAGCGCCAAACACTTTGTGGAATCCCTACGTGAAACGGGCTTTGGTGTACTCTCTAACCACCCTATCGATAAGGAACTGGTCGAAAACATTTACACTGAGTGGCAAGCCTTTTTCAATTCTGACGCTAAGAACGAGTTTATGTTCAATCGTGAAACCCACGATGGCTTTTTCCCCGCGTCGATTTCAGAAACCGCAAAAGGCCACACGGTTAAAGACATCAAAGAGTATTACCACGTGTACCCTTGGGGTCGTATTCCTGATTCACTGCGTGCCAATATTCTAGCTTACTATGAAAAAGCCAATGCGCTGGCCGCTGAACTGTTAGAGTGGATTGAAACCTACTCGCCAGACGAGGTTAAAGCTAAGTTCTCGATTCCGCTGCCAGAAATGATTGCCGACAGCCACAAAACCCTGCTGCGCATTCTGCATTACCCACCGATGACAGGCGATGAAGAAATGGGCGCTATTCGCGCAGCGGCCCACGAAGATATTAACCTTATCACTGTGCTGCCCGCGGCCAACGAGCCAGGGTTGCAAGTCAAAGCCAAAGACGGCTCTTGGTTAGATGTGCCAAGTGATTTTGGCAATATTATCATCAACATTGGTGATATGTTGCAGGAAGCCTCGGGTGGTTACTTCCCATCAACCTCACACCGCGTAATTAACCCAGAAGGCACGGATAAGACTAAGTCGCGTATTTCACTGCCCTTATTCTTACACCCTAAACCTTCGGTCGTGCTGTCTGACCGTTATACCGCCGACAGCTACCTAATGGAAAGATTACGCGAGCTAGGCGTACTTTAAGCAATACATGCTCAAATTCGCATCAAGATTAAGCAATTAAGCGCCTTCGGGCGCTTTTTTTATGACATTCGTCGCCTTCAAGGTAGAATAGCCGTCTTTAGGTCATTTAGAACAAGGCGCTATCATGGCAATTCAATGGTATCCGGGGCACATGCACAAGGCACGCAAAGAGATCGAAGAGGCTATGCCTCAGGTCGATCTAGTAATTGAGGTGCTGGACGCCCGTATTCCCTACAGTAGTGAAAACCCCATGGTGTCAAAGCTTCGCGGCGACAAACCTTGTATTAAGCTACTGAATAAATCCGACTTAGCCGATCCCGACATTACCGCCCAGTGGATTGAATATCTTGAGCGTGAACAAGGGGTAAAAGCCACAGCGATTACCACATTGCAACCGGGTATGTTGAAAATGCTGCCGGATCTTTGTCGTAAGTTAGTACCGAGTCGCGATAAAACTGAAAAAGATATTCGCACTATGATCATGGGGATCCCAAACGTGGGTAAGTCCACCATTATCAACACCTTAGCCGGTCGCGTTATCGCCAAAACCGGTAACGAACCCGCCGTCACCAAAACCCAGCAGCGCATTAACCTGCGCAACGGTATTGTGCTCTCGGACACGCCAGGGATTTTATGGCCTAAGGTTGATAACGAAGCTAGTAGCTATCGCCTTGCCGTCACGGGTGCCATTAAAGATACCGCCATGGAATACGAAGATGTGGCGCTGTTTGCCGCAGGTTATTTCTTAAAGGCCTACCCGAAGGAAATTTGCGAGCGTTATAACATCAGCGAGTTACCTAAGGATGATATGGCGTTACTCGAAGAAATCGGCCGTAAACGTGGCGCCCTCCGTCCCGGTGGTCGCATCGATTTGCATAAAGCCTCGGAAGTCGTATTACACGATTACCGCTCAGGTCGAATTGGCCTGTTATCCCTTGAAACGCCTGCGATGGCTGAAATCGAAAAAGCCGAAGTGGAACGCATTCTGGCTGAAAAAGCCGCCGAGAAAGCCGCTAAGCTAGAAGCAGAAAAACTGAAACGCTCAGGCAAACGTCATAACGTTTAATATTACGTTGAATACTCTTAAATATTGGCAAAGTCCATTGGTAAATGCTTTACCGCCCCGTTAATGGGGCGGATGTTCATTAAAGATAACCAGTGGTCATTTTTATCATTAGCGCGACCAATCGATTTTGCCATATAGGACATTCTTTAAGACATTCAGAATTAAATTTTGATCGTTCTAGCAAGCTCGTGCTTACGAAACGAGGAGTGACATGTCGCCATTTGACTCAGTTGACAAGCGGCTATCATGACAGAAAGTAAGGGCCAGAGCTTGCCTGCCCTTCCTTTTGACAGCCTTTAGTTTGCCATTTCTGCTGCATAATCGTCCGGTAAAAAAAGTGAGGCTGTCCATAATTGAACAGCATCACCTTAGCTGAGCATGCGTTAAGTGTTAGCTTGCTTGGTTTTATTTTTCTCTGCAGCTTGTTTGCGCTGTGCTTCTTTCTTTTGTCGACGGGCTTCAATCACATAATTCACATCACTACCGATATGAGCCTCGTTACGGGATTTAGCTAAATTCACTTGGCGTTCACGTTCAACAAAACGCTTTCGCTGCTCCTCTGAAATCTTATCAATACAATGTGGGCAACTCACACCTTGCACATAAGCTGGGGATAATTTTTCCGCTTCAGTGATTGGCATACGACAAGCATTGCATTGATCGTATTGCCCTTTCTTTAAATCATGGTCGACCGCCACACGATTATCGAAGACAAAACATTCGCCTTCCCACAGGCTTTCTTCCTGTTTGACTTCTTCAAGGTATTTAAGGATGCCACCTTCGAGGTGATACACTTCTTCAAAGCCTTGCTCTTTTAAATAAGCGGTTGATTTTTCACAGCGAATACCACCAGTGCAGAACATCGCCACTTTTTTATGCTTGGCAGGATCGAGATTCTGCTTAACATACTCAGGGAATTCTCTGAAGGTTTCGGTCACGGGGTTAATGGCATTTTTAAAGGTGCCGATTTGCACTTCATAGTCGTTGCGGGTATCCACTAGGATGACTTCAGGATCGGAAATCAGCGCGTTCCAGTCCTGTGGCTTAACGTAAGTGCCCACCACTTTAAGCGGATCGATACCCTCGACGCCCATGGTGACGATTTCTTTTTTGAGCTTCACCTTAGTGCGGTAGAAAGGCATTTCGTCGTCAAAGGATAACTTGTAAACGATGTTTTCAAGGCCATTTTGGTTATTCAGCCAAGCCAGCAGTGCGTCGATAGCCGCTTGAGTGCCGGCCACAGTGCCGTTAATCCCCTCACTTGCCAGCAACAATGTGCCTTTAATCTCAGCCTGTTCCATCATGGACAGGAGTGGCTCACGCAGCGACTCAAAATGCGGTAATGAAACAAACTTATATAAAGCACAAACAACAACGTTAGACATAACACCCTCAACTGCTGGCTGGAACTTAATTTCCAGTGCATTAACCAATAATCACCCAAGCCTAAGCTAGGTCGCAAAAATAGGGCGAAATTCTACCTGAGTCACAGTCGGATAAACACAGACAAAAACCAAGGTCATTGCTTATTTACAGGCAAACGGTGGAATAATCAGTAATAAACGCAGTATTTCTGTTTTAAAGTCACTACTATTGCCAACTTTTAACCCACAGTCGTGACTAAATCGTTTTTATCATTGCATTAAGGAATAAGACTATGCCCTTACCCATACTCTACAGTTTTCGCCGCTGTCCTTATGCTATGCGCGCTAGACTTGGGCTATTGCTCGGCCAATGCCAAGTGGAAGTGAGAGAAATCACCTTTAAAGCGAAACCCGCAGAGATGTTAGCCATCTCCCCCAAGGGCACAGTGCCCGTATTGCAGCTCCCTACTGGAGAGGTGATTGCTGAGAGCTTGGATATTATGCTCTGGGGACTGCATAAGGCTGACTCGCCAGCCGCACAGCAGTTACTCGGACAAACCACCTCAGCGCAAAGCCTGATTAATGAGCTTATTGTGCAAAATGATGTTGAATTTAAACCTTGGCTGGATAAGTACAAATATGCAGACCGGTATCCAGAATACTCGCAGGCGGATTATTTCGCCAAGGCCAGCACTTTTCTGGTACGACTCGAAGCACAGCTTCAGCAACATCCTTATCTTATCAGCCCTGCGTTAAGCCTTGCTGATTTTGCCATTATGCCTTTTATCCGCCAATTTACTGCGGTGGATGCCAAACGGGATTTGAACGGGGATTTCCCACGGCTTATGGCATGGTTAACTGAGCTAACAAGCACTGACATATTTCAACATGCCATGACTAAATATGTGATCTGGCAGACTGGTAATACCCCAAATTACTTGTTAGGAATGTCTATAAGTAAATAAGAATTAACGTTTATTTTTATATACCCCATAGCAATCGGTAAAATGTTCACGTAAAGTAGCTCTCACTTAGGTAAAGTGAGTAAATCCTTTTTAACATTTTATGCTAAATCATCACGATGAATTACAGGGATAAAGTACTTGGATAATACGGATATTATAATCATAGCGATGCTCATCGGTTTAGCCCTACTGCATTGCTTATTCGCAGCTCGAGTATTTAAGAGCCAAGTTAATCTCAGCACTAACAAAAAATGTTTATGGTGCCTGCTAAGCTTATTTTTAGGCCCCATAGGCTACTATGCCTATCATGGTTTAATCCCTTTAGATAAACTGCAAAATGACTAGAACGGGTTGATGTTTAAGCTTTAGATGTTGCGCAAGCTCGCGAAACGAGGAATGACGCGTAGTTATGATACTCAAATGACGAGCGGCTCTTTACGCCACAACCATCATACTTTCGAGGCATCAAGTATAAAGTGCACATATCTATGCACTTGAACAATAAACCGAAAAGCGCGGACATTACCTAATGCCGATCAGTTAAGACAGATCGCTTGACGATCTCGCTGAAAAGATCAAAATCCGATGACCTCATGTCATCGGATTTTTTATGCAACTCTCGGAAGCACTCGCCCGTACCCATATTACCCGCCTAACCGAATTCACCTGCTTAGCTGATGTGTTAGAACCTGAGTTAATTCAATCTTGCCTAGACTCCCAGGGCGTTGCGACGTTAAGACGGCGTAAATTGCCGATGGACGCGATGATTTGGGCCGTTATCGGAATGGCTTTGTTCCGAGGGGAGTCTGTTCGGTCACTCATCAACAAACTCGACATTGTTTTGCCGCAAGAGATTGATTATGTTGCACGCAGCGCCGTGACTCAGGCGCGTAAACGATTGGGCAGTGAGGTTATTAGAGAAGTATTTAGCCGCAGCGGCAATACCTGGCACGCGAGAGCTGAACATCCTCATTGGTGCGGTCTTAACTTGTATGGTGTTGACGGTGTCGTGTGGCGGACACCCGATAGTGTTCAAAATCAAGCCGCCTTTGGACGAACCGCCAACGCTTTAGGCGAAGCGGCTTATCCGCAAATTCGCATGGTTTGCTTGATGGAGTTAAGCAGCCATTTATTGGTCAACAGCGCCTTTGATTCGGTTGCCGAAAATGAAATGAACTTAGCGTCCCAGCTCATTCCTAGCATTCCCAATCACAGCCTAACCCTATTTGACCGAGGATTTTACTCGCTCGGCCTGCTGCACGCTTGGCAGCAAGCGCAACCTGATAGCCACTGGTTGTTGCCATTGAAGAAAGGCACTCAATATGAAGTAGTGCGAACGCTGGGGAAACATGACCAGTGGGTGAAACTCACCACGACACCTCAAGCCAGAAAGAAATGGCCGCAGCTCCCAGATACCCTTGAAGCGCGTTTATTGACTAAGACAGTGAAAGGTAAGTCAGTCGCCATTTTGACCTCGTTGACAGACCCGATGCGTTACCCCAGCGAAGACATCGTCGACTTATATGCCCATCGATGGGAAATCGAACTGGGCTATAGAGAGATGAAACAACATCTACTGGAGAGCCGTTTTACGCTCCGCAGTCAACTACCGGAGCTGGTGACTCAAGAGTTATGGGGCGTGCTACTGGCCTACAATCTCATTAGATATAAGATGTTGCTGATGGCTAAAAGCTTGCCATCGGTCCATCCCAATCAACTGAGTTTTCGGGATGCGGCGAGTTATATCATCTTCAAGTTGACACAACTGTCATCACAAACACCGGGGAATGTCCCGAGAGACGTATTGGATATAGAACGAAATGCACGGCAATTTAAGCTGGATGGTAAACGGGAAAGGGCATATCCACGAGTCCTTAAAATGAGCAAAAACAAGTTTCCGGTTAGACCAAAGAAAAATGCCGTTCACTCTTAAGTGAACGGCATTACGGACATTACCGCACTTTTCGTTAAAATAGTATCCTATAAATGACTATGAAGTAGCACATCATCCTCAGGCGCTTTTTTGATAACAGGTGCTTGGCCTTCAGCTAGTGCTTGCTTGTAACTTTGGTTCATTTTCAGCGCAAGATATAAATCTGGCCGAATTAAAATGCCGCCTTCGCCTGACGGGATCCCCGCCTGTTCAAACCAGCCAAGCATCTGCCTTTTACGCCCCGCCAAGACTAAACGTATCCCACGCTTCTTCAATAATTGATGGAGATCTGCAAGCATGGCCATCACACTTAAATCCAAGTGGGTAAAACACGGCACGGCATCAATAATGATGCAATCGACGGGTTCAGGCTCACGGATAAACTTCTCCAGTAACCGACGTTTAAAGTAAGTGGCATTGAAGTAGGTTAAGGGTGAATTAAAGCGGTAGATAAACACCCCTGGCACAGACTTAGCCTTGCCCGAATCATCTACACTGCGGATAACCCCTTTATGATCAAGCCCTAACACTTGATCCGTTGGCCGCATCACAGTCGCTAAAAACTGGAATAAACCGAGTAACACCGCAAAGGTAATCCCAGGGATAACACCAATAAACAGTACTGAAAACAATGTGGTGCAAGCAAGCAAGAAGGCTGAGCGGTCTCTGACGCGCAGATTCCATAGCGCCTTTAAATCAATCAACGAAATAGAGGCAATCACTAAGACCACACCAAGAGCTGAACTGGGGATATATTTCAGTGGTGCAGTAAAAAACAGCGCAACGATCGCAATCAATAACGCCGCGATGATTGATACGAGCTGACTTTTACCGCCGTTAGCATCATTGACAGCTGTACGCGAATCAGCACCGCTGACCGCAAAACCTTGTGATAAAGCTGAAGCAATATTGGCAATACCGAGGGCGCGAAACTCCTTGTCCGCATCGATATCATAGCCATTTTTAGCCGCAAAACTGCGTGCAGTAAGCATCATACTCACAAAGCTCACCATGGCTAAGTTAAGCGCAGGCACAACTAGTTCACGGGCAATACCAATATTAAAAACCGGTGCTTGAAACGAAGGCAAGCCTGCACTCACCTCGCCCACCACATTGATATCGAAGCTGGTTAAGTTAAAGGCCCACACCAAAAATGCAGCCATTGCCATTGCACACATTGAAGCAGGCCATTGTGGGCGATAACGTTTTATTAAGGCATAGGTGGCTAAGGTCACCAGTCCCATCAATAAGGTGGGCCAGTGTGTTTTGGTAAGATAGGAAGGCGCACCGGATAAGCGCTCAATCAAATAACGCTCATCGAAGGTGAAACCAAAAATCTTTGAGAATTGACCGACGATAATAGTGATCGCCACACCATTTAGTAACCCCATTAAAATCGGTTTTGAGAGAAAGTCCGCCAAGACGCCAAGGCGAAAACGGCTGGCGATTAAACACCAAAAACCGGTCATGGCCGTCATGGTCATCACGAGTTGCCAGTGCTTCATGCTGTCGCCAGCAGCAAGTGGCGTCACAACTGCGGCAATCACGGCACAAGTCGCGGCATCGGGACCAACGATTAATTGTCTAGAAGTACCAAACAATGCATACACTAACATTGGCAGCACACAGGAGTATAAACCGACAGCGGCATTAACCCCTGTAAGTTGTGCATAGGCAATGGCTACAGGTAAAGCGACCGCCGCCACGGATAATCCGGCTCGAACATCATCCCTGAGCCATTGCTTCTCGTACTGCAGCATCTGCGCCAAACCAGGCATAAATGATACTAAACTGGGAAACTTCACGCGCTAACCTCCATATACTCCCAAGTCAATTGCTAACTTGTTATGGTTAGATAACTCACCTTATATCGGTGCAATACCCATGGAACCAACTTCTTCAGTTTGTTTAGGTATATAAAACCGTTATACCAATTCCATTAACTAACTGGTCAAAATTGTCCATGGTCTAGTACACAATTCTATCACTCTTGCTTTCTTCTCAATGAAGGTATTCCATGCGATAGAGCACTGTTCGACAATATCGTCATAACCACTAAAACAACGATTGGCCAACACATTTTGACGCAGCCATTGCCATACCTGCTCTATTGGATTCAACTCCGGTGAATAAGGTGGCAACTTGAGAAGCGTCAGATTATCAAAGTCATCGGCCAAATCCTGTTGATGCCAGCCTGCGCCGTCCATGATGACCAGCGCATGGCGCCCAAATGCGGTGGCGGCTGAAATCAGTTTTAAATGCTCGTTCATATATTCGCTATTGGCATGCGGGGCAATAATCGCTTGTGTCGCCCCCGTTGCCGGACACACGGCGCCATATAGATACGCTGATTCAAATTGTTGCTGCTTGACGGCCCGTGGACGGGTCCCTTTCTCAGCCCAAATACGGGTGGTGGTATTCTGTTGGCCAAAGCGGGCTTCATCTTGAAACCAAACGTCAATGCGATCGAGTGCAACGTGCCCAGGTGTGTTAAGGATCGTTGCCATCCGGAAGTTTTTTAAAAGCCTCTTGTATAGCCTCAGATTGTTTCGGGTGGCGAGAGCGAGTGGTAATCCATGAGAAGCCAAGTTGATGCAGCAAGCGGTAGATATTTGCTTGCTTGAACGTCACACCAAATTCAGACTGAATAAATAGGCCGACATCCTTGGCCATCAACCTGCCACCTTGTTCAGATAGACTTCTGTGCTGTACGAACGCTTTAAGCTTAGCTTGTTGTGCGATGGACAGTGTCGCAGGACGGCCCGGATTGGGCGCATCGTCAAGGCCAGTCAGCCCATGGGTTAAATAGGCGGTGACCCAGCGATTGACACTGGTTCTACTGACCTTAAGCATGCTTGCGATGGCGGTACGAGAATGACCTTCAGTGAAATGGAGTAAGGCAAGATAGCGCATACGTTTGCGTGCACTTTTCTCCGATTTTACTAAGGCTGCGATGTGGGGATTATTCATATTTTGTATGATTAAAAACTGATGACCAATTAGATCACATAATTAATATAATTGGTATTATCTAAAAAAGTCATCAATACTATGTTGGTTATGGCATAAAGCCAATCATTAAGCGAGTCAGTATCCCAGAATATTTAAGCTTTTAGCCTAATTAGCTCTGCTTACCGCAGGATCATCGGCAATGAAACTAACAATAAACTGCCCATAAACCAGTTAAAATGGCGTCGACGTTTATCCGTATTCAGTTTTTTACTGATTGCTGCACCAACAAACACCCAAGTGAAGGACGCGGGAAATCCCACCAGATTAAACACTAACACGCCTAGTAATGCACTGAGCCAAAAACCATCGCCCCCTAAGGTAAACGCACTACAAAGGGTAATGGTCGACATCCAAGATTTAGGATTAATCCACTGAAACAGCGCCGCCTCGATCACACTCATCGGCTGACGCCCGTCATCCAAATGTGCCGCCTTAACAGGAGAGGTGGCTAATCGATAGGCAAGGTGCAACAAATACAATAACGCTGCGTACTTTAGCACTTGATGCAACACGGGAAACGCCTCGAATAAAGCGCCAAGACCCAGTAACACCGACAGATGCAAAGAGGTCGAACCTAAGCGGATCCCTGCAATATGTGGAATGGTACGCATCACCCCGAAATG
Source organism: Shewanella sp. FDAARGOS_354 (assembly GCF_002209245.2). Taxonomy (NCBI): domain Bacteria; kingdom Pseudomonadati; phylum Pseudomonadota; class Gammaproteobacteria; order Alteromonadales; family Shewanellaceae; genus Shewanella; species Shewanella sp. FDAARGOS_354. Next base: position 833,082 of record NZ_CP022089.2, on the reverse strand, counting down.
AGCGCCGGAGCTGGCGAGTAAAATATTATTAGGCCCCGGAGTCATGGTCATGGTTGCACAAAAGAGTGCTGCTGAGGCCATTAATGTCCAGAGTTGTGGATCATTTAAAAGTTGAATATCCATAAACACCTAAATTGTATGCATACAACACTTGACAATAAAAGATACAATAAATAATATAGGGAGATTAGCGGAGATCAATGGATTTATTGTCATGGGTACAATTTGGACACCGGATCTAGAGGCATTTACAGGTCCTAAATATCAACGTCTCGTCAGTGCGATCGAACAAGGCATTTTGTGTAAGACCCTGCCCCATGGCACAAAACTCCCACCACAGCGGCGTTTAGCCGATGCACTTGGAGTGACCATAGGCACAGTCACACGAGCCTATGCCCTTGCAGAGCAGCGTGGCTATGTGGAAGCGCGTATTGGTGATGGTACCTATGTCAACGCCTCTCCCGTGCCAGAGCTCAGTCATTTGCAGCTCAATATGGCGACTTGTCAGCAACCGTTGACGGATCAAATAAGTACGCTGAGTGATTGCCTAAGCCAACTGGCTAAGGATCCAGCGAAACTGAGTCAACTCCTTGGCTATCGCGCCAGCCCCTTAGATCAACATCAACAGGTATTTCACCACTGGCTTTTACTACGCGGTATTGAACAGCAACCCGAGCAACTGATCTTTACCCATGGTGGGCAACAGGCCATTTTTGCCTGCCTTAATGCCTTCCTAGCCAAGGGCGAGGTGCTCCTGCACGAGCAGTACAGCTATCCCGGTGTGCGTATTTGCGCGAAACAATTGGGTATCAATAGTATTGGCGTGCCGTTAACCGCTGACGGGGTCGATCTGGCAAGATTCGAGGCCTTAGTACAAATTCATCAACCTAAATTGGTGTACTTAACCCTCAACAATCAAAACCCCACCTGCATTCAATACAGTGAGCCACAGAGAGAAAAACTGTTGGCACTCGCGGAGCAGTACCAGTTTTATATCATTGAAGATGATGTGAATTATTCTCTCCCCGAGGAATGGCACCCTCCACTGTGGCAGTTAGCACAGACGCTGAATGTACCGAGGGTCATTTACATTTCAAGCCTTTCTAAGCTGTTTTCTGGGGGCTTAAGGCAAGGTTTTATCCTCGTACCCGAGCCGCTTATCGCACCATTGCGCCTCGCCATTCATAGCCAATGCTGGATGGTTTCGCCGCTCAATGTGGAGCTCGCCTGTCAGCTAATCAAACGCGGGCACATCACGGCCAATCGCGATGCGATTATTCGCGCGCGTCAGCAGCAATGCATAGCATTGGGCGACAAGCTAGGGTTAACTCAGCGCTGGCGGGGTTTAAATGGCTGGATCCAGTTACCCGAAGACATTAAAGCCCATCATCTGGTGACCGCCTTAGCAGCAAAAGGTGTACTGATCCGCAATGGGGATGACTTTAACTGTCATGATAACTTTATCCGTTTAAGTTTAGGTGGCGCCGAAAACGATACCCAATTCCAGCTTGCGCTCGAATGCATCGAATCCACCTTTAACGCACTCAAGCAAAACGCCTATTCAGTCGTTTAACCTTGCATTTTTATCGCGAGAAAGAAGCAAAAAGAAACGCCAGAGTGGTGCTCTGGCGTTTTAAGCTTACTTACAAGCATTTAAGATGTTGAGATCTAAAGTTATCGCACCTTGAACAGAAGCTATGGCTATTGCACCTTGATCTGGTACACGCTGGTTGTGCCACTGACTTCATTACCAATGATCAACAGAGGCTGACCATTAGGACTCTTCTCGGCACTCACAAACTTCATGCCTTCTGGCCCTAAATCGCCCGCTAAACTGGCATCACCTTTCACTTCACCCGTATCTGTATTAATGCTGAAACTCGCGTCAAAATCACGGTTTACCACATAATCCACAAAATGCACGTCAAAGGGATTTGTCACGTCGTAAATCATAAAACCAGAGGTACGTTCAAGCCCGATAAAGGCATAGCGTTTTTGGCCAATTTTGCCTAGAACTAAGGCTTCTGGCTCGGGTCCTTTATCATCACTGCGACTATCGCCTTTGTTTTCTTCATTGTTATTGTTGAAGTTATTGCCTAACAAGGCTGCGGTGATCCGCTCAAAATCGCTGCCACTGTCAAACACCTGTTGACCATCGGCGGTCCAGATTGAGAAAGAACGCGCGCCGAAGCTCACAATTTTGTCATAATCGCCGTCGTTATCGTCATCCCCCATACTCTTAGTCACTTTCAAACGGGCTAATTGGGTCTTATCTTTTGCGGCAGCAAATTGTGGATGATTAGGATCTAAAGTTAAGTCACCGGCACGGGCTTCCTCCGAAAACCCAGCATAATCACGGGAATCCCCTTCGTTTGCGGTAACAATAAAATCAGCATTATTCCAACGGTAACTCGCAACTGTATCGGGTTGATACATGCCATACACGCCCGCATAGGCCTGAAGGTTGACCATATCATCCTGGTCACTTGCATCAATTTTATTCACATCAAGACCATAATCCTTCAGTCCTAAGGGTAAAATCTTCGTTACTTTGGCATTGGTGATATCAATCACCGCGATGGCATTGTTCTCCTGCAAGCTCACAAAGGCTCGGCTGTTATCGGGGCTGACACTGATAAACTCAGGCTCCAAATCTTGCGCGACAGTGGCCATTGGGCCATTGATTTTAATGTCCTTGGTGATTTCATTATAGCGAGCATTGCCCTGATTAAACTCGGTGAATGTCACTAGCGTCGCCGTTGCTGCGGGTTTACCATCCGCAATGGCGATAATGGCTACACTACCCTCAGGATCGATACTATAGTCTTGATTTGGTTCACCTTCATTCGCAACGAGTACCGTTTTGCCATCATGACTAAAGACTACGTTATCTGGTAATGCACCGACTTCAACCGCGCTGAGATACTGCGGTGTCTCATTGCCATTGAGTTGGTAGAAAGCCACATAGCCATTGGCTTGAGTCTTATTGCCCGCTGCATCGCCGCGCTCAATGGCCGCCGCTAACAAGTTACCATAAATACTGACACTGTTAACGCTGCCCATAAAACTCAAGCCCACATCTTTAGCGACATCCAGCTCGCCGAGCTTATCAAGATTATTCAAGGCTAATAGCGCAGTTGCCTCAGCAGCATTGCCAAGTAAGTTGGCATCGATAATGTCGACTTTACCGCTTCTCGCATTGACCACAAAAATACGCTGAGAAGCACTATGGTATTCAACAATCTCAGCAGCGCTCAGGCCATAAACGCCCGTTTGATGACGACCAATAAGCTCCGCCTTGACTCCAACTGCTTGGGGTTGGCAAATAAATTGCGTTTGCGCCGCATCGATTTCAGTCTCTTCCAACTTACCATTACGATTCGCATCAAGCCCGGTATCGATACGTTGACCACCGGCGGGACAGTTTGCATCACCAATAGAGAGTGGGGTTACTTTAACTAATGAATTTAAGCCGTTATCCCCCTGCTCACCATTGGTACCGTCATCACCATTACAGGCACTAAGGAGTAAACTTGCCAGTATCGCACCGGCCAGCGGCAGTCGTTTTGTGTTCATTGCATCATTCCTGAATGTGTTGTTATTAGTCGTAGGGTTAAGCTAAAGCTCATTAAACTAATCTGCATTCAAGACGTTTAGATGACATACAGATGACACTGGGGTGACAACCTCAGTCGAATGAATGACGCTCAGGCGTACATTGGTAAATTAATGCAATACAAGGACAGTAAAGCGATTTTGGTTACAATTTAAGTGTAAAGATATCGTCATCGAGATTGGCTTATTTGCCCGAGCATTTTACTATGTTATGGCTTAATATCCTTATACTCGATGACAAGAGCTATCATTCAGTTCAACTGTTGGCTGAGTCTTCGCTGGCCACTCATTTCTTCCCTATACTCCTCCAATGTTCATGGCGAAATTACGCTATGGTAATTGAGGCAAAATGAGTCGCCATTAGGCAAAATTGTTACCCTACAATTTTGGTTTTCGAGTTACATAACACTTAATATCGCCTTCTTTCGCCACCCGAGGTAACTGTGGACCCACAACCGTCAAGCTATCCGACTAAACCGAGCAGCATTCCCCACTTGGCACTGCTGATCCCTATGCTCGCCGCTATTGTTGCGATCACGCCGCTCGCGATCGACATGTATTTGCCCGCTATGGCAACACTTGCCCAGAGTTTTCATACCGATATCACCTTAGTGCAACAATCCTTGAGTGTTTACTTAGGCGGCTACGCCCTCGGCATGCTGTGCTTTGGGCCGCTTGCTGACCGTATTGGCCGTCGTCCCATGGTGATTATGGGACTATCAGGTTTTATGTTAGCTAGCCTGTTGTTAGGCTTAGCCGAGCAGATTGAAGTGTTTTTGGGCCTGCGCTTTTTACAAGCTTTTATCGGCGCAGCGGCCACTGTGGTTGTCCCTGGCTATATCAAAGAAGTCTATGGTGAAAACACGGCTAAAGGTATGTCTTATGTCAGTTTAATCATGATGTTAGCGCCATTATTAGCCCCTAGTATTGGTAGTCTTATCCTCGAACTTGGCGAATGGCATTTGATCTTCTTTATCCAATCAGCCTATGCCCTGTTATTACTGATGTTGGTCATTACGCTGCTGAGAATGCCCAGCGATAAAGATCAAAGTAGCCGCAGCCAAAAATCTTTTTTGGGCGCCTATGCCACTGTGTTTTCACGCCCAGGCGTCAAAATGAATATTGCCAGCGGTGTGCTCACCTCTTTTGCCTTTTTCTGTTATTTAACGGCATCGCCCTTTGTCTATATGGAGGTTTTTTCATTAGATAAATCCTTATTTGCCCTACTCTTTAGTACCAATGTGGGCGCTCTGATGCTGGCAAATATCATCAATACCCGAATTGTGGGCCGTTATGGCTCGTTAAGGATGTTGCACGTGTCGACTTTCTTAGGAGCGCTCGCAGCTGCAGGTTTACTGGGAGTGAATTTATTGGGTCTCAGTTACCACTTTACGGTATTAATGCTTATTCCACTGATGGGTTCTCTTGGCATTATGTCAGTTAATGCTGATGCCATTGTGTTAATGAAATTTAAGCAGGAAACCGGCACGGCAACTGCGGTGATTGGCACCTTAAGATTTGGCTTTGGTGCCCTTGCAGGACCATTACTCGCGCTGTTTTACAATGGCACCGCAGTGCCCTTCTCGGCATTAATGTTGACGGCGGTATTATTGGTGGGATTCTGTCAATTTAACCGACAGACTCATCAAGCCAAACCAAAGCAATAATCTGCGCCTTTATGCCGCGTAAGCGAAGCAATCAAAGTTTTCATCGCTTTTGTGGTTGATTTGTAACAAATTAAGCTTTCCCTAAACAAACGGCACTTAGGTTATATAGTATCTTGGTGCCGTTTTTCATTGTAAATTACCTAACCCATTCTAATTAAAGTGATTAAATAAAATTTTCACACACGAAACTCCCGTTTAATGAGCATTTATCGTGCCTAAACATGAAATTGTCTCAAGTTGGTTATTTTTTACAGAAAACCCTTGAAATGTGTTCTTTTTTGAATATGATGAAATTCTGTTCATTGCAACAGCTGCTGCATCCAAAGGGATGAGCGCTTGAAATCGATGATTTCAAGTTCAGCAAACGGAGTCTGAATTACCCTTCAGGCTTATTTTTAGAGCGATTACCGTCGCTGTAACAAGATACTGTTTACCGTAACGGTACTATGCAATAGGAGTTTCACATGGAGAAGTTATCCGGCGCCAGCATGATTGTGCGTTCCCTTATTGATGAAGGGGTAAAGCACATATTTGGTTATCCTGGCGGCTCAGTGTTAGATATCTACGACGCCCTGCACCTTATCCCCGGTATTGAACATATTCTGGTTCGCCACGAACAGGCCGCCGTGCATATGGCCGATGGTTATGCCCGAGCTACGGGAAAAGTAGGCGTAGTACTCGTGACCTCAGGCCCAGGTGCCACCAATGCCATTACTGGCATCGCCACCGCCTATATGGATTCGATTCCATTAGTGGTGTTATCTGGCCAAGTGCCGAGCAATCTAATCGGTAACGATGCGTTCCAAGAATGCGACATGATTGGGATTTCACGCCCAGTCGTCAAACACAGCTTTTTAGTCCAAGATCCCACTCAAATTCCTGAGATCATTAAAAAAGCCTTTTATATTGCCTCCACGGGTCGTCCTGGCCCCGTCGTGGTAGACTTGCCCAAGGATTGCCTCAATCCGGCATTACTGCACGACTATATTTACCCCGAGAGCATAAAAATGCGCTCCTATAATCCAACGACATCGGGCCATAAAGGTCAAATTCGTCGAGGATTACAGGCATTATTAGCAGCGAAAAAACCCGTGCTCTATGTGGGTGGCGGTGCGATTATTTCTAGCAGTGAAAAGCAGATCTTAACCCTAGCAGAAAAGTTAAATATCCCCGTTGTCAGCACCTTAATGGGCCTTGGCGCCTTCCCTGGCACCCATAAAAACAGCTTAGGTATGTTGGGGATGCACGGTCGCTATGAAGCTAACATGACCATGCATAACTGCGATCTTATCTTCGGAATTGGCGTGCGTTTCGATGACAGAACCACCAACAACATCGAAAAATACTGCCCTAACGCCACCATCTTACATATTGATATCGACCCCTCATCGATTTCAAAAACCGTACGAGTGGATATCCCGATCGTTGGCTCGGCCGATATTGTATTAGACAGCATGTTAGCCCTGCTTGAAGAATCGAAGGAGAGCAACGATAGCGAGGCGCTCAAGCAATGGTGGCAAGAAATCACTGTGTGGCGCGAGCGTAACTGCTTGGCATACGATAAGGAAAGTCATCGGATCAAACCACAACAAGTGATCGAAACCCTATACAAACTCACTAATGGTGAGGCCTATGTCGCCTCGGATGTGGGCCAGCATCAAATGTTTGCCGCACTCTATTATCCCTTTGATAAACCCCGCCATTGGATTAACTCCGGTGGCCTTGGCACCATGGGCTTTGGTTTACCCGCAGCCATGGGGGTCAAAATGGCAATGCCAGACGAAACCGTCGTGTGCGTAACGGGCGATGGTTCGATTCAAATGAATATTCAAGAGCTTTCAACCGCTCTGCAATACGATACGCCGGTTAAAATTATCAACTTAAACAACCGTTTCCTCGGCATGGTCAAACAGTGGCAGGATATGATCTACTCGGGTCGCCATTCCCATTCCTATATGGATTCGGTACCCAACTTCGCCAAAATTGCCGAAGCCTATGGCCATGTTGGCATGACGATTAGCGATCCTGCTGAGCTTGAGTCTAAGATGGCCGAAGCTCTTGCCATGAAAGACAGACTGGTATTTATCGACATTATGGTGGATGAGACTGAGCACGTGTATCCGATGCTTATCCGCGGCGGCGCGATGAATGAAATGTGGTTAAGCAAAACGGAGAAATGCTAATGCGTCGAATTATATCTGTATTACTTGAGAACCAGTCCGGCGCCCTATCCCGTGTTGTCGGCCTGTTTTCCCAGCGCGGTTATAACATTGAAAGCTTAACCGTGGCGCCGACCGATGATAATACCTTGTCACGTCTTAATATATCACTTGTCGCCGATGAGAAAGTGCTTGAGCAAATCGAGAAACAACTGCACAAGTTGGTCGATGTGCTCAAGGTGTCGAATGTCACCGAGTCAGCTTATATCGAGCGGGAACTGGCACTGGTTAAAGTCCGTGCCCAAGGGGAGCTTAGGGAAGAAATTAAGCGCACCGCCGATATCTTCCGTGGGCAGATTGTCGATGTCACCGCCAATCTTTACACCATCCAATTAGTGGGCACGACCGAAAAACTCGATGCCTTTATTCATTCCATGGGTGAAGTGACCAAAGTCGTTGAAGTATCGCGCTCGGGCGTTGTCGGCTTAGCTCGCGGCGAAAAAGCGATGAAAGCCTAAAGAGCTTATATAAAGATAAGGCTTAGAAAACATCTCCAATTCGAGCCAGACAAGAGATAACAAGAAGGGGAGCATTTAGCTCCCCTTCTTTACCCGTGCGATTCAGGATTAGGATTGACCATCTAATAGGCGTGAAGTGGTGATTTCAATCTTGCGTGGTTTTAACGCTTCTGGGATTTCACGCACTAAATCAATGTTCAATAAACCATTCTCTAAGCTGGCACCCAATACGGTCACATAATCAGCCAGTTGGAAGGTGCGCTCAAAACCGCGCTCGGCAATACCTTGGTATAGGTATTTACGCTCAGTTTGGCTTTCGGCCTTATTGCCTTTAACCAGTAATTTCTCACCTTCGCTACTGATCTCAAGCTCTTCCATCGAGAATCCTGCCACGGCCATCGTAATGCGATAACGATTTTCGCCGAGGAGTTCAATATTATATGGAGGATAACCTGAGTTGCCATTATTGGCGGCAGCATGTTCTGCCATCTGGGCTAAACGATCAAAACCAATAGCACTACGGTAAAGAGGAGTTAAATCATAAGTACGCATATTCATATCCTTATCTTAAGCAATATGGGAAATTGGCGAACGGTTTTCAGGTTGAAAACACACATTTGTTTCGCCTAAATTAACTTCTGTCCTAACGGCACAGAATCGATTGGGATCCTCATCGAGCGATCCTGCAATAGATATAAGGATAGGAAAGCGGATTTCAAGGAAGTTTTTTAAATTTTTTTAAAAACTGAATAAAAATAACCTGTTACTAGCATTAAACACTTTGTCCTTGGCGTAGTTAGCAAAATGCAGCCAATAAAAAAGGAGCACTAAGGCTCCCTTTTTCGGTCTCGCACTCAGATTAACGAGTACGTGGACACAGATTAACGAGTACGTGGACACAGTTCTTCAGCACTGAAGAAGTATGCAATTTCACGTTCTGCAGATGCTAAAGAATCAGAACCATGAGCTGCGTTTTCGTCGATGCTTTGAGCGAAATCAGCACGGATAGTACCAGGAGCTGCTTGAGCTGGGTTAGTTGCACCTAAAATTTCGCGGTGAGCTAAAACAGCGTTTTCGCCTTCTAATACTTGAACCATGATTGGGCCAGAAGTCATGAAAGCAACCAGAGCACCGAAGAAGCCACGCTCGCTATGCTCAGCATAGAAACCTTCAGCTTGTTCTTTAGTCAGGTGTAACATTTTAGCTGCAACGATCTTCAGACCAGCAGTTTCAAAACGGTTGTAGATTGCACCGATGTGGTTTTTAGCAACAGCATCAGGCTTAATGATAGAAAATGTGCGTTCGATCGCCATAACAAGCTTCCTTTGTCAGCAAGTTTGAAAAAATTCGCGCGGATTATACGAAATTTAAAAAGTAAATCCTATCTTTAAAGCACATAAGTCTGAGATATTGCGCACATTGGCTGGATTTGTAACCAGATTGATCACACAAAAAAACGCCAGTTGTCATTTAAGGGCAACTGGCAATTTATTATCGAGATATCTCTAAGGAGATGAATACAGGAGTAAGTATTATCAAATTAGCTTACTTTCTATTTTTTGCCCAAATTCCAGCCCAAGCAATCAAAGCAACCAAAATAACCGCTGGCGCTAAATCGAGCAAATGATGGAATAAACCGACACCGCCATGACCAGGATGAGCCCATGCCAACGCGGGTAACAGTGTGAATAACATAGCAAACAAAAGTTTCATGTGAACATCCTTGCGTTGCGAGAATAATATTAAGCGGTTAACTGCTTAACCGATAAGTAACAAGGTACGTTATTCAATAAAAAGGAATTTGATACTGATCAAACTCCGACTAAAATCCCATTTCACAGCCAAATAAGCGTGATGGATGTCACGCAAATTGATTATTTCGTGGACAAGTTGCCGCAACAACAAGGTGAGGAACTGATGTTATTTTTCCTCGATCCAGCATTGTTGAATAGCTTCTAATACCTTTTCATTGCAATGTTTAGGATCGTCATCAAAATCCTCTAGCGCTAACACCCACTCATACAACTCGGTAAAATGCAGTTTGCGGGGATCAACATCTGAATGTTTTTCCAGTAATTCCAAGGCGATATCTAATGAATCAATCCACTTTAATGACATCCTCTTTCCCCTATGCAAACGGACATTTCAACGCATTTCACCTGAGTTTAGCTTAATCACCACTCACTTTACGCTTGAGTTGTTTTTTTTGTCTTAATTGCGTTTTTCTCAACAAACTCGATTATCGCCCCAGCGACATCCTTAGCTGTAGCACCTTCAATCCCTTCAAGGCCTGGTGAAGAATTCACTTCCATCACTAATGGGCCATGGTTGGAACGCAATAAATCCACCCCCGCAACGTTCAGGCCCATGGTCTTAGCGGCACGAATAGCCACTGAGCGTTCTTCAGGCGTAAGTTTAACTAAACTTGCCGTACCACCACGGTGGAGGTTTGAGCGAAACTCCCCTGGCATGGCTTGGCGCTTCATCGCGGCGACTACTTTATCACCAAGGACAAAACAACGAATATCCGCACCGTTAGCTTCTTTGATATATTCTTGTACCATGATATTAGCCTTTAATCCCATAAAAGCTTCAATCACGCTTTCGGCCGCTTTACGGGTTTCAGCCAGAACAACGCCAATACCTTGAGTGCCCTCAAGCAATTTAATCACTAACGGCGCGCCACCGACCATATCGATTAAATCAGGAATATCGCTTGGCTTATTGGCAAAGCCGGTGATCGGCAAACCAATACCACGACGTGACATTAACTGCATTGAACGCAGCTTATCGCGGGAGCGTGAAATGCCGACAGAATCATTGAGCGCATAGACACCCATCATCTCAAACTGGCGTAGCACCGCAGAGCCATAAAAGGTAATTGATGCGCCGATACGTGGGATCACCGCATCAAAGGGCGGTAATTCTTCACCACCAATATGAATGCTCGATTGGCGCATATTGATGTTCATATAGCATTCGAGCGGATTGATCACTTTGACTTCGTGACCACGTAATGTCGCAGCCTCAACGAGTCGCTTTGTGGAATATAGCTCAGGCCCTTGCGATAGGATCGCGATTCTCATTCTGGTCTCCGACAACCATTTCATTTTGAGCGCATAATACGCTTGCTTAAGGATAAATCAATCATGGCTATTATTGCTTGCGCAAATGCTAGTCTACAAAAGACAAAAACCAGTCACTAGGACTGGTTTTTGGCGATTTCAGCACAAAAGTGACTTAGCCCTGAAGAATCCCCTGATGATTTACAAATAAATCATCAAATTAGAGTGGAAGCGCATCTTGTTGCATGATCAAATGGTTTCGCTAAAAACTACACTTGGACAACAAGATGCGCGAAGCCAATATCCTACAACATTCTTTACACCAATACTGCCCAGAACTTCACCTAAAACGATTAAACAGCTTGATGCTGGCCTCTAAGGCACTGATTGAATGTAAGACACTGACCTTGACTGAGTTAGGTCGAAATTTATCAACCACGGCCCGAACCAAGCACAACATCAAGCGCATTGATCGTTTGCTCGGCAACACGCATCTGCATCAAGAACGGTTAGCTGTCTACCAATGGCATGCCAGCCTCATCTGTTCTGGTAACCCTATGCCGATTGTGCTCGTCGATTGGTCAGACATCCGAGAGCATAAACGCATCATGGCTCTGCGCGCCTCAATAGCCTTCAATGGCCGCTCTATTACCCTGTATGAGAAGTCCTATCCCCTATCAGAACAATGCTCTAAGGCCTCCCACAACGGTTTTTTAGCGGACTTAGCCAAGATTTTACCTTTGCATGTTACCCCTCTCATCGTGACTGACGCGGGGTTCAAAGTGCCTTGGTACAAAGAGGTTGAGGCGCATGGTTGGTTTTGGCTAAGCCGTATTCGCGGTACAGTTCAATTTGCAGATATTGGCGCTGAAAATTGGCGTGCAGTTCGCAGTACACATGACTTGGCCAACGGTCAAGCGAAGAGCCTGGGTTGTAAGACCTTGACCAAAACTAACCCTATCAATTGCCATCTCACGCTTTATCGTAGCAAACCTAAGGGGCGTACAAATCAGCGTTCAACGAGGACTAATTGCCACCATCCATCGGCAAAAACGTACTCAACATCGGCGAAAGAGCCTTGGGTGTTAGCCAGCAATTTACCACCAGAATCTCGGAGCCCAAAGCAGCTGGTAAACCTGTACGCCAAACGTATGCAAATAGAGGAAACCTTTCGTGACCTCAAAAGCCCGGCATACGGCTTTGGCTTACGCCAAAGTCGTACCAACAGTCCAGAGCGATTCGACATCATCCTACTGATAGCGTTGATGGTTCAATGCCTGTTGTGGCTAGTTGGTTTACACGCACAGCAACAGGGCTGGGATAAGCATTTTCAGGCCAATACCATTGGGCATCGAACGGTACTCTCAACGATTCGCTTGGGATTGGAGGTGCTCAGGCGGCCTGATTATCAAATCACGGAGAAAGAATTGCTGGCGGCCTGGGTATTATTCGCCAATCAGTTGCTCAAATATGGCTATGCTATGGCTGATTTATGAGGGGATCCTTCAGCACCAGTACTAAAGTTAATCTCACTTAATCCGGCGTCTTTTAACTTTTCAGCAATTGTTCTTGCATTCGAAAGTGTATTACCCCAGTAACCGTTAGTTACGCAACGCGACATCTTCCCATTTAATGTTGCAGCTTGAATGCCAGCATAAAGATCACTTTTAAGGGTGAAGCATTCGCCGCCACTAAACACTATCATTTTAAGATCCGGTGTTTTTCAAGATAGTTGTCACTCTTTGTTTAAATATTAAGCTGCATTTATTACGCCTTCTTCTGGTGCCTTATCTGGGTTGAGTGTTACAGCGCCAACCGCTTCACAATTTCTGATCTCTGTAGACCAACGCATCGGTTTTCTTTCCTTCGCCGCCTCAAGCACTTTCTTGCGCTTCGCTAAAATAGCGCCATCTTGCAGTGCATGACGTTGCCCTGGTGAGACAAAATTTAGCTGGCTGTGTTTATGCTCATCGTTGTACCAGGTTACAAACTTTTCCACCCATTCTCTTGCTGTTGCTAAGCAGCTAAAACCTGATGCCGGCCACTGTGGGCGGTATTTCAACGTTTTAAATAACGACTCTGAAAAGGGGTTGTCATTACTCACCCTCGGCCGACTTAATGATGCCGTAATACCAAGCTCTTCCAGCTTGGCTTTCATGGTCAGTGACTTCATCGGCGCCCCATTATCAGAATGCAGCACTAATGGCGTGTTAAAGCATTGCTCGCGTAACAGACAGCGTTGGATTAGCGCAGCGGCATATTCCCCACTTTCTTGCTCATGAACTTCGTAACCCACTATTTTTCTACTGTAAATATCTTCAAACAGGTACAAATAGTAGAACTGGCCTTTGACGATTGAGGCTAAATAAGTGATGTCCCATGACCACACTTGATTCGGCCCATCTGCCCGATAACTCAACGGTTTGCTTCGATTGACCGCAGCCTGAGTGCGGCCACGATGGTTAAGTTGACCATGAGCATTTAACACTCTGTAGAAGCTGGATTCCGAGGCGATATAAATCCCGTTATCTAATAATGTTGGCACAATTTGCGACGGGGGTAAGCTGGCGTACTCCGTTTGATTACACACGCTTAATATCTGTTGTCGCTCATGTTCTTCGAGTTTATTGGCCGGCTCTGGTCGAGCTGCTGTCGGCCTTAAATCAGCTTGTACTTGACCTTCTCGATACCAACGTCGATAGGTACGCTTACTGAGGCCCGTTTCTGCACAAGCCTTATAAAGGCGAGCACCATTGGTATAGGCCTCTTGGATTAAGGCAATCAATGCTATGCGCTCAGGCAAAGGGGTTAGCTCTCCTCGCTGTCGTCCCCCCAGAGCGCATTGAGCTTTTTTCTGAGCACCAGTAACGCAGCAGCTTCAGCCAGCGCTTTCTCCTTATAGCGCAATTCCCGTTGCAGCGATTTGATTTCGGCTTTGTCAGCCTTAGCCTGCTGTTTAATGGTTTTAGTTTGTACTTCTGAGGTTTGAAAACCAGCTAAACAATCCTGTTTCCACTGCTGTACTTGCTCGCGGAACAAGCCCTTTTCACGGCAATACTGGTTTATCTCCGCTTCCGACAGCGGCGCTGTTTCAATAATCACGGCAAGTTTTGCTTCAGCCGACCAATCATCGGCTGTTAATGTTTTACCTGGCACGGGGCGACCTTCTTTTCTGGCAATATCTCGCCAATGATACAAGGTTTGCACCGCGATGCCTTCTTCCCGAGCGACCTCTGCGACCGTTAAGTTGTGAGGAGGTAATAATTTTTTAAGGATCGCCTCTTTACGTTCTGGTGAATACCGAGCCCTGAAGGATCCCCTCATAAATCAGCCATAGCATAGCCATATTTGAGCAACTGATTGGCGAATAATACCCAGGCCGCCAGCAATTCTTTCTCCGTGATTTGATAATCAGGCCGCCTGAGTACCTCCAATCCCAAGCGAATCGTTGAGAGTACCGTTCGATGCCCAATGGTATTGGCCTGAAAATGCTTATCCCAGCCCTGTTGCTGTGCGTGTAAACCAACTAGCCACAACAGGCATTGAACCATCAACGCTATCAGTAGGATGATGTCGAATCGCTCTGGACTGTTGGTACGACTTTGGCGTAAGCCAAAGCCGTATGCCGGGCTTTTGAGGTCACGAAAGGTTTCCTCTATTTGCATACGTTTGGCGTACAGGTTTACCAGCTGCTTTGGGCTCCGAGATTCTGGTGGTAAATTGCTGGCTAACACCCAAGGCTCTTTCGCCGATGTTGAGTACGTTTTTGCCGATGGATGGTGGCAATTAGTCCTCGTTGAACGCTGATTTGTACGCCCCTTAGGTTTGCTACGATAAAGCGTGAGATGGCAATTGATAGGGTTAGTTTTGGTCAAGGTCTTACAACCCAGGCTCTTCGCTTGACCGTTGGCCAAGTCATGTGTACTGCGAACTGCACGCCAATTTTCAGCGCCAATATCTGCAAATTGAACTGTACCGCGAATACGGCTTAGCCAAAACCAACCATGCGCCTCAACCTCTTTGTACCAAGGCACTTTGAACCCCGCGTCAGTCACGATGAGAGGGGTAACATGCAAAGGTAAAATCTTGGCTAAGTCCGCTAAAAAACCGTTGTGGGAGGCCTTAGAGCATTGTTCTGATAGGGGATAGGACTTCTCATACAGGGTAATAGAGCGGCCATTGAAGGCTATTGAGGCGCGCAGAGCCATGATGCGTTTATGCTCTCGGATGTCTGACCAATCGACGAGCACAATCGGCATAGGGTTACCAGAACAGATGAGGCTGGCATGCCATTGGTAGACAGCTAACCGTTCTTGATGCAGATGCGTGTTGCCGAGCAAACGATCAATGCGCTTGATGTTGTGCTTGGTTCGGGCCGTGGTTGGTAAATTTCGACCTAACTCAGTCAAGGTCAGTGTCTTACATTCAATCAGTGCCTTAGAGGCCAGCATCAAGCTGTTTAATCGTTTTAGGTGAAGTTCTGGGCAGTATTGGTGTAAAGAATGTTGTAGGATATTGGCTTCGCGCATCTTGTTGTCCAAGTGTAGTTTTTAGCGAAACCATTTGATCATGCAACAAGATGCGCTTCCACCCTAATTTGATGATTTATTTGTAAATCATCAGGGGATTCTTCAGGACTTAGCCTTCGCTCACCATATTGACAGTGTATTTAGGCATTTCAATCACCAGATCGCAATCAACCACTTTAGCCTGACAGGATAAGCGGCTCTCAGGCTCGAGTCCCCAAGCTTTATCAAGCATATCGTCTTCAAGTTCATCACTTGGCTCTAGCTCATCAAATCCTTCACGCACAATGCAATGGCACGTAGTGCAAGCACAGGATTTTTCACAGGCATGTTCGATATTGATGCCATTGCGCAGCGCCACATCGAGAATCGTTTCACCTACTTCAGCTTCCAACACTGCGCCATCGGGACACAACTCAGCATGGGGAAGAAAGACTAACTGGGGCATCACATCACCTATATCTTGTCAATTGACTGACCTTTAAAGGCCACTCGAATAGAATTATCCATACGTTTTGCGGCAAAATCTTGAGTATGTTCATCAAGAATTTCGATCGCATTTTTAATTGCATCAGCATCATCACCGCCAGCGACGTGAACCAGCTGAGCCATCACAGTATCAATCTGCTGACGCTCATCGCTTGTGAGTAAGTCACCATCTTTAGAGAGCGCTGCATTCAAGGACTCAAGCACCCTCGCCGCCTCAACTTGCTGCTCAGCCAGCATACGGCGGCTGATATCTTCTTTAGCATGCTTCATCGAGTCTTTGAGCATAGTCGCGATCTCAGTATCCGATAAACCAAACGAAGGCTTGACCTGAATGCTCGATTGCACGCCAGTGGATTTCTCCATGGCCGTCACACTTAATAATCCATCAGCATCCACTTGGAAGGTCACCCGGATATGGGCAGCACCTGCCGCTAACGGTGGAATACCTTTTAAAGTGAAGCGTGCTAGAGAGCGACAATCGTCAACTAACTCGCGCTCACCCTGCACGACATGGAACGCCATCGCCGTTTGCCCATCCTTGAAGGTGGTAAACTCTTGGGCGCGTGCCACGGGGATAGTCGTGTTACGAGACACCACTTTCTCCACTAAACCGCCCATGGTTTCAATCCCTAACGACAAGGGGATCACATCGAGCAGTAATAATTCAGATTCGGGTTTGTTACCGACCAAAATATCAGCCTGAATCGCCGCGCCAATGGCGACAACACGGTCAGGATCGATTGAAGTTAATGGCGCTTTACCAAAAAAGGCTTCAACTTGCTCACGGACTAATGGCACGCGGGTAGAGCCGCCAACCATGACGGTTTCAAGCACTTCATCAGCCGTTACGCCCGCATCACGTAGGGTGCGGCGACAACTTGCGATGGTTTTCTTCACAAGCGCAGCAATGAGGCTCTCAAATTGCGCCTTAGTAACCACTTGTTTGAGCACCGAACCATCGGCAAGGGTAAGACTAGCCTCAGTATCACTCGAATCGGTTAAGGCTTCTTTCACCCGGCGCGCTTCAATCAATAGCTGGCGACTTAACTGAGAGTCGATATCAGTCAGCTGCCACACTTGCTGCATATGTGCTTGTAAAAGATGATCAAAATCATCACCACCGAGCGCAGAATCGCCGCCCGTAGCCAGTACTTCAAATACGCCACGGTTTAAGCGCAAAATAGAAATATCAAAGGTGCCACCACCGAGATCGTAAATGGCAATAACACCTTCTTGCTTAGAGTCTAAACCATAGGCAATCGCAGCCGCAGTGGGTTCATTTAATAGGCGTAAAACATTAATACCCAATAACGATGCTGCATCCTTAGTTCCCTGACGCTGGGCATCATCGAAATACGCAGGCACAGTGATCACTGCACCTTGCAGCTCACCGCCAAGGGTTTTTTCGGCGCGTTCAATTAAAGGACGTAAAATTTCGGCAGAAACTTGCACCGGATTCACTCGACCTTGGGGCGTCACAAACAGCGGTAAACCATTTTCACTGGCTTCGAATTGATATGGGAAAGATTGCTCGCCAGCTTGGATATCCGCAAGGCTACGCCCCATGAAACGTTTAACGGAAACGATAGTGTTTTTAGGATCCTGCGCTGAACTTAACGCCGCCACATAACCCACTTCAATTCCATCATGAGTGTAACGAACTATCGAAGGTAAAGAATGCTGTCCGTTTTCATCGGGCAAGGTTGCCGTTACGCCACTGCGTACAGCAGCCACAAGTGAATTGGTTGTACCTAAATCGATGCCAACGGCAAGTCTATGTTGGTGTGGCGCGGCACTTTGTCCGGGCTCAGCAATCTGCAAAAGGGCCATATGTATCCAACTTAGTAACGCCGACTCAAATCAATCGGAATCGGCAAAATAACTGCAATAAGAAAAATTAATCGAGCAACGCGTCTTCGATACGCGTCAGTTCATCGTGTAATTTTGCCATAAATTTAAGTTTGCGAACTTGATCTGCCGCTAACAAGGCGTCTTCGTCACTGCCACTGCTCAGCTGTGAAGCCAATACTTTATTCAACTGAGCGCGGTAAGTCGCAAAAGAATCGTACAGTTCATCAATGCTGGCTTGGGGATCGGCGCTATCACGAATATCTTCAAGTGCTTCACGCCATTCCATCTGCTGCATTAAAAATGCAGTATCTTTCACTGTCGTGGTCTCATGACTTAAATCAATACCACGCAGGGAGAGCATATGCTCAGCACGGCGGATGGGGTCTTTTAGGGTTTGATAACCGTCGTTGACTTGTGCGGTGCGTTGCACCGACAACAACCGTTGTTGCTCGGTATCATTGGCAAACTTATCGGGATGAACCGCACGTTGCAGGTCGCGGTAGCGTTCTGCAAGCAATGCGGTGTCAATATCGAAGGTAGGAGAAAACTTAAACAGCTCGAAATAATTCATGCGTCAATTCGGCAATTAAACAGTGAAACTCTCACCGCAACCGCACTCACCTTTTGCGTTCGGGTTGTTAAATTGGAAACCTTCGTTCAGTCCTTCTTTAACAAAATCCAATTCAATGCCCTGAAGATAGATAAAGCTTTTCGCATCAATAATGATTTTTACACCATCAATATCATATACTTCATCGTCATCGTTCAGTGCATCAACAAACTCAAGCACATAAGCCATACCTGAACAGCCTGACGTCTTTAAGCCGAGGCGCAGACCAATGCCCTTGCCTCGATTTGCTAAGAAAGACCTGACGCGTTCAGTTGCCGCTGGGGTCATTGTAATTGCCATCTTAACTCCAGATGTTACTTAGCTTGTTTAGATTTGTACTCGTCAATCGCCGCTTTAATGGCGTCTTCAGCCAAAATAGAACAGTGGATTTTTACGGGTGGCAGAGCTAACTCTTCAGCTATATCAGTGTTTTTGATCGCCGCAGCTTGCTCAATTGTCTTGCCTTTAACCCACTCAGTAACCAGTGAGCTTGATGCAATCGCACTACCACAACCATAGGTTTTAAACTTTGCATCTTCGATAATGCCATCAGCGCCGATTTTCAGTTGTAACTTCATCACGTCACCGCAAGCTGGTGCACCCACCATACCGGTTACGACTGAAGGATCGTTTTTATCGAAAGAACCAACGTTACGTGGGTTCTCGTAATGATCTATCACTTTTTCACTGTAAGCCATGATACTGCTCCAAAATTATCTATTGTCATTAGTCGAATTAATGATGGGCCCACTGCACCTGATTCAGGTCGATGCCATCTTTAAACATTTCCCACAATGGAGACATTTCTCTTAATTTATCAATAGATTGAGTAATAACTTCAATAGCGTGGTCGATTTCTTCTTCGGTGGTAAAACGGCCGATAGAGAAACGAATCGAGCTATGCGCCATTTCATCATTTAAGCCCAGTGCACGTAACACGTAGCTCGGTTCTAAACTGGCTGAGGTACAAGCCGAACCCGATGAAACCGCTAAATCTTTTAATGCCATCATCAGTGACTCACCTTCAACATAGTTGAAACTAACGTTGAGACTGCCACTCACACGCTGAGTCATATCACCGTTGATATAGGTTTCTTCAATGTGTTTGATGCCATTCCATAATTTGTCACGCAGCTTAGCAATACGCGCGTCATCTGTTGCCATTTCAGCTTTTGCAATCGCCGCAGCTTCACCTAAACCGACAATTTGGTGAGTTGGCAGAGTACCACTACGCATACCCCGCTCATGACCACCACCGTGCATTTGCGCTTCTAAGCGGATACGGGGTTTACGACGAACATACAAGGCACCAATCCCTTTAGGACCATACATTTTGTGGCCAGAAATGGAGATCAGATCTACTTTAGTGCGTTGCACATCAATCGGTACTTTACCAGCACTTTGCGCCGCATCCATATGGAAAATAATGCCTTTTGAACGGCATAACTCACCGATTGCATCGATATCGTGGATCACACCGATTTCGTTGTTGACGTGCATAATACTGACGAGAATAGTATCGTCACGCATAGCCGCTTCTAAGCGCGCCATCGGAATAATGCCGTTGGATTCTGGTTCTAAATAGGTGACTTCAAAACCTTCACGTTCAAGTTGACGGCAAGTATCTAACACAGCTTTGTGTTCAGTCTTACTGGTGATAATGTGCTTGCCTTTCTTATTGTAGAAATGCGCAACGCCTTTAATGGCGAGGTTATTCGACTCAGTTGCACCAGAGGTAAACACGATTTCACGGTGATCTGCATTGATAAGATCAGCCACTTGGTTGCGAGCGACATCTACCGCTTCTTCAGCTTGCCAACCATAACGGTGAGAACGTGATGCTGGGTTACCGAAAATGCCATCCATCGTCATGTATTGGAACATTTTTTCCGCAACTCGCGGATCAACTGGCGTGGTGGCGGCATAATCTAAATAGATAGGAAGCTTCATAACACACTCCGTACTTAGCAGTCTCTGCCGAGGCTACATACAACGTACAAAAATAATTTTTATCGTATAACAAAAAGCCTATAAGCTGACTCTTTGCTCCTTTTGCATAGTGTCTTGCTTAAGCGAAATAAATTGCACATCTCGTTTCTGCATTAAGCCCGCAAGACTGATACCATCTAAAAAATCTGAAATTTGTTTGCTTAAATCACCCCAAAGCGAGTGCGTTAAGCAGCGAGTTCCACTCTGGCAATTGCCTAATCCTTGACAACGAGTCGCATCGACAGACTCGTCAACGGCATGAACCACCATGCCAACAGAAATATCATTTGCCTCTAGGCCTAAACGGTAACCACCACCAGGACCTCGGACACTTGCCACTAGGCCATGTTTGCGTAACTTTGCGAAGAGTTGTTCCAGATAGGAAAGCGAAATCCCTTGTCTTTCAGAGATATCCGCCAAGGGAACTGGTCCTGAAGCTGAGTGGATAGCCACATCAAGCATTGCGGTTACTGCATAACGACCTTTAGATGTAAGTTTCATAACTACCATAGCTCCCGAACAGGTATGGAGCTATTTCAACATACCCGAGTAAATCAGTCAAGTATAAAACCGAGTAAAACACTCAAGTATTTAAGCGTGCCGTTAACCAATACCCTTTCATCTTGGTGGGGTATTTAACCTTTTTCTGCCCTAAGATTCAATGCCAAAGGGGCAATTAATCACCCAAATTGGCCTGATATCGGGATCTAACGCACTATCTTGAAATGAAAGCAGAGCACACATGCCCAAAGTGTTCAAAAGCTATACAATGGGATTTGCACTATCGAAATAAAAGCGTTAGCAGAGTGGTGACACTCTAAAAGAAATTGCATCTACTCTGCTATTTTCAGGACTATATACTTGGATCAAACTCATCAAGCGCACTTTGGCGCTTATCAGCAGCCGCCTTTTCGACATCGTTAAAATCGCCAACATTCAGCTCTGGCAATCTTTCGGTGCATACATCGCCACCTAAACGCTGGATAGCTTGACACAATTCCTGCACCTTTGAGTCCATTAAATGCATATGGTCCAGCATTTGACCAATCGCGTTAGCAACGGGATCGGGATTATCAGGTGAGACCGCGTAAGCATCGAAACCATACTTCTTAGCCATAGCACTACGGCGTTCGGATTTTTCTTTTGATTGTGGTGAGGGTGTTGCTACCACACGCCCAGGAATACCAACCACTGTCGTATCCTTAGGTACATCTTTTACTACAACAGAATTTGAGCCGACACGCGCCCCATCATGCATAGTGATAGGACCTAAGATTTTGGCGCCAGCACCGACAACGACGTTATTACCCAGTGTTGGGTGACGCTTACCTGCTTGCCAAGTGGTGCCGCCCAATGTCACGCCGTGATACAAGGTGCAATCATCGCCAATTTCAGCGGTTTCACCGATTACCACGCCCATACCATGGTCGATAAAGAAACGGTCGCCAATAGTAGCACCAGGATGGATCTCCACTCCGGTCAACCAACGCGAAAAAGTCGATAAACAACGAGCCATTAAGCGCCAATCACGCTTCCATAATTTATGGCTTATCCGGTGCAGCCAAATGGCGTGCATGCCAGGATAATTAACCAAGATCTCAAAGGCGCTACGCGCCGCGGGATCACGGTGATATATAGATTCAATGTCTTCTTTTAGCCTAGCTATCACACCCATTACTCAATCCTTCGCGATTACCGTTATGTACCAAATTTGCTTTGGCTATTTTTGTTTATTACCCACCACTTTATCAATCGAAGTCAAAATTCCCCGAAGAATATTCATTTCTTGACTTTCGATACGTGCACGGCTGAATAGACGGCGTAACTTTGTCATCACTTGGCCGGGATGGTTTTTAATAATAAAGCCTGTCGATGATAAGGTACTTTCAAGATGTACAAAGAAACGCTCAAGATCGGCAGAGAGTGGATATTCTTCAACCTCTTGTGACACCGCCGTTTGGGCTAAATGTGCCACACGCGTCTCATAACAAATGATTTGCACAGCCTGCGCGAGGTTCAATGAGCTGTATTCAGGGTTAGCAGGAATCGCCACATGGTAAGTACATTGCTGTAATTCTTCATTAGTTAACCCATGATTTTCACGACCAAAGACGATGGCGACAGGCCCAGTTATCCCTTCGGTCACCAGCTTTTGTCCCGCTTCTCGCGGATCGAGCATAGGCCAATCCAAGGTACGGCTACGGGCACTGGTGGCAATCACCAAACTGCAATCGGCGATGGCTTCTTCTAAGGAATCCACTTTAACCAGATGTTTTAAAATGTCCGAAGCGCCTGCGGCCAAGGCAATGGATTGACCGTCCACTTCACATCTTGGTTCGGCAAGATACAGGGTTGATAACCCCATCGTCTTCATCGCTCTGGCGGTTGAGCCAATATTGCCGGGGTGCGATGTCCCCACTAAAATCACCCGAATATTACTTAGCATGAAACGACTTAATTTAATTCACAAAACACAGGGAGCGAATACTATCACAGGCGTGCGCGAATGCTTATATGAAAATCGGTATTTGATATAACAATCAAATCGAGTATAATGCCGCCCGCTATTTTTAACGTTCTTTAACATCCAGGGGATTGCAATGCATCCGATGCTGACGATTGCTGTTCGCGCTGCTCGCGCGGCCGGCCAAACTATTATGCGTGCCTACACTGAACTTGACCGAGTTGAAGTCAGTGCTAAAGGTATCAACGATTTTGTTACCAGTGTAGACAAGGAAGCAGAAGCCGCTATTACCTATCAAATTCGTAAATCTTACCCGGATCACACTATCGTGGGTGAAGAAAAAGGCGAAAACCGCGGTGAAAACAAAGACTATATTTGGATAGTCGATCCTCTGGATGGCACTAACAACTTCGTTAGAGGCATTCCCCATTTTGCGGTTTCTATCGCACTCCAATACAAAGGCAAAACTGAAGTTGCCGTTGTTTATGATCCAGTTCGTGAAGAATTATTTACCGCTATCCGTGGTAAAGGCGCCAAATTAAACGATTTCCGTATTCGCGTGACCAATGTTAACGAACTAGCACCAACCATTATCGGTACAGGTTTTCCATTTAAAGCCCGTCAACATACCGAAACCTATATGGCCATTTTCGGCGAAGTGTTTGGTCATTGTTCAGACTTACGTCGCACAGGTTCTGCAGCATTAGATTTAGCCTATGTGGCCGCAGGCCGTTTAGACGGTTTCTTTGAAATTGGCTTAAAGCCATGGGATATCGCTGCTGGCGATCTGTTATGTCGTGAAGCGGGTGGCACAGTCACTGACTTTACTGGCGGTCATAACTATCTGATCTCTGGCAATATCGTTGCGGGTTCTCCGAAAGTGACGACCGAATTAGTAAAAACCATGCGTCCTTTACTAAACGAAGGCTTAAAGCGTTAATCACGTTTAGCGCAAAACAAGACCAAAAAGGCCAGTGATATTATCACTGGCCTTTTGTTTTTGAGCTTTTAAGTGCAGAACGGTAGCGCCAGTTATCTGCCCGCCAATGCCTGCGCAGGGCCAATTTGACTTGCTTTCCATGCAGGATACAGGGTTGCAATCAGGCTCATTATAAACGCGGTGGCAATCACTAAACCGGCATCCGCCATATGCAGTTCGGAGGGAAGAAAATCCACAAAATACACATCCGCAGATAACAATTGGATCCCAAGTAATTGCTCAATGCCACGAGCAATAGCACTGAGATTAATGGCTGTCGCAATACCAATCACCCCACCGAGCGCACACCCCACTAAACCGTTTAATGCCCCCTGCACCATAAAAATGCCCATTACCGATAAACGGCTCAGTCCCATGGTCATCAGGATCGCAATTTCACTGGCCTTATCGCGCACCGCCATCACCAAGGTCGAGACAATATTGAAACAGGCCACACCAATCACCAGTACTAATACGAGGTACATTATGGTGCGAACCAATTGAATATCTTGATATAAATGACCTTGTGTTCGAGTCCAATCACTAATATACACTGACTGATTCAACGCATAACCTAACTCGCGAATTTTCGCTGGCGCATCGAATACCTGTGCCACACTAATGCGAACCCCCGTCACGCCTTGATGTAAATTCAGGATATTTGCCGCATAACGCATGGGAATATACGCGGTGGTTAATTCAAGCTCTCCACCTAAGCGATACACACCTGACACCACAAAGCGATGGCTTTTTGCAGCACGTAAGCTTCCCGCATGTTCAGGGTCAAGATCTTGTACATACAGCGCCAGCGTATCGCCGACTTCGAGGCCTAATTTTTTCAGCAAACTTTCACCAAGGACGATGTGATTATCATCTTCACTCAAGCTCTGCCAAGTCTCGGAATTCATAAATTGCGACAATGTAGAGACTTTTGCCTCTTGTTCAGGATCAATGCCAACGACAGCAAGCCCCTGAAAACCACCGGGCTTTTGCACCAAACCCTGCATACGAATAAAAGGTGCCGCCGCCGTAACGCCTTCAATCTGCAACGCGGTTTGCTCAACAGCTCGCCAGTCAGCAATCGGCTCATTCACGCCTACCACATCGGCTTGGGAGATCACCCCGAGTAAACGTTGCTCCAGCTCGCGCTCAAATCCATTCATCGCCGAGAGCACGATAATCAATACGGCGACGCCTAAGGCGATACCCGCTGTCGATGCAAAGGAAATAAAGCTAATAAAACTATTGGATTGGCGCGCACGGTAAAAGCGCCAACCAATCGAGAGGGCTAATGGTCCTTTCATTGGGCGCTATCCGGTACTTGCAGATAACCATTTTTCATGGTGAGTTGTCTGTCCATCCGCGCCGCCAATTTAGGATCGTGGGTGACCACCACAAACGCGGTACCGAGTTGATTGGCCAATTCACGAATAAGTTCATACACGGCCTCACCGCTCTTGGCGTCAAGGTTTCCCGTTGGCTCATCGGCCAGCACTAACTTGGGTTTGTTGATAAGCGCCCGGGCAATCGCCACCCGTTGCCGTTCACCGCCCGAAAGCTCAGCAGGAATATGGCTCATTCTGTGCCCAAGCCCAACTCTCTCGAGCAAAACCTTGGCATCGGCCTGCGCCAATGTGCGATCACGACCTTGGATAAATGCCGGCATAGCCACGTTTTCAAGGGCGGTAAATTCAGGCAATAAATGATGGAATTGATAAATAAAGCCTAAATCCTGATTACGGATCTGCGCCTGGCGCGCACTGCTCACTTGATATAAATCCTCACCTGCCAACAACACTTTGCCCGATGACGGTTTATCAAGCGTCCCCATAATATGCAGTAACGTACTTTTACCAGATCCTGAAGTGCCCACAATCGCCAGCTGTTCACCCTTAAATACCTGTAAATCCACATCAGACAACACCTGCGTGGTTACATCGCCGTCGTGATAACTCTTACTCACCGCCTGCACTTGCAGTAACACATCTTGCATTGAGATTCTCGCTATTGATTCTATATGACATGGCAAAGTGCCACGTCTACACTCCACTTTTACGATGGAGCAATTATTTTAGTCGTTGAAAACACCGTTATTCATAACGCAACGCTGTGGCTGGTTGCACCCTTGCAGCCCGTAGCGCAGGGTAAAGGGTTGCCACTAGGGTCACCACTAAGGTACCGACAATAATCAGCGACAATTGCCCAAGCGCCAGTTTTACCGGCAACATTTGTCCAGTCCCTAAAATCGAAATACCCAGGGTTGCCATAATGCCATTCAAATTAAGGGTAATTAGAATACCCACCACTAAGCCCAGCGCTAAACCTAACACCGCATTCAATAAACCTTGCACCACAAAAATGCCCATCACAGCTGAGGTTCTTAAACCTTGGGTTTTAAGCACTGCGACATCGGTGGTTTTATCGACAACCATCATTACCAGCGCCGAGACAATATTGAATGCCGCCACCGCCACAATCAGGCTGAGCATCAGCGACATCATGTTTTTTTCCATCTTCACTGCGCTAAATAGATGTCCATAGGTATCACGCCAATCGCTCGTGGTCACCTCGATGCCCTGCTCTGTTAAGATTTGCTGCACATCCTTGGCAAGCGCAGGCGCGTTAAAAGGATCGTTTAAATACAGCCTTAGCTGGTTGATTTCATCACTGGGCTGACGCATTAACCGCTTTGCATCTTGGTAATGGATATATGCAACGCCCGCATCCACTTGTGACCCCATTTCGAACACCGCGGACACTAAAAATTTACGTTGGCTGGGCACAGGGCCAAGCGGCGAGTACACCACGCCATCGCCACTTAATAAGCGTACCGTATCCCCAGGGCTGACTTTTAACTGGCGCGCCAGTTCGCTGCCCAATATGACCTTATACTGGCCACTGGTTAACTCGTTAAACGCGCCTGAATAGGTATGTTGCGCCACCGCGGAAAGTTTTTCGGCCAGCTCAGGAAACACCCCAAATACTTGTACCGCACGGATATTGGCCGCTGACTGCACCATAGCTTGCGTCGACACACTGGGCGTCACCCCTTGCACGCCGGGCAGCTCAGTTAGCTTTTTTGCCGCAATAGTCCAATTGCTTAAGGGAGCTTTAGTGTAAACCGTCAATTGCGGTACAGCGCCGAGGATGCGCTGCTTTAATTGCCCTTCGAGGCCATTCATCACCGAACTGACCACGATCAAGGCGGCAACCCCTAAAAAAATGCCCGAAACGGCAAATAAGGTAATAAAAGAAGCAAATGCGTTTGCTTTTCTGGCCCGCCAATAACGGTAACCAACGTAGAGAGGGAATCGAAGATCCATTGAAAGAGGGCTGCGTCCTGTGTGCTGAACTTGCTAAATCATAAAGATGGGCACGATAATAGGGGTTTAGGTTCTATAAATAAAGAGGCAAGCCTTGTTCACTGACACCAATCCGTATTTTAGTGTGCCTCATCCCTTTACTGCTTACTTAAGCCTCTGGGACGAAAACCGACCTCTACCCAATGAAATGGCTTTAAGATCAATGCAATCCTTAGGGATCCAGCTATTGAGTGAAGTAAAAGCCCTTGAAGCGAGCTGTTTGTTACAATTGCGGCATTTAGATAATGAAGCCAAGGTGGTGGTGGATTTTCTCAAGCTACAATCACGCAAGGTGGATTTAGTCCTGCAACACGTGCTCGAAAAAGAAGTCCAAGAGGGTGATAAATATGATGGTTGTCAGTTTGGTGGTAGCGGTATTCGCATAATCAGCACGACCGAATTACCTCTAGGGCGCCATGTTAAAGTGACCTTATTTATCCATGACGAACTGGTCGCTATTTTATGTTTTGCCAAGGTCACCGCTTGTATGCTCTCACAGGAAGCCCAATCAACTGCGCAGCAAGCACAACAGCACAACGCCTCGTCGCCCTATCTAATCGACCTCGAATTTAGCCAAATACTGGATTCGGATGTGGAGCAACTGGTCAAAGCGAGCCTCAATGTTCAACAAAAACAACTTAAACTGCGTAAACAAGCTAGGGACGAACGCCAATAAAGACGAGAGTTTTCACTAGCACCCTAGCGCCCAAGTCACTACAATAAATGCAACTTTTTGTGAATGAATCCGTTTATCCCACGCCAATGACACATATTTCAGCCCTAACACCGCCCGTTGTAAAAAATGGCACTCAAATGCAAACTCTGTCGTGTATCGCCGGAGTGGGTCAAGCGGTCACCCTCGCCAGCTTGATACGCCAACACCCAGGCACCACGCTCATTGTCACCAGTGACACACCAACGGCATTGAGTCTCGAGTTAGAGCTTAATTATTTATTAGCGAACACCACCATTAAGGTGCGGCTATTTCCTGACCGTGAAACCCTGCCCTACGACAGTTTTTCACCCCATCAGGATTTGATCTCCCAGCGTTTAGAAACCCTATCGCAAATATCCCATGCTGAGCACAGCGTGGTTATCGTGCCAGTGACAACACTGATGATGCGCTTGCCGCCGAAATCCTATTTAAGCTCCAATGTATTTGTGCTTAAAAAGGGCGATAAATATCAGCTCCATGATGTGCGCCAGCAATTAACCGATACGGGCTATCATTTAGTTGAGCAAGTTTACGAACATGGCGAGTTTGCCATTCGGGGCTCAATTCTCGATATCTTCCCTACCGGCGTGAATATGCCGCTGCGTATCGAGCTTTTCGATGATGAAGTTGAAACTATTCGCCATTTCGACCCAGAGACCCAGCGCTCATCCACACCCGTCGATGCGGTGCGATTATTACCGGCAAAAGAATTTCCAACCGATAGCAGTGCTATCGAAGGCTTTAGACAACGCTATCGCCGCCGTTTTGAGGTGATCGTTAAAGAGCCAGAGTCGGTTTATCAATTGGTGAGCCGAAATTTGATGCCCGCTGGGATTGAAAACTATCTGCCACTGTTTTTCGATGAGGTCGCGACGCTATTTGATTACCTGCCGAAGGACACTCAGTTAGTCACCTTGGGCGATATCGAAAAATCCGCTCGCGCCCATTTGCATGAAGTGGAAACACGGTATGAAGACCGACGGGTCGATCCGCTACGACCACTGCTTGCCCCTAAAGAACTGTATTTACTGATAGAAGAATTATTTGCCGCCTTTAAGCCGCTACCTCGCTATCAATTTGTGGCCCCAAATCCTGACACCAATGGTGTTGCGGCGCAAATTGATGCCAGAGCCTTGCCTGAGGTAAGCGCCAATCACAAATTAAAGCAGCCGTTAATCGCACTGCAGGATTATGCTGAGCAGGCGCCGCGCATATTATTTAGCGCAGAATCTGAAGGTCGCCGTGAAGCGCTGCTCGAACTCTTAGGTAAAATCCAGTTAAAGCCTACGGTATTTAGTCATTTTGATGAGTTTATTAAAACTGATACCAAACTTGGCTTGATCGTTTCGCCCTTATCCCGTGGTTGTGTACTGGGACTCGGCGCACAAACTGCCGTCAGCATCATCTGCGAAACTGAGCTCTTCGGCCAGCGGATTTCACAGCAGCGTCGCCGCGAAAAACAGCGTCAGATCAGTAACGATACCTTAATCAAAAATTTAGCCGAGCTGAAAGTTGGCCAGCCGATCGTACACTTAGAGCACGGTGTTGCCCTTTACCAAGGTTTAGTCACCCTCGATACTGGCGGCATTGTTGCTGAATATTTGCAACTTGAGTACTCAGGTGGCGATAAGCTCTATGTCCCCGTTTCCAATTTACATTTAATTAGCCGTTATAGTGTTGGCGCCGATGGGGAAACGCATCTTAATAAACTGGGTAACGACACTTGGGCTAAGGCGAAAAATAAAGCCATTGAAAAAATCCGCGATGTGGCCGCAGAACTTCTCGATGTCTATGCACGTCGCCAAGCTCGTCCGGGTGAGAGCTGCGAAATCAATGACGAAGAATACGCCCAATTCGCTCAAGGTTTCCCCTTTGAAGAAACCGTCGATCAAGAAAGTGCAATACATGCCGTGCTCGCCGATATGCAATCGCCAACCGCAATGGACAGATTAGTTTGTGGTGATGTGGGCTTTGGGAAAACCGAAGTCGCGATGCGCGCCGCCTTTGTGGCGGTGAATGCGGGTAAACAAGTGGTTGTGTTGGTACCCACCACGTTACTCGCCCAGCAGCACTACGAAAACTTTAAGGACAGATTTGCCGACTGGCCGGTGGTGATTGAAGTGATGTCACGCTTTAGAACCGCCAAAGAGCAGACCCAAGTGCTAAAACAGCTCGAAGAAGGCAAAGTCGATATCGTGATTGGCACCCATAAGCTGCTGCAATCCGAGGCTAAATTTGAGAATTTAGGCCTACTTATCATCGACGAAGAACACAGATTCGGTGTCAGACAAAAAGAGAAAATTAAAGCACTGCGGGCCAATGTGGATATTTTGACCCTCACCGCCACACCGATCCCCCGCACCTTAAATATGGCGATGTCGGGAATGCGCGACTTATCGATTATTGCCACACCTCCCGCTAAGCGTTTGGCGGTGAAGACCTTTGTGCGCGAATCCGATCCCGCGACGGTGCGCGAGGCTATATTGCGTGAAATCCTCCGTGGTGGCCAAGTCTATTACCTGCACAATAATGTCGAAACCATTGAAAAATGTGCCCAAGACATTAGTACCTTGTTACCCGAAGCGCGGGTTGTGGTCGCCCATGGCCAAATGCGTGAGCGGGATCTTGAGCGGGTGATGTCGGACTTTTATCACCAAAGATTCAACGTGTTAGTCTGTACCACTATTATCGAAACCGGTATCGACGTTCCCAGTGCAAACACCATTATTATCGAACGCGCCGACACCTTTGGTTTAGCCCAGTTGCATCAGCTACGTGGCCGTGTGGGTCGCTCTCACCATCAAGCCTATGCGTATTTGATGACGCCACATCCTAAACGTATGACTAGCGATGCTCGCAAACGTCTCGAAGCCATCGATGCCCTTGAGGATTTAGGCGCCGGTTTTATGCTCGCCACCCAAGATTTAGAGATACGCGGCGCAGGCGAACTCTTAGGTGATGAGCAAAGCGGCCATATCTCAAAAATTGGCTTTAGCCTCTATATGGAAATGCTTGAATCGGCGGTCAAAGCGCTTAAGCAAGGTAAAGAGCCATCGCTGGCGCAAATGCTCAATCAGCAATGTGAAATGGAACTCAGAATTCCGGCCCTATTACCTGAAGACTATGTCGGTGATGTGAATATTCGTCTGTCGCTCTACAAGCGTATCGCCAGTTGTGACAGCGAAGAAGCCTTAGACGAACTTAAAGTTGAGCTTATCGACCGCTTTGGTTTGCTGCCAGAGGCCACTAAAAACTTGATGGAAATGACTCTGTATAAACATCAGGCAACTCGGCTAGGGGCGACTAAAATTGAGGTACACGCCAAGGGTGGCAGTATCGAATTTAGCCAAGATCATAATATCGACCCAAGCTTTATCATTGGATTACTGCAAAGTCAGCCACAAATCTATCGAATGGACGGGCCGAATAAGTTAAAGTTCATGCTCAGCGCCGAAACGGCAAAAGAGAGGCTCGCGTTAGTCAAGCTCTTGCTCGAACAACTATCTCAACATCAATCGCAACATCGTCTTGGAGATAAATAGTGTTACGTCAACTCGCGGTCTCTATCGCTACACTTATTGCACTTTCACACAGTTCACTTGCCCGTGCTGAGGCGTGGTTCGAGGTTGAAGTCTATATTTTCGAACGCCAAAGCCAGTCAACTGAACAATGGCCTATGGCCCCAATTGAGACGAA
This sequence comes from Shewanella sp. FDAARGOS_354, assembly GCF_002209245.2. Lineage (NCBI taxonomy): Bacteria > Pseudomonadati > Pseudomonadota > Gammaproteobacteria > Alteromonadales > Shewanellaceae > Shewanella > Shewanella sp. FDAARGOS_354. Next base: position 801,377 of record NZ_CP022089.2, on the reverse strand, counting down.
AACCAATAGTGCAATCGACCTGATCTCACCGGTTGTAGGTCAGGCTGTGGTCTCCATGAGTAATGAGTCTGCGCCTTGCACACTTGTTTATGATGCCGATGCCAATAGCCATTGTGCAGAAAACACAAATACGAATGCCACTAATAACACCGATAATAGCACTAGTGGCGGCTTAAGGATCACAGGCCCAAGCACAACGACCACCCAGTACCGTTACCCAAGCATGATCCCATCGGAAATCGGCAGTAGCAGCCAAACCTACGCCAAACTTGGCAGTGGCCCGGTATTACTCGCAAGCAACCAAGGTCAGTTTGCAAGTATCGTTAATAGCTTATCCAGAGAACGTGGTAATCGTAGTCTACTGCATATGACATGGCAGCAACCTATGACGGGTAAAAGCGGCTCAGTGCCTGTTCGCCTATTTGCTGGTAAGGATTTCTCCGCCAACTACCACTTCGATGGCCGCCAAATTGTGCAACAAGCGTTAAACAGTTCGATGCAAAATACTCAAAGCTCCCAAGGAATGGCTTTAGAAAGTTCGGCACCATTGCTACCCTCTCCTGTTTGGCAACTTGATGGCACGCTAAATATTTATCTCAGCCACTACCTCTATATCGAAACGGCCTTAAATCTTCGTAAAGAAGGACGTAAGTTAATGCCTGTGCCAACCGATGAAACCAGCACAAATACTAATGCGACGCCTGTTAAAGTGATGACGCCTTACCTGATGTCTATTCCGCTGGAACAGAATCGCCGAGTGAAAAGTGATGAAATTCATTATCTCGATCATCCCGAAATGGGCATGGTGATCCAGATCCGTAAGATGGCGCAACCTAGCGCATAAAACGCCAGCCAATCAATGCTAAATAAAAAGCGGTAATACGAGTGTAATTACCGCTTTTTTTATCACCAATAGCTCCATGACCATTCAAGACTCATCGAGACTGAATTTAGCAACAAATCAGCGCACTATTGAAAAATCCAAATAAATATCATCGCCTTGGTCTTCTTCCACCTGCACCATTAATCCATCGGTGCAAGGCACGCCTAACTCACACCAGGCAATAAGATTATCTACAGCAGGATTACTGCCCTGTGCGAGCACTTCGACACTTCCATCGACGCAATTAGTCACATAACCTGTCACGCCCAAGGCTCGAGCCTTTGTCAGTGTCGCATGCCGACAGCCCACACCCTGTACGGTTCCCGTTAATTTGATTAGCACCCGTTTCATTTAAGACTCCTGAACAAGGTTAGCTTGTTATTCTCATGCGAGTTTAAGCATAGCCGAGATTTGAGCTTAGTTACGTTATAAATGTGTTAAGTGATGGATTTACTGAGTGAAACAAATGAAATGAAACGCATAAAAAAACAGCTAACAAGACCGCTGTTAGCTGTGTCGGGCGACATACGCAAAAGGTTGTCCATAAATGGACTAATGGCATAAAAGTTTGTAGCATTTTGTAACAAACTATTAAGACGCGCTACTTTACACAATTAATTACAAATTTCAACAAAATGATAGATAAATCCACTCTTACAGTACTTATTTAATGCTTTTTACTGAAATAGCCAACCAAACCAATAATATATACCGTCAACCATTCCAAATATGAAATATATCGATATACCAATACATGACGCTCGGTAGCATAAGCAGCAACCCCGTACATATAACGAACTGAAATATGGAAATGAGCGAAGGCTAAGGCTGGCAATCACACGAAAACCAAACCTATTCCCCTACAAATGAGTAGCGATGCGCGGTCTAATGATGAGTCTGCAAACGAGTATTAACCGTTTAGCTTAAAAGCTTTGATTTTAGGCAAATGGGCCGCTAATTGGGGGAATTTATGGGGTTGAGTTTCATCCCATTCGATAGGGTAAAAACAACTGAGTTCACTGGACGTTGCTTGACTGTCGAGCACTTCATCAAAACGAGACAGAATGCACATCGCTTTGTGGGTATTCTTCAACCTAAACTCTGAAACACACTTATTGGCGATGTCGGCATACTCTTCCGGGCGATCAATTTTCCCTTGCATTGTCTCTTCTGGATGAAGATTGGGATTGATCAACACCGACTTTAACCCATTTAAAAAGCCAATTCGCTCAGCCCAATACGCCCCCAAACCGACGCCCACCATTAACGGCGTGGGATCGTCGCTATACTGCATTTGCTTGGCGACCTCTTTCAATAAATGCTGCATATCATGCTTGGGGTGCAAAGTGCTGTAGCTGATAAGCCTTACATCAGGGTCAATAAACTGCAACTGACGCATTTTTTCGTGATTACCAGGGCTAGTCGCATCGAATCCATGAAGATAAAAAATCATATTGAGACCTTTTAACAATCTGCCAAACACGGCGTATGCCACTAACCCTAGCAAATATTCATTGCAGAACCTTGCGCTACATCAAACTTTTGCCTGTTGTGCGAGCTGTATTTGCTCGGCCAGCTGCTTAGCATTTTCCCAACGAGCGCTATTTTCTAATGCGATAGCAGTCTGCGCCGCATTAGGTTTAAGTAAACTCGCCGGATGTTTCGGTGCAGCAGAAGGCCATACAAAACCGTTTAAGAGTGACATAACACCTGGATTATCATTACAAACCAAAATCATATCGCAACCCGCATCCAACGCAGCTTGAGCGCGGCCTATATAATCTCCCGCAAAAGATGCGCCCTTCATCCCCAGATCGTCGGAGAAAATCACCCCGTTAAAACCCAGATCTTGGCGAAGGATCTGCTTTAACCAATAGGTTGAAAAGCCCGCAGGATTGGGATCAACTTTAGGGTAGATCACATGGGCAGGCATAATGCCTGATAATTTACCTTGAGCGATCAACTCCTTAAACGGCAGAATATCTTGATTAAAAATCGCCTCAGCCTCACGTTCATCGATAGGTTGCGCAATATGGGAATCTGCAGCCACACTGCCATGACCTGGGAAATGCTTACCCACGGCACCCATGCCCGCCTCGGCCATACCCTCAATAAAACTCTGCGCTAACGCAATCACTTCATCGGGCTTTGCACTAAAACTACGTTTGCCAATGACTTGGCTAATGCCGTTAAGATCGAGCACAGGCGCAAAGCTTAAGTCGATGTCACAGGCGAGTAACTCGATGGCCATTAAAAAACCCAGCTCACAGGCCCAACGTTTCGCCAATACCATCTCGCCCTTAGCCGCTGGCAAAATATCCCCCATGGCCGGAATAAGCGTAAAACCTTCGCGAAAACGTTGTACTCGTCCGCCCTCATGGTCGACGGCAATCAAAATCTCGGGACGAATTTGGCGGATCTGCTGCACCAAGGCAATTAATTGCTCACGGCTAGTAAAGTTGCGGGAAAACAGGATCAAACCGCCCACTTGCGGATGGCGCAGCATCTCAGCTTCAGCATCACTGACCTCTAAAGACAGCAGATCCAGCATTAGATAACTCATAATTCTCCCTAAAATTTCTTATTCATACTCAAAAAATAACCATAGCGATACTGGCTACGGGGTTCACAAAAATCCCCAAAAAGCGAGCCATTTACCGTCAAATTTTGCCCAAAACCGATAATGTAGACCATTAAATCGACATTAATGATCCGCTAATTAAGCTCAGCTTATCCGAAGACTTTCTAATAAAAAAAACTAATGTGAATCTTGATACTGATTTATGGGATACTGAACATAAGCGTATCACACAAGCCTATTTTTACGTGGATAATGCCTGCAGTTTGCCAGAGTTGATGCCCTAAAAACCAGCGTATTAACACGATAACTGCAAAGTTCATCCGCACACACTAAAATAAAAATCGAGACACAACAGGACTTCAATCATGATTAGCGTATTCGATATGTTCAAGATCGGCATTGGCCCTTCGAGTTCACACACTGTTGGCCCCATGAAAGCGGGCAAAATTTTTATGCAGCACCTTGCTGATTCGGGCCAGATTGCCCAAGTGGATGAATTAAGAGCCGAACTCTTTGGTTCCCTCGGCCAAACCGGCAAGGGCCACGGCACAGGTAAAGCCGTTATTTTAGGCTTGATGGGTGAAGATCCTGAAACCGTCGATACCGACAGCATCGATGGCATTCTTGAGCAAGTGTCTAAAAATGAAACCCTCACCCTCAGCTGCGGCAAAGTAGTCAAGTTTACCCGTGAAGACGGCATTACCTACCACAGACGTAAAACCCTTCCCGCCCATGCGAACGCCATGACACTGTATGCCTACAGCAAAGGCGAATGTATTTTTGAGCGCACTTACTACTCTGTCGGTGGCGGATTTATCTTAGATGAAGATGAAATCAACCAACGTAATGCCTCACCAGCATCGCAAATTGAATCAGCACCTTATGATTTTAACAGCAGCGCCCAATTACTCGAACTTTGTACTGAACATGGCTTAAGCATTTCATCCTTAATGATGGCCAACGAACTTAGCCTTGCCAGTGAAGAAGAGGTCAAAGCCAAGCTGTGGAATATCTGGCAAACCATGAAAACCTGTATTGAACGTGGTTACCAAAAAGAAGGCATTTTGCCAGGCGGTTTAAAACTTCGTCGCCGTGCGCCAGCACTCTATCGTCGCCTCAAAGCCGAAGGCCGTAACAACGTCGATCCATTAACCGCAATGGATTGGGTCGATTTATTCGCCCTCTCGGTAAACGAGCAAAACGCAGCAGGCGATCGCGTTGTGACTGCACCAACAAACGGCGCCGCAGGCATCATTCCTGCCGTGCTTTGTTACTACGATACCTTCGTGCAAGAAGTCGATATCGACGTTTGCGCCCGTTACCTGTTAACCGCCGCTGCAATTGGTATTCTTTACAAGAAAAATGCCTCGATTTCGGGCGCTGAAGTTGGCTGTCAAGGTGAAGTCGGCGTAGCCTGCTCAATGGCGGCTGGCGCCTTAACCGAGATTATGGGCGGCACAGTGGAACATGTTGAGAACGCAGCCGAAATAGGCATGGAACATAACCTAGGCCTGACCTGCGACCCCGTTGGCGGTCTAGTACAAGTGCCCTGTATTGAACGTAATGCAATGGGCGCAATCAAGGCCATTAACGCCTCACGTATGGCGCTACGCGGCGACGGTAACCACAAGGTATCACTGGATAAAGTGATTAAAACCATGATGGATACAGGTAAAGATATGCGCAGTAAATACAAAGAAACCGCCAAAGGCGGCCTCGCAGTGAACATTGTTGAGTGTTAATCCACTCAAACTGTTAATTAACTTAAGTCTTTAGCACTGTCATGCCGCGCTTAACCGTTCAAACCTAAACGATTAAGCGCGGCATTTGTTTATCCCGTACAATCTAATGCCTTAACTATCAGGACAGATTTCTGGCGATATCCCTGATATCTGCCAAAGTGTTTTCTCGATCCAATCTCTGAAATAGGAAATGCGTGAGTAATGCTCAATCACGCCATACTTACCTTCTTCCCAATTGGTTGACTCAGCATTTTGCCATGAGCTGACACCGATAAGGCAGACTGAATTTGTCGAGACGAGATATGCGGGGCCTCCCGAATCTCCTGGGCCACTGATCCCCTCCAATGGTAAAGTATTCGCGTCGCGGTCAAAGATAAATTGCAGCCATTGCTCCTGCACCCCAACCACGGCATTGTGTGCCGCGCGCAATTGTTTGTCGGCCGCCACAACGCCCACTAGCCCATTTCCAAAATCGCCACGTCCGACGAAGGTAGCGATTTTACCCGTTTCGGTTGAGGCATGATTCAATTTAGCGACTGTGGCGTCTTCAATTGGTGAAGCCAATTGAACCAATGCAATATCATTGGGAAAGTGTCGTTCTTTCCAAAGTGGATGTTTTATCACATCTTTAATCGGGTAAAAATCCGTTTTAAATTGCACTTTATTGCCAGTCGTTAGCTCGTTAGCCACATGCGCCGCCGTCACAATCCATTGCTTATCGATAAGGCTGCCTGTACCAAGCACGATTTCATCACCTTTATAAAGTCCTAAAAAGATGACCGTCGAATTATCGCGTTGCGCCGCCGCTTGATATTTCGCGTCATCGACATCATGCCTGATAATCATGGCATTAGCGGTACTCGCTGTCGCCAGTAACAGTACGAACATCCATTTCATATTGAACTCCTATCCTTATGTATATTTATTCGCCAATATTGTATTGAGAATATAGAGAATGAATCATCATTAATTTCGAGCACTTAACAGCTTTTTCTCATTTGAGATATAGCCGCTGCATTCAAATCATTCAGGCGCCATGGGTCAACATGACATGTTGAATGACATCGCAACTTATCCGTAAAAATAAAAACGCGGTGAACTTGATGTTCACCGCGCTTTTTAATATTTAACCCTAGGCTTTAACTCTGAGGTTTAATCCTGAAAGGGGTTAACGATTGGCAACCTTATTTAAAATACAAGCTATGGAATTTAAGGTGTTCTTCAATAAAGCTCGCAATAAAGTAATAGCTATGGTCGTAGCCCGCCTGCATACGCAAATCTAAGGGATAGCCTTTCGTTTTGGCGATATCACTGAGCGTGTGTGGCATTAATTGTGTTTCTAAAAAGCTGTCGGCATCGCCTTGGTCGACTAAAATAGGCACTTCGCTGATCGCCAATTTGAGTAACTCACAGGCATCATATTGGCGCCAGTGCTCACGATTTTCCCCTAAATACTCGGTAAAGGCTTTAATCCCCCAAGGCGCATTGCTTGGATTGCTGATAGGGCTAAAGGCCGAAATGGAGCTATATCTGTGGGGATGGGTTAATCCAATGACTAACGCGCCATGCCCGCCCATGGAGTGGCCAGAGATGGCGCGCTGTCCGGTTACGGGGAAATTCGCTTCAATCAGCGCTGGCAGCTCATGCACAATATAGTCGTACATTTTATAGTGGCGATTCCAAGGTGCTCTGGTCGCATTCACATAAAACCCTGCGCCGAGGCCCAAGTCATAGGCTTTATCCGGTGCATCGGCGACATCATCGCCACGAGGGCTGGTATCCGGGGCGACGATAGCCATTCCCAACTGAGCCGCAATACGCTGCGCGCCCGCCTTCTGCATAAAGTTTTCGTCGGTACAGGTGAGACCCGATAGCCAATACAGCACAGGTACAGGTTTATTGGCCGCCTCGGGTGGCAGGTAAATCGCAAAGCGCATCTCGCAGTTCAGCGCCTGAGATTGATGGCGATACTGTTTGTGCCAACCACCAAAACTCTTGTTACAGCTGATATTTTCTATGGTCATTTCAATCCCTTTCCTGTTCACTTTCAGCGGTTAGCTTGCCGTTCAAGACCCTATCACAAGCTTAAAACACATAAGCAGCAGATAAGTCGTTAGCGGTTATCTGCTGCTGTGATGACAAAGAGCGCAATTATTTATCGAAATGGATCACGCTGCGAATGCTCTTGCCTTCATGCATCAAGTCGAAGGCTTCGTTGACTTGCTCAAGTCCCATAGTGTGGGTGATAAAGTCATCGAGCTTAAACTCACCTGCTAGGTATTGTTCAACGATTTTAGGTAATTGCGAGCGTCCTTTTACGCCACCGAAGGCTGAGCCTCGCCATACGCGACCTGTCACCAGTTGGAACGGACGGGTAGAAATCTCCTGCCCTGCGCCTGCAACACCAATGATCACTGATTCGCCCCAGCCCTTGTGGCAACACTCGAGCGCGCTGCGCATCACATTGACATTACCGATACATTCGAAGGAGTAATCCACGCCGCCATCGGTCATCTCGACAATCACCTCTTGAATAGGTTTGTCGAAATTTTTAGGATTAATACAATCGGTTGCACCTAATTTACGGGCAAGTTCGAATTTAGATTCGTTAATATCAATGGCAATAATCCGGCTGGCTTTAGCCATGGTCGCACCAATAACGGCCGAAAGACCGATACCACCTAGGCCGAAAATCGCTACGGTCGCGCCTTCTTCCACCTTAGCGGTGTTCATTACGGCGCCCATACCTGTCGTCACACCACAACCTAGCAGACAGATCTCTTCTAATGGCGCAGTTTTATTGACCTTAGCCAATGAAATTTCAGGTAATACAGTGTACTCAGAGAAGGTAGAACAGCCCATGTAATGGAAAATTGGCTGACCATCTTTATAGAAACGCGTGGTGCCATCTGGCATTAAACCTTTGCCTTGAGTCGCGCGGATCTTCTGGCACAGGTTTGTTTTACCCGATAAACAGAATTTACATTCGCCACACTCAGGCGTGTAGAGAGGGATCACATGGTCGCCCACCTGCACGCTGGTCACGCCTTCGCCCACTTGCTCAACAATACCACCGCCCTCATGGCCGAGGATCGCTGGGAACACGCCTTCAGGATCGTCACCACTTAAGGTAAACGCATCGGTATGGCACACCCCAGTCGCCACGATGCGCACTAATACTTCGCCGGCTTTAGGTAACATCACATCGACTTCTTCAATCTTGAGTGGCTGTCCCGGCCCCCAGGCCACGGCGGCCTTTGACTTGATAAACTGTGGTTTTTCGTTCGACATGCTTGTCTTTCCTTATTTTAATCAATGGGCTTATCGATTTACGGCTTATCCTAGCCCTACTCGCTTGTAAGCATAGATTGAGGTGGACGGATAAGCTTAAAAATAGTGTGCGGTAATGCAGTCACTAGATTGTATTTATTTCCTGAGGATTGATAATCTAGCATTTTGGCAATTCATTTTTACTGAGAAGCAACAATGTACCTTTGGGATGGCATATCAGAATTTGTAGCAGTGGCCGAGGCCGAGAACTTTACCTTGGCCGCACAGCGCCTCAATGTGTCCACCGCCCACGTGAGTCGGCAAATCGGTGCGCTGGAAAATCGCCTCGGCACTAAGCTGTTTTATCGTACAACACGCAAGGTATCGCTCACCGAAGAAGGCACGATTTATTATCGCCATTGCCGCCAATTGCAAACAGGCCTCGAGGAGGCCGAACGGGCGATTACCGATCTAAAAGGTTCACCCCAAGGATTGGTAAAACTCACCGCGCCCGTAGCCTACGGCGAAAAATTTATCATGCCGTTACTCAATGATTTTATGGTGCAATATCCCAGCGTGGAATTTAATGTCGACTTGACTAACAGAACCTTAGATTTGATTGAGGGCGGCTATGATTTGGCCATTCGCCTTGGCAAACTCGCCGACTCCAGCCTGATGGCCAAACCCTTGAGCAGCCGCACCCATTATGTGGCCGCCTCGCCCAGTTATGTTGAAAAATACGGTGAGCCCCATACGCTTTCGGAGTTAAATCAACATAATTGTCTGATCGGGAATCACAATTACTGGCGCTTTATTGAACATGGCCGCGAGCGCAATATTAAGGTACGCGGCAACCTTATCTGCAACAGCGGCTATGCCCTGCGGGATGCAGCGTTAAAAGGCATAGGGATAGTACAACTCCCTGATTATTATATTGAAGAAGATATTCATGCAGGCAAACTTATCTCCTTCCTCGACGCACACCGCGAAGCCAAAGAAGGCATTTGGGCGCTCTACCCCCAAAATCGTCATCTGAGCGCCAAAGTGCGGGTTTTAGTGGATTATTTAGCTGAAAAACTGGCGAGCAGTTAACTCACAACAATTAATCCAATATGAGTGACAATCACCTCGCGGTCGTCAGACGCCCCACCTGTTTAGCGCCAGTTTTCCCTCAAGGTGTAATACAGCATCCCTAGCGCAAGGGCCTGATTACCAAACCATTCATTCAGTGGGATCCGGATATGGCGCATCGCGGCGAAGAGATCAAACTCTCGCATTTGACCATCGATCGCCTGAGCCATGATTTCGGCCATGATATGGGAAGTTGCCACGCCATGGCCGGAATATCCCTGACAATAGAAGATATTCGGCGCTATCTTGCCCAGCTGGGGAATACGGTTAATCACTATCCCCGCCATGCCTGCCCAGGCAAATTCAATATCGACACCTTTTAACTGGGGGAAAGTACGTTCAATCGCCGGGCGCAGCTCGGCGGCAACGTTTTTAGGATCGCGGCCGCTGTAATTGGTGCCACCGCCAAACATCAAACGGTTGTCGGCAGTTAAGCGGTAATAATCCAGCACGAAGCGGCAATCATACACGGCCAAATCCTGCGGATTAAGTTGCTTAGCTAACTCAGCCGGCAATTGGGCTGTCGCACAATTGCCAAGGGAGGCAGGAAATAACATGCCCCGTAGCTTGGGACGGCCCAATTTGTGGTAGGCATTGCCGGCGATGAGCACGCTATTTGCCTTTACCCTTCCCTTTGGCGTGACCACGGTTGCAAGCTCTCCTTGCTGAATATCCAGCACCTGCGAATGTTCAAAAATCTGCGCGCCTAATGAGGCCGCGGCTCGCGCCTCACCAAGGCATAGATTTACCGAATGCAGATGCATATTGCGCCGATTGACTAAACCGCCGTGGTACAAGGGCGAGGCTAAATAGGTGGGCATCTCCTGCTCAGGCACTAAGGTCATAAACTCCCCCATGCCACGGCGATTAGCCTCGTCGAACATTTGCTGTAACTCTGCCATATGTGCGGGGCGATAGGCCGTCTGGATATGACCAAATTTTAAATCACAATCAATGTTGTACTTCGCCACTCTAGTTTTGATGATATCGTGCCCACGCCAGCGAAGATCCCACACATAATCCTCGGCATCCTGACCAAGATGACGCCGTAATTGCTTGGTCATCGCTGCATCGCCAGATAGGCTTCCGGTCACTTGACCACCATTACGGCCAGTCGCGCCCCAAGCAATTTTATTTGCCTCTAATAATGCGACTTTGTAGCCTTTTTCAGACAACTCAACCGCTGTTGCAACACCAGTAAACCCACCGCCGATGATGGCGACATCCACACGGATATCACCTTCAAGTTCAGGATAATCAGACTCTTGCTTAATGGTGGCATTGTAATAAGAGGCACAGCGTTTGGCTGACATAGGGTTTCCTTACACGATGTTATTATGATTTTTCGTTTAATATTTTTTACAAACGTTCAGAATTTTTGAGTATAACTAAGCTATTATCATGGTCAACAGAAGAATGCCCCCTCACAGGGAAATAAGCGAGTTTGGCAAAACAGCTTAAGCCATTGGATTAACGAGGTTAGTGACTTAAGCTAGGCACCACCCGCTAGGATGGTAATAGAATTGACCCTGCGTTATTGTCTCAAGGGTAATCGCCATCAGAAAGACGCATTTCACAAAGATTTATTTAACAATAACTTGTTTAACAATGACCTATCAGGAGAAACTATGCCGCAGGATATACAACCTCAAACAACTGATGTTCTGCCCTTTTCTCAAGCCTGTGAAAATAATAAAGCGCCTATTCTTGCGGTATTAAAAACCGCTTTTGCCAATACCAAACAAGTACTTGAAATCGGCAGCGGCACGGGACAACACGCCGTTTATTTTGCGGCGAATCTCCCTCAACTTTTTTGGCAAACGAGCGATCAAGCGCAATATCTTGAGGGCATTAGTGCAAGATGTTTACAACAAGGTCATCAACTTGGCGTTCATAATCTTGGCTTACCTATTACACTTGATGTGTCACTACCTTGGCCTATCAACGGCCCCCATATCGATGCAGTATTCAGCGCCAATACCTTACATATTATGAGTAAACCCAAGGTGGAAGCATTTTTTAATGGCTTAGGTGAGTATTTACCGCGGCTCAACACCCTATGCCTGTACGGGCCTTTTAACTATCAAGGTCACTATACCAGCGACAGCAATCAGCGATTTGATGACTTATTAAAACAAAGAGATAGTGAAAGCGGTATTCGAGATATTGAATGGATTGTCACCCTTGCCCAAGCCCAAAACTTAACCTTAGTCGAAGATATCGCCATGCCCGCCAACAATCGCTTACTGCATTTTAAACATTTATTGGCGTAGGGCGCTCAATCCCGAACCCAAGATTCGCATCAGTGAAGCATAAGGATGCTGTGACTACTAACACTTAAACCATTATCCATACGCCCTCAAACTATACTGATAATAAGCAACAACTCAGCCCCGCACGCAATTACGGCCATCAGATTTAGCTTCATACAGGGCTTTATCCGCTCTGCTAAACAAGGTTTCTGCATCATCGCCCTTTTGCAAAGAGGCTAAGCCAATCGACACCGTAATGGCGCCCAATGAGAGTTTTTTATCTTTGCCTATCGCTAGGCGCCGCTCGGAGATCCGCTCCCTCAAAGTCTCGGCCACTTGCAGCGCATCATGAAAATGGGTATTAGGCAGCAACACCACAAATTCCTCACCGCCGTAACGGGCGACAAAGTCATCACCACGCACACATTGTTTTAAAGCCAGCGCAACATAAGCCAAGACTTTGTCGCCGATTTGATGCCCATAGGTGTCGTTAAATATCTTAAATCTGTCAATATCCACAAGTAATAAACTACAACGGGTTTGTTGTTCCTCCGCACGATGGATATGGTCTTGAATAGCAATTTCGTAAGCTCGGCGGTTATGTAACGAAGTCAATTGATCTGTCATTGCTGCCAGACTTAAATTTTCCATTTCAGCTTTTAAGTTTTGTACTTCTTGTCCCATGGCATTGAGGCTCTGCTCCATGGCTTGGTTATTAACCAATAGGCTCTGCATTTCATCAAGCACCCCATCGACTAATTGATTTAACGTATTCACATCGGGCGTTGATTGCAGTTGCAATCCAAAATCCGCCAAGGTGCTTGTAAATGCTTCCGTCCCTTGGGTTAGCTGAGTAATTTTACTGATGAGAGAGTTAATCAGTATCTGAGTTTCTATCTGGACATTCTCGATGACTTCAGGGGACTTCTCTTGAATAAAATTCTTGTACAGACTGGTATTCACTTCTTTGGTAAATACGACATTGTTAGCAAGAAAACCATCAATAGCACGATTAAGATCTAAGTTTGACTGAGCAAAATACTCATACCAAACGGTGTAATTTTCTGGCGTAACCGGTATATCAAGCGCAGACATTTGCGGTACAGCTAAACGTAAAATTTGAGCCGCTGAATCGAGCTCTTTATTTGCTGCAGGAAAAGACATGAATCATGCATCCATGAGTTGTTATAATTTTGTATAACTTAAGTTAACTCAACTGCTTCGTTTTGGATACTGGGTAAAATGATTATTATGATGGCGCGCAAAAACAAAAAGAGGATGTTGCCATCCTCCTTTAATTTTTTATGTTATGCCAAAAGCGGCTCAACCTCGGCAGTGGGCAAAAATATCCAATTCAGGCTGATAAACCTGAGTTTGAACATTCATTAATCCCAATAGGCTATCGAATAAATTGTCATGGGAAAATCCCCCCTTTTCAGCTTCTTTAGCAAGACAAGCCATATTCAAGTGATTATCTTGACTAAAGTCCTCAGAAAACCAAGCCAGCATAGGAATACTCGTTTGCTCAATAGGCGCTATGCTGTAAGGGGCGCCATGCAAGTACATGCCTTTCTCACCCAAAGACTCGCCATGATCGGAGAGATAAAACATGGCGGTATCAAATTTTTCTTGCTGCTGTTTAAGTTTATTGACAACCTGACTAAGAATGTAATCGGTATATAAGATAGTGTTGTCGTAGGTATTCATTAACGCTTCAGCAGTGCAATTTTGAATATCACTACGTGGGCAATCCGGCGTAAATTTACGGTGCTCTGGCGGATAACGTAGATAATAGGTCGGCCCGTGACTGCCAATAATATGTAACGCAATCACGGTATCTTTTTGCTCGGCGTTAGCTAATGCTTCATCAAGTTTGTTCAACAAAACTTGATCAAAGCAATATTGACCGGAGCACAACTCAGGATCGCTCTTTAAATCGATAGTGATGTTCTCAACCTGATCGCACACGCCTTTACAACCCGAGTCATTATCAAACCATTGCACCTTAATCCCGCCATGATTCAGTACATCAACGGCCGTGTCTTGGGCATAGGCACGGCGGGAATCATAGTCATCGCGTCCCATGCGGGAAAACATGCAAGGCAGCGATACTGCGGTTGCCGTTCCACAAGAATGGGTATCCTTAAAGACCAGTAATCCTTGCCCCTGAGTATGGGCGTTAGTCGGTTTATCATAACCATAGTATTGATAGTTCATCGAACGAGCCGTTTCCCCAACCACCAGCACTAATAAATTGGGCTTACCGTTGGCATTGGGACTGACATTTTTTGCATCCAAGCCAAGCTGTTCATATTTGATTGGTGTTTGTAGGTAATGCACATTGATGTACTTAGCCGCCGCACCAATAAAATAGGTCGGCACGATATAACGCTTAATCTCATCATTATTGCGGCCAAAGGAAGCGTAGTCTTGGAAATAGAAGAAGGCGATAATCCCAAGCCCTGCTAACATCGCCAGCATAAACAACACTTTATGTAGTAACTCTTTGAAAAATGGCTTGTATTGGATATCAGCTTTGTAAATCAAATAGGCTGGCAAAATCCCCGTAAGCAGCATATTGAGTATGGAAGCAAAATTGACATACATCAGCGCTTCAGCGCTGTTGGTTTGAAAGGTGTTTTCAATCATGCCGTAATCAAACACGATATTGTATTTTAAGGCCGCAAAAAACACGCTAGATGATAATAAAGTGAGGATGATAAAAAAGGGCTTTAGCAGATACTTCACTGTAAACAGCGAAAACACAAAACTCAGCGCAAAGATCAAAAATAACGGCATACTGGCGATAAAAACCGGATCGACATCAGGTTGTTTTTCAATGCCTTTTTTGATGATTTCAAACAGTGGGATATTAAAAACGCAAACGTAAAATACTGCGGTGATAAAAGTGAAACGATTCACGGTTAGGGTTTTAAATCTCGTCAGCACTGGTTATGGTCTCTCAAATCAATAGTGGGCCGAAGCTAACTTAGTTTTCTTAAGGCAATCTTATGCCCTACAATTTGCGCCATCTTAGCAAGTCGTCAGATTCTCCTCAATTAAATAATCTTTATAATTAACAAGTTATAATGCGGATTAAAAAAACGGCCGAATCTGAAGGCATTCGACCGTTTTTGACTCCCCAACCTATAGGGACTTGCTGGGAACTAACCCCAGCTTGTTAATTTACTGCGGTAACAAGTGCGATTATTTTAACTGCTGTAATAAGTAGGCAAACGCCATTGAATTTAGTTCCGCAGCTTGATTATTATCTGCAGCCCCAGCATGCCCACCTTCGATATTTTCATAGTAAAGCACATCAATACCCATATCCTTCATCTTAGCCACCATCTTGCGGGCGTGCCCTGGATGTACCCTGTCGTCACGGGTTGAGGTAGTGAAGAACACCTTAGGATAATGCTTATCCTTGTGCAGATTATGGTATGGCGAATAAGTTTTAATGTAAGCCCATTCCTCTGGCACATCGGGATTTCCGTATTCCCCCATCCAACTTGCGCCGGCGAGTAACTTATTGAAACGGTACATGTCGAGTAAAGGCACTTGGCAGACCACGGCATTGTAGAGATCGGGACGACGGGTAAAGGCGGCGCCCATCAGCAAACCACCGTTACTGCCGCCTTGAATGCCTAGATGCTTGCTCGAGGTGATCTTACGGGCGATCAAATCCTCAGCGATGGCCTCAAAGTCCTCGTAGGCCTTATGACGATTCTGCTTAAGCGCCGCTTGATGCCACGCAGGACCATACTCGCCGCCACCTCGGATATTGGCCAGTACATACACACCGCCCTGCTCTAACCAGTTTTTACCAATGGTAGCTGAATACGCTGGGCGAAGAGACACTTCAAATCCGCCATAACCATAAAGCAGTGTTGGATTGCTGCCATCGAGCTTAAGATTTTTTGCCATCACCACAAAATAAGGCACTTTGGTACCATCCTTTGAGGTGGCAAAATATTGCTCGGTTTTAAATTTATCCGCCGCAAACTGCTGAGGCATACCTTTGATTTTTTGAGGTTTAAGCGCCTTAGCATTGACGGTATACAGGCTCGATGGCTCAAGGAAGCTAGTGTAGTTGACGAAGAAATCGTCACTGTCACGCTCCATATCCATCACAGTTAGCGCGCCGTTGGCCTCAAAGGGCACTGGCGTGCTTTGCCATGCGCTTTTTTCATCTTGCTCGTAGCGAACCAGCTTGCTCTTCACGTTATCGAGCCAATTAACAAAAATCGCGCTCTTACTGAAACTTAGCTGCGCGATAGATGCTGTTGGGGTTGGGCTCACAAATTCAGTAAACGCCGCTTTTTGGGCAATTAAATCCGCCACATTGGCGTACACCACAGCGCCTTGGCCGAATGTCGCAGCAGGCGTTGCTAAGTCACTTTTTAGCTCAATAAACAATTTGCCTTGGAAATAGCCTTTAATCTCGGCATCTTGTGGGATTGGCAGCTTAGTCAGTTTTCCGTCTTGATAAACATATTGGGTGGCGGTGTAAAAGGTATGTGCTTCTGTGACTAGGCTGAGCGGGGTTTTATCGTCGAACATCACCCAACCCGATACCGCGACAGAGGTTTTATCCCCACTAAAAATCGTTTTCGCTTGCTCAAGTGGCGTACCACGTTGCCATAACTTCACCACGCGGGGGTAACCCGAGTCCGTCATGCTTTGGCCATCGCCAAAGTCGGTGCCGACAAATGCATGGTCTTTATCTATCCAACTTAGGCTAGATTTCGCTTCTTTTAAAAAGAATGGCTTATCTTTTGCTGGCACAAAATCTTTAGTGGTTAAATCAAATTCACGCACTTCCACCGCATCGGCGCCGCCACGGGATAAAGACACAAAACAACGTTGATTATCGGGATATTGGCAATCAATGCTCTTAAATACCCAGTTAACCGATTCCAACTTACCTAAAGCATCGACATCAAGCACGGTTTCCCACTTGGGTTGCGCCTTTGTGTATTCTTCCATGGTCGTGCGGCGATAAATCCCCCGGACATGGGTATCGTCCTTCCAAAAGTTATACAGCTTGTCGCCGATGTGGGTGGCGTAAGGAATACGCTCTTTGTCATTGAGGATAGCGAGGCTATTTGCGACTAAGGTATCAAACCCTTTGAAGGCTTTAATTTCGGCGGCAGAAGCGGCATTTTGGGTCTTAACCCATTCCATAGGCTTGGCGCCTTCAACCTCTTCAAGCCAAATATACTTGTCTTCTTGCGCGTGAACTTGAGCAGTCATAGTGAGCACACCTGCGATGCACCAAGGCAGTAATTTACGATTCATGTTATTCCTTTTTAAACAGAGCCCTTAAACATAGTCCTTAAACAGAGCCCTTAAATTGATTCCATCTTAATTTCTGCTCTACATTACCTTAATTGATTTTCAGTTCAACTTTTAATCCAACAAGAATGTAACAAAAGATAAGATATTGTAATCACGGATGATTAATCGAGAATGAATCGAAAATATTCAAGATGTTGTGTCATAAAAAAAGCGCCCATCGGGGCGCTTTAATCGTGACTTAATGAGCTACATAAATGTGCAATTAAAACTCTTGGTTCATCCGCGTCAGCAGGTTCAGCAGCACGCTGCGCTCCTCCGCGCTCATTTTAGCGGTGAGATCGGTCGTTAATTGCAAATGCAGCGCATCATGCTCAAGGAACAGTGCTTGACCCTTTTCGGTTAACTCGACCAGAATCGAGCGCCTATCGGTTTCGTGCGGGCGGCGCACAACCCATTGGGATTCGACCATCTTATCGATTTGCACCGTAAGCGTGCCAGTCGTTACCCCAATTTTATCAGCAAGTTCCTTCATCCGCATCGCGCCGTGCACTCCCAATAATTCAATGGTGTGAACCTGTGATAGGCTAAAACCCTTATCACGCACGATAGCATGCTCCCAAGATGATAATTTTTCATAAAACTCAATAATCACATGGTTTAACGCCTGATCCGTGGAATGGACGGCCGAGGCTGATAGAGCATCATGCTGCGGTGCAACTGTCATTAGGCTTCCTTAGCGACACACTCACGTTGACGACAAGTATGCAGCTCAATAGTAATATGGGATAACTCAGGGAACTTAGTCAGTAACTGATTAAAATAACTGGCTTCTTTCGGTGAGTGGGACACTATGGATAACATAATAGCATGGTGATCGGCACTCACGCGCCAAATATGTAAATCGGCGACTTGGTGATCAGGCACCGCTTCAATGGTTTCGCGCACTTTACGCTGTAACGCTGCATTTACCCCGCCGTCGAGCAAAATTGGACTCGTTTGCTGAATCAATCCCCATGACCAGCGGCTGATAATAATTGCCCCTACAATCCCCATAATCGGGTCGAGCCAAGTTAAGCCCATATATTTGCCGAATAAGAGTGCGGCAATCGCCAGCACTGAGGTTAATGCATCGGCTAATACGTGAAAATAAGCGGCTCTCAGGTTGTGATCATGCCCCGAATGCCCATGGGAATGTCCATGTGCGTGGTTGTGTGAATGGTCGTCATGGTCATGGTCATGGTCATGGTCATGGTCATGGTCATGGTCATGGTCATGGTCAGCAGCATGATGATCGTGCCCATGGCAGCAATGATTATCTTGATGAGCCTTATGGTCATCGTTCTCATCATCATGATCATGTGCGTGAGTGTGACCATGAGAGTGACCGTGTGAATGCCCATGTGAATGTCCATGGTCGTGGGAGTGATGGTCTTTCAACAAAAACACGCTTAATACGTTCACACTTAATCCAATCAAGGCTACGAAAATGGCCTCATTAAAGTGAATATTCTCAGGGTTTATCAAACGCATCCCTGATTCGATAAGCATGATAAGTGCAACCAGTCCTAAGGCGATGGCGCTGGTATAACCGCCAAGGACACTCACTTTACCGGTACCAAAGGCAAAGGTTGGATCATTGGCATGCTTACGGGCATAGGAATAGGCAAACAGCGTAATCATAAAGGCGGCGGCATGAGTGCCCATATGCCAACCATCGGCCAGCAATGCCATAGAGCCGTATATCGTGCCCGCCACAATCTCGGCCACCATAGTGATAACCGTTAAATACAGCACATAACGGGTATTTTTTTCGCCAGCAGTATTTTGTGTAGAGAATCCATGGGGATGTTGCCATTGGGCAATGGAGTGTCCAACGCCATGACTTGGCTGCGGCGTTGTTGTTGAAGGGGTTATTTTCATTATTTTTTCCTACGTTCCCTGCCCTTATCTGACCGATTTGGACAAAAGTACCTGTGGTGTTTGATGATGTCTGCCAACATTTTAGTTTGAAAATCAAAATATATAAATATCAAAATAATCATTTTTCAAACTATTTGCAGAAATATTGCCGACAATCACGAGATGTTAAAACGGACAGATACGGAAAACGGCGGAGTCTAGAAACACAAAGGCGCTTAAATCAACCGATTTAAGCGCCTTAACACAGGATTTGATTAGAATGCGGTATCAGAACATAGATACGAAGAATGCACTGAAAAATAAAGCAATTACAACTGTAGTACCTAGCGCCATTTTAAGTTCGGTGTTCATATTCACTCTCCTAGTGGGTATGAACCCATTATTATCAAGCCTGCGATAAATGCCTATATTGAGATAGTTATTTTGTGAGCAAGACCTAAATTATCCTGTACTTTTCACATCGCGTTTAATGGTGACGTGATACAGCTCACACCATGCAATCTCGCCTAGCGCACATCAACTCAAAAATCAAGGCATAGCAATTCGCTTATTCGATTAACATTAAGACTCGATTAACAATGATTTTTGTTATAATGCCGGCATAATTCATTGACCGAGATAATCCTATGTCACAACTGTTACACACAATGATCCGCGTTGGTAACTTAGAGCGCAGTATTAATTTTTACACTCAAATACTTGGCATGAAGCTGCTACGCACCTCAGAAAACCCAGAATACAAATATTCTTTAGCCTTCGTGGGCTACGGTGAAGAATCAACAGGCCAAGCGGTGATTGAATTGACCTATAACTGGGGCACTGAAAAATACGATCTCGGCACAGGCTTTGGCCATATCGCCATTGGTGATGAAGACATTTATGCTCGTTGTGAAGCCATTGCCGCCGCAGGCGGTAAAGTCACCCGCGCGCCTGGCCCTGTTGCGGGTGGCACCACCGAAATCGCCTTTGTGGAAGACCCTGACGGCTATAAGATTGAATTTATTCAAATGAAATCGGCAACCCAAGGTTTAGGTTAAACCTATTATCTTCCAACGTCTGATATAAAAACGGCGCTTGCAGTGTATGCAAACGCCGTTTTCTTTGCTCGTTGATAAATGCCAACACTACAGATTATCGCTTGCCCTCGGCGGCCATCGCGATACGGCTGCTGCGCTTCTTCTGCCAAATGGGTAAACGCCATGCGAGCAACAAACCAAAACCGAGGATATACAGACTCGGTTCGATGATTTCGGATTTGACCGACCAATAAAAATGGATCGGTGCTAGTATCGCCACGACATACACTCCATTGTGCAGCGTTTGCCAACGGCGGCCCATTTTTCGCATTAAGACCTTAAATGAGGTAATCGCTAAGGCGCTCACAATCACATAAGCCACAGCACCAACTAAAATATAAGGCCGTTTCGCCACCTCGCTGAAAAACAACTCCCAGGCAAACAGCAGATCTAAGCTGAAAAACGCCACAATATGCAGTGTGGCATAGGCAAACACATACAAGCCGACAAGCCTGCGAGTCTGCATTAACCAACCTAACTTAAATCTCTTGGCAATAGGTGAAATCAGTAGTGTTGCCAGTAGCGCATTGAGTGCGCCAATTCCAGTAAAGTGGATAATATGCTGCACAGGGTCGCCGCCCGCACGCCCCGACAGCACAGTAAAAACCAACCAAGTAATCGGGATAAACCCAATCAAATGAAAAACTAACTTTACCCAGAGCAGCTGTTTTGGTGTGACTCTTAACGCCGTGATGTTGAACATAAGACTCCTACTCTTTTCCCCTTTAAAGGCGCTAACCACTATCTCACTAGACAGATATTGCAACTTGTTCGCTAGGCGCAATCGATTGCGCCTAGAATACGGTCACCGAATGGGTTAATAAAACTGCCTCAAATCCATGCCGTCATATAAAGAGGCCACAAACTCGCCATAGCCATTAAAAGGCAATGTATCGATGCGCTGCGCCGAGAATAACCCACCTTCACCGATGCGCCGCTCACTCGCCTGTGACCACCGGGGATGATCGACAGCTGGGTTCACATTGGCATAAAACCCATACTCATGGGGTGCGAGTTGATTCCAGCTGGTGGGTGGCTGCTTGTCCATCACCCGAATACGCACAATCGATTTAATGCTCTTAAAACCATATTTCCACGGCACCACTAAGCGGATCGGCGCACCGTTTTGCGGCGGCAGGGTTTTACCATACAGCCCGACTGACATCAGCGTCAGTTCATTCATCGCCTCGGCAATGGTTAAGCCTTCCACATATGGATAATGAATGCCACCGCCCATTAAACGGCTTTTTTGTCCTGGCATTTGCTCGGGATCGAAGGCGGTCTCAAAAGCAACATATTTTCCCTTGCTGGTTACGCCCACTTTTTTCAATAACGCCGCAAGTGGAAATCCAACCCAAGGGATCACCATCGACCAAGCTTCAACGCAGCGCAGTCGATAAGTACGCTCTTCAAGCGGAAACAGCTTAGTCAGATCCTGATAATCAAGCGTCATGGGGCGCTCAACTTCGCCTTCAATACGCAATTGCCAAGGGTCGACTTTATACTGCTGCGCATTATCAGACGGGTCTTGTTTGCTGGTACCAAACTCATAAAAGTTATTATGGGTTGTGACCTTATCAAATGGTGTAAGCACCTCACCCTGACCAAAGCGCGCATTGGCCTCAAAAGTCAGTGGCGTGGTGATAAAGCTGGTTTTGGGCTGATCACCAAACAGATCAAATAATCCCGCCTGCACATAACCTGGGATACTGGCACCAATCGCACCTAACCCCATGGCTTTCACTATGTGGCGACGTGCCTTAAAGACCGACTCAGGAGTAACTTGATTGTCTTGTATATGCCAGCGTGCTTTTTTCAAAATACCCGGTGTAAAACGTGATTGATTAGCCAATTGACACCTCTGCAGAAATAAAATGTTATGTACCGGCTTTTGCTAACGCTAAGCGCTCACCCATAAAGCTCAGGTAAATTAACCTGTGTTGATAAGCTTAGGGATATAGACACAGAAAACCGCAAAAAAATTTCATCTCTCACACTATATCAACCTAAGCGACTAAGTCTTGCTCATTTGAGTCATCAGCTAAACAGATTGTTTATTAAAGCACTTGAAGCCTTTCTAGGGGCATGCGACCCTAAGCGCCATCGCAAAAGGAGTGCTAGTAAGATGCCATTTTCTCAATCTTTTTCCCTCGCCCAGATCATCGGCCTAATCGCCGTGGCCTTTTTAGGACTGTTAATCGGTGCCCTACTCAATCAACGTCTCACCCGTTCTCGCTGGCAACAGTTTAAGGACGAATTAGAACAAGAAATGCGCCAAGTGAACGAAGATGCAGAGCTTTCCCTCGCGCAGCAGCAAATCTTAGTGGACGATAAAGATAGCCAACTCCGTCAATGCCAGCAGCGCCTAGAGCAAAAAATCGAACATCTAGGCAAAGCCGAGGCCTTAGCCGAGCGCGTGCCGAGTTTAGAGCAGCAATTAAACGATAGTCATCGCCGTCAACTCGAATTACAACTGGCGTTGTCTAAATCCAATGCCCTACAACAAACTATTCAGGCCAAAGCGGATGCCCAGCAAGAATCACTGCGGGAAAAGATCGCCACCCTTGAAAGTGCCGAAGTACGTCTGCAAACCCAATTTGAAAATCTTGCCAACCGTATTTTCGAAGAGCGCAGCGAAAACTTTAAACACCAAAACGCCAATCAATTAGAAGGCGTACTTGGGCCGTTAAAGCAACAGTTAGAAGGTTTTAGGCAGCAAATCCGCGAATCCTATAACCATGAGCAATCCGAGCGTAGTGCACTCAAACATCAATTAGAGCACTTGCGTGAGCTCAACTTAAAAATGAGCCAAGATGCCATTAACCTGACAAAAGCCCTAAAAGGCGATAACAAGCAGCAAGGTAACTGGGGAGAGGTCATTTTAGACCGCGTGCTGCAAGAAAGCGGCCTGCGCGAAGGCCACGAGTACCATACCCAACAGGATCTCAAAGACGACAGCGGCAAACGCTTTAAGCCCGATGTCATCGTGCATTTGCCTGAAAATAAAGACGTGGTGATCGATGCTAAGATGTCACTTATCAGCTACGAGCGCTATTTTAATAGTGAAGATCCGCTGGTGCGCGAACAGGCCATCAATGAGCATGTGCTATCCATACGCAACCACATTAAAGGCTTGAGCCAAAAAGATTATCAGCGTTTACACGGGCTTAAAAGCTTAGATTATGTGCTGATGTTTATCCCCATCGAGCCCGCATTTTTGTTGGCTTTAGAGCATGACCCAAGCCTTATTAACTTTGCCCTTGAGCAAAATATTATGCTGGTCAGCCCAACCAACCTCTTGGTTGCCCTGCGTACCATCAATAATATCTGGCGTTACGAGTATCAAAACCAACACGCCCAAACCATTGCCAAACAAGCAGGCCGGATCTACGACAAACTCTGCGGCTACCTCGACGATATGGAAAAACTTGGCCGCGCTTTAGATAACGCCGAGAAAACCTATCACAGTGCCATGAATAAATTATCCTCTGGCAAAGGCAATTTGGTGCGTCAAGCGCATTTAATGCAGCAACTGGGTGTTGATACCAGCAAACAACTCGATAAGATGTTACTTGAGAAGGCGCTCAATGAAGCCTTAGACGACAGTGATATTGATGAAACCAGCGAGTTCGAAAACGATAGCTCAGCTAAAACAACTGAACACCAAACCAGGGTAACAAAAATTGAGGATGCCACCGCACTCGAACAACTCAACACCCAAACGCAGCAAAACGCCTAAATCACTATTAATCCTGAATCGATAGGGAAAAATCGATTGTAACCTTGATGCCCGGAGGCAAGTTCTGCATGTGCAACCCATTCACAAAGATGGTGTTATCCAGCGCAATTATTATCGCAGGTGCATTTAATGCCTCTGCGGCTTTTGCTTTAACGTCGACCCAAAAGACTTTTCTTGAGGCTGAAAAAGCCTTGAAGAAACAAGACTATGCAACCTATAAGCCCCTGCGTGCTAAGTTAGGTGAATATCCGCTGGCGATCTACTTAGACCATGATATCGATATAGGTCGGCTCAATGATTTACGCGGTAATGACGCTAAGTTTTTGATAGATAAATATCAAACAACACCAATGTACCAAAGACTGCGTTCGAAATATTTATTGAATGCTGGTAGCCAAAAGCGCTGGAACGATTTTCTGACGCTGGCTCAAGATGCGCCAACCGATGTCAGGCTACAGTGTTATTTTTATGAGGCAAAACTTGCCAAAGGTGAAACTCAAACCGCCTATACCGCCGCGCAGTCGCTATGGGTCTATGGTGATTCCCGTCCGAAAGAATGTGACCCTCTGTTCAATGCTTGGACCAAAGCGGGCAAGCGCACTCAAGAGGTGATTTGGGCACGGATGTTAGTGAGCTTCGATGAAGGCCAAACCAGTCTTTTGAGCTTTCTATCGCAAAAAATTACGGTCCATAGCGCCGAAGCCAAACGCTTAGTCGCGGTATTTAAAGATCCCAATAGCCTGCGCCATACTGAAAAATTTAAAGACAAAAACCCTATTGTTGGCGATATCGTTGCTGCTGGGTTAAAACGCCTTGCCCGTAAGGATCTCGACCAAGCCATCGATTTATATACTCGGTATCAAAAAGCCAAACGTTTTAGTCCCGCGCAAGATCTACAGCTGCAAAAGTATCTGGTGCGCCGAGTATTGATTGAGCAGGATGATAATTTTAAAGACTGGGCCGATAATCTGCTGCCAGAGATGAAAAGCGACGATATGTTCGAACGTCGTTTACGTTGGGCGATTCGCGAGCAGGACAGCACCCATATTGCCCGCTACTTAGATTTATTATCACCTGAAGCTCAAGCCAAAGAACGCTGGCAATATTGGCTGTATCGCACCAATGCCAAACACGCCCCAGAAAGCGCCACCAAAGCCCTAGCGGCCGTTAGCAATGAGCGCGGCTTTTACGGTTTTGCCGCCTCACAATTATTGAATAAACCCGTATCGCTAAATCAAAGTCCTGAGCCGGTTATCAATGGGAACAGTCCAAAACTCGAAGATGATTTGGGTTTTGTGCGAGTACAGGAGCTGATGGCGCTCGATCGTTATTTCGATGCCCGTTATGAATGGGTGGCACTGCTCAAACGTAGCAATAATGACATGCGTGCTCGTTATGGCCGTTATGCCCATGATCAAGGCTGGTATGACTTTGGCGTCGAAGCCAGTATTCAAGGCAAACTTTGGGACGACATTCCCCTACGCTTCCCAATGGCGCATCAATCGGGCTTTGAACATGCGAGCAAAAAGCACAAAGTTAATATCGATGAAATCCGCGCCATTAGCCGACGCGAAAGTGCGTTTTTCCTCTATGCAACGTCTGGCGTTGGTGCCCGCGGTTTAATGCAAATTATGCCCGCGACCGCCAAGGCTACAGCAAAAAAACACGGTGCTAAGTACAACGATCCAAAGGATCTCTACAGTGCCGAACTTAACTTAAACTTAGGCAGCGCCTATTACGCCCAATTATTGAAGGAGTTCAATCAAAACCGCGTATTAGCCACAGCCGCTTATAACGCAGGCCCATCAAGGGTTCGCCGCTGGTTATCGGAATCAAATGGTCAACTCGATGCGATGAGTTTTATCGAGTCTATTCCCTTCTCCGAAACCCGCGAATATGTACAAGCCGTGTTAAGTTATCGTTTGATTTACGAAGCGCAAAAACAACAACCACAGCCTTTATTTAACGAGGCTGAGCTGAAGTTCCATTACTAAGGACAAGACTAAATGTAATAAAGGTGGCAAAGGCCACCTTTATTGCATTCACTAACATAATACCGTTTCAAATTCATATCGTTAAGCTATGTATATAAAATCAGCAAACGCACATCACTCAGGCAAACTTATTTGCACTTAGCACTATTAAATGCGAATAATTAGCAATTAGTCATTATCCATGCGTTGCTACATGCTCAAGCTCAGCGGTTTATCCTTAAGTTGCGAATACCAACCCTTCGTTTGCCCTCACACTAAACACATTCATGGTTATGAAGCACTCGCCCGTTTCTACCTTGAGCAAGGTCAAGCCATCGCTCCTAATCTGGTATTTGAGCAGTTACACGAGAACAGCGATGCACTTGCTTCGATCGAGTATCAGGCCAAAGCCTTTCAGCTTAAACACGCCCCCGCTGAACAAAGCTTATTTGTGAATGTCGATCCCCATGCAGCTAACGGCGTGCATACCCAAAAGTTACTCGACCTACTCTCCAGTCACCCGCAAGTCACAGTAGAGATTATTGAGAATACCTGCATTAATGACGCCGAGCTTGCCAATCAACTGTTTCATCAATTTAAAGCAGCCAATATTAACGTGGCACTTGATGATATCGGTGCGCCCCACTCCATGCTGTCGGTCGATTTAATGATGAATGTGGATTATCTGAAGTTTGATCGTCACTGGCTAAATTTAGTTGCCGAACCTCACGGCATCGCACTACTCAGTGCATTGATTGAATTTGGCAAACGCACTGGCAAACAATGTATCCTCGAAGGCATAGAAACCGACGCCCAGCTCCAGCTAGCCCGTGAACTAAATGTCGATCTAGTACAGGGATTTTTATTTAAACCTTGGTTTATCCGCCCAGAGCAAAGCGAAAAGTTAATTTGTTAGGAAGAATAAAGTGTTATACAAAAATGGCAGAGTGCATATTGGTTTGCCGCCATTAATAATGTTAATGGTTCTTCGAATTTTATAGTCACATAGTGCAGATATTGATTGTCATTGTTTTTCCAGCAACGCTGCCAAAGCTGAATCGAATATGGCATTAATACATTGCCACTACTTCCCCAGTGACACGCCGCCTATTTATTTAACAAGAAGTATCCCTATAGGCTCGACGGCGGCATCTTCAACACATTGAAGTGTAAATACCGCGTTCACATGGCCGATGATGTTCCCAACATCATAGTGGCATTTCCCATATCCCTATGGGTCAGATGTGAAAGAGCGGCAATGCTGCCAACGGACACTGTTGCAACAATGCCATTCTTAACGATCATTGAACTATTCATCTGGCTAAAGGCTTTTGCCCCAAAACGAGATAAGTTTGTCGTCAGGTGTGTAGGATGAATTGTCATTGTTTCCCCAGTGACACGCCGTGCTCTTTGTTTAAAAAGCAGTGTCCCTATAGGCTCGACGGCGGTATCTGCAACACATGGAAGTGTAAATGCCGCGTTCACATGGATGTGAAAGAGCGGCCATGCCGCCAACGGTCACAGTTGCAACAATAGCAATTTTGACGACCATTGCACTGTTCATTTGGCAAAAAAGCTAATGCCCCATTCCTAGTTAGCAAAGTAGTATCTAGCTCACTTTAACATCAGTATGTTGACTCAATTTTAGTAATGCTACAGAGTTACAAAAGGACTCTGACATTTATAATGTGTCTAACGGGCTAGTTGTTCCCGCAAAATGTTGGCCAAGTACATGTGTATAGATTTGTGTGGTACTAACGTCATTGTGGCCCAGTAACTCTTGAACACTTCTTATATCACGACCAGCTTGAAGTAAATGGGTTGCGAAGCTATGCCTAAACGTATGGCAGGTGACGCGTTTATTCATTTGAATATTACGCACGGCATTCCCGAGCGCTTTACGAATAACACTTTGATGTAAATGATGCCTGCAAAGTGTTCCTGTATAAGGATTGATACAGGTTGTGCTGGAAGGAAAAATAAACATCCACCCGTGTTGCCTAAACGCATTGGGATACTTACGTTCTAATGCATTTGGCAGAGATGGACCTATCCCTTGCTGGTTATCATTCTGTTGAATTTTAATAGCCTTTTCAATATATGTAGTGAGCTTTTCTGCGCATCTATGGCTGAGGATGGTTTGCCTATCTTTATGTCCTTTACCGTCTCTAACGGTCAGCGAAGCTCTCACAATATCAATATCTTGGATACGTAACCTGAGGCATTCTGAAACTCTTAGTCCACTACCATAGAGTAGTTCTATTATTAGCCTATCGCGGCCATCAAGTTCATTTAATATTAGTGAGATTTCTGATGGGGATAACACTGTCGGTAAATGTCTCTGTTTAGTGGCATAGCAAAAACCTAAATCCCCAAGCTCATGGTGCAAATGCTTCTGATATAAATAGGCTAATGCGTTAAGTGCAATTTTTTGTGTGTTGATGGCCACATTTCGTTGATTGGCAAGGAAGGTTAAAAATTGTGTAACTTCTTCCGTTCCCATTGTTTCAGGGTGACGTTTGTTGTGAAAGTTAATAAAGGCCTTGATCCAATAGAGATAGGTTTTTTCCGTTCTAATACTGTAACCACGCATACGCATTTCTTCTTGAAGGCCGCTTAGAAATGGGCTTTTTAGACTCATGATAATCCTCGCTCTTAAATACTGTTATTTTATACAGTATTATTTAAAATTCCCGGATATCAAGGAAAATAGTGGAAAAATTTTGCGCGTTTGTACACGGACTAATTTATATAATTATTTTATTTCAATCAGTTATGTGCTTGCGATTTGAGATAATAGGTTTGGAAAACGCGCATGCGCGTTTTTCCAGATAGTATATTTGAAGAGAAGCTGATAAGTTATTTGCAATACAAGTAGTTAACTGTGCGCGTTTTTACTGGTCAAACGAGGTAAACGCGCATGCGCACTAATAAAATGTTAGCTTTACAACCAAAAAGGAGAAGAAGTATGGCAGGTATGATGTTTTGTCGCGGGTGCGGCAAAGAGATTCACGAAAGTGCTCGATCCTGCCCCCATTGTGGGGCAGTTCAGCGAACTGGGGGACAAGGTAAGAGCAAAGTTGTTGCGGGTGTTCTTGCCTTATTTCTTGGTGGCTTGGGCATTCATCGGTTTTATCTGGGGCAGTGGTGGGGGCTTTTCTATCTGCTTTTCGTTTGGACATTCATTCCCTCAATCATTGCGTTCATTGAAGCCATAGTGTTTTTTTGTACCAATGATGCTGCATGGGAACAAAAGTATGGCCAAACATAAAACGAAAGCTAACAATAGCATGCAGCGGACGGCGCTTCGCGCCTCCGCTGATGCTGGGCGTTAAACCCATAGAATTTTTAATCCGAAACTCAAAAATTAGAGTTGGGGATCTAACACGCTTTTGTCCCAAAACGTGTTGTTTATTTCTTTAAAATTTACAGGCGACACAGATGCTAAATAGGTGAGTCGTGGCGATTAGCGAGACGACCGTCCGCCCCACGGACGGGGCGGTCAAGCACCCACGGATGGACT
This sequence comes from Shewanella sp. FDAARGOS_354, assembly GCF_002209245.2. Classification (NCBI taxonomy): domain Bacteria; kingdom Pseudomonadati; phylum Pseudomonadota; class Gammaproteobacteria; order Alteromonadales; family Shewanellaceae; genus Shewanella; species Shewanella sp. FDAARGOS_354. The sequence continues at coordinate 771,986 of NZ_CP022089.2, read as the reverse complement.
CGCTGCGCGTCGTTGAGCAAATGCCATAGCTCACCTATATATCTATGCTTCAAAGCTCCAAGCACAGTAAGACCTACATAAGGTTACTTAGCAACGACTCACTAAGCCGTTTGATTTCACAGTAAAAGTGACTGGCTAAGCGCAACATATTCCGCCATAGTGGTAGAGCGAATGACCTCATCCATGCACAAGGAGTCTCCCGTGGCACATTCTGGTTTAAGCCAACTATTACAACAACTTGAACAGGTTTTATTGGGCAAGCCACGGCAAATTCGCTTAGCCCTCGCCTGTATTCTCGCCCGTGGGCACCTATTAATTGAAGATTTGCCCGGCATGGGCAAAACCAGCCTGTCCCATGCACTCGCCCAGAGCCTCGGCCTTAGTTATCAACGCATTCAATTTACCAGTGATATGCTGCCCGCCGATATTCTCGGGGTATCTATTTTTGATAAACACCAAGCGCAATTTGTGTTTCATCCAGGTCCGATTTTTAAGCAGATGGTGCTGGCCGATGAGATTAACCGCGCCAGTCCTAAGACGCAAAGCGCCTTGCTCGAGGCCATGGCCGAGCAGCAAATTTCTGTCGATGGTATTACCCACAGATTGCCCAATCCATTTTTTGTGATTGCTACGCAAAACCCGACTGAGCAATCAGGCACCTTCCCACTGCCCGAATCCCAGCTCGACCGCTTTATGATGCGGATTTCCATTGGTTATCCGAGCCACGATGCCGAGCTTGCGATGCTCAAAACTGTGCAAACGCCGCAAACTCTGGATAATCTGCCGCAATGTTTAACCCCTTTGGCGTTAACCCAATTGCAGGAGCAATGCGATAAGGTCACTGCATCCGATGCGCTGCTTAATTATATTTTGGCCTTAATCCATGATTCTCGCAGCCAAACGGACGCCATTGGCCTGTCGCCACGGGCAACCAAAGCCCTGTTACAAGCAGCCAAGGCTTGGGCATTTTTAGAAGGTAGACACTATTTAGTACCCGAAGATGTACAGGCAGTATTTTGCAGCGTCGCCGAACACCGGCTTAGAACCAGCAGTCAATTACAGGGAGAAGCGCTCTCGGAGCGGATCCTCGCAGGTGTGAATCCGATCATGTAACGGCTCAATCAGCCATTAAATGTGAATATTGAAAAGAAGATGAGGACAGTGTGAAACGCGTGTTTTCTGCTTTTTGGCAGCGCTGGTTGGCAAGGCGCATGCCGCCCAGTTCTGAGTTCACCTTAAGCCACCGCAGTATCTTTATTCTGCCCAGTGGCTTTGGGTTTGTTTGGCTGGGGCTGGTATTGCTACTGTACTTGTTTGGTACTAACTATCAGAACAATCTCGTGATTGGCCTGAGTATTTTGCTGCTCAGCTTATTCAATACCTGCATTCTCTATAGTTACAAAAACTTAGCAGGGCTACGACTACGGGCACTCACGCCGCCGGAGGTGTATGCGGGCGAGACGATCACTTTTCCTATTTTGCTTAACTCAAACCACAGCAGCCATCATATCAGCCTAAATTATCCGAATAATTTAGGTTATTTAGTCAAACACGTTGGCACGCAGGACGAGCAAGCGCTAGTGTCGTTTGCAAATCAACAGCGTGGAATAGTCTCCGCTGGACGGCTGAAGATTGAATCCACCTACCCTTTAGGACTCTGCCGTGCATGGTCGCATATCGACCTTGATAACGCCCATATTGTCTATGCCCAGCCGCTTGAAAGCCCCTTACAACTTGAAGCCGCAACGGAATCCGGACAGGACGAACCGCTTGAGCGAGCAGGCAAATATATTGCTGGCATTGATGAATATAAAGGCCTTAAACCCCATGTGCTCGGTGAGTCATTAAAGCAAGTGGCATGGAAACAATGGGCCCAAGGGCGTGGCATGTTAACCAAGGAGTTTGAACAGCCTCAAGGTGATCCGGTCTGGTTAAAATTAGCCCCTGATCCTACGCACCTCGAACAGCAACTCAGCCAATTAAGCTGGCAGGTGAACCGCTTAAGTCAGCTTGAGCAATATTTTGGCCTTTGGCTGCAACAGCCTAATGGGGAAGATATTATTCTGGCGCCCGCCCTCGGTAACTCGCACCGAATCGCCTGCCAACGGGCACTGGCGCTTTATGGAACACATAAACAAACGCAAGATACAAGCGACAAATTATCTGTTAATCATGGATTTAGTCATAAGCCACATATTCCTCCCCACAGGCATAGCACTCAAACAGCATCAGATGTTGAGGATCGCCTATGAGCCTCAAATCAATGACTAGTGCAATGGCCACTGAAAGTGCAGCTCAGCTAAATGCCTATCGCGCTAATGGACCTCAAACTGGGGATAATATCAGTCGTCAAACCCTGTTTTGGCTATTGCTCACCAATTTAGCAGTGCTCAGCCCGTTATTTGATAAAACCACCCCTTGGACCCTTGGGATCTGCGCCATTTGCTTGCTGTGGCGCATTGGTATCTATGTCGGCAAAGTCGCTAAACCTCCCCGTTATCTTGTCACAAGCCTTGCTATCGGCGCGGCAATCACGCTGGCACTGGTCTCGGGCACAATTGGGCTATTAAACGCTTTAGTCAACCTGCTCATTTTAGGTTATGCATTAAAATACATTGAGATGCGAAGTGTTAGGGATGTAAGAGCCGTCGTGATTGTCGGCTATTTTTTAATTGCCCTCACCTTTATTGACCACCAATCCATGCTCAATACCGTGCACCTTATTGGCGTCACGATTATCAATACCTGCGTACTGGTCACCCTCTACCAAAGCCAACATCGCTGGCAACACACGGCATGGATTGGGGCTAAGTTATTGCTGCAAAGTATGCCCTTAGCGTTATTACTTTTTTTGGTGCTGCCCCGTTTTGCACCGCTTTGGCTTGTGCCCAATGTGAAGGAAGCCCAAACCGGGCTCTCGGACTCCCTTGCCGTGGGCGATATCAGTAAACTCACTCGCTCATCGGCCTTGGCATTTAGGGTGAGTTTTACCGATGCCAGCCCCACGCAAGCCGAACTCTACTGGCGCGCCCTAGTGCTGGAAGATTATGACGGCTTAACATGGCGCCAAGATGCGGGTATCAAACAAATTCAAAAGGATGCGTTTTTCTTTCCGCCCTCAAGGCCAGATCCTGCGCGGCAGTTGCCCTCGTTAACGCCAAAAACACAAAACAGTACCAGCAATAGCCAACCAAGGGTTTACCGTTACCAAGTGATTGCCGAACCCAGTCATCAACCTTGGCTATTTGGCCTTGATGTGGCCTACAGCCAAGATGATAAGCTGGTGAATTTGCCCGACTATCGGCTCTATGCGCTGCGTAATGTCGATCAACGAATGGGCTACAATGCCAGTTCGTGGCCACAGGCGAAAATGGATCTCACCTTAAGTGACAAACAGCGACAAATAAACCTCAATCTACCAGCGGACAGCAATCCCCGAGCGCGCCAACTCGCCGCTGAATTTAAGGCTAAATATCCAGAACCCCATAAGCGACTTTGGGCCATGATGGGCTATTTTAATCAACAGCCGTTCTTCTATACCCTCACGCCCCCACCGATTGGCCGCCAGCAAGTCGATGACTTTCTGTTTGAAAACAAAGCAGGATTTTGCGCCCATTATGCCTCTGCCTTTATTTTTATGGCGCGCGCCAGCGGCATACCAGCACGGATGGTGACAGGCTATCAAGGAGGCGAATACAACCCACAGGCCAATTACCTCAGCGTGTATCAATACATGGCCCACGCCTGGGCCGAGGTGTGGCTCGAGAATGAAGGCTGGGTGCGTTTTGATCCGACCGCCATGGTGGCACCTAATCGGATTGAACAAGGCTTTGATGCCGAGTTTTCCCCTGAGCAAAGTTACCTGCAAGAAAGCCCTTTTAGCAGTTTACGATTTAAATCTATGCCTTGGCTCAACGAGTTGAGGCAACGCTTTGCTAGCGTTGATTATTACTGGAGTTTGTGGGTGCTCGGTTTTAATCAAGAACGGCAGAACAAAGTGCTAAGCGGTATTTTAGGAGAAGTCACTAAGGCCAAAGTCGCAATGTTTATGAGTGTGTGTATTGGGCTTATTGGCCTCTATATCGCCTACAGCGTAGGGCTATTTCGCTTTAAAAGGGAACAAGATCCCATCAGCGCTAAGTACCAACGCATTTGCCAGCGACTCAGTAAATTTGGCATCGCCCGCCCAGCCCACTTAGGCCCGAACGCCTTTGCAGCGCAGCTTATTGACACGCACCAGCAGCAATCCCCTCTGTTTTGTCGTGAGTTTGACACGTTCACCCAAAGCTACGTCGCATTGAAATACCAAAACTTGGCGGATAACGACTATCAAGTGGCGCTAAAGCGCTTTAATGCCGCGGCCAAAGCCCTCAACTGGCTGCTATTTGGCCCAAGTAAACAGTTAAAATAGATAGGATAGACCGCGGACAGACAAGATTGTTGAATCTTATAAATCAAACACATAGAATTGCCAAGCCCGTTTGCTATGCATAAAAGCAATTGGCTATGCATAACAGCAATCCCAAATCGTGAGTCGAATATGCTGAAGTTAATCCAATCCAACCAAATGGAAGTGCTCTGTGCCCATCTCGCTGCATATTTGCGCCAACCACTACCCGGCACGGCGTTATTGCAAAGCGAGCATATTTTGGTGCAAAGCCCTGGGATGTCGACTTGGTTACGCCTTGAAATTGCGAAACAAAATGGCATTGCCGCCGCGCTTGAGTTCCCTTTGCCCTCCAGTTTTATTTGGCAACTGTGCCACGATTTACTGCCCAATGTCCCCAAGGAAAACGCCTTTACTAAAGCGGCAATGACCTGGAAATTAATGCAGCTACTGCCTCGCCTACTTGAGGAGGAATCCTTTGGGCCACTGCGGCATTATTTAGGTCATATTGAGTCAAGCAGCCCCAACTCGAGCACAACAAATAATCAACTTGAAGCGTCAAACTCAATCGCCGCCGATAATATTAAGCTTTATCAGCTCTGCGGCCGTATCGCCGATATCTTCGACCAATATTTAGTTTACCGCCCCGACTGGATTGCCGCATGGGAAGCTAATGAACCACTCGATGCACTCAAATTAAATGAGGAACAACGCTGGCAACCTATTCTTTGGCGGGCGCTGATTGCCTTCAACCGTGATGAGCTGCGTCAAAGCCATTACCACAGGGCCAATTTACATCAGGATTTAATTGCCGCGCTGGCTGATAGCACCCATTCCATTGCCAAATTGCCTGAGCGTTTATTTGTGTTTGGCATTTCGTCTATGGCCCCACAAACCATTGACGTGCTCCACCAGCTCGCGGGCCGAATTGATGTCATCATCCTTAACCTCAGCCCCTGCCAACATTATTGGGGCGATATTATCGATCCTCGGCATCGAGCGCGAATGGCACTGCAATATGCTGGCAAACGCCAATTGGCTGAGCAATGGGAGGATAAACTCGAGGTCGGCAATCCGCTGCTTGCCAACAATGGCAAAATGGGCCGCGAATTACTCGATATGCTGCTCGAACTCCCGCCTGAACACTGCGATTTTGGTGACGATGTGTACTGCGAGCCCTGCAGCGATCCTAACGATCCGCATAGCAACGCCAGCATGCTGGCGGGGGTGCAATACGATATATTAGAAATGCAAACCCTCGACCGCGTACTCGGGCCTGATGCCGAGCTATATCAAGACGTTGTCAATCGAAGAGTGTTAAAAAACAGCGACCATTCGATTCAAATCAAGAGCTGCCACAGCCCGCTGCGTGAAGTCGAAACCTTACACGATCATTTACTCGACCTGCTGGATCGCGACAACCAACTCACGCCCAAAGATATTGTGGTAATGATGCCAGATGTCGCTGCCTACGCGCCTTATATCGATGCGGTGTTTGCCGCCAAACAGGGGCTCGAATATATCCCCTACGCCATTGCCGACCGCGGTGCGGCGCAGGAATCGCCACTCATTAACAGCTTTTTGAATTTACTCAATATTAATCAGAGTCGCTTCGGACTGACCGATATTTTAAGCATTTTAGAAGTGCCAGCGATTTTACGGCGTTTTCAACTCGAAGAAGACGAGCTACCACTGATCCGCCGTTGGTTAGATGAAGCCGGTGTGCGTTGGGGGCGCGATGAGCAAAGCCGTGTTAAACAGGGTGTGCCTGCCTTTGAGCAAAACTCCTGGGCCTTTGGTATCAAACGGTTAATCTTGGGCTATGCCTTAAGGGACGATGCCCCCTTGTATCAAGCAAGCCCACAGGCGCCGAGCTATTTAGTGGTGTCAGGGGTAGAAGGCCAATCGGCGCAGGCCCTTGGCAAACTGTTGAACTTTATTGAAGTCCTCGATGAAACCACGCTGCAATTAGCCCAGCCTCAAGCGCCTTGCCAGCGTTTATTTGAACTGACTGAACTGTTAAATGCTTTTTACGCCCCCGATGAGGATGAGCGTGAACAGTTACAGGAAATCCGCGACGCCATTGCTACCTTAGAGCAAGAGTTACTGGCCGCCAGCCCTGCTGACAGCTATACATCGGCATACGACTTAACCCCCAACTTCCTAGACCAAAGCGGCTTACACTCAAACGCCTTGAACTTAAGCATCGAAGTACTCGCACAATGGTTTAATCAGCGCTTAACCGAGTCACGGGTTGGCCAGCGTTATCTGGCGGGCAGTGTAAATTTTTGTACTTTAATGCCGATGCGCTCGATTCCGTTTAAGGTGGTGTGCCTACTCGGCATGAATGATGGCATATATCCGCGCATGCAACATCCTGTGGGCTTTGATCTGATGGCACATTTTGGTGCTCGCAAAGGCGATCGCTCCCGCAGATTAGACGATAGGTACTTGTTTTTAGAAGCACTACTCTCGGCACGGGAACAGCTTTACATCAGCTATATTGGCCGCAGTGAGCGGGATAACTCGGAGCGTATTCCCTCTATGCTAGTCTCCGAGCTGATTGAATATTGCCAGCTGTGTTATGTGCCAGAATCGCTTACAGCAGAAACTCCAGCCGTGGGTAATGAAGCCGCCCAACAGGCATTGCTTGAGGCCATCATAAGCCACCAGCCGCTGCAACCTTTTGATCCTAAACTGTATCAATCAACAGAGGCGCAAGCGCAGACGATAAAACAAAGTTACAGCCAGCAATGGTGCCCACCGGACATCAGCACACAGTCACTCCAGCGTCGTTTTATTGATACAAATACGCTGATTGTGCTCGAAGATGACACGATTGGGGATAGTGATATTCAACAAGATATTGAGCCACTAAGTGAAGAAGAGCATGTTGATATCTCCGCTTTTATCCGATTCTTTCGTAATCCCGCGCAATATTTCTTTAACCGCACATTAAAGGTTGATTTAAACCTGAATATTCAAGCGGATGATAATGATGAACCTTTTAGCCTCAATGCGCTTGAGCGTTATCTGTTACAGGCAAGGTTGCTCGATGATGCGCTCGAACAAGGCGCTCTTGAACAAGGACAGGCGCAGCCCAGTAGCGAACTATTACAACGCTTAAAAGCCAGTGGTAATTTACCCATGCAGCCCTTTGATAATCTGCTGCTGCGCCAATATAGCCATGATATCGCGCCGCTTGTCGGCAGAACCTTATTTATGCGTGGCGATGTCCCCCCGCGCCATGCGGATATTCGGCTCGCCTTTGAGTTACCTCATCAGAACGCAGGGAATCAGGTAAAAACCAAGCGCGTGATCCTCGAAGGTCGCATTGATGATATCAGTCCAAAAGGCTTGGTCAGTTGTCGGCCCGGCAGTGCCCATGGGCGGGATATTTTAGCGCTGTATCTGCGCCATTTATGTTTAATGGCCGCAGGACTAACTCAGCCTAGCGATCATCTGCAACCTAGCTATCTCCTCGATATGGGGCATTTTCACGCCCTCTCGCCGATTGCGCCAAAGCAGGCCCATGATCAACTGGCTCACTTGTTACAGCATTTTTATCAGGGACAGTTGCATCCGCTGTGTTTTATGCCCAAAACCTCCCTTGCCTACACCAGTGCAGAGATCAATGAGGATGAAACCAGTCAACTTGATGGCAACCACGATAGTCAGCACAGTGTGCGGCTAGAGGCGGCGCAAAGCGAATGGCTGGACGAACAAGGTGAGCTTGGCGAAGGCACCGATCCCCATTACCAGCGGCTATTTCGGTTTCCTCAGGATTTTACCGAAGCAAATTTTGGCAAACTGGCCGACGAGATCTATCGACCCATGCTGAGCTTGTACCATAAAGACACCCTCGCCCAACTTGAGGAGTTTGTGCTCAATGCAGAACCACAAGCCGCCACATCAGAGGGAGCGCAGTAATGAGTGAACTATCAAATAATATGATCCTTCCTACTACATCACAGGCGCTGCCGTTAGATCCGCTCACCCTGCCATTTGGTGGTAGCCGATTGATAGAGGCCAGTGCGGGCACAGGTAAAACCTATACGATTTCGGGCTTGTATCTGCGACTACTGCTTGGGGATGGCTTAAGCGAACCACTGAGTTGCGAACAAATTCTGGTAGTAACCTTCACCAATGCCGCCACCGAAGAATTAAGGGACAGAATTCGCCGCCGTATACAAGTGGCTTTTAAGTGTTTCTTAGGGCTCGAAATTAACGATCCCTTTGTACAGGCGTTGTACGATAAAACCCCAGAATCTGAGCGCGCGATCGCCCTTAGACGCTTCGACTTGGCGCTCAAATCCCTCGACGAAGCGGCGATTTTTACCATTCACGGTTTTTGCCAACGGATCTTAGCCGATCTCGCCTTCGAATCCTCTTTACTGTTCGAGTCAGATTTTACCTTAGACGACAGCGAGTTTTTGCACCATGCGGTACGGGACTTTTGGCGTGAAGCCTGCTATCCGCTGCCGGAATATTTAGCCCAGATTATTGCCAGCGAATTTGGCGATCCCGATGGCTTAGTCAAGCAGCTTCGAGCCTTGCTCGGTGCCAGTGAGGCAAAACCGCTTAAACCCGTGCAGCCCTTTACTCGTTTGGCTGAGTCCTTAAGCCAGAGTGTGCAGCGCTTTAAACTCGCCTGGCCGCGTGGCCGCGACGCGCTGTTAGAGTTACTTCATAGCCTGCCGCTTAATGGCCAGCGCTTTGGTAAAGCGAGCGACAATTACCCCAAATTGGCGGAAATGTTCGACCAATTGGACAACTTTATCGCCTTTGGTCACGGCTTACCGCCGCTAAAAGTGCTTGAGGCCTTGTCACTCTCAGAGCTTAAGCTCAATAAAGGCGGTGTACTCCCAAGTGCCAGTGAAGCACCACTGCTTGACCATATGGAGCAATTAGCCGCGCTGATTAACGCGATTAAACCCGCATTTCTCTATAGCGCCAAACAAGGGATCAGCGAGCGCTTTGCCAAGCAAAAACAGCAGAAAAATGTGCTGACACCCGATGACCTGCTCACAACCTTGGCAGCGGCGATGCAGGCCAATCCAGACACTTTACCTAAGGCTGTGGCGAGTCGCTTCCCCGTGGCCTTAATCGATGAGTTCCAAGATACGGATCCTCTGCAATTTGCAATTTTCTCAGGGATTTATCAAACCCGTTTGGGGCTTGAAGCTCAAGGTTCGACGGCTGTCGAACCTAAGGATCGCTCGGATAGCAAATTAAGCCTGCTGATGATTGGTGACCCTAAACAAGCGATTTATGCTTTCCGCGGCGCCGATATTTACACCTATATCGAGGCGCGCAGACAAACCCAAGCACACTATTTTCTCGACACTAACTATCGCTCGAGTCGTAATCTGGTGGCGGGAGTGAATCATCTATTTGCCCAGCATCCCAATCCTTTTATTAGCCAATCGATTCCCTTTGACAGGGTAAAAACACCCGCCAGTGCGGCGGCAAAACAGTTAGTCGATAGTACAGCCAATAGTGCCGCACTGCGGTTAAAACTGTTACGCGAGGGCGAAACGGGGCTGAATAAAGCCAGCGCCAGACAAACCTTGGCCGAAGATACCGCCGCCGAGATCACCCGTTTACTCACACAGGCCGCCAATGGACAATGCCATACGCCAAAAGGGCCGTTAATTGCCAAAGATATTGCCATTTTAGTGCGGGATAGAAACGAAGCTGCGGTCATGAAAACGGCGCTCAGTAAACGCCAGATTGGCGCGGTATTTTTAAGCCGCGATAGTGTGTTTGATACCGTTGAAGCGCGGGAAATGGCGCTCATTCTGCGCGCATTGGCCAGTCCCAAGGATGAGCGCGCCCTGCGCAGCGCTCTCGCCACCGCGCTACTTGGCTATAGTGCCGAGCAAATTCATGCCTTTAACCAAGATGAAGAGCAGCGCCAAATGCTGCTCGAGCAGTTTTTTGCGCTACATCAGATCTGGCAAAAGCGCGGCATTATGCCGGCGCTGCTGAGCTTAGCCAACGCTACCCATATGGTGGCACGGCTACTGCAAACACCCAGCTTTACAGCCACTGCCGACCAAGATAGCGAAGAGCCCGATGAGGCGAGTAATGGCGAGAGGCGACTAACAGATTTTCGCCACTTAGCCGAGCTGTTGCAGCAAAAGGCCACTGAGATTGATGGCATCAGTGCCCTACTCAATTGGTATGAGCAGCAACTAATTGATAATACAGGGACAGATGAGCAGCAGCTTCGCCTTGAAAGTGAGCAAAATCTGGTGCAAATCGTGACTATCCATAAAAGTAAGGGGCTGGAATACCCAGTGTGTTTTATCCCCTTTGTTAGCCTTGCACGGGATAATCGCCGCCGCCCGACACCCATGCTCTATCACAGAACCGATGCGGATGGGGCACAAGAGCTGGTATGGGATATTGAAGGTACAGACGAAGGCTGGGAGCAGGCAAAGCAAGAAACCTTAGCCGAAGATCTTCGTCTACTTTATGTGGCGCTCACCCGCCCCGTATATTTGTGTTATTTGTACATCGCTAACCATAGCCGGATGTTAAAAGCCGGGATCAAAAGCCAACTGCATGAAACCGCTATCGGTTACCTTTTAGGCATTACCGATGCCGACTGTGATTTTGCTCGTCTGCACAATGCGGCGCAGGCGCTACTTAATGGTGTAGAGTCGAATGCGCAAGCGATCAGCGTTGAGTGTGTTGCTGACAACATTGCTGATAGCAAGCTGCACACGGGTGAAATGCAATCCCACACCTTAAATGCCCGTAATGTCACCCGTCAGTATCGCACCCCATGGCGAGTAGGCAGTTATTCAGGTTTAGTCAAAAATGCACCCCACGCCAAAGCCAGTCCGGGCGCCGATGATGAAGTTAGCGCGGTATTTGGCGCAGAACCTGCCAATAGCCTAAGTGAATCCTCATGGCAAGATAGCGCTGATGTGCCGCAGCTACCGCTACTCAATCGCTTTAGCTTTGAGCGCGGCGCCAACGCGGGGAGTTTTATGCACTTAGTGCTTGAGTTAATTGATTTTACCCAAGCTCAAACCGACTTACCGCGAGAGCTACCTAAGGCTATGTTGCAATACGGTATTGCCCCCGAATGGCAAAGTGTATTAGAGGATTGGTACCTTGAGGTCTTACAGGCACCGCTGGCATTGATGGCGCAGGATAATCAGCTCATCAATCCCGAGCTGTGTTTAGCCGCGCTCGCGCCACAACACACCTTAGTGGAGATGGAGTTTTACCTGCCTTTAAATCGATTAAAAGATGCTGAGCTGAATCAACTCCTCGGGCAATTTCGTTACGATACCGCGCTGCATTTTGATGAATTACAGGGCATGCTCAAGGGATTTATCGACTTAACCTTTGAATATCAAGGTAAGTTTTATATCGCCGACTATAAATCAAACCATTTAGGCGACACGATTCAGGCCTACCATTATGGTGCGCTTAAGCAGGCGATTAGCGATCATAGGTACGATTTGCAATATATTCTCTACTCCCTCGCCCTGCATCGATATTTGGCGATGCGACTGCCAAACTATGACTACGATACCCATATCGGCGGCTGTTATTACTTGTTTTTACGGGGAATGTCGGTTCAGTATCCCGGCTTTGGGGTTTACTACGATAAGCCACCTAAGGCGCTCATTCTCGCCTTAGATGCGCTGTTTAACCGCAGCCAAGATGAAAGCCATATGAGTCAACATAATACGGGAGCGATGGCATGAACCACAGCACCGAAATGAATAGCACCGCAATGAATAGCGCCACAGCCCTTGCAGCCAATTGGTACAATGCAGGCGCACTCAGACTTAAAGCACCACTGGCTGAGTTGCTCAAATATTGGGAAAAAGAGCGGCTTATCACCGCTCTCGATCGTCATTTTGCCCTCGAGATGGCCCGTCTTCACCCCAATGACGCCCAAGAGCCACTGTTTATGCTGCTGTGCGCCCTGCTGAGTCAGCAACTGTCGGCCCAACATACTTGTCTAGTGCTCGAATATATAGTGCCAACCAATCCGATGGCAGAGCCAGTAAACCGCTGTCAAATCCGTTTAAGCCTTACTGAACTGATTGACGCACTGCAACACTTTGACGCCATTGGAGCACCAAATAGCAATAAACCACTGATTTTTGAGGATGGTAGACTCTATCTTGAGCGTTATCATCATTTTGAAACCCAAGTCGCCAGCGCCTTAACAAGGTTATCAGCGACGGCGCTTTCGTTAACGCCCTCGCAGCCTTTAGCATCGGATAATCAGTCACTTTTGCCGCTACGCAGGCAACTGGATTGCTTATTTCCAAGCGCAACCCACACCGCTGAAGTAAACATCGATTGGCAAAAGGTCGCCACCGCTACTGCGCTCGGTAGAAAGCTGGCGGTGATAACTGGTGGCCCCGGTACAGGTAAAACCACCACGGTGACTAAATTGCTGTTGTTACAACAATTAGGTACACCAAAGCAGATAAGACTTGTCGCCCCGACAGGCAAAGCGGCCGCCCGTTTAAGTGAATCCATTAAGGCCTCTAAAGCGAGACTCGAGCAGGAACTTAAGCAGGCTCAAGCGACAAACGAACTGGCGCAAAACCACGAAACCCAAGCCCTGTTAGCCGCGCTTAAGCAAGTACCGGAAGAGGCATCAACCTTACATCGCCTGCTGGGTGTCATCCCCAATTCAGCGCATTTTCGCCATCATCAAGGTAACCCATTACGGCTCGATCTTTTGATTGTGGATGAAGCCTCCATGGTCGATTTACCTATGATGTACAAGCTGCTTAGCGCATTGCCGGAACACGCAGGCTTAATATTGCTGGGGGATCAGGACCAACTCGCTTCAGTTGAGGCAGGCGCCGTACTTGCCGATATTTGCGCCGGACTTAAGCAAGCCTCGATGCAACATACCGAATGGAAAATGCGTTATAGCCAAGCACAGGCCGAACAATTAACCGCGCTCACGGGCTTTAATTTAACCCCCTTTATCCACGCTGAGCCTAAAATTGGCGATAGCCTGTGTATGTTAACCCACAGCCATCGATTTAAAGGCGATGCGGGGATTGGCTTGCTAGCCAGCGCAGTCAACCGTGCCGATCTCGCGGGCATTTTAGCGGTATGGCAAAGAGGGCTGGCCGAATTAACCTGGCTAGAACACAGCGTAGATCACAGCCAAACTCAAGCAAAAGTCAGTGAACCTAGCAGCAATACCGGACTTAAAGCGCTACTTGCACAAGCCTGTGAGCAATACGGTGACTATTTGCGCCTATTACAACCAACGCACGCCACCACAATACACACGAGTGAGCCATTTTGCCCGCCAAGCGCCATGGAGGCGATTGCCAAATTTAATCAATATCGCATTTTGTGCGCCGTGCGAACCGGCGATTATGGTGTCGAAGGGATTAATCTTGCGGTGACGAAGGCGTTAGCACAGGCCAAACTTATTCAGCCGCAGCAGGAATTTTACCTCGGGCGCCCGATTATCATCCAAAGCAACGACTATAACTTAGGTCTGTTTAACGGCGATATTGGTTTGATTTTGCAGGATGAAGAGAGAGCTGACCGACTGATGGCCCACTTTATTAAGGCCGATGGCAAACTGCTAAAAGTGCTACCCGCAAGGCTACCTAGCCACGAAACCTGTTACGCCATGACGGTACATAAAAGTCAGGGCAGTGAATTTAATCGAGTCGCCCTAGTGCTCCCGCCAAATCCTAGTCTCGTTCAGTGGCAATTGCTCACCAAAGAGCTGATTTACACCGCTATTACCCGTGCAAAACAACACTTTAGCTGTTTAGGTACACAGCAAGTCTTCGAGCGTGCTAGCTTGCAAGCTACCCAGCGCGCCTCAGGTTTAGCGGATAGACTCTGGCGCGATAAGTCGATAATCAATTAACATTTAACAAATTGATTAATAAATAAAAATAGCAAAAAATGGAGCAAGGAGTTGATGGAACAAACAATGATAAAACTGCAACAGATGCAAGATGTCATCAATTTATTTGATAGCATCAAGCCTGAGGCGCAGTTACCCGCGCAATACTATGAAAGCACACGCTATATTCGTTGGTCTGAATTTGAGGCAATGCAAGTGTATGAGCTTGATTTTGAGCCTTATTTATCAATTGCTGAACGCTGTAACATGCGTTTTTTTACCCTGCATCAGAGCCAGCAACGTGTGTACCTTGCTCATTTGAATGATGCTGGCCACGCACCAAGATGGGAAGCCCGGCCACTCTTATTATCACAGTTGCGTGATACCGAGTTGATGACATCTCTTATGCAAGATCACGCCTATCAATTAGGGCTGAAGATCAATCTCGAAGCAAACTACCCTATTTAGATTTTAGTGCTAGACGACATTGAAACCGCTTGTGGATCGATTGGAAAATATATTTTTACCTCAGTTCCCTTGCCTAACTCAGATGCGACGTCAATCGTACAATCGTGCTGACGCAAAATTTGAAGCACGATAGACATTCCCACTCCGGTCCCAGTCCCAACGGGTTTAGTGGTATAAAAGGCATCAAACATTCTTGTGAGGGTATACTCATCCATACCGCAGCCGTTATCAACGACCCTTAAGCATATGTTTGTATCGGATTGGGAGAGGTAAAGCTCTATTGCAGCAGATCTATCATCGACCACACTACAGGCCTGATAAGCATTCACAATAATGTTCATTAATACCTGATTGAGTTCGCCAACATTAAATAAAACCATAGGCACATGCGAAATCTCATTTTTTATCAAAACATTATTAAGCATTGGTCGCAATAATTTAAGGGTAAACTCTAGGGCATCGGCTAATTGAATGTAAGACTTCCCCGTTGAATCTGTTCGAGCAAAAAAGAGTAAATGGTTAACAATATCTTTGATACGCATTAAACCTTGGCAAGTATCGCTTGCCAGCTCAGGCAAATCTTCCTTAATAAACTGTAGCTTAGCCTGATCAATTTGTTGTTTATCGCCCGCATCAATACTCGCCAATAAGTCCTGAGCGTAGCTGGTTAAACTCCTGACATTTGAAAGGATATATGCAAGTGGATTATTAATCTCATGGGCAACCCCAGCAGCCACTGTGCCAAGTGATGCTAATTTCTCCTGCTGAATAATTGATTGTTGTTGCTGCTTAATCAGATCGATTTGTTGCTGTAACAACAGATTTTTCTCATAGAGTTGGCGGGTACTGTCTTCGAGCAACTGCTCCACCTCTTGCCTTGCCCTTTTTTCCCGCAGATAGGCTGCGTAGTAAGGATTTTCGCTGTCAGTCATTTTGTAACTCGATGATTAACATACAATGATCGGCGCCAGTATGCATGCAAGTATCGTGGGTGATCTGGATCTTTTGTTTAAAATGCTCTGCGGCACCAAACAGCAATCCTTCAGCACAAAAACACAGTCGGCGGGGGGATGAGTACCTTAACGCAATTTGATTGTCTGACAAGTGCTGGCCAGTAATATTCGGCAATGAGGGTTCATGGTAGAGCTTATTGACTTCTAAATGAATCACATCGTGGATCCCCATCACTAACGAAGTAAAATCTTCAAAATGTTCAACAACACTAGCGTGGCGTGAGGCCAGTCCATTAAACAGAAACTGACCAAATGCTTTGACTACGTCCTGTATCGGCATATTAAGCCGCTGAGCCACGTCCTGAACAATGCTAAATAACTCGGACTCAGCATAACTTTTGGCAGACACATACACGCGATCCTTAGGAGCATGTTTTTCCAACAAATCGTTCCACACTGACATACCGCACTGAGCTACGACCATATCTTCAAGCACATTAAAAATAATTCCTTTCATACACACCTCATGGGGTGACCAAGTCGAGCTAACAGGCGAGTGTCACATTTGTCCTATACATTACCTATAAAGTAATAGCAGCAATCTTAATGTTCACCAGTATTTTTATGCGAAGTTGCTAGGGCGTGTTGAATGTTTCTAAACCCAAGTCATCAAGTAATGACGTCATAGCCAAGCCGTTAATAACATCGTCGATAATAACCCTTAGCAGCAGGTCTATTCGTGAAGCGTTACCACTCACTGGTTAAATGTTGATTTAGATACACAGATGCGAACTTGCGTCTCTTTTCTTGAATAAAATCAACAGGAGTATAAGTCGACGTCCATCAATGCAGCATCCTGTTATACAAGGGTTGTTGATGCGCTAAATGCGCTTATCGCGCCCTTTATGCCAGTAAAAATTGCATCGCAATTTGACAATCTGATGGATAGCCACTTTTGTTTAGCCTAATATGCCACCAACTGTGAAATAGGCCATGCGACAAACGCATATTACAAACATTGCCATACCAATAAGTAGTCACTTTTATGCCTAAAACACCCGCCCACTCGCCCGCTAATACCCTTGTGGTCCTCGATTTTGAAACCTCGGGTCTTTCGCCCAGTCAAGGTGCTCGAGCTATTGAGATTGGGGCGGTATTGATTGAACAGGGCCAAATCACTGCGCGTTTTTCAGAATTAATGAATCCAGGTTTTCGGATAAACACCTTTATTGAAGATTACACCGGGATCAGCAATCAAATGCTGTCACGTGCAGCGCCCTGCGCCGAGGTAATGTCACGATTTGCCAAGTTTATCGGCAAGCACCATTTGGTTGCCCATAATGCCGCATTCGATCAGCGGTTTCTTGATGCTGAATTTGCTCAAATTGGTCACCAATATTCCGGCCAGTTTGGCTGCTCTCTCCTGTTGGCAAGGCGCTTGTACCCAGAGGCGATTAATCATCAACTGGCAACGTTAGTAAGCTATAAACAACTGCCGACCGAGGGGACTTTTCACCGCGCGCTTGCTGATGCGGAAATGACGGGACACTTATGGCTACGAATGTTAGCGGATCTGAAACGGGACTTTGCAATAGCCGAACCACCCTTCAGTCTAAT
Source organism: Shewanella sp. FDAARGOS_354 (assembly GCF_002209245.2). Lineage (NCBI taxonomy): Bacteria > Pseudomonadati > Pseudomonadota > Gammaproteobacteria > Alteromonadales > Shewanellaceae > Shewanella > Shewanella sp. FDAARGOS_354. Next base: position 754,690 of record NZ_CP022089.2, on the reverse strand, counting down.
GCAAAAAGTGATGCGCAAGAGTAAAGCTGAGGTGCCTAAGTTTCTGCGTCAATATGCCAGAGGTTAATCCACTCAGCGTTGACCAGTTTTACACCATACACCAGCCAAACTTGTCATAAAAAGCCAAGTGCTAGCAAACACTTGGCTTAATCGCGTAAATCAATACAGAGACAGCTTAGCCTAGCAATGCGAGGTCAATCCCGCAGGAACTGCGAACGACTAAGGTGGTTGGGATCAATTGAGGGCCTACCGCCTGACCGCGAATAAGCTTGAGCAAACTCTCGACTAAAATCTCACCCGCTAACTGAGTATTTTGTTTGATGGTTGTCAGTGGTGGATTAGCAAAACTTGCCACAGGAATATCATCATAGCCCACCACAGCCACTTGCTCTGGCACTAATATCCCCTTCTCTTTTAAGGCACGAATGGCACCAATAGCAATCAAATCACTAGCGGCAAAAATCGCATCAAACGTAAGCCTTTTTTCTATTAATGCCATCGCCGCATCATAACCAGCACTTTCAGTGCTAATGGCTGAAATTTGCCGCTCAGCCACCACTGGTAATCCTGCGGTTTGTAAGGCTTTGACATGACCTAAATATCTGTCCCTAAATTCTGGGCTATGACTAGAGGCGTCACCTAAGAAGGCAAAAGCGCTACGGCCAAGGGAAATCAAATGTTCAGTGGCTATCAGGCCACCTTGGTGATTATCACAACCAATGGATAATACGGATTTATTGTTATGCTCGGCGCCCCAAATCACAAAATGAGTATGTTGAGCGAGTAACTTTTCAAGCTTCTGCTCGTAATCCATATAATCGCCGTAGCCCAGCAAAATAATGCCATCAGCTTTATTACTGTCTTCGTAGTCGGCATGCCAATCGCTAGAAAGCTGTTGAAATGAAACGAGTAAATCATACCCCTGTTGCGCAGTTGCCCGTGTTATTGAGCCTAACATCGACAGAAAAAATGGGTTGATGAGGGAATCATCATTAGTCGGGTCTTCACACAATAACAGCGCCAGAGTATGACTATTTTGGGTACGCAAATTACTGGCGTTTTTATCAACCTTGTAGTTAAGTTCCTTTGCAATTGCTTGGATCCGCTGACGGGTCTCTAAGTTGACAAGCGGGCTATTTCTGAGGGCTCGGGAAACTGTAGACTGGGATACACCAGCACGATAAGCAATATCAATTGAGGTCGCTTTCGATGCCATAACGGAGGTCACCATAATTATTATTTTGGGGGATACTAAAACAGTTCTAATGACTTGTATAGCCGAAGGGTTTACAACTGTCTAACAAGTTAACCGAGTTAATCTGCTTTAACCTATTGAAAGCTAAACTAACTTAACCGCCACCTTAACGCTGGGTGCTTAACCACGATAATGCGGCTTATGATTGTGTGACTAAAAACACAGACTAGAGAAAATAAATGCTTCAAAAAAACCGCTAACGCTATTCACAGCTTTGCATTCACTAATAATTTGCTGAGTCGCATTTATTTTCTCTTAACCAGATAGAAGTTAAATCCCTAATTCATCGAGTAAATCATCGGCGTCCACATTGGTATGATGTTGACTTATCGCGGGCTTGTCCGCCATTCGGCTCCAAGGAGTGCTTTCAACATTTGAAGCTTGCGTCCCACTCACGCCGTGCTGTTCGAGTAAGCTATCAGGGTCAAACTCCTCATCATATTCAAACTCATCCAGTTTGATAAACTCGGTCTTATCCATCGCAAATTCAAGGTAGAAAATGTGATTATTTTCGGTTTTAAAGGACACTCGCCTTGCTACAGCATCATCCAAGTTTGCATCAATAGAGATAGTCAACTCTTTGTTTATCGTTAACATTTTTGGCTGACTTTGGCTGATGGAAGTTTGTAATTCCTTAGAGACTTTATTAATAAAGTCACCTAAGATTTGGTTCATTAACTCCCCCATCACATTACCCACTTCATCAGAAGTATGGGAAAAGGCTAATTCCTCTTCAGGCATGCCCATATTGAGCATATAGCGACGGTAGATTTCGATAGCCGCAGCAGCGGAAAAGTTAATAACAACAAGCCCTGAAAATCCCCCATCAAAAATCGAAAAACATCCTAAGTCGGGTTTTAAGCGGGTACGGGTAATGCTTTGTACCATACCTGCATGGCTCACGGTAGTGTTCATAATTCTGTGTCATTTCAGTAAAATATTCAAAAACAGGAATGACACATGACCCAACCTTTTAACTTCGAACAAGCCCTTAAAGATCTGCAATCAGGTAAAAGCCTCACAGGTAAAGACAGCATTCTTGGTCCACTGATCAAGCAACTCACTGAAGCGGCTCTCCAGGCTGAGCTTGAGCAGCATTTAGCGCATGATCCTCAGCCTAATCGTAAAAATGGCAAAACCTCTAAGACCATTAAGTATCCGTCCGGTAACTTTGAGTTAGACGCGCCTAGAGACCGCAATGGCACCTTTGAGCCTCAGTTGATTAAGAAAAATCAAACTACGCTAACCGATGAAATCGAACGTAAAGTGTTATCGATGTTCAGTATAGGTATGAGCTATCGCGATATTAATCAACATGTTGAAGATATGTATGGGCTCAATGTGTCTAACGCAACAGTCAGTGCTATCACTGACAAACTCATCCCCGAACTTAAAGCGTGGCAACAGCGCCCATTAGATAGCCATTATCCTATCGTTTGGCTTGATGCGATACATTACAAAGTCAAAGAGGATGGGCGTTACGTCAGTAAAGCCGTTTACACATTGTTAGCGCTTAATATGAAAGGAAAAAAGGAAATTTTAGGGCTTCACTTGTCCGAAAATGAAGGCGCTAATTACTGGCTATCCGTACTGACCGATCTTAATAATCGTGGTGTAAAAGATATTCTTATCGCCTGTGTTGACGGTTTGACCGGTTTCCCTGAGGCCATAGCCAGTATCTTCCCTCATACGGAAACACAGCTATGTGTTATCCACCAGATCCGCAACTCAATGAAGTATGTCGCCTCAAAAAATCAGAAAGCGTTTATGGCTGATTTAAAGCCTGTGTATCGAGCCGTGAGTAAAGAAGCCGCAGAGATGGCATTGGACGAACTGGAGGCCAAATGGGGTGATGCTTATCCGCTGGTAATCAACTCTTGGCGTCGCAAATGGCATAATTTGTCCCATTATTTTAAGTACCCAGAACATATCAGGAAAGTGATTTACACGACCAATGCGGTTGAGGCTGTGCATCGCCAATTTAGAAAGCTCACCAAAACCAAAGGTGCTTTTCCTAATGAAAATAGCTTGTTGAAGCTACTTTACGCAGGCATATTAAACGCCTCAGATAAATGGACCATGCCAATCCACAATTGGAGCCTTTGTTTATCTCAGTTAGCGATTTATTTTGAAGGACGTTTAGATAGCGTGCTGGAAATTTAAAAATTAGCCTGACACAGAATTTTGAACGCCCTCTGGCTCACATGGCTTGCGCTGGTACTCGATAATACATGGGCAACAGAGTGGCATAACTTCAACAATATATCGTCAGAAGTCACAATCGTATTTGTAGTCATAATTGATTCTCAAACATAACAGTTGATTAATCTTGCGCGTAAAACGGTAAAAAATCAAAATTAAAACAACTAATTAGATATAGTTATCATGATTGAATTTGTTAATAAATGGTAAGTTGTTGAATTTAATAAATACTTCATCACATGCGATTAAACTGATGAAATATCCTCAAAATAAGCCATAAAATCACCACTCAGGAGAAGGCCTGCAAAGATCCTGCTTAAGATCAAAGAAACCCCATATTGTTTACCAGTTTATATGAAATTTAACCCGCTAATATTCTATTAAAAAACATTCGCAGGTATATTGTTGAACATTATTTTTGCGCCCGAGGACTCCAGATGATCACTTTTTTGCGCCAATTCACCATTTTAAAACGTCTAATGATGATGTTAGTGATGGCGGCCATTGGAACTGTTTGTTTTGCAAGTTTTTCGATTAAAGAACAATACAGTAATTTGATCGAACAAAAATGGTTACAAATCGATGGTCAACTTGGCAGTATCCTCAGTGTGATAGACGTTTATCGCCAAGATGCTGTTAACGGTAAAATGAGCGAGCAAGAGGCTCAAAAAGCTGCTGCGAACCTCATTAACCAAACCCGTTATGCCGGGGTTGGTTACTTTATTCTGATTGATGACAACAACCAAATCCTAGCCCATGGTGAAAATGCCAGCCTAATCGGTACCTCTGCACAAAATTTCACACTCCCCAATGGCACTAATCCGCTGACTACGATGCTGTCTCAAGCTCGGCAACATGACAAAGCCATGCTGGAATATCCGATTGCTAATCCTGTTTCAAAAATTGTTGAGGACAAATTGGCCGAAGCCCGCTACTACCCACAATGGGGCTGGACTGTGATCACAGGGGCTTATCTCAGTGACGTAAAAGAGAGTCTGTATAATGTGATGATCGACTATCTGATTATCATGTTTTTGATTTCTGTACCTATTTTTGCATTTTTCCTTGTTCTTAATCATTCGATTACCTCACCATTGAATGATGCTATTGAAGCCCTTGAAGATATCGCTCAAGGCGAAGGCGACTTAAGCCAGCGTTTAAGCACTCAAGGCAAAGATGAAGTTGCTCATCTCGCCCAAGCCTTTAACCTTTTTGCCCAAAAAATTGGCGATATGGTGGGACATTTGCAACCCCTGGGAAAATCGCTCGACAACGATGCTAAACAGTTAATGCTTGCCGTTGAGGAGTCGAACCAAAGTGCGGAACATATCCACCGTGAAACCGGTAGCGTAGCAACGGCAGTTAATCAAATGCTGTCTACGACCCATGAGATGGCGAGCAATACCCAGCAGGCCGCCGATGCCGCCACCAGTGTGAAAAATCAGGCTCAGCAAAGTAAAGCTGTGATTGACAATACGGTGCGCGATACAGAGAAGTTGGTCCAAGAGCTGAAAGCATCAGAAGCAATCACTCAAAAATTGGGACAAGCCTCTGGTCAAATTGGCAGTATTTTGGATGTGATTCGGGGCATTGCTGAACAAACCAATTTGTTGGCACTTAATGCCGCCATTGAAGCTGCTCGTGCGGGTAGTCATGGCCGAGGATTTGCCGTTGTCGCAGATGAAGTAAGAGCCTTAGCCAATCGCACCCAAGACTCGACCAATGAGATCCAAAAAATTATCTCAGAAATTCAAACCGGTGTGGGCTCAGTGATGCAAAGCAATAGCCAAACCCAACATCAATCAGAAGAATTGCAAGCTAAGGCTCAAGAGGCTGGGCAAGCCATGGCCGCAATTCTGGGGCTAATTGCCCACATCAGCGATATGAACACTCAGTTAGCGAGTGCGACAGAAGAGCAATCCCTCGTGACAGAGGAAATTAACCGTAATATCTGTAATATTTCAGAGCTAACCGAAGTGTCTGTAAAAGCCAATGACAGTAATAGCCGAGCAGCACAATCATTACAGGATATTAGCCAGGATATGTCCCATACCTTAGGGCAATTTAAAATCTAACCTAGCGAATGTTTTCAATAGCAAACAAGAGGACGTATAAAAACGTCCTCTCTTCCTTTAACATTAGCTAATGAAACGACACAACCAACCCTAGCATACGAAATGCAGGCTGATTGAGGATGCACTTGAGAACAATGTCCTTTAAACAGGAATCCATGTTATAAGGTAAACTCCTAACTTGCATTCACCTCGCCAAAGGAGAACCGCCTATGCGTATGACCTTAGCCGTACATACCCGGCAATATACCATTCACAGTTTTAGCCCTAAGGCGCAAATTCCTACCGAAGTCTTTGCTGAAGAAGTGTATTTTATCTGCAAAACAGAAGAAGGTTTGACCTTGGTTGTGCCTAGTGAGCTTGCGCTTGATAGCTTAGAGCAAGAAACTAACTGGAGCTGTCTAGAAGTGTTAGGCCCTCTAGGATTTTCATTAACGGGTATTTTATCAAAAATTGCCAGCACCTTAGCCGATGTGCAAATCAGTATTTTCGCCCTTTCAACCTTTGATACTGACTATATTCTCGTGAAGAAAAATTGCCTCCAAGGCGCCATTGCTGCCTTAAAAAAGGCCGGTTATAAGATTATAGAGTCGAACGAAGCGCCATAATATTCATAAAGAGTTAAGCCACTATGTACGAAAAATCTGTCACTATCACCGCAAAACATGGTATTCATACCCGCCCTGCGGCACTATTGGTGAAAGAAGCCAAGACCTTCGATTGTGACGTTTTGGTTGAATGTAACGGCAAGCAAGCCAGTGCTAAGAGCTTATTTAAGCTACAAACATTAGGTTTATACCATGGTGTCACTGTCAGGGTTTTCGCCGAGGGAGAGCAGGCGCAGGAAGCCGTCGAAAAAGTCTCGGCCTTGTTAATCACCTTAAGTTAGCGAACCGCCCAACATCATTAGGAATGACTATGTCGATAACGGGGATTATTGTGTCATCGGGTATAGCCTTCGGTAAGGCTTTACACCTTAATCATTGCGAAAACCACCTCGACTATCGCCCAATTCCGCTCTCTAGGATCCCGCAGCAACAAAGTAAGTTTCTTAAGGCATTACAAACACTGAAACAACAGCTCAGTCTAAGCCAAACTAAGCTCGATCCTGACAGTGAAAACTACCAACTGATTGAAGCCGATTTATTACTCCTTGATGATGAAGAACTGATAGAACAAGTCAAAGAAGCCATTCGCACCTTACAACTTTCCGCCAGTGTTGCTGTTGAGCGAATATTTGCCCATCAAGCCAATGAACTCGAGTCCCTAGACGATCCCTATTTAGCCAATCGTGCCCAAGACGTTCGATGCCTTGGACAGCGCATAGTCACCGCGATTAATGGCCGTTTGGACCACGGTTTAACTCACCTGAGTGAACCGACGATACTGCTAGCACAGGATCTCACCCCAGCAGAATTTGCCTTGCTCCCTAAAGAGCACATCAGCGGTATTGTGCTTAAAACCGGTGGACTCACCAGTCATACCGCTATTTTGGCCCGTGCAGCAGGTATACCCGCTATTTTAAGTTGTCAGTTCGATGCAGAGCTCATCCCTAATGGCACCCCGTTAGTGCTCGATGCAATAAGTGGGGCGCTTTATGTCAATCCGGAGCCTGAGCAACAAGCTCGTTTAACCGTGACCCTGCACCATGAACAAGCAAGACGTCAGGCACTTCAAGCTTATCGCGATGTTCCGGCTCAAACACAGGACGGACATCAGGTTCGCCTGTTGGCAAACGTCGGCAATTTGAATGAGATCACCCATGTCAAAGATGAAGGGGCCGATGGAATAGGCTTATTCCGCACTGAATTTATGTTAATGCATACCAGCACCTTGCCGGATGAAAAAGCCCAGTACAATCTTTACTGCGAGGCTCTGCATGCTCTAGGTGGTAAAACTTTTACGATCAGAACCTTAGATATTGGCGCCGATAAAGAACTCCCCTGCTTATGCCAAGACATAGAAGATAATCCCGCCTTAGGACAACGTGGGGTGAGATACACCTTAGCGCACCCAGAATTATTTAAGACCCAACTTCGTGCCATTTTACGGGCAGCAAATCACGGTCCGATTCGCTTAATGTTTCCTATGGTCAATCAAGTGGAAGAGTTAGATGAGATATTTACGCTTATCGCCGAATGCCAGGATGCCCTCGAAGACGAAGAAAAAGGCTATGGTGAACTGAGTTATGGCATAGTGGTAGAAACGCCCGCGGCGGTGTTGAATTTAGCCTCTATGCTACCAAGGCTGGATTTTGTCAGCATAGGCACCAATGATTTAACACAATATGCCATGGCAGCAGACCGCACCAACCCACAACTGACACGGGATTACCCTTCTCTTTCACCTGCGATTTTAAGCTTGATAAACATGACAATCATTCAAGCCAAAGCAGCCGAGGTCACAGTATCACTCTGTGGTGAATTAGCCAGCTCGCCACACATCGCTCCGCTACTCGTGGGAATGGGGCTGGATGAACTCAGCGTTAACTTAAGCTCATTACTAGAAGTGAAAGCAGCCATTTGCCAAGGTGAACTGGCGAAATTTTCTGCGTTAGCGCACACTGCGATGCAGCAAAATAGAATTTCAGATCTGCAACAGTGTATAACAAACTGTAAATAGTACATTTAATTGGTTATGCTGCTTTACAGACCAACACAGAACAACAAAAACAAGCAAAGGGGCACCACATTATGGGATTTTTAAGCCGCATAAGGCGATTGGTATCAGGACAGCCACAACTTGCAGGTGGCATTATGGTCTACGCCCCCGTCAATGGGGAAATAGTCGCGATTGAAAAAGTCCCCGATGTCGTTTTTGCAGAAAAGATTGTCGGTGATGGCATTGCTATCGCGCCTAAGGGCGACACGATTGTTGCACCTATTGATGGTACTATCGGTAAAATATTCGAAACTAATCATGCCTTTAGTATTGAATCACCTCAAGGATTAGAACTATTTGTTCACTTTGGTGTTGGTACTGTCGAGCTAAGAGGGCGTGGCTTTAGTCGTTTAGCCGAAGAAGGTCAAGAGGTCAAAGTAGGCGATCCGATTTTGTCATTTGATATTGAGTATCTTAAAGACCAAGTAGACAGCTTACTCACGCCCGTGGTGCTTGCCAATATGGAAGATGTGAAGTATTTAGACAAAGCTCAGGGGAGTGTCACCGCGGGCAAAGATCCTATTTTTACGGTGCAACTTTAACAATTAATCCAGTGTTAATTAGCAGTCCATTTAAGATCCATACCTTAGCTAATCCCCTTTTCTTCGTTAATCATACCGCTGGTAGTTTGCTGATACTGCCAGTGGTCACATTCGCAGCATTAACCTAAGCAAAAACAGCAGCACCTCAAACAGCTAATCGACCTAATATCCATTAATAGTGATAAATTCAGTATTTTCGATAATAGGTAATTGGCCTAAGCGTGATAATTCTTGTTTGAGTTTGGTCATCACATCCATCTGTTTAGCTGAAGGCGGTAAATGTATCTTAACAATCCGTATAGCCGCGATGGACTTATAGTCAATCACCCGTCTTACAAATACGCAGTCTTTTGCCTGTATTTGAGATATCACTTCATTTGATACTTCATAATCCAATGGAAAATCAGCCTCACCTACCAGTCGTAATTGTAGGTAAACACTGTGTGACGCTAAGAGACTAATGCATTCACGCCATTTGGTATTGTTCATCACAACTCGTTGTCGTTATCTTTAATTCTGAATAGTATATATTTTTCAGATAGATAAATCATAGATTGCAATCTAAAAATAAAAGGCCAAGTGTGGAGAGCACTTGGCCTTTGACTGGAGATGAAATATTACACGCGATTAGAAACCTTCAACGCCCGCCATATCGGGAAGATGATGGGCAATACCTTTGTGGCAATCAATACAGGTCTTCTCACCACTGGCCAGCGATGTGGAGTGCATCTGCGCGGCGCGTGGTGACTGCCTAGTAAAGTCCATATAGGTAAAGTTATGGCAATTTCGACACTCGAGCGAGTCATTTGCCTTTAACCTTGCCCATTCATGTTCAGCCAGCTCGCGACGTTTACTCTCAAACTTTTCGCGGGTATTGATGGTACCAAACACTTTACCCCACACTTCTTTCGATGCCTGCATCTTACGGGCAATTTTATCGGTCCAGTTGTGTGGCACATGGCAGTCAGGGCAAGTTGCACGCACCCCACTACGGTTAGTGAAATGGATAGTCGACTGTAACTCTTGGTAGACGTTATTTTCCATTTCATGGCAACCAATACAAAAGGCTTCTCTGTTCGTGGCTTCAAGCGCAGTGTTAAAGCCCCCCCAAAAGATCACCCCTGCCACAAAGCCACCTAAGGTTAGAAACCCTAAACTGTAGTGCACACTCGGACGATTGAGCACTTGCCAGATCTTTTTAAGTTTATCTAACATGCTGACTCCTAGTGTTTTTTCTGCTCAGTGTTCGCTTTAATCAGATGATCCATATCCACAAAGTCGTTCTCGACCAGTAATTTGGCATCCAGTTGCGGCACATGGCACTGAGTACAGAAATAACGCCTTGGTGAAAGCTCAGCTAAAAAGTTGTTATCCCTATCCATATAATGGGTCACGCTCACCATGGGTGCTTGCGAATCTCCAGTGCGTTGTCTTGCATGGCACGCCATACATTTATTGACCTTAAGATCGAGCTGATAGCCATCGATCTTATGCGGGATCACGGGTGGCTGCATTGGGTAGTTACGCACCTCTTTGATATCTTTATTCAGCACCGCCTGCATCGCGGGCGGTGTTGGCTCAACGTTAATCGGCGCCTGACGTAAGGTATCGATCTTATCCTCAGGAATACTGGCTGCAGTCACACTTGTCATCATCAGGGCTGAAAAGACAAGCGCACTAAATGCTGAAGCTAATTTGAATGTTTTCATCCTGTACTCCTTATACCTTGACGATTTTCACGGCGCATTTCTTAAAGTCGGTTTGTTTCGACAGCGGATCTGTCGCATCCAAGGTGACTTTATTAATGAGCTGACTGGCATCAAACCAAGGTACAAACACCAGACCCACTGGCGGCTTGTTACGACCACGGGTTTCGACACGGGTTTTGATTTCACCACGGCGAGACACGACTCGAACTTCATCACCACGGCGTAAACCACGTTTTTTGGCATCTTCTGGATGCATAAAACACACAGCATCGGGGAAGGCACGGTAAAGCTCAGGCACACGTTGGGTCATCGAGCCCGAATGCCAGTGTTCAAGTACACGACCCGTGGATAACCAAATATCGAACTCTTCATCAGGAGACTCTGCTGGTGGCTCATAGGGCAGCGCAAAAATCACCGCACGGCCATCAGGATGTCCATAAAACTCAAAGCCTTTACCCGGTTTAACATAGGGATCCGTTCCCTCACGGAAACGCCATTGGGTTTCTTTGCCATTAACAACTGGCCAGCGAAGGCCATGGGCTTCGTGATAAGCATCAAACGGGGCCAAATCGTGACCATGGCCACGGCCAAAGGTGGCGTATTCTTCAAACAGGCCTTTTTGGACATAGAAGCCAAAATGTTTCGCTTCGTTGTTCAAATACTTAGGATCGGTATCGGCCAGCGGGAACTTATCGACATTGCCGTTTTTGTACAGCACTTCAAATAAGGTTTTGCCCTTAAATTGTGGATTCGCCGCTAAGACTTCCTTCGACCAGACTTCATCGGTCGTAAAGCGTTTAGAGAACTCCATCAATTGCCACAGATCCGAGTGGGATTCGCCCGGCGCCTGCACCATTTGATGCCAGAATTGAGTACGGCGCTCGGCATTACCGTAGGCGCCCTCTTTCTCAACCCACATGGCGGTTGGCAGAATTAAGTCCGCAGCCTGAGTCGTGACAGTAGGATACGCATCGGATACCACAATAAAGTTGGCAGGATTACGATAGCCAGGTAAGCCTTCCTCGTTGATGTTCGGCCCTGCCTGCATATTGTTGTTCACTTGCACCCAATAGCAGTTCAAGTCGCCATCTTTTAAGCGGCGGTTTTGTTCGACGGCGTGATAACCGGGTTTTGGCGGAATAATGCCACTGGGGATCTTCCAAATTTCTTCGGCGTGTTTTCTATGCTCTGGGTTTGTTACCACCATGTCGGCAGGTAAACGGTGTGAGAAGGTTCCCACTTCGCGAGCCGTACCACAGGCAGAAGGCTGACCGGTTAACGAGAATGGGCTGTTACCGGGCGTTGAAATCTTACCTGTCAGTAAGTGGATGTTATAAATCAGGTTGTTACACCACACACCACGGGTATGTTGGTTAAAGCCCATGGTCCAGAAGGAGGTGACTTTAGTCTCAGGATCGGCATAGAGTTTGGCCAATTCGATGAGTTTAGCCTCAGGCACGCCCGACATCTTACTGACCTTCTCCACCGTATATTCGGCGACAAAGGCCTTAAAGGTATCGAAATCAATCGGAGTCGAATCCCCTGCCGTTTTCACGTTTTTGGCTTTCTGCTCCAGCGGATGGGTTGGACGTAAACCATAGCCGATATCCGTGGTACCTTGGCGGAAGTTAACGTGCTTCTTCACAAAGTCCCAGTTTACTTTATCGTTTTGAATGATGTAGTTGGCGATAAAGTTCAGGATGGCTAAGTCAGTTTGCGGCGTAAATACAATCGGTAAATCCGCCAAGTCGAAGGAGCGATGCTCAAACGTCGAGAGTACCGCAACCTTCACATGGGATGCGCTTAAACGGCGGTCAGTCACTCGAGTCCATAGGATCGGGTGCATTTCAGCCATGTTGGAGCCCCACAGCACAAAGGCATCGGCCGCTTCCATATCATCGTAACAGCCCATAGGCTCATCGATACCGAAGGTACGCATAAAGCCGACCACGGCTGACGCCATACAGTGACGTGCATTCGGATCAATGTTGTTAGAGCCAAAGCCCGCCTTCATCAATTTAACGGCGGCATAGCCTTCCCAGACGGTCCACTGACCCGAGCCAAACATCCCAACTGCGGTGGGGCCTTTGGCTTTTAAGGTTTCTTTCCATTTTTGCGCCATGATATCAAAAGCGCTATCCCAGCTAATGGGAGTAAATTCACCGTGCTTGTCGTACTTGCCATCGGTCATTCTGAGCATTGGCGTGGTCAAACGATCGCTGCCATACATAATTTTCGATAGGAAGTAACCTTTAATACAGTTAAGGCCGCGGTTCACTTCGCTGTTTGCATCGCCGTGGGTCGCAACCACTTTGCCATCACGTGTCGCAACAATCACAGAGCAGCCCGTGCCACAGAAACGGCAAGGCGCTTTGTTCCACTCTAATTTGGTTTGCTCTGAGCTAGTAATTAAATTGCTGGCTGATGCCGGCAGCGCTAAGCCTGCGGCGCCCGCTGCTGCAATCACCGCATTGGCTTTAATAAAGTCACGTCTATTCATGTTCATTCTTCACCCTCTTCGAGCTGTTCACTCTGGTGGTAAACCATAGTGGCGGACAAGACGCCAGGAATGGCATTAATCTGTTCGATACCGTCCATCAAGGCACGTTGGGAGTTACCTTCAAGTACAACGACGAGTTTTACTTCGTTATTGACAGAGAGTTCGGCATTCTCAATCGCCATAATGTGTTGCCTAACATCCGCCATCTTATTTGGCATGACTTGCACCACGAGACTTGTGATATGCAGCTCTTTGCTCATCCGACACTCCGCTTTAATTCTGTTGTTATTATTTTGTATTGACTCAACCAGCCCCAGGTGGGCCGGTAAAGATTTGGCTAAACCATATGGCAAATCCCAATCCACTCACCAACAACACGGATAAGAGGGGGGCGAGAAATACGGTTAAAAAGATAAAAATTTTCAGTTCTAAGGATTTTTCTGCTGCGCTGTTAGCACTCATGCGTCCTCCAAGAGGTTCATTCCTGTGATGGATTACTCTGATCACTACAGGATTTATAGGTATCTCTATTGCATCTTTGATCCACCAATTGATCATAGCGTTAAGGTGTTAACAAACTGTATACCTCAAAATCGGTAAACCCTTTGATGCTTGATCCAGATCATCAATTTGGCGATAGATTTAGTTAGATCATGGTTTTTAAGCGTTTTTTTAGATTGTAATTCGATTGATTGGTTATATTTTTTTATTAACCAATTGCTAAAGCATGGAAAAGAGATAGGCGCTAAGCAAGGAAACCGCACAAGATTTAAACAAAATATTCCTTAAGGAGTATTAGGGGTTGGTAAAGGAAGGCACAAATTACCGATTATCTGCAGCGAAATTGGCTTAACATCTTCGTCAAATCGTTAACTCGCTCAAGATATAGCTGTATTAGCTAACTGTTTATCAATTAAAAGCCATTAGGGGCCATTCATTCGCTACCTACTTTGCCCTTTGGGGTTAGCCTGTGATAGCCCATAGCAAACAATCACGCCTGCAACAACATGCTGATCGCGGCTAATTATAGTTAGGTGAAAATGAGCAATAAAAAAGCCGAACCCTAAGGTTCGGCTGTTAATGCTAAAGATGATGCATTATGCATAACTGACTGAATCTACAGTTTCAGTCAGTTATGTATCAACATCATTAACTCAGCAGGATATGGTTTAAGATACGCTTTTCCGAGATAGGATAAGCCGTTCCCAGCGCCTGTGCAAAGCATGACACCCGGTATTCTTCAATCATCCAACGGGCCTCAATCAGTGCCGCAGGCACGGGCTGTGAGCGCGGCACCTTGGCAAGTTGCGCCGCTAAAGCCTCCTGCACTTTAGTGATACTTTGCATATGCAAACGGTCACGGGTCGGATCCACGGGCAACTTATCGATACGGGTTTCGATCGCTTTTAAGTAACGCGCCACATCCGCTAAGCGATTCCAACCACAGGCTTCGACGAATCCCTTAAACACTAATTGGTCTAATTGGCTTTGAATATCACTCATCGCAAAAGCGATATCTAAGCTAATTTTACCCTTAGTCCGCTTTTTAATGCCTTGATAGAGCGTCAGGATTTGTTCCACTTTTAGGGCAATTTGCTCAGCCGTTGAATTCAGCTCTTGGCGCACCCAATCCTTGGCCTGTTCGAACTGAGCAGCATCGCGCACATCCAGCGCCTTTTCATCAAGCAATTGCTGCACGGCTGCGGCAATAATGTCATCAATCAGAATTTGCACTTGGCCAAATGGATTGAAATACATCGCCAGTTTTGCCTTGTTCGGCAGAGCCTGTTGCAGGTGTTTTACCGGCGATGGGATATTGAGTAACAGCAAGCGACGAAGACCTTGACGATGCGCCGCCTGCGCCTCAAATTCATCATCAAATAATTTGATGGCAACTGAGTCTTTATTATCAATCAGTGCGGGGAATGCCCGCACTTGGTAGTTACCCTTACGCTGTTCAAATTGTTTTGGTAAGTCGCCAAAGGACCACTCGGTGAGCGCATCTTTCTCAATGCCCTTATCCGCCACTTGACGAATCGCCTTAGCGACCACGCCCTGTAACTCGGCCTTTAAGGTATCGAGTACCCGCCCCTGTGCGACTAATTTGCCCTTGTCGTCCTCAATCTTAAAGTTCATTTGCAAATGCGCGGGCATCTGCGTGACATCAAAATCTTCAGGATTGACGCGGGTGCCACTCATACGCAAAAGCTGTTTGCACATGGCGTCGAGTAAACTGGCGCTAAAGGGCTGCATTGCTTGCACGCAGGCTCGGGCATAATCGGGCGCAGGCACAAAGTTACGTCTTAGTCCTTTAGGCAAAGACTTAATCAGGGCGACGCATTTCTCCTCACGCATCCCCGCCACCAGCCAATCGAAATCCGTATCATCGATTTGATTGAGTAGTGCCACTGGAATATGCACAGAAACGCCATCATCACTCGCTGCAGGATCAAAGTGATAACTCAGTTGCAAGCGAATATTGCCCTTGTGCCAAGTGTCGGGGAAATCGAGCGCCGAGATATGATCGGCACTGCGCTGCATCAATAGTGACTTATTAAAATCGAGTAAATCGGGCTGAGTTCGGCGCGCTTCTTTCCACCAGCTAAAGAACTTAGGCGCGTTATAGATGCCTTCGGGGATACGCGGCTCATAAAAGTCCATCAACACTTGTTCATCGACCAAAATATCGCGGCGACGGGACTTGTGCTCGAGCGCTTCGACATCCTCCAATAACTTTTGGTTAGCGATAAAAAAGGCTTCTTTGGTCTGTAACTGCCCTTCGGCGAGCGCGCTACGGATAAAGATCTCCCGCGCTTCAACAGGATTAATCGGCCCGTATTGTACGCGGCGGCGATGCACCACGGTCAAACCGTAAAGCACTTGGTTTTCAAAGGCAATCACACTGCCCTGTTTCGCCTCAAAATGTGGCTCTAGGTGATTCTTTTTAATCAGATGCGCCGCTAACGGCTCGAGCCACTCAGGCTCAATCTTGGCGCAGCAGCGAGCAAACAGCTTAGAGGTTTCCATCAGCTCCGCCGCCATGATCCATTTCGGGCCTTTTTTCGCCAGCGGTGAACCTGGGAACACAAAAAACTTACGATTGCGCGCGCCTAAGTATTCGTTGTTATTGTCCTTAAAGCCAATATGGCTGAGCAGACCCGATAACAGCGCACGGTGCAGCGCATCGTAGTTGGCAGGCGTGTCATTTAAGCGCCACTTTAAGTCGTGAACCGCTTGTTTTAGCTGAGTATATAAATCCTGCCATTCGCGCACACGCAGGTAGGCTAAATATTCATCACGGCATTTTTTACGGAACTGGCTGGCGGATAATTCCTTTTGCTGCTCTTTTAAGTGCTGCCAGAGGTTTACCCAACTGACAAAATCAGACTGGGGATCGGCAAAGCGACGATGGGCCTCATCGGACGCCTGCTTTTTATCCATGGGCCGCTCACGGGGATCTTGAATCGACAGCCCTGAGGCGATCACTAACACCTCATTTAAGCAACCAAGTTGGTGGCTCTCGACCACCATACGCGCTAAACGTGGGTCGACGGGGATTTGCGATAACTGCCGCCCCAGCGGCGTTAACACTATATTGCCCTTCTGCTGTTTAACCGCCTGTAATTCCTCAAGCAATAAGAAGCCATCGCGAATATGGCGCGGATCGGGTGGCTCAATAAACGGGAAAGCAGCGATATCGCCAAGGCCGATAGCGAGCATCTGCAAAATCACCGACGCCAAATTGGTTCGTAAGATTTCGGGATCGGTAAAGGCTGGGCGGTTATTAAAATCCGCCTCATCGTATAAACGGATACAAATCCCCGGACCAACACGGCCGCAGCGGCCTTGGCGCTGATTGGCACTCGCCTGTGAAATCGGCTCGATCGGCAAACGCTGTACTTTAGTGCGATAACTGTAACGGCTGATGCGTGCTGTTCCTGGGTCAATCACATAACGAATACCCGGCACAGTCAGCGAGGTTTCCGCTACGTTAGTCGCAAGCACAATACGACGCCCTGTATGGCTGCTAAAGACCTTGGATTGCTCGCCGTAGGAGAGGCGCGCGTAGAGCGGTAAAATCTCGGTATCGCGGTAATTACGCCGATTTAGCTGCTCTGCGGTATCGCGAATTTCACGCTCACCGTTCATAAAGATCAAAATATCGCCTAAGCCTTCGGCAACCAGCTCATCAACGGCGGCAAAAATCCCTTCAATTTGGTCGAGATCGGCCTCAGTATCTTGTAACAATGGGCGATAACGGGTTTCGACCGGATAGGTACGCCCAGACACCTCAATAATCGGCGCATTATTGAAATGCTTAGAAAAACGCTCAACATCAATGGTCGCCGAGGTGATGATGATCTTAAGATCGGGGCGTTTTTTCAGAATTTGCTTAAGGTAACCAAGGATAAAATCGATGTTAAGGCTACGTTCATGCGCCTCGTCGATGATGATTGTATCGTATTGATCTAAATAACGATCTGAAGTCAGCTCCGCCAGTAAAATCCCGTCGGTCATCAGTTTGATATAGGATTCACTCTTAAGCGCATCGGCAAAACGCACCTTAAAGCCCACGACTTCGCCGAGCGGGCTTTGTAATTCTTCAGCCACCCTTGACGCAACACTGCGCGCTGCCAACCTCCGCGGCTGGGTATGACCAATAAAACCACGGCTGCCTAAGCCCAGTTCTAAACAGATTTTTGGCAACTGCGTGGTTTTACCCGAGCCAGTTTCACCCGCAATGATCACCACTTGGTTTTCACTAATGGCTTTGGCGATGTCTTCGCGCATGCTACTGACGGGCAGATTGTCAGGATAGTTGATCTTAGGGCGAGCCTTCAGGCGCTGCTCTACTTTCTCGAACGCTGCTTGCGCCTGCTCAGCAAGTTTGGCTAATTCTTGTGTTTTTTTGTCAGAATCGGCTTCTTTATGGAGCTTAAATAAACGGCGGCGGATCCGCGAGGCATCACTTTGAAAGCACTGCTGGAGAAAAGCGCTCGATAGCGGATGTTTGTCAGAGTTCAAAACCAAATTCCATTGCTAGCATCGAAAAAGGCGATCCTAGCAAGGAACCTGGTTTATTGGTATGGCTAATTGTTCAAAACACACCGTAAACCGCTGGAAATTAGCCACCCAAATAACGGCTTAAGCAGGTGCAAGATAACATTGCTGCATGTACACATTCATCGCCTTCAACACATTGGTGCGATTGATTGTGCCGATGACTTTGCCATTATCCACCACCGGATAGGTCTTTGGTTTAGCGCCCAGCATCTGCTCCGCGAGTTGTAAAATACTCTCATCAGGACCGACATACAGGACTTCAGTGCGCATACAATCCTTCACCACTGAGGTTAAGTCACAGTGATAGCTGCTCTTTAACATGACAGCTAAGCAGTCTTGCTGGGATAAAAAGCCCACTAAATTACCACTGTCATCCACGACAGCTGCACCCATCTTGTTATTATCTAACAGTTTCTCAACCGCAGTAGCCAGTGACATATTTGCACTGAGCAACACAGGCTGACGGTCCATATGGTCGCGTATTTTGATTGAATCCATAGCAATCTCCCCAAACTTACCTGTAACAAACTCACTTACCTGAGCTTTGAGTCTAGTCAAAATCTCGCAAGAGTTAAGCAATTAATATCGATTGAGCTTATCTGACGACTAGGGCATGTTGACGTTTTAAGGTTATAGATGTACGAACTGTTTGAGATAGATTTAGTATCCCGAAAAAAGCTTAGTTAGCGCTTAATGAAATTAACCCAATGATTTTACGTTCTATTGCATAGGTAAGCAGGGGGGTGATACTTTGACTCATCGAAGTTCAAAGGCACCTACTCCGCCTTAATCATTAATCTGTGTCATTCGTTTTTCCTGCTAATTGATCTAACAAGCTATCGATACTCTGTTCGAGCAAATCAAGGACTAATTCAAATCCTTGAGTACCGCCATAATAGGGATCGGGGACCTCATCAATTTCACTATTTCCGTAAGACAACATTAGCTGAAGTTTGTATTGATACTCAAGCGGACAACGACTACGTAAATCCACTAAATTACGATTATCGGCCGCTAAAATAAGATCAAAATATTCAAAATCGGCATCAACAATTTGTCTTGCGCGCATACCATCGAAACTTAACCCGCGTTTTATACCCGCAGCCATGGCGCGACTGTCAGGTTTATCTCCTTGGTGATAACCAATGGTGCCAGCAGAATCGACTTCAATATTGAGGCGACGTTCACGAATTTTTGCACGGCAAACGGCCTCTGCCGTGGGCGAACGACAAATATTCCCCATACAGACCATTAAAATTCGTCTTATATTTTTTGCTTTTAACGCTTTATCTTCTAACAACTTAGCATCCTCTGGC
Organism: Shewanella sp. FDAARGOS_354; assembly: GCF_002209245.2. Taxonomy (NCBI): domain Bacteria; kingdom Pseudomonadati; phylum Pseudomonadota; class Gammaproteobacteria; order Alteromonadales; family Shewanellaceae; genus Shewanella; species Shewanella sp. FDAARGOS_354. Next base: position 735,369 of record NZ_CP022089.2, on the reverse strand, counting down.
AGCGCTATTTAGGGGGAGATACGATTTGCCCAAAGGCGGGAGAAATACATTTTTTCACTTCAAAATGATAACCGTATTTCTCGTTAGCAGACTCGGTAATTTCCAGTATTTCGTAATCGTTTAACTCAACCACCACAGAATTGGCTAATTTTTCACAACGACTACGGCCATCGGCCTCAAACTTATAGGCAAATAACGCGATTAATTCTCGGATCCCCTTGTAGTATGTGTGCCCAAAAGTTCTTAAGGATTCAATAGTGCCATCAGCAGATTGCATAGTGAGATCATTAGCCGCGTTCTCAGCTTCAGTCTGGGCTTTTTCGGTTATTTTGACTTCAACAACAGTGTTTGCAAGACTCACTTTTTCATTTTTTTGTATTTTGTTCGCAACGTTCTCCAATAAAGTTTCACCATCGGAGATGGCAACAAGATTCATTAATAACACCACGGATAACACCATACGTAAAAATGCCGTTGTTACCACAAAGCGTTTTTTATTATCCTGTTGGTTGGTCTCTAACCCTAAAATCCGTAAACCGATATGGAACAATAAATAACAAGGGATCACAATTTGCAGAAGCAGTAACGCGAGAATAGAAATACACACGAACCAAATAGGTAAATACAGCAAAATGGCAAAGTTGTGGGTGTAAGACAAATGTGAAGCTGAAACACCTGTGATTTCATTAACCACACTACCACTGGCGGCCAAGGCAAAGTTGGCAATAACGGCATAAAAGAGTAGGAAAATGGCTTTTCCAGCCAATGAATGCCACGCTATTGCAAATTTTGGCCAAAATTCAATGATTAATGCAACCGCAGTGATAATAGCTGCCAGCCAAATGTCTGACTGAAATAGCAATAAAGCAATTAATGCTAATAGATAACAGCGCTGTGCAATGGTTAAACTTTGCAAAAACGCTTTAGCGGTGACAATGGGCTGCTTAGTCCATTTGGGGACCGTTAAGATTTTAGCCAAGCGTTGCTTCAAAGAATGTTCACTAAATTGAATATCAACCAAAACCTACTCCTTGGTGTTATTGCCTATTAATAATCAATATGATATCCGGCAAACCCCTTATTGATAGCGTTCGATTTTTATCAATATCCAACAATTTCGCAACTTATTCTTTAACTTCTTTATCTTCAGGCACAATGTCTGTCCTGATCCGTAAATAACTAGCAAATCGCGGCAAGCCATTCACCGTTAATCCTAGATACTTGTAAGTGATAAGTGTACCGATAGCAGGGGGATGCTGACGCTCTGCAAGGTTAAAACCTGTGCCAATACTAAAAATTCGCCCCTCTGGTGTTTGCACTCTTAAGGCACCCATTTTCCCGGCAAATTGCCCTTTGCCAGCAACATAACCAATCACCGTCGCTTCAGCATCTAAATAGGGCTTTAACTTCATTACATTAGGATTACGTCCCGGCGTATATACCGCAGTGCGTCGATGTAAAATTAATCCTTCAGCGCCAAGGGCAACTAAGGTATTTAAAGTGTCATAGAGGGCCTCGACACTGCCGACACTAAATTGCTCAATAACTTGAAGATAAGCCGATTTTCCCACGATCAGAGTTTGCATTTGCAGATAACGGTCTTCAAAGCTCCCCTTGGTTGTCGGTAAATCAAATACCATAAAGCGTACCTTTTGCCAGTCCGTATCCTTTGGCGATGTTTGACGTATTAATCCTGAAATCGCCTCAAACTGCCCTCGCCCGATCCATAACTCACCTTCCATTGCGATAGTGGGAAACTCGGCGGTAAACCAACTTGGGGCCAGAATGGGATTCCCCTGACGGGTAAACAAACGTTGCCCATCCCAGTAACCACGCACACCATCAAGTTTTTCACTGACCAGAAACGCGCCGATTTGAGTATGATCGTCGAGTGCATATTCCGTTGCTAATTGAATATTCGGTGCAGGACTTGCATAGCTAACCGCAATAAATAAGCTGCAAAGACCAATGAGAAGCCCAAAGCACTTGGCAAGTGCATTTCTTAAAAAAAGTACGCGAATTGTCAGAGTCATTCCTTTGTCTCTCTGTAAGTCATCCCACTGCAAGCTTAGTATTTAGCCTTGATTGCCGCTAATCCGGCCGCAATATGATCCCCCTAACAGAGCGAGCAATTTGTATAGTTAACTATTTATACACATAAATTATCGGGCTATACTGCGGCCTCTTTTTTAAGCTCGTTCAAAAGCCGGCACACATGTCGCATTCAGTTTGAACGAAAATGCTCACGAACAACCGCCCAAGTCGATGGAATAATTATGAAACCAGCAAATAACCACGGTATAAAACGTATCTTTAGAGCGACGGGATTTTCAATGAAGGGCTTAAAAGCGGCGTGGATCCATGAAGCTGCGTTTAGACAAGAATTGATGCTTGCGGTGGTGATGCTCCCCATCGCCCTATTGGTCGATATCAGCACCATGGAACGCTTAATGTTGATCTTAACGCTGTTTATCGTGTTAATTGTAGAGCTATTAAATTCTGCTATTGAAGCCGTTGTTGACCGTGTTGGCAGTGAGATCCATCCCCTGAGTGGTCAAGCAAAGGATATCGCCTCTGCTGCGGTGTTCATGAGTTTAGCGCTCTGCGGGATCACTTGGCTCGTGCTGTTATTACCGCGCTTGATATAATCCTTTGTGCGCATTAACACTGATTTAGGTCATTAAATTCGCTGATAAAAAACGCCTTTAGGAATTATCCCAAAGGCGTTTTTTATCCAACTCAACAAATTTAGTTATCTTCGATTACGAGCTTATCCGCTAAAAAACTTATCGCCTGCTTAATTTGCTCTAGTCTGTCATTTTCAGCCCAATAGGCGACATACACACTGCGTGAAATCGCACTCGCCCCCGCGACCAAATTCAGTTCGCCTCTTTGAAGCAAAGGCTGCACCAAATGCTCGGGTAAAAATGCGCAGCCGCCGTTATTTAAGATAAAATCTAAGGCGATTCGAGCCGAACTGGTATGTAAAGTTGGCACAGGTAAAGCCGCATATTCCTGCGCATGAATAATATTAAAGGCCGTCCCCCAATCGACTTTGACATATTGTCCAGCTTGCACCTTATTAACGGACACATCCCGGGATTTAGATACCAGCAGCAAATTGATTTGGCCTAATTGGATTAATTCAAATTGGTCAAGTTTGGGTGGATCAAAAGAGATCGCCAGATCGAGAGTCCTATCCATCAATTGCCGTGTCATTACGGTGAGTGGCAAAACCTCGGTCCGCAATGCAACCCCAGGAAGTCCCACATGCAGATGCTGTAAATACCGCTGTAAATAGGCATCCCAAATATTGGGGCCCGCGCCAATCGCTAATTGAGTCGATTGTAACTGACTAAGCGAAACATCCTGCTTGGCGCGCTCCCATGCTGTCAATACCGCTTCCGCATGGCCCAACATCCGTTCCCCAGCAGGGGTCGGCTGAATATTATTTCGTTGGCGCTCAAACAAGGCAACACCAAGAATGCTCTCAAGCTGTTTAACTCTAAAACTTACCGCACTACGGGTAAGGTAGAGGTTTTCCGCTGCCTTACCAAAATGGCGGGTACGAGAGACTTCCAGAAAGGTCTTTAGTAAATCGGTATCCATAAAAATTCTTGACCAACATAGGCAAATTTTTTTGATTTATAAATCAATAATACTAGCCAATACTCCACTTGCAAATCTTTGTATACCAAAATCTAGAAGGTAACAGCCATGTCTGAACAGTCTTTTTCAAACGCTAACAGGGGTTCTGAGACGCTGAACGGCTCAGCTGCCAGTTTTGTATCTCACAAACGCTTTTACGACGATACTAATTTCCCCAAAGGTTTTAAGCGCAGTGGCGACTTCACAAGTAAAGAAGCCGAACTGCTCGAATTACATGGTCATGCCATGAAAAACCTTGCTGAAGGCAAAACACTCCCAGTGACCGCCGACGAAGCACAATTTGTCGAAGTCATCAAAGGAAACATCGCTCCGAGTAGCTTGTTAGAGCAGATCTGGTTAAAGTACCGCAAACTCGCCCGGGGTAAGCCCTTTTATGCAGTGGTTGGCACGGTTCATTTACCAGCAACCAAACCTGAGGTTGAGCCAGAAGCGGCATTCGATGTAGATGTGGATGTTGAAATTGAAGATGATGTTCAGGATGAAGCTGAACCCGAGGACAAAGCATGAAAATGAAGGTTTGCGATTAAATGCGTGGTTGGATTTTATATAAAGAAACCGCGACTCAGCTAAAACCTGAATGGTATGAAATCGAACGTCTGTTGGCGGCAGCTAAGGCCGACAATATTGAATTAGCCGTTTATGCGCCGGATGAGTTTGATCTCACCGTGACGAGAGAAGATAACAAAAGTATTTTGTTAAATGGACAACCCGTTGAATTGCCGGATTTTATCATTCCGCGCATGGGTTCTGGCACCACCTACTTTGCGTTGGCAATCATTCGCCATTTAGAACGCTTAGGGGTGTATTGTTTAAATCCTTCAAAAGCTATTGAGATTGTTAAAGATAAGCTCTTCTCCCAGCAATTGTTGGCCGAGAAGAATTTACCTACGCCAAAAACCATGTTGGTCAAATTCCCGGTTGATATTGATCTGGTTGAGCGCCATTTAGGTTTTCCCGTAGTGATTAAAACGCTCTCAGGCTCTCAAGGCAGTGGTGTATTCTTATCACACAAAGCCCGTGAGTTTGATGACTTAATGCAACTAATCGAAGCGACTAATAAAAACGCCAACATTATTTTGCAAGAGTTCATTGCCAATAGTCATGGCCGCGACTTGCGAGTCTTTACTATTGGCGGACGCGTTGCAGGCTGCTATGAGCGACGTGGGCAAGAAGATAGCTTTAAAGCTAATGTCAGCGCGGGTGGCTCGGCGAGGCCCTTTGAAATCACCCCTGAAATCGAATGGCTCGCGACGCAAACCGCCAATATTCTCGATTTAGATGTGGCAGGTATCGATTTATTGTTCGATAACGGCCATTACAAAATCTGCGAAGCCAACTCATCACCTGGGTTTGAAGGATTAGAATCGTGCTTAAATGTGGATATTGCTGCGCAAATTTTGCACTTTATCCGCATCCGTTTAGGCATGTTTAACAAGGACGAGAAAAGCAGCGAGCCAACATCGGCCGCTAACACGCATAACAATTGATGCGGTCTCGTTAAGCTCTTATCGGCGGATCAGTCTCTACTGGGCCGTTTTTTTAGGCTTTACGACATATTCCCGTCACTAGGGCGTGTTGACGTTTCAGGGTTATTTTTGCAGTAATGTGGCTGGCTTTTATGCAAGGCAAAGTCCGTACAGTGTAGTTATTCTACATAAATGGACGATAACGCAGTAGAAAAGCCAGCCAAATGCTGCCCGAAGGGTTCGTCTGGCAAGCCCTTGCTCTTACTTTCTGTCATAAGAGCCGCTCGTCATTTGAGTAAACTACACATCATTCCTCCTTTCGCGAGCACGTACTTGCCAGAACGAACAAAATCTAATCTCGAAACGTCAACACACCCTAATCACCAAGATGTAAATTACTGTGATCCCTCCCTCAAGCCTGCAATACCAAAGCGATTAACCATACAACTTTTGTTTTAAATCACGAAAATTCACACTTTCCAAAACATTTTATTCACATTTAAAGATTTACTGATACACTCCAAATGTTCATAACTTATGGCACTTAAGTCTGATGTTATCGCTGGATATAATAAGAAGAATACTGGAGTAGCGTTGATTTCCACTCGTCTAACCCCCTTAGTGATCGCCCTTCTCACTTGCACTCCTGTGCTGGCGGGCGAATTCAGCTTGGAGCTAGGGGGATTTTATTCGCAGTCAGATACCAATATGGAAGTGACTAACCCGAATACCGCGAGTAACTTCACCTTAAACTATGAGTCCGATCTGCAACTGGCCGAAAACGAATTTTTGCCCTTTGTTGAGCTAAATTATCACTTCAACGAACGCCATCATCTTTACCTCGACTGGAAACAACTACACCGCACAGCCGAAACCCAAGCCCTTTCCAAACCCTTCCAAATTGAAATTAACGATACAATTTACGATATTAAAGCAGGCGGAAAACTCAGCTCCACCTTAAATATCGATATTCTACGTGTTGGTTACGGTTTTGATGCAATTCAAGGCAGTAACTATGATGTTGGTTTGTCTCTTGGTTTACACACAATGTTTATCAAGACAGGATTTGAAGGCATTATCGGCGTCTGTAAAGCCTCTGAGTTACTGAATAATGTCTGTGCGAGCCAGGCAATACCGCAAATTGTCGATGAGAATATCACTGCACCACTGCCGGACTTTGGCGTCTATGCTAATTACGAATTTATTTCTGGATGGGATTTAACCACTCACGCCCAGTATTTCTATATCAACCTCAATGATGTCAAAGGCGAGTTGGTTGATATTAAATTAGGCATAGATGCGCAAATTACTCCCAATTGGCGTATGAGTGTTGCCTATAACTATTACAAAGTTGACGTCGATATCGCACAAAAGTCCCCAAATAAAGAGACTCAAATTGCCGATTACAATATTTACTACAGTTTTATCGGCCCCATGCTTTCTGTTAGCTACACCTTCTAGTTAACCTGAACTCGGGATAACCAGTGTCGAAAAAATCTAAATTTAACAAACTAAATCAATGCTATAAATGATTCTTTTGAAAAGAAAAATCTTTTTTCTAACGGAATGCGCAGATTTTTGCGCATATCAAGGCGCTCAGTCTTATGCCATAGCGCGCTATGGTGAGACAGAGCAATGCAGAGAGGCGCCCGAAAAGATGCCTATTCAGCGGCTCTGCTTATCCCGAGCTCAGGTTAATTAATTGAATAAACATAAAAAAGGACGCAGCAGCGTCCTTTTTACCTTAATCGGAATTACTTTTTACGGCCATCCTGCTCACGCTTAGTCTTAAAATCCGATGCTTCTAACCAATGCGGCCAATCTTTACCATTGGCTAAGGTGGTTAACATACTCGCCATCAGATCTAAATCCTGCTTCACCCCTTCGAGGGTCCAGTTAGGATCATAATCATCGGCTCCTTTATGGTATTTATGGGCGATGTAGTCAGGATCCGTATCCCCAAGGCTCATAAATAACAAGCCGGGCACGCCTTGCTGGGCCAGAGCGAAGTGGTCCGATCTAAACATCAAACCATTTTGCGGTCTAGGATCAGCCTTGACAACCCGTCCCTGTGCCTTGGCGGCCTTATCTAAATAACCTTCTAACTCAGACACGCCCTCACCATAGCGCAGAATATATTCTACCCCTTGGTTCATATTCATGCCGTCGATATTTAAAAAGGCGACAATGTTTTTGGTCGGTACACTGGGATGCTGAGCAAAATGCTGAGCACCGATCAGCCCTGTTTCTTCGGCGGTAAAGGCACTAAACAGAATCGAGCGCTCAAGCGGCGCCGTTTTTGCTTGTTTGGCAAAGTAACGCGCAAGCGCTAACACACCTGCCACACCACTGGCATTATCGACCGCGCCATTAATGATTTCCGGTTTACCGTCTTCTATCACTGTACCTAAATGATCCCAATGGGCATGCATCATCACCACCTCATCAGGGCGGCTTTTTCCAGGTAATAGTGCCGCCACATTGTGGGATTCGGCGCGTTCAATCGTATTGTTTAAACTGACATTCGCCTTGAGTTTTAAGGGAATTGCCTTAAAGTTTGGCTTAGCGGCTTGTTGCTTTAAGGTATCAAAGTCCATACCAGCCTTAGCAAAAATCTTTTTGGCGACATCATGTTGCACCCAACCCATCACGCCAACCTGCCCTTGATTATTGTTGGCATCGATGAGGGTAAACTTGGTACCTGTGTTAGAGTTTTGCACGACACCCCAGCCATAGGCTGCGGGTTCAGTTTCATGCACAATAAAAACAGCTTCAGCGCCTTGACGCGCGGCCTCTTCGTATTTGTAGGTCCAGCGGCCATAGTAGGTCATGGCATTGCCTTTAAAGACCTTGGGATCTTGAGTTGCAAAACCAGGGTCATTGACCAGCACTATCACGGTTTTACCTTTTACATCGAGTACCTGATAGTCATTCCAACCATATTCAGGCGCATTAATGCCATAACCGACAAACACTACATCGCTATTACTGAGGTTGACTTTATCGCTAATTCTCTGGGTTCTGGCGGTAAATTCACTGCCATTGACAAACTTAAGTCCGCCGATATCGAGTTGCATATTTTGATCGGCGGTGATTTTCGCCAGCGGTACCGCCTGCAAATAGCTGTCGCCAAATCCCGGCTTGAGCCCCATCTCTTTAAAGGCTTTCTCAAGGTAATCGATGGTCAATTGCTCACCTTCGGATAAGGGCGCACGGCCACCAAAGGCATCACTGGCTAAGGTTTTGACATCAGTACGATACTGATTCAAATCTAGGCTGTCGCTGAAGGAAGAGGCAGCCATTGCAGGTAGTGAAAGTAAGGAACCTAGGGCACCAGCAAGGATGAAATTTTTCAAGACTTTCTCCCAAGTTATTATCATTATTTAATTTTAGCGATAAACTCTATCATATCCCCCCAAGCTTGTGGCAGGTAATTGCCCCAGCTTTTGGGCTTTTGTTGTAACGGGATTTGACGAGCCATATTGTTATCCATGTGTGATATGCATGGTTTATCGGATTATTTTTACTGGAATTTATCCATGTCACGAGATTTATTACAAACCGCAGCCTTGAATCTTAAAAAAGCGGTTCCCTTAATGCTCAAGCATCAAATTCCCACAACGCCAATCAATTATGCTCTGTGGTATACCTACGTGGGGGAACAAAACCCAGCGTTAAACGCCCAGCTCGATACGGTTATCGCCCACTACAACACTTGCCCACCAGTGAGCAGTGAGTTGTTGTTTCGCCAGTATGTCGCCGATCCTGTTGAGCTTGATGTGCGTGATATGAGGCTTAATCTAGAGGCCATGGCCACAGAGCTGTCGCAATCGATTCGGGATACTAATCTTGATGCAGCCGACTTCCAAAGCTGTATTAATAATAACTTTGCCAAGCTCAATGGTGTCGAAGAAGGCACGCTCAGTGTTGAGCAAGTGCTCGATTTAGTACGTAATTTAGTCAAAGAAGCCGACAATATTCGCTCAAGCACCGAGTTTTTTACGACCCAATTGCAAAAAGCCCAAACAGAGATTGATGCGTTAAAACAAAAGCTTGAAAAAACAGAAAAAGATGTACTTTACGATGCGCTCACTGGCTGTTTAAACCGCCGCGCCTTTGATGCCGATATCGCAGGCATGTTGGCACAGGCTCCCGAGGGCACCTGTCTTATCTTGGTCGATATCGATCACTTTAAGGCCTTTAATGACAACTATGGTCACCAGCTTGGCGACCAAGTATTAAAGGTCGTTGCAAAGCGTTTGCAGGAAGCCTGCCGAGATGGCTGTAAGCTGTACCGCTTTGGCGGTGAAGAATTTGCCATTTTAGTGCCAAAGAGCCAATTACGAATCACCAGGCAACTGGCTGAAGCCATGCGCCGTGGGCTTGAAAAACTCAGCATCAAGGATCGACGCAAAGATCAACGTATCGACAATATCACCGCCTCCTTTGGTGTATCTCAGTGGCAAGAAAGACAATCAGTAATACAACTTATTGAAAATACAGATAAGTTGCTTTATGAGGCAAAACGTCTAGGCCGTAATAGAGTGATGCCAATAAACAATTAATGCTGACATTAAGGCAGAGCCTTCAGCTCTGCCCTAATTGATTTGCCAATTTTTTAGTTACCAGTCAACCTGCCCATTGTAGCGAGTAACTCAAGCTATCAACTCGAATGTTCAAGCCACTTTTGGCTCCAACGTCCTATCGACTGTCGCCCCTTCGGATTGAGCTGCAGTTTCTGGCTCGACCGGGATAGCCTGTACCACAAAACGCAGTTCCGCCCCACCTTGCAGCACATCGAAGGGATAGCAAGTGATCAGGGTTAAACGATTATCCTCACTTGGCGCCATCAACTCAGTTTGCGACTCATGCACCACTTGGGTCGCCACCACTTGGTAAACAATCTCCCTGCCCGCTGCGGTTTGCAGCGCTAGGCGACGCCCGACGCTGATACCATTTAACATCGCAAAATGCGTATCCCTGTGCCCTGCAATCACAGTATTACCTTGCGCGCCAGCGGGCGCACTCGACAGCACTAAAGCTGGCCCGAAGGCCAAGTTACGGCCAGATGCGCCCGCCAGCACATATAAGCTGTCGTTGGATGCCGGACCATCGAAGTGATTCGGTCTTTTAGCCTGCTCGATGGAGAGCTTAGCCACGGGATAGGTATCGGCCCAGGACCAAGGTTTATGGGACTGACCATCGATTAAGGTTTTAGCCCAAGCTTGTTCAATCAAATATTGGGCAAAGTGTGCTTTCGCTTGCATATAGAATCCTTTTCCAAACAACGTGATGCCGATTAATACCAATCCCACCAGCAACCCTATTTGTATCTGTTGAGTCACGCGCATACTCATGGACATGACTCAAGTGTGTAGCGCTAATGACAGCGCGCGTTGCTGCCGCTGCTGGCGACGAATCGACAGCGCCAACATCAAGGCAAGCAGTAACACGCCGCCCCCTAAGAGCATGTCGAAACGGCTCGAGGTCGATGTTTGTGGTAGAACCCCCATTGGCTGCCAACCCAAGGGTAAATGCTGGCGCACCACCGCATCTCGGCTTATCGCATTCGTGGTGATGGGGGTTAAATCCACCGCGACCAAGCTGGTATAGGGGCTGACTAAGTGATAATTCAGCGACAGCGCCGTGACCTGCTCTTTGACCTTGTCATCGTTAGCGCCGTTTTTACTCAACTCTAAGGCCGCAATCTGTTTGCGCGCCCAGAGTAAATCGAGCCCCGCCGCAGGCTGCGCAGCATCAGTTACTGAATGGCTTGCGTCATTGGCTTGCAAAGATAACGACTGTTGCCAGTTTTTATGGCCCTGACGACCGGAGATCACGAGTTCCTCAGGGTCACGTGGGTGGCGCTTTAGGCTGATCAATACCGGTTCACCGCGGTAAAGATCGGGGATTGGCGCTGGCCAGTAGTCAGGCACAGATCCATCGTCAAAGCGCACCTGTAAATCGGTGAGTACCGGATACTGGATTTTGGCCAGCAATTGGCTGATCTTTTGCTCCACTTCATCCACATCACCAATGTAAGTAAAAGTGCCACGCCCAAGTTCAGCCGCACGCTGCATAAAATGCGAGTTCGGCGCCGAGCCAATGCCTACGGTGAAAAGACGGTTGTCGCCAATTTGATTGCGGATTAACTCAAATAACGCCGACTCACTGCCGACGGAGCCATCGGTCATAAAGATCACTTGTCTTAGCGACTTATCCTCAGCCGACGCTGTGTTAAACGCCTGTCTTGGCAGCGCGGCATTTAAAGCCAGCGCCATTTCGGTGCCGCCATCGGCCTGCAAACGATTCACAAACTGACGCGCCTTGTCCAGATTAGTTGCTGTCGCGGGCAGCGGTGTTGGCGATAGTAAAGACACATCGGAGTTAAATTCGATTATGTTAAAACTGTCCTGTGGCCTTAAACCGCGCAGCGCATAACGCAGGGCATTTTTCGCCTGAATAATGGAATCTCCCGCCATCGACCCCGAAGTATCAATCACTAAAATAAGCTCACGGGGCAAGTTCAGTTGTTCACTGGCCTCGACTTTGGGCGGCAGAACCATCACTAAGCTGTAGTTATCTGTATTGCTACTATTACCAGTTGGACCTGTATCCGCACTCGCATTGTCGTCCTGTGCCGTATGGGTTTTGCCCGCTTGGTTGAATACCCAAGCCACGGGACTATTGCCCTGCTTAAGACGCCATTGCAGCACAAAGTCACGATTGGCGGGCACGCGATTAGCTAAGGCCGCCGTCAGTTGCCCCTGTTTTTCCGCTATCGTAATGGGATGATACGGACTCACCACGGCTGATTTGTCCACCCCTTCACCGAGTTTGACCTTAATATCGGCCTTTAGCACAGGGTCTGCCTCGCTATTGGCGTTGCGGATCGGGGCGATAATCCGGTCGGCATCGAAGACTTGGCTGCTGGTTATACGCTCACTCTGGTTCCCACCGAGTGTTAGGCCTGAAATATAGCGCGGCGCTACCACCAGCGGAAAACGTAGGCTAAAGAGACCATCTTCATAATGAATGGTTTCTTGATAGCTGATTTCGACCACCAACTTTTCATCGGGTGCGAGGTTGGCGACTTCGGTAGTGAACATATTGGGCCGTTCTTGACTGACTAAACTGGCGCGTTTTCCTTCGGCTTTGGCCTGTTCAAAAATCTGCTTTGCTTGCTGTTTTAGGTGAATTTGACCTTCGATGATCCGCTCACCGATATGTAAACGCAGTGAGTCTACTGCCGCCTCATTGGGTAAAGGGAACAGATAGCGGCCATTGAGGACAAATCCCGTTTGATTACTGAACACCTGCTTTACGCTCACCCTATTGGTTAACCCAGAGACCTGCATCGACACTTGCGTGTCCACGGGTAAAGATGGCATTAAACGGCCGCTGGCGGTTTGATACACCAACATCCCTTGGGTGACATCATCGAAACTAAAAGCTGGCAATGTGCTCGCCGTGTGTTCTTCGAAGGTCGCCGCAATATTTTGTGGTGCCGATAATGTGCCCACACTGTTTGGTGAAGCTAACACCGCAAAGGGGAGCCCCCAACAGATGGAGGCGCCGATCATTAGCATCGCCAGTGTTTGACAAACTTCTTTTACCCTTTTCCCTGTGATCATCACAAAGGCTCCTGATCTTGATTGAATACGATTGATATTGTTGAATTATTCGGTCACGCGGCTCGCCATCAGCCCTTGGTTAGGCTGCATGGTCAGAGTGACTCGGCGATCGAACACATCGGATTCACTGTCTTGCTGATCATTGAGTGGCATTCCGGCGCCGAAGGCTTGGGTGGTGATCCGCTCGGGGGCTACGCCTTGTTTAATCAAGTAGCCCCGCACTTCTAACAAACGTTGCTCCGAGAGCGCTTGGTTGTAGGCCAGATCACCGCGGCGGTCGGCATAACCTTTCAGCTCGAGATTGGACTCGCTCAAGCGCTTCATCACCTTGGCGACATTGTCTAATTGGGGCAAAAAATGGCTTTCAAGCTCCGCAGAGCCAGTACGAAACTGCACATTCATACCCAGCGCCAATTCACTAAACAGTTGTTGTTGCTCGGCGAGCAGTTCATCGAGTTGCTTTTGGGTTAAGGCGTATTCGACGGCGCGTTGCTCGCTAGCCTGTTGTTTGGCCGATAAGCTCGTCAATTGTTGACGCTGCAAGGCAATATGTTGTTGCTGAGTTTTAACCGTGTCGGTATCAGATACCGACTGGCCGATTAAGGTGCCAGTAAATCCGCCGATAATGGCGCCAACGGGGCCGCCCACTAGGGCGCCAAGTAGCGCTCCGCCGCCAAGACCTATCAGCGCTTCGCCGTCATCCTCCTCTTGCTCAATCATTAGCTCTGTCTGTGGCTCTATGAGCAGAGGTTGATTTTGAAGCGACACCTTTGCCGATACATTGGCGATGGGCGCGGCGAACACACTTAGGATCAACATATTAATTAGCGTCTTTTTCATCATCTCATTCCTTTTGATTTGTGCTGCGTTTACCCGCCTAAGTCATTAGCGCGGCGGGTAAAACGGAATGAGCGTATTAAACACAAGTGCCATGGCATAAGCGGGGATGGAAAATGGCAATGCGACTATCAATTGTGGCAACAAAATGGCAATTGCATTCGGGAGCTTTTCTCAGAAATAAATTCCTGTATAGTCACGAAAACTTATCCCCAGCAGTCAATAGGAAGATGGCTAAATGAAACGTATCGCCATTGTGGAAGATGAAGCGGCCATTCGCGAAAATTACAAGGATGTGTTGCAGCAACACGGTTACAGTGTGCAAACCTATGCCGACAGGCCATCGGCCATGTTGGCATTTAATACCCGTCTGCCGGATTTAGCCATTATCGATATTGGCCTTGGCAATGAGATTGACGGCGGTTTTATGCTGTGTCAGTCCCTACGCGCCATGTCAAACACTCTGCCGATCATCTTCTTAACCGCGCGGGATAGCGATTTTGATACTGTGTGCGGCCTGCGTTTAGGCGCCGATGATTACCTGAGCAAAGAAGTGAGCTTCCCCCATTTGACCGCTCGTTTAGCAGCGCTGTTTCGCCGCTCTGAGTTAGCCACCAGCCAAACATCGCAGGAGAATTTACTGGAGCGCGGACCGCTCACCATCGACGCCAATCGAATGCTGGTTTCTTGGAATCAGATCCCGATAGAACTCACAGTCACCGAGTTTTGGATGGTGCACGCCCTTGCCAAACACCCGGGGCACGTCCGAAGCCGCCATGAGCTGATGCAGGAGGCAAAGATTTTTGTCGATGACAGCACTATTACTTCCCATGTGAAGCGCATCCGTAAGAAGTTTATGGCCGCCGCGCCCGAATTTGATTGTATTGATACCGTTTACGGCATGGGCTATCGCTGGGACAGCCTAGCCTAAACCATGCCAAGTAGCAGATTAGCCAGCATTCTATGACACGTTTTCCCTTCGGTCTTCGCACTAAAGTTATTGGCCTCAGCCTGTTTTTACTCTGCCTACCTTGGCTGGGGTACCAATATGTGTGGGAGATGGAAAAATACCTGCGCCACGGTCAGGAACGCACCTTAGAGGGCACCACCCAAGCCTTAGCGACCGCACTGCACGAGCGCCCCAAGCTGTTCGACGGTCAGGCGAGCTTTTTAAAGCAGGTGGAAAAGAGTCGCGATCTCTATGCTTACCCCTTAGCGGGCGCGATTCTGCTCGATGGCAAACTCAATGAATGGCAGGAATATCAGCACAGATTTATCCAGTACGGTGAGGCGAATCTCATCATGCGTGCCGATCCCAGCACGCCGCTCACCTTAAGTTTTACCCATATGGTGGGTCAGTACGATGGTTATCTGTATGCCTTTTTTCAGGTGGTCGATCCCAATGTGGTGTTTCGGGGTAAAAATGCCTTAAGCGTCGATAGAAACGATCACCTGTCGATTGCGACCCTTGCTCCCGACAATAAATTTAAGCGTTATATCGTGGCTACGACCCAGCCCGGTTGGATCAGTGCCTTCGAGCTGCCCGCAAATCCTAAACAAACCGTGCCAGTGACACCCGAGGTGCGTATTCAAGGGCAATGGGCCACCACGGATGTGGGCTACAATATCGAACTGCGTATCCCCTTGGATATGGTGGGCAGCAAACTAGGATTTGCCATTGCCGATGTCAACGACAGCAAATACCGTGATGTGACCGCAGTGGTTGGCACCTCAGCCTTAGATACCGTCGACAAACTCGGTACAGTATTAGTGCCATCACCCGAAATTGAAAATATTATCAAAGGGATGAGCCACTATAGCTCGCGGATTTGGGTGGTCGATAAACACGGCCGTGTGCTCGCGAAGTCTGGCGATATCCGTGACAGCAACAGTGTGTGGACGCGCACCCTCGATGATGAAAACAGCAACTCGATGTGGCAACGTTTTCAGCGCGACTACCTGCACCCGCTCTACTATAAAATCCTCACTAAACCGCCGAAGGATTTTATCGATTCCCTACAGGACTCGACCGAGCTAGACGGTAGCCATATTCAAAAGGCACTTGCGGGACAACAAAGCTCGACCTGGCGACTGACGCCGGACAATAAGGCCGTGGTGCTGGCGGCCGCGAGCCCCATTTGGATTGATAACAATGTGATGGGCGCCGTGGTGGCCGAAGAAACCACCCACGGTATTCGCACCCTGCGTAACCGCGCGCTGGAAAAACTGTTTAACGTGATCCTGACCATTATGAGTATGGGCACCTTAGCGCTGTTTTTCTTTGCCTCGAGTATTTCGAATCGTATCCGCAAACTGCGCGATGAAGCCGAGAATGCCATCGACAGCCAAGGCCGTGTGCGGAACCATTTAAAACCCTCCAAGGCACGGGACGAGATTGGCGACTTATCCCGCAGTTTTGCCAGCATTGTCGGCCGTTTGGGCCAATACACCCATTATTTGGAGAATATGTCGTCACGCCTGTCCCATGAACTACGCACGCCGGTGGCAGTGGTGCGCTCCTCTTTAGAACACTTAAATCTGCAAACCTTAGATAAAGACACCCAAAAATATGTCGACCGCGCCCAAGAAGGGGTAAGCCGTTTAAGCATGATTTTGAACAATATGAGTGAAGCAACGCGCCTCGAGCAGAGCCTCACTCAGGCAGATGTGACTAAGTTCCCGCTGTCCCAAGTGGTGAGCGGCTGTATGCAAGGCTATCAAATGACCTACCCTGAGCAGCAATTTAGCGTCAAAGTGCCTGAGCAGCCGTTGATGATGCAGGGCGTGCCCGAATACATCGCCCAATTGATGGACAAACTTATCGCCAACGCCATCGAGTTTTGTCATCAAGGCAGTGCGATTGAAGTGACTCTCACCCAAGTTGGCAAACAGGCTACTCTGCTTATCAGTAACTTAGGACCACAGTTGCCAGTGGATATGTCGGAGCAGATCTTCGATTCCATGGTCTAGGTGCGGGCCAATCAAGCTCAAGATAAACCTCACCTTGGCTTAGGTTTATATATTGCGCGGCTTGTGACCGAATTCCACCAAGGGAAAATTTTGGCCCGTAATCGCAGCGAAAACGATGGGGTCGATATTCTGGTCACCCTGCCGCTTAGCTAATACAAAGACTTACAACTTGAGGCAAACTCATCTGTTTGCCTCCTGCCATTTTCACGGGCAGATGCTAAGATGACGGCCATCACAATGGATAACAACATAAAAACTGACTCGCCAAGGTAAGCCCTATGACAGATAAACATCAGCTAGCCACCCAAATCGTCAGCGTCGGTCGAGATAAAAAATGGACCAAGGGTGTGATTAATCCGCCCGTATTTCGCGCATCCACTATCGTCTTCGACACCATGGAAGATATGCGTCACGCCGCCAAAAACAAAACCAATGGCGAAATGTTTTACGGCCGCCGCGGCACCCCAACCCATTTTGCGTTTCAGGCGGCGATCAGTGAGCTCGAAGGTGGCGTAGGTACGGCGCTGTATCCCTCGGGTGCAGCAGCGATTAGCGCGGCTTTATTATCGTTTTTACAGGCGGGCGATCACCTGCTGATGGTCGACAGTGTGTACGAGCCAACCCGCGATCTTTGCAGCCATATTCTGGCGGGCTTTAATATTGAGACTACCTATTATGATCCCCTGATTGGTGAAGGTATTCGCGCGCTTATCCGCCCCAATACTAAGGTGCTATTTTTGGAGTCTCCCGGCTCCATCACCATGGAAGTGCAGGACGTCCCTACTCTATGCCGTATCGCCCATGAACACGGATTAGTGACTATTCTTGACAACACTTGGGCATCGCCAATCAATAGCAAGCCCTTCGAGATGGGTGTCGATGTGTCGATTCAGGCTGCAACCAAATATATCGTCGGTCACTCTGATGTAATGATTGGCACCGCGACCGCCAACGAAAAGTACTGGCCGCAGCTGCGTGAGCGCAGTTATTTATTGGGGCAAACCACCTCCCCCGACGATGTGTATCTCGCCACACGCGGATTACGCACCCTAGGCGTGCGCATGGCGCAGCATGAAAAAAATGCCCTTAAAGTGGCTAACTGGTTGAAAACGCGCCCCGAGGTTGACCATTTACGTCACCCCGCCTTTGATACCTGCCCAGGACATGCGTTCTTTAAACGCGACTTTAGCGCATCAAATGGCTTGTTTTCCTTTGTATTAAAGCAAGGGGATCAGGAGGCGGTCACCGCACTTGTTGAAAATATGCAGCATTTTAAAATGGGCTTTTCTTGGGGCGGTTATGAGAGTCTGATCCTAGGGATTTTCGGAATTGAAAAAATCCGTAGCGCCACTCAATGGGATGCAAGCAAACCATTGATCCGTGTGCATATTGGCCTAGAAGATCCCGATGATTTAATTGCCGATCTCAGCGCAGGCTTCGAGCGCTTTAATGCCGTACTTGCTGCCAAGGCCAAATAAGGCTTAAACAACTTATATGTTAAACAATGAAGGCGGGAATTATCTCGCCTTCATTTTGCCCCGCCTTCGTTTAAGCCCACCTTATTTTGACTTCGGCTTTACCCACTTTTACTATTTTACCTGAGCTTCGGATAAGAATTTAGCTCCCAAAAGGAACTAAATGCTCGTTCCCTGATCCGATCATTCGACCAAGAGTGATTAGAAAAAGGAACGAGCATGAACAAACTAGTTGAAACTTACTGTGATGTCGATGATTTCTGTCAGTTATTTATCCCACATTGGCAACGCTTATTGCTTGATAATGGTGAAATGAAGCGTAATAGACCTTGTCGCCTTTCTCCCGCAGAAGTGATGACCATTATCATTCATTTCCATCAATCACATTACCGAGATTTCAAAAATTATTATCTGCACTATGTTTGTCGCCAGCTAAAACCCTATTTTCCAGAGTTGTTGAGCTACACTCGTTTCCTTGCATTAATGCCTAGCGTCGTTGTCCCTATGTGTAGCTATCTGACTTCAAAGCTTGGAAAGCCAACGGGAATTCAGTTTGTCGACTCCACTAAAATTGAAGTCTGTCATATTATTCGAGCGAAGCGAAATAAGGTTTTTGAAGGCATTGCCGAACATGGAAAGGGAACTATGGGCTGGTCGTTTGGATTTAAACTGCATCTTATTATCAATCACTTGGGTGAAATTGTAGCGTTAAAACTGACGAAAGGTAATGTCGATGACAGGCAACCTGTCAGTGAAATGGCTGAGTCTCTTTTTGGTAAGCTTTATGGTGATAAAGGCTATATTAGCCAAGCCCTAACAGGTGAGCTTTTGGAAAAGGGCGTTGAGTTAATCACCACAGTTCGTAAGAACATGAAGAAAAAGTTTATTTCTCTATGGGATAGAGCAATCTTAAAAAAGCGATTCATCATTGAAACAGTGAATGACCAATTGAAGAACATTTCCTATATTGAACACTCAAGACACCGCAGCGAGCATGGGTTCATGCTCAATCTACTTGGTGGATTGATTGCATATTGTTTAAAAGAAGAAAAGCCATCGTTAAATCTAACAGCTCAGGAGCTTGAACTGTTAGATAGCTCTAATTTAGTGCTGGCTTAACCAGATCTGAGGTTATTTTGGCTGCGCCGCACTTATTGCGGGGTCAACCCACGCCTGAGAGCCGTATAAAGGCACGGTCGATAAGGCATGCTTGTGGCTGCCATTAGTCTCTTTGGTTGAATAAGACAAATACAACAGGGTTTGATTGGGCGCATCGTAAATTCGGCGCACTTTTAAAGTTTTAAATAAGATACTTAAGGATTCGGTAAAGACTACTTCGCCGTGTTTGCTCTTATCGATTTTGGCGATATCGGCGGCGGAAATCGGCCCCGTTTGACGGCAGCTAATGCCCATATCGGAGGGATCGGCAAAATCAAGATTCGCTTCGATACGACTAATATGGCAGGTCACACCGGGGATTTTCGGGTCTTGCTTGGCATCGATAATCACGTCTTTCGTGGTAAATAAACCGAGGCTCACTTTGCCCACATCATCACCACAGCCCGTGAGCAGTGTCCCCGCCAACGTCACGGCCAGCAAAGACATTAAAGCCTGATTAACTTTCTTCATCTGTTTATCCTTATTCATCATCCTATTGAGCAAAACGCTTTTGTGCCCAGCGCGTTAAGCCAGCCGTCACCGAACCAAAGTGATCCCCAACCACCACAGGCGTATTGGGATAAAGGCTAGTGATTTTAGCGTAAATTGCTGGGCTTCGTGCGGTACCGCCCGTCACATAAATCACATCGGGTTGGCACTCATAGGTTCCAGCCTCGACAGCCAGTTCTTCTGGTGCTAATCCATTGCCAGCAAGACTCTTGGCCGCCTGAGTCAGTGCTTGGTGCATTAAGGCTTCTATCTTAGTCAATGACGGTTCAATGGCATTTTCAAAACAATCGCGACTCACTTCAACATTGAGCTTGGCCTCAATAAATTCCAATGAACTTTCAGTTGTTTGGGCCTCAGACAAGGCTATTTTAGCTCGCTCGGCTAAACGTACAATTTGGTAGCTTAACTGTTGTTGCTGCACTTTGAGCAATCTTTTTAATAAATGTGGCTGCTCAGCGTCTTTGATCAGTTCATCTATCAACTTGCGAGTGCTTAAGGTGGCAAACTCACGCTGGGCACTGATATCGTTTACTGCCACCGCATTCCAAAAGGGATTACTCGGCATAGGTTTACCATTACTCATCAGCGAACCTAAACCAAAGTGCGGCATAAAGGCATTCATCGCCAATGCGATATCCAGATCGTTACCACCAATACGCTGGCCGCTGTGGCCAAGACAATCGGCACTGCGGTCGAAATTCGCCTGATGCTTAGGCCCCATTTTAACTACAGAACAGTCGGTGGTACCGCCACCGACGTCGACTACCAGTACGGTTTGATCGGATTTGAGGCTGGCTTCATAGTCCATACCCGCGGCAAGCGGCTCAAACAGAAATGCCACATCGACAAACCCCGCCCGTTTCGCGGCTAAGGTTAAAATGGCCTCGGCTTGGCGGTTGCTCTCTTCACCACCAATACCCTGAAAGTTCACCGGGCGACCAATCACTGCATGGGTAATGCTGGCTTCGCCTGCGGATGTTACGCCCTTTTCGGCGAGTACGGCTTCGGCGCGCATTTTAATGTACTGCATCATTAAAGTGACTATGTCTTCAAACAGGGCGACTTGCTCGGGTCTAAGGCCAGTTGCACCTAAAAAGGATTTTGGCGAACGGACATAAAAACCTTCTTCCGGCATTTCAAGATACGCGGCCACGGCCAGCTCACCCACAAACACCGCTGGCGTCTCGGCATCGAGATCTAATTCATGACGTACCATACGGGCGCGGCTTAATTGCGCGGCGCGCTTTTGGGCATAATCGGCTTTTAATTCTGTGGGAAGAGCGCGATAAACGGCTTCGGCAATTAACTCTCGGTCCATCGCATATAGCGTTGACGGTAAATAAGTTGAATCGGTGGATATTGGTAAGAGTGATACTTCATCTCCCTGCATGATCCCAACGGCACAGTTGGCACTGCCATAATCAAATCCAACAAACATCCGCTTACCTCTAAGTCATACCACAATAAAAAGCCGAGCACGTTAACACAGTTTGCCTCAATCCCAAAGAAAGCCTAGTGCATATCCTACCCTTTACCTTGTAAACTCGTGACTAGCCAACGTTAAGTTAAAGTCACATTTTTGTCACAATGGTCATCAATCTGACATATTCCGTTCGTATCTTTATGGACTTATGACTTTCGCCCGAAGGGGAATTTGCCTTTAAATCCCTTCATTTGTAGCAGTAAATCTGATTGCACTCCGATGTATGAATGCTATTGTATACTGCGCCATGACGCTTGCTTAAAGGAGCTGTGCAGTGTCCCCGAATACCGATAAACTGTCGATTGATAAAGAACTCTCTTGGTTGTCATTTAATGAGCGAGTGCTGCAAGAGGCCTGCGACCCCAATGTGCCGATTGTTGAGCGCGTGCGCTTTTTGGGTATATTCTCCAATAATATGGATGAGTTTTTCCGGGTGCGGGTCGCAGCAGTCAGGCGCTCTATATTACTGTCTTCCCTGCAGGAAGGGCGTAGTAATAGTCGTCACTTAATGGCAAAAATTCAATCCAAAGTGATGGCACTGCAGGAGCGTTTCGACAGTATCTATGCCGAGCTGATGCGCGAATTAGTTCGCCGTAATATATTGTTAATTAATGAAAAACAATTAAGCGACTTCCATAGTAACTGGCTTAAAAAGCATTTTCGCGATCATTTTAAACGCCATATAGCGCCGCTTATCGTCAATAACAATCGCGACCTCGTAAAACATATCAACGATGATGCAACTTACCTTTGCGTATGCTTATACACTAAGTTGCGCAGACAATATGCTCTCGTAGAGGTACCCACCAAAAATGTCCCGCGTTTTATTGAGTTACCAGCAGAGAAATCTAAAGCCAAAAAATACCTGATCCTGCTGGATAATATTATCCGCCACTGTGTGGATGAGTTGTTTGGACCGTTTTTTGAATACAATGCGATTGAAGTTTATTCGATGAAGCTCACCCGCGATGCGGATTTTGATATTACCGATGAGCTAGAACAAACTCAGCTAGAAAAAATGACCAAGGGTCTGAAAAAGCGCCTGACGGCTGAACCTGTGCGTTTGGTATACGACAAAGAAATGCCCGAACATATGCTTGAAATGCTGAAGGAAAATTTAAATATCAGCTCTACTGAATGTTTGATCCCAGGCGGGCGTTACCACAGTTTCAAAGACTTTATTGGCTTCCCCAACCCCAGCCGTGATTACCTCGAAAACGAGAAACTGCCCGCGCTAAATAGCTCGGGCTTTGGCCGCAGTGCCAACAGTTTCGATGCGATCAAAATGGGCGATATTATGCTTAATTATCCGTACCATAAGTTCTCCCACTTTACGGAAATGGTACGTCAAGCCGCCTACGATCCTGCGGTACGGTTTATTCGCATCAATCTGTACAGGGTAGCGAAAAAATCCCATGTGATGCAGTCACTTATCGATGCAGTCAAAAATGGTAAACAAGTCACTGCGGTAATAGAACTACGGGCTAGATTTGACGAGCAATCCAACATTGAATGGACGCGAGTACTCGCCGAAGCCGGCGTAAAGGTCCACCATGGGATCACCAGCTTAAAAGTACACTCTAAGTTGTGCTTAATTGGCCGTGAAGAGCAAGGCGAAATGAAGCTTTACTGCCATGTCGGCTCAGGCAACTTTAACGAAGGCACGGCACGGGTCTATACCGATTTGTCCCTCTTTACCGCCAATCAGGAAATCGCCCGCGAAGTGGAGCAAGTGTTCGACTTAATTGAACATCCCTACCGCCGTGATAACTTCCAGCATTTGATTGTGTCACCCTATGATGCGCGACAAAAGCTCACCCATTTGATTGATAAAGAGATTGTTAACGCCCAAAGCCATATTAAGGCGGCGATTACTTTAAAATTGAATAACTTACTCGATGAGTCTCTAGTACAAAAGCTCTATGAAGCATCGGCTGCGGGCGTCAAAGTCAAATTATTGATCCGCGGAATTTGCTCGCTGATACCGCAAATTCCGGGGATCAGCGATAACATCGAAGTCTACAGTATTGTCGACCGCTTTTTGGAGCACTCTCGGGTGATGCTATTTCACGCGGGTGGTGAAAATAAGTTGTTTATTTGCTCCGCCGATTGGATGAGCCGCAATATTGATAACCGTGTTGAAGTGAGCGTACCAATCTATGATCCGCGTCTAAAACAAATGGTGATGGATATTTTATCGTTACAATTCAACGATAATACTAAGGCTCGCATTATCAATAAGGAACAGAGTAATCCTTATCGTAATCGCGGTAATAAACGTAAAGTGCGTTCTCAAATTGCCATTTATCAATATCTGATTAATTATGAAAAGCGGTTACAGCAAGAATTAAACGCCCAACGGGAAGCTGCAAAGCTTGAAGCAGAGCAAGCACAAGCACTGACTCTCGATCCCGCATTACAGGCCAAAGCCAGCTAACGCTGGCTTTATTTTAGTCTCGATTGCCTAAGGATAATCCGATTGGTTGCCACACATTCACAGCCGCGACACTTTGTCGCCATCGACATGGGCTCAAACAGTTTTCACTTGGTTATCGCCCGAGAGCAAGACGGCAGTTTGCAGATATTACACAAAGAAAAACAGCAAGTTCAGTTAGCGACAGGCCTCAATGCGCAAAATATTCTCAGTGCTGATGCTATCGAACGCGGCCTAAATTGCCTACGGGACTTTAATCAGCGTTTTTCAAACCTCGACCAAGCACAGGTACGCTTAGTCGCCACCCACACCTTAAGAGTGGCTAAAAACCGTGAGCAGTTTATTGAGGCAGCGCTGCGTATTATGCCCTACCCAGTGGAGGTGATTTCTGGCCATGAAGAAGCGCGGCTCATTTATAACGGCATTGCCCAAAGCCAAGTACTTGGGAAACGTAATATCGTTATCGATATCGGTGGCGGCTCTACCGAAGTAGTGCTCGGGCAAAAAAATACCCCTACCCATTTATCGAGCCTACGCTGTGGCTGCGTGAGTTTTAATGAACGCTTTTTTATCGATGGCCAAATTACTCCAGCGTCGTTTCGCGGTGCGCAAAGCGCTGCCGACAAACAATTTGCTTCACTGTCGAAGGAATATTTCAGTGGCGATTGGGACTTAGTGCTCGGCAGCTCTGGCACCGTAAAAGCTATTTGCGAAGCAATCCAAGAAGAACATGGTGATGAAATCGTCACCCTCGCCCGCCTCAAACAATTAAAGCTGAAACTGATCAAGTGCGGACACATCAGCCAAGTGCACTTTGCCAATGTCGATGATAAACGCACGCCGCTAGTACCTGCTGGCCTTGCTATTTTAATCAGCTTTTTTAGACGTTTACCCATTGAGCAATTGGAGTTTAGTCCAGGCGCCCTGCGCGAAGGCGTGCTCTACGAATTAGCCAAAATCGGCCAATATCAAGACATTCGCCACCGCACCGTTGACAGTATTGCCCAGCTTTACCATGTGGATATGCCCCATGCGGCTAAAGTGCGTGACACCGCCATGGCGCTGTTTGAGCAAGTCGCCGATGAATGGGGATTAAGACCCCATGCACGCTTACTCTCCTACGCTGCGACCCTGCATGAAATTGGGTTACACATTAACTCCAAGGCATTACACAAACACGGTGCTTATATCATTAGTAACAGTGACTTACCGGGTTTTAGTGAAGCGCTGCAACAGGATTTAGCCAGACTAATCGCCAACCACCGTAAGAAACCCAATGAATTGCTACTGGCCGAATTAGAGCCTAGCCACAAACTCACCCTCATTCGTCTCGCCTGTCTACTGCGCTTGGCGGTGTTAGTGCATTTAGGCCGAATTGCCAAAGCCCTAGTGCTTGAGAAAATCCAAGTGGTTCCAGATGGCCTCATGCTAGTGCTCCCTAGCCACAAGCGTAAAATAAGTTTGTTTATGAAAGACTTGCAGCGAGAGCAAAAACAAATGGCAGCCCTAGGGATGCAGCTGCGTTTTGTTTCAAGCCTTGAGCAGCGCCAAGATAAACCGTAAGAAGTAAAAAGTGGCATGCTAAACAGCATCGCCAGTGAATAAAAGCATTTCATCCCTCAGAGACATTGAGAGCTCTAAGGGATGAACTGATAAATGCCTTATGCTATTTATCCCCCTTCCCTTGAGGGATCTCGAGGTTATCAAGCTCACAACCACAGCGATTACAGTAGGTTGCATCTAAATCATGACCCATTTTATGGCATTGATTACAAGTACGCAGATCCCTATGCCGTCCCGCTTCTTGGGAAATTTCTGCGGTTAAAATGCCCGTAGGGATCGCAATAATGGAGTAACCCAGCAACATGGTAAATGCGGCAATCGCTTGGCCTAGTTCGGTTTTCGGCGTGATATCTCCGTACCCTACCGTCGTGATGGTCACAATAGTCCAATATACTGACTTAGGAATAGAGCTAAAGCCATTCTCAGGCCCCTCAACGACATACATCACGGCACTTAATACCATGATGATTAAACTCACCGAAAAGAAAAATAGGAACACTTTACGACTAGATTGCATCATCGCCTTAAGCAGCAAATTACCCTCGCTTAAGTAGCGCAGTAATTTAAGCACCCTAAAAATCCGAAAAAGTCGCAGCACACGAATCACTAAGGTGAAATTTGCTCCAGGAATAAAGAGCGCGAGATAACTGGGCAGTACCGATAATAAATCCACTAACCCATAAAAACTGCGGGCATACAGTACTGGATGGGTCGCGCAATAAAGCCTCAAACCGTATTCAACGGTAAAAATCAGCGTAAACACCCACTCTAACACCCGAATAATGTGTCCATAATCCCGATGAAACGCTTCCACTGTGTCAAGAAACACCAACGCCACACTCAGTACAATACAAATGATCAGACCAAGATCAAAATAGCGGCCTGCGGGTGTATCGGTACCAAAAATAATGATGCGTAACTTACGTTTAAATGGGCTTTCAGTGTCCAGTTTTTCAAGCGAATGGTTTGACATAGGGGAAAACATCCTTGCGGTAAATAGCGTTATCTGCTCCTAATTTCCAAAGTCTGCCATGCAATTGCTACTCGCTCAAAATTATCTACTCACATTGGCAAAAATTTGCGGTATGATGCGCAAAAAAGCGTTAACAGCGTCATTTTAGAGGAAGACATGCGCGTACCACTACTTTCCAAATCCATTACTGTGGCATTAACTCTCGCCGCACTGATTTCTCCCCAAGTGCTCGCCTCATCGAGTATTGGCAAAGTCGATTTAGTGGTAATCACTAAGTCTGAATCCAATATGGCCTTATTAAGGGATGGCAAAGTCCTGAAACAATACCGCATTGCTATGGGTGACTTGCCGACAGGCCATAAGTTGACTGAAGGTGACCAACGTACACCACAGGGCCGTTATATTCTGGACTATAAAAAGTCCGATAGCGCCTATTATAAGTCCATCCATATTTCTTATCCGAATGAAGAAGATAAGTTAAGAGCCAAGGCGCTAGGGATCAGACCCGGTGGCATGATCATGATCCATGGCCAGAACCCACGCTCGCCTCTCCCTCCTGAGCAAGCACAGCAATACAACTGGACCGATGGTTGTATCGCCATTACTAACGCCGAGATGGACGAAGTGTGGAAAGCCGTTGATGAAGGTACACCCATCGAGATTTGGCCCTAAGCCATCACAGAATACGCCCAGTTAAATGGGCGTTTTTATTTGTGTTACCTGCTTTAAGGATTTTTGATGTCAACAGCAAACACAGAAGCTAATGTATTGAGCTTCAAAGCATTAGAACAGACATGGCCTGAATTTGAGGCGAAGATATTGGCGTTTCTAGACCAATTGGGCTTAGCAGATAAAGCATTGCATTGCGATCATGTCGCCCTGAGGGTGAACAGTATCGCCGCTGCAGATGCACTCAAGCAAGCCTTAAGTGCCCGCGGGCGGATCATCTCGGATAATCAAATTAATGGTCGCACAATCCTGATCATTGAACTGGATAAGCCCTTAAGACTCGGCAACTTTAGCATCGACTGTGTCGAACTCCCCTATCCTGGCGATACCGTTTATCCTCAAGAAGGCTGGGAGCATATCGAGCTGGTATTGCCATCCACTGCACAGGACTGCGACAGTCTAAGCCAAGAACTGACTCATTTGAGCCCCTCACTTGTGCAATTACTCCAAGGGCATTCGGCATCCTTAACCGAAGCGCCAATAAAAGTGAAATTTAGCTCACCTAAGGGCGATAAAGAACGCTTAGCTAACCCCACCATCGCCTTTAAACGAGCCGATGTCTGTATCAAAATCCACCCGCACAGCATTAAAGCGGTTATCGCCAGCGAACAGGCGGAGATATAAGATCAATCGAGGCGCAAACCGTTGACATTAGGAATGTGACAGCAATTCCAATGACATATAATGGATTGCATGAAACAGGCAGTTTGCGAAAAAATCAGCAGCAATAACGGTTGAAATAGCCTAGATTCAAGCTATTAACACTTTGGTTAGTCATTAGATTTTCTCGATTTTGTGTTATCGACCACGGGAGTCGCCGATGCGCATTGCCGTGATACCCATAAGGATGCAGCACATGAAGCCACATAAGCACGAGGCACAGCTACTCAAACTCGCCCTCGAAATTGGGATCGGCTACGCCAAAAAACGCGGTTTTGATGACTTTGACAAGGGTGTGTCGCCCAAGGATAAAGTGGAATGTATTTATCGACTTTTAGTGACCGATAATCTGATCCAACCCTTAGCAAAAGATAAAGAAGACGGCCCGAATATGAAGCACAAACTGGTACTGTGGATCATCCGCCATCTGCCGACTGACCATCCTTTATTGCAATAAGCACTCAAACACAAAAACAGGGCACCAATGATTGGGTGCCCTGTGTGGAAATAAGAAATAGACGCGGGAGTTACTTCGCGACTTTTTGCACTTTCTGTGCTTGTTCCGCCGCCAACACAGTGGCCATCGGTGGCACTATGGTTGTCGGATCGAGGCGCATTTGGAACCAATTCAATCGCCAATCTAAATGCGGACCATTCGCTCGTCCTGTCGCCCCAACTTCAGCCACAGCTTGCCCTTGCTTAACGGTTTCGCCCGCATTCACATAGAGTTTGCTTAAGTGTAAAAAACTTGAACTCACGCCATAGCCATGGTCGATAACCATAGTCCCGCCTGAATAAAACATATCGGGAACCGACAGGCTAATCACCCCATCAGCGGGTGCGACCACCACAGTGCCAGTTTTCGCAGCGACATCCACACCAAAATGTGGGTTGCCAGGCACATCGTTATAGATGCGCTGACTGCCATAAACACCGGAGATCCTGCCAGTTAATGGCCAAATAAACGACTGTAAAAACGCGATTTGTTCACTAAAAGTCCCGCGTGCCGCTTTGACCTGCGCCGTATCCTTTGCTGCCCGCTCCTGCGCCACCGGATCGGGCTTCATAATCTTATTACTGATCCCTTTAACATTCTGAATATTGTACTCTCGCTTCTTGATATTTAACGGTTTAACTTCAATTAAGCCATCGGGATACATCAAACGTAATTCTTGAGTCAGCTGCGCATCCCTATCAAAACCAAAGGCAAAATGACCATCAGGCGTCACTTTAACGGCCTCGCCATTAAGACTTACCTGAGTACCCGCTGGGGCTTTACCACGAATTAATGCACCTTGTTCAAATTTACCGTCAAAACTCACTTGTGCTTGAGTCGATAAGCTAAACAGGGCCAAAAGTGACAATAACGCCGCCTTACAGGTGCGCGATGGCATGTTCGGCAACGTTTTTAACAACTTAGGTAGAGCATTAGGTACAGCGTTTAGCATATTTTCAAAAATCCTTATTCAAACAATAACGCCCTAAAGATTAGGGCGTTAAAAAATCGATAGGGTTAATTCCCTTTGGTCACTATGGCGCCTTTACCCACACCTTCGTAGGCAATCACAGTAAATTGGCTTGAAGGCACTTTCGTGGCTAAAGTGGTTGCCATATAGTCTGCCAGCAATTCGACCGTGGTATCGTGCGGGATCAAATCACAACATTCCTTGGGCATCGCCAGTTGGAAATCCCCCTGAGGCGCTTGATAATGGAAACCATAATGGCTGTCATCGCTGATCCGCGTTTGTGGCGATAGGTTTAACGTCTTCACCGAGACTAAATCCTCTTCGCTACCGAGGTAGATATCGTGCCAACGCTTGGCCCAATACTCATCCCATTTCGGCGCGGACACTCCATTCTCAAACACTTGAACTGGGCTGCGATGACCGTGGGCAATCCGCTGGCAATTACCATCGTGTTTACGCAAACCATGGCTATAGTGATAGTAAGGCGCGTTCAGGATCTCATGCCTTAAAGTGAGGCTAATCCCTTCAACATTATCGGGCAGAGTTTCCCGTAAGGCTTTTTGTAAAAAGGCGTTAACGCTTGGAATATCAATCTGTTCCGATGGAACGAGTGCAAAGGCTTGGGAAGGGCAAGCTAAGTGGATCTCACCGAGCGCGCTTTCAAAATCCATCCACACCCGATCGCCCTGCTGCTGCCAACGCACGCCGCTGCAGGCAGTAGGCACCAATAAACGATGATCGGCCACCGCATCAATCGTGTGCTTAATCGCACGTTTGACCTTGGCAAAATCGAGCACCATATTTTGCTCGTCTAGACCGCCTTCTAATACGACATCAACAATCCAGCTTTCCCCCACCATGCCACGCTTTGGGCACAGGTAAGAAAAATCGATCACGGTTAAATCTTTTACAAACAGTTGCATTGACTCTCCTCGGCAGAAAAACAGTCCGCCTTAATAGGGATTGCGCCACTTAGCGATGGCCGAGCACGCTCACTTGGACAGACACCAAGCTTACCCAAATAATAAGGATTCTAATCAATTCTGCTTCGCCCCGCGACAAATGAATCCTTTCTTAGATACTTTTTATCTTAAGACATGTGTAAACGAACTTAGCCCACCATAGTTTGCTATCGCATGAGTAACAAACACAAAATAACGCAAACCGTTTAATCGGCCATATCGTGACCGACAGATAGTTTCAGCCGCACACTAATAGACACTACAGATTAGCAAGCAAACCCCTAAACGAAACACCGCAAACCCTACAAAGTTAATCGAGTAAAAACAGCGAATTAGCTCACAAAAATCTAATCCACAACAGCGATAGACCCAATCGAAACAAGGCGTTATCCCTAAGCCATTTTAGTCGTTACTATCGCCCTATAAACCATACAACTAACAAGGTTAATAAGGGAGAAAACCAGATGACAAAACTTACCGCTATCGCGATAACCCTCACAGCTATAGTAGCGAGTAGCTATGCCGTTGCCGCCGAACCGATTGAAGTCATTTCCCCAGCAAAAATCACTGAACCCGAAAAGGTGGAGCTGGGTAAAATGCTGTTTTTTGAACCAAGGCTGTCTAAATCAGGTTTTATTTCCTGTAACTCTTGCCACAACCTCTCCACCGGCGGCGTGGATGCCCTGCCCACATCGATTGGTCACCATTGGCAAGAAGGCCCAATAAACTCTCCGACCGTGCTAAATGCTGACTTTATGCTGGCGCAATTCTGGGATGGCCGCGCCAGCGACTTAAAAGAACAAGCCGCGGGCCCAATTGCCAACCCCAAAGAAATGGGCTTTACCCATGAACTCGCCACCGAAACCATTGCCTCAATGCCCGCTTACCGTGCCCGCTTTGCCAAGGTTTACGGCGATGAAAAAGTCGATATTGACCGCTTAACCGATGCCATTGCCGCCTTCGAAAAAACCTTAGTCACGCCAAATAGCCCATTCGATCAATATCTATTAGGTAAACAGGATGCGATAAGCAGCGAAGCCAAAGCGGGTTACCAACTGTTTAAGGACAAAGGCTGCGTCAGCTGCCACAACGGCCCTGCGGTCGGTGGCACTATGTTTATGAAGATGGGCTTAATCAAACCGTTCCACACCAATAACCCCGCCGAAGGACGTAAAGGTGTAACGGGTAAGGATGCGGATAAGTTTGTGTTTAAGGTACCGACACTGCGCAATATCGAGCTCACCTACCCCTACTTCCACGATGGCAGTGTATGGACGCTCGAAGAAGCGGTAAATACCATGGCGGATATTCAGTTAGGGCAAAAGCTTACCGACAAGGAAACCAAGGAAATGGTAGCGTTCTTAAATTCACTGACAGGTGAACAGCCACAGATCACCCTGCCGATCCTCCCCCCATCGAATAAAGAGACTCCGCGCCCAGTACCTTTTGCGACAGGAGCAAAATAAGGATTAAACCTAAGAAGCATTTAGCATAAAACAAAGGCCGAGGATAAACTCCTCGGCCTTTTTGTTTAATGCTTGGTGCTTAAAAGCTGACGCTTAAAGCTTAAGCGATATTATCCCAAGCGGCTTATTCGCCCTTAAGACGTCTATCTAGCTGATCTTTTAAGTTTGCCGGCACGCCTTTAATCAAAATTGTGTCGGAAATCGGATCGTAAATCACTCGCTGACCTAAATGGCCACCATCGAAGCTAATGGTGACTCCGCCACCGGTACCCGAAAACTTCTTCAATTGTCTTAAGGTCGATTTATCGGCGGGAAATTCTTCATCCAGCTCATAACTGCCACCACGGGCAAAGTCATAGAAAGACTCCATACCTTGATCGGCAAGCTCATCCGCTAAATCTTTGATCTCAATATCGGCGCCTTCGTCGAACCGCTCGGAGCAATATTCAAACACTTTATTACGACATTGCTGGCGTTCTTCTTTGGTCAGGTCACTACTGGCGACAAAGTCTTCCACCGCGTTCATCAAGGTTTTGTTTTGCGCCTTGGTATTCACCCCTTCGACACAGCCCATAAAGTCGAGGAAGAAGTCCGCCACTTTACGGCCTGCACGCCCACGGATAAAGGAGATGTACTTGCGAGAATCTTTATCAGCCTGCCATTCGGTGAGATCGATTCGCGCAGCCAATTGGATATTGTTTAAATCCAAATGGTTATTTTGTGACAGCTCCATATCATCGAGTACCGTCATTGACGATTTTGCACTGAGCAGCGCCACAAACAAATAATCACTCGCCATGTTGGTGTAGCAGGACATCAACAAGAATCCGCCTTGGCTAAAATCATATTTTGCCAACTCTTCCTGCAACAACTTACTGGCTTGGCCGGTAAATTCGACGAAACCTAAATCCCCTGCACGGTATTCCTTTAGCGCATTGGCAAACGCCGGATTAGCCTCACCATCATCACCGTGAATACCAAAATAACCGAATCCTTTGCCGGATTTGCTGGTATAAGTCTGATGCAACTCTTCGAGCATCATCTCGACAGCCTGACCGTTCAGCAGAGGTTGAGGACGTAAACGGCAGCGTAATTGACCCTGACTGTCCTGGGAAATCTCGTGAATAATTGCTTGTTCGATGTTAATACTCATAAGCCCTGATAGTGATGCTGGAATAAATCCGCTATTATATGCCGCTAATCCATTCCAAAGTGAAACATTTTTTGATTATGGCAATCCAATCGAAATACTCAAACGCACAAGTTGAATCATTAATCGCCGAAATTTTAGCGGTACTCGAAAAGCACAAAGCTCCTACTGACTTAAGCCTGATGGCGCTAGGCAACTGTGTCACTCACCTGCTCGAGCGCAAAGTGCCAAGCGAATCTCGCCAAGCGGTCGCAGAACAATTTGCGAAAGCGCTCGCACAATCGGTGAAATCCAATTAAGTTAGTCGAGTAACAATGATTAAAACAGCATAAGATACAACGCCTTTTAGGAATAAGCGGATCACTATGGTCGAGCGAAAAAAACAAATGAGCCGCGATCGCGTATCGCGACTTATCAACTGGGGACATTGGTTCGCCTTCTTTAATGGCCTATTGGCTATGATCGTCGGCACACGCTATTTAAGTAGTGTGGGTTATCCCGAAACCTGGTTTGGCTGGGGCTATCTCGCCGTCAGCACCATTGGCCAGTTCAGTTTTCTTGCTTTTATCGCCTACTTGATCTGCCTATTCCCACTGACGTTAATCTTACCTTACTCCAAGATACTCAGAGGCTTAGCGGCCGTTATTGCGACCTTAAGCCTGTGTATTTTATTGTATGACACGATTGTTTATGCCGATTACGGCATGCACTTAAGTCCCTTCGCCTTTGATTTAGCCTGGGCCGATTTGAGCGCCCTACTCCACGGTACGTCTTATATCGTCACGCCCATCGCCATTTTGGTGATTGAGCTAACGGCGGCGAACTTCCTGTGGAAACGGATTGAAAAAATCCAAAAACTCAATCTTGGCAATAAAGTCATAGCCTTTGTTGGAGTATGCTTTGTTAGCAGCCATTTGATCCATATTTGGGCCGATGCCGCTGATATCACCGAAATCACCCGTTTCGATGACACGTATCCGCTGTCGTACCCCGCAACGGCTCGTAGCTTTATGGAAAGCCACGGCATTGACGGTTCATCCCAAATCGATGATGACGCAAATCATGCCACTAATGTGCTCAGCTATCCTATCCAGCCACTGCAATGCCAAGCGGATAATAAACCAAACGTATTAATGCTAACCATCGACAGCTTACGTGCCGATATGGTGGACGCCAAGACCATGCCGTTTTTGCATCAATACACCGAGCAGAATCAGAATTTTACTCACCACTACAGTGGCGGCAATCAATTTAAGACGGGCATGTTCTCCCTACTTTATGGTTTACAAGGCAGCTATGGCGATGCACGCATCTTCAATACTACAAGTCCAATCATCACCCGCAGCTTTAAGCAGGAAGGTTATGAACTAGGCTTGTTTATCCCAGAAACCAATCTGAATTTGCGTGCAGCCCAGGCCATGTTTAATGACTTTACCCCCGTCATTGCCAAAGAAACCAATGGCAGTGCCGAGGCGGATATTCTTAGTGTTGGCCACTTTACACAGTGGCAAAGCGTGCAACAACGTCCTTGGTTTGCTCTAGTAAACCTTAAAGCACCCGAGAATTTTGATACACCGGTAGGCTTCCTCGGTATCGAAACTGTCAAAGCCGATGCGAATTTACAACCCGCGCAAAAGGTATTATTTAACCAATATCGCCAATCATTGAATTTTATTGATAAGCAAATTCAATCGATTGTAAGTCAATTACCTAGCGATACCTTAGTGGTGATCACCGGCGTCAACGGCAAAATGTTTACCAGCAATAGTGACGAAGCGCTGCGTAATTTGTCACCAGATAGCGTTAGAGTCCCACTGGTTATCCACTGGCCAAATGTAGGAGCTAGCACGGTTAACTATCGCACTAGCCACTATGGTATCGTTCCCACTTTAATGACCCATGTCTTAGGCTGTACCAATAACCCCACAGACTACAGTGCGGGCCGTAGCCTGTTGCAACCAAGCCAAGAAACCTGGATTTACATCGGTGACAGTCGCATTTTTGCCATTTACCAACAGTCGGAAATCACCGTCATCGACCGCCATGGCAAATACCGCATTTACGATGAAAACTTTGAGCACAGACTGTACAAAAAGATGAGCGCACCTGAGCTTATTCAAGTGATGCGCGAAGGCAGGCGCCTTTACAATCACTAAAAAGTATTTTACCTCAAAGCCCTAAATCACTTAGGGCTTTTTGTTTTAACAATTTCATTGCGAGTAGCGTGTTGAAAAGCCAACAACTTGATCACATTAATCACACCATTACTAAACTAATATCAGACAGTTAGTCCATTAAATGCTAAAATAACTATATGACTCATAAATGATATTTTTATTTGGCTGATTTCATTCCATGACTCTTATTAAAAACGATCAGAATCAAGCCTTTGACGCCATTCATACCATCCTTAACAGCCTAGATGCGCTGGTCTACGTTTCTGATTTACACAACTATGAGCTACTGTATTTAAACGATTATGGAACGGCCATTTGGGGCAAACCCGCGGGTAAAAAGTGCTATCAACTCCTCCAAGCAGGCCAAAATAGTCCCTGTGCTTTTTGCACCAACCACAAACTGATTGGGCCCGAGGGCGACGCCACTGGTGTACATGTATGGGAGTTTCAAAATACCCAAAATAAGCGTTGGTACCAGTGTCGAGATCAAGCGATTCGTTGGACCGATGGCCGCCTGGTGCGGATAGAAATCGCCACTGATATCACTGAACGTAAACACATGGAACAGGCATTAATCGAGGCTAAGTTCATCGCAGAACGCCTTGCAAATACCGACGAACTCACAAAACTCTACAATCGCCGCGCCTTTTTCCATTTTGGGCACCCTATAGCACATCAGTCAGGCCAAGCGCTGGCGTTTATTATGTTTGATATTGACCATTTTAAGCGCGTCAATGATCAATGGGGACATGCTACAGGCGATGCTGCCCTTATCCATATCGCACAGCTGACGCAAACTAAACTGAGAACAAATGATATTCTTGCTCGTTTAGGTGGCGAAGAATTTGGGCTGATTTTACCCAACACCCAACATGAACAAGCATGGCAAATTGCAGAGTCTATTCGCCATGGATTTGATACACAGCCACTTTACCTTGATGGACACAGGATTCATTGCACTGCAAGCTTCGGCATATCATCCTTGATCTTGCCTCAAATCAATCATCCCGATGAAGCACAAGCACTCTTGGAGACCCTATTTAATAATGCTGATCAGGCCATGATGCGAGCGAAACGCACAGGCAGAAATCGAGTCTGTGATGCGGAATAAACCAGCTCAAAGAAAGTTTAGCCATTTAAATTCAGCTTAAGACTCAAGATCGGATAAGCATTTTTAGCCAGTAAGGCAGTTTTTATCGCCATTGAGCCTGCTTTATAGTCCAATAGAATGGTTTCGCGGCTTAACAGTTTATTCCTCAATTCAAGACAAATTTGTCGTCAGGTGTACTGGATAGCCCATATACCCATACATTGTTAGTCGATTTCTGGTAAGGCCAAACATAGGCAAATAGATAAGAATATGTATGGTAGCAGGTGTGGGAATTTTCGGTTGAGCTAACGACCCGAAACACATAATGGGTCAAAAGCTTTTAGCCAGATGAACAGTTCAATGGTCATTAAGATTGGCATTGTTGCAACTGTGACCGTTGGCGGCATGGATGCCGCCGTCGAGCCCTCAGGGATGCTTCTTGTGAAATAAAATGGCGGCCTGTCACAGGGGAAACAATGACAATTCATCCTACACACCTGACGACAAACTTATCTTACTTGGGGCAAAAGCCTTTAACCGGATTAACCGTGTAATGGTTAGTTAAGATTAGCATCAATAATGCAGTCTCTTAACGGCATAAATATCATCCTAACTAACCTTCCCTATCTCACTAAATAACCCCAACTCAACTATTCTCGGCAGATAGTTAAACGGCGAAGCGCAAATATACCCAGTAGCGAAAGGATTAATAGGGATAAACTGCCACCGCCGCTATAACCTTGTTTATGTTCTATGGTCGCAATATGTTCTTCTTTCACACGGGTTTTAAAGCGGGCTAATTCGGCGTCTAAATTAGTGATCATATCGGGCTTTGTTTCCTAAATCAGTTGAACTAAAACCATAGCTGGTGATCTGATCGGCATAGCCTATCAACTCACCCATCAATCGTGTCAAAACCTCGCTATAAAACAACTAACTGGAAGCAATACAATCAAGCCTTAATTAATCGTGGCTCACTTACCTTCTGGATTGATGAGGACGCTATCGCCCAGTGGAAAGCTAAGGCTGAGCAACCAAGGAAAGGTCGCCCACACGTATTTAGCGACTTAGCCATTACCACCGCACTAATGGTTAAACGTGTTTTCTCTATGCCACTGCGAGCGTTACAAGGCTTTATCAACTCGGTGTTTAAACTGGCTGATATTCCGCTTTCGTGCCCACATTACACTTGTATCAGCAAACGAGCGAAAGCCGTCAAGATTGCTTTTAAAACCAAGACGCGTGGCACCATTGAGCACTTGGCTATCGATTCGACAGGCTTGAAGGTTTATGGCGAAGGTGAGTGGAAAGTGAAGAAACATGGCACAGATGGCAAGCGCCGCGTGTGGCGTAAGCTGCATATCGCCGTCGATACCCATAGCCATGAAATTATTGCAGCAGAACTGAGTTTATCCGGCGTCACTGATGCTGAAGTTATGCCGAATTTGCTCAAGCAAACCCATCGAAAAATCCGAAATATTTCAGGTGATGGTGCTTACGACACAAGAGCCTGTCACGATGCGGTTCGTAGAAAACGCGCTTTAGTACTCATTCCACCGAGGGACGGTGCTGCACTCTGGGAACACGGACATCCGCGTAACTTAGCGGTCAGTTGGCAACAGCTTTATGGTTCAAATAAGCAGTGGAAAAAACGGTATGGTTATCATCGGCGGTCAATCTCAGAAACTGCCATGTACAGGGTAAAGCAATTACTTGGTGGTAGATTGAGCCTGCGAAATTATAACGGTCAGGTGGGAGAAACTTACGCGATGATAAAGGCTTTGAACAAGCTTACAGGGCTAGGCATGCCTGTAACTTACCGTGTAGTTTGATATTTAGACGATTATGAGGGGCTTTGTTCGCTGAATCGATTTAGGAAACAAAGCCATCATATCGTTTACCGCTAGATCAAAGCCTTCGGCGGATTTTTCACGTAACACGTTGGTGACGCTTACCGCGGTTGACGTGTCAGTAAGTTGGTTGATGCCGGGCGCCCTAAACAGCATTTTTTGGCTACGCATATCAAATACAGCGGTATCGACAAAGGTTTGGATCGCGTTTTCATTGCCGGGCACCATATACATGCCGACTATGGTCCAATACAGCAGTGAAGCCTTATTCTCGCTGCTTTGTAATAGTTGATCGTAAGACACCAGTGCCATCACATCGACATCGTGTAAGCGGGCAACCTGCTGCAAGGTGCTAAAACCTTTGCCATTTTTAAGGTAAGTGCTGGGAATTAATTCGATACGGTCAATAAAGTCGTATTTCACAAAAGACTGTTTTACTTTATCCAGCAAGGCGATTTGCGAGCTGCTATCGAGGGCTTCGGATTGCCAATGGGTGGAAGGTAAAAAGGCGATGCCGACCGTGATGGGAAGACGTAACACGGGAATACTGGGCTGCTGTGCCTCACGCTGTTTATCGTCGGGATAGAGATATTCAACCAGACTGCTGGAAACCACGTTTTTTTCGGTGGTGTTACCGTTAAAAAAAGCACTGCAACCACTAAGCAAGATGCTAATCGATGCCAGCGCGCCTACAAGCGCAATGAATTTTGTTTTCATCTGTTTCCCTACCGTATCCTTACTGCACACAGGCCCATGCAACCCGTGCATATTGCCGCTACCTTAGCGAGTCACTGCTGTAAAAACAAGCCGTTAACTTCACATATCGCGCTTTTGTTTGGCTTTTTAGAGGCTTAGAAACAACCAAGCCGCATCGAAATGCGGCTTTGGCTTTGATAACGACATAAATAACATCACAAACTAATCATAATGATTATGCTGCAACCACATGCCGCTGTGCGCGAAGTGGGTGTAAACGATTATGCATTACTTTAATAGTTTCGAACTGCACCATAGTTTTAGCACCGGATAACACACATTCAGGTGATAGCAACATCACTAACGCCGATTGTAAGGTGTTTTCGACGACTAACACTAATGCACGTTGTTTTTGGCATTTAAGCTCAAAGACTTTACCGACATCACTGTAAACGCATACATCGCTGGTATCAAAAAACCAAGATTTAGGCATTTGGGGAGTCAGCATAAAATGGGCCGCTGTCGCATTAAGGGCAATTTGCACTATTGCGGCATCGGTTAGAGATAAGTTTTTTGGCAACTTGTCGAGTAAGCTCATATAGAATTTGGCGTGCGCGATATTAAATTCCATGCTTGATAAGGCATCAGGAATTAATGATTTCGCTTTATAAGCCGTCAGAAATTCTATCTCGGAACCTAACGAAACGCCTAATACACCATACGAATCGTTATATTTCCAGTGCCAATCCTTTTGTGGCAATAATAACATAACGTTTACCTACTATTTGAACACTGCCACATCATAGTAGATATTTTATGCAATATCAAAATAAAAATAATAAAATACAAATTAATTAACAATTACTTAGAAGATCTATTTAGAGATCATAACCGCGATCTGATGATCGTTTTAGATCGCGGTTATGATAAAAGATCTTGTTTTAGATCCTTAGTGAGATTTAAAGATCATTATTTTAAGCGATAAGCTTCAACTATCTCTTTAATTAACTTTGGACCTTGATAAATAAAACCAGAGTAAATCTGAACCATTGTCGCACCGGCATCAAATTTTGCTAAGGCATCTTCAGCACTATTAATCCCGCCCACACCAATAATTGGGAGTTTTCCCTGTAAAGAAGTCGCCAATTGTTTAATCACTTTTGTTGACAGTTCTGTTAAAGGTTTACCGCTTAAACCACCGCTTTCATTAGCATTGGTAAGCCCGCTAACACCGTCACGAGTTAAGGTTGTATTGGTCGCAATTGCACCGTCAAACTGATTTTTAATTAATGCTTGAGCAATATTTTCAATTTCTTCTGTGGTTAAATCGGGAGCAATTTTAAGGGCTATTGGTACATATTTTTTATGCTTCTCTGCTAGCTCAAGTTGCTTGGTTTTTAATGCGCTTAATAATTCATCTAATAGATCGCCATATTGTAACGATCGTAATCCTGGCGTATTGGGTGATGAAATATTCACCGCAATATAGGCGGCATAAGGATAAACTTTATCCATGCAGATCAAATAATCGTCTTTCCCCTGCTCTACTGGCGTGTCTTTATTTTTACCTATATTGACCCCAACCATGATATCGGTTTTCTTTGCGATCAAATTTTTGACCAGATTATCGACACCTTTGTTATTAAAGCCCATGCGATTGATAATCGCCTTGGCGGGTTTTAATCTAAATAAACGGGGTAAATCATTACCGGGTTGTGGTCTTGGAGTAACAGTTCCCACTTCCACATGACCAAATCCCATCGCATGAAAAGCATCGATCGACTCACCATCTTTATCCATACCTGCGGCTAAACCCACAGGATTTGGAAACGTCAGCCCCATAAAACTCACTGGCGCAGGAGCAATATGCTGAGCATAAAAAGCATTCAGAGGGCTATTACCTGTCAGTCTCAGGCTACCAATGGCTAAATTATGCGCTCGCTCAGGATCCATCTGAAACATGACTTTCTGTGCGATTTTATAAAACATGTACTTTCCTCGACCTAAAAAAAGCCCCGGCGATCGCCAGGGCTTCTGATTGTTATAAAAGTTTACTTTTGCCCTTCGCAGTGAAGGATCAGAAGGTTAAGTTCACGTAGGGCGACAGAGAACTTAGCAAACTCATGGCTTTGCGACGTTTTAAAGTCAGCTAGCATATGGAACCATCTTTCCAGTAAGGCTTGATTAGTATCAATCCACTGGGAAATCACGCTCTGTGCGTTACAGGTTGCACTGCACGTTCTTAAAACCACTGACGTCAACGCACGTTGCTGCCAATCCAGCTCTTCCCTAAAGGCTGCACGGGCCAGTGCTTGCCAATGGTTAGTAACTGGTTGCGCACTGATCTGTTCTAGGAACCAGTGCAGCTCAACACGGGCACCGAGTTTGAAATAAGTCTCGGCAACAAGCGCAACTGTCTTCTCTTCTGTCTGCGCAATTTGCGCAATATCAAGTGTAGAGAACAGTGTGCTCATATTAGCAACGGTAGAGGCAACATCCTGAGGCACATTCTCTTTAATCAGAGCATTGATCTCAGCTTGGATACCTGCCGCTTCTTCTTCGACTAAGTATGAATGAACATTCGCTTTGAGTTGTTCAAATACAGGTTTGAAGAAAGCAACAGTTTGCTCAATGCTCCAACTACGGTTACGGTGACGCAGGAACCAGCGGCATGCACGACGCATATTACGACGTAACTGGTGCAACATTTCACCTTGAACCACAGCAGGTACAATACCGTTTAAGTCAGTGATTGATTTAGTTAGTTCAGCTAAACCAAAGACTTCGCGAGCCATAGTGTAACAAATCGCCGCATCGGCAACTGAGGCACCTGTCTCATCTTGCATACGTTGAACAAAGTTAAGCCCCATGTCGTTGACCAACTCGTTGGCCAGCGATGTAGCAATGATTTCACCGCGCAATGGG
Organism: Shewanella sp. FDAARGOS_354; assembly: GCF_002209245.2. NCBI lineage: Bacteria > Pseudomonadati > Pseudomonadota > Gammaproteobacteria > Alteromonadales > Shewanellaceae > Shewanella > Shewanella sp. FDAARGOS_354. The sequence continues at coordinate 694,026 of NZ_CP022089.2, read as the reverse complement.
TGCGTAACCATTTTATGACTGTACAGTTCCTGAAGTTTTTTCGGGAAGTATGCAATCAACAATTGGCTCAACAATGTATCTTCAGTGATTTCAGGGGTGAGTAACTGCTCTTTCAGTACCATCTTAGCGTAAGCCACCAGCACTGATAGCTCTGGACGCGTTAATGCACGGCCATTAGCTAGACGTTCTGCGAGTTCTTCTTCCGAAGGTAAGAATTCTAACGCACGGTCTAACTTGCCTTCTTTCTCCAGATACTGGATAAAGCGAATTTGCTCTTTTAGTTGTTCTGCACCACGGACTTGAGTCACCGAAATCGTGCGAGTTTGGTCTTTACAGTCTTGTAGAACAATTTGACCCACTTCTTCGGTCATCTCTTCCAGTAAACGGTTACGTTGCTTGAGTGTCAATTCACCCTCTGCCACTAACGCGTTTAACAGAATCTTGATGTTTACTTCGTTGTCAGAACAATCTACACCACCTACGTTATCCACGAAGTCAGTGTTGATACGACCGCCGTTGGCCGCGTACTCAATACGACCTAATTGGGTACAACCTAAGTTACCACCCTCGCCCACGATCTTGGCGCGCAGTTCACGACCATTGACGCGCAGTGCATCGTTAGCGCGGTCGCCGACTTCAGCATTGGTTTCGCGGGAAGACTTAACGTAAGTACCGATGCCACCGTTCCAAATCAGATCGACTGGCATTTTCAGCAGCTCTTTCATCAACTCGGTTGGTGTCATCGACGCCTTTTCAGTTTCCAGCATTTGTTTCATTTCAGCAGATAATGGAATCGACTTAGATGAACGCAGGAAGATGCCGCCGCCTTTAGAGATCAGTTTGCTGTTGTAGTCTTCCCAGCTTGAACGTGGCAGTGCGAACAAACGGGCACGCTCTTCATAACTGGCAGCAGCATCCGGATTTGGATCGATAAAGATATGCATATGGTTGAATGCGGCCACAAGTTTTGTGTGCTTAGACAACAACATACCGTTACCAAATACGTCACCCGCCATATCGCCGATACCTAAACAGGTAAAGTCGGTAGTTTGGCAATCGATACCCACTTCGCGGAAATGGCGCTTAACAGATTCCCAGCCACCTTTAGCCGTGATACCCATTTTCTTATGGTCGTAACCGTTACTACCACCCGATGCGAACGCATCACCTAACCAGAAATTGTATTCTTGGGAAATGGCGTTAGCGATATCTGAGAAGGTCGCAGTGCCTTTATCCGCAGCCACAACGAGGTATGGATCATCCTCATCATGACGCACCACATCTACTGGATGTACGATTTCACCGTTAACGATGTTGTCAGTAATATCGAGCAGTGCACGAATAAAGATGCGGTAGCACTCTTGGCCTTCAGTGAAGAACGCCTCACGGCCCCCTTCAGTTGGCAGCTGCTTACAAACGAAACCACCTTTTGCCCCTACAGGGACAATAACGGTGTTTTTCACTTGCTGTGCTTTCACTAAGCCAAGCACTTCGGTACGGAAGTCTTCACGACGGTCAGACCAACGCAAACCACCACGAGCCACTTTACCACCACGTAAATGCACACCTTCAACCCGTGGCGAATAAACGAAAATTTCGAATTTCGGTAGTGGGCGTGGCATTTCAGGGATCATCGAAGGCATAAACTTGAAGGAGATATAGCTCTTCGGTTCACCCTTAGCATCTAATTGATAGAAGTTTGTCCGCAGCGTAGCGTTAATCAGATCGAGGTAACGACGGATAATACGGTCATCATCTAAGCTTGATACTTCGTCTAAACGTAGGTTGATCTGCTCCATAAACTTGCCCAATGTGCGGGTTTTCAGTTTTGGATTGAACTTACGGATAAACATTTTTACCAACAAATCAGCGATTTGTGGATAACGACCGAAGGTTTCTTCAATATAGGCTTGGCTGAATGTCGCATCGATTTGACGCATGTATTTAGCGTAAGCACGCAGTACGGATACTTCACGGCCCGTTAAACCTGACGCCAGAATGATACGGTTAAAACCGTCATCTTCTAATTTCTTTTGCCACACTTGAGACAGTGCCGTTTGGAATCTGTCTTGGCTATCGGCGATATTGTCAGTATTGGCGACTTTGACCGTCATTAAGAAGTCTAAGATCCAGAAGGTTGAACCGTCTGAGGTCGTCACTTCATAAGGGCGCTCGTTGATCACGCGCAGACCAAAGTTTTCCAGCATTGGCAGTACGTCAGAAAGATGGATTGGTTCATCTTTATGGAACAGTTTTAAACGCACTTTGTTGTCGTTCAGCGCAGCTTCCTGCGGTTGATAGAACAACATGCCTAATTTGTGTTCGTCATCTAGCGCTTCAAGCTGTTGCATATCCACAACGGCCGAGCTTGGCAATACATCTTCTTTATAGCTTTGTTCGAAGGCGTTAGCGTAACGCTTCATCAGATGAGTACCGGCTTCTTCACCTAAGGCGTTATTTAGCGCAGTATTTAACTTATCTTCCCAAGAACGTGCCGCTTCAATTAAATTGTTCTCTATGGCAGCCACATCTACATCCATATTATTGTTATCAACTTTGACAATGTAGTGAGTACGGGCCAGGGTTGACTCGGAGAAATATGTCGTAAACTCTACATCTTCTTTGCTGTTGAAATGCTGGGCCAGAATACGCTGGGTATCTTGGCGAAGTTTAGTGTTGTAACGATCTTTAGAAACATACACTAAACAGGATAAGAAACGCCCGAAACCATCTTTACGAACAAAGAGTTTCAGTTTATCCCTGTCTTGCATCTCGAGCACACCGTGCGCTGTGTGTGCTAAATCTTCCACATTGGCTTGAATTAGCTCATCGCGCGGTAAGTTTTCGAGAATGTTCAGTAGGGCTTTGTAATCGTGAGAACGTGGCGTTAAACCTGAGCGATCTAATACACGTTGAACTTTTTCGTTCAGCAGCGGGATCTCACGTGGGCTGCGGTTATACACGTTTGAAGCGTATAAACCGATGAATCTGTCTTCACCAACCACATTGCCTTTTTTGTCGAAGCGTTTGATACCGATATAGTCAACATAGGCTGGACGGTGCACACGGCTCTTGGCGCTGCTCTTAGTCAGGATCAACAAACTGTGATCTAAGGCTTCTTTACGCGCACTATCAGAGAAGCTTGATAGCAACAAACCTTGCTCTGGTTGAGCCTTATGGTGTTTGTTCATTAAGCCTAAACTCGAGGCCATATTCGGCACCAACTCAACATCCCCTTCAACACGTTTTAAATCGTATTGACGGTAGCCCAGTAAGGTAAAATGATGATTATTAAGATAAGTTAGGAAGTTAATCGCTTCTTCTAACTCTTGCTTCTCACCGGGGAATGGACGCTTAGGCAGGTCTTTAATAGTCTCACTCAGCTTGGCTGACATGGCTTCCCAGTCATTAACTGATGCGGCGACATCGCCAAGCACTGATTGGATTTCACGCTCAAGGGCTTTGATATCCGCGCTACTGTTTTGACGATCGATTTCAATCAGGAAAACCGCGACCTGCTCAGTGCTGTCAGGGCTTTGCTTCAAGTAAGTTACTTTAGTGACTTCTTGCGCTGAACGCTCAATCGCCAGCGGAGTGTGTAACATCATATGGGCCGTAATACCCATGCGATTCAATGCCATACCAACAGAATCAACCAAGAATGGCATATCAGGTTGGATGACTTCAATGATCGAATGGGTCGATTGCCAGCCGTGTTTAGACTGACTTGGGTTGAATACTCTGAGGTGAGTTTCCCCTTTCGGGGTTTTATTCAGTGCATTCCATAAACTGAGAACGGCACCGTACAGATCGCTGTCATTACGCGCATTGAGGTCGTCTTTCGACATGTGGGCATAAAGGCAGGTCGCGAACTGTTCAACTTGCTTGGCTTGTGAATTAGGGACTTTAGCGTGAATTAAACTGACTACATTTTCAAGTAGTACTGAAGGCATTGCATCTTTCAAGGCCATGTTGCTGTTTCCTTAAGCGTCTATGGCAGCGCTTTTTTTCATTATTTGGATGCTTCGGCTTAACAATCTGAGAAAAGCGAGTGTGATCTAGATCGTCGCGCGAAGTTTATTACTAAATCCTCTGTATTTCGAGGAAAATTTTAGTGGTACATCCTCTTGAAATCCAGTCGCCACGCGATTAAAGCACACAAAATGACCAAACAATCGTAAAAACAGACTATCTATGCAAAAGAAAATGGGGAGTTAAACTCCCCATTCATTGATACTACTTAGCTTGTCGCCAAAACACTGCCGACAACGCTGGCAAGATAATTATTGCCCCCAACATATTTACCACAAACATGAAAGTAAGCAGGATCCCCATATCCATTTGGAACTTTAGCGCCGAGAAAAACCAAGTGCTTACCCCAATCGCCAAGGTTAAGCCGGTGAATATCACTGCACTGCCCCGCTCGACTAAGGCTTCATAGTAGGCTTGTTGAACTGGCATCCCATTCGACAACTTGGACGACATGGTCGACAGGATATAGATACCATAGTCGACCCCGATGCCTACACCAAGGGCGATAACGGGTAAGGTACTAACAGCTAAGCCAATATTGAGCTGAGTCATCAACGCTTGCGCCAGTGTTGAGACTACATAAAGTGGAATAATCACCGCTACCGTTGCCTTAAATGACTTAAAGCTGATAAGGCAAAGTACAAATACTGCGCCATACACATAGATCATCATAGGTAATTGGGCTTCAGCAACGGCTTCATTGGTTGCGGCCATCACTCCCACTGGGCCAGAGGCTAGCTTAAATTGCAGCTTATCATTATTCATTTTGGCCGCGACCGCTTTCACCTTGGCAACCACAGTCTCAATGGTTTCTGCTTTATGATCCTGCATAAATAAATACACTGGCATCACCGAGCAATCACCATTTAACAACCCTGACGTCGTAGGAATTTGACCAATCGCCTGCACTAAACTCGCCGTTGTACGCGGCAACACTTCCCATCTTGGATTGCCTTCGTTAAAACCTGCGTTTACCTTTTTCGCCACGGATGCCAAGCTAACGGTTGACTCAACGCCAGGAGTATTACGTACCAACCACTCAAACTCATCAATCTGGGTCAATACATCGTGATAGGTACAAGCTTCTGGAGTAGCTTCAACTATCACAGTCATTACATCCGTGGTGATAGAGAAGTGGTCGGTAATAAAGAAAGTATCTAGGTTATAACGTGAATCTTGGTGCAGAGCAGGCGCGCCGCCTTGTAGATCACCAATTTTCATCTGGTTTGCCTGTTGCAGCCCCAAAAAATACAAGGCTATCGTTGCCACTATCACTACCATCGCATATTTAGGCGTAGCAAATTTTGCTAGGTAGCGCCAAATCGCCTCGGCACGCACTTCATCCGATGATGGCGCAGCACCTTGTGGCGCAACTTTGAGCTCAGTAAAGGAAATCACCAGCGGTAACAGGATAAGGTTAGTGAAAATAATCACACCGACACCTAAGGATGCCGAAATCGCTAGCTCTCTAATAATACCAATATCAATAGAGAGTAACGTAATAAAACCCACTGTATCAGACAGTAATGCTACGCCACCGGGGACGAGTAAGCTACGAAACGCCGAAGCCGAGGCCGCCTTGGTCGTTTGTCCATCCATCACCCGACGTCTTACCGCGTTAATAATCTGTACACCGTGACTAACACCAATCGCAAACACCAGAAATGGCACCAGAATCGACATCGGATCGAGACCGAAACCAATTACCGTTAATAAACCAAGCTGCCAGATCACCGCAGTTAAGCTACAGACGAGAGGGAATATTGTCAGAATAATCGATTTAGAAAACAGATAGACCATTACAGCGGTGATAAAAATGGCAATCACGAAGAACAGCAATACGCCTTTGGCACCATCGGCCACGTCACCCGCCATCTTGGCAAAACCAATGATATGGATTTTCACCTTGTCGGTTTCATACTTACCGCGAAGTTCCTTCTCCAACTGAGCGGCAAAGGCAATGGTATCTAAGGGTTTACCCGTTTGTGGATCAAAGTCCATCAACTGGGCCGACACCATAGCAGCACTGTAATCATTGGCAATCAAACGTCCCACAATGCCTGCTTTTTCGATGTTATCGCGCACCGTATTTAAACCCGCTTCAGTGGTCGTAAAATCGGCGGGGATCACAGGGCCGCCAGCAAAACCATCTTCGACAACCTCAGTAAAACGAGTCGAAGGTGAAAACAAGGATTTCACCTGCGAGCGGTCAACACCTGGAATAAAAAATAGCTGATCATGGACATTTTTAAGGGTATCAAAAAAGTTAGGGTTAAAAATATTGCCGCTGGTGTCTTCCACCGCCACCATAATGCTATTGGCGCCACCAAAATCTTTTTGGTGTTTGAGGTAGGTTTGCATATAGCTATGATTGAGCGGAATATTTTTAATGAATGCCGCATCCATTTTTAATTGGCTTGCCTGGTAGCCCAAAAAAAACGTCAGCAAAATAAAAATGCTCACCACCCAAGCACGGTTGCGGAATAAAAATGACTCAAATCCGTTGACCAGTTTTTCTAACATCTTATCGGCCCTGTTATTGTTGTTTTATAATTTATGGCTTCAGAGTGAGTAGCCCTTGGCTACCCGATAACCACACATTCCCTTGGTTATCTTTGGCAATTGAAACTAAGTTTTCCCCTTGGCGACGAGTGACAATACTCGAACTATCATCCTTATTTAACTGGATAACCACGCCAGCATTTCCCACTAGATAAAGGCTAGTGTCCGAGCTAACCATGGCGCCGTTGATGGATGATTTAACTGGCATCTCAATCTCATCCCATTGGCCAAGACTCAAATCCGCCTTAAAAACATGCCCCCTAAGCCCCATTACGTAGACTGAATCCTGCAATTGGATAGCATTGAACATAGAGCCATCGTAATCAAACCCTGTGCGGGTAAAGGTTTGGCCTTTATCAGCCGACACCGCCACTAAACCAAGCTCTCCGACTAATAATAAGCGGCCATCATTAAGCTCAATCATCCGATTAAAATGTGGCAATAATGAAGCGCGCTCGGTCAGATAAGCGTCTTGGTCGCTATTTTTTAACTCCGATAAATAGGATACGTCTTCTTCGGCCAGTAACTCTTCATGGAATTCTTCAGCCCAATTTGCGCCACCATCACGGGTGCGATAAAAAAGCCCGTAAGCACCAATCGCTATGCCCTCTTGTTCATTTAAAAACAACACATCAAGGAAAGGCTTTTCAATTTCAGTTGACTGCATTTGTAACGACCACGTTTGGCCGCCATCTTGAGTGTGCAAAATGGTGGCATCGTGACCAACAGCCCAACCGAGTTTTTCATTTAAAAAGAAAACCTTTGTTAACTGAACCGAAGTTGGCGTCGGAACTTGTTGCCATTTGTCATTTAACACTAACACATGACCACGCTCACCCACGGCAACCAAATGCTGTCCAGCGTGTGCAATATCGAGCACTAAAGAAGATGCGGCCAACGGCTGGATTTGTGGAAAACGCTCTGGCACAGCAGAAAACAACGGGGAAGAAAATAAACAACCAACACTTATCGCAGCGACACATTGAAGGATGCGAAACGACATACAAACTTCCTTAAACTAATGAGGGGCGCTTAGCGCCCCTTTTACCGTGGCTGATTAACGAATACCTTCGCGACGCAGCGCATCTGGGGTGAAGTTCGCTTCACTCAGTTTGGCATCGAAATTATACATACCGCTCTGGTTGTCTAAGCCCATAGCTAAGTAACGACGGGACTGCAAATCATGGAACACTTCTAAGGTATCCCACTGGGTAGGCACTTCGTAATAGTTCAAACCATGGGCAACCGCCACACGATAAAGTTCATTACGGTTGTCATACAGATCGGCAATCGATACCTGCCAAGAGTCTTCATCAAGATACATCACGCGGGTTTTATAGATATGGCGCATACCGTCTTTCAGTGTCGCCTTAACTTCCCACACGCGGTGTTTTTCCCAACGGACGAACTCAGGATTGATATGACCGGGTTTTAAAATTTGGTCATATTTCAACTTATCTGAATGCAATTTGTAGTCATTGTAAGGAATATAGATTTCTTTCTTGCCCACAAGCTCCCAGTTGTAGCGCACGGGTGAGCCGTTAAACATGTCGAAATCGTCAGTGGTGCGCAGACCATCGGATACGGTACCCGGTGTATCAAAGGCAACGTTGGGTGCCTTACGCACGCGACGCTGGCCTGTGTTATAGGTCCATGCCTGGCGCGGTAAAGCTTCTTGATCCATGGTTTCTTTAACTAGCAGCGCAGTACCCGCTAAACGTGCAGGTTGAGTCACTACTTGTTTAAAATAAAACAAGGTGTTGCTCGCTTTTAACTGATCTAAAGTAATCTCAGGACGAGAATATTCGAAACGGATTTCCTCGGCAGTTTCCACTAAGGTGAAACTACCATCAGCTGTCGGTGCCGCTTGGCTACGTGAGGTTTCAACATCCACACCACGGAAGCGTAGAATATGGTTCCAAATGGCTTCTAAACCGTTAGCTGGAATAGGGAATGGAATACCTATCGATGCACCCGAAATACCATTACCTTGCGCCACCAATTCGGCACGGGTCGCATTGGCTTTGGTCGCATCGTAGACAAATTGCGGTACGGAAGCACTACGACGAGTCTTGTACACATTCATCTTGTAAGTATCAGGATAAAGCTCAAATAATTTCATCTGACCTGGGGTCAAAAAATCTTTATATTGCGCTTTGTTTGCATTGGTAATGGTAAATTCAATCTTATCTTCAGGAAAAGGATCAGGATGATGCATCCCCTTAGTGTAACCCGCTACAGGCTTAGTAATACCACCATCCCATGCGGGGATAGAACCATCAGCATTTCCAGCCTTTTCAGCACCTAATGGGGTTAATTCGTTACCCAGTTTTGCGGCCTCGACTTCGGATACTTTAGCCATCGCTGCTGGTGCTACAAGTGCCATAATGACCGCACTTGCCAATATCGACAGTTTCTTCATTGTTATAGTCCTTTAGATCGAATACTTGATATTGAATGAAATATAATCACGATCTGCCATCGCGTTGGTTGTACCTACACCACCAAAGAAGTTGTTGTAGGACAGATCGGCCCCCCAACGGTTTTGGTATTCAAAGTTCAGACCCAAAGCGACTGACTTGCGTCCCTCTGTGAAGAGGAACATAGGATCTGGTGTAATACCATCAACATCGTGCGAGAAAATCATCCGTGGAGACATGTTTACACCCGCAAACAAGTTGTTGAACTCAGCTTTAGCTACAAGGCGATATCCCCATGCGAAATCGGTTGGGAATGGGTTAGTTTCAGGGCCGTTATGCAACGCTTGAATAATGCCTGGCATATCAGGATTACCGCCAGAACGCGCCGTTCCCGGACCATTTAAGCGCAATTCATCAAACCCAGGCATATCATGGATCCACACCCCGCCAACTTCAGCTAACATCGTCAGGTTATCTAGGCCCAATGTAGGACCAAATAGGTGAGTGAAAGTGACTTGCGCCTGAGTCGTATCTAAGCGGATAAAGCCGTCAACGGTATCACCAGGCTTTACTCCATCAATTTGTGAAATACCGTCGAAATCGGGGCGAATACCGGCATTTGCTAACTGCTGAGGCATACCTGCGAACAGCAGTTCTACGTCATCAATTTGCAGTGGTTCATCTTGACGGTGGGCAATTTCAGCACCAACTGAAGTATCGCCTAGTGAAGTGTTAAAACTGAAGCCATAAAGCTTGATGTCTTCAGGGTACACAATTTGCGCTTTAGAGAAACTCTTTAAACTGAGCAGTAATTCGCGGTTGATATCACCCGCATTTTGCCCCAGAACCGCTAAGTCAGATAACAGAGCACCGGTGCTAAAATCGGCGGCTGTACCGCTGATCAGCGGACGGCGGCTATGGTAGTTCATAAAATAGAAACCAAACTCGGTATCGCCCAATTCAGGCGCGTAATACCCCAATTTGACACCATATTGGCCATCATTACTTGGCTCTTGTTCATCTTGCACTAAAGTGACTTTAGTAGGATAAGCTAATGCCATCGCGACGAGCTGTTGCGTTGGAATTGTCTGACCACTGGCAATCATCCCAGCTAGACGTTGATATTCCTGCATCACAAAGTCTAAGTTGATATCAGGGTTGGCGTTAAAACCTAACTGTGCGTTTTGATTGTAACCACCAAAGCCTGCAAAATCGTTAGTCGCAAAAATTGAACCAGGTGTTGGCACCCAAATAGGTTCCCAATCATATTGATAGAAAGCTTCTACCGATAAGTTTTCTGTGATCCCAAGAGAAGCCCACACCATGCCCTGAGGTCTAAAGGCTTCTTTCAGTTCAGCACCGGGAGCATTAAGGATGTTCAAATCAACAGGGTTAATCTCACCAATACCATGGGCGATAAGAGTACTTTCCCCCCAAGAAACCACTTGGTTACCTAAACGGATAGAGAGTGGGTTGGCACCGTCATTTAAATCAAAATTCGCATAAACAAAGGCATCTAACAGACGGATGTCCTTACATTGCACTTCTGAAGCACGATTATCCTCACAAGGATCGAATTCTTTGCCTGTTATCGGGTCATTGAAGTCATAGTTACCATCGTTTAATTTACGATCGTAAAAATACATGCCACGAGCAAACAGACCATAGTTCTCATACTTCAGGGACAGCTCATGTAATCCTTTAACGATCTCAGAAGTAGTATCACCCTGAGAATAAAGCAAATTACTTAAATCGTTATTGCTTGAATAGGAACCTGGCTGTGCCCAAATCTCAGCAGATGTGTATTTAGTATTGCCAAACGCAGTATAATTCGACCAATCAAATTGTGGCTGGTTAACTTTACCAATTTGTCCATCCCAATCGCGCTCACCGACACGCCAACTGGCACCCGCAGTCCACGTTGAGTCAAACGTGCCTTGTACCTCCCCCCAATCGAACGCAACCGCATTAACATTCGATATCATCAACAAACTCAATGCCGACGCCACCCCCAAAGCAAGCGCCGACTTGTTAAAACTTTTTTTAACAATTTTCATTTTAGCTCTCCGTACCCTGCTGGATTCTTTGTTCTTGGAATTACAACCAACATCTTGTTAGCTCACAGGTAACATCATTGTTACAGCAATTAATCCCCATGAGCAAGGCACAGTTAGAGAAAATTTTCTAAAGAATTAAGCACGTAGACACATTTATGTCATCGAGTACAAAGATGGGATTTAAATTAGTAAAGCAGAAGATTGGAATACTGAGGCAAAGCAAGATAAAAAATCATAAATTTCATTAACATAATCACAAAGAAATTATCATGTTTTATTAATTGTAATTAGTCGACCGTTTAAAGTAATTACTCTAAGATAAAATCAACAATTTGTTTCTACAACCGCTCCAATGACACAAATTGACCTTTATCGTCGAGCACGAGTTTAAACTGCCCATGAATACCATTTTCAGTTAAAAAACGCCTAAAATGTCGCCCGCTAATCCAAAGGATCCGCCCTTGACGTTCACGCACTTCAACTTTATCGGCCAGCCCTTGATAGTAAGGTAAAAAATCTTGATAGCTAAGGGTTAACTTAAAATACAATTCCATATTGATAAGGGCAGCAAAATGCTGCCCTCCTCCTCTAATTAACCTGAACTCGGGGTAACGAGTGTCGAAAAACCTAAATTTAATAAACTAACTCAATGCTATAAATGATTATTTTGAAACGAAAAATCTATTATCTGCCTGAATGCGCAGATTTGTGCGCATATCAAGGCGCTCTGTCGTATGCCATAGCGAGCGATGGTGAGACAGAGCAACGCAGAGAGGCTCGAAAAGAGCCTATTCAGCGGCTCTGCTTATCTCGAGCTCAGGTTAATGACGACTTCGCTAACGCTTTGGACACTTTTTCGAATAAATCCTTAGAGAGTCCAGGTAAGTCTAATAAACGCGTTAAACAGGCCTTAATCTTACGCTGACGTGTTTCATCGAATTTACTGAATTGGATCAGCGGTGTCACCATTCTGGCGGCAACTTGTGGGTTAAGCTGATTTAAGTTGATAAGGCACTCAGTTAAAAACTCATAACCTCTGCCATCGGCGCGGTGGAATTGATAAATATTTCCAGAGGCAAAACTACCAATAAGCGAACGCACCCGATTGGGATTACTCATGCTAAAACTCGCGTGTTGTTGTAATTGACGTAATGTATCAATCACATCATCGCTATCATGAGTCGCCTGTAACATAAACCATTTATCCATCACTAGCGGCGTATCACGCCAGCGCGTCTCAAATTGAGCCATTAACTGGTCACGGCAAGTTAAAGAGCCAACATTGGCTGCCGTTAATGCGCCGAGCGAATCCGTCATATTACAAGCCTTAGCAAACTGCTCTACCACAAAGGTTTCGGCATCATTGCTAACTCGGCTAAGCCAATTTAGACATTGGTTTTTAAGGGCGCGGGCTTTAGTGCAATCCAAATTAACCAATGAGCGATAAAGTGCCGTTAATTCATCTTCGCAGTAAGCAGCAAGCTCTGTGAGCACAAATTCACGCGCGAGCGCTAACGCATCAAGGTCAACAGTATCAGTTTGCTCAATCAAAGCGGAAGCCGATGGAATCGCTAAAATCTCAGCCATTAATGCCTGATCGAGTTTCTCATCGAGTAAAGCCCCTTTAAAACTATCCTTCACTCTTCCATCTAAGGTCATCGTCTGATGTTGCTGTAAATGTTCAACATTTTGCCAAATTGCTTGGCTAACGAGAGTAACGGATGCCTCCCAACGCGCCACTTCACTCGAAGCAAAACGCATCAAATGAACAAGTTGGTCAACTTCGAAGGGATAGTGCAATTTAACTGGCGCAGAGAAATCTTGCAGCAATGACGCCACAGGTTTATGGCGGAGTCCTTCAAAAGTAAATACTTGTTCGGCGTCAGTAAAACTGATCACTTGGTTGACCAGTGATAGTCCCTTATCGTCCAACAGCTCCAGACTAAAAGGAATATGCAGCGGCGAGGTGCAGCCTGTAAGAGTCTGTTTAAGTGTTAACTGATAACGCCCTGATGCAGCATCAAAACTGTCGCTTGCGGTTACTACCGGCGTACCTGCTTGGCTATACCAGAGGCGGAATTGGGTTAAATCGATACCACTGGCATCTTCCATCGCCGCAACAAAATCATCGCAGGTCACAGCTTGGCCATCGTGGCGTTTAAAGTATAACTTCATCCCCGCTTGGAAACGGGCTTCACCAAGCAAAGTGTGCATCATGCGAATAACTTCGGCGCCCTTGTTATACACTGTCACCGTATAAAAGTTATTCATCTCAATCACGGACTCTGGACGAATTGGATGTGCCATTGGGCCTGAGTCTTCAGCGAACTGCTGGTTTTTAATGACTTTAATGGCGTGAATTCGATTTACCGCGCGCGAACCTAAATCCGAACTAAACTCTTGGTCGCGAAAAACTGTTAAGCCTTCTTTGAGACTTAATTGGAACCAATCACGGCAAGTGACACGGTTGCCCGTCCAGTTATGGAAATATTCATGGCCGACTACGGATTCAATACCATGGTAATCCTCATCAGTGGCGGTCAAAGTATCGGCGAGGACATATTTGGTATTAAAGATATTTAAGCCTTTATTTTCCATCGCCCCCATATTGAAAAAGTCGACAGCAACGATCATGTAGATATCTAAATCATATTCAAGGTCAAAACGGGACTCATCCCAAGCCATAGACTTTTTAAGGGATGCCATAGCATGGTGCGCCTTATGCAAATTCCCTTTATCAACAAAAACCTGTAGCACCACTTTACGCTGACTGCGGGTAATAAACTCATCCTGCAACAGATCAAAATCACCTGCCACGAGGGCAAAAAGGTAGGCCGGCTTGGGGAAAGGGTCCTGCCAACGTACATAATGGCGTCCGCCATCGAGATCACCTTTGTCAATCAAGTTGCCGTTACTGAGCAGGAACGGGAACGCCAGCTTGTCGGCTTCAATACGCACAGTATATTTAGCCAATACGTCAGGACGGTCGAGGAAGTAAGTGATACGTCTAAAGCCTTCAGCTTCACACTGGGTGCAATAGGCACCGTCAGACATATAAAGCCCTTCGAGGCTTGAGTTGGCTTCAGGATCCAGTTGGGTGATGATGGTCAGCTCAAACTCATTTAGGGTCGTTTCGATTGTCAACTGCCCTTCACCAACTTGATACGCTACCTGTTGACCATCAATCGCCACGCTGACTAAGGTTAATCCTTCACCATCAAGCACTATAGGATTAGCGTGGGAAGAGCTACGTTTAACCTTGCTTATAGCCTTAACAACGGTATTTTTACCGTTAAGATTAACATCTAAGTCGATGGATTCAATCGTGAACTGGGGAGCTTGGTAGTCTTTAAGGTATTTTGCTTGAACTTGTGTCATTTCGTTCCCTTTAACACTGATTTAAATAAGAAAAACGCGCCATAAGCGCGTTTTAAGGTAAGGTAAACAGACGTAACTTCCGCCTATTTAGTGCCAGCGTTAGCTAGCTTTTTCGCATCCACCATATCTAGAGTGATATAAGCCGTTTCATCTAAAAATGCATCTGGCGCAGCAACATCATCTTTAATATCTTCCATCGATTTAACTGGCGCTAAACCATTGGCTACGCGACGCTCATTGGTTCTATCGAGCACTTTCTTCTCATCAGCTTCACGTGATGCAATACGCTCACTTTCCTCTAAGGAGACCGTTTTCTCTTTGTGATGCTTTTTAAAGTCAGCAATATCTTGATTGATATAGTTAAACTCAACACTGTTTTGAATACGGGCAAGGTGCTTTTTCTCTAAACTCGCCACCAGTTCAGGGGTGATATCATTTAGCGTACCGTATTGCGCCATCGGGACTTTGTCCCAAGGCAAAGCATTCTTCTCTTCAGCTTCACCATACTCACCAGGCTCTAACGCACTTGGATACGCAATATTCGGCGTCACACCTTTGAGTTGTGTACTACCACCGTTAATGCGATAAAACTTCTGAATGGTGTATTGCACATGGCCGATAGGCTTCTCGTACATATCGTAGATCCGACCTAGGCTCTTATGCTGTTGCACTGTGCCTTTACCGAAACTGGACTCACCAACAATCAATGCACGATCATAATCCTGCAATGCTGCTGCAAAAATCTCAGAAGCTGATGCGCTGTAACGGTCAACCATCACGGTCAACGGACCTGCGTAGGTAGTCTTGCCATCGTTATCGCGGTGAGCTGACACACGGCCATCGGCGTCACGGATTTGCACCACAGGGCCCATGTCAATAAAGAGTCCGGTCAGTAACACGGCTTCGGTTAATGCACCGCCGCCATTACCACGTAAATCGATAACGACACCTTCGACTTTTGCTTCGTTGAGTTTAACGAGTTCCTTTTCCACATCCTGGGATAAATTCATATAGAATCCAGGAATTTGGATAACTCCGACTTTACGATTGGCGTATTCACCGTCTTTAGGTTCGATGATTTTAGAAGTCGCGGCACGGTCTTCTAAGCGAATCTTGTCACGTACTAAAGTGACGTTAAACGGCTTAGCATTTGAGCCACCTTTCTTCGGTAAAATCTGCAAAACGACTTTACTGCCCTTAGGACCTTTGATGAGCTCAACGACATCGTCTAAACGCCAGCCGATAACATCAACGATCTCGCCACCCTCTTGGCCAACACCAACAATCTTATCTTCTGGTGACAGTTTTTCACTGCCAGCGGCAGGACCACCTGCGATTAAACTCTTAATCACAGTGTAATCATCTTCGAGCTGTAACTGCGCGCCAATACCCTCTAGGCTCAAGTTCATTTCCATTTGGAAACGCTCAGCATTACGGGGGGATAAATAGCTAGTGTGCGGCTCAATGCTGCGAGAAAATGCATTCATCACCGCTTGGAACACATCTTCACTATTGGTCTGAGTCAAACGTTTGATGGCGTTGTTATAACGTTTTTGCAGAATCTCAACAATTTCAGGCCATTTTTTGCCAGTAAGCTTGAGATTCAACGCATCGTATTTCACTCGCTGACGCCAAAGCTCATTGATTTCAGCTTGATCTTTTGGCCAAGCGACATCTTCCCTATCGTACTCGTAGGCATCACCAGGAACGGTAAAATCCATTTCTTTATCGAGCAGAGAAAGCGCGTACACAAAGCCTTCGTAGCGACGTTTTTGAACCAAATCAAACATTTTGTAGGCAGGGTCGAGTTCACCTGAACTCAGCATATCGTCAAACTGATTGATATAAGGCTTAAAACTGTCGACATCGGCTTGGGTCAGCACATTGCGACGGTAATCAAGTTGCTGTAAATAGCGGTCAAAAATCTGCGCAGAAAACGCGTCATCGAGCGCAAATCGATGGTAATGCGAACGAGTGTATAAATCTGTCACTCGTTTACTGGCCACTTTATGCTGCGCTTCCTGCTTGAGAGTGGGTAACTCGCTGATTTGAATCGTAGGAGGCACAGCCCAAGCCGAGAATCCGACAAAAACAGTGGCGATGGATGTAGCCAAAATGAGTTTTCGCATCAACAAGTTACTCCGTTAGATTAAATGATTACAGCAGAATATGTTCTGCTTTCACTTTTATCGTTAAGCCGCTATCAAGCTGAACATGAATGTCTTCTTTGTTAATGTCAGTGATCACGCCGGCTACTGGCGTCATACCTAACTTAACATTGACACGCTGTTTCTTAGCTAAATCGGTCAATTGCGCTTGGACTAAGTTAACAGCAGGTTCAGCCTTAGGAGCCACTTTGGCAGGACGCTCAGTCTTGCGGGCAGGAACAGCTACTTTCTTAGGGGCCTTTTTCGCTGGAGCTTTGCCAGCCGGAGCCACTTTGGCAGCTTGAGCAGCACGCTTAGCTTTGGCTTTTTCTTGGCTTTCTTTCAACATGGCTTGAGCATGATCGATATGTTCTTGCTCTAGCTCGCCACAAGGCTGACCATCAAGATCCACACGCTGGGCACCAGCTTTTACCGATTTGAGGTAACGCCAACTGCTAGTGTAACGTCTTAACGCCACGCGCAGTTGAGTTTTACTGACTTTAGAATCATCAGCCAACCTTTCAGCCAAATCTTGAAACAATCCGATTTTTAATGGCTTAGTTTCACCTTCAGCAATAAAGCACAAAGGAAATGTTTCATACAAATACGCCAAAATTGCGTTGGTGTCGGTCAACTTATCTGTTGATTCCATCATTACTTCCACAGTTAAAAAGGGACATCGAATTCGAGGTGATATAAATCAGCTTCTTACGTGTCGTTTATCTTGGTTAAGCTCACAATTGAGCCAAAGTACAAATTAACATTCTCGCCGAGTTAACTAAAGTTAAAAAATATCAGTTAACCATTTTTTACGGCTAAACCTCTCAGGTTTATTCGGGCAATGCCCAAACAAGCCTTATCAGGGCATGCGCTATTATAAGGCGCACGCCACCGATTGCGACTATGAATTATGCGTTATTGTACGCAAATTAAGCAAATAGGCAGTTTTCGAAGCTTTTTACCAATAATTCCAAGCCCTTTTGGTCTTCTTCGTCAAAGCGGTCAAAAATAGGGCTATCAATATCCAGTACAGCAATCACCTGACCATTAGCGCGAACAGGGATAACAATTTCGGAATTACTGGCCGCATCGCAGGCGATATGTCCATCGAATTGATGCACATCGGCAACCCGTTGAGTTTGATTAGCCAGTGCTGCAGTGCCACACACGCCTTTACCCATCGGAATGCGGGTACAAGCCACTTTACCTTGGAATGGGCCTAATACTAACTGTTCGCCGCGCATAACGTAAAAACCTACCCAGTTTAGTTCGGTTAGGTTGTCATTAAGCAGGGCTGAAAAGTTAGCCATGGCAGCCACTAAATCATCTTCGCCTTCGAGTAACGCTAACGCTTGACGGTTCAGTGATTCATAAAATTGCGGTTTCATATGCTTCCTAAAAATTATTCAGCAGCATCGTCCTTCTTAGACGCTTTTTTGGCTGTGTTTGGTTTTGTTGGCGTACTATTAACTTGAACCACGCCTTTAAGCAAGTTTGTTAGCTCATCTTTATTGTTAGCAAAATAGAATGCGAGCTGTTCGGTTAGACTTTCATCAATCCCAAGTTCCGCTTTCTGAATAAATGGAATGAGGTTATCAGCGATGTCGAGCATCTTATCGTAGGCATCAGCCTCCTTTTTCGATGTGAATGTCATCTTTTCTACCCCTTCTCTTACCACGACAAACTGTGTAATAACTGCCATGACCGCCCTCGCACTGTTTTTATATACAGTAACCAGAATGACATAAAGTGAACTAGTGATGCAAGTGTTCTGATTATTCTGATATTATGACTGCGCTTTATGTTGTGGAGATGGGTCAATCAATTTGATATCTCACCTTATAATTTGTTGTTTTCGGATTATTTGCTCAATCTCAGTGGCTTTGGGGCTAATATAATATTTTTATATGCATGACAATACAGCAGAAAACTCTGTAATCCTCTGTCGTTCCTGCGACTTGGCCATTCGGAAACGTGCCCTCCCAACAGGGGTCAGAGCGTTGTGTCCGCGTTGCAACACCGCACTTTATGACACTCCATACTGTTCAGTAAATGGCATGTTGGCACTGTGCATTACCGCGTTGGTGTTTTATTTTCCTGCTAACTTTTTTCCTGTGCTAGAAATCCATTTTCTGGGCAGTATTCGCACAACAACGGTATTTCAAGGCGCTTTTGCCGTCTTCGAACAAGGTTATTGGGTAGTGGGATTAGCCGTCCTTGCTGCCGCAGTGGTTGGCCCTGGTTTATTGATCCTATCGATTCTTGCGCAAATTTTGATTATAAAATGGGGGCTTGCGAGCCCGTTTTGGCGCCATAGTCTCAAACAATTACTCACATTTCAGGGGTTCCTTTCGCAGCTGACAATGCTTGAGATTTATGTGATTAGCTTCCTCGTCTCATCATTTCAATTGTCTGATTTTTCGGATATTTATTTTGGAATGGGTACCTTTTGCTTCACCATGCTTTTTTTAGTCACCCTGTTTTTACAGCGTGAATATGATATTGAGCATATGTGGGGTCTTCTTATGCAGGAACATCACTGATATGAAGCAGCAAGGAAAGGATTTAGGCCTGTGTTTGTGCCGCGTTTGTAGGCAACTCAATAGCAGTGAGGATAGCCACTGTAGTCGTTGTGAATCAGAATTACAGGTCCGCGATTACAACAGCTTACAAAAAAGTTGGGCGCTGCTTATTACTGCCGCCATTTTATTGGTTCCAGCCAACCTCTATCCCATTACGGTGCTCACCAATCAGGGAAAGGTGCGTCACGATACGATCTTTTCCGGAATTGTTCATTTAGTCCAATCGGATATGTTACCCATCGCCATTATTGTGTTTATTGCCAGTATTTTAGTGCCTTGGGTAAAGATTATCGGCTTAGCCACTTATCTGTGTGCTATCAGTTTCAACCTGCCAATTTCAAAGCAAAAACTTATGGTGGGATTTCATGTTATTGAGTGGATTGGCCGCTGGTCGATGCTCGATTTATTTGTGATCTCGCTGACCGTTGCCCTGGTGAATATGGGGCAATTACTCGATGCAAAGCCTGCACCCGCGGCCACGGCATTTGCATTGGTGATTTTACTGACGCAACTTGCCGCAAAAGTTTTAGACACTCGTTTACTCTGGGATCGACTGGAACCTCAAGATGACACAAATTGAATCGCCAAAAGTTGTGAAGAAAAAGCTCTTTTCGCCGATTTGGCTGCTCCCGATTGTGGCGCTCGCGCTTGGCGCATGGCTGGGTATTAAGAGCATCAAAGAATCGGGCATTGAAATTCAAATCCACTTCCCTAGTGCCACTGGGATCGACGTTGGCAAAACCTTAGTCAAATACCAAGGCTTAACCGTTGGTAAGGTAAAAGATATCGGTATTGATGATGATCTTAAAGGCGTTAACGTGAAGGTGATGATGGACTATCGCGCTAAGCCTTTCTTAAATAAAGAAACCCTCTTCTGGTTAGTTACCCCAAAGGCCAGCATCACAGGCGTTGAAGGTCTGGATGCGCTGTTTTCAGGCAACTATATTGCAATCCAACCAGGCAAAGGCAATGCCGCCACCTTGTTTGAGGCAGAACGCCAACCGCCACCAATGCAAATTGGCTCCGAAGGGGTAATGATTGAACTGACGGCCGATAAACTCGGCTCATTAGATGTGGGCTCGCCAGTGTTCTTCCGTCAAATCCCTGTGGGCAGCGTGGTCAGCTATCGTTTAGATGGTAATGCCAGAGTCATTATTAGTGCGTTTATCCAAGAGCAATATGCGCGTTTAGTGAAGAAAAACTCTCACTTTTGGAATGTGTCAGGCGTTAAAGTCGATGCTAGTTTAGCGGGCATTAAAGTCAACACTGAGAGCCTTGCTTCTATCCTTGCGGGTGGCGTGAGTTTCAGTTCCGATGAAAAAGCGCCTGCGGCACAAAATGGCGACAGTTTTGCTCTCTATGATTCCGAAACCAGCGCCCTTGGCGGGATTGAAGTCAGTCTGACCATGAGTGATGGCAATGCTATTGATAAAGGCACTCGCATTGTATATCGCGGCATCACCATTGGTGCAGTTCAAAGCAAGCAACTCACCGCTGCAGGTGTAACTGCGGTGGCAAAATTTGAGCCTGAATACGCCAACCTATTAACTCGGGACGGCCAGTTTTGGCTTGAAGGCGCCGATATTTCGCTCTCAGGGATCAAAAACCCCGAGCGTTTACTCACAGGAAGCGTGATTAACTTTTTACCCGGCACCCATGCTAATTCGGCACTGCCAAGTAGTTTTGCCTTGCAATCCTCTGCTCCTGATGTGCTACAAGCGAAAAAACTTAAGGCAACAATAACCTCGCCCGAAAACATGGGCTTAACCGCTGGCGCCGAAGTGCGTTACAAGCAATTACCTATCGGTCAGGTGCTCGAGGTGAAATTAACCAAAGATCTGTCGGCCGTTGAATATCTACTCGAGCTGCAACCTGAGTTTGCCAGCTTAATCCGCAGTGATAGCTATTTTGTTCCCGAATCAGCGTTGAGCGTCGATGCGTCTCTTGATGGTGTATCGGTCAAAGCACGCGATCTAGCGACATTAACTAAAGGCGCGGTGAGTCTTATCCCTGGTACCAGTAATACCCCGCTGGCGGCAAATGCGCGTTTGCCACTATTTAGCTCAATGGATGAAGCTAAGCAATTCTTTGTCCGTCAACAGCGTTTATACTTTACTCTCATCAGTGCTGATGGCGCCGATGTTAGTCAAGGATCTCCGATTTACTATAAAAAAATGCAAATTGGTAGCGTGGAGTCGGTCAACTGGCAGAGTAAAACCGAAGACTTTGCGATTAAGATCGCTATTGATAAGCAGTTCCAACCCTTAGTGCAAAAACCTAAAGTCTTTTGGCGTAACAGTGCCGTGGATGTCAGCGCCAGTCTTGCGGGTATTGATGTCGCCGTTGCTCCACTACAAGGCGCGTTAAAGGGCAGTATCAGCTTAGGTTTATTGGACAGTTCAACGACTGAGCCTAATGCGGCACTTAAACTATACGAAAGTAAACAGCTCGCCTTAGCGCAGGCTCAAGCAATCAAACTCACCTTACCCGCCTCGGCAAAATTGGCTGCAAAAGCCGCCATTCGTTACCAAGGTCATCAGGTGGGTGAAGTGACGCAAGTTAAGCTCAATACCGATTTAACCACCCTTACAGCCACCGCCTATCTCTATGGCGACTATGCCGAGCATTTCAGCCGCAGTGATACTGAGTACCATATGGTCGAAGCGCAAATATCTTTAGCAGGCATTAAAGCGCCAGAAACCTTAATCACTGGGCCATATATTGGCGTGTTACCGGGTAAGAGCAAGCAAAAGGCGAGTCAATTCCAGGCCAAATTGGTTGAGAGCAGCTACGCCAACGTGGCCGAAGATGCGCTTAAGTTTACCTTAGAAGATAGCAACCTTGGCTCGATGAAAGTCGGCACGCCTATTTTCTTCCGCGGCATTAAAATCGGCCAAATCGATGGTTATAGCCTGTCGTCTCAAGGTAACAGTGTACTCATGCAAGCGCACATTGAGCCCCAGTACAGTCACTTAGTAAATCAGAGCAGTCAGTTCTGGGACGCCTCAGGCATTAAAGTCGATGTAGGTATTTTCTCTGGTGCACAAATTGAAGCCGGTTCGCTCGAAACCCTATTAGCGGGCGGCATTAATGTTGCAACCAAAGAAACAACTCAAGAGAGTAACCGCCTCAGCGAAGGCGCAGTGATTAAACTGCAGCATAAAGCCGAGCGTGAATGGCAAGAATGGGCTCCGGCGCAATAGCCTCCCATGCAATAAATAATCGCGCTATTGATGTAAGCTAAAACGCTAAAGTATTTAAACGCGACATTAACATCAGGTGCATTTGGTCAGTTCCAATGCGCCTGATTTTTTCATATAACGCTGCTTAGCCATAGAACCAATAACAGACCGCAATAGCTGCACTAATCCCTGCAAAATCCGCCGTTAGACCACAGGCGAGCGCATGGCGCCCATGACGAATACCCACTGAACCAAAGTAAACCGCCAGCACATAGAAAGTCGTTTCAGTGCTGCCTTGGAAAATCGCCGCCAATCGACCAGCAAAGGAGTCCACTCCGTGGTGTGCCATGGTTTCGAGCATCATCGCCCGCGCGCCCGAACCACTAAAGGGTTTCATCAACGCCGTAGGCATAGCATCGACGAAGCGAGTATCAAACCCGAAAAGACTCACGCAACTCGCAATCAGTTGCAGCAGATAATCCAACGCGCCCGATGCCCTAAGTAAACCAATCGCCAGCAGCATGGCTAGAAGATACGGGATCAGTTGTATCGATTGGTTAAACCCCGCCTTAGCGCCTTCGATAAACTCATCATAAATCGCCACTTTTCGCACGCCTGCCACCAGCACAAAACTGAAAACTAACAGTAGTAATACCCCGTTGCCCAAGGCAGTCGACACAGTGCCAATCGCGTCAGCCGTTAAGGTCATCAAATAAAAACCACTGGCAACTAATGCCGACAGCAGCACTGCGCCATATCCGAGTACCACGGCATTGAGCAGTGAAAGCCGCTGCACAACAGCAACGATCAGAAGCCCTGCTAATGTCGAGGCAGAGGTTGCGAGGAGTATGGGTAAAAAAATGTCTGCCGGAGCCGCCGCGCCCTGCTGAGCACGGTATAAAAACACCGTGACAGGCACTAAGGTCACCGAGGAGGTATTGAGCACTAAAAATAGAATTTGTGCGTTGGTGGCAATGGTTTTGACCGGATTAAGACTCTGCAAATCCTGCATTGCCTTTAAACCTAATGGAGTAGCGGCATTATCCAATCCAAAAATGTTGGCCGTTAAGTTCATCGTCATACTGCCAAATGCGGGGTGTCCTTTAGGCACTTCGGGCATTAAGCGGCGCAGCAGTGGCTCAAATACAAAGGCAATCGCCCCAACAACACCGGCTTTTTCACCAATTCGCATTAATCCCATCCACAGAGACAACACACCCACTAAGCCTAAGGCGATTTCAGCGGCGAGTTTAGCGCTGGCAAACAAGGCCTCAACCGCGTTGGCAAGCACATCGATATGCCCATTAAAAAGCTGTATTGCCATCGCCAACAGCGATGTGAGGAAAAACACTAACCACACCCGATTTAGCACTCTGCCCCTTCCTTATTGTTATTCAAACTGTTTATTCGTGTCGCTTTGTTTATTTAACGCAAATCTGAACCAACGATAGTAGAGGGATAAAATCCCAGCCCCACTAAGGGATTATGATATACTTGCCGCAGTTGATACACAGCCAAATTCCGTTATGGTTCAATTAAATCAAAATTTTATCAGTACAATTGCCCAAGAATTGCCCGCCCATCTCTCAATGGATGACTTTATTGCGGCCTGTTCAAGACCACTACGTCGCTCAATTCGCGTCAACACCTTAAAGATCAGCAGCGAAGATTTTAAGCGTTTGATGCAGCCGAAAGGTTGGACCTTCGAGCCTATTCCCTGGTGTGAGGATGGTTTCTGGATAAGCTATGATGAAGAAGAGCAGCTCGGCAATGCCCTAGAGCATATTCAGGGCTTATTCTATATCCAAGAAGCCAGCTCCATGCTGCCGCCAATCGCACTATTTACCCCCAATGCAGATTGGCAATGTGTGTTGGACTTAGCAGCTGCACCTGGCTCTAAAACCACGCAAATGGCCGCCTTGATGAATAATCAAGGCTTATTGGTTGCCAATGAATATTCTGCAAGTCGCGTCAAAGTACTCCATGCTAATGTGCTGCGCATGGGCGCGAGTCACTGCGCCCTAACCCACTTCGATGGCCGAGTATTTGGTGAGTATCTGTATGAAAGTTTTGATGCGGTATTAATTGATGCGCCTTGTGGCGGTGAAGGCACGGTCCGTAAAGATGCGGACGCGTTAAAATCTTGGTCGCTCGATGAGGTTCTTGCAATTAGCGAAACCCAAAAAGCCTTAATCGAATCCGCATTTTTGGCCTTAAAACCGGGTGGCAGTTTGGTTTATTCAACCTGCACCCTTAATCGGCACGAAAACCAAGGTGTATGTGAATATTTGCAGCAAACCTATGGCAATGCAGTGCAATTTGAGTCCTTAAGCCAATTATTTGATGGTGCTGACAAAGCCACTACGCCAGAAGGCTTTTTGCACGTTTGGCCACAGATTTACGACAGCGAAGGCTTTTTTGTCGCGAAGTTGACTAAAACCCGTTCGGTACCACGCCTACAGCCTGAGCCGAAATTGCAAAAGAATTTCCCCTTTACGGAGGCGAGTGCCAAACAAGCCAAAGCCATTCAAGCCTATTTTACCGATGATCTGGGTATCGAACTGCCCGATGATCTCATTATGGTGCGCGACGATGAGTTTTGGCTATTTCCCCATGAATTTAAAGACTTTATTGGTAAAATGCGCTTTCAGCGGATTGGGGTTAAGCTTGCCGATCACAGTAAACATGGCTTTAAAGTGCGCCATGAGGCGATTATTGCTCTAGCGGGTAAAGCGCTTAAAGCGGGGGCAAAAAACGGCGCTAAAGTCGTAGAAGTGAGCGATGAGCAGGCAAAAGAGTATTTGATGGGACGAGATATTCCCCTCGATACGGCCAGCAAAGCTCAGGGCGAAGTGATTGTCTGTTATGGCGGCGCGCCTTTAGGCATGGCGAAACATTTAGGTAATAAATTAAAAAACAACCTGCCCAGAGACTTAGTGAAAGATAAAGTATTATTGCTACCACCGCAGGCATAATGGTTATAAATAGGTGATTTTTTAGCGAGAAATAACCTAAAAAACGGGGCAGAGAAAGTGTTACTCATACTAAACTCAACTACACTGAGTCTATTGTAAAGTGCTCTGTATGGCACTTTCGTTTGTAGCGCACGGCTCTTCAACGAGCCATTCCCCTAGGCCCAAACAGCTAGAATCGTTTTGGGCCTTTTTTTATGGGCTTGCGTTTTAACGAATATGAGCAAAATTGTGCTCACAAGAGAGGGGCAAACCTAAATCAACGCCCAATCAAGCGCGCCGCATCCTTAAACAAGTTAAAGAAGTTCTCACTGGTATACTGCGCAAGATCTTCGTAACGCTCTCCGCGCAGCTCTGCCACAAACTCGGCCACATCACGCACATAGGCGGGTTGATTTTCCTGTCCACGGTGTGGAATAGGCGCAAGATAAGGCGAATCGGTTTCCACCAATAAACGCTCTTTCGGCACTTTGCGGATCACGGTTCTTAACTCACCGGCATTTTTAAAGGTCACAATGCCTGAAACGGAAATATAAAAACCTAAGTCAATCGCCGCCTTGGCCATTTCCCAGTTTTCCGTAAAGCAATGTAACACGCCACCGACTTTATCAGCCTGCCCCGCTTTTAGCATGTTGATGGTGTCTTCACGGGCATCACGGGTATGCACAATCAGCGGCTTATCAACTTCAACCGCCAAGGCAATTTGTTGCTCAAAACATTGCTGTTGCAGGGCTTTAGTTTCATCGGCATAAAAATAATCTAACCCAGTTTCACCAATGGCCACCACTTTGGGGTCCATTGCAAAACGGCGAATTTGCTCCACATCGAGGCCGTCTTTCACATCCAGCGGATGCACGCCCGAAGATAAAAACACCTGCTCGAAACCCGCAACCTTGTCGCGCATCGACTCAAATCCCTGCTGGCGCACATTGACACAGAGCATATAGTCGACACCGCGCGCCTTAGCGTTGGCGAGGATGAGTTCTAAGGTGGGTTGATCGGGAGCCGCTTTCAGGCGATCGAGATGGCAATGTGAATCGATAAGCACAGCAATGTCCAAGCAGATAAACAAAAAGGAGCACAAGGATACTCAGCGATGGGATCGAGGTCAAATTTCGCTAAGGCTTCACTCAGCACTTAATACTCAGTGTCGACCCTAGCTGACCACTCTATGCATTACATCGTGCAGGTTAAGTCACCAGAGGCGAGTTCACGGGATAACAATTTTTCAATATGGTGTTTATGGCTGTCGGGCTCTGAGACTATCTTGATACCAATCCCAGCAGGACGTCCACCCGATGCTCCCAAAGGATTGATCCACACAACGACGCCACGAAATTCGTTTGAGGTGGTCGCGCCGGGTAAACGATAGGCGATGGTTAAGGTCTCACCGAGGTAATGGGTTTCCCCGGTGGCGACAAACAGCCCTGCCGGTTTGATAAACGGCATATAGGCGCGGTAAAGCTGATGTAAGGTATCAAAATTGACGACAAGATCGACCATGGCATGTTACTTATTTGTTATTTCTTTATATTCTAAGACATAACTTTGACACAAGCCTAAATAATTGACACTCGGCATTGCACTTAAGCTATGACACATTCCCATGATTTTCGCCGCCAAGTTCCCTATTTGCGCTTGCACAAACGCATCTTGGTCGCCGTACTTCAATAAAACTTGTCTCAGGAGTAAGTATAAAACCTTAAGAGCATCAATGATTTGTTGTTCACTTATCGTTAACAAACTAGCACACAGATGGCCCGACGACAAACTTTGCGCCCAATCTTTGCGAAACCCTAACAAGGCTTGATAACGACTGGGTTGCGTACCGTCAGATTGCAAACTTTCGGCCAACTTTAATGGGCCACCGACCACACTCAAGCACCAAGTCACATCCTCTTGGATCTGGCATTGCTGAATTAACCAGTTTTTGATCAACATTTTAGACGGCGTCACAAAGGGAAGCCGCTGACAACGACTACTGATCGTGGCCATTAAACGTGCGGGTGTGTCGGAATGTAATAGTAGTAAGGTGTCTTTACCCGGCTCTTCGAGCGTCTTGAGTAGCGCATTGGCAGAGGCTGAGTTTAAACGCTCGCTATGGTGGATAATGGCTACACGGCGGCCACTTTGCTGGGCAGTCGCACTTAAGCGGCTACAAAGCTCACGAATTTGATCGACTTTGATTTGATGGCCATCGGCCTCGATTTGATAAAAATCAGGATGATTACCCGCATCAAATAACTGGCAGGACTTACAAAAACCGCACCCGCCCGCGGGAGTGGGTTGTGAACACATGGCGGCGCGCGCCATAAACACACTCAAAAGTTCACCGCCATAGGCAGAATCGATACCCACGAGTTGCGCGTGAGGGACTTTTTGAGTTTGCAACTGGGTTAAAAACGCCTGCCTTGGCGCATCGAGCCAAGGCAGGGTTAATACATCAAAACCGCTTTGCACTACCATGCCATCGCCTGTAACACGGCCAGAATATCTTTATGCACTTCGGCCATGGTTTGGCTGGCGTCGATAACGACAATCCGCTCATCTTCGCTGGCAAGCTTGAGGTAAGTTGCGCGCGCCCGTTCAAAAAAGTCGATGGCTTGCTGCTCAATTCTATCAAGTTCGCCCCGCTTTGCTGCTCGTTGCAGCCCAAGCTTAGGGTCAAGGTCAAGATAGAGGGTTAAATCGGGTTTAAACCCTTTGAGCGTTGCGTTACTTACGGCTTCGACTAAAGGCATTAAGCCACGTCCACCGCCTTGGTACGCTAAAGATGACAAATTGTGTCTATCCCCTAACACCCATTTGCCTTCAGCCAGCGCGGGTTTGATCACATTGGCGACGAGCTGGGCTCTGGCGGCATAAATCAATAAACATTCAGACTCATCACATAAAGGATCGTTTGGGTCGGCAATTTTCACTAAATCACGAATGCGCTCGGCCAGCGGCGTGCCGCCTGGCTCGCGGGTGCAAACAGGCGCGAGCCCGGTGTGCTTTTCAATAAAATCGCGAATAAGGGCAATCGCACTCGATTTACCGGCGCCTTCCAGTCCTTCAACAACGATGAATTTGGCGGATGCTTGGGTCATTTTTTCTTTCTCTGATAAATATCGACGGCGCGGTTATGTTCTTCCAAAGTGGTCGAAAATACATGGGTACCATCGTTACGCGACACAAAATACAAATAACTGACCTTGGCGGGTTTCGACACTGCCTGTAATGAGGCCTTGCTCGGTGCCGCAATCGGTGTTGGCGGTAAGCCGAAAATCCGATAGGTATTAAACGGTGTCTCTTCGACTAAATCTTTACGGGTGATATTGCCTTTAAATCTGTCTCCCATGCCATAAATCACCGTGGGGTCGGTTTGCAGCTTCATGCCTAGATTCAGTCGATTAATAAAGACGCCGGCGATTTGATCACGCTCAAAGGCTTGACCAGTTTCTTTTTCGACAATCGATGCCAAGATCAGCATTTGGTAAGGTGATTTAAGCGGTAAACCGGGCACACGCTCTGCCCAGGCTTTGGCGAGTTCTTGCTCCATCATTTTATAACTTTGGGTCAGCAGTACCTTGGCATCACTGTCAGCGGTGTAATGGTAAGTATCGGGGAAGAATTTACCTTCGGGCAACGCCGAATCGTCCCCCTGCTCCATTAATACGGCACTAAAAACCTCTGGGGTCAGTTGTAAATGGGGCGCACTTGCCAGTTGTTGTTCCCACTCGGCAATGGTTTTGCCTTCGACTAAGGTCAGGCTAAAGGTTTTCACCTTGCCATTGACTAAGTCGTTAAGTAAGTCGGCAAGCGTCTGCGAGGGTGACATCTCGTACAGACCAGTGCGGATCTTGCCCAGCTCTGGACGCAATCTAAGTAACCATTTGAGTTTCCATTTGTCTTGGATAACGCCATCGGTTTCTAACTGCTGCGCCAACTGGTGCACACTCGTACCACGAGCAATGGTTAATTCTTTGGCTTCGGTTAACGCTAATGGCGTTTGGCTGTAATCAATAATCGTACGGTAACCCCAATAACCCGCCAAGCAAGCTAAGGTCAGCAAGGCCAATAAGGTAGAGCTTGCGATCAGAATGAGTTTTTTCATAGTGAGAGTGAAAGTGTGTGTCTAAGATCGGCAGTCAAAGGAGAAGGCTTGAAACTGTGCGAATCGATCGCCAGTACATCCACCACGCCTAAGATGCTGTTAGTGATAAATGCCGAGTCAAACTCCACTAAACGCTCGGCGCCAAAGGGCAAACAATCAATATTCATCTGCCGTGCAAGTAAGGCTAACATCACTTGCTCGCGTATGACACCCGCAACGCCGCAGCGCGCCAAAGATGGGGTAATCACTCGATGGCCTTTAACAAAAAAGATATTCGCCATCGAAGATTCTATCACCTGCCCAGTACAATCCAGCACTAACCAATCATCAAAACCCTGTGATAAGGGCTGGGATTTGATTAACACTTGCTCGAGGCGATTAAGGTGTTTTATCCCCGCCAATAAGGGTTGATGACCTAATTGGACTGCGGAGGTTTTAAGACGAATACCCAGTTGTTGCCACGCAGCATAATGGGTAGGAATGGGATGAACAGAAACGATCTCCGTAACGTTTACCTGCTCAGGCGGGGCATAGCCTCTGCCCCCAACACCGCGTGTGATCATCAATTTAATACAGTGATGCGGGTACTGTGCAGCAAGTGTATTGAGCTGCTCGGCAAGGGCTGAACTCATTTGCCAGTCAAACCCAAGTCTTGCAGCGCCAGCCGTAAGACGGGCTTCATGCTGCTCAAAAAACAAAATACCACACTCGCTACTTCGCATCGTAGCAAAGAGGCCATCACCATAGGCAAGTCCCCTGTCCATAGGAGCAATGCTTGCCTGTGAAACCCCATTAACCCAAATCAAGGGTATTAGTCCTGACTGATACGGCTAGCAACCGCATCCTGTTGATCTTTATACTTGGCATTTTTGCGCTTGTTATACGGACGCGCCACTGGGCCACTTAAACGTTCAAAGTTTAACGCACCAATGGTCATCCGTGGGCGCAGCGCTAAAGGCAACTTACCGCTGTTGTAAAACTCGAGCACGATTTTACCCTGCCAACCCGGATCAATCCGGTGCGCAGTGACGTGCACCATCAAGCCTAAACGCGCCAGTGAAGAGCGGCCATCGAGCCAACCGACGATATCGGCAGGCAGTGTCACGCTTTCATAGGTCACGGCGAGCGCCAATTCACCGGGGTGTAGGAAGAAGGCTTCGCCGTCTGGGATTTCGATGATTTCGCTCATCACCCGATCGAGCGCCGCCTGCACTTCAATACTCGGACCACTGAGGTCGATAAAAGGCGCAGTATGATCCTTAAAGACGCGAAATTGCCCACCTAAGCGCACATCCACACTGACGCCAGAAATCGCATCTATGCTTGGGCGAGGTTCTATAACGATAGTGCCGTTATCAAGGGCCTGTTCAATTTCGATATCGGTTAAGCGCATCTTGCCTTTTACTCCCTGAGTTTTAGTCGTTATTTTGCCAGTAAATGTTGAATACGAGTCTTCAAAATATCGGTCGCGATACGGTTTTTACCGCCGCGAGGCACGATAATATCAGCGTATTGTTTTGAAGGTTCAATAAATTGCAGGAACATAGGACGCACTGTCTTCTTGTACTGTGAAATCACTGACTCCATCGTACGGCCACGCTCGGCCACATCGCGGGTTAAACGGCGCAGGAAGCAAATATCCAGCGGCGTATCCATAAACACGCTCGCATCCATCAATTCACGTAATTTAGGGTCTGTTAACAGCAGGATGCCTTCTAAAATGATCACTTTTTTCGGCGTCATTTTTACAGTTTCGGCCATACGCGTATGTTCGGTATAGCTATAGCAAGGAATATCAACAGCTTCGCCAGACTTTAGCAACTGCAAGTGCGTGCATAGCAGCTGATGGTCTAACGCCTTGGGATGGTCGTAGTTAGTTAACACACGCTCATCCATGGATAAATGACTCTGATCGCGGTAGTACGCGTCTTCGTTAATTACCCCAATCTGATCTGTGCCTAAATCGCGGCGAAGTTCGTCAAAAATCGTCTTGGCAATTAAACTCTTGCCCGATGCTGACGCGCCAGCAATTGCAATAATGACACACTGCTGAGAATTCATACCCTTAAACCTTACTCGTCATCTGATACGCTAATAGAAACTGTTTTCTGGCTCTGTTTAAGTGCCAATTCGGCGCCCACTTTACGGGCAATTTCCCGATAAAGTGCCGCCACTTCACTGTCAGGCTCGGCCACAACCGTCGGCGCACCCACATCCATGGCTTCACGGATATTGATGTGCAGCGGTAAGGCGCCTAACAGTGGAACTTGATAACGCTCAGCCATTTTACTGCCACCGTGCGTACCAAAGGGGTGTTCTTTATGGCCACACTCTGGACATAAATGGAAACTCATATTCTCAACAATGCCGAGAACGGGGATATTCACTTTCTGGAACATGGTGATGCCTTTCTTGGCATCGGCGAGAGCGATGTCCTGCGGCGTTGTCACAATCACCGCGCCGCTGACTGGCACTTTTTGCGACAGGGTTAATTGAATATCACCCGTGCCCGGTGGCATATCGACGACTAAATAGTCTAGCTCTGGCCACTGGGTTTCATTGAGCAGCTGCGCAAGCGCGCCCGCCGCCATAGGGCCACGCCATACTGCGGCTTCATCACCACTTAACATAAACCCAATCGATTGGGCGGCAATGCCATGGGCACTGGCGGCGCTCATGTGTTTACCATCGAGGGAAACGGGCCTGAAGTTGGGGATCCCAAGCATTAATGGGACGGAAGGACCATAAATATCGGCATCTAAAATACCAACCTGTGCGCCCTCAGCGGCCAGTGCTAAAGCAAGGTTGACCGCCGTGGTTGATTTACCCACACCGCCTTTGCCGGACGCGACAGCAATCACTTGCTTCACATTGGCAATCGGTGCGATAGAAGCAATCGCAGAATACACCTTAGGTTGAAAATCGATTTCACACTCAACCTCATCAATGGCATCCAGCACAGCGAGCTTGTTGGTGAGCGCCATCACGGTATCGCGGTATTGAGTCATACAAGGGTATGGGTAGACTAAGCCAAGCTGCAAACGCTTACCTTCAATCGCCAATTTATTCACGCATCCTGCGCTCACTAAACCCTTCGCTAAATACGGGTCGATATATGCATCGAGAATGGCCAGAACTGGCCCGAGAAGATCGTCACTTAAACGATAATCAGTTTGAGTTGAAGACAAAAGAATTACCCCCACCAATAAATTTGCCCAAGTGTACCAGATAATGACAAAAACATTAGCGCAGATTTAACCCAATCGACTCAGGTTTTGATGAAAATCATCCTGTAATCGGTTAGTATCTCTACCATTATTTTTGGCCCACCACGATATTTGAGACAAGATGGCAACTTCACAACGTAAAATTCTCGTGACCAGCGCACTTCCCTACGCGAACGGACCGATTCATTTAGGTCACATGCTGGAATACATCCAGACGGATATCTGGTCGCGTTATCAAAAACTTCGTGGACATGAGTGCCACTATATTTGTGCCGATGATGCCCACGGCACACCGATTATGCTCAAGGCGCAGCAATTAGGTATGGCGCCTGAAGAAATGATTGCTCAAGTCAACAAAGAGCATCAGCAGGATTTCGCCGATTTTAATATCGCCTTCGATAATTATCACAGCACCCACAGTGACGAAAACCGCGTGCTGGCGAGCGATATTTACTTAAAACTGCGCGCTAATGGCTATATCAAAAGCAAGAGCATTTCTCAGCTATTTGACCCTGAGAAGTCGATGTTCCTGCCAGACCGCTTCGTCAAAGGCACCTGCCCTAAGTGTAAATCGCCCGATCAATACGGCGACAACTGTGATGCCTGCGGCGCAACTTACAGCCCAACTGAGCTTATCAATCCAAAATCAGCGGTATCGGGTGCCACGCCAGTGATGAAAGACACTGAGCACTTCTTCTTCGACTTACCCGCCTTC
Organism: Shewanella sp. FDAARGOS_354; assembly: GCF_002209245.2. Taxonomy (NCBI): domain Bacteria; kingdom Pseudomonadati; phylum Pseudomonadota; class Gammaproteobacteria; order Alteromonadales; family Shewanellaceae; genus Shewanella; species Shewanella sp. FDAARGOS_354. Next base: position 660,656 of record NZ_CP022089.2, on the reverse strand, counting down.
GAAGACATGCTCAAAGAGTGGACTCGCTCCGGCGCACTGCAAACCGAAATGGCCAATAAACTCGACGAATGGTTCGAACAAGGCCTGCAACAGTGGGATATCACCCGTGATGCACCTTACTTTGGTTTTGAGATCCCAGATGCACCGGGCAAATACTTCTACGTTTGGTTAGATGCGCCTATCGGCTACATGGGCTCATTCAAAAACCTGTGTGACAAACGCCCAGAGCTAAGCTTTGACGAATTTTGGGCGAAGGATTCTAAAGCAGAGGTTTACCATTTTATCGGTAAAGATATCGTTTATTTCCACAGTCTGTTCTGGCCTGCGATGCTCCATGGATCAGGCTATCGCCAGCCAAACAGCGTCTATGCCCACGGTTATGTAACGGTGAACGGCGCTAAGATGTCTAAATCTAAAGGCACCTTTATTAAAGCCCGCACCTATTTAGATCACTTAGATCCTGAATATTTACGCTACTACTACGCGGCCAAACTCAGTAGCCGTATCGACGATTTAGATTTAAATCTGGAAGATTTCGCCCAGCGCGTAAATTCAGATCTAGTCGGTAAGCTAGTGAACTTAGCCTCTCGCACCGCAGGTTTTATCACTAAGCGATTCGATGGCAAGCTCGCAAAAATTGCGGATACCACGCTAACTGAGGCGTTTTTAGCCAAACAAGAACAAATCGCTGAGTTTTATGAGACCCGTGAATACGGTAAAGCGATGCGTGAAATCATGGCACTCGCGGACATCGCCAACGGTTTTGTCGCCGATGCAGCGCCTTGGCAGCTAGTGAAGCAAGATGATCAACAGGAAGCCGCGCACCAAGTGTGTTCAAACGCGCTGAACCTGTTCCGCATTTTGGTGACGTACTTAAAACCTGTGTTACCACGCTTAGCGCAAGACGTTGAAGCCTTCTTCCAACAAACCTTAACGTGGGATGGCTTAGGCCAAGATATGGCGGGCCATGAAATTGCGCCATTTAAAGCCATGATGCAACGTGTTGAGTTAGACAAAGTTGAAGCTATGGTGGCCGACTCTAAGGAAAACTTGCAAGCCACGAGCGAGCCAGAAGCACCAAAAGGGCCATTAGCAACCGATCCCATTAGCGATACCATCAACTATGACGATTTCGCTAAAATCGATCTGCGTATTGCGCGTATCGTTAAAGCCGAGCATGTAGCCGAAGCCGACAAACTGTTAAAACTGCAACTTGATATCGGCGGCGAAACCCGTCAGGTATTTGCAGGCATTAAATCAGCCTATTCGCCTGAGGATCTCGAAGGCAAGCTGACTGTGATGGTTGCCAACCTTGCACCACGTAAGATGCGTTTTGGCATGTCAGAAGGCATGGTCTTGGCAGCAGGCCCTGGTGGCAGCGATTTGTGGATTTTAGAACCCCATGAAGGTGCACAGCCTGGTATGCGGGTGAAGTAATCGACACTACGCACCCGTCAAGTTACAGGTAAGTAGACATAAGGCCGCATTTAATGCGGCCTTATTTATTAAACACACATTCCTTTACGCTTTATCAGGGAACGTAAGTTGATGTGGCCTCGACAAGTGACTGACAGTGCGACACTATCGCGGCTATGGCTAAGCCGCACTGATTCAGCGACAACGCACTATGGAATTTTCGAGGAGAAGTTATGGGCAATATCATTGAGCAGCTGTTGTTTTCTGCTTCAATAACCGGTCCCATCTGTTTAATGTTAGCCTTAGGCGTGATGCTTAAACGCACCCAAGTCATTGATGAACACTTTATTGATGTCGCTTCTAAACTGGTTTTTAATGTCACCCTGCCGGCGCTGTTGTTTCTCAGCATCATCAGCTCGCATCACGATCTTGCCGCCAGTGCGCCATTAATCGGTTATGGCTTACTCGCCAACTTACTGTTTTTTATCCTCTCAACCTACACGACAAAACGATTTTTCCCCGAGCCGAAGGATCAAGGCGTCATCATTCAAGGGGGATTTAGGGCCAATACCGCCATTATCGGCTTAGCCTATGTCTCTAATGCCTATGGCGAATCAGGCGTTGCTTTAGCGGCCGTTTATGTGGCGTCCATGACGCTGCTCTACAATATTCAAGCCGTGATTTGCTTGAGTCCTAAGGGTGAGGAATCAAGCCGCCGCGCTTTTGCGGTGATCATTAAAACCATCACCAAAAATCCGCTGATCATTGCCATTATACTCGGCATGTTGTTTTATCTGCTGGCGATCCCCTTACCGAAAATGGTCCTCGATGCTGGGCAATACTTTGCCAATATGACACTCCCATTAGCACTGCTGTGTACAGGCGGTTCATTGGATATTGGCTCGCTCAGACATGAAAAGTATGCCACTTGGTTCTCAACCGCCTTAAAACTTATCTTTGCGCCACTGTTCATCACCCTAGGCGCCTTGATACTTGGCTATCGCGAAGTTGAACTTGCCTTAGTGTTTTTGATGAGCGCCGCGCCCACGGCAGCCGCAAGTTATGTGATGGCGCGGGCCATGGGAGGAAATGCCACGCTTGCGGCCAATATTATCGCCTTAACCACCGTTTGCTCGCTGCTCACCTGCACCTTAGGCATTTTTATCCTGTCGACCCTAGGGCTTATTTAAACTTAGGACTGATTTGAACTTAAGGTTGATTTACATAAGACAAAGGCGAGCATGGCTCGCCTTTCATTTACAAGATGTCGATAAAGCAAGATTGTTAAACAGGGTTAGCGATATCTACAAAATGGTGTACCAAATTAAATTCGCGAGCGAGATGACGCCCCAGCGCCTCAATGCCAAAACGCTCGGTCGCATGGTGACCCGCCGCATAATAGTGAATTCCCTGCTCCACTGCGCTATGGAAAGTACGCTCTGACACTTCGCCACTGATAAACGCATCCACACCAAGACTCGCGGCAACATCGATATAATCCTGCGCACCGCCCGTACACCAAGCTAAATATTGGATTTCATCCGAACTCTCGCCAATATGCAGCGGCGCTCTGCCAAGTACTTCGTCTAAGGTCGCGGCAAATTCACTGGCACTGACGGGCAAATCGAGCTTTCCACGCCACACTAATCCCTGTGCCACATCTTCTACTGCTTCAGCATCGATGATCCCCAGTTTGCGGCCTAAGACCGCATTATTACCTAACATTGGATGGGCATCTAAGGGCAAGTGATAACCAAACAGATTGATATCGTGGGCGAGTAAGGCTTTGATTCGGCGCTGCTTCATGCCTGTGATCACCTCAGGCTCACTCTTCCAGAAAAAACCATGGTGAACCAAAATCGCATCGGCTTTGAGGCGAATCGCTTCATCGATTAACGCTTGGCAAGCAGTCACACCTGTCACTATGGTGCGGATATCTGCTTTACCTTCAACCTGCAAACCATTGGGGGCGTAATCTTTAAAGGCCGATATCCGCAAAAAATCGGCTAAATATTGGGTTAGTTCTGTCCTTGTCATTCCATCACCGTTTAACGTTCTTTATTAATGTTTGGCAGTTAGGCTTAATTTCCTCGCGTTAGGTGCATGGCTTAGTTACATGGCTAAATCAACGCGAACCCCACCTTGCAGGTACACCACACGTACCCTATCCCCCGCATTGAACACCATGCCAGGATCATAATCTTGGATCACCATGACTTGCGTGCCGTCTTCCTGAGTGATCATCAGCTCCACGAGCTTGAGCGATTGCACCGTTGTGCCACTGCCATAACGATTGCCAACTCCAGCACCAATTAAGGCGCCTAATATTGTCGCAATATCTTGGCCAGAGCCACCACCAAATTGATGGCCGATAACACCACCCGCTAATGCGCCACCGAAAGTTTTCCAACCTTGGTTTCGGTCTTCAATTAATTGGGTTTCGGTGATATTACGTACTGAGTTGATATCACCATAGAGGACTTTCTCGACCGGCACCGCCTGATTACGATCGTAACCTGCTTGCACCGGAGAAATCACTAAAGCACAAATAAACATAAAGCTCGCTAGTGTAGGTTTCCACATATCCGAATTTCCGCTAACTTAGTATAAGGGTCTATTACTGAATCATACGCAATTGTGAACTCACTGTCTTTTCTGAATCACGAATTTGAAGCTTTTCCTTCACCCGAACTCGCCCTCACCGATCCAAACGGCTTATTGGCGATAGGTGGTGACCTACGCCCAGAGCGTTTGTTGACCGCCTATTATCACGGCATTTTCCCTTGGTTTAACGCCGAGGATCCTATTTTATGGTGGTCACCCGATCCCCGCGCCATTTTTATTCCAGGCCAAGTGAATATCAGCACCAGTTTACGTAAATATTTAAAAAAACAGCCTTGGCGCTATACCATCAATCATGCCTTTACCGATGTGATGGCAGGTTGTGCTCAACCTCGGCGTAAACAAACTGGCACTTGGATAACCCATGAAATCCAAATGGCCTACCGTGAGCTACACCATAATGGCCATGCCCACTCAATCGAAGTTTGGCACGGTGAGCGATTAATCGGTGGGCTTTATGGTCTCGCCATTGGCCAAGTGTTTTGTGGTGAATCCATGTTCCACCGCGAAACCAATGCGTCAAAGGCGGCCATGGCGGTGTTGCAACAACATTTAATCAAAATGAATTTTAAACTTATTGATGCACAGGTAATGAATCCCCACCTTGAGAGCTTAGGGGCAAAACCCGTTAAACGCGCGAACTTTATACAACTCTTAACCCAGTTTAGGGATAACACGGTTAATCCTGCAGCTTGGATACCAAGTGAGGTCACACTTGAACTCTAACGCGAGTAACACCCCAATCGCCATTGGGATCAGCCAAATTTTCCCCTGCAGTTACCTCGATGGTCAGCAGGAGCAACTGTTAGTCATTCAGGAGGAAACCCTCGACCCAATACTATTTGAGCGGCTACTCGCCATAGGTTTTCGCCGCAGTGGCAGCGCCATTTATAAACCCCGTTGCCCCCGTTGCAGTGCCTGTCAGCCAATTCGGTTACCAATTAAAGAATTTACACCGTCTAAACGGCAAAAGCGCACCCTAGCCCATAACCGTGATTTAACTTGGCGCATCACCTCAGAACATACCGAGGCTCAATATGCCCTGTATGAAAAATACATCCGTGAGCGCCACTTCGATGGCCCAATGTTTCCGCCAAGCAAAACCCAATATGAACAATTTTTATTCTGTCATTGGCTGCCCCCCACGTTTATTGAAGTCTATGATGGCAATAGACTTGTGGCTGTAGCAGTGACAGACACTCTGCCCAATAGTTTGTCAGCCATTTACAGCTATTTTGACCCCGATGAAGAACGCCGCTCCCTTGGCGTATTATTGATCTTACTCCAGTGCAGATTGGCTAAAATGCAGGGTAAAGATTTTCTTTATCTGGGGTATCAAATTGATGCAAATCGGAAAATGTCCTACAAACGCTTATACCGCCCTTATCAGATTTTAACCCCCCAAGGCTGGGAGTATTCCCAAGTTTGCTAGGCACATCCCCTTTACAGCAAGGTGAATTTGCGGCATGATACGCCCGTTTTTTATATTCGAAGGCTAATGGGATAAATAATTAATGGCGAAAGAAGATAACATTGAAATGCAAGGCACTATCCTTGAAACCTTGCCAAACACAATGTTTCGCGTAGAGCTTGAAAATGGTCATGTGGTGATAGCCCACATTTCAGGCAAAATGCGCAAAAACTACATCCGGATCCTGACTGGTGACAAAGTAACAGTTCAGTTGACCCCTTATGATCTGACCAAAGGTCGTATTGTCTTCCGCGCACGCTAATATTCCCCTTTAGTTGAAAAACCCGGCGAGGCCGGGTTTTTTTGTTGGCGTGAGATTAGAAAAATGGCTGCAATTGCAGCCATTTTTATTGGGTTTTCGCGAGAGATTAAGCCTTAGTGGTACTTTTCTCGTGGCGTTCGGTGTGGATCACGATTTCACCGTCTTTGGCATCAACCTGAGCAACACCACCATGTTCCAGTTCACCGAAGAGAATAGCATCCGCTAATGGACGTTTAATAAGCTCTGTCACCACGCGGGCCATTGGCCGTGCGCCCATGCTCTTATCATAGCCTTTCTCGGCGAGTAGGGTTCTGGCCTCATCACTGACTTCAAGTAACACATGTTTCGCATCAAGTTGTGCTTGTAATTCCACCAAGAATTTATCAACCACCTTGGCTATGATAGTCATATCTAAATGGTTGAACCAAATGATGGAATCTAAGCGGTTACGGAACTCTGGCGAGAATACTCGATTGATTTCCGATAAGGCATCTTGGGTATGATCCTGCTGAGTAAAGCCAATAGACTTACGGATCGTTTCCTGAACACCTGCGTTTGTCGTCATCACTAAGGTGACATGCCTAAAATCCGCCTTGCGACCGTTGTTATCGGTTAAGGTGCCATGATCCATCACCTGCAGTAACAGGTTGTAGACATCGGGGTGAGCCTTTTCGATTTCATCGAGCAACACCACGCAATGGGGATTTTTAATTACAGCATCAGTGAGTAAACCACCTTGGTCGTATCCTACGTATCCAGGAGGAGCACCAATCAAACGAGAAACCGTATGGCTTTCCATGTACTCAGACATATCAAAGCGCACCAGCTTCATTCCTAGGCAACTAGCTAACTGATTGGTTACTTCTGTCTTACCTACCCCAGTTGGGCCTGCAAACAAAAAGCTACCAACAGGTTTTTTATCTGTACCTAAACCACTGCGCGATAATCGAATCGCCGAGCTTAAGGATTCAATCGCCTTGTCTTGACCAAAGACCACCATCTTGAGATTGCGCTCAAGGTTACGCAGTAAATCTTTGTCGCTGGCGGAGACTGATTTTTCAGGGATCCGAGCAATCTTCGCTACTATGGTTTCAATCTCGGCCTGACCGATGGTTTTCTTACGTTTGCTCTGTGGCAGCATAGCCATGCGCGCACCCGCCTCATCGATCACATCGATGGCTTTATCGGGTAGATGCCGGTCATTAATGTGTTTTGCCGACAGCTCTGCCGCGCTGTTAATCGCCGCTTGGGTGTAACGCACTCCATGGTACTCTTCGTACTTAGCCTTGAGCCCCATCAGAATTTTCGTGGTTTCAGCCACTGAAGGCTCATTGATATCGACCTTTTGGAAACGACGCGCCAGTGCACGATCTTTCTCAAAAATACTCTGATATTCTTGGAACGTGGTTGAGCCCATGCAACGCAAATTACCGCTCGATAATAACGGCTTTAGCAGGTTAGAGGCATCCATCACCCCACCCGATGCGGCGCCTGCACCAATAATGGTATGAATTTCATCGATAAATAAAATGGCGTGTTTATCGGCGCTGAGTTCCTTAAGCAGACTCTTGAAACGTTTTTCAAAATCGCCACGGTATTTAGTGCCTGCGAGCAAGGAGCCTAAGTCGAGGGAGTATACAGTCGCCTGCGCCATCACCTCTGGCACTTGATTATTGACGATTCGATAAGCCAAACCTTCAGCAATCGCAGTTTTACCCACGCCCGCTTCACCCACCAACAATGGATTATTTTTACGGCGACGACATAAAGTTTGGATGGCGCGTTCGATTTCTTGATCACGACCAATCAGCGGATCTATCACCCCTTGTTTTGCAAGTTGGTTTAAATTGCTTGCAAACTGCGACAACATGCTACGTTCTTCGTTCGCTTCGCTTTGATCATCGATGCGTTCTTGATCTTGATGAGCGTCGCTGTCCTCATTTTTTGAAAAACCATGGGAAATATAATTCACCACATCTAAACGGCTGATGTCGCTGCGACGCAGCAGATAAACAGCTTGGGATTCCTGCTCACTAAAAATGGCCACCAGCACATTAGCACCAGTGACTTCATTGCGGCCCGAGGACTGCACATGGAAAACGGCGCGTTGCAGTACCCGCTGAAACCCGAGCGTTGGTTGGGTTTCTTTATCATCATCCATATCCGCAATGATTGGGGTGGTTTGTTGGATAAAGCTTGCTACTTCATCTCTAAGTTTATCTAAATTCGCTCCACAGGCGATTAGCGCTTCTTGAGCCGCAGGGTTGTCGATCAGAGCCAATAACAGATGTTCAACCGTCATATACTCGTGACGAGCCTCTCTGGCTTGCTGAAACGCCAGATTTAAGGTGACTTCCAGATCTTTGTTCAGCATAAGCACCCCCAAAATTAACAACTGACAACAGAGTAAGCGCTGTTAAGCCTTCTCTAACGAACACAGTAACGGATGTTGGTTTTGTCTTGCAAATTGATTTACTTGTATCACCTTAGTTTCTGCAATGCCGTAGGGAAAAATCCCGCAGATACCCTTTCCCTGGTGATGAATAGTCAACATGATATCTGTGGCTTCCTGCTCATTCTTGCGAAAGAAGATTTGCAGCACTTCAATCACAAAATCCATTGGAGTGTAATCGTCATTATTGAGGATCACCTTATACATTGAAGGTGGCATTAACTCAGATTCCACACGCTCTTCAACGTGTTCTATGTTTCCTGTCTTACCCATTTTTTAATACTAGCCTCTCGTGTTGTCCTCTTCCAATTGCTATCTTCAAATTAATCAGTTGTTACCTCTTTGTTAATTTTAGCTTGACTTCCGCTTTTACTCCTTACATTCTGTAGCTCAGACGGTGAAACAATCCCGTCTATACAGGTTTTACTATCTTACTGGTAAGTAGACAACAGAAGGAAGTGGAAGTATGGCAAGCGGAACTGTTAAATGGTTCAACAACGCCAAAGGATTCGGGTTTATTTGCCCTGATCAAGGTGGCGAGGACGTTTTTGCACACTATTCTACCATTGAAATGGAAGGCTATAGAACTCTAAAAGCAGGCCAACCGGTTCAATTTGAAGTAGAACAAGGTCCAAAAGGAATGCACGCTTCAGCCATTTCACCAACAAAATAATGTATGGTGAGGCCAATGATCTAAAAGGCAGGGATTTTATCCCTGCCTTTTTATTAGGCGATTGACAACTTTCTTGAAGATTGAGTCTGATAAAAAAGGCCTGCGATGCAGGCCTTTTCAGTATTAATGCTAAGTTAACGATAAATCGTTAAGCAATTAATAGCTTGTTCAGTGTCTCGCTTGGACGCATGGCTTTTTCGGCTTTTGCAGCGTCTAAACGGTAGTAACCGCCTAAATCCACTGGTGCACCTTGCGCGTTGTTTAGTTCAGCAACAATCACTTGCTCATTGGCGCTTAAAGCGTGCGCTAATGGAATAAAGTGAGCTTGTAACTGCTCGTCTTTGGTTTGAGCGGCTAACGCTTGTGCCCAGTACATCGCCAGATAGAAATGGCTACCACGGTTATCCAACTCACCAACACGTCTTGATGGCGACTTGTTGCTATCTAAGAACTGACCGATGGCTTGATCTAAAGTATCCGCCAGTACTTGTGCCTTAGGATTACCCACAGTTTGGCTCAAATGCTCTAAAGAAGCCGCTAAAGCTAGGAATTCGCCCAGAGAGTCCCAACGTAAGTGACCTTCTTTTTCAACCTGTTGTACGTGTTTAGGCGCACTACCGCCCGCACCCGTTTCGAACAGGCCGCCACCATTCATTAATGGCACGATAGACAGCATCTTAGCACTGGTCCCCAGTTCGAGGATTGGGAACAAGTCAGTCAAATAGTCACGCAGTACGTTACCAGTAACTGAAATGGTGTCTTTACCTTCTTTGATGCGCGCTAAAGAGAAACGTGTTGCTTCTTCTGGCGACATAATGCTGATGTCTAAACCGCTGGTGTCATGCTCAGGTAGGTATTGCTTCACTTTAACAATCAATTGCGCATCGTGGGCACGATTTGCATCTAACCAGAATACCGCTGGAGTATTGCTTAAACGTGCGCGGCGAACGGCAAGTTTGACCCAGTCACGGATAGGCGCGTCTTTAACTTGGCACATTCTCCAAATGTCGCCCGCTTCCACATTGTGACTCATTAATACTTTGCCACTGGCATCAATCACGTTAACTACGCCATCGGCAGGGATTTCGAAGGTTTTATCGTGGCTACCGTATTCTTCGGCTTTTTGTGCCATTAAACCCACGTTTGGCACACTGCCCATAGTGCTTGGATCAAAGGCACCGTGCTCTTTACAGAACGCGATAGTTTCTTGATACACACCTGCGTAGCAACGGTCAGGGATCAGGGCTTTAGTATCGTGCAACTTGCCATCAGGGCCCCACATTTGGCCAGATGAACGAATAGCCGCTGGCATAGAAGCATCGATAATAATGTCGCTTGGGACGTGTAAGTTGGTGATGCCTTTGTCAGAATCCACCATCGCCAGCGCAGGACGCTCAGCGTAAACCGCCGCGATATCGGCTTCAATTTGGCTGCGTACATCGGCAGGTAAGCTGGCTATTTTGGCGTATACATCACCAAAGCCGTTGTTCACATCAACGCCTAACTCAGCAAATAATGCCGCATGTTTATCAAACACCGGTTTGAAAAACACTTTCACTGCATGACCGAACATGATGGGATCAGACACTTTCATCATGGTGGCTTTAAGGTGCAGCGATAACAGCACATTTTCAGCCTTGGCATTGGCAATTTCACGCTCAAAGAAGCTCACTAAGGCTTTTTTGCTCATCACTGACGCGTCGATGATTTCACCAGCTAGCAGTTTCAGGCCTGATTTAAGGACGACTTCTTGACCGTCTTTTTGTGCCAGCACAATGTTGACAGTGTCAGCGTGAGCAAGCGTTACTGACTGCTCGCTACCGTAAAAATCACCTTCGCTCATATGAGCAACGTGTGACTTAGAGTCTTTCACCCATTTCCCCATAGAGTGTGGGTTCTTTTTCGCGAAGTTTTTCACTGACAGCGGCGCGCGGCGATCAGAATTACCTTCACGCAGTACTGGGTTTACCGCACTGCCCTTGATCTTGTCGTAACGCGCTTTAATTGACTTTTCTTCGTCAGTCTTTGGCTCGTCAGGATAATTTGGAATGTCGTAACCTTTCTGTTGCAGCTCTAAAATACAAGCTTTTAACTGCGGGATTGAGGCACTGATGTTTGGCAGTTTAATGATGTTAGCTTCAGGTTGGTTCGCTAATTCACCCAGCTCAGCTAAGTGATCGCCAATCTTTTGCGCGTCAGTCAGTTTTTCAGGGAAATTAGCAATCACACGGCCCGATAAAGAAATATCACGGGTTTCAACCGCAACACCCGCTGCATCGGTAAAGGTTTTGATGATAGGTAACAGAGAAAGCGTTGCTAGCGCTGGTGCTTCATCGGTTTCGGTATAAATAATTGTTGGTGAGTTATCTTTCATGTTACATCCTACATTATTGTAAAATTTAGTATTTTTATAATAATTTTATATCATGACGAACAAACATTGGCACGAAGGAATTCTCTATCGAGGCAATCGTAAACGCCCCTATAAAACCTATAAACCCGCTGCAACATCCTCTTTGCGTTCGCCAACGTGGGTAAATCGACTCATTAATACCTAACAAACATTTAGGCGTAGATCACATTTTCAGGCCGACATCATAGAGCATTCACAATAATATTCAAATTCCACTAACGGCGAATGCCAAGTACACTGTGTGCAGATAAATAACACGTCTTCTTTCTGACGTCTGCTAACGGATAGGTTCAGTCGTATATCATCGGCGACGACGTAAAATGACTAGACTGTCTTAAGCGACTATTCGTCACGGTATGAACAACAATTAGTTACTGCATGAACAAAAATAACCCGCTAACTTCTCAGGCAACACCTCGCACTCGCGGCCAGAGCGCATCCACCACGCACCCGCAGCATAGGGCAGATAACCGCAGCAAAGGAAGTAAACTAAGCTCCTTCGCCAAATCTGCCAAGGCAAGTTTGCAGCGCGATACAGGGTCACAACAAAATAGTCCCAAAACACGGCTTCAAAAACACTCATCGGCCTCACGCGTCAAGCCTCAAACTGCGCCTATCATCGTCTTATTTAACAAGCCCTTCGATGTTCTGTGCCAATTTACCGATGAGCAAGGCCGTAAAACCTTAAAAGATTACATCCCTATTCCGGGCGTTTATGCTGCTGGGCGCTTAGATCGCGACAGCGAGGGACTGTTGCTGTTAACCAATGACGGTCAACTCCAAGCCAAACTGACTGAGCCAAAAAAGAAAACCTTTAAAACCTATTGGGTACAAGTGGAAGGTGTGCCATCGGAAGCCGATTTAGCCAAACTGCGCCAAGGGGTTGAATTAAAAGATGGTATGACACTCCCTGCGAAGGTCAGCATCATGGCGACGCCGAATGTGTGGCCGCGTAATCCGCCGATCCGTGAGCGAAAAAACATCCCTACTACTTGGCTTGAAATTCAAATCCATGAAGGACGCAATCGCCAAGTTCGGCGGATGACGGCCCATATTGGTTTTCCGACCTTAAGACTTATTCGCTATAAAATAGGCCAATGGAGTCTAGATGATTTAGCGACAGGTGAGCATAAATGCATACTGGTGGCTCAAAAGACCGAATAGTCTTGCGCCAACAAGCAATCCAATATCCCTAATCTAGCCGCTCAAAGGTAATCACTGTGACAGTAAAAGCAAGATATAAACCCAATGTAACAGTTGCTTGTATTATCCATGCCCCGACCGAAGACAAGTATCTATTAGTGGAAGAGTGGATTGATGGTGAGCAGCGTTTTAATCAACCAGCAGGACATTTGGAAGCGAATGAAAGTCTTATCCAAGCCTGTGAGCGCGAAGTCTTTGAGGAAACAGGCCTTCAACTCAAGCCACAGGGATTGGTCGGGATTTATCAATTTAGCGCCAATCAGGACCTCGCATTTGTGCGTTTTACCTTTTTGGTGCAAGTCGATACGCTACTCACACCTAAGCCACAGGATGCGGATATTTATGCCGCCCATTGGTTGAGCTTTGAGCAGATCGCAGCTAAAGCTCATCAACTGCGCAGTCCATTAGTGCTCGATTGCCTCAACGATTACCGCAAACAGTTGCAACAAGGGCAAATTCATTCGCTCGAATTACTCAATAGTCAGCGTCTGTAGGGATGTCAAAGATAGCCCCAAGCAACAAGGCGTGATAGAATACGCCCCCGCGTAAATGCGCGATTCGATAAGGCATTTAACTGCGCTTTTGGGTTAAAAATTTGGGGTATTTTAGCATCATGCATCTTGTGCTTAATGATGTTGGGCTGATGTATCTCAGATGCTAAACGGATCACCAATAAGCCTGCCCTAACTACGCAGCTAAATAAACGCAGATTTAAAAGTGAGTCATGCACTAATGACAACGGTTCAAGCCACGACTCGCTAACACATATACTCAATGGTTTTAGGATCTATGACATCAATCGAACCCACTCATACAGGTAAAAAAGTCATTGTCGGCATGTCCGGCGGTGTTGATTCATCCGTTTCAGCCTATTTGCTTATGCAGCAAGGCTATCAGGTTGAAGGCCTTTTCATGAAGAACTGGGAAGAAGATGACAACGACGAGTACTGCGCGGCCGCCGAAGATTTAAAAGATGCTCAAGCCGTTTGCGATAAGCTTGGGATAAAACTCCACACGGTCAACTTTGCTGCCGAATATTGGGACAATGTATTTGAGTATTTTCTTGCCGAATACAAAGCAGGTCGTACCCCCAATCCCGATATCATGTGCAACAAAGAAATCAAATTTAAGGCCTTTTTAGAGTTTGCCGACGATATTCTCGATGCCGACTACATCGCCATGGGTCACTATGTGCGCCGCCGCGACAATGCCGATGGCACAACGCAAATGCTGCGCGGGGTCGACAATAATAAAGATCAAAGCTACTTCCTATACACCTTAAGCCATGAACAAGTGGCACGCAGCCTGTTTCCGGTGGGTGAACTCGAAAAACACGAAGTGCGAGAGATCGCCAAACAGATGGGATTAATTACCCATGATAAGAAAGACAGCACCGGCATTTGCTTTATCGGTGAGCGAAAATTTACTGAATTTTTAGGTAATTACTTACCAGCGCAACCTGGCAATATCGAAACCGCCGAAGGCGAAGTCATTGGCACGCACCAAGGTTTGATGTACCACACCTTAGGCCAACGTAAAGGTCTGGGGATTGGTGGCATGAAAAATAGCAATGATGACCCATGGTACGTGGTGGATAAAGATCTCAAACGTAACGTGCTTGTTGTTGGCCAAGGTGGTCACCATCCGCGATTGATGTCCAATGGCATGTTTGTCAATCAACTACACTGGGTCGACCGCAAAGGTCCCGCCGATGGCAGCCAAATTGTGGTGAAAACCCGTTACCGCCAGCAGGATATCCCTTGCACCCTCACCTATCTTGATGACAATACCCTCAAAGTGGTGTTTGACGAGCCCGTTGCCGCCGTGACGCCTGGCCAATCAGCGGTATTTTACGATGGCGAAGTGTGCCTCGGTGGCGGAATTATCGATCAACTGATCAGAGGATAAACCGTGAACGAACAGCTCCATGATCGTACTATGGCCTTTGCAGGAATACTGCAGGCCATTGCACAAGTTCAGTATTTAGCCCGTCATGGTGAAAGCGACACCAATGAGCTAGCTGCCAGTTTACACACCATTTTAGTGACTAATCCCGAAACCCCCGCCGATGTCTACCAAGATAAGGCTGGCCTGCACAAAGGCTACCAATTGGTGTTAAATCAACTGGGGGATAGCAGTCAAAAAGATGTGGAAATAACCCGCTATCTAGTGGGAATTTTAGCCCTTGAACGTAAATTAACCCGTTCAAACACCGGGTTAGCTATGCTTGCCGAACGCATCAATCAAGTGAATCGTCAGCTACATCATTTTGCGATCACCGACGAACAAGTCATTGCCAATCTGGCCAGTATTTATAGCGACATTATCAGTAATCTTGGACCTAAGATTCAGATCTCAGGCAATCCTGTGTGTCTGCAACGTCCAATAGTACAACAAAAAATCCGCGCCTTGCTGCTTGCAGCCATGCGCAGCGCAGTGTTATGGCGACAACTAGGCGGCAAACGTCGACACTTAGTCTTTGCCCGTAAAGCCATCTTAGACACGGCTAAGAAAAGTCTTACCCTATAATAAAATAAGTTTTCATCAAGGAGCTTCACATGGATCTTTCCGCACTAACTGCTATCTCTCCGGTAGACGGCCGTTACGGTAGTAAAACAGCGTCATTGCGAGGGATTTTCAGCGAGTTCGGTCTTACTAAGTACCGTGTTCAAGTTGAAATCAACTGGTTAAAGTTACTCGCCGATTGCCCAGAAATCACCGAAGTGCCGCCATTAAGCGAGTCAGCGAACGCGCTTCTCGATGCCATTAAAGACAATTTCAGTGAGCAAGATGCGCTTCGCGTGAAAGCCATTGAAAGCACCACCAACCACGACGTGAAAGCAGTTGAATACTTTATCAAAGAAAAAATCGCAGACAACGCGGAACTCGCCGCTGTCGGTGAATTTGTTCACTTCGCCTGTACTTCTGAAGATATCAACAACTTAAGCCATGGCTTAATGTTAACTGAAGCCCGCGAGCAAGTGGTACTGCCTTATTGCAATGAACTGCTTAGCGCCATCAAAAAACTAGCCGTTGAATACCGCTCAGTACCTTTGATGTCACGTACCCATGGTCAGCCAGCCTCGCCTTCAACCTTAGGCAAGGAAATGGCTAACGTAGCCGTGCGTTTAGAGCGCCAAATCAAGCAAATCGCGGCTGTTGAAATTATGGGGAAAATTAACGGCGCCGTAGGTAACTACAACGCGCACATATCTGCATACCCAGAAGTGAACTGGCATGCACTGTCTGAACGTTTTGTGACAAGCCTTGGCCTGCACTGGAACGCATACACCACTCAAATCGAACCGCATGATTACATTGCAGAGCTCTTTGATGCGATTGCGCGTTTCAACACTATTCTGCTCGATTTCGACCGTGACGTTTGGGGTTATATTGCCTTAGGTCACTTCAAGCAACGTACCATTGCCGGTGAAATTGGCTCATCAACCATGCCACACAAGGTCAACCCTATCGACTTTGAAAACTCTGAGGGTAACTTAGGTATTGCCAATGCGTTGATGCAACATTTAGCCGCAAAACTACCCGTTTCAAGATGGCAACGTGACTTAACCGATTCCACCGTACTGCGTAACTTAGGTGTGGGTATCGCCCACTCGCTGATCGCTTACCAAGCGACCTTAAAAGGCATCAGCAAGTTACAAGTGAATGAAGAGCATTTACGTGCCGAGCTCGATCAAAACTGGGAAGTATTGGCCGAGCCCGTACAAACCGTTATGCGTCGCTATGGTATTGAAAAGCCATACGAGAAGTTAAAAGAATTGACACGCGGTAAACGCATCGACGCTAAGCAACTTGCCGAATTTATCGACGGTTTAGCCCTGCCAGAAGACGTGAAGGCTGAGCTGAAGAAGATGACGCCAGCCAACTATATTGGCCGTGCAGAAGCATTCGTTGACGAACTTAACTAAAGTTCAGTTTACGGCTAACGCTTCGTTTAACGCTAAGCTGACATGCTTAGCTTATTATCTAGCCTAAATAAGGATTGAGGCGGTTACATTGTTAAGGATGTAGTCGCCTTTTTTGACACTATGTATAAACTCAATCTCGATATTGCCCAATTCCTCAAGGATTACTGGCAACAAAAACCTGTGGTCATCAAAGGCGCTTTTCCTCACTTTGAAGATCCAATCAGTGCCGATGAGCTGGCCGGCCTAGCCTGCGAAGAAGAAATCACTTCGCGCATCGTCGTTACCCAAAAAGATAACTGGGAAGTGATCCAAGGCCCCTTTGAGAATTACGACAATTACGGTGAAACCCACTGGCAATTATTGGTGCAAGCGGTTAACCATTGGTATCCCGACTCACAACCCCTCGTTGAGGCCTTTCGTTTTCTCCCCGATTGGCGATTCGATGATTTGATGGTGTCATTTGCCACTCCAAGTGGCGGTGTCGGTCCCCATATCGACAACTACGATGTGTTTATTATTCAAGGCGAAGGTCAGCGCCGCTGGACCGTAGGTGACAACACCCCACAACAACGTCGTGGCGGTAATCCTAATTCACCTCTGGTTGAAGACTTTGATCCCATTATTGATATGGTGTTAGAGAAAGGCGATATGCTTTATATTCCACCAGGATTCCCGCACTGCGGTGAAACCTTAACCTTAGCCTTGAGCTATTCGATTGGTTACCGCGCACCCAGTCAGCAAGAATTAGTCAGCGAAGTGGCCGACTATTTACTCGACAAAAATTTGGGTCAACAGCGTTTTACCTCCGCATCCGAGCCAGCAAATCCGGGCATTATTAGCCAAGATCATCAACTCGGCATTATGTCGCTGTTAAGCCAGCTTGCCCAAGATCCTGCGAGTTATCAGGTTGTGCTAGGTAAACTGCTAAGCCAAAACCGATTTGAATTAGATATTTGTGAAGGCGAAGAAGCCTATAGCATCGACGATCTGCAAGATGCCTTTGAACAAGGCGCTGGTGTAAATCGCATTGGCGGTTTAAAAGTACTACGTCTAGAGAATGATGTTTACTCGCGCTTATTCATTAATGGCGAAATCTATGATTTGCCCAATACACCCGAAGCGGTGCTTGTACAGTTAAGCGATCATGTCAGCTTTGATTGCGAAACAGCTCTCGCGTTATGCGAACATGATGAAGTACAACAGCTATTGCTGGAACTGATTAATCAAGGTTTATACTATTTAAGTGATGAAGAAGCGTAATCCTTTAATATGGAATGAAACCGTCGGTATGCTCAACGTAGAACACAACGCTTGAGACAGACTTAAACAACAAAGGCACTCAATCGAGTGCCTTTGGTTTTATGACTCAACACAAGGAAATCTAGCTATTCCACAGTTTTTCATCATTGTGCATACGATATAAACTCTCTGCACGGGAGACTAATAACTGGGCAAATTTTGCCTGGGTTGCATCACGTCTGGTTGCGCCTGAACGGATCAAATTTTCAGCCTGCATTTGCCACATCATCGAGAAATGACGAACCGCATCACGCGCCGTTTTAGCCACTTTGACATCCACAAAATCCGATGGTAAATCGCCTGACATCACCCAATAGGTTTTGGTCGTAGGACGTTTGGATTCCATCTTCCAAATCGCTAAATAAGGTGCAAGATAACGGCTCTCATCGGCTAAAACCTTGCTGGGGATAACCCCTTTTTCCGCTAAAAAACGGTTCGCTTTTTGGAATTGTGTTCTGACCCACTCTTGGCGCAATTTCTCCATTTCTTCAGGAGAGATTGTTGGTTGAGCTTGATCGACAGCTTGTTCAGTCATACTTCCGTCCTATCTTATTGTTATAGCGCGGCTCTCATTCTTGGGACAGCACGCGAATCATTCTAATGTCTG
The DNA here is from genome assembly GCF_002209245.2 of Shewanella sp. FDAARGOS_354. NCBI lineage: Bacteria > Pseudomonadati > Pseudomonadota > Gammaproteobacteria > Alteromonadales > Shewanellaceae > Shewanella > Shewanella sp. FDAARGOS_354. Next base: position 642,309 of record NZ_CP022089.2, on the reverse strand, counting down.
AGAATATCATCAGTTAAAACTGGTTTCGCATCTCTAAGCTTACGTTTACGTAAAGTGGAAAGCTAGATTGCCACAAATAATCTATTTATTCGGTCATTATGCATGGTTGAGAGTATCGCTAAATGCTATGGTTCTGCAATAAATATAACTAGCTGTCGATGGGAAGTCGTTCCATCGACGTTTTATTGTGTATAGCGGAGAACTTCACGTGGCTGTATTTAATCATGTATCCTTTGATGAACATGAACAGGTCGTATTCTGTCATGATAAAGAAAGTGGCTTAAAAGCCATTGTTGCCATCCATAACACCAACTTAGGTCCAGCTGTGGGTGGATGCCGGATGTGGAATTATCAATCCGATGATGAAGCCCTGACAGACGTATTACGCCTCTCCCGTGGTATGACTTACAAAAATGCCCTCGCCGGTTTAACCATGGGCGGTGGTAAGTCAGTGATTATTGCCGATCCTAAGCGTCCTGATCGCGAAGCCCTTTTCCGTGCCTTTGGCCGTTTTATCAATAGCCTCGGTGGACGTTACTATTCTGCTGAAGACGTGGGCACCACGACCGCTGATATCATGATTGCCCATCAAGAAACACCTTACATGGCAGGGCTTGAAGGCAAGAGTGGCGATCCATCGCCATTTACAGCATTAGGCACCTATTTAGGGATCAAGGCTGCAGTTAAACATAAACTCGATTTAGACAGCTTAAAAGGCCTTAAGATCGCCGTTCAAGGTGTTGGCCATGTCGGTTACTACCTGTGTAAACATTTGCATGAAGAAGGTGCACAGCTGATTGTTACCGATATTCACCAAGCATCACTGGATAAAGTGGCTACCGACTTTGGCGCCATCGTTGTTGCTCCACAGGATATCTATGCCCAAGACGTGGATGTCTATGCGCCATGTGCACTAGGTGCAACTCTAAACGATGTCACTCTACCACAACTGAAAGCTAAGATTGTTGCGGGTTGCGCCAACAACCAATTAGCCGAAGTCCGCCATGGCGAGCAGTTAAAAGAAATGGGCATTCTGTACGCGCCAGATTATGTGATTAACGCTGGCGGCATTATCAACGTGTCATTTGAAAAAGATTATGACGCAGCAAAATCAGAAGCTAAGGTCAGAGAAATCTACAACACGCTGCTGAAGATTTTTGCTAAGGCCGATGCTGAAAACCGCACGACAGGTGCAGTAGCTGACGAAATGGCCCGTGCCATTTACCAAGCGGCCAAAGCCTAATCATGCAGTAGGCGGACAACGAGTCGTTGTTCGCCTTAACCACTTCCCTCGCTCCACTTATCCATCTAAAAAATAAATTCCTCTCAATACCAATCAGATACCAAAACGCCACGTAAAATTCACTTTTCTGTAGTGGAAAACCCTATATGTCTCTGCTTGAATTAACTACTCGTCAGTCACGGAGAAGGTGCCACTATGGTCAGTTTCAAATATGAGCTGGGGAAAGATTCACTTGAATTACAAGCAAGTGATTGGTCGGGTTTGGAGAGAGTCTATATCAATGGCCAAATGGTTTCGCGCAAACTCAATTTTAGTCATCAAAGTGAACATCTGATCAAATTGAAAGATGGTGGGCAATGCCTATGTAAGTTATTTATTGACCCCTTCACAAATGAGTTAACTTGCCGTATTTATAAGCGTAATCAGCTAATCACTAGTCTGAAACAGGGAAAAAATAGCTTAATGCAGCGACAACGATTACTGCAACAAGGGTTATTACTGGGGTCAAGTTTAGTATTACTTTTTATGCTACTTCCACTGTAAATAACCGAAAGAAGCACAATAAAACTTACGGATTAGATGACAGTTTATTTATTTTATTCAAAAGCTTAATAAAATAACTTCGTTCATCTTCAGTAAGATTAGCAAGAAACTTTTCATTGACGCGCTCGGCCTCACGGATCAAATCCTGCTCCAGCGCCTTGGCCTCATCGGTGAGAAAAATCTGGAAAGCTCGGCGATTATCGAGTTCTTGATGGCGGGTGATGAGGCCTTGCACCTGCAACTGATCGAGCAAACGGGTCATGGTATAGTTCGCTACATCACAACGTTTGGACAACTCGGTCTGAGTAATCCCCTCCTCCTGCCAAAGCGCGAATAATACTGGCCACAACTTAATGTCGAGCTGATAGCGTTTCAACTGCAAATCGAGTTCATTTTGCAGCTCAATATTTAAGTGCGAAACAAGATAGCCTAAGCTTTCATAACGGTTCAAACAGCACCTCCGAAAACAACATTTAGACCCATCGACACAAACCTAAACCCGAGTAGGATTGGCTAAGGTTAGTTTTAATACTATCACTTAACCCATAATAAACTAGTCAGCCTCCCCAAGTTATTACAATCAAAATCTTTAAGCACTGAGGCCACCTTCATCGGTTAAATTGAATTCATTCACAAAATTGTAGTAACAGGCACGGCTCAATTTTCCCCATAGGCCACGCTCTAGCGGCAGATAAATCCCAAAGTCGGTGAGCTTTAAACGATTGAGTGTCGCCAGAGAATGCTCGGTGCCAATACTACTGTGCAGCGTTAAACCCGATGTTGTCTCATCCTTCATATAATCCACAATCACCAGTGGCGCATCATCCACCTCGACTCGCACCTTTTCGACTGGTGTGATCAAAAAATGTTCGCCATCGATGCCATGTAAAATACTGGCAAACAGCTTAGCAAACTTCGTCGGTAATGGGCTGTCCTGATATATCCAGTCACCGGAGAGTTGGATACGAAATAACGCGACTTCACTACACAGCGCCGTTGGGTGTGTGGTGACATCATACGGCGTTGGCTTGCTGGTGAATGCCTGTAGCGTATCGATAACATTGTCCGTGTGTTTTTCCATAGCGTCCCCTCAATAAAAAAACCAGCCTGACGACTGGTTTAGTGTGGCATTGCCTTAGGGATTATCCAATCCCTAATTAAAAATTGCGTTAAGCCTTAACGAGCTCCAATAAAGCCTCTAATGGATGTTTTGGCTTGTAACCGGCGAAACGTTTCACTTGGCTGCGACAAGAGTAGCCAGAGACTAGCACCTGCGACGCGTCTATCTTGCTTAAAGTGTCTTTCCACGACATATCAAACAAGGTCTTAGAACGCTCAAGATTCTCAGCCTCATGGCCGTAGGTACCCGCCATGCCGCAGCAGCCCAAATTCACCGCCGTCAATTTAGCGCCAAAGTGAGTGAAGATTTTGCTCCACTCATTGGCTGTATTAGGCTTCGCCGTAGACTCAGTACAATGGCTAAACCAAGTAAATTGTTTATCTTGCATGGCCTTAGTGGGAATATCCTGCAGTATGCCAAGCAGCCATTCGTTAGCCAGTTTAACCTCAAACGCGCCGCGGTTAGCCCCTAAAATTTCTTTATATTCATCGCGATAACAGAGCACTAAGGCGGGATCGATCCCAACCATCGGCATACCTAACTTATGCACTTGGTTTAAGAAATCCGCACTCGACTGCGCCGTTTTAGCAAATTTACCCAAGAAGCCCTTGATATGCGTCGGTTTACCGTTGGGCTTAAACGGCAGTAGAACGGGTTTTAATCCTAAGGTTTCAATCAATTGGATAAAGCGATACACCAAGCCCGAATCGTAGAAACTGTTGAAGGGATCTTGTACAACTAATACAAATTTTGCCCTCTCATCGGCGGGGATGGCCTGCAATGCCGCCAGGTCATAACCGCGACTCGCATGACCATCGAGTCGTTGTTTTAATGTCGGCACCGACAGCGCTGGCGCATCCACATAACCGATGGCCTTTTTGATCACCCATTGGCTGAGCGGGTTTTGCGAGGCGAAATTGGTCAGCCTTGGCGCAGCAGCCATCAGAGGTAAGCTGTCTTCTATGCCCGCAACCAGGTAATCCTTGGCCGGACGCAGATAACGTTGATAGTAAATATTAAAGAATTGCGCCCTAAACTTAGGTACATCCACTTTAACCGGGCACTGACTCGAACACGCCTTACACGCAAGACAGCCCTTCAGCGATTCCATCACTTCATGGGAATAATCATAATCACGTTTGGCATTGATGGTGTTTTGCATCCGCTGCAAAATGCCTAAGGGTTTGGCTTTCGCCAGCGCGTTCACATCCACCCCTTCCGACTCAAGCAAACGCAGCCACTCACGCATCAGACCCGCACGGCCTTTGGGGGATTGCACCCTATCGCCAGTCACCTTAAATGACGGACACATGGGCGAGTAGCTACTGTAATTAAAACACAGGCCATTGCCGTTACAGTTCATCACATCGGGATAGGCATCGCGTACTTCAACGGGAATTTGTCTGTCAAACTTGCCGCGCTTGGTACTATCCACATCAAATGCCAAGCTGCCGACTTGCTTGGGTGCCACTAACTTGCCGGGATTAAGCCTGTTATCAGGGTCAAATAGACCTTTAATGTCTTGCAATACGCCATAAAGTTCATCGCCAAATACCGATGGGCCGTATTCGCCACGCACGCCCTTACCATGCTCGCCCCACATCAGGCCGCCGTATTTGAGTGTCAGCGCCGCAACTTGATCAGAAATCACCCTCAGCAGTTTTTCATCTTCGACATCGCACATATCCAGCGCAGGCCTTACGTGTAATACGCCCGCATCCACATGGCCAAACATACCGTATTGCAAATTGTGACTATCGAGTAGCGCACGAAACTCCATAATGTAATCGGCAAGTTTTTCAGGCGGCACTGCAGTATCTTCGGCAAATGCAATGGGTTTGCGACGTCCCTTGGTAGCACCGAGCAATCCAACGGCCTTTTTACGCATGCCATAGATTTTCTCAATGCTGGCCTTATCTTGAGTGACTTGATAACCGACCACACCACATTCACAGCGACCAATTTGCTCGGTCAATACAGCCTCAAGATTCGCAAGCTTTTGCTCAACTTCTGCCGTATCACCAGCAAACTCGACCATATTCAGGCCATCGATGACTTTACCCGGCACTTCTTGAATAAGGTCGGAAACCGAATGCCAAACAATGTCCTCGCGGGCAAGATTAAGCACTTTAGAGTCCACGGTTTCGACAACCGTTGCCCGCGCAGCCACTAAGGAAGGTGCATGACGCAGCGCAGACTGGAAGGAATCGTACTTAATATTCACCATAGCCCGCTCACTGGGCAGTGGTGTAATGTTGAGTTTCGCTTCGGTGATGACCGCCAGCGTGCCTTCAGAGCCTGTTAAAATGCGTGAAAGGTCGAACTGAGTTAAGCCTTCATTCCAGACATTCTTTAAGTCATATCCAGTTAAAAATCGATTGAGTTTAGGGAATTGTTGCTCAATGAGCGCGCGCTTCTCACGGCATACCTTTGCAATAGCCGAAATCAGTTTTTGTCCAAGTGGATTTTCACTCACGTTATCGGGATTACATAACAGACCCGCATCGAGGGGACGAGTATCTAACACACTGCCATCTATCAATACACTGCGCAGTGCCAGTACATGGTCGGAAGTTTTACCATACACCAAAGAGCCTGCGCCCGAGGCGTCGGTGTTGATCATACCGCCAATAGTGGCGCGGTTTGAAGTTGAGAGATCGGGACTAAAGAAGAATCCATGGGGACGCAGCGCATCATTTAGCGCATCTTTAATGACCCCTGCTTCAACCCTAACCCAGCCCTGCTCAGGATTCACTTCTAACACACGATTCATATAACGAGACACATCGAGGATCAAACCGTGGGTCAGCGACTGACCATTAGTGCCTGTTCCGCCACCTCTGGCACTAAAAGTCACACCCACAAACTCTGCTTTCGTAGCAAGTTTAAGCGCTATCTCGATATCCTTTTGATGTTTAGGATAAAGCACCGCTTGGGGCAAAAATTGATAGACGGAGTTATCCGTGGCTTGCACTAAGCGCGCGCTGTAGCGCTTATCAATATCACCTTCATAGGCACTTTGTTCTAAAGCATCAAGATAGGCCAGATAAACAGGTTCTAAGGTTTGTTGATGTGATAACAGAGGTAACATGGGCGGCTTCAGTCAATTATTGTTATGCGGCCCATTATAAACAAAAAAAAGCCGCTAAAAAGCGGCTTTTTTAACACCTTGATAAAATTACGGCCTAGATCAAGCGTGCGCTTCGGCTAAATATAACCAAGTATCAATTACGGTATCAGGGTTTAACGATACGGTATCGATGCCTTGTTCAACTAACCAAGCCGCGAAATCGGCGTGATCTGAAGGTCCTTGACCACAAATACCGATATAAGCACCCTTGGCCTTAGCCGCTTTAATGGCCATAGACAGCAGGATCTTCACCGCTTCGTTACGCTCATCAAACAAGTGGCTGATGATGCCTGAGTCACGGTCAAGACCGAGTGTTAACTGTGTTAAGTCATTTGAGCCGATAGAGAAACCATCGAAGTGCTCAAGGAACTGATCCGCTAACAGCGCATTTGATGGTACTTCACACATCATGATGACGCGTAGACCATCTTTACCACGCTCTAAGCCCTGCTCTTTCAGCAGTTCAATCACTTGCTCAGCTTCTTTCACGGTACGGACGAATGGGATCATGACTTCAACGTTCTTCAGACCCATTTCATTACGCACGCGCTTAATCGCTTCACATTCAAGCGCGAAACAATCGCGGAATGATTCAGAGATATAACGGCTTGCACCACGGAAGCCCAACATTGGGTTTTCTTCGTCAGGTTCGTAACGATCACCACCGACTAAGTTAGCGTATTCGTTAGACTTAAAGTCTGACATACGTACGATCACTTTCTTCGGATAGAAAGCCGAACCAATAGATGCAATACCTTCGACTAAGCGAGCGATGTAGAACTCAACAGGAGAGTCGTAACCGGCGATCATCTCGTTGATTTCTTCCTGCAATGCAGCATCTTGTTGGTTGAATTCAAGCAACGCTTTCGGGTGAATACCGATCATGCGGTTGATGATGAATTCTAAACGCGCTAGACCCACACCTTCGTTAGGTAAACGGGCAAAATCAAATGCACGATCTGGGTTACCCACGTTCATCATGATCTTCATCGGTAATGTAGGCAGTGCATCAACGCGGTTTGAAATCACTTCAAACTCTTGTTTACCTTCGTAGATGTAACCTGTGTCACCTTCGGCACAAGATACTGTCACTAACTGACCATTTTTGATACGGTCGGTCACATCACCACAACCGACTACCGCTGGTACGCCTAATTCACGGGCAATAATCGCCGCGTGACAGGTACGACCGCCACGGTTAGTCACGATGGCGCTGGCGCGCTTCATGATAGGTTCCCAATCTGGGTCTGTCATGTCGGTCACTAACACATCGCCTGGTTGGATTTGATCCATGTCAGCGATAGAGGTTAATACCTTAGCCACACCTGAACCCACTTTATGACCGATAGCACGACCTTCAGAGATCACTGCGCCACGGCTCTTTAAGTGGTAACGTTCAATTAATTGTACGTCTTCACGGCTACGAACCGTTTCTGGACGCGCTTGAACGATATAGAGTTTGCCATCGTTACCGTCTTTCGCCCACTCGATGTCCATTGGACGACCGTAGTGTTTTTCGATAACCATCGCTTGTTTAGCCAGTTCCATCACTTCGGCGTCGTTGATGGAGAATTGACGACGTTTTTCAGCAGCAACGTCTTCAATTTTCACTTGTTTGCCGTGAGCAGCATCATCGGAATACACCATCTGGATGAGCTTACTACCGATATTACGGCGAACAACGGCTTTATGACCTTGAGAAAGGATAGGTTTGTGGACATAGAATTCGTCAGGGTTTACCGCACCTTGAACAACCATTTCACCCAGACCGAAAGATGAAGTGATAAACACCACATCGTTGTTGCCTGATTCAGTGTCCATGGTGAACATAACACCTGATGCCGCTTTGTCTGAACGAACCATGCGTTGTACGCCGGCAGACAGGGCAACACCGTGGTGCTCATAACCTTGGTGAACACGGTATGAAATAGCACGGTCGTTAAAGAGTGACGCAAACACGTGCTTAATCGCCACGAGTACAGAGTCAAATCCTTTCACGTTTAAGAAGGTTTCTTGCTGACCAGCAAAAGAAGCATCTGGCATGTCTTCTGCGGTAGCAGAAGAACGTACTGCAAATGATGCATCGCTAGTTTCAGCGGCAAGTTTATCGTAAGCTTCACGAATGGCTTGCTCTAAAGCTGGTTGGAATGGGGTGTCAATCACCCATTGTCTGATCTGTGCACCTACTTTTGCCAGTGCATTGACATCATCTACATCCAGTGTGGCTAGAATGTCATAAATCTTCTGGTTTACTCCACTTTGTTCAAGGAACTCATTGAACGCATAAGAAGTAGTCGCAAATCCGCCAGGTACTTGAACACCGGCATTAGCTAGATTGCTGATCATCTCGCCAAGAGAAGCATTTTTACCGCCAACCAAGTTGACGTCACCCATGCCTAATTCCTGATACCAGAGTACGTATTGCTGCACAGTTCTATCTCCGCAAGTTTATTTCAGTGGCCCCTTCACACGAGGGCAGCGGCATTTTACACTCCCGCTGAAGAAGCGTAAATCTATAATTTTATTTGTAATTTTATTACTACAAGAGGTCAGTATGGCACCAAAGGTATTTTACATCTCCGACGGCACAGCGATCACAGCAGAGGTTTTTGGGCATGCAGTTCTCTCGCAATTTCCATTAGAATTTGAGTCACTTACAATTCCATTTGTTGAAACATTGGCAAAAGCTGAAAACGTTAAACGACAAATTAATGATTGTTTTATTACAACAGGCGAACGCCCCTTAGTGTTCCATTCAATCGTTAAACCGGAAATTCGGGACATCATTTATTCGAGTGAAGGTCTCGATTACGATTTTTTAAATACCTTCGTCGCTCCACTTGAACAACATTTAGGCGTAAGTGCATCGCCTGTATTACACCGCACCCACGGTAAAGCCAATCAGGGTTATGAAGCCCGTATCGATGCCATCAATTTTGCGATGGATAATGATGATGGCCAAACCATGAAGCATATGGATCAGGCCGATTTGATCCTGCTGGGCGTGTCTCGCTGCGGTAAAACCCCGTCCAGCCTCTATTTATCGATGCAGTTTGGTATTAAAGCGGCTAACTACCCGTTCACCGAAGACGATATGGATAACCTTAAACTGCCCGAAGCCTTAAAACGCAATAAGAAAAAATTGTTTGGGTTGACCATCGATCCGGTACGCTTACATGAAATCCGCCAAAGTCGGATGGAAAACAGTCGCTACTCTTCCTTAAAGCAGTGTCGTTTAGAGGTAAAAGAAGTCGAGATGATGTTCAAACGTGAACGTATTCCCTATATCGACACCACCAACCACTCGGTCGAAGAAATCGCCACTAAGATTTTGGATGTCACCGGCTTAGAACGTCATATGTTCTAATCTTGATGATTTCGAACGAGACAATCGAGTCCCTCGATTTAGGCTAAATAGGTCTAACTTAAATCAAATTCATTGCACAGTTGCCGACAATTAACACAATTGGCACTGTGCAATGCTGTTCGATTCGTTATAATCCGAGGCAATCTGGCGAAAAGCGCCGCACGCAAGCTCGGTATTTTGAATGACCATTAAAACAGACGAATTACGCACTTCCTTATTAGCTAAAGTCATCTCACCTGCACAACTGGCATCTGAGTACCCGTTAACCCAAGATGCAGCCGATTACCTCGTTCAGCAACGTCGTGAAGTTGAAGCCATTATTATGGGCGAAGATCATCGTCTACTGGTGATCATTGGCCCTTGCTCTATCCATGATACGCAAGCTGCCCTCGACTACGCCCGCCGTTTAGCTGTGCTGCATCAAGAGTTAAAGGACGATCTCTGTATTTTAATGCGGGTGTACTTTGAAAAGCCGCGCACCATTGTTGGCTGGAAAGGGTTAATTTCCGATCCTGACTTAGATGGCAGCTTTGAACCCAATAAAGGATTGCGTATTGCCCGTCAGCTACTACAGCAAATCACTGAGCTGAAATTGCCGATTGCCACCGAGTTTTTAGATATGGTGAACGGTCAATATATTGCTGATTTAATCACCTGGGGCGCTATCGGCGCTCGCACCACTGAAAGCCAAGTCCACCGCGAAATGGCCTCGGCACTCTCCTGCCCTGTGGGTTTTAAAAATGGAACCGATGGCAATATCAATATCGCCGTTGATGCCGTTCGTGCCGCCAAAGTGCCACATATTTTCTATTCACCAGATAAAGATGGCGCTATGTCAGTGTATCGTACCCATGGCAATCCTTATGGGCACATTATTTTACGCGGTGGTAAAAAACCTAATTACTTTGAGCAGGATATTGAACAAGCAAGATTAAAACTTGAGTCTGTCAATGTAACGCCGCGTGTGGTGGTTGATTTTAGTCACGGTAACAGTGAAAAAAATCACCTAAAACAACTGGTCGTTGCTGAAAATATCATGGCGCAAATGCGTGCCGGTAGTACGGCCATTGCCGGCATCATGGCAGAAAGTTTCTTACAGGAAGGCAATCAAAAAGTGGTTGAGGGTCAACCTTTATGCTACGGCCAAAGCATTACCGATGCCTGCTTACATTGGGATGACTCAGAAAAATTACTGCGAGATCTGGCTAAAGCCTCACGCGATAGGCGTGAACTTCTCGGTAAATAAGTCGATTACCAAACACTAAAGGCTTCCACTGGAAGCCTTTTTACTTTTCGTTTTGTCTTAAAACCTAACGATATAGTCGTTTTATATCATTCAAATTGAAAACTCACTATAATCGCGCCTCTTGAAAATGCATAACCTCAGGTTGCCGTATGCCACATTCACTCGACTCTACTCGCCCTGCTTTTTCCGATGCCATTGAACAACGAATCAATCAATCCGAAGCGCGTGTAATCAAAGCCGTATTTCCTTCTATCACCAATCACCACAATACCTTATTTGGTGGTGAAGCCTTAGCATGGATGGATGAAACCGCTTTTATTGCTGCGACTCGTTTCTGCCGTAAAGCCTTAGTTACAGTCAGCTCTGATCGAATCGACTTTAAAAAACCTATTCCAGCGGGTACCTTAGCAGAGCTTATCGCCCGCGTGATCCATGTAGGTAATACCTCGTTAAAGGTCGAAGTCAATATTTTTGTCGAAGACATGTACCAAGATCACCGTGAGCATGCGATCCGTGGCGTATTCACCTTTGTTGCGGTAGACGAACAACGCCATCCAACCCAAGTGTGGACGGCTGAATAAGATTTATACTACGTAATAACGTACTCTAGCCCTTTAACAGCAAGGTTTTAGGGCTAATTTATTCGTTCATTTAAGCAAGACAAAAGTATAACAACCAGAAACATATAAAAATTTTGTCCTTCTTGCTGCATAAACCAATAGGATCCTCGATTACTTTTCTGTTACATTGGGTTTAATCTTCACGCGCCACGAACATAATCAAAAAAGCCATGAAGCTAGAAAACTTAAATATAATTATTGCCGACGACCATCCATTGTTTCGAAATGCACTACGTCAAGCACTCAGTAGTGCCTTTGAGCGCACCCAGTGGTTTGAGGCTGACAGTGCCGATGCGTTGCAGTCTGTGTTAGATTCACAAAGTGTCAGCTACGATTTGGTTTTACTGGATTTGCAGATGCCAGGTTCCCACGGCTATTCGACGCTTATCCATCTGCGCTCTCACTACCCTGAGCTGCCTGTTATTGTGATTTCGGCCCACGAGGATATCAATACCATTAGCCGTGCTATTCACTATGGTGGTAGTGGTTTTATCCCTAAATCGGCGTCGATGGAAACCTTGAAAGAAGCCCTAACCGCTGTTTTATGTGGGGATTTATGGCTACCTAAAGGTGCTGATATTATACCTATCGAAGATGACAGCACTGATAAAATGGCCAGTAAGCTCTCAGATCTCACGCCGCAGCAATATAAAGTACTGCAAATGTTTGCTGAGGGCTTGCTCAATAAACAAATCGCCTATGACTTAGGGGTTTCTGAAGCAACAATAAAAGCGCACGCCACTGCCATTTTTAGAAAACTTGGCGTTCGAAATCGCACTCAAGCGGTTATTGCTTTAAGTCAGCTTGAAATGGATAAAGTCGATTTGTCATAGTCGTGCGTGTCATTTCAACTCTCTACACAATAAAAATGCCGCAATTGATGCGGCATTTTTATTAATTTCACCAATAGTGTAGCTTAATCAACGCATAGGCAGATTTTTATCTGCAAACATCTCATCAATTAATTGCTGATCACGCAGTGCTACGGCCTTCTCAACCACATCACGAGTTAAATGTGGCGCAAAGTGTTGAATAAAATCATACATATAACTACGTAAGAAACTACCCTTCCTGAAACCAATTTTAGTGGTGCTATGGGCAAATAAATGACCAGCATCGATGGCAACTAAATCTTTATCAATATTTGGATCAATCGCCATAGAGGCAATCACTCCGACACCTAAGCCTAAGCGCACATAGGTTTTCAGCACATCAGCGCTGGTAGCACTAAAGACAACCCGCGGCTCAAGGTTTGCACGATTAAACGCTTTCTCAATTTCCGATGCCCGATCAAACCCAAACACATAAGTCACTAATGGAAAACGGGCTAAATCTTCAATACTAATATGAGTCCGTGTCGCCAAGGGATGATCTTTTGGCACAACGACGGAGCGATTCCAGTGATAACACGGCAACATAATCAAATCGGAATACAAATGCATCGCTTCGGTCGCAATCGCAAAATCAGCATCACCTCGGGCTGCCTGCTCACTGATCTGCGATGGCGTCCCCTGATGCATATGTAGGTTAACTTTTGGATAACGGTCGATAAACTGGCGAATGATATGGGGTAAAGCATAGCGAGCTTGGGTATCCGTTGTCGCAATATTCAATTCACCTTGATCCGGTTTTGTATATTCCTCAGATACTTTTTTAATACTTTCAACTTTACCTAAGATGTCATTGGCGATATTAATCACCTGCTGTCCAGCTGGCGTCACATGGGTCAAATGTTTACCACTGCGACCAAATATTTGAATACCTAATTCATCTTCCAACATGCGAACTTGCTTACTGATCCCAGGCTGTGATGTGTATAAATTTTCAGCTGTGGCCGATACGTTAAGGTTATGCTTTACGACCTCAGCAATATACCTGAGCTGTTGCAGTTTCATCTTATGTCCTTGTCTCAAACAGGCTGAAATGGATTGGTTAAAATAGCACCACTCAGTATCAGCTATAATCAATCGTTATAGTATATAGTAAAAATTAAAGCAAATAGGAATATAGAGCACAAGTCTTATGTTTCAAACGACAGAAATGATAACCTAGGCTAAGATAACTATGCTAGTTTATTGATTTATTGTAGCATTAGCTCAATTGGATAAATAATGGAACAGCTATGACATTCACCTTGGTTCTGATCCTCATCGGTGCACTATTACTGCTTGTTATCGGAATTAACGTAATACAACAACAAAAAGAACGTGCAGAGGCTGAACGTAGGATTGAATTTGCCCGCCAACGTGCGATTCTTGATGAAACAGAAACCGTATTATCCAATACAGGGATGATACCTTGTAGTACACATATAATGTTAGTGCTCTATCGCCGTGTTCAAGATGCTTTGGAAATGGCAACATCACTGAGCACAAGCCAACAACAAGCTGATTTTCAACGTCGACTTGCCGATATCAAAAATCAAATTGATTCATTACAAGCTAACCCACCTCAAGTCCCGCCGATTGAGAATTTTAGATTGCCTGATAACGACAAACAAACTTTGGTGTTAGTACAAACGTTAAAGAAACTAAAAGCCATTTTGCGTGCAGAGCATAACAAAGGGAGAGTCGACCCAGCGGTGTTTGGTCAGGAAGAAAATCGTATTGATAGTTTACAGCTCAGAATTAACGTTGACTCTATGTTGTCACGTGCTCGCGCCGCAAGTTTTATGAAGCAATACGGATCTTCAAAGCAAATGGTGACTAAAGCATTAGCCACTTTGCATGCGATTAAAGCGCAGACGCCAAACGATCCCTTCATCGCTCGTAAAGTCGATGAAGCCAAAATGCTATTAGATGAAATTATGGGCGCACAAAAACTCACTGCACCCAGTGCACCTAAACCCAAGAATGAAGAAGACGATATCGATATGCTGTTTCAACCGAAAAAGAAATGGTGATCAATCTTTAAAACACAAAAGCCAAGTCAGTGACTTGGCTTTTTTATTGGTTGAAATCTAACTTAAGCAGTAACACAACCTAGAGCATATTCACAAAGCGTTCATCCTCAATGACGATTTGTGAACATGCCCATAAGCACATGTTTATTTCTTCGCTTTCTTCGCTGATGATTCACTTACCCATTTACCATTAACATAATGGGCGGACCATCCAGTGGCTTTACCGTCGACTTCCGTCGCCACATATTGCTCTTTGGTTTTACGGCTAAACTTCACCGCAGCCTTATTGCCGTCATCATCGGCGATAGGTGCATCAGCAAGATACTGATACTTTGGCCATAAGAGTTCACGGTATTTCACTAATTCTTCAACCAGTGGCGCACGGGTTTCCCTCGATTTAGGGAAGGTACTGGCCGCTAAGAATATCCCTGCCGCCCCGTCACGCAGCACAAAGTGCGCATCCGACTTGCTACATTTCAGCTCTGGTAAGTAAATAGGATCTTCTTTTGGTGGCGCCGCTTCACCGTTTTTCAGTAATTTACGGGTATTCTTGCATTCCGCATTCGTACAACCGAAGTACTTACCAAAACGACCGTTTTTCAGTTCCATATCATGACCACAGCGGTCACATTCGATTAATGGGCCTTCGTAACCTTTGATCTTAAATTGCCCTTCTTCGACTTCATACCCCTCACAAACAGGGTTATTACCACAAACATGCAGTTTGCGTTTTTCGTCGATAAGATAACTGTCCATCGCCGTGCCGCAAATACCACAGCGGTGCTTGGCACGCAATGCATCGGTTTCGGCATCTTCACTATCGCTGATCGCTTCAATGCCTGGCGTTAAGTTCATGGTGGTTTTGCAGCGCTCTTTTGGTGGCAACTCGTAACCAGAACAACCGAGGAATACCCCTGTTGTGCCGGTACGGATCCCCATTGGACGACCGCAAGTCGGGCACTTAATATTGGTCATCACCATTTGATTGAGGCGCATACCGCCCTCTTCCGGTGCTAATTCTGCTTTCTCTAATTGTTTAGTGAAGTCAGCATAGAAACCATCGAGCACTTTTTTCCAATCCAACTCACCCTTAGCAACATCGTCGAGGGTCTGTTCCATGCTGGCGGTAAAGTCATAGCTCATCAACTCGGCAAAACTATTGACTAAGCGTTCACTGACTATTTCGCCCATTTTTTCAGCGTAGAAGCGGCGGTTTTCCACTTTCACGTAGCCACGTTCTTGGATCGTCGAAATAATGGTGGCGTAGGTTGACGGACGGCCAATACCGCGCTTCTCTAACTCTTTAACCAATGACGCTTCACTGTATCGCGCAGGAGGCTTAGTAAAATGTTGTTTAGGCTCGAGTTCAACGAGAGATAATACATCCCCTTCGTTCACTGCCGGTAGCGTATTGTCTTCTTCGTTTTTCTTCTTGATTGCAGTTTGAACACGGGTCCAACCGTCAAAGCGCAGGATGCGTCCTGTTGCTTTAAGTTCGTAGTCGCCTGCTTTCACCGTGAGTTTAGTCGCGTCGTATTGGGCAGGTGTCATCTGGCAGGAGACAAACTGACGCCAAATTAACTCGTAAAGGCGCTGCGCATCACGTTCCATATCAGTTAAAGCCGCAGCTTCAACATTGACATTTGAAGGACGAATCGCTTCGTGCGCTTCTTGTGCGCCTTCCTTAGAACCGTAGCGGATAGGCTCGGCAGGTAAATACTTGGCGCCGTATTCCTTGCCAATCATCTCACGTACGCTGTCTAAGGCCTCTTGGCTTAGGTTTGTCGAGTCGGTACGCATATACGTGATGTGACCCGCTTCGTACAAGCGCTGCGCCATCATCATGGTTTTCTTCACCCCAAAGCCTAAACGAGTACTGGCCGCTTGTTGCAGGGTGGAGGTAATAAAGGGGGCAGAAGGTTTACTTTGAGTCGCTTTGTCTTCACGGGCAATCACTTTAAAGCTGGCCGAAGATAAGGCCTGCACCGCGGCTAACGCTTGTTGCTCGTTGGTTGGCTCAAAAGCTGAATCTAAATACTTAACCACTTCCATGCGCAGTGCTTCGCTGGCTGGCGTATTGAGCTCAGCATGCACATCCCAAAACTCTTCTGGCACAAAGGCTTTGATTTCACTTTCGCGTTCCACCACGAGACGCACTGCCACAGATTGTACCCGTCCTGCGGATAAACCACGGGCAACCTTCTTCCACAACAGTGGTGACACCATAAAGCCGACGACACGGTCTAAAAAGCGTCGTGCCTGTTGGGCATTAACCATATTGGTGTCGAGGGAAGAAGGCTTACTAAAGGCTTCTTGAATCGCAGATTTGGTGATCTCGTTAAACACCACGCGCTGATAACGTGAAGGATCGCCACCAATCACCTCTTGCAAATGCCAGGCGATGGCTTCCCCTTCACGGTCTAAGTCCGTTGCGAGATAAATTTGGTCAGCAGAATCGGCTAAGGCTTGCAGCTCTTTAACCACTTTCTCTTTACCCGGTAGAATTTGATATTTAGCCGCCCAGCCCTTTTCAGGGTTAACGCCCATACGCGATACCAGCGCTTGATGATCTTTCATCTTCTTGTATCGCGCCTTTTCTTCTGGCGACATCTTCTTTACTTCGGCGGCAGGTTTCACCTTATCGGTGCCGTCAGATATAGAAGATGTAGGCAGATCACGGATATGACCTACGCTCGATTTAACGATGAATTCTTTGCCAAGATATTTATTAATGGTCTTAGCTTTGGCCGGTGATTCGACAATAACTAGCGATTTACCCATAGTTTGATTTGCGCCAAAAAATCTCAAGAAGGTGGAAATTGGCTCCATATATAGAGGGTTGCATTGAGAGTTTCAAGCTAATCCCTCTTTTATATGTACCAGCGAGTCACTTTTTAATCAAAGTTGAAAAAATGTAAAAAAATAATATTGCGTAATTAAAAACTAATATTTCATTATTTGCCAGCAAGCAAGAAATAGTTATGCATTTATCGCGAAAAAGTCGCTTTGAGCACAAAACCGTGCGCTTGTGCCCACAAAAACCTTCAGTATACTGGGTCGCTTCAGGGACCATTTGAATAAATAATAACCTTCCCTATCACAAGGATATGCAATGAAGCACTTTGAAGCGAATTTCGACGGACTCGTTGGGCCAACCCACAATTATGCCGGTTTGTCTTTTGGCAATGTGGCCTCACTCAACAACGCCGCTTTAGTCTCTAATCCTAAAGCCGCCGCTAAACAAGGTTTGCAAAAAGCCAAAGCACTCGCTGATTTAGGGATGATCCAAGGCATGTTAGCGCCACAAGAGCGCCCCGATCTTAACACGCTGCGCCGAATTGGTTTTTCTGGCAGCGATGCCCAAGTTTTACAACAAGCCGCTAAAACCGCGCCTGCACTACTTAATGCCTGTTGCAGTGCTTCAAGCATGTGGACGGCTAATGCGGCTACCGTGTCACCCAGTGCCGACACCCGTGATGGTAAACTGCATTTCACGCCCGCTAATCTAGTCGATAAGTTGCATCGCAGCATCGAGCCCATCACAACGGGGCGCATCTTAACAGCAACTTTCAATGATCCCCACTATTTTCATCACCATAATCATTTACCTGAGCATAATAGCTTCGGTGATGAGGGCGCAGCGAACCACACTCGCCTGTGTCAGGAATACGGCCATGCTGGGGTTGAACTCTTTGTTTATGGACAAGAGGCGACAAATCCTCATGCTCCTAAACCACTGAAATATCCGGCAAGACAAACCCTCGAGGCCTCGATGGCGATAGCAAGATTGCATCAACTCGAAGAGGATAACTGCGTTTTTATTCAACAAAATCCCGACGTGATTGATCAAGGCGTATTTCACAATGATGTAATTGCCGTGGGTAACCAAAATGTGCTGTTTTACCATGAGCAAGCATTCTTAAATACACAGGCAAAATTGGATGAAATAAAACGCAAACTCGATACCGAGTTATATTTTATCGAAGTTCCAACCGCCAAAGTGGCGATTAACGATGCGGTGAAAAGTTATCTATTTAATACCCAAATCATCACTCTCCCCTCAGGAGAGATGGCGATCATTGCCCCAACCGACTGCCAAGAAAACCCCGCTGTTTATGCTTATTTAAATGAGCTACTCACCTTAAATACGCCAATCAAACAAGTGCTGTATTTCGATGTGAAACAAAGTATGCAAAATGGCGGCGGCCCAGCCTGCTTACGTTTACGGGTTGCCATGAATGAGCGCGAAGTTGCCGCAGTAAATCAGCACACTTTACTTAACGATGCTTTATTTGCACGTTTAAACGCTTGGGTAGATAAGCACTATCGCGACCGTTTATCAACTCAGGATTTAGCCGATCCACAACTCGTTATCGAATCACGCACCGCGCTAGATGAGCTCACTCAAATTATGAAACTCGGGAGCGTATATCCATTCCAGCGATAGTGTTTCAGTAAAAAGTAACGTTAGTTAATCGCATAATGAGGCCCCCAATGTTGGGGCCTCATTTTTTGAGTGCTTCGAATTTATCAGGAAAATAATTCAACTGGGGGGTCATTAGGCGTTAGTTGCAACTCGGTTTCAAACGACATGCCCAATTTTTTCAGCAGCGACTTAGAGGCCTGATTATGTGGGCTGACAATCGCGACAATCCGTTCAATCCCTAAGGTTTTACCGAATTCCAGTGATGCCCTAGCGGCTTCAAACGCGTAGCCTTTGCCCCAATATTGAGGCAAAAAAGCATAACCTAAATCCACATCCTTCAGCGTGGGTCTTTTAATTAACCCGCAGATCCCAATCGGAAAACCATTTTCGGCCAGTACCACGGCAAATAACCCAAAACCATGCTCGCGATAGCTGATAGCAGGCCCATTAGCGATATAATCCTTGGCGTCCTGCAAGCTACGCACTCCTTTATCACCAATATTGTCGATAAATCCTTGGGTGTTGAGTAGCACCAAAATAAATGACGCATCATCGGGCGTTAACTGCCGCAGCAGTAATCTTGGGGTTTGGGCAACTTGCATACTCACGACTCCCATTCAGAGGGGATAAACTAGGTTATAGGTAACGGGCGTACTGGCTGCCATCTTTTTGCGGTTTTTTCGGTGCGGCTACCGCTGGGGTGCCAACATATAAAAAGCCGACGATTTGATCCTCTGGTGCTAAGCCTAACGCCGCATTCACATTGGCATCAAAGGCAAAATCCCCCGTGCGCCACACTGCGCCTAATCCTAAGGCGAATGCCGCTTGCTGCATTGCCATCGTAGCGCAGCCCGCTGCAATTTGCTGCTCGAGCACTGGCACTTTAGGATGTTGTTGGGTTTTCGCTACAACCGTAATCACCATGGGCGCGCGCATCGGCATCCCTTTGGCTTTGTTGATAAAATCTTCATCGGCGCCGCAGGCTTTGGCGGCATTAACATAGATATCCGCTAAGGTGTCTAAACCCTTCCCCGTGGCAATAATAAATTCCCACGGTGCTAACGCGCCATGATCCGGCACTCGAATCGCCGCATCTAAAATGATTTTAAGCTCATGCTC
Source organism: Shewanella sp. FDAARGOS_354 (assembly GCF_002209245.2). Lineage (NCBI taxonomy): Bacteria > Pseudomonadati > Pseudomonadota > Gammaproteobacteria > Alteromonadales > Shewanellaceae > Shewanella > Shewanella sp. FDAARGOS_354. The sequence continues at coordinate 622,593 of NZ_CP022089.2, read as the reverse complement.
ATTGGGTGCTGGCGCGGTTAATCTTGGAGTAGATTGGCGGGTGAGTAAAAGTTCGATAGCGTCCAAGTAATTATCCCTGTTCTTATAAATGAGTGCGTATAAATTGGCTCAAGCATAGCAAATTGCGGCTAAAGAGGTACAAAAAATCCCACGTAAAAGTGGGATTGAAAGCGTTTACAGGCAAGGTCGCTCGGCTTACTTTATGCCATAACGCTTAGCGATAACGTAATCAAGACTGGTATAACGCCCACCACCTAGGCTTAAGAGTGCCAGCAACATAATGAAATAGGTCACCGCAAACTCAATTCCATTATTCAATACAACCAAGTTACCTGAACTGGTTAACCAATCGTAATTGCCGTATTGCTGCAACAGGGATTTGGCCTTATCCAGCTTGTCACCCGCCTCGAGCACCCGCTCATTTGCCAGCCATGAACTGCCATCGGCAATTGCCAGCCAACCATTAGGCCAATGCACGGTAAAAGCGGCCACCAGCATAGTGATCATCAGCGGGATAGAAATCAGTCGTGTGGCTAATCCGAGCAATAACAAAATCGCCCCAAAAAACTCAGTGCCCGCCGCCAGCGCGGCCATTAATGTCGGCATTGGTAGACCCAGCCCCCAGTCGGGATTCGCAAACCAAGCGACGGTGTCTTCAAAATGTGCGAGTTTGTTATACCCAGCCTGCATCAGTACAGGTGCAAGATAGAGCCTAAGGGCTAAGGGTGCGAGTCCATCAAACAGACGGCTAGCATTGAGTGATTTTTGGTAAAAAGAAACGAGGGACATGGGCTATATCTTCAACAAAATGACGTTGCTCAATAGACCTTGTCACCAGGATTAATCTTTCATAGTCTTAACAGCCTTTTCGATTCCCTCTTGATTTAATTCGCGAAGATCTTGAATAAGCTTGTTCAGCTTCTTATAAAAATGTTTGGACTGCTTAGGTGTCAAACTAGCATTAATGGCCAGCAATAACGCCCCAAAGGCCTCGGTATTTTGCCTTAAAATAGCGCGGTGTTTTTCTGATTTAAGCTCGTCTGGCTGTGTCATCAGCAACGTCAAACGCTCGGTCAACAGCGGAATATCGCTGCGCTGCCCGAGGGCTATCTCAAACTGGCGTAGCCATTCATGGCGGTAGTCGAGCCACATATCTAGGGTGGATAACCGCTGTTGATTATATTGATGGATAAGCGCTTTTTGCTCATCCGTTACGCTCCCCAGCCAGTCATCGAATTGCTCGATAAGATTCTCATCGGCCTCTTGTTGTAGCTGCTCTGGAGTTTTACCGGCAAATTCCTTAATCAATTCCTGCTCGTCTTTTCGAGACTGGGTAAGAATTTGCTTTACCTGAGAATCCGTTAATGATGCGATGATCGGCAACATGTCAGGTAGCGCAAACTCAAATAACCTAAACCAATGCCGCTTGGCGAGTGTGACATGCTCAGCCCAAAGCGCAGGGGTTAAGGTATTGGTTTGAATGAGATGTTCAACTTCGGTTAACTGCGCCACATAGTGAGCAAGCTCTTCAGATTGATGCCAACGCACAAACTTTTCGATAAGCCGATCCATACTCTTTTGCTGAGTTTTATCTAAAGTGACATAGTCATCTAATTCCCAACCGATAGCCCAATCCAGAAAATGGTAACTAAACTTAGTCGAACACGCGGATACCCCAAACACCAATACCAACAGCAACAAGGTTTTTTTCATCAATTTGCGTCCTTTCTCTCTTTGTCATCCTACGACACCCAGGTTAACAAAAAGTTGCACCAATAACATAGCAGTAAACATCACGAAGTGTTTGACCTTAACTGTTTTGCTTAAGTGGTTTTACAGAGGATTATGGGTGCAAGCATCTTTGACTAAGTGTGGTAGCGTAAAGATGTGTTTAAGCGTCTTGGCTTACTAGCTGCCAAAAGCTATCAAACCAAGCAAGATACGCCTGCTGACGCTCTACATCTGTTTGCGCCGCCATCAGTAGCGCCCAGTAAAGCGCAAACACCCAATACATTTCAATTGCAGCTGGAATCGCCGTGATCGCGGTGGATGTGAGGCCTGGATGTTTTGCAAGATATTGCTGTACTAAAATATGCCGCTGCGCTGGTGTTAATCTGTGGGTCGCCAGCACAGCGGCCAGCTCACATAAAGGATGAGAGGCAGTGGCGTATTCAAAGTCGATACAATACAGCCGGTTATCCTTTATCAGCAGATTATGCGGATTTAAGTCTCGATGGCAAAATTGCGCCGCCACCAAACAATCGGCTAACGCTTTTGTCCAACGATGAATTTGCGGTTGTAAGCCCAACAATGAGTCCAACCGCGTCTGCCAAGCGCAGCCTTTATCGGTTGCAGCAAAGGCTAATAACTGCTGATGATATTGCTGCCACTGCTCAGTCACGCTGATGTGATAAGGCCCAGCTGATTGCAAGCGTAGCTGTTGCAATAATTGCTGCAATAGAGCATGTGCATAATTTGGGCACTGGGATTCAAGTAATGTCAGCGGTGTGAACTCTGCGGCGAAAGACTGAAGCGTGGGAACCTCGTATAATGCGCACTCAAGATTTTCAGCATGCGCTTGCAGCCACCTTTGCACCCACAATTCTCCATGGGTGAATTCGGCCGCACTACACTGATATTCCAAGTCGTTCCAGTTAACCACGTGATAAAAATCAGCCCCGTCGCCGAGCATTTCCGGCGTCCGAGAAACGTTAACTCGACAGGCAATCTCCTGTGATTCGATAAATGCACTTACATAGTAACGATGATCGCAACTTGCCCATATCAGCTCAGGCGCAAGCTTTGCCTTAGCCAGATTACGCCAATAAAACAACTCCTGCTCTCGAGAACAAAACCGGTTGGCGGCATCGGCATTAAGACGTAACACGTATTGTGCCGCAGATGTTTGAATATGATAGTTATGATTACTTAATCCACCCGCCAACTCATGGATATGCGTGATATGGCTTAGCCCTGCCTGGCGTAATATAGGAACCAGCCTTGCAAACGCCTCAGCAGATAACGGCTGCATTAACGGCTGCATTAACGGCTTACCACTGATGTTGCAGTTAAGATCTTAGGTGTTGGCAGTTGGTCCATATCAGTATTTGTCATCACTTAACCAAGTAACTTAGCGGCACGTTCGCCATTAAGATTGAGACGACTCTCGGCCAGTGCGGTGCGCCATAGGAAATAGCCCACAACAGCTAACCCCACATAAAGCACAAATAATAATGAGGTCAGCATAAGGCCTTTACTCAAGTAGAGGTAAATAGACACCAGATCGATAACGACCCAATACAGCCAGTTCTCCAACACTTTTTTGGCGACTAAATAGGTGGTCATCACCGCAAAACAGCTGGTCGCAGCATCGAGATAAGGAAAAGAAGCTTGAGTAAAGGTCGCCATACCATGACCAATGCCAAGGGAGACTAGCGTCGTAGCAGCAATCAACTTTAAATGGGTTTTCAGCGGCCAAGTGGTCACCTTAACACCTTGATGTTTATCACCACCTTGAGTCCAGAGCCAATATCCATAAAGTGCCATGCCCATATAATAGATATTCAGCATCGACTCCATCAGCAATGCTACTTTCCAAAACAACACAGTGTAAATGGCCGTGCTGGTAAATGCCGCCGCCCAGCACCATACGCTTGCTTTCATTGCCAGTAGCAAATACGCCATGGCTAATACCACAGCAAGTGCTTCCCACGCGGTCATCACATGGACTTCCCCAAGGGCGGCATTAACACTACTGACTAGCGTTAACCATAAATCTGTCATTGCCTTACTCTCACGATAAATCGCATTCTAAAAACCTGTAGGCTTGAGCCGTAACTGAGTGAGCGAGCCTTAAATTAACCACTGATATCGCGCAGTGGCCAAGATCATTAAAGGCATTACTCACTCACTGTGGGCTAAATTTAGCTCGCCACCAATAAACTTACACACAAACACGGCTTTGCCCCACTTCTCATGGGCGGCTTGCATTTCGGTGGCCAGCATCGCCATCACGTCCGAATAGTCACCGCACACTTGGGTCGCCATCGCATTGGTAACACGTTGAATCGTTGGATAACTGTCCAAACGATGAATAAACCATTTAATTGGATCGAGATAATTTTCATTAAAGGGATACATGCTAATTTCGGCGGTCAGTTTCATCTTCAATCCTTATTTCAAATACTTATCATAAAAATAGCCGCACCGTGAAACGGTATAGTATGAAGCCTCAAGTCTCACTCCACAGCGCGGCTAGCTTGGGCACTACATAAACTTAACGTTCAGTGTTACCCCAATTTGGCGTGGGTCGCCGTAACGGATATATTGTTTTTCCGCCCAGCCATTATCGGGCTCATTACCAAAATAGAAGCCACGAACGCCATATTCTTCATCAAATAGGTTGCGGCCCCATAAATACGCTGACCACGCACTTGCCTCATAACCTAAACGCGCATTCACAACAGTATATGGTTCGGAACGCGAGTCGTTACTGTCTGAGTAGTAAAACTCGCTCTTACCACTCATATTCAAGTTGGCAAACCAACCCGAGTTCGCACGATAGGTGCCGCCTAGGCTATAGGTTAAGTGCGGTGAATGGGCCAGATCGCGCCCCGTTAAATCCACATCAGCACCGTATTTATCTTGATATTGGTAATTACCGTAAGCAGTCTGTAACCAACCAAGGCTTGAGTAAAACTGGAGATTATCCGTGGCATACCAAGTTGCATCCAGCTCGGCACCGTAGTTGTTTGAGCTACCCGCATTTTCAGTGTAGAGAATAAACCGTTGTGGCTTATTAGGATCTTGCTGGGAAGCCGCCACTTGCTGATCCTGTCTATCCATATAGAACAGCGCCAGATTAGTATCGATAAGCCCTTCAAACCAATGGGATTTTAAACCGATTTCGTAGTTGTATAAGGTTTCGGTATCAAACTCTTTTTTATCATTGAGTTCGACTGGCAAGGTCATGTTGAAACCGCCCGCCTTGTAACCTCGCGCCACACGGGCGTAGACATTGTGGGACTCATTGAGCACTTTACTCAGCGCAATATGGCCGCCCCACATGGTTTCACTCGGGTCAAAATTATCATTGTTAGTGTCGGAGTAATGACTATTACGACGCTCCACACGCAGCCCAACAGACAAGGCATAGTCAGCACCTAAATCTGTGTCCAGCTGACCAAATACGGCGTAATTGGTTGCTTCATATTCAGAATCTAACACCTCATCAGGCCAAGTATTATATTCAGAATACAGTTGGTTATCTTCTTTAAGGTTCATCGCATAAACCCCAAGTAACCAGTCGGTTGAGTCTGCAAAAATACGGCCTTGGTCGGTCGAGCTTAAACGGAACTCTTGGGATAAGGTTTTACGCTGACCGGTTTTGTCCCAGAAGTAATCGTACTGACAAGGGGCGAGATTGCCCTCATCCTCACATTGCTTGGATGCCCAATACTCAGGGTTTGCCCAATCGCCATCGTAACTATAGTGGTGATCGGTATTGGCAAATGACGTCAGCGAGGTCAACTCAAACTGCTCTGCCCCAGAATATGTCGCTTTAAAACCTGCGCCGGTGGTGCGCTGGCTATCGACACCCGGTTGATCAGATAGGGTGTTTGTCGGATCGTTGGTCAAACTCCACACATCATAACCGTTATCAAAATCGGCATGCAGCAGAGTTAAATCCAGTTGCAGATCATCGGTGGCATACCAGCGCAATTTAGCGCGGCCAGTAAATTCATCACGACCATTGGTATCTTCTTTATTTAAATAGATATTGTCGCGATAACCGTTTTGCTGATGTTGCTGCAGTGCCACACGGTACAGCAATTTGCCTGAATCGCTTAAGGGACCAGAGCTAAAACCGCTAAAGGTTTGTAGATCATCATTACCTAAAGAAACCTCGGCGCCATGTTCAAACACATCGGTTGGGTCATTACTCTTAAGGTAAATTAAGCCCGCTAACGCATTGGCGCCATAGCGGGTTCCCTGCGGGCCGCGTAACACTTCAACCTGCTGCAGATCGTACATGCTCGACACCATGCCGATACCGGATAAATCAATATCATCAACAATATAACCAACGGATGAGTTAGGCGCGCCTTGATATTGCTCCTGCTCACCCACGCCACGGATCTGGAAATACTTGGGGCGTGAACTACCACCTGACCAGTTGAAGTTGGCGATAGAGTTCATCACATCTTCAAAGTGCTGGGCGCTTTCATCTTGAATTTGCTGGGCATCGATAACGGTAATGCTTGAAGGCATTTTTTCTAAACTGGCACTGCGAAAATCCGCCGTAACCACCATGATTTCCATATCATTATTGGGATCAGGTTTGTCGATAGCATCGGTTTGCGCCCATGCCGACGCACTTAACGCCGCAGAGACGGCCAGCGCTAATGGTGCACGAGTTAACGATATCGTGAAGATTGAAGATTGGTTGTTAGACTTTTTGTTAGACATAGGACCTCAAATACATGTTTGAGATCCGGCAACGAATAAGCGATTCAGAAGTGTGCTGTTGATTGGCCCATTCCTACGCCGGTATTAGCCGGATCAGGTTCTAAGGGTTCGTCTGATGACATCTCAGTCTGCCGAATGTTGGCAAACACCCCTTGGCGGCGCTTAGTATACATGACGAAAATAATAAAGTAGACACACTTGTGCCGGCGATATCCTTAAATATCACTAAAACCTTGTCTTTCTACGCAATGTTAAAAGTCTTATGCCAAACGCCCGCAATCCCAATGCCTAAAATCGCCAGTCAACTCCTTTGGCCCATTTGACCGTTTATCACGATAATGTTATAGAAGGCCGCCATTTTACATAGGATAAGAGGATCATACTCAATGCAGCTAAAACCGTTAGCCAAAGGACGTTATAGCCAGCGATGGGAGCAAGACTATCCCCTTATTGAAGCGGTGATACTCAGCTGTATCAGCGAAGTTAAAATGCTTAAAAAAGGCGCCCATCTAATGACACAAGGTGAAGCCATGACCTCACTGGTGTTGGTAAAACAAGGGCGCGTGTCGCTTGGCCATACCGCCAGAAATGGTCGATGTTTTCAATTGGGGACTATCGATTGTGATTCGCAACTCTTTGGTGAAATGGAGTTTTTTACTCAGTATCACTGCCAGTTGGATATTATTGCTAATGAAGCCTTAGAAATCATGGTCATTAGCGCCGAAAAACTACAACATTCCCTCGGTCAACACCCTCAGCTTGCGTTATTTTTTGCCAGCGCCATTGCTATTGACTACCAAGACACCGTCGATATTTTTACCCGGCGCCTGCTGTATCCCATCAGCTATAACGTGGCATATGATATTTACCACGAATATTTAAATGATTTACCCGTTGATGGCTTTAGTAAGCGTTATTTAGAAGCGGAGCGATTTGGTACAACCGATCGCGTTTACCGACGGGCACTACAGTTGCTTGAAGAACGTGGCCTGATTGAACGCAATAAAGAAGGCATAAGGATTAAAGATCTCAATGCCCTTAAACAATTTGTTGAAGCTGCGATATAACCAAATTAAAAAAGCCCACTCTCGAGATTATTCATTAGCAAGAGTGGGCCAAATCAATTAACGTCGCAAATGGACTTTAGGCCGCAGCAGGTTTCATTCGGCCTGAAACAATCAGCATGATAAATATCGCAACATAAAGTAGCGGGATAACATACATCACCGTTTGCAATCCAATAATACGTTCAAAGAATGAGCTAATGGCGGGACTAAACATCGCACCCGTGCTGCCACTGATCAAAATATAAGACACATTTTTACTGCTCGCCTTTTTAACAAAAGACACACCATAAGCAATAAATGCGTTGTAAAGAGCTGCGCACACAAAGCCATAACCATAGGTTAAATAACCTATCCAATTAAGCTTATCAGTTGTCACAATCATAAAGGTGATGACCATAGCCAGGCCGATAATTGCGACTAGAAAATGGTGGATTTTTACCCGAGTCACAATCAGCGTCGAAATTAACGCACCAATCAGTGCGGCTGACCAATATTGAGTAATAATATTGCCCGCGTCTTCAAATGGAATATCAAATTTTTGCTTAACAAATAAAGGGGCCCAGGTTAAAAACGTATACAGCGCCAACATGCCTAAAAATAACCCAATGCCACCGCTAATAATGCCGAAATTCCATTCAGATTGTTGCTTATCTTCCGTATTCGATGATTGCTCACATAGCGAAAAATTAGTGAACAAAGTAATAATCACGGTTCCTAACGCGACTAAACCTACGGCTAAGTAACTGTAACTCCATGACAATGAACTTGTGAGTGCGTAAGTTGTAATTAAAGGGAAAATAACCCCCGCAATATTAAATGTGGCATCTTGCACGACGAGCATGGTGCTTTGTAATTTCTCTTGCCACACTGATACCACTATCGTACCCGCAATACATAGCCCCACACCGCCACAAAAACCAATCAAGGTCATGGCTATCATCACCACTTGTAGCGAAGTGGTAAGATGTAACGCGACAGCACACAATGCCACTAGACTGTAACTAATTAAGGTAATTCGCTTGATACCCAATTTTTCAATAAAGAAAAAAGCGGCAATAGTCCCCGCCAGTGCGCCGCCATTAAGCAAGGAGAATATTGAAGCAACGTCATTCACGTTTGCTGCAAATTTATCCGCTATGGGTTCAATCAGCATCCCAAATTGAGTGGCAAAGCCCGCCATTATAAAATTAGCGAGAAAACTAATTGCGGTTAAGGTGATTTTATTATTCATGTTGTCATTCCATCAGTGAAATGCTAAGGGTACAAAGGATAGCGTTAACCCTAATTAAGCGCGGTTTCTAAGGCGAGCTCGATCATATTATTAAAGGATAATTGACGCTCTTGCGCCGTGGTTTCTTCACCAGTTAAACAGTGGTCAGATACCGTCAGAATCGCTAAGGATTCAATTCCCTGTTGATGTGCCAAGCCATAAAGTCCTGCCACTTCCATATCAATACCTAACACCCCGAAACGCTCAAGCGCCGGGATCATATCTTCGTCAGGATCATAGTAAAGATCGCCACTAAATACGTTGCCAACTTTCACGCTAATGCCTTTTTCATTGGCTTTGGTATAGGCTTTGTGAAGTAAGGAAAAGGTGGCTGAGGTCGCCATTTGGTAGCCACTGCTGCGTTTAGCATTCGTTGGGGAATCCGTGCCAGCGGCTTGAGCTAAAATCACATCGCGCATTTCGACATGCTGTTGGGTCGCCCCTAAACTGCCGATACGAATAATACGTTTAACGCCGAAAAAATTAATCAACTCATGGCCATAGAGCACCATAGATGAAATACCCATACCATGGCCCATCACCGAAATGCGTTGCCCTTGGTAATAACCTGTGTAACCCAACATATTGCGAACGTTAGTCACTTCTACGGCATCGGTAAGATAGGTTTCTGCTATATATTTAGCCCGCAGCGGATCGCCGGGCATAATAACAGTTTCTGCAAAATCAGTAGGTTGCGCATTAATATGAGCCGTCATAGATCTATCCTCATGTGGTAATATGCAGATAGTAGTGCTCAACCGCGAAATATTTTTAGGACTAAAGTCCGGATCTTCTGTTGTAATCCCCCTTTTTTGTTAAAAGTGGATGATTTATCGCAACGTTTACACTTAGCATCATAAAACTTAATAACAAAATCTTATTTAACACATTGTATTTGATACAAATAAAAAGACTTACACCCAAAAGAGTAAGTCTTTTTAAATATAGAGAACCCAGCACAGACTCTACTAAAACAAACACCAATCTAGTTTGAATGGGTCTCGCGCACATAAACGTCAAATTTTACCACTTGGGCATTTGGTGCCACAGCCGACACTTGTAGCTGTTGTTTGCCGTGTAATTTCACCGATTTCCAACTGGTGGCTTCATCTTCAATGGTAAAACCGCTGGCATCATACCAAGTGAACTTATATTGCACTCGCATATCGCTTGAGGACTTGCTGACGATCAGCGCCGAACCTTGGATAAGATCGCCAACACGGCGCGCCTCACCCCCTTCGACACTGATATCACGGGCAAAACTCTTACTATCGACACGGGTATCTCCCTGTGAGTTCACCGAAATGCCCGCCGTATTAGTGCAGGCGCCGAGTGTCATTGCTGCTGCCAAGATTAATCCACTGTAAATTGCTTTCATTTTGTTTTCCCTCACTCACAAAAACCTAGGTGCCGAACAACGGATGGGCAATGACACTACGCGACGCCAGCTGAACTTATGCTTAACGTGCTCATCATGCCCCGCGCTCGCGATTAATCGATCAAAAAGTGCGCCCTTGCGGTAGCGATAAGCTGCTTACGATTGGTTTGCCAACAATTGATATTCACATTGGCGACTCGTCGCCCCTGACGGGTGATACGACATTCGGCGAAGCTGTCTTTATGCAGGCCTGCTCGCAGGTAATCAATCGAGAAATCGACCACTTTTGGCACTTTTGCCGTTTGCATAAACACCATTAACTGCACTATGGCTGACATTTCCATAAAACCGGCTATCACCCCACCATGAATCGCAGGCAGGATGGGATTACCGATATTGTCATCCTTAGCGGGGAGTTTGAAAATCAGCTCATCGCCAAAGCGCTCGACCTTCATGCCAATAAACTTAGCATAAGGGACATGTTCGAGCAGATGACCAAAGTCGTTCAGCTCGGTGGCGCGTTTTACAATTTCCTGTACATCGAGGGTTTTCGGCTCGGCCGGCTTATTTGAGTTCATCTGTCTCTCCTAAAGACGGCACGGCTTCTCCCATCAAGGCTTGCCTAAAGGCATCGCCGACCATTTCTGGGCTGATACGCATAAAGGAGCCCACCGCATGGGCGATAGGATCATCAATGCTGTCCTGATAGGCGATGGCGCGGGTAAAGGCAATATTGGATGACAACTTATAGCACTCGGCAAAGCCATAAACCGGTTTATGGGGCTGCGCGGGCTTCATATAATCGACCCGTAAGTCGAGGGTGGGCGAAATCTCTAAGGATTGATATTTTTGAAAAATCGCACTCACCACTGCGCTTCCACAGGCGGTATCCATCAGGGTGGTGATCACCCCGCCGTGGATAACGCCCGTATCGGGATAACCAATTAACTCCGTACTATAGGGCAACTCAATCAGTACATGGTGCTCACTGGCTTCGAGTACGGTTAACCCTAAGCGACGGCACTGGGCGAGCTGATCGACAAACCGCTGCGCCATTTGAGTCAGCGGGAAAAACTCAGGATTTACCTTCATTGACCTTGGCTCAACATGGGTCCCAGTGGCTCTCCGCCGACGAGATGAATGTGGATATGGTACACTTCCTGTCCGCCATGTTTATTGCAGTTCATGATCAAACGATAACCGTCTTTGGCAATCCCCGCCTCTGCTGCCAGTTTGGCTGCCACAGTCATCATCCGGCCGAGTGCGGGTTCATCCGAGGCTTTCATATCATTTGCGGTTGGGATCAAATGATTCGGCACAATCAGAATATGGGTTGGCGCCTTTGGCGAGATGTCTCTAAAAGCAGTCACCAGCTCGTCTTGATACAGAATGTCGGCGGGAATTTCGCGGCGGATAATTTTGCTGAAAATGGTTTCTTCGGCCATGGGGAGTCCTCCTTGGGTTAATTGGGATAGTATACTAGCAATTCAACACTTTGTGTCTCCAGATATTTTGCGTTTCATTTGCCTGTTGTGCGTATTTTTGGCAGCATGACGCCCATTAAAACGCAGCGGTTTTACAGGATAAATTATGATCCACTATCACATCATTCCCGTCGATCCCAAGGCGCACTTGTTCGCCGTTACCATGACGGTACAAAAGCCCCACCCTAAGCAAGTTTTTAGCCTGCCCGCGTGGCTTCCCGGCAGTTATATGGTGCGGGATTTTGCTAAGAATATTATCGACCTTAAAGCCACTGTCGATAATGGTGAGACGCTCCACCTCACTCAGCTTGATAAACAAACCTGGTCGGTCGAACATCAGTCCACGCAACTGACCTTAACCTATCAAGTTTATGCTTGGGACCTGTCGGTACGCACCGCGCATCTGGATATGACCCACGGTTTCTTTAACGGCAGCAGTGTATTTTTAGCCGCCCACGGCTTTGAGGCAGGCTTACACACAGTGACTATGGCGGCGCCGACCGAGCCGAGCCTAAATGAATGGCGCCTTGCCACCAGCATGACACGCAACAGCGGTGATGAATTTGCCTTTGGTGAGTTTTGCGCGCAAAGCTATGACGAACTTATCGATCATCCAGTTGAGATGGGGCTATTCACCCACGCCAGTTTTGAAGCCTGCGGCGTAAGACACGATATCGTGTTAAACGGTCGCCACCGCGCCCATATGCCTAGACTCTGCCAAGATTTAAAGGCGATTTGCGAGTATCAAATCAAGCTGTTTGGCACGCCAGCGCCCTTTGAGCGTTATCTGTTTATGACGACAGTACTCGACAATGGCTTTGGTGGTTTGGAACATAGGGCATCGACAGCACTCATGTGCTCACGCAAAGATTTACCGCTGTCGATGGATGCGCCGATAAATAACGACTACCGCACTTATTTATCGCTCTGCAGCCATGAATATTTCCACAGCTGGAACGTTAAGCGCATCAAGCCGGAATGCTTCTTGCCCTATCAACTCGAGGCGGAAACCTATACGCCGCAGCTGTGGGCCTATGAGGGCATCACCTCCTATTATGATGATTTCCTTACTTATCGCGCAGGCTTAGTGGATGAACAAAGCTACTTAGATATGCTGAGCGAAACCTTTACAAGGGTGTATCGCAGTCAAGGCCGCTTTAAACAAAGCATTAAGGACTCGAGCTTTAACGCTTGGACTAAGTTCTACAAACAGGATGAAAACGCCCAAAACGCCATTATCAGTTATTACACTAAGGGCGCCCTGTTTGCCTTGTATCTCGATTTAACCCTAAGAAGCGAAACTAAGAGTAAACACAATCTCGATGATCTAATGACCATTCTGTGGCAAGAATATGCCCTGCAAAATCGTGGTACCACTGATGAATGCCATCAAAGGATTGTTGAACGCTTACTGGGGCGCGATTGCCAACATCTCTTCGCCTTTTTAGACAATACCGACGATATCCCACTGGCACCGCTACTTGCCGAGTTTGGGGTTGAGTTGACCTTACGCGCGAGCAATGGTGCGCAGGATGTCGGCGGTGGTACGGCCAAAGGGTATGAGATTGCCTTTGGCGCTAAAACGCAAGCTGCGCCAATGGGCCTTAAAGTGACGACTGTCGCCCAAGGTAGCCCTGCGCACCTTGCAGGCTTAAGTGCCGGAGATATCTTAATTGCGGCGGATAATCTACAGGTAACAGCCCAATTTGAAGCTCAGCTTCAGCAATACCCAATCGGACAACGCTTAAGCCTGCATTGGTTTAGACGCGATGAATTGATGACGGGAGAACTGATTATTGCAGAGGCGCCTAAGGATACGGTTGCCTTAAGTATCACAGATAAAGACAAACTGCAGGCTTGGTTAGGTCGTTGATCTTTAATCTATTAGCCTTTAATGCACTAATTTTTAATGCATTAGTTTTTAATGCAATAGTCCTTAACCCATAAAGCACAAAAGGGGCAATCGTATCGACGATTGCCCCTTTTTATTTGATTCTTAAGTTGTTCAATTGAATATTGGCTTCGCGGCCCCATCAACAACGCGTTACACCACCACATCGTGTAAGTAGGTTTGCGCCCATGCAATGGCTTGCCCACGGCTTGACACACCAATCTTACGGAACACACGGTACAAGTGAGTCTTAATGGTGCTCTCACTCACAAATAATTGATTCGCGATATCGAGGTTAGTGCTACCAGACAGCAGGGCTTGTAACACTTCGCGCTCACGGATGGTTAATGGCTCAGTGTCTTCGAACAATCCAAAGTCATCATTTACCCCATTCACCAATTGGATGGGGATCACTCTGTGTCCACGCAGGATGTTAGACAAGCCAAGGCTGATTTCAGTCAGTCCTGCATCCAGATAAAACACCCCTGCCGTAGTCGAGGCTTGCATTAAAAAACGGGCATCAACCTGTTTAGGGAATTGAATGTAGACGACTCGCACACTCGGGTGTTCACGGGCAAGCAAGCGTTGAAATTGATAGGCTTTTTGAAGATCGACGGTGGAAAGGTCAATCACCACCATAGAGGCTTGGTTATCTTTGATTTGATCGCACATTTCATCTGGACTGACTTGCGACAGCTTCACCAGAAACTCCTGCGGCCAGCGGCCTGCAAGCAATTCCATCAGAACTTGCGATCTTGACACTACAATCCAATGTAATATTTTGAACATCCTGCTCACTCCCTGTCTGGTTAACGATTATTTATTTTGAGAGGAGAAACATCTCTCAATACCACTTCAACATCCGTTCAATAGACTTCCAAGTCTATCGTGCACACGATATTAGCATTAGATAAAACAGATTCAAAAGACTTACGTAAAAAATATTTACCGTACGCAAATCAAAAACTTCTACAACTTTAGGACAAATCATTGTCAAGCAGAAGGCTTAATTTAAACTGAAAATAATGCGCTATTTTTAACAGAAAGGCGTAAGATCAAATCAATACAAAACATAAGGAAATACCATGTCCAGCCAGCAACCAAGCCCTATTGAAATACAATCCTACCCCGTCTGGGACAGACCTACGCGTCTGTTCCACTGGATTAATGTCATCCTCGTACTCTCCCTGCTTATCGTGGGCGGTATAATGATGTTTCGCAGCGACTTAGGTATAACCGAACTCTCCGGTAAAATCGGGCTTAAGACCCTGCACGTCATCATTGGCTATGGCTTTGCGATTAATTTACTGATCCGCTTAGTGTGGGGTTTTATGGGCAATAAATACGCCCGCTTTAGCCATATGTTCCCCAATGCCAATAGCAAGGCCGAGTTACAAACCTATAAAGCAGAACTTGCCGCGGGTAAAAATCCCCAGTATCTAGGCCACAATCCTAAGGGGAAATTCGCCGTACTCGCTATCATGCTCTTATTAGTCACAATTATGATTACTGGGCTGATCCGCGCCGGTACCGATATTTACTATCCACCCCTGGGAAGTGCAGTCCAACAGTACCTTGCGGCCACCAATGTTGATCCGAGTAGCCTACAACCCTACGATGCTACGGGCGTCGATACCGATAAAGCTAACGTGATAAAACCCATAAAAGGTCTTGTAGGAGAGGTACATGTGTATGCAGTGTATTTATTGATACTGTTGATCATGCTGCATGTTTTTGCCGTAATCTACACCGAAGTCAAACGCCAACCTGGCATTATCTCAGCCATGTTTTCAGGCAAAAAGCTTATTCAAGGACAACCGAAGGACGAATGAGGTCAACTCAATGAGCATAAAAAACGCCAGCATTTGCTGGCGTTTTTATCAAGCTCAATCTGAAGTCAAACTTACTTCTTCAGAATAGATGCCGGAGTACGGCCATCGTCGTGGCAGCTTTCACAGGTAGGTTTTTGACCTACGTTCATATCGTGTGGCGCATGGCAGTCAGCACAGACTAAATTGCCATCGTGTGGCTTATGTACTGCGTCCATTTCAGAAAGCTTACCATGGCAGCTTTGGCATTGTTCAAACTCATAGGCACCATCAGCAGATGGCGTACCATCTTTATGACAGCTTTCACAACCACCAGATTCAGCGTGGAAGTCAGATAATTTTTGATCCGCGGCAAATGCGGTTGGCGACAGCGCTAGCGCTGCAAGACTTGCCCCGAAAAGCACACTTAATAGTTTTTTGCTCACAATTGTATCCTCCAATGGTGATTGACAGTGGAAATTCTTGTCAGGGGTGACTTCCATCTTGCAACCAATGTAAATAGCACGACTCGATTTAACTTAGCTAAGGATTGAGTAATAAGCAACACAATCTTATGCAAAGTAACTTTATCAATATACTCAAGGGTAAAATGTGCGCTGCATCATGTAACCACATGCTTATATAAGAGTTTTACATTGTCACAACCTACCAATTACAACTAAAAGCCTCCCTAGCTTAATCATCAGCAAAAGAAAAGCCCTAATAAAAAAGGAGACCCTAGGTCTCCTTTTGGTGAACGTTTGGACTCAATTAACGAGTTTGTAAAGCCGCAATACGCTTCTCTAGAGGTGGATGGCTCATCATTAACTCAGCCATTGAACGCTTGCCGTTAATACCAAAAGCAGACATTTGTGCTGGCATTGCTGAGCTTTCTGGGCCTTGGCGTAAACGCTCAAGTGCTGCAATCATCTTATGCTTGCCCGCTAAGCGAGCTGCACCTTCGTCGGCACGGTATTCACGAATACGTGAGAAGTAAGCCACGATAATTGATGCCAAAATACCAAACAACATATCAAGAACAAATACCACTGCCATATAAGCAAACATGCCCAAACCTTCGCCTTCTTCATCATTGCTCGAGACGAAGTTGTTGATGATGCCTGCAACAACACGCGCCGCGAAGATTACAAAGGTGTTCACCACGCCTTGAATTAAGGTCAAAGTGACCATATCGCCGTTAGCGACGTGGCTTACTTCGTGGGCAAGTACGCCTTCGACTTCGTCTTGACTCATGCCATACAACAGACCTGTACTCACGGCAACTAATGAGTTGTCCATACTTGGGCCAGTTGCAAATGCATTCATCTCCGGCGATTGGTAAATTGCCACTTCTGGCATTTTAATCCCAGCTTGCTGGGCTTGGCGGGCAACCGTCTCCACTAACCAACGCTCAGTGCTATCACGTGGGGTGGTGATTACTTCACAACCCATGGTCTTTTTCGCCATCCATTTTGAAATCGCTAAGCTGATGAAGGCTCCGCCGAATCCAAAAATCGCAGCGAACACTAAGAGTCCACCCATAGTAGACGTATTCACGCCTAGAATAGACATTACAATTGAGGCTACTAGCAACACGGCTAGGTTAGTCGCAATCAATAAAAATATACGCTTCATATCAGCTCCTTTACGGCACAAAGGTGCCATTTATTTTGTTCAAAGACATAATATGTCCAATTAATCGAAATTCAAGGGGTAAAGGTAAGAGTTTTTCTAATCGCTTATTTTTCTCTCAATTTAGACACAGCCTTTCATGGCTCGTGAGTCTAGGGACAGTCTATTAAGCCAAACTTAAATCTAGGCGCTGTCAGTGTTACAGCCAAATTCATGTGTGTTTATCTATGTTTATCGTAATTAAACTTTGTTAACATGCCTGCACATTCTGAGATTTAAGGATAAAAAATGACCGTTAATGCCCTACTGCTAAGCAGTTCACGTGTTGGTGACACGCCTTATCTTTCCCATGCGCTGCCTTTTATCAAACCACTCACCGCTCACGCACAAAAATGGATTTTTATTCCTTATGCAGGGGTAAGCATGAGCTACGACACCTACTTAGCCTCTGTAGTGACGGGACTCAGTGAGCTTAAACTCGATATTAGTGGTATTCATCAACACCCTGATCCGCGCCAAGCGATTAAAGATGCCGACGGTATTTTAATTGGTGGCGGCAACACTTTTCATCTTTTGCATGAGTTGTATAAGTACGATCTTGTGCAGCTTATTCGTAATGAAGTCCTTAGCGGTAAGCCTTACATTGGTTGGAGCGCAGGGTCAAATGTATCTGGATTAAGCATTCGTACAACTAACGATATGCCGATCATTGAACCGCCATCATTCGCGGCCCTAAACATAGTGCCTTTTCAGGTAAATCCACATTATTCAAACTACCGTGCTCCAGGACATAACGGTGAAACTCGGGCTCAGCGATTACTCGAATTTACCCGTGTCGATCCGAACACGCCCGTCATTGGCATTGTTGAAGGCAGTGCGCTATGGCGACAGGGAGACACTTTATCACTGTTGGGTGATAATCCTGCCTATTTATTCTGTGGCGAACAGCAGGAGCTCCCTATTCCCGTAGGTAGCGATTTATCTCATTTGCTAAAATAAGATCTCGTTAGCGGCATTCATCGTGGTAAATAGGGTAACATTCACACTAAGCTAACCACTTAACATGCAAATGCCGCTCCTTTAAGAGTTGAACGCGACAAAAAACTAGACTGATTTATTGACCTTGCCCGCTATCAATATCCTTTCATCATGCAAGGATCGGCATATCTCCCGCAGGAGAAAAAACTTGCACCACTTAAGTATCTGCACTAATTTCGTTGTCGAACACCTTGATAAACAAGATTAATTTTTGCATTTACCCCTAGCTACATTCTGAAACAAATTTTCTAAGTTATTTAAAATTAGGGAGTTATGACCAAGGCACAGGAGTATTTTTTTACCCTTGGTCCATCCAAGTGAGGAGTTTTCATTTTGCGACTGCATTCAACATTGAACCATTCAACCCCGATGAACGGTCATAAAAAGACCAAATTAACACTTTTTTTTGGGTCTATACTGGCCGGCATAATGAGCATCAGTAGTTTAGCCCCCGCCTATGCCGCCAATGCAAGCAATGATAAAAAAGCTAAGGCATTCTCCCATGACACCGTCGTTGAGTTAGCACAGCAACTGGCTCAAAAACCCTTCAAAGAAGCTAGAAAGGCTCCGAAGGAACTGATCGACTTAGATTACGCCACTTATGGCAAGATCAATTATCAAGAAAACGCTGCGATTTGGGGCGGAACACCCACTAAGTTTTCAGTGCAACTTTTTGCGCCCGGTTTTTTATACAAAAATTTGGTGGATATTGATGTCGTTGAAAACAGCCGAGCTTTTCCTATCGAGTTAACAGAATCTTCCTTTAGTGTGCCCAATGATACCATTGAGAAATTGCTCACGCAGGTAGGACAATATGCAGGCGTTCGACTTCATTACCCTATCAATGACGATGAAGTCAAAGACGAGTTCATTATGTTTCAAGGGGCAAGCTATTTTCGTGCATTATCCAAGGGCCAAACCTATGGATTATCAAACCGCGGGTTAGCCATTGATGTTGCCCAACCTAAAGGTGAAGAATATCCCTTATTTAAACGTTTTTGGATAGAGCGGCCCTCTAAATATCAAACAGCGATTGTGGTACACGCATTGCTAGATAGTCAGAGTGTTACAGGTGCCTATCGCTTTGGTATTTATCCTGGAGCACCGACACGTGTTGATGTCGATGTCACCCTCTTTCCGCGCCGAGATATCGCCCACGTTGGCCTAGCACCACTGACCTCCATGTTTCTTTATGGTGGTTTAGATACGCCTGACAAACCCGATTATCGTCCTGCAGTGCATAACTCTGAAGGATTACAAATTGATCGAGGTAACGGTGAGCGTTTATGGCGACCACTCAATAATCCAAACAAACTGCAAATCAGTGCCTTTGGTGACGAAGGTATTAAGGGTTTTGGTTTAATCCAACGCCATCGTAACTTCGACTACTATCAAGATCTTGGTGCGAACTACCAACAACGTCCTTCTGCATGGATTGAACCATTAAACGATTGGGGTAAAGGGCAATTAATACTGCTTGAAATTCCATCAAGCGCCGAAACCAATGATAATATCGTCGCCTATTGGGAACCTCAGGGGGGATTAAAGCAGGCTGAGCCCTATCGCTATTCCTACCGCATTACAGCGTCTAATGACAGCCCAAGTTTTACAAACAAAGCACGGGTAATTCGTAGCTCTAAGGGACAAAAACAGGCCAAAGGCAAAGAACTCCTTATCGACTACAGCAATATCAAGCCACAAGATATTGAAAAAATTACAATTGATGCCAGTATCAGTAAGGGTAAAATTCTCTCATCTCGGATAGTAGCTCACCCTGAAATTAATGGTGCTCGGATCTTCATTACGTTTGAGCCTGAAAGTACCAATGTGGCAGAATTGCGCATTCAATTGCGTAAAGATGAAAAACCTGTCGCCGCTACTTGGCTATATCGCTGGAACAGTGATGATTGGCCCTAGGCCGATAAACTAAGACTTTTGCTTAACACCATAAAAATCGCCGGAAATCCGGCGTTTTTTATGGGTAAAATCAATATTTCCACACTCACATTAATAACCTTACAGTTAAGCAGTTTAATATTTCCGATGACTTACCACAGTATTTTTCGGAATAAGTAGGATTATTTATCTCTAACAAAAATAGGGATTTTCAGTTCCAGTTTTTGAATCCTATTTAGCGCTGAAGGATCCCCTCATAAATCAGCCATAGCATAGCCATATTTGAGCAACTGATTGGCGAATAATACCCAGGCCGCCAGCAATTCTTTCTCCGTGATTTGATAATCAGGCCGCCTGAGCACCTCCAATCCCAAGCGAATCGTTGAGAGTACCGTTCGATGCCCAATGGTATTGGCCTGAAAATGCTTATCCCAGCCCTGTTGCTGTGCGTGTAAACCAACTAGCCACAACAGGCATTGAACCATCAACGCTATCAGTAGGATGATGTCGAATCGCTCTGGACTGTTGGTACGACTTTGGCGTAAGCCAAAGCCGTATGCCGGGCTTTTGAGGTCACGAAAGGTTTCCTCTATTTGCATACGTTTGGCGTACAGGTTTACCAGCTGCTTTGGGCTCCGAGATTCTGGTGGTAAATTGCTGGCTAACACCCAAGGCTCTTTCGCCGATGTTGAGTACGTTTTTGCCGATGGATGGTGGCAATTAGTCCTCGTTGAACGCTGATTTGTACGCCCCTTAGGTTTGCTACGATAAAGCGTGAGATGGCAATTGATAGGGTTAGTTTTGGTCAAGGTCTTACAACCCAGGCTCTTCGCTTGACCGTTGGCCAAGTCATGTGTACTGCGAACTGCACGCCAATTTTCAGCGCCAATATCTGCAAATTGAACTGTACCGCGAATACGGCTTAGCCAAAACCAACCATGCGCCTCAACCTCTTTGTACCAAGGCACTTTGAACCCCGCGTCAGTCACGATGAGAGGGGTAACATGCAAAGGTAAAATCTTGGCTAAGTCCGCTAAAAAACCGTTGTGGGAGGCCTTAGAGCATTGTTCTGATAGGGGATAGGACTTCTCATACAGGGTAATAGAGCGGCCATTGAAGGCTATTGAGGCGCGCAGAGCCATGATGCGTTTATGCTCTCGGATGTCTGACCAATCGACGAGCACAATCGGCATAGGGTTACCAGAACAGATGAGGCTGGCATGCCATTGGTAGACAGCTAACCGTTCTTGATGCAGATGCGTGTTGCCGAGCAAACGATCAATGCGCTTGATGTTGTGCTTGGTTCGGGCCGTGGTTGGTAAATTTCGACCTAACTCAGTCAAGGTCAGTGTCTTACATTCAATCAGTGCCTTAGAGGCCAGCATCAAGCTGTTTAATCGTTTTAGGTGAAGTTCTGGGCAGTATTGGTGTAAAGAATGTTGTAGGATATTGGCTTCGCGCATCTTGTTGTCCAAGTGTAGTTTTTAGCGAAACCATTTGATCATGCAACAAGATGCGCTTCCACTCTAATTTGATGATTTATTTGTAAATCATCAGGGGATTCTTCAGCGCTAAACATCAAAATCAAATATTTTCTAAAGATGCCGTTAATCAACAAGATATTTCAGGCGAAAACCTCAATAATGTCGTCATACTTTATGTTGGCTACCAATTGTTTGAAAACCAATATCAGGGCTTATCTTTAGGAGGCAGCCTATATTATAACTATGTCGACTCAGGCCCCTTTGAAGATGAAAGCTTTGAACAAGCGTTACAGCTTAATTACAGCTTTCGTTATGAAAAACATCATGTTCATTCTACCGCAGCTGTTAGTTTTAGGCAGGGTAATGAGGTTCTTTCGGGGATAAGCTACGATAATCATGCTTATTCCGTCAATCTCGGTTATGAATATTTAACGGGTCGCCATGGCTGGTTACTTGAATTACATCACTATCAGGGCTTACTCGAAACCGAAAATGATTTTTCAAAAGCCTCGAACGAAATATTACTCGGCTACCGTTACTATTTAGATACCAGTGCAATAGAATTCTCTATTGTTGAAAACTATTTCAATATGGATAACAGCACCGATATTGCCTTTAATATTGGCTATCGCGTTAAGTTTTAGACACAATAAATTAAATCTACACTAACTAACAAAAACAGAGGCGATATTGCCCTGAAGAATCCCCTGATGATTTACAAATAAATCATCAAATTAGGGTGGAAGCGCATCTTGTTGCATGATCAAATGGTTTCGCCAAAAACTACACTTGGACAACAAGATGCGCGAAGCCAATATCCTACAACATTCTTTACACCAATACTGCCCAGAACTTCACCTAAAACGATTAAACAGCTTGATGCTGGCCTCTAAGGCACTGATTGAATGTAAGACACTGACCTTGACTGAGTTAGGTCGAAATTTACCAACCACGGCCCGAACCAAGCACAACATCAAGCGCATTGATCGTTTGCTCGGCAACACGCATCTGCATCAAGAACGGTTAGCTGTCTACCAATGGCATGCCCGCCTCATCTGTTCTGGTAACCCTATGCCGATTGTGCTCGTCGATTGGTCAGACATCCGAGAGCATAAACGCATCATGGCTCTGCGCGCCTCAATAGCCTTCAATGGCCGCTCTATTACCCTGTATGAGAAGTCCTATCCCCTATCAGAACAATGCTCTAAGGCCTCCCACAACGGTTTTTTAGCGGACTTAGCCAAGATTTTACCTTTGCATGTTACCCCTCTCATCGTGACTGACGCGGGGTTCAAAGTGCCTTGGTACAAAGAGGTTGAGGCGCATGGTTGGTTTTGGCTAAGCCGTATTCGCGGTACAGTTCAATTTGCAGATATTGGCGCTGAAAATTGGCGTGCAGTTCGCAGTACACATGACTTGGCCAACGGTCAAGCGAAGAGCCTGGGTTGTAAGACCTTGACCAAAACTAACCCTATCAATTGCCATCTCACGCTTTATCGTAGCAAACCTAAGGGGCGTACAAATCAGCGTTCAACGAGGACTAATTGCCACCATCCATCGGCAAAAACGTACTCAACATCGGCGAAAGAGCCTTGGGTGTTAGCCAGCAATTTACCACCAGAATCTCGGAGCCCAAAGCAGCTGGTAAACCTGTACGCCAAACGTATGCAAATAGAGGAAACCTTTCGTGACCTCAAAAGCCCGGCATACGGCTTTGGCTTACGCCAAAGTCGTACCAACAGTCCAGAGCGATTCGACATCATCCTACTGATAGCGTTGATGGTTCAATGCCTGTTGTGGCTAGTTGGTTTACACGCACAGCAACAGGGCTGGGATAAGCATTTTCAGGCCAATACCATTGGGCATCGAACGGTACTCTCAACGATTCGCTTGGGATTGGAGGTACTCAGGCGGCCTGATTATCAAATCACGGAGAAAGAATTGCTGGCGGCCTGGGTATTATTCGCCAATCAGTTGCTCAAATATGGCTATGCTATGGCTGATTTATGAGGGGATCCTTCAGGATATTGCCTCTGTTTTGATATCAAACTTATTATTTGAATAAGCTTATTTCATCAATAAGGGCTGAATATTCATAAAATTGGCGGCATGCTCCGCATCCGCCTGCTTAAGATGTGGAATACACCCGAGAAAAGGCGATACCATCATCTCTTTAAGCGACGCTAAGTTTTCATCGAACACACTCATATTGGGATCGACACAGTTTGCCACCCAACCTGCGACCGTTAAGCCATCGGCTAATATCGCTTCTTGAGTTAATAACGCATGATTTAGACAACCGAGTTTCATTCCCACCACAAGAATGACGGGTAAATTAAGCTGTTGTACCAACTCAGATAAGTAGCGCCCTTCCCCTAAAGGCAAACGCCAACCGCCGGCTCCTTCGATTAAACAAAAATCCGCCTGCGCAAACGCCGCACGATCAAGCTTGGCCAAAATCGCCTCGGGGGATAAATTAACTCCCTGCTGTTTTGCTGCAATATGCGGTGCAATCGCAGGTTCAAAACTAATCGGATTCACCTGCTCATAGCTCAGTTTAAGGGATGAAGCCGACATCAGTTTTAATGCATCACTGTTACGCAAACCCTTTTCAGTGATTTCACAGCCTGAGGCAACAGGCTTTACCCCAAGACTTGAGCGCGAAAACCCTGCGCGCAGAACTTCACGATTGAATGCGGTCAAGAGTGCAGTCGATACTAAGGTTTTACCGCTATCGGTATCTGTTCCTGTTACAAAAAACATGCCTTTTACCTGTTAATCTGTTGGCCAACTATGCGCCAAACCGTTGCTAGAGATTTATACCGAGCCGCCTTGGCGACGCACACGAAATTGGGCGATCTGATAGGTTAAAGGCAGGCCCTGAGCCTCACGAAATTGCTCTGCGCGTTGTTGTAAAGCCTGCCAATCGTGGCGGCCACGCAATTTACCTAAATGGGCATCGGATTCAGAAGAAGTTAGGCTCTGTACTGAGGATTGCACCGATGCGCCCACGCCTTTAATGGAATAGAGTAAGGCTTTAAGATCTTGAAAATAGACGGTCATTGGCATGAGTTTCACATCAAGAAATTGCCAATCTGTGTCGTCAAATGCCGCTTGTAAGCTTTCAAGAGATAAGAAACTGTTGACCCTCAAACCAAGATTAGATAACTGAGCCAAGCTGCCTGCCGCCACGATACTCAGGTGAGCTTCTCCACCCGATGTTAAGACTCTGGCCATTTCACTGGTTGCCGCCGAAAAATCATGGCACCACTGCAGAGCTAAATTGGAGTAAATATTATCGATGCACGCATCGGCAAAGGGTAATTGCTCGGCATTACCGCAAACACACTGTTGATAAGGGTAAGTCGCGTTAAGCTGTTGCAGCATGCCCAAAGCGATATCGAGTGCATAAACCCTCATCTCCTCGCCCATTGCTCGGTTAGCGAAATCAGTCCCCGGCCCTGCGCCAATATCAAGAATTGCGCCCTTGGCTACAAATCCCTGCAACAAACTCGCACCGCTTAAACGCTGCAAACAGTTATGCTCTTGATAGCTCTTGGCTGCTGCTGAAAACCGCTCGGCAATATGCGAGAGCTGATCTGCGGGCTCATGGGGATTAAGGCTAACGCCAAGCGGCATGGACATCTCTGGTTATTCTCACTTTTAAATCAAACGCTGATCTTTCAACTCTCAAGACTAAGCCATCGAATCGTCGGCCATAAGCAGTATCGAAAACATTGGCTTATCGCGCAGGACGCTCAGATACCCTAGGTAGTGCAACTTCGGTCAGCACTTGGGCAATCCCGTTAACGCAGCGCCGAATTGCCGCCTCGCTATGGCATGCACTCAAAGTAATACGTAATCTTGCTGAGCCTATGGGCACGGTTGGTGGACGAATTGCCCCAACCCAAATCCCCATGGCTTTTAGCTTTTGCGAAACCAGTAAGGTTTGCTCGGCATCGCCAATGATCAGAGGTTGAATCGCGGTCTCACTACCAAGAAGCGGAATATCGGCATCTTGGCATAACTGTTTAAAAATCGAGATATTACGCTGCAAATTTTGCCTAAGTTCAGGATGAGCTTCACAGTGTTCAACTGCGGCCAAAGCTAGCGCAGCATTGGCCGGTGACAGTGCAGTTGAATAAATATATTCCCGCGCATTACTCACTAAAAACGCAATCAACTCACGACTACCCAGAATTGCTGCGCCTTGACAGCCTAATGCCTTGCCAAAAGTCACTATCTGGATATCGATAAGGTTGGCAGCTGGCTGATTAAAAATATCAGACACGCCAAAACCATGAGCATCATCGACAATCAACCACGCATTATGCGCGCGGCAAAGTGCAGATAACGCCGCAATCGGCGCAATATCGCCATCCATGCTAAATACACTTTCAGTGATCAGCGCTGAAACCGTGTTTTTGGCTAACAGCCGCTCGGCACTCTCAGTTGAGTTGTGCAAAAAGCGTTTAAAATCTGCGCCACTATCGCGCAAACCATCGATAATAGACGCGTGAACCAGCTTATCCGCCAGCACAACATCTTGCTTATCGAACAGGGTTTTACAGAGCGTACTATTAGCGCTAAACCCTGAGCTAAAGAGTAACGCTGACTCAAATCCGGTTATCTGGCACAGCTTGGTTTCCAGCGCTAAATGCGCCTCATTGTAGCCCGTCACCAGTGGCGATGCCCCGCTGCCGACACCATATTGCTGTGCGCCGCGGTGTAGCGCCGCAATTAATTCGGGCGCACGGCAAAGCCCTAAGTAGTCGTTACTGCTGAAATTAAGATAAGTTTGCCCCTCAAAGCAAAACTGCGGCTCAGCGTCACTTAGCTCGGCATCGGTTGATAATGCTTGACGCTGCCTTAGCAAACCTTGCCCTGCTAAGGCTTGCTGACGAGCGCGGATTTTTGAAGCCAGTTTTGACGCGAGTGGTGAACTCATATTCTCTTGCTCAGGATTTTCTTGCTAAACGTAAGCGCCATAAATCCTTTAGAAGGTAAAGCGCTCCAACGCTTAACGAAGCGCATTTATACACTGTGGTTATAGCGCAGCCGCATCATAAAACTGAGACGCAGCTTTATCTTGGTGAGCCGCAGCTTTAGCTAATACTGCTTGCTCATCATCGATAGTCGCAGCTGCGCCCTGCTCAGGGCGTAAGCCCAGACGGCGGAACAGGCCCATATCATCACTTTCTTCTGGGTTTGGCGTAGTCAATAACTTACAGCCGTAGAAAATCGAGTTAGCGCCCGCAAAGAAACACATAGCCTGCAGTTCGTCAGTCATGTTTTCACGGCCCGCCGATAAACGCACACGGGACTTAGGCATTAAAATACGTGCCACGGCGATGGTACGGACAAACTCCAGCGGATCTAAATCATGGAGTTTTTCGAAGGGGGTGCCCGCTACTTTGACCAACATGTTAATGGGCACAGAATCCGGATGCTGAGGTAAATTCGCCAGTTGTTGCAATAAACCCGCCCGGTCTGTGGCCTTTTCGCCCATGCCAACAATACCACCAGAGCAGACTTTCATGCCCGATGCGCGCACATGGCTTAAGGTATCTAAGCGGTTTTGATAGGTACGGGTGGTGATCACATCGCCGTAATATTCAGGCGAGGTATCTAAATTGTGGTTGTAATAATCAAGGCCCGCATCGGCCAACTCGTTGGCTTGCTCGGCGCTTAACATCCCTAAGGTCATGCAGGTTTCCATGCCGAGGGCTTTCACCTCTTGCACCATTTGCTTAAGGTATGGCATGTCTTTATCTTTCGGGTTACGCCAGGCGGCGCCCATACAGAAACGCGAAGCACCCGCGGCTTTGGCACTGCGCGCTTCTGTGAGCACGGTTTCCATCGCTAATAGACGCTCTTTTTCAAGGCCAGTGTCGTAACGCGCACTCTGCGGACAATATTTACAATCCTCAGGACAAGCACCGGTTTTGATCGACAGTAAGCGGCTGATCTGCACTTCGTTAGGATCGTACACTTCACGGTGGATACTGTGGGCTTTAAATAATAAGTCATTCATCGGCAGCGCAAATAAGGCTTCGATTTCTTCCCGCTTCCAATCATGACGAACTTGCAACTGCGACATTGAACACCCTTTTATTTTTGTATTTTACCTTGGCTAGGATAACCTCAGCCCTTAAACTGTCAACGCCAACCAGTGATACAGGTTTACCACTGATTAGTTTTCAACCAACACTGTGAGCTTTTATGTGCAATTTACTCGACTTGGATTTTGATAGCGCCCATATTTGGCACCCTTATACCTCCATGACTCGTGCACTTCCTGTTTTCGGGGTACACAGTGCCCAAGGCTGCGAGCTGGAATTGGTCGATGGCCGTAAACTTATTGATGGCACCAGCTCTTGGTGGGCCTGCGTGCATGGCTATGGTCATCCGGCAATATTAACGGCGATGGAGCGGCAGCTGCACCAACTCAGCCATGTCATGTTTGGCGGCATTACCCACGAGCCCGCCATTGAACTCTGTAAAAAACTGTTGGCGATGACCTGCGAGCCCCTCACTAAAATCTTTCTGTGCGACTCAGGCTCCATTGCCGTTGAGGTTGCCATCAAAATGGCGCTGCAATATTGGCAGGGGCAAGATTTACCTTTAGCGCAAAAAGCCCAAAAACAGCGCATCCTTACCGTGAAGAAGGGCTACCATGGCGATACTTTTGCTGCCATGAGTGTCTGCGATCCCGAAGGTGGCATGCATACCATGTTTGGCGAGGCGGTCACTAAACAATGTTTTGTTGACGCGCCGCAAACGCCCTTTGGTGAATCGTTACACCAAGACGATTTAGCACCCATGCAGCGTATATTGCGCGAGCAACATCAAGACATTGCTGCCGTGATTATCGAACCGATTATGCAGGGCGCAGGGGGCATGCGCTTCTACAGCAGCGAGTATTTACGCGGCCTGCGTGCCCTGTGTGATGAATATAATGTGCTGCTTATCCTCGATGAAATCGCCACGGGTTTTGGCCGAACCGGTAAGTTATTTGCCTACGAACATGCCGACATCACGCCGGATATCCTCTGCCTAGGCAAAGCATTAACAGGTGGTTATATCAGTCTTGCCGCCACCTTATGCACAGATAACGTCGCCCAAGGCATTAGCCAATCGCCCGCAGGCGTCTTTATGCATGGCCCCACATTTATGGGCAATCCCCTCGCCTGCGCCGCCGCCTGCGCCAGCTTAGATTTGATCAATCAGCAGGAGTGGCCAGCGCAGGTTGCTGCCATCGAGCAGCAAATGCAGCGCGAGCTTGCCGATGCCATCGATATTCCCAGCGTAAAAGCAGTGCGCGTGCTTGGCGCGGTCGGCGTGCTCGAAATGCACCAAGCGGTGAATACCGCGGCGCTGCAGCAGCAATTTGTCGACCTAGGCGTATGGGTTAGACCCTTTGCCAACCTGATTTATATTATGCCGCCCTATGTGATAAGCCCTGCTCAGCTCACACAGCTGACTCAGGCGATGAAGCAAGTCGCGGCCACCATTACACCACCGAAAACCACTTCGGATGACGCAAGTCGAGGCCAAAACATCTGCATCAGCCATGGCTAATCGCCATGGCTGCAAGTTATTAAGCCTTCTTGACCAGGCTTGATATCAATGCCCGCAGCGCCGCCGGTTTAATCATTTTGGCCATATAGTGATAACCGCGGCGCTGCACATCTTCCACCAGCTCTTTGCGAGTGTTCGCTGTGATTAAAATGCCCGGTAACTCTTTGCCATAAAGTGCGCGGATCCCATCCATCGCATCAACACCGTTTTGACCATCATCCAAGTGAAAATCGGCTAACACGATATCGGGCGCCACGCCTTTAAGGCCTAACTTAATCCTCGCGTCTGCTAAATCCTTGGCACAAATCACCTCACACTGCCAACGACTGAGTAAGCTCTCAAGCCCCGCAAGAATCGCCTCCTCATTGTCGATACACAATACTTTAATCCCTGATAACGGTTGTAATAACGATGGCAATGCCTTCACCTGCGGCTGACGCACGGTTTCCCCTAAGGGAACCGTAATGGAAAACACCGAGCCACGCCCCAATTGCGAAGACACCTGAATACTGTGATTAAGTACCCGGCTTATCCTATCGGCAATCGCCAACCCTAACCCTAAACCGCTGACACTTTTACTACGTGGATTATTTAAGCGTTTAAATTCTTTAAATATTTCATGAGTTTCATGCTCATCAATTCCGCAGCCCGTATCGAGTACTTGGATCTCCAATTCGCTGCCGCGATGACGGCAACCAAACAGCACTCGCCCACCACGGGCATAACGGTAGGCATTGGTTAAAAAGTTTTGTAGCACGCGCCTGAGCAAAGAAGGATCAGAATTCACCGTCGCGCTGCAAGGGATCATCTTAAAGCGAATTTGATTGTCCGCCGCCATCGCCTCAAATTCGACCGACAGGCCATTGAGTAGCTCAGATATAGCAAAGTCGCGGCGGTTCACTTCGACCATGCCAGAATCCAACTTAGAAATATCCAATAAGTCGGTGAGCAACTCGCCAGCGGTTTTGAGCGAGCTATTCACATGGGATAAGGTGGTGCGTGCCTCGCGATCCAAATTAGGGTATTGGGATAACGACGCAGTAAACAATCTTGCCGCATTCAGTGGCTGCATTAAATCGTGCCCCACCGCCGCTAAAAAGCGACTCTTAGAGGCGTTAGCCATTTCTTCCTGTGCTTTGGCCTCAAGTAACTCACTATTTAGCAGAGCTAGTTCGTAGGTACGTTCTTTAACACGCGACTCGAGCGTTTCATTGGCTTCGAGCAACGCCCGTTCCTGCTCACGATATTGGGTAATGTCGGTAAAGGTCATCACAAAACCACCATCGGGCATGGGATTACCTTGAATTTTAATCACTTTACCGTCTTTACGTTGCCGCTCTGAAGTATGGGGTGTGCCATTACGCATATGCTGCACACGTTTTTCAACCTGTTGCTCTATATCGCCATCACCACAATAACCTCTGGCGGCATTAAAGCGGATCACTTCACTGATAGGCATACCCTGCTGTAAAAAGCCTTCAGGATATTGATATAACTCGACATATTTGTAGTTCCATGCAACCAAGTTAAGGTCGCTGTCGATCACGCTCATCCCTTCGTAGGCATGCTCGATAGCGCCGCGCAGCATATCTTGACTGAGCATAATTTTGGATGAGGCTTCATCCACAAGGCTAAAGACTTCATCTAAGGCCAAGTCACGCCCTTGTAAGACCGAATCCATAACTAAAGAAGCACTCGAAGCGCCGAGCACACCAGCGAGTAAACGCTCGGTATGAGCAATCAGTTCTGGAGTCGCGGCCTTATGCCAACTGTCACTTTTAACCGCTTCGGTAGAGAATCGACTAAAACTTTCATAGGCGCGGGTTGGACTCACAAAGCGGCTGGCTAAGATCAATAAATCCTGCTGCGAGATAGGGCCGCTTTTCTTATTGGCATTATTTTTAAGCTTACCAGGGCTGACAAAAGCACTGGCCTGAATACGCTCGGCCACCCCGGCCCTGAACCAAATCGAGCCCAACACATAACAGGCAATATTGGCAAATAACGCCGTAAGCGCATCACGCACATTCGGTGTAATAGCATCTAATAGGTCGAAATTACTAGACATTAATGTCGCTGGGCTTTGGTTACCCGTCATACCACTGAGCATGATGTAAAACCACAAGCTAAAACCCACACTGAGTCCTAAAAACACCCCTGCACGATTACCGTGTTTCCAGTAGAGTCCACCCACTAACGCGGGTGCAAGTTGGGCAAAAGCACCAAAGGACAGCATCCCCAGATGCGATAGCGAGTCGCTGTCAGCCAGCGCCAGATAACTGCCGTAGCCCAACCCAAGGATGATGATAATCGCTAGGCGGCGGGCATTTAGTAGCATCTGCGAAAACTGGCTGAAGTTTTTCTCGCGGATATTGCCAGTACGTAACATCACAGGGACAAGCCATTCGTTACTCACCATAACACTGATTGTCACCACGGCCACAATCACCATCCCCGTCGCCGCAGATAAGGTGCCTAACAGCGCAATCACCGCCAGCAGTGGATGATCTAACGCAAGCGGTAAATTAATCACATAGGTATCAGCGGCAACGCTATCGCCCAAGATCAATTTACCCGCTAATGCCAGTGGCCCGACAAATAGACCAAATAAGGCCAAATACAGCGGAAACAACCAACGTCCCTTAGACAAAACAGACTCATCGGCACATTCCACCACCATCACATGGAATTGGCGCGGCATACACAAAAATGCCGCCATACCGACAAGTAGTTCAGGCATCAAGGTTTCAATACGGGGGTTTGGGTGATGAATTAACGCTTTATCACTCGCCTGCTGCCAAATATCGCCAAACCCGTCAAATACGCCAAAGCTAATCACCATCCCTACCAGCAAAAATGCCGCGAGTTTAACTAAAGATTCGAACGCGATAGCCAGCATCATCCCGGGATTATGCTCGGTAGCATCGAGCTTACGAGTGCCAAAAAGAATGGCAAAAATGGCTAACAGCGCGGTGATCAGTAGCGCAATCATAATGCCATTTAAGGGGTCATCCGCGGGTTGAAATAGATTTAGGCTGAACACCATCGCCTTAAGTTGCAGCGCAATATAAGGCATGATGCCAAACAACGCTATCAGGGTAACAATGGCCGCCAAGGTTTGCGATTTACCGTAACGGGCAGCAATAAAGTCGGCGACCGAGGTAATATTTTGCGCCTTGGACACGAGGACCATCTTGCGCAACATGCCAAACCCTAAGGTGAAGATAAGAATTGGGCCGATAAAAATCGGAATGAACGACCAAAAATCCTTAGCCGACTGTCCAACCGTGCCTAAAAAACTCCAAGAAGAACAATAAACCGCCAAGCTTAAGCCATAAATGACCACTTGCAGCTTCTTGGTCACGCCGCTAAACCAGCGCTCCGCCCCCCAGGCTAAAAGGAATAAAAGTGATACATAACAAATAGCAATAACGGCGACGACTAAGGTGAGATTCATATTTTTGCTCTTTTTTCCATTATTGTGCGATAAATAATGGCTGAAATCTAGCCAGATTTTCGAGTGCAACAGCCTAAATATAAAGGAAATTTTAAAACTAGACCAAGGTCTAATGGAGTTGACTCCCTCTTGCATACCATACTCAGACCACGCAATTTTTCGAAAGGGAAGCCCTATGAGCTCGCAGTCTCTCTACAAAGTCTCCGGCAATATCGCTGCCAATGCACTTGTAAATAACGATCAATATAAAACAATGTACCAAGAGTCGATTGTCAATCCAGAGGGTTTCTGGAGAGAGCACGGCAAACGCATCGATTGGATAAAGCCATACACTAAAATCAAAAAAACCACTTTTGACGATCATAATTTATCGATTAACTGGTTCTATGACGGCACCCTAAACGCATCGGCAAACTGTCTAGATCGCCATTTGGCGGCGCACAGCGACCGTGTTGCCATTATTTGGGAAGGCGATAACGCCAACGAACAACGCAAAATCACCTACGGTGAACTGCACACTCAAGTATGTAAATTTGCCAACGCGCTACGCAGCCAAGGCGTACGCCGTGGCGATATCGTCACGATTTATATGCCAATGGTGCCAGAAGCCGCCGTCGCGATGCTGGCCTGCGCTCGCATTGGTGCTGTGCATTCCGTTGTTTTTGGTGGTTTCTCACCCGATTCTATCGCCTCTCGGGTTATCGATGGTAAATCCAAAATCGTCATCACCTCCGATGAAGGTATGCGTGGTGGCCGCGCCATTCCGCTCAAACACAACATCGACGATGCGTTAAAACATCCCGATGTGACCAGTGTTGAGAAAGTCATTGTGCTTCAACGCACTGGCGGCAAGATTGACTGGGTAGAAGGTCGCGATGTGTGGTGGCATTCACTGGTTGAAACCGCATCCGAACATTGCGCTGTCGAAGAAATGGGCGCAGAAGATCCGCTGTTCTTACTCTATACCTCAGGTTCAACGGGTAATCCAAAAGGCGTATTGCACACTACTGGTGGTTATATGGTGTATGCCTCCATGACCCACGAGTATGTGTTCGATTACAAACCCGGTGAGATTTACTGGTGTACTGCTGATGTGGGTTGGATTACTGGTCACTCCTATATGGTATATGGCCCGCTTGCCAACGGCGCAACGGTACTCATCCACGAAGGTGTTCCTAACCACCCAAGCCCTGCGCGTTTAGGCGAGATGATTGACCGCCATAAAGTCAATATTCTCTATACTGCACCAACGCTTATTCGTGCACTAATGGCCGAAGGTAAACAACATTTTGATAAGTACGATGGCAGCTCACTGCGCATCATGGGCTCTGTAGGCGAACCCATCAACCCAGAAGCTTGGCGTTGGTACCACGAGGTCATCGGCCACGAGCATTGCCCGATTGTCGATACTTGGTGGCAAACTGAAACAGGCGGTATTTTGATCACCCCACTGCCAGGCGCAACTGATACTAAGCCCGGCTCGGCGACTCGTCCTTTCTTTGGGGTACAACCGGCGCTCGTGGACAACATGGGTAACATTTTAGAAGGCGCAACCGAAGGAAACTTAGTGCTGCTCGACTCATGGCCAGGCCAAATGCGTACCGTATATGGTGACCATGAACGTTTCGTGCTGACCTATTTTAAAACCTTCCGTGGCATGTACTTTACCGGTGACGGCGCTCGCCGCGATGAAGACGGTTATTACTGGATCACTGGCCGCGTGGACGACGTGATTAACGTCTCAGGTCACAGATTAGGTACCGCCGAAGTGGAAAGTGCACTGGTGTCACACGAACTGGTCGCTGAAGCTGCTGTTGTGGGCTATCCCCATGATATTAAAGGCCAAGGTATTTACGCTTATGTGACCTTAACCCGCGGTACAGAAGAAAGCGAAGAACTTCGCCAAGAGCTGCGCCAATGGGTTCGCAAGGAAATTGGCGCCTTAGCAACACCGGATCTTATCCAGTGGGCAACAGGATTGCCTAAGACACGTTCTGGCAAAATCATGCGCCGCTTCCTGCGTAAGATTGCCGCGAACGAAGTAACCAATTTAGGGGATGCATCAACACTGGCCGACCCAGCTGTGATTGAAACCTTGATTGAAACTCGCTTGAATCGCAACGAGTAATGGTTGTCCCACACTTAATCGTGATTTATCACGGTTAAGTGTGGCTTTAGCCCCTGTTCATTTGAACACCTGTCCGTTTTAGCAAGTGTTCCTTTTAATCAAGTAAACCCTGTTGAGAAAGTGCCTGATTGCCCCTTTCTCTTAGTTGCCCCTCCAACCAAGGGGCATTTTTTTTGTTCTGTGTTAAGCTTGGCGCTAAACTCAGTCGACCAAGAATAGCTAGCAGCGTGTCAGTTAATTCCAGCCCAAGCGTTACCCTCAGGGATTATCAGCAACAAGCCGTCGATGCCGCCATCGCGCATTTCAAAAAAAGCACCGATTCCGCCGTGTTAGTCCTACCCACGGGTGCCGGGAAAAGTATCGTTATTGCCGAGCTTGCCCGCATCGCCAGAGGACGAGTGCTCGTTTTAACCCATGTGAAGGAACTGGTTGCCCAAAACGCGCAAAAGGTGGGATTACTGACGACTGAGGCCAGCATTTACTCCGCTGGGTTAAATCAAAAATCGACTGACGGCAAAACCGTCGTGGCCAGTATCCAGTCCGCCGTGCGCGCCTTAACTCAATTCGATGAGCCCTTCTCGCTAGTGATTATCGATGAATGCCACAGAGTCAGCCTCGAAAAAACCAGCCAATATCAGCAGATATTAAGTCATTTACAGCAGCGTAATCCAAAGCTCAAATTATTAGGCCTGACTGCCAGCCCTTATCGACTGGGCACTGGCTGGATTTATAAACGCCACTACCACGGCAAAGTCGGCTCGCCCGAGCTTGGGGTCTTCGAGCAGTGTATTTTCGAGCTTCCCATCCGTCCGCTGATTAAGCAAGGCTATTTAACTGCGCCCACCTTGTTCGATGGGTTAAGTGCCCAATATGACTTCAGCCAAATCAAGCCCAATGACAATAGCGAATATCCCGAGGCCCAAGTTAATGCGCTGCTGAACCACGCCGGACGCGCGACAACGGCGATTGTGAAGCAACTGATTGAACTGAGTCATCATCGCCAAGGGATCATTATTTTTGCCGCGACAGTGCGCCATGCTGAAGAAATTGTCAGCCAGCTCAACAAGGATCACAGGGAGCAAACAGCAATCGTCACGGCGCAAACGCCAGATAATGAACGTGATGAGCTTATCGAGCGCTTTAAAGCGAAGGAGCTTAAGTTCCTCGTCAACGTCGCGGTATTAACCACTGGCTTCGATGCGCCCCATGTGGATTTGATTGCGATTTTACGCCCCACCGCATCGGTGAGTTTGTTTCAGCAAATGATTGGCCGAGGCCTTAGGATCTGTGAAGGTAAAAAAGATTGTTTAGTGATTGATTACGCGGCCAATGGTTATGATTTGTATTTTCCAGAAGTCGGCCAAGCTAAGCCCAATAGTAAGTCGGTTCCGGTACAAGTGCATTGCCCTGTCTGCCAGTTTGCCAATATCTTTTGGGGATTAACCGACAAGGATGGCGATATTATCGAGCACTTTGGCCGTCGCTGTCAGGGCATTGTCGAGCATCATGGGCAAAAGCAACAATGTGACTTTCGATTTAGGTCTAAATCCTGTCCCGATTGCGGACAAGAGAACGACATTGCGGCGCGTATTTGCCAGCATTGCCATTCGACCTTAATCGACCCCGATAAACGCCTTAAGCAAGTATTGAATAAGCAACACCATCATCTGTTCCGCTGCCAGCATATGACGTTAATGGATGATGCAGGCGATCTTAAGGTGCAATATCTAGACATTGACGGAAATGAGTTTAATCGGCACTTTAAGCTGCAAACACCCGCCCAATGGCGTGCCTTGTATGCGCTGTTTATTTTCCCCCATAGTCGCACGCCAGGCATTAAACCTAAGCAATACAAAAAAGTGTCTGAGCTGATTGCCGATAGTGCCGCCTTTCGGATGCCAGATCTGTTACTGCTTAAAAAGCACAAAAAAGGCTGGGATTTGCTCGAAAGCTATTTCGATTACCAAGGCCGCTATCAAACTGAAAATAAACACATCTGACATTATCAATTCGGTTAGCGCTATGGTATAAAACGCTTAAAGTAATCCTAAGGAGCTATTATGTACGTTGTTATTTTTGGCCGTCCTGGCTGTCCTTATTGCGTGCGAGCAGTACAACTGTCAGAGCAACTCGTTGAAAAACGTGATGACTTTAAATTTAGATATGTAGATATCCACGCCGAAGGGATTTCTAAAGCAGATCTCGAGAAGACTGTCGGCAAGCCAGTCGAAACGGTGCCCCAGATATTCGTTGATGAAAAACACGTAGGTGGTTGCACCGATTTCGAGCAATATGTTCGTGATAACAATCTGTTGGGTTAACCCTAATACGAGATAAAAAGGAGACCTGAGGTCTCCTTTTTTACTTTTGCATCAGTTGTTACATCAATAATGTTGCAGAGTAAAGCAACCTCAATTTTGCTTGTTCCATTTTGTGTTTCCCCAGTTGTTATTATTTATCTGCAGCCAATATGGAGCATTTAACACGTGAGAAAAACTGACAATAAGTCTATGAGCAAACTAGAAAATGCAGTGAAATTAATTAAGATTTTTAGTGATGAGTAGCGAAAGAAGATTTTTACTAGGAGAGATAAAGAGTGGTGGGTCGTGAAGGATTCGAACCTTCGACCAATTGGTTAAAAGCCAACTGCTCTACCGACTGAGCTAACGACCCATCTAGTGAACGCTGATTTTACACTTCAGTAAGTGGTGGGTCGTGAAGGATTCGAACCTTCGACCAATTGGTTAAAAGCCAACTGCTCTACCGACTGAGCTAACGACCCATCTAGTGAACGCTGATTTTACACTTCAGTAAGTGGTGAATCATGAAGGATCTAAACCATTCGATTGATTGGTTAAAAGCCAACTGCCCTAGCTTTATAACATAAGCCACTGAGCTAACGACCCATCTATTGGATTCTGAATTTTACACTTTCAGAAAAGTGGTGGGTCGTGAAGGATTCGAACCTTCGACCAATTGGTTAAAAGCCAACTGCTCTACCGACTGAGCTAACGACCCATCTAGTGAACGCTGATTTTACACTTCAATAAGTGGTGAATCATGAAGGATTTAAACCATTCGATTGATTGGTTAAAAGCCAACTGCCCTAGCTTTATAACATAAGCGACTGAGCTAACGACTCATCTAAAAATTCTGAATTTTACACTTCCAGAAAAGTGGTGGGTCGTGAAGGATTCGAACCTTCGACCAATTGGTTAAAAGCCAACTGCTCTACCGACTGAGCTAACGACCCATCTAAGGATTCTGAATTTTACACTTCCAGAAAAGTGGTGGGTCGTGAAGGATTCGAACCTTCGACCAATTGGTTAAAAGCCAACTGCTCTACCGACTGAGCTAACGACCCATCTAAGGATTCTGAATTTTACACTTTCAGAAAAGTGGTGGGTCGTGAAGGATTCGAACCTTCGACCAATTGGTTAAAAGCCAACTGCTCTACCGACTGAGCTAACGACCCATCTAATCTACTACACTTCAAATACCGTTAACTTATTCTATTTACTAGAGTAAGTGGTGGGTCGTGAAGGATTCGAACCTTCGACCAATTGGTTAAAAGCCAACTGCTCTACCGACTGAGCTAACGACCCATATACTGGTATTTTGCGCCCCGAACGACCTCGCCGTTCCGAGGGCGCCTATAATACCTTTTTCATTTCCCCATGCAAGCGTAAATTCCCAATTTTTTGTCGTTTGCATGAAAAACAGACTAAGAGTATGTTTTTTAGTTAATTACGCTTTAATTGCAGCCAGTTGTTGCTGGGCAATGCGTGCTGCAGCGCTGTTGGCGTAGTCTTTTACTACTTGTTGGTAATATTGAGTTGCACCAGCTTTATCGCCCATTTTCTCTGCGATCATGCCAAGCTTCACTAAACTGTCACCACGTTTGTTGGAATCACTAAAACGGGTCACGACCGTATTGAAAACTTGCTTAGCTTCAGCAAACTCACTTTTATTAAACAGCAATTGTCCTAACCAATAATTAGCATTGGCGGCATAAACTGAATCTGGATATTGTTTAATGAAAGCGCGAAAGGCTGGGATTGCATCATCATACTTACGCTCTTTCAGCACGAGATTAACTGCGCTTTCGTAGCTGGCCGTTTCACTTAAACTACTGGCGGCCGCATTCGCGGTTGCTGCTGCAGCGGCAGGAGTGGAAGGCACTGAAGCGGCTGGAGTCGCTGCTTTAGAAGATAAATTAGCAATTTCATCATAAAGCTGACGCTGGCGTTGCTGCATCTGCTCTATTTGATAATTTTGTTGTTCAGTCAAACCACGTAAGTCGAGAACTTCTTGCTGCAAAGTATCCAGACGGCGCTGCATATCAATTTCGCTTTGTTGTCTCGATTTTACAATGCGCTCTAAACGAGCAAGTCTGTCATCACCTGAACCACCAGCAAGGTCTTCAACAGGAGCAGGAGCTGCAATTGCAGCTCCTGCGCCGAAGAACATTGCCGTAATTAAGACGGCACGTTTCATCTCGTTACTCTCCGTAATTCAATCTTAGTAAACTAAAACTGCACGACGGTTTTTAGCAAAACCTTCATCGGTACGAGTGAAGTCAAGTGGCTTCTCTTCGCCATAGCTTACGATGCTCATTTGGCTAGGTTGTACACCCATGCCTTGTAAGTATTTAGCAACAGCTTTAGCACGACGCTCACCCAATGCGATGTTGTATTCTGGCGTGCCACGCTCGTCGGCATGACCTTCAATCAATACACGAACACTTGGGTGCTCAACTAAATAAGTACCGTGGGCTTCGAGGACAGCTGCATATTCAGTTTGAACTTCACTGCGGTCGAAATCGAAGTAAATAATGTGCTCTTTTCTCAACTGCTCGAGTTGCTGACGTTGTTGCTCTTCAGGCGACAACATTCCACCAATACCGCCCGTTTGAACACCACCATTGAGTTCACTACCAGAACCGCTTGTAGAGCCCATAGCATCAGTTTCTGATTCAGAAGTTGAGCTACACGCACTAATAGCCATAATTGGAAGTGCTACCAACATAGCTTTTAACAACTTGTTCAGATCCATTACTTGTTCCTTATAAAATTAAATGTTAATAAATCAAACTAATACACTAGAGAAACGGAGACCAAGAAGGTGATTTCACCTCGCCCTGACCTACCGGTAATCTCGCTTTAAAGCGTCCGTCCGTAGAAACAGCTGCTAAAACTTGCTTGCCTTGATACGTAGTGCCATAAATCACCATAGTACCATTAGGGGCCACACTTGGAGACTCGTCCAAACGTGTCGATGTCAGCACCTGCATAAAGCGCGTACTTAAATCCATACGTGCAATATTAAATTTACCATTTGTGCGATTCACAAAAATCATGCTGCGACCATCAGGGGTAATTGAACCACCTAAATTCCATTCACCTTCAAAGGTTTCACGGGTCACTTTGCCTGAATTTAAATCTACACGATATAACTGTGGTCTACCACCACGCTCGGAGGTAAACAACAATGACTTGCCATCAGGATACCAAGAAGGCTCAGTATCGATGGAATAGTGGTTGGTAATACGTTTAATCGCCTTAGTGGCAATATCAATGACATAAATCTCAGGTTGACCATCCTTAGAGAGGGTCACGGCCAATGATTTACCATCGGGCGAGAAAGAAGGCGCACCGTTAATGCCAGGGAAACTACTCACCTTAGTACGCACTTGAGTGTATAGGTCCTGAACAAAAATCTCGGCTTTTTTGTTTTCAAAACTCACATAAGCTAAACGACGGCCATCGGGTGACCACGCGGGTGACATCAAAGGCTCAGGAGAGCGCAATAACATCTGCTCATTGTAACCATCATAGTCAGCAATCATTAATGAATAAGCCGCTTTTTGACTGTGGTTAACCAATACATAAGAAATGCGCGTTAAAAACGCACCACGAATACCGGTCAATTTTTCATAAACGATATCACTTATACGGTGGCCATACTGACGAAACTGGGTCGCAGAAATCACTGTCTGACGACTATCCATCAAAAATTCAGTTGGACTTGCAGGACCTTTTAGTGCTTGGTTTTGTGCTTTAACCAAATCAATAAGATCAAAGCTCACCAAAAACTGATCCGTGCCGTAAGGCTTAACCGAACCAACCACAACGGCTTCTGCACTAACATTAGCCCAAGCATTGGCATCAAACTGTGCTAAGGCTCCAATACCACGTTGAGGTAACCCTAATTCATCGAGAGGTTTAAACGTACCGCTGCGCACTAAGTCAGACATAACCACATCGGCAATCGCCTGTGGTGGCGCACCAGCACCTTGCCATTGGAATGGCATCACCGCGATTGGTCGCGCTGCATCCACACCTTCGGTAATCACAATATCCAGCGCCGCTTTTGCCGGCATAGTGCAAAGCAGAACTGCCAATGCTAACCATTTTGCCAAAATTTTCATGGGACTCCTTTAATTAAACGTTGGTTCAACGATTAAGTTAATTTCTTTCATCAAGTTATATACCGCAGGGTCTGGAGACACTGGTAACTTACCCGCTTTTAAAATCGCCGCTTTAGCTGCACGACACACATTCGGATCACCACCTTGTGTCTGACTGCTAATCACAAATCCATCATTCGCTAAACGCACAGAAACAGTACACGTTTTACCACGCATCGATTCATCAACCACAAGGTTACGCTGAATCGTTGATTTAATCATAGCGGTATACTTACCGACTTCCGTTTGCATCTGCTTATTCATGGTTTGCGATAAGGCTGCCTGCTCGGCGGCTAACGCATCAGCCATTTCCTGCTCCTGCTGAGCACGGGCTTCAGCATCCGCTTTCGCCTTAGCATCTGCTTTTGCCTTAGCTTCGGCTTTTGCTTTCGCCTCTGCATCAGCCTTGGCTTTTGCCTCTGCTTTGGCTTTAGCGTCTGCCTCAGCTTTTGCCTTGGCTTCGGTTTCTTTCTGCTTACGGTCTGCCTCAGCTTTCGCGGCAGCGGCCTCTTCTACTTTACGTTTTTCCGCGGCTTTTTGAGCTGCATCTTCAGCAAGTTTACGTTCTTGCTCCTTCTGCTTGCGATCGGCTTCGGCTTTTTGTGCTTTTTCCTTTTCCTGTTGCTGCTTCACCTGCGCGGCTTTCGCGGCATCATTGGCCTTTTGGGTCTCAATTTCTTGCTGCTTACGTTCTTCCGCCAGTTTCTTCAACTGTGCTTGTTCACGCTCACGGGCTTGCTTTGCTTCCTGTGCTTTGCGTTCAAGTTCGGCTTGGCGCTCACGTTCTCGGCGCTCTGCATCGCGCTTTTCCTGCTTTAGCTTTTCAACTTGATTAGCGACTTGTTGCTGATCAACCATAACAGCTTTTACAGCAGGGGCGCTAACTTGTTGCACAGGTTCAGGTTTATGGGTGAAATCTATGCCAATGGCCAGAATAATTATCACGCCAATATGAATACCTGCTGAAATTGACAGAGGTAATGCAACATTTGAATTATCCGCCACCTATTTCTCCTTGGGTGAATCCGTCATCAAACCGACTGAGGGAACGCCTGCCTGTTGCAAGGTCACCATCAATTGGATCACGTTATCGTAAGGAATAGTTCTATCGGCTTTAACCACCACTGGACGTTCAGGCTCAGTCACCATAATCGCCGCCACGGCGGTGGCTAACTCTTCCAATTCCATTTCTTCGTTATTGGAACCGCCCTGATTAAGAAAATAAGTACCGTCGGCATCAATAGACGCCACAACCGGCGGCTTACTATCCGCGGGTAGTACTTCGGCCGCACCTTGCGGCAGCTCCACTTTCACCCCTTGGGTCACAATCGGCGCTGTTACCATGAAAATAATCAGCAACACGAGCATGACGTCGATGTAAGGCACCACGTTGATTTCGGCAACAGGGCGACGACGTTTACGCTGATAACCGACTTGCATTATACGCCTTCCTTCTCACTGTATGCTTGGCGATGCAGGATGCTAGAAAACTCTTCCATAAAGTTAGCGTAACCGATTTCCAGCTTTTCAACCTGAGTCGCAAAACGGTTATAAGCGATAACTGCTGGAATTGCCGCAAACAGACCCATAGCGGTAGCAATCAGTGCTTCTGCAATACCTGGCGCTACCATGGCTAATGTTGCGTTTTCCATCGAGCCAATTGCGATAAATGAATTCATAATACCCCATACCGTACCAAACAAACCGATATAAGGGCTAGTCGAACCAATGGTTGCCAGTAACGGTAAGTTAGCTTCTAACTTTTCTAATTCACGGGATAAGGTCACACGCATCGCCCGCGAAGTACCATCCATAACCGCATCAGGCACTTTGCTATTTAATTTATTTAGACGTGAATATTCTTTAAAACCCGTCACAAATAATGACTCTAAGCCCGTATTATCTGGACGAGCCGATAATTCTTTATACAGACGATTTAAATCGACGCCTGACCAAAATTTATCTTCAAATTTTGCCGATTTATTTTTTG
This sequence comes from Shewanella sp. FDAARGOS_354, assembly GCF_002209245.2. Classification (NCBI taxonomy): domain Bacteria; kingdom Pseudomonadati; phylum Pseudomonadota; class Gammaproteobacteria; order Alteromonadales; family Shewanellaceae; genus Shewanella; species Shewanella sp. FDAARGOS_354. The sequence continues at coordinate 579,552 of NZ_CP022089.2, read as the reverse complement.
CAGATGTCAATAAACTACGGCGTTGTAAGATCACCGTCCAAGACATTACAGACAAGCAAAGTAAAGTGAACATAACAAATTTCACTAATAAACTGGCTTGTAAAAATAACCCGACAATCGACATATCAGCTTGCACTGTCAAACTCCTGCACAATATTTAAGGGGATAGCTCGGGGCCGCATACGTGATAAGGCTACACAGGCTACTAGCACTGTGCCTTCACAATAACAGTCTCCCAGATGATCAACCAAACGTTGATGAAATACCAACGAGGCCTTTTTCAACTCTATGACCTTAGTTTCTACAATAAGGTTCTGTTCAAAACGTGCGGCTTTTTTAAAATCCAATTCCGCCCGCTTAACCACAAACGCCGTGTCCTCGGCCAACAGTGCAGTCTGACTTACGCCTAAGGCTTTTAACCATTCGGTTCGCGCTCGCTCAAAAAAATTGAGATAGTTCGAATGATAGACAACGCCACCTGCGTCGGTATCTTCGTAATAGACTGAAATGGGCCAATTAAACGTCATGCGAAATCAGTAGATTTTGGTTGAAAAATTGACGCTACTATACCTAGGGAAACAAGACTTGTGAATGACCCGATGAAGATATAGATAGGGATAGCAGGGGTTTCAACGCAATTGAGGGATTTGTAAATAACAATGGGGTCAAACGACCCCATTTAATTAACATAGTTAGCTATTTTGCAAGGGTTTGCGGTAGTGCCAAACCAAAGCTTTGCCACAGGAAGCTATAAATATCGGCAAACTCGTCGATCTTCATCGCGGTTGGTTTACCCGCACCATGTCCAGCATTAGACTCAATGCGCATTATCACGGGTTTATCGCCCTGCTGTTTTTCTTGCATCATGGCGGCAAATTTAAAGCTGTGTAGCGGCACCACACGATCATCGTGATCAGCCGTCATCACCATAGTTGCAGGATAAGCCTGCGCTTTAACATTATGGTAAGGCGAATAAGCTAATAATGCCGGAAACTGCTCTGCATTATCTGCACTGCCATATTCACTAGTCCAAGCCCAACCAATGGTAAACTTATGGAAGCGCAGCATATCGAGCACGCCAACTGCGGGTAATACTGCAGCAAACAGCTCAGGACGTTGCGTCACCGCGGCGCCCATCAATAAACCGCCATTACTGCGGCCATAAGCGCCTAACTTTGTAGTGTTGGTGTATTTTTCGTTGATCAGGTATTCGGCAGCGGCAAAATAGTCATCAAACACATTTTGCTTTTTATCGAACATACCTGCCTGATGCCAGCTTTCACCATAATCCGCGCCGCCGCGTAAACTTGGTACGGCGTAAATGCCGCCCATATCTAACCATGCGATGTTGGCGGGGCTAAAACGCGGCGTCATCGAAATCGCGAAACCACCGTAGGCATACAGAAGCGTTGGGTTTTGACCATTCTTCACCAGCCCTTTTTTGTAGGACAGCATCATCGGGACGCGAGTACCGTCTTTGCTGGTATAAAACACTTGCTCAGACACATAATTATCGGGATTAAATGACACCTGAGGTTTAGCCACAACGGTCGACTGCGCTGTTTTAAAATCAAACTTATAGGTGGTTTCAGGTTGAATATAGCTGTTAAAGACATAGTAGAAATAGTCTTTACTCGCCTTACCGAAAGGCCCGGCGACATTACCTTTACCTGGTAAAGTGACATCTTGACGCTTTTGGCCGCCCATACTGAAAATCGATAATTGTCCCAATACATCGTGTAAATAGCTGACGACTAAATGGTCATTGATAATAGCGACTTTATTAATGGGATCTTTTGATTCAGGAATAATGGTTTGCCACTGCGATTTCTCGCTATTACGGGTATCAATGGCAATCACTTTACCGTTAGGCGCATCTAAATCGGTTTTAAAATAAAATACCGAACCGTCATTACCTAAAAACTCATACTCTGCTTCGAGGTTAAGGATTAATTCCACCACCTGTGCTTTAGGTTCAAACAGTGATTTATAGAAAAAGCGATTACGTTTGTCCGTACCCTGCGAAATCGATAGCAGTAAATATTCGCCCTGCTCAGACACATCGATGCCAAATCCCCAATCTTTGTTTTGGGGACGTTCATAAATCAATAAATCTTGGCGCTGATCTGTGCCTAATTTGTGGTAATACACTTTTTGATTAAAGTTCACATCGGCCAGTAAATCCCCGCCCGCTGGCGCATCGTAACGGGCATAGAAAACCCCTTGGTTTTCCTTATCCCATACCGCGCTGGAGAATTTAATCCAGTTGAGTTCATCTTTAAGCTTTTTACCCGTGGCAATATCAATAAACTGCCACTGCTGCCAGTCAGAGCCTGACTTAGACACTCCATAGGCTAGAATCTTACCGTCATTACTTACCGATACACCAGACAACGCCACGGTACCATCGGCTGAGAAGCTATTTGGATCGAGCACGGCTTTCTCAACGCCATCTTTACCTTTTACGTAAAGGACCGATTGCGCTTGTAAACCATCGTTACGGTAATAAAACTGGTTATCGCCATTCTCGAAGGGGGCTGAAATCTTCTCGTAGTTCCACAGTTCAGTGATACGGTCAACCACGGCTTGTTTGTTGGGGATTTTTGCCAAGTAAGCTTGACCAAAGGCCTGTTGTTCTTTTACCCAGCTTTCGGTTTCTGGCGTGTTTTCTTCAAGATGACGGTAAGGATCCGCCACCGCAACACCGTGAAGAGTGTCGACTAAAGCGTCTTTTCTCGTTTCAGGGTAAACCAATTTGTTTGCGCTGACCTGCTGTGCGGCCTCTTCTGGCGTATTGCCACTCTGGCAGGCGGCCAACGCCATGCCCAATGTGGCTACTAATAAACCTTGCTGGGCAAGGCGAAATCTTAATGCCATCTTTTATCGTCCTTTTGGTGATGTCCGGCTTAACGCTCTTTTGCAGCAAGTACTATACAAGCAAAATTTTTCATGGCAATGCTGTAGCAAAAGATGAGGTTTTCTCGCGAAGAAGAAGGATTTAACAAACTGGTAGCAATGATGAGCTTATTGAAGTGTATTTTTATGCAGTAATTATGACTGACAAGTTATTAATCATGCTAAATAGTGACTTAAGTGAGGCAGATCACTTAATCAATCATTAGTTTTGCTAATGTATCGAGGCAATTTTTCTCGTTTGCTAGCCAAATAACAACACACTAGAATGTGCTTGTTTTCAGGAGATATCCGCTAGCGGATATTGAAAACAAAGAACTTTTAAACTGATGTCTTTTAAGTACTTCAGTTCATCCCTGGTTCTTATGCTTGACTTCCTTCCTTCAATTTGTTGATTGCAAATGCATTATTTTGCGGCCCGCTTAGATTAAGCGGGCTTTTTTTTACCCAGAATCAAACATCAAGCGACACTTATCGGCGTTCAGTATTTTTTGTTACATAAAAATCACTGGAGCCTCTCAATAAATGGCGCTTATTTGCGTGTAGCCATCTAAATCAACAGACTGCCATCGCATTTTGAGGCGAATACAAACAGCGTCAATAAACAACAATGCCAAGTCAGTAGACTTGGCATTGTTAGGTTAAGCTTTGATTTAGAGGGGCTTACTAATGCGGATCACAACTCGGCGGTTTAGCGCCCTTTCCTCAATATCGTCATTTGAAGCCACGTGACGCCGCTTGCCGTGACCCACAGTCACAATTCGATCTTGCGGAATACCGCTTGAGACAAAGAAATCTTTTACCGATTCAGCGCGTTTGTCCGAGACTTTCTGATTCACTGAACGACCACCATAACTATCGGTATAAGCATCGACTAATACTAATTCTACATCTGGATCGTAGGACAAATATTCCTGTATTCGCGTAAGCTGTTGCTGTGAGAAGCGAGTTAAATCCGTTCCTCCTTCATCATAATTAAGCACGGTAAAAGCAATATCTTCAAAGCTATAAGGCAATAGGTGCGATAAACACGCCTTAAACTCAGCATATTTTCGGCCAAAATTCGCTGCCGACAGCCCTACAGCAATTTTATTGGACTCATCATACCAATCGGCATAGTAAAATGTCGGCTCCATACCACGGCTTAGCTCGTTTAACATGGACCACGCGGCGCGTTTAGGTACTTCACCATTAAAATACTTTTGGTAACGTAACGAAGTGATTTCTTTTGACACCACACCTGGTCGCCATTTGGGAGCTCGGCTCATCAACTTGGCTTGGGTCACTTGATCAGGTTTTACCCACATATCCAAAGTGAAATTGAGATTTAATTGCTTACCCGCTTCACTGGTAAAAATCGCTTTACCGTAGGAAGGAATATCATGCTCAAGACGGCACACGATCGGACTGTTTTGACTGACTCGCCATTGGGATTCACCCAAAGAGGCCACATAGTGGCGCAACTCTGCCATTGCAGTTGCTGGAACGCATAAAATTGATACTAATATCAGTTTTCGCCACATAGCCCTTACTCGTGTTTATTCGGTTACGAGGTTTTATCGGCAAACTTTTTAGTTCCTTTAGCTCATAAAACCAGCAATCAAACATGACACATCCTAGTTCATTAAGCATAATAGCGCCCTGTGATTTTTCTTGGGTACTTTAATGAGCGATATTTGCGACGCAAACAAATTGAAACACCGATTTCGTGGCTACTTTCCGGTAGTGATAGATGTCGAAACCGCGGGCTTCAACTCTCAAACCGATGCGTTGCTGGAAATAGCCGTCACGCTACTGAAAATGGATGATGAAGGTGTGCTCGGGATTGATAAAACCCTGCATTTCAACATTGAGCCCTTTGAGGGTGCAAATTTAGAACCCGAGGCGCTGGCTTTTAATGGTATCGATCCCACCAATCCATTACGCGGTGCGGTCAGCGAAAAAGAAGCCTTTTTAGAAATATTTAAAGCCGTTAAAAAAGCCCAAAAGGCATCTGATTGTCACCGTAGTATTATTGTGGCGCACAATGCGGCCTTCGATCATGGCTTTGTGAGTAAGGCTATTGAACGTTGTGACTTAAAACGCTCTCCATTCCATCCGTTTGCCACTTTTGATACCGCGACGTTGGCAGGATTAGCGATTGGCCATACGGTATTAGCAAAAGCCTGTATTATGGCAGGCATCCCTTTTGACAATAAAGAAGCCCATTCTGCACTCTACGATACCGAGCGCACTGCTGAACTCTTTTGTTATATCGTCAACCGCTGGAAATCTTTAGGTGGCTGGCCACTCTTAGCCACCAACGGACCTGATGATTCGGATAGCGAAGCATAGCTTTACCAACAATTGCCTAAAACAAGAAAGCTGCCAAAAGGCAGCTTTCTTTTTACCTAACTAAAGGTTTACAAATTACAGAGAGCTTGCGTTTTCAGCTAAGTAAGCCGCAACACCTTCAGTGCTTGCGTTCATACCTTTGTCGCCTTTTTCCCAACCTGCTGGGCAAACATCACCGTGCTCTTCGTGGAATTGCAGTGCGTCGATCATACGCAGCATTTCGTCAACGTTACGGCCTAATGGCAGATCGTTAACCACTTGGTGACGTACCATACCTTCTTTGTCGATCAGGAATGAACCACGGAAAGCCACGCCAGCTTCTGGGTGCTCAACATCGTATGCTTTACAGATGTCGTGTTTAACGTCAGCAACTAAAGTGTATTTCACTTGGCCAATACCACCTTTTTCTACTGGGGTGTTACGCCATGCGTTGTGAGTGAATTGAGAATCGATAGACACACCGATCACTTCAACACCACGCTTAGTGAACTCTTCCATGCGGTGATCAAAAGCGATCAACTCTGATGGACAAACGAAAGTGAAGTCAAGTGGATAGAAAAATACCACTGCAGGCTTGCCTTTGATGGCTGCAGTTAAGTTAAAGCTATCTACGATTTCGCCAGAACCTAATACAGCTGCTGCAGTAAAATCAGGAGCCGGACGGCCTACTAATACGCTCATTTTATATCTCCATCTATGAGTTGAACTAACTATAAAAGTAAAACATCCCTTAAACACGCTTGCACATTTGTGCGAGTGTATTTGAGAGCGCTTACCAATCAAATCTTTAGGCATTATAAGTCGTGCGTTTTGCCTTACAACCTATTTAAGACCAATATCACATTTTTCAAGGGCATTTTGACGTTACTGCTTAAGGATAGAGCAATCTGTGCCATTGATAAGCGCTTTAGCCCACATTCATCTAACACTAAAAGCCCTCTGGATTCACATTTTCAGATATTTTTCAGATTAAGGCTCGGTAAACTGGACAGACACGGCCTTAGCAGTCGAAAATAACCCTTTTGGTTTACAGAATTAAGAATTTGTCTATGAATGCAGTCGTCATTGCTGTGTGTTTAATGTTAGCCCTTAGTTTGGCGAGGGTGAATGTAGTGGTCGCGCTCACCATCAGCGCCCTCGTTGCTGGTTTAGTAGGGGGAATGGATCTGCATCAAACGATTGATGCCTTCAATACAGGATTAGGTGGCGGCGCACAAATCGCCCTGAGTTATGCCTTATTGGGTGCATTTGCCGTAGCATTATCCCATTCAGGCTTGACGACGCTGATCTCCAACTCGATCATTAAAAGCCTTGGCCAAGAACCTAATCCGACCAACACTAATTGGGTGCGCTGGTTACTGCTGTTATCCCTGCTCGTGATGTCGATGGCCTCGCAAAATATCCTGCCGATCCATATCGCCTTTATTCCGATACTCGTGCCGCCACTGCTGCATGTGATGACCAAACTGCATATCGACCGCCGTCTAGTCGCCTGCGTATTGACCTTTGGTCTTGTGACCACCTACATGATTTTACCCGTGGGCTTTGGTGGTATTTTCTTAAATGATATTTTACTGTCAAACCTCACCAGCAACGGCTTAGTCGCTGTGCGTGACCAAATCCCCCCAGCCATGTTGATCCCCGCAGCGGGCATGGTGGTCGGTTTATTGATCGCAGTATTTGTTAGCTATCGCAAGCCGAGGGTATACGATGAAACTAAAGTGCTCAGTGCCGAGCCTGAAGAGACGCTCAATAAGCGCAATATCGCTATCGCAGCGGTAGCAATTCTTGCAACTTTATTTGTGCAGCTTGAGACGGATTCGATGATCTTCGGCGCTTTAGTCGGCTTTATGATCTTTAGTTTCTCTGGCGCACTAAAACACGTTGCTGACCAAGATATCTTTACTCAGGGCGTGCGCATGATGGCCAATATCGGTTTTATCATGATCTCCGCCGCAGGTTTTGCCGCAGTAGTGAAAGAAACTGGTGAAGTTGGCACCCTGGTTTCATCATTGAGTAGTCTGATTGGCGACAATAAAGCCCTCGCCGCCTTTTTGATGTTAGTCGTTGGACTATTAATTACTATGGGTATTGGCTCATCCTTCTCGACCATCCCGATTATTGCGACCATTTATGTGCCCTTGGGGCTAAGTTTTGGCTTTTCAGTACCCGCAACTATAGCGTTAGTCGGAACTGCTGCTGCGTTGGGCGATGCAGGCTCGCCAGCGTCGGACTCAACATTGGGTCCCACATCGGGTTTAAATGCCGATGGTCAGCACGACCATATCCGCGACAGCGTGATCCCCACCTTCATTCATTACAATATTCCACTGTTAGTATTTGGTTGGATTGCCGCCATGGTGCTCTAAGCGTAGGAAAGACATATAAACATAAGCAAAAGCGTGGTAATGCCACGCTTTTTTTATGATAGGGATTTAAGCATTGAGTATTAGAACGTTACCGCAAAACATCATTTTCATCATCGGATCTTTTTTGTGTCTTATCCGCGTATAACGCCTTATCTGCCGCCAGAAATACCGCCTCAAAGGATAGGCAATCCATTGAATCTGCGACACCGCAAGAAACAGTTAGCATATTTAAAAAATGTCGCTGCCGAATGTTATCTTTAAGTCTATCCGCAAGTTGTTGTGCTTTATCAATAGGACAGTTGGCTAAAATCACTACAAACTCATCACCACCAGTGCGGATAATAATGTCGTTTTCTCGAAAAACGGCTCGCATCGATTCGACAATTTGCATTATTGCCAAATCACCTAATTGATGACCATGTGTGTCGTTAATCGTTTTTATTTTATCGCCATCAATACAAATCACAGCATATTGAGACGCAGTTGCAGCCTTAAAAATAAGTGTTTCATAGATTTTTTTATTGTAGGTCTTAGTAAATGGATCCAACAGCATAGCTTCAGAAAATTGCTGACGCTCAGTACGTAACTGCTTGAGACGCATAAATTTAAGTTGGAAAATAATTGTTAAGCCCGACAGCAATAACCAAAGAGGCAGATATTGCATAAAAAACCTTAACGTACTGATTTTGTATGTTAAAACACTCTGATTATCTAAGTGATTACTCATAGCATAAAACAGAAAGTTGGGCGTGATCCGTATCCAAAAACTATCTCCGCTAATGACAATCTCAGTGCCATAAGCCGAGTTCTGAGTTTCAAACACTTTTCTTTGCATAAAATCCGTTGCCATAAATGATGTATCAGCAATCACATCTCCCCAAAGATGCTCAGGCGCATGTGAGGATGAAATGGGCGCCGCCATAGAAAGAATAATGTTTCCCGTTACTTCATCACGATAAGGAACAGACAGCACAATATCATCAACTAAGGAGTCAGCAGAGGCATCCTTACTGCAATAATGCAGCCGTTGGCAAAACTCATTGGTGAAAGAATTTTCGTGTATTAAGCGACTTTTCACCTCATCAGGAATCGTGGAGGCAAAATATAGCGCATTACTTTTGTATAGACCGATATATATAAACGCACTTCTGACAGGATTCTTATTATTTGAATATAAATAGTCAAAATAGCGCAGTATCAGCTCTTCTTCTGGTGATAAGGCTCCGCCTGAAGGCAATAATAAGCGGGAGGAATCAAGCTTAAATGGTGTAAGTAGCGCACTATCAAAATCAATAATATCGTGTAAAGATAAGCTCTTACCAAGCAACTCTAAATAACTTGGCACCACGTGTTTCGCCCGTACAAATTTGACAAATGCCCGGTGTTCTTTCTCTATTCGCAGGGGTAAAAGGACCAGCAGTAACACAACAAATATCAAGGTAGCCAATGAACAAGATTGGCGAACAAGTGACCAACTTAGTTTTGAAACCATCATAATCCCCGATGATGACCTGAGTTAAATCGATTTATTGCAAACCTACTGCGCCGCGCAAAACGCATTCTGTCAAAAATTAATCTTATCGTTAACTGTAGAACGAGTCGGCAAAAATGGAATCATAAAAAACAAAAAGGGAGCCTAAGCCCCCTTGTCAAATCGAGATAGCATTTAAGCCATCAGAACATTATTTAGTCCCAAAAATCTTATCGCCCGCATCACCTAAACCAGGCAGGATATAGCCCTTCTCGTTTAAGCATCTGTCGATTGCGGCAGTATACAGCTCAACATCCGGGTGAGCCGCTTCAAGGGCTTTGAGCCCTTCTGGCGCGGCAACTAACACTAAGGCTTTAATTGACGTACAACCGCGTTTTTTCAGCAGGTCGATAGTTGCAATCATCGAGCCACCAGTTGCCAGCATAGGGTCAACGATCAGCGCAATACGCTCGTTCATGTCGCTGGCCAGCTTTTCAAAATATGGCACAGGTTCTAGGGTTTCTTCGTCGCGGTAGATACCCACAACCGAAATACGCGCACTTGGAATATGCTCAAGTACACCGTCCATCATGCCTAAACCCGCACGCAAGATAGGCACAACAGTCACTTTCTTGCCTTTGATCTGATCCACATCTACCGGACCATTCCAGCCTTCAATCGTAACAGTTTCGGTTTCGAAATCTGCGGTAGCTTCATAGGTTAACAAGCTGCCGACTTCAGCGGCTAGCTCACGGAAACGTTTAGTGCTAATGTCACCTTCACGCATTAAGCCGATTTTGTGACGCACTAACGGGTGTTTAACCTCGACAACTTTCATTTTTCTCTCCTACTATTGTTCGCGAATTATCTTAGGCAAATTTTTCAGATTTTAGATGATTTGTTTATTGGGTAAAACATAAAGTTTTTCCATTCGGACTAATCGTGAGCAATATCGCAAGAATTATTGCTTATCGCTTAAGATACGCCCACTAACACACTATTTTATGACCAATCACTAGATTGAAAATGTGAAATATCCCCCTGTGAAGCTAAAAAAACTTCAGAGATACTGATAAATCCAAATCATGACTTTCGACCCCTAGCACAAGCTGATAGAATACCGCCGCATAAAAATCCAATAACGATGTACCCGAGAGGATCCTCCGTGAGCACTCCTACCCCACTGAGCTATAAAGACGCTGGCGTTGATATTGATGCTGGTAATGCACTGGTAAATAACATTAAAGCGGCTGTTAAACGTACCCGTCGTCCAGAGGTAATGGGCAACTTAGGTGGTTTTGGCGCATTGTGTGAATTACCCACTAAATACAAGCAACCTGTTTTAGTGTCAGGCACCGATGGTGTTGGTACTAAATTGCGTTTAGCTATCGATTACAAAAAACACGACACAGTCGGTATCGACTTAGTGGCCATGTGTGTGAACGATTTGATCGTTCAAGGCGCTGAGCCATTGTTTTTCCTCGATTACTATGCAACAGGCAAGCTCGATGTTGAAACAGCAACTTCTGTTGTTAACGGCATCGGCGAAGGTTGTTTCCAATCTGGTTGTGCGTTAATCGGCGGCGAAACCGCTGAAATGCCAGGCATGTATGAAGGTGAAGATTACGACCTCGCAGGTTTCTGTGTGGGCGTGGTTGAAAAGGCCGACATCATTGACGGGAGTAAAGTGGCTGCGGGTGATGCACTGATCGCCTTAGCTTCAAGTGGTCCTCATTCAAATGGCTATTCATTAATTCGTAAAGTATTAGAAGTCAGCCAAGCGGCCCCTCAACAGGATCTCAATGGCAAGCCATTGATCCAACATCTGTTAGAACCAACCAAAATTTACGTTAAATCATTGCTCAAGCTGATTGAAGCATCAGACGTGCACGCAATGGCACACATCACTGGCGGCGGTTTCTGGGAGAACATTCCTCGCGTACTGCCTGAAAACTGCAAAGCCGTTATCCAAGGTGATTCATGGCAATGGCCAGCTGTTTTCAATTGGTTAATGGAAAACGGTAACATTGCAGAATATGAAATGTACCGCACCTTTAACTGTGGTGTAGGCATGATCGTTGCGCTGCCAGCCGATAAAGTGGATGCCGCACTTGCGCTGCTTGCAGCGGAAGGCGAACAAGCATGGCTTATCGGTGCTATCGCTGCTCGCGAAGGTAATGAAGAGCAAGTGGAGATCCTGTAATGCCCCAAAGCTGTCGTGTAGTTGTATTAATTTCCGGAAATGGCAGTAATCTGCAAGCCGTTATCGACGGTTGTGACGATAATTTGCAAGCCGAAGTTGTCGGAGTGATCAGTAATAAACCCGATGCCTACGGCCTAGTTCGTGCCCATCATAGTGAAATTGATACCAGCTGCGTGATTGCTCGCACAGGTGAATCTCGCTCTGATTACGATGCACGGTTAATGGCTGCAATTGAACAATACCAACCGGATTTAATCGTGTTGGCTGGATTTATGCGCATTCTAACTGATGAATTCGTGAATCATTATTTAGGTCGCATGATCAATATCCACCCTTCATTGCTGCCCAAATTTACCGGATTACACACCCACCAACGTGCCATTGATGCCAAAGAAACAGAACATGGCGCAAGTGTGCATTTTGTTACCCCAGCGCTAGATGCTGGTCCGGTGATTTTACAGGCGAAAGTCCCAGTTTATGAAGACGATACCGCAGAGATGCTCGCTGCGCGTGTCCACGAGCAAGAGCATGCTATTTACCCCCTAGTGGTGAAATGGTTTAGCCATCAACGCCTAAAAATGCAAGACGGCCAAGCCTATCTTGATGGCACGCTCATCGGACCTAATGGTTACGCACCCGATTAATCTCTGAATATTTGAAGAAGAGACCTTAAAGGTCTCTTTTTTTTGGGCTATGACATACAAAACCATTGTTTTATGGACTAATGTGGCATTAGATAAGCTAACGAAAAGTGATTTTGTTCGGCATAAAAGAGATTATTAGATGAAAAATATTATCTGCGATATCGATGGTGTACTCCTGCACGACAATAAGCTGATCCCCGGCAGCGATAAATTTATCCAGCGCATTCTCGAGCAAGGCAACCCCCTCGTCATCCTCACAAACTATCCGGTACAAACGGGCAAAGATCTGCAAAACCGCCTTAGCGCAGCGGGGATAGACATCCCGGAGGAATGTTTTTATACCTCGGCCATGGCTACCGCCGACTTTTTAAAACATCAAGAGGGCAGTAAAGCCTTTGTGATAGGTGAAGGTGCCCTCACCCATGAACTCTATAAAGCCGGTTTTACTATTACCGACATTAATCCCGATTTTGTGATTGTTGGCGAAACCCGTTCCTACAATTGGGATATGATCCATAAGGCTGCCGGATTCGTCGCCCGTGGCGCCCGTTTTATCGCCACCAATCCCGACACTCACGGCCCCGCTTACAGCCCCGCCTGCGGCGCCCTGTGCTCCCCTATTGAGCGAATTACTGGCAAAAAGCCTTTCTACGTCGGTAAACCAAGCTCATGGATTATCCGCTCGGCGCTCAATCATATTGACGGTCACTCCGAAAATACCGTGATCATCGGCGACAATATGCGCACCGATATCTTGGCGGGCTTCCAAGCCGGACTTGAGACCATTCTGGTTACCAGCGGCGTAAGTAAGCTTGAAGATATCGATAAAGAACCTTTCCGCCCAAATCATGTTTTCGCCTGCGCGGGCGATATCGATGTCGTTTAAGCATCAAACTGCCAGCTTCTCAGCACCTTAGCGTGCTGAGAAACACCACTGACCTTAACATTAAGTAACATATTTGCCGTTGGACTTCCCTTGTACCCCATTGTCGCTTGATTCATGATAAGGCACGACATCCCCCTTTGATATTCGCGTTAAACACGCCCTAAAAATAACAGTAGGATCAACCTATGCGACGTTTGTATCCGTTTTGCGCACTAGCCTTGCTCAGTGCCTGTAGCCCCAACTCGGCCCAGCCCGATGCCAACAGTAGTGCCGCACTGAAACCCGTGCAAATGAATGAAGCACGTTTTAGAGACGATATTAAAAACCTGTCTTCCGATGAGTTTGAAGGCCGCGCCCCAACCACTCAGGGTGAAAAACTCACCTTGGATTATTTATCCAAGGCCTTTGCAGAGATGGGACTTAAAGGTGCTTACCAAGGTAGCTTTTTACAACCTGTGCCTATGGTGAGCTATACCGCCGATGAAGCACAGCAAGTCACGCTAGCAGGATTACCCCTTAAATACCGTCAAGATCTGGTGCTCAGTAGTCGCCATGATAACGGTGGTATTAACATTGAAAACGCGCCATTGGTATTTGTTGGCTACGGTGTTAATGCACCTGAATATGGCTGGAACGATTACCAAGATGTGGATATGAAAGGTAAAATCGCAGTCATCTTAGTGAACGATCCCGGTTTTGTCCGCCCAGACTCAGGCAAATTTAATGGCAAAGCGATGACCTACTACGGCCGCTGGAGTTATAAATTTGAAGAAGCTAGCCGCCAAGGCGCACTCGGCGCGCTGCTGATCCACGATACTGAGCCTGCATCTTATCCTTGGTCTGTCGTCGAAAACAGTTGGACGGGGCCACAACAGGATTTAGTGCACAGCAAAGCTGAGCAGGATAGCCGCGTCCAAGTTGAAGGTTGGTTAACCTTAGATACCGCCACAAAACTGTTTGAAAAGGCTGGCCTATCACTTCCTACTCTCATGGCTCGCGCTGCCGATAGCCCAATTAGCTTATCCCTAGAGCAAACGGCCAGCATCGCCTTTAAAAACAAAGCGGAATACGCCAACAGCTATAACGTCGTCGCCACCCTTCCTGGCACCAAGCAAGTAGATGAGCAAATCCTGTTTACTGGCCACTGGGACCATATTGGCAAAGATGACAGTAAAGAAGGCGATAAAATTTACAACGGTGCCATGGACAACGCATCGGGCATTGCGGGCATTTTAGAAATCGCCAGACAACTCGCCGATAACGCTAAACAGGGCCACGGCTTAGCTCGCTCGGTGACCTTTATCGCCACAACGGGCGAAGAACAAGGGTTGCTTGGCTCACGTTATTATGCCGCTAATCCTATCTACCCCATTGATAAAACCGTGGCAGTGCTAAACCTAGATAGCACCAATATCTATGGAAAAACCAAGGATTTCACTATCGTCGGTAAAGGCAAGTCCGAGCTTGAAAACTACTTAATCGATGCCGCCAAACAGCAAAACCGCATTGCTTTGGGTGAAAAGAATCCTGCATCGGGCGGTTTCTTCCGCTCTGACCACTTCAGCTTCGCCAAACTTGGCGTTCCTGCGGTCTTTGCCGGTGGCGGTAGTGAGCCAATCGATGCAGCAACCTCGGACTATAAGACCCAAATGCAGGCGACCATGAAGGGCTGCTATCACAATGTCTGCGATGAATATCATGAAGACTGGGATTTGAGTGGTGCGATTCAAGATCTGGAAATTTACTATCAAGTGACTCGCAGCTTAGGCAACAGCCAAGATTGGCCAGGCTACTATCAAGGTACTGAGTTTAACAGCCTGCGTCCTGCCAAAACAGAACTTGCCACGACCGCAAAGTAAGCGGCTTGAGCAAAGGGATTAATCGCTAAAAAATCTAATAAGGCACCTTGAAGGGTGCCTTATTATGTTATGAGTATTTTATGAGCCGCCCCACTTTACGCTCACTGTTGACCTTGACTGTAGCAACACGGGCAATGACTGCCGATAAGCCGTTCATAAAACCAGCAACATTTACACTTAGATCACTATCTTGCTCACATTTATCATGATTTTGCCAAAAACGGATTTTCTTGAGTGAACATTATGTATTTGCCAATATCCCGCCTTGTAATCAACACCAAAAAACACTTTGTTTATAAAAAAGCTGGAATAGTTAAATAAACTTCAATTAAAACCATTTAAAAGATAGATCAAACTCACCCAAAACACCTAATAACGAATAAATCATCAAAAATAAAATTTGGCAAAATCCCAAATCGCTGGCACATTGATACTCAATTGAGACATCCTCAAATGAAATACAGTGGTTTAGGAGTGGGATTATGTGTTCGATTTTTTCAATTTTAGATATTCAATCCGATGCGAAAGAGCTACGCCAAGTGGCACTGGAAATGTCCAAACTGATGCGCCATCGAGGCCCAGATTGGTCAGGCATTTACGCCAGCGATAAAGCGATTTTGGCACATGAGCGCTTGGCGATTGTCGATATTGAACACGGTGCGCAGCCACTGTTAACCGAAGACGGCAGCCTTATCCTCGCGGTCAACGGTGAAATCTATAACCACAAAGAACTCAAAGCCCAACTCGGCGATAAATACAGCTATCAAACCAATTCAGATTGCGAAGTCATTCTAGCGTTGTATCAGGAATATGGTACTGAATTTCTTGATAAATTAAACGGTATTTTCGCCTTCGTACTCTACGACAAAGCCAAAGACGCTTATCTTATTGGCCGCGATCATATGGGTATCATTCCGCTCTACACGGGTCGAGATGCGGCAGGTAACTTCTATGTCGCCTCCGAAATGAAAGCACTGATGCCAGTGTGTAAAACGGTGGAAGAATTCCAGCCGGGCCAATACTTATACTCAAGCGATGCTGCGGCAGTGAAATACTACACCCGCGATTGGCAACAGTATGATGCAGTTAAAGATAACGGCGCCAGCCAAGAAGAATTGCGTGAAGCTCTAGAAGCCGCGGTAAAACGTCAATTGATGTCCGATGTACCTTACGGGGTATTACTCTCTGGCGGTTTAGACTCATCAGTTATCTCGGCTATCACCCAGACATTTGCTAAACGTCGCATCGAAGATGACGGTGAAACGGGCGCTTGGTGGCCGCAGCTACACTCCTTTGCTGTCGGTTTAAAAGGCGCTCCGGATTTAATCGCGGCCAAAAAAGTTGCCGATGCCATTGGAACGATTCACCATGAGATCAACTTTACCTTCCAAGAGGGTTTAGATGCGATTAAAGAAGTCATCTACCACTTAGAAACCTATGATGTGACCACCATTCGTGCTGCCACACCCATGTATCTGATGGCGCGTAAAATCAAGGCGATGGGGATCAAAATGGTGTTATCGGGTGAAGGTGCCGATGAACTCTTTGGCGGTTACTTATACTTCCATAAGGCGCCAAACGCGCAGGCCTTCCATGAGGAACTCGTGCGTAAACTGGATAAACTGCATCTGTTCGATTGTCTACGCGCCAACAAAGCCATGGCGGCGTGGGGATTGGAAGCCCGTGTGCCTTTCCTCGATAAGGAATTTATGGATGTGGCAATGCGCATTAACCCTGAGGCAAAAATGTCTAAGGATGGCCGGATTGAGAAACACATTCTGCGCCAAGCCTTTGAGCATAAATTACCTAAAGAAGTCGCCTGGCGCCAAAAGGAACAATTCAGCGATGGCGTAGGCTACTCTTGGATTGATGGTTTGAAGGCCCATGCCGCAGAACAGGTCGACGATTTGCAACTGGCCAACGCGAAGTTCCGCTTCCCGTATAACACGCCAGAAACCAAAGAGGCTTACTTCTATCGCTGTTTCTTTGAAGAGCATTATCCATTGCCAAGTGCTGCCGAAACGGTTCCTGGTGGCAAGTCGGTCGCCTGCTCTACCCCAGAAGCGCTGGCATGGGATGAAAGTTTACGGGGTATTATCGACCCATCAGGCCGCGCCGTGCGCTCAGTGCATGCTGCCAGTTATTAACCACTGATATCCCATCCTAATAATAAAGCCACCCTCGGGTGGCTTTATTACCTTTAACGCTTTGCCCCATTCATTTAGCTTTGCCAAGCAAGCTAAAATACGGCCGAGCAATAATACCTTGAGTGATTCAAGAAGAAGCGAACCAATGACCTAGACCGATATTGCCAATGGTAAAACTGGCGTCACATCGTTAGCCTTAGAGATTTGCCAAGAGAACCCAGCAAGAAACGCCTTTCCCGCCTTTATTCCTTGCAGGTAATCAATCCGTAAATCCGTATCTGTGCTACCTAACAGCTTACTCTGTAATGGTGACTTAGCAAAAATCTGCACAATTTCAACATCATCGGGAGGATTGGCAATAAAGTCTAGCTCGGCCTGATAGGCCTCTTCATGCTGCACTAAGTAATCAATGGTCTTAGGGCAAAAACCTGAGACGCAGATCCACGACTTGAGTTTATGTACCCAAGCGGATTGGGCTTGAAAATCCTCATTCACCGTTCTGACCACCACAATTTTACGGGCGCCGCGTCGATACGCCTCACGCACAGGTAGCGGCGCAGCTAAACCACCATCGAGATAAAAATCCTGCTCTGGCTCAGCCATAACTTCGGCATGATTAGCAGATTCAATCGCTAACCAAGGTGTTAACTTCACCCCTTGTTTATATAAAAAAGGCAATGCGCTAGAGGCTTTAAGTAGTTCACGCCAGTGTTCGTGGTTGGTTGGGCTCAAGAAATACCCTTGGCGATCGCTGACTCGCGTGGTGGTGATAAGAAGTTCTCGCCCACGGAGGGATTGACTCGCCGCGGCTAAATCTAGCTTAAAGCTGCCACGTTGAATCTGGTCAAAATACCAGTCGAGATCGATCACATTGGCGCCAATCAGACCTCGTCCTAATTGATAGAAGCGTTTATGACGCGTTAAGCCACGGATAAGTTTTTTAGCGTATCCCTTTTGCCTAGCTAAGAAACTCGTCAAGTTTTGCGAGCCAGCGGAGGTACCAATCAATAAATCGAAAGGGTCGAACTCCGCATCAAGCCAAGCATCGAGTACGCCTGCGGTAAAAATACCGCGCTGACCACCACCCTCTGCAATTAACGCCACTTTAGGCGCGGTAACAGATTGAGAAGCTGAGGATAAATGGTTAATCGGCGGCATAACTGACCTTATCGCAATGGAGAATAGATAAGCCCAGTCTAAACAAAGAAAGTCATAGTAAAAAACGGATAGAATCTATTGTTGTAATCGATAAATAAATATAAGAAGCGTTTTGCGTGAATTAAAGCACTTTAGCAACGATGCAATACTCGCATACATAGTTAAAAGCTATAGGTAAAGTTGCTTGTAGATACAATGCGTTGCATATGCAATCTACGCCCGCGAATCGTCACGCTGGCTTAGATTGCACTTGGTTTCTTAACGTTAGAACTTATGGGTTAATTCAAGCGTGACATTGCGCGGCTCACCGGGGAAATGGCCATTGCGCTCACTAAACCCGCTGACAGCATATTCCTTATCGAAGATATTCTTCAGATTTACGCGCACTTGGGTTTGGTCCCACTGGGTCGTCCAGCTCATATCAAACACTGTATGGGGTTTTACCGTTTGACCATTGAGGCTAAATTGCTCACCCACATAGTCCATCCCAAAAGCAATGGCGGAATCAATCGCTTGAATATCGTAGCGCGTCCATAGCCCTGCTTGATGGCGCGGCGCATTGGCAAAGTGTTTGCCGTCGCCAAAGGTGTTGGTTAGGCTGTCGTTGGTCACGCCCTTGATCACTTCCGTATCGTTATAGGCATAGTTAGCCGTTACGGTAAGGTTATCTGTGAGATCACCCACCAGCGTCCATTCCACCCCTTGGCTACGTACTTCGCCAAAATTAACTAAATTCGGAATACCATCGTCATCCCCAGTATCTAAAGGGTTAGCCTGGGCCACATTTTGTTTTTCAATGCGATAGAGTGCAAGCGTGGTCATAAACTGGCCATCGAGCCACTCGTTTTTCATCCCAAGTTCTATTTGATTACCAGTTTCGGGATCGAGTGCGCCGTCACTTTTGATGCTCTCTTGATCAGACAATGCTGCCGGATTGAAACTCTCTGAGTAGTTCAAGTAGAAAGACATCGCATCGATTGGACGATAATTCAATCCAGCCCTTGGGGTAATGGCATTATCGCTAAAGGAGAATCCGGTCTTTTTATCGTAATCATCAAACTGGCTAAAGCGTAGACCTGCAATTAAAGACCACTGCTCGTTGAAATGCAGATGCTCTTGCAAATAGAGGCCAAAACGGTTGGCACGGGTACCGTCGGTATCCATGTCTTTTAACTGATAAGCACTTGGGTTTGTTTCACCGTAATTCAGCTCAAAGATATTCAGATTACCCACGCCTTCCTTACTGGTCGCCAACTTGTAATGGTATTCGGTTTCGACGTAGTGATAATCACCACCAAACAGGAACTCATGCTCAAAACCTAAGGCATTAAAACGATAGACAAAATCATTGGTTAAACTGATTTCGTCATTGGCACGGGATTGGACACGATATTCACGTTTGATCGTACCATCTGCGCTGTTTGCCTTGCCATCACCATTCACATCGACCCAACCACGGGATTCGTGATATTGCTGATCGGATTCATTATTCAGGTAACGAATTTGAGTTTTTACCGAAAAATCATCACTAAATTGATGATCGAGAATCGCTTGCAGCACCAAGGCATCCATTTTCTGGAAATCGCTTTTCTCGTTGGCATTGTAGGAAGGATCGACAAGGAAATTACCCGCATCATCCACGGGTACACCACGGAGTCGATTGCCACCCAAATCCTGCCTTATCAGATCGAAGGTGGTGGTGACCTTGGTATCTTCACTGATTTCATAGAGTAAACCACCTGCCACTTCGGCATTTAAGCTATCGGCATTGTTACGAAAGCTATCTTCCTGCTGATAGTAGCCCCCCAATCGATAGGCTAAATCCTCAGTTAAACCGCCAGTGAAATCCAGCGAGCCGCCCATCATATCGTAACTACCCGTGCTTAAGGTGAGCTCTTTACGCTCGACAAAGGTCGGTTTCTTCGTCACATAGTTAATCATTCCGCCGGGTTCACCGCCGCCATAGAGTGCCGATGCAGGGCCTTTTAATACTTCAACCCGCTGTACATTGAACAGTTGTGGCACCGAAAATCCCCAGGGCGACCGCATGAGTGTCTACATTTTAACCACATGACTAAAACCAGCGCTTAATACCTCCTCTAGCATGGTTGTGCTCATCATGCATCGCTTTTGTTTACCAACAATGCTTAGCTTGGTTGGCTCTGCTCGAAGCATATTCAAACTCATATGGCGTAAGCAAGACAGATTTTCTGCACCATGACCTTTATATATCTGGCACGCATCTTCATTCATGGTGACATCAAGCACCCAGTGCATTGACTCTATGCCCCAGTGGTCTCTGACTGCTACCGCAGCTTGCTCTGCACTAAGCGCTTTGGAACTGATGTAATAACGGTACTCTAGCTCGACAGATTTGCCTTTCTCAAAGCGGAAGTTTTCAACCATGATAATGTTCTTCAACCCTTTCCAGCGAGAGAAGTCACCATCAAGGTTGGTACTGGCCAAAACATAGCATTGGCGAGACTCTATACGTCCATGCCCCTGTTCAAGGTTGACAGTGTCTGCCACATTGGCTCGCTGAGATGAGAATGCTTTTTCCATCGCTTGTCGGAGTTTTCCTTGATTGCTCTTTACTGCAAGCAAGTAATCACCACCTTGCTCTACAATGGCTTTGGCTATACTAGTCTGACAAGCCATTGCATCAATGGTGACTAGGGCTCCCCTGATATCAAGCATCTTTATCAGCTCAGGAATGGCCGTTATTTCATTACTCTTTTGCTCAGTTTTTAACTGTCCCAACACAAGTTTGTTTGATGATGCATAAGCACTGATCATATGGATAGTGCTCGACCTATCTTCGCGATTGTATGAGCCTCGAAGTGTTTTTCCGTCGATCGCAACGACTTGACCTTGGGTAAGAGTATGTACTGACGACATCCAGTTGATGAAGCACTCATGAAACGACTCTGGTTCAATCGTCGATATTATGCGAGCAATAGTGTCATCAACAGGAATGCCGTTCACAAAGAGGCCATTACGCTTAAACCAATCATGATGACCGAGAATGTATTCACGAATATCAAACCAGCCTTTCGCGCCTGCAATCACCGCACATAGCGAGCCAAAAAGGACTTCAAACAGGCAATATGTGACCTTTGCACCTTGGCGTTGGTCGATAATCGTTTGAAAATGTTCTTTGAAGTGGTCAATGTGCATGGTGCTCTCCCTAAAAAGGGAGTATATGATCACAGCTAAATGTGATCGTCAAATCGATCATGAATTTGGTTAAAAAGTGTTCGCGATCTCACCCTGCGAAAATCCCGAATACGGGTCGCCACGTACACCATCGTAAAACACGTTTGCATCATCGCGAAAGCCACGAAAGGTCACGCCGGAATAGCTAAATTCACTCACACCGGCAATGGAGCGGTATAAGTCAGTGATGTTACGAGCGGCTTGATCGTCAATCAGTTGCTCGGTCAGCACTTGTACAGACTGCGGCAATTCCATCACATTGATTGCCGTTTTAGTGCCGATTTCAGTCTCTTTATCAACATACATTTGCATGGCGCGACCACGCACGACAATTCGCTCTGGCGCCTTAGTCTCAGCTTGTGTGCTGGCTTGCGCTTCGGCCTGTGTGTTGGTTTGTATATCGGCTTGTGCCGTTGAAGCACTTTCTTGCTCGGGTTTACTCTCTTGAGCGTTAGGCGCAACCGCAAAGACCAAATGCGGCATCAGGGCAAGCGTTAGTATTGAATAGGCAAAACGTGATTTCACAAAGTCCCCCAACCTTGAGCAAACCTATGGTTTACCCATGTCATCTAAAATGTGCCGTCATTATAAAGTTTGATTGTTAGATGACAATAATTCTCATTTAAATTTACATCGGTCAGGATTTGTAACAATTGTAAAGAGAGTCTACTCGTTATGTGTGGATATAGCGGCATGACTCTTAGTGCATAGCACTTACTGAATGGCGTTTAACGAAAGCCATCTCCAATAAAAAAGCCAGCATCACGCTGCTGGCTTTTTACTGTTTTTAGTGGCTATACGCTTTGAATATAAAAACTTAAAAAACAGCCTCATCAAGCGTGGTTAGCATCTCACTCGCCTGCTCCAACTGTTTACGCAGGCTGCGGCTCTGCACAGCCCAATACGCCATATAAAAGTCCGCCGTTTTTAGTTTAGCCTGGTAAAACTCCGCCTCTTGCGTGCCATTTGCGAGCGCAGTTAGCGCAATCTTGGCCATACGCGCCCACATCCATGCCAGAGCCGTAATGCCAAATAACTCCAGATACGCCATCGATGCCGCGCCGATAATGTCGGGATTGCTGGCTGCATGGCTCGCTAAATAACCGCTCGCCTTTTGTAAATCGGTGGCGCAATCCATTAGCCCGCTCACATAGGGCTGCATTTGCGCATCTTTGCCCTGTGATTGAATAAATTCAGTGACCAGCGTTGACCATTGCTGCATTGCGGCGCCGCGATCGCTCAGCAGTTTACGTCCAACTAAATCGAGCGCCTGAATGCCGTTAGTCCCTTCATAAATCAGTGCAATACGGCTATCACGCACAAATTGCTCCATCCCCCACTCGTGGATATAACCATGACCACCAAACACTTGCTGCGCATCCACGCAGGCATTAAAGCCTCGGTTTGTGATAAACCCCTTCACCACTGGCGTAAACAAGGCCGCTAATTGCGAGGCCGCTTTAGCTTTTGCAGGATCACTATGGCGCTCAGCCTCATCAAGCCACAGCGCCTGCTGGCCAACAAGTGCACGGGCACCTTCATTGAAGGCTTTTTGCGATAACAACATCCGGCGCACATCACCGTGTACCAAAATCGGGTCGGCAGCTTTTTCAGGCGCTTTAGCGCCACTAATGGCGCGGCTCTGCAATCTGTCCTTGGCATAGGCTAAGGCATTTTGATAGGCGATTTCGGACACGCCTAATCCCTGCATTCCAACCCCCAAACGCGCTTGGTTCATCATGGTAAACATGGCGCGCAGCCCTTGGTGGGGTTCTCCCACTAACTCACCGAGTGCATCCTCAAATACCATCACACAGGTTGAGTTGCCGTGGATGCCCATTTTATGCTCAAGCCCACTGGCATAGAGGCTGTTCGCCTCACCTAAACTGCCATCACTGTTCACTAACACTTTGGGCACAGCAAACAGCGAAATGCCCTTAACCCCTTCGGGCGCATCGGGCAAGCGTGCTAACACTAAGTGCACTATGTTATCGGTAAATTGATGGTCGCCCGAGGAGATAAAAATCTTCTCACCTGTTATCGCAAAGTAGCCGTCCGCCGCAGGCACGGCCTTAGTACGCAATAGTGCTAAGTCGGTTCCGGCATGGGATTCGGTTAGGTTCATGGTGCCAGTCCATTCACCACTCACTAATTTGGCTAAGTATTTCTGTTTAAGTGCCTCACTGCCGTGGGCATGAATGGCCGCATAGGCGCCGTGGGTAAGGCCGGGATACATGGCAAAGGCCATATTAGTCGAGGTTTGCATCTCGGTGGCGAAAATCCCGACTACTTCGGGCAGCCCTTGGCCACCGTATGCAGGATCGCAGGTCAGTGTCGGCCAACCATTGTCGACAAACTGCTGATAGGCGTAGGCAAAACCTTCGGGGGTAACCACTTTGCCATCCACGAGTTTGCAGCCCTGCACATCCCCCACGCTATTTAACGGCAACATCACCTCAGTACTGAAATCCGCCATACCCTGTAGGATGGCATCAACCAGATCGGGGTCGATCTCATCGAAGCCTTTTAGGGCATCTTGCTGATAAATATGCAACATTTCATCGAGGATAAATTGATAGTCACGCAGTGGTGCTTGATAGACTGGCATAATCGCTTCCCTTTCTTGTTTTATGGCAATGGACTAAGTGCTCTGACCACTTTAGCTAAATCTGTTGAAAAAGGAAGCATCTGAGCCTCTGTGCAGTGACTTTTGTTTGCACAATCGAACAGCAAAACCGTAAATTGATCGCAACAAAGGCTTATGCTCAAGTGCAAAAGTTTGTAAGCTAAGTGTCTGTATTGCTGATACGTCATCAGGTTGAGGATATTGTTACTATGGGTTCTGTTACCACCAAAAAACACGCAAACGGGCTCGATTATGTCGAAGTGAACACTGCGTTATGCCAAGCAAGAATTTTTTTACAGGGCGCGCAAATCGATCATTTTCAACCCGTAGGTAAGCCCCCCTTGTTATGGGTGTCTTCAGCGGATGACTATCAACCCGGTAATGGGATCCGTGGCGGAGTGCCCGTCTGCTGGCCTTGGTTTGGTATGAGCAATCAAGCTAATTTCCCACAACATGGTTTTGCCCGTACCCGTATTTGGACACTCGAGTCGGTTGAGATGCGTAATCAACTGGTGGATTTACGTTTTAGCTTAGCCATCAGCGAAGGAGACAAGGTCTTTTGGCCGCACCATACCCAAGTCAACGTACTCTTTACCTTAGGTGAAACCTTAAGTATCAGCTTAGTTAACACTAACCTTGGCGATGTGCCGGTTACACTCACCCAAGCGCTACACAGCTATTTTCCGATTGAAGATATTCACCAGCTTAAAGCCACTGGTTTTAGCGGTGCTCAATATATTGAGTTTTCCGAAGGGCCTTACCCGCAAACGACGGATGACGTGCTATTTGACCGCGAAACCGACCGCGTTTACACCAACCTAGGTCCAGTACAACACTTACATACGCCCAAAGGTGTGATTGAAGTGAGCCGTGAAAATAGCCACTCGGCCGTGCTGTGGAACCCTTGGATTGAAAAATCGATCCGTCTTGCCCGCTTTAATGACGATGACTATCTCACCATGGTGTGTCTCGAAGCTGCCAATGTGCTTGAAGATAAGTTAACGCTGGCTCCCGGCGAGAGCCACAGCTTAGTTACCCATATTCGCTGGGCAGACTAATCGGTCTTTATCACCTCATCAATGAAAAGCCCTGTGCATGACTGGGCTTTTTTATGCCATCAAATCCACGATGGCCAGCTGTTTGGCAATAACCGCCTACTTAGGGTTTTTCTCAAAACGGGCTAACAAGCTTGAGGTGTCCCAGCGATTACCGCCCATGGCTTGAACTTCTGAGTAAAACTGATCCACAAGCGCGGTTAAGGGTAAGTGCGAGCCATTGCGGCGAGCTTCTTCTAGGGCAATGCCTAAATCCTTACGCATCCAATCGACAGCAAAACCAAAATCATAGCTTTGGCCCCACATGGTCTTGTAGCGATTTTCCATCTGCCAGCTTTGCGCCGCACCTTTACTGATCACTTCCACCACTTTTTCACCGTCAAGACCGGCCTTACGAGCAAATTGCAGCGCTTCGGCAAGGCCTTGAACCACACCTGCGATACAAATTTGATTGACCATCTTAGTGAGTTGGCCGGCACCAACCTCACCTAAGCGCTCAGCGCAACGCGCAAACGCTTCGATAACGGGCTTAACACGCTCGAACACGGTTTGATCGCCCCCAACCATCACGGTCAGTACGCCATTTTCGGCACCAGCTTGGCCACCCGATACAGGTGCATCGAGAAAATCGACGCCTTTTTCGGCCAGCATTTTATGTAATTCACGGGCCACATCGGCTGAAGCCGTCGTATGGTCAACCAATACAGTGCCTTGAGCCATACCATGAATGACGCCATCATTGCCTAATACCACTTCGCGCAAGTCGTTATCGTTGCCTACGCAGGTAAAAACAATATCTTGGCCGATTGCCGCCTCTTTAGGCGTTGGGCAGCAGCGACCGCCGTAGTTCTCGACCCAGGTTTGTGCCTTGGCAAAAGTGCGGTTATACACAGTAACCTCATGGCCCTTGTTGAGTAAGTGTCTTGCCATGGGGTAACCCATTACGCCTAAACCAATAAATGCGACTTTTGCCATGAGGAACTCCTTTAATTGATAAACAAGGTGAAACGTTTTACACCACACATTTGCACTGCGTTCATTTAACCTCACTGAATTAACACAATAGATTAACGACACACAGGATGCGCGCTTATGTTACTCCGAGAAAGACCCGACCCAAACTAAAAAAATGCGAGCAAGTGTTTCAACTTAAAAGGTCAATCTGTAGCTAAAACGGTGGCGGCAGTGTAGCACTCGATTAGGCGAGCGTCAGAGTAAAAATGCCCTTGGTAACAAACGCAGTATTCGACAGAAACAACAAAGGCGCACAGAGGCGCCTTTGTTTTTATAACTAACCCAAATCACTTTTGTACGTGTGCTTCCATTTCGGCGCCAATTTTCTTGCGCATTTCCATTAAGCGCAGTGCGGAATCACGCAGATGAATATCATACTCAGTCTGCGGCACCCATTCAGGCACGGGTGTTGGTTGTCCGTTTTCATCCACGGCAACCATGATGACGATACAGTGAGTGGTGAGATGACGCTCAGAAACCTTAGGATCCCCTGCCCGTACATCAATACCAATATGCATCGAGGTCTTGCCGGTATAAATTACCTTAGCGCTGACTTCGACAATATTACCCACGAGGATAGGCTGAACAAATCGAATTCCACCCGCATAGGCGGTAATACAATATTTACCACTCCAGCCCGCAGCACAGGCATAAGCCGCAAGGTCAATCCATTTCATCACAGCGCCACCGTGAACCTTACCACCAAAATTCACATCTGCGGGTTCTGACAAAAATCTCAGGGTAATTTGTCTATCGATACCAGCCATATAACCTCAACTTATTCAGCCTCTGTGGCTCAATGATTTTGCAATGAGTTGAGTTTACGATAGAAATGCGCAATAGCGTAAAGATAATTACGATTGTCTCAGTGAAGAGAACCGATTTAGCCAAAGTAACTTATTAGCCCACAGGAGAGTAATAATCCCGGCAACGCCAGACGATACAACCACAGCTGTAATTGACTGCTAACAAAGCGAGTGCCCTTGCCATAAGTGTAAACACCCAACCCAGCCAAAAACAGCCCAATCACTTCAAATCCCGATGACATATGGTTACTGCCACCGACACTGATGGCGGTCACCAATAACGCGAACCACACCAACACATATGCCGCAATCGCAAAGGTGAAGGTCTTCATGCCAATATCCATATTAGGATGCCAAGCTTTGGATTCACCACGAATTAATTCGGTCAAATTTGCGGTTACGGCACCAACGATAGGCACAAGCGGGATCACCAGAGGGTTTAACATGACAGATTTCCTTTTAAATAGAATATGCCTGTCATTATCGGCGGCAAAGGGCATTAAACAAGCTTGATGAACAAAGGTTAACTATTTGGATATCAGCAGGTTAGAAAGTGATATCAGGCACAATTCGAGCATAAAAAAATGCGCCAGTAGGCGCATTTTTTATCGAGCTAACCGCTGTTTAGACTTTCTTAAACAGCAATGAACCGTTAGTGCCACCAAATCCGAAGGAGTTACACAGAGCATACTCTAACTTTACATCACGGGCAGTGTGCGCCACGAAGTCTAAATCACAGCCTTCATCTGGATTATCGAGGTTGATGGTCGGTGGTACGGCTTGATCGCGCAGCGCAAGCAGAGTGAAAATCGCTTCAACCGCACCCGCAGCGCCCAGCAAGTGACCCGTCATAGACTTAGTCGAGCTGACAAGCAGGTTGTAGGCATGATCGCCAAACACAGATTTCACCGCGGCCGCTTCCGCTTTATCACCCGCAGGCGTTGAAGTGCCGTGCGCATTGATATAACCAATTTTTTCAAATGGCAGCTTAGCATCATTCACTGCATTGACCATAGCCGCCGCAGCGCCCGCACCATCGCTTGGCGGCGATGTCATATGGAACGCATCACCGCTCATACCAAAGCCAACGAGCTCACCATAAATGGTCGCACCGCGCGCCTTCGCGTGCTCGTATTCTTCCACCACCATCACACCCGCACCATCACCGATGACAAAACCATCACGGTCTTTATCCCATGGGCGACTGGCCGCCGTTGGGTCATCGTTACGGGTTGACAGCGCTTTAGCTGCACCAAAACCACCAACACCGAGTGGACAAGTGACATCTTCGGCGCCACCGGCAACCATCACGTCAGCATCGCCATAAGCGATAGTGCGCGCCGCAAAACCGATGTTGTGCACACCGGTTGTACAAGCGGTCGTGACGGCAAAGTTAGGGCCTGTCATTCCGTACATAATCGATAAATGGCCGGCAATCATATTAATGATGGTGCTCGGCACGAAGAAAGGCGAAATTTTACGAGGGCCACCACTTAATAGCGCGCTGTGGTTTTGTTCAATCAACCACATACCGCCCATGCCAGCACCGATTGCGGTACCCACACGGCCAGGGTTTTCTTTACTCATATCCAGACCTGAGTCTTGGATAGCTTGGATGCCCGCAGCCATACCATACTGAATAAAGAGGTCCATTTTGCGGGCGTCTTTTTTAGTTAAGTACTGCTCAACATCGAAATCTTTTACAGAACCACTGAAACGAGTGGTAAATTCGCTGGCATCAAATTTGGTTATGGGCGCAATCCCACTCTTACCCGAAAGCAGGGCTTTCCAAGTAGTGTCGACAGTATTGCCCACGGGCGTTACTAATCCTAAACCGGTTACCACTACACGACGTTTAGACACGGCAGTCACCTTTTGAATGCTAAATAGATTAAGTTATGACAGACAAATGCGGTTCTATCATTAAAATGTCTTCGCCAATCTGCGGCGAGCATCTCATGGATAAATTCAACACAGCTTCCAGAGACGATTGAATGGCACTATTGCAGAATTAGGCGGGGATAAAACAAAAACAGGCGGCATATTTGCCGCCTGTTCTCTAGAATTCAGAATTACTGATTCTTAGAAACGTAATCGATCGCTGCTTGAACAGTAGTGATCTTTTCAGCTTCTTCATCAGGGATCTCGGTATCAAACTCTTCTTCCAGAGCCATAACCAACTCAACAGTGTCCAGAGAATCTGCACCCAGATCGTCAACGAAAGATGCCGCTGGTTTAACGTCTTCTTCTTTAACGCCCAGTTGCTCTACAATGATTTTCTTTACACGTTCTTCGATGTTGCTCATTAGTTTTCTTTCCTATTCAAATTACGCACTTGCGTAAGATTGCGAGTAGTTTATTAGATTTGGCTGACAATGCAAGCTTAGTTTTCGTGGTCTAACCACGAAATTTAGCGACCAATTGATACAGATCACTACTCAGTTGCGACAGTATCCCTGCCATCCGCCCTTAAACCATGTACATTCCGCCATTCACATGCAAAGTCTCGCCTGTGATATAAGCGGCAGAGTCCGACGCCAAGAAGAGTACGGCATTGGCAATTTCTTGCGCTTGCCCTAATCGTTCCATCGGAACCTGAGACATGATAGCTTTTTGCTGATCTTCGGTCAGCTCATCAGTCATATCGGTCTGGATAAATCCAGGAGCGATAGCATTAACTGTAATTTGACGAGATGCAACCTCTCTTGCAAGAGATTTTGTAAATCCGATCAAACCAGCTTTTGCTGCCGAGTAGTTAACTTGACCTGCATTGCCCATAGTGCCTACCACTGAACCGATATTGATGATCCGGCCGAAACGCTTTTTCATCATGGTACGCATCACAGGTTTTGATAGTCTGAACAATGATGTCAGGTTGGTATCGATGATATCGTTCCATTCATCATCTTTCATTCGCATCAGCAAATTATCACGGGTGATACCCGCGTTGTTGACTAGAATATCAACATCACCCGCTTTTTCTTTGATCGAATCGAATAAATCGGTGACGGATTGACTATCGGTAACATTAAGCACTAAACCAAAACCTTTGTCACCCAGATATTCTTGAATTGCTGCGGCGCCCTTCTCACTTGTGGCAGTTCCAACCACAATCGCACCGGCTTCGACTAAGGTTTCGGCAATCGCACGGCCAATACCACGGCTCGCGCCTGTCACTAAGGCAACTTTGCCCGCTAAACTCAGATTGATACTCATA
Organism: Shewanella sp. FDAARGOS_354; assembly: GCF_002209245.2. Lineage (NCBI taxonomy): Bacteria > Pseudomonadati > Pseudomonadota > Gammaproteobacteria > Alteromonadales > Shewanellaceae > Shewanella > Shewanella sp. FDAARGOS_354. Next base: position 549,634 of record NZ_CP022089.2, on the reverse strand, counting down.
CAAACTCCTTATTCAGTTAACGCGGCAAGGGATGCAACGTCATTAACTGCTTGGGCAGAAAGAGATTTATTAATGCGTTTCGTAAGACCTGTCAATACTTTACCAGGACCGCACTCAACTAACTGGGTAATACCTTTTTCGGCCATTAATTCAACGGTTTCGCTCCAGCGTACTGGGCAATACAGTTGACGAACCAGCGCATCTTTAATGTCGGCAACCACAGTGGGTGATGCCACATCTACGTTATTAATAACGGTGATGCTCGGCGCATTAAACTGCACATCGTTTAACGCAAGAGCTAATTTATCAGCAGCAGGTTTCATTAATGCGCAGTGTGATGGCACGCTGACAGGCAAGGCTACCGCCATTTTGGCGCCCGCAGCTTTACAGGCCGCAGCAGCGCGTTCAACCGCATCTTTTTGACCGGCGATAACCACTTGGCCAGGGCTGTTGAAGTTAACTGGGCTTACCACTTCGCCTTGAGCGGCTTCAATACACGCATTAGCAATACCGTCATTATCTAGACCGATAATCGCGTACATAGCGCCAGTACCGGCGGGTACGGCTTGCTGCATCAATTGACCACGTAGCTCAACCAGTTTGATCGCATCTTTAAAGTCGATGACACCAGCACAAACTAATGCAGAATATTCGCCTAGGCTGTGACCCGCTAACATCGCAGGCATAGCTTTACCAGAGGCAACATAGGCACGCCAAATCGCCACACTTGCCGCTAATAAAGCAGGCTGAGTTTTATCGGTTTCATTTAAGGTTTCAACGGGGCCGTCTTGCACTAATGCCCACAAATCATACCCTAACACCTCACTCGCTTCGGCAAAGGTTTGTCCCACGTTCGGCTGTACAGCAGCCAGCTCGGCTAACATGCCTAGGGCCTGTGAACCTTGGCCAGGGAATACAAAAGCTACATTTTCCATATCAAATTACCTATGGCGAACTTAATTTATTGAACACTAAACCGTTATCTTGGACAGCTAACCAAGATAACGATGAGCAGGAATTTATTCGTATACAGATACGGTTAAAAACGGACGAGCGCACTGCCCCACGCAAAACCAGCGCCAAAGGCTTCGAGCAGCAAGAGCTGACCACGTTGGATCCGACCATCACGCACAGCTTCATCCAGAGCAATAGGTACCGAAGCCGCCGAGGTATTACCATGCTTAGCAAGGGTTAACACCACTTTATCTAAGCTCATGTCTAGCTTTTTCGCCGTGGCATTAATAATGCGGAAGTTAGCCTGATGGGGAACCAACCAGTCGATTTCCGACTTATCGATATTATTCAGGCGCAAGGTTTCAGTCACGACATGGGATAACTGAGTCACCGCCACTTTAAAGACGTCATTGCCTTTCATCGTCATAAAACCAACCGCTTCAGAGGTTTCCCCCTGACGTGGTGGGAAAGCGCACTTAAGCAAATAACCTTGACGACCATCGGCATAAATATGGGTTGAAATAATCCCGGGCTCATCGGAAGCATCGATAACCGCCGCCCCAGCACCATCACCAAACAGAATAATGGTGGTACGATCTTCCGGCTCACACAGACGGGATAATACATCAGCGCCAATCACGAGGACTTTTTTCGCGGTACCGTTTTTAACGAATTGGTCCGCAACCGATAAGGCATACACAAAGCCTGAACAAGCCGCCGCGATATCGAAGGCTGGAATGGTGTGCACACCGAGCATGGCTTGGATTTCGCAGGCCGCGGCAGGGAATGCATTTGCCGCACTGGTTGTACCGCAAATGATCATATCTAAATCTGATGCCTCAATACCGGCCATCTCTAACGCATTTAATGCCGCCTGATAGCCCATCGTTGAGACAGTTTCGTCTTGCGCTGCAATGCGGCGCTCTGAAATACCAGTGCGTTCAACAATCCATTGGTCACTGGTTTCCACCATTTTTTCCAAATCTTGATTACTACGCACCTGCACCGGTAGGTAACTACCAGTTCCGAGAATTTTTGTATGCATAAGGAGGAATCAGTTATTTATATCTAAAAGAATCGACTCCAAACGATCTTTTATCATTTCGGGGAGTCGACGTTGCGCTTCAGTCACTGCCAAACTAATTGCTTGTAAATAGGCAGTTTCATCCGCATTTCCATGGCTCTTTACAACTATGCCGCGCAATCCTATCAGACTTGCACCATTATAGTGGTCGGGGTTCATCTGGCTGAGAACCGCCTGAATACGGGGGGCGATGAGTTTTGCCAAAAAACGCACGAAGAAACCTTGGGTTAGGCCCCGTTTTAACTGATGTACCAATAGCTTGGCAATGCCTTCAGAGGTTTTGAGCGTGATGTTACCCACAAAACCATCACAAACGATCACATCAACATTCCCAGAATAGATTTCATCACCTTCAATAAAGCCGGTGTAATTAATCTGATCAGTGTTTTGCAGTATTTGTGCCGCTTGTTGAACCTGATCGTTGCCTTTGATTTCTTCTGTGCCCACATTAAGGAGTGCGACTTTAGGGCGAGATTTTTTATCCACGGCCTCACACAGCACTGAGCCCATCACGGCAAATTGGAATAGCGTTTCGGAATCGCAGGAAATATTGGCACCTAGATCCAATAAATAAACTGGCTTTTGCGTCACGGAGGGTAAACAACTGACCAATGCAGGTCTGTCCACGCCGGGCAAGGTTTTTAACAGCACCTTGGCCATCGCCATTAACGCGCCGGTATTTCCCGCACTCACACACGCAGCAGCACGTCCATCTCGCACCAGTTCAATCGATAAACGCATCGAACTATTTTTACGAGTGCGCAAAGCGTGCACGGGCCTGTCAGACATACTCACCACTTCATCGGTGTGAATGACTTCAATACGGGAGAGTAACTCTTGTTCTGCTTGGTGCAGATAGACATCTATTTCAGTCTTATCACCGACTAAAATGATTTTAAGTGAAGAATGAGATTGTAGTGCCCGCAAAGCTGCAGGCACTGTGACGTGGGGGCCATGATCACCGCCCATCGCATCTAACGCGAGCGTCAGACTCGTCATTAGGAAACCAACAAATTACTTGTTGATTACCTTTTTACCGCGATAGAAACCATCAGCAGTCACGTTGTGACGCATATGGACTTCACCGCTGGTAGCGTCTACAGACAGCTGAGCAGTGCTCAGTGCGTCATGTGAACGGCGCATACCGCGCTTTGAACGAGATTTTTTATTCTGTTGTACAGCCATTGGCCCTGTCTCCTAGATTACTTGCTCTTCAGTTTTTCTAACACTGCAAACGGATTTGGACGCTCCTCTTGAGCGGGTTCGATCTCGCCTACAACTATATCCATTGACCCGATATTGCAATCAGTTTCTTCATGCATCGGGATGATGGGCATAGCGACTATCAATTCATCTTCGATCAATTGATGCAGACGTACTTCGCCAATCTCATTGCACTCAATTGGGTCATACGCATCCGGGAGCTCATCGATTTCTGCCTTAGTCCGGCATGGACCGAAGCAAAACTCGACCGTAACCTCAGTGGTAAATAGTGTCATGCAACGTTGACATACCAGAGTGAGCTCCGTCACAGCCTTCCCTTTCAGGTAGACTATCCCCTGCAAATCTACGCCACATTCAAGCGACACTGCCACATCGGAACAGTCGCCGGCACATAACTCATTTAATCTTTTCAATTGCTGCCCGGGCACAATCCCCTCATAGGTAGAACGGCTCGAGGCGGCGCGAATAGGATCAATTGAAACCGGTATCTTTACTGTTTGCATAAGGCGCGCATATTATAGTTTGAAAACGCTAGAGTCAAAGAAAAATTTCTTACTTAAGTCCCAGTTTGCAACTTAAGCGATTCTCTAGCCCCAACATTGAATTAATGGAAGCGAAATTTTACCCAAGCAGGGGGCGGCACACAAGCGTAAGCCGTCTAAAATAGCCGCATTCACCGAAAGAATCCTTAATTACCTTCCTAAAGTGACAGCATCTGTTGCCACGGCTTGCATTCAATCATCCAGATTGGCGACAATAAGTGAAGTTTTCTAATGGATTATTAATGATGACGCCCCAGTTAATCCTCGCCTCCACCTCCGTATATCGGCAAGCACTGCTGAACAAATTAGGCTTACCCTTTGAGTGCTGCGATCCCAAGGTTGATGAAACCTCACTGCCTAATGAGTCAGCGCAAGCCTTAGTACAACGATTAGCGCAGGCAAAAGCAGAAGCTGGTGCAAAATATTGTCCTGATGGTCTGATTATTGGCTCCGATCAGGTTGCCGTGATCGATGGCAAGATCATCGGTAAGCCATTAAATCGCGATAATGCGATTAAGCAGCTCAGTCAAGCCTCGGGGAAAGCCATTACCTTTTATACAGGTCTTGCGCTTTATAATGCTCAAACGGGTGAAATGAATGCCCAAGTTGAGCCTTTTACAGTGCATTTTCGGCACCTTACAGCATCACAAATCAGTGCTTATGTGGATAAAGAGCAACCGTTTTACTGTGCAGGCAGTTTTAAAAGTGAAGGTTTAGGCATTGCGCTCTTTAATCGTTTAGAAGGACGAGATCCTAATACGCTCGTGGGATTACCTTTAATCTTACTCACGGAAATGCTGCTCAGCCAAGGCATAGATGTATTAGCATAATGCTTATAAATGCTGAAGGAGCTGCTGCGGTGAATCAATCAATGCTATCGGCTTAGCTTGTCGTAATACCGCCTCACTATGGGCGCCGTAAGTCACACCGATGCTATCGATACCTGCGTTCGCTGCCATGGTTAAATCCAGTAAAGAGTCACCGACCATCAAAGCACGCTCAGGCTGAATGCTCAGCTCCTGCAATAGGCTGATGATCATCTCAGGATGAGGCTTACTCTGCGCTTCATCGGCGCAGCGGGAGGTAATAAAGTAATGCCCTAATCCAGATTGCTCCCACACGCGCACCAGACCAGCTCTCGCCTTCCCCGTCGCCACGGCTAACTGATAACCCTTTGTAGATAATGATTCGAGCAATTGTGGCGCTTGGTCGAAGATTGGCGTTGGCGTGGTATCAAGATGCAAATACTGCGTCTTAAACTCGGCGCGCATCGTGATGTAACACTCTTCAGTGCCAGTGCTGACAGTAGAAGCAGTAGACATATCCTCTTCAGGAAACGCCGAAAATCGCTGTGATGAAGACAATAATCCGCAAGGAAACAACACTTGTAACGCCTGCGTCATCGACAAGCCAATCACATTACGAATATCCGCCTCAGCAGGAACAGGCAGCGCAAGTGCCCTAGCCATATTCTCAATGCAAATAATGATCTTGCCGATGGAATCCATCAAAGTGCCATCCCAATCAAAAATCACTAAATCATATTTACGCAGGGTAGAATGGTTGGCAGCCTTCATGCTTCAAGGTTATCCACGGGTATATAGAGAGAGGAGCGGGAATTAAACCCGCTTTAATTTATTCAACAGTTGCTGCAGATTATCATCCAGTGGTGCAGAAACCCGCATCACTTCATCGTTTTCAGGATGGATAAACATTAATTCTGCTGCGTGCAAAAACAATCTACTCAAGCCAAGCGAGCGCATACTGTCATCGAAAGCTTGCTCACTGTACTTATCATCACAGGCAATGGGATGCCCGGCATATTGACAATGCACGCGAATTTGATGAGTACGTCCCGTGACAGGACTCGCCTGCACCAATGTACAACCTTGATAACGCTGCACAATTTTAAAACGCGTTTCTGATGGTTTGCCTTCTGCATTGACCCGCACAATGCGCTCACCGGATTTAAGTGTCAGCTTTAATAAAGGTTGTTTGACCACTTTATCCTGCGCCGACCACTCCCCCTTAACTAAAGCTAAGTAATCCTTCTGCATTTTTTTATAACGCAGTTGATCGTGCATATGTTTAAGTGCACTGCGTTTTTTAGCGACTAACAGTACGCCAGAGGTATCTTTATCAAGGCGATGAACCAACTCTAAAAACTTCTGTTGCGGACGTAAGGAGCGCAGCGCTTCAATCACACCATAATCAACACCACTGCCGCCATGAACCGCAATACCCGCAGGTTTATTGAGCACAATAAGATGATTATCTTCATGCAAAATACGATCTTCGAGTTGCGACACTTTGCTCAAGTTAGCCGAAGGCGCGGTCCGATTATCAGACTCAGCCATTCTCACGGGTGGCACACGTACCACATCACCAATTTGTAATTTATATTCTGGCTTAATGCGCTTCTTATTCACCCGTACTTCGCCCTTACGGACGATACGATAAATCATGCTCTTAGGTACACCTTTGAGCGCTGTGATTAAAAAATTATCAATTCGTTGGTCGAGGTGGTCTTCGTCAATGGTGATCAACTGCACCTGTTGCTGTGGAGATTCTGTATTCATGATGTGCCATCTGCTTATAACGGCGGCCATTGTACAACAACTCACAAGAATTGTGCCTTTCCATTGCTGAATTTTTTGATTATTGCTATATTTCACCAGCGATTAGGGATAAGCCGTGAATAAAGTGTTCACAAACTCCCTGTCCCAAGTGAAAAGTTTTATAGATCAAAAAAGATTTTCTTGATAGCAAATCATTGATTTGCAAATCGTATACTGAGTAAAAATACCACAAATGCGTTTTTTACGATTAAATCGAGAATCTCACCTTACTTTATCAAGGTTTATCTAAAGCTTTTCTCACCGATTTCGAAATATATTTTAACTTGTCGTCAGACAAACCGATTCGACTTGGGCATTACCGGAACGAAATTAAAGAATTTATGGGGTTGGTTGATGTTTTACAACGAATTCCTTGTTTTTGTAATCATTAAAAAATAAGCCATAAATAGGATGCGACACGCAGCGACTGCGTCTAACAGTAATGCGCACCTTGCCTAGCTCACCAGCCGTGAGGCTTTGTTCACCACAGCTAGGCCCGTAATGCAACGAAACGCGATTGTTTGATGACCTCCATTTAAAGAAGAATGACGTCATCATGAAACGTATGTTAATCAATGCAACTCAATCAGAAGAGTTGCGTGTTGCCCTCGTTGACGGGCAACAACTGTACGACCTCGATATTGAAAGTCCTGGTCATGAGCAAAAAAAATCAAATATTTACAAGGGTAAGATCACCCGCGTAGAGCCCTCTTTAGAAGCCGCTTTCGTAGACTATGGTGCTGATCGCCACGGCTTTTTACCATTAAAAGAAATTGCCAGAGAATATTTCCCTAAAGGTTATTCATTCCAAGGTCGCCCAAACATCAAAGAAGTCGTCAGTGAAGGACAAGAAGTTATTGTTCAAATTGACAAAGAAGAACGTGGCAACAAAGGCGCGGCGTTGACCACCTTTATCAGCCTTGCTGGTTCTTACTTAGTGTTAATGCCAAACAACCCACGTGCAGGCGGTATTTCTCGCCGTATCGAAGGGGATGAGCGTACTGAATTAAAAGAAGCTATGGCCGATTTGGAAGTCCCTGCTGGTATGGGCCTTATCGTCCGTACCGCTGGTGTGGGTAAAGAGTCGACAGAGCTAAAGTGGGACTTAAAAGTTCTGCAACACCACTGGGCGGCGATCACTGAAGCGGCGCAAACCAAAGGCGCACCTTTCCTCATTCACCAAGAAAGTAACGTGATTGTTCGCGCCATTCGTGACTATTTACGCCGTGATGTCGGGGAAATTTTAATCGACCATCCACGTATTTTCGAAGAAGCTAAACAGCATATCGCACTTGTGCGCCCAGATTTTGTTGAACGTGTAAAACTCTACGAAGCTGAAGTACCGTTATTCACTCACTTCCAAATCGAGTCGCAAATCGAATCGGCGTTCCAACGTGAAGTACGTCTGCCATCGGGTGGCTCAATCGTCATTGACCCAACTGAAGCCTTAACCTCTATCGATATCAACTCTGCCCGTGCCACCAAGGGCGGCGATATCGAAGAAACTGCATTAAATACCAACCTTGAAGCCGCCGATGAAATTGCCCGTCAATTACGTCTACGTGACTTAGGTGGCTTAGTGGTTATTGACTTTATTGATATGACGCCAGTGCGCCATCAACGTGAAGTCGAAAACCGCCTACGTGATGCCGTGCACCATGACCGCGCTCGCGTTCAATTAGGTCGTATTTCTCGTTTCGGCTTGATGGAAATGTCACGCCAGCGTCTGCGTCCATCATTAGAAGAATCCGCTGCACATATCTGCCCTCGCTGTCATGGCCAAGGCACTATCCGCAGTACTGAATCTTTAGCGTTGTCGATTCTGCGTTTGATGGAAGAAGAAGCCATCAAAGAAAATACCTCACAAATCGAAGCCATTGTGCCTGTCGATGTGGCTGCATTCCTGCTTAACGAGAAACGTAAAGCGATTCGTATCACCGAACAACGCCATGACGTGGAAGTCTATGTGATCCCAGATCCACATATGATGACCCCAGATTATCGTGTGATCCGTCACCGCACCGACGATGAAATCGACGAATCCAGCTACAAGCGCATTGAACAGCCTGAAGCAAAATTGTACGAGCCACGTAAACTGGAACGTACTGCGGCGCCAGCTCCAGCCCTAAAAGGCTTTGCTGCTCCACAAAAAGTAGAACAAGACACTGCACCAGTTGCCAAAGTTGAAACCGCACAGCCGGGTTTCTTCAGTAAACTCTTCAGTGCAATTGGTGCTTTCTTTAGCTCAAGTGATAACGCAGTCGCAGAAAAGAGCACCGAGACTAAGAAGCCAGACAGTCAAGCCACGAATGCCAACCGTCGCAATCGTCGTAACGACACTCGCCGTACTCGCAATCCACAAGATACTGAAAAAGCGAAAGAAGGTACTCGCGAGCCACGTACTCGTAATGCCAAAAAAGTCGCCGATGCACCACAAGCTCAAGAGCGCCCAATCCGTGAAAAGGATGAAAGTGCGAAACGTGCTAAGCCTGAGCCTAAACCCCGCAATCAAGCAGTTAAAGAAGTGATTGCGGATGTTCAAGACGAAGCACCAAAGCAAGAGGTCGTCCGTGAACGTCGTCAGCGCCGTAATATGCGCCGTAAAGTTCGTATCGACAACACCACAGATGTTGTAGAAACGTCAATTCAGGAAGAAGCGATTTTAGCTGAGTTGGTTGCAATCAATGCGGATGTCACGGTAGAAGTTCAACCAGAAGTGAAAGCGCCGCGCCGCCGCCAGCCACGTAAAGAGGTTACGGTTGCGAATGAGGTCGGCGACACCACAGTATCAGAAGCTGCTGATGTCGTAGAAACTAAGCCAGCCGATGCTATTGTTGATATGCCTGTTGTTGAAAGCCAAGCAGACACTCAAGTGGATGCTAAGTTAGACACTCAACCAGCGGCCATTGATGAAGATAACGCCGAAGCAAATGTTGATGCAGATGACAAAGCCAAACGTGAATCCCGTGATGGACAACGTCGTAGCCGCCGTAGTCCTCGCCATCTGCGAGCTGCTGGCCAACGCCGTCGCCGCGATGAAGATGAACAAGGCACAACGGCTCCTGCGCAGTTCATTCCTAATGATGCGTTAGGCGAAGATCAAGACTATCCAGCACCAACTGCAGTTGTTGAAACGGCTAACTTAACAGAGCAAACCGTGGCTGAAACGGTTGCAGTTGCAGTTGAAGTTGAAGTGAAGAGTACAGCAACGCAGCCAGCGCCGATTGTGCACACTGCTGATGTGATTTCCTCAACTGAAGCCGCAGTCTCTCAAAGCATAGCGACTGAAAGCACGGTATCAGATACCACAGTAACTGAATCCTCCGCGGAAATTAAGTCTGATGCTGTTGTCGCTGAAGTCACATCTAAACCTGTAGTTAACGATAAGGCCGCTGAAACGGTTAAAGCATCTGATGCCGAGCCACAATCAGCAACAGAACCAGCAGTGCAAGCCACAGAGGCTATGCAAATAGTGACTGATATAACTCCTGAAGCAAAAGCCGAAGAAGTGACACCAGTGACAGAAAAGACTGAGCCGAAAGAAGCGGTAAAATCAGTCGCATCAGCACCGATGGCGAAACCTGCAGCGTTTGTTAAACCTCAGGCAAAACCTGTAATGGCGCAAGCTGCTACGGCTCAACCAACGGAAGTTGTCGTCAGCAAACCGAAAGCGTCTAGCCGTTTTGGTGCTATGGTGTCATCTGAAATGACTAAACCAACGGTAGAAGTCAGAGCGCAGGTTGAAGTGCCTAAAGGCCGTGAGTATGAAAATACCGCCACCGCTGAAGCCACTGAACCTAAGCTGAAACACAGCAATAGTGCTGAATCGGATATGGCTCGTCCATAGGACCCTTCCACAATCTAAAAAGCCATGCATCTGCATGGCTTTTTTATTTTCAGCTAATTAAGGCATATTTCAAGTTTAGCTCAATCAGTTTATTTGATAGTATGCGCGGCTTATTTTGTCTACACACCAGTAACAGAGGTTTCATGTTCGATCTCTTCCGCCACAAAACATCTAGCTACAAAGCCGATATACTCTCAGGGCTAACCGTCGCACTCGCACTGATCCCTGAGGCTGTGGCCTTTGCTTTTGTTGCCAATGTCGAACCTATGGTGGGCCTCTATGCGGCTTTTATTATGGGATTGGTCACCGCACTGATTGGTGGTCGACCTGGGATGATTTCTGGTGCAACAGGAGCGATGGCCGTGGTCATGGTGTCCTTAGTGGTTGAACATGGCGTGCAATACTTATTTGCGGCTGTCGTGCTGGCAGGATTAATCCAAATCAGCGCTGGCATCTTTAAACTGGGGAAATTTATTCGCATCGTACCCTATCCGGTGATGATAGGTTTTGTAAACGGCCTCGCCATTGTGATTTTTTTGGCACAACTTGGCCAGTTTAAAGTAAAAGACACTGCTGGAAACTTAGTCTGGTTACCACCAGAGCCGTTATTGCTGATGTTTGCTCTCGTAGCATTAACCATGGCAATTATTTATTTCTTGCCTAAGCTGACCACTGCAATACCGTCCTCGTTGGTCGCAATTCTTAGCGTCACGGCTATTGTCGTCAGCTTTGATCTTGATACTCGTAACGTATTGGATTTTCTCAAGACTATGAGTGGTGACGAGAATGCGACAATTGCAGGCTCACTCCCAAGCTTTGCAATCCCACAGGTACCTTTTAACCTTGAGACGCTCTATATCATTCTGCCCTATTCCTTTATTTTAGCCGCAGTCGGATTAATCGAATCCCTGTTAACCTTGACGGTTATCGATGAGATGACCCATACCCGAGGACGCAGCAATAAAGAATGTATTGGCCAAGGTGTAGGTAACATCACCAGCGGCTTTTTTGGGGCTATGGGTGGTTGTGCCATGATCGGTCAATCGATGATTAATATTAATTCTGGTGGCCGCGGCAGGTTATCAGGGATTACCGCGGCCATTGGCCTACTGGCATTTATTCTCTTTGGTGCAGCCTTTATCGAAATTATTCCGTTAGCAGCCCTCGTTGGGGTGATGTTTATCGTTGTACTCGGCACATTCGAATGGGCAAGTTTTAAGTTTATGGGCAAAGTGCCCAAACATGATGCCTTTGTGATCGTTCTTGTAACCACAGTAACTGTGTTTACTGATCTCGCCTTTGCTGTATTTGTGGGAGTGGTGGTATCCGCGCTGGTATTTGCTTGGCAGCATGCGAAACACATTAGCGTCAAAGTGACTCAAAACTCTCAAGGCTGGAAAGTCTATGAGCTTAATGGACCACTGTTTTTCGGTTCTGTCGCGAGTTTCCTCGAGTTATTTGATGCTTCACAGGATCCACAGGATGTCGTCATCGATTTTAAGTTTTCTCGCGTAGCCGATCACTCTGCCTTAGAAGCGATTGATACGCTTGCAGAGCGTTATGTGTCCATAGGCAAAAGACTACATTTGGTGCATTTAAGTGCTGATTGTAAAGCCTTACTTCATAAGGCAGGTGATCTTGTTGAAGTGAATCTGTTGGATGACCCACATTATAAAGTCGCGGATGATAAACTCGACTCCTAATGAAGTCACTATCCATCCTTAAGCAACGGTCCACGGCACTGCAATATGGCTGTGGGCTGACAGTTATCGCCCTGAATGTTCGCGTACGTAAATAGTCAGTTTTCAAGCCAAGTTTATGTATTTATTAATATCGTTAACAGCGAAATAAACAAAATTCACGGGAAAAATGATAACAGCTAACAGCAGATTAATCTGAACGAGGTCTTAAAAGTGAGAGAAATGATAGAAATGAGAGATGTAAGTATTAAGATAAAACAGCACAAATAAAAAGAGCTATGGTAAAAACCACAGCTCTTAAATCCATTGCTATTAGCGTCTAGGCTAACAGCACTGAAAATTAACCGATTACGGTTACGTTTTCAGCTTGAGGACCTTTTTGACCTTGGGTCACAGTGAAAGACACTTTTTGACCTTCATCAAGAGTTTTGAAACCGTCAGAGTTGATTGCACGGAAGTGAACGAATACGTCTGGACCAGATTCTTGCTCGATGAAACCAAAACCTTTGTCAGAGTTGAACCACTTAACTACACCAGTTACTTGAGACATGATATAAATCCTGTAAATAAAAAATTAAAGCCTTAACGGCGGTGGAGCTGGAAAATGCCGGTATTACTTATGTTTACAGGACGAACGGGTCGTATTGAACACATAAATATAAGCCCAACCTTCAAGCTAGTAAAACTATAAACCATTCTAAAGATAAGTCAACATACTGCGACACTTTGAAAAATTTATTTAAACAAAGCCTTTTAAGGTTTTGCTACCGGCTCGCAGAACAATATGTTCTTACGGCTTAAGCTTTGACAGTAAAGCATTTTAAATAATTTATTTCAATAGGTTAAAATCAGCCCCTAGACTGAAATGCGATGTACTTCAATCTGGAAATCTAACTCACAGCTTAATCCGCGCTGAGTAAATGCTTGTTTCTGCTCTGCGGTAAACTTCCACGCATAGGGAGTCATTTCGAGAAAATTGCCGATATCTTTGCTGTCGTTAAGCTCGAGTTGCGCGCTAAGCCGCTCTTGATGTAGGCATTCAAATCCATCAACTCTGGCCTCAGACTCAGGATGCAATCTTGGCTGGTCATAAATCTGTTGTTTTAGCGCAAAATGATGCAAAGGCCCTGGCGATACCGTGATAAGAATGCCGCTAGGTGCCATGATCCGCTGAAGTTCTTCTACTTTTGATGGTGCATAAATTCGAATCGCTAAATCAATGCTATTAGATGGGATCGGCATTTCATAGGCACTCGCTACACAAAAGCTTAAGTTAGGATAGCGCTTGGCTGCATATTTTATTGCCGACTTAGAGATATCAACGCCCTGTAAATAACAAAAATGATGAGCAACAAGGGCATTATATAAACGATGACTGTAGTAACCCTCACCACAGCCTATATCAAGGATCTGCTGTGCACTACTGGCATATTGGAGTGCCAGTTGATTAACTCTATCACTTAAGATTTGATAATAACCCGCATTTAAGAACTCCCGACGAGCAAACATCATTTGCTGATTATCACCCGGATCTTTCGAGTTTTTTTTCTGAACGGGAAGCAAATTGACATAACCTTCTTTCGCCATGTCAAACTTGTGTGCCTGCGGGCATCCCCAAGTTCGTTGTGTTAGGGTGAGGGGTAACGCGCACAAAGGACATATATATTGCATTGATTAACTCTATTTAAAATGGGGGATGTCAAGCTTATATCTCATCTTCCATTAATCGCTCGACCATTTGCAGTAATTCAGGAGAAGCGAGTAGCTCAAAACACTCAAGTTTCCTTAAGGCTTTGTCGATATTCTGACTATCATTTGCGGCGCGACTAAAGCTCGGGCGCTCAAACATGTGGGTATAAGTTCGAAAAAGCCATTGGCGCTTCTGTTGCAGTAATGGATCTAATCGTACGGCCTCTTCAGCTAAGCCAGTATGGTATTGACCAAGTTCACCCCGTAAAAATGCTTGTAACTCCAATCTTATCTGCTCAATTTCGGTGAGGTAAACCGCAAGGGATTCCGATGTCGCACCGTAATCGTACTCCCTAGCAAGAATAGCCTTAGCCATCATCAGTACTCTCGGCTCATGTAAGCCTCTGACGTCGGATTCAAGTGTTACAAACTCGAACTTTGATGCCGATTGCAAAGAGAATGTTACACTTTCTCTCACATCAACTTTAATTAAAATTCCTGCCCGAAGCTCTTGGGCAACAAATTTAGGGGCAGTCCCCATTCGATGATAAAGCCGTACGCCTTGACCCAAGCACCTTGATACTGGAGCACTTAGCCCTGCGTCTGCAACAGAAGTTGTGTTTAGTTTTAACCCTAAAATCGGTTGAAGGCGCACTGCAATCTGTGGTGGAGTTTGTGAAACGACAATCAGCTCAAGTAAGGGAGCTCCCATCGTTTCAAGCACAATAAAATCACTCATGTTGCTTGGTAACGTTATGATCAATGACGACGTCTGTGCGACATCGAGTATCATAGGTTCATTGAGATATTGATGATGCATAAGACTGATCCCCTGTTCAATGGGAATTGTAACTGCCAATCGTGGTAAAGATCACCTGTTAAGCGCTTCTCTTTTCAATATAATTTATCCATCAAGGTTTTTGCTGATCAATATTGGGGTGAGTTTAACGGCTAAGATGCTATCATTCGACAAAACCGTCATTTGATTGAAATTATGTATACAGCATCTCAGCCAAGTATTTTTTGGCACGACTATGAAACATTCGGTGCAAACCCAGCCCAAGATAGACCCGCCCAATTTGCCGGGGTCCGTACCGATTTAGATCTTAACATTATCGGTGAGCCAGAGACTTTTTACTGCAAACAATCAACGGATTACCTGCCCTCACCCGAAGCGATTTTAATTACAGGGATCACGCCACAATTAGCCAATTTAAAAGGCTTACCTGAAACCGAGTTTATGGGGCGTATCCATACTCTCTTCAGCCAACCTAATACCTGTGTCGCTGGCTATAACTCGTTACGATTTGACGATGAAGTCACCCGCTATGGCTTTTACCGTAACTTTATCGATCCCTATGCCCGCGAATGGCAAAATGGCAATACGCGTTGGGATATCATTGATTTAGTTAGGGCTTGTTATGCCTTTAGACCCGACGGTATCCATTGGCCATTAAAAGAAGACGGTTCACCCAGTTTTAAACTGGAACATCTGACCCAAGCTAATGGTTTAAGCCATGAAAAAGCGCACGATGCCATGTCAGATGTTTACGCCACCATCGCAATGGCAAAACTGATAAAAGAAAAGCAACCTAAGTTATATCAGTACTATTTTGAATTGCGCCGTAAACAAGCCGTCAGCGCGCAAATTGACGTATTAAATATGCTACCGCTTGCCCATGTCAGTTCGAAGATAAGTGCAATGCACGGTTGTACAACCCTTATCGCCCCCGTTGCACACCACCCAAGTAACAAAAATGCCATTATTTGCGTGAATTTAGCGATGGATTTAAGCCCACTGTTTGAGCTGGATGTCGAGCAGATAAAAACGCGCATGTACACGCCCAGAGCGGAGCTTGCCGGGGATGAGTTACCCATCCCAGTTAAACAGGTGCATCTTAACAAATGCCCTTTTATTACTTCGGCCAAAATTTTAGATGATGTGCAGGCAGAAAGACTCAACATTGATAAAGCCTTTGCCAGAGAACAATACAAACGCTTAAAGTCTCACCCGGAATTACGGGAGAAGCTGGCGCAACTGTTTGAGCATGATGGCGAAGTAACCACCACGGATCCTGACTTAATGTTGTATTCGGGTGGATTTTTCAGCCCTGCCGATAAAGCCAAGATGGAGATCATTCGCCATACCTTACCTCAAAATTTAGCCGCACTTGATTTGCAATTTGATGATGGACGCATCCCAGAAATGCTATTCCGTTATCGGGCGCGCAATTATCCCGAATTACTTGATGATCAAGAGTCCCATCGCTGGCGCACCTTCTGTCAGCAGCGTTTGGCCGATCAGGATTATCTGCTCAAACTTGAAAATTTGTTGCAAGATACCGAAGGCGATGAGCATAAACAAAAACTACTCGCCGCCCTGTGCCACTATTTGCGTGGATTGTAGACCACAAAATAGCCCATGTTTTTTGTTGATTTAGCGTCTATGATTGATAACTTCTTTCAGATGTTAACTAACAGGCGCTTAATTGAACCATAAACGCGAACTAACTCGCATTTATACTGTAACAAAATTACTAGAATGTTCTTCCATGAACTTAACAAACAAGGAGTCGGGAAATGCAAGATAGATTTATCCGAAGCATAACCCAGCTGCCAACCCCATTGGCTGACGCATTAATTCCCTTATTACATCAAGGTTTTGCGGGACATATCGATGCACAGCAACTGGCAGAGTTAGTCAAAAGCAGCAATATGACCGAATCAGAGGTGTTACTGGCTTTGTTACCTATTGCCGCCGCCTTGGCCAAACCACCGATTAGTGAGTTTTATGTTGGTGCAATTGCCAAAGGAAAAAGTGGCGACATTTATATGGGTGCCAACTTAGAACTGCCTGGCGAAGCCCTCTTCCACTCAGTACACGCTGAGCAAAGCGCTATTAGTCACGCGTGGCTTAGCGGCGAAAGCCAGATTGTGGATATGATAGTGAACGCCAGTCCCTGCGGTCATTGCCGTCAGTTTATGAATGAATTAGTCGAAGGCGGCCAAATCAAGATCCATTTGCCATCACAGGATAGCCATTTACTATCCTATTATCTGCCCTATGCGTTTGGACCAAAAGACTTAAATGTTCAGTCACCGCTATTAGTCAAGCAGGAAACTGAATTTGCACTCGATAGCAGTGATCCTATGGTAATTGAAGCCTTAGATCATGCGGGCTTAAGCTATGCACCTTATACCCAAAGCTATGCGGCGGTTGTATTAGAAACCGCGGATGGCGCAACCTACTGTGGTCGCTACGCTGAAAACGCCGCGTTTAACCCATCGATGCTCCCAATGCAAATGGCGCTATCGAATCTGACTCGGCATAATCGTGATTTTGGTGAGATCCGCCGCGCGGTATTGGTGGAATCCTCCCAAGGTAAAATCAGCTTAGTGGGCGCAGCGATGGATGCATTGCATGCTGTTGCCGCGATAGAACTCGAACATATTGTGGTTGATCCTATCTAGCCAGTTAACGCGGCGCTTCTGTTTTTATACTTCGGTATTGACTTAAGTTGCGCCGCGATGCTTTGGCCTATTTTAGCTACTGGGGCGTTTTGACATAAAAACGACTTTGCGCTCAGCCATTTTAAGATAACATGCGCTTCGCTGCTCCTCTGTCATGTTTCGCCACGCCAAAATCTCCTCAAGATGCCTAAAACACCCCATGCAGATATCCTGCTGATCGAGACAGCAATTTCGTACACAGGGCTGATAAATACTGTTATTCTGACCAGACCGCATATTCATTGCCCGCAGGCTCGATAAAATGGAAACGTCGACCACCTGGGAAGCTAAAAATCTCAGTGCTAATGGCGCCGCCAGCCGCGATCACGGCGGCTAAAGTTTCTTCCAAGGTCTTACTGTATAGCACAATCAGGGGACAGCCCTTTTCTAGGGTAAAACAAACCTCAGCTTGATAAAAACCGCCCGTCATTCCCGCATCGATAAAGCAACTGTACTGTGGGCCATAATCCTCAAAATGCCAACCAAATACGGTATTGAAAAACGCTTTAGAACAATCAATATCAGATGTTGGAATCTCTAAATAATTGATAGTGTGATGACGATTCATAATCTTCCCTGCCCAATGAATAACTTAATCAATAAAAAAGGGAGCCATTGCTCCCTTCGCGATAGTGGCTAATCTAAGATTAGCCCTGTACTAAGGCGGCGACAAGTCCGATGGCTCCACCAAACACACCGCCCCACACCACGAGCCAACCTAAATGCGTCTGGATCATCTCCTGAACTATCTGCTTAACCATTTGTGGTGTTAATTCATTTAAGCGTTGCTCAACGATATTAGCAATCTTATTTTGCAGATCGGCCATCACATTTGGCTGTTCAAGCTCTTGCTTCAATAGACTGCGGAATTGTTCACTCTCGGCCATATCGACCAATGAAGCTTTCATCTTCTCAATAAAGGGTTCTTTTAGCGGCATTAGCGCCTCAGCCCCCCCAAACATGGCTAACATGCCACCAAATGAAGATTGTGCCACAGTATTGACTAAGGCATCGAAAGACGGTGCTAAGTCTACTTTCTCAATCACAGGCGCCAAATCGATTTGGCTTATACCTTCTTTTTCAGACAAAAAACGATCAATGTTTTCAGCGGTAAAAAACTGTTTCATCATCAGATGAGCAATGCCGAGTTTAAATTCTTCAAACCGCGAAGGCACCACACCAGAACCATACAAACCAGGGACTTTTTCAAACAACATATACACCGCAAGCCAGTTGGTTATCGCACCAGATAATGCAAACAACCCAACATTAAATAGAATGGGTAAGCTCAGTGCGTATCCCAAGATCACACAAATGGCTGCCAACACATTGGTCACTAAACTCTTATTCAATCGTTAATCCCCCTATTACGCAATTTCATCGATTGCAAATGGCGCTAGTTTAGCAAGCGAAGGGGAGTAAGGTCTAATGCTGTAAAACAATACTAACACCACCAATCAGCCGCAAAACAGAGCGCAAACTCAGCAAATACTCAGCGGAGCGGCACAAGCACAACATCAAGACAAACTCGATAAACAGATTTTTGTTATTTCATTAATTAACATTAACTTAGTTTAATGATTTACAGCAGAAAATAATGTCACATTTCTGGATCTGCTTAGGAATTATTGAAAAGCATCGTCTACACTCAAAATACTAATCGCCTCGCCACAAGGCTCAATAATATAAAGGACGCGCTTATGGACTCTGCATTTAATACCGCTGGTGCCTTAGGCTGGCATGAACTCACGACCCACAACACTGAAGAGGCCATGCGCTTTTATGGTGAAGTATTTGGCTGGCAATTTAGAACGGTCAAGATGCCCCATGGTCAGTACCACTTGATTGAAAACCAAGGTGTAGGTATCGGCGGTATCACTGACAATCAGCTCCCGACGCTACCTTCACACTGGACAGGTTATGTCACGGTCGCCGATGTCGACTTGGTCGCGATTAATGCTAAAAAACTTGGTGGCGATATTCTGTTTGGTCCAGAAGATATTCCGAAAGTGGGTCGCTTTTGTTGGATAAAAGATCCACAAGGCGCCGTCATCGCCGCAATAAGTTATCTCACCACTTAAACTAAGCTATTCGTATTAAATAGCTTAGCGGTCATAAAATGCCCACTGGAGACACAACATGTTACCCTCGTAAAGCGAGGGTTATGAGTTAACATACATTCTGACTCACATTGGTTGCCATACGGTAACACTCAGATTTAATTGACAAAACACCAAAAAAATCATGCAGAGATAAGCATTATTCGCTAGAATAACCACATTTATTGATAGATTTCGCGACAGCGTGCGTATTGGAGCATTAATCTGACTATGCTAACTCAACTATCACGGTTAAAACTTGCGTTTTTTAGTCGCCCCCGATACCAACGAGTTCTCGTCTATTTAACCATTACCTACTTAAGTTACCTTATCGCCCTCGGATTAATACTCCCCAAGGCTATCGTCGCCTTCGCCCCAGAGAAGCTTTCACAGCTATTAGGGCGTCCGGTCAGTTTACAGGGTATGCATATCAATCCTTTTAACTACCGCGTCAATATCGACCAGCTCGCCGTTAAAGAGAAAGATAATCGGGATTTTGCCGGATTAGCACAGCTCCAATTTGAGGTGCATTTTTGGCAGTCTATATTCAATCGAGCCTTAGTGATTGATCATATTCAGTTGCAAACGCCCTTTGCTCATATCCAACGGTTTCAAACTCATGGGGCAACTCAGTTTAACTTTGACGACATCGTTACCACCCTCAACCAAGCTAAAACCGCCAGCAAACCAGACACGAGTGCTGAACAAGCACGTCCTTTGCGCATCATCTTAGGTGAGTTAACCGTCAGTGCAGCCAAGTTCAAATTTGATGACAAGATAACCAAGGCGCAAATTGATTACCCCAATGTCAACTTCAAACTCAGTCAATTAGATACTGAATACCTGATGTTACCTAATCCTGCTAGCGTAGCTAAGACGTCATCAACCAAAGATGCGGTGACAAACAATGCCGTTCCAGCAACAACTACGGCGAATACTACTCCAGCAACATCGGCGACAAATGCCACTACGACTATCGTGCATAACCAATTTGTCGCCCAGTTGCAGGATGCCCACGCAGGTGAAGTGAGCCTTGCCGGACAATTTCAGCTCTTTCCCTTTAAGCTCGTCGGGGATGTACAGCTTGCCAAACTCAAACTTGCTCCGCTTTGGCAATTTGTTGCCGATCAATTCAATGTCAAACTGGGGACAGGTGAGCTCAGTATTAACGCCCATTACCAAGTAGATTTACCCGAGCAAGGTGAATTACAACTCACTGCCGAACGTGGACAAGTGATTGTTGAAAAAGTGAATTTGCTCAATGGTGATCAATCGGTTATCACCCTGCCCCTGCTGGCTGTAGATGGGATCAGCGCCAATCTGGCCAAGCAGCGGGTCAATATTAAGCAAATCCACACTGAAGGCTTAAGTCTTAAGGCCAAGCTAGATGAACAAGGTATTGATTTAGCACCACTGTTGATGCCCAAATCGATGGCAGCGACCTCTGGTACAGCAACAACCCCTGATGTAACTGAAGCGTCTGAAGCGATAGTCGCTAACCCTACCACTTCGCAAGCTGTGGCGAGTAACAGTACCACTGAAAATACCAATGGATGGCTTGTCACCTTGGGAGGACTGAATGTCGAAAACTATGATATTCAGCTTGAGGAGCACAAACTCAGCAAAACGGCGCAGCAATGGCGAATCTATCCATTAGATTTTGCGACTCAAACCATAGTGAGCGATTTAAAAGCCCCGATTGAATACCAACTCTCCTTTGAGCTAAACGATAAAGGCCATTTTTCCTCGAAGGGGCAAGTCGATGTCCTTGGGCAAGCCATCAGCGCTAACCTCAAAGTGGAGCAGTTGGCCTTAGCCCAATTTCAACCTTACCTTGAGCCCTATGTCAATATGCAGCTAAAAAGCGGCCTATTCAGTAGCGATGGCGAGGTTCATGCCGATGGCAAAGGCAAAGCCATTTATCAAGGTAACGTTGAGCTGGATGATTTGAATATCCTCGACAGCATCCGCAAAGCGCCATTGGTAAAATGGCAAAAAATGCATATTAATCAGCTCGATTTTGACCAGCAACAGAATCAAATCAAGATTGATCATTTAAGTTTTGAGCAACCTTATGCCAAGGTTGTTATCGCGAAGGATCGTACAACCAATATCAGCAATCTGATTATTGAACAGCAAGCCATTGCCGATGGACAAATGGCGCAAGGCATTCAAGCCGAAAGCAGCACCAATACAGTTGCACCATCCCAAACCGCAGCTAAAAAGCCCGAGTTAAGCTTAGATATTCAAAAAATTAGCTTTAACCAAGGATCAGCATTTTTTGCCGATAATTCGCTAACACCTAACTTTGCCTCAGGCATCGAGCAGCTAGAAGGTTATATCAGTCACCTATCCTCCAAGCCGGGTACTAAGGCATCTGTCGATATTAAAGGCAAAATTGACCGCTATGCACCAGTGACATTAAAGGGGGATATTAATCCCTTGTTAGATAAACCTTATCTTGATTTAGACTTGGTTTTTAAGAGTGTTGAGCTGACGTCAGTAAACCCATACTCTGGCACCTATGCGGGCTATTACATTGATAAAGGGCAATTGTCGTTAGCACTTAACTACAAACTTGAGCAAAACCAACTCAAGGGCAGCAACCACCTAGTGATTAATCAACTCAAACTGGGGAAACGCAGTAACAGTGATTTAGCCACCAGTTTACCCGTAACGTTAGCGATTGCATTATTGCAGGATCGCCATGGCGTAATTGACCTAGGAATGGAAGTCTCTGGCGATCTAGACTCACCCAGCTTTAGTGTTGGCAGCATCATCATGACAGCCATTACCAATGTGATTACTAAAGCCGTCACAGCCCCCTTCTCTTTCCTTGCAGGTCTCATTGGCGCTGATGACACCTTAGATAAAATCCCCTTTAATCCTGGGCAATTTACCCTCACTTCCCGTGAACAAGAAAGCCTAGATAAGCTCGCCAAAGGATTAGAGGATAGACCCATGCTACAGCTCAGTCTTGAGGGCAGTGTCGATGCAATAAACGATAGCCAAGCAATTAGCGAGCGTATGATGAAACGCAAGCTGGCTGCCTTAGCGAATATTCAGCTGACGGAATTGCCGGCAGATCTCAGCCCGAGTCAGTTTCCGACCCAAGGACCTCTAGCCGATGCCCTTCTCAAACTCTATGAGCAGGAAGTTAAAGCCAATCCTGATGATGTGAAAGACAATATTATTTCTGAAACCAAAGATGCACCACTGAGTAAAGAGGAACTGACCACCCGTTGGCATATCGCGCTTTATAACCTTTCGCTAAAAGCGCAAACGGTCGGTCAAGACAGGTTGGGAGATTTAGCGCAGGAGAGAGCGAAATCAGTCAAGGCCTACCTTGTTGATAGCAAGGGCATCGCACCTGAACGCATTTTCCTACTCGAAAGTCGCGTCACCCTCAATCAAGATGCTGCCCAAGTGAATATGAGCATCGAAGCTAAATAACGCGTTGTACAAGACCATAGAGAATCAAATGCCCAGTATTCACTGGGCATTTTTATTGGTTGATTAAGGTAGCGCCCCCTCGTTCTATTACTTGGCCTAAAACATCCATTAGGTTAAACTCTGCGGCTTTATGCGAGCGGAATCACATTCCGCGCGTCAATCCCCTTTCGCACAGCCAATATTGCGGCGCGCTAAAACACTTTTACTCGAGGTAGTTATGTTCATTATTCGCTGGATTTTAGGCCGGATCATTTTGTTGCTTAACTTTGTGTTCGCCCCAAAGAAACTCAAACGCCCATCAGCAGAACAACAAAAAATCGATGCGCAAACTCAAGCACTGGCGCTATATCAGTACAATGCTTGTCCTTTCTGCGTAAAAGTGCGCCGAGCTATGCGCCGTCAAGGGCTGAATATCCAAACCTTGGATGCAAAAAAATCCCCACATAAAGACGAGCTCATCGCCCAAGGTGGCAAGCAACAAGTGCCCTGTTTACGGATTGAAGACAATGGTCAAGTGCAATGGCTATATGAATCTAAGGATATCATCAGCTACTTAGAACAACGTTTTGCCTAGCACAACAATGCGCGCCCCACGGCGCGCTTTTCATTTACGCCACAAGTACTCACGGTCAGAATAATCAAACAACCATTGGGGTTGATACACCACCAACAGCGTTACCGCCATGCCATTTAGCAACGCCTCAGGAAAGGCTAATAACGGGATCAACATCAGATAGTTATCAACTAACATGCTCCAGTCATAATCCGCCGACAACCAAAGCCAAAATGCCCAACTAAATTGATGAAAAACCGTCGATAATCCTGCATTAATAAAGGCGCCAACAAAAATAAACACAAAAAGATGCTTAGGAAATAAATGGTAACTGCGGCTGTAAAGCATAAACGCACAGAATAACGGGAGGGCTATTGCAAACAAGCCAAATGCACCAAACTCATCAGGCTGCTTTAGGACAAATATGCTGAAAAACGCACTTGGGAGGAGTAAGGCAACCGTCGCTAAGCGCCAACCAAACATCAATAGACAAGTGACTATCCCTAAAAAGTGTAAATGCAATCCCACTTGAATACTGGCATTGAGGAGCCATAAGGTATTTACCGCAATCAGCGTTAACAACAACCGCCATTGCAAGCCTTTATCCTTAACAACCTGCAGTAACTCTTCCTTAGGCCAAATAGCATAAATCCACAGACCCAGCAGTAGCAGGCTTAAACCCTGTAATGGGCTGATATTCCAGTCTATTTCAGCAAATCGCTTGGCCCAAAAATCCAGCATCAGTAAGGCTCCGGAGTAGATGCCCATTCAACCTATCGCGACAAGTTTCAGAGCAGATTCAAGTTGTTTCGGTATTAGGGTGATTAACCAACCTATTCGGGCGAATAAACTTCTTTAACAGTATATCGCGAATAAAACCGATAATTGCATGATATTGAGCGACATATTAAGGTATTCTTCGCTAAGTAAATCATCTAAGAGTAATCCTTGATATGCCATTGAGATCGATAAGCCTGACATTATTGAGCTGCTTAACATTACTCGCTTGCAGCAGCGCTCAGATAGACCCCTCTGAATTTGCAGGTAAATTTAAAGACAAACTCACCACTGATATCCGCGCAGATGGCCTTAAACTCTTTACCTATCAGGCAGGTTTTGCGGAGGAATACTCACCAAGAGATGTCACCGAACGCCCCTTCCCCCACGAAGAACGTATGCGTCAAGTCGCGCAAGATCTCCGCGAGCAGCGTCGTTTATACCAACAAGCGGATGCACTCGATATCTGGGGCAGACAAGTTGAATTGGGACTCGAGAAAACCTTAGAAATGACAGGTTACTGCCGCGAAGGTTACTTTGAGTTGAGCCGAATAATAGAATCAGGACGGGGAGAAATACGTGGTGAATGTAAAGAAGGCGCCACTGAGGAAGATAAACAAAAGTTTGTGCGCTTTTAAGTCATGAAAAGGGCGAGATGATCGCCCTGTTCTCTACACTTATGCACGGCGGTGTCGAAAGTACACGACTTAGCTCAAACCGTTAAGTTCAATAACGCTGAGTTTTATGCCTAAAAATCAAACTGCTTCATTTAACGGTAAGGCACGATTTTCCAATAACACTGGGATGCCATCGGTAATGGGATAAGCTAATTTGTCCGCTTTACAAATCAATTGCTGCGCCGCCTTATCGTACTCCAACTTTCCTTTACATACTGGACAAGCAACGATATCTAACAGTTTTTTATCAAACGCCATGGGATTTTCCTTTTTTAGCTGCAGCCACAGAGCGTAATCGGCTCAGCAACTGTTGATCAAATTGTGGCGATAGCTTGGCATCGACAGCCAAATACCACCAGTTTTCTTGTGCAAAATCGCGACATTTAACCGCATCTTTTTCAGTCATCATCAAGGGGCGAGATGCTGCAAGCTCGCATAACACGTGTTTATCGTAGGCTTGGTGGTCATCAAAACCATGGGATAACGCGAGTTGAAAACCTTGCTGCGTTAAGGTTTCAAAAAAACGCGCCGGATGACCAATACCCGCCATTGCCACCACGGGCTGGGTCGGATCAAACACGGCCTCAGCCTTAGGATTTACCGGCAACACCGCACTTGGGCTCAGCTGCATCTCATATTGATTCGCCTGCGCGGGTCCACTATTGACCACCACAAAATCCACTTGATTAAGACGCCAAGCACCTTCCCGTAGTGGGCCTGCTGGAAGCAAATGACGATTCCCTAAACCGCGCTTTCCATCAATCACCACCAGCTCAATATCACGGCCGAGGGCGTAATGTTGCAAGCCATCGTCACAGATAATGACATCCACGGCAAACTGCGCCAGCAAGATTTTTGCGGTATCAACACGTTTAGGGCCCACCACCATAGGCACACCAGTACGCGCCACAATCATAGCTGGCTCATCGCCCACATCAGTTGCAGCATCCTTTACGCTAACGACTTTTACCCCTTGGATATCCGCGCCATAACCACGGCTGATCACACCCGGATTAAACCCCTGTTGACGCAGCAGTTCAATCAAATAGATGACTGTGGGGGTTTTACCACTACCGCCAACGGTAATATTGCCCACCACGATCACGGGGACTGGCAGTGTGGTTTGTGATTTAATCCCTAAGCGAAATAAACCACGGCGAATTGCGGTAATAAGCGCAAACAACGCAGAAAAAGGCAGTAAGAGCCACCGTAATGGGTGGCCTTGATACCAAATTTGATTCACTAACGCCTGCATTTAGCTACCAAACTGCATTTGGTATAACTTGGCATACATGCCGCCAAGTTCGAGTAGAGATTTGTGGGTGCCACGCTCAACGATGCGGCCTTGATCGACCACTAAAATTTGATCGGCACTTTCAATCGTTGATAACCGGTGAGCAATCACAACCGAGGTGCGGTTTTGGCGTAAATTGTCTAATCCCTGCTGAATCGCTTTCTCAGATTCAGTATCAAGGGCCGATGTCGCTTCATCCAGAATGAGCACTGGTGCATCACGTAACATTGCCCGCGCAATCGCAATCCGTTGTCGCTGACCGCCTGACAATAGCACGCCGTTTTCACCGACTTGGGTATCTAAGCCATCGGGCAATTGCTCAATAAATTCCATCGCATGAGCTAAGGTCGCCGCCTCAATAATCTGCTCGCGGGTGACTTCGCCCGGATAGGCATAGGCGATATTATTGGCAATAGTATCGTTAAACAGTGTCACTTGCTGCGATACCAAAGCCACTTGGCTACGTAATGATTTCAATGAGTAATCATAAATACTCACATCATCAAGCAGAATATCGCCAGACGCTAGTCCGGTGTAAAAACGAGTCACTAAGCTTGCGATCGTCGACTTCCCCGACCCAGAGCGCCCGACTAAGGCTAAGGTTTGCCCTTGGGACACTTCAAAGTCAATTTTATCTAAAGCGCGGCGCTCCTGGCCTTCGTAACTAAAAGAAACATTATCAAAACGTAAGTTGCCCTTAGCACGCTTGACGGTATAAGTACCAGTATCCGATTCTGGCAAAGTGTCTAACAGTTCAAATACTGTGGTGCACGCTGCAATACCACGTTGAAATTCGGCATTCACACGCGTGAGGTTTTTGATGGGTTGCAGCATGGCCATCATCGCGCCAAGAATCGTCGCGAAGGTCCCTGCGGTCAAATCGGCTTTCATGCTATCTAGGCTCGCCGCATACAGCACAAAGGCCAAGGCAAAGGAGCCAATCACCATGATAAGCGGCTGGCTGATAGCCTGTGCGATCGCAAGTTTCATATTTTGATGACGGTTTCTGTCATTAATTTTGGCAAAGCGAGCCGTTTCTGTTTCTTGTCCACCAAAGGCCAGTACGTTTTTATGACCTTTTATCATCTGCTCGGTCGCGGCACTAACATCCCCCATCGCCGTTTGGATTTGTTTCGACACCTTACGGAAGCGGCGACTCACAATAGTCATCACTAATCCCATAATCGGACCAATCACTAAAATACACAGAGAAAGCTTCCAAGAGTTATAAAACATCAATCCCAGCATACCGATAACGGTCACACCGTCACGAACAATCGAAATCAAGGCACTGCCCGATGCACGGGCAATTTGCTCGGTATCGAAGGTCACTTTTGAAATTAAATTGCCCGTGTTTTCCTTATCCATGTAACTCACGGGTAAACTTAGATAATGTTGAAACACTTGCTGGCGCATATCCATAATTAACCTAGCGCTCATATAAGAAATGCCGTAGGTGGATACGAAGTTTGCAAAGCCGCGCAGGGAGAACATTAAAATAACCACGATAGGCGCCATTAATAGCACTTGGTTATCGGCATGAAAGCCTTGGTTCGTGGGGAGTGCAATACCGTTAGTTATCGCTGGTGTACTGCTGGAAAACCCTTTATCGATAAAAGGGCCAATAAAAGAAATAAAAGCCGCATCGACAAGCCCATACACAATAAGGCCAGCAACTGAAAGCAAAAACATGCCCTTCATCGGTTTGAGATAGGCCAGTAATCGCTTGAATACGGTCCACATTTCGTCTTTAGGATATGCTGTCATTGGTAACACTAAATTATGGCAAAGTGCTCATTCTACTCTGGATTAATCAAGTCACCAAATCTAAACAAGCGGTTATACCAAAATGGAGCTAAATCTTGCCGATAGGTTTTTACGTCGAGTCGCCCTTGTTCAAAAGTAACGCTAATTTGTCCTTCAATCCCTGTGGTTAAGTGGTTTATCTGCAAAGCTTGGTAGCGGGCAACGACATCGGCTTTAGGAAAGCCATAACGATTATTCAACCCCGCAGGAAACAGTACTAACTCCGGTGCCACCCTTTCAATAAATGCCAGCGTAGATGAGGTGCGGCTTCCATGGTGTGGAGCAATAAGCACCTGACTTTTAAGTATAAAGCCCGCTTGCACTCGCTCAATCAATATACTCTCTGTTTCCTTTTCAATATCACCGCTCAGTAATAGACTTTGCTGACCATCATCAATCCGCAGCACACAAGAAGCATTATTGCCACCCGCCTGGGTTTGTGGGGAAATAAAGCGTAAGGTAAGTTGTTGCCAATCAATCTGTTGTGGCAAACAAGGCTGAGCATTTAAGTGGTCAACATCAGTAATCCATTTTGCCTGAGGATACGCTTTTGCCAGTACTTGAGCGCCTCCAGCATGGTCGTTATCGCCGTGGCTGATCACAATAAAATCGATATCAGTTAATCCTCGAGTATTAAGAAAAGGGATAACCACACGGTCACTGTAGCTAAAATCATCGCCAAATGCGGCGCCCGTATCATAGATAAGTGCCCTATCATCCTTTTCAACCACCACGGCTAATCCTTGCCCTACATCAAGTAAATGTAGTGTCCATTGAGTGGTTTTCGATGCTGTAATGCGCTGAAAAACAGACAATGCCAGAGGTAGAAACAGTAACCCTATCAACAAATGCCAGTGCCAATATTGGCGCCGATGAGGAACATATCGCCACAGAATCAACGCAAAAAGTGCGCACAGGCCGCTTGCTAATAATGTCTCGGAAACCACATGCCAATGGGCGGGTAAATCGACGCTGAGTTCGAGTAACTTGCCGTAGGGAAATAGTGCTAAATCCGCCAAATTGAATAATCCCAACCACGATTGCCCCAAAAGCGTACCTAACCACCAGATGATAAAAGCCAGCATCGATAGCGGAATGACAATAAGACTAAACCAAGGCACCACCAGCATATTCATCCACAAACTATGGATACTCACACCACCAAAAAAGATGGCTTGCAGCAGTCCCAATATCAGGCTTAAGCGCCATTGTATTGACCAAAACTGTATGACTCTGACTCGCGACTTGGCTAAAAAAGTTGTTTTACTATCAAAAGACTGTGTAAATTTGGCACTTTCTAAGGTATATAAAATAATCGCCAAAGCACAAAAAGAAAGCCAAAATCCAGCACTCAAACAAGCGAGAGGATCAATGAGTAACACCACAAATAAGGCAAACAGCAAACGATCCCATGCGCTTGAGTAGCGTCTTAATAAACTCAACAGCATAACCAATAAAATCATCACTAACGCCCGCTGTGTTGACACGGCAAAACCGGCTAAATAGCTATAAAATAGAGCACTCACTCCTGCTAAAATGAGCGCAATAACTATATTTCGTCGACTTGGATGCGGCGCCAAACGCGTAAGAAAAAACAAAGCGCAAGCATAGACCCAAGCGGTGATCACCGATAAATGTAATCCCGATATCGCCACCAGATGGCCCGTGCCCGTTTGCCTTAACGCCTGCCACTTAGTTTGCGAGATAAGTTGTTTATCCCCGAGGATTAACGCCAGCAGAATATCCCCCTGTGTTAACGCAGATAACTTTGGAGCAAGTCGTGTGATTAAGTGATGTCTTAACGAAAAACGCTCAGCTTGAAGCCTTGCATGCATAACGCGGCCTTTACCGACAATATGCTGACTAATCAATTGCTTTTGTTCGTTATATCCTCCTTGATTGAGTACACTGGATATACTTTTAGGCATAAAAGTGAAATCCCAAACTTGCCCAACTTGCAGTGTCGCCTCGGATTGCCAGGTTAAACGCAACTTAGCCGTTGGCCCAAAGATTAAATTTGGTTTATCGACAACAATATCGAAGCTAACCCAGTCGCTGTTTTGACTAACTAGTGATATGATTTCGCCCCTCACCTGTATAGGCTTTTGGGATAAAGGAAGATCCTGCCGAGATAACACTAAGCAAAATCCTGTTAGCCAGAACATCGCAAAGAGTGTGCCAGATAAGCTAGGTGCTTTTTTGAATAAGATGAGAGCCCCAAAGCAAAAGTAGGGTAGATAAGTAATTGGCGGCAGCGAAGGCCATAACATCGCTGACAGTAAGGTGGCACTAAAGCCAAACATGAATCCATTCATAGTGAATTAAGTTAAGACAGCAATTTCAGCCTATGCCAAAAAAATTAATAAAAAGATTTATGCCTAAGCCTGAAACCCTGCGTGAGCACAAACACCTACGCATTTTCGGTCGCTTATTACACAATCCTAATCTTTGGGCGCTTAATCGACGCTCTGCGCCGGGGGCCTTTGCCATAGGCTTGTTTGTCGCTTGGATCCCAATGCCTTTTCAAATGGTGGTCGCCGCGGCCTTTGCAATCCTTTTTAATGTCAATATTCCCGTTTCCGTCGCTTTAGTCTGGATCACCAATCCACTTACGATGCCAGTTATGTTTTATGGGGCTTATTTATTAGGTGCAAAAATTCTTGGCCACGCACCGCAGGAATTTGCCTTTGAGGCAAGCTGGCAATGGATAGAAGCCTCATTAGCCACAATTGGGCCAGCATTCCTACTAGGTTGCCTAGTATTAGGGATCGTGTTTTCTACTGTAGGATATTTAATGATCAGTAACCTCTGGAAATACTCGATCATGTTTAAGTGGCAAAAGCGTAAGACCAAATAATTGCGACTTGCAGATACAATGGCTTAACTTGTTTTATGTTAGAGAAATTGACTTTCCTAATTGAACAAGTTAAGCATTAACGCCTTTTTAGCGTTTGCATCCCTGTATTTCCTTTACGTCCTCTATTGTAATTTATTCTACCTTATCAATAGATTAAACCACGGCGATAAGACTATCTTAATCCCTTCACTCGGACGCTTACTTACAAGCTACTCATAAGTAGATATATACATTCATTTAATTTGCAGCTTAAAATACTTTTCGTGTTTCACTACTACGCTGTCATTATGTTGAATATTGATGAACCTGCACATTTACAACCTAAACTACCGCTTTTCCGCTTAGGTTTTAGACCTTTCTTCTTATTTGCGAGTCTATTTAGTCTATTAAGTTTAGGGATCTGGGGAGGATTTCTTTCCGGTCTGTCATTACTTCCTAACAACATCAATCCTTTATGGTGGCATGGTCATGAGATGATTTTTGGGTTTGCCTGTGCCGTCGTCGCAGGTTTTTTACTCACCGCAGTACAAAACTGGACAGGACAACCTGGGTTGAAAGGCTTACCTCTTATAGGGCTATTTACGGTCTGGTTACTACCAAGGCTTTTATTTATATTGCCGCTAGATATTCCGTTTGTGGCGATCATGATCATCGACTTGATGTTTTTACCCTTAACCGCAATTGCATTATCAATATCTGTGGTTAAAGTACGCCAATGGCGTAACTTTGTGTTTATCCCTATTCTCAGTTTACTCACGCTTTTTAATGGATTTAGCTATTACGGTTTAATAACTAATCAATTACAGTGGGCTAATAATGGTCTTTATGCAGCAGTCATCCTTGTTGGGGTAATTGTTGCTTTGCTTGGTGGTAGAGTGATCCCATTCTTTACTGAGCGCGCCACCCAATGGCAAAGACACTCCCCTATTCCCATACTGGAATGGTTAAGTTTTGCTAGCCTATTAGCGCTTGTTGCGAGTCTCTTTTTACCGCAGATAATATTACTGACGCGCGCTCTGGCTGGTATTGCGGGTCTGGTACTATTACTACGTTGGTCTCGTTGGGGATGGCAGGCAAGTTGGTCTGTGCCGCTGTTATGGTCACTGCATTTAAGTTACTTATGTATTCCCATTGGTTTGATACTGATTGCTACAGGACTACCACTTTCCGTAGGAATGCATGCCATTACTGTTGGAGGACTTGGCGGCATGATCCTCGCAATGATGTCGAGGGTATCGCTAGGCCATACCGGCAGACAACTAAAACCCGCTAGGCCAATGACACTGGCTTTTGGGTTAATGTTACTGGCTACAGTGTTCCGTGTCTTAGCGGGTTTACCCAGTGCATGGTTTATTGAATTAATGCTCGCAGCCATTATTTGTTGGATGCTAGCTTTTGGGTGTTTCTGTTACTACTACGCACCAATGCTTTGTCGCGTCAGAGCCGATGGACGGCCAGGCTAAGCAAGGTGACTCGAGAAAACTCATGGCGCGATGCCTTTAGCAGACAACCAATTACTATCTTGTGAATTGAGTCACAGAGAATCGCGTCTCTTTTCCCTAACTAAAGTATTTTTACTGTTACTATTTACAAAAATATTGAGTAGGGAGTACCCATGCCATTTTATCGTCAATATGGTGCCAAAGGCTTAAAAGCAGTTGAGCATCTCGTCTTAATCATCATAGCAATAGCGACTGTGGTTGCTATTGGTCAAGAAATTGTCCATGTATTTAATGTCGGCGCAGTCGCCCTTGCCGATCTGTTGTTATTGTTTATTTATCTCGAAGTACTGGCCATGGTTGCTAATTATGCAGAATCGGGAAAATTGCCCGTGCGCATGCCGCTGTATATTGCCATTGTTGCTCTTGCACGTTATTTGATCTTAGATATGAAGAGTATGGATGACTGGCGCATCGCCGCAATTTCGCTTTCAACTTTGATCCTTGCGGCAACGGTCATCGTGATCCGTTGGGGCCAATTAAAAATGCCCTATCCTAAAAATCAAGAATACGATAACTAATTACTACTGGGCGCCATTGCCAACCAAGCTCAATGGCGCCATTCTTTACCTGCAAAATCCTTCCAAATCCCTCGCTTTCAGATTGGTATTCTGCCAAAAAGCAATTATGCTAGTTTTACTGAGATCAATTATTTACGGGACAATTGAGTTATGGGTGAACATCCAGTTGGATTTGAAGAAAAACGCAGCTCACTTCGAGTAGATATGGAAGCTGAACGCGTGCTCTTGCATTGGACTGATAAGAATGGCGTTGAACATACGGACGAAGGCGTATGTATCGATTTAGCCCGCAGAGGCATTCTGTTTGATTATAAAAACCCATTTGAACTCGGTGAATTAGTTAACGTGACATTCAATCCAGAAACATCCCGACAAAATAGCGTAAAAGGCCAAGTTTGCCGCTGCTCTAAACGTCATGATCAAAGTTATCATGTCGCGATGCAATTGCTTTAATTTCAATCTAGCTACGCAGGGTCGATTGAGCTGTTCTACACTGAATTAGTTGAACTATTCGTACAAAGGACATTGCTATGATATTGCTGGTGGGTGGAGAGAAAGGTGGCAGTGGCAAGAGTTGCCTCGCGCAAAATCTTGCGGTTTATATAAAGCAAAAATTTGCCGCCAATGTACTAATGGTAGACTGCGATCCCCAACGTACAACATCCGATTGGATCCAAGCTCGAAACAACGACCCTAGCCTCCCTGCAATCAATTGTATTCAGCTCTACGGCAAAATACGTAACGATCTGCTCAGTCTTAATGAACGCTTCGACTACGTCATTGTTGACTGTGGCGGTCAAGATAACCTTGCTATGCGCGCCGCCATGTCGGTGGCCACTTACGTAGTTATCCCACTTAGACCCAAACGTCGCGATCTTAAAACCTTACCCCATATGGAAGATATGCTCAGCACCTGTAAGATGGTTAATCCCAAAATGGTGGCAACCATTGTGCTAACCCAATGTCCCGCTTTGCCCACCCAAGTAAAGCGTATTTTAGAGGCCAAAGAAGTGGTCCAATCCTTTGGATTACGCGTACTCAATTCGGTGACTTTTTGCCGAAATATCTACGATGACAGTGAGGAAAAAGGATCGTCCGTAATGGAAATTGAGCCAGATGGGAAAGCGGCCGACGAGATCCGCGCCATAGTGGATGAGCTGTTCACCTTACCACCAGAAAATAGTTATGAGCTTAACTGATCTTAAACGCAAGAAACCAAAACAAGTTATCAAAACGGTTTCTATTGAGGATTTTATCGAAGATGCCAATAACTATGCTTTAGGTAAAGCGAGTATTTTAGCGGTCCCTCCCGCAGAGCCAAAAGGCTTAGATAAAAAGTCAGCCAAAATTTATCGCCATGCCACCTTTACCTTAACGGAAACCAGTATTACCCAATTAGATGGGCTCGCCAAAGGAACTAAAATCGCCAAATCACGCTTATTGCGGATCTTGATTGATGAATTCAGTCAAAAAACAATTGCAGAACAGCTTGAAGTGGTAAATAAAAGTAAGCAGGATGAGCATTAATCTTTATGGCATCAAGGTAAACCAATCCGTTGATCGCCCTTTCTTTAACAGCAAGTTATGGCCTATGACCCCAAGCTATTGCGCGGCTCATAGACCAGATTAGCCATACTTAATGATCAGAATGATGACACTGCCGCCCAGCAACAAGGGCGAGCCCTTGCGCTGATTCTGCCATTTTCCCTTTACTCAACAACAAAAAAATTAACTCCTCCGCAGTAAGGTTTTCGGCACTACAAGTGTGATAACGCGCTGCTTCTCCAAAGGTTTCAGTCATCAGAGCAATAAACTGAGGCTTTAAAACGGGATGAGCTTGCGCTACCATCAGCGCCATAACGTCATGACCGTGAACAGAATCGGACATAGTCTCTCCAAAAGATGCAAATAAGATTAAGCTTTATAACCGAACTGTTGAATTTTAACCCTGATCTTGCGCACATACTGCCAATGTCAATAACTGCGCTGACCGCTGTGACGATAAAGTGAGCCACTATGTCCTTGATCTTGCTACTGACCCAACAGATGTCACTCTATTTAGTGATTGTTTATTTAGTCAGTAAAACACCACTTTTTAAACTGTTTGCAGAAACATCACCGCGTCTACCTCATAAAATATTTATTTATCTGGTTTTTTCTAGCTTTTGTATCATGGCGACCTATTTTGGTGAGCAAACTTCAGGGGCCATTGCCAATACTCGCGCCATGGGTGCCGTGCTAGGCGGTTTACTCGGCGGTCCTGTCACCGGATTTTTAGTCGGATTCACTGGCGGTTTACACCGCTACAGCATGGGTGGCTTTACCGATTTAGCCTGCGCGATTTCAACCACTCTCGAAGGACTCTCCGCGGGAATGATCAGTTTTTACCTACGCCGCGCGGGTAAGAGTGAACTTATCTACAATCCTCTCTTAGTCTGTTTGGTGACCTTTTACGCCGAAATGATGCAAATGAGCATTATTTTGCTGATTGCACGCCCGTTTGATGCCGCATGGGAATTAGTGCGGCAGATAGCTCCGCCTATGCTGTTGGTTAATTCCATTGGCGCAGCGCTGTTTATGAGCATGATCCGCGACCAAAAAACCATGTTTGACAAGCTCTCCTCTAGTTTCTCAACCAAGGCGCTTAAAATTGCCGAGCGCAGTGTTGGGCTGCTTTCTAAGGGGTTTAACGAAGAAAGCAGCGGCAAGGTCGCGCAAATTGTCATTGAAGAAACCAATGTGGGTGCTGTTGCCATTACGGACAGAGAAAAACTTTTGGCCTTTATCGGTATTGGTGCCGACCATCATATCCCTGGAACACCGATTTCCTCAAAAATCACCCTTGAGGCCATAAACCAAAACAAGGTGATGTTCGCCGATGGGGTGGAGATGCCCTATTCCTGCTCGATTTCGAGCCAGTGTAAACTCGGTTCGAGCCTTGTGATCCCACTTCGCAGCGACACCGAAGTCATTGGCACCATCAAGTTATACGAGCCAAAAAATAAACTATTTTTGAACATTAACCGCACCTTAGGGGAAGGGATTGCTCGGCTATTGTCGAACCAGATCCTCTACGGCCGTTTTGAACAGCAGCAAAACCTGCTCACCCAAGCGGAATTAAAATTACTGCAAGCTCAAGTGAATCCACACTTTTTATTCAACGCTCTCAATACCATCAGTGCGATTATTAAGCGCGATCCCGATATGTCGAAGCAACTGTTGCAGCAGTTGTCACAATTT
Organism: Shewanella sp. FDAARGOS_354; assembly: GCF_002209245.2. NCBI lineage: Bacteria > Pseudomonadati > Pseudomonadota > Gammaproteobacteria > Alteromonadales > Shewanellaceae > Shewanella > Shewanella sp. FDAARGOS_354. Next base: position 513,690 of record NZ_CP022089.2, on the reverse strand, counting down.
TTGCGGATCAATTTAAAACGTACAACGGGTTTAGTGACACTCGGGGATGAGCTCGATCACATAGCGTCTTATCTCACTATTGAGAAAGCGAGATTTATTGATAAATTACAGGTCAACATTGCTATACCTGAATCACTTTACCACTGTAAAGTGCCTGCATTTACCCTACAACCCATCATTGAGAATGCGGTAAAACATGGCACCTCCCATATGATAGAGCAAGGACAAATCAAGGTCACAGGACGCATGGATGACCATATATTAGCCCTTGAGGTGACAGATAACGCCGGCCTTTATCAACCCTCAATCGATTCTGAGGGATTGGGGATGAATTTAGTTCATAAACGGATACAAAATCTGTTTGGCGAACAGTATGGCATCCAAGTTGAATGCAAGCCGGATGAATACACCAAGGTGACCATCCGCTTACCCATAGAACAGACGGAAACTAGCACGTGATCACTTGTTTGATTGTCGATGATGAATTGTTTGCTCGCGAGGAGCTTGCGGATTTGCTCGGCCAAGAAGCCGACATTGAAATTATTGGCCAATGCAGCAACGCCATAGAAGCATTGCAAACGATTGCCAAAGAAAAGCCTCAATTAGTTTTTCTCGACATCCAAATGCCACGTATTTCAGGCATGGAACTGATTGCTATGCTCGATCCCGACACCTTACCTAAAATCGTGTTTGTCACTGCATTTGATGAATTTGCCGTCAAAGCCTTTGATAATCATGCCTTTGATTATTTACTTAAGCCAATAGATGCCGATCGACTCAGCCAAACCCTAAAACGTGTTCGCAAGGACCTCACTCCGCAAGCCGTTAATCTGATCGCGCCTCGATGCCTCGAGCACCTACCCTGTTACAGCGGTAGTAAATTAAAAGTGATCCCCATTCAAGATGTTGAGTATGTTTTTAGTGATTTAAGCGGTATTCATGTCGCCTGTACCAAGGGCAAAGTCCATACCCAACTTACCCTTAAAGTGCTGGAAGAAAAAACACCGCTAGTGCGTTGCCATCGCCAATATCTGATTTCACCCAAAGCCATTGCCGAAATAGAGCTGCTCGATACTGGCGCCGAAGTCACGACTCTGCTTGGCGACAAAGTGCCCGTTTCTCGCCGTTATTTAAAAAGTCTTAAGCAATTGTTCGGCTTCCAATAGCCCCATTGTTAACCACTAATGCGCGTATCTAAGCCGCTGGAGGCGGTTAATACTTATGAATGACATCCTCATACAACCGCTCGCCCCATTCTATTGCCGCTGAGTCAGCATTATCGACCTCTCACCCAGTTACCCCTGTTTTATGTAAACAACTTGTTTACACTCTGCACAACTCAAAATGGGGAGATAACTAAAATGATGTGGTTCCTACTCTGTGTCGGTCTATTGATCGGCGGCTACTTTATCTACGGTACCTTTGTCGAAAAGGTATTTGGTATCAACGAAAAACGTCAAACACCGGCTTTTACCCAAACCGACGGTGTGGACTATGTGCCTATGTCGAAAGGCAAAGTGTACTTAATCCAATTATTGAATATCGCAGGTGTGGGTCCAATCTTCGGTCCAATCCTCGGGGCGCTCTACGGTCCTTCAGCGATGTTGTGGATTGTGATCGGCTGTATCTTTGGAGGAGCGGTGCACGATTACTTCTCCGGTATGTTGTCGGTCCGTAATGGTGGTCAATCTGTACCAAACCTTGCTGGTAAGTATTTAGGCAAAAGTGCCAAGCACTTTATGAATGTGTTTGCCATCATTCTATTATTGCTCGTAGGTGTGGTGTTTATCTCTGCGCCAGCAGGCCTGTTAGGCAAGCTAACGGGTTGGGATGTTAGCATTTTCGTTGCGATTATCTTCGTTTACTACCTGATTGCCACTGTGGTACCTGTCGATAAAATTATCGGCCGTTTATATCCTTTCTTTGGCGCGCTGTTGTTCTTCATGTCATTTGGTTTAGCCTTTGCGATCATGTTATCAAGCGAACATACGCTACTGCCCAATGTGCAAGCGGGCGACTTCTTCCAAAATTTAAACCCTAAAGATATGCCATTATGGCCTGCGCTGTTTATCACCATCGCTTGTGGTGCGATTTCAGGCTTCCACGCCACGCAATCACCACTGATGGCACGTTGCGTTGAAAACGAAAAGAACGGTCGTTTTGTGTTCTTTGGTGCCATGATCGGTGAAGGTATCATCGCCCTACTCTGGTGTGCGATTGCACTGTCTTACTTCCACGGTGTTGAAGGATTAAGCACAGGCATGGCGGGTAACCCTGCAAACGTTGTATACGAAGCATCAACTGGTCTGTTAGGCGCAGTGGGTGGCTTTATGGCAATCCTTGGTGTGATCATTCTGCCAATTACTTCAGGCGATACGGCTTTCCGCTCTGCTCGTCTGATTTTGGCTGAATTCTTTAACATGCCGCAGGTGGCTTTACCTAAACGTTTAGTGTTAGCTATTCCATTGTTTGTGATTGGTGGCTTACTGACTCAAGTCGACTTCGGCGTGATCTGGCGCTACTTCGGTGTGGCTAACCAAGCGACAGCTGTATTAATGCTCTGGACGGCCTCAGCTTACCTACTGCGTCACAATAAACTGCACTGGATCACCACCATTCCAGCCATGTTTATGACCACAGTAGTTATCACCTTCCTACTTAACTCTGCAACTTTAGGTGCAGGCTTACCGATGACCTTATCCACCATCGCAGGGACTGTTTCAACGCTAGTCATCACAGGCTTACTGATTGTGAAAACCAAAGGTAAAGGTGAAGTTGATAGCGACAGCGAATTACCCGATGAAGCTTAATTTCCAACAATATTGATATACAAAGCAAACGGGCACTGATGAGTGCCCGTTTTTTTATCTATGATTTTAGTCAATCGGTATAATACTGGTATAATCCGATTATTGTTCACGGTAATTTATACAAAATGACTCAAGAAAATAACCCATTACACGGCATCAAACTGGAAACCATAGTCACACAACTCGTTGAGCACTATGGCTGGGAAGAACTCGGAACTCGCATCAAGATCCGCTGTTTTACCGAAGATCCGAGTATCAAATCGAGTCTACGATTTTTAAGAAAAACCGATTGGGCACGGGAAAAAGTAGAATATTTATATTTAAAAACCAATAAACTGCCGTTGCCCGCCGCGAAAACATCCAATGCACCAGCGAAAACATCGGCCAAAAAACCTGCAAAACCAGCACAGAAACCAGCTCAGGCAAGTACGGTTACATCGATAGCCGCAACAGATGGCCAGATTAATAGCCATATCTGGGGCAAGCGCGACTAAATTTCGCTCGAATATTCAAACGCATATTCACAGGAACAGACAAAAATGCGCGGAATAATTAATTCAATTATCCCGCGCATTATTTTTTAATCTGTCTATCAGCTAGATTAGCGCCAATCCAATATCCTTCGGTGGGCAACCATGATTGGCAAGAGTCCCCTGCTAATCAAGCCAACGGCTAAGAATAAGCGTTTAAGACTTCACCTATTGGCTATTTTGTCTGCGGATAAGTGACGCGATAGATTGCCCCTGCATAATCATCCGACACGAGTAAACTGCCATCGGCCAATTCAGCAAAGGCCACTGGGCGACCAAAGGTTTGCTCGCCCTGCATAAAGCCAGTTAAAAATGGAGTGTATTTGACCACCTTGCCTTGCTCTATCGTCGCCACAGCCACTTTATAACCCGCTTTCTTAGTGCGATTCCACGAACCATGCTCAGCCACAAACAACTGCTGTTGATAATCGCTAGGGAACTGTTTACCAAGATAAAAATGAATGCCTAGTGGCGCCACGTGAGCCCCTAAGGAGAGCGCAGGAGCGGTGTATTTGGCAGGATCTTTACCTTGGCCAAACTCAGGGTCAAGAATTGTACCTGCATGCACATAGGGGAAGCCAAAATGTTCACCCAAGTAACTGACCTTATTGATTTCGCAGGGAGGAATATCATCGCCCATCATGTCGCGGCCATTATCGCTAAACCAAAGGGTTTGAGTGCCGGGCTGAAAATCAAATCCGACCGAATTACGAACTCCTTGGGCAATGGTGGTTAATTTTTTAGTCTCGAGATTGAGCGAGAAAATACGTCCATAGCGTTCATTCTCCTCGCACACATTACAAGGCACGCCTACAGGAATGATTAACTCGCCTGTCGGTGAAACCCCTAGTACTTTCCAGCCATGGTGGGTTTCAGTTGGAAACCCATCAAAGACCACCTCAAATGTTGGTGAGTTTAAGTGGTTATCAATATCCTTGAAGCGAATGATGCGCTCCACTTCGGAGACATAGAGGTCGCCATCTTTGATCACCACACCTGATGGTAGCTTTAGTCCAGAGGCAACCAGAATTTTCTCATCGGCAACACCGTCCTGGTTACTGTCGATAAGGGCATAAACATTCCCGGCCTTCATCGAGCCCGCATAGACAATGCCCTTTTCGGATACGGCAATTGCGCGCGCATTGTCAACATTATCTGCAAATAAGCTCAGGTTAAAGCCTTCTGCAACGGTCAGTTTATCTAAAATATTTTTAGCCATCGCAGGCACACTTATTCCACTCAAAGCCAAAAATGCAGCGCATGTTATTTGTAGTTTACGAGCCATATCTTTCATATCCTTATCATTGACATCCTCCCCGCGCTAAAGCACGGGGATTCCTACAGCTAGACGGCGATGCCCCGCCGCGAGAATATTGGTTGCCGCGTTTATATCGCGGTCGTGCTCTGCTCCGCACTCAGAGCACACCCATTCTCTTATTCCAAGACCAGTTCTACCTTTCGGACTGCTGACGGGGATCGCCCCACAGCTCGAACAGGTCTGGGTGGAGTAGGATTCATTGACTATTTCGAACACAACTGACCGCGCTATCGCTTTATATTCCAATTGTGTTTTGAGCATTGACCAGCCTGCGTCTAAAACCGATTTTGCCATTTTAGTTTTCGCTAACTTGGAGCTGCTCACATCGCCAACAAATATTGCGGCATTTTCATTGACCAGCCGCGTACTAAATTTATGCAAAGCATCTTTGCGACGATTCTTGATCTTCGCATGAATGGCCTTGACTCGCTTTTTCTTATTTGCTCTTTGGGCAACGCCTAAATCCGCCTCTAGATCGCGGTAGAAGTTCCCCCGTTCTAATTTAGCCCCATCACTGCAAGTTGCCGTATCTTTTAACCCTAGATCGATACCGATGGCTGTCTTTCCAGAGGTGGGCGCTGAGGCGCCTACATGAACACACACATTAAAGTACCAGCGTCCTCTTGAGTCTTCAGAGAAAGATCCTGAAGTAAACTCGTATTGTGAAAGCCCGTAGGTATCCCAAACCTTAAAGTGCTGTTTTGCGAATAAGACTTGCCCACTCTTCCACTTAGCAGAACCTTTTTTAAACGGCACAAAGCCAAGAGAGCGTTTAGAGCCTGAGCTTATTCGCCAACGTAACTTCGCTCGTTTGAATTGTTTTCTTGCTTGGGCGTGTTTGGCGCAGACCTCTTGAGCTGTGTGGGATGGAATAATAAATCCAGATTCGTTCCTAAAACTTAGAATCGGTTTTTGCACATCGTAAGCCGACATCCAGACAGGTCTAACCGCGCCAGCATCGCTATAGTTGCGACTCGCTTTCATGGTTAGTTCGTTGGCCAGGTTAAAGCATTGATTTACTTCATACGCCATCTGTCTTAACAGCTTCGCATGTTTATCTTTTACCCTAACACTTAAAGTTTTGGTCTGAATGCTCATAATGCACTAATATAGGTTCTTTAAGCTTGATTGTAAAGGTTGGCCTATGGAATTACGAAGAGGAAGGCACTGCGTATTTATGATGCATGTGCATCTTATTTTTATTGCTAAATATCGTGGCAAGTTATTTACGGATGCGCATCTAAAAACGATGCGAGACATCATGGAAAAAGTCTGTGCGGATTTTGAGGCTGAGATCGTAGAGTTTAACGGGGAGCAAGACCACGTTCACCTGTTAGTGAACTACCCACCGAAAGTGGCTATATCGAAGCTGGTTAATAGTCTAAAGGGGGTTTCTAGCAGGAAGTTGAAACAGTACTATCCAAATCTTCATAAGCCAGCCTACATGAAAAATGCACTTTGGTCGCCCAGCTACTTTGCAGGATCTGTTGGGGGCGCTCCAATAGACGTATTAAGGCAATATATTGAGCAACAAGATAGGCCGCATTAAGTTGCTTCGCAACTTGCGCTATCCTTCCCCGCGCTAAAAGCACGGGGCTTGTCGCGCATTTTGGTCAAAAAGTGAACGACCTTAACCATTAATCCCCTAACCTATCCTAGATACGCCTTTTGTATCAAATAGGATGCTTAGCACTGAAGGATCCCCTCATAAATCAGCCATAGCATAGCCATATTTGAGCAACTGATTGGCGAATAATACCCAGGCCGCCAGCAATTCTTTCTCCGTGATTTGATAATCAGGCCGCCTGAGTACCTCCAATCCCAAGCGAATCGTTGAGAGTACCGTTCGATGCCCAATGGTATTGGCCTGAAAATGCTTATCCCAGCCCTGTTGCTGTGCGTGTAAACCAACTAGCCACAACAGGCATTGAACCATCAACGCTATCAGTAGGATGATGTCGAATCGCTCTGGACTGTTGGTACGACTTTGGCGTAAGCCAAAGCCGTATGCCGGGCTTTTGAGGTCACGAAAGGTTTCCTCTATTTGCATACGTTTGGCGTACAGGTTTACCAGCTGCTTTGGGCTCCGAGATTCTGGTGGTAAATTGCTGGCTAACACCCAAGGCTCTTTCGCCGATGTTGAGTACGTTTTTGCCGATGGATGGTGGCAATTAGTCCTCGTTGAACGCTGATTTGTACGCCCCTTAGGTTTGCTACGATAAAGCGTGAGATGGCAATTGATAGGGTTAGTTTTGGTCAAGGTCTTACAACCCAGGCTCTTCGCTTGACCGTTGGCCAAGTCATGTGTACTGCGAACTGCACGCCAATTTTCAGCGCCAATATCTGCAAATTGAACTGTACCGCGAATACGGCTTAGCCAAAACCAACCATGCGCCTCAACCTCTTTGTACCAAGGCACTTTGAACCCCGCGTCAGTCACGATGAGAGGGGTAACATGCAAAGGTAAAATCTTGGCTAAGTCCGCTAAAAAACCGTTGTGGGAGGCCTTAGAGCATTGTTCTGATAGGGGATAGGACTTCTCATACAGGGTAATAGAGCGGCCATTGAAGGCTATTGAGGCGCGCAGAGCCATGATGCGTTTATGCTCTCGGATGTCTGACCAATCGACGAGCACAATCGGCATAGGGTTACCAGAACAGATGAGGCTGGCATGCCATTGGTAGACAGCTAACCGTTCTTGATGCAGATGCGTGTTGCCGAGCAAACGATCAATGCGCTTGATGTTGTGCTTGGTTCGGGCCGTGGTTGGTAAATTTCGACCTAACTCAGTCAAGGTCAGTGTCTTACATTCAATCAGCGCCTTAGAGGCCAGCATCAAGCTGTTTAATCGTTTTAGGTGAAGTTCTGGGCAGTATTGGTGTAAAGAATGTTGTAGGATATTGGCTTCGCGCATCTTGTTGTCCAAGTGTAGTTTTTGGCGAAACCATTTGATCATGCAACAAGATGCGCTTCCACCCTAATTTGATGATTTATTTGTAAATCATCAGGGGATTCTTCAGTGCTTAGCACTTAAGTTTTTTATCTCAAGGCCGATAATTCGATAAATAACCTTCAGGTACTTATGGAGCCTATCGTGAACATTAATGGATTAAATACGACCGCAAATAGCAGCGCCTTCAAATCTGTTTCCAGCGCTTATATCACCACTACGCCAACAGCTAGCTCAGCTTCTGAGAATTCGTCGGCAGAGACCAGCACGCAAGAAACGGTCAATATATCCAATGCCGGAAGACAAGCTCTCGCTACCGAAGTAGGCGCTTCTCTCAGAGGTCAAACCGCGGAAAAACGGCAACAGACGGAAAGTGCTGAGAATGAAGAACCCAAATCTATCATTGATGAACAAATTAAGCGTCTGAAAGAGCAAATCAAAGCTTTGCAGGAGATGCTCACGAAACTGGAAGGAGATGATTCGAAGGCCGCGGCTCAGCAACGTAAGCTATTGCAGGAACAAATTATGCAACTCGGTAACCAAATTGCCGTGTTAATGGACCAGAAAATGCGCGATGCACAAAAAGCCGCAGGCTAAGCTGAGTACAGAATCATTTTCAATCTTGGTAGCTGTAAACTAGATTGGGAAACTAAACAATAAACGCCAAATATTTAACCCGTCGCCGGTTCGATAACTGATGCCAATTCTATCTATGCCGAGGAGATCGCCGCCCAAAGGCTTAGAAAATGCCAGTGTGGCACCAAACTCATAGCTTCCAGAGACAATGGTTTCATCTTCAGTATCTTGGCTAAAATCCAGCTCGTTGAAGTACCAATAACCGACCGCAAATAATCTAGGTTGCATCTGGATATTCAGCCATTGCCAGCGCGGCGAAAGGCCAATATCTACCCCGGTTTGCAATACCGCAAATTGGTCGGTTAATTTTCCTAGCCGCTCACTATAGCCCGCAAACTTTAACCTCGATACCCAGACGCTGTCTTCACCCGCAAGACTAAAATCATACAAGGTACTTACACCTGAGGCTAAAATCGCCACATTCGCATCGGTCTCAAAATTTGTCCCAAAGCCCACATCCAAATAGGCTTCCATCCGCGTATTTGCCGTTGCCTGCCAATGGTGCTCGATGCCGGGCGTTATCGTCATGGTGCCAACTGACGATGGCAATTCGCCGTCGGTGATGTCTTTGGCTAAGTAGTCAAAAAAACCGAAAGATAAGGGTAAACGCAGCCAAGTCTGACTACTATCATCCTTCAAAAAATCAAAGTTTAACGGAATACTAACGACGGTGGCATTTTGCTCAGCAGCTCGATATACCCCTGTGCCAAGGTAGCTGCCAAAGGCATAAACAGAGTTAGGATTATTTTTCCCATCAATCGGCGTTTCAGGGCTAATCTTCGAAAACGCTTAGGAAGATTGGGGGGCAAATGCTGCAATATCTTGCGGGTGACTGAAGTTTGAAACAGGCTCTGTCGACGCCAACAGCGGGAAAACAATTCCCATTGATAGCGCCGAAATGGAGCTGAGGTTGACGATAAACCGACTAAAAATGATATTCAATTTACGCAAACAGATCCTAATTTGCAGCCTAATCGGTAAATTTATTGCACTAAGAACTACTGTTCATCCGTAAAATGATACTCAGACATCATATGCCCAAGCTCAGTGGACTTAGTCTTTAAGTAAGCCTCATTATAGCGATTTTTACCGACTTGTAAGGGTACGCGCTCAACCACTTCGATGCCGATTTCTTTCATCGCTTTGACTTTGCGAGGATTATTGGTCATTAAGCGTACATGCTTTACGCCAATCTGCTCAAGCATAGGCTGGATCATATCGTATTTACGCATGTCCGCAGGGAAACCTAACTGTTCATTCGCCTCAACCGTATTGGCGCCTTTATCCTGCAACTCATAGGCGCGGATCTTATTTAGCAGACCAATACCACGACCTTCCTGACGCAAATATAAGATAAACCCACTGCCGGTCTCGGCAATGTTTTGCATCGCGGTTTGCAGCTGGAATCCACAGTCACAGCGTAAGCTGAATAAGGCATCGCCCGTGAGACACTCAGAGTGAATACGGCCTAAAACAGGAGCATCGCTACTTAGGGTGCCAAATGTGAGGGCAACATGCTCTTTACCGGTTTCGGTATCTTCAAAACCGTGCATGGCAAAAACGCCCCAGGGAGTGGGTAATTTTGACGTCGCGACATATTTTATCGACATGACTTAACCTTAACGACAACTCTCATTCCATGAGACGGAAGGAACATCCATAAACAAAACAATGATTAGGTACTTAGCCTACGGCGCACCTATTCTAAAGTGTTTTCAGCAATCACGAAATACTTTAGTAATTTAATCAACTACAAAACTAAGCTATTAACTGGGTGACTCATTCAGCTCAATGGGTAATATGTCGAGCCAAGGCGCTGCAAAATAGATAAGTGTTCTATTTTGCAACTTATTGAATAACTTAGCAATGTAGCTTAAAATTTTGCTGGTGCAAAACCTGTTACTTCAGTCAAGCCCATTTCGCGCCCTAAAGCAGTCATTGGGTGCACAACAACTAAGCCTTTTACTGACTTTTTGAGTTGACCCATATCGGCTTGCTCGGCTTTGGTGAGGGCGCGGTGAAATGGCAAGTGCTGAATATCCACCCCTTGCTTTTGTAATAAACGCGACTGCTGCGTTTTTACGCTATTGATTTGCTTAGTAACAGCCTCAATCTCGCGTTTAAACTGCGCCACGATGACAACATCGCCACGTTGCTCTGCCGCCGCCAGTTTACGACGAAACTTATCTAACTTATCGTTTAGCTGCTGCAGTTCTTGCTTTAAATTCATTATGTTACCTTAAATTACTTTAGTGAGTCCCGACCGATATTGACCTAATCTTTGGCCTGTTTGTCTGGGTCACTGTGTCAAGGTGTGGGATTATAGCAGCAAGTTAGCGATCCTCGTTACCGCTTTTATAAGAAACGGATCACCTGATTACTGCTACCTCGATATGGAAGGCTCGGATCTGCAAGATTTTGCTCAAATTTGCCATCCACCAGCACATCTACATATTCCAGCACCGCACGCTGTTTATCGCTCAATTCATTCCATACATAGCCCGTCCACAGCCAAATATCTTTACCGGGACATTCAGCTTTGACGCGCTTAACAAGCACCAAAATCCCCTCAAGATTGGCGGGTAAAAGTGGATCGCCGCCAGAGAGTGATAAGCCACGGCGAACGATTCGCGTATCCTGCAAATCGGCGATGATATTATCTTCCATTGCCTTATCAAATAAATGGCCAGAGCGCACATCCCAAGTACTTTGATTATAGCAACCACGGCATTGGTGCTCACAGCCTGAAACAAATAAGGTGGCCCGAGTGCCTGGGCCGTTGACCACATCAACGGGATAATATTGCTGATAGTTCATTGTATAAGTCCAATACGAAATACAAGGAGCGCCAGACTGGCTAAAAATCAAAGCACAGTCCCATGCTAAGCGACTGTGCTGATATCAGTGTAACAAACACAACAAGGCAAAAATGTTACAAGTGTTTGATCCTACGCTTCACTTCTTCTTGCTTACCATGGTTGAACGGTCTGGCATCGGGACTGCCTAAGTAACCACACACACGGCGCGTAACAGACACTCGACTTGGCTCATGGTTGCCGCATTTAGGGCAAGTAAATCCTTTACTAGTACAGCTAAATTCGCCGGTAAAACCACAATCATAACATTCGTCAATCGGCGTGTTAGTACCGTAGTAAGGTACACGGCTATAGCTGTAATCCCAGACATTTTCGAGCGCTTCGATATTGTGCTGCATATTAGGATATTCGCCGTAGCAAATAAAACCACCATTGGCGATGGCGGGATATGGCTGCTCAAAATCGATTTTATCGTAAGGATTCACGTGCTTTTCCACATCTAAATGGAAGCTATTGGTGTAATAGCCCTTATCGGTTACACCCGCAACCACACCAAACTGGCGCGCATCGAGCTTACAAAAACGACTGCAGAGACTCTCACTTGGGGTGCTATAAAGGCTGAATCCATAACCCGTTTCGGCCTTCCATGCGTCGGTAGCCGCTTTAAGGTGCGCAACAATCGCCACCGCTTTTTCACGAAGCTTAGCATCATCAAACACATGGGTTTCAGTGCCATAGAGCGCATTAATGGTTTCATGTAAACCGATATAACCTAATGAAATCGATGCCCGACCATTTTTAAAGATTTGGGCGATATCATCATCGGCACGCAAGCGCACGCCACAGGCACCTTCCATATACAAAATCGGCGCAACTCTGGCTTTCACTCCGTTTAACCGTTCGATACGCGTATCTAATGCGCGGCGGGCAAGTAATAGCCGCTCATCCAGAATACGGTAGAACTCAGCCTCATCGCCATTCGCTTCTAGCGCAACACGTGGCAAGTTTAAGCTAACAACGCCAAGGTTATTGCGCCCTTCATGGACGAGTTCACCATTTTCTTTATAGGAACCTAAAAAGCTGCGGCAACCCATAGGGGTTTTAAACGACCCCGTCACTTTTTCCACTTGCTCATAGTTCAAAATATCTGGATACATGCGCATACTGGCGCATTTAAGGGCCATTTGTTTTACATCGTAATTGCAATCGCCGACTTTGTGGTTAATACCATCACGGATGGCAAACACCAATTTAGGGAACACCGCTGTTTTACGATTTTTACCTAACCCCGCCATGCGTACTTTCAGCATCGATTGTTGAATTAAACGCGACTCCCACGAAGTACCTAGACCGAAACCAAAGGTCACAAACGGGGTTTGTCCATTAGCGGTATGTAAGGTATTCACCTCATATTCAAGGGATTGGAAAGCATCGTGGCATTCTTTTTCAGTCTGAGCAGTGGCATAGGCTTTAGCATCTTTAATCTGCCAATTCAGTGCCACTTGATAATGTTTGTCATAACTCTTGGCCACAAAAGGCGCTAACACTTCATCAATACGATTAATCGTGGTGCCGCCATAGATATGGCTTGCCACTTGGGCAATAATTTGCGCCGTCACGGCCGTAGCGGTAGAGATCGATTTTGGGGTCTCAATTTCGGCATTGCCCATCTTAAAGCCATGGGTCAACATGCCCGCCAAATCAATCAACATACAGTTAAACATCGGGAAAAAGGGCGAGTAATCAAGATCGTGATAGTGGATCTCACCGATTTCGTGCGCAGCCACCACATCCTTAGGCAGAATATGGCTCTTGGCATAATGTTTAGCCACGATGCCCGCCAGCAGATCCCGTTGAGTTGGGATCACTTTAGAGTCTTTATTGGCGTTTTCATTTAACAGCGCGGCATTGCTCTGCTCGACTAAACCACGGATTTCAAGATTGAGCTTACTGGTAGCATCGCGGCAAATGTCTCTGTCGTGACGATATTCAATATAGACCCGTGCCAATGATTTATAAGGGCCTTCCATCAATAGGTTTTCAACCGCATCCTGTAGATGGTGGATTTCAACTTCTGCCATATTCGCCACTCGTTCTCTCACACAAGCGGCTACCGTCGCGGCATAATCTGCGTCCTCTATCCCAACCGAGTTTGCAGCAGCGACCACTGCATCTCTTATCCTTGTTTCATCAAAAGGTGTGCGGCAACCATCCCGCTTGATCACGACTGGCATTGTTTAATTCCTCTCCATCCCGATTAAAATTAACACTATATATAGTGATTAAATAATCTATCAACACAATATGTAGGCAATTAAGCGGCATCGACACCTAAAATTCCATGATCCAGATCATGATTTATCCGATGGATAAAAAGAACAAATAAGAACTGCTGCCAAACCCAATGATCTCAGTTTTAGGCCTTGACCTTGATGCTAAAGCAAGATAGTAGACGCAGGAAATGGCGCTAATAATGACAAAAGACTTTGACCCAGAAGCCAAAGTCTATTGTTTTTGAAAGAATATTGTAAATAAGACTAGCGCTTAGCTAAGGCAAGATAACTGCTCAATTGTCCCAACGCTGATTGCTGCATCCCCATGGATGAAGCCACCTGCATCGTTGATTTAAGTCCCTGCCATAACTGTTTTTGACTATCGCTCATGGTGGGGTTGCTATTCAAATAATCCGTTAATTGACCAAACACTTTAGTCGCCTTTTGTGCCAGCACTGGCGACTGGGCATCATCCATGTTTTTTAACACATTTTTAGCATCAACTAACGTGTTGATCATCGGGCTATTAGGCGATTTTTCAGCCAAAGACTTTAGCTCATCATCGATAAAATCCTGCAAAGACTGCTTATTGGTACTTTGGCTTGGCAAACTAATGCCGTTTTGCGAGAGCCGTTCCACCTGTGCATCGGAAAGAATACCGTCTTTTTGTAACCGCGAGACTAAAGCGGGTATCTCAGCCACGCTAAATTTGCCATCAGCAAAAAAGTCTTTCGACATGGCCTGAATTTTTTGTGCTCGCAGTGCCCGTGGTGACAGCGCTATCTCGTCACTCGGTTTAGTATCAACCTTAGGGGGTTCTTTGGCTGAGGAGTTTGACTCCGTACTCGATTCAGTTTTACCTGTCTCCGTCTTTTTGCTATTCAGGCCATAAGCTTCAGCGGCACTGCTACGATTTAGATTAAGGGCATTTAAAAGAGAATTCATCGTCAATAATTCGGCGTCTAATACTGATTAATCGTTTTAAAGCAAAAACTAAGCCAATCAAGCAGTAAGTAGTGTCATATCGTAATTAACAGATAAATTCATCCTGACATTTTTAGCCTTTCCAGATCGCCGCTTCAATTAAATGTGCCACTTTTGCCACGGCGTCTTCACCTGCTGCAATGGCTTCAGCTGCTCGGTGGAACTCCATGGTGCCGATATTCGCGACTTCGGGTACAACACAGATATCGGGAGGGTCACCCATTAAACGCGCCCGTTTATGCCGCTGCTCTAAAATACTCATCGACTGGGACATCACCGCAATCATACCGGGATTAGATTTAGTCCCTAGGGAAAACTTATCGGTTAAGCTACCGACATATTCTCGCCCGCGGGCGAATAAATCCATAAAACCCGTTTCTTGGCGCGCGGGCATTTGGGTTTCATCTTTAGGTGCCCGATGGCTGGTCATATTAACGGGTAAAACTTGTAATCGACCAGTATGAAAACCTTGTAAATCAACGGCAATGACAATATCTACCCCCATAGCACGGCTCACCGAAACGGGGACAGGATTAACAACTGCACCATCCACCAACCAACGCTCACCTTGACGGACAGGCGCTAATATCCCAGGCATAGAGCAAGAGGCCCGTACGGCTTGGCGTAAATCACCATGGCGAAACCAGATTTCCTGACCTGAATACAGATCCGTAGCAATGGCCGCAAAGGGACGCTCTAAATCCTCGATATTGATATCACCAATCCGCGATTGCAGCACATCGAATACTTTTTCGCCGCCAATTAGCCCACCTTTACGCCAACGAATATCCATCAGTCCCAACACATCCCAACTAGAGAAGCTGCGCACCCACTCTTCAAGTTCCGCTAAATGATTATGGGCATAAGCAGCGCCAACAAGGGCGCCGATTGAGCATCCAGCGACCTTATCGGGTTTAATTCCCATGGCGGCAAGCCCATTGAGTACGCCAATATGCGCCCAACCTTTGGCTGCACCACTGCCTAAGGCAATACCGATCGTCGGAGTTGTCCCCTTACTCATAATAAATTCCCTTAATAAATCGATGATTTAAAGAAGCGCTATGACGTGAAAAAGCTAAATTCCAGCCAAAGTGTTGTCAATCATTAGACAACATAAACCGTTACGCTAGCCAGTCATTAGATACATTTATATGGTTTACGCTCGGCCTTATCCCCTTGGGCAGAGAGTAACCACATCGTCGCTTGATATCCTGTAAGTTCATAGCCAATTTGGCTAAACATAGCACTCGGGGCAAATATCGAGCGTGACACAAGCCAAGCAAATAAGTGGCTATTTAGATGATTACGCAAGATTATGCCCAATCAAGATAGCTGACCATAGTGATTTAGCGCTATAATCTGCCCTCACTCAGATTTAGGGGATATACCTTTGCAGTTTACTGATTTTTCTCTGGACCAGCGTCTGTTACAAAGCTTAAAGCATATGGGGATTGCAACCCCAACCGCCATCCAGGAACAAGCATTACCTATCGCATTGGCAGGTAAAGATTTAATGGCATCATCAAAGACTGGGTCAGGTAAGACCTTGGCATTTTTGCTGCCCGCATTGCAAAGGGTTATCTCCACCCGCGCCCTCAGTAAGCGCGACCCTAGAGTATTAATTTTATTACCGACCCGCGAATTAGCCCATCAGGTGTACAGTCAGTTACGCTTATTGGTGGCCAATACCCAATATAAAGCGATTAGTGTATTGGGCGGTGAAAACTTTAACGATCAGGCTAAAGCGCTGGCAAAAGAGCCGCATTTTATTGTTGCAACGCCAGGCCGAATCGCTGATCACTTAGAACAAAAAAACTTATTCCTCAATGGATTAGAGTTGTTAGTTTTGGACGAAGCCGACCGTATGTTGGATTTAGGCTTTGCGCCACAGTTAAAAGCTATCAACGAGGCGGCCGATCATAAACGTCGTCAGACCTTAATGTTTTCAGCAACCTTAGATCATAGTGAAATCAATGAGATTGCGGCGGCATTACTTAGAAATCCATTACATGTGGCAATCGGCACGGCCCACAGTGAACATCAGGATATTTCGCAGCGAATTTATCTGTGTGATCATTTAGATCATAAAGAAGCCCTACTCAGTCGTTTACTGACGGATGAATCGCACAAGCAAGTGATTATTTTTACCGCCACCCGTGCCGATACAGAGCGGTTAGCCGCTAAGCTCTCGGCTCAAGGTTTTGCAACAGCCGCCTTAAGTGGCGAGTTAAAACAAACGGCACGTAACCAGATCATGGACCAATTTGCCCGTGGTCAGCAGCAAATATTGGTGACCACAGATGTGGCATCCCGTGGTTTAGACTTACTGAATGTATCCTTAGTCATTAACTTCGACATGCCCAAATTTGCCGAAGAATATGTTCATCGCATTGGCCGCACTGGCCGCGCGGGAGCCAAAGGTGACGCAATCTCCTTAGTTGGTCCTAAGGATTGGGATAACTTTAAAAAAGTACAACTTTTTTTAAGAAAAACCTTCGAAATCAGTGTAATTAAAGGGCTCGAAGCTAAATTTAGTGGTCTAAAAGAAAAGCCAAAGTCCGTCGCGACTAAAGGTGTAGTAAAGGCAAACACCAAAGCCAAATCTAAACCTAAGTCGCACCTTGTTAAAGCAGCGCCATCCCGTGATAAACGCTTTATCACGGGTGTTGATGTCGGTGATGCGCCAATGCGCAAAAAACCTGCGGCACAACTGCTACAAGATAATGACGACGAGATCTAAAAATAACGCAAAAGATAGCTCAAGTCCGTGAAACTTGAGCGCTCAAAATGAGTGACTCGCTGGAGCGATTCTTCCGGCGATACATAAGTAATTTGAAATAGTTAAAGGTGTAACATGCGAATTTGTGGTGTTGAATTAAAAGGTGGCGAAGCCATCATCAGTCTGCTCAGTTACGAAGGTGAAACCTTCAACGTACCCAGCTGCCGTAAAGTGTCTTTTAGCATTGCACAGTCGGCATCGACGGAGGCAATTCGTGAGTTTCATTTTGCTTTCCATAAGTTGATGGAAGATTACAAGATCGATGAAATTGTCATTATTGAGCGTGAGCAAAAAGGCAAACTGGCAGGTTCTGCTACTAGCTTCAAACTCGAAGCCGCAATTCAATTAGGCGAGCTGCCTGTAACCTTGCTATCTCCAGTGGCGATCAAGGAACAAAATAAGCGCAATCCACCTCAGGTAGACTTTGATAGCTTAGATCTGAAACGCTTCCAACAACCCGCCTTTGAGGCTGCCTACGCTCAGCAAAATCGCCATATTTTTGGTAAAGCTTAAGTGCTCTTGCTTGGCGCTATCACTTAGCGCCAAGCCTCTTACATGTCGCAAGCATCATGCAAAACCTAAAATATGTCAGTGGTTATAGCCTAGATATCCAACGCCAAGTTGAACAGCTTTTACAAAGTGGCAAGCTTGGGGAAGTATTGCTTCGCCGTCATCCGCACATTCATCATATCCGCAGCGATAAAGCCCTCTACGACTATACCCAAGGGATAAAAAATCAGTTTTTACGCCAATCCTCTCCCCTATCGAAAGTGATCTTTGATGACAAAATTAGCATGAGTCATCATGCACTTGGCTTACATTCCTACGTATCTAGAGTGCAAGGTAACAAAATCAAAGCGAAGAATGAAATTCGTATATCTTCTCGCTTAAAACGTGTACCTGAACCTTTGTTACGAATGGTAGTGGTGCACGAACTCGCCCACCTAAAAGAGAAGGATCACAATAAAGCTTTTTATAATCTGTGTACTTATATGGAACCAGATTACCACCAATTTGAATTTGATCTGCGCTTACTGCTGACCTGTATTGATGCCAATCAATCCCCTTATATCGCGCACTCAATAGACTCAGTTTGAGTACTTATTTTTATTGACCCAAGAGTTGACTGATAATAGTTTTCATTTAGAATAGTCATGTATTATCTGTCACGTACTTAGGCTGTATGAAAACGCAAAATATTGGTAGAAAGCTAGAAAAATGGTGTAAGAAACAAGCCAAGAAACTGCAAAAGCAACAGGCAACATTATCCTATGCGGCATCAGTTAACTATGCTGCAAAATCATCTTTCTCAGCGGAACCAATAAAACAGACGACTGCGGCCAAAAG
This sequence comes from Shewanella sp. FDAARGOS_354, assembly GCF_002209245.2. Classification (NCBI taxonomy): domain Bacteria; kingdom Pseudomonadati; phylum Pseudomonadota; class Gammaproteobacteria; order Alteromonadales; family Shewanellaceae; genus Shewanella; species Shewanella sp. FDAARGOS_354. The sequence goes on along the minus strand of NZ_CP022089.2, from coordinate 495,247 downwards.
TAAAAAAGCACAACGCAAGCACTTAAATCAATTATTGGCTGAGTATATTACCAAACAACACATTCAAGATCTTGATAAAGCAGCCCGTAAGCAGCAATTAAAATTAGCCAAAGCGCATTTTAATGCCGCAAATGATGCACAATTTTTATCCTTTGCAGCCATCAAACGTATTTCCCCCTTACCGACAGAGCGAAGCTTTGCACTTCGTCCTTATAAAAAGTCTCCCTGTGGAGGATGTCCTGCATTAAAGGGGCGTCTATGTAAATGTGCGTTAAAAGCGATGCAGAAACGCCAGGCAAGTTAATATTGTTTATCGATCTTGATTAAATAAATTTGAAGATATCTCAAAGTAAGAGTGGTTAGATATTTTCTGCTAGCTATCTTCGCTATTCACACGTCATTCAATCAATACCTGTACGCTCACTAAAGCCTAAAGTGGCTCGATTTATTATTTTAAATACCGATAACAAGGGCGAAATTTAATCAAATTTAAGCAAGCAGTCTTATCCAAGCATATGCAGCTAAACAACAAACCCAACAAAAAGCCTGACAAATACACCACTCAAATCATTTAGTTGCTGAGGCACACTCAATAGAAATAAAAACGCCGATGAATCAGTATTCATCGGCGTTTTTATACTCAGAACGGGACAAACGAAAATGAATTAACCTAAATTCATCAACGACTGACGACTATTGACCATATTCGTAAAGCTACGCAATTCTTGGTTTGCTAATTGGCTCGCCATAGGAATATCGGCTTTCATTGGATCGACGGGTTTACCGTTTACATGGAATTCATAATGTAAATGCGGACCAGTTGAACGCCCAGTATTACCAGATAAAGCAATCACTTGGCCACGTGTTACTCTCTGGCCTTTACGCACTAATGCCTTTGAAAGGTGTAAATAACGGGTGCTATATTTACCACCATGTTCAATCACAATATATTTACCGGCAAATTGGTGATCCGTTACTAAACTCACCACGCCATCACCAGGCGCGATAACCTTAGTACCAATAGGGACAGAAAAATCGGTACCATTATGGGGGGAAATACGGCCAGTGATCGGATGTTTACGAGCAGGGTTAAAACGTGAACTCATGCGAGGCTGTTTAGCCAATGGAATACGCTGGAAAGCACGCACTAAACTGCGCCCTTTTGCATCATAATAACTGCCATCAGTATGCTGAAAGGCACTGATTTCTGAACGCCCAGTTTTAATGCTAACGCCTAATATTTGGCTGCTACCGGTTGCTTCACCTTCAACATATTGATCATTTACCAAAACAGAAAATTTATCTCCTGCATGTAAATCCCGTGCAAAATTCACTTTTTCCTTGAGTAAATCTTCAATCCGCTGAATATCAGCTGCCGCTAAGCCCATTTTTTGAGCCGATACGTAAAATGAGCCTTTAATATCACCAGTAATAATGCGGTTTTGCCAAACGCCTTCAACGTTAATTTCTTCAACGTTGAAGCTACCATCTTCATAACGAGTAAATACGACTTGGCGTGCGGCGTTAAAATAAAGCTCCAACTTTTGCAGTTGGCCATCATTATCGAGCCAAAACTGAATCCGGTTCCCAGGTAATAAAGTATCGAGTGCCAAAATATTTAAATCGGCCTCTAGTACTTTATACATCGTTAGCTGGTCAACACCCGCCTTAGAGAATAAAGCGCTTAGAGTATCACCGGAGGCAATAACACGCTCAAAATCAGGGGTATTGTCAATAACAGTGGTAGAATCAACAGGCTCAGAAACTTGCGGTAAAACAGTTTCAATGTCGAGAGCTACGGGAATTCGTTGTGCTGTGGGTACGACATGATTAGCATTCGGCATTAACATCGCCGCACCGATCAATAAACCACCTACGAGGAGAATATTCTTATGGGCTGAAGATAAATTCTGCAAACGAATTTGCGGAAAATTAGCCAAATTGGGTTTGCCTGTCTGCAACGCTTTCACCTTTTGTTATCGTTTTTGCGCTATATTTTTGAACCAGTCCCGCCTAGGGAAGCCCGAATTTTCCCAACTTATCCCAAAAAACCGATTATGACAAACGCTATTTTGCACTTTAACAGCACTATTTCCCAAAAACATGCGTCAGTTGGCACTTTAAATCGATTGTGCGTTCTGTATCCAGATGTTAAATAGCACAAAACAACGTCTTCAATCACAATTAAAACAATAAGTTAAATAAACAATTAATCCCTTTAACTGACACTAAGGCAAAATCATCTTGATTTCGCTCCCATGGGAGGTTTTCAACAGATCTATTCGAGTGTTTATCTGCTCTTTCATCTCAGAAACATGAGATATCACGCCGATCATCCTACCCGCAGATTGCAAATCCATTAAGGTACGGATGGCAAGTTCAAGGGAGTCCTGATCTAGGCTGCCAAAACCTTCGTCGATAAATAACGTATCAAGTTTTATCCCACCGGCGTAGGCTTGCACCACGTCTGATAAACCCAGCGCCATAGATAAAGCTGCCATAAAACTCTCCCCACCACTTAATGTCGCCACGGGACGCACTTTTGCGGTGTAAGCATCTTCGACTTCAAGCTCAAGCCCTGATGCCTTATTTCCCTTCGCTCTGTCTTCTTTACGCAGTAATCGATAACGGCCTTTACTCATCAGGTGTAATCTCTGAGTTGCTGCGAGTAAAACATCATCGAGTAATACGCTTAATACAAAACGTTGCAGAGAAATCTTGTTGCCGGTATTGCCATTGGCCACATCGGCCAAGGTGCCAATAATGGCGTATTCATCCTCAAGGGCTTTCGCTTTTTGATCGACAATACTGAGCTGTGTTTGAGTTTGTTTAAGCAAAGAGAACCGCGTATTAAGTTGGCTCCATGTAGCTTCAGCGAGATTAAGTTGTTGGTGCTTTTCTGCGAGCATGGCTTCTAGGGCATCAAGGTCGGGCACGCTGACATCACTAAGCTCAGTTCTTAGCTGATCAAGCTGTGATTGATTTAAGGCGCACTGTCGATGATAGGTTTCAATACGCTCGCCCAACGCTTGAATTTGCTCATCGGCTAACAATGCCGCCCTTAATGCGTCCCTATCAGTAAACCCCGCTAAATGCAGTTGTGAGTTAAGGTCACCATCGGCCACAGCCTGCTGCTCATCTGCGCTATGGCAGCGTTGTATCGCCGCCTCTAGCGCCGTTTGCGCCGCCACACAATGCTCAGATGCCTGCTTTAGTGAGTTTCTAAGAGCATGAATCTGCTCACGAGTGTTCTCAAGCTGCCGTTGATTATTATTAATCGCTTGATTTAACGCAGTAAGCGAGCGGTATTCCTCAGGGATCCGAAGCGCCTTTTCCGCTAATTGACCGGATAGACGCGCCACTTCACCTTCTTGTTGATGATACCGCTCACGCTCAAGCTCTAATTGTTGCGTCAATGCTAACTCTTGCTGCTGCAACGCTTTGATTTGCTGCTGTAACTGCTGCAATGCTTGGGTGGCGACTTCAGCTTGTTTTGCTTGGCGTGTTAATTCCTCAAGCCGATGGACATGCGATTCAAGTGGTAACTCAACCGTATCCCCCAGCGAGGAGGCCAGTTCATTTGCCTGCGACTGCTGTGCTTCTAACTGTTTTTGTAGCCCCCGATACTCTGCCCTCGCTTTGCTGAGCTGTTCGAGTGCATTCACCTCGGCATCCTGCGCAGCTTGCAGCTGTGCGTCCGTTGGTAAATGATCATGACTGGTTGCAGGATGAGGATGCTCGATACTGCCGCAAACTGGGCAGGGTTCATCGAGTTTGAGTTCCCTCGCTAAAATGGCTGCTTGACCTTGAAACCAGTTGAACTGTAAAGACTTATAGTCACTTAGCGCTGCCTGATGCTGCGCGTTCAGCATCTTTCCTTGTAATCCTGCTTGTACAAGTGCCTCTTCGGTTTGTGCAACTTTGGCGCAGATTTGTTGCCATTGTTTGAACAACTCAAGTAAGTGGCGCTGTTGCTGCAAGGCTTGTGCGGTCGCGAGTTGACGCTCACTTTGCTGTTGTAATGCTGGCAATTGATTTTCATAGGTGCTGCGCTGATCAACTAAGCTTACAAGCGCCGTCTTAGTCTCTTGCCCCTGCTCTTTGGTTTGTTGCAGTATCTCTTTTGCCTGCGATAAAGCTTGTTCAAGGCTAGAAAATTCTGCCAACTGCGGTACTAACGTGCTGAGTTGATTATGTTGTTGTTCAAAATCGCGCAGCTGTTGTTCAAGGGGAATAAGTTCCTGCGCTTCGATCTCAGCTTTGGCAAGCGCAAGCTTTGCCGTATCGAGAGCCATTTGGGCATGGCTGCGCTGATCATTAGCAATTGTCGCTTCCTGCTCCCTCGATAACGCATTATCCAATAAGGGCTTAAGACGCTGCGCTTGCTTTGCCACATTCAGGCGAGCCGTTTGCGCTGCAATATCTGCTTGCTGTTCATGAAGCAAAGTGGCTTGGGATTCTAATTCACTTAAACGAGTAAATTCAGCAAACCGTTGCTGCGCACTGTCATGCTGTTTTAACGCCTGTAGATGCGCCGCCGTGCTACGTTCTTTCGCGGCGATAGCGGCCGCCAATTCGGGTTCTATTCGACTAAATTCAGCGGCAAGCTCGTCGTCACTCGCTAGCTCCGCGGTTTGTAGAATGCCATCGCGACGCGCACGCTGCTCTTTAACCAAGCCGCGGATATCGGCCGCCTTCGCCTTTAAGATATCTTCAATACGTTTATAGATATGGGTTTGAAATAATTGACTAAAAATTTGCTCACGCGCCTTGGAGTCAGCCATGAGTAATTCACGAAACTTCCCCTGTGGCAGCACCATAACCTGACGAAATTGTTCTACGTCTAAGCCCGTTAACGCTTCAATTTCAGCCGTTGCCTCTGAGACTTTACTGGCGACTAATAGGGTTTCAGTACCATCGGGAGCGATCTTAAACAGCTGCGCCTCGCTCTTTTGGACTGTCGAACCCTCGCCATTCTTTTTGAGTCTGTCCTGTTCGGGCACTCGGCGAATACGATAAGCAGTGTTACCCAATTTAAAACTAAAGGTCACCTCAGTAAGCAGATTATCATCGGCCATATCGCAGCGCATTTGGCTGCCTTCACGCTCATTGCCAGTGGTTTTTCCATACAACGCAAAGCAGATACCATCGAGCAGAGTCGTTTTACCCGCGCCAGTTGGCCCGTTGATCAAAAATAACGGATTATCACCAAGTTCAGTAAAATCAATTGTCTGAGTCGAAGCAAACGGACCAAAAGCCGACATGGAAAGTTGTAGTGGCTTCATTCTGCCTGCTCCTCTTTTACGTCACGATGTGTTTCGCTGCGTTCGAGCCCGTCTCGATGAAGCTGAGTTAGGATATCCTCCATTACCGCCTGCTGCGCCGGCGTTAATTCATCCCCCGAGACTTGGGCAAAAAAGTCACGGAACATGGCCATTTCACCTTTTTTTATATGATCTCGATTGAGCACCACCGCCTGATCGCCCGCCATCAATCCGGTGCGTTCTAAATGCAGCACATTGGGATAAACACTGCGCAGTTTGCCCATGGCATCTAAAATGGCGTGTTTATCGAGCAGGCGCACCATTAAATAATCCTCACGCTTGGCATCGGTTTTACCTACTTCTAATAAATGTGCCAATTCCCCTTCCATAATCCGCACATCACGTAGCGCAGTTAAGGGCAAGAGTTGGATTTGAGCGGGAGATTGCGCTGCGATATCCACTAAGGTGACAGACTTATGCTGGTGTTGCTCACTAAAGGAATACTTTAGGATTGAGCCTGAGTAGCGCACTTGTTCGCAGCCTTTATATTGCGGGCCATGCAAATGCCCTAGGGCGACATAGTCAAACTCACTAAACAGCCGTGGGGAAATTTTATCCGCGCCGCCGATACTTAATGGACGTTCGGATTCAGACTCGCTGCCACCATCCAAAAAGCAATGACTCACCACCACTTTAGGTAAACCTTGGCTATCATGGGAGTGGACCTGTTCTAACAATAACGCCATCGCCTCTTCATGGCTCGATACGCTAAGGCCTTTGGCATCGGTTTCAAACACTTGGCGCACGGTCGCAGGTTCGGCGTAAGGCAGCGGATAAAAGTAAGCATCGCCACTGGCACTGGTTAAACGAGTAGGCACTAATTCGGCCTGTAGCGGCCCAATAATATGTAAACCACTGGCAGCCATTTGTTTAGCAGCAAATCCCAAACGCTCATGGCCATCGTGATTGCCAGCAATCATCAGCACTTGTATACCCAATTGGTTAATAAGGCGATTAAGCACATCATTAAGCAAAGCGACGGCACTGGCGGGTGGAATCGATCTATCGTAAATATCCCCCGCAATAATCACCGCATCAACACTGTGCTGCTGCGCCAATGCAACAATTTGATCAAGTACATAGGCCTGATCATCCAGTAATGATTGATTATGTAACTGACGGCCAATATGCCAGTCTGAGGTGTGAATAAATCGCATTATTGCTGAACCTTAATGGATACTAAGCCAACGCTATGGCGCGGAATGCTTGTCGTTAAGTTATTTGTCAAAGCTGCTTGTCGGATAATCTCGCCCAATGACTCGCCAATAAACCCTAAAAACACTTTAAAAAATGCTAGGTTATCCTAAAAAATGCCGCTGAGTATAGTCAATACAATGGGAGTGGAGAGATTTACAGCAATGAGGTCGAAGACTGCGCTAACAGATCACCATTAGCGCAAATAAGGTCAGTGCTCAGCTTGAAGAAAGTTGATCCGTACCAAAATCATCATCAAAACAGTTGGTATTGGCTGGCGAGCAATTTCACACTCATGGCCAGCGACATGGTCACTACTAAGGGCTTAATGATCTTTGTGCCCTTAGTGACCACTAAACGTGATCCTAAGGTTGCCCCAATGGCTTGGCCCGCTAACATCACTAAGCCGAGTAACCAAATGACTTTTCCGCCAAGGGCGAAAAAAATCAGCGAGGCAATATTGGTCGAAAAATTCAACACCTTTGCGTGAGCCGTCGCTTTGGCGAGGCCAAAACCCGCAAGGGTAACAAACGCCAACGCAAAAAAGCTGCCAGTTCCTGGACCAAAAAAGCCATCATACAAGCCCACACCTAACGCGGCAGTAAAAGCAAAGGCGGTAGGGGTTAAGACTTGATGTCTATCCTCCTCGGAAACTTTTTTCGAAAATAAAAAGTAGCAACCAATGGCGAGGATTAAAAACGGCAATACTAACTCAAGGATTTTGGTATCCACTAACTGCACCAACACTGTACCTAACGCCGCGCCGATAAAGGCACAAAACAGCGCGAGTTTGACAGTTTTGAGATCAACCAATCCCTTACGAACAAAGTACAAGCTCGCAAAAAAGCTGCCACCGCAGGCCTGTAACTTGTTAGTGCCAAGGGCGACCGCTGGCGGTAACCCTGCCCACATTAACGCAGGAATCGTCAGTAATCCCCCACCTCCAGCAATAGAGTCGATAAAGCCCGCCACCATCGCCACGCCAAACAGTAATGCTGCAACTTGTAGAGTTAATTCAAATTCCATGATTTTTATAATTGAGTTATAGGAGCTAAGGCTTCGCATTAGACTGCGTTTGCCTTATAAATGCAAAGGAGTTATTGTCGCGCTAGCGTGAGCAAAGCTCACACTAAACCGTTTGTTAAACACCTTGATTTGGATATGAATATGTTTACTAGCTTGCCACCGCTCAATGCATTACGAGCATTCGAGTCTGCTGCCCGCTTACAGAGTATGACGCTGGCGAGCAAAGAACTGCATGTCACCCACGGCGCAATAAGTAAACAAATCAGGGTATTAGAAGATTTTTTAGGTTTCGCCCTCTTTGTTAGGCTACATAAAAAAGTCGAACTCACAGACGAAGCCAAGCGTTACTTCCCCCACGTACAATCGGCGCTGCAAACCTTATCGAGCGCCACCGCCGATTTGCGTAGCCAAGGTTCTCGGCCACAAACCTTAGCCATCAATGTATTACCAAGTTTAACCATCAACTGGTTAATCCCTCGTATGGAGCAATTTAAGTCGCGTTATCCACATTTATATGTGGATCTCTCGATAGGTGACTTTGCCGTTGACTTCAGCCAAGGGCGCTACGACATCGCGATCCGCAGTAGTACCAAGCTGCCCAAGGGAGTGAATTACATCAAACTCATGGATGAAGATCTGTGCTTAGTTTGCGCGCCGTCATTGGCCCCAAAACTGAAATGTATTGAGGATATTAATCATGTCACCTTACTCAAACACACCACTCGCCCAGAACTTTGGGATTATTGGGCTGAAAAGGTAGGCTTAACACTCACGCAAGAACAAACCTTCGGCGTGGAGCATTTTTACATGTTGAGTCAGGCGGCTGCCAGTGGCATGGGCGCGGCGCTGATCCCACGCTTTTTTATTGAAGAACAATTAGCTAATGGCAGTTTAGTCATCCCCTTCCATGCACCGTTTACCAGCCCATACGTTTATTACCTACTCACGCCTAAATCCCCAAGCTTGCCGTTAAAAGTGCAAGCATTTATCGAGTGGATGCTCGACCTCTTCGCTCCTTATCGCAATGCATGCTAAAAACTAAAAACCACCCGAAGGTGGTTTTTACGTCAGTCATAGTAACCACGTTACATGGTTGCCATTGTCCAATAATCGAGGCGCTTTTGAGGATCAGCCAGTAAGTTTTTACACTCTTCTTTATATTTCCCCATCAATACCCCGAGATTACTAGAGCCACCCAGGCTTTGTATTTGACGAGCTTTGGCATCGGCAACGGCTTGGGTCACCTCGGCTTCTGACTGGTATTTCTTCGCCAGATTTTCGGCTTCAACTTTAGACGCTTTTAAGCGTTCACCCACCGCTTGCATTTGTGGGGCATTCATGGCGCCAATCGCTTCAGAGCTAATTTGATAATAGGCTGCACATTCTATGGCTTCTTTAGCCAGAGCCTGTTGGGCTTCATCCGCAAACACGCTGTGGCTCATCGTCAGCATAAGACCTGCAATAGCAAAAGCTTTTAACATTGATATTGTCCTTTTTATTAGTAATTAAGAGTAAGCGACTTAAGCTAAGGATTTAGCTCAAGTTCATAGGTTACAAATTGTTGATCGCGCACAAACCCAAGTGCTTCATAAAGCCCTTGAGCACGTAAATTCTCTTTTTGGGTTTCGAGCACTAAATAACGTGCTCCTTGGCTACGAGCATAGTCTGCTGCCCGTTGTACCAGCGCCCGACCTAGCCCGACACATCGCGCATGCTGCGTGACAAATACATCATTCAGAATAAAAATCGGCGCTAAATTAAGGGATGAAAAACTGGGATATAACTGCACAAAACCCAAGCCTAAACCTTGAGGTGAGCGCGCAAAAAAAATTACCGATGACCCCTCATGCAAACGAGTTCGGATAAACAGCTCACCCGCCTCTACATCATCCTTACAGCCATAAAACTGCCGATACTCATTAAATAAAGGAGCAATATCATGACTGTGGGACTCATTAGCTTGAATGATTCTATTTGCCATCGGCTTAACCAACCTTAAGTCCATATCCATATTGACGTCTTATCAAGCTATATCTACTCATAGTAGATATGCGCGATACGCATCCATCATTCCTTACACTACCAGTCGCTGTTGTAAGCGAAAGATTAAATGATGTTTCACCGTCGCCCACTCAGAATCAATAATGGAATAAACCACAGTGTCCCGAATGGTGCCATCCTTAAGAATTTTATTATTCCGTAAAACCCCATCTTGCTTGGCTCCTAAACGAGCGATGGCTTGGCGCGAAGCTTGATTGTGCCAATGGGTTCTAAACTCCACCGCAATGGCCTCAAGGGTTTCGAAGGCAAAGGTGAGTAGTAGCAATTTAGCCTCGGTATTAATACCTGTGCGCTGGGCGCGCTTAGCATACCAAGTGTAACCAATCTCTAAATGGCGATGCTCACTCTCCCAATGGCAAATGCGCGTACAACCCACAATCTCACCAGAAACTTTGTCTCGCACCGCAAAGGGAAAACTTTCCCCACGGGATTTTTCAGCTAAGGCTTTCATTACATAAGCTTTCATCTCACTCGGCTCAGGCACACTGGTAAACCATAAACGCCACAGTTCACCATCGGTGACCGCTAAGCTAAGTGCCGCCACATGGGATAACGACAAAGGCTCTAGAACGACATGTTCACCATTTAAACACGCTGAAAGATCATCATTGCCCATTATCTCGTCTCCATTAACGCGGTAAAAAGTGTGCCATTGCGCACACTTTTTACTAGCCTATCATTTATATAAAATAAAAAAACCTCTATTTTCAACATGATTATATAAATTTTATTCCGGACAATAGCTAAGTTTCTCTTAAGCTTCACCGTTGAAAATGACAGGTTAATGAATCGGTGCATAAGCCTGCCATGGTTTAGCACATGGCACGCTGTAGCCTAGGGCTCCAGCCTATTTAGATCGTGTAAATATAAGGCCGACCAACACATCAATGTATTTAGGGCGTGTTGACGTTTCGAGATTAAATTTTGTTCGTTCTGGCAAGCTCGTGCTCGCGAAACGAGGAATGATGTGTAGTTTACTCAAATGACGAGCGGCTCTTATGACAGAAAATAAGGGCAAGGGCTTGCCAGACGAACCTTTCGGGCAGCATTTGGCTGACGTTTCTGCTGCGTTATCGTCCGTTTATGTAGAATAACTACACTGCACGGACTTTGCCTTGCATAAACGCCAGCCAAATTGCTGCAAAAATAACCCTGAAACGTCAACACGCCCTTGTAGGCCTTTTGATGTATCCCACTCGCTTTAGCAGGCGCGATAACCTTACACTATGGGTTAATACTATATTTTTCGTTTTATTCTATTAGCCGAGTACGGCAAGTAGTATCCCCGCTGCGACCGCAGAACCTAGCACGCCAGCAACGTTCGGTCCCATAGCATGCATTAATAGAAAGTTATGCTGATTAGCCTCTAATCCCACTTTATTCACTACCCTTGCAGCCATAGGCACAGCTGATACTCCTGCCGCCCCAATCAGCGGATTAACCTTACCGCCGGATAACTTACACATCAGTTTTGCCATCAACACTCCTGCGGCAGTACCTATACCAAAAGCAAGGGCACCAAGTACTAAGATCCCCAAGGTTTCTACCCGCAAAAACTGCTCGGCCGATAATTTAGAGCCGACAGCTAAGCCCAAAAAAATCGTCACGATATTAATCAGCTCGTTTTGTGCTGTTTTTGAGAGCCTATCCACCACGCCCGATTCGCGCATTAAGTTACCAAGGCAAAACATCCCTACCAGTGGCGTTGCCGCGGGTAAAAACAGAATGGTTAAGCCTAATACCATCAGCGGAAAAATAATCCGCTCCTTTTTACTGACTTCCCGTAGCTGCTCCATTTTTATCTCACGTTCCGCTTGGGTTGTGAGTAAACGCATGATCGGCGGCTGAATAATCGGCACCAACGCCATATAGGAATAAGCCGCCACAGCAATCGCTCCCAGTAACTCAGGCGCAAGCTTAGAGGCAAGGAAAATAGCCGTTGGTCCATCCGCCCCACCGATAATGGCAATGGCTGCGGCATCCTGCATGGTAAATTCAAAGCCTGGCACCAGATTTAGGGCGATAGCGCCAATTAAGGTCGCGAAAATCCCAAACTGCGCCGCCGCGCCGAGTAATAAGGTTTTTGGGTTGGCGATCAGTGCACTAAAATCTGTCAGTGCTCCGACCCCCATAAAGATCAGCAGTGGAAAAACGCCGGTTTCAATCCCCACATGATAGGCGTAGTAGAGTATTCCCCCCTCTTCGGTAAAGCCTGCGTTGGGAATATTCGCCAGCACTGCACCAAAGCCAATAGGCAACAGCAACAAAGGCTCAAATCCACGCACGATAGCGAGGTATAACAGCAACATGCCAACGGCCATCATTAAGACTTGCCCTGCGGTAAAATGGGCTATGCCCGTTTCGGCCCAAAACGCCAGTAAACCATCCATATAGACTCCTAGGCTAAGGCCAATAATTGAGAACCCACGACAACTGAATCGCCTTCTTTCACAAAGAGATGGGTAATAACACCATCCCCCTGAGCGCGGATCTCTGTCTCCATTTTCATCGCCTCAAGGATGATCACCACATCGCCGGCGCAAACCTTGTCGCCAATCCCCACATGCACTTTAAAGATATTGCCCGATAGCGGCGCACTCATCTTCAGCTTAATCTCGGCGGATTGAGCCAATGGTGCACTGTTTAAATGAGAAGTAGGGGCATAATTAAGCTGCGAAGCTACCTGTCCTTGAGGTTGGATCTGACTAATTTCGCCGCCCTCGGCAACCTCAACCACATAAGTTTGCCCCTCAACCGTGACGGTATAGGTTTCGGCCTCACGCGGCGTAACTGGTAAGATTGGCGCAAGTTCAGGTTTAGGCTCAAATGCCGCCGGATTATGGCGATTCTTCAAAAACTGTAAGCCAATCTGTGGAAAGAGCGCATAAATGAGTAAATCATCGTCCGAAGGCTTTTCCTTACTCTCTAAGACGAGACTAATCCCTTGATCCTGCGCCTTTGATAATAACTCTGCACGCAACTTGTCTAACTCTGGTACGAGTAAATCCGCAGGACGACAGGTGATAGCCACCTGCCCATTAAGTACTCTTGCCTGCAACTCTGAATTCACTGGCGCTGGCGTAGCGCCATATTCGCCCCTTAACACACCTTCAGTCTCTTTCGTTAACGATTGGTATCTTTGGCCCATCAGTACGTTGATAACCGCCTGTGAGCCGACAATCTGCGAGGTTGGCGTGACCAAAGGCAGAAAACCTAAATCTTGACGCACCCGAGGGATCTCCTCCAGCACCGCATCTATCTTATCTAGTGCACCTTGCTCTTTGAGTTGACTCTCCATGTTTGTCAGCATGCCGCCAGGGACTTGAGCACGTAGAATACGGGAATCAATCCCCTTTAGCGCACCTTCGAATTTGGCGTATTTTTTGCGAACCTCACGAAAATAAGCGGCAATCTCCTCAAGTAATACAAGATCATAGCCTGTTGCACGTTCAGTATCTTCCACCATAGCGACTACCGTTTCAGTTGCGGTATGGCCATAGGTTTGACTCATGGATGAAATGGCGGTATCGAGTACATCGACTCCCGCCTCAATAGCCTTTTGATAGGTTGCGGTACTCAGGCCTGTGGTGGCGTGGCAATGCATTGACAGCACAAGTTGCGTTTGGGATTTTAGTCGACTTATAAGCTCAAACGCTTCCATCGGCTTCAGCAGACCCGCCATATCTTTAATACACAAAGAATCACATCCCATATCTTCGAGACGTTTTGCCATATCCACCCACGTCTCTATGGTATGCACTGGACTCGTCGTGTATGAGATCGTCCCCTGCGCATGGCCACCAACTTGGCGCACGGCTTTTACTGCAGTCTCGAGGTTGCGCACATCATTCATCGCATCAAAGATACGGAACACATCGACCCCATTGGCATGGGCACGTTCGACAAAACGCGTCACTAAATCATCGGCATAATGGCGATAACCCAATAGATTTTGACCACGCAGTAACATTTGTTGAGGCGTATTGGGCATGACCTTTTTCAGTTCGCGGATCCTGTCCCAAGGATCCTCACCTAAATAACGGATACAGGCATCGAAGGTCGCTCCGCCCCAAGACTCTAGCGACCAAAATCCCACTTTATCTAAGAGCGGTGCAATCGGAAGCATGTCATCGAGGCGTAAACGCGTCGCTAAAATAGACTGATGTGCATCCCTCAAGACAACATCGGTTAACTGTAATGGCTTAGGCGCCACTATCGAATTTACTCGGTTCATATGGCGCTCCATTATTTAGCCTGAGAACGATACTGCTGGACGGCTAAGCTGATCACAGCCACCAATTTAGGATCTAAAGTGCTTGCGGCTCCAGTTGAGCTCGCATCATTGACCTTCAACGGTTCTACTGCTTTGTGCTCTTCACGACACCACTTAGCAACCAGATTCACAGCTAATATCAATACACTTAAAAATAAATAGACCAGCCCCATCCCCAATAACATGATGCCAACAGCGTCTAATAACTGTTGCGTTAGCTCCCCTTTCACTGCCCTACCTCCTTCGCCCTTAACCAACATTCGCGTTTTAAATTAACAACCACACAACATCTGCATTGATAACAAATTTAATCGACGAATGTAAATTGGTAAGACCAATTTACATAAGATCAGCAGCAAGTGTCTGAGGGATCCTTAGTGAACGACCGATAAAATGAATATTCGTTAATGAAACGGCAAAGCAGAAATTTTTATTGAGGAGTAATGACGAAATGAAGATACCAACCAAGATGAAACCAAAAGCAAACATGGGCTGACAATAAGGTTCTGACTCCCCCTTAAACGAGCATACGAAGAGTACAAGCTTTAAATTTACTGATTAGTCCTATAAGGACAAAAATCAAAGGGGTCTCAATGCACTAAAGTATTTAGACCAAGCAGCCATTTAAATGAATGATGCTAAAGGTGTTGGAGAATGAAGAAAACGGAGCAATGAGGGGCTCTCTGTTTATATTCCGTATGAGGCGAAAAATTAAAGATACTTAGAGAAGTATTGTGAAGAATAGAACGTTGAAATTGAAAACACTAAAAACAAAAAAGCCAGCTTGTTCAGCTGGCTTCGTTGTTTAATTAGGCGCTTGGCGATGACCTACTCTCACATGGGGAGACCCCACACTACCATCGGCGCGATTGCGTTTCACTTCTGAGTTCGGGATGGGATCAGGTGGGACCACAATGCTATTGTCACCAAGCAAATTCTTACTGGTTAATTCTACGTCTGACGGCATTGTTTCCTCACTCCAGTGCTCATGTACTACCGTACACTCCGCCCTTCGCTCGTCACGGCTTTGTCTGCCGTACAATTACCTGCGTAATTAACCTTTATTTGTTAATTTAGAAAGCTGTATTGAGTTCACACTTCTTAAGTGTTTCTATTCGTCTAAGTGCTACTTAGTAAAACCCATCTGGGTTGTATGGTTAAGCCTCTCGAGTCATTAGTATCAGTTAGCTCAACGCCTCACAACGCTTACACACCTGACCTATCAACGTCCTAGTCTCGAACGGCTCTTTAGTGGACTTAAAGTCCAAGGGATGACTCATCTTGGGGCTCGCTTCCCGCTTAGATGCTTTCAGCGGTTATCGATTCCGAACATAGCTACCGGGCAATGCCATTGGCATGACAACCCGAACACCAGCGGTTCGTTCACTCCGGTCCTCTCGTACTAGGAGCAACTCCCCTCAATCATCCAACGCCCACGGCAGATAGGGACCGAACTGTCTCACGACGTTCTGAACCCAGCTCGCGTACCACTTTAAATGGCGAACAGCCATACCCTTGGGACCGACTTCAGCCCCAGGATGTGATGAGCCGACATCGAGGTGCCAAACACCGCCGTCGATATGAACTCTTGGGCGGTATCAGCCTGTTATCCCCGGAGTACCTTTTATCCGTTGAGCGATGGCCCTTCCATTCAGAACCACCGGATCACTATGACCTACTTTCGTACCTGCTCGACGTGTCTGTCTCGCAGTTAAGCTGGCTTATGCCATTGCACTAACCGTACGATGTCCGACCGTACTTAGCCAACCTTCGTGCTCCTCCGTTACTCTTTGGGAGGAGACCGCCCCAGTCAAACTACCCACCAGGCACTGTCCTTACCCCAGATAATGGGGCCAAGTTAGAACATCAACACTACAAGGGTGGTATTTCAAGGACGACTCCATCAGAACTAGCGTTCCAACTTCATAGTCTCCCACCTATCCTACACATGTAGGGTCAATGTTCAGTGCCAAGCTATAGTAAAGGTTCACGGGGTCTTTCCGTCTAGCCGCGGGTATACGGCATCTTCACCGCAATTTCAACTTCACTGAGTCTCGGCTGGAGACAGCGTGGCCATCATTACGCCATTCGTGCAGGTCGGAACTTACCCGACAAGGAATTTCGCTACCTTAGGACCGTTATAGTTACGGCCGCCGTTTACCGGGGCTTCGATCATGAGCTTCTCTTGCGATAACCCAATCAATTAACCTTCCGGCACCGGGCAGGCGTCACACCGTATACTTCCTCTTGCGAGTTTGCACAGTGCTGTGTTTTTGATAAACAGTTGCAGCCACCTGGTATCTGCGACTCCCGTCAGCTTAGAGAGCAAGTCTCATCACCAACAAGAGCGTACCTTCTCCCGAAGTTACGGTACCATTTTGCCTAGTTCCTTCAGCCGAGTTCTCTCAAGCGCCTTGGTATTCTCTACCCGACCACCTGTGTCGGTTTGGGGTACGATTCCCGCTAACCTGAAGCTTAGAAGATTTTCCTGGAAGCATGGCATCAACTACTTCATCCCCTTGGGGACTCGTCATCAGCTCTCAGTGTATAGTGACCCGGATTTGCCTAAGTCACCCACCTACCACCTTAAACGCGGACTACCAACGCCGCGCTAGCCTAGCCTTCTCCGTCTCTCCATCGCAGTTAGCGGAAGTACAGAAATATTAATCTGTTTCCCATCGATTACGCCTTTCGGCCTCACCTTAGGGGTCGACTCACCCTGCCCCGATTAACGTTGGACAGGAACCCTTGGTCTTTCGGCGAGGGGGTTTTTCACCCCCTTTATCGTTACTCATGTCAGCATTCGCACTTCTGATACCTCCAGTGTGGGTTACCCCTTCACCTTCAACGGCTTACAGAACGCTCCTCTACCGCGCAACTCTAATGAATTGCACCCGTAGCTTCGGTGGTATGTTTAGCCCCGTTACATCTTCCGCGCAGGCCGACTCGACTAGTGAGCTATTACGCTTTCTTTAAATGATGGCTGCTTCTAAGCCAACATCCTAGCTGTCTAAGCCTTCCCACATCGTTTCCCACTTAACATACACTTTGGGACCTTAGCTGACGGTCTGGGTTGTTTCCCTTTTGACGACGGACGTTAGCACCCGCCGTCTGTCTCCCGAGTAGTACTCATTGGTATTCGGAGTTTGCAAAGGGTTGGTAAGTCGGGATGACCCCCTAGCCTTAACAGTGCTCTACCCCCAATGGTATTCGCTCGAGGCGCTACCTAAATAGCTTTCGAGGAGAACCAGATATCTCCCGGTTTGATTGGCCTTTCACCCCCAGCCACAAGTCATCCGCTAATTTTTCAACATTAGTCGGTTCGGTCCTCCAGTTGATGTTACTCAACCTTCAACCTGCCCATGGCTAGATCACCGGGTTTCGGGTCTACGCCTTGCAACTAAACGCGCAGTTAACACTCGGTTTCCCTACGGCTCCGCTATTCGCTTAACCTCGCTACAAAACGTAAGTCGCTGACCCATTATACAAAAGGTACGCAGTCACGGTCTCAAGAACCGCTCCCACTGCTTGTACGTATACGGTTTCAGGTTCTATTTCACTCCCCTCACAGGGGTTCTTTTCGCCTTTCCCTCACGGTACTGGTTCACTATCGGTCAGTCAGGAGTATTTAGCCTTGGAGGATGGTCCCCCCATATTCAAACAGGATATCACGTGTCCCGCCTTACTCGTTTTCATCAAAGGTTAGTTTTCGTGTACGGGGCTATCACCCTGTGCCGCTGGACTTTCCAGACCATTCCACTAACACCCCTCTGACTTAAGGGCTAATCCCCGTTCGCTCGCCGCTACTAGGGGAATCTCGGTTGATTTCTTTTCCTAAGGGTACTTAGATGTTTCAGTTCCCCTCGTTTGCCTCATGTAGCTATGTATTCACCACATGATGACCGCTTATGCGGCCGGGTTCCCCCATTCGGACATCGTTAGCTCAAATGCTTGTTACTAGCTCGCCAACGCTTTTCGCAAGTTACTACGTCCTTCATCGCCTCTGACTGCCAAGGCATCCACCGTATACGCTTAGTCGCTTAACCATACAACCCAAATGAGTTTCACTTGCGTGAGCCACTTGAGTCGTTGCGACCAGCTGGTTTTACTTGTCTCATCTTCGACCAAGAAGATGGACTCGCCTTAGACTTGAATATTCAAGACACTTAACAAGTGTTTTAAGAACTCAATTTTTTTCGTATTAACACAACGACAGACATCATTGCGTTAATTACTATCAGCTTTCCAAATTGTTAAAGAGCGGGCTTAAAAAAGCCAAAGATAATGTTTTAGTTTATCTTTGGCATCTCTAACCATAATGCAGTAAATGGTGGAGCTATGCGGGATCGAACCGCAGACCTCCTGCGTGCAAGGCAGGCGCTCTCCCAGCTGAGCTATAGCCCCATTTACATGCAGTGCGAGTAAATAAGATGTTCCAAACCTCTTAAAGGATTGGTTTGCCAATCATTTCTTATCAAGGCGGACAGTAGCGACGTTTAGTTCACTAAACGAGTCACTTTCCAACGCTGAGAAGGAAGGATTGGTGGGTCAGAGTGGACTTGAACCACCGACCTCACCCTTATCAGGGGTGCGCTCTAACCAGCTGAGCTACAGACCCATCTTTTACTCTATCTTCTATCAAGCAAATCTGTGTGAACACTCAAAAGGTACACGGATGTACCGAATGTCTAAAATGCAGGAGCATTTTTAGACCAAACATCGAGTTAGTCGTATAGGTAAGGAGGTGATCCAGCCCCAGGTTCCCCTAGGGCTACCTTGTTACGACTTCACCCCAGTCATGAACCACAAAGTGGTGAGCGCCCCCCCGAAGGTTAAGCTACCCACTTCTTTTGCAGCCCACTCCCATGGTGTGACGGGCGGTGTGTACAAGGCCCGGGAACGTATTCACCGTGGCATTCTGATCCACGATTACTAGCGATTCCGACTTCATGGAGTCGAGTTGCAGACTCCAATCCGGACTACGACGAGCTTTGTGAGATTAGCTCCACCTCGCGGCTTTGCAACCCTCTGTACTCGCCATTGTAGCACGTGTGTAGCCCTACTCGTAAGGGCCATGATGACTTGACGTCGTCCCCACCTTCCTCCGGTTTATCACCGGCAGTCTCCCTAGAGTTCCCACCATTACGTGCTGGCAAATAAGGATAGGGGTTGCGCTCGTTGCGGGACTTAACCCAACATTTCACAACACGAGCTGACGACAGCCATGCAGCACCTGTCTCACAGTTCCCGAAGGCACAACCGCATCTCTGCAGTCTTCTGTGGATGTCAAGAGTAGGTAAGGTTCTTCGCGTTGCATCGAATTAAACCACATGCTCCACCGCTTGTGCGGGCCCCCGTCAATTCATTTGAGTTTTAACCTTGCGGCCGTACTCTCCAGGCGGTCTACTTAATGCGTTAGCTTGAGAGCCCAGTGTTCAAGACACCAAACTCCGAGTAGACATCGTTTACGGCGTGGACTACCAGGGTATCTAATCCTGTTTGCTCCCCACGCTTTCGTGCATGAGCGTCAGTCTTTGTCCAGGGGGCCGCCTTCGCCACCGGTATTCCTCCAGATCTCTACGCATTTCACCGCTACACCTGGAATTCTACCCCCCTCTACAAGACTCTAGTTCGCCAGTTCGAAATGCTATTCCTAGGTTGAGCCCAGGGCTTTCACATCTCGCTTAACAAACCGCCTGCGCACGCTTTACGCCCAGTAATTCCGATTAACGCTCGGACCCTCCGTATTACCGCGGCTGCTGGCACGGAGTTAGCCGGTCCTTCTTCTGTAGGTAACGTCACAGATGAGCCGTATTAAGACTCACCCTTTCCTCCCTACTGAAAGTGCTTTACAACCCGAAGGCCTTCTTCACACACGCGGCATGGCTGCATCAGGGTTTCCCCCATTGTGCAATATTCCCCACTGCTGCCTCCCGTAGGAGTCTGGGCCGTGTCTCAGTCCCAGTGTGGCTGATCATCCTCTCAGAACAGCTAGGGATCGTCGCCTTGGTGAGCCATTACCTCACCAACTAGCTAATCCCACCTAGGTTCATCCAATCGCGAGAGGCCCGAAGGTCCCCCTCTTTCCCCGTAGGGCGTATGCGGTATTAGCAGTCGTTTCCAACTGTTATCCCCCTCGACTGGGCAGATCCCTAGGCATTACTCACCCGTCCGCCGCTCGCCACCTCAGGAGTAAACTCCCTTGTGCTGCCGCTCGACTTGCATGTGTTAGGCCTGCCGCCAGCGTTCAATCTGAGCCATGATCAAACTCTTCAATTAAAAGTTTTGTGTTTAACTCGCGTTAAACGACTCAATGAATTCTACTGTTTTGATTCGCTTTGCTCCCTAAGAAGCATCGCGTTTCAATTCATACATTACTGTATGTACATATTGCTATGAACACTCATTCATTGATTTAATTCTTTGATTACTCGCCAAACGGCAGAATAATTTCGATTAACTCAACACCTGTGAGTGTCCACACAGATTTGCTTGATAAATTATTAAAGAGCGTGGTTATTTACCTTAAGCATTTAGCGCTTTTGGCTTTCACCGTTGACCCCGCTGGGCCAGTGGATGCGCATTATATGGATGTCAGATTTTACTGCAACCCCTTTAGGCAAAATAATTAGAAAAAGCGATGTGAATGCGCATTTTTTAAACCAAACCTAGGTTTTAGCGCCTAATTCGCTGTAATTTCCATCACGTTGGCTATCTTTATCGCCTGATAACGCCGTTAGCATCGGTCACTAAGCAAAACGATAAAGCCAATACCGCACTTTTTATTGTTAAGCTCGCGCTTCAAGTTCAATCTCACGGTTCAAATAGATTGATGCACGCTTTAAGTTGCAAGAATAGGCTATTTCTTTAAAAAACCCGGTACATCGGCAATGCTATCGAGCACCACAGACGCCTCGCTATCATTAGCAATGGCTTTACCAGTACGGACGAGGATACGTGTCGGCACCCCTGCAGCTTTGGCCGCGAGCATATCGTCGGCTTTATCTCCTACCATCACAGATTGGGACAAATCGATTTTCAAAAATTTTGCCGCGTCGAGTAACATTCCTGGTTTGGGTTTGCGACAGTCGCAATCGACTTTATATTCACCAATCCCTTTTTCGTTATGGTGCGGGCAATAATAGATACCATCGAGGTCGACACCTTTATCGGCAAAGTTCCAATCCATCCATTCGGTGAGACTGTGGAATTGGTCTTCGGTATACATGCCACGGGCAATTCCCGACTGATTAGTGACCACCACCAATTTGTATCCCATTTGCTTTAATGCAAGGCACGCCTCAAATACGCCTTCAATATATTCAAAGTCATCTACCTGATGCACATAACCATGATCTTTGTTGATCACACCATCACGGTCCAAAAAAACAGCTCGATTGACTGCACTCACAGTACTACTCCACTCACAAAAAACAGCGCTTAATGCGTAATTTTACTATTATTCCATCCATTGCAAGAAATTGCACCGCGAAGTTGACGGATACCACTTGGCAATTTGAGCTTGATTCATATTCTGACAATTCATTTGCGATAGTAACGCCTATAAATGGTCGATTAACACATCTTTAAGGGCGAATTCGTCCGCGAATAATTGTTTTTGCCATCTAGTCGATACGCAGCTCAATCGAGCTTTCCCTTTATTTGTGCTGTTTTTAACGGTAATCTTGCACGGATAACAATAAAACACCTAAAAATAGACGGTCATAATGAGTCGAACTACGCCTATAGTCCATAAAACCCGCACCCAGTTAGTTGTAGAGGTGCTCAGAGAGAAAATACTTTCGGGTGATATAGCCGCAGGAGAACCACTCAGACAAAGCGCACTAGCCGAAGCATTGAATGTTAGCCGCATTCCGGTAAGAGAAGCCTTGCTGCAACTTGAAGCTGAAGGGCTGGTAAAATTCGAACCCCATAAAGGGGCAACGGCGACTGAATTATCCGTTGAACAAGTGACCGAGCTGTTTGAGTTGCGCGCCATGATCGAGACTGATCTGCTCGCCAAAGCCATTCCACGACTTCAAGAAGAAGATTTAATAAGAGCTGAACGCGTATTAGAACAATTGGAATCAGCCTTTAAACATGAAGATGCCGTCGCCAGTTGGAGCGAGCTAAATACACAGTTTCATACCTGTTTATACCAAGCCGCCAATCGCCCACATACGCTAGAGGTCGTGCATGGCCTCAATACCAACTGCGATAGATATATTCGTTTGCAATTACTGCTCGCAGGAGGCATTCCCGCAGCAGAGCACGAGCACCGCGAACTGCTCAATTATTGTAAGCAAAGAGAAACAGAGAAAGCCACGGCGTTACTGCGACATCATATTTTGCATGCCGCAATGACAATTCGGGATCTGGTCGCCAAACAGGTGGTATAGATCACGGACTGTCATTCGTTATACCGATAAGCTTTGTTGTCGATTTGAGGCAGCACTAAAGGTTCTGCCTTTTTTATTTGAGAGAAAACACCATGCAGTACGCCACAATCACGGGCTGGGGAAAATGTGTTCCACCCGCCACTTTGACTAACGATGATCTTGCCACTTTTATCGAAACGTCCGATGAATGGATTAAATCACGCACAGGGATCAGTCAACGTCATATCAGCCATGTGAACACCTCGGAATTAGCCTCAGTTGCCGCCAAGCGTGCGCTTGCAGCGGCTGGGATTGAGGGCAGCGAAATTGATATGATCATTTTAGCCAGCGCTAGCCCAGATACTTTGATCCCCAATATAGCCTCAACAGTGCAGGCCAATATTGGTGCAAGCTGCGCAGCCTTTGATATCAACGCCGCCTGCAGTGGTTTTTTGTACGGCTTAGGTTTAGCGAGCTCACAGATCAAGAGTGGTCAATGCAAGAAAGTCCTCGTTGTGGGCGCCGAACGCTTATCTTTCTACCTCGATTGGTCTCGCCGTGAAACCGCCGTATTGTTTGGTGATGGCGCGGGCGCAGTTGTCGTGGAAGCGACCGATATCCCTGGTGGCGTATTAGGCTATGAGCTGAATAATGATCCCGATGGCCGAGACATCCTCAAAGCGGGTTTCGGTACCGCGATGGATCGATTCTCCGCCGAATCATTAGACTTTTACATCCAATTTGATGGCCAAGAAATTTTTAAACGCGCCATTAATGGTATGAATAAGCTAAGCACTCAAGTGCTTGAAAAATGCGGCGTCGATAAGGATGAAGTTGATTTAGTGATCCCACATCAAGCGAACGAGCGCATTATTGATACCCTCGTTAGCCGCATGAAGATCCCTAAAGAAAAAGCCTTTGTGAATATTGCTAACTATGGCAATACATCGGCGGCAACGATTCCAATCGCGATTTGTGATGCACTCGAAAAAGGGTTAATTAAACCGAACCAAACCATTCTTTCTTGCGCCTTTGGTGCGGGATTAACCTCTGCTGCATTGCTATTGCAATGGGGTGAACGTGTCACGCCAGTGCAAATCAGTGATGCCCAATTACCGCCTTGCGATCAAAGTGGAATCGAGTTGGTAAAACGCGCTGTAGACTATTTCTGTAAGTAAGTTTATGCATATAAAGGCCATCATTGGATGGCCTTTATATATCTGTAAGCGCTGATGCAAAATGCATTTCATCCCAGTAAATCCCCTGCGCAAAATAAGCTGCGAGTTTTTGATTTAGCTCGTTAAAGCTTTTAATCGCTCGTTCCTCACCGCACAAACATGACCACACAAATCGGTGGCAATTATTGTAAAACAGGTCATATTCACGGTACTGATAAATCGCCCGCTCGGCCCGATTAACAATGGTATTGGCGATAAGCGGTTGATGTTGATGATTACAGGCAATAAAAATTTGGCTACCTGTTCGGCCCGCTAAAAATCGCTTTACTGATACGGCTCGAACAAGCCCAGAGCCATGTAACTCCACAATGCAATCTCCCGCTAACCAAATCCCTGTATGCTCAATCACTCCAAACACATAACAACAAACGATACTCCCAGGTTGTGGCGTGACTTGCTTAAAACCCTTTTGCCATTGGCTCGGCGCAGTAATCATCGCCTGCTTTGTGCTTACTTGGCGAGGAACGCTGCCTAATAGTCGATTGCGTTCAAGCTGTTGTCGCTTTTCGCGTTCATCGGCGAGCATCAATGCGCCCATCGCTGCACCGCCAATCCATAGTAACGGTAGTGGCATGATCTTCTCCTATTCGCTTAACACTCCAAACCACGCAGTAATACTCTCGTGCACCACTTGCTCAACACAACTTGGCGAGAGCAACCAATCACCGTATAAGTTAACCAATCGCAAATGCCTCACTCGTAATGAGTGTAGCTAATGAGTCATTAATCAAATATGAAAAGCCTTCTGTTCCAGAAAATATCGCGAATGAAGTGGCTTAACGTGATTAGGTCAGTAAATCCCCGACCGAAATATCTGCACCTCCCCCCATGGCCGCCACTTGTGCTAATAATAACTCCGCACAGGCTAATGCATCGGTTAATGCACTATGGGCACCGTAAATCGGTAAGTGATAACGCTCTCGACAGGCTCCAAGCCTTAGACTTCCTTCTTTAAGTACCGAATGCTCACGTAATAACCGTTGTTTCTCAAGTACTAAGGTATCTATAGCGGGGAGTAAAACGGCTTGATGGTAGATAGCCAATATATCTTGTTGTAAAAAACGACAATCCAGTGGGGAGTGATGGGCAACTAATACTCGGCCACGGGTTTGAGTAATAAACCATGCCATAGCCTCCTCAATGCTCACCGCTTGGATTAAATGGTTGTCGAGAATCCCATGAATCGTCGCACTTTGGCCGACACTGCCCTTAATTTGCACTAATTTTTGCTGCGCCTCACCAAGGGGGATCACTCCATTTTCAATGGGGACTAAGCCAATGCTTAAGATTTGATCCTGAAGGGGATCTAACCCTGTCATCTCCAAATCCATCGCCATCAAGGGAGCACGATTGATGGGCAGCGCCATCAGCGGGATTAAGGACTGATAATAATCCTTAAATAATTGATGCTGACAGCGCAGTGCTCGCCATTGCAACTTAGCATTAATCAACCAAGCGCCCATTAAAAGCTCCGCATAAATTTCATCTTCATGCCCGACTGGGCGTCATGAACCACCTTGAAGGCATCCCGTAATTGATGCCGAACTAAAGAAGATAAATGTGCGGGTAACAGATAGTTACTAATCTCAAGTCCCTGCGTATGTTGATAACCTTGGTTTGATAACCGCATATGGGCGATAAACTCATGGGCATCGGCTAAGTTAAGCGCATCCTTACGATTAAGAATATTAGCGTCCATCAGTGCCCGAATGCGTTTGGCGGTATTTACTTCTTTAATGCCCGCAGACAGGGCATATACGCGAGCAATATCATTGATCAAAGCATTACCCTTATGCTTTAAATCAATGCCTTTTACCTCACTGCCATCGCGCTCTAACACAAATTTTCGAAAGAATCCTAAGGGCGGAGACTCGATTAAGGAATTGCCAGTCAAACCCGCGAGAAAAATATCGTTGTCTTTGGTCTGTGCCAACACCTTATCCTGCAATGCATCAAATAATGATAATGGACCAAATACCGAACGCATATCGAAGAAAATACTTGCATGCATCAATGCCTTAGGCTCTGGCGTGACAACCCACTTTTCAAAAACCTGCTGCCATTCTTTGAGCGACATACGCCACTTGGGATTTTGCGCCATGATATTACCAGGGCAATACGCATAACCACACTGATCAAGCCCTGCACAAACCGCATGGGTTAACGCATCAAAGTAGCCCTTTGCAAAATCATCCATTTCCTCGGCCACCAGCAAGCCGTTATCTTGATCCGAACAGGCGGCTTGGTCTTGCCGCCCCTGCGAGCCAAAGGCTAACCAACAAAACGCCATCGGCGCCTCACCGAGAATTTGCTGATTTAGCACAATCAAGCGCCGGGTTAAGGCATCGGTGACCGAGGTCAGCACGCGACCAATCTCCTCAGCCCGTGCATCAGCACTGATTAAATTTTGCAATAACAAGGGGATTTGTTTACTAACGCTAATGAGACTTGCGAGATCACGTTGGCGCTCTATTTCACCAATGAGGAGTAATGGCTGCGAACCTTGACCGCGTAAAATATCGGTACTAGTCACCATGCCAATGGCTTTCACTTCCTCGCTATTTTGCTCATCAATAATCGGCAGATGGTGAATATTATGTTCACTCATCAATAGCATAGCTTCAAAAATCAAGGCATTCGATGAAATCGAAATCGGTGAAGTCGTCATGGCTTGATGCACGGCAATTCGGCCATCAAGCCCTGCGGCGAGCACTCGATTGCGTAAATCTTTATCGGTTAAAATCCCCACCAGCTTACGATTATCGGTGACGAGTAAAGACGATACCCGCGAGTTACGCATCAAGAGGGCTGCTTGCGTTACACTTGCGTGGGCGTCGATCATAATCGGTGAAGATGACATTAAGGTACTAATACGACTGGTGGTCGTCAGATCTTTAGCCTTAAAACGCGCTTCATGGCGTAACCGTTTGGCAAAAGCACGGGTAAAAAATTTATCAAAGTGCCGACTCTCACTTCGTAGTTGATCGAATAATGCCTGTGGTAAGTGGTATACCAAACTGTCTTCAAGAATGGCGACCCGATTCACTACCTTCTCCCCTGACAATAGCGTCGAAAAACCAAAAAACTCCCCTTCGGCGACTCTATCCACTAATACCCCTTCGGGATCGCGCACCTCAAAGGCACCGCTGCGGACCAAATACAATTTCGGCGCATCGGCATCAAAGGTCACAAACCCTGAGGCTTTACTGTAATACCCGACGATGACTGACTTAGCACAATGGCGAATGGTTTCGTCAGGCAAAGTATCAAAGGGAGCTGTAGACGTTAAAAACTGCACAACGGGTTGTAATTCGCTGGCGTTCATAGCAACACCTTATTTTAGGTGAATTTTATCTCACTATAACGCGCTCGATTGTTGGGCCATATACGACTAAAGTCAGGCTCAAACTCTGCACTGACACCACCAAAAACAAAAGGACGCAAACGCGTCCTTTTCTCTTAATCTAGGTGAAAGTTAGTGGCCGCTGGCCTCACCCGCCCCTTTAGGGAAACGGATAGACTCAACCATTTCCTGCACATGAGCTGGTGCCGCTGCGGTCAGTTTGCAGACAATAGCTGCTACCACAAAGTTCACTAGCATGCCCACCATACCGATACCTTCAGGCGAAATACCAAGGAACCAGTTCGCAGGTACGTTTGCATTAGGATCAACAAACTTAAAGTAGATGATATAACCTGCGGTGAAGAATAAGCCAAGCACCATACCTGAAATAGCACCTTCTTTATTCATGGTCTTAGAGAAGATACCCATGATGATTGCAGGAAACAGAGATGACGCAGCCAAACCGAAAGCGAATGCCACCACCGCCGCCACGAATCCTGGAGGGTTAACCCCGAAGTAACCCGCAATCACAATACCGATACCAGCAGCAAGTCGAGCGTACATTAACTCTTTCTTGTCAGAAATATTTGGCATCAGGTTTTTCTTCATTAAATCGTGTGACACTGATGTAGAGATAACCAACAACAAACCCGCAGAGGTAGATAGCGCCGCAGCGAGGCCACCCGCAGCCACCAGCGCAATCACCCAAGCTGGCAGATTCGCGATTTCTGGCGTTGCTAATACAATGATGTCGTTGTCGATTTTCATTTCGTTAGGGCTAGCAGCATCTTCCATTTTGCCTTTGGCATAGTAGATTTTGCCATCACCATTTTTGTCATCCCATTTGATCAGACCGGTTTTTTCCCAGTTTTTGATCCAATCAGGCGCAGTTTCATAGGCAACACCCTTTTGATCTGGGCCGTTAATGGTTTCGATCATATTGACGCGAGAGAATGCCGCTAATGCAGGAACTGTGGTGTACATGATGGCGATAAACACCAATGCCCAACCCGCTGATATACGTGCATCTTTCACTTTCGGTACGGTGAAAAAACGCACAATAACATGGGGTAAGCCCGCTGTACCTACCATCAAAGCACCAGTAATACAGAACACGTCGATCATGCTCTTAGAACCATCGGTGTAAGGGGCAAAGCCTAAATCCACAGAAAGATTATTCAGTTTCTCTAACAGATAAACGCCAGAATTATTCCCCGCAGCATCGAGTAACTCAGCACCAAAACCAATTTGAGGAATGATATGACCCGTCATCATCACAGACAGGAAGATTGCAGGCACCATAAAGGCGAAGATCAGTACGCAATATTGGGCAACCTGAGTATAGGTAATCCCTTTCATACCACCGAGTACCGCATAGAAAAACACCACGGCCATACCAATATATACGCCGGTATCTACCTCTACCTCAAGGAAGCGCGAGAATACCACGCCCACTCCGCGCATTTGGCCAGCAATGTAAGTAAAGCAGATGAAGATGGCGCAAATAACTGCTACCGTGCGCGCCGCTTGGGAGTAATAGCGCTCACCCACGAAATCAGGCACGGTAAACTTACCAAATTTACGTAAGTATGGTGCCATACACAGGGCTAATAAAACGTAACCGCCGGTCCACCCCATCAAGTACACACTGCCGTCATAACCGACGAAAGAAACAATACCCGCCAACGAAATGAAAGATGCCGCAGACATCCAGTCGGCGGCGGTTGCCATGCCGTTTACAACAGGATGAACACCACCACCCGCTACATAAAACTCTTTAGTTGAACCTGCACGGGACCAAATTGCAATCCCAATATAGAGGGCAAACGACAGCCCTACAATCAGATAAGTTAATCCTTGTACACCCATCTCTGTGCTCCTTAGTCTTCTTGTACGTTATATTTTTTATCTAAGGCGTTGGCTTTTGCCGCGTAGACAAAAATAAGCGCAACAAAGACATACATCGATCCCTGTTGAGCAAACCAGAAACCTAATTTGAATCCCATAAAATGGATTTCATTGAGTACATCAACCAATAGAATGCCGCAACCAAACGAAACTGCGGCCCAAATAGCTAATAGGCCCAAAACCAGACGTAAATTCTCGTTCCAGTAACCTTTTGCTTTATCATTATTTTCAAACGCCATAGCGACTCCCCTGTGCTGTTTTATTTTTAAGTCTCGTTAAATCTAGCAACAGCTGGAGTGACCACAATCAAGACCTTAGTCTAATTTGCGAAATACCTCACATAGCAAAAAATAAAATATCATTTAAAACCATCATCTTAACAATGATTTTACATTTTGTTGCAAAAGTCGTTTTTTGAGCAACTTAGACCAATGTCGAAGAACCTAAGACTAGAAAGAGACAAAATAGCGTGATAAATGGAACAACTAGAAAGTAGTAATAGCCTGTCATATAAACAAAATATCGTATTACTTCGAGTGTAATACGAGAGCTATCATCTCAATCTACACCACTTAGATTTGTCAGCAGACAGGCAAAAAATAACCCAGCATGGCTGGGTTATGGGAAACTGGTAAATTGGCGCCAGCATAGACGCCAGTATCAACGTTATTATTTAGCGGCTAAGTACTTCACTAACTCAGCCAATTCTTCAGGAGTATGAACCCGAGACGTGACTAAATAACGGCCATTTACCAATAATGATGGCACACCTTTAATCCCGGCCAATTCCGCTTGCGAATCGTAACTCATCAGTGAAAATTTAGCGTCAACAGAATTCATCGCCGCATCCACATCATCAGCTTTAGCACCTTGAGCCACAAAAAAGGCTTTCACTTGCTCAGGGCGGGTAAATTGCTCACCCTTGTCATGAATTTGTTTAAAAATCGCCTCATGGACTTGCTTGGTCATATTGAGCTTTTGCGCGATATAATAAGCCAATTGGCTCAGTTCCCACGCAGGACGCCCCGCCCCCACAGGCGTACGCTCAAAGGCAACATCCTTGCCCAAGAGTTTTACCGTGGAAGCAACAAAGGGTTCCTGTTTGTAGCAATGTGGGCAGTTATAGGAAAAAAACTCTCGCAGCACAGGCTTTTGCGCCTCGCTCATTCCTGCGACAGTGACATAATCCTTCCCTTCTTCAAAACTGGCCGCTTGCAGCGCAAAACTGGCGCTTAAGACCAATCCACAGGCCAAAGCAGCCAAAGGTCGAACAAGATTAGTTAGGGTTTTCATATATTCTCTTCTTATTAGTGAATGATTAACACGCATCATTGAATCGTAAGTCGTTTGCAACAGGCACAGGCCATTAAGATACCTCAAAATATGGCTATTGTTCTTAAACATTTGTTAACAATAGGTGATAAATCCGCCGCTAACAGGCCGCTAGCATCGTAAGTGGGGAGGTAAACTGATACTTAAATCCCAGATCGCGGACGATTTTATCCCCCAGAATCACTTTGCTGGGTTGCAGCTGGGTATTAAATTGCGGTTCAGCCAATCCCAGTGACAGAGCCGCAGCACCGTAAAATTCGCTTCTCGATGGATGCTCTGGCGCGCATAGATTATAGATAGAGGCGATCTTCTCTCCCTTTAGCTTAGTGTCGATAATTAAACTCACTGCCGCGACGCAATCCTGTAAATGCACGAGATTGACTGCAACATTACCACCAGCCACATCGGTTTTGCCTGCAAAAAAACGCCCCGGATGACGCTTTGGTCCAACGAGTCCAGCAAAACGCACCACGCAAGTATTAGATTGGTGAGCAAATAAAGCTTCAGCATCCAGCAACACCTGCGCTGAAGGAGACTCGGCATGAGCATCCGCTTCGCTCATGGATTTATCAAGAGAGGGATAAACGCCCGTGGTGCTAATAAACACTATGCCTTGATATTGCCAGCCTTGGGTTAAGTCGATGAGTTGTTTTAGTTCGTTAAGATAAGCTGTATTACCATGCTTTAGACGAGGAGGAATATTAACAACAAGAAAGTCTGTCTGAAATAAGTCTTGCAACAGCTGTAAATCGGGAACAATATCAGCCTCATCACCAAGTTGTAGTTGGAATGCCTCAATACCCGCGTGTGTTAACGCCGGAAGATCCTCACTCTGGCGCTTAGCCCCAGTCACGCGATAACCGGCTTGAACAAGTTGTTTTGCGAGCGCAAAACCGAACCACCCACAGCCTACAACCGCAACACTCTTTTTCTCCACCACAGTGTGTTCCATTATCTCTGACCTACTTACTGCTAATCATATATTTTGGCCAATAGCATACGGAACTCTGGTAAAGGGATTCAAGCTTGTAAGGAACTAAAATAAAAACTAATCCCCTTATCGACCTGCAATGTTCGCCTTGCGCCCTCAGTTAAATCTTCAACTCGCAAAGACTTTTGCACTGTCACGCCCTCATCACTTAAAAAGCGTAACGAGGCTTCACTACCATCTTCTTTACAGGCCCACACCTGAGGCTGACTCACTTCTTTCGTGGTCATAATGACTTTTGCAACGCTATCATCCGATAGCTTAACTAAGGTCCCTGGTGGATAAATACCTAATATCTTGACTAAGACAGAAATCAACGATTCCGAATGTTTACTGGCTCTATTTTTAAATAAGTAACCGAGGGCAACTTGAGGAGAAGAAGCTTGCTGACCACTCAGTTGCTGATCGTAATCATTTGCTAGACTAACGATTTGAGTCACGATGGGAATTTTATGACCTGTGAGCCCATCAGGGAAACCCGAACCATCAACAAACTCATGGTGATGTAACACGATATTTAATACTTCTTTGGGGAACAGCCCTGAACGATTAGGTAGTGTTCATAATTCTGTGTCATTTCAGTAAAATATTCAAAAACAGGAATGACACATGACCCAACCTTTTAACTTCGAACAAGCCCTTAAAGATCTGCAATCAGGTAAAAGCCTCACAGGTAAAGACAGCATTCTTGGTCCACTGATCAAGCAACTCACTGAAGCGGCTCTCCAGGCTGAGCTTGAGCAGCATTTAGCGCATGATCCTCAGCCTAATCGTAAAAATGGCAAAACCTCTAAGACCATTAAGTATCCGTCCGGTAACTTTGAGTTAGACGCGCCTAGAGACCGCAATGGCACCTTTGAGCCTCAGTTGATTAAGAAAAATCAAACTACGCTAACCGATGAAATCGAACGTAAAGTGTTATCGATGTTCAGTATAGGTATGAGCTATCGCGATATTAATCAACATGTTGAAGATATGTATGGGCTCAATGTGTCTAACGCAACAGTCAGTGCTATCACTGACAAACTCATCCCCGAACTTAAAGCGTGGCAACAGCGCCCATTAGATAGCCATTATCCTATCGTTTGGCTTGATGCGATACATTACAAAGTCAAAGAGGATGGGCGTTACGTCAGTAAAGCCGTTTACACATTGTTAGCGCTTAATATGAAAGGAAAAAAGGAAATTTTAGGGCTTCACTTGTCCGAAAATGAAGGCGCTAATTACTGGCTATCCGTACTGACCGATCTTAATAATCGTGGTGTAAAAGATATTCTTATCGCCTGTGTTGACGGTTTGACCGGTTTCCCTGAGGCCATAGCCAGTATCTTCCCTCATACGGAAACACAGCTATGTGTTATCCACCAGATCCGCAACTCAATGAAGTATGTCGCCTCAAAAAATCAGAAAGCGTTTATGGCTGATTTAAAGCCTGTGTATCGAGCCGTGAGTAAAGAAGCCGCAGAGATGGCATTGGACGAACTGGAGGCCAAATGGGGTGATGCTTATCCGCTGGTAATCAACTCTTGGCGTCGCAAATGGCATAATTTGTCCCATTATTTTAAGTACCCAGAACATATCAGGAAAGTGATTTACACGACCAATGCGGTTGAGGCTGTGCATCGCCAATTTAGAAAGCTCACCAAAACCAAAGGTGCTTTTCCTAATGAAAATAGCTTGTTGAAGCTACTTTACGCAGGCATATTAAACGCCTCAGATAAATGGACCATGCCAATCCACAATTGGAGCCTTTGTTTATCTCAGTTAGCGATTTATTTTGAAGGACGTTTAGATAGCGTGCTGGAAATTTAAAAATTAGCCTGACACAGAATTTTGAACGCCCTCAACGATTAAGCATGTCATAGCCAAAATTAGGATGCATCTGTAAGTAATTGGCTTCATGGGGAGTCAGAGCACCACGCTTTCGACGGATCACATCGGGCACTTTTAGCTTACCAATATCATGGAATAAACTGCCAAGGGCAATATCGCGCAAATCCCTCGCTGGTAAATCCAGTGCATGACCTATCATCATGGCGAGCACCGCCACTGATACACCATGCTGGGTCACACTCACATCCTTTTCGTCCATCCCAACTAAGGTCAAGAAGGGTTTTTCCACCTCTTGTAAATGACTGAGTAAATCTTCAACTAACGCTGCAGACAGGCGATATGCTCCTTCAGGATCGCTCACTATCTTGCCATACATATTCCGGCACTGATTAACACTCTCTAAAAAACGTTTTTGACTTAAACGCATCGATTTACGGGTATCTGCTTTTAAATCTCGCTCTGGTGGCGCGGCTTCAATATCTTCAATGTCTTCCTCTTCTTCAGCAGTATCAATCTCATCATTACTGCCAGAAATGAGGTAAACATAGGGAACACCAAGCCCCCGGATCATCTCAATCTGAGCCGCACTATTGATATCAACTCGGTTAAATAAGAATGGGTGATTTGTCCACGACAAAGGCAACTTAACCCGCATACCGGGCTGAAGTTCTGAGAGTAGTAATTTTTTATGAGCTGCTTTTGCCACGCAATATGACTCCTTTCATGCACGCAAGAATGCAATATGACTTCTTGGCGCGTACATTTAAGCTAAGTACATATAACTATAGATGATTCAGCAAAATCAGTAAGCTGTTGGTGAAAAAATGCTTATCAAACTGAGGGATAGAACACATAAATTATGCTAACTTCATCGAATAAGACATAAAAAACAGTAATAACAAAGAGATGTAGACTACTATGTTATTTAAGTTTTTATTTCCTTCGGCCAATCCGTGAGGTAATAACGCAGTCGTTTTGACTGATAGACATAAAGACAGGACCAAAACAACACCAAGGCATCGAGTGCCAAACTCCAATGGAATAAAAACTGTCCGTGAATTAACCGCTGAGACAGTAAAACCGCATCAACTAATAACAATAACCACAGTCCCCATTTGAGATGGACAAACAACGGCCGAATCCATGAGGGCGAGCGGCGCCGCTCCGCGAGTACGACAAAATAAAGCACTACAGCACCAAGACCTGCCGCAAGTGCAAGTAAAAAGTCTGATTTTTCAGGATAAAAGAGCCTTACCAATTCAGCTCTATCACTGGCTTGAGTCAAGGAGGCGATAAAAATACACCAGCCTCGCGCGAGGAATGCCAAAATCACATATAAAAAAATCGGCGGTTTAATATGGCCTTTATCATCAAGCCAAGTGATGTGACTAAAATTCAACGGCAATCCATTAAGTAAAAACTTAAGCAATAAATATTAAATGGTGCCTATTGGCGTAATTTCAATGGGAGGGATAAACAAATCAAGCACACTCAACGGTTAGATCAACATTTCCGCCGTGTGCGCTACCCCATACTCCCTGCGATATGTAGATTTAACCATTTGAACTTAATAAGAATAAGGTCGAAGGATTAGCCCCATCGACCTGAACATGACAACCAGCCATAAAATTTCAAAAAGGCACATTAATTTACCGTCATATATGGCCAAATAATTGCCGCGGCGATGCTCCACATAGTCAACCAAATAAAGCGATCTAAGTATCGCCACGCCGCTGGACGACTAAATATCGGCGCCAATAAACGCGCACCAAAACTTAAGCTAAAGAACCAAATAAACGAAGCCAGTACCGCGCCCGCACCAAACCAAGGACGATGGGCATCTTCGAACTGAGTACTAATGCTCCCCAGCAGCACCACTGTATCTAAATAAAGGTGTGGATTAAGCAGGCTGATCCCAAGTGTGGTCAGCATGGCCTTACGCAAAGTGTCGGCATTTTGCGCATTATCCATCTCCATCCCTTTAGCGACAAACGAGGCTTTAAGTGCATTCGCACCATACCAAATCAAAAAGGCGGCACCACCAAAACTAGCCACATGTTTGATAGTCGGAAAGGCTTCAATAATATGCCCAAGCCCAGCAACCCCCGCAGTGATCATTAAGGCATCGATGATTGAACAAAGCAGCGCAATCGGCAAAGGATAAGCTCGCTTAATCCCCTGCTTTAGCACAAATGCATTTTGCGCCCCTACGGCAATGATCAAACTACCACCAATGCCCATACCTTGTATAAACGCCGTTTGCATAACTACCTCTCATGTCTGAAGAAGGCGCTAGCATAGACAAAACAACAAAATTAATATAACTAATGTTTTTTATGTATCATAAGTAAAATTAATAACCTTAAGGACGGCAATCATGTTGGAATACGCCAATCTTAAAGCGCTTGCGGTCGTCGTCTCCGAAGGCGGCTTCGAGCGCGCCGCAAAAGTGTTGCATATCACCCAATCGGCGGTGTCACAGCGCGTTAGGCAATTAGAAGAACGAGTCGGCCAATCCTTACTTATCCGCTCAACACCTGTGGTGGCGACCCCAACAGGGAAGCGTTTATTGCGCCACTATTCACAGGTGCAACTACTCGAGAGTGAATTGAGAGCCGAGTTAGATGCCGATGACCCAAATCATCCCACGACGGTGCGAATTGCAGTCAATGCCGACAGCTTAGCGACATGGTTTTTGCCCGCATTGGCCGATATGTTCAGCCGACATGCTTGGCTGCTGGAATTGATTGTCGATGATGAGTCCTACACCCATCACCTACTGAAAAACGGTGAGGCCGTCGGTTGCGTGACCACGACAGCCAACCCCATGGCCGGTTGTAGCAGCGAGTTTTTAGGAACCATGGAATATATGTGCGTCGCCACCCCAGCATTTGCGGCGCGTTATTTCGAATGGGCAAAAAATAGCGATAATGTCGGCGCTCAAATAACCCAAGCGCAGCTTGCGAAAGCCCCGGCCGTGGTGTTTTCGACCAAAGATAAAATGCATGAAAAGTATCTCGCCCAGTATTTTCAAATGTTGCCAGGTCAATGGTGGCAACACAGCATTCCCTCATCGGAGAGTTTTTTAGAGGCGATTAACTTAAGTCTGGGTTACGGTTTAGTGGGTCACTTACAGGCAAAACCCTTGATAGACAAAGGCATATTAATTGAGCTCACCCCAGAAAAACGCATTCGGGTGCCCCTCTATTGGCAGCATTGGAATATCAAAGCTAAACAAACCACTTTGGTTTATCGGGCGCTTGCCGCCACCGCACAGCATCTATTACAGCAATAATGAGTGCAGCAAGAGTGAGTAAAACAATTGTTAGTACAAATCGTTAGCGGATAAAAAACTGGGCACTCGTGCCCAGTTTTTATCTATTAGTTTTTAATCTATTGCCAGCGGCTTAGGCTTCTGCCGAATCCGCCTTCACCTGCGCTATCGCTACAGGTTCAATTTCAATCTCAGTTTTAGGCCAAGCATTAATCACCGCTTTCACCAAGGAAGCTAATGGAATGGCAAAGAACACACCCCAAACGCCCCATAAACCACCGAAAACTAACACAGCAGCAATAATGATCACCGGATGCAAATCCACCGCATCGGAAAACAGGATAGGTACAAGTACGTTACCATCCAAGGCCTGAATAATGCCGTAACCTAGCATTAAATAACCAAACTCAGAGCTAAAACCCCACTGGAAAAAGGCCACCAGCATAATGGGTAGAGTCACTAAGGTCGCGCCCACATAGGGAATCAACACCGACAACCCGGTCAACACCCCCAGTAAGGCCGAGTATCTCAGCCCCATAAAGGCAAAGAAGATGTAGCTCGCCACCCCGACAATCACAATCTCAATCACTTTGCCGCGAATATAGTTAAAGATCTGTTGGTGCATTTCAAACCACACTTTTCGAGCCAACTGGCGATTGGTGGGGAAAAAACGCTTACTACCGCGGATCAGTTGATCTTTATCCTTAAGAAAAAAGAACACCAACAATGGCACTAAAATAGCGTACACCATCAGCACCAATAATGACGCAGAGTAACCAATCAGCTGTTTCGCAATGTCGAGCACATGTTGGGTATCAAGTAATTTCTTCAACTCGGAGACCATTAAATCAAGCTGTTCAGTACTTATAAATTTAGGATACTGGGTCGCTAACCCCTGCAAGGTCAGTAGCCCTTTATCTATCATATTCGGTAAATCCGTCATCAGACTTACCCCTTGACGCCACACGCTGGGGATTAGCCCAAAGGTCAGCAGCACCACTATCCCTAAAAACAGCACGAGTACTAAGGAGGCCCCCGTCGTGCGATTAATCCCCAATTTCAGCATTTGCGCCACGGGCCATTCGAGTAAAAAAGCCAACACCAGAGCAACAAGTAGCGGGGCTAACAAACCACCAGCAAAATAAAGTACTAACGCTAAACCCACTAGAATGGCCAATAAGGTGACAGCCTGTGGATCACTAAATCGCTCTTGATACCAACGAGAAAAAAAACTAAACATGCATTCATTCCAATGGGGGTTGGCTTTCCCAACAGGCAGGAAAGTGACTTATGAGTTAACCTTATAGCAGTAGATTAACTGTGTATATGCTTGAAAATCAGTTAACTGCTAACTATGACTGACAAGCCTAGGTTAAGTTGCAGTCAGCTAAGCTAACTCGCCATTTTGACTGCGGCATTGAATCATGCTTTGTGTATGATTATCCCTGCGATAAATCAACTTTTGTAATTAATAGGCCTAACTGGCTTGCATCATCGTGTAACGTCACGACCTGATGCCCCTGTTTTTTTAAAAAAGTGGGAACATCTCGGCGGGAACCTGGGTCTGAGAGTAGGATATGTAAGCTGTCACCAGCAGACACAGACTTCAACGCAAGTTTGACCTTAACCAAGGGAACGGGGCAGCGCAATGATGTTAAATCAATAAAAATCATAATGAACTTGCTATGAACGAACTTGGCTATTATCCTAAGTTGCAATTCAAACTACAAGCTAAGGGCTACCTAAGCCTTAGTTGAGACACTTAAAAGAAATAAAGGATCCACTTGCGTAATTTGACGTTTTTGACCCGATGTAAACCCCTTGCGGCGAGTGTGCTTTCATTAATGTTACTCGGTGGAGCCGCAAAGAGTTTTGCCAACAACGACTTGCCCGATCTGGGTACCGCCGCCGTCAATACCTTCAGCCTAGAAAAAGAAATGGTCTATGGCGATGCCTATATGCGCGTTATTCGCTCATCGGCGCCCATGCTGAACGATCCGGTATTGAGCCAATATTTAACTGAACTGGGCAACAAATTGGTCGCCCACGCCACGGGAGTCAAAACGCCCTTTTATTTCTTCTTGCTGCAAAATGATGAAATCAACGCCTTTGCCTTTTTCGGCGGCCACGTTGCGGTGCACACAGGGCTATTTCTTAATGCTGATAACGAAAGTGAACTGGCCTCAGTATTAGGCCATGAAATCACCCACGTGACCCAGCGTCACTTAGCACGCTCCCTCGAAGCGCAGCAAAAAACCGGACCAGCGACTGTTGCTGGTTTACTCGGCGCCATTTTATTAACGATTGCCGTTCCTCAAGCAGGGATGGCCGCGTTGGCAACCACCCAAGCCATGGCGACACAATCAAAAATCAACTACACCCGCCTGCATGAAAAAGAAGCCGATCGTATCGGCATGCAAATTTTAGTTGACGCGGGATTTGATCCTAATGCCTCCGCCGATTTCTTTGGCAAACTCGCCAGTCGTTACCGTTTTACCACCACGCCACCGCAAATGCTGTTAACCCACCCTTTACCTGAATCACGGATTTCCGAAGCGCGGGATCGTGCCCAGCAATATCCCCACCGTTATGTGCCGGATAATCTGAACTTCCAGCTCGCTAAAGCCCGTATTCAGGTGCGTTTTTCCAGTTATAGCGACGATGCGGTATTGAGCATGTTTGAAAAGCAGCTCAATAAGCAAACCTACAGCTTTAAAGAGGCGGCCCTCTACGGCAAAGCATTAGCACTGTTTAGATTGAAGAAGTTTGATGAATCCGAAAAAATTGTCGATGAACTATTAAAAATCGATGATAACAACTTGTTTTATCTCGATACTAAGACGGATTTGCTTAACGAACGTAAGGATTATGCCCAGGCAACTCAGTTACTCGAAACTCAGCGGAAGATGAAACCCACTTCGCAGGTGATCAACGCTAACTTAGCCAATATCTATATCGAGGCTGGTGACCCCGCTAAAGCGATTCCGCTGCTCGAAGATATGATTTTCCTCGATAAGCAGAATCAACTGCCCTATCAGTTGTTAAATCTTGCCTACAAGAAACTTGGTAACCAAGGGATGGAGTATTTCTCCAATGCCGAGTTAATGGCGCTAGGCGCTAACTATAAGGGCGCTATCGATCAGCTTAACTTTGCTTACCGCGCCTCGGAAGGTAATCCATTACAACTGGCGCGAATCGAAGCACGTATCCGCCAATTTAAACAGGCAGATAAAGAAATGGATGCCCTAAAGTAAAATCAGCCATTTTATCTCTACAGCCTATAATCGCGCCCCGAACACCCTGACGGGGCGCTGTTTTTTCTGCTATCATCCGCGCCATTGTTTTAGCCGATTGAGCATGAGAACTATGACCCAAGCAACGATTTACCATAACCCACGTTGTTCAAAGAGCCGCGAAACCTTAGCCCTACTCGAGCAACAAGGCTGCGATATCACAATAGTGGAATACCTTAAAAATCCTCCAAGCGCCGCTGATATTCGTGGAATTTTAGCCACGCTCAAACTCAGCGCCCGTGAGTTAATGCGCACTAAGGAAGACGAGTATCAAGCACTAGGTCTTGCCAATCCGGCTTTAACCGAAGAACAACTTATCGACGCCATGGTCAAAACGCCAAAATTGATTGAACGCCCAATCGTACTGGCTAATCAACAGGCAGCCGTTGGTCGTCCACCGGAAAATGTACTGAATATTCTCTAAGTTGTTCAGGCTATTTCACCACTGTTCCAAGATGTTTAGATTAGGAAAATCATGACCTCAAGCTCTCTACTGACACTTAGCCGCTTAGGCTACCTTGCCCTTGTTCTGCTGCTGGGCGGCTGGTTTATTGGTCAAGGCGTAAATGGGGAATATACATTATTATTCAGCCTATTATGGATAGTGCCTTTATTGCTTCCCATCAAAGGCATTTTAAAAGGTAATCCTTACACCTACGCATGGGCGAGCTTTATTTTATGCTTATATATGCTGCACGCCCTCACCTTGTTGTATGTCACGACCGATGCATTGGCCTTTGCCATTATTGAGGTCCTGCTCATTGGCGCATTGTTAGTCGCGTTCCCGTTTTATGCTCGTATCCGTGGGCGTGAACTCGGCCTAGGTCTGAAGAAAAAATCCGATAAGCAAGACTAATATTCCGAATATAATAAAGCGCGGTTGATTTACACCGCGCTTTTTATTGCCCGACACCCACTCTGCGTCAGTCCATCCGTTTTTAGTCAAAATGATCAACGCCCCGCCTATCTCCAATAATCACTACAAACAACCTATAACATTTAAGCTACCTTCGATCGCTTTTTGTAACTAAAAGAGCGTGCTATAGTCATTTTTTGTGCCAATAAATGACGGTGAATCGTGCCTGTCAAACAACAAAAACAAACAATAACAGCGAATTAATTGGAGTGAGTCATGATGGAAATATGGGGCCCAATTCGTCGATTCAGTATCATAGCCGCAGCAGCAACATTGAGTGCCTGTGGCGGCGGAGGTGATAGCAACAGCGATGGCGGCACCGTTACGCCTCCCACAACCAATGTGCCACGTTGTACCTCAGTCACACCATTAGTGACCACAGATACTGGTGCAATTCGGTTTAAGACGGAATCTCAATACGGTGTTGGACAATCCAGTGCCATTATTGCCAGTCTAGGTAATCGCGATTCGCAGGATCTCACCTTCCGTTGGCAACAACTCGAAGGCCCCAACATTGAACTCGTTAGTCAAAATAGTCCTGTGTTAGCGATGGAGCTCCCGGCCGCGGGCAGCTACCGCTTTCGCTTACAAATCACCGGCGCCAATACCAATGTGACGGGTGACATCAGCATTAATGCCGATAACAACACGGGCGGATTACTGAATATTCGTCAAGATCATCAAGCCGTTGAGGGTAACGATGTGAGCTTGCGCATTGGTCAGCAAGCCGGCCTCAGTGCCGCCAATATCAATTGGTGTATCGCCGAAGGCCCCGATGTCAGCCTTGACATAAGCGATCCCTTTAGACCCCTCTTTACCGCACCCGCTGTTGCTCAAGATACCTTAACCCGTCTTAGGGCATCAGCCACGATTAACGGTAATGTAGTGACAGATGAAGCCTTTGTATTAACCACGGCAGCGCCCACGATAAGCTCCAGTTACTTTGATACGCCACTTGCGCGTACTCATGCTTATCATCCAACCTCACCTTATGCCAGTGCGTTAACGAGCTGTGTGTACTCGAATCAGTTAAAAGAGGCTTGTACAATCAATCAATTGCCACTCATAGGCCAAGTTTCGGATAACCTTGATGTCGATACGATTCTTGATAGGGTATTAGTGTCCCACGATTGGATGGGGGACAATTTTGCCGCATTTTTACGGCAGATGGATCCTAATAGTGACTTTGCCCGCCTGCTACAATCGGTCACCGCAGTGGTGATTAGTTATGATGTGCGCCCATCTTTCTATTGGGTTGTTACAGGGGCGATTTATCTCGACCCCAACGACCTTTGGCTGACACCTATGCAGCGCGATACCATCAACGAAGCGCCAGATTATCGCAGTAGCTTTGGCAATGAGCTGAATTTCATCATGCCATGGCGTTACGTTAAAAATAATCAATATGCTTCACAGGGCTTCCCAATCACTACGCGCGCCACACGGACTCTGGCTCAAATTAACCCTGACCTCGCCTCACTCTTATACCATGAGCTCGCCCACGCTAATGACTTCTTCCCAAGCAGCGTGCACGCATCACTTACAGGTCCAAGACTATTGGATGACTATAGTCGCCGAAATGCCAGTAAGAGTTTGATTTCAGATCAAGTAAGCCGCAGTTATCCCCTCACGAGTACCGAAATGACTGGGCTTGCTGGAGTGAGCTTCTTGGGTGCGAAAGCCACTGCCACCCAAAAAGCCTACCAACCTTCGGATGTCAGTACGTTTTTCTCCAGTGATATCGCCAATGATTTTTACAATTATTCCAGCACCCGCGAAGACACTGCAATGCTATTTGAAGAAGCGATGATGAGCTATCGCTATCAGATCCTGCGGGATGTAGCAGTGACAAATGCACCCGATGTAATCACCGCGGATACGATTATCGTCAACTGGGGACAAAGAGGCCGCATTGGCGCCGATAATTTGCTCAACCGTGCCGCCTTAGTGATCGATGGTATGTTACCCGAGTTAGATGGTATTACCTTGCTAGCAAGCCTGCCCGAGCCCATCCCGATGACCCAAGGGCAAAGCTGGCGTCAAACATTAGGGATATCGCCCAATGCAGCCATTGTGAAAGGACAACAAAGTAGTACCGCAGCCAGTCGCGATAGCATAGCCGAGCCAGAGCTGCGCTTCAGTGGCGATCGTCATCGCCATCCGCAGCAGTAGTCACTTGATCTAAGCGAGCAGATAGACAAGATTTCAGTATTTCAGCTCATTTGAAGATATAAAAAAGCCCGTCGTAATTATGCGACGGGCTTTTTGCTAATACGGTATCAGCTCAGAGGTGCAGCATTTCTTTTGCAAAAGGAATGGTGAGTTTGCGCTGATGCACTAAAGATGCTTTATCAAGTTTATCTAACACATCAAACAGAGTACGAAGGTCTCTTGCCATTCGATTGAGCAAAAAACGCCCAACGTCTTCAGGTAATTGTAGCCCACGCATGGCAGCACGGCGTTGCAATGCTGCGAGTTTTTCATCATCAGCCATTGGCTGGAGTTGATAATTGAGTCCCCACTGCATTCTTGAGACTAAATCGGGTAATAAAAATCCGGCATCCGCAGGCGCAGACCGACCACTCACCACCAGCGCGCAATGTTTATTTTCAGCAACACGATTATACAGATCAAAAATCGCCTCTTCCCAAACTGGATGGCCTGCGATGTCGTCCACATCATCAATGCAAATCAAATCAAGTTGTTCCAAACCTTCTAATAGCGCCGTCGAAATACTCGCATGGATCCCAAGTGGCAGATAAAAGCTGCGGCGGTCGAGCTCATTCGCATGGGCACAGGCGGCATGCATTAAGTGAGTACGTCCCGATTTTACGGGTCCCCAAACATAGATAGCCGCTTCACCATGCCCCTCAGCATTAGCGCGCAGCTTTTGAATAAGTTCATCATTACCCGCTGCAGGATAATAACTATTAAAAGTTTCATCGTCTGGCAGATAAACCGGCAATGAAAGTTGTAGCGGTGAGTTTAATGGCACTCGTACGTCTCAATATCAATAAATTATCAACCCCACGCGACTGGGTAGAGTATTTCCCAGCCTCTACGAGGGAAGTTTAAGGTAACCGCCATTGATAGACAGTTTTACCTGCAGGGCTCGCACTGGCGGAAAACTCTCCAGGAGTGA
Source organism: Shewanella sp. FDAARGOS_354 (assembly GCF_002209245.2). Taxonomy (NCBI): domain Bacteria; kingdom Pseudomonadati; phylum Pseudomonadota; class Gammaproteobacteria; order Alteromonadales; family Shewanellaceae; genus Shewanella; species Shewanella sp. FDAARGOS_354. The sequence continues at coordinate 451,724 of NZ_CP022089.2, read as the reverse complement.
CCACCGAAATTCTCGGCTCTAAACTTAATAAACGCTCAAAGTCTGTCTGTGAGCCAAATAGATCTAACGAAAAAGTCACAGTGTTACCTTGAATGCGCGACAAAGTCGCATTCTTAACCGCACTCAGTTGTTTTAAATACTTTTCTACCTCAACAACTTGTGCCATTTTATCAATGTTCACAAAGGTCACACTGGCGCCAACCTGCTCACCAGAATCCGCAATAGCATACTTAGTAAAATAGTAATCCCCTAGGGCAGCCATCATCGCTGTGATCGCCTGCGCACTATTTTCAGCACTGCCATTAAAACTAAACAATGGTGGCGTTAATGAATCAATCGTAGTTTTAGAATACAGATTTAAGCGATAACGCACCTGGTTCCCTGCTGGCTCAATGGCAACAAGCGCTAAGAAATCAGCTTGATAACGTCCAGAGACACTGGCCACGATATCCGCAAACATGCCTTTGACATCGTTCGGGTTAATCCCCATGAGTTCATCAAGATCGAGGATAGGCAATAGCACAGGTATCCCACGTTCATCAGAGTAAGAGCTAAACGCCTGACGCTCGGTCGATGTGGAAGAATCACTTAATAAAATGGTGTCACCTTCACCGGGCATCGCCACCCAAAACAGGGTCAATGGACGCTGGGTGCCCCATACAGGGAGTTGTGCTTGACGCAACAAGGACACAATTCGTCTATGCTCGAAATTTGCTTTCAGCAGCAATTGACCATTTTGTTCAACATAACCAAATTGACTTAACAAAGCATCAGGATTGGCCAACTGCGATTGGATCACGCTATTGTCCAAAGAACGGGCCGTCCCCGTGTTTTTAATGATCACTTTTTCTAAAGCGGTTTTCAACGCGCTATTACGCTCTGGAACCGCACGGGAAGTGACCGGTACATCGGCCTCATCTAATTTACTCACTTCAACAGCTTGCAGGCTATTAACGGTAAACAGGCAGTATAAAAACGCGACTAAGCTTGGCTTTAATAGAAATTTCAGCATCTTTGGGTAGTTGAAGTAACATCAGATAGTGCAAATTGTACCATAGTTCGCGCCTTTAGCGAGTCTTAGCCTTATTCGATACTCTGAATAAGGATCGCTACTCTGACAAGCCATAAAACAGTGATCGCCACCCGCAAATATATCATTTAATAAAGATCATATTGCAACAAACTGTTATCATCTCGCGGTTTACCCTAAATTTACGAGAATAATAAATGAGACGACTTGCTATTCCATTGCAGGGCGCACAAATGCTGTTTGTCGCATTTGGCGCCCTAGTACTGATGCCACTGTTAACTGGACTCGACACCAGTGTTGCACTCTTTACCGCAGGTATTGGTACCCTACTATTTCAATTAATCACTAAACGCCAAGTGCCTATTTTTCTGGCTTCCTCCTTCGCTTTTATCGCCCCGATTCTTTACGGGGTACAAACTTGGGGGATCCCATCAACCATGGGCGGTATCATGGCCGCAGGCGCGGTCTATGTATGCCTAGGCGCCTTAGTTAAAGTACGCGGCACTGACTTTATTCATCGGCTGTTACCACCTGTAGTTGTAGGACCCGTCATCATTATCATTGGCCTAGGCTTAGCGCCTGTTGCCGTGAATATGGCGCTGGGCAAAAGTGGCGACGGCAGTCTAACCTTAGTCGCAACCAATACGGCATTAATCATTTCGCTTGTATCCCTTTGTACCACCATTGCCGTAGCGATTTTTGCTAAAGGGTTACTCAAGGTGATGCCCATTCTTGCTGGCATTATCGTTGGCTACAGCCTGAGTCTAGCATTTGGTATCGTCGATTTTGCGGTAGTCACTGCAGCAAGTTGGATCGCCATTCCAAAATTTGTCGCCCCCGAATTTAACTGGCATGCGATTGCGTTTATGATCCCTGTTGCCATTGCTCCTGCGGTTGAACATATCGGTGACATCTTGGCTATTTCCAATGTCACTGGTAAGGATTTTATGAAAAAACCTGGCCTGCACCGCACCTTAACGGGTGACGGCGTAGCAACAATCGCCGCAGCAGCCTTCGGTGGTCCACCAAACACCACCTATTCAGAAGTCACAGGTGCAGTCACTTTAACCCGTAACTTCGACCCAAGGATCATGACATGGACAGCCATCACTGCCATTACCTTGGCGTTTGTAGGTAAATTAGGGGCACTGATGCAAACTATCCCCGTTCCAGTTATGGGCGGCATTATGTGTTTGTTATTTGGTTCAATTGCCGCTGTAGGATTAAATACCTTAATCCGTAATCACGTGGACTTATCCGAGCCGCGTAACTTAAGCATTGTCGGTGTCACCTTAGTCTTCGGTATTGGCGGTATGGCCTTTGGTATTGGTTCTTTTAGCCTTACAGGCATTAGTCTTTGCGGGATTGTCGCCATTACCATGAATCTGCTATTACCTGCGAGCAAACACCACGATCGAGATGCGGCATCACACTAAGTGTTGCCCTTCAATTCCTCACTCAGTAGGAATATCGCAATAAAAAAGCCGCTAAGTTATTCACTTAGCGGCTTTTTGTTATTCTTCATCGCTCTGTTACGAGTAATTACTCTGCGGTTTTGTACTTTTCTGCAGTCGCTTTGATTAATGGCTGTAATTCGCCTTTTTGGTACATATCAACCACGATATCACAGCCACCAATCAGCTCGCCTTCAATCCACAGTTGTGGGAAGGTTGGCCAGTTTGCATACTTAGGTAATTCAGCACGAATATCTGGGTGCTGGAGAATATCCACAAACGCAAACTGCTCGCCGCAGTTAATCATGATTTGGGCTACCTGAGATGAAAAACCACAGCTAGGTAATTTAGGAGAACCCTTCATGTATACAATGATTGGGTTTTCAGCGATCTGCTGTTTAATTTTCTCTACTGTTTCCATTTTAATTCCTAAGTATGATGACATTGACTCAATGCTGGCTATTGTACGACAGCTAAGCACAGAACAAAATCCCACAGTTTGTAAGGTTATGGCCTGCAATTAGTTTTTCGATGACGCCTATCTAATCAATTAGCCAAACAATGATTCACATCACAAATTTTATCGGTACAATAGTGTCCAGTGAGCACGTTTAAAAAACGATAACCTAAGACCATGGAGAGATACTAATGGCTTTCGAATTACCCGCATTACCATATGCAAAGAACGCACTAGAACCACACATTTCTCAAGAAACCATTGAATACCACTACGGCAAGCATCACAACACCTACGTTGTTAAGCTAAACGGTTTGATCGAAGGAACCGATTTCGCAGGCAAATCTTTAGAAGAAATCATCAAAACTTCTACTGGTGGCGTATTTAACAACGCAGCTCAAGTTTGGAACCACACTTTCTACTGGAACTGCTTAGCGCCTAACGCTGGCGGTGAGCCAACTGGCCCTGTGGCTGATGCCATCAACGCGGCTTTCGGCTCATTCGACGCATTCAAAGCACAGTTTACCGATTCTGCAGTCAACAACTTTGGTAGCGCTTGGACTTGGTTAGTGAAAAAAGCCGATGGCACTGTTGCTATCGTCAACACTAGCAATGCTGCAACTCCTCTGACTGACAGCACTGTGACACCAATCCTGACTGTTGACGTGTGGGAACACGCTTACTACATCGATTACCGCAACGTACGTCCTGACTACTTGGCCCACTTCTGGCAATTAGTTAACTGGGACTTCGTGAACCAAAACTTCGTGGGTTAATCGTCTCTCAGCGATCCTTAAAAAGAGCCCAAGTGGCTCTTTTTTATTACCTCAAAAATCATTCATCTTCGACTTCCCGTTAAACTTCACCTGATAACTACAAGTGCAATAATTGCAATTGCAATCATTTGTTATTGTTTTTATTTGATATTTTTTTGACACAGCAAGCAAGTTTGTGTCTAAGATTAGTGTAGGAAGCTGAAAAATCAGTTATCCCTTCCATAACATCACTGGCGTTTCAGGGGGTTTATATGGGCATTTTCGAGCATTACCAAAAGCGCTACGAACAAAAACTCGATGAAGAATACACTTTGCAGGAATTTCTGGATATCTGTAAAGAAGATCGCAGTGCTTATATGTCAGCATCTGAGCGATTACTGCTCGCCATCGGTGATGCTGAAATTATCGATACGGCTAAAAATCCAACCCTAAGCCGTATCTTTTCGAATCGTCTCATCTCACGCTATCCCGCATTTAAAGACTTTTACGGTATGGAAGATGCGATTGAGCAAATCGTTGCCTACCTAAAACACTCAGCCCAAGGCTTAGAAGAATCTAAGCAAATTTTATACTTACTCGGCCCAGTGGGTGGCGGTAAGTCATCACTGGCAGAAAAACTTAAATCATTGATGCAAAAAGTGCCCATTTATATTCTGAGCGCTAATGGGGTAAGAAGCCCAGTGAATGATCATCCCTTCTGTCTCTTCGATGTGGACGAAGATGGTCAACTATTGCGGGATGAATTCAATATTCCCAGCCGTTATCTCAAAACCATCATGTCACCTTGGGCGGTGAAACGTCTGCACGAGTTTGGTGGCGATATTTCTAAATTCCGCGTGGTCAAAGTCTATCCCTCTATTCTCGATCAATTGGCGATTGCCAAAACCGAGCCTGGGGATGAAAACAACCAAGATATTTCTTCCTTGGTGGGTAAGGTCGATATTCGTCAGCTAGAACATTTCTCGCAAGACGATGCCGATGCCTATGCCTACTCCGGCGCATTATGTCGCGCTAACCAAGGGATAATGGAGTTTGTGGAAATGTTTAAGGCGCCGATTAAGGTGCTACATCCACTGCTGACCGCGACGCAAGAAGGTAACTATAACGGCACGGAAGGCTTGTCTGCCCTGCCCTATAGCGGGATTATTTTGGCACACTCTAACGAGTCAGAATGGTCAACCTTTAAAAATAACAAGAACAACGAAGCATTCCTCGACAGGGTTTATATTGTCAAAGTGCCTTATTGTTTACGGGTATCGGAAGAACTGCAGATTTACAAAAAGCTCATACAAAATTCTGAGCTATCTCAAGCACCTTGCGCCCCCGGAACCATAGAAACCCTAGCGCAATTTAGCGTACTATCAAGGCTCAAAGTCCCAGAAAACTCTTCTATCTACTCGAAAATGCGAGTTTATGATGGTGAGAGCTTAAAAGATACTGATCCTAAAGCAAAATCCTACCAAGAATATCGCGATTATGCAGGCGTCGATGAGGGAATGAACGGCCTTTCTACTCGTTTTGCCTTTAAGATCCTGTCACGGGTATTTAACTTTGACCATTCCGAAATTGCCGCTAATCCAGTGCATTTATTCTATGTGCTTGAACGGCAAATTGAGCAGGAGCAATTCCCTAGCGATACCGCCGAACGTTATCTGGAGTTTTTAAAAGGCTACTTAATTCCTAAATATGTCGAATTTATCGGTAAAGAAATCCAAACCGCCTATTTAGAGTCCTACTCTGAATACGGCCAAAATATCTTCGACCGTTATGTCACCTATGCCGATTTTTGGATTCAGGATCAAGAATATCGCGATCCAGAAACGGGCCAGTTGTTTGACCGCGCCGCACTGAATGCCGAACTTGAAAAAATCGAAAAACCTGCGGGCATCAGTAATCCAAAAGATTTCCGTAACGAAATTGTCAACTTTGTCCTGCGCGCTCGCGCAAGTCATGAGGGCCATAACCCACTGTGGACCAGCTATGAAAAACTACGCACTGTGATCGAGAAGAAAATGTTCTCGAATACAGAGGACTTACTGCCAGTTATTTCCTTTAACGCCAAAACCTCGACTGACGATCAACGTAAACACGATGATTTTGTCAATCGAATGATGGAGAAAGGCTATACCAAAAAACAAGTCAGACTCCTGTCTGAGTGGTATTTACGGGTTCGTAAATCCTCTTAACTTGCGCTCACTAAAAACGAGGCTTTGGTGTTGCCAAAGCCTTCGCTGGGGTTTGGGAGGTGCGTATGGCGAACTTTATCGATAGACGGTTGAATGCGAAAGGAAAAAGCACAGTCAACCGCCAACGCTTTATCAACCGATATAAGCAACAAATCAAAAAAGCCGTCAGCGATGCCGTCACGCGTCGCAGTGTAACGGATGTAGATAAAGGTGAAAAAATCAGTATTCCCACACGGGATATCAGTGAACCTATGTTCCATCAAGGTAAAGGAGGCGTAAGAGACAGAGTTCACCCAGGGAATGACCAATTCACCCGTGGCGATAAAATTGACAGACCACCGGGAGGTGCTGGCGGCGGAGCGGGTAAAGGTGATGCCTCCGATTCAGGTGAAGGTAATGATGACTTTGCATTTGAAATCTCAAAGGATGAATACCTTGAATTGTTATTTGAAGATTTAGAGCTCCCGAATCTACAAAAAAATCGTCTCAATAAGCTCGTTGAGTATCAAATCTACCGTGCGGGATTCACCAATGATGGGGTGCCTGCCAATATCAATATTGTGCGCTCACTGCGTTCATCCTTGGCGCGCCGTATCGCCATGTCGGCGAGTAAAAAGAAATTGCTCAAAGAGTTGGAACAGGAACTGGCAGAGCTTGAAAATATACCTGGAACAAAAGCTGAGCTGATTTTGGATTTAAAAGCACAAATTGAGGAGTTAAAGCAGAAAATTGCTAAAGTACCGTTTATCGATACCTTTGACTTACGCTTCAACAACTTTACAAGGCGCGAGGTGCCCTCAAGCCAAGCGGTCATGTTCTGCTTAATGGACGTATCAGGCTCGATGGATCAAGCGACAAAAGATATGGCGAAACGTTTCTATATCTTGCTGTACTTGTTCCTCACTCGTACCTACAAAAACCTCGAGGTGGTCTATATCCGTCACCATACCCAAGCGAAGGAAGTAGACGAACATGAGTTCTTCTATTCCCAGGAAACTGGCGGCACCATAGTGTCGAGCGCCTTGAAATTAATGCACGAAATTCAACAGGCGCGTTACCCTGCCAATGAGTGGAATATTTACGCCGCGCAAGCATCCGACGGCGACAATTGGGCCGACGATTCACCAACCTGTAGGCAATGGTTAGAACAAAAAATATTGCCACTGGTGCGCTATTACAGCTACATCGAAATCACCAATCGTGCCCATCAAACCCTGTGGCGTGAATACGAATCCCTAAAACAACACTACGACAACATAGCGGTACAACATATTCGTCAAGCCGAAGATATCTACCCTGTCTTTAGAGAATTATTTAAAAAACAGGCGGTTTAAGGGGGCTCTATGGGGATTAAAGAAGCAAAAACACGTACAGCCTTAAGCGATGGTCCAGACTGGAGCTTTGAGCTGCTACAAAGTTATTTAAAGGAAATTGAACGGGTGGCAGCAATTTACAAATTAAACGCCTATCCGAATCAAATCGAAATCATCACCGCAGAGCAGATGATGGATGCCTATGCCGGTATTGGGATGCCCATAGGCTACACCCATTGGTCTTTCGGCAAACGCTTTATCGAGACCGAACAAGGCTACAAACGTGGGCAAATGGGGCTCGCCTATGAAATCGTGATCAACTCCAACCCTTGCATCGCCTATCTCATGGAAGAAAACACCATCACGATGCAAGCATTAGTCATGGCGCACGCCTGTTTTGGACATAATAGTTTTTTTAAAAACAATTACCTATTTAAAACCTGGACCGATGCGAGTTCGATTATCGACTATTTGGTGTTCGCTAAAAACTATATCAGCGATTGCGAGCAAAAATACGGTGTCGAGCAAGTTGAAAGCGTGATTGACTCCTGCCACGCCTTAATGAACTATGGCGTTGATAGATATAAACGTCCTGCTGAAATCTCTTTTAGGGAAGAACAAGCGAGGCAAAAAGACCGCGAAGCCTATCTGCAAAGTCAAGTAAACGATCTGTGGCGAACAATTCCTACCTATCAACAACAGCAACCGTCGACCACTAAGCGCCGTTTTCCCGCCGAGCCGCAGGAAAACATTCTGTATTTTATTGAAAAAAATGCGCCATTGCTGGAGTCATGGCAGCGGGAAATTATCCGGATCGTACGCAAAATGGCACAATATTTTTATCCGCAAAAACAAACACAAGTCATGAATGAGGGGTGGGCAACCTTTTGGCACTACACTATTTTGAATCATTTATACGATGATGGTGTTGTCACTGACCGCTTTATGATGGAGTTTTTGCAAAGCCATACGGGCGTCGTAGCGCAGCCTGAATATAACAGCCGATACTACAGCGGAATCAATCCCTATGCCCTAGGGTTTGCGATGTTTACCGATATTCGGCGCATCTGTGAGGCTCCGACTGATGAAGACAAAGCCTGGTTTCCGGATATTGCGGGGAGTGATTGGCTCGAAACCCTACACTTTGCGATGCAGAACTTTAAGGATGAGAGTTTTATCAGCCAATACCTGTCACCAAGAGTGATCCGTCAATTCAAGCTGTTTGGCATCCATGATGATGAAAAACGTAACTATTTATCCGTATCCGCCATCCACGATGAACAGGGCTATCAAGATATTCGTAACTTATTATCGCAGCAGTACAATTTGTCTAATATTGAACCCAATATTCAAGTGCATAATGTTGAAATAAACGGCGACAGATCCCTTACGCTAAGGTACGTTCCCAACAAAGATATCCCGCTTGCTAATAGCTACAAAGAAGTGCTCAAGCATCTGCACCGTCTTTGGGGTTTTAGTGTTAGCCTTGAACAAGCCAACGCTGATAATAGTATTACATTATTAGCTACATGCCCTGAGCAGCCCAAAACGGACTGATAATCAGTGGTAAGACAACATACAAAAAAGCCGTTTTAGCGAAAACGGCTTTCATATTTTATTTGACCTGATTTTAACAAGCACCCAGATAGTGAATGCTCAGCGTCAGCTACGAATGCGAATCCTGTTGAGCAATTGAAGACGGCATATCATCACGCAATTGCAGCCACATTTTGCCACTATTGATCCCATAGGTACGCATTAATGCAGGCACATCGAGATAGTTTTTCGCTTTCGCTAACAGTTCTAACTCTTTATAAAAATTAAGTGCCAACTGACGAGCCTCTGGACTACTAAAATAGTAACGCCCAACTCGACTATATAGTCCCTTAAAGCCATTCAAGATCAATACATAAAGCGGATTACCCGATGAGAACGCTAACGTATGATGCAACAGATAATCATACTCGGCAAAAGATTCAGCGGTATCCTCTAACTGATGGATTTTAGCCAATACTTCCATCGCAGTATCAGGGCTGTTGCGCAGTGCGCCACGGAAATAAATTGCACTCACATTGGTACGAGCAGAGAGTAATTGGTCCACTAGTACAGGGAAGCCCTCAGGGTTGAGATCTGCAATCGTCTCAAGAATATTCAGACCCGAAGTTTCCCAAAAATTATTGACACGAGTCGGCTTGCCATGTTGAATTTTCAACCAACCATCACGCGCTAAACGCTGTAACACCTCACGCAACGTCGTCCGGGTCACGCCGATCAATTCAGAAAGCTCACGTTCAGCCGGTAAAATGGACCCTGGAGGAAACTTATTTTCCCAAATCGATCTTACAATATACTTCTCTGCAAAACTTGCAGGTCCTTTGGCATTGATAATCATCAGCCCACTTATCCAGTTGTTGTGCTTTAATAATGGTCACTGATCATACCAGAGCGGTAAAAAATGGAAACCATTGACTGAAACTCCCCGCTTCATCAGCGTACAATTGTCACAAAAATGTTTAATAAATCGACACAAATCAATAGCAATTGTACCAATTTTGCCGATTAGCTCCGCTTTTTGAAATCTGGGTTTGAGTAACTCGTTACATTAGCATTCTCTTTAGGCTAGACTGAATCCTAAAACATATGTCACTAACAATAACTTGTGAAATTTAAAACATAATTAGAAGAGAGGATGCCATGCCGATGACAATGAGTCAGGCGTTTATTGGAAACTTCTTAGGTAACTCACCTAAGTGGTACAAGATCGCAATACTGTCGTTTTTAATAATCAATCCAATACTCTTTTTCTATGTCAGTCCCTTTGTGGCTGGTTGGGTATTAGTGCTTGAATTTATTTTCACCCTAGCAATGGCGTTAAAATGCTATCCATTACAACCCGGCGGTTTGTTAGCCATCGAAGCGGTTGCAATTGGCATGACTTCAGCCAGTCAAGTGCTACACGAAATTGAAGCTAACCTTGAAGTGTTATTATTGCTAGTGTTCATGGTGGCTGGCATTTACTTCATGAAGCAACTGCTGCTATTCGTGTTTACTAAGATGATCACCAAAGTCCGATCTAAAATCTTAGTGTCTTTAATGTTTTGTTTAGCTTCAGCATTCCTATCCGCCTTTTTAGATGCTTTAACCGTTATTGCAGTAATTATTACCGTTGCAGTGGGCTTTTACTCTATTTACCACAAAGTTGCCTCGGGTAAAGATTTCTCTGCCGATCATGACCATACTTCAGAAGATAAAAACGAGGAAGGTGATGCCCAACTCAACGAAGCTGAGCTGGAGTCCTTCCGTGGCTTCTTACGTAACCTATTGATGCACGCAGGCGTTGGTACCGCATTAGGTGGCGTGTGTACTATGGTTGGCGAACCACAAAACTTAATTATTGCCGCCCAAGCTAACTGGCAGTTTGGTGAGTTTGCAATTCGTATGTCACCAGTTACCGTGCCGGTCCTGATTGCTGGTATCTTAACCTGCTACTTAGTCGAAAAATTCCGTATCTTTGGATACGGTGCGCAATTACCTGATGCTGTTCATAAAATCCTCTGTGACTATGCAGCCTATGAAGATGCACGTCGTACCAATAAAGATAAAATGAAGCTTATTGTTCAAGCCATTATTGGGGTTTGGTTGATTGCAGGTCTTGCGTTACATTTAGCCTCTGTCGGCTTGATTGGTTTATCCGTGATTATTTTAGCCACTGCGTTTAACGGTATTACCGATGAACATGCCCTAGGAAAAGCCTTCGAAGAAGCTCTCCCCTTTACGGCGCTGTTAGCGGTATTCTTTGCCGTGGTCGCAGTGATTATTGATCAACAACTATTTGCTCCCGTGATCCAATGGGCGCTGAACCACGAAGGCAATACCCAATTAGTGATTTTCTATATTGCTAACGGTTTACTCTCTATGGTCAGTGATAACGTGTTTGTGGGGACGGTCTACATTAACGAAGTCAAAGCGGCTTTGATTAATGGTCAAATTACCCGCGATCAATTCGACCTGTTGGCTGTGGCAATTAACACTGGAACTAACTTGCCTTCAGTTGCAACACCCAATGGTCAAGCTGCATTCCTGTTCTTACTGACATCAGCACTTGCACCACTCATCCGCTTGTCCTACGGCAGAATGGTATGGATGGCATTGCCTTACACGATCGTCCTATCGGTTGTGGGTGTAATGGCGATTCAAATGGGTTTCTTAGAGCAAATGACGCAGTATTTCTATGATTCCCATGCGATTTTGCACCACAGTGTTAAGGAAGCCTTAGCGCCTGCGGCAGCTCACTAACATAAATATCAGAGTTGACTGAACTTTATGAGTTCAGTACAGTCAAACAAACGCCCTATCTTCAAGGGCGTTTTTTGTTGATACGGAGTTCACTTTTGACAGCATTCACTCGCTTTGCCCATTCCCGTGCATCTTGGTTTATTCTGACAGGCTCTGCGATTGTCCTTGAAGCGGCCGCTTTATATTTTCAATACGTGATGAAATTAGATCCCTGTGTGATGTGTATCTACCAAAGACTCGCTGTATTCGGTATTTTGGCTGCAGGACTTGTGGGAATGACGGTGCCAAAGTACCGTATCGTTCGAATTTTGGGAGCACTGGGTTGGGCAATAAGCGCAACATGGGGCCTAAAGCTAGCATTAGCCTTAGTGGATATGCAAAACAATCCCTCACCGTTTTCTACCTGCTCGTTTTTACCCGAATTTCCAGCCTGGATGCCACTGCATGAATGGTTTCCTGCCATCATGATGCCGACGGGTATGTGTACCGATGTGCCATGGCAATTTATGGGAGTGACAATGGCCGAATGGATGGTCGTTGCCTTTAGTGGTTATCTAGTGATGTTATTACTGTTTATTGTGCCAATTCTCAGCGGCTCAAATAAACCGTCACTCTATAAATAAGTTTCAATAGGCAGACTTAAGGTCTGCCTTATTTTTATGCCTCTCCATTTATAACTTTAGTTAGTGTTATGACTTAACTTTGATTTAAGCCAATGGCAATTAGATCAAAAAAAGCTAAACTGGCTCAATGATCGCGGCATTTGGACCCCGTATAACATGGATAAACGGCCTATCTTTGCGCCACAAGCCTCGTTAACCCAATGGCAAAAAAGCCTGCCGTTTAAGCTCAGCTTGCTCCAACTCATCATCGCCAGCATACTGATTTTCAGTACTGCTTGGGTCATCCTTAATATCCAGACCCAACAAATCAGTGAGCAACAGACGTTGCTTAATCAGAATCACGGTCAAATAATTATTGCTAAACTGCAGGAGATGACCTCACAAGTCGAAAATCAAGTGAATGCGATTAGTCAAATCGCCATGCTCTACCGCCATGAACCTGAACAGCTCAGTAAAAGTATTCCCGTTTTACTTTCGATAGAAAGTCAAAAAGACATCATCTCTGGTGGCGGTATTTGGCCTGAGCCAGGCGCATTTAATCGGCAAAAGTTCCGTGACAGCTTGTTTTGGGCGCACAATATTCGCGGTGAGTTGGTTGCGATAGACAGCTACAACAGTGATAACTTCCCAAGTTATCACACTGAAGAATGGTATCGACCAACCCGTTTTTTCCCCGCAGGTAAAGTCTTTTGGTCTAAATCCTATATCGATCCCACAACCCATGAACCTATGGTTACCGCATCAAGCGCCATGTGGGTAGATCACCAATTTATCGGTGCAGCTACCACGGATATTAGTCTAGAAAAACTCAATCAGCTGTTACGCAATGCCATGTTGGATGTCAGTGGCTATGTCGTGGCTATTGACCATCAAAATCAAATACTGGCTTTTCCTAATCGTGATAATACACGCCAATCTCAGTCTGATACGACACACCATTTAATGAGCTTTGATGCGTTAGCTAAAGTAGAGCACGCTTTTACTCCTATAGCATCAGCGCTTCAGTTGGCAGATCGCAGTTTTATCGACCAAGCAATTGCTGAGCGCGTTTTTACTCAAGAGCAAATGGATAATCTCACTCGATTAAGCAGCGATAATGAGCGAGAAATGCTCTCTGCAATTGTGAATGACAACGCGAAAAACCATTTCACAACCCCCCGACGTATCGCTTCAATCGCATTGACAATGGATCCTGTCCTAAAGGCGCCTTCACTCGTTTCTGTTTTTCTCATGCCCCATACTTATTGGAAAATTTTAGTCGTCACACCAGTCGCACCGTTACAAGACACCGCTAAAAAACTGATTGAAAAGGTGGGGCTTTCTTTAGTCGCAATCCAAATGCTAGGCCTTATATCCTTGTTCATACTGCAACATAGGCTAATCATGGCTCCTATAATGGAAATGGTTAGAGCGCTTAAACGCAATGACTCTGCCTCCATCGAACTCAAAGCCAAAGAGCGCCATGACGAAGTCGGATTACTCGCAAAGACTTTTTTATCGCGTACTCAACAGCTTGAAATCGCTATGGCGAGTTTAGATGCCAGCAATCTCGCACTGGAACAACAGTTACTTAGTCAACAACATGTTCAACAGGAATTAAATCGACATAAGGAACAATTAAGATCTTTATTAGACTTTGCATCTACCATCATTTATATCAAAGACTTAAATGGCAGATACACCTTGGTCAATCATAAATATTGTGAAGTACTCGGTATCGAACGGCGAAAAATTATCGGTGCCATGGATTTTGAACTCTTCCCTGCTCCTCTCGCTCAACTCTACCAACAGAACGATCAAAGGGTAAACCATCGCCACGATGCTCTGCATTTTGAAGAGCCAATACCAACTCCCCGTGGTGAAATTATTTACCAGATGACTAAGTTTGATATCCGAGATGATGAAGATAATTCTATTGGCGTTGGTGCAATTGGCTTTAATGTGGATCTCAAAAAGCGCCAAGAGAAAGCACAAGAAAAACTGCTAGAACAACAACAGCAACAAATAAAGGAACAGCAACATCAAACTCAGTTAGCCCAGCAAGAACTCGCCTTAATGAGGGAGCAGATAGGTGAGCTCAATCATGAAATTACACAGCAAATCCAGCTCAACCTCAATAAACAGCAAAGTCTAAAACTCATGCAGCACTTCCTCGCCGAAGTGATTAATCAAATGATGCAAGAGCAGGATCGCCTCCTCGCTCAAGTATGTCAGATTCGTCAAGGTGAATATGTCGACCAGTCTGCTAAAGCGGTGCATCTCATGAGTCAACAGGCCGTAAGATTAAGACAAATATCGCAGCTATTTACTGATCAACATAGTGAAATACGACCGCTCCATTTAGCGCAGTTTCTCCAACATTTGCTCAGCCTATTACAGCCACAATTACTCAAAGCACAGGTGAAAGTAAATCTTAACTGCGATGAACTATTAATTATCGATGGTAATGCTTGGCAATATTTGCAGTTTTTCTATCGATTGCTTAATAACACTCTACAACACGCATTTAAAGAGCATCATCAACATCGCGAAATACTGTTGCAACTCGATAAACGAGGTAATGAATTACATATACTGCTACAGGATAATGGTGTGGGGATCTCGACAGCTCATCTTGAGCAACTCAGGCATGACATACTTCAAAGACAATGCACAGGAACGCTATCCTGCCTCAATTTGTGGATAAAATATGAGTTAAATGGCGAGCTAATCGTAAACAGCGAACTCAATCTAGGGGTAGTGTTCATAATTCTGTGTCATTTCAGTAAAATATTCAAAAACAGGAATGACACATGACCCAACCTTTTAACTTCGAACAAGCCCTTAAAGATCTGCAATCAGGTAAAAGCCTCACAGGTAAAGACAGCATTCTTGGTCCACTGATCAAGCAACTCACTGAAGCGGCTCTCCAGGCTGAGCTTGAGCAGCATTTAGCGCATGATCCTCAGCCTAATCGTAAAAATGGCAAAACCTCTAAGACCATTAAGTATCCGTCCGGTAACTTTGAGTTAGACGCGCCTAGAGACCGCAATGGCACCTTTGAGCCTCAGTTGATTAAGAAAAATCAAACTACGCTAACCGATGAAATCGAACGTAAAGTGTTATCGATGTTCAGTATAGGTATGAGCTATCGCGATATTAATCAACATGTTGAAGATATGTATGGGCTCAATGTGTCTAACGCAACAGTCAGTGCTATCACTGACAAACTCATCCCCGAACTTAAAGCGTGGCAACAGCGCCCATTAGATAGCCATTATCCTATCGTTTGGCTTGATGCGATACATTACAAAGTCAAAGAGGATGGGCGTTACGTCAGTAAAGCCGTTTACACATTGTTAGCGCTTAATATGAAAGGAAAAAAGGAAATTTTAGGGCTTCACTTGTCCGAAAATGAAGGCGCTAATTACTGGCTATCCGTACTGACCGATCTTAATAATCGTGGTGTAAAAGATATTCTTATCGCCTGTGTTGACGGTTTGACCGGTTTCCCTGAGGCCATAGCCAGTATCTTCCCTCATACGGAAACACAGCTATGTGTTATCCACCAGATCCGCAACTCAATGAAGTATGTCGCCTCAAAAAATCAGAAAGCGTTTATGGCTGATTTAAAGCCTGTGTATCGAGCCGTGAGTAAAGAAGCCGCAGAGATGGCATTGGACGAACTGGAGGCCAAATGGGGTGATGCTTATCCGCTGGTAATCAACTCTTGGCGTCGCAAATGGCATAATTTGTCCCATTATTTTAAGTACCCAGAACATATCAGGAAAGTGATTTACACGACCAATGCGGTTGAGGCTGTGCATCGCCAATTTAGAAAGCTCACCAAAACCAAAGGTGCTTTTCCTAATGAAAATAGCTTGTTGAAGCTACTTTACGCAGGCATATTAAACGCCTCAGATAAATGGACCATGCCAATCCACAATTGGAGCCTTTGTTTATCTCAGTTAGCGATTTATTTTGAAGGACGTTTAGATAGCGTGCTGGAAATTTAAAAATTAGCCTGACACAGAATTTTGAACGCCCTCAATCTAGGCACTCAAATCGAGTGCTATTGGCCGTTGGCTACGGTGTAACAGCTCTTTGCCGCCCGGCTCTATGCTTTACAAATTAAGCATCAACAATCCGAGCAGTTACTCTCTGTTACAGTGCAATCACTTTGTCGTCGTCTAGCCATTCCTTAGCCAGTACACGCTCATTTTCGCCAAAGACTTTAACCGGACAAGGCAACATAAAAGCTAACGTATTGACCATAGTCCCAAGCATTTGCGTATCCGCAATCATCACTACCCGCGCGAAATCACTGAAATGGAACACACTGAGTAAAGCATCGTCCCAAAGTGCTCCAACTGTAACACCCATAAAATCAGCACTAAATTCATACCATAAACGAATACAAGCATGATCCAATAACTTTGCTTCAATGGCCGGAAACAAAATGGTTTCAATATCCTGATGCGTTACCTGACCGGAAACAGCAATGGTTAATAAATCATCGGCATAGCTAGGACATATGGTTAACATTATGCATCTCCCTTCGTATATCACCCAAAAATATCGTTATAGAGTAAAGATATACCCTGTAAGCAAAGATGCTTAAACAACTGGTGATTTTTCTACGGCTCGGAAAGCAAAATAAGCAGAGTGATAGCTTATCTCCCCTAACCACATAGGCTTTTGTGCGAATATCGACAGAAAACAGAAAAATGAGCACAAAGGGTTGTTACTAACAACGGCAATCAATCCAGCGTGAAGAGACAAGCCATGATGGAAAAACCAATATGCAATTGCTGAAGGCAAGGAACGGGATTAAAACACGACTTCAATTCCCAAGAGCTAACGATAAGCAATGGGAGTAAGAGTAACCCGATGACTAGCCTCAAACATTAAGCATGGGATTGAAATTTTGCGATCTCTTGATCAAATAAATTTTTGATGAGTCCTGAAAATTCAGTGATAAACAGCGTTTGCTCAGGTGTTGCCCTATGATTGGCTACAGAGGCGAGAATTTCCTCGAGATCATACACAATGGCATCGACCTCACGGATAATGGTATTACGCTCACTAAAGGAGAGTGACGGATTTTGACCACAGACCATAATAATCTGCGCGGATAATTGTTCCTCAAACAATTCCATCACAGTATCGTCGGACACATTTTGGGTATCAGGCGTTTCGAACAAGCCAAGATGCTCAGTCAAATACTGGATTAAATGCATGTAACCGTCTTTATCTGTGACCATTTTTAACCCTTAAAACAACTAAATCGAGCGCCATTAAGGACACTGTTAACATCTAAAAAGCCTCAACATCCACCCATTAAGTGGTCAGTATGAGCATTATACGTCAGCCACCTCATAACCTTATCTTAAATACAACAGCTGACGTATTGATCTAAACCAATCTTATTGTTGTTACTGAGTTAAGGTTAGTACAAACGACACCGGAACGGCTTGGCTAATACTAGATAAACCTGCAATATCACGCAACTTATCAACCCCAGCAACCAAGCCAAATTCATTGGCATTGATAATTATCGGCTGAAAACTACTAACCATCAGTTTATTATCAGATACTTTGGTCAAAATTACCGAAAAAGTTTTTGTTTGCTGTTTTCCATGCAGGGCAATTTTGCCCTCGATGTCAACAACCTTTGACTCATCCACGGCAAGCGCTTTGAGCATTTGACTATCGACTTGGGCACTCAAGTTAAGTTCAGGATACAGTGACACTTCAAACAATAAGTGCTGCATACGCTCATCACGCACATCAATACCCGTTGCTACGCTTATCAGCGAAATTGTTAGCTCAAATTGGCCAGTATCCTTCAGAGTACCTTTTAGCTGCTTAAAATGATGAACCTCAGCAATATCCCCTTTTTTTACCGACACGAAACTGACCCTAGAATCCTGCTCAATCACTTGCCATTGGGCAACGGAGCTGAAGCTGATCAACGTCGATAATGCCGCGATTCCTATCCATTTATTCATCGTATCCATCCTCAATTGTGAGTTGTAAGACCCAGCAGCAGCTCCTTGTTATGAAGTACAAAGCTGCCCAGCACTTAGCAAACCGTGACAAAGATCACCTAAGCTTCACTAAAGATACTCTTTTTATTGATTAGCGACCAGTGAACTATCATTTAACCCGCACAAGCCATTTGTCTAAACTATTGGCAAAAGCCTGCTTATCGGCCGCAGACAAAGTATCAGGTCCACCTGTATGTACACCCGATGAACGTAAATCTTCCATAAAATCACGCATCGTAAGCTTTTGGCGAATATTGTCAGTGGTGTAGAGTTCACCGCGGGGGTTGAGCGCCAGCGCGCCCTTTTCGATCACTTGCGCCGCCAACGGGATATCGGCAGTGATGACTAAATGTGTGGCCTCAACATGGTCGACAATGTATTGATCCGCCACATCAAAGCCTGAGCCAACACGCACTTGACTGATATACGGTGACGGTGGCACCCGTAGCATTTGGTTCGCCACCAGCACTAGCGGCAGCGCCTTTCGCTCAGCTGCACGAAATAAAATCTCTTTAATTGGGTTTGGGCAAGCATCGGCATCCACCCAAATCTTATACTGTTCCACATTAAGCTCCTAAAGCCATTAGGGTGCTAAACGGTCAATCATCCATTCATCCGCTTGGCGAGTGTAGAGAAAGCGGTCATGCAGGCGATGCTCTCCACCTTGCCAAAACTCAATACTTGACGGCTTAACTAAGTAACCGCCCCAAAAGCTCGGCAATGGTACATCACCCTTAGCAAATTTCGCTTTCATTTCAAAGAACTTACCTTCGAGC
Organism: Shewanella sp. FDAARGOS_354; assembly: GCF_002209245.2. NCBI lineage: Bacteria > Pseudomonadati > Pseudomonadota > Gammaproteobacteria > Alteromonadales > Shewanellaceae > Shewanella > Shewanella sp. FDAARGOS_354. Next base: position 432,784 of record NZ_CP022089.2, on the reverse strand, counting down.
ACTTGTCTGGCACTCAGTTTGCTCGACTGCTGCGACACCCAAGCGGCAATCTGGCTATCCTTGGGGCGGGTCATAAAGTATTTCAGCACTTCGGCGGTAGAAAGCGGCTGCGCCTCACCGAGAATAGACACTTGGCGTTCAATCGGATGCCAAGGAAAATGTAGACTCACTTTATTATTGGCCGCAATCTGCTGTGCCTTGCGACTGCCCAAGTTAGTGAAGAACACAAACCCCGTTTCATCAAAACGCTTTAACAGTACAATTCGTTGAAAAGGTTGGCCATGTTCATCCACTGTGGCAACACACATCGCGGTAGGATCAGTTAACTGCGCATCTCTGGCTTGTGTCATCCACAATTCAAATAACTGCATCGGGTTTTGGGGTAAATCGGCGCGTCTTAAGCCACCTTTGGTGTATTCACGGCGAATATCACTGAGATCTGTCATAGGTTTTCCTTTTTATAAGCGCACAATGATTGCTATCTGTGCAATCTGCGGATAGATCAAGTTTATCATGGCTCCGCCAGAAAACCGCGCCCAACCAAGATGAACCCTCAACAAAAACGCCTTGCTAAGCAAGGCGTTTTACTCATCAAATCAAACTCGCATTAGGTATTGGCAGCGAGCAGCGCGAGCAATTCGTCTTCGCCAATCACCTTCACGCCAAGCTCCTGCGCTTTGGAAAGCTTAGAACCCGCTGCTTCGCCCGCCACTAAACAATCGGTATTTTTCGATACACTGCCCGCTACTTTGGCGCCTAAGGCCTGTAACTGCGCCTTAGCATCGTTACGGTTGAGTTGATTTAAGGTACCCGTTAACACCCAAGTCTGCCCTTTCAATGGCTGCTCATCGGCACTTGGCGCTGCAATCGCAGGCCAGTTGACACCAGCCGCAATCAAAGCATCGATCACCTCTAGGTTATGGGGCTGAGCAAAGAAATGCGCTACGTGCTGGGCAACGACTTCACCAATATCTTCAACTTGAATGAGTTGCTCAATGGTAGCTACGCGCAGTGCCTCTAGACTACCAAAGTGAGTCGCAAGGTTCGCCGCCGTGGCCTCCCCCACCTCTCGAATGCCTAAGGCATAGAGGAAACGAGGCAAAGTCGTGGTTTTAGCCGCTTCAATCGCCAGCGCGAGATTGGTGGCCGACTTCATTCCCATACGGTCCAGCATAGTCATCATAGAGGCGGTGAGTTTAAATAAGTCCGCCGAGCTTTGAACCAACTCCTTATCAATCAACTGCTCAACAATTTTATCGCCCATGCCGTCGATATCTAATGCCTTGCGGGAGGCAAAATGTTTGATCGCCTCTTTACGCTGGGCCTCACAGAATAAGCCGCCGCTACAACGCGCCACGGCCTCACCTTCTAATCGCTCAACCAAACTGCCACAAACGGGGCAATGTTGTGGGAAGGCAATCGCCTTAGCATCTTCAGGGCGACGCTCTGGCACTATGGCCACAATTTGCGGGATCACATCGCCGGCGCGGCGGATAATCACGGTATCGCCCACCATCACACCTAAACGCTCGATTTCATCGGCATTGTGCAAAGTGGCGTTCGATACCGTCACGCCGCCGACAAACACAGGTTTTAGGCGCGCAACAGGAGTCACCGCGCCAGTGCGGCCCACTTGAAAATCTACGCCTTCGAGCAGGGTCATTTCTTCCTGCGCGGGGAATTTATAGGCAATCGCCCAACGGGGTGATTTGGCCACAAACCCTAAGGTTTGCTGCTGGGCGATATCGTTCACCTTCATTACCACACCATCGATTTCAAAGGGTAAATCGCTGCGGCGAGTCAATATATCTTGATAGTAGGCAAAGACTTGGCTGAGTTCGTCGCAGACTTTGATCTCGCTACTGACTGGTAGCCCCCATGATTTAAGTTGCTGCAATTGCTCATAATGCGTCTTAGCTAACTCGTGGGAAGTCGGCTCCACCACACCTAAGGCGTAGGCATAAAAAGACAGCGCCCGTGACGCGGTAATTTTACTGTCGAGCTGACGTAAGCTGCCCGCTGCCGCATTACGCGGATTCACAAACAGTTTTTCATCCTTTAAGCGTGCACGCTCATTTAGCGCCTCAAATGCCGCCTTGGGCATAAAGGCTTCGCCGCGCACTTCAACCAATTCGGGATAGTTGTCACCGCGCAGTTTGAGCGGAATCGACTTAATGGTTTTAACGTTTTCAGTAATATCCTCACCCACAGTGCCATCGCCACGGGTCGCGGCGCGTTCAAGCACCCCATTGCGATACAAAATACTCACCGCCAAACCATCGAGTTTCGGCTCACAGCAAAAACTCACTTGCCCCACTCTGTCGCTGACACGCTTATGAAATGCGCTAAAGTCCACCTCATCGAAGGCATTATCAAGACTTAACATGGGTTTAAGGTGAGTAATTTGTTCAAACTTTGCCAGCGCCATGCCGCCCACTCTTTGGGTGGGCGAATCGGCAGCAACAAACTGAGGATACTCGGCCTCAAGCTGTTTCAGCCGCTGCATTAATCTGTCGTATTCTGAGTCAGTAATGCTTGGCGCATCGTCGACATAATAACGAATATTGTGTTCATTCAGAGATTGGCAGAGCGCCTGCATCAATGGCTGCGCATTTTCCGACGTAACAGCTTGTGAAAGCAGTTCAGATAGGCGTTTATCGAGTTGAATGTCTTGCATATTCATTATCCAGAATTCTTAAGCATCAAAAAGTTGCAAAAAATGAGGCCGCATTTAGCGGCCCCATCTGTCCATCACCGCGGTCTCGCGGCGGTGCATTAAGCGTTTGCGCGAATGCGGTGTAAATAATCTTGCTTAGTAAACTCGCCCCAAGGTTGACGCTGACCATCGAGCACAACCGCGTCGATATCATCCGCCAATTGGCGCGCCGAGTTAAGCATGATAGAGAAATTCATTAGCGCATCACCGTAGCAAGGTAAAGTCATAAAGAACACCACGCCTTGGGTGCTGAATTGCTCCATATTGTCTGGGTCAAAAACACCAGGTTTTACCATATTAGCAATGGAGAACAACACCTTACCATTACCAGCATTATCCACATGACGATGGAAAATATTCATATCGCCATATTTAAAGTTAAGGGTTAAGAAGCAAGGTAATAATTCTGCACCATTAAGTTGCTGACCTTCTTTCGCCACTACGTGCAGTACGAGTACATCACGTGGTTCACCTAAATCATCATCGGCCTGTTCAACGGCTTGAGGTTGCTCTTCTTCATACGCCTCTTCATCATCAAACAACGCGGTTTGGGTGGGCATTTGCACTTGGGCACGTTGCTCTTCAGCCGCCTTTTGCGCCACTATCGCCGCATGGGATTGGCCAACGTGAGCTTGATTTAAATGCGCTGTATGGCTTTGCAATACTGGCTCTTGGCGCGATGCTTTAGGGCCGCGGTGTTGCTCTTTCACACTCGGTGATTGCAAATTAAAGTCGGGCTGCGCCATGCTTGGTTCTTGCTTAAACAGTGGTTTAGGTTCAACTTGAACGGGTTCCACTGGTTGCAGTTGTGCTTTGGCTTCTTGCTTTAAATAAGGGTTAAACGCAGGTGCCTCTGGGGTATGAGCTTCATTCGCTTTACGAACTCTGACCGCGCCAATACCATCGGCGTCGAAACCATCGGCATCAATACGCTTGGGGGCAGCCTCGCCACGCTCTGCCTGCTTTTTGTAGAAATTGCCCATCGGACTATCTTTCAATGACTTAGGCTGTTGTCTTCTGATAGACCAAAATCCATGCACCAGCACAGCAACTATGGCTATGGCGCCTAAAACGAACAAAACTAGTTGCAAATCTTCCATTGGTTACCCTGTCTTTCTTCTAGTTATCACGCGTCGGCCATCGCCACCGCTTGCTCTAAATCTACTGCGACTATACGGGATACACCCGGCTCATGCATAGTCACACCGATAAGTTGATCAGCCATCTCCATCGTAATTTTGTTATGGCTGATATAGATAAACTGTACGCTCTGCGACATCTCCTTCAATAATCGGCAGAAACGTTCTACGTTGGCATCGTCTAAGGGCGCATCCACTTCGTCTAACATACAGAAGGGAGCTGGATTCAACCTGAAAATCGCGAATACCAATGATAAAGCCGTTAGGGCTTTTTCACCACCGGAAAGAAGATGGATTGTGCTGTTCTTCTTACCTGGCGGCTGGGCCATGATGGTCACGCCCGTTTCTAATAAATCATCTTCCGTTAGCGCAAGGTAAGCACGCCCGCCACCAAACACCTTGGGGAACAATCGCCCTAAATCCTCGTTGACTGCATCAAATGTGGCTTTAAAGCGGGTGCGGGTCTCCTTGTCGATTTTACGAATGGCTTCTTCTAGTGTTGCAAGCCCTTTATTGAGATCTTCATCTTGATGATCCAAATAGGATTTTCGCTCACTTTGTTGCTCAAATTCTTCGATCGCCGCGAGGTTTATCGCACCTAAACGGATAATTTTTTGGCGGATCTGATCCAAATCACGCTGCCACTTGTCTGGCTGACCATCGCTAGGCAGTGAATCAATCACCTGAGCAAGCACAATTTGCTGTTCCGCCAGGGCTGCCAACTGGCTGTCAGCCTGCCCTTTTAATCCCTCACGACGTAACTTTAACGTGCTGAGGCTTTGAGTCAAGCCCTCAAGCTTACCAAGCTCTTGTTTTTGCTTTAATCCTATACTGTTTAGCGTTTCAGTGAGCGAACTTTGTTGTGCCCTGAGCGTTTTAAGTGCCTGTTGCTGACTCTGTTGCTGATTGAGTAGCTGCGCCAGTTGTTCACTCAGCTTTGCCGTTTGCTGATCACCCTGCTGTGCGACAACACTGGCAAGCTGGGCTGACAGTGTTTCCTGTGAGTGGACTAATTCACTGACACGGACCCGCTGTAATTCAATTTGTTCTGTGCTCACCGCCATCCGAGTGGTGACCGATTGCAGACTGGCATTGAGGCTCGCTAAGCGGCGCTCGGCATCGCTAATTTGTGCCTTTAGCGCTTGGTGACGGGCTAAATCCCCTTGGGCTTCAAGGCTTTGTTGTTGCTGTTTCTCAAGGCTTAACGCTAGCGCCTCCGCCAATTCATCCTCTTGTTCCGAAAGCAGCATTAACTGCTCAGCCAGCTCGGCTAACTCATTTCGCGTTCGCGCAACGGTTTCTGCTAGTTGTCCCCGTTTAACTTCGCGCTGCTTGGCCTGGGCCTCTGCGTTATTAAGCTGGGTAGATTTGGTGGCTTTATCGAGCTGTAATTGGTGTAAGCGTTTGATACCTTGGCTTAAGCTGTCACGCACTTGGGTTAATTGCTGCGCCAACGCATCGAGCTTTGACTGCTGTATTACCCGCGCCTGCTCACACTCATTAATCGCTTCGCTTAATTGAGTTTGTTCTTTACTCAGTTGCACTAACGATTGGCTATTGTCTTGTTTGGCAATCAAAAAACCTTTGCCAAGCAGATAACCATCAGCGGTCACTATTCGCTCATCGGCCGCCAAGCTCGCCACTTGTGCTTGTGCGCTGGCCAGATTATCGGCCCATTTAAGTCCCTTAAGCCAAGGGGCAAGGTTCAATTTGGCCCCTAAGATGGGAGAGCCATCCAGATGCGCATCCGCCGCCAAGGCAGCATCGGCATAAAACCCTATATCATTAGCGTCAACGCCCACGGGTAGCGTCATTAATCCCTGCAGCGCCAGCTCTGCCGCGGCTTCCCAGCCGTTTTCGACTTGAATGCTTTGCCACAGCTGCGGCTTATCACTTAACTCTTCTTGTTTTGCCAGCCATTGTTCAACCAGTTCGAAGCGCGCCCGCATCGAAGTTAAACGCTGCGATAATTGCTCAAACTCACCTCGCGCAACATCTAACGCGTGAGTATCGGTAGCCAGAGTGGATTCAAACTCTTGATTAATTTCAACTTGTTCAGCTAATGCTTGCTCTAACTGGGTAATCTCGTCATTGAGTGATGCGCTGTTATCTTCAAGGGCATGCTCATTGAGTGAGGCTAACTCTTGCTGTTGTTCTTGATGTAACTGGGTTTTATGGGCATTTAATTGTTGCTGATGCGCCAGTTTGCTGCGGTGTAATTCTAATTGTAGCTTATGCTGAGCGGCGGCCGCCGCCAGCACTCTGGCGCTTTCACTCTGTGCCTCACTGCGCGAAACACTCATCTCCCATTGGGCTTGCAGCTCATCCATCATTTCCTGCTGCAATTCATGTTGCGGCGCAAGTTGGCTAAGCTCTGCCTCCAGCGCTTGAAAACTGGCTTGATAAGCGGCTAATTTGGCTTGGTTTTGGGTGATTTGCTCGCTCAATTGCTCGAGCTGAGTATGTAGCTGGGCGTCGCGCTGCTTTTGGCTCTGTAACTGTTGCTCTAACTTAGCAATCTCAGTACCCGTTAGATAATAGGCTTCGACCGCCTGCTGCTCTTGCTCGGCTAACTGTGAAAGCGTAACTTGCAGCTCAGTGCTTTCTAACTCACTCGTTTGCGCTAAGGATTGCGCTGCCGCTTGTTGCAGCTCGAGCGAGCTAATCTGCTCCGATAAACTCGTCATCTGGCTTTGCAGCTCTTGGTAGCGCATCACCAGCAATTCAGCATGGGTTTTACGCTCAGCCTGCTTTAGCTCGCGATATTGTGTTGCGGCTTTAGCCTGCTGACTGAGCTTTTCCAGTTGTTTGGCTAACTCACTGCGAATATCCCCTAAACGCTCTAGGTTTTCACGGGTGTGACGAATACGATTTTCCGTTTCACGCCGCCGTTCTTTATAGCGAGAAATCCCCGCAGCTTCTTCAATAAAAGTACGTAAATCCTGCGGTTTCGATTCGATTAAACGTGAAATTGTGCCCTGCTCGATAATGGCGTAACTGCGCGGCCCAAGCCCTGTACCCATAAATAGATCGGTGATGTCTTTGCGGCGACACTTTTGGCCGTTGAGAAAATACCAAGATTCACCGTCACGGCTCACCTGACGCTTGACCGAGATTTCTTCATAACTGGCATATTGGCCCGCTAGGCGGCCCTCTTTGTTTTCAAACACCAGTTCAACGCCCGCCACAGACACGGGTTTACGGGCGCTGGAGCCGTTAAAAATCACGTCACTCATGGAGTCGCCGCGCAAATGCTTTGCCGAGCTTTCGCCTAGCACCCAGCGCACAGCGTCAATCACGTTCGATTTACCGCAGCCATTTGGGCCAATAATGGCGCTTAATGCCTGTAAAAACGGAATTTTGGTGGGTTCGACAAACGACTTAAAGCCGGCAAGTTTTATTTGTTTTAATCTCATAGTGCCAGTTAGCGCGTCTCAGTTTAAAAAGCCATCAGGGCGATGGCAGATATCGGTGCAGGCCAATATTAGCCCGAGTCGTGTCATAGAATTCTGAGGCCAACTTTAACAAAGCAAGCCGCATTTTGTAACGCTTTTTATTGAATTCATGCGGCTTTTAGCTTGTCATCTCGCGACGAGTTGATCACAATCGCAGTTATCTGTCTCCCGCGCTGTATCTCAACTTTATTGGAATGACGATATGACACAGAAATTTCCCTCGCCCTCACAGGCTAAAAGTGGTGTGAATTATTTTCTCGATGGCTTTGGTTTGATTACACGTAAAGGTCTTCGTACTTTTGTATTTATTCCTTTAATGATTAACCTGTTACTTTTTGCCGCCGTAATTTATGTGGCTGTCGGTCAGCTCGATCTGCTCTTTACTTGGATGAATGCCCAGCTCCCAGAATATTTAAGCTGGCTTAACTTTCTGCTCTGGCCGCTGGCGGTTGTCACTATGTTGGTGATGCTAGCCTTTGTGTTTAGCTCAGTGATGAACTGGCTAGCCGCGCCTTTTAATGGCTTACTGGCCGAAAAGGTTGAACAACTATTAACCGGCAAACCCATGCATACCGGTTCAGGCATGGACTTAGTCAAAGACTTACCGCGCATTCTTGGCCGTGAATGGATCAAACTGAAATACTATCTGCCCCGTGCATTGGTATTTTTACTGCTATTTTTAGTGCCAATGGTCGGGCAAACCTTGGCGCCTATTCTGTGGTTTTTATTCAGTGCTTGGATGATGGCGATTCAATACTGCGACTATCCCTTCGATAACCACAAGGTGAGCTTCAAGGATATGCGCTTTGCACTGAATCAAACCCGCGGCACCAGTTTCAGCTTTGGCGCAACAGTGACACTGTTTTCGATGATCCCTGTGGTGAACTTTATTGTGATGCCTGTGGCAATTTGTGGTGCCACCGCCATGTGGGTCGATAAGTACCGTGAAGCCTACCGTAATCCTGTGGTCGCACCTGAATAATCCTCCTTATCGCACTGGATGCATGCCATCCAGTGCGCTTTGGCTCTAACTCAATCCAATTTAAATACAATCCTTGTAACAATTACTCATTCTTGTTAACTCAAAACTTCTGGCACACTGCGCGTAATTTACGGATTATTTTGTGCCCAGTTGTTGAAGACGTTTCTCCCCTTTCTGCTATCGAGCATGATGTTTCTGAGCTTACCGAGTCAGGCCGGCTCAGTTAGCCAATTTCAGTTAACAATTCCAACCTTAACTGATACCGCCGAGATTGATGGTGAATTTGATGAGGCAGTGTGGCAGCACGCGGCGCTGGCCGAGTTACGCTATGAGACTCAGCCCGGAGAAAACACGGCGGCGCCCGTTTACACCGAGGCCAGAATCTACGCGACCCAAACCAGCCTATTTGTGGCCTTTACCGCCAAAGACAGTCAGCCTCAACGCATTCGTGCCACTCTCAAGGACAGGGATAATCTCTGGGGTGATGATCTGGTGGGGATCAAACTCGATACCCTCAATAACGCACGCTTGGCCTATCAGTTTTTTATCAACCCGCTGGGCGTGCAACTAGACTCGATAGAGAATGAACTCACGGGCGAAGAGAGCGAAGCGTGGGATGGCATTTGGAAAACCGCCGGTAAAATCACCGCAGATGGCTATCAGGTGGAAGTCGAACTGCCATTACGGCTATTCAACTTTGACGATAAAAAGCCCATTCAAGACTGGGGATTTGAGCTTATTCGCTACTATCCACGTAATGAAAACCATCGTCTCTCCACCCATAAAATTGACCGCAACATCAGTTGCCAGCTCTGTCAGCTCGGCGTCGCCACGGGTTTAGTTTCAGCCAAGCAAGGGCAAGATCTGCAAATTACTCCCGCTTTTGTAGCAACTCGCAATGAACATAAAACTGCACATGGTTGGCAAACAGATACGGACTATAAACCGGGGTTTGATTTACGCTGGGGAATGAATGCCCGCACCTTGTTGAATGCAACCATTAACCCCGATTTCTCTCAAGTCGAATCCGATGCGGGTCAGCTCGATATTAACAGTACATTCGCATTGTTTTACGACGAAAAACGCCCCTTCTTCCTCGATAATAAAGACTACTTCGATACCCAAGTGAATCTGCTACATACCCGCAATATCGTATCGCCGGATTATGGCCTCAAACTCACCAGCCAAACCGAGCAACACACTTGGGCACTGCTGGCCGCCAATGACAGCCAAGCCACCTTTTTAATGCCGGGTAATTTAAGTTCAGAGGTCGCCTCATTAGCAGAGGAAAGCCTCAATCTGGCTGCGCGTTACCGCTTCGATATGGATAAAACCTTTTCCTTTGGGGGTCTTATCACGGCTAAGAGCAGTGCCGACAATCAACTGACTGAATTTGCTGCACAAACCGATGATAATAATGATTACCACAATTATGTCATAAGTTTAGATGCCAAATACCAGCCTACTGAGCAAGATATACTTACTGCTCAGGTCGCCCATTCCCAGACACGTTACCCCACAGCCCTATACCAACAATTTTGTGGCAATGTGGAGGGAGAACTGACAGAAGGGCTACTCTGCGGTCAAACGCCCTTAAACTGTGAATTTGGCCAATGCCAAGTGAATGAACAAGTATTACGTAGCCAATCAGATGAGGATTTTAGTGGCGCCTTGTATCAACTGACCTATGAACACAATGCCCGCGATTGGTTTGCCTACAGCGAATATCACGATGTTTCCCCTAATTTTCGTGCCGATTTGGGCTTTGTAGAGAAAATTGACTATCGCACCTTTATGGCTGGCGGTGGCTTAATTTGGTATCCGCAAGTGGTGTTTAACAAGATAAAATTTGGCGGTGACTGGGATATCACCCACAATCAAGCGGGAGAACAGCTCGAGCAAGAATTTGAGATCATTTGGGAAATGTATGGCGCACTACAAAGTGAATTGTCCTTTGGGGTAGAAACCCGTGAGCGGGTCGGACCACGCCATAATACAGCGCAACTCGCCGTAATAGGTAACAGCAATCAATATGAGGAAACTCAAGGCTGGCTTTACGGAGCCATTACGCCGATTTCAGCCCTCAGCCTTGAGCTGGAGATCCATTACGGCGATGAGATTGATTTTCTCAATGATAGATTAGGCACAAAGACCTTAATCAATCCAATATTGAACTGGAAAATCGCCAACGGTTTATCGGTGGAGATTTCTCATCTTTATCAACATATGGAGGTCGAGCAGGATAAACTCTTTACCGCAAACCTTTCAGATTTGCGCCTGCACTGGCAACTGAGTCTGCACAGCTTTATTCGCCTATCGAGCATTTACACCCAAATCGAGCGTAATCTTACGCAGTATTTGTATTCGTCGCCCGATAGCGAAGAGGCGCACTTAGGCAATGAAATTCTCTACGGCTACAAACTCAATCCCCAGAGCGTGTTCTATTTGGGCTATTCCGACAGTTTAACCTCGGATGATGAACTCACGCGGCTCACTCGGGACGAGAAGACCTATTTTATGAAGCTAAGCTACGCCTGGTTGCTCTAGGCAGAAAGGTTTAGCATAAAGCCCACAACAAGGCTTGTGGGCTTAAATCAGAATTCTAGCTAAGACTCATGGATCCCCAATAAGCTTGGGCTGGGAAGCGCAATCCCTATTGCGGTGAGCTCCACTCCCCAATGCCGCAGCAGCGCAAGATACGCCTGTTCAAAGGGATAGCGTGGCCGCGGGAATGCCCACGCTGAAGGAAAACACCATTCCTCCTCGCTCTCATCAATTGCTAAATAGGCGACAAAATCATGCTTTGTCTCACTCAGCGCAGCGATTAGATTTGTCGCCATTGCAGCCCTGTGGGCAGAGGTAAATCCCAACTGTTCACCAAACTCATCAAACACATAAGCATCGTACAGCGCTTGCAGCTGCACGGGATCTAAAGGATCGTAGCGATTGAGTGTTTCCCCTAGGGTTTCCTCTCGGTCATAACAATTAAAGGCGCCAAGAAACCAGCCAGGATTGGGATGGAACGGAATATCCGAATCGGGATAAAAAAGCATCATCGTTATTGGCTCTGGTATCTGAATTGAGGCTATAAAGAAAGTGCTATCAAGACTGCAAACGGTCTAGTACTGATTAAAGGCATTTTCGGTTAAGGTACGGCATCAAGCCGTTTAACCAATGTGCTGATATAAAAGCAAAAGCCCTATTGCTGGCAATGGGGCTTTTGTCGATTTAGCGTTTTTGCAGGATCACGCTACCGATGGAGTAACCCGCACCAAAAGAGCTTAATAGCCCTAAATCGCCCGCATTAAAGTCTGCGGAATATTTATGGAAAGCAATCACAGAGCCGGCGGAGGCGGTATTGGCATACTCATCGAGCACCACGGGCGCCTGATCGGGCGTCACCTCATCCCCTAGCAGTTTTTTCACCACAAACAGGTTCATATTGATGTTGGCTTGATGCAACCACAAACGCTTAAAGGACTGCGGCGTGAGGGATTGCTCGGCCAGATGCTCATCTAAATGCTGATAAATCATCGGCAACAGTTCTTTAAAGACTTTGCGCCCCTGTTGGTGGAATAGCTTATCTGCCTGATGCGCCGAACTTGGATCGCAGCGATTGAGAAAGCCAAAATTACTGCGAATATTGTTCGAGTAGTCGGTAAAACAACGGCTTGAAACAATATTAAAGCCTTTACTCGCGGCCACTAGACTTTGCTCTTCGAGCACCATAGCGGTTGCGACATCCCCGAAGATAAAGTGACTGTCACGGTCTCGGTAGTTAACCTGCGCCGAACAAATTTCGGGATTAATCACTAATACGCGCGACGCCGAGCCCGTCGCAATCGCATTGGCGGCAGCCACAATGGCAAAAGTGGCCGAAGAACAGGCAACCTGCATATCGTAACCATAGCCACGGGTACCGAGTGCCCGCTGGATTTCAATCGCCATTGCCGGATAAGCGCGCTGCGTATAAGCACAGGCAACGATCACTAAATCGATTTGCTCGGCCTTCACGTCCGCTTGTTTCAGTGCCATCAATGCCGCCTCAACCCCAATTTCGGCCTGCATGGATAACTCATCACTGCTGCGCTCAGGGATCAGCGGCATCATGATTTCAGGATCGAGAATACCGTCTTTAACCATCACATATCTGTGCTTGATGCCCGAGGCTTTCTCGATAAACTCACTGGAAGAATAAGACAGCGGCGCGACATGGCCCTGCTCAATTAATCCTGCATTTTCAAGGTTAAACATATCGACATAGGCGTTGAAGCTTTCCACCAAAGCTTCATTTGAAATACTGTGTGGCGGCGTAAATAAACCGCTGCCAGAAATAACGACCTGTTTCATAGGTGCTCCGAACGGGTGCTTGTTGTAAGGTGAGCAGACGTCGCATTATTCTGTGTTGGCACGGCGGCTAATGCGTGTTCAGCCTGCGCCTGTTGCTGCTCTAATTGTTGCTTTTTATGCATTTGCGCTAAGTCTATCACGACTGTGGAAGATATTTTATCTTGGATCCCCTGCCGATTGGCATCCCAAAAGATCTGGATAAAGCCAAGTAAGCCTGTCGTAAAGCCCGCCGCATAGCCACCATAACGGCCAAAAGCGGTCCAAAGGCTGATTTTAGCGCCATCAAGTTGAATAACGCGAATACCTAATAGTTTTTTACCTAAGGTCTGACCATCAAATTTGGCGGTAAACACGGTAAAGTAAAATGCTGCCCAACCAAACTCTAAGCCCATATCGCTCATAAAGCCTTTAATCCACGCCAGCACACTGCGGGTATCACTTTCCTCCTCATCGGCGTTTTCGGTGTTGTTACTTTCCGCTTGACGCACGGAATTAAGATCTTCATCTGCGGCTTGTTTATCGGTATGCGCGTTAGCTAATCCATCGGCTTGTGGTTCAGACACAGGGTTCGCCCTACGTTCAAGCTTGTCATCAAGCAAATGACTTGGCTTTGGTGATTGTGATGGTGTTGTTGAATCCGTGGCTGAATCGAGAGTGACTTCAAACACTTTCACCTCGGGCCAGAGAGTGCCCGCCATGATTTCATCACGTAACTGCGTTTTATCAGCCTCGGATAAATCCGTGCTAGCTAAAGTATCTAATACCATATCGCGGCGCTCAGCTGCCGACATGCCCTCAATGGGTACATTTTCCAGCGTCTGAGTTTCGAGCGTCTGTTGCAAAGAACGGATTTGTTCACGGGCACAATCCGTATTTTCACAGAGTCCGAGGGAGACAAGGCCAGGAATCGCCTTAACAACAGTCTTACTATCCTGGGGCGCGGAGACCTTGTCGCGGGTGGATTGATGCAAATCCCACAAATTCCCCGCCGAGCTAAAGAGCATTAACCCTAGCATGGCGGCATAAAGGCCCCATTTGAGAAAGCGGCCAAACTGGCGGCTACGTTTTTCGATATAAATAATCCCCACCACCAGCAGAACAAACAGCCAATCCATTTGCTCGGCTAAAATAGTGATAAATAAACCGTCGATTAATATCGCTAGCGCCCGCTTAAATGGTGTTGCTAATGGGGTATAAAGTACCGATTCGGCAATAGTAAATGCCTTAGGAGCGACCATAGTTCTAGGATCTTTGCCCAAATCTGTTTGTTGTTGCTTCATAATGGTTGAAATCCGATTCCGATAAGCGCTTTTATCACCAAAACATCAAATGACTGTTCTCGTTCTATTGCAATTTTTATTGATGTTAGCAAGAGGTTAACACAGTTAAACCCACGACCAATCTGGCTTTACAAATAACAGCGACATCTTTAATAACTAAATCGAATAAAGAAGAACAAACAATCACTTCTAAATACGCCACAGGCGATTATGATTCAATAGTGCAAACATAGGAGCAAGCAATCCATGAGCAAAATTTTCGAAGACAATTCATATACTATTGGCAACACCCCGTTAGTGCGTTTAAACCGCGTAAGCCAAGGTAAAGTGCTCGCAAAAGTCGAAGCACGTAATCCAAGTTTCAGTGTCAAATGCCGTATCGGTGCCAATATGATTTGGGATGCCGAGAAAAAAGGCCTGCTCACCAAAGATCATGAACTGATTGAGCCTACCTCAGGTAACACCGGGATTGCCTTAGCTTATGTAGCCGCCGCCCGTGGTTACAAGCTGACGTTAACGATGCCAAACACTATGAGCCTAGAGCGTCGTAAGCTGCTTAAAGCCTTAGGCGCAAACCTTGTACTGACTGAAGGCGCAAAAGGTATGAAAGGTGCGATTGATAAAGCGGAAGAAATCCGTCAATCAGCGCCTGAAAAATACATTATGCTGCAGCAGTTTAATAACCCTGCTAACCCAGAAATCCATGAAAAAACCACAGGTCCTGAGATCTGGAATGATACCGATGGTGCTGTGGATGTGTTTGTTGCGGGTGTAGGTACTGGCGGTACTATCACTGGCGTGAGCCGTTACCTGAAGAAAGTTGCAGGCAAAGCCATTACTTCTGTCGCGGTAGAACCAGCAGATTCACCAGTTATCACCCAAACCTTAGCGGGATTACCCGTACAACCTGGTCCACACAAAATTCAAGGTATTGGCGCTGGTTTTATTCCAGGTAACTTAGATCTTGAGTTAATCGATCGCGTTGAAACCGTCACTAACGATGAAGCTATCGACATGGCCCGTCGCTTGATGCAAGAAGAAGGCATTTTAGTCGGTATTTCTTCGGGCGCAGCAGTGGTTGCAGCTAACCGTATCGCTGCCCTGCCTGAGTTTGCGGATAAAAACATTGTGGTTATCCTGCCTTCAGCTGCCGAGCGTTACTTATCATCAGTATTGTTCCAAGGCCAATTTGGCGACGAAGAAAACATTCAGTAATCTCCTCGCTTGTTGATAAAAATACCCAGCTCCGTCTGGGTATTTTTATACCTGTCAGTTAATTCTTGCCATGCATATCTCTTTCGAACGAATATTGTTGCTATCAAGAGCCTGATTTATTGGTGAAATTGGACACAGTTCATAGTTTTTCCGTGCAATGCTAGCTTTAACAATTCAGTCCGCTATAAATAGCCCTCTCCAAGATTAACGTCAGTCTTTTATGTCTTTCTACCAAAATCCAAAAGCGTTAAGCGCCTTTGATGCCAAGTTTGAGGCACAGAAAATTGCCTTTGGACCCGTGAGTTTTCAGGTCGCGCATTGTCTACTCAAATTTGAAGTGCTAGCCATTATTGATAAGGCTGGTGAGCAAGGGGTGACCTTAGCGAAACTAGCCCAAACGAACCTGTTGAGTGAATACGCCCTTGGGGTGTTATTGGATATGGGACTAAGCATGGGGCTGGTGTGGCTTAACGAAGACGCCTATGTTCTCGATAAAACAGGTCATTTTTTACTGCATGATGATATGGCAGCAATCAACCTCAACTTTGTGCAGGACGTATGTTATCAGGGATTATTTACGCTGGATAAGGCGCTACTCACTGGTAAACCCGCGGGGCTGAGTGTATTTGGTGACTGGCAAACGATCTATCCCGCATTGAAAGATCTGCCTCACGCCGCAAAAGAGAGTTGGTTTACATTTGATCATTATTATTCTGATCATGCTTTTCCGCAGCTTTTACCCTTAGTCTTTGCCCATAGTCCAAAACACTTAGTCGATATTGGTGGTAACACCGGAAAGTGGGCTCTACGCTGCTGCAAATTCGATCCTAAGGTTGAAGTGACCCTGATGGACTTTCCAGGGCAATTAGCCATTGCCAAAGAAAATGCTGCAAAACATGGAGTTACCGATAGAGTCCATACCTTTGCCACCGACTTACTCGATGAGTCGCGCCCTTTTATTGAAGGTGCTGATACCTATTGGATGAGTCAGTTTCTTGACTGCTTCTCTAAGGCGCAAATCTTAAGCATTTTGCAACGCACCGCAAATGCGATGACAGCCAATAGTCAGCTGTTTATTGTCGAAACCTTCTGGGATAGACAGCCTTCTGCCGCCTCGGCCTATTGTGTTAACGCCACGAGCTTGTACTTCACCGCAATGGCCAATGGCAATAGTCGAATGTACCACTCTAAGGACTTGATGGCCTTGCTGCATCAAGCAGGTTTATACGTCGATGAGGATACTGACAATATTGGGCTTGGGCATACTTTGCTTCGTTGTAAACGAAAACCTTGCTAGTTAATAAAAACTGAATCAATGAGTAAAATTAATCAATTTTATTTATTAATACCTTAGTCATACACTGGCATTAACAAATAGATACATCGAATTAATGTCAGTGTTGAGAGGTAAGTAATATGACTTCAAAGCGTAAACGTTGGACCGCACAGGCCGCAAAATTACCTAGCCCTATGGGCGGACTCGCACTCGCAATCGCAAGCTTAGGGTGGACTTGGGAAAGTGTAATGCCTTCACTGAATGGCTGGGGTCAATTAATCGGTGCAATTATTGCCTCAGCACTGTTACTAATGCTAGCCGGTAAGTTTTTGCTGCATCCTACAGTGCTCAAAAATGAACTTAGCCATCCCGTCGTCGGCAGCGTAATACCGACTTTTGCTATGGCATTGATGGTAGTGTCTAACCTGCTAGGTCACTATTTTCCCCATGCGGGATTAGCCCTTTGGTTAGCCGCCATTGCGATTCATATCGTATTTTTAGGCGCCTTTATCTACTATCGTGCTATCGACTTTAAACTCGAACATATGGTGCCTAGCTGGTTTGTGCCACCCATTGGCATCATAGTGGCTGCGGTGTCTTTCCCCAGCAATGGTGAACCTTGGTTAGTTAACACCATTTTAGCCTTCGGTATGATCGCCTATTTAGTCATGCTGCCACTGATGCTCTATCGCTTGATCTTTTGTCAAGCGATTCCTGACGCAGCTAAGCCCACTATTGCCATCCTTGCTGCTCCCGCAAGTTTATCACTTGCAGGCTATTTAACGGTTTGTGAGCAACCATCAATCGCCTTAGTCGCCTTATTGGCAAGTATTGCTATTTTGATGACAGCGGTTATCTACCTTGCTTTTTTCCATTTACTTAAATTGCCTTTTAGCCCTGGTTATGCAGCCTTTACTTTCCCCATGGTGATCGGTGCTACTGCACTCTTTAAAACCGCTCACTGGCTTGAGCAATTTAGTCAAATGACCGATCTCACTCAATGGGTAAGGTTGTTGGCAGATTTTGAACTCGGTGTCGCCACTGTCGTCGTTGCCTACGTCGCTCTTCGGTATCTGACTCATTATCTACCCAACCCAATGGCCAATATTGACACAACTATAGTTGAACTTAAGTAATAGGCATAAAATACGGTAAGTGTATTTGGCTACTTAACGTACTAAATAAAAATTTAATAACACAACATACAGAATAAAATAAGGAGTGAATTTATATTCACTCCTTTTCAAATTAAAATCCACACCATCAATTCACTCACAAAACTTTAGACTGACAAAGTAAAAAGAACTCTCAAAAATTTAATAAAGGCTATAACAGCTTTATAAAACCATTCTTAAATCCTTTCGTTAAGATATTTTCAACATTAAACACTCCAAAATACCGCATAAAAATCTGTATATTTAATATTGCTTAAATTTAAATCTACACATACTGAAAAAGTACTGAAGAATCCCCTGATGATTTACAAATAAATCATCAAATTAGAGTGGAAGCGCATCTTGTTGCATGATCAAATGGTTTCGCTAAAAACTACACTTGGACAACAAGATGCGCGAAGCCAATATCCTACAACATTCTTTACACCAATACTGCCCAGAACTTCACCTAAAACGATTAAACAGCTTGATGCTGGCCTCTAAGGCACTGATTGAATGTAAGACACTGACCTTGACTGAGTTAGGTCGAAATTTACCAACCACGGCCCGAACCAAGCACAACATCAAGCGCATTGATCGTTTGCTCGGCAACACGCATCTGCATCAAGAACGGTTAGCTGTCTACCAATGGCATGCCAGCCTCATCTGTTCTGGTAACCCTATGCCGATTGTGCTCGTCGATTGGTCAGACATCCGAGAGCATAAACGCATCATGGCTCTGCGCGCCTCAATAGCCTTCAATGGCCGCTCTATTACCCTGTATGAGAAGTCCTATCCCCTATCAGAACAATGCTCTAAGGCCTCCCACAACGGTTTTTTAGCGGACTTAGCCAAGATTTTACCTTTGCATGTTACCCCTCTCATCGTGACTGACGCGGGGTTCAAAGTGCCTTGGTACAAAGAGGTTGAGGCGCATGGTTGGTTTTGGCTAAGCCGTATTCGCGGTACAGTTCAATTTGCAGATATTGGCGCTGAAAATTGGCGTGCAGTTCGCAGTACACATGACTTGGCCAACGGTCAAGCGAAGAGCCTGGGTTGTAAGACCTTGACCAAAACTAACCCTATCAATTGCCATCTCACGCTTTATCGTAGCAAACCTAAGGGGCGTACAAATCAGCGTTCAACGAGGACTAATTGCCACCATCCATCGGCAAAAACGTACTCAACATCGGCGAAAGAGCCTTGGGTGTTAGCCAGCAATTTACCACCAGAATCTCGGAGCCCAAAGCAGCTGGTAAACCTGTACGCCAAACGTATGCAAATAGAGGAAACCTTTCGTGACCTCAAAAGCCCGGCATACGGCTTTGGCTTACGCCAAAGTCGTACCAACAGTCCAGAGCGATTCGACATCATCCTACTGATAGCGTTGATGGTTCAATGCCTGTTGTGGCTAGTTGGTTTACACGCACAGCAACAGGGCTGGGATAAGCATTTTCAGGCCAATACCATTGGGCATCGAACGGTACTCTCAACGATTCGCTTGGGATTGGAGGTGCTCAGGCGGCCTGATTATCAAATCACGGAGAAAGAATTGCTGGCGGCCTGGGTATTATTCGCCAATCAGTTGCTCAAATATGGCTATGCTATGGCTGATTTATGAGGGGATCCTTCAGGAAAAAGTATGATTATTATTTTATTACAAATGCTTTCAATTTTTACAAACAAAAAACAAATTAACAAACAAAAGTAAACAAACGCCATGTTTTCATTAGCAAAAAAGATTAAACACACCCTAAACCAGTAATCCATCAATAAAAAACAACTTAAGATAAACACTTTTGCAACAAAACACCTTTGCACATCGTAACCAACATCAACATCAACTGTTGCACTTGTTATTTTCTTGTGGTTATATCTGGAGCCTAATTAAATAGGCACTTATTTCCTATAACGTTCCGTATTTAATTAAAATAACAACTAAACAAATAACAAGTGTTAAGGGAGAATGATATGCGCGCTAATTCAACATTAGCCAAAGCGGTTCGCTTTGCGTTAATTGGTGGTGCTACAACAGCTGCTTTATCTAGTATGGCTGTTTACGCTGAAGAAGGAGATAACGCTAAGGTAGAACGCATTGAAGTAACAGGTTCACGTATCCAAAGAACGGATATGGAATCAGCGTTACCAGTAACAGTTTTATCTGCTGAAGATATTGCAAAAACAGGTTTAAGTGATGTTTCTGCTGTTTTAGCACAAATGCCATTTAACACTGCCGGTAGCTTCATTAGCGATGCAGGTAGTTCTGCAAGTAACCATGCTAGCTCAGGTATGCGTGGTTTAGGCTCAAACCGTACGCTAACCTTGATCAACGGTCGCCGTATTGCGCCATCTGCTACATTTGGTGGTGATGCCACTAACCTCAATTTAATTCCAATGGATGCAATTGAACGTATTGAAATTTTACGTGACGGTGCATCAGCAATTTATGGTTCAGATGCTATTGGTGGTGTAATCAACATCATCCTTAAGAAGACTTTCGACGGTTTAGCATTTGATGCCAAATTTGGCAGCCCAACTCAAGGTGGAAGAGATGAAAAGTCGGCTTCTATCACTTTTGGTAATACCAGTGATAAAAGCAGCAGCTTAGTAATCATCGAACACAAGCAATTTGATCCACTGCAAGGTGGCCAACGTCCTCACTTAACCGCTAACTGGGATAAGAAATACGGCCGTAGCGGCTTATATGCGCCAGAAGGCACATATCGTCCAGTAGAATCTCGTCCAGTGAAAGGCGCAGATGGCACATTCGGCACACCTGTCTATACCGGCTTACAGGTTCCAGGTAAAGATTGTCCAGCTGATCGTATTGTTACCAGCAAAAACGGTTCTGCTTGTGGTTTTAACCAATTTGATGGCACTGATTACCTACCAGATCAGACAAAAGACTCTGTATTCTCAAATATGACTTACCGTATTACTGATGAATTAGAGTGGTTTGGTCAGGCTATCGTTATGCGTGATAAATCCATCACGTCTTCTACTGCGCTATGGACTCCTAACTTATACATGGCAGCAGATAACCCATTAAACCCAACATTCGGTACCGCTAATGCATCTGAAGTGCAAGCCTATCACCGTTTGAAAGGGGTTGCAGACCGTAAAACAGAATTCGATTCAAACGTAGTTGATATCGTAACGGGTCTAAACCTTGAATTAGATGCAGGCTCTCTAAGCTGGTACGTACAATACTCAGATCAAATCGTGAACATTGAAACTGACTCTTACGTATTCGAAGATAAGTTACAAGAAGCAGTAGATAAAGGCTTGTACAACCCATTCGTTGAGGGTGGTAACGCAACCCAAGACACGTTAGACACCTTCTTACACACAGCTACTCGTAAAGCGACATCTAACACAACAGGTACTGGTATATCTTGGGCTGCACTGGCTCCAATTTCATTACCTGGTGGTGACTTAGGTTACGCAGTGGGTATGGAATACCAAAAAATCGAATACAAAGATACCCGTGATGCTCAACAAGCAGCAGGTAACGTATTAGGTACTTACGGCGGTGATTCTGCTGGTGATAGAAGCTACAAAGCGGCATTCGTTGAGTTAGAGTTACCAGTTTTAGATCACTTGAACGTGAAGCTCGCAAGCCGTTACGACCAATATAGCTTACCAGATGTTGGTCAGCTTTCTAGCTCTGTAAACGTACGTTACGAAGCCTTAGATAACTTAGTGCTACGTGCATCTTATGGCCAAGGCTTTAGAGCACCGTCACTAGATGACCTGTTAGGCAAACCAGCAACCAGTTACGACAGAGTCACAGATACTACTCTGTGCCAAAGTCTACCACCTGATCAACAAAACGGTAATCCTGCTTGTGAAGATAACCAATATCTGCGTAAGAGTTCAGGTAACACAGAGCTAGATCCTGAGAAATCTGCTCAGTACTCTTTCGGTGCCGTATGGAATATCACTGAAAACATCGACTTAGTTGTTGATTATTACAACATCGAAATCACAGACCAAGTCAGCTACATCGATGCACAAACAATTGTGGATTTAGAAGCGATTGGTGGCTTAGGTGCTTATGACCCTAACTACATCTACGTCAAACGTAAAGCTGACGGTACCATCGATGAAATTGGCGCTGGCAACATCAACATGGATGGCGTACAAACATCAGGTCTTGACGTGTCATTCACCTCAAACTTCGATTTTGCTGAATTTGGTGCATTTAAGTTTGCGGTTGAAGGAACCTATGCTCTTGAATATACAGAGCAAGCAAGCCCGATTGCAAAACGTTATGACGTATTAGGCACTAAGGGTTATCCACCACTACGTTTCAATACAACATTTAGCTACGCCATTGATGACTTCTCAGCATCTTTGATTGCTAAATACATTGATTCTTATGATGGTGAAACTCCACAACAACAAGAAGTTGGCACAAATAAACAAGACTTCTCATCGTTCACTACGTGGGATCTGACATTGAACTACGACTTCGACAGCTATGGCAAAGTTACTGTTGGTGCTCGTAACTTGTTCGATGCGATGCCAACAGTTAACTACAGCTTAGGTTACCCTGGATACGATACTGACACCCATAACATCGTGGGCCGTGTAGTGTTTGCAGGATATAAAGTGAAATTCTAATTTCCCTATAGGAAGATAGAAAACCACACAAAAACGGCATCCTCGGATGCCGTTTTTTTATCTACTATTTAACCAAATAACTAAGTTAGCCTTTAGCGCCTATTTACCCCGCTGCTTCAGGTTCCCCCTAGCGCCTAGCTAAATTCTCACACCTAGTTAAATCCAAGATAATGCGCGCCAATCACCAGTACGCTTGAGACCAGCATCAGCAGCAACATAAAGCGCCATACAAATTTCAGCCAGTTACCCCAATCGACGCGGCATACGCCAAGAGTGGCCATCAAAGACGCTGAAGTAGGTACAATGATATTGGTGAGCCCATCGCCTAATTGAAAGGCCAATACCGCCACTTGGCGCGTCACACCAACGATGTCAGAAAGAGGTGCCATCAGTGGCATAGTCAAGGCAGCCTGCCCTGACCCTGATGTCACAAAAAAGTTGAATACAGATTGAAACAGCAACATAAACCACGCCGAGAGCGCATCAGGCAGATGGCCAATCACCCCGCCAGCACTGTTAAGTACCGTATTTAACACGCTCGGTTCAGTCGGTGCACCGCCGCCAAGGAGCAGTAAAATCCCCGAGGCACATCCCACTAAAAGAGCAGGCTCTAACATGGTTTTAGCGCCGTCCTTAAAACTCTGCGCCACCTTGTTAAGCGTCAATCCATTAAGTTTAAACACACAGCCAATGACGCCAGCTACCATACCCATGGTAAAAAACTGACTGGCAATCTCAGGGATAAACCAAGCTTTTACCACTACGCCCCAAATCACCCATCCCATAGTGAGCACTAACAATGCTAAAACCAGTATATCGCCAAGATTAAAGCGACTCTCTAATGTCGTATTGGCATGATGCTCTCGAAAATAAGCATCGGACTGAAAACTATGGGATAAACTGGGTTGCTGCTGAATGCGATGGGCGTAACGCATAGTAAAGACAATCCCGAGCAAGGTGAATCCAAGCCACATAGGAAAGCGAAACTCACTGCCTGAAAGAACCGGTATTCCCGCAATACCCTGTGCAATCGCCACACTGAAGGGATTCATCCAAGAACTGGCAAAACCAATTTGAGTCGCCACATAGGTCACCATCACAGTGGTGATGCCGTCATAGCCCAAACGGATCATTAATGGGCAGATAATAATGGCAAAAGCTATGGCCTCTTCTCCCATGCCAAACACGGCGCCACCAAGGGAAAACAGCGTAAATATCACCGGAATAAATAACCCGTCATTCCGCAGCTAATTCCAGAATTTAAATAGTGTGATCTGGCGATCAGCTTTTCATAAAAACTACGACACCATCTTGACCGCGATCGACAGTTTTGATCTATTACTGCTATTTGACGGTCTCAAAATATGTCTACCCATCCTGTTATTAAACGCTTAGATCACCTTGGTCTCATTGCCGCCTTTTGTCACGAAATTGGCCTGCCACGGATGATAGATGCCGTTATCCCAAAATATTCTGACCACAATGTTTCTCATGGTGACGCGGTATTGGCCATGCTCCTAAATGGACTTGGCTTTCATAGCAGAACACTGCACATGTTCTCGGACTTTTTTAAGACCAAGCCTGTATCTAAGCTACTCGCCAAAGACATTGAAGCACACCACCTGACTGATGATGTACTAGGCCGCACATTAGATGCTCTATACGAAGCCGATGTCTCAGCGCTCTATCAGGTTATTGCTGAGCGTGTTGTTGATAAACTGGGCTTGACGACCGATTCTGTTCATCTTGATATCACTAGCTTCCACGTTGATGGTGAGTATGCACAAGATGAAAACACCAACGTGATTAAGCTTGTAAGAGGTTATAGTCGGGATCATAGGCCAGAGCTTAACCAAGTCGTGCTTGAACTCATCTGTGAAAACCAAGCAGGTATTCCTGTTTACATGCAAGCACTGAGTGGTAACACCAATGATGCCAAGGCATTCGCTGAAGTCACTAAAAGACACATACATTGCCTAAAAGCCGCGCAAAATAGTCGTTACTTTATCGCTGATGCCGCTTTGTACACCGAAGAAAGCATCTCCTCGCTAGATGAGCAAAATCAAAAATTCATTACCCGTGTCCCCATGACCATCAAGCTCGCAAAACAAGCACTACTTGCGCTAGAGCCAGAGCAATTAAGCACTATCGGTCATGGCTACTCAGGATGTTGGATAGACTCGGATTACGGAAAGGTCAATCAACGTTGGTTGCTCGTTCACAGTGAACAGGCCACCAAGCGGGAAGAAATCACTTTCTTCAAGAACTTAGAGAAAAACATAGCAAAAGAAATCAAAGCGTTGGAAAAGCTAAGTAAAAAACCATTCGCTTGTGAAGTTGACGCAGAATTAGCGTTTAACGATTTCAAGAAACAATGTGACTTACTTGGGTTTGAACAAGGCACTCTCATCAAACAGCCGACTTACTCTCATTCGGGCCGCCCAAAGACAGATGAAGCACCGACAGGATACCAATACTTTATCGAAGCCGCCCCCTTCACCGACCTAGAAAAAGTAAAACTGGCTAAGCTCAAAGTAGGCATGTTTATCCTCGCGACGAATGACACCGACAATGAAGCACTCACCATGGCGGCTCTTCTAGCACATTACAAATCGCAACAAAAAGTCGAGCGCGGCTTCCGTTTTCTAAAAAGCCCTGAGTTTTTAACCTCTTCCATCTTCTTGAAAAAGCCTGAGCGCATTGAAGCGTTGCTAATGATAATGACGTTGAGCTTGCTTGTTTACGCTAGTTTAGAACACAAAATCAGAGAACAACTCGCACAAACCGAAGCGTTCTTCCCAAGTATGGTAAAGAACAAGACGACCTCCAGACCGACGGCACGTTGGGTCTTCTTGCAATTCGAAGGCATAGATACGCTAGAGATTAACGGCCAAAGGTTCATCACTGGACTTCAAGATCACCAAACACAACTACTCAAATTACTCGGTAGATTCTATGAGGTAGTTTATTCCTAAATTAGCTGCGGAATGTCGGATAACTTTTCATTGCCACGGGTTTTATCGATTAACTTTAAGATGCCGTTATCTATGGTGCCTGTGGCCATCACCACCCCAAAAGAGCCGCCAATCACCAGCATGAACATGATCACGCCAATCGCACTGCCCCATTTAGATCCTGAAGTTAGGCCCTCAAAGGCAAAGTTAAAAAAGCCAACCCCGCCCTCGCCTTTAAACAATGCCACAGGTTGCAATTTAGGCTCGCCCGCAGCATCCAATTGATAGGCAAAAGAAGTAGGGTCGACCACCGTCCGCGCTTTATCGACACCATCCGTTAGATAATGCACCTCTTGGGTTTGAAACGACCCGATGGGGATAAAGTAAGTCATTAATCCCGCAAGCAATGCCACAAAAAAGATGATCACTAAGGTATCGGGCATTTGAAATGGTGAGGGAGTGTGTGAAGCGGATGATGCCGGAGCAGTCTGAGCTGCTTCTGTTGGCTGATTCGTCGAAGGTGGAGTCGTCATAGATGCGCCATTTTATGTCAAACGGAAAAGGCCGCACTATAAACTAAAGCGCTTTAAATCAGTATATAAAATCTTCATTAACTTGCATGAATATGCAAAATGGTCACATCTATCACAAACAAGTAATCTGCATAAAAAAGCCTTTGCGGTGAAAAAACAAAAAATGCCCAGTAAAACTGGGCATTTTTTTATGAGCCTAAGGCAAATATCACTCAAAGAGAGACTCACAAACCTAAGTGACTTACTCTCTTGATTACTTTCTCTTAATTACTCCCGATTTCAGATAATAAGTGCGACATTCATGGAAAGGTGTAGAAGAGGAAGCCAACTGCTAAAAGTGGTACGCTCTTCTCGCCAAAGAAACAAGCAGTACTACCATGAATTATCAGCAGTTGACCGAAGGCAGAAGATACCAGATTTCTGCTCTTTTGGAACGGGGGATTTCAGTTTCTGAGATTGCTAAAACCGTTCAGTGCCATCGCTCCACGGTATATCGGGAGCTTAAACGTGGCAGCAAGGGCAGTCATTATTGCCCAAACGAAGCTCAGGTGTTATCACTCAAAAAACGCACATTAGCGCGTAAATACAGAATACCTCAGGAGCGTGTTGATTTTATCCGCCTCCTTTTAGAAGCGGATTGGAGTCCAGAGCAGATTTCCAGTGTATTAACTAAAGTCGGTGCCGCTGTCAGCTATGAGTGGATCTACCGATTTGTTGCGCAGGATAAACGCTCGGGTGGCAAGTTATATCGCCACTTGAGGCAAGGTCACAAGCGGTATCGTCGCGGTAAAAAAGAGAAAGCACCAGCGATCAAAAATGCGGTTTCTATCGATGATAGGCCAAGCATCGTTGACAGTAAGGAGCGATTTGGTGATTGGGAAATCGACACCGTATTAGGCAAGCACGGCACGGGGGCGATGGTGACTATTTTAGAGCGTAAAACATGATTTTACTTGGTGAAGAAAGTGCCATCCAAGTCAGCGGATGATGTCACTAGAGCAACCATAGAGCTACTCATGCCTTACAAGGAGCATGTCCATACCATCACGGCAGATAACGGGAGAGAGTTTGCAGGCCATGAAACCATCGCAAAGGAGTTGGAGGCTGATGTTTACTTTGCCCACCCTTATAGTTCTTGGGAGCGTGGAGCCAATGAGAATGCTAACGGTCTTTTAAGGCAATATGTGAAGAAAGGAACCGACCTAACAACGGTAACAGACAGTGATATTGAATTCGCTTTATCACGGATAAATTATCGACCGAAAAAGTGTTTAGATTTCAAGCAACCAGCGATTGTCTTTAAAGAAATGGTATTGGCTGCTTGATATTGGCGAGTGTCGCACTTCGCAGTTGAATTCGGGCTTAGTCCCTTAATGACTTAGTCTCTTGGCTATTTTTCGCCTTTTCAGTATGCAATGGTGACGCGAAAAAATGAGCCTGATGGGATTTTTGTGGATCGGGTAAGGCAAGTTGTCCTTGCTCAATCCACCAATAGCCGAGGCCAACAATCACGCCGCCGCCGACGATGTTGCCTAAGGTCACAGGAATTAAGTTATTGAATACAAAATTTGTTACCGTTAAATCAGCAAATTGTTCTTGGGTAATACCTAAAGAAGCAAAAAACTCCGGACTTGCCACAGCTTGAATTGTTATCCCAAACGGCACCATAAACAGGTTTGCAATGCTGTGCTCAAAACCGCTACTAACAAACATGGCTACAGGTAGGATCAATAAAATGGCTTTGGTTAGCGATTCTCGGCTGGCGAAGGTCATCCAAATACCAAGACATACCAGCATATTACATAAAATACCTAAGCTAAATGCTTGAATCCATGTATGGTGCAGCTTATGTTGTGAGACCTTTAAAGCATTTAGTCCCCAATTTCCGCCATCAAGCTCATATAAGCCCGCCGCCATAATCAAGCCGACCATTAACATGGCGCCGACAAAGTTGCCTAGGTAAACTCGCGTCCAGCATTTGAGTAACTCACTGGTAGTCACTTGTTTTTGCGCCCAAGCCACACTGCTTAAGACTGAACTAGTGAACAACTCGCCGCCGCAAATCACGACCAAAATTAACCCTAAGCTAAAGGCGATACCGCCCACAAGACGTACTAAGCCCCATGCACTATCGCCCGCGCCCGTGGTGACGGTCAGGTAAAACACAAAGGCTAAAGCAATAAAGGCACCCGCAAATACCGCTAAACCAAAGGATTGCCAAGGCGCCTTAACCACTTTGCTTTTGCCGTAGATTTCGGCTTGGTGATAACAACTAAAATGCGAAGAAACCTGCACAGGCTCATAGCCATTTGATGATGTCTGTGGAGCGTTAGCATGTGAGTCTTTCATAACCTTACTCCCAAACCCGATAAACAAACGCGAACTTGCAACATAGGTCTCTCCTACAGCGCCGAGGCGCAGATCAAACCAATCAAAATTTACATTAAGACTTGCTTAAATGATGACTCACTAAAGTCACGCTTTGTAACATACAAATCGTGTTCGCCGTGAAGCAGAGTTTGCCAAAGCGTGATGTTATTCACAGGTAAAATGTAAAATTTTTGAAGAGGCAAACACAAAAGGTTAATTGGTCATACCAATTTTGTTTGCATTTTGCCAATTTATCACCGCCCATCTAAGCATTATTCACTGACTAGATTAAGCAGATTTAACCTTATACAGAGTGAGTGAAGCATAAGTATCCTTCACTGAGATGGCGGGTTGTTGACTAAGTGCTGTAATCTTTTAAATAGCGGCTCAACAAGAAATCACAGTATTCGAAGCCCGACACAACAATATTCCGCATCAACATCCTTATCTTTAAATGCTTTAGCACCGCCAAGCATTCCGTATAATCAGGCCTTTGTCATCCCAGCTTTACCTGCTCATTGGAGATTAAATCGTAACCATTAAAAATCAATCGATACGGTGATAGCTTTCGCCGGTTAAAAGCGCGACAGTCTGTTAAATAAGCGATAGCTTCAGCCCGCAATGGGCCAACAAAAGCGTGCTTTAATCCTTATTGTGCTAAAAAAATGCTACCTCGCTAGCAAATTTAAGATTAACAGAGTACAAACTCGCCCGTTTAAGATGCGAGACAGTAAGAGCTATGTTAATATGCTTATGGATAATTGGTCTTACCAATTTATAAAAAGAGTTATCGATAGCCGATAATCCACGTTAAACGTATATTTGTCATCTTATCGGGTATCAATAGACAGACACTTGGCGCGATAAACATCCCCAAGTTCCAGTTCCCATCATAGGGCGTCATCTTGAAGGGAGCTTTAATCAGGAAATAGCAATTGGCCTATACTCAACATGGCTTACCCCATGAGCGCCAATGACCTTTATCTCAACCAAAAGGTATTAGTACGATGACCGACAAAACTGAACTGTTTGCCAACGCATGGGAAGGTTTTACCCCTGGCGATTGGAAATCTGAAGTCAATGTACGTGACTTTATTCAACAAAACTATGCTCCCTATGAAGGTGACGAGTCATTCCTAGCCGGTGCCACCGAAGCCACAACCAAGTTGTGGGACAAAGTGATGGAAGGCATCAAGCAAGAAAACCGTACCCATGCGCCAGTTGATTTCGACACTAAGATGGTTTCAACCATCACTTCCCACGACGCGGGTTATATCAATAAAGATTTAGAAACTATCGTTGGTTTACAAACTGATGCGCCGCTCAAACGCGCTATGTTGCCTAACGGTGGTATTCGTATGGTGGAAAGCTCATGCGCCGCCTACGATCGCGTACTAGATGAAGATGTTAAATACATTTATTCAGAACTGCGTAAAACCCATAACCAAGGCGTATTCGACGTCTATACCCCAGAAATCATGGCGTGCCGTAAATCTGGCGTATTAACCGGTTTACCCGACGCCTATGGCCGTGGCCGTATCATCGGTGACTATCGCCGTGTTGCACTTTACGGTATCGACTTCTTAATGAAGGATAAATTCGCCCAGTTCAGCTCACTGCAAGCGCAGTTCGAAGCAGGTGAAGATTTATCTAACGTTATCCAACTACGTGAAGAAATTGCTGAGCAGCACCGCGCACTGGGTCAAATGAAGAAAATGGCCGCAAAATACGGTTTCGATATTTCTCGCCCAGCAACCAATGCTAAAGAAGCGATCCAATGGACTTACTTCGGCTACTTAGCTGCGGTTAAGAGCCAAAACGGCGCAGCCATGTCTTTAGGCCGTACTTCAACGTTCCTGGATATCTATATAGAACGCGATCTGAAAAACGGCGTGATCACTGAGCAACAAGCTCAAGAAATGATTGACCATTTCGTGATGAAACTGCGTATGGTGCGCTTCCTACGTACTCCAGAATACGATGAGTTATTCTCAGGCGATCCAATTTGGGCAACCGAATCTATCGGCGGTATGGGCTTAG
Source organism: Shewanella sp. FDAARGOS_354 (assembly GCF_002209245.2). Lineage (NCBI taxonomy): Bacteria > Pseudomonadati > Pseudomonadota > Gammaproteobacteria > Alteromonadales > Shewanellaceae > Shewanella > Shewanella sp. FDAARGOS_354. The sequence goes on along the minus strand of NZ_CP022089.2, from coordinate 402,694 downwards.
ATGGCCGTACACTGGTGACCAAATCAAGCTTCCGCTTCTTGAACACGCTATACACCATGGGCCCAAGCCCTGAGCCAAATATCACTGTGCTCTGGTCTGAAAAACTGCCTGTTGGCTTTAAAAAGTACTGCGCAAAAGTGTCTATCGACACCAGCTCAATCCAGTACGAAAACGATGACTTAATGCGTCCAGATTTCCAATCTGACGATTATGCGATCGCTTGCTGCGTGAGCCCAATGGTTGTGGGTAAACACATGCAGTTCTTCGGTGCCCGTGCAAACCTCGCCAAAACCATGTTGTACGCAATTAACGGCGGCGTTGACGAAAAACTGAAAATCCAAATCGCGCCAAAAGCCGACCCAATCACTGACGAAGTGCTGAACTTTGATGATGTGATGAATCGCTTAGACGGTTTAATGGATTGGTTAGCAACGCAATATGTCACAGCACTGAACGCCATTCACTACATGCACGACAAGTACTCCTACGAAGCTGCGCTAATGGCGCTGCACGACAGAGATGTACGTCGCACAATGGCCTGTGGTATCGCAGGGCTTTCAATCGCAGCCGACTCACTGTCAGCCATCAAGTACGCTCAAGTTAAACCTGTACGTGATGAAAATGGCATTGCCGTTGACTTTGAGATCAGCGGTGATTATCCAAAATTTGGTAACAACGACCCACGTGTTGACGATATCGCGTGTGACTTAGTTGAACGTTTTATGGCGAAAATTCGCGACCGTAAAATGTACCGCAACGCGATCCCAACGCAGTCAATTCTGACCATCACCTCAAACGTGGTTTATGGTAAGAAAACCGGTAACACACCAGACGGTCGTCGTTCAGGTGCGCCATTTGCACCGGGTGCAAACCCAATGCATGGCCGTGATGAAAAAGGCGCAATCGCCTCGTTAACCTCAGTGGCTAAACTGCCTTTCGCCCACGCTCAGGACGGTATCTCTTACACCTTCTCTATCGTACCTAATGCCCTAGGTAAAGATGAAGACGGTCGTCGTACCAACTTAGCAGCGTTGATGGACGGATATTTTGCCCACAACAAAGGACACGAAGGCGGTCAACACTTGAACGTGAACGTGATGAACCGTGAAATGCTTGAGGATGCGGTTGTCAACCCAGACAAGTATCCACAACTGACCATTCGTGTTTCTGGTTATGCAGTTCGCTTCAACTCACTGACTCCAGAACAGCAACAAGATGTGATCACGCGTACGTTCACAAAAGGTCTGTAAGCTAAATTAGGTAAGGCTGTAGTACAATGTGCTACAGCCTCACTTATTTCAACAGGAGTCACAATGGCAGTTACCGGTCGGATCCACTCAGTGGAATCCTTTGGCACAGTGGATGGTCCAGGCATACGGTTTATCACCTTTATGCAGGGCTGTTTAATGCGCTGCCAATATTGCCACAACCGTGATACTTGGGATCTCGATGGCGGTAAGGAAGTGCAAGTCGACGAGTTAATGAGCCAAATCATTAGCTACCGCCCCTTCCTCGATGCCAGCAACGGCGGCGTCACCGCTAGCGGCGGCGAAGCCATATTACAAGCGGAGTTTGTCGCCGAACTCTTTAAAGCCTGTAAAAAAGAAGGCATTCATACCTGTTTAGATACTAATGGCTTTGTGCGTAAGTACACGCCAGTGATTGATGAGCTACTCGATAATACCGATCTGGTATTGCTCGATATCAAACAGATGAATGACGATAAACACATTGAACTAACCAAGGTTAGCAACCACAGAACGCTGCAATTTGCCGAGTACCTCGCCAAACGCAATCAGCCAACTTGGATACGTTATGTGGTCGTGGGTGGATTTACTGATGATGAAGCCTCGGCATTACAACTGGCCGAATTTATCAAACCCATGAAGAATATTGAAAAAGTAGAACTCCTGCCCTACCACGAGCTTGGTAAACACAAGTGGGAAGCGATGGGAGAAAGCTATCAACTCGATGGTGTCGCACCACCTAGTCGCGAAACCATGGAAAAAATTAAAGCCGTGTTTAGCTCACAGGGGATTAACGCGGCATATTAAGCGCCAAAGGAGGCTTAAAGCTCCTCCCAATAACTGGCATCTAAGCGCTCAAAGGCTATTTTTAAGATGAGCGCCATATCAAGGTAACACGCCTTAGCGCCCAAGGATTGGCAATGAATGCCCATGGCAGACAATTTCGCACTCAACTGATTACTCCAGTCGAACAGCGATAACGGTAATGGATGGCGCGCACGCAAGCCTAGCCATAACAAGCCCTGCAATGGCAGGCTGATAAAAAACAACGCGATAGTGAGTGCTTGGGGTAAAAATCCCCAACCATAGGTATAGAGCTGACTCACGCTCGCTAAAATTGCCAATACTGGCATCACCAGAATGGCAAGCTGAGTGGCGCGTACCACCCGATACTCAGGAAAATACAAACCCAGTTGTCTAACCATAGGCCACGTCTTCATATAACGACGACCGTCACCTAAGGTTTTGAGAATATTGAGACTCAATTTTAGACACCTACTACAGAGGAATACTGCTTTTACCATAGCACAATCTGGCACTACGCCCCAAGACTGTGATGGCAAATTACTCGCGTGTTCCCAAGATTTTGAATCGTTAACTTAAACACAATGGCAAAAGGTTTACACATGTCTAATAAACTGGTTTTAGTACTCAATTGCGGTAGCTCTTCACTCAAATTTGCCGTCATTGACGCGCAAACAGGTGACGATCAGATCTCTGGCCTAGCCGAGTGTTTTGGCTTAGAAGACTCGCGCATTAAATGGAAAATCAACGGTGAAAAACATGAGTCCTCTTTAGGTGCATTCACCGCTCACCGTGAAGCCGTTGAATTTATCGTCAATAAAATCCTCGCGGGTCAACCTGAATTAGCCGCACAAATTCAAGCCGTAGGTCACCGTATCGTACACGGTGGAGAAAAGTTCACCCGCTCTGTGATCATCGACGAGCATGTGATCAAAGGTATTGAAGAATGTTCTTCACTGGCACCGCTGCATAACCCTGCGCACCTTATCGGTATTCGCGCTGCCATTGCGTCTTTCCCTAAACTGCCCCAAGTGGCGGTGTTCGATACTGCGTTCCACCAAAGCATGCCAGAGCGCGCTTTCATCTACGCCCTGCCATACAAATTGTACCGTGAGCACGGTATCCGCCGTTATGGCATGCACGGCACTAGCCACCTGTTTGTCAGCCGTGAAGCCGCTAAAGTGTTGAACAAGCCTTTAGAAGAAACCAATGTGATCTGCGCGCACTTAGGTAACGGTGCCTCTGTGACGGCGGTTAAAGGCGGCAAGAGCGTTGATACCTCAATGGGACTGACGCCGCTTGAAGGCTTAGTCATGGGCACACGCTGTGGCGATCTCGACCCATCGATCATCTACCACTTAGTACACCAACTCGGTTACACGCTGGAAGAAGCCAACAACCTGATGAACAAGCAAAGTGGTCTGCTGGGGATTTCTGAACTGACTAACGACTGCCGTGGCATCGAAGAAGGTTATGCCGATGGCCATAAAGGTGCAACCTTAGCACTGGAGATTTTCTGCTACCGTCTAGCGAAATATATCGCATCTTACACTGTGCCGCTCGGTCGTTTAGATGCAGTAGTCTTTACTGGCGGTATCGGCGAAAACTCCGATATTATCCGCGAGAAAGTGCTCAACATGCTGCAAATCTTTAATTTCCATGTTGATAGCGAGCGCAACAAAGCGGCACGCTTCGGTAAAAAAGGCATTATCACCGCCGACAACAGTACTGTCGCTATGGTCATCCCAACCAACGAAGAGTGGGTTATCGCCGAAGATTCAATTAAACTCATTAGTAAATAATAAGACTCATTAAGCCGTTTGCGTCGTCAAACGGCTTTATTATTAGTGATCTACAACTAAACAAACACAAGCAAATCCGCAGAGACTACTCTGCCAAAAACCATCGAACTTAGAGGTTTTTATGTCTCGAAATATTATGTTAATCCCCATAGGCACAGGAGTCGGCCTGACCTCCTTAAGCCTTGGTATGGTGCGCGCCTTAGAGCGCCACGGGGTAAAAGTCCAATTCTTTAAGCCTATTTCACAGCTTCGTCCGAATGATAACGGTCCAGAACGCTCAACCACGATTTTAAGCAAATCGCCAACGGTTAATCCGTTAGAGCCCTTCGATATGGCCCATGCTGAAGCGTTGATCCGCGCCGATCAAACCGATGTGCTGATGGAGCAAATCATCGCCCGCGCCGCAGAATGCGCCAGCAACACCGAAACCCTGATTGTTGAAGGTCTGGTGCCTACCCGCAACCATCCCTTTGCCGATGACGTTAACTACGCTATCGCTAAAGCCATGGATGCTGACGTGATTTTCATTGCCACTCCTGGCAGTGATACTCCAACAGGGTTAATGAATCGCCTCGAAATTGCCTACAACTCTTGGGGTGGCAAAAACAACAAACGTCTGATTGGTGCCGTGATCAACAAGATTGGTGCACCGGTGGACGATGAAGGTCGTGCACGCCCTGACTTATCAGAAGTGTTTGATCATCAAGGTGTACAACGCTCTGATGCCTCTATCATGTTCCAACTGCCGGGTAAGAGCCCACTGCGCATTTTAGGTAGCGTGCCTTACAACCTAGACTTAGTCGCACCACGCGCCTCTGATTTAGCTAAACACTTACGCGCACGGATTCTTAATGCCGGTGAGATGAATATTCGCCGTCTACGTAAAGTCACCTTCTGTGCTCGCAGCTTACCTAATATGGTCAACCATATTAAGACAGACTCTTTACTGGTGACTTCTGGCGATCGCTCCGATGTGATCGTATCTGCGTGTCTTGCCGCCATGAACGGCGTGAAGATTGGTGCCCTGCTGCTGACTGGCAGTTACGAGCCTGAGCCAGAGATCCTTAAACTCTGTGAACAAGCTTTTGAGACAGGTTTACCGGTTTTCCTGATTGATACCAATACTTGGCAAACCTCATTAAATATCCAACGCTTCGACCATGAAGTGCCAGTGGATGATGCCGTTCGTATCGACTTAGTGCAGGAATATGTCGCCAGCCATATCGACCAAACGTGGATTGAGAGCGTCACGAAAAACTCTCCGCGGGAACATCGCCTGTCACCACCAGCGTTCCGTTACAAGCTAACCGAGCTTGCCCGTGCCGCCCACAAAACCGTGGTGCTGCCTGAAGGTGATGAACCTCGTACGATCAAAGCCGCGGCCATTTGTGCTGAACGTGGTATCGCGCGTTGCGTGCTATTAGGTAAAAAAGATGAAATTCTGCGTATAGCGGCTCAGCAAGATGTCGTGCTGGGTGAAGGCGTTGTTATTGTCGACCCCGATGAAGTACGTGATCGCTATGTAGAGCCAATGTTGGATCTACGCCGTAGTAAAGGCTTAACCGAAGTCGTTGCCAAAGAGCAGTTAGAAGACAACATGGTGCTAGGCACTATGATGCTGGCACAAGACGAAGTCGATGGCATTGTCTCTGGTGCGGTTAACACCACCGCCAACACCATTCGTCCACCGCTGCAATTGATCAAAACAGCCCCAGGCTCGAGCCTTGTTTCTTCCATCTTCTTTATGTTGATGCCGGATCAAGTGCTGGTTTACGGTGACTGCGCGATTAATCCCGATCCTAATGCCGAACAACTGGCCGATATCGCGATTCAATCGGCAGAATCTGCTAAGGCCTTTGGTATCGAGCCAAGAGTGGCGATGATCAGCTACTCAACGGGTAACTCAGGTACTGGTTCAGATGTGGATAAAGTACGTGAAGCCACCCGTATCGCCAAAGAAAAACGTCCTGATCTGGTTATTGACGGTCCACTGCAATATGACGCGGCCGTTATGCCAAACGTGGCTCGCTCTAAGGCACCTAACAGCCCTGTAGCAGGTCAAGCCACTGTGTTTGTGTTCCCCGATCTCAACACGGGTAACACTACCTACAAGGCTGTACAACGTAGTGCTGACCTGATCAGTATTGGCCCAATGCTACAAGGCATGCGTAAACCTGTGAACGACTTATCCCGCGGTGCGTTAGTGGATGACATCGTCTACACTATCGCCCTCACTGCAATTCAAGCGTCACAAAACGATGCTAAAAAATCGTAAATTGAGCTAACAACACGCTCAACCTAAAAGCACTGACTTGTTCAGTGCTTTTTTATTTCCAGAGGCAAATAGTCGCAAAATAGACAGCATTAAACGCTTAAATTAAAGCCAAAATACGGTGAAAATGTTGCTGATGAAAAACTAATGCTGTGAATAGACTGGAAAGTTTTATAAAAATATCCACAAGGAAAGGCCAGAAATAAGGCTTAACAGAAAGGCGTCACTTTTTAACCAGCCAATAAAGCGCTAGAGTATCAGACACTTATAAAGTATCCATCTAGTCTTCAACATACTTTTCCACAGATTCTGTGGATAACCTAAAAAGTGAATCTTTTAAGGTATGCCACAACCATTAGACAGGAGTCAAGACATTCTCGCCAAAGATGCCCATTATTACAAAACTTGAACATAGCCGCTAAAATCGCGATACTCGTGACAAATTCCTATAACTAAAAGCCATGAGAACCTTATTTTTCCTTTCATTACTGTTTTTGTTTGGCTGTGGCGAACCCACAGACAAAGAACAACACGTGCTCACGCCCGAAGAAGTCAGCCTAGGCTTTTTTAGCGCCATTTATGTTGACCGCGATGTCGAAAAAGCCAAGCAATTTGTGAATCAGCCACTTAAAGAGGTGTTAAGCCACTACTATATTGCCGCGGCAGTGCAACGCAATATGCTTAGTCTTTCAATGACTAATGTGGAAATGGAAATTGATGACATCGATATCGACTTCTTCCGTAAATTTACTAAAGACGTCTTAGTAGTCGTTAAGATGAAAGGTCTAAAAGGTGGACAACCTTGGATTGATGACAGAACCATTCGCCTACATAAAATTAATGGTAAATGGATTATCGTTGAGATTATGCCCGAAAAACGTAAGGTCAATGGCTAATATCTTGATAACGCATCAATCTAATATCCAAACTCAGATAAAAAAATAGCAACCCTAAGGTTGCTATTTTCATGTGCTTGTATTTGTTACTTCAGACTCAGAATTGTCCTGTAAGCGAATGGCTTACAGAACTTAGACCGCTTCTTCTTCGTTCTGCGCAGGTAAAGACGTCATCACATCGTCTTTAACTTGGTAGTAAGCGTTTTCGTATTCATGAACTTCCATAACAACTCCTGCTCGATTTTGTAAGGTCGCAAAGGCATGTCGTTCTATGCAGACATTTTGCCCATGAGGAAAGGGAATCTCCGTGGCGCTGAGTATACCAAAGCAAAATCAACAATTACAGAAAACTTTCAGTTTTGTTTCCAACTTAAAGATGAAATCGGTGCTTTATCGTTGCAAATGCCAAAAAGCAGTATTAAACCATGAAAGACTTTCAGTCGATGTAGGATGATGTGCTAAAGAATTGTGGTTGATAAATAAAGCATATAAGAAGATGAGTGCAAAATGGGAGCAATTGCGTAGAAAGGTAATATGGATGCTATAAAAGTAGTCATCAAGGCCACTTAACCCTGATGACTACTGTAATTTACGCTTTTAAACGAGGCTGTTCATAATTCTGTGTCAGGTTAATTTCACAGATCGATATGGTTTTCTAAGCGCCCCTCAAAATGGATTGAGAGCTGTGATAGCGTCAAATTCCAGTTTTGGATGGGATGGGTCCAGCGCTCAGAGGCCTTCAATATACCCGCGTAAAGCAGCTTGAGTAAACTGTTCTCGTTAGCAAAACCGCCCTTCGTTTTGGTTAACTTCCTGAATTGTCGATGTACCGCTTCAACGGCATTGGTGGTGTAGATAGCGGTGCGGACATAGTCTGGGTATTTGAAATACACCGATAGCAGCGCCCATTTGTTACGCCATGATTTAATCACCACGGGGTATTTATCGCCCCATTTTGTCTCCAGCTCATCCAGTGCCATCTCGGCCGCATTCAAGGTGGCAGCCTTATAAACGCACTTTAAATCCGCCATGAAGGCCTTTTGATGCTTTGAAGCAACATACTTCATTGAGTTGCGAATTTGGTGGATGACACACAGTTGTACTTCCGTCTGTGGGTAGATGGTTTCAATCGCTTCAGGAAAGCCTTTAAGGCCATCAACGCAGGCGATGAGGATGTCTTTTACGCCGCGATTATACAGGTCGGTTAGCACGCTTAACCAATGGTGAGCCCCTTCATTATCAGACAGATATAGGCCTAACAGCTCTTTTTTACCTTCGACGTTAAGGGCCAAAATGGTGTAAACCGCCTTGCTGATAAAGCGGCCGTTCTCTTTGATTTTATAGTGTATCGCATCGAGCCATATGACGGGATAAAGCGGCTCTAGCTCGCGTTCACGCCATGCTTGAAGCTCAGGGAGTAACTTGTCAGTGATGGCGTTCACCGTGCCGTTGGACACCGACATGCCGTACATGTCTTCGATATGCGCGCGAATATCTTGGTAGCTGGAGCCTAATGAAAATAAGCCAATGATTTTACGCTCCATTTCATCGGTAAGTTGGGTTTGGTGCTTTTTGACTAATTGAGGTTCGAAGGTGCCCGCCCTGTCCCTGGGCGTGTTCAACTCGAAGTTGCCAAGGGGGCTTTTAACCGTCATTCCGCAGCTAATTCCAGAATTTAAATAGTGTGATCTGGCGATCAGCTTTTCATAAAAACTACGACACCATCTTGACCGCGATCGACAGTTTTGATCTATTACTGCTATTTGACGGTCTCAAAATATGTCTACCCATCCTGTTATTAAACGCTTAGATCACCTTGGTCTCATTGCCGCCTTTTGTCACGAAATTGGCCTGCCACGGATGATAGATGCCGTTATCCCAAAATATTCTGACCACAATGTTTCTCATGGTGACGCGGTATTGGCCATGCTCCTAAATGGACTTGGCTTTCATAGCAGAACACTGCACATGTTCTCGGACTTTTTTAAGACCAAGCCTGTATCTAAGCTACTCGCCAAAGACATTGAAGCACACCACCTGACTGATGATGTACTAGGCCGCACATTAGATGCTCTATACGAAGCCGATGTCTCAGCGCTCTATCAGGTTATTGCTGAGCGTGTTGTTGATAAACTGGGCTTGACGACCGATTCTGTTCATCTTGATATCACTAGCTTCCACGTTGATGGTGAGTATGCACAAGATGAAAACACCAACGTGATTAAGCTTGTAAGAGGTTATAGTCGGGATCATAGGCCAGAGCTTAACCAAGTCGTGCTTGAACTCATCTGTGAAAACCAAGCAGGTATTCCTGTTTACATGCAAGCACTGAGTGGTAACACCAATGATGCCAAGGCATTCGCTGAAGTCACTAAAAGACACATACATTGCCTAAAAGCCGCGCAAAATAGTCGTTACTTTATCGCTGATGCCGCTTTGTACACCGAAGAAAGCATCTCCTCGCTAGATGAGCAAAATCAAAAATTCATTACCCGTGTCCCCATGACCATCAAGCTCGCAAAACAAGCACTACTTGCGCTAGAGCCAGAGCAATTAAGCACTATCGGTCATGGCTACTCAGGATGTTGGATAGACTCGGATTACGGAAAGGTCAATCAACGTTGGTTGCTCGTTCACAGTGAACAGGCCACCAAGCGGGAAGAAATCACTTTCTTCAAGAACTTAGAGAAAAACATAGCAAAAGAAATCAAAGCGTTGGAAAAGCTAAGTAAAAAACCATTCGCTTGTGAAGTTGACGCAGAATTAGCGTTTAACGATTTCAAGAAACAATGTGACTTACTTGGGTTTGAACAAGGCACTCTCATCAAACAGCCGACTTACTCTCATTCGGGCCGCCCAAAGACAGATGAAGCACCGACAGGATACCAATACTTTATCGAAGCCGCCCCCTTCACCGACCTAGAAAAAGTAAAACTGGCTAAGCTCAAAGTAGGCATGTTTATCCTCGCGACGAATGACACCGACAATGAAGCACTCACCATGGCGGCTCTTCTAGCACATTACAAATCGCAACAAAAAGTCGAGCGCGGCTTCCGTTTTCTAAAAAGCCCTGAGTTTTTAACCTCTTCCATCTTCTTGAAAAAGCCTGAGCGCATTGAAGCGTTGCTAATGATAATGACGTTGAGCTTGCTTGTTTACGCTAGTTTAGAACACAAAATCAGAGAACAACTCGCACAAACCGAAGCGTTCTTCCCAAGTATGGTAAAGAACAAGACGACCTCCAGACCGACGGCACGTTGGGTCTTCTTGCAATTCGAAGGCATAGATACGCTAGAGATTAACGGCCAAAGGTTCATCACTGGACTTCAAGATCACCAAACACAACTACTCAAATTACTCGGTAGATTCTATGAGGTAGTTTATTCCTAAATTAGCTGCGGAATGTCGGTTTTAACTGTTTTAGTGGTTTTGCCATTCTTACGATTGGCACCTTCAGTGCTCGCCAAGTGGCCATCCAGCTCCGCTGCCAAGGCCGCTTCAGTGAGTTGCTTAATCAAAGGGGTTAAGATGCCATCCTTGCCGGTGAGGTCTTTACCTTCACGTAGTGCTTGAATGGCAGCATCGATATCAAAAGTAGGTGTGGTCATAAATCATCTCTTTTTGGTATAGCTTAAAGAAATGACACAGAAATTTGAACACTACCTTTTAAACGATACCGCAGCACCTTTAATGATTTCTCCTCAGAGATGTCTGCAAAGGATGCAGGGTTAGGTAAACGTTCAAGGTATTCAAGCTCAGGAGCCGCCTCCTCAACCTGCTGACGCAAAAATTGAGTGTCAAGCTCTGGCGCATTTAAGCAAAGCAAGACTTCAGCATTATCGGCTAACAACTCGGGTAAATGCCTGAGCAAACGCACATAATCCTTAGTTGCTACAAAACTGCCCTTTTGATTACTCGGCGGATCAGCAACCACGATGTCATAGGGGCCTAACTTACGCAATTTACCCCACGATTTAAAAATATCGTGCCCTAAAAAACGCGCGCCAGCGGTAAAGCCATTCAGCAGATGATTCTGCTTACCTATCGCAAGAGCTCCCTTACTCATGTCCATATTCACCACTTCATCGGCGCCGCCCTGCAGTGCTGCCACCGAGAATCCACAGGTGTAAGCAAACAAATTCAGCACTTTCTTGTGGCGTGCATTGGCTCTCACCCATTCACGGCCATTGGCCATGTCGAGGAACAAACCGTGGTTTTGACCACGCAGTAAATGTACCTGAAACCTCGCACCATTTTCAGTCACGATGTGAGGCTCTGGCACGTCACCCGCCAGTAATTGACTAAAGGTTTCGCCACCACTGCGGTATTGATACACCAAATTTAATGGCTGATTGGGTTGTATCACTTGCCAACGTGCCGTAATGGCCTGTTGGCAAAGGGCTAGATCCGCTGCTTCAAGGGCCGAAAAACTGGTGAATAACAATACGGGCGCGAACCAGTCTAAGCAAAGATGCTCGCAACCTGGATAATGTCCACCGCGGCCGTGGAATAATCGCGTGGCATCTTCACTGACTTTTATTGTCGCCAGTGCATCTATAAAACCTTGCATTATCTACTACTTCTTATCAGTTGGATGAGTATCGACAGGTTCAGAAACCGGAGTAGTGCTTGTCGATTGGCTCACCAATTTATCATCCACATCATCGGACAATAAAATGGCTAACCAGCTACCACTCTTACTGGATTCAAGGGCAATTTTAACCACCATGGTTAAGGGAACCGACAACAACATGCCAACAGAACCCAACAACCAGCCCCAAAAAATTAACGATAGAAATACTACTAAAGTGGAAAGCCCTAGACCGCGGCCCATAAATTTAGGCTCGACCACATTGCCCATCACCATATTCGCGCCGATGTAAAGCAGCGCGGTTCCGCCTGCTGCGGCAGGGCCTAATTGGATAAATGCTAGCAATACAGCAGGAATAGCGGCAATAATTGAACCGATATTGGGAATATAGTTGAATAAAAAGGCGATAACCGCCCAAAGCAGCGCGTAATCCACACCGATAAAGGCCAGTCCAATACCGACTATCAAGCCCGTCGCTAAACTAACGAGGGTTTTAATCACCATATATTGATTTACCGATTGCAGAAAACGGTCAATCTGTTGCAGGCGCATATCCGGATCATCCAAGGCCAAGTGCAGTTTTTTCGGTAAAGACTGCGCTTCAAATAGCATAAAGACGATGGTCAGGATGATAAGGAACAAATTCGCCATCACATTACCCACACCCGACAACATATTTGTGGTCATAGATAGCGCCATGCCAGGGTCAAAATAGGCTAACACTTGCTCCTTAGAGATTTGAATATTGAGTGCCTGTAACTTATGTAGCACCCAAGAAAACTGCTCCACCAGCTGATCGCGATATTGCGGCAACTGCTTAGAAAACTCATTGATTGAACTGCCCACTAAAGAGGCGAGCCATAAGCCCATCAACACGATAAACCCCATTAGCAGGATCACGGCAAGCCATTTAGGCAACCGATATTTAGTCATCAAGACAATCGCTGGATTACAAATCACCGCAATAAAACAGGATAAAACAAAGGGAACAACAATCGGGCTGGCGGCCTTTATCCCTGCCAAAATAATCACTACAAAAGCCATAACTGCAAAACCTTTATAGGCGGCAGTCGGCGAATTGGATCGTGTCATGGAGTAAAAATCCTTCTTGATCTTCGATAAAGTTGTTAGGCTAGCCTAAGAAATGCCTCGAACTCAATCACCTAAGCATTAGATACTAGATTGTTATTATGAAACCAGAAACCGCGATTATACGCATTAAAAACTTAAGACTGCGCACTTTTATCGGCATAAAAGAAGATGAAATCCAAAATAGGCAGGATGTAATCATTAATGTCGTTATCCATTACTGCGCCGCCAAAGCTCGCAACAGCGATAATGTCGATGATGCGCTTAATTATCGTACTATCACAAAAAAGATCATTGAGTTGATTGAAAACAATCGCTTCTCACTACTTGAAAACCTTACCAGCCAAACCTTAGCCATTGCCAGCGAGCATCCTTGGGTTGAATTTGCCAGTGTCGAAATCGATAAGCCCCATGCCCTGCGCTTTGCTGATTCGGTATCGATGGAACTGTGTTACCAAAAAAATCAATAAAGTGATCCCCACTTGTCCGTTGTCGTATATTGCTTATAAGGTTTGAAATAAAAGATAGCCACCCTCACCTAAGGATTTGACGATGAAGATTTTGATAACGGGAGCAAGTGGGTTTATTGGTCAGCAATTAGTGGCCCATTTAGCCAACCATCACCAACTGTTATTGCTGACTCGCCATCCTGCCAATAGTCGGCAATTATTGGGCCCACAGCATCAATATCTAAGCTCCTTAGACGAAATTGATGATTTGAATCATATTGATGCCGTGATCAATCTCGCCGGAGAACCGATTGTTGCTAAACGTTGGAGTGCGCAGCAAAAACAACGCATCTGCGATAGTCGTTGGAATATCACCGCAAGACTAAGCCAACTGATTTTGCAAAGCAGTAATCCACCTCAGGTGATGATAAGCGGCTCTGCAATTGGCTTTTACGGCCGTCAAGGCGCGAATACGATTGACGAACACGCAGCCCCCCACCCTGAATTCAGCCATGACATTTGTAAAGAATGGGAGCGACTCGCGCTAGAGGCTGCAACTAAAACCCGTGTTTGTATCCTACGCACGGGTATAGTGCTTGGGCATGGCGGTGCGCTAGCTAAAATGCTCCCGCCCTTTAAACTCGGCCTTGGTGGGCCTATAGGCCATGGTCGTCAAGGGATGAGTTGGATACATATCCACGATATGGTGGCCCTGATCGACTTTCTACTTTGTCATGAAACTTGCCAAGGCATATTTAATGCCACAGCCCCCCATCCTGTCAGTAATGCTGAATTTTCTAAAACTCTTGGTAGAGTATTAAATCGTCCAGCCTTTATGACAGCACCTGCACCAGTTTTACGACTCGCAATGGGTGAAATGGCGGATCTGCTGATCGAAGGCCAATTTGTTCTCCCCAAACATGCGCTCGACGCAGGCTTTAGTTTCCGTTTTGCTCAACTTGAGCCAGCACTTAAAGACCTACTCACAAGTTAATCTGTTATATGGCGTCATTCATACCCCGTAACTGGCTTGGTAATAAAATGTTATCAAGCCAATCGGCAAGCGTTAATATGATACTGAAGAATGACTTAGAAATCAGAGATAAAAAACCAGTATAGAATTTGTTTATCAGCCTAGTGCAACAAGGCTGATTAGACCGATTTGGCAACAGCATCAAAACATAAATACAACACAATGATTCTAAAGACTATTTAGCGACATCAACCCGTTTTTCTGTTACACTTTCGCCTCTTGCTTATCTATATTGTCGTGTTAGCACCCGCACTGAAGCACAGTTAACGCCCCAAGCAAGACCATTATCTTCAGTATTCGCCCACTCGGTGGCGATGCTGATCAACTATACCAATACGGTTCATATTCGCGCTTAATATTTCTTCTCCAACCTTGGGGATTGACAAGAATCGGTCCTTAGATCGCGCGTTTAACACTTAGCATTAGCGAGAGCTAAACAATGAGATGGGTCACCCTAACTCACCTTGAGTCTAGCGGTATTCCCACACAAACCATTTGTAAGGAACTATCATGCACACCACTTATACAATTGGCGAACTCGAGTCGTTCTTAATTGCTATCTTCGTGCTGTTTATTGGCCATTCCATCAATCGCCATGTGCGTGTTTTTAAACAATACAATATTCCAGAACCTATCGTAGGTGGACTGGTCATCGCCGCAGTCGTTGCCTTTTTACATTTCCAAGACATCACCCTCATCTTTAGTTTACCCATGCAAAATACCTTAATGCTGATGTTTTTCAGCACCATAGGTTTATCGGCTAACTATAAGCTACTGCTTAGTGGCGGCAAGAAAGTGTTTATCTTTCTCGGCGTGGCCTCGGTCTATATTATTATTCAAAATGCGGTTGGCGTGAGTCTCGCGAGCCTCCTTGGTTTAGACCCTATTTTAGGCCTTATCGCAGGCTCGATTACCCTCTCTGGCGGCCATGGAACTGGTGTTGCTTGGTCGCAAACCTTTGCCGAGAACTACGGCATCAACACCTTAGAACTTGCCATGGCGGCGGCCACCTTTGGCTTGGTCATGGGCGGCATTATCGGCGGCCCTGTCGCGCAGCGACTCATTGGCAAGCACAATCTGATATCTAGTTACGGCATGGGCCGTAAGCACCACGCCACGCATCCACAACTGGTGACCTATGATCAGCTCGAAGAGGACCAAGTTACCGCCAAGACAATCATCGAAACCCTGTTTGTACTGCTGATCTGCGTTGCGGGGGCAAAATGGTTTACTGTGTTTGTCAGCGAATATCAGCTGAATTGGCTCAAGATGCCAGACTTTGTCTATGCCCTGTTTCTTGGCGTAATCATCGCCAACATCACCGAAGTCACCCGTGGTTATAAACCGCATACTGAGAGTATCGATGTGATAGGCACAGTGGCACTGTCGTTATTCCTCTCTATGGCATTGATGAATCTCAAATTGTGGGAAATTTTAGATCTAGCGATCCCACTACTGATTATCCTGTTGGTGCAAACCGTCGTGCTGGCGCTGTTCGCCTATTTTGTAACCTTTAAAGTGATGGGCAGCAATTACGATGCAGCAGTGATCACTGGCGGTCACTGTGGCTTTGGTATGGGCGCCACCCCAACCGCAGTGATGAACATGGGCGCACTGGTATCGCGCACTGGCCCTTCTCCTCAGGCCTTTATGGTGGTACCGATTGTCGGCGCCTTCTTTATCGATATCGTCAATTTGATTGTATTGCAGGGCTACCTCAGTTTTATAATGTAACCCTACAAGGCTTTGTAATGAACTGAACGGTAAAGTCATCATCGTTGTAATCCAATGATAGAAACGATTTCATCGCCAATTAAAAAGCACTGGTTTATGCCAGTGCTTTTCATTTTACAAATGGGGTGTTACAGCGTTTGCCTCAGCTCCAAACTGACCTCATCTTAAGTGCCCACTTTTAATAATTCAGCGCAGGATTGATTGAGTAATTGGCGGCAACGCCATACACCCAGCAGCGCGACCAATAAGGCGCCGCAGACAGGGGCAATCCCCCACCAGGGCCAGTGCATATACACGTTGAGCTCAAACACTTGGGTCTTTAACAGATACAGCGCAAATTCCGCCACTATCACTGCAAGCACCCCAGCTATGCCCCCCAGTAAGGCAAATTCAAGCCCAGTGGCACTACGCAGTAACCAGCCCGAGGCGCCAAAGGTACGCAGCACCGCGAGTTCACGCTGGCGCGTCGCCATTCCCGCCTCAGTTTGGGCGATAAGCACTAAGGAACTCGCTAGTAAGACGAGGACCAAAACCAGCGTCAGCGACAGGGACACCTGCTCAATGATCTGCCGCAATTGCCCCACCATGGCGCCAACATCGATAATCGATACCGTAGGAAACTGCTGAATAAGTTCGAGGATCACTGTGTTCTTCGGGGCATCACTACCTTGCAAATCCGCATTTTTGTCGTCGAGGTAGAAGCTTGCCATCGAGGTATAGGCAAAGGGCGCCAACGCTTCTTGGGTGAAGATCATGAAGAAGTTTGGCTGTAATGTTTCCCAGTGCACGGCACGAATACTGGCGACCTTAACCCTTAGCTCTTGGTTATCAATCATATAAGTCAGCATATCGCCCAGTTTTAGCCCTAAACGATCGGCAACACCGGATTCCACCGACACCTCATCAGCAGCTTGATTAAAATGCCCTTCAATCAACTCGTTGTTGGCAGGCAAGCTATTGCGCCAAGTGAGATTAAGCTCGCGGGAAATCCCTATTCGTCCCTTCTCTCCGGCCTCGGCCTGCTCGTTAGAGATCAAGGTCTCACCATTAATTTGTGTCAGCCGGCCACGAATGACGGGGTAGATATCCGTGGCTGCTATGCCCTTTTGTGCCATAAAGTCGTTTAATGGCTTAGCATCATCGGGGGCGATATTGACCAAGAAATAGTTAGGTGCATTCTCGGGCAGCTGTTTTTGCCACTCGTTGAGTAAATCCTGTCTAAGCGCCAAAATCGTCAGTAACAATACCAAAGCCGCACTAAAGCCCACTAATTGCACCGCATTTTGCCTAGCTCGGCGCCTTAGGCCTGCCAGTGCAAGTTGCAAGGGATTGGTGGTTTTCATGCCGACACTGTGGCCAAGGCGGATCATCACAAAACCTAAAATACTGAGCAATACGCCGAGTAGCAGCACAGCCGCGACTACCGTCAGTGTCAGTGCCCAGCTTTGGGAATACAGATATCCCAACAGGGCCATCGCCCCTAAACTTAAGAGTAAATGCAACCACATGCCGAGCTGCAACCCCTCAAGTTGCCTTTGTAAGACCCGCAGTGGCGGAATCGCTAGCAGACGCATTAAAGGATAGGCCGAAAACATAAAGGCGCTGATAAGCCCTGTGCTGATCCCAAGCAGAAGCGGCCGCGTCAATGGCGGCGAATAGGCAGCGATTTCAGGGGGCAACAGTTGATTAATGCCTAAATCCAGCAGTGCCCCACCGATTAACCCCAGCAAAATGCCAAACAGCGTCACTAGTAGTAAATGGATGCCGAATAGTCGACGGATTTGAGTTGATGAGGCGCCAAAGGTTTTAAGCATTGCCACCACATCATAATGACGTTGGCAGTAACGCTGGGCGGCAATCCCTATCGCGGCGCAAGCAAGGGCAATACCGAGCAAGCTTGCCAGCAGTAAAAAACGCTCCGCCCGCTTCACCGCGCCCGCTATCGGTGAATCGCCAGACTGCACATCGACCCAGCGCTGGGAATTATTCAGCAGCGGTTTAACGCTATTTTCAAAGGCGCTTAAGGCACTTTCTTCACCCACAAATTGATACAGATACGTCACACGGCTGCCGGGTTGGATAACCCCAGTCTTGGCGACATCTTCTATCCGCATTAATACCACGGGGGAAGAAGCAAACGGATTAAAACCCGCATCGGGTAAGCGGCTGATTTCTTGACTTAAACGAAACTCACTGTTGCCTAATTCCAGTGTTTGCGGGTATCCCAAGAGTCCCCCTAAGCGACTCTCGAACCACACCTCATCGGCGTGGGGCAAGCCTTGGGCTTTTACATCTTGGCCATTGGCCGCTTTAAGTTCGATGTCTCCCTTAAGTGGATAACCGGACTCAACCGCACGCACTGTGACTAACTGAAACTTATCCCCCGCATACACCATGGAATTAAATTGCATATTGGTGACATGCTTAAGGCCAAGCTCATCGGCCTTGGCCAGAATGCTGGCGTCAATTTGAACGGGAGAGTCGATAATACGATCGGCGGCGATAAACTGAGTCGCTTGTCCGTTGATAGCAACTTGCAAACGCTCACTGACCCGCGCAAGACCGCTAACCGACAGCACCGCCAAGGTAATGGCGAGGATAATCAATAACAACTGCCCCTGTTGCAACTCGCGCTTAAACAGGCGCCATGCCAAATTAAGCTCCATGGGTTAGGCCTCCTTGGCGCTTAATTCAAGGTTACCATTCACATTGTGCGATTGGGTCGAATCCAACTCTTCCTGCAAGTGGCCGTTGTCCATAACCAGTTGCCTTTGGCAGCGTTTCGCCAGTTGCAAGTCATGGGTGACTAGGATGAGCGTGGTGTGGCTCTCTTGGTTCAGCTCAAACAACATATCGGCAATTTTATGGCCGTTAACACTGTCCAAATTGCCGGTTGGCTCGTCGGCAAATAGCACTTTAGGTTCACAAATAAAGGCCCTCGCAATCGCAACCCTTTGCTGCTCACCGCCGGATAACTGTTTAGGTAAATGAGTCAAACGGTGGGATAACCCCACGCGCCCCAGCATGGCCTCGGCCTTCTCCTTGGCATTTTTAACCCCGGCAAGCTCGGCCGGTAGCATCACATTTTCAAGGGCGGTTAAGGTATCAACTAACATAAAAGATTGAAAAATAAAGCTCACTTTTTGCTTACGCAGCGCGGCTTTCTGTTCTTCATTGAGCGGTGATAGGGCCTGGCCATCGAGCCAAATCTCCCCCGCCGTTGGGGTATCGAGCGCGGCGAGTAAGCCAAGTAGCGTCGATTTACCCGAGCCGGAGGGTCCTAATATCGCAACACTTTCGCCCTGCTTGACATCTAAGTTAATGCCCTTGAGGATAGTGAGCGAACCTTCCTGAGTAGTCACCGATTTTTCGAGGTTAACCACATTAATGGCACTATTTTTTGAAACGACGTTAGACATAGGATCCTTCTTATACAAATCGTTCTTGCGTCAATTGCTAAGATGCAAGCCTATGGCAAAGGCCGTGAGCGCCTGCATCCTGTTAAGTCTATTTATAACCACGCCAGTTCAGGCGGCGAAAGTGTTGATCCTCGGCGATAGCTTAGGTGCCAGCTATGGCATGTCGGAACAAGTAGGCTGGGTGGCGCTGCTGCAAAAAAACTTACCCGATCATGAATTTACCAACGGTTCGGTGAGCGGTGAAACGACAGCGGGCGGTTTGCGTCGTTTGCCTGCGCTGCTCGATTCCGTTGCCCCCGATTTGGTAGTAGTCGAACTCGGTGGTAACGATGGTCTACGTGGATTCCCCCCGACGCAACTCAAAAATAACCTAACCCAAATCATTACCCTAGCTAAAAATAGCGGTGCTAAAGTGCTACTGACCGAAATCATGGTACCGCCTAACTATGGCCCTCGCTATAGCCAAAAGTTCACCCAAGTGTATCAAGAGATTGCAAAAGATGAGGATATTGACCTTATCCCCTTCTTTATGCAGGAGGTCGCTCCCCATCCAGAGTTGATGCAAAGAGACGGTATTCATCCCAATGAAAAGGCCCAAGAGAAGATTGCCACTTGGATGCAACCTTGGATTGAAAAAGCCTTAACTCAATAAAATCGCTGCAATTTTAAGCTAATAAACAGCTTGCTGATGTAAACTTGTATTTAAGCGATAAAAACATGCTCCAACGCAACATTAACGCCTGAGATAAACAGTAAAATTCGTGTTAGCAAATGGTTAACCCAACAAGGAGTCAATATGTCCCTTAGCCATCAGCAAAAAGTGTACATACCCAAGGAAGCTCGTACCAATCAGTACATCACCGCCGAAATTAAAGTCACGGATGAATTACTGGCGCAATACCCCGATTACCATAGCTGTTATCAAACCTTAAGCCGCATTATTTTTAACTTGGCAGAACAACACGATCTCCGTAACGTCCATGTGATCACTAACGATAAACTGCCAGTCGTGCGTTACCATACCGAAGCGTATTGTTTCCAAACCGCTGAACAAATTCTGTTTTTTTACAATCCCGCCTATCACGAGGCACAAAATCTGTTCACTGCGGACAACTACCGCGCCCGCAAACTGCGTATTGTTTTCTTAGCGACTGGCGATGAAATCCGCAGCAACTCAGCTAATTTCCATACCCGTGTACGGGAGCTATTAAACGAATTAATGCCTAAGCTGCCGATTAACGATCTTAAGGTAAAGATCCGCGACCACCAGCATTTATCCTATGATTTATTCGCCAAATCAAAAGGTAATAAAGAAACCTACGGCTATAAACTCAGAGCCATTGCACCAAGATACAAAGCCAGAAAATGTGACCTGCCGGAAAATGTCAGCTCACTCACCTATGTCACCGTCAGCCTGCCGCTGAGTCGCAAACTCAAACAAGGTTTACTACCAGAGTCAGCAACTGACTTTAGCCCGTTATATCAACACCTTGAGGATAATTTCATCAAGGCGGCTACCAATAAGCAATTAACGCGCTTGGCTATGATCGCCAACGGCTTAACTCCCTTAGTGCGTAACAGTAAGTTTGAAAAACTCGACAGCAAGGCCGAAGTGCAGATGATTGGTTTTGACCCGAACGCAACTGAGCAGCAAGTAATTCGCCGCTGGGATGCTGATAACTTAGTCGAAGCCGCGCATTTTACTATTGTCGCGGGTGCGAAGGACTGTGATGACTCAGGCTATGGCCGTTTTATGAATAACGTTGAAGCCGCATTGAAAACCTTTGCCGCCGAGATTGGGCTAGATCCTGAGCGTGAAGATCTCGTGGTGCGCTTCCACCAACACATTAGCTACCAACTCTAGTTATTCGCTGTAGCACGACCTAAAACAAAGGGCGCATCTGCGCCCTTTTTATCTATAATTGCAAAGCATTAGGCTCATACGATGCCCAGCACTAAAGCGCCTAACTGGTCTTCAGCCAACCTTTTATCAACTTGACCACTTTATCGTAATCGTCATCAAAACTGTGGCCACCGCTTAACTCCATCACAGTGACATTGGGCTGCTTGACCTCTGGGCATAAATGCAGCGGCGCATCGTCCTCTTTACCATAGAGACAAAGCATAGGCACAGTGGTTTGTTTGTTGACTTCGGGTAAGGTTAAGTAACGAGCCGATTGGTTATCCGAGGTGACAATCTCACTCACATGGATTTCAAAATCCGAGGATTGTGAAGGAGAAAGCAGCACAGCGCCCAAGACATTCTGCCGATATTGAGCGGGCATATCATTTAACACAAAGGGAATCACTTCGGCCCCGAAGGAATAACCAATCAAAATCACTTTTTGCGTGCCAAATTCCGCCTGGTACTTATCAATAATCGCTAAGGTATCTTGGGTGACCTCTTTAGGATCTTTTTGTTTCCAATAATATTTCAGCGAGCTCCAGCCGACGACAGGCCAGCCCTGCTGTTGCAAAATGCCCCCTACGGCTTTATCAAGCGTTGCCCAGCCACCGTCACCACTCAAAAAAATCACCAACGGTGGTTTGGCATGGGATGACGCAGCTTTTACCTGAGTTGATGATTCGACAGGCAATAGGGTCAGCCCCAAATTATCGGCAAACTCATCAGCAAAGACGTTAGCAGTGAAACATAAAAGTAAAACGCTCAGTAGCTTGATTAAGGATTTCGTCATCTCGCACCTACTTTTTAAATACGCCAGTTGTACCACGACTCGTTAAGGTCACCAGACTGCCCACCACTACAGGTAAAGAGAGCCCACCATAACAAATCAAATACTTAGCCTCCCACCTGGGATTAAACTTATCCTTATACCTTCTAAGCCCCTGAAAGTTGTAAAATTTATTTCCCTTCTTATAAACCGTTTTGGCAAGCTTAGTCCAAAATGGCACCAAGGCTCTATCAGTCAATCCAGACATGGGCGCCATGCCAAGATTGAACTGCTGATATCCTTGCTGTTTGCCCCATAGCAAGAGTTCTGTAAACAAAAAATCCATAATATTACTGCCCGATAAACTAGGCTCATAGCGCATCAAATCAACCGAAAACTCTATTTTGGCCGCACTGGCCCACACATTGGAAAAAGCTACAAGCTCGTCGTTTAAATACACTAAGGCCATCGGCGTGGCGCACAGGTAAGCAGCAGAAAAATACCCAACTGAAAATCCCTTTTCTCGACCTTGCTTCGCCTTAAGCCAGCTCGAAGAAATAACCTCTAACGTTGGCAATAGGGCCTTCACTTCACTGGCCTCGATAATTTTAAACCGTAACCCTTCCCTTAAAGCCTTCGCATGACTTTGACGCAAGCTACGATACTTACTCGACTGTAAATCAAATTCCGCTAAGGGCACTATGGCCTCCTCGCCGAGTTTATATAGGCTCAACCCTTGTTCTAAAAAGTGGGGTAAATACCTTTGCGTGACTTGATAAAATACTGGCCAACCATCGTAAGCATCGCATAACTCCCTAAACTGCCAGAGTAAATCATCAAATTTATCTGGATTTCCAATCGGATCGCCCATCACAACCCAGCAATGTCCTGCGCGGGCATACATTAAAAATGCATCGTTATCTTCATTAAATAACAATGACTTATCTTGAACTAAAGCAAGAAATCCGTGGCTACTTGGGGCGTTAGCGACGATATCCATAGCGCAGCTTAAAGTATGCTCATCCAATAGACGGGTTTGCGGTCTTCTCATCGCTAACACGTAGCGAAAGGCAAAAATCAACAAGATCACTAGGGCAACCGCCCCACCCCGCAATGCACGGGACACATGGCTATCTTGAGAAAAAGTAAACCAAAGTGAATGATCGTAATCCACATCCTGATAGGCAAAAAATAGCACCCACATCATCAAAAATAATGCCGCCGCCAGCGATAAGGCCCAACCAAAAGAATATTTAATTCCCACAATAGAACCTTGGCGATAAAAAATCTGCTCGCAGGGCAGCATTAATAAATAAATAAGACCAAGTGCGAGGGATATCTGCCACTGAGCGCCCTTTAGTACAATAAACACCATGGCTACCAATAAGAGTTTTTGCGTTAACTCAAACGCTTTTTGATAACGTTTAAATAGACCGTGGGATAATAGCAAGAGTAAAATAGCACTCGCACTCAATATCAAACTTGATAGTTCCACAATTGGTTGCGGCACTATCTCACCTAGCCAATGATATTTATGAATAATGGAAGGGTTAACAACCGATAGCAACAACACTAAGCCAACGCCAAAAACACTAATGCTTAATAATGGTGGCAATAATTGCCTGACAATCTGTAAATTAACATTTAACTTAGAAAACTTATCCTTATTAGTTAATACTAAGGTTGCCACAAAATACATCAGCGCTAAAATAAATGGCACTATGTAATACATTAATCGATAAATAATCACTGAACTTAAAATTTGTTCGGCAGGTAAATATTGCGATAAGGTAACAGTAACTACCGTTTCAAATACGCCAATCCCTCCAGGCACATGGGCAAGCACCCCGATTGCATTGGCTACAAAAAAGATGCTAAGGACCTGTAAATAACTTAATCCATCCACCTCAGGTAGTAGAGAGTAAAATAATGTCCCCACAACGATCCAATCAATACTCGATACTAGAAACTGCTTTAGAGATAAGGAAAAAATCGGTGGTGCCAATTCGAACCCACGAAATTGAATAGACCTTTTCCACATCAGGCTAAATACAAAATAGCTAATGACACCCAGCAACATCAAGATACCAATCACTCGATTAAGAGAGAAAAACCAAGTTGGCAACGGTAAGTCGGAAAGTTGCTCTGCAGGAAAATTAATCAGAGCAAGTCCGCAGATAAAGAAAAGTCCAAGGAAAAATGTCACTGAGCAAGCGAGTACAACCTGGGTAATATTATTGCCACTCAAACCTAATTCAGAATAAAATTTGTAGCGTATAGAAGTGCCGGTCAATAATGAAAAACCTATCGTATTAGAGAAGGTAAATGCCAGGAATGAAACAGGAGCTACCTGTTGATAACTTAAGGGCGATTTTAGTTCTCTAATGGCAAGATAATCATATAATGTTAATAGTAGATAACTGACCAACGTCAATAAAACCGCTAATAAAATTTTTGATGGTGCAAATTGTTTAATCTCTAAAAAAATATCATTTAACTGATAATCCTGCTCTAAGTTATATAGCAGAAACAACGAGACTGTGAATATTATCAAACTAATAATCACACGGATCCGCCTACCCATTTTACTCTCCAAGCGCTGTTTAATCTGCAAATAAAATCAACAATAAGCATTGATAGGACATTAAAATAAAATTAACTTTATTTTATTATTCAATCCTATTTAATCGAACGATTTTTAACATAGTGATTTTGGAGAGGCAATCTAATTAATCATTCGCTTCATGATGTTTTATTCATCTTGTAAACACTTTGTTCTGAAGGATCCCCTCATAAATCAGCCATAGCATAGCCATATTTGAGCAACTGATTGGCGAATAATACCCAGGCCGCCAGCAATTCTTTCTCCGTGATTTGATAATCAGGCCGCCTGAGTACCTCCAATCCCAAGCGAATCGTTGAGAGTACCGTTCGATGCCCAATGGTATTGGCCTGAAAATGCTTATCCCAGCCCTGTTGCTGTGCGTGTAAACCAACTAGCCACAACAGGCATTGAACCATCAACGCTATCAGTAGGATGATGTCGAATCGCTCTGGACTGTTGGTACGACTTTGGCGTAAGCCAAAGCCGTATGCCGGGCTTTTGAGGTCACGAAAGGTTTCCTCTATTTGCATACGTTTGGCGTACAGGTTTACCAGCTGCTTTGGGCTCCGAGATTCTGGTGGTAAATTGCTGGCTAACACCCAAGGCTCTTTCGCCGATGTTGAGTACGTTTTTGCCGATGGATGGTGGCAATTAGTCCTCGTTGAACGCTGATTTGTACGCCCCTTAGGTTTGCTACGATAAAGCGTGAGATGGCAATTGATAGGGTTAGTTTTGGTCAAGGTCTTACAACCCAGGCTCTTCGCTTGACCGTTGGCCAAGTCATGTGTACTGCGAACTGCACGCCAATTTTCAGCGCCAATATCTGCAAATTGAACTGTACCGCGAATACGGCTTAGCCAAAACCAACCATGCGCCTCAACCTCTTTGTACCAAGGCACTTTGAACCCCGCGTCAGTCACGATGAGAGGGGTAACATGCAAAGGTAAAATCTTGGCTAAGTCCGCTAAAAAACCGTTGTGGGAGGCCTTAGAGCATTGTTCTGATAGGGGATAGGACTTCTCATACAGGGTAATAGAGCGGCCATTGAAGGCTATTGAGGCGCGCAGAGCCATGATGCGTTTATGCTCTCGGATGTCTGACCAATCGACGAGCACAATCGGCATAGGGTTACCAGAACAGATGAGGCTGGCATGCCATTGGTAGACAGCTAACCGTTCTTGATGCAGATGCGTGTTGCCGAGCAAACGATCAATGCGCTTGATGTTGTGCTTGGTTCGGGCCGTGGTTGGTAAATTTCGACCTAACTCAGTCAAGGTCAGTGTCTTACATTCAATCAGCGCCTTAGAGGCCAGCATCAAGCTGTTTAATCGTTTTAGGTGAAGTTCTGGGCAGTATTGGTGTAAAGAATGTTGTAGGATATTGGCTTCGCGCATCTTGTTGTCCAAGTGTAGTTTTTGGCGAAACCATTTGATCATGCAACAAGATGCGCTTCCACCCTAATTTGATGATTTATTTGTAAATCATCAGGGGATTCTTCAGCACTTTGTTCTGAAGGATCCCCTCATAAATCAGCCATAGCATAGCCATATTTGAGCAACTGATTGGCGAATAATACCCAGGCCGCCAGCAATTCTTTCTCCGTGATTTGATAATCAGGCCGCCTGAGCACCTCCAATCCCAAGCGAATCGTTGAGAGTACCGTTCGATGCCCAATGGTATTGGCCTGAAAATGCTTATCCCAGCCCTGTTGCTGTGCGTGTAAACCAACTAGCCACAACAGGCATTGAACCATCAACGCTATCAGTAGGATGATGTCGAATCGCTCTGGACTGTTGGTACGACTTTGGCGTAAGCCAAAGCCGTATGCCGGGCTTTTGAGGTCACGAAAGGTTTCCTCTATTTGCATACGTTTGGCGTACAGGTTTACCAGCTGCTTTGGGCTCCGAGATTCTGGTGGTAAATTGCTGGCTAACACCCAAGGCTCTTTCGCCGATGTTGAGTACGTTTTTGCCGATGGATGGTGGCAATTAGTCCTCGTTGAACGCTGATTTGTACGCCCCTTAGGTTTGCTACGATAAAGCGTGAGATGGCAATTGATAGGGTTAGTTTTGGTCAAGGTCTTACAACCCAGGCTCTTCGCTTGACCGTTGGCCAAGTCATGTGTACTGCGAACTGCACGCCAATTTTCAGCGCCAATATCTGCAAATTGAACTGTACCGCGAATACGGCTTAGCCAAAACCAACCATGCGCCTCAACCTCTTTGTACCAAGGCACTTTGAACCCCGCGTCAGTCACGATGAGAGGGGTAACATGCAAAGGTAAAATCTTGGCTAAGTCCGCTAAAAAACCGTTGTGGGAGGCCTTAGAGCATTGTTCTGATAGGGGATAGGACTTCTCATACAGGGTAATAGAGCGGCCATTGAAGGCTATTGAGGCGCGCAGAGCCATGATGCGTTTATGCTCTCGGATGTCTGACCAATCGACGAGCACAATCGGCATAGGGTTACCAGAACAGATGAGGCTGGCATGCCATTGGTAGACAGCTAACCGTTCTTGATGCAGATGCGTGTTGCCGAGCAAACGATCAATGCGCTTGATGTTGTGCTTGGTTCGGGCCGTGGTTGGTAAATTTCGACCTAACTCAGTCAAGGTCAGTGTCTTACATTCAATCAGTGCCTTAGAGGCCAGCATCAAGCTGTTTAATCGTTTTAGGTGAAGTTCTGGGCAGTATTGGTGTAAAGAATGTTGTAGGATATTGGCTTCGCGCATCTTGTTGTCCAAGTGTAGTTTTTAGCGAAACCATTTGATCATGCAACAAGATGCGCTTCCACTCTAATTTGATGATTTATTTGTAAATCATCAGGGGATTCTTCAGCACTTTGTTCTAATCTGGCTTAAATATCACCCGAATAGTTTAAAACAGCCATTAAGTGGTCAGCTTTTTTGGCTTAACCATTCTAAAAAAATGAATAGGTTGCATGTCCTATCCTTCACTGTACACAGCATGATTTTGGCCATATTTCACATTGCCTTTTTCAGCTCCGAGCGCATCCTGTTAACGAAATTATAACAAAAGCAGGAGCACCTATGTTCAACAAAACAATCCACTCACTCTCAGGCAAAGAATCGACAGCCAAACAGCGTCATTTTTTGCCGAGCAACCCCAATCGTAAGGCGAGTTGGCTAATGCCTACAGGCATAGCTCTATTAATGGCATTCAATCTAACAGGTTGTTTTTCTGACGATGATCCCGCACCAGTGGTAACGCCACCCGTGGTGCAGCCACCTGAAACTGGACCCACCTTTCCCGAAGGTGCAATCAAAATCCCCGCTGGCGATAACCTCACGATGCGTATTCAAGAAGCCTTAATTAACGCGCAAAGTGGTGCAGTGATCGTGCTTCCTAAAGGAACCTTTAATATCGACTCAACTTTGCTATTCGATGGCGATGTAGATGGGGATGGCAGTTATGCCAAAAACGTCACTATCATGGGCTACGGGATGAAGGACACTATCCTTAATTTCGCCCAAGCTAACTCGGGAGATGGGATTTTCGTCCAAAACGCTCTCAACATTACCATTCAAGATCTGTCGGTTAATGAGGCAAAAAACAATGGTATCAAACTTAAAAACACTAACGGCATTATCCTGCGCCGCGTTGGTGCAGTATGGGAAGGCGAACTCGATAAAGATAATGGTGCCTATGGTTTGTATCCGGTTGAATGTGAAAACATTCTGATTGAAGACAGTTATGTTCGCGGCAGTGCCGATGCGGGGATTTATGTTGGGCAGTCCCAATATATTGTGGTGCGTCGCAATATCGCCAAAGAAAACGTGGCGGGGATTGAAATCGAAAACTCCAAATATGCCGACGTGTATAACAATGAAGCGATGGGTAATACGGGTGGGATTTTAGTGTTCGACTTGCCGATCAATAACCACAGATACGGCTCTAGCGTGCGGATTTTCAACAACAAAGTGTATGACAACAACACGCCGAACTTCGCCAATGCTTCTGCTAACCCCGCAGGTGTGCATATTGTGCCGCCAGGCACTGGAGTGATCATTTTATCCACCGCAGATGTGGAAATTTTCAATAACCAAATTACCCGTCACGACACCCTAGGAGTGACTGTGAGTAGCTTTTTTATTGCAGAACCCGATATGACCTCCTTTGTCGGCAACTATGGTCAACCTGGTCAAGCGATTGAGGATGGTTGGCGTCCTGTACCACGTAATATTTATTTACACGACAACGTAATTACCGATTATGGTAGCAAGCCAAAAGGTTATTTAATTCAAGATATTATTCGAGCCTATATCATAAATCATGGCACGTTACCCGGCGTACTCTGCGACGGCTTAGGGGAAATGCTTGCTAATAACGGCACCGCCGCTTACCTCGGTTTGAAAGAGACGCCCTTTGCCACTGACGGTAGCGATAACGTCTGCGCCAGTGATAATGGCAACGTATCCTATGGCCGGCTCTATGCCAACAGCAATACGGATATCAGCATCGCCGATGTGCAATATGAAAAGACCCAAAACGCCCTACTGAAATGTACTCAAGTGAGTCTGCCTGTGCATACCGTCACCTTTGCAGGCCAAGTATTTGGCTGCGGGGTTGACGATAATACCGCAGGTTGTGATGGCGGCGTATTGGTCGGTGGCGGTGGTACTATCGGTGAAGGCGAAGGCGGTCTAGTAGGCGATGGCGATCAAAGTCTGTGTAAAGCGACTGGCTCAAATGTTAGTTGAGATGCACTGCTGAAAGCAAACTGTCCTAAACTGTCGGATTACAACCTGTTTAGCGATGCCAAAAACCCCACCACAGGCCCGAATTCGGGTGGTGTCCCTTACGATCTCAACACGCAGCTCTTTACTGACTACGCCAGTAAATATCGCTTTGTGTATTTACCTGCGGGACAAAAAGCCAGTTACTCCGAAAAAGAAGCGTTTGATTTCCCTGTGGGGAGCGTTATCGTCAAATCCTTTGCCTTGCCAAGCGATACCAGTAAGCGCGGTATTAGCAACGAGAGCTTGATTGAAACCCGCTTACTCATCCATCGTCCAACGGGCTGGAGCGCACTGCCCTATGTGTGGAATGCAGATAAAACCGATGCCACGTTGGCGAAAGCGGGAGCGATTAGCAGTCAAACGTTGAGCCATAAAGGGGAAAGTCTGACCTTTAACTACATGGTCCCGAGCATGAACCAATGTAAGCAGTGTCACCAGTTTAAAGCTGATAACAATAGCAACGCCGTGTTTGTGCCTATTGGTCCTAAGGCGCGCCATTTGAACCGCAATTTCAGCTATCAAGATGGCAGTATGAACCAACTGCTGAAATGGGAAAGCCTTGGTATTTTGCAAGGATTGCCCAACCTAAGCCAAGTGCCACAAGTGCCCGCCTACCACGATGGTGACGAAGCGACCGTCGCAAGCTTAAGCGATACCGCATTAATGCAAACGGCTAAGGGTTATCTCGACATCAACTGCGCCCATTGCCATAGACCCGAGGGCAACGCCTCTAATACTGGCCTAAAACTCGAGTACTGGCGTGGCTACAGCGATGATGCAGGTTTCTCCCATGGCACCTGTAAATCACCGGTTGCCTATGGCGGTGGAAACTTAGGTTTCGATATAGTCCCAGGCAATGCCGCTGAGTCCATCCTGCACTTTAGAATGCAAAGCACGACTCCGGGCGATCGTATGCCTGAAATTGGCCGAAGCTTAGCCCATGATGAAGGCGTAGCGTTGATCAGCGAATGGATTAAACGTCTACCCGCAGCAAGCTGCTCACGCTAGCGTTAACGTAACAGTGGGTGAAAGCATGCTTGCAATCACCCACTTGCTTACCACTTCAAGACAGAGCGACCCCTGACATTGAAGGCCAACTCGAGGCCTTCTTATTTTCTAATGACATCTTAACGAGCTGATAATCCATGAAAAATCGCCAAACACTTTCGTTGGTGTTGATTATCACTGTGCTGCTCACAGCCTGCGGCGGTAGTGACAGCCAAAGCAGCGATAGCGGCCAAACACCGCCGCCCACGACCCCAACCAATCCAACGATACCAACTAGCCTTTGTGTTAATACTTCAGGGCAAGTTAACTGGCCCGCCTTGATGGCAGAAGACTGCCCAGTGTTAAGTCAATATGGTCTCTTTATCGACCCGACAAACCCAACCATACAACCACAAGCTCCGGGGTTTAGCTATCAGCTCGCTACGCAGCTGTTTTCTAACTATGCCAGCAAATACCGCTTTATCTATTTACCCGCGGGCAGCAGCATACAGTACCAAGCGCAGGAGGCATTTGAGTTTCCAACTGGCGCCGTGCTGGTTAAAACCTTTGCTCTTCCACAGGATACGGCTATCACAGGCATAGCCAACGAAACGCTAATCGAAACGCGGCTATTGATAAAACGCCCCCAAGGTTGGACGAGTCTGGTTTATCAATGGCAACAAGGTGAGGCAAAGCTGCTTACCGCAGGTGCAAGCGTGCATCATACCCTGATTAACCAAGGCCAAAGTCAAAGCTTCGATTACAACATACCGAGCCGCGCCGAGTGCAAAATTTGTCACCAAACCAACCAAGATAACAGCAGCCAAATCATTCCGATTGGCCTTAAAGCCCACTTATTGAATCGCGACATAGTCGACCAAGGACAAAGCGTCAATCAACTCAGCCTGTGGGCCAAACAAGGCAAGCTTGAGCAGTTACCCGAGTTAAGCCAAGTGGCCAAAACCTATGCAATTGACAACCATCAAGCCGATTTAACCGCCCGCGCTAAGGGCTATTTAGATGTAAACTGCGCCCACTGCCATAGCGCTAAAGGCTTTGCCAGTATCTCTGGATTACGCCTCGGTTTTTATATCGATCACACCAGTTATCAATATGGGATCTGCAAGCAGCCTCCGGGATGGGATGGCGGTGCGAAAGGACTTGATTACGATATTGTCCCCGGCAATGCTGAACATTCAATTTTGCTGTATCGCCAAACGCTCTCTGAACCGAAAGATCGCATGCCGCCTATCGGTCGCAATCTTGAGCACCAAGAAGGCGTTGAATTAATTCGTCAATGGATAGATTCACTGGCACCGAGTTTAGGGAATTGTATTTAGGAAAGTGCTGAGTAGTACTAGGGCGTGTTGACGTTTCAGGGTTATTTTTGCAGCAATGTGGCTGGCTTTTATGCAAGGCAAAGTCCGTGCAGTGTAGTTATTCTACATAAACGGACGATAACGCGGCAGAAAAGCCAGCCAAATGCTGCCCGAAGGGTTCGTCTGGCAAGCCCTTGCTCTTACTTTCTGTCATAAGAGCCGCTCGTCATTTGAGTAGAATAACTACACATCATTCCTCGTTTCGCGAGCACGTGCTTTCCTGAACGAACAAAATCTAATCTCGAAACGTCAACACGCCCTAATGTCACTCACATTGCATAGCAATGGAGTGACGTTAAACAAAAATAAATGGGATAAACAAGGATGAAATTGAATATAGGATAGCGCCGTTTCCCTTAAAGTATCGCGTCCGTTTTTAACCAATTAAGCTAGTTCACTATCCTTTAGCCGCAGTTAAGCCGACTAAAATACCCTGGCGGGTGGCCAATCCAATGCTTAAAGGATTGACGGAAATGGCTCACATCGCTGTAACCTAAGGTCTCGGCAATCGCCTCAATATCTAGCTTGTTGGCTAAAATCAACTCGACCGCACGTTGGCAGCGCACCTGATCAACGAGACGCTGATAACTCGATCCCAGCTGAGCAAGTTTACGCCGAAAACTGCGGTCGCTCATATGCAGCTGCGCCGCCATTTCATCCAAATGAAGTACATGGGGAAAATGTGCGCGGATCGCTATCAATACGGTTTCGATAAAGGAGGTGGTAAAAGCTGAAGGCGTTACCTCTGCAAATTTAGGGAAAGGATAGTTTATTGCAAGAGCAAGATAATCAAGGGAAATACTCCATTCGTAATATTCGCAATTAAACTGCACTTTCGCACCCGTTGCCTCCTCTAAAAAACGGCAGTCTCGACCTGACCCAACCAAATTAATTTGACTTAGCGTTATCGCCTCCCCAGTCAGCTCTCTGGCGAGCCCCAATAGTGACCCAATACTGTGTAAAAACTGAAATCCGTATTGTGCTTTATCAATACGACCCGTATTAAGCCAACGAATGCAAACACTGTCATCTGTTAGACGTACCAAAGAATCAGTAAAACTACCAACTAAACTCGGGTGATTAATCACAAACTGTAAGCAGGCCTGCAATGAGCTAAGTTGAGCAAGATGGGGCAACAATACATCTAAGCTACTCACCCGATAACTCAGCCCTAATTTAGTACCAATATCGGGATCTCCACCCTGTAAGCGTAAAAACTCCATCGCATATTCCACCTGCCAGACAAAGACAAACTGGCAATGATTAAGCTCAGTCCGGCCAACACCAATATGACCACAGACTTGCTGTAAGGCTTTTTCGCCTAACTGTGAGGCAATAAAGTCGAGAATATTACGCAGCTCAAATGCGGGATAGGTTTGATCGCCTACCATCAGGTTCGTCTTGTAATCGACGCGCTGTAACATGGAATATCCTTAATGTGATTTGTTCAGCTTTTAATTCCCTAGGTGATTAGTTGTATAAGATCTCGCTTATTTTGAATAGTCTTAAACCAAACTTAATGTTAAAAAAATGTATTATTTCATTTCGCGCCCAAACAAAACAAAAACGCCTGCATATTCGCAGGCGTTTTCATCTGTATTAAGTCAATGCGTCGGCTTACATGGGACGATTTTTCTCAACTAATCGATTAAAAATCGCATTTACCGACAGGGACGCACCATGGGCGATTTTATCGGCTAGTTTCTTGCGCACCTGATAACGCAGCTTATACACGGTACGTTCGCCCGCTAACTGCATTAACACATCATCACTGGTTGAAATCGCATCGATAAGGCCTAATTCAATCGCCTGTTGACCGTACCAATGTTCACCAGTTGCCACCTTTGCCAAATCGAGCTGAGGACGATATTTGGTTACAAAAGCTTTAAACAGCTCATGGGTTTCTTCGAGCTCCTGTTGGAACTTCTGTCTGCCCTCGTCAGTATTTTCGCCAAAGACGGTTAAGGTGCGCTTAAAGTCACCGGCTGTGTGTTGCTCATAATCAATTTCGTGCTTTTTCAGCAAACGGTTGAAGTTAGGCAACTGAGCAACTACCCCGATAGAACCCACGATGGCGAATGGCGCGGCATATATTTTATTGGCGACACAGGCCATCATATAACCACCGCTGGCGGCAACTTTATCCACGCAAATCGTTAATGGGATCTCGGCCTGACGCAGACGATCGAGCTGGCTCGATGCCAATCCATAACCATGCACCATGCCACCGCCACTTTCGACCTTGACAATAACTTCATCACCCTTTTCGGCGATGGTTAAAATTGCGCTGATTTCTTCCCGCAAAGATGCTACTTCGGCGGCATCAATACTGCCTTTAAAATCAATGACAAAGACCTTGCCTTTGTGGTCTTCTTCGGCCGCTTTTTCCTTCGCCTTTTCGTCTGCTTTCAGCTGTTTTTCGTAGGCTTTAAACTGCTTCTTCGTCAGCAGTTCCTCCTTCAAACTGTGCTTTAGTTCTTCCAGTTCTTCTGAAAGGTTAGTGATCCTCAGTTCACCTTTATCCGATTTGTGCTTCACAGTGGACGCGAGGACGACAATAATCACAGCAACAATCGCAACAACGATAGTCACAGCTTTGGCCAAAAACATGCCATATTCGTATAGAAATTCCAAAGTACTCTCCGTTGGGACCTAAGGTGATCCGGTTTAATGCGCGCTATTCTAACAGCCTAAAGCGCCATAAAAAAACCCAGCAAAGGCTGGGTTTTTAGGATTTAACTCGGATTAGTTAGGACAAGTCGCGATCACACTTGGATCGGTGACGTAAATAGTGGCCTCACCTTTACCCGCAGTCGATGCATAGGTGGCTACTTGAGTCTGCATCTCTACCGTTGCCGCAGCTGCCATACCATCTGTAGAACTCTTCTCGCTTGGGTCAACAATAGAACTGTGATGGCCCTTGGCAAAACGCACCACACCAAGCCCTTTCGTCGTAGCATCGACGCAAGGTAAACCCATTGCAGAGATCAGCGGTTCAGTACCTGATAATGGGAAGTTATCGACACTATTAGGTAACACTTGATCCGCTAAGTTACCATTACCATCACCGGCGACTTCAATTAAGTGCACAGGTAATCCTGTTGCTTTTAACATGCCAGCATGGTTAACCGGATCTGCTGAGTCCACCGCCGTTTGCACAGCAAAGGCAAAAGTAGGAATAAATTGCGCGTAAACCGCCTGAACTAAAGCCGCATATTCAGGGCTGCCTGGCTCATATCCTGCCGTATTAGCCTTATCGACTAAAGCTTTGAATGTCGCCGAAGCAGTGACATTATTAAACAGTACGGGACCGAAGGTGGCTGAACCGGCAAAAGCGCCTGCTAAACCACCAGCAGGAGCAACCAAAGAAGCCGCATTAATCACATAAGGGTTAGGTAAGGCTTCACCCGTGGTTGGATTTCTCATCCCCGTGCTGGCATAGGTAGCAAAATCGGTTCCCACAATCGCACCTAAACTTAACCCCTGCGCACTGATCTTAGAGACATCAAATACTTGTGGTTGATTAGCCTGCGTAAGCCCTTGTGCGAAGCCAGTTAAGGCTAAACGCACGCCAAGGTGATCCATGGTTGCCTGACGGAAGTTATCTCGCACAGAAAGTGTGCTTGAGATATTGACAAAGACTAACGGGTTACCATTTTTAAAGGCATCCGGAGTACCAATCACATTGCCAAAAGAGGGATCGGTTGCCGAAACTTCGTAAATACCATCCCCATTAGCATCAAATGAACGAGCACCATGTAAAGGCATATCGATAGCTACCGTTGCCACGCCCATGGCCGCATAAGAACCCGCATAAGCTAAAGACATTTCCTTACCGCCACCTAAACCATGCAGCGCAATCGTGGTTGGCCAGCCTGATGTTGGTGGTGTAAAGGTTAAGCCTTGCTGCTGATAGAAGGCCGCGAGTTTAGTGGCATTAGGCATAGAAATCAGTACAGGTACCGTTTCATAACCTTTAATCGCAGGGATTGGGTTAAATTTGGTCAAATGTTTGGTTTTATCAACCGCAGTACCATCGTCTAATAGCCAGGTTTTACCTGCCATTAGCGAAGGATTAGCTAATGCATCAGCAGGGTTAGCAATACCATTAGCGACAGCCTGCATACCAAAGTTTGTTTGACTTAAGGTGCCCGCTTGCAGCGCTAATAGCACAGAAACGGGGCTATCGCCTTGGGCTTTCCAACTCCCATTTATTAGTGGTTTACCTTCTGCAGATAAACAACTGACAGAAGAA
Source organism: Shewanella sp. FDAARGOS_354 (assembly GCF_002209245.2). Classification (NCBI taxonomy): domain Bacteria; kingdom Pseudomonadati; phylum Pseudomonadota; class Gammaproteobacteria; order Alteromonadales; family Shewanellaceae; genus Shewanella; species Shewanella sp. FDAARGOS_354. The sequence goes on along the minus strand of NZ_CP022089.2, from coordinate 366,701 downwards.
CAATCACCGTAAATTGGCAATTTAATTTTTGCAGTATAGACATCCGCTAAATTTGAAACCACGTAAGCCATACCATCTGCTGGTTTTAATCCCGCAGCCTGAGCCACAGTTAACCCAGTAGGAGTAGGCATTTGTGCAAAACTAGGTGCATAGGGAGCGCCTCTTGCCATCAACAGTTTTGTGGTTTCATAAACATTTGCGACTGATTGAGTAGTGAACAAGCCAGAGTAGGTAATGGTTGAAGTATCAACATTATGTGCAGCTGCTATCCCCTTCTCATAACTATTGATTAAGGTTTGCAACATCAGTTGATCTGGCGTTTCTAGAGGCAGCGTATTGATATCCATCTTCAACGTACCATAGGTTGTTGAAGGGGCAATGCCGCGTCCCTCTGAATCCTGAATTAACTTAGTGGTCGCATAAATATAAGACTGACCCGCTTTAAGCGGTTTTAGTGGAATAATGACGACTTTATTGCCTGAGGCAGTAGAAACAAAGTCCACACCAAATTGTAATTCAGCCCCTACTTTACAAGCTGATACTGACGGTTTGGCTTTACACTCAGGATCAGAGGACAAAGCGCCCCCCACGGTAGCCTCAAACATTCTTACCGCGCCCGGCTGGGCAACAGATGCCGCCATCAGGGTGAGCTGGGTGCCATCATGATCTTTTGCTAAATCGATATCAATTGAAATGGGCGACGTAGTTGACCATCCATCTAATGCACCGAGTGCAATCTGAGGATCGGTATAATTACCAGAACTTTCACCCGGTATAGATAAAGTACCATCCTTAGTGCCGCTGAACAGGAGGTCATTTGGCAAAGGAACTTTAGAGTTAGCAGGGTCGAATACCATACGGGATTCAGGGATGAGCGGCTCCGTCTTATCCTTGAGTTCGTTATAACTGTCCTCGCCACATCCTGTGAGGCCCAGTGCTGATGCAATCGCAACACACAAAATGAGTCTTTTCATTTTTTTTCCCCAAATCTTGTTGTAATAGTTTTGTTTTCCCCAAGAAATTAGTCACAATAGCGCAAAAGCTATGACTAATAGGGCTTATGTTAGCCCCTAACTCATTTCAAGTTAACGTAAAAATATTGAGTTAGCCACAAGTTTGTCACAAAGATTTTAGCTATTTATAACAAAGTTTCATTCATTTGTTTGAAACATGCGTTTAGCAGTTCAGCGACTCTAGAAGTGGCGGGCATTTTCGCCAAGAGGAATAAAAGGCTCATGTTGGAATATCAAGCAGCAAAAGATTTACTTAAAGGTAAAACTATTTTAGTCACTGGTGCAGGAGCAGGCATTGGTCGAGCGGCAGCTATCGAATTTGCCAAGCATGGCGCCACGGTGATTTTACTCGGTAAAACCGTTAAAAAACTCGAAGCCGTTTACGATGTTATCGAGCAAGCGGGTTATCCGATGCCAGCCATTGTGCCACTGGATTTAAAAGGTGCGACCGAACAAAACTACCGTGATATGGCCGACACGATCAGCGAACAGTTCGGCCATTTAGATGGTTTACTGCATAATGCCAGTTTACTCGGCGCCCTAGGTCCGTTTGAACACATCGATATTCCTTCTCTTGAAGATGTACTTAAAGTCAATGTCACCGCACAAGTGATGCTAACCAAGGCATTACTGCCAGTGCTACGCCAAGCACCAAGTGCCTCGATTATTTTCACCTCAAGCAGTGTTGGTCGTCAGGGCCGCGCCTACTGGGGGCCCTATGCCTTCTCGAAATTTGCCACCGAAGGCATGATGCAGGTACTCGCCCACGAATGTGATGGCACTTCAGTCCGCGTGAACAGCATTAACCCAGGCGCAACGCGCACCGAAATGCGTGCTAAAGCATACCCTGCCGAAAATCCATTGGATTTAAAAACGGCCGAAGAAATCATGCCGACTTACTTGTATTTAATGGGACAGGACTCTAGCGATATTAACGGTCAGCAATTCAATGCCCAGTAAGTAAGGCTCACTAAACGCTGTGGTATAAAAGTAAAGGGAACCGAATGGTTCCCTTTACTTTTACTCAGTCGCTGAGTCTAATTTTAGCAAAGTAAATCATTGTTTTAGACTTCTCTTGCAAGTTATCACTTTGGACTTGAATATTATCGGGAACCGATACCTGCTCGTGACTTGAATAATAACTCACCCAAAGATGATCACCTTTCAGAACAATGCCAGCATAACTAGTATCGCCCTGCGAAGGTAACGTGAGCCTCTCATGAATAGCGCCCGTATCTTGATTTATTTCAATAAGTGCAGTGCGAATGTTCCCTTCATAAAGACGTACAACCGCCATCAAACGGGATTGATAGACAAACAGCACTGGCCCGCCAATGCGTTTATCGAGTGTTTGCCAAGTCCATTGCTTGAAAGGTGGCAAGCTGTGACCCAGTAAACCTAAAAACTCGTCACTCCACACGGGATCGCGCCTTAATAAACAAAAACAACTCCCTTGGTGAAATACAAGCGAACTTTCATTTACATAACCTTGGTCATTAAAAACAGGCATCCAAGGTTTAAAGAGCTGTCCATCGTCACTTTTGTAGAAACGGGTATCTCCATCAGGCCCCGCCCGATATCCCACACCATAGAGTGCATCTTGATGCTCAGTTAAACGCCATAACCAGTAACCTTTATCAGCTACCGCCTGTGGTTCGGACCAATGTACGCCATCCTTTGAGCGCCAAAGATAGGACTGTAAACCTGATTTATCGTGCTGAGTACCGCCACCCAATAGCAACAACTCACCTCGAAATTCAATTAATTTGCCATCCCGTAAATCAGCATGAGCCGAAGTCAGCAGCGCCACACTTTGCCAATTTTCCCCGGCATCATAGGAGCAAAGAATACGTAAAGCGCCATCAGGAGATACGTGAGCAGAGCCTTCTCGAAATACACAAAATAATGCCCCTTGGTATAACACCAGATCGGTAAAAGCATTATGCTCACCTTGCGCCCAAATTCGCTTGACCGATATTAATTCCATGGTTCATCTCCTCGTCATCTTTAGGCTTGTTGTTATAGCATAACCATAGGCTACAGAAAGCAAAAAAGGCCGCAAGCGGCCTTTTAACTGGGTAACATAAACCGATTAGCTACGTTGACGCGTTGGCTTCGGTTTACCCGTTGAGGTGACTTTATGCTTACGTACAGCGCGGCGAATTTTGGCACTCTTCACCTGCGCACGGGCCACACTGTGTTTATCTGCAGCCAGCATAGTGCGAGTTTCAGGTTCAAGACCCGCTAATTGACGCAGGTAGTTAACTTGCTCAATTGGCAATTCAATCCAACCACCACGGGGTAAGGATTTAGGCAATTCCACCATACCGTAACGCACACGGATAAGACGGCTGACTTGCACCTCTTGGGATTCCCATAAACGGCGCACTTCACGGTTACGGCCTTCACGTAAACACACGTGCCACCATTGGTTCATACCCTCACCACCCGCGGCTTTAATGGCATCAAACTGTGCCATACCGTCTTCTAACATCACGCCGGTACGCAGACGTTGTACCGCAGCCTCTGGTACTTCACCAAAGGTACGAACCGCGTATTCGCGTTCAACTTCGTTAGACGGGTGCATCAAACGGTTTGCCAGTTCACCATCAGAGGTAAACAGCAATAGGCCTGAAGTGTTGATATCCAGACGGCCTACCGCAACCCAGCGCGAATCACGCACTTTAGGCAAGCGATCAAACACAGTTGGACGACCTTCAGGGTCTTTACGGCTACAAATCTCACCTTCGGGTTTGTGATAGGCCAGCACGCGGCAAATCACATCATCGGCGGACTTGAGCGATATGGCTCGACCATCGATACGTACTTTTGCATCAGCTTCGATACGATCGCCAAGATTGGCAATCACGCCATCAATACTAACTCGGCCTGCAGCAATCCATGCCTCCATCTCACGACGGGAGCCATGGCCTGCACGGGCCAAGACTTTCTGCAATTTTTCACTCATTAGTATCTTGCTCTTCTGACTGTTCAGGCGTTACTTTCAAACCCGAAAATACCGCCTGCAATGACTCAGTATCCGTAAGCGCGGGTAAATCCGCGAGGGTATCTAAGCCAAAATAGGCTAAAAATTCTAAGGTCGTGGCGTAGAGTGCGGGTCGCCCCGGGACTTCTTTATGGCCAACGACTTTAATCCAATGTCTATCTGACAAACTTTTGATGATGTGACTACTAATGGCCACACCACGCACCTGCTCAATATCACCACGGGTCACAGGTTGACGATAGGCGATCACCGCCAGAGTCTCTAATGTTGCCCGCGAATACTTAGGTGCTTTTTCCTGCCACAGGGGTTGCAAAAACGGACTCAGGACTTCCAAGGTCTGGAAGCGATAACCTCCAGCCACTTTCACAAGTTGAACACCCCGTTCCTGATAATCCTGTTGCAACTCGTCCAATGCGGCTTTGATTTTGTCTCTGGAAACACTGAAATCCGCCAACACGGTTTCTTTCAACATTTTCAACGACAAGGGTTTCCCCAATACAAACAGACTCGCTTCAATAAGCTGTTTTAATTGAATTGGATTTATCTGCATCAATTAATAGGCCTTTACATAAATAGTTGAAAACGGCTCTGTTTGGTACAATTCCACTAATAATTCTTTGACCAATTCCATTAGCGCTAAAAAGGTCACCACCACACCGGCGCGGCCTTCTTCGGCACTGAATAAACACTCAAAGGGCGTAAACGTCTCGCTATTAAGCATGGCTAAAATTTGGCTCATGCGCTCGCGGGTCGATAACTGTTCACGCTTAACATGATGATCTTCATTGGCATCGATACGTTTAAGCACCTCGCCAAAGGCGCGGGCGATTTCAAATAACGATACATCAGGCGGGATCACCAAAGGTTTGATATTTGGTGAAGGTGCCGCGATTGCTTGAAACACATCGCGTTCAAGCCGAGGTAAATCATCAATTTTTTGCGAGGCTTCCTTGATTACCTCATAGGCCTTCAATTGACGGATCAACTGGGCCCGTGGATCTTCTTCCACCTCATCTTCCGCCACCATACGCGGCAGCAGCAGACGGGATTTAATCTCGGCCAGTGTAGCCGCCATGACCAAATAATCCGAGGCCAGTTCAATACGCGCCTGAGTGAGCATCGCGATATATTCTAAATATTGCGCGGTGATCTGAGAAATGGGTAAATCGACAACATCTAATTTTTGCTTACGGATCAGATACAAAAGTAAGTCTAGCGGCCCTTCAAAGGACTCCAAGAACACTTCCAACGCCTCAGGTGGAATAAACAAATCCTGCGGCATTTCGGTCATCGCCTGACCACGAACAACGGCTAAGGGTAAACTTTGTTGCGTGCCCTGCATCCGCTATCCCCATGTAAAACAATCACCTTGAAACCGCCATTCCCAAGCAAACAGTATCAGTCTCATTAAATCGAGTTGACTCGCTTCTTCGCAAACGCGCGATTATACCCGTAATTTAATGGCGATAAAACTGCCAAATGACGGTTTTATCGGGCTAACATACGCTGCCATACACTATCGCTGAGACAAACCTGATTTTACAGAAACGGAGTCACATCCCCAGCGCCTTCACGCAGGACTTCGAACCCATCTTCCGACATATCGATGACAGTGGTTGGCTTTTCACCTAAATAACCACCATGAATAATCACATCCACTTGATGCTCTAACAGGTCGCGAATATGTTCAGGGTCCGACTCGGCAAATTCTGCGTTTGGCATCACTAAACTGGTCGACATCAACGGCGCATCTAACGCCTCGAGCAGTGCTAAGGCAATCACATTGTCTGGCACGCGGATACCAATGGTTTTTTTCTTGTCATTTTGCAGACGACGGGGCACTTCCTTACTCGCCTTAAAAATGAAAGTGTACGGCCCTGGCGTGCAACTTTTTAGGATGCGATAGGCCTGATTATCCACCTTGGCGTAGGTCGCTAATTCAGATAAGTCACGGCACATTAACGAGAAATTATGATCGTGTTCGATTTGACGAATGCGAGTAATGCGCGTCATTGCGTCTTTCTCACCGATCATGCAACCGAGGGCATAACCCGAATCGGTTGGATACACAATTACGCCGCCGGACTTCAGCACAGCCACGGCTTGACTAATCAAACGTGTCTGTGGATTTACTTCGTGTACATAAAAAAATTGACTCATGGTCGTTCCACCCAAGATCCCGACTGCCAGACCCAATCAATACCTTGAGGCTGGTAGAGATTTTTACCTAATTCAATCCAATTGCTTGGAAAGTGAAAATCACTTCCTATCGATGCAAGCAACTGATTTTGGACACTCAGCGCCACTAAATTGGCCCTATCATCCACCGTTTGCTGGCCGAGCACCACTTCCATGGCATCCCCACCAGCTTCTTTAAATTCTCGCACTAAACGCTTTAACCACTTGGTAGACAGCTTATAACCACTCGGATGGGCCAATACCGCGAGCCCACCCGCGTTGTGGATCACCTTAATTGCGCTGGCCATATCGCCCCAATTATTGGGCACATAACCCGTCTTACCACGGGCTAAGTAACGCTTAAATACACTGGGCATATCCACCGCATAACCGTGATCGGCAAGCCAACGAGCATAGTGACCACGGCTTAACGCTGCGCCTGCCGCAATTGCTTTTGCGCCTTCATAGGCGCCTTCGATCCCGGCTTTAGCCAATCGATGGCCGATTTCTTCGGCGCGAAGCTCACGTAACTCACGCTGGTTTTCTAAAAACGTTAATAACTCTGTGTGGGTTTCATCAAAATTGAGCGCCACAATGTGAATATCATAACTATTCCATCGGGTTGAAATCTCAACCCCAGAAATCAGCTTTAACGGTTCGGTCTGCGCTTGATTGAAGGCGCGGGCTTCACTTAAGCCTGCAACCGTATCGTGATCCGTTATCGCAAATAACTGCACGCCCTTTTCAAGGGCTCTGGCGACCAGCTCGGACGGCGTGAGATGACCGTCGGATGCGGTCGTGTGGCTGTGCAAGTCAGCCAAGATGCTTTGAGTATTCATGCCGTTATTGTACGTTAATTTAAGATGAAATGTGCATTTATCTCACACTTTATCCAGCAGGAACCGCATTTGACACAGTGAGTTAGCCACATGAATCCATCATTTTGAAAAATATTCAATTGACTTTCGCCTCAGGCTCATGTTTTCTATAGCTCAACTAACGAATTATTGAGACCCTTTTGAATGACCCATACTAACGCTTCTTTCAACATCATTTGGTGGTGGCACTTCCCAACGTAGCGGGTGGTGTGAAGCTCTGTGCTCATTTGAAAGTAACAGAATCAACAAAAGCCCGCAGAAATGCGGGCTTTTTTGTTGGTGCGAAAAATGTCTGCAACGCGGTAAACGGATAAAAGCGAGATAACAGCATGACCCTAAAGACATTTAATCAGGTTACCCAAGCCGATGGAGGGAATTTCCCCTCACCTCCGCAGACATTTGCACGTTCACATACGCTCAAGGCCACCTTGGCATACCATAGCGATCCGCTGCGTTTGTACCAACACATCACTCAAGATGCGCCCCATACCATGTTGTTGGAATCAGCGGAAATCGACAGCAAGGAAAATCTTAAGAGCATGGTGATGACCCATGCGGCGCTGATGATCCGCTGCGACGGGTATTGTTTACGCTTTAGCGCACTGAGCGACAATGGTGCCAGTTTACTTGCCCCCATCGAGCAATTTTTTCGTGCTCGCTCAAGCCAAACTCAATGCCAACGCGATGGCCACAACCTAGTGGTCACGCTACAAAAAGACACTGAGCTTAAGGACGAAGATGCCCGCTTAAAGTCCACCTCGCCACTTGATGGTTTACGCTTGTTTGTTAAACATATCGACTGTGGCGCTCATACTGACAGTCAATCCAAGCCGGCATTCGAAGACTTATTTTTAGGTGGCGTACTTTCCTACGATTTGATTGATACAGTGGAGCCACTGCCTAAAGCACCAAATGGTGCAAATGATTGCCCTGATTATTTATTTTATCTTGCCGAAACCTTAATTCTTATTGATCACAAGCAAAAACAAGCCGAAATCATCACCCACAATTTTAGTGAAGGTTCTGCAAAACAGGTTGAGGTGACCCAAGCCTTAGCCAAACGAGCTAGCCACATTAGCGCTGACTGCCAAACCTTAGCCAATGATATAGAACCTGCGCCCGCGCTGGTTGGGATAACAGCGACTGAGCAAGTCAATATCAGTGATGAGGCCTTTAAACAAACCGTTATCGATTTAAAAGAACACATTATTGCGGGCGATATCTTCCAAGTGGTGCCCTCACGCAGTTTTAGCCTGCCCTGCCCAAATACTTTAGGGGCTTACCGCGCGCTGCGATTAACCAACCCCAGCCCCTATATGTTTTATTTCAGGGGCCATGACTTCACCCTTTTTGGCGCCTCACCCGAGAGCGCGCTGAAATATGAAGCCAGCAATAATCAGGTCGAAGTCTACCCGATTGCAGGTACCCGTAAGCGCGGCAAAACCGCCAGCGGCGAGATTGATTTCGACCTCGATAGCCGTATCGAACTCGAATTGCGCTTAGATAAAAAAGAGCTCTCCGAGCACTTAATGTTGGTTGATTTAGCCCGTAATGATATCGCTCGAATCAGCCAAAGTGGCAGTCGTAAAGTAGCCGAGTTACTTAAAGTCGACCGTTATTCCCACGTAATGCACTTAGTCAGCCGCGTTACTGGCCAATTACGCCAAGACTTAGATGCGCTCCACGCCTACCAAGCCTGTATGAATATGGGCACCCTGGTTGGCGCCCCGAAAGTGCGCGCCTCGCAATTGGTGCGTCAGGCGGAAAAGACCCGCCGAGGCAGCTATGGCGGCGCCGTAGGTTACCTCAACGCCCTTGGGGATATGGACACCTGTATCGTTATCCGCTCCGCCTTTGTGAAAGACGGTGTTGCTCATATCCAAGCAGGAGCTGGCGTGGTATTTGACTCAGATCCTCAAAGTGAAGCCGATGAAACCCGCCAAAAGGCGCAGGCAGTGATTTCAGCCATCAAAATGGGCGCAGGCTTGGATGAAAGCCATCAAGCAACTGCGACCACTACGACTGAACAACCAAGATAAGGAGCCTAAGATGAAACTCTATTTACTCGATAACTTTGACTCCTTCACCTACAACTTAGTCGACCAATTTAGAAGCCTTGGCTGTGAAGTAGTGATCTACCGTAACGATGTTGCCGCCGACTATATTGCCGACAAGCTGTTGGCGGAAACCGAGCCTAGCGCCTTAGTCTTATCGCCAGGCCCAGGTGCGCCCCATGAAGCGGGCTCCATGATGGCGCTAATAGACAAAGTCGCGGGCAAAGTGCCTATGCTGGGGATCTGTCTAGGTCATCAAGCCATGGTGGAATATTACGGCGGTAAAGTGGAGCGCGCGCCTTTTGTCGTGCACGGTAAAGCCAGTCCCACCTTCCATAATGGTGAAGGCGTGTTTGCTAACTTACCTTCGCCCTTACCTGTCGCCCGCTACCACAGTTTAGTAGCCACAAAAGTACCTGATTGTCTTGATGTTATTGCCACCACAGAAGATATGCCTATGGCGATTTTGCATGCCGAGCACAGGGCAGTCGGTTTTCAGTTTCATCCCGAATCCATTTTAACGACCTTGGGCAGCACATTGTTAACCCAAACCTTACGCTTTTTGACTCAAGACATCGCCCACAATACCGCAGGAGCGCAATAATGAATGCAACATCGATTCAGCCCCTGCTCGATATTTTGTTTCAGGGCAAGGCATTAACACGCGAGCAAACCGCCAGCCTCTTTAGCACCCTTATCCAAGGTGAAATGAATGAGGCCGTGATGGCGGCGATGTTAATGGCGCTTAAAATTCGCGGTGAAACCATTGCCGAAATCAGTGGCGCCGCCGATGCGATGCGCGCCGCCGCTAAGCCATTTCCCTACCCAGCCTCAAGCCGTAACCAAGGGATTATCGATATCGTCGGCACCGGTGGCGATGGTTTTAATACCATCAATATTTCCACCACAGCTGCCTTTGTCGCCGCAGCCGCTGGCGCCAAGGTTGCAAAACACGGTAATCGTTCCGTCTCGAGCAAATCGGGCTCTTCAGATTTACTCGCCCAATTTGGCATCGATTTAACCATGTCACCCGAGCAGGCGAGCCGCTGCCTCGAATCACTCAATCTGTGTTTCCTGTTTGCGCCCCACTACCATGGCGGTGTCAAACATGCAGTACCTGTGCGCCAAGCGTTGAAAACTCGCACTTTATTCAATGTGTTAGGGCCATTGATTAACCCAGCGCACCCAGAATTTATGCTGCTTGGGGTGTATAGCCCAGAGCTGGTGACACCCATTGCACGCGTACTGCAAGCCCTCGGCACGCAAAGAGCCATGGTGGTACACGGCAGTGGTTTAGATGAAGTGGCGCTCCATGGCAGCACACAGGTCGCCGAACTCAAAGACGGTGAGATTATTGAATATCAATTAACGCCGGCGGATTTTGGTGTGCCGCAGGCCCACATTAGTGAGCTTGAAGGAGGCGAACCTGCGCAAAACGCCAAAATCACTCAATCAATTTTGCAAGGGCAAGGCAGCGATGCCCACACCCATGCGGTTGCCATCAATGCCGGTTGTGCCTTATATCTGTGTGGCCTATCGGACTCAGTCAAAGTCGGCACCGCCCTTGCGCTCAATACCATAAAAAGTGGCAAAGCCTTTGAATTACTGAATCAACTCGCTAAAGTCAGCAGCGAAGCACAGGAATAATGACCATGGCACAGGTTCAACAACCCGAGGCGCATCGCTCGGAAGATAATCAAGCATCGCAGGATGTAAGGGGTAGCATGCAAACCAGCACCGCAAAAGCAAACGTTTTAACCCGTATCGTCGATACAAAGGCCGCCCATATCGCCGCCCTTAAGTTGCGCTTTCCTGAAGACAGCTTAACCCCCAAGATTTCGGATCGTAGTTTATTTGCCGCCTTAAAAGCCCCGAAGGCGGGTTATATTTTAGAGTGCAAAAAGGCCAGTCCATCCAAAGGCTTAATCCGTAAAGACTTTGATGTCGAAGCCATCGCTTCTATTTATACCCAATATGCTGCTGGGATTTCGGTATTAACCGATGAGCAATTTTTCCAAGGGGACATGGACTATATCCCGAAAGTGCGGGCCAAAGTGAGCCAACCGATTCTGTGTAAAGACTTTTTTGTTGATGAGTATCAAATCAAATTGGCGGCTCATCAGGGCGCCGATGCGATTCTGTTGATGCTTTCAGTGCTCGATGATGAGCGATATCAACAACTTGCCAACGAGGCGGCCAAGTATCAACTCGATGTGCTGACCGAAGTCAGTAATGAGGAAGAACTTGAGCGCGCCATCGCCTTAAATGCACCGATTATTGGTATTAATAACCGTAATTTGCGGGATTTAAGTACCGATTTAGCCACCACAGAAGCCCTTGCGCCACACATTGGCAGCGATCGCGTGGTGATCAGCGAATCGGGCATTTACACTAACGATCAAGTGCGCCGCTTAAGTCCATTGGTCGATGGCTTCTTGGTCGGGAGCTCGATTATGGCCGAAGAAGACATTGATTTAGCCTGCCGTAAATTGATCTTCGGTCACAATAAAGTCTGCGGTCTCACCCGCCTTGAAGATATTCAAGCGGCGGCCACTGCTGGCGCCGTGTATGCTGGGCTGATTTTTGCTGAAAAATCGCCACGCGCGCTCACTAAAGATGCCGCCAAACAATTAGTACAGCAATACCGCGCCGCTAACTTGCCCGCCATTGAGTTTGTCGGGGTGTTTGTTAATAGCACGCCTGAGTTCATGGCGAGTATCGCCCAAGAATGTGGCTTAGCCACGCTGCAACTGCACGGCAGCGAAACTGAGCTGGAAATTGCCGAGCTAAGCCAATTACTGCAACAGGCCGGACTGAGCACCCAAATCTGGAAGGCGGTCAGTGTCGATGCTCAAAGCGGCGAACTTGCTGCTATGCCAAGAGGGGTACAGCGTTATCTCTTCGATAGCAAGAATGACGCAGGTTTTGGTGGTACTGGGCAAGCCTTTGATTGGCAACTCCCCATTGCCCATAAAGCCGAGGCCATGCTTGCGGGCGGCCTCAATGCTGACAATGCTGCCCGAGCCAATGCCCAAGGATTTTACGGTTTAGATTTTAACTCTGGCCTCGAAACGGCCCCCGGCATTAAGTCGGCAGAGAAAATCCAAGCGGCATTTAGTCAATTACGACTCTAGACCCACTTTTATAAAAACCTGTGCAAAGCACAGGCTAGCAAGAATTGAAACTCGATGGCGTTAACCTAAACCGCCATTGAAACAAATGAATAGGATAAGGAACAAGGTATGTCACAGTTAAAGCTTAACCCTTATTTCGGCGAATATGGTGGTATGTATGTACCGCAGATTTTAGTCCCCGCCCTCAAGCAACTTGAGAGTGCTTTTGTCGACGCACAAACCGATGAGTCCTTCCAAGCCGAGTTTACCGACTTACTGAAAAACTACGCGGGTCGCCCCACGGCGCTCACCTTAACCCGTAATTTAAGCCCCAATCCCATGGTTAAAATCTACCTCAAGCGGGAAGATTTACTCCACGGCGGCGCCCATAAAACCAACCAGGTATTAGGCCAAGCGTTACTGGCTAAGCGTATGGGTAAAAAAGAAATCATTGCCGAAACGGGTGCAGGCCAACACGGTGTTGCCACCGCCCTTGCCTGTGCACTGCTGGGATTAAAATGCAAAGTGTATATGGGCGCGAAAGACGTTGCCCGCCAATCACCTAACGTATTTAGAATGCGGCTGATGGGCGCCGAGGTTATCCCTGTAACCTCTGGTTCTGCCACCTTAAAAGACGCCTGTAACGAGGCGATGCGCGACTGGTCTGGTAGCTACGAAAAAGCCCACTATCTGCTCGGCACAGCTGCTGGACCACATCCGTTCCCGACCATAGTGCGTGAATTCCAACGTATTATTGGTGAAGAAACCAAAAAACAAATACTTGAGCGCGAAGGTCGCCTGCCCGATGCGGTCATCGCCTGTGTCGGCGGCGGCTCCAATGCTATCGGGATGTTTGCCGACTTTATTGATGAAGCCAATGTTGAGCTGATTGGCGTCGAGCCTGCGGGTAAAGGTATTGATACCCATATGCACGGCGCGCCGCTAAAACATGGTAAAACCGGGATTTTCTTTGGTATGAAAGCCCCATTGATGCAGGACAACGAAGGCCAAATCGAAGAGTCTTACTCGATTTCAGCAGGATTAGACTTTCCCTCGGTCGGCCCACAGCATGCCCATTTGAACGCCATCGGCCGTGCCCGCTATGAATCGGCCACCGATGATGAAGCCCTAGAAGCCTTCCAATTACTGGCTCGCAGCGAAGGGATTATTCCGGCGCTCGAATCGGCCCACGCCCTAGCCTATGCAATGCGTCTGGCGAAAGAGTGCACCAAAGAGACCATTTTGGTTGTCAACCTCTCAGGCCGAGGCGATAAGGATATTTTCACTGTGTCAGACATTTTAAACGGTAAAGAGGAATAACTAAGATGAGCAGCATTTCAAACCAAACTATCCCTCATCAAGCTGGCCGTTATCACGCCGCTTTTAGCCGTTTAAAAGCCGAAGGCCGCGGCGCCTTTGTGCCCTTTGTTACTTTGGGTGATCCTAGTCCTGAGCTGTCACTGAAAATTATCGACACCTTAGTGCAAAACGGTGCCGATGCGCTGGAGTTAGGCTTTCCCTTCTCTGATCCTCTCGCCGATGGCCCCGTGATCCAAGGCGCAAATCTCAGAGCCTTAGCCGCGGGTACAACACCAACAGCCTGCTTTGAATTGCTGGCCAAGATCCGCGCTAAATACCCTGAACTTCCAATTGGGTTATTGCTGTATGCGAACCTCGTATTCGCCAATGGCATAGATGCTTTTTATGCCAAAGCGCAGCAAGCGGGCGTGGATTCAGTGTTAATTGCCGATGTGCCAGTTGAAGAAGCCGCACCATTTATTCAAGCGGCCAAAGCCCATGGCATTGCGCCAATTTTTATTGCGCCGCCCAATGCCGACAGTGACACCCTTGCGAAGGTCAGCCAAAGTGGTGAAGGCTATACCTATCTATTGTCCCGCGCTGGCGTAACAGGTACAGACACTAAGGCAGGTACGCCCGTTGAAGAAATTTTAGCTAAGCTGCAAGCATTTAATGCGCCGCCACCGCTATTAGGCTTTGGGATTGCAGAGCCTGCTCAAGTGAGCGCCGCCATTCAAGCAGGCGCCGCGGGTGCAATTTCTGGCTCGGCCGTGGTGAAAATTATCGAAACCTATCAACAGGATGAAGTGAAACTACTTGCAGCATTAGGCGATTTTACCCGCGCGATGAAAGCGGCAACCTAATCTATTCATCTGAATAACGTCCCGATTTAGGGCCAAATCAGCAGAGTTGGCCCTTTTTTATATATTCCCCATAGCAGTAACAACCATGGCTAGCACAGAATCAACAGCATCTTAAAACTGTCAAACCCAAGGCTTATATTAGGATCTGTGTCTCATGCGTTTACGAGATAAATGTTAATATAGCGCAAATAATATCGACGCTTTTGTTATGGTAAATGGACTTTATATGCAGTATCGGATCTATATTCTCGACGTCACCCCCTGGGGCTGTGGTTTTCAAGGTGAAGTCGCCGCCCAATGGGATAATGGCGCTCCAGTGTGGTTTTACTATCAAGGCAATGATCAACAAGCTAAGCAACGTTTCCCCGTCAATCAATGGGTGACGGTTGAACTGTTTGGCCGTTTAGCCAAGGCAAATTTGCAAACCGACATTATTGAACATCGCCAAAGTCTGCAATTCCCCAAACATAATTGTCACTTTGAGGCCTCGGGACAAATTGTTGAAATCACCCAAACGCCTGATGATACTGTGTATTTACTGCAATCAAGTTTCACCCTACCCTTTGATAATGAACTCGGTACCTCACCAATTTCTCGCGGTCACTGGGTCAACGTTACCGGGGAATTATGGGCAACCAATTGGCAAGCCTAGGCGATAAAACGATTAGTTCTGATTATTCACCCAACGCAAAACGACCAGTATCGGTCTGTATCACCATAGCTTTTGCCGTGTTTTGCTCCTAAAATGGCGAACGGATTGCGCTTTGGGTTTACATAAATACATGTAAATCTTAAGCACTAATCAGCAAGCTCTTTCGCCTAAGTCACACCCTGTTGAGGTTTCCATGTCCAGCTTACACTCTGTACCAACAAATAAAAGCCGCACTATTTTTGGTACACCAAAGTTACCCGCAAAATACGCCACAGTTGTGATGCCATTTTTTCTTTCTATTTTAATGAGTTGCATCGTTTCTGGGATCAGTACTTTTAATGGTGTCGGCGCATCAGCACAATTTGTTGAGCTCTGGTTGAGCGCATGGTTTATCTCTTGGGTGGTGGCATTCCCGACTCTGCTGATGGTATTGCCCCTAGTGCGTAAACTTACCGCCGCTTTTGTGCAATTACCTTAGGCCTTTGCTTCTCCCTCTGCTTTTGACTCCACAAAAAGCCATTTTTAAGATGGCTTTTACGTTTGCTTATCCACTCTTTTATAGCTGACTAGCAGTGTTAATTGACGAACTAATTCGGATTTACAGTCGATTTACACTCAGCAGTTATTCATACTTTCGTTGCCTCCTAAAAAGCCACTAAAAACAATTAGTGCAAAATCTCACCAACCAAAAAACAACTTAATTAACTGTTTTTAAATAAATATTATTTTTGATAATACATTTAGACACCTCTTAGACCTTCCTTCTTCCCCATTGATCAACTCACCGACAAACCGTATTTCAGCCTTTTATTTAACAGTCAAAAGTACGACTCATCCGACAAGTGGCAAATGAGAATGATTTGCATTTGTAATTTTTATGATGCTAATTTATTCCTCGTTGCACTGAGCAAGTAATAGCAAAACAAGCGGTAAAGCTCCTGTTCGGCAGCACAAAAGAATGATTCATAAAGCAACAGTAGAGAGGTCCACTCATCTACTCATCCATCAGTCGATGGTGGCTGCAACCGTTTTAATAGGAATTCAAGGAGGCGTAAGTGACTACCCCAAAAAAGGAAACTGATCGTACGATTTACGATCTACTCGGCATTGGCATAGGCCCATTTAATCTAGGACTGGCGGCTCTGTGTGAACCTCTTAATAACTTCAGCTGTTTATTTTTAGATGCTAAAACCGAGTTTGATTGGCACCCGGGTATGCTGATCAACTCCTCTCGATTACAAACACCTTTTATGTCCGATTTGGTCACTATGGCCGATCCGACAAGTCGTTTTAGTTATCTTAACTTTGCCAAACAAACAGGCCGACTCTATTCCTTTTATATCCGTGAAAACTTCTTTCTCCCAAGGCATGAATATAACCAATATTGCCAATGGGTTAGCACACAACTATCCAATCTGAGATTCAGTTTTAAGGTCACACAATTAGATTACAACGCCGGTGAAGGCATCTACCATGTTACGGGAGTAGATAGACGCAGTGGTAAACCCCACACTTATCTCTGCCGCAAACTGGTATTAGGTACAGGCACAACTCCCTATCTACCCGATAATTGCCCAATTCAAGACCCGCGTGTGATGCACAGCGCCAGCTATATGCGGCAAAAAGCCTACTTGCAAAGCCAAAATGCTATCACAGTGATTGGCAGTGGCCAAAGTGCTGCGGAAATCTTTTATGACCTTCTACAAGATATTGAAATATATGGTTATCAACTAAATTGGATGACCCGCTCGCCACGCTTTTATCCGCTGGAATACACCAAACTCACCCTAGAGATGACCTCGCCAGATTATGTGGATTATTTCCACGAACTGTCGCCGGAAAAACGCCATCGCTTAATCGCAGAGCAAAAGTCCCTCTACAAGGGGATCAATGCCGAGCTAATCAACGATATTTATGACCTGCTTTACCAAAAGCGTTTAGTCAGCGATATCCAATGCCAGCTGCTGACTAACGTGGCACTGACAGCAATCGATACCTCGGGCGACAAGCTGACACTCAAGTTCAACCACCTCGAGCAAGAATATGCCTTCGAGCAACTGACAGGTGCCGTCGTCTTAGGCACTGGCTATCAATATCATTTACCTGATTTTATTCAAGGAATTAAATCACAAATCGAATTTGATGATCGTGGCCAACTCGCCATCCAGCGTGACTATGGCATCGATGTCAGAGGCGATATTTTTATCCAAAATGCGGGCCTACATACTCATGGCATTAGCTCACCCGATTTGGGTATGGGCTGCTATCGCAATGCCATCATTCTGCAAGCGGTTTTAGGTTACGCCCCCTATCCGATTGAAACGCGGATCGCCTTCCAAACCTTTGACCCCAACAACATCAACGACGCGAAAAACCAACCCGTCGAAAGCAACACTCACTCAGCGGTTGCATCTTCTAAGCCTTGTCAGGAGTCAAATCCGTCAGCCAACCCCACGCAACAACCCAGTAATGAGCCACAAACCGTGCTACGGATAAGCCCTTCTGGTGGCAGTGCATCGGCCTTAATGGCACCGAATAAGGAGGCACTGTAATGGCCAGCCAATGGAGCCAACGCTGTTTAGATTTGCTCTCAAAACAGATTGTAATCAATGAGTTTGTGCTTAAACCACTGAACCTTGAGCAAGACATTGCCATGCTGCAATCATGGCTTAACCAAGACTATGCCAAGTTTTGGGGCATGCAGGGGATGAGTCTTGATGCACTTGCTCAAGCGATGGCGCCAAGCGAGCACAAGTTCTCGCTGATCGGTGAATGGCAAACCAAACCGCTGTTTATGGTGGAACTCTACGATCCCTCCCATGACGAAATTGGCCAGCACTATCAGGTTAAGCCGCTCGATTGCGGTATGCATTTAATCCTTGCGCCGATTGAAGGCAAACCCGTTCATGGCTTATCCCGCCAAGTGATGGAGGCTATCGCCCAACTAGTTCTTGAAACCCTTGCTTTTACGCGACTGGTAGTCGAGCCAGATCAGCAAAACCACAAAATCCACCGCTTAAATTGCCAAATTGGGATCCGTTATCAAAAAGCCATCCAACTCAGTACCAAAGCCGCATTTTTAGGTTTTTGCAGTGCCCAAAGCTGCCAGACGGCAACTCAAGCTGCCCCCCAATTGCCGAGTGAAAATCGTCCTGTTACCCAGTCACTTTTAACCTTATCACTTTGTAGGTGAACCGATGAACTTAGCCACTAACACCTTATTACTCAAACCATTCGCCCAATCCGAGTTGCCGAATATCGAGGCTTTATCCTCTTACGCCCATGTGCCCGCCCATTTAACGCCCCAACATTGGCAGGCGGCTAATCGCCATTTGGTGAAGAAAATCCTCTGCGAATTTACCCATGAGAAGATCATCACCCCACAAATTTATCGCCAAGCGGCAGGCATCAATCACTATGAGCTAAGGCTCAAAGACTGCACCTATTACTTCAGTGCGCGCCATTATCAGCTCGACCACCTTGAAATCGAAACCGGGTCGATTCGCGTCAGCAGCGCGGGCCAAGACAAGCCACTCGATGCCATGAGTTTGATTATCCAACTGAAAGATGCCTTAGGTATGAGTGAAACCCTGGTGCCCACTTACCTTGAGGAAATCACTAGCACCCTCTACAGCAAGGCCTACAAGTTGGCCCATCAAGCTATCCCCGCCGCAACACTCGCTAAGGCCGATTATCAAACTATTGAGGCGGGCATGACCGAGGGGCATCCGGTGTTTATCGCCAACAATGGCCGCATTGGTTTTGATATGCAGGACTATTACCAATTTGCCCCCGAGAGTGCCAGCGCGCTTCAGCTAGTGTGGATTGCGGTACGTAAGGACAAAACTACCTTCTCCGCTCTCGAAGGATTAGACCATGATACCTTGCTAAAACAAGAGCTTGGTGAACAGTTCACCGAGTTTCAACAACACTTAAGCGCAAAGGGGCAAGCGGCCGACGGCTTTTATTTTATGCCCGTTCATCCTTGGCAATGGCGCGAAAAAATTGCCCGCACCTTTGCTGGCGAAATCGCCCGCGGCGACATTATTTATCTCGGCGAAAGCCAAGATTGCTACCAAGTTCAACAATCGATCCGTACCTTCTTCAACTTAACTGCGCCGCAAAAATGCTACGTCAAAACCGCGCTTTCTATCTTAAACATGGGCTTTATGCGCGGGCTTTCGCCGCTGTATATGAGCTGCACCCCGCAAATCAACGCTTGGGTGGCCAACCTTATCGAAAGCGATAGCTATTTTGCCGAGCAAGGTTTTGTGATCCTAAAAGAAATCGCCGCAATCGGTTATCACCACAGATATTACGAAGAGGCACTCACCCAAGATCGCGCCTATAAGAAAATGCTGTCGGCGCTGTGGCGCGAGAGTCCGTTGCCGCATATTGAGCCGCAGCAAACCCTGATGACCATGGCGGCGCTATTACACGTCGATCATCAGGAGCAAGCCCTGCTTGCCGCCTTAATCGCGCACTCAGGCTTAAGCGCCAAGGAGTGGGTCAAGCGCTATCTCAACCTCTACTTATCGCCGCTACTGCACGCTTTCTTTGCCTACGATCTGGTGTTTATGCCCCATGGCGAGAACCTGATTTTAGTGCTCGATGCCGGTATCCCAGTCAAAATATTGATGAAGGACATCGGCGAAGAAGTCGCAGTACTCAACGGCAGCGAGCCACTGCCGCAAGAAGTGCAGCGCCTTGCGGTCGAGCTTGAAGAAGATATGAAACTCAACTATATCTTGCTCGATATTTTTGACTGTATTTTCCGTTATTTAGCGCCAATTCTGGATAAGCAAACCGAGGTCAGCGAAGCGCTGTTTTGGGAGCTTGTGGCAGACAATGTACGCGACTATCAAGCGCAGCATCCGCAGTTGGCGGACAAATTTGCACAATACGATCTCTTTAAAGACAGCTTCGTTCGCACTTGCCTGAATCGCATTCAGCTTAATAACAACCAGCAGATGATTGACCTAGCCGACAGGGAGAAAAATCTGCGATTTGCGGGCGGGATTGATAATCCGCTAGCCGCCTTAAGGCAAAGCCATGCCTTTGGAAATCAGAAGTTTAAACCCAAACCCTAAATCACTTTTAACCTTGAGTGGGCCCACGCCCACTCTGGGCACGCGTCTGTGCCCAAAAACAACCTAGTCAATCAAACAGCCTAAATGGAATTTAAGATCATTATTATGAAAACCTTCCCCCTCAACCGACTCGCGGCGCACTGCCAACTCGTCATCAAACGCCCAGAGCTAATCCTCTGCTCTGCCATACTCAGCACGCCCTATGCTTATGCCGATGCCAGCGATACCCAGAAAAAATCCACTAAAGACATTGAAATTATTAATGTCGTTGGCGCTAAGGATCTCCACGATAAGCACTACAAAACCCCGGCAATGAACACGGCAACAGGCCTAGATTTGTCTTATTTAGAGACGCCGCAATCCGTCACCTCGGTCACTCGCCAAATGATGCAAGATCAGCAGTTAAACAGCGTGATTGAAGCCATGACCAGCGTGGCCGGCATCAATGCTCGGCCGATGGACAACGACAGATACAGCATCAGCTCCCGCGGAATTGCGGTCACTAGTATTCTTTACGATGGCGCGCCCACCACCTATGACACTCGTTTTAACTACGGCGATAACCTTATCGATACCGCCATCTACGAGCGGGTGGAAATTGTCCGTGGCGCCACAGGGTTAATGACGGGTGCGGGTAATCCCTCGGCCGCGATTAACCTTATTCGTAAACGCCCGACCCAAGAATTTATGGGCAGCACCTCAGTGAGTGTCGGCTCATGGAACAATCTGCGCGGCATGGTCGATTTATCCAGCGGCTTAAATGACAGTGGTAGCATTCGTGGCCGTGTTGTCGCCGCCTATCAAGATAAGGAATCCTTCCAAGACAGATATGAGCAACAACGCACCACCCTCTATGGCATTGTTGAAACCGATATTACCGCCAGCACAATGCTGACCTTAGGAGTGGATTATCAAGACACAACGCCCGAAGGCACTATGTCCGGCGGTCTGCCGCTGTTCCACAGTGATGGCAGCCGTACAAATTACGATCGAGCCACTTCTACCGCCCCCGATTGGGCCTCGGCGCATACTCAAGGGCTTAATACCTTCGCCAGCCTTGAACATCGTTTTGATAACGGTTGGGAACTAAAAGGCACCTACAGTTACGGCGATAACTCACTGGAATATAATGTACTGTGGGCTACAGGTTATCCAGATCCTGTGACCAATCTTGGTGCAACCGCAGGTTCCATCGCCTATATTGACGGTAGCCGAACCCAACATAACCTCGACTTACGGGCGCAAGGAATGTTTGCCCTGTTTGGCCAAGAGCATCAGCTGACCTTTGGCTGGACGGGTCAGCGCCAAGAGTTTGCCAACCCTTACTATTATCCTACGGCCGCCGTACCGCCCTTGGGAGATTTTCGCGATCCCAACTTCCAGTATCCAAAACCGCAGTGGAAAGAGACTCACACCACGGGCTCCTTCGGTGAAACCGAGCAAAGCGCCGCCTATGTGGCCACGCAGCTCAATCTAACCGATGCCTTGGCATTACTTGCGGGGCTGCGCCTTAACCAGTGGCAAACCGACCAAGATAACTTTGGCAGCATGTATGATTTTAAGGTCGACAATGAGCTCACCACCTATTTTGGCCTGACCTACGCACTGAGCGAGCAATACTCCCTCTACGCCAGTTATACGGATATTTTCGCGCCGCAAACCTTGCAGCGCATCAATGCAAGCTACATCGACCCCGTCAAAGGCAAAAACTACGAGGCGGGTATTAAGGCCAGCTTGATGGATGAAAGCTTAGATATGTCGTTGTCGGTATTTGAAATTCGCCAAGACAATGTTGGTGAACGCACCGGAGATGTACTGCCAGGCACCACTGTCCCAGTGTATCGAGAGGTTAACGGCACTAAAACTCAAGGCTTTGAGTTTGAATCCACAGGTAAAATCACCGATGACTGGAATATCTACTTCGGTTACACCCAGTTCAGTACCGATGATCCTAAGGGCAATCGCATCAACACCACTTCCCCTCGCCAGCAGCTAAAACTCTTTACTACTTATACCTTTAGCGGCGATTGGAACAAGTTGCAGCTAGGCGCTGGGGTCAATTGGCAAAGCCGAGTCTATCAAACCGTCAACTCGCCCTTAGGCAGAGTCGAGGTTGAGCAAGACTCCTACGCATTGCCCAGCCTAATGGCAAGTTATGCCTTTACCGAGCAGCTAAAGCTAAGCGCCAATGTGCACAACGCCTTAGATAAAACCTATTACAGCCAAGTGGGTCAATATAGCCAGTTCCAATACGGCGCCCCACGCAGCATGAGCGTGAATTTGGATTATCGCTTCTAGCGGACTGTCGATAACCAGTTGTTCATCAATGAAAACTGCGGAGAGTAGACTCGCCGCAGTTTAATCCATTCAAGCCTAAGGAGTGATTATGGCGCGCCAAAGGGAAACGCTACCGACATTAGCCAAGCTTTCCAGAAGAACTCAACCTGAACATACCAAGCAGTGTCATCACAAACCCTCACAGAGTGTTGGCACTGTGGCCGGCGCGCAAACAACCGACTTAACAGCGCTAAGCCCTGCGGATTTAACTCAAGTCGCCAAAGCGTTTAATCAACGACTGGCGCTGTGTGCCCCATTTTATGCCCAGCATTTTGTGGCAACCACTAAGCCCCAAGGACTCAATATTGATACTTGGAGTCAGCCAGCCGTGTATCAATCGCTATTACTGGATTTTGCCAAGGCCTATCCACCTTTGGGAAAAACCACAGCTTCCATCCCGTTAGAAAATATACCCGAGCAGGTATTGCTCAGCCATAGCCATAATTCCAAAGCCCTGCACTCGCTATGGGGACAGTGGTATTTCGGTCTGTTAGTGCCCCCCATGTTGGAATGGATTATTAACGCGCCGCACTCACTCGCGAGCACCATTGAGCAGATTGAGCTGATTGATATAGCGCCTGAACATTTTTATCTTCGGCCCCACGATTCAGGCAGAGTCGCAGGTTTTGAGTTTCAATTAACTCCCACTCCTCGGGATAAAGTCGCCATAGTTAAAACCACTGTCTTAACGCCAACCCGCGAGCGACAACTTATTAAGTGGATTCAAAGCCATCTAATCCCTAACGTTGAGCGATTAACCGATCTAAGCCCAACCCCCGCAAAGCTGTATTGGAGCCATTTAGGCTACCTTATTCACTGGTATTTAGGCGAAATGGCATTGCCAGAGATTGAATTTGAGCACCTTAAGGCGCTGCTATTTAACACAACATCCTTTGACGATGGCGAGGTTAATCCACTCTATAACAGCATTAATCTGCTACCCGCCCCAGTTGCTGACGTGGGCAATATTCGCCGCGTGTGCTGCTTAAGGTATCAACTCACGAATAGTCATCGCTGCGGCGATTGCCCGTTAGCCACGCGCGCCCAAGCAAAATGTGCTGCTCACGCTTAGCCTTATCGGTCGCAGCTCGCAGACTTGATGGACTATATGGATTACAACAGCCGTTGCCGCCGCTTTCATGCAACAGTTAGCAATCGGTCACCTTTCACGGCTTTTTCCCTCTAGCCCCCCGTGCTACACTCAAGCCCACGTCTTCTTAACACGATTATTTATGAAACAACTGCTTGATTTTTTGCCACTCGTTATCTTTTTTGCCGTCTATAAATTTTTCGATATTTATATCGCCAGTGGCGCCTTAATCGCAGCCACCGCACTGCAATTAGTCGTGACCTATGCGCTGTATAAAAAATTGGAGAAGATGCACCTGATTACCTTCGCTATGGTGACAGTGTTTGGCACCCTCACCTTAGTGTTCCATGACGATGCCTTTATCAAGTGGAAAGTCACTATTATTTATGCGTTATTTGCCCTAGCCCTTGGCGTGAGCCAACTACTCGACAAGTCGATTTTAAAGTCCATGTTGGGTAAAGAGATGAAGGTGGCCGATAATATTTGGGCACATGTAACTTGGTACTGGGTAAGCTTTTTTGCCATCTGTGGCCTAGTCAATATCTATGTCGCCTTTAGTCTGCCATTAGAAACTTGGGTGAACTTTAAAGTGTTTGGCCTCACCGCCTTAACCCTGATTAATACCGTAATCACCGTCTTTTACCTTTATAAACATCTTCCCGAAGATCAACGCAAGGAACTCAAATAATGTGGTATATGATTTCAGCTCAAGATGTTGAGAACAGCTTAGAAAAACGTTTAGCAGCACGCCCTGCGCATTTAGCACGCTTACAAGAACTGGCCGATGAAGGTCGCCTGCTCGTTGCCGGTCCACACCCAGCTATCGATAGCGAAAACCCAGGTGATGCAGGGTTTAGCGGCTCATTAGTCGTTGCAGATTTCGATTCGTTAGCCACAGCTCAAGCCTGGGCAGATGCCGATCCTTACTTCGCGGCGGGCGTATATCAAAGCGTTGTGGTTAAACCCTTCAAACGAGTTCTGCCTTAATGAAAATCGTTTCTTTCAATATCAATGGATTGCGTTCTCGCCTGCATCAATTGCAAGCGTTAATCGACAGCCATCAGCCCGACATTATCGGCCTGCAAGAAACCAAAGTGCACGATGAAGCCTTCCCGCTCGCCGAAGTTGAGGCCATGGGTTATCACGTGCATTACCACGGTGGCAAGGCACACTATGGCGTTGCCATGCTCTCCAAAGTCGCCCCACTTAAGGTGCAAAAGGGCTTTGCAACCGATGAAGAAGATGCCCAGCGCCGCATGATTATCGGCACCTTTGCTCAGGCAAATGGCCGTCCGCTAACTGTGCTGAATGGTTATTTCCCTCAGGGCGAAAGCATTGACCATCCGACTAAGTACCCTGCTAAGCGTAAGTTTTATCAGGACTTAATGGCGCATTTGCACGCTAATCATAGCAACGATGAAGATATCGCCATCATTGGGGATATCAATATTTCGCCCATCGATTTGGATATCGGCATCGGTGAAGTCAACCGCAAGCGTTGGCTAAAAACCGGAAAATGCAGCTTCCAACCCGAAGAGCGTGAATGGCTGAAAACCCTGCAGGATTGGGGATTGGTGGATACCTTCCGTCAACTGCACCCCGACCGCTGCGAACGTTATTCATGGTTCGATTACCGCAGCAAAGGCTTCGATGATAACCGCGGCCTACGCATCGATGTGATCTTAGCCACGCCGTCACTGGCCGCACGTTTAGTCGAATCCGACGTCGATTACGATCTGCGCGGCATCGATAAACCCTCAGATCACGCGCCAATTTGGAGCACCTTTAAAGAAGCCTAACTCGCTCGAGTGAATTCTTTAATCGATATAAAAACATCGGCCTAGGTCGATGTTTTTGTTTGGGAGTTAGCTATTTAAGTACAGAGTCCATAGGCAAGCTATGGTATTCGCTCGACGACACGGTGAATATTACCTGACACAGAATTATGAACAGCCTTCGTTTTAGTGGTTTTACCGTTTTTACGATTTGCACCTTCAGTGGCAGCTAAGTGATTATCCAGCTCTGCCACCAACGCCGATTCAGTGAGAGGCTTAATCAAAGGGGTTAAGATGCCATCTTTGCCAGTCAGATCTTTACCTTCACGTAGTACTTGAATTGCAGCATTGATATCAAAAGTAGGCATGGTCATAAATCATCTCATTTTTGGTATGCTTAAAGAAATGACACAGAAATTTGAACACTACCGTGCTAGTTGCATGCATATGCGGGAACTAAACAGTGAAAAGCACTTTAACAATAGTGCTTTTCACTAGCCGCGATACATTAGGAGGTAAACTTTTTAAGTGCTTGATATAGTTCCAGTGGCTTATTAGTTCCAACTACGATTGAAACACCTGAGCGGAAGTCAATTTTAACACCTTCGAAACCTGATATATTATATATAGTTCCTTCAGATGAAATTCGCACTCCCCAACCACAGTACCACTTATTTCTTACTATAGACACATTGTTAACATCTGAAAGATCAAATCTCTTTTTAAATAATCCAATTCCGTAACTTAGAGTAAGTTGTTTATCTTCGATACTCACTCTTAACCTAAAGGTCATTAAAAGTGCAACACTTAATATTAATATTAACATTATAAAATCGTTTTCACCTTTAAACTCTTGCAAACCGAATTTATTAACTGCAAAAACAAATATCAAAGTAAAGAAACAAATTATAAAAAAAGGATACCCTATTTGACTATTTGAGTAACTCATCATCTAATCTCCTTCATAACAAGTTTATCTTTGCTATATTTTTTGGAAACAAACTCGCTGGCGTGATATTTAATAAGAACATTGGACATATACTTTTCATAATTTTCCTTTAGCGCAGACACAATTTCTGGTTTTTTATGTAAATACACACAAGATTGGCAATTGTGAGAAACTGTACCAATGGAGTTTTCTATGTATCCACTACCCATTAATTGCTCAATAATCGAGGTTGGGCCATCTACTTTAATCCAAATTTTCAAAAAATCATTCAATTGCTCATCGTAAGCTTTTCTCAGAGCGTCTTTATCACCGATACTACCGAGTTTCATCTCAGGAATGTGTTCAAACGTTAAACCGCAACACCCTGATATTCTGCCATGTGGTGTGACAACTAAGTTATTAAATATTTGTTCACAGCCCTGCATCAAGTCATCTTGATGAATTTGCACACCTCTATCTACATAATCCAACTTGAAAGGCATCCAAGTGTTATTTTGAAGCATCAATTTTCTATTTGATAATAATTCTAATATCAGAGGATTAGTATTGATAGTTTCCCTACAAGATGAGGTCTCAGTATCCTTTTCAATTGTTATCATAGTCCAAATACCTAACTCTGCACATGCTTGGACAGCGTTGATAACCGAACTAAGAGGCACGTGTTCTTGATGGTCAACACCAGTACCTGAAGAATCCCCTGATGATTTACAAATAAATCATCAAATTAGAGTGGAAGCGCATCTTGTTGCATGATCAAATGGTTTCGCTAAAAACTACACTTGGACAACAAGATGCGCGAAGCCAATATCCTACAACATTCTTTACACCAATACTGCCCAGAACTTCACCTAAAACGATTAAACAGCTTGATGCTGGCCTCTAAGGCACTGATTGAATGTAAGACACTGACCTTGACTGAGTTAGGTCGAAATTTATCAACCACGGCCCGAACCAAGCACAACATCAAGCGCATTGATCGTTTGCTCGGCAACACGCATCTGCATCAAGAACGGTTAGCTGTCTACCAATGGCATGCCAGCCTCATCTGTTCTGGTAACCCTATGCCGATTGTGCTCGTCGATTGGTCAGACATCCGAGAGCATAAACGCATCATGGCTCTGCGCGCCTCAATAGCCTTCAATGGCCGCTCTATTACCCTGTATGAGAAGTCCTATCCCCTATCAGAACAATGCTCTAAGGCCTCCCACAACGGTTTTTTAGCGGACTTAGCCAAGATTTTACCTTTGCATGTTACCCCTCTCATCGTGACTGACGCGGGGTTCAAAGTGCCTTGGTACAAAGAGGTTGAGGCGCATGGTTGGTTTTGGCTAAGCCGTATTCGCGGTACAGTTCAATTTGCAGATATTGGCGCTGAAAATTGGCGTGCAGTTCGCAGTACACATGACTTGGCCAACGGTCAAGCGAAGAGCCTGGGTTGTAAGACCTTGACCAAAACTAACCCTATCAATTGCCATCTCACGCTTTATCGTAGCAAACCTAAGGGGCGTACAAATCAGCGTTCAACGAGGACTAATTGCCACCATCCATCGGCAAAAACGTACTCAACATCGGCGAAAGAGCCTTGGGTGTTAGCCAGCAATTTACCACCAGAATCTCGGAGCCCAAAGCAGCTGGTAAACCTGTACGCCAAACGTATGCAAATAGAGGAAACCTTTCGTGACCTCAAAAGCCCGGCATACGGCTTTGGCTTACGCCAAAGTCGTACCAACAGTCCAGAGCGATTCGACATCATCCTACTGATAGCGTTGATGGTTCAATGCCTGTTGTGGCTAGTTGGTTTACACGCACAGCAACAGGGCTGGGATAAGCATTTTCAGGCCAATACCATTGGGCATCGAACGGTACTCTCAACGATTCGCTTGGGATTGGAGGTGCTCAGGCGGCCTGATTATCAAATCACGGAGAAAGAATTGCTGGCGGCCTGGGTATTATTCGCCAATCAGTTGCTCAAATATGGCTATGCTATGGCTGATTTATGAGGGGATCCTTCAGCACCAGTACTAAAGTTAATCTCACTTAATCCGGCGTCTTTTAACTTTTCAGCAATTGTTCTTGCATTCGAAAGTGTATTACCCCAGTAACCGTTAGTTACGCAACGCGACATCTTCCCATTTAATGTTGCAGCTTGAATGCCAGCATAAAGATCACTTTTAAGGGTGAAGCATTCGCCGCCACTAAACACTATCATTTTAAGATCCGGTGTTTTTCAAGATAGTTGTCACTCTTTGTTTAAATATTAAGCTGCATTTATTACGCCTTCTTCTGGTGCCTTATCTGGGTTGAGTGTTACAGCGCCAACCGCTTCACAATTTCTGATCTCTGTAGACCAACGCATCGGTTTTCTTTCCTTCGCCGCCTCAAGCACTTTCTTGCGCTTCGCTAAAATAGCGCCATCTTGCAGTGCATGACGTTGCCCTGGTGAGACAAAATTTAGCTGGCTGTGTTTATGCTCATCGTTGTACCAGGTTACAAACTTTTCCACCCATTCTCTTGCTGTTGCTAAGCAGCTAAAACCTGATGCCGGCCACTGTGGGCGGTATTTCAACGTTTTAAATAACGACTCTGAAAAGGGGTTGTCATTACTCACCCTCGGCCGACTTAATGATGCCGTAATACCAAGCTCTTCCAGCTTGGCTTTCATGGTCAGTGACTTCATCGGCGCCCCATTATCAGAATGCAGCACTAATGGCGTGTTAAAGCATTGCTCGCGTAACAGACAGCGTTGGATTAGCGCAGCGGCATATTCCCCACTTTCTTGCTCATGAACTTCGTAACCCACTATTTTTCTACTGTAAATATCTTCAAACAGGTACAAATAGTAGAACTGGCCTTTGACGATTGAGGCTAAATAAGTGATGTCCCATGACCACACTTGATTCGGCCCATCTGCCCGATAACTCAACGGTTTGCTTCGATTGACCGCAGCCTGAGTGCGGCCACGATGGTTAAGTTGACCATGAGCATTTAACACTCTGTAGAAGCTGGATTCCGAGGCGATATAAATCCCGTTATCTAATAATGTTGGCACAATTTGCGACGGGGGTAAGCTGGCGTACTCCGTTTGATTACACACGCTTAATATCTGTTGTCGCTCATGTTCTTCGAGTTTATTGGCCGGCTCTGGTCGAGCTGCTGTCGGCCTTAAATCAGCTTGTACTTGACCTTCTCGATACCAACGTCGATAGGTACGCTTACTGAGGCCCGTTTCTGCACAAGCCTTATAAAGGCGAGCACCATTGGTATAGGCCTCTTGGATTAAGGCAATCAATGCTATGCGCTCAGGCAAAGGGGTTAGCTCTCCTCGCTGTCGTCCCCCCAGAGCGCATTGAGCTTTTTTCTGAGCACCAGTAACGCAGCAGCTTCAGCCAGCGCTTTCTCCTTATAGCGCAATTCCCGTTGCAGCGATTTGATTTCGGCTTTGTCAGCCTTAGCCTGCTGTTTAATGGTTTTAGTTTGTACTTCTGAGGTTTGAAAACCAGCTAAACAATCCTGTTTCCACTGCTGTACTTGCTCGCGGAACAAGCCCTTTTCACGGCAATACTGGTTTATCTCCGCTTCCGACAGCGGCGCTGTTTCAATAATCACGGCAAGTTTTGCTTCAGCCGACCAATCATCGGCTGTTAATGTTTTACCTGGCACGGGGCGACCTTCTTTTCTGGCAATATCTCGCCAATGATACAAGGTTTGCACCGCGATGCCTTCTTCCCGAGCGACCTCTGCGACCGTTAAGTTGTGAGGAGGTAATAATTTTTTAAGGATCGCCTCTTTACGTTCTGGTGAATACCGAGCCCTGAAGGATCCCCTCATAAATCAGCCATAGCATAGCCATATTTGAGCAACTGATTGGCGAATAATACCCAGGCCGCCAGCAATTCTTTCTCCGTGATTTGATAATCAGGCCGCCTGAGTACCTCCAATCCCAAGCGAATCGTTGAGAGTACCGTTCGATGCCCAATGGTATTGGCCTGAAAATGCTTATCCCAGCCCTGTTGCTGTGCGTGTAAACCAACTAGCCACAACAGGCATTGAACCATCAACGCTATCAGTAGGATGATGTCGAATCGCTCTGGACTGTTGGTACGACTTTGGCGTAAGCCAAAGCCGTATGCCGGGCTTTTGAGGTCACGAAAGGTTTCCTCTATTTGCATACGTTTGGCGTACAGGTTTACCAGCTGCTTTGGGCTCCGAGATTCTGGTGGTAAATTGCTGGCTAACACCCAAGGCTCTTTCGCCGATGTTGAGTACGTTTTTGCCGATGGATGGTGGCAATTAGTCCTCGTTGAACGCTGATTTGTACGCCCCTTAGGTTTGCTACGATAAAGCGTGAGATGGCAATTGATAGGGTTAGTTTTGGTCAAGGTCTTACAACCCAGGCTCTTCGCTTGACCGTTGGCCAAGTCATGTGTACTGCGAACTGCACGCCAATTTTCAGCGCCAATATCTGCAAATTGAACTGTACCGCGAATACGGCTTAGCCAAAACCAACCATGCGCCTCAACCTCTTTGTACCAAGGCACTTTGAACCCCGCGTCAGTCACGATGAGAGGGGTAACATGCAAAGGTAAAATCTTGGCTAAGTCCGCTAAAAAACCGTTGTGGGAGGCCTTAGAGCATTGTTCTGATAGGGGATAGGACTTCTCATACAGGGTAATAGAGCGGCCATTGAAGGCTATTGAGGCGCGCAGAGCCATGATGCGTTTATGCTCTCGGATGTCTGACCAATCGACGAGCACAATCGGCATAGGGTTACCAGAACAGATGAGGCTGGCATGCCATTGGTAGACAGCTAACCGTTCTTGATGCAGATGCGTGTTGCCGAGCAAACGATCAATGCGCTTGATGTTGTGCTTGGTTCGGGCCGTGGTTGGTAAATTTCGACCTAACTCAGTCAAGGTCAGTGTCTTACATTCAATCAGTGCCTTAGAGGCCAGCATCAAGCTGTTTAATCGTTTTAGGTGAAGTTCTGGGCAGTATTGGTGTAAAGAATGTTGTAGGATATTGGCTTCGCGCATCTTGTTGTCCAAGTGTAGTTTTTAGCGAAACCATTTGATCATGCAACAAGATGCGCTTCCACCCTAATTTGATGATTTATTTGTAAATCATCAGGGGATTCTTCAGTACCGAGCCATATCGTTCTCTTTTGCCGCACCCTGTCTTTAAACATAATGATTATTTAGGGGTGACAACAATCCTGACACAGGGGGGATCAGGAAAGGAAGTGCACCCAGTATCAATTATTTCCAAAATATCAGTTCTTGATAATCTAGATTTTAAGTTTGGATTTGACTCAAAACAGCATTCTTTACATGCTGCTGTACACCTATAAGTAGGAAGAATAGTAATTATATTAGGGGATTGTTGATACATATTATTCACCATTAATTTAAACGTAAAAAATTTTAATTTTTCTCCAGAGCGTCCGCATAAGTGCTTGTTTTTTTGCTCTCCATAAGGTGTTCGTGTTATAAGCATTGCTGGACATATGCAAATAACAGCCAATTTAGTTTGCGTTATTAAGTCTTTATAGCTCACGTTTTGCTCGACCTACATAGCTGTTTGGCTCTAAAAAACGTTCATGCGGACGCCCTGTAATTTACCCTTACTTTAAATTTTTAAAATTAATATTATCAAGTTCATTAATAGCAGATTGAATTATATAATTAAGGTTGTCTTCATTATTGATTAGACCTAGGTTATACGCCGCGGTAAAAAAAGCTCGCAACTCAGTTATGGCAATGTCTTTATAAATATAATTATTCAAATTTGGAACTCCTGATGCTTGCGCCAGGGAATATGCTATCCATTTGTTGTTAGCAATTTTTTCATTTGACAAGGCTATTTTTCCAAACTCACCCTCTTGAGAATCTAGATAATTTGGCAGCGAGTTAGGCTGGGGATTGGGACCCCATAGGTAAATCCCTGCATAAACAGCCAAAATAGCCGCAACCGCAACGTTAGTAGCAGCAACAGCATTAACTGCAACGGCTGCAAAAGAAACACACGTAACACAAGCCTGAGTATAGTAATCATCTTTACCTAACGTAACTCTGAAGGATCCCCTCATAAATCAGCCATAGCATAGCCATATTTGAGCAACTGATTGGCGAATAATACCCAGGCCGCCAGCAATTCTTTCTCCGTGATTTGATAATCAGGCCGCCTGAGTACCTCCAATCCCAAGCGAATCGTTGAGAGTACCGTTCGATGCCCAATGGTATTGGCCTGAAAATGCTTATCCCAGCCCTGTTGCTGTGCGTGTAAACCAACTAGCCACAACAGGCATTGAACCATCAACGCTATCAGTAGGATGATGTCGAATCGCTCTGGACTGTTGGTACGACTTTGGCGTAAGCCAAAGCCGTATGCCGGGCTTTTGAGGTCACGAAAGGTTTCCTCTATTTGCATACGTTTGGCGTACAGGTTTACCAGCTGCTTTGGGCTCCGAGATTCTGGTGGTAAATTGCTGGCTAACACCCAAGGCTCTTTCGCCGATGTTGAGTACGTTTTTGCCGATGGATGGTGGCAATTAGTCCTCGTTGAACGCTGATTTGTACGCCCCTTAGGTTTGCTACGATAAAGCGTGAGATGGCAATTGATAGGGTTAGTTTTGGTCAAGGTCTTACAACCCAGGCTCTTCGCTTGACCGTTGGCCAAGTCATGTGTACTGCGAACTGCACGCCAATTTTCAGCGCCAATATCTGCAAATTGAACTGTACCGCGAATACGGCTTAGCCAAAACCAACCATGCGCCTCAACCTCTTTGTACCAAGGCACTTTGAACCCCGCGTCAGTCACGATGAGAGGGGTAACATGCAAAGGTAAAATCTTGGCTAAGTCCGCTAAAAAACCGTTGTGGGAGGCCTTAGAGCATTGTTCTGATAGGGGATAGGACTTCTCATACAGGGTAATAGAGCGGCCATTGAAGGCTATTGAGGCGCGCAGAGCCATGATGCGTTTATGCTCTCGGATGTCTGACCAATCGACGAGCACAATCGGCATAGGGTTACCAGAACAGATGAGGCGGGCATGCCATTGGTAGACAGCTAACCGTTCTTGATGCAGATGCGTGTTGCCGAGCAAACGATCAATGCGCTTGATGTTGTGCTTGGTTCGGGCCGTGGTTGGTAAATTTCGACCTAACTCAGTCAAGGTCAGTGTCTTACATTCAATCAGTGCCTTAGAGGCCAGCATCAAGCTGTTTAATCGTTTTAGGTGAAGTTCTGGGCAGTATTGGTGTAAAGAATGTTGTAGGATATTGGCTTCGCGCATCTTGTTGTCCAAGTGTAGTTTTTGGCGAAACCATTTGATCATGCAACAAGATGCGCTTCCACCCTAATTTGATGATTTATTTGTAAATCATCAGGGGATTCTTCAGAACGTAACTGATGATAAGTCATTCGCTAGGAATAGCTTTTCATACTCCTCTTTATTTTGCTCAATATAGAATTGGTATTGAGGCACTAGTTTTGAAAAATCATCTGCATTAACAAGATTATAATCAACTAATAGTTGAATAATGTTATCATAATCCCTAGCTATGCTTGCCGCTCTAAATCTTGGATCGCTAATCACCTCTAGAAATTTAATGCTTGGGTTAGTATCTACTTCTGATAAAGATACTCCCATCCCCTTAAGAATTGCCTCTTTATTATAAATATAATCGTGAGCATATTCAGAATCTAAATACATACGTTGAATATGATTACTAATAGCCAAGTTTTTCTCTGTATTTATAGGTAGCCTTACAAGGCTATTTTTTCAATTTTCGGGGGGTGTTCAAACAAGCTATCTGGTATGCCATATAAACTATCTGAATCATTTGTAATGGCTTTTACTGGAATAGATAAGGCAGCGCCACCTAATATTGCAAGAGGTAATTTTTTCGTTTAAATCTCCATATAAAATTAAATCCGTCAAAGTGAACCTAAGCGTAAAACTTTACATTGTCAATAATACTTTTTATTGATATGCAATTAGTGTATACGTTCATTCCTAATAGAGAATAAATTCTGCCATCCATTTTAAATCAACAACATAATTCACTTTCAGTTTATCTAAAACTTGTCCGAGTTAAAATGGCTTAAATAAGAGTCATAAATCATCGCATTGACAGCGTAGGTGTAATAGATTGCGCTAACTCCTTAAAAAATGGGTATTTCATCAGACAAGGAAATAAATTCGACCATCCATTTTAAATCAACAACTTCAGTTTGCCTACAACCTGCTCCGGCTAATACGGCTTGAATGAGAGTCATCAAAAGCTGTAGGGGCAGCTTCTGAGGAAAAAAATAGCACTAATTCATTAAAAAATGGTGTATTCAGATGAGGTAAGTTATCCCATATCGCTTAGGAAGTATTTGACTAAGATTGTTGTCGACGAAATATAGTCGCTATAAGTGGTTGTGAAAGTATTGACAGCTTACCGCAAAGTGCCGTCATCGCTTTTCGAGATGTTAGCAGTAATCGGTCAGTTCTTGCAGCATGCCCACTGGGCAATGAAGGCTTTTTGTCCAATTTTAATGGTTCCTGTCCTTGTTTTCTATTCATTTGAATTTGGGGAAATTACTGAAAATACATGAGTAACAGAACCAATAGTGATCCAATCACAACTGCACTGCCCATAAAAATGTACTCCTTAATTTCAGCAATCGAAGAAGGATTACTTAAATTTGACCAATTAGCGAATAATTTGACTAATGAAACTGTCATTCCGCCTAACCCAAATGCAAACGAGCAGAAACCAAAACTAAATATGTAAAGATAAAGATCGTCACATTTTCCAGTTATCGAGTTAAAATCAGTAAAAGTTAAGTATATAGGCCTGATAAATGACTTGGCTCCGATGATTGTCATCAAAATGATTAATAAAATATACGAAAAATAGTTAATTCCCCTCCCTCTGATTAGAGATATAAATTTTTTCATATTATAGAAAAATCCTGCCATCCGTATTAGCTCAACAACATAATGCACTTTCTGTTCTTCTACAACCTGCAAGGGCCAAAATAGCTTGGATGAGAGTCATCAAAAGTCGCTGGAGTGCATCTGAGGCAAAAATAGAGCTAATTCATTAGAAAAAAGTTGAGACTGAAATAACCTCAAGGTCGCACGTGAGCCTTTAGCTTTCTATCTCGACAACGTTACTCGCCCTATTACCTTTGAATAGCAAAACGACTGTGGGTATAAGTTTTTGGCCAAATGTACAGTCAATTGACAGTTAAACTAAATGAACGATATTGCCTAATTTTAAGAATATAAAAATGGCGGCACATCAGATGTAACCGCCATGTTTATTTGACTATTTGTCAGGTCCCGGGCGATTGGTAGGTCTTATCCGAAATAATTCCGGTGAAGCTTGGTAATACTCTTTGAGCTTATCCAGCGGTGTAAGATGATTCAATGCCTTCTGTGCAATGAATTGATTATACAGCCGCTGATAACGCTCAAGTGTGGCCGCTAGATCTCCTGAGCACTCGAACCGAGTTTCCTTCAGCAGCGTGGCAATTCGCCCATTGAATCGCTCGACCATCCCGTTGGTTTGCGGCTTGCCCCGCTTAATCAGCCGATGTTCAATTTGCTGCTTGTTGCATACCACGTCAAATGGATGGTGGCCTGTTGGCTCTCGCTGACCCGTAGCGCAGTATTTATCGGTAAACTCTTTGCCATTATCGGTCAGTACAATGCTGAGCTTGAAAGACGCTTTGCGTACCAGCCGACTTAAGAAACCACTAGCAGAGCGGGCGCTCTTATCTGGCAGGATTTCAAGATAGACCCATCTCGAGGCACGGTCGATTGCTACAAACAAGTACTTCCTGCGAGTTTCATCAGGCATCTGAGGTAAGTATTTGATGTCCATATGGACATAGCCTGGTTCATAATCTTTGAAGGACTTAGGCGAAGTGACTGGCTCGGTTTCAGGGAGCAGCGCTTTTAGATTACCCACATTATTGCGAACCAAACATCGACTTAAGGCTGAGCGAGATAATTCAGGAAAGATAAAGCGTCTAACCACAACCAACAGGTCATCCAATGGCAGCAAGAGAGTCTTGCGCAGCTCGACAATTAGCCATTCTTGCACAGGGTTGATAACCGTCTGCAAGCGGTGTGCAGTGTGAGAGCGGTCTTGGTCATTATCGCGGTCCTTCCACCGACGGATGGTGGTTTCAGACACACCAAGCTCCTTGGCCAGCACCGCAACGGACTTTGTAGACTGTTGGATCAGTTGACGCGTTTTTGGGGTTGTTGCCGCATTGGCATGGAGTTTAATGTTCACGGAGCTGTTCCTGAAGTTGGTTAATAAAGTCTTCCATCCATCGAGTAGATTTAACCAAACGATGGCTGCGATTGTCTAACCAATCATCAGGGACCCAACAACTATTACGCTTCGCCAAGGGAGCGAGATTCAGCTTCAAAGCTAATGAGGATTCATAGAGCTAATCCACATATCCACA
Source organism: Shewanella sp. FDAARGOS_354 (assembly GCF_002209245.2). NCBI lineage: Bacteria > Pseudomonadati > Pseudomonadota > Gammaproteobacteria > Alteromonadales > Shewanellaceae > Shewanella > Shewanella sp. FDAARGOS_354. The sequence goes on along the minus strand of NZ_CP022089.2, from coordinate 329,931 downwards.
TAAAAGCAACCACTTAGCTAGTGCGATACTGTTTGAGGATCCCTTCGAGTTCAACCGAAGCATGTTGCAAATCATGCGCTAGGGTGACACTGCGCTGCGCCGTTTGTTTAATGGTATCAGATTGATGGCGGATCTCATTAAGCTGGCCTGCGATATCGCGGGCCGCGACGCTCTGCTCTTCCGCCGATGCGGCAATCTGGCTACTCATATCGAATACGGCATTAACCGATTGCGCCATCCCTTCAACATCGTCGCCCACGGCAATAATGGCGCTACGTCCTTCATCGGCGCGGTCCACAATCTCAGTGGTGATATTGGAGAGCTGACGAGTGCCTGATTGCAATCCTTCGATCATCGCTTGGATCTCAACTGTTGCCTGCTGGGTACGTCCCGCTAAGGTACGGACTTCATCGGCAACCACCGCAAAACCGCGACCTTGCTCACCTGCGCGCGCCGCTTCAATGGCCGCATTCAGCGCCAGCAAGTTAGTCTGCCCAGAAATACTATTGATGGTTGTTACAACCGCATCAATAGCCGCAGCATCCTTAGATAACTGTTCTACCGATGAAAAGGCCGCGCCAATTTTGGTTGAGAGCAAACCAATACTGTCCACAGTGTGGCTAATACGCCCTTGGCTGGCACTCATTTGGCTGGCGTTATCTTTAGTCTGTAGTGAAGTGTTACTGGCATTGACCGACACTTCTTCAATCGCCGAAGTCATTTGCGCCATGGCCACAGCCACTGAATCTAAAAATTGATGCTGGGCACCAATTAACTCACCGCTGATTTTTGCTTGCTGATTAAACTCATCAGCAGCGAGGGAAAGTGTTTGGGCATTATTGCGGATAGCGCTCACCATTTCGCTCATATTGTCGGCGCAGCGGTCAATTTCGCGGGCGATTAAGCTGAAGTCATCGGTACCGAAAAAGTTTAATCTGAAACTTAAGTCGCCATCGGCTAAGCGTTTGATAGCCATGTACATATCCCACAGACCACCGCCGAGGGAAGTTGAAATCCAATAGCTTAGTTGGAATAAGGGCAATAAACCGATTAATGCAAGCCAAAACATCAAATTAGCATCGCTGCGGCCATCACTTTCCCATTCGGACACATTTTGCGACAGTGCGAGCGCGCTGCCAGATGCCACCGTGGCGCTGGCGGTGACATTATCCCTTTGGCGCTGCGCCTCAGTTTGGCGAGAGACAACACTCAGCCCATTGTCTCGGGCAAATTGTGATAATGCATCGCCCTGCAACTGTTGCGCATTTGCGACTTGGGCAAAGGCATCAACCGTCGCCTGAACTCGAGCCAAAGAGGCAGCTTCTAGGTTGCGGTGAGCATGTTGGTAATTGATAAGTGCGATGGTAGCCGTGATTAACGCCACCATAGAACAGACAATCCAAAATTTGCCGTTAAGACTGAACTTGATCAATATGGCATCAATGGTGCGAAACTGGATTTGTTTCATCTTGATATTTCCTAAGACCTAAAGCTATCGGGTACTAAATCAGCATTATAGCTCATCTATTCGATCACTCAGTTACCGCATGGCTATCATGCGAACACAAAAGTGATGGAAGATTAATCGGCACTGGCGATTTCAGAACCTGTTGATGCTGACCATTTTTGGCGAAGGCTGATTAACTGTGCCGTCAATAAGCTCATACAAAAACCTAACAGGGCGCCTAACACTAAAGGCGGCACAATATTGGCCACATCCCCAGCCATAGCAAAGGTAATACAACAGCCGATAAAGGAACCGGGAATAAAACTGAGTTTTTGATAACTGGCCTGTAGGCACATTGCCGAGGTAGCGATACCTGTAAACAGATAACCCGCCACAGGCGATACGAAAAAACTGCTACCGCTGATAATGAGCCAAGCCCAAAACACACCGGAGAGATTGGTGCACCACGCCATCATCACGCCTTGAAAACCGGCCTTCGGCTGAGCAAAAAACGTGCTGCAACCTAAAAAGCCAATCCAAGTAACAAGATGAAAAGTATCTGCGATACCACACCATATTGCGGCTAATAGCCCCGCAGAAATAGCGACCTGCCAACGATTTTCCATGATGACCCCTTTATTGTTTTCACGGAAGTTAACTACTCAAATGCGCTCAAGGTGCGGCTGTATTATGGTGTTATAGCGCCCTTCACTTCCGTGTCGATCAATTTTTAGTAGGGATCTGCAATCGAAAACTGACTCACAGGCCGACTAGTAACCGATTCAAATGAATGTGTACGCGAGTCCGCATACCTTAGGTCACTTGAGTAAACATATTGGTTAAATTACCTCTATTCTGGTAACAAAAACCTGATCTATTGCTAATTTTCGGCATTAATGCCCGTAAATTTGCTAACAAGCAATTTATTTGTGGTAAAAAAACGAAAAAAGCGCTTATTAGGCGCTTTTTTGCTCACTCAGGTATCGTTTCACACCTTTAACTGTTTATTAACTGGCAGGTCGCGGATCCTAAAGCCTGTTGCGGCAAATATCGCATTGGTCAGACTAGGCGCCACTGGCGGTACCCCGGGCTCCCCCACACCGGCAGGTGGCGCATCCGAATCGATAATGATGATCTCCATCTCTGGCACTTGGGGTAAACGTAGAAGCGGATAATCATGGAAGTTAGACTGCATCACCTTACCCTGTTGGTAACTGATCTCCCCCATGAGCGCCAAGCTTAACCCAAAGACTATCGCGCCTTCGGTCTGTGCTTTCACCCTGTCGGGGTTAACCACAGTGCCAGCATCAATCGCTGCAATGGCATTTAGCACCTTAAGCTGTTTGTCCTCGCCGACTTCTACTCGCATCGCCACCGCCACCACACTCACAAAGCTGCGATGCACGGCAAATCCCCAACCTTGATTCTTACCCGCTTTAGGCGCCTTGGCTTGGGCTTGTTCAACCGCCTCAATCACCTTGAGGTAACGGCCGACATCGACGGGATGACGGTTTAAGTCTTCACCATAGTTGCCATATTTAAAGCCTTGGTTCTCAAAGGTCTCTCGCCTCACTTGACCCAGTAAGCTACGCCACATATCGGGACAAGATAACTTGGCTTTATGGGCCATTTCATCGACAAAACTGCCTACGCCAAACCCATGTTGAATGTTGCATACCGAGCGCATCCAACCGATACGGCTGTGGGCGCTGGCCTTCACGGCCTCGTAGCGTAAATTTGCGAGGGCAAAGGGCACATCGACAAAACCTAAATCCAGCTCTCCACCGGATGGATACTCAACGCCCTCGGCAAAGGTGGAGCTGATCGACGGGAAGCCCGTACGCGCCAGCAGCGCAGTGGGTTTGTTATTGGCATCGAACAAGGCCTGATAACACTGGGCGCTGATGGCATGGTAATAACCGTTTTGGATCTCATCCTCACGGCTCCAACTCACCTTCACCGGCCGTTTAAATTGCTTGGAGAGTAGCGCCGCCTCCACACTGAAATCTGGTTTAGACTTGCGCCCAAAGCCGCCGCCCAGTAGCGTCACATTCACTTTCACCGCATCCTCGGCGATACCTAAGGCCGCGGCCACATTTTGTTGGGTACTTTGCGGTGTTTGTGTCGATGCCCAAATTTCACAGCCCTTATCGGTCACATTCGCGGTGGCCACAGGCGGCTCAATGGAAGAATGGATAAGGTAAGGCACGGTATAAATCGCCTTAAGGGTATCGTCCTTTGGCCAGGCTTTGACCTCATCACCAACTTGACGTACCACCTTGCCTGGATCTTGTACCTTGTCCACCAGCTCTTGCAGATAGGTTTTAGAATCGTGGCTACTGTTGGCAGACTGAGTCCAGCTCACTTGCAAGGCTTTACGTCCCTGCAGCGCACTCCAAGTATTTGTCGCCACCACAGCTACGCCGCCTAAGGCTTGAAAAGCGGGCGCGCCCTTGGACGTTGGCAAACGGTACACATCGACCACACCTGCTACTTTGCGCGCCGCACTATCGTCAAGACTAGCCACATCGCTCCCCAATACGGGTGGGCGCATAATGCTGGCATAAAGCATGTTATCCAGTTGGATATCATAGCCATAGACAGCCTTACCCGTGAGCATGGCTTGCATATCGACTATCTGACGCGAAGCCCCTATTTGCTTGAAATCCTTAACCGCCTTTAATCGCAGTGAATCGGCCGCGGGCAGTGGTAATCCTGCCGCATCGAGGGCTAATTCACCAAAGCTGGCAGAACGGCCAGATTTAGCATGCAGCACTTGATGATCTTTAGCCTGCACTTCACTCACGGGGACTTTCCAGCGGGCTGCAGCTGCTTGTTCAAGCATGGTTCGAGCCATCGCGCCCATCTCTCGCATACGGTCATAGTTTTCGCGGATACTGCGGCTACCATCGGTATTTTGGCTGGCGTAGCGTTTATCGGCGAGCCCTTGAATAGGCACAATTTTATCCCAATCAGCCTCCAGTTCTTCGGCTAAGATTTGTAAAATCCCCGTGCGGATCCCCTGACCCATTTCGGAACGGTGGCAGGTCAAATAGACCTTGTCGTCCTCACCGATGGCGATAAACAGATTGAGCCGCGCCTGTTGGTCCTGTGCCAATGCCATTGGACTCCAACTGAGGCCACTGGCACCAAGGGCGAGACCGCCCCCGACGGCGCCGAAGAGTTTTAACACATCGCGGCGACTGATATTTTCAACTGCGGTGAATGTACTCATCTTAGCCCTCCTGTTTGGCATAGCTTTGCAGCGCCGCTTTTATCCGAGGATAGGTACCGCAGCGACACAAATTACCCGACATGGCAGCATCAATTTGTTCCGCCGATGGTTTTGGATGCTGAGTGACTAAAGCCGCTGCTGACATTAATTGCCCGGCCTGACAATAACCACACTGGGGTACATTGTTTTCGGCCCAAGCATTTTTAAGCTTTTGATTATCCAGCCCTTCAATCGTGGTCAGTTGCTTGCCTTGCGCCTGGGATACGCTGGTTAAACAGGCGCGCACAGGCTGACCATCTAAATGCACGGTACAAGCGCCGCAGAGCCCCGCGCCGCAGCCATATTTAGTGCCCATTAAGCCTAAAATATCCCGTAACGCCCAGAGGATAGGCATATTGGGATCCGCATTTAAAGTAAAGGATCTGCCATTAATGGTCAGGTTTAGGGAAGGCATCGCAAGGCTCTGGTCCTGTGCCGCCTCCGAGGATGGTATTGCCATAACTCACTCCTTAAGTGCCAACCACGACGCAAGATCGGCTTTAGTATCAATATCAATCGCGGCATGGGGCAAAGGAACAGCCACTAACTCACCCACATTTGCCAGTTGTTTTAAGATGGATTTGGCGCCGCGATCGCCGGTCAAATCCGTTAATAAATCGAATATTGAGGCATTAAAAATAACAGGGGCGCCTAATTCATCCAACGTCCCTTGTCCATTCAACATCTCAGCTTCGTTCGTATAAAAAGCGGCCACAGATTGTTGACTCGTCTGCCAAGTCTCAATCACCTGCCGATAGTCTTCAAATGTCAGCGCGACTTGATCCGCTAAGGTGAGTAACATGCCATCAAACTGCTGCGCTTTTGCAAAGTCCGCCGCAACTCGCAGAGACGACGCCAAACCTGTTTGCCAATTAGGATTATCAAGCAACGTCAGTTTTAGCGCTCCGAGAGCGTCAAGTTGCGGACGCAATAATGTTTGATGGGCACCAAGCACTACCAACAGTTCTGCAGTGACTTGATTAGATGCTCCCATTACTAATGGAGCCGAGGTGAAGCGAGCCAAACGGTCGATATGGCGTTGTAAGATGCTATGCCCTTGCCCCTCACTCGCCGCTGTTGATAAACGTTGTGCCAGCTTCGCCCCCTGAAAGCGCCGGCTCTCACCTGCCGCGAGCACAGCAATGAGCAATCTTTGCCTGATGCGCATTAAGGCATCATTCCATCGAGCGAGGAAAATGCCGCGCCATGAAGCACCCCATGGCATTGGGCCAAGATACTCAAGGCAATGGCGCTCGGTAACTCGCCACCAAGAGCAAGCCCCGCGGGTGCCGAGAAAAAGCCACTAAACGACTCAGTATTGAGTTCGGCCATCGCCAGCACTTTATCCCGCCGATGAGCGGGCCCCAAGAGAGCAACATATTTAAGATCAAAAGGTTGAATAGCTTTGAGCGCCGCCGCATCCAAATTCAGGTGATGGTGCATGACCACGGCGCAATCTAATTGCGCGACAAGCGCTTCGGCATCATCAAGGCTTTGCTTGACGATATGGGCATGGGGAAAGTCGGCACTTCTCGCGTAGGCGGTGCGTGTATCAAACACGCTCACCTGCCAACCTAAACTGTGGGCAATCGCTGCCACGGGTTTAGCATCTATTCCTCCACCAAAAATCCCTAAATGAAATCGCGGTCTGAGTGGGATGATAAGCGCCTCCCCTTCAGGCTGACTGAGTATGCCCGCCTTTGGAAAATCCGCCGTAGGAAAAGGGGCACTTTGCGCCGGATAAAACTGTGCAGCGTAACTGCGAGCATCGCTGCCCGCAGGCACTAAGGGCAATTGATAGTAGCCCGACAGCCCCTTGCGAAACGCTTGTACTATGTCCACTAGGCCAAGATCATGATTTTCTTTAAGCAGAGGGATCAACATGATATCGACTTTACCACCACAACCTAGGCGGTAGCTGGCATCGGATTCATCGGTCGCATCATAGGTGATACAAGTAATCTGTTGCGATTGCATGGCTTGCTGTGCATGACGGCGAAGATCGGCCTCTAAACAGCCACCACTTAATATCCCTGCGCCTTGGCCAAACTCGTGGAATAACATCATGGCGCCGGGTTTACGGTAGGACGAGCCTTGGATATGGGTAATCACCGCCAGCACCCATGAATCATCCGCGAGGGGCAACCAATGTTCTAATAAGTCTTCCATTTGGTGATCCATCGACATTGACTCCCTCTCTATTTCGCTAACTTAGGGACACATTTAATGCATCCACGATTGAAATCAGCGTAACTGATTAAAAAATTATCTTTATGTAGAACAAGCTAACAAAGGAAAATTGAATTTAAAAGGGCAAAAGCGGGGAAACACAAAATAGCTAAAGGATAAAGCTGACATCCCTGTCAACAAGTGTGAGATAGCCTTGAACTAAGGGTTAAAACTGATACTCTCCAGCCTTAGTTCGTAGTGCTTGGGATTGATTATCTAAGCTAATAGAGGTGAATTCGATTTGCTCAATAATTTGTGACACTTCGCGGGAATTATCGCGGATTACCATAAGACTGGTGGCAATATCCTTAGACACCAGAGATTGCTCTTCGGTTGATGCCGCTACTTGGGTATTAATCCCATGAATCGCCGCAGTGCTATGGCGAATATCATCAAAGACCGTCACGATACGTTGCAATTCACCTGAGGCTTTTTTCATTAAGTTAGCCGCTTGGGTGACTGAGCTGCCCACCTGATTGGTGCGATTTTGTAAACTGGCAACAATATCATCAATTTCCTTGGTAGAATCTTGAGTGCGCTGTGCGAGTGAACGCACTTCATCGGCTACCACCGCAAAACCACGCCCTTGCTCACCCGCCCTCGCCGCCTCAATTGCGGCATTGAGTGCCAATAAGTTAGTTTGCTCAGCAATCGCTTTAATCACACTTAATACATTACTGACTTGAGTGCTCTCATTCACCAAATGCTGCATCGAATCTTGGGTGGTCGTAAATTCACGTTCGAGCACCGCCATCGCATTCAATGCCTCTGAAACCGTATCCTGACCAACGCCCACATGGGTTTCATTTTCTGCTGCCCGAATTTCGGCGTTCGAGGTGCTCTCACTAACATGCACTAAGGTGGTCGTCATTTCTTCCATCGCGCTCGCACTGGCATCAAGCTCTTTGGCGACTCGGTTTGAGCTTTGACGGGAAACTTGAATCGAAGCTTTAGTTTGTTTAGCGAGATCTGCCACCTCCTTCGCAATACTGTCCGTCGTCGCTAATGAACTGGCTAGAGATGAAATGAATAAATTAATTTGGCTAACAATTTCCCCAATTTCACCCTGAGTCGAAACTGAGATCCTGCTGGCAAGATTTTTAGACCTTTGAATATCAAGTAATTCGCGACAGGTTTGTACGAGTGGAGTCACAATCCTACTTTTAACAATAATAAAGCCGCCAACGGCAACTAAAATCACCAAAAAGAGTACAAACTGCGAACCATTGAGTGCCATATTTAAAGAATCCAATCGATTACTCACCTCACCCTCAGTGCGTTTATCCAAGGCGGTAAAAAACTGATCGATCGGCTGCATAATCTTGGCTTTTTCACTATGATATTGATCGCTATGTAGTAATTCCCTCGCCATCGCGAGATTCGGCTCACCTTTAATGCTGTAGGTTTGGGTATTAGGATCGATAAAAATTCCTTTCACCGCGTTCATCGCCTTGACCTCAAGGGCGACTAAAGCATCAGAATTTTGCTGTGCCTGCTCGAGATAATGGAATTCCTCATCGGAAAACCCCAAAGCCTTCATTTGGCTTTTGATGGCCACTCTGGCGCCATCTGGCTTAGGTTTATCGCCATAACTGAGCACCAAATCCCAATAAATCTGGTGATATTTTTCCGGTCTAGGTTTTTCACCGTTACGAATGGCCAGAATATCCATATACATTTTTTCGTACTTTTCATCCCCAGTCACCGCATAGGTACGGGCGAGTCTGGTCAAATCATCAGAACTTTGCCGAAGTTCATCAGCAATTTGGTAGGATTGATAGCGAATATTCGCAGCATCATTAAAGAGTTCAATCTTAGATTTGACATTAAAACTCAGCACCGCCGTAATCACTGCACTAGCGACGATTGTGGAAAAAACAACACTCATCATCGTTTTTGTATTCATAGTTACCCCGATAGACACCTACAACGTTAGCTTTAAGTCTAGTCAGTAAAATGTAGCTAAAACGTAAAAAAACAGAATTTTGATGAAATAATACACAGAGTTACGAGCGATTCTCAGTTGCGTAAATAACCGATACTTGGTTTAGGTCAAAATATAATGCTTAAAAATAGATAGTTGCGGATAAATCTAACTAAAAAGACCCAAGATGTGTGTCAAGCAGAGATGAGTTTGCAGGTTTAATCAGGCACAGTAGATATGAATTGTACCTGATTAAAACTCGCATTTTGGCTGATATTAAGTCAATTGACGCAGTGTTATGCAACTTAGAGCAGTAACTGATCAGCCACAAAGGGATTATGTTCACGCTCTTCGCCAAAGGTAGACATAGGTCCGTGGCCAGGAATAAATTCCACGTCAGCGCCTAAAGGCCAGAGTTTAGAGGTGATTGAATGGATCAAGCTTTGATGATTTGACTGAGGAAAATCAGTACGGCCAATCGAGCTTCTAAACAAAATATCTCCGACCCATGCAAGCTTAGATGAGGCCGAATAAAACGCCACATGTCCTGGTGTGTGGCCAGGGCAATGCAGCACAGTCAAACTTTGCTCGCCCACGGTGACGGTATCGCCATCACACAGGTATTGATCGGGTTCAAAGGCATCACAGTGGGGAAAACCAAAGTTTTGACTCTGTTTAGGCAGATTTTCAATCCAAAACTTATCCGCCTCATGTGGACCAACGATGGGTACATTCGTTTGTTGTGCTAATAACTTAGCACCGCCAACATGATCAATATGACCATGAGTGAGTAACACTTTTTCAAGGGTCAGCCCTAATTTAGTGACTTCACCTAAAATACGGTCAACGTTCCCTCCCGGATCGACAACCGCTGCATGCTTAGTTTTTTCACACCAGATCAAGCTGCAATTCTGCTGGAAAGGTGTCACAGGAATAATTTGGTACTTCATAGCTTCAATCTCGTGTTATCCATAGCCGATAGATTACGCTAAGAGGGTTATCATGGCTCAATTTTTTATAATAAAAATTGATCTCAACCAAAGGCTAATCAAATAATCCTAACTTGCGACAACAGGGCTTTTGTATACAATCTGCCATAAATAACAAGCCTAGCCCTTAAGGTCAATTGATGAAACCCGATATGATGCTCGCTGGTGTTTTCGCCAAGAAACACACATTTACTTTGCCACTCAACTACCAACAACCCATTGGTGAGCAGATTACTGTGTTTGCGAGAGAACTTTGCGCCATTGAAAATAAAGATAAAAAATTACCCTATATCGTCTTTTTCCAAGGAGGTCCTGGCTTTGCCGCTATGCGACCCGCCAGCAATAGCGGCTGGATCCGTCGAGCACTCAAAGAGTTTAGAGTCTTATTGCTCGATCAACGGGGCACAGGCCTTTCTAGCCCCATCAATTATCAGAGCCTCAGTCACTTCCCCCCTGAGCAACAGGCCGAATATTTAAGCCATTTTAGAGCCGACAATATCGTCCGTGACGCCGAATCCATTCGCACCCAGCTCTGCCCTGCCGACAAGTGGGCTATCCTCGGTCAAAGCTTTGGTGGTTTCTGCGTGCTGCACTACTTAAGTGCTGCGCCTCAGGGCGTAAGTGAAGCCTATATCACAGGTGGTATTCCCTCCTTAACGCGCAGCAGTGATGAGGTTTATCAAGCCACCTATCAGCGCGTACTCGCCAAGAATAAGGACTTCTTCCAGCGCTTCCACGATGCGCAGCATCTGGTGACTCGCCTAGCCAAACATTTACTCGAACATCCAGTGCAGTTAGCCACGGGTGAACCCCTCACGGTTGAAATGCTGCAACTGCTTGGCATTAATTTAGGCATGGAGCAAGGCCCTGAGTCAGTCTACTATTTACTTGAACAGGCCCTAGTGCACTCGCCCCAAGGTGATTATGTCAACCCGCTGTTTTTAAATCATTTCTGCCAATTACTCGACTATAACACCAACCCAATTTTTGCCCTGTTACACGAGGCCATCTACTGTCAACACAGTGCGTCACAGTGGTCTGCCCATAGGGTACGGGAACAGTATCCGGCCTTTAACTATCAAGTGGGTAAACCTTTCCTGTTTACTGGCGAGATGATTTACCCTTGTATGTTTGAACAATTTAGCCATTTAGCGCCACTTAAAGCCGCAGCCAATATTCTTGCCCATAAAACGGACTGGCCAGCGCTTTACAATCTTGAGCAGCTCAGCCAAAACCGCGTCCCAGTTGCGGCCGCGATTTATAGCGAAGATATGTATGTCGAGATGGATTTCAGCCTAGAAACCGCCAAACAGGTAGCGCACCTAAAGTATTGGTTAACCTCAGAATATGAACACAATGGTATTCGAATGGATGGCGAGCGGATCTTAGATAAGCTCATCAGTCTCAACCGAGGTGAACTCTTAAGATAAATGTTAATTTTAAGGGTTAATTAAGTAAAAGCTGTCATTGTGTGCAGGCTCCTCATCCAAATGAGTGATTTTGGCTACAACGTTCAACGACCTATTTTCCGTGAGAGTAATCCGAGTTGGATTACTCTTTTTTTTGCTGAAAAAATGCACTCAACAAAGTTGAGTGCATGACAATAATATAATCGTCAAAATACAGGGGAGCGGGTGTTTAACGAGAATTAAATTAACGTTTCATTTGAGGATAAGTAAACTCATGGCATTGATTACAATAGACTTTACTTTCTTTGTGTTCCTGATGGCAGTAAGTACAAGGCAGATCAGTACCATAGTGCAGACTGTCATGGGGATTCGGCTCAACCGAATGATCCGCATCCGCAGGGCGCGCAGTCAACTTAGCCACGTCCTCGGGTGAACCATGACAACGACTGCAAGTCGCAGCATCGGGAACAGTTTTGCGTTTTGCATCACCGTGGCATGCCGCACAATCGACTTTACCATCGGCTCCAGTCATTACCTCTTTATGGTAATCCTTGATATTCATTGCATTAGTAGCCATAGGTGCTGCCAGCATGGCACCGAGTAATAGAATAAATACGGGTTTTAACATCAGAGTCTTCCTAGGCGGGGCATGATGCCCCGCATCGCAGATTAATAGTGTGTAATAAAGTCAGTCGACGCTTGGATGTCCGGCGTGAATGGGCGATCTTTCGCAACAAAAGGCACTTTCTCGCGGTAAGCCTTGTACATGGCTTGCGTCGCTTTACCAAGCTGCAGCTCAGGATTCGCTTGTTTACGTAAATCAATCGCTTGAGTTGAATGTAGCAGCTCTAAACCATAGATGACTCGCGTGTTATCCACGATTTGGATCAGGTTATCAGACGCTAACTTAAGGTTAGTGAAGGTATCTTCAATACCACCAGCGATAGAAATCCCATCGAAGGAGACTGGCGTCGCTAACTGCTTGTTACGCACTTGCATATCCACAAAGGCTTTTTGAATCGCACCAAAGGCATGGCCTTGGTTTTCAGGCGCACTTAGGAAGCGCGTCAGCTTAGTAAAGTGTTCATCGGACAAATGAATGGTCCGCATCACACTGTTATGGGACACATGGGTCAAGGCCACACTCAGGTTTTGCACCGCGAGAGCCACAGGCAGCGGCTCGAAGTTAGTGGTTGGGAATACACCACCCTGCCCTTCAACCAAATACTTAGCCACTTGTGGGAACTGCGCATACTGGTTTGAGGCACCCACAATTACTGCGGGGTTATCATCTGAATGGTTGATTTGGATATTGAGTACTTCATCCAATGAAGCTAAGGCCTGTTCGGCGCCAGCAAAAGTATAAGCTGTCGTTCTAAAGCTCAGCGGATCTTGCAAAGAACGCTCATCATTCAGCTGCCATAAATAGCTGCCATCGAGTTGTTTTAAAATGTCACTGGCGGCGGTTTTAATATAAGGGAATGGGCGAATATCATTGGTTTGTGGCAAGAATGGCGCCACGTTGCCGTTTAATCCCTCAAGGCTTAATCCAAAGACGGTGGGCGACACGGCCAATAGTTGCTTCGCCTCGCGGTAACCTTGCATTGCATACGCCACAGCAAAGGCGTTGTTAGATAAAATCGACAGCGCATCTTTCCCCATTGGAACTAATGGTGCAATCCCTGCATCAGCCATCGCCTCTTTACTGCTAACACGCTGACCTTTATAGAATACTTCCCATTCGCCAACCATGGCTAAACCGACATGGGATGAGAGTAGAATGTCCGCCTCACCTACCGTGCCCTTGGCTGGGATCACAGGTGTCAACCCCTTGTTAAGATAAGCTTCATAAAGCTCTGCCACCACAGGCTGCACACCGGTTTGTCCGGCTAGCATAGTATTTAACCGCACAGCTAATGCCAAACGTGTTAAGCGGATGGACGCAGCGTCACCCACGCCTGCACTATGAGCACGAAAAGTACTAAAGTTAAAACTTCTTGAGGCATCGAGTACAGCATCACTCAATTTGCCATTAGCATCGAACAGTTTGTGGTCTTTATTAAGTCCAACACCTACGGTTAGACCATAAACGGGTTTACCTAGACGTGCGGCTTCCATCAATAGCTCGTGTGCTTTCACTAATTGGGTTTTCGCTTGTGGAGCAATTTTTACTTTAGCGCCATCGGCAATTGCCCAAGCTTGGTCTTGGGTTAAATGTTTACCATCAAGCACGACTTGCTCCATCGCTAACGCACTGCCTGAGAGTAAGCTCAAGGTGAGTGAAGCCATCAACACTGATTTATTCATAATCATCTCCAACATTTTGTTATATTTAGTAAAATCTAGGCTTGCTTAAGTGTCACAGCACTCGCTGCGGCGCAGTTACGGCCAGCGTTACGCCCCGTCACCACCCCTTCAGCAACGGCGCAGGCACCTAATCGACTTGCACCGTGGATACCACCGGTAGCTTCGCCAGCGGCATATAATCCGGGGATGGCTTTATTGCTGACCAAATGCAGCACTTCGGATTGGGTATTTACCTTCACTCCGCCCATGCAGTAATGCACCTTCGGCCACATACGCACCGCATACCAAGGTCCTTTGTCTAGCACGATGGCCTCTTGCATTGGGCGATCGAATTCTTTATCTACACCAGTCTTAACCGCCTCATTCCAGCGCTCAACTTGCGCCTTTAACGCCTTAGCAGGCATGCCGTAAATAGCAGCCAGTTCGTCTAAGGTCTCGGCTTTGCTGATGACGTTATATTTCAGTCCCCAATCTAGGGTTTGCGCCTTGCTGGCACCAGCGGCATTAGTAAAGCCAATGGGGTAGACAGGTTGTCCCTTTTCATCTCGTCTGGTCATAATGGCGTCGGCCCGCGCCTTACGGTCGGCTAATTCATTGAAGAAACGCTCGCCGGTGCGTACATCGACAACAATGCCGTGGGGATAAGTGGCAATAGTGTTAAATTGTGAAGCCGTGCCAAACCCCTTCTCGTCAGGAGATGCCCAGGGACCGAGTTGAATTTGGTCTAAATGAATGGGATTGGCCCCAATCAGCATCATTTGCTTGAGTGCCTCAGAGGTGGCACCTGCATGGTTGGTTGAATCTAAATCACTATTTAACTCAGGTAATTGCATCATGCGGTATTCGATATCACGGCCAAAACCACCGGTCGCCATAATCACGCCGCGGCGCGCGCCGATACGGCGTATTTTACCCGTGCGCTCATTGGGAAAATAAAAACCTTCACGAACTTCGACACCGATCACCCGCCCAGCCTCATCTTTTACAAAGCCTTCGAGCTTGGTCTGATTTTTCATGACCACGCCCTTGTCACGCGCAGCTTTGATCAAGGGACGAATAATGCCTGCACCTGAGCTTTCGACGGTTTGCAGTACCCGTTGTACTGAGTGACCGCCAAAATGTTGTACAAAAGGCTTCCAGTGAACACCGTAATCAATTAGCCATTGGCAAGATTCTGCTGTGCCGTTGCACACCAGTTTAAGCATTTCAACATCGTTCATGCCGCGGCCTGCCCGTAACATGTCTTCGACCATGGCATCGACTGAGTCTTCAATCCCAGCCTGCTTCTGTAGGACAGAACCTGCTACCGCCATCGCACCGCCGTTGATGGTCGAGTTGCCACCAAAGACAGGCATTTTATCGATAATCATCACGCTCACACCGGCCTCTCTGGCTTGCAGCGCTGCTGACATACCAGCAAAACCGCTGCCAACAACCAGTACATCCACTATTTCGTCAAAGCTGACAGGGGCCGAATCACAACTTGCTGTGGCAGGCAGCGCCATACTTGCCCCCAGCCCTGCGGCCATGACCATGCCTCCCTTTAATAACTGGCGACGCCCCGCATTAATATCTTGGGTTTTACTCATGCTGATTTCCTTCAATAATCACTGGAACTTGTCAGCATGAAAGTGCAGGTGCTGTGCCAAGCACCTAAAAGGAGGTATTTAAGTGGTGAATTTTGATTGCAGGCACAAAATCACGAAATATAAAGATCTACAATCACGATACTTAGTGATCAACTTGAAATATCAATGGAAAAACACTTTTATTACGAATCAACCCTAAGGCTCTGTAGTAGTCTGCAACTGGAGAAATCCCTACAGAGCTACTTTGAGTTTATTCGGGATGAACTGCCCATTGATGGGCTATTTGTGAACATTTTCCGCAAACAATTTAATGATATACAGTTTATTGCCCATGTAGATGACACCCAATGTTGTACGCTCGATAAGCGTGTCCAAATTCCTGAAAAAATGGCGCAATACTTAGAAGATCCCGAGCGACCAAGGGTTAGAATTGTTAATGATATTGAGCATGATCCTGTTACTGCATTAGTCGCACCTCAGGTGATTAAAGATATTCGGTCACTGATTATCCTGCGAATGTCGATAGAAAATACTCATCTTGGAATCGTTGGCTTTTACGCCAAAACGACAGGGGTATTTAGACCACGTCACGCCGACTTAATCGCGCCGCATATGCAGAACTTAGCGCTGATCACGGCGCTAAATTTAAGGGATCGAAACTTACTCAAAGAAAATGAAGCGCTCTCAAAACAAAACGTCAGTCTGCGCCGCACTTTAGATATTCAAAATGGCGTGGTTGGTGCCAATTCGGGCCTAAAACAGGTGATGCAGCAGGTGCAATCCATCGCCAAAATCAACACCACAGTGTTAATGCTGGGAGAAACTGGCTGCGGTAAGGAAGTCATCGCCAACGCCATTCACGAGCTGTCTGAACGTTCGGGTAAACCTTTTATCAAGGTTAACTGTGGCGCTATCCCTGATACCTTGATTGACTCCGAGCTTTTTGGTTATGAAAAAGGCGCATTTACAGGCGCCGATTCGCGCAAAATTGGTTACTTCGAACAAGCCAACGGCGGCACAATTTTCTTGGATGAGATTGGCGAGCTACCGCTTTCGGCCCAAGTTAGACTACTCAGGGTTCTACAAAATAGTTGTATCACCCGTGTTGGCGGCCACGATGCAGTGCAACTTGATATTCGTATTATCGCGGCGACCCACAGAAACCTTCAAGCTATGGTGCACAGAGAAGTGTTCCGTGAAGATCTCTGGTATCGACTGGCGATTTTCCCCATCGAGATCCCGTCACTCAGACAAAGACGCACAGATATTCCTCTGTTAGTGCAACATTTTGTCGAGCAGCTCAGTGCCAAGTTTAATTTGCCGCAGTTACCAAGGATTGCACCAGAACAGTTGAATATCCTCAATCAATATGGCTGGCCCGGCAATGTGCGAGAACTTATCAATGTGCTTGAGCGCGCCATGATCCAGCATCCTGCAGGTCCGCTTGACTTTCGTTTTCTGGTTCCACAACACTGTGAAGAAGTGAAAACCCCATCAAATCAAACCGTGATTATCGATCCAAGCCATGCCAGCGATAAGCTGGTGCCGCTAGAGGTGATGACCAAAAAATACATCAACCATGCCTTAAGGATCACGGGGGGTAAACTCTATGGCCCGGGCGGTGCCGCTGAATTACTGGATATCAATGCTAATACCCTGCGCAGTAAAATGAAGAAGTTAGGGATTGTTTAACTCTTTGAGTAGAAATGGATAGTTATAATAAAGGCCACAATCTGTGGCCTTTGATTTATGCTGCCGAATTAGTCGCTCAAGTCATTGAACTTAGAAGAAATAACGAATACCAACGGCGTAGTTGTTATCTTGTAGGTCTTCGTAGGCTTTATCGTCCATATCGCTGAAATCGATTTTGGCTTCGGCATACATGATAGTGTCGCGGCTATAGCGATAATGCAGACCAAGCACAGCAAACTGACGGGTCCATTTACCTTGAATTGCCGTGTTTTCATCGGTATCCAAATCCTGGTAAGTCAGCAGTAGGCTAGGCACGAATCCATTATCATAGTGGTAGGCGACGATAAATTCAGCACCAGTTGAGTCGTACAGTTCGCCCCCCACTAACTCGTTTTGCTCACTCTTATGGGCGTTAAAACCAACATACAATCCCTTAGCATCACGACCCGGTGCATATTGATAGAAACTGCCGTATTGTGCGCCGATACCGATGATTTGGTTGGTGTTGTCTACGTCTTTACCCGCAAGATTGCCAGTGAAGTCGCCACGGTTAAAACCTGCTAACACCTTAAATTTATCAGTGAAATAGTAAGTCGCACTCGCACCATAGCTTGGGTCGAAGCTCAGCTCAGAACCATCGTTTAAGGCGTGACCCTGATTGTCATAAAGTGCTACATCGCTATTTTGCTTAGAGGCGTATTGCACCGCGATATGTAGATTACCAAAAGTATTACGGTATTGCAGCGCCGCATCGGCACGACCTGCTCCCGTTAACCCACCATCACCGAAGGTATAAGCACCGACCGACCAGCCAGTAAACGCATTGAGCACATCCGTGGTATAGGCTACATCGTAGTAAGCTCCCCATTGTTTACCAAAGCTGAGGGTGCCCCATTTGTCGTGCGACATACCAACATAACCTAAACGGTTAAACAGAAAATCTGAGGTTTTTGAAGCGGATAATTGGCCACCACCTTGGCCTTGAGTATAAATTAGGCCATCGTCACTGGTGACCATATTGATACCCCATTCAGTATGGGCAAAGGAGCGCCAGCCGTTTTTCTCTTGGCGGTCGAAACGAAATCCCACGCGGGAAAAGTTATCAATTACTGAAGTTTCGTGGCCATCGTTTAGCGCCGCAAAGCCTAGCCAACCCATCATATTGACGCTATTGGTTTGATCGTTATACAGCTCGACCGCATGAGTTGTACCTGTGAATAACATCGCGGGGATCATCACTGCAAGCAATTTCTTTTTCATATCATCTATACCTATTCATTCAGCTAAATCATAAATAATCTTATGATTTGATTGGCTTATTATATTCTCCAGCCAAGGCAAAGCAGTTAGCATGCCACGGAGCAGAAAAGTTGAGTTTCGAGGTATTTTTTAGAAGTGGATCGGCCAATCACGAAATAACGTGATTGGCGGTAATTAAATATCGCGGAATAAATTAAATATCGTTACCAAATCGCGAGCATTAGCGACAGTTTGATTACATTTGTGTCATCAGGCTTGGGCGGTCGCTTTGCTCGTTCGCCGTCTAGGGACGGTCGGTTTAGCTGTTGTGGATGTGGAAGATGCTGCGGCTGAATTTCTAGCATTCCCTTTTTTAGCGCCAGTACTGGCTTTGTTCCCGCCAGCAGCGCCTCTGGCTCCCGCTTTTCGATAACCGGACTTTTTAGTCGCGGCACGCTTAAAACCCTGCCCTTTTAAGCCATTGAGGGCCGAGGGTAATTGAGCACCTGCATTTTCGATTAAGTTATTTAGCGTCCCCAGCAGTGGCTGCATAAATCCTTGATAAGAGATTTCCTTATGGCAGATGCCATTTAGGCTTGCCTCCCACAGCGCCGTCATATCGGGCGTGGTGGCACTAAGGGGTAAGCTATTGATTAAACTTTTACCCACCTCAGTGGCCACAATCGACTTGCCCTGACGCTGAATAAATCCCCGTTTAAATAGCAGCTCAATAATGCCAGCGCGAGTCGCTTCCGTCCCTAAGCCATCGGTTTCCTTTAAAATTTTGCGGATCTCGGGGTCAGTCACATAACGATTAATCCCCGTCATGGCGCTCAACAAGGTAGCATCGGTAAAGGCTTTGGGGGGCTGAGTTTGCTTCTCGACCAATTCACCGTGGTTGCAGTGAAGGATTTGTCCTAGGGCTAAAGGCGGCAAAATGCCACAAAACACCTCATCTTCTGCATCCTTATCGGTACTTTTATCATTAGTATTTTGAAGCGATTCTCGCACCGTAGACTCTTTATGTTCATCAGCTTCCCGTGCAAACAGTTGTTTCCAACCTAGGGATTTATCCTGTCTAGCCTTCGTTTTAAAGAGACCACCTTCAATGGTCACTTCGACCGCTGTTTCACTGTAGCAATAGGCGGGGTAAAACTGCGCCAAATACTGGCGGGCAATATGTAGATAAAGCTGCCTTTCCCGCTGGCTTAAACTGCCTAAATTGGGCTGTTTTTCCGTTGGAATAATGGCGTGGTGGGCATCGACTTTTTTATCATCCCACGCCTTAGATTTAAGCCGAGGATTCGGCGCCTCAGCGTGTGCGACTAACTCGGGCGCCCCCCCCATAATGGCCGCTAATACACTGCTTGCTAGACCATGTTGCTCTGTAGGTAAATAACGGCTGTCAGAGCGCGGGTAGGTAATCAGCTTATGGCGCTCATATAAACTCTGGCAGGTATCGAGCACGTCCTTAGCGCTCATCCCAAACCGCTTGGCCGCATCAATTTGCAGTGCCGATAAGCTGTAGGGTAATGGCGGATTCTGCTGTTTATCCTTAGTGCTTAACTGGGTCACTTTAGCGGGTTTATCGGTGATCCGACGCACCACATTTTGTGCTAAGCCCTTAGCAAGCACTCGCCCTTCTTCGTCCATATAAGGTAAACAGGCTTCACTGGGTTGCCACTTCGCAGTGAAAGATTGTTGTTTATCCGTTACTAAATGCGCTAAGACTTCATAAAAGGGTTTAGATTGAAATCGCGCGATTTCCTCATCGCGGCGCACGATAAGCCCAAGGAGCGGGGTTTGCACTCGACCGACCGATAGCACGCCCTGATAGCCGACCTTTTTCCCTTGGATGGTGTAGGCCCGTGTCATATTCATACCATAGAGCCAATCGGCACGACTCCGGGCAAGTGCAGAAGTAGACAAAGGAATAAACTCACGGTTATTACGAAGTTGCGACAAGGCACGTTTCACCGCCTGCGGGTTTAAGTCGCTGATAAGGAGTCGCTGCGTTTGCTGTAATTTATCGCCCGTCACGCCCAAATAGGCGATTACTTCATCAACCAATAATTGCCCTTCCCTGTCTGGATCACCCGCATTCACTAAGGTATCGGCCTGTTTTACCAGCTTTTTAAGTACAGTGAGTTGGCTACGGGTCGCGACCTTAGGTTTAAGCTGCCACTTCTCGGGCACTATGGGTAAATGCTCAAACTTCCACGATTTGAACTCGGGGTTATAGGCATCGGGCTCGGCCTGTTCAAGCAAATGCCCAACACACCAAGACACGCAGTTTCCTTGGGCGTCTTCAATAAACCCGTCACCTTTTTTGTGGGGTTTTGGTAGCACATCGGCGATTGCACGCCCAAGACTTGGTTTTTCAGCAATATAGAGGATCATATCTACATCAAATACTGGATATAATTACAGTGTAATTTAGCCCAAAGCAGACAATAGTGCAAACAGCCTTCTTTAGCTCAAGAGCCAATTTAGCTCGTTAAGCTCTAACTGAACACTAAAGCTGTGTAAATTTAGTTGAGAATAATTCTCATCTAAATTTATTATTCCTTCCATCACTTAAAGAGGAATCAGGAAAAAGAGATGAATATACTAACCTTGCCCTATCATGCTAAACCCGCATTTAAACCAGCATTAGTATTAAGATTCAATCAATTAATGCTATTTCATAGCCTCTTATTACTGGCATTAAGTCTGCTTTGTGGGATGGGTCTTGAAACATTAAATCTTGAGGTTCCGTTCCTCTCTTGGGCTTTTATCCTGTTTCTACCTGTGGCTGTAAGTCTATCTTTGCTATTAAAACATCGCGTTAGCCGCCGTAGTCTGGCATGGCTCTTTGGACTGTGGATGCTGTTATGGTTGGTAATTTAAGCCAAGTTTTCTTTGCCTTGCACAAATACCGTCCCCGCTATCCACTGTGGCAGAGTTAATAGTCTCAATCAATTCGCCTTATCTCCCCCGCTTTTCTCAATGATTCAAGTTGCTAGATTACAAATCTCAATGCAGCAGAGATAACACGCTGCAAAATAAAGCTCCTCAGTAACCCCATTAAATAAAGAACGTTAAATTATCAAATATTTAACAACTTTAGCTATGAAGTGACCAAAAAAATCGTTATGTTGAAGCTCTTGGACGCACACACGCGTTTTAACCTTAGGCCTAATTGGCTGTTTAGTACCCAAAATCACCTAAAAAATCTTAAAAACTCTGCAAAAAAACAACAGAATATTGGAGTTGAATTATATGAATGAGATTATTAATGCGGTCAACAATATCGTCTGGAGTCCCGCGCTCGTTTATCTTTGCCTCGGTGTAGGACTCTTTTTCTCCCTGCGCTCACGCTTTTTACAGTTACGTCATTTACCCGAAATGATCCGTCTAATGTTTGATGGCAAAAGCACCGATGCTGGCGTGTCTTCCTTCCAAGCTTTAGCCATGACCTTAGCGGGTCGTGTTGGTACCGGTAATATCGCTGGTGTTGCCACGGCGATTACCTTTGGTGGTCCTGGCGCTCTTTTTTGGATGTGGATGGTGGCGTTTCTGGGCGCAAGCTCAGCATTTGTTGAATCCACCTTAGGCCAAGTCTACAAAGAAAAAATCAACGGTGAGTACCGCGGCGGCCCCGCCTTTTATATCGAAAAAGGCTTAGGCATGAAGTGGTACGCTTGGACATTTGCCATTGCGACCATTTTTGCCTGCGGGATTTTACTGCCAGGGGTACAAGCCAACTCCATTGGTTCAAGCTTAAAAACCGCCTTCAATATTGACCCTAATGTCACAGCAGCCATTCTTGCGATGCTATTAGGTTTTATTATTTTTGGAGGGGTGAAACGGATTGCGCAGTTCGCCAGTACTGTAGTGCCTTTTATGGCGCTCGGCTATATCATTGTCGCCTGCGTGATTATCGCCCTTAACATTGGCCAGCTGCCTGACATTATTCTGCTGATCCTAAAAAGTGCCTTCGGACTCGATGCAGGCTTTGGTGCGATTTTAGGTCTTGCGATTATGTGGGGGGTAAAACGCGGTATTTACTCCAACGAAGCGGGTCAAGGTACTGGTCCGCACGCTTCTTCTGCCGCCGCCGTGAGTCATCCAGCCAAACAAGGGTTAGTGCAAGCCTTCTCAGTGTATGTTGATACCCTGTTCGTCTGCTCAGCCACTGGCTTTATGCTGCTGATCACGGGCCTGTATAACGTGCAGGGCCCTGATGGCGCAGCGCTTTATACCGGGATTGCGGGGATTGCGGCGGGCCCTGGTTATGTACAAACCGCAATGGAAAGCATGATGCCAGGCTTTGGTAATATGTTCGTCGCCGTTGCGCTATTCTTCTTCGCCTTCACCACCATTGTGGCCTACTACTATATTGCCGAAACAAACATCGCTTATATCAATCGCAAAGTGAATCGTCCTTGGCTTACAGTGGTACTGAAAGTCGTGCTAATGGCCTCCACAGTCTATGGCACAGTGAAAACCGCAGACTTGGCTTGGGGGATGGGTGATATTGGTGTGGGAATTATGGCGTGGTTAAACATTATTGCCATTATTCTCCTGCAAAAAATTGCCTTCACTTGTCTTAAAGATTATGAATCTCAGCAAAAACAAGGTATTGAGCCACAGTTTGATCCTGAAAAACTCGGTATTCACCATGCGGACTATTGGGTTGAGCGTAAAAATGCGCAGGATGAGCTAACACAGAGCCAATCCAACGAGAATCCAAAAATCTCCTAAGGCTTAAAATTCCAAACAAAAAGCCAGTGACTTATCACTGGCTTTTTGTTGTGCATTTTAAAGTGTGCCGACGCTTAACGCCAAGCACACTCTTTCATCTTAAGCGTTTCATCTTATGGATGGCAGACGTTGTGTAACTCAAGGTTAGTGCCAATATCCTTATTGCGATCAGCTTTGGCATCATCGTTACGAAGCTGCGTTAAATGATCGAGATAGGACTGATCAACGTCGTTGGTGATGTAGTGACCATCAAATACTGACGTTTCGAAACGTTTGATCTCTGGGTTTTCCATTCTCACCGCTTCGACTAGATCCGGCAGATTTTGGAAGATAATACCATCGGCGCCGATAAGCTTAGCAATTTCATCGGCATCACGACCGTGTGCGATAAGCTCATTCGAGGTTGGCATGTCGATACCGTACACGTTCGGGAAACGAATTTCCGGTGCAGCCGAAGCAAAGTACACTTTCTTCGCCCCTGCTTCACGGGCCATCTCAATGATTTGCTCTGAAGTAGTACCACGTACAATGGAGTCATCGACTAACAGGACATTCTTACCTTTAAACTCAGTGTTGATGGCATTGAGTTTACGGCGTACCGATTTTTTACGCTCTTGTTGGCCAGGCATAATAAAGGTACGGCCGATATAACGGTTTTTCACAAAACCTTGGCGGTAAGGTAAGTCCATGCAACGGGCGATTTCTAATGCGATATCGCATGAGGTTTCCGGAATTGGGATCACCACGTCGATATCATGGTCGTACCATTCTTTTTTGATCTTTTCACCGAGTTTGGCCCCCATGTTCACGCGGCTGGCGTAAACCGAGACATTATCGATAGTCGAATCTGGACGCGCAAAATACACAAATTCGAAGATACAGGGCGAGTAGCTTGGCTCTTTTGCACATTGGCGAGTATAAAGATTACCGTCGAGGGAAATATAAATCGCTTCACCCGGCGCAACATCGCGCATCACTTCAAAGCCGACAGCATCGAGTGCCACACTCTCTGAGGCAACCATATATTCAGTGCCAGTTGGGGTTTCGTGCTTACCCAGCACTAAGGGGCGAATGCCGAAAGGATCGCGAAACGCCACTAAACCTTGGCCAACAATCAACGCCACAACGGCATAAGCGCCACGGGCTTGTTCATGCACTTTAGCGATAGTGTCAAACACTTCATCAGCAGTCAGTGCTAAGCTCGTGGTTTTTTGTAGCTCATCGGCGAGCAGGTTTAACAACACTTCGGAGTCGGATGTGGTATTCACATGGCGACGCTTTTTAATCAGGCCTTCGGCCAATTCAAGCGTGTTGGTTAAGTTACCGTTATGGGCTAATGAAATCCCAAATGGCGAGTTAACATAGAAAGGTTGCGCCTCTGACGCGCTGGAACTGCCAGCAGTAGGATAACGCACATGACCAATGCCCGCATTGCCCTGTAAGCGCTGCATGTGTTTGACTTCAAATACGTCTTTGACCAGACCATTGGCTTTACGTAGTCTGAAAGCACCACGATCAACGGTGACAATACCTGCCGCATCCTGACCTCTGTGTTGAAGCACAGTCAGTGCATCATAAATGGTCTGATTAACCGATGATTGGCCAACTATTCCGACGATACCACACATGGGTAAGCTTCCTCATTGTAAGATGTTCTATGCCCTTTCATGTGAAATATAAGTAAAACACGAAGTAACTCCCCAGCCATTTGACCAGCGACCTTCGCCTCGATTTGAGTCTGCACCAATAGCGCCACAGAGTTCAAAGCAGACTTATTTTTCATCACTTAGGATAAATTTATTGTCTTTTTTATAGTTTGGGTACAAAGCTGGAGGTGTTTTCCAAATAGTTAAAGAACCACTGGATGACAACGCCAAATTCGGGCACTAATACAGAATCCTTCCACCATTGGGCGTTAGGTGAGCCTGTAAAAGCATCCATAAAAAACAGCAGCGCACTGACAATCAACGCGCCCCTAATAGCACCGAAACACAGACCTAAAAGTCTGTCAGTGCCAGATAATCCGGTTTTAACCACTAATTGCCCAATGATGTAATTGATAAGGGCACCGAGTATTAATGTGGTGATAAAAAGAATGGCAATAGAAACGCCATTGCGCAGCATCTCATCGTTCATTTGTGTCAGATGGATGGCGAGGTCTTGGTAAAATTGACTGGCAACAAAGAAAGCAGCAAACCATACCACTAACGACATGGCTTCTTTGGCAAATCCACGGATCAGACTAATAAGAGTCGATAACCCGATAACGAAGATGATAGCGTAATCAATCCAAACCATTGAGATGGCTTTCCAGCATAGGCTTTAAGACGGCGCGATTCTACCAGAGACTGAAACGATTCTCACCCCTAGAGAGGTAAATAAATTATTTCAGCCTCGGCAGTTCTGCATTAAGATTCCAACGGATTAAAAGGCACAATCCGACCTTTTAAACGTGTCAGACTTTCAACTTCTTCTTGTATTTTCTTCAACTTAACTTCTGACACATCTGGCCCCACAAACACTTTAGTCAACACGCCATCCTTTGGTGTGTCTGGAATTGTGTACGCCTTGTAACCACTTTTACGCAACTGCGCCACTAGCGCTTTCACATTGGCGGCATTGCTAAATGCGCCCAGTTGCAGGGTAAGTCCGGGCTTTAATGAATCACGACTCACCACTTTTATGCCATCGTCTTTGGCAGGTTTTGCAGATTCAGTTTTCGCTGTTTCGGCCTTAGGCTTTTCAGCTTTTGCAACCGTGGTTGGTTTAACCTCTGGCTTTTTAGGTTCGGTTTTAGCTATCGCAGGCTTAGGTGCATCTTTTTTAGGTTCAGACTTTGCCGTTTCCTTCAACTCAGCCTTGGCATCAGTTTGTACGGTCTGCGGCTTAAGTTGCTCCTTAGCAGCAGTTTGCACGGGTTCAGATGCAGACTCAGGTTTAGACTCTGGCTTAGCATCCGCACCCACTGCCTGCGCTAATGTCGCCTCATCATTGGGAGAAGGCTCTTCTGGCATAACATCTTTGACATCCACTTCTTGCGCAGATAGCACTTCAAACGTGTCATCGGCATTTTTATGCGCTATCGCGGTAGGACGTAAGGGAATTTCGGCAAATTGCTCCTTTTGCCGCTCCTTCTTACCGTCTAAAATATCCGGCAAAAAAATCACCCCGAGGGCGACCAGCACCACAGTGCCGACTAATCGATTATGAAACTGGCTAGACAAAACGGTTATCCTGCTTAAAGAGAGACTTAAAACCTGCCACAGTGTAAAAGGAGCCAAACACAATTACCACATCATCGGGTTGAATTTGCGCTTTTAATGCCGTCCAAGCCGTGGCGATATCCTCGAATTCGAGGGCCTTAGTGTCTTGCGCTAAGGTTTGACGTAGTAAGCTGGCATTAGCGCCACGCTCACCCTGTAAACTCACTAAGTACCAAGTGTCAATTAAGGGCGAAACCACAGGTAATACGCCGCCAATATCCTTATCCTTTAGCATACCGCACAGGGCAAACACTCGCTTACCCGCGACGATGGGCGTGAGTTGCTTGACTAAAAACCTTGCAGCATGGGGATTATGAGCCACATCGAGTAAAATCAGCGGCTGTTCGCTGACTTGCTCCAAACGTCCAGTTAAACGGGCGCTGCTGATCCCTTTGGCAATAATATCGGCAGCAATATGTGGCCAACCCTGTTCGACAATGGCAATTACTGTCGCAGCATTGGGTAATGGCAATGTGGGGAGACTAAGCTGTGTTAATTTAAGTACTTGCCCTTGATAGTCCCACGTGTTGCCATTTTGCTGATAGGTAAATTCTGTCCCGACTCGATACAACTTGGCGCCTAGGTGTTGGGCGACATCATTGACGGTATGGGGCAAGTTTGGCTCGCCGACAATGGCAGGCTTTCCTTGGCGAAAAATCCCCGCCTTTTCGCGGCCAACCAGCTCACGGGTATTACCCAAATACGCCTCATGGTCTAAATCAACCGAGGTCACGACGCTGATATCAGCATCAATCATGTTAGTGGCATCTAAACGGCCGCCAAGACCGACTTCCAAAATCACCACATCCAGCTTGGCCGCTTTAAATAGGATTAAGCCCGCCAAGGTGGCATATTCGAAAAAGGTCAGCGAAATCTCGCCACGTGCCGCTTCAATCTGTTCAAAAGCCGCTACAAAGGCGTCATCGCTGGCGTCCTGACCGTTGATTCGCACCCTTTCATTGTATTTGAGCATATGGGGCGAGCTGTAGACGCCCACCATCAACCCTGATAAACGCAGGATGTTCTCTAGCATGGCGCAGGTCGTGCCTTTACCATTGGTGCCAGCAACAGTGACAATTTGACTTGGCCCTAAATCCAATACATTAAGGCGCTCGGCAACCTTAGAAACCCGAGTTAATCCCATGTCGATTTCGGTTGGGTGAATCGATAATAAATACGCGAGCCATTGATCCAGTGGCGCGTTTGCTCCTGGCGCAACTAAGGCTGTCAATTCACTTGGGGCTATGGTCATCGGTTATTTCCTTCCTTCGAAACGCATTTAAGCTCTGCCACTATAAAAGCCATTAATCCAACATAAACAATGGCCCAAGCGCTAACTTTGGCAATTGATATTGCTCCGGATATGTCACATCCACAAGATAAAGTCCGTTCGATTTAGCCGTTGCCGCGGCTTGATTTCTATCTTTTAGTGACAACAGATCCGCCATCCAGGTCAATGGCTGGTTGCCAAGCCCAATCTCCAGCAGCGAACCGACAATATTACGCACCATATGGTGCAAAAAGGCGTTGGCAGATATATCGACGATCACATACATGCCTTGACGCGTCACTTTAACGCTGTGCACATTGCGAAACGGGGTTTTAGATTGACATTGAATAGCACGAAAACTGGTAAAATCCTGCTCGCCGAGCAGCGCCTGCGCCGCAATATGCATTTTATCAACGTCGATATCACCATGATAATGGCTGACGCCGTGGCGTAGGATCCCTGGGCGAAGATTATGATTGTAAATCACATAGCGGTAACGTCTAGCCGTGGCCGAAAAGCGGGCATGGAAGCTCTCATCTACCTCTTTTACCCAGCGTACGGCAATATTATCGGGTAAATTGGCATTAACACCTAAGGTCCAGGCACCTTCGTTACGTACGGCGTTGGTATCAAAATGCACTACCTGCCCCGTTGCATGAACACCAGCATCGGTTCTTCCTGCACAAAACAAGCTAATGGGCTCGTTTGCCACCTTAGACAAGGCTTGTTCTAATTGCCCTTGTACTGAATCGACTTCGGCCTGACGCTGCCAACCAAAATAGCCACTGCCGTCATATTCAATACCTAATGCAATCCGCATCACACATCCTCACAATTAATTTAGCGGCGCATTTTATCACAGCAGCCCGTAAAAAAAACGGCGCTGTGAGCGCCGTTGATCGTTAACATTAAAGCTTAATGCCAGTTCAAACTTAGCCGATCTCTTTAAGTAAACGAGCCGCTTCGTCCTGTTGACGCTCATTACCATCAATTTGAACTTCACGGAGTAGCGCTTTGGCACTGTCACTGTCATCGATTTCGATATAGGCACGGGCCAAATCGAGCTTAGCGTTAACAGAGTTCTCTTCATCGTCCACATCAATCATGGCTGCATCACCAATCAGGGCACCCACATCACTCATCTCCACATCCATTTCAGGGTAGAGATCTGTCTCTGTGTTATCCTGCTCGGCGTCATTAAGCAGTTTTTCAATATCGATATAGCCATGTTCGTTTTGGAAATTAGTCAAATCATGCTCAGGTACAAACTTCTTCGACTGACGTGACTCCTGCGCATCTAGCGCTGCTAATGCTTCATCGACCGTGAGAGTGTGCTCTTCATCGAGGGCAAAGCTATCTTCTGGTGTTAATACCTCATCATCTTCAACTTCGGTATTGGCACTAAAAGCAGCAAGCACATTGTCGTCACTTAAATCGATATCGTCATCAGTATCTAAGTCCGCCCTGAAAGCAAACTCATGAGCGACATCCTCATCAACAATATCATCATCTTTGTCAGTGATAATCTCGAATGTAGGCTCGACCTTATCAATCGGTTCGTCTAAAACAAATTCCAGAGGTTGACGCGGGGAAACCGCTTGCGGATCGACAGCGATAGGATCCACGGGTGCAACAGGTTCGGATTTAGGACTGTCAGTTTGTGCGCTAGACGTAGGCGCAAAGTTAAGCTCAGTGTCCCAATCCAGTACGTGGGGATCTTTACTCTTGTTAGCTTTTAAGTCGTTAAAGAAAGAAGCCTCTTTCTCTTTAACTTTTGCCGCGGCGGCAGCTGTCGCAGCCGTTAAAGCTGCGGTGGCAAGTACCGTATCATCCGCTTGATTATCGGCATCGAAACCGGTAAATGTTGGCTCAATTGCGGTTTCGTTTGGATTATCATCTGGGCTCTTCGCAATCGTATCACTGAGCTCAAAGGTATCATCCGTACCATCAATCGCATGGGCAGCACCGATGCCCTTGAGTAAGCCTTCATCCTCGAGCTTATCATCTGTTTCAGGGTAGGTGGTTTCGAGGTCGAAATTAAACTCATCTGCGTCGGCTTCAGCCTGCTCTGGCACATCAAATTCGGCGAGAAGAGATTCGAGATCATCATCTGCAGACGATAACTCTTCAGGTAATGCCGTTTCGAGCTCTGCTGCCAGCATATCGTGAGGGATGTCGGAATCATCGCTAGACGTTTGTTGTTCCGCCGAATCTTGGGCCTCAAAACCTGCGAGCAACTGGTCAAGATCATCATTGACTGGTAGGTCGGTGTTTAGTTCATCTTCCAATTCCGCAGCAATGGCTGCTGCAAGTGCAGGGTCATGCGCGGTTGGTGCATCCAAACCTGCGAGCAGAGAATCAATATCGTCGGATTCAATGACACCGATATCATTAAGTTCAGTATCTAATTCTGCGGCGATTTCATCGCTTAAATCAGGCTCTGGCGCTGCGGGTTTATCAAAATCTGCCAGTAACGCATCAATATCGTCGGTTTGCGCGACCCCTAGCTCTGCTAACTCATTATCTAATTCAGCAGCAATTTCATCGCTAAGATCGGATGCTGTAGCGGTGTTTTCCTTACCATAATCCGCTAATAATGCATCGAGGTCGTCCTCAGCCACTGGCTCAGATACCGAATCGGTCATTTCAGATTGATTAAACCCGGCGAGCAAGGCATCAATATCATCTTCAGCCGTTTCAGTTAACGCTATATTTTCAAGTTCATTATCTAATTCCGCAGCAAGCGATGCGGCTAAATCTTGATCGGTATCTAACTCAGCTGCATCAACCACCTCTGGGTCGGCTGGAATATCAAATCCCGCTAATTCATCAAGGTTCTCATTAGTAGATGGCGCATCAGGCTCTTCGGAGCCAAGCCCTGCCAATAATGCATCAAGATCCTCTTCTTCGAGAATATTACCTGATTTGGGTTTTTCTTCCGCAAAGGCATCCTCTTGGTCGCCCATGGCCTCAGCCCAGAGATCATCTAAGGATTGGCCTTCGTCCTCTTCAAATTGTGGTTCTGCCGCAGTGTTAACACCTGGGTCAATAAACATTTCAGAAGCGATGTCCATCTGCTCATGGCCATCGGTCATTTCATGCTCGGGTTGTAAACTCACGCTACCGACATCTAATAAGCTATCAATGGAATCGGCATGGTCAGTGTCTAAATGCACAGCCATATCGTCAAGATCATCGTCATCCATCGCCAGCACTGATGCTCCCGTTGCCACACCAGCAACACCTGTCGCCATGGCTACCTGCTGGGCTGCTAACTCACGGCGTTCTTTATTACGCTTACGACGAAGCATCCAGAACACAAGCAGCAGTAGTAACAATGCAGGGACTACCGCTGCTGCAACCAATAACAGCGGATTATTTATCAAGTTTCGCCATAGATCTTCAGGCTCAGTAGGCGTTTGCGGCTGCGCATCGGCATCTGATGGGGCTTGAGCAGCTTCCACCTCGGCCTTCAGTGCAAGATTTTGCTTTTTACTCGCCTGTAAGGTTTCCTCTAATACCGCAATTTGTTGGTTTAAATCCTCAATTTTGGCTTTAAGGGCTTCAACATCGGCATTTCTTACCGCGAGCTGATCTTGTGCTCTGGCTAACTCATCAGTTAAGGATAAATTTTTGCTCTCCGCGGCCTCAAGGCGAGTATTCACATCGGAACTCACCATTTTCGGCGCAGCGGGTGGCGTCGCAACGGCATCCGTTTTAGCAACTTCGGTCTTAGCCGCTTCGGGTTTAACATCGACTTTAGGTTGAGGCTCTACCTTAACTACGGGAGTGACAACAGTCGGTTTAGTTACCGGTTTAGGAGCCGCTTTTGCGGTATTACGGACTTGCTTATCGCTGCGTTCGGCACGGGCAATCGCTACACTATTGGGAATGGATAACATCACTTCTTTCGAAGGGATCAGCAAAATCATGCCACGTTCGAGGCTATTGTAACTGTCGGAGTTAAACGCATGGGGGTTGGCATCAAATACTGCAGCCATGACTTGATAAACACTGACACTGGCATCGGGACGGACTTTTTGCGCAATACTCCAGAAAGTATCTTTAGCGGTCGTTGGTCCATATTGATGATTGACCTGACGGATTTGTCCATCTGGTCCCATGATTTTTAAAGGTTTTATTTTGGGAGTATCGGCAGCTATCGCAGGATCAATAAAAGAGGTCGTGGAAAAAACAGCTAAAACGGTGGCCATCAGGCCCACAAGATACGAAGTGCGAAATTTCATCAATCCTTCCCTTTGAAGCGCTATTTAAGTTATCTCGCTGATAACAGGCTTTAGGCAATTGTATTTATTGAGATTACTATAAACTAGAAATCCCAGCCCTGCTACTGTTCACAATTGTAAAACAAAAAAAGCCTGCTGGCAGCAGGCTTTTTCATTGGGCATCAATTGCTACTTAAGACTTAGTAATAATCTCTCACTAAAATCTCGGCAATTTGCACACTGTTTAAGGCTGCGCCTTTACGAATATTGTCCGACACTACCCAAAGGTTAATACCGTGAGAATGGGAGATATCCTTACGCACACGTCCCACATAAACAGGATCGGTACCCGCTGCATGGGTCACAGCCGTTGGATATTCGTCATCGGACTCGAACAATACCACTCCTTCGGCATTACGCAGTAAAGCTTTAATATCTTCTGCATCGGCAGGTTGTCGAGTTTCGATGTGAACCGCTTCAGAATGGCCATAGAATACCGGCACGCGCACAGCAGTCGCGTTAACGAGAATGTCATCGTCACCAAAAATCTTCTGGGTTTCCCAGACCATTTTCATTTCTTCTTTGGTGTAGCCGTTGTCCATAAATTTATCAATTTGCGGCAATACGTTAAACGCGATTTGCTTTGGATAAACGTCAGCGTCAGCAGGCAGACCTTGCAGCAGCTTAGTGCATTGTTTTGCCAATTCTTCAATCGCTTTTTTACCCGTACCAGAGACCGATTGATAAGTCGCCACGTTAATACGACTGATGCCATAAGCGTCGTAAATCGGTTTTAGAGCCACCAGCATTTGGATGGTCGAGCAGTTCGGGTTGGCAATAATATTACGGTTGCGGAAATCAGCAATCGCATGGGGGTTAACTTCAGGCACAACCAATGGAATATCAATGTCATAGCGGAAGTGAGAGGTGTTATCGATCACCACACAACCCGCTTCAGCGGCGATAGGCGCCCACTTGGCCGAGACATCACCACCGGCAGAGAAGAAGCCTAACTGCGCTTGGCTCCAATCGAAGGTTTCGACGTCCAAAATGGTAACTTGTTTGCCATGGAAGCTGACCGTTTCACCGGCGCTACGGCTACTGGCTAAAGGATATAAGTTCGCAACCGGGAAGTTACGCTCTTCGAGGATCTCAATCATTGTTTGACCCACTGCACCCGATGCACCTAAAACGACAACATTAAATTCCTGCGACATAATTACCGACCGACTCCTGAAAAACCTAAATTGGACAACCAATCTACCTCAGATTGGCCGTGATAAGCCAGCGCCAATGCACTAAATTCGCGTCGATGTTTGTGATTTTTTCTCATAGTGTCGAAGCCATTCGACCTTGCAAAGCCATTTCGGAATACGGCATCGTCATCACGCAGGTCGTAGACGAATCTTGCGAGCTGTAATAGGGCTTTTTCATCGGGGACTTGTTCGAGTTCAACCGCCTTAAAATGAAATGGCGGCAATAGCTCGGATAAGCGTTTAGTGGCCGGAATGGCTAACAACTTACACAATTTTTGGTACAGCATAAAAGTGCCACGAGCCTTACCTTCTAAGCTGTAACCGGCGATATGCGGGGTGGCAAACTCAGCAAAAGGCACCAACTCCGGCATGGGATTCGGCTCCCCTTCCCATACATCGAGCACCAATTTAAGATCATCCCTTTGCTGCTTGACCTTAATTAAGGCTTGATTATCAATTACATCACCACGGCAACAGTTCACCAACCACGTATTAGATTTAAGACTCATTAGGCGCGCTTCATCGAATAAATGCAGTGTCTTATGCTCGCCAGTGCGAGTGATGGGCACATGTAGGCTGATGATATCCGCTTCATGTAATAGGGTTTCAAGGCTCACAAAATGACGGGGATCGCCTTCGGCCGCTTTGATGGGGTCATTGAGCAATACCTTAATACCGTAGGCTTCGAGGCATTTGGCCGTCGCGCTGCCAGTATTGCCCGCGCCGACAATCCCCACAACTTTACCCTTGAGCGGCGAATTAAACCGCGCTGCCAGTTCTAACATCGCAATAAAGGCAAATTCCCCGACAGCGGTCGCATTACAGCCGGGCGCATTCGAAAAGGGAATGCCACGCCCAGCAAGGTAGGCCAGATCCACATGATCAGTCCCTATGGTGGCGCTGCCGACAAACCTAAGTTTTGGATTGGCATCTAACAGTGCGGCATTGACTCGGGTGACAGAGCGTACCAGCAGCACATCGGCATCTTGCACCTGCTCAGGCGTTAATGTGCGGCCATTAACTGGAATTATCTCGCCTAACGCCCCAAATAAGGGTTCGACATAGGGCATATTTTCATCGACAACAATCTTCATGGGGACCTTTCTGATAAAAATGGGCTAGAGAGTGAGTAGCCAAGGATTCTAGCAAGACTCTGATCATAAACCCAATCCCTGAGTCGCATTGCTCAATTTTAGCTAATAAAAAAGGAAGCCGAAGCTTCCTTTTTTAACAAAAATAATAGTTTACTTATATTTGCACATCACTAACGTTGCGTTAGTGCCACCAAAACCAAAGCTGTTGCTCATGACAGTGTTTAGCTCTGCATCGCGGTATTCACGCACGATTGGCATGTCCTTCGCAGCTTCATCTAAGTTATCGATGTTGATGCTTGGGGCAATAAAGCTGTTTTCCATCATGATTAAGCTGTAAATCGCTTCATGTACGCCTGCGGCGCCTAATGCATGACCCGTCATAGACTTAGTCGATGCAATTGGTGGACACTTGTCTTTAAAGACTTCACGTAGTGCTTCTAATTCACGCACGTCACCTACTGGAGTAGATGTACCGTGGGTGTTGATATAGTCAATTGGTGTGTCCACACCGGCCAGTGCCATTTGCATACAACGCACCGCACCTTCGCCAGACGGAGCCACCATATCGTAACCGTCTGATGATGCACCATAACCAATCACTTCAGCATAAATCTTCGCACCACGAGCCAGTGCGTGCTCTAACTCTTCAACGATTAAGATACCGCCACCACCAGAGATAACGAAACCATCACGGTCAGCATCATAGGTGCGAGAGGCTTTTTCTGGAGTGGCATTGTATTTAGTCGATAGCGCGCCCATCGCATCAAAGCCCATGGTCAGTGTCCAATCCACTTCTTCCGAACCGCCCGCAAACACCATATCTTGCTTACCCATTTGGATAAGTTCTACGGCGTGACCGATACAGTGAGCACTGGTCGCACAGGCTGAACTGATTGAATAGTTCATACCTTTAATTTTAAAGGGTGTCGCTAAACAAGCGCTGGCCGTGCTCGACATAATGCGTGGCACGATATAAGGACCCACGCGTTTTACGCCTTTTTCGCGTAGAATATCAGCCGCTTGCACTTGGTTAGAAGACGAAGCGCCGCCTGTACCCACAATCAACCCTACGCGAGGATCTGAATATTGCTCTTCAGTTAACTGAGCATCCTTAATGGCTTCTTGCATTGCAATGTAAGCATATGCCGCAGCATCGCCCATAAAACGCAGCGCTTTACGGTCAATCAGCTCTGAAGGATCTAATTTGATATTGCCCCATACATGACTGCGTAGTTGCATTTCTTCAAACTGAGCGGAATGTGTAATACCACTACGGCCCGCTTTAAGTGACTCAGTCACTTCTTGCTTGTTATTACCGATACTTGAAACAACACCCATTCCGGTGATCACGACTCTTTTCATTTTATTGCTATCCATTGTGTACATGTCAGTACCTACTTTTTGCTGAGCCAATAGTATCTGTTTTGCTTCAATTAAGTGGTCAGCTTTCCATAAAGGCGGGTAAAATAATGCCTAATATGAGACCGAGAGTATATTTCTTTGACTGCTAAGCCCCAACAATCTTACCAATTTAAGCGTGATTACCCGCATTATCCCCAATGCGCATTGACTACTGCACAGTCTCTGGACAATTTTACTCTCCTTCAACTCTCTCGCTTACCGACGAAATCAACTCAGCTCATTCAGGGCTTACGCGTGATGGGGCAATGGGGATTAGGCGATGGACTCGAGCTACTCTCTTTACTGCATCACTGGCAAACGCATACTCAACCTCAAGGCAAAACGCGTCTGTTAGTCAAAGTGTTTGAGCCCAATCCCATTAACGATTACGAACTTAAATTACTTTGGGATCAATCGCAAAGTTTAATTTCCAAGCCTCATTTACAACCCATTGCCAATGCCATACTTAGGGCAAAGCCTGCGCGCATTATAGGGTGCCAGAGATTAATTTTTGATGACTGCCTAATCACAGTCGATTTGCATTTTGGCGATCTGAACACAGCACTTAGCCAACTCCCACACAGTACTTCTCATCCCATTCAGCAATGGCTGGTTTTACCGCATTTATCTGCGCAGCTAAATGGTAAGCAACTCTGGCAAATGGCGCGCTTGAGTGCGGATGATGCCCTACTGATTGGGCTTAATCTTAGTGAAACAGCACAGCACCTTGCCCACAGAAGCGGCTTTAGCACGCTTGACGTCAGACAAGACGCTCTCAATGAAAATGTCTGCGACTCACTGCGAAGCCAGATTATCAGCGACAAGATTCTGATCCATGAGCGTAAATTGCTGCGTCAACAAGCCGATACCGTTCAGGCATTTACCCCAAAACCTTCGGCACTCGCCACTAAAGAGCAGCCAATTGCCATCATAGGCGGGGGACTCGCGTCAGCGCATCTGATGCTATCACTCGCCGAACGAGGCCAAAGTAGCATATTGTTTTGTAAGGATAATGAGTTAGGCCAAGGCGCGTCTGGTAATCGCCAAGGGGCGATCTATCCCCTACTCACGCCAGAAAATGATGAACTTAGCCGTTTTTTCCAACAGGCGTTTCTATTCAGTCGCCGCCGAATCGAGGCGCTGAGTCTTGCATCAACGATGGGCACGAACGGAACATCTGGTGTGACACCAATTTCCCATGATTTTTGTGGTGTGCTGCAAACGGGTCATGATGAGCGCAGCCAACAACGGCTGGATAAAATCATCCAAAGCCAAGACTGGCCAGTGGAAATCGCCTACGCCGTTGATGTGAATGAAGCCAACGAGATTGCCCGAATAGGTATTGATAAGGCTGGATTTTTCTATCCCCTTGGGGGCTGGGTATGCCCATTTGAATACGCCAAAGCCGCGGTAGATAAGGCCTCGCAACTTGCCCATGTGCTGTGCCATTTCAATACCGAGATCACCGAAATCGAGTGTGATGCAAAGGCTTGGTATCTCCACAGTCAAGGCCAACGTTTTGGACCATTCCGCCAACTCGTACTCGCCAATGGCGCGCAACTCACCCAATTTTCGGCCAGTGAGCGGTTACAGATAAGTCCGTTTCGCGGCCAAGTGAGCCACGTCCCCGCCCAATTTAAGCTGAGCCAACTAGCGACAGTGTTATGCGCCAACGGTTACCTCACGCCGAGTCATCAAGGCTTACATTGCCTCGGTGCCAGCTATGTCAAAGCGGCAGAGCACCTCGATTTTTGCCCGCAGGAGCAACGGGAAAACTTAGGAAAAATGCAAGAAAGCTACCCCAATCAAGCCTGGGTTGACGATATCGACATCAGCGGCAATAGCGCACGTGTCGGCGTGCGGATGGTAACGCGGGATCATTTCCCCATGATGGGCTGTGCACCCGATGTGGCTGAAATATTGGCGCGCTATGAACAGCATCAACTCAATCAGCAACAGGCCGAACAGAGCAGACATTATTGGCAAACAACTCCCGCGCCTATCCTCGATGGCCTTTATATTTTGGGTGGTTTAGGGTCGCGGGGATTAAGCTCAGGCCCCTTGGCGGCCGAATGCTTGGCGGCACAGTTAACCGGAGAGCCGCTGCCACTGGATTGGCCAACCTTAAATAAACTCAACCCCAATCGGATGTGGTTACGCAAATTACTAAAGGGTAAAGCGCTTTAGATCAAGCAGTGTAGAAACAGCACGTTAGTAAAAAGCGTTTTGGTATAAAGTGCTTTAGTCAAGATAAGCATCGTGGTTTGAGTGAAAACCTGTGTAATTAAAACAAAGGTTTATCATTGAGCGCGAATCAGCGCTTGCATCTTAACGCCCCAATAATTGGCAGTTCAAAACAAAAAAGGATTAAGCAGTGCTTAATCCTTTTTGCATTAACTATCAAACATGAACCATTGAGCGTTAACCCTAGGTCGAAGAACCCTGTTTAGTGGTTTTTACTCGGGTGCGATTATTGTTGTCGCGACTTTGGCGGATCAAGGCATCACCATCGAACTCGGTCTGAGCTGATACCTGCTCGCGATGGGCTTTCGCCAATCTATCGTAAAGCAGTACGTTCACCGAGGCTGCCAGATTCATACAGCCTACCGTAGGCACATACACCACGGCATCGGCTCTATCGATAATCTCTTGGCCAATGGTGCCATCCTCTGGGCCAAACACATAAAAGGCTTTCTCGGGATGCACAAACTCAGGCAAGGGTGTCGCCCCTAGAACTAAATCCACGCACACCAGCTTAGTGTCAGAGGGGAGCGCATCGAGTAAGGAGGCCACTCCAGTTAACGGAATGCGCTCGGCGGCGCTCTGCGTATCGGCGTTATATTGCTGCGGCCCACGGGCAGCATACTCATAGCGTTTGCCGGTGTAGAACACGGCATCGACACCATAACAGCCCGAAGCGCGCATAATGCCGCCCACATTGGTCGGGGTTTTCGGATTGACTAGACCGATATAAACCGCTTGCTGCACTTCAGGTTTTGCCATGGCATCAACCGAAGTCGTCGTGGATGTACTCATCAATTAGGCCGCTAAATGACTAACAATCTTGCCATGTAATTGTGCCCACGCCGCTTCTACTAAAGCAAAATCGGCATCATTTAATTCTTGGCGCGCGAGGGCTAAACAGTCGGTCATTTTTTCAAGCAAGGCTTCTAGCGTGCTCTCGCCTTCGTCTTCGAGTTGCGATAACACCACCGCCACATGGCCTTGCAGATAACCGCAGGCAAATAAGGCATCGTCATCACCATGGCTCACTACCGACTCAATCCACTGTTCTAGTGCTTCTTCATACTGCTCTAACATCGGGTCAAACTCTCCAATAACGTATTTCGCCCAAATGGCCGCTGGCCCCTCGGTGCTATAAATCTGAATAGTCGGGGTTGGCCACCTGATACATCACATAATCATGGTAACCCGTCGTCACTTTGTAATAGCCACAAAGCTCACGATCTAATTGAGGGTCGCCACTATCCACAATTAAGGGGCGTCCTTCAAGTGCTTTTAGCTTAGTTTTTGTGGCGAGGATAATAATATTGTCCTTACCGAGGCGGCGGATAAGCTCTGGCGACAACTGCTGGTTGCCACGGCCGAGTATATGCCCCTGCCCGCCAATCAAGGTAATAACCAGTTTTGTCGGCTTATCTTGGGTAAGGTCGAGCAACTGCTTAGCGGTTAAATCACTCGCTACTAAAGTTTTATCTTGGATTAGATCAACCCCCAATAGGGTGTTATCGAGCCCAAGCTCTTCCATCACAAAGGCAACCGTGCTGCCCGAGCCCATAATGTACAGCTCGTCTTCCATCTGCTGGATAACATCGGCGGCAATGTCGGCGAGCACGAGCTCATTGACTTCTTTTCCGCCCATCTTCACTGCTTGCACATAACGGGGTTCGGCGGGCACTAACAGCTCACCAAAACGTTTGGCACGCACAGTGCCTTGGCGAAAGGCAGCTTCATCAATATCCATCACATCCGCGCTCATCAGGCTGACTAACTCACCTTCGAGCAGCATTTTCACCACCATACCCGCAGCATGGGGCGTGATGCCGTAAACGCCCGAATGGATTTTTACCCCAGCCGGCACACCAAGCACGGGTAATTTATCGTCGATAACCGCTTGCTCAAACACGCTATACACATCGCGCGCCGTGCCATCGCCCCCCGCAAACAGTAATAAATCCAACGGTTCGTTCAGCAAGGTACGCACAACGGCTTGCGTGTCGATGGCCTGAGTTTTATCTGGGGTTTGATACACCACACGGGTGTTAAAACCTAAGGCGTTGGCGGCGTATTCCCCCATCACGCCGGAGGCGGTAATGATTTCGATATCATTGGCATAGGGGGCAATTACTTCTAAGGCTTGCATCATACGCTTTATCGCCTTGGGCTCGGCACCTAAGGCGAGTGCCTGCTCGGCCACGCCATCGCTGCCTTTAAGACCCACACTTCCACCTAAACCCGCCAGTGGATTGATGACTAAGCCTAAACGAAACCGGATCACCTTAACCTCTCTTGTTCATTATTTTAGTTTTTACAATGAGTTATTTTCACAATCAATATCAGCTTATGACGCAACCGCTTGCGCCCTATCCTTAGGGATCAAAAATACCGCGAGCATAGCAGCAAAGGCACAGGCCGCCGCGAATACCCAAGACCACACAGCGCCGCTGCCATCGCCCCAGATATAACCGCAAATCCAAGTTCCGAGTGCGCCGCCAACCCCAAAGCTTAAGCTGGCATACAGGGCTTGTCCTTGACTGCGATGACTGGCATCAAAATGGCGGTGCACAAATTGAATCGAGGCCGCATGAGTCAAACCGAAGGTGAACGCATGCAGTACTTGGCTTAAGCCCAGTAATAACATGCTCTCAACTCCAAAGGCGACCAGCAACCAGCGCACGGCGGTCATGGCGATACTGACGACAAGCAAGGTATTGACGCCATAACGTCCAAGTAAGCGAGGCGCAAACATAAACATCACGATTTCGGCCATTGCACCGAGGGCGACAAAAATCCCCGCGGCCGCTTCGGTGTATCCCGCCTGCTTAAGATAGAGCACAAAGAAGCCGTAAAACGGCCCAGCGCTCATCTGTAATAACATCGCCGACACCATGAACCACAGAATGGGCTTAGTCCATTTGAGCGGATGGCGCTCCTGCCCTTGAGGCCGCACGGCACGATTCGCAGGCAAGGGCAAGGCGCTGACCAGCATCCCAGTGAACAAGGCTAAACCAATATAAGGCAATACCTCGGTGCCCCATTGGCCGATAGCAAAACCGGCGCCGACCACTAAGCAGATATAGCCAATGCTGCCAAAACTGCGGATTTGCCCATAGCGGCTGGCATTTTCACCTAAGGTTTCGAGGGTGATCACCTCAAGCTGTGCCAAAATTGCATTCCAGAAGAAGGTATACAACGCGAGGCTGAGCGCCATATACACAAAGCCACCGTGGTAGAAGAAACTCAAATACGCCAGCATCGCGGCGCCCGCCCCCATCTTCACCAATTCGGCGCGCATGCCAGTGCGATCGGCCACCTTAGCCCACACATTGGGTGCCACGATACGGGTCGCCATTAAAATCGCCAGTAAAAAACCGATTTCTTGAGGGTTAAATCCACGATTTTCGAAAAAGACCCCAAGGTAAGGGATCATAGTGCCGAGAATTGAAAAGAAGAAAAAATAACAGGCACATAGCCAGCGTAACTGCTGGCTTGTGCTAGAGATAGTTGGCATTAACGCATTCCATTTATTACACAGCCGCTATGCATTTTTATTCCATGCAGACTGTCTCATTCATCGCACCTATCTCATGCCGAGGATCGGTGTATGACTGCGAACATTCTGATTTTGAGCTCTATGTCTTAACAGATGATCCATCAACACAATCGCCAGCATAGCTTCGGCGATCGGTACCGCGCGGATCCCGACACAGGGGTCGTGACGACCTTTAGTCACCACTTCTGCCATTTCACCTTGAGCCGTCATGCTTTGGCCCGGCACACTGATACTTGAGGTGGGTTTTAATGCAATATGGGCGACAATGGGTTGGCCCGATGAAATGCCGCCAAGTATGCCACCGGCATGATTAGATTCAAAACCCAGTGGCGACATTAAATCGCGCCCTTCCGAGCCCTTTTGCGTGACAACGCCAAAACCATCACCGATTTCAACGCCTTTTACCGCGTTGATGCCCATTAAGGCATGGGCGATGTCGGCATCGAGCCTGTCAAACACGGGTTCGCCCAGTCCCACGGGAACACCCGTCGCTACTACAGAGATTTTGGCGCCAATGGAATCACCGGATTTTTTCAGCTCGCGCATATATTCATCCAGCGCCTCGAGCTTACTCGCATCGGGGAAGAAAAAGGCGTTCTGCTCGATTTGACTAAAATCGAGGGTCTCGGCGCTAATCGGCCCAAGTTGCGACATATAACCTTGGATACTAATGCCATGCACTTGTTTTAAATACTTTTTCGCCACAGCACCCGCAGCGACCCGCATAGCGGTTTCGCGGGCAGATGAGCGACCGCCGCCACGGTAATCACGCAGGCCATACTTTTGCTGATAGGTATAATCGGCATGTCCTGGGCGGAATAAATCTTTGATATTGGAGTAATCTTGGCTGCGCTGATCGGTGTTTTCGATCAGAAGCCCAATGGAAGTGCCTGTGGTTTTGCCTTCAAACACACCGGATAAGATCCTTACTTCATCAGGCTCACGGCGAGCGGTGGTATAACGGGATGTACCAGGACGACGGCGGTCTAAATCATGCTGCATATCGGCTTCGGTGAGTTCGAGCCCTGGTGGGCAACCATCAATAATACACCCGAGCGCCACACCGTGACTTTCACCAAAGGTAGTCACCACAAAATTTTGACCAATACTGTTTCCAGACATCCGCTTTTTACACCTTAAATGATTTGCTTATCGCTCCGCGCCCAGCAATGGCTGGACAATTCTTTTTCCCGCTGCAAGCCTAACTGGCAGCGG
Source organism: Shewanella sp. FDAARGOS_354 (assembly GCF_002209245.2). Lineage (NCBI taxonomy): Bacteria > Pseudomonadati > Pseudomonadota > Gammaproteobacteria > Alteromonadales > Shewanellaceae > Shewanella > Shewanella sp. FDAARGOS_354. Next base: position 287,567 of record NZ_CP022089.2, on the reverse strand, counting down.
GAAAAGACTCAACCTAATTTATTATTGCGCGTCGCGATAAATAGCAAAAAGCGATTGATGTTCGACCAGTTGATCGCGAGTCAACACAAACACACCGTCTCCGCCGTGTTCAAAACTCACCCAAGTAAAAGGTACTTCGGGGAATTGCTCCATCAGATGCACCATAGAGTTACCCACCTCAACCACTAAAATCCCCGTTGGTGTCAGGTATTGGGCCGCATTCGCTAAAATGCGTTTGGTTAAATCGAGGCCATCGCGACCCGAGGCTAAACCAATAGCTGGCTCATGGTGGTATTCATCTGGCATATCGCCGATATCTTCTTCATCCACATAGGGCGGATTAGAGACAATCAAATCATATTGTGGACCTTCAGGAATGGCTGAAAACAGATCAGATTGCATCGGGAACACTCTGTCCATTACCCCTAAGGTTTCAACGTTGATTTGCGCCACATCGAGAGCATCTTCGCTGATATCCAGCGCATCGACCTCGGCTTCATCAAATTCGTAGGCACAGGCAATTGCGATACAACCACTGCCGGTACATAAATCTAAAATACGATTAACGGGTTTGCCGTATAACCAAGGGCCAAAGCGATTGGCAATCATCTCGGCGATAGGTGAACGTGGCACCAATACGCGCTCATCCACATAGAACTCAAGCCCTGCAAAGCGCGCTTTATTGGTTAAATAAGGCACAGGCAAACGCTCACGTACGCGGCGAATGATCAGCTCAACGATTTTGTGTTTTTCACTGCTGGTTAAGTTACTTAAAATCACTTGTTGACCGATTTCTTCGGGCAAGTGCAGCGCATGAAACACTAATGCGATGGCCTCATCCCACGCATTATCAGTCCCGTGGCCATAGTACACATTGGCATCATTAAAGCGGCTCACCGCCCAACGCAACATGTCACCTATGGTGCGTAACTCTGTCACAGCTTCATCTACAAAGATCTTATCCAAAACGCTCTCCCGCTTGTATGTTCACAAACATTGTAACTGAACTCTATTCAGAAACCATAGGATTCAATAGAATACCCGCCATGAATAAAGACGATGACAAAGAAGGCATGGCGATGTTTTCGGCGCTAATCGAGGGGATAAAACCTATCACCCAAGATAAGCGGCATTTTCGCGCGCCCCTAAAAACCAAACAAGAAATTGAACTAAAAGAGCAGCAGTTGCATGCTAATAGTTATTTCTCAGATACTTATCAACCTCTGCTGCCCGTTCAGGGACCAATGCGTTGGCTCGACGAGGGTGTCGATAGTCTGGAGCTTAAACGCTTAAGACGTGGTGATTATCAGCCGGATTTGCTGCTGGACTTACACGGTTATCGCCAGTCGGAAGCCAAACTCGAATTAGCAGCGCTGATCCAAGCCTGTGTAAAACAGCAAAGCCAATGTTGTTGTGTGATGCACGGTTATGGCACGGGCATACTTAAACAACAGGTGCCAATGTGGTTGGTGCAACATCCTATGGTGAAAGCCTTTCACCAAGCGCCCAAAGAATGGGGTGGCGATGCCGCGTTATTGGTACTTATTGATATTGGTGACCAGCCCCATAGACGTTAAGTTATCCAACTCTATAAAAAAAGCATACTAAAACAAAGGGCCCACATCTGTGAGCCCTTTGTTTTATATTGAATTTATTAACTAATACTATGAGGAGCATGCTGCCACACAAGAGAGGCTTGCTCGGCATGTTTATCGATTAATGTAATCGCAGAGGTAGCAAACAAAGGCGGTTCAACACCTGCTACCAGCTCACTCACCAAATAACCTAACAACGGCATATGGGAAATCACCAACACTTTATCGGCCTTATACAATTCGGCATAGGCCAAAATCAATGCAGCAACATTAGCAGGATCGCCTGACGGCACTAAATCATCGACAACTAGCCATTTACGGGGCTCAGGAAAATGTTGACTCAATGTTTGCCAAGTTTGCTGAGCCCGTAAGTAAGGACTAACCAAAACAAGATCAAAATCGCTGACGCTTCGGGCTAACCAGTTGCTCATTAACACTGTATGGTGTCTTCCAACATCGGTTAACGTTCTATCCCTATCCGACTGAGCATTAAATCCAGCATCACCATGTCGCATCAAAAATAGCTGCATACGTCTCTCGTTACCCATACTTGTTTTTGTTTTATCCCAATTGTAGCCCTAAAATGGATTTCGACAAACCTTGCAAGAGTTAATCTTTAGTCGATAAGCACAAGAGATATTTGCCAAAAACCATTAAGACTATCAATATATAACAAGCCATCGTCATCGGAGTGTCTCTTTGCAAGCCTCTCAGTCTATTTACAAAAGTCCAAACGATCATCGCCAGTACCGTTATCTCGTGTTAGATAATGCGCTGCGGGTATTATTGGTGGAAGATTTGGACGCTAACCAAGCCGCCGCCTCCATGGCGGTCGCAGTGGGACATTTTGATGATCCTGTAGATAGACCCGGTATGGCGCATTTTTTAGAGCATATGCTCTTTTTAGGCACCGAGAAATTTCCCGACTCAGGCGAATACCACTCATTTATCAATCAGCATGGTGGCAGCAATAATGCTTGGACAGGCACCGAGCATACCAATTTCTTTTTTACCATCAATGCCGATGTTTTCGCCGACTCCTTAGACAGATTTAGCCAATTCTTTATCTCGCCAAAATTTGACTTGGAATTGGTGGATAGAGAACGCCAAGCCATTGAATCTGAATTTAGTTTAAAGCTGAAAGATGATATCCGCCGCAGCTATCAAGTGCTAAAAGAAACCGTCAATCAACAGCATCCATTCTCAAAGTTCTCCGTGGGAAACTTAGTTACGTTAGGAGGAACGCAGGCACAGGTTAGAAGCGAGTTATTGGCGTTTTATCAAACTCACTACAGTGCTAATTTAATGACACTGTGTTTAGTTGCACCTATGTCGTTAGATGCGTTGCAAGCACTTGCAATACAATATTTCAGCGAGATCCGTAACTTAAACTTAGTCAAACAGTATCCTGATGTTCCGCTGTTTTCACAAAATGAACTGCTTAAGCAAATCAATATTGTTCCATTAAAGGAACAAAAACGTTTAAGCATCAGCTTTAATTTCCCAGGCATCGACCACTACTACAAACGTAAACCACTCACCTACATTAGCCATATTCTCGGTAATGAGAGTAAAGGCAGCCTGTTGTCGTATCTTAAAGAACAAGGTTTAGTGAATAATTTATCGGCAGGTGGCGGTGTCAATGGCTATAACTTCAAGGACTATTGCATTGGCCTGCAGCTCACAGATAAAGGCATGAGCAATATTGAAGACATTGTTTGCAGCTGTTTTGAGTATATTGAGTTAATCAAAACTCAAGGCCTCGAAGACTGGCGCTATTTGGAGCGAGCAAATCTGCTAAAAATGGCATTTCGCTATCAAGAACACGTTAAATCCCTCGATTTCGCCAGCCACTTAAGCATCAATATGCATCACTATGAAGTGGAAGATCTGCTCTTTGGTGATTATCGTATGGATGGTTTAGACGTGCCCGAAACACTCGAGTTATTGGCACTAATGACACCGCAAAACATGCGGTTGCAACTTATTGCACAGTCCGTTAATAACGACCGTAAAGCTAACTGGTATCACACGCCATACCAAATTTTGCCGATAAAGCCTGAGTTCCTCGCCCGTTGGCAAGTCACAGATATACGCCAAGAACTTCAGTTACCCACAGCGAATCCCTTCATTGTGGCTGATTCTATTGCTCGTCCCGATAAAAGCGAAGTCGCAGTCCCTGTTATCGTTGCGGAATCCACGGGATACCGGATTTGGCATAAAAAAGACGATGAATTTAATGTCCCTAAAGGGCATATGTATTTATCACTCGACTCTGAGCAAGCAAGTAAAACCCCCAAACATGCCGCTCTCACCCGCTTGTATGTCGAGATGTTACTCGATTATCTAACCGAGCCTACTTATCAAGCTGAAGTCGCAGGATTAAGCTACAACATCTATCCACACCAAGGGGGCGTAACGCTACATTTATCCGGTTTTACTGGTAATCAAGAGACACTGTTAGCTTTGCTTATCCATAAAGCAAGAGAACGTAATTTTACCGAAGAACGGTTTGCCTTAATCAAGTCTCAGCTGTTACGTAGTTGGCAAAATTTAGCTCAAGCTAAGCCGATTTCACAACTGTTCACCAGCCTGACAGCAACATTACAGAAGCGCAGTTACGAACCAGCCAGAATGGCCCAAGCACTTGAAAATATAACCTTGAATGATCTACATAACCATGTAAGGGCATTTTACGAAAAAATTTATCTAGAAGGATTAATTTACGGCGATTGGTTAGTCTCAGAGGCGCAGGCACTCGGCAAACGTCTGGAGCATATCTTGTCTCTGGTCTCTAGCCCTAGCGCAGAATCCACCCGTGAATTAATTAATTTAACCGGACAAGGCACCCTTTTAAGAGAACTGGCGATAGATCATCAAGACAGCGCCATTATCGTCTATTACCAATCAGCAAGGGCAACGCCAGAAAAAATGGCACTGTTTAGCTTACTTAATCACACAATGTCTTCAACCTTCTTCCATGAACTGCGCACTGAAAAACAATTAGGCTACATGGTTGGCACAGGTTACCTTCCGCTAAATCGCCATCCTGGGCTCATTTTCTATATTCAATCACCCACAACGGGTCCACTGCATTTACTGGAAGCAATCGACGAGTTTATCGCGGACTTTAATTATGCTGTTATGCAAATAACGAATGAAGAATGGGAAAGCACAAAACAAGGACTCATCAACCAGGTAATGGAACATGATGCCAATCTTAAAACTCGTGGCCAACGTTATTGGGTGAGTGTCGGTAATCGAGATTATCAGTTCAATCAACGGGAACTGGTTGTGGCTGAAATCAGCAAGCTCACCCGCCCCGATTTAATCAAGTTTATGATGCAAAAAATGCGCACAAAGCATAGTGATCGCTTAGTGCTTTTTAGTACCGGTTCTGAGCATGTATCTCAATCTGCCCTCAAATCTGACAATATGATTACCGATCTAAAACTGTTCAAACAAAACGCTGAAAAGTTCAATTTTTAACCTAAAAAAAGCTGTTAGATCATTAATCCAGCATTTACTGTAAACAAACAAAACCGCTGCATTCATGCATTTGTGCAGTAGTATCTCTGGTCTTTGTAGTAAAAATTAATGTAAAACATGGTCAATCCATCCCTCAGATCAAATGCTGCACACTATCTAACGCCATCTGTCTGCAATTTAAAGGAATTTTTACATTATCACTTTTGACAAAAGCTTGTATTTCTGGAAAAGTGATGTAACACAATTGTTTCATGGCATCCTCGGACAATACTAAGAACAACACTATGCCAAAAGCACTCTTACAAATTTTCCTCTTACTTACGCTAGCATTCTTCTCTTACGTGCAAGCACAAGAACTTCCTATTGCACTGAAAACAGAATCCTATGGTGTTCCCGAGGGCTTATCACAAAGTACCATCACATCTGTAGTAGAAGACACTGATGGCTACATATGGATCGGAACATTAAACGGGCTTAATCGATTTGACGGAGAAGAATTTAAGCATTTTTTTACAAATGACCGCTCAGGTTTATCCAGCTCATTTATTCAAAGTTTACTATTCGATAATGGGAAATTATTTGTCGGTACAGATAATGGCCTGAACATATACAACTCGGACTTAGAGACATTTGAAAAATATCCAGAAATTAATGAAGCAATTTGGTCAATAAATGATAATAACGACTTTTATACAATTAGCACTAAAGACACATTAATCGAAATAGATAAAAAAAGCCTAAAGATAGAAAAACAATATAAAAATGACACCTTTAATTTTGTGAAAAAGGCAATAAAAACTTCTGATGGATACATAGTAAGAAATCATGATGGAAAAATATTTTTTACTGATAAAAAAAACAAATCAGAAGTTTTATCTAAAAACTCCACTGACATTGAAATATCTCCGATTGGAATACTAGAACTTTCGCCTAATGGCCGATATCGAGTAATCTCAAAGAAAGTACCATTAACAAAAAAACTCAGAGATGAACTCACCTCGATTACTCACAACCAGCTCTTAAGAACAAACTCTAAAACCCTTGATGTCGAAACCATTGGATTTATATCGGAAAATATTGCTTCGGGAGTTAGAAAAACATACCGAACAAACAATTATCTACTAATCCCTTCATTAGGCATGGGATTCACCCTAGTAAGAGATAATAGAAACCTTGTAAAATCTTTAGTCGAACCTCGTGGTAATATATGGTCGATTTCGACTTTAGATAACAACGGACTAGCTATATCTGATGATAGTTCAGAAATAAAAATATATGACAATAAACTTAACTTAAATAAAGTTGTCAAAACAAATACTAATGGACCTAAATATATTACATCTACAAATAACTCTATTATATATGGTGGATATAATGGCTTATTCAAGTCTGATGACAATATAACTACTCAATTAATTAACTCAAATATAACCACCTTATTAAAAACAAAGAACTCAGACACATTGATTGCGGCGACTGACAATTCTGAAATATTTACATTTACATTACCAGAAGCTGAAAGTTATACAAAATACACATTAAAAAACAAACACCCTATATTCCAAGTGTTAAAAAATAATTCTAATGAGTTATTACTGGCTACACAAGGTGGCCTGCTCCTAATCGACAAAGATGGTATAGAAAAAAACATATTCAATGAAGACTTTGTTTATTGTATTTCAGAAACGGAAGATGAATATATTTTTGGCACAAGAACAGCTATTTTCTCTACAAAGAAGAGCAATTTAGAAACACGTTTAATTTTTAGTTCAAACAAGCCTATATACTCTATTGCGACAGATGGAAACGATTTTATTGCATCATCTATTAGTGAGTTAATTATAAGATACAATAATAATTTTTATACATTATCGACCGCAGATGGAAGTCAAGATGAATACAATAACCAAAGTGGATTATTCAATGATGGTATATTTTATTTTGGTGGTATCGCAGGGATAAGCGCCATAAATAAAGATGAATTACTTTCTTACCTTAAAGGAAATTCTATTGAGTCAAACATCAGTGAGTTATTAGTATTCAACAAGCCAGTAAATATTGATGGTAAAATATTAACAAAAAGTATATCAAAACTAGATAAAATAGAGCTAAAATATTCAGACTATCCATTTACAATCAAGTTCAACTCTCCCAAATCAAGCAACAAAAACATTGAATTCTATTATAACTTAAAAGGTCTCAGTGACTCTTGGATGCCTGCAACAACAGGAGTAAACTCTGCGACTTATACTAATCTTTCACATGGTGAATATATATTTAATGTGTATGGAGAAAATCCAGTCACAAAGGAGAAGGGGCCTGCAACATCTATTAAAATATATATAACTCCTCCTTGGTGGCTTTCTGGTATTGCTAAAACAATATATATTTGTGTTACAGTATTAATTATTTTTTTCATTTTTAGAGCCGTTTTAAGAAAAAGAGAGGTCCAGCGACAAATAGCTTTAAGTGAGGAGCGCCTAAAGCTTTCTCTCTGGGGAAGTGGCGATGAAATGTGGGACTGGGATATAGAAACGGGTAATATTTTCCGCTCGAATATTTGGGGTGCATTAGAGTTCCCAAGGGATGGCCACCGTTCTGGTAATACTGATGAAGAAAGTAACATTCATCCCATGGATCAGGAGCGCGTCAGAGAAGCGCTGAATAAACATTTCTATGGTGAGACAGATCACTTTGAAGCGGCATATAGAGTTAAGGGCAAAGATGATAGCTGGATCTGGATTTTAGATAGGGCCAAAATTGTAGAAAGAGATGATAAAGATAATGCCCTTCGAATGACCGGCACTATTAAAAATATCAGTCAATTTAAACAAAAAGAAGAACAATTAAAACTGTTCGAAAAAGCCATCGAAAATATTTCAGAAGGCATGTTTATTCTCGACAGAGAATATCGTTTTGTCGAGGTAAACGAAGCATGTTGTAGAATTTCTCAGCGAAATCGAACTGATTTTATTGGTAATTTACTTACCTTTGAGTTATATCCAGAATCCTTTTCAAATCAAATTCGTACCATGCTTAAACAACAAGGGCGCTGGGCAAATGAAGTAGAAGCAAGCCGTGGTGACAAAAGCCATTTTCATATGGAACTCACCATCGATGCTATTTATGACGAATTAGGTGAACTATCACACTATGTAGGTGTTTTCTCTGACATATCAAGACGTAAACAGCAGGAAGAAGAGCTTCGAAAACTCACCAACAATGACCTATTAACGGGTCTACCCAATCGCTCAAACTTGCAAGTCACATTAGGAAACTTGGTTAATAAAGAAATTACCCATGCCTTAATGGTACTCGATTTAGATAATTTTAAGCGTATCAATGATTCATTAGGCCACCAAGTTGGCGATCAATTACTTAAACTGGTATCTGTCAGAATAAAATCCTCCGTACCGAAAAACACGAGCATCTATCGTTTAGGTGGAGATGAGTTTGCCATTGTGCTCGATAAAACCTCTGATATAAGTGCCTGCGCGGCAATTGCGGGACGAATTATTGAAGCTTTTAAAGCTGTATATGAAATAGGCAATGAGCAACTTGTTTTGGGTGCAAGTATCGGGATTGTACTTTATCCAGAGGATGAACAGAGTGAACAAGCATTACTGAGAAAGGCGGATATTGCCATGTACCATGCAAAATCGGCTGGCGGTAATTGTTACCAATTCTATTCAGAATCCCTTAACCAACATGCGATTAAGCAATTAGAAATTGAAAATCTTATCAGGGAAGGTTTAAAAGATGATTTATTTGAGGTGTATTACCAGCCTAAAGTTGATCTAAAGCATGGTCATGTTACTGGAATGGAAGCCTTAGTGAGATTAAATCATCCTATCTTAGGACTTATTCCACCGAATGATTTTATTCCTCTTGCTGAAGAAAATGGCCTCATTATTGAAATTGGTGAAATTGTACTCAGAAAAGCCTGTTTTGCCGCCCAAAAATGGCGTGAACTGGGCCTTTTCAAAGGGAGAGTAGCCGTCAATTTATCGTCACGTCAGTTTGCACTACCCGATCTGCAACAACGAATTGAATCTATTTTACGATTAACACAATTGCCAGCTGCACATCTTGAACTCGAAATAACCGAAGGGACGGTGATTAAACAACCGGAAATGGCCATTACCGTTATGCAGCAATTGACGAAAATGGGTGTCAATCTAGCATTAGACGACTTTGGTACGGGTTATTCGTCACTTTCTTACTTAAAACGATTCCCTATCCATACGCTAAAAATCGATAAAGCCTTTGTCGATGATATTGATAAGTCAGATCGTGATTTGAAGATGGTCGATTCTATTATCACCATTGCTCATAATATGGGACTATCCGTGGTTGGAGAAGGTGTTGAACAAGCAGCACAGCTAAATATCCTACGTGCCCTAAACTGTGAAGAAATACAAGGTTATATCTTTAGCAAAGCGATTAATGAGACCGAGTTTACTCAATTGCTGCAAGATGACCGGAGTAAATTCATGCCCCACCACAACATTATTTAATCATTTAATTATCTTTCTGCTGGTAGTTTGAAACATTGGCACAACATCTGCAATAGATGTCCAGTGTCAAAAAATAAAATATTATCAACTACCCTGAGAGATAAAACGATGAAAGGAATTCTTACCGCAGCAGCTTTACTGTCTACCATTGGCTTTACAGCACACACTCCTCAAATAGAAACCGAGGCAGCTGCTAATGTACACTTAAACCCTGTTGAAGTTGCTTCTGTGCCAAACGTACGCTTCAAGCCAACTGAAGTTGCATCAGTTCCAAACGTGCGCTTTAAGCCTGTAGAAGTGGCTTCCGTACCAAACGTGCGCTTTAAGCCTGCAGAAGTGGCTTCTGTGCCAAACGTTCGCTTCTCAGAAACAACTTTGGCTTAATGGTTTAATAAATTTTAGAGACAAGGAGCTAATGATGATTAACTCACTCAAAAAAGCACTTGGTTTGGCAAAGCCTGTTCGTAAAAAAGTAAAATTACCAGAAGGCTTAAACCACCTTGAAGTGATCCCTGCAAAGGGTTGGTGGAATTAATTCCATCTAAATGTGGAAACCTTATTATTTAGATAGTCTAGAGCTACTCAGCTAGCGCACAGCCTAGGCCAATAAAAAGGAGCTTGATGCTCCTTTTTTATTGGCCACATTTACGACAAATCATATCTATATTAAGCAGTCAGACTTCCGTCAGAACTCTGACACATTCTTCTTAGTGCTATACGCTTATGGGAGGAAAAGAGTGGAAACGCTAAAGGACCCAGTATAAATCCCATTACAGCCCAATAGCTTACCGATAACCCAGCTCTAAAAGCCGCAATCCCAAAACACCACGAACAACTCACCGACAAGGCAGCAACTATATAAAACATCAATCCCACAGCAACCTCTTTATCGACTAAGTCCTGATATTGAAAACCCAAAATAGCAATTCGCTATACAAATAGACTCCAAGCGAGGCTACTTATAAGCATTAATCAACATCAGATATGCACATACGGTATAACAGCACAACTGCCGTAATAGGTCGCCATAATACAAGATCCCCCCAATAAATGTGAACGTTTTTTAGGCAAAACTTAGCCTTGAGGCAATAAAAAAAGCGGCATTAAATTGCCGCTTTTTTGACCAAAGATATCTAAGTGTTAGAAGAAGCGAGCTTTTTCTGCCGCCATCGCCTTTAGGCGTGGGCAAGGCTCAAATCGATCGCCATATTGCGTTTGATAACGTTCAAGTATTTTGACTAAGTTATCCGCACCTAAAGTATCAATATAATGGAATGGTCCACCCAAGAATGGTGGAAAGCCGATACCAAAGATAGCACCGATATCACCATCGCGCGGCGAAGCAATAATACCTTCATCTAAGCAGCGCACAGCTTCATTCAGCATTTGCACTACACAGCGTTCCGCTACCGCGCTCATTTCTTTATCGACACCAGGCTTGATGCCTAATACACCATACACACTTTCATCGACGGCTTTTTTCTTGCTGGCAACACCATACTGATAAAAACCTTTGCCGTTTTTACGGCCCTTTCTATCGTCGCTTAACAGCTTGTCGAAAGCAGCTGGGGCTTTAAAGCGCTCGCCAAGCTCTTTTTCAAGAATGGGAGCGATTTTAGCGCCCACATCAATACCGACTTCATCAAGCAAAGTGATAGGGCCAACGGGGAAACCAAACTTCACTAACGCTTTATCGAGATGTTCAACACTTTGCCCTTCTAGCAGCAATTGTGCGGCTTCGTTCATATAAAGCGCGAGGATGCGGTTAACATAAAACCCCGCACCATCTTGTACTACGATTGGTGTTTTACCCTGTTTACGGGCAAAGGCGACCGTGGTGGCAATGGTTTCTGGGGAGGTTTTGGCGTGGGCAATCACTTCCACCAGCGGCATTTTTTCTACTGGCGAGAAGTAATGTAAGCCAATCACATTTTCAGGACGGCTAGCCGCTTGTGCAATTTGACCAATGGGTAACGATGAGGTGTTAGACGCAAAAATCGTGTGCTCACCGCATTCACGCTCAATATCTTTAACCATTTGATGTTTAAGCGCTAAATCTTCAAATACCGCTTCGACAACAATATCGGCATCCTTAACGCCTTTGTATTCGGTCGTCGTTGTCATCAGCGCCATTAAATTGTCGCGTGCAGCTGGCGTCATATGACGACGTTTAACACCTTTATCCAATAACTTATAGGCGTAGGAAAGCGCGTTGCTTAAGCCCTTTTCGTTAATGTCTTTTACCCGCGCAGGGATTTTAGCCTTAGTCGTGGTGACCGAAGCAATACCACCGCCCATCAAACCGCCACCTAAGATCACGGCTTTTTTGACTTTACGTGGTGTTGCCCCTTCGGCGCCGGTTTCTTTCTTCATCTCTGTGGTTGCAAAGAAAATACTGCGCAGCGCTTCAGATTCTTTCGACACCACCAGTTCCGCAAAATGGCTGGCTTCTACCTCAAGCCCTTTTTGCATTCCCTTCGCCATACCTTGACGCACGCAATCAATAATTTTTGCAGGCGCGGGGTAGTTACCTTGGGTTTTCTTAGCGACTTGCTTAGCGGCTTGATCAAAAATAATGTTGCGACCAAAGCCAGTACCTTCAAGCAATTGGTTTACTAGTGATTTTTTAACTGGCTTAGCTGTTTTTTTACCCGCAAGCGCCATCTCCACTGCGGTTTGCAGTAAAATCGTCTGTGGCACCACATCGTTAACTAAGCCCATCTTTAACGCTTGTTTTGGACGAATTTGTTTACCCGTCAACATCATATCTAGCGCAGTGGTGATCCCCACTAAACGAGGCAAACGCTGAGTACCGCCGCCACCGGGTAATAAACCGAGTTGCACTTCGGGTACGCCCAGCATGGTCTTGCCATCATCACTGCATACACGTTGATGGCAGGCAAGCGCAAGCTCTAAACCGCCCCCTAAACAGGCGCCATGTATCGCGGCAACCACAGGGATATTCAAGGCTTCTAACTCGTTAAACACCACATGCCCTTGTTGGGATAAGGCTTTCGCATCGCCCGCCGTTTGGCAAGCATCGAGCATAGAGATATCAGCACCGGCAACAAATGAATCTTTTTTGCCCGAAATCAGCACTAGGCCACGGATACTCGAATCGCGTTTAATCTCAGACAGGATCTCACTGATCTCAGGGCCAAACTCTGCCTTGAGGGTATTCATGGTTTCGCCGGGTACGTCCATCGTTAGAATGGCGATACCGTCTTCACGGCGGGTTAAATTAAATGTCTTTTCCATCGCCATTACTCCACTTCCACAATCATTGCAGCACCAAGACCACCCGCAGCACAAGCAGTTGCCAGACCCGTTCCGCCGCCACGTCGTTTAAGTTCACGACAAACCTGAGTGATTAAACGCGTACCTGTAGCCGCAAATGGATGGCCATAGGCTAAAGAACCACCGAGCACGTTAAATTTGCTCATATCGATGTCGCCAATGGCGCGGTTGCGGCCAAGTTTTTCTTCGGCAAATTTCTTTGAGGCAAACATCTGCATATTCGCTAGGGTTTGTGCCGCGAAAGCTTCATGCATTTCGATGAGGGTTAAATCTTCTAATTCCATGCCGGCGCGCTTTAATGCCAATGGCGTTGCATAAGATGGGCCCATGAGCATGTCTTGCCATACATCAATGGCGGTAAATGCGTAGCTCTTAATGTAACCAATTGGTTGATAACCTAAGGCTTTAGCACGGCCTTCACTCATCAAAATGATCGCCGAGGCGCCATCGGTCAGCGGCGTACTGTTAGCGGCCGTCACACTGCCATGCTTTTTATCGAAAGCGGGACGCAGTTTGGCGTAAGAGCTTAAATCAGAGTTTTCACGAATATTATTATCGCGCTCAATAAACTGTTTGTAGGGTGGAACATGGGCCACCATCACTTCGTCACGTAAATGGCCTGAAGCCCAAGTTTCACTCGCCAGCGTGTGGGAGCGGTGCGCCAGCGCATCTTGATCGGCGCGGCTAATATTGTAAGTCTTGGCCATTTGCTCTGCGGTTTGTCCCATGGACAATCCAGTTGAATACTCGGCAACGGCAGGTGGTACTGGCAATAAATCTTTAATGCCTAGACGGCGGAAAATCTGTAATTTTTGGCCAAAACTGCGGGCTTTATTCAGATCGACTAAGGCATGGGCGAGCTTTTTAGACACACCAATAGGTAATACAGAAGAAGAGTCGGCACCGCCGGCAATCCCGATGTCGATATTGCCGGTCATGATTGACTCAGCCACATTCACCGCCGATTGAAAACTGGTCGCACAGGCACGGGTCACGCTATAGGCATCGGTAGACACATTCATACCCGTTCCTAATACGATTTCACGGGCAATATTCGGTGCCGCAGGCATTTGTACCACCTGACCATACACGAGTTGCTCAATCAATTTAGGATCCAGTTCGCTACGAACAAGCAGTTCGTTAACCACCATTTTGCCCATATCAAGCGCCGAAATACCGTGGAATGCGGTCGCCTGTTTCGCAAATGGCGTTCTTAAGCCCGCCACAATAGCGATACGCTCACCCTTTGCATTAGTTACCTGTTGTCTATCACTCATTTGTCACCCTCTTTATGTGCGCTATCGCTGAGAGATTTCAGGCGGCGCTATCGATTTCCATGTTTGCCCTGCTGTTTGGCACCCAAAAAGCCTAATAACAGGTCTGACCATTAAAGTGTGATCTGATTCTAACTTCTTGTCAGCAAGTTTTAAACACCTGTTTGTTTTTTTAACACTAGCCAAACCCTTAGGGAATTCTTTACCATATTCGTTGTCTTAAGCCCACACACGTATTTTCAATTGATATTTTCAACCTAAAAACGAGTAGCATCATGCCTTTGAGTCGCTTCCATGCATTACGCACTTACCTAAATAAGGTTGTTTTAGGGCAGCCAGTACTGACCGAAAATCTGCTCATTGCCCTCATCGCCAATGGCCATTTATTAGTAGAAGGTCCACCAGGACTTGCCAAAACCCGCGCGGTTAAAGCCCTTTGCGACGGAGTTGAAGGCGATTTTCACCGGATCCAATTTACCCCTGACTTGCTGCCTGCCGACTTAACAGGAACGGATATCTATCGCTCCCAAACCGGTACCTTTGAATTTGAAGCTGGTCCAATTTTCCATAACCTGATCCTCGCCGATGAAATCAACCGCGCCCCCGCTAAAGTGCAATCGGCGTTATTAGAGGCTATGGCCGAAGGTCAAGTGACCGTGGGGAAAAATAGTTATAAATTGCCACCGTTATTTTTAGTGATGGCAACGCAAAACCCCTTGGAAAACGAAGGCACTTATCCGCTGCCTGAAGCTCAACTCGACCGTTTTTTAATGCACCTGAATTTGGATTACCCAAGTGGCGACACTGAGATCGAAATCTTGCGTCAATCCCGTAAGGAAGCACTCACCCACGAGTTGCCAACCACAGAGCCGATTGCTCAAGCGGATATTTTTGCCGCCCGTGATGAAGCAATGGAAATCTATCTAGCTGAGCCGCTAGAGAAATACATAGTCGAAATTATTATGGCAACCCGCCAACCCGCGCGTTACAGCGACGAACTGACCAAATGGTTAGAGTACGGTGTGAGTCCTCGTGCGACGATTTCGCTTGAACGCTGCGCCCGCGCCAGAGCCTGGTTGCACGAGCGCGATTTTGTCTCTCCCGAGGATATTCAAGCTGTTGCGCCCAATGTATTAAGACACAGACTGCTGCTGAGCTATCAAGCGCAGGCCGAAGGGGTCAGCCGCGACCAAGTGATTAACCATATTTTGACTCAAGTCGCCGTGCCTTAGACCTGAACGCCATAAAACAGTCCCATAGCTATGTGTTCAGGTGGCGAACAAACTAACGTTAAGTTAAATAAATGGCTTTAAATGAGTGACGTTGAATGAATAACAGTGCGCTAAACGCATCCCTACATAATGATGTTGCACAACATGGCTTACCTCTTAATGGTTTGCCCTTGTTTGCCGACGGGTTGCATTTAACCGAGAAGGAACTGCTCGCCTGCCAGACCATCGCTCGGGCTATCCCAGAGCGTCACAGCCGGGCACGCGCCAATCTGGCTGGTCATCGCAGCAGTCTAATCAAAGGCCGCGGGATGGAATTTGCCGAAGTGCGCCATTACCAGCAAGGTGACGATGTCCGCACCATAGATTGGCGCGTCACCGCCCGCACTGGGCAAACCCACACCAAACTCTTTATCGAAGAGCGCGAGCGCCCTATTCTGCTGCTGCTCGATTTAAGCCAGAGTCTGTATTTTGGCTCGAGTTTGCTGTTACAGTCGGTTCAAGCGGGGCATCTGGCTACCACGCTTGGCTGGAACGCAATTAACCACGGCGACCGACTCGGCGCCTTAATCGCCTGCGAATCGGAGCACCTTGAATTAAAACCCCGCAGTCGCCGCCAAGGGATATTGCAGCTCATCTCAGGCCTGCGCCGAGTGCACGAGCAGCAACTCAATCAGCTCGGCAGTCATCCGCGCGATCCTGACCATATCCTGCGCGCCTGCCAGCGGTTGCAACGCATCGCTAAACCGGGCTCATTAATTTGGATCATCACCGATGGCAGCCATTTTACGCCGCAATGTATCGCGCCGCTGACAGAACTCAAACGCCACTGTGATATTGGCGCGTATTTGATAACAGACCCTTTGAGGCAAGGTAACCTGAATTTGCCTAAACAGTTCAGTTTACCCGTCCGAGATGGGGAGCAAGACTTAGTGTTGACTCGCCATAGCTATCAGGCGTGGCTTGCGCTGCAACACCAGCAACAGAATGACTTTATTACCATGATGCAAAAGCTTAGGGTACACACCCAATTTATCGATGCAGGCTTACCGCTTGCAGAGCAATTAGCATTACTGCAGTAACCACATGGCAGAGAAGCAATTCAGTTGACAATGAACAGAAAGAATAAGTGAGTCCAAAGCGTGAACCCACAAACTTTACCGCCAGCCTCGGATAAGGCTGTAACGCCAAATCCCATGTTGGCGGATTTGCAGGATATTATTCTCCCCGATCCCATTGGTGCTTGGCCATGGGCCGTAGGCTATTGGTTAGTACTTGCTATCCTGCTGGTGCTAATCATCAGCGCGATCCTTTGGCTTAAAAAACGCGCCGCTTACTTAGCGCCGAAAAAAGCCGCCCAAGGTTTGTTTGCAGCACTTGACCCCAATTCAAGCCAGTACGCCTCGGAAGTCAATCAGCTATTAAAACGAACTGCACTGAGTTACTTACCAAGAGAAGAAATAGCGAAACTCGATGGCCCCGCTTGGGCAACTTGGTTAGATAGCCATTTGCCCGCAAAACAGCGTGGCCGCATTGGACCCTTATTGGAAAAGCGCCATCAGGCTAAACCACTAAGCGCCGACGAGGCCCGTGAGTTACAGGCCCTCGCCCGCAGCTGGTTTGCCTCAAAAGCCAAATTAAGCGCACCGATAATGCACGCGGCTACAAACCCAAACCCGGCTACGTCAGCAGCATTAACACTGGCTCCAGCAAAGCCTGCGGAGGAGCAATGTTAACTTTAGCCTGGCCTTTTGCATTGATTTTACTGCCTTTACCTTTTATTTTTTGGCGTCGCCAATCAGTACATGCCGAAGGTGCGCGCCTGCAACTGCCCGGTATTAGTCAAACGGGCAAGGCCAATATCACTAGCCACAACCGCCAAAGCCGTAAACGCTATTGGTTAATGTGGAGCTTGTTAGTGCTTGCTATCGCCCGTCCACAATGGCTTGGCGATCCAATTGAGCTCCCTAGCCAAGGTCGCGATCTCATGCTGGCGGTGGATTTATCCGGCAGTATGCAGATTGAAGATATGGTGATCGACGGCAAAGTGGTCGACCGTTTTACCCTCATCCAACACGTGGTCAGTGAGTTTATTGAACGCCGCAAAGGCGACCGCATCGGTTTGATTTTATTTGCCGATCATGCCTATTTACAAGCACCGCTCACCCAAGATAGACGTTCCGTGGCCCAGTTTTTAAAGGAGGCACAGATTGGCCTTGTAGGTAAACAAACGGCGATCGGCGAATCGATTGCACTGGCGGTAAAACGCTTCGATAAAATGGATGAGAGTAACAGGGTTTTAGTTCTATTGACCGATGGTTCAAATAACGCCGGTAATATCGATCCTGAGCAAGCGGCCCAAATTGCCGCCAATCGTAAAGTGACGATTTATACCGTTGGCGTGGGCGCCGATGTCATGGAAAGACGCACCCTCTTTGGTCGTGAGCGCGTCAATCCGTCAATGGATTTGGATGAAAACCAACTGCAGCAGATTGCCGATGTCACCCACGGCCGCTATTTCCGCGCCCGCAATAGTCAGGAGTTAGAGCAGATTTATCAAGAAATCGATAAACTTGAACCCGTTAGCCGCGATCAACTCAGTTATCGCCCTCAAGCGGAGCTATTTTACTGGCCGCTCGCATTAGCACTTCTCACCAGTCTCTGGATTGCACTAGCGCAGTTACCGTTTTTTACTCGCGCTAAAACCCTTGTTTTATCAGCCACACCGCGGGGGAATGTCCGTTAATGAGCCTGCATTTTATTCGTCCTGAATGGTTACTCGCCCTATTGCCGTTAGGGATTATTTTATGGACGCTTTGGCGCCAGCATGCAACTAACAGTGCGTGGAATCGTTATATTGCGCCACATTTGGCAAAAATATTAGTCACAGAAGGAACGCAAAAGTCCCGCAGGCCGCTGTATATCTTGGCCTTTTCTTGGTTTATCGCCGTGTTAGCGTTAGCGGGACCCGCCCTCAATAAACAATCTTTACCCGTCTTCGCCGCGGAGCAAGGCCGAGTGCTGGTGATGGATATGTCCGTCTCCATGTTTGCCACCGATTTGGCACCTAACCGTTTAACCCAAGCCAAGTTTAGGGCGACGGATTTATTACGCGGCCTAAAAGAAGGTGAAACCGGGCTCATCGCCTTCGCCGGCGATGCCTTTACCATAAGCCCCTTAACCCGCGATACGGGCACACTACTCAATTTATTACCCACCTTAAGCCCTGAGATAATGCCCGTGCTAGGGTCAAACTTAGCCGCCGCATTAACCCAAGCCAAAAACCTGCTGGCACAGGGTGGACATCTTCGTGGCGATATTATTGTGATGACGGATGGCATCACGCCTAAACAATTCGATGAGGCCAACTCAGCCTTATCAGGCAGCCAATATCGCCTCGCGATTATGGGATTTGGTAGCCCCCAAGGCGCACCAATTCGCTTACCCGATGGTCAACTACAACGAGATAGCAGTAATGAGGTTGTCGTCGCGAAAACCGACTTTGGCTTGCTGCAAAAATTAGCCGATAACCATAATGGCACTATGATCCCCAATCGCGCCGATGGTGAGGATCTTGTCCAACTTCAACATT
Source organism: Shewanella sp. FDAARGOS_354 (assembly GCF_002209245.2). Lineage (NCBI taxonomy): Bacteria > Pseudomonadati > Pseudomonadota > Gammaproteobacteria > Alteromonadales > Shewanellaceae > Shewanella > Shewanella sp. FDAARGOS_354. The sequence goes on along the minus strand of NZ_CP022089.2, from coordinate 268,574 downwards.
GGTTAAGCGATACTGGTGATGCCAAAGCCACGGATCTCGATGGTGAAACCTGGCAGGATCTCGGCCCTTACCTCGCCTTATTCTTACTCATTCCTGCCCTGCTGAGCTTTAAGCAAGGTATGCTCGCCAACTGGCTGTTGATGGGATTAGCTGGTTTATTATTCGGCGCATTGCCGCAAAACGTCCACGCCAGCGCCTGGGATTCGCTCTGGCACACCCAAGAGCAGCAAGCGATGCGGGCCTATCAAGCCGAAGATTATGCCAATGCAGCCCAAAAATTTGAAACGCCCCAATGGCAAGGCGCTGCGCAATATAAGGCAGGCAATTTCGAACAAGCGCTAAAAACCTTTGAGCAAGATAATTCAGCCAATGGGCTTTACAATCAAGGCAACGCGCTGATGCAAATGGGCAAACCCGATAAAGCTAAAGAACGGTACCAAGCAGCGCTCGACAAGCAACCCGATTTCCCACAGGCCAAGGCCAACCTTGAGTTAGCGGAAAAACTGCTGGATCAGCAACAATCCCAGCAAAATGCTGACAACCAAGATCAGCAGTCTCAGGGCGACCAAAACCAACAGGGACAGAACCAAAACGATCAGCAGCAAGGACAAAACCAGCAGCAAGATCAGCAATCCTCGCAAAACGACCAAGCTCAAGAGCAGTCTCAAGAGCAACAGTCCCAACAGCAAAATAATGCCGACCAAGCGGACGAAAAACCGTCGCAGGATCAAGACACCTCATCCGAGCAGCAGGATAATGCTGAGCCAGGCGCGCAGGATAAACAGCAAGATGCTGATAAAGCACAACGAGATCAGCAAGAAGCTAAAAATCAACAACAGCAGGCACAGCAAGAAGCCAATCAGCAAAATAGCGCCGATAACAATGCTGAAGATAATGCAGAAGAGCAAGCCAGCAACGAAGCCCAAATGCAGGCAAAGGTTGCGGATGATAAGTCCAACACTGAGCAAGAACAGCAACAAGCCCTAGCGCAAAAAGCGGATAAAGATAAACAGTCGCAGGCAGATAAAGACACTGAAACCGCCATCAGTGAAACACTAGAAGCCCCGCCCAGTAACAGTGAACCTTTGCCCGTGGAGATGCAGCGAGCACTGCGAGGCGTGAGTGAAGATCCGCAGGTGTTGCTGCGAAACAAGATGCAACTCGAATATCAAAAACGCCGTCAAAATGGCCAAATATCAAGGGATAACGAACAGTGGTAATCAGACAATTTTTTATCCTCCTCATTCTTTGCATCGCGGTTATCAATCCCGCCTTTGCCCTGAGCAAACTCGAGGCGTCGGTCGATCGCAATCCAGTAATGGAGGGAGAGTACTTTGTGCTCAATGTCAGTGCCGACGATGAGGTCGACACAGGTAAACTCGACACCTCCATCCTGCTAAAGGATTTTATTGTGGGTCGCACCAGCGTGAGCCGCAGCACTCAGATCATGAACTTTGACGCGGTTAAAGAAACCCGCTGGCAAGTGCTGCTAGCGCCAAAGCAAAAGGGTCAACTGACCATTCCATCCTTTAGTATTGATGGCGTCAGCTCCGCCGAAATTCCCCTCAAAGTAGTCGAAGCCGGTGCGCAACCTGAGCAGGCTAAGAATCTGTTTATCGATGCTAAGGTATCGAGTGATGAGGCCTACGTCGGCCAGCTTATCACCTATAAAGTGAAGCTCTACCTTGCGGTCGAACTGCAACGCGGTGTGCTTAATGCTCCCGTTATCGAAGGCGCGCAGATTAAGCAAATTGGCGAAGATAAAGACGGCTCGGAGATCATCGATGGCCGTCGTTACCGCGTCATTGAGCGCACCTATGGCATCATTCCCGATTTGCCCGGCCAAGTGAACATTAAAGGCGCCACCTTTTCTGGTGATGTATTAGTAGAATCACAACGCCGCGGTGGCATGTTTGGCTTTAATGAAAGCCGTCCTATGCAAGCAGGTGCGCCGTCCTTAAGCATTCAAGTAAATCCGGCCCCAGCAAGCTTCCTTGGGCAATGGCTTGTAGCCGACTTGGTAGTATTAAAAGAGAGTTTTCCTGAGGATGTAAAAGAGTTTACTGTTGGTAGTCCCATTACCCGCACAATCACCTTGTTGGCATCCAATGCCGATGAAAATAGTCTACCGGATATTGTGCAAGGGCTGCCGCCAGAGCTCAAATCCTATCCCGAAAAACCCCAGCGCCAGAGCTTTGTGCGTGACGCGCAGATAGTGTCCCAATACAGTATTACCTCAGCGATTGTGCCCAGTAAAGCAGGCACTTTTACCTTACCGGAAGTGAAAGTACCTTGGTGGAATCCACATCTTAAACGCCAAGAAATCGCGACCCTGCCCGCTCGCACTATTGAAGTAAAAGGTGGCGCCGTGGTCGATACGCCCATCGAACCCAACTGGCAGGCAAACACCAGCACCCGCAATGAAGGTAGTTGGAGCGCCAATCTGTTTGCCCTGCTATGGCTAGTAACATTGATTGCATGGGGCGTGACCTTGGTTGCTTGGCGCCGTGCACTTAAGCGCCAAAGACCTGTTAACACTCAGGTTCAACCTCAACCACTCGTCCTTGGCAATGGTCTTAAAGGCTTGGAGCAGGCCTGCGCTAGAGGTCATGTCAGCGATATTTTGCAGCAATTACAACAATACTTTAGTGAGCAGGCCGCTCGCCCTATGACGCTCGATAAAATTGCCGCACAATCGAATGAATTAGCAGAGGCTATTCGCCAATTACAAGCATTGGCCTACGACGGAAAAGCCAATAGCGGTACACAACTGGCTGACGCGGTAAAAGCATTGTTAAGCGCGGTAAAAAGCGGCAATCTAAAAACCATGGTGCAGCCATCTACGCCATTACGGCCGCTAAATCCAAACGGCTAATCCTAAACAGCGCGACGGCTTACTCGAATAAATAAGGTGTAATATTTTGAATCGTAAAATAAAAAGAAAAAAAATCAAAAAAATGTTTACTAACTGGCGAAAGAAATCCGTTGAGCCTGCGGTCTCTTCTGACATGCTGAGTAAACAACGACGATATAACAGCCTAGTCAAGGCGCTGCACGCCGATATTTTCCGTTATGCCTTTTGGTTGTGCGGTGATAAGTCGGTTGCTGAAGATATAACCCAAGAAACCTTCTTGCGTGCGTGGCGCTCTTTAGATTCCCTTCAGGATGATAAAGCGGCGAAGGCTTGGCTGATCACGATTTTAAGACGTGAAAATGCCCGTCGATTCGAGCGCAAACAATTTGATTACGCCGATGTCGAGCAAGACAGCTTAGAAGATCACATAGCCTCCAGCACTGAAGAGCAAACCGAGCAGTACTGGTTGAGAAGGCAAATCGCTAAGTTGGATATCGAATATCGAGAGCCATTACTACTGCAATTGATTGGTGGTTTTAGTGGGGATGAAATCGCCGAACTGTTGGAACTGAATCGTAACACAGTAATGACGCGCTTATTTCGGGCGAGGAACCAATTGAAAGAATTACTTGAGAAAACAGAGGTAAGAGGTCAATCCAATGGATGAGCTTAAATTTAGACGTCAAGCTTATGAAGATCCTCATAATCAAGACCCAGAGTTTCTTGAGCAAATGCGTGCCAAACCTGAGCATCAGGCCCTTGTTTCTGAGCTTAAACGCTTCGATGCAAAACTCAACCAAGCCTTAAAAGTGGAAGTACCGGAAGACTTAGCCGATAAACTCATCCTACGCCAACAACTACAACAACACCACAAACAGCGACGTCAAACGGGCTTTTTAGTGGCGATGGCTGCCTCCATCGCCTTTATCGTGGGCATCAGTTTTAGCCTGCTACGTTTAGGTCCAGTGGATTTAGCTGAGCATGCATTAGCCCATGTCTACCATGAAGGAGTGGCGTTGCAGGTTGATCAGAATGTCAATTTCAGCCAAGTGAATGCGCAGCTTGCCTCGATGAAAAACCTTCAAAATGCAAAATTTATCGAACAACCAGGCAAAGTTTACTACACCTCTTACTGTGATTTTCAAGGTGTTAAGAGTCTGCATTTAGTTTTACAAGCAGAAAAAGGCAAAGTCACACTGTTTATTGTGCCGATTGAAAAACGTATGGTACTGGATAACACCTTTGCCGATGGCAAATATAAAGGAATGGGATTTGAAACCCGCGATGCTTATATTTTGCTTGTGGGTGAGGATCAAGCAGACCTTAGCTTTGTAAAAGACGAAATCAACAACACCTTTATCTAACCAACTAATATATAAACCTTTCTTAAATCCACCTCCGGTATTTTTTCACGATCGGAGGTTGGATTTTGATCACATCTCCATCTACTAATGGGCTCTTGCTCAAACATCTGGTAGCATGCTTGCCACTTTTAATAATAACAAGATGGGATAAAAACAATATGACGATTGAAACCCCAATTTTAATCACATTTGTTGGCTATTTAGTATTGATGATGGGCATCGGATTTTGGGCTTACCGTGCTACCGATACTGTGGATGATTATATTTTAGGTGGCCGCAAAATGGGCCCCGCCGTAACCGCACTCAGCGTTGGCGCCTCCGATATGTCAGGTTGGTTACTGTTAGGCTTACCCGGCGCGGTATATTTAGGTGGTTTAGGTGAAGCGTGGATTGGTATTGGCTTAGTGATAGGTGCTTGGCTGAACTGGTTATTTGTAGCAAAACGCTTACGCATTTATACCCAATTAGCGGATAACGCTCTCACCCTACCCGACTTTTTCGAGAAACGGTTTCACGATAAACAGGGGTATCTCAAGCTGGTTTCAGCGGTCACTATTCTGGTGTTTTTTACCTTTTACGCATCCTCTGGCATGGTGGGCGGCGCCATTCTATTTGAAAAGGTCTTTGGTTTAGATTACAACGTCGCCTTGGTAATAGGCTCAGCCATTATCGTTGGCTATACCTTTATTGGCGGTTTTTTTGCCGTGAGTTGGACCGACTTCTTTCAGGGCTGTTTGATGTTAATTGCCCTGCTGATCATCCCATTTGCGGTATTTTCTCATCCCGAGAGTCATGCAGGCATTGAATCTATCGATCCTGCCATGCTGGCATTAATCAGCGATAAAACTACCGTGATTGGTTTGTTATCACTCTTGGCTTGGGGACTAGGTTATTTTGGTCAGCCACATATTTTATCGCGCTTTATGGCGATCGGTAGTGCCGATGCGCTGCCTGTGTCACGCCGTATTGCCATGAGCTGGATGATTTTATCCCTGCTCGGTGCCCTAGCGACAGGCTTGGCGGGATCATTGTATTTTGCCAATGAACCACTCGCAAATGCCGAAACTGTCTTCATTCACTTAGCTCAGGCGGCATTTAATCCTTGGATAGGAGGTTTACTGATTGCTGCCATTTTATCGGCCATTATGAGTACCATTGATTCTCAATTATTGGTGTGCTCGAGTGTGATTACCGAAGACTTTTACCGCAAATGGTTACGCCCTAAAGCAGATGACCGTGAACTTATGATGGTTGGTCGCATGGGCGTACTTGCAATTGCAGTGATTGCTGGTGTTATCGCCTTGAATCCTGAAAGTAGTGTATTAAACCTGGTGAGTTATGCGTGGGCCGGATTTGGTGCGGCCTTCGGCCCAGTTGTGCTTTTGTCGCTGTTTTGGAAGCACTATAGCCGTAATGGCGCTATCGCAACGATTATCGTCGGTGCGTTAACCGTGGTATTTTGGAAGCAACTTTCTGGCGGTATTTTTGACTTATATGAAATTTTGCCCGGATTTATGTTTGCCATTATCGCCGGTGTAATTGTGAGTAAACTCACTCGACCAAGCGATGAAATCACCGCCGAATTTGAGCAATTTAAGTCAGCGTTATAACCGCCGAATATCGCTTCTTCTTGTAAAAAGCGTACAAGTGTACGCTTTTTACAATTTGTATAATTTTATTAACCTTCGCATCATTACAAAGTATTAACCTCAATTAAAACCACCTCACCAATTAAAAGTCATAGATACCAAGCATCTGGCCAGACCATTCGTTCAAGCTAAAGTACAACCTAGTTTTAATTAACTGAAATCTAACAAATTTCAAATCTGGTCGGACTTGTTGAGATTACACACAATCCCTAACATGCCGAAGACTATAAAAGGATTTGCGCGTTGTTCTGGTAACTAGGACCGAACAAAATCCAATATCAAAATAATGAGAGAATAATAATGAAATCATTCAACAAGACGTTGCTTGCTGTTGCTGTTGCATTGGCGAGCTCACAGACTTTCGCTTCGGGTTTCCAATTAAACAGTCAATCGGCCACTGGTATGGGTCGTGCTTTTGCAGGTGATGCTGTTATTGCTGACAACGCTTCAGTGTTATCGCGTAACCCCGCAGCGATGGCATTATTTGATAAAGATGCGATCTCTTTCGGCTTAACCTATGCCGATATTACTGTTGACGTTAAAGACGTTAACTTTGCCGGTGGCGCCTATGACTTAGGCAGCATCGACGATGCAGGTAGCTCTAAAGTTATCCCAAACATTTTCTACATCCACCCCATCGACGATAAGTTAGCCGTAGGTTTTGCGGCATTCTCTAACTTCGGCACAGGTACCGATGCCAGCTCACTTTCGAAGAATTTACCAGCAGGCTCACCAGCACCTTATGACCTTCTTGGTGAAACAGAAGTAACAACAGTCAACTTTAACGCCAGCGTGTCATATCGTATTAACGATATGTTCAGCATCGGTGCGGGTGTAGATGCCGTCTATGGTGAAGGTCGTTTAACCCGTAATATGGGCACCACGCCGCTGGTTGACGTAGACGCAGACGGCTGGGCATTTGGTGGTATTGTGGGTGCCACAGTTGAGTTAGATAAAGATAACCGTTTCGGTATCAGCTACCGTTTCAGCCCAACAGTCAATGTTGAAGGGGATATCAACACCATCACCTCAACAACAATACCTGGTGTGGGTACGGTTCCTGTTACGACCAGTTTTGATAGTTTAGATGTACCGCTAGCAGATATTTTCCAAGTTGCGGGCTTCCATCAGATTACACCTAAGTTTGCACTGCACTATACCGCGCAATACAGTAAGTGGGGCAACTTTGATCAAATTACAGCTAAAGACGGTACAGCAACAATTGCAGCTGTAGGAGCCACTAAAAGCGTAGGTGATATCGCCCTTAAAGAATACCAATGGAAAGATTCATGGTTATTCAGCTTAGGTGGTACTTACACCATCAACGAACAATTCACCGTTCGTGCGGGTTATATGCATGACCAAGGCGTTGTAGACGAGATTAGTTCGATTTCATTCCCAGACTCTGACCGTAACTGGTACACAGCAGGTATGAGCTACCACATCAATCCACAAAACACCCTTGACTTTGGTATTGCCTTTATTAAGGGTGAAGAAGTTCACCTGATTGAAAACAGCGCAATCACAGGCCCTGTGAACGCGGTAACTGAATCAAGCGGTATGTACTACTCAGTACAGTACAGCTACCAGTTCTAAGCTGTTTCGAACACAAAAAAGCCGCATTTTTGCGGCTTTTTTGTATCTTGCGTATTTATTGTCTAAAGTTAATCCATATTCCTCTCACTCTATAACCCTTATGGCAAAAGTCATTGGACTTGGTGGTATTTTCTTCAAAAGTACCGATCCCGTTGCCTTAGCAACCTGGTATAAAACTCACCTTGAGATCCCTATTGAAAACTGGGGAGGCGCGGCGTTCTATCATAGTGATAAATCCATCCCGAGTTACCATGTATGGACACCGTTTGACGATAACACAACCTATTTTGCCCCCACTAATAAAAGCTTTATGGTGAACTTTATCGTGGACGATCTTGAGCAAGCCCTACTTCAAGTCACGCAGGGTGGCGGCGAGCAAATCGGCGATATTGAAGACTCTGAATTCGGCCGTTTCGGCTGGTTTATTGACCCCGATGGTAATAAAGTCGAATTGTGGCAACCTAGTGCAATCCCACCCATGAGCTAATAGGTTAACTTACAAGCCACTTTTACAACAGCATGACGCTAATCCTGAATAACACCTGAGCATTTAGTATAAAGTTGAATGTGTTAGGCATTTGCCTATGCACAAAGCTAGCTAATTGAAGTAAGGTATCTGAAGGAATTCTATCAAGAGAGTCTGTTATGCAACGCAATTATCTACTTCCCGCCATCGTGCTCGGTGGTTTTTTATGTGCAGGCATGGTTTATGTTGGACAAAGCGCCAGCTCAGCATTATTAGAGATGAAAGCCTTAGAGCGCACAGTCACGGTTAAAGGCTTGGCCGAAAAAGAAGTCAAAGCCAATATCGCTATCTGGCCGATTAACTTCACCGAAGTCGACAACAACCTCCCTAAGCTTTATGAAACTGTTCAGCAAAAAACCGACAGAGTTATCGCCTTCCTTAAAGAAAGTGGATTTAGCGACAGTGAGATTACAGTGTCATTGCCATCCATCGAAGACCGTCAGGCCCAAGGCTATGTCGACCCCAATGTCAGGTATCGTTACTCGGCTAAGATTAATCTCTCTGTCTATACCTCACAAATTGATCTCATGCTAAGCACCCGTAAGCAAATGATAAACTTAGTTAAAGAAGGCATTGCTATCGCCAGCCAAGACTATGAAAACCGCACTGAGTTTTTATTTACGGCGCTCAATGATGTCAAACCGACCATGGTGCAAGAAGCAACGCAAAATGCGCGGGAAGTGGCCGAAAAGTTTGCTAAGGACTCACAATCGCGTCTGGGTAAGATTAAGAGTGCCAGCCAAGGCCAGTTCACGATTTCCGACCGTGACAGCAGCACGCCTTATATAAAACAAATTCGCATTGTTTCTACGCTGACCTATTATTTAAACGACTGATATTTAAGCCGCTCTGATTGCGGCTTAAAAATGATGACGATGGCGATTGATGTAAGGGAAAACGCATTCGCCTTTCCCCTATATTAGTGAAATCGATTACATTATATTTTTCTAATAAATATTGATTGCCTATTGAAACCAACTCCATTAGAATTTACTCATGAATTACTTTTGGGATGATTTGTTATGGCAGCAATATCACGAACTCTGTTCACATTATTAGCATTTTCTACCTTCACGACGCAGGCATCTTCTTTAGAAACTCTCGAAGTGATGAGCAAACCCTACGCGAATTGGGTGACTTTAGATGCCAATATTGAGGCGGTAAAAGCTGCCACGGTATCAGCGCAAACCTCAGGGCGTATCGTCAAACTCAACTACGATGTCAATGATGTGGTACCAGAAGGCGCAGCCTTACTCGAGATCACCAGTAAAGAGCAAGGCGCTGAACTCGCAAGCTATGAAGCCGATCTCGCCAAAGCCACCGCACTAAATGTGGAGGCGCAGGCACAATATAAACGCTACAAAGAGCTCTTTCCCCAAGGCGCGATTTCAAAAGGCGCTATGGATGAAGCAACCGCCAATGCTAAAGCTGCCGAACAAGCCGTGAGTGCGGCTAAGGCGCGGGTTATCAAGGCGACTGAGTCTCTCAAATATACTGTGGTATCGGCCCCATTTAGCGGGATTGTTACCGAGCGTTTAGTCGAATTAGGTGAAACCGTGATTGTCGGTCAGCCGCTACTCTCTGGATTTTCACCAAGCCAAATGCGCGCTATCACCCAAGTGCCACAACGCTATATTCAACAGCTAAAAAGCGCCCCAGAATTTTTAGTACGCTTAAATGATGGTCGTGAAATCCTCTCTAAGGACCTCACCATCTTTAGCTTTGCCGATCCCGTGAGCCATAGCTATCAAGTGCGGATTAACCTGCCAAAGGATGAACCTAACCTGCAACCCGGAACTTGGGCCAAGGCGCTGTTTAAAAATGGCGAGCGAGAAAAAATCCAGCTACCGATTTCAGCGCTAATCACTATGAATGAACTCAGTAGCGTTTACCTGAAAAAAGGCGAGCAATTTGTACTCACTCAGGTACGAGTATCAGAACCTGTCAATGGTGAAGTGGAAATTCTCGCAGGACTTAAATCCGGAGATATTGTCGCCGTGGATGCTTACCAAGTGTTGCTTGAACAAAAGCAATAAATTCCCTAGCGATATCAATTTGATGAGGTTGTTGAATGAAACACGCTAATGAATCTCCGATGACACTTGGTATTTCGGGTCGGATTGCGGCCGCCTTCCAAAACAGTGCCATCACACCGCTGCTGGCACTTTTAGGCTTATTGCTCGGCTTATTTGCTATTTTAGTGACCCCAAAGGAAGAAGAACCGCAGATTGACGTTACCTTTGCCGACGTCTTTATCCCCTTTCCTGGCGCCACTCCGGCCGAAGTTGAAAACTTAGTCACCCTGCCCGCCGAGCAAGTGATATCTGAAATCAAAGGGATAGACACGCTCTATTCTTTCTCCCAACCCGATGGCGCCATGATCATTGTGATCTTTAAAGTCGGCGTAACCCGCAATGATGCCATAGTGAGTCTCTACAACCAGATTTATTCCAATATGGATAAACTGCCGCAGGGCGCGGGTGTTGGCGAGCCATTGATTAAACCACGCGGTATCGATGATGTGCCTATTGTCAGCCTAACACTCTGGTCCAAGGACAAACAGGTCTCGGCCGAACAATTGACCCATGTTGCGCAAGGGTTAGAAACCGAAATCAAGCGTATCTCTGGCACGCGGGAGATATACACCGTCGGCCAACATGAGATAGTGGCCAATGTACGCATCGATCCCGCCAAAATGAATAGCTTTAATCTCACCTACGACAAGTTGAGACAAAGCCTAAATGACAATAATCACATCTCGATGCCTGCGTCTTTAGTACAAGGTAATCAAGAGATTAAGGTTCAGGCTGGGCAATTTTTACAAACAATAGACGATGTAAAACAGCTCGTTGTGAGTATTTCGCAGGATAAAAACGGCAAGCCTACCCCGGTTTATTTGGCCGATATCGCCGACATCAGTTTAAAGAGTGATATTCCCACTCAAAGCGTTTGGCACAGTGACAAGACAGATATTTACCCTGCGGTGACGATTGCCATAGGTAAGCAACCGGGGCAAAACGCTGTCGATATCGCCGATGCAACGATTGATCGCATTGCTAAGGTCAAGAATGTATTGATCCCCAGCAATGTCGAAGTGACTGTTTCGCGCAACTATGGTGAGACGGCGGCAGATAAATCTAACACCCTTATTCTTAAGCTGATTTTTGCCACCAGCGCCGTTGTCGTATTGGTATTTTTAACCATGGGCGCACGCGAGTCCTTAGTGGTCGGTGTCGCCATTATTATCACCTTGGCGATCACTCTATTCGCCTCATGGGCGTGGGGATTTACCCTCAACCGAGTGTCACTCTTCGCGCTGATTTTCTCCATCGGGATCTTGGTCGACGATGCCATTGTGGTAGTGGAAAACATTCACAGGCATATGGCGCTGGGTAAAAAATCCTTTAGTGAACTCATCCCCGTTGCGGTGGATGAAGTCGGCGGCCCGACGATTCTCGCCACCTTTACGGTTATCGCCGCTCTGCTGCCCATGGCATTTGTGTCAGGATTAATGGGCCCATACATGAGCCCGATTCCCATCAACGCCAGTATGGGCATGCTGATCTCCCTTGTGGTTGCCTTTGTGGTCACGCCCTGGCTAAGCCGTAAGCTGCTCAAACACCATAGTGGCCCAGCGACCGAAACTGTCCACAGCGACGATGCCGTGATAAATGAAAGTAAAATGGTGCGCCTGTTTACCCGTCTAATTGGCCCCTTCCTATTAGGTAAAGGCGCCCGTAAAGCACGGATTGGACTCGCTGCGGGTGTATTTGTCTTGATCGGTATCGCCGTGGCCTTGCCCATAGGTCAGCTCGTGGTGTTAAAGATGCTGCCCTTCGATAATAAGTCAGAGTTCCAAGTGATGGTGGACATGCCAGAAGGCACACCAGTGGAACAAACCCAGCGCGTACTTCAGGATTTAAGTCGTTACCTTGCCACTGTGCCTGAGGTGGAACATTTGCAGCTGTATGCTGGCACCAATGCGCCAATGAACTTTAACGGCTTAGTGCGTCACTATTTCCTGCGTAATAGCCAAGAACTAGGCGATATTCAGGTCAATTTAGTCGATAAAAAGCATCGCAAACGCGATAGCCATAGCATTGCACTCTCAGTGAGAGAGGAACTACAGCAAATAGGTGCGCCATATCAAGCCAATATAAAAGTGGTTGAAGTGCCACCAGGCCCACCAGTCTGGTCGCCGATTGTAGCCGAAGTCTATGGCCCAAGCCCTGCTATTCGTGAACAAGCAGCTTATGATCTGCAGTCACTGTTCCGTGAGACTCAAGATGTGGTCGATATTGATATCTTCCTGCCCGCAGCACAGCAAAAATGGCAGGTGATGATCGACCGCTCGAAAGCTAGCCTGATGGCAGTACCCTATAGCAATATCGTTGATTTAATTGCGACCTCAGTGGGCGGTAAGGATGTAAGCTACTTGCATATTGCTCAGCAAAAACACCCCGTGCCTATCCGCCTGCAACTGCAAGAAGGGGCGAAAATCGATTTAGAGCAAGTGCTAAACATGAAGTTACAAAGCCAAACTGGGCAATCCGTGCCCGTGTCTGAGCTGGTGACCATCAAGCGCGGTAAAATCGATGCCCCTATTATCCATAAGAATATGATCCCTATGGTGATGGTGGTTGCCGATATGGCAGGCCCGCTCGACAGTCCGCTCTATGGCATGTTCGACATGGCGGGCAAAATCGACGGCGACGGTGGCTTAGGTTTCGATCAGCATTATATCCACCAACCAACAGGCTTAGACTCAGTGGCCGTACTTTGGGACGGGGAATGGAAGATCACCTATGAAACTTTTAGAGATATGGGTATCGCCTATGCCGTGGGCATGATTGCAATTTACTTATTGGTCGTCGCCCAATTTAGATCCTATCTCGTGCCGCTTATCATTATGGCGCCCATCCCACTGACGGTGATTGGAGTGATGCCGGGTCATGCCCTGCTTGGTGCGCAATTTACCGCCACCTCGATGATTGGCATGATTGCCTTGGCGGGGATTATTGTCCGTAACTCGATATTATTAGTGGATTTTATCAATCAGGAAACCGCCTCAGGTGTGCCCTTTGAGCGCGCAGTGATCCACTCGGGTGCGGTGCGAGCCAAACCGATTATGCTGACCGCTTTGGCGGCCATGATTGGCGCCCTGTTTATTTTAGATGATCCGATTTTCAATGGACTTGCGATCAGTCTGATTTTCGGGATTTTTATCTCGACCTTACTGACCCTAATCGTGATCCCTGTGCTTTACTACGCGGCGATGAAAAATCGCATAAACTTAACTCAAACAGCTGATTAACCCACAATAGGCAGCCATCGCGCTGCCTCTAGGAGCAAGCTATGTCACTCGAACGCAGCATTATGGCCTTTGCCGGATTTATGGTGTTACTGTCTTTGGTATTAACCGCTTTTGTTCACCATAACTTTTTATGGTTAACCGCCTTCGTAGGCGCTAACCTATTCCAAAGCGCTTTCACGGGTTTTTGCCCAGCGGCAATGATTTTACGCAAACTCGGCGTCAAATCCGAAGCTGAAATCGCTAAACAACGTTAATGCAGATTTGCAAAGGAGAAAGTCAGTGTTTAACAAGTTATTGTTTGGCAGTAAAAAATTACTTGGAGTAGCCCTATTGAGTCTTTTGTCACTCTCCATAGTACCTCATGCAGCAAATGCGGCAGATCAACAGCCTCAAGTAGCATGGGAGAAAATCGCTGCTGGGGCCATGGTGCTTGATGTTCGCACCCCTGAGGAATTTGCCGCGGGCCATTTAGCCAATGCGGTTAATATTCCCTTTGAGCAAGTCGCCGCAGAATTCGCTAAACGCGGTATCGCCAAAGATGCGCCAGTGGTGTTGTATTGCCGCAGCGGTCGACGCAGCAGTATCGCGACCGAAGCCTTAGTCGCGGCGGGTTACACTCAAACCTATAACGGTGGCGGTTATCAGACCTTAGCCGACGCTCAGCCTAAAACAGAGTAACTTGCTGTTTCGATTCACGATGGAAAAGCGCCTGTTGGCGCTTTTTTATATTTCTGCCGAGATTCATGTATCTCACCCACCACTCACTAGTCGATTATCCTGTTGCGCTCATGCATAAAAGCCAATAAATTGGCAAATGCCAAACCACCGACGCATCAACTCAATAAAATTGCATAATCAATCACTTGAATTAAACTCAACATCAAACGCTTAAAAATACTATAGATTTCTCACCTTTTAATTCCAAAAAATTATAAATTTAAATTTCAACCACTTAAGCAATCATCTTAACTCATTATTCGCTGTTAAAGCCGCTAGAATTCACTTTTACTTATTCACCTTTTCCACATAAATAAACATAAATAGCACCAACACATTCGTTACAAGTTGTAACAATTGATTATTTATTCAATAAATTCGCTTATTACCTCAGGCAGTTTTACCAACCGCCATACCATTAACATTTAATTTACAAATACTTACACGAAAGATAAATTCACTAACCGAGTAGCATCTGAGTCGTAGTTATTCTTTAAAAGCACAAAATAATAATGATTAACTCTAAATTGAACATGGAAGAAAAACATGACAATCAACCGAACCACTAAAATAGCCCTGAGTGTATCCAGCTTAGCTATTGCAATTTCAGCAAGTGTTCATGCTGCCCCCGACGTACCGGGTTTCAACGCGGCGATGCAAGCACAGACCTCTCCTTTACCTAAGCGCTATATCGTTAAATTTAAAAATGCCGATGCTCCCGCTCTGATGTCTGTCGATAGTGCTCAAGTCAGCGACCAATTACCCACCACCATGAACTACCAGCCTAAAGTGGCTGAAATTAGCGCCCAGCACAGTGTGCTGAACAAGGCGCAAGCCAAAGAAATGAAGCGTATTGGCCGCAGTAACAGCTACTCAGTTAAGCTGGATAACAATGGCATTAAGGCATTAAGAGCCCGCGCCGATGTGGAATATGTGGAAGAAGACATGCCACGTAGGCTCTTAAGCGAAACAACGCCTTGGGGACAAACCTTTGTGGGTGCGACCCAATTAAGCGATAGCCAAGCGGGTAACCGCACCATCTGTATTATCGACTCAGGTTATGACCGTGGTCACAGCGACTTAAGCGGTAACAATGTCACAGGCACCAATAACTCCGGCACCGGTAATTGGTTTGAACCTGGCAATAACAATGCCCATGGTACCCACGTTGCTGGTACTATCGCGGCGATCGCCAACAACGACGGCGTGATTGGCGTGATGCCAAATCAAAATGCCAATATCCATGTGATTAAAGTATTTAATGAAGCTGGCTGGGGTTACTCATCTTCACTCGTATCTGCGGTCGATACCTGCGTGAATAATGGCGCCAATGTGGTCACCATGAGTTTAGGTGGCGCAGGCTCAAGTACAACCGAGCGCAATGCCTTAGCTGCCCACTACAATAACGGCGTACTCTTGATTGCAGCCGCGGGTAACGATGGTAACAATACCCATAGCTACCCCGCTTCGTACGATGCGGTAATGTCAGTAGCGTCTGTTGATAATCACAAAGACCACTCAGCCTTCTCGCAATACACCAACCAAGTCGAGATCTCGGGTCCTGGTGAAGCAATTCTCTCTACCGTTACACGCGGTGAAGGACGTTTAGCCGATATTACTATCGGTGGTCAGTCATACTTTAACTCCGGCGTTGTGCCACACAATCGCTTTACGCCATCAGGCACTAACTATGCGCCCAATCCATACAATGGCACGGCAACCGCAACCTTAGCCGAATGTACGGTTAGCGGCTCAACCTTCAACTGCGGCAATATGACCAAAATGCGCGACAAGCCCCGTGCTTTTAGCGCGGGGAAGGATAGCGCAAGTTGCGAAGCAACTTAATGCGGCCTATCTTGTTGCTCAATATATTGCCTTAATACGTCTATTGGAGCGCCCCCAACAGATCCTGCAAAGTAGCTGGGCGACCAAAGTGCATTTTTCATGTAGGCTGGCTTATGAAGATTTGGATAGTACTGTTTCAACTTCCTGCTAGAAACCCCCTTTAGACTATTAACCAGCTTCGATATAGCCACTTTCGGTGGGTAGTTCACTAACAGGTGAACGTGGTCTTGCTCCCCGTTAAACTCTACGATCTCAGCCTCAAAATCCGCACAGACCTTTTCCATGATGTCTCGCATCGTTTTTAGATGCGCATCCGTAAATAACTTGCCACGATATTTAGCAATAAAAATAAGATGCACATGCATCATAAATATGCAGTGCCTTCCTCTTCGTAATTCCATAGGCCAACCTTTACAATCAAGCTTAAAGAACCTATATTAGTGCATTATGAGCATTCAGACCAAAACTTTAAGTGTTAGGGTAAAAGATAAACATGCGAAGCTGTTAAGACAGATGGCGTATGAAGTAAATCAATGCTTTAACCTGGCCAACGAACTAACCATGAAAGCGAGTCGCAACTATAGCGATGCTGGCGCGGTTAGACCTGTCTGGATGTCGGCTTACGATGTGCAAAAACCGATTCTAAGTTTTAGGAACGAATCTGGATTTATTATTCCATCCCACACAGCTCAAGAGGTCTGCGCCAAACACGCCCAAGCAAGAAAACAATTCAAACGAGCGAAGTTACGTTGGCGAATAAGCTCAGGCTCTAAACGCTCTCTTGGCTTTGTGCCGTTTAAAAAAGGTTCTGCTAAGTGGAAGAGTGGGCAAGTCTTATTCGCAAAACAGCACTTTAAGGTTTGGGATACCTACGGGCTTTCACAATACGAGTTTACTTCAGGATCTTTCTCTGAAGACTCAAGAGGACGCTGGTACTTTAATGTGTGTGTTCATGTAGGCGCCTCAGCGCCCACCTCTGGAAAGACAGCCATCGGTATCGATCTAGGGTTAAAAGATACGGCAACTTGCAGTGATGGGGCTAAATTAGAACGGGGGAACTTCTACCGCGATCTAGAGGCGGATTTAGGCGTTGCCCAAAGAGCAAATAAGAAAAAGCGAGTCAAGGCCATTCATGCGAAGATCAAGAATCGTCGCAAAGATGCTTTGCATAAATTTAGTACGCGGCTGGTCAATGAAAATGCCGCAATATTTGTTGGCGATGTGAGCAGCTCCAAGTTAGCGAAAACTAAAATGGCAAAATCGGTTTTAGACGCAGGCTGGTCAATGCTCAAAACACAATTGGAATATAAAGCGATAGCGCGGTCAGTTGTGTTCGAAATAGTCAATGAATCCTACTCCACCCAGACCTGTTCGAGCTGTGGGGCGATCCCCGTCAGCAGTCCGAAAGGTAGAACTGGTCTTGGAATAAGAGAATGGGTGTGCTCTAAGTGCGGAGCAGAGCACGACCGCGATATAAACGCGGCAACCAATATTCTCGCGGCGGGGCATCGCCGTCTAGCTGTAGGAATCCCCGTGCTTTAGCGCGGGGAGGATGTCAACAACAAAGTCTGTCTAGTTGAGCGTGTGGGTAACCAAGGCACTTCTTATCCAGAAATCAATGCGGTAAAAGCCTGTAAGAATGCGGGCGCTAGCGCTGTTATCGTGTACAGTAACACCGCCTTACCTGGACTACAAAACCCCTTCTTGATCGATGCTAACAGCGAAATCAACATGGTGTCAGTGTCTGTTGACCGTGCAACCGGTCTAGCACTGCGTAACCAGTTAGGCGCAACCGTTACCGTAAGCAACCAAGGTAATAAAGACTACGAGTACTACAACGGTACATCGATGGCGACTCCACATGTGTCAGGCGTGGCAACCTTAGTGTGGAGCTATCACCCAGAATGTAGCGCTGCTCAGGTGCGTAACGCACTCAAGCAAACGGCTGAAGACTTAGGCACAGCTGGCCATGATGATTACTATGGTTATGGTCTGGTCAATGCCGTTGCAGCGAAAACCTTCTTAGATGCGTCCTGTAATGGTCCTACGGATCCGGTTGACCCTACACCAACTGACAGCGTGTTAGTGAACGGTGTGCCAAAAACTGGTCTAAGCGGCGCCGCCAGTGAAGAACTGTATTTCTCTTTTGAAGTACCACAAGGTGCAACTAACTTAGGCTTTGTGATGAACGGTGGCACGGGTGATGCGGATCTGTACGTACAGTACGGCGCAGCGCCAACGACCTCAAACTACGATTGCCGTCCATACAAAGGTGGTAACAGTGAATCTTGCCCAATCAGCAACGTTCAATCAGGTACTTACTACGCGATGGTGAAAGGCTATTCAGCCTTTAGCGGTGTATCGTTAACCGCAAGCTACACAGCCCAAAGCGGTGGTGGTACTCCTACCACGCCAGCAAGCTACACCAACACCGATAACTACAATATTCCTGATAACAAGACCACAGGTATCACGAGCCCAATCACAGTTACTCGCACGGGTAACTCAGGCACAGTGACTGCCGTGGTGAATATTGTTCACCCTTATATTGGTGACTTAAAAGTGCAGCTTATCAGCCCTACAGGCCAAACGGCAACACTGCATAGCAACACTGGCGCAGGCGCAGACAATATCAATAAGAGCTACACAGTGGATATGACTGGCATTGAGTCAAGCGGTGTGTGGAAACTTAAAGCGGTAGATAGCGGCCGTGGTGACGTAGGCTATATCGATAGCTGGGAATTGAAATTCCAATAATCACAGCGAATTAACACAAGAGCCTGCAATCGCAGGCTCTTTTATTATTGATAATCCTTAAGCATCTCTGGTTCGATAAGCAGACTATGCTCATTATCCGATAACCAGACTTGCCCTTCACTGATAGACGCTTGCAGCGACATAGTGCGGCTCACTAAGGCCTCCATCGCCGTCACTGACTCTTCGGCAATATTCCATACTTTCAAATTTTTATAGCGCTCTAATGCCGCTTGATTCTGTTTCCACCAAATAGGAACACTACGTCCGCCGTAGGTAAACAGCTGCACCGCTTTCGCACGGCCGCTCGCCTTACGCAGCCATTTTTCATCGGCTTGGCCAAACTCAATCCACAGGTTGACTTCCCCTGAGAGACTCTTATCCCACAGTTCGGGTTCATCATCGACGCACAATCCCTTAGTAAAGCTTAAGGTCTCGGAAGCATTGAGGATAAATGCCAGCAAACGTACCATCATGCGGCCATCGGTTTCCGAAGGATGCTGAGCCAATGTCAGTTGATGATCTTGATAATATCCTCGGTCCATATCGGCGATCTGAAGATTGACCTTAAACACGGTCGCTTTAAGCGCCATAGTACATCCTAAGCTTAATGATAAAAAATAACGGCGAGTCTACCTAAGACTCGTCGTCAGCTCAAACAAACTGCGATAAAGAAGACTAAATCGCCCCGGGGCGTAAATGCTTCGCGACAGGAAAGTGGGCCTTTAGCTGATTAATTTTCTGAGTATCTGCAACAATCAGCATCCTTGTGCCCTGCTCATATTCGTGAGTTATTTCGCTCAGAGCGAGCAATCCGCCGCGGTTAGCATCACGGCGAACGAATTCTGATAATTCATCCGTTAAGATCTCTTGGCTATAAATCCAGTCAAGGCGTTGCAGTAACGGCATGGCCGCCAGCGGCAATAACTCGACGGGGGTGGCCTCATCCAATAACAGGATTTCTCCACGGCTGACAATATGGTTAAAAGCATTTTGGTAATGCTCTAGCGTACGTGCATCAAACCTATCACCATTGGTATCGAAAAAACGTTCCCAAAATAACCGACGTGTCGCGGTTTTGGTGAGGCGTTGTTGTACTTCGAGACGTTTGTCGGCCACAAAGTCAAATAGCGGTTTCAAGGATTGCGGTAGACTGGTTTCTAATCTCGCTCGGATGGTACGGGCAAATACAGGTGCGGCCCCTGCGGTACTGATCGCCACAACAAGTCGCCCTCTATCCACGATGGACGGCGTAATAAAACGGCAAAAAGCGGGATTGTCCACGGCATTAACCCAAATGCCACGCTCAGTGGCTAAGGTCGCTAATTCACTATTGAGTTTATCGTTGGCCGTTGCGAGATAAATAAGATCGTAATTTTGAATATCAGCCTGCACGACTGATCGTTGTGACAATAATATCCGTCCCTTATCAGCATAGGCTTGCACCTCAGAATTTACCTCTGGCGCAATAACATGGATATTCGCTTCGGTACGCGTCAGCAAGGCAAGTTTACGACTCGCTACATCCCCGGCCCCAACAAGCAGCACATTCAGATTAACGGTATCAATAAATAACGGGAAATATTGCATCGTATAAGCCTAATAAATATTGAGTAAAAACAAACTTCAATTATTTTCATGCACAGGGTTAACATCTGTTTTGGTCTATATAAAAATCAAGGCTCTGATTATAAACAGCGTTAACTCAACATTATGAATAAGCGCATTATCTGACAGAATAATGCAGGCATATCTTATCGTACTAACTAAATGATAAGTCAGCGTAGATTAACACGATACTCAACAATAAATACTTAATAGTATGAATAAGTTAGAAAATTTTTATCTAAATAAAAATATGCAATAATGGTCGGGAATATGGATCCCGACGATAGATGGATTGATGAGTAAATTAATTATGGCTCTCGCTACGCTCAGCACTACAATGCCAACACAATTCGAAGCTGCCCTCATTCATCTCATGGCACTGTACACATTGCCATTGGGGACTAACCACATCCAAGCCGCTTAATTGCGCTTGTGCGTTAGCCAACTGCGACTCTCGAACCCAAAGCTCAACATTGTGAAGATTGGCAGGTAACTCACCGACGCCACCCAACAAGGCCTCTCCACGCAACTCCACATGAATACCACAGGCTTCTAATAATCCCTTCCATGTATGGGCCTGTAATAGGTTTCCACCAGCAATTAATGTTTTACGTTCTTCCATGCGACTTCCTACTGCATTTATCTTTTAAAAATAGCGGCAGCCGACATCCTACAGTGAAATAACTGAGCCTGTCGAGTGCTGTTTTTTACGCCAGTTGTTAATCAATTTAACATTTACGTTTTACAGCATTAGTCACTATAAAGTTGTGAGTTTGATAGCAGATTATCGAAAGTGAGTAATCATGGCGAAAAAAATGCCACTTTAAAAGTGGCATTTTTATCAACAATATTGGTATCTAAAATAGATTAATTTGAGACCCATTTACGGCATCATCGGTGGTTGATCTGCACCTTCTTTCTCTATCTCAACTGGCATCATATGCTCACGGCAAATGCCGAGTTTGATCGCTAAGAAACTCGCCACATAGATAGAAGAGTAAGTACCAACGAAAATACCCAGTAACAGTGCGGTCGCAAAGCCATGGATCATGGTGCCGCCCTTCAGGAACAGCGCAACAACTGTCACCAGCGTCGTACCCGTCGTGATAATGGTACGGCTCATGGTTTGGGTAATTGAAATGTTCACGACTTCTTCAGGATCGCTCTTACGCATCTTGAGGAAGTTTTCACGGATACGGTCAAATACCACAATGGTATCGTTCAGTGAGTAACCCACAACGGTTAACAGACCGGCTAATACTGTTAGGTCAAACTCCAGTTGAAATACTGAAAACACCCCTAAGGTCACAATCACGTCATGGGCCAATGCCGCGACTGAACCCGCAGCCAAACGCCATTCGAAACGAAACGACACGTAGATCATGATACAGATTAATGCAACTAACACGGCTAAACCGCCCTGCTCAGCCAGTTCTTTACCCACCTGAGGACCGACGAATTCAACCCGTTTTTGTTGAACGCCTGTATCCACTTGCTGGGCAGCTGTCATCACAGATTTAACCTGGGCATCGCTGCTCACGCCTTCTTTCACCGACAGACGAACTAACACGTCGCGACTTGAACCAAAGTTTTGCACAATCGCGCCATCTAATTCAGGCGATGACAGTTTTGTACGCAACACGTTCAAATCAACAGGTTGAGTGAACTCCATCTCAACCACAGTACCGCCAGTAAAGTCTAAGCCCCAGTTGATACCCTTAGTCGCCAGAGAAACAAGCGAACCAAATACCAAAATGGCCGACATAATACTGATAGGCAGCGCATGACGGAGGAAGTTAACCGTACGTTTTAAAGATAAAATTTCTAACATTATCGCTTCCCCTTAGATAGACAGCGTCTTCACGCGCTTACCGCCCCAAATCGCGTTAACGATTGCGCGAGTTCCCACGATAGCGGTAAACATTGATGTCGCAATACCGATCATCAGGGTCACAGCGAAGCCTTTGATCGCGCCCGTACCTACGGCGAACAGGATCAATGCTGTTATGAAGGTAGTAATGTTAGCGTCGGCGATAGTAGAGAATGCGTTGCCGTAACCTTCGTGAATGGCCTGCTGCACACTGCGACCTGCACGTAACTCCTCACGAATACGCTCGTAAATCAGTACGTTACCGTCAACCGCCATACCCACAGTTAACACCATACCCGCAATACCTGGCAGGGTTAACACGGCGCCAGGGATCATAGACATCACCCCAACCACCATCACTAGGTTTGCCGTTAGGGCCAAGTTGGCGATAAAGCCAAAACTGCGGTAGTAAACCAACATGAAGATAAGCACGACTGCCATACCCCAGATCATGGCTTGCACACCGCTTTCGATGTTTTCCGCACCCAGGCTTGGACCAATGGTACGCTCTTCCACAATCGATACTGGCGCGATCAAAGCACCTGCACGTAGCAATAACGCGAGGTTTTGTGCTTCACCGTGGCTTAACCCAGTGATCACAAAGTTGCGGCCTAAACGTGCTTGAATCGTCGCAACTGAAATCACTTCTTCGATTTTCAGCATTTTGACGCTGCCATCGGCGTTACGTTCACCACTGTCTTTATATTCAATGAATAAGGTCGCCATCGGCTTACCGATATTGTCCTTAGTCACGTTAGAAAAAATGGTACCGCCTTTAGCGTCGAGGTTAATACTTACCTGTGGACGGCTATATTGGTCAAAGCTAGGTTGTGCGCCAGTGATATGATCACCCGTTAGCATCACTTCCTTCTTCAGCACCACTTGACCGCCTTCACGGCGTTGATACACCTCAGAACCCGCGGGTACACGGCCAGATTGCGCCGCATTAGGGTCAGCCTTATCGTCCACCATATGGAATTCAATCGATGCGGTTGCACCTAAAATTTCCTTGGCGCGAGCAGTATCTTGTACACCTGGTAACTCAACGATAATACGCTCAGCACCTTGGCGTTGTACCACAGGCTCTGATACCCCTAACTCGTTTACACGGTTACGGATAGTGGTAATGTTTTGCTGCAGTGCTTCTTCTTTAATCTGCTTGAGATAGATTTCGCTCATCACAGCTTGCAGGGCAAAATCTTCACCCTTGCTCACATCGGTGAACACCATATCGTTGCTGCGAGATTTTAAGAAACGTTCTGCACTGGCTAAACTTTCAGCATCACGGAATTTAATCTCGATACCTTGGGCATTTATACGAATGCCCGCGTAACGGATTTTTTCTTCACGTAATTGCGAACGGAAATCAGCCACTTTGGCTTCTTCCATCTTACGAATGGCTTCGCCCATGTCCACTTCCATCAGGAAGTGCACACCACCACGAAGGTCCAAACCGAGTTTCATTGGGCTACCACCCATAGACTCGAGCCATTTAGGTGTTGCAGGGGCAAGGTTAAGTGCTACGGTAAACTTATCACCTAAGTCTTCGGCGATAGTTTCCTTGGCCAACAACTGTTGATCCGCGTTTTGTACGCGAACCAACAATTGGCCTTTTTCAAGCTCAGAACGCTTTACCGCAATGCCCTTACTGGCTAACAGCTCGTTCACTCTGGCTTGGGTAGATGCCGTGACTTCAGCACCTCGAGTCGCCACTACTTGCACCGCATGATCTTCACCGAACAGGTTAGGTACGGCATAGAAACAACCTATGGCGATGATAAGCACCACCATAATGTTCTTCCACATTGGGTATTTATTTAACACGCCTGAGCCCTCTTGGCTTACAACGACTGGATAGAGCCCTTAGGCAATACAGCTGCAATGTAATCTTTTTTAATTGTAATTTGAGTCGTGTCGTTCAAGCTCAGTAACACGTAGTCATTGTCATCGCTGATCTTCGCAATCTTGCCTAAAATGCCGCCGCTGGTCAGCACTTCATCACCTTTTCCAAGTGATGACATCAGGTTTTTGTGCTCTTTAACACGCTTCGATTGCGGACGGAAAATCATGAAATAGAAAATCAGGCCGAAAATCACCAGCATGAAAATCAATTCCATAGTGCCACCACTCTGTGGAGCGCCACCAGCATTTGCATATGCATTTGAAATGAACATAGTTTTCTCTTCTTATTAGCAAAAAATCAATCGACTAACTCTAGTACTTCGCGACCTTGGCTGGTATAGAAGTCCTTCACAAAGGCGTCTAATGTACCCGTCTCAATCGCACCGCGCAAACCTTCCATTAACATTTGATAGTATCTCAAGTTGTGAATGGTGTTTAAACGCGCACCCAGAATCTCATTACAACGATCTAAATGGTAAAGGTATGCCCGTGAATAGTTTTTACAGGTATAACAATCACACTTAGGATCGAGCGGTGAAGTGTCATCACGATGACGCGCGTTGCGGATCTTGATGACACCTTCACTGGTAAACAGATGGCCGTTGCGGGCGTTACGGGTTGGCATCACACAGTCAAACATGTCGATACCACGACGCACACCTTCAACTAAATCCTCTGGCTTACCGACCCCCATCAGATAGCGCGGCTTGTCAGCAGGAATTTGTGGACAGACATGCTCAAGAATGCGGTGCATGTCTTCCTTAGGCTCACCTACGGCCAAACCACCGACGGCATAACCGTCGAAACCAATTTCGACTAAGCCTTTTAAGCTCTCGTCGCGTAAATCTTCATAAACACTGCCTTGGATAATCCCAAATAATGAATTGGGGTTTTCCAGGCGGTCAAACTCGTCGCGTGAACGCTTAGCCCAACGCAGTGACATCTGCATAGACTTGCGCGCTTCATCTTCGGTTGCTGGATACGGAGTACATTCGTCAAAAATCATTACCACATCACTGCCCAATGCATGTTGAATTTGCATTGATTTTTCAGGATCTAAGAAGATTTTCTCGCCGTTGATTGGCGAGCGAAAATGCACACCTTCTTCGGTAATTTTACGAATGTCACCCAAACTGAACACTTGGAAACCGCCCGAATCGGTCAGAATAGGACGCTGCCAATTCATAAAATCGTGAAGGTCACCATGCTTACGCATGATTTCTTCGCCAGGGCGTAACCACAGGTGGAAAGTGTTACCGAGCAGAATATCGGCGCCAGTAGCACGCACTTCTTCTGGCGTCATCCCTTTTACCGTACCGTAAGTCCCTACAGGCATAAATGCTGGGGTTTCGACTGTACCACGTTCAAAAATCAAGCGACCACGGCGCGCACGGCCGTCGGTAGTGTCAAGTTCAAATTTCATCATTCACCTCGCCAGATAAACAGTCTGACTACATTTTTAATGGCAAGCGCCATTTTGATTAACAATAGAGATAGGGACAGTTCAAAAAGGTTCAACCTTTGGCTGAAAAAATACCCGCCCAAACTCAATGTGGGCGGCTATTTTAAAACAAAATCTTGGTCTAGTGAGCTTTTTTCGTCACAAACATGGCATCGCCATAGCTAAAGAAGCGATATTTTTGCGTGATTGCGTGTTGATACGCCGCCATAACATGATCAAAACCCGCAAAGGCACTAACCAACATGATGAGCGTCGATTCAGGGAGGTGAAAGTTAGTGATCATGACATCGACGATTTGGAACTGATACCCAGGGTAGATAAAGATATCGGTATCACCGCTAAAGGCTTTAAGTTCGCCTTCACTTGCACGGGCCGCACTCTCCAGTGAACGTACAGACGTCGTGCCCACAGCAACCACACGCTTGCCTGCCGCTTTCGTTTGGGCAATTAAATCCACCACATCCTGCGGCACATTGGCCCACTCGGAATGCATTTTGTGCTCGAGCACATTATCGACGCGCACAGGTTGGAAGGTGCCTGCACCGACATGCAGAGTCACAAAGGCGATATTTACGCCCTTGGCTTTTAATGCCTCAAGCATGACATCATCAAAGTGTAGACCCGCCGTAGGCGCGGCAACCGCACCGGGGTTCTGGTTATACACGGTTTGATAGCGCTCTTTATCGGCATCCTCATCGGGACGGTCGATATAAGGAGGCAATGGCATATGCCCTACTGCTTCGAGCACTTCTAAAATTGTGAGATCGGATAAGAGTTCGAGTTCAAATAAGGCGTCATGGCGCGCAGCCATCTTCATCTCATAACCGCCGTCGAGATGAATAATGCTATCTACTTTCGGGGATTTAGAGCTGCGCACATGGGCGAGGATACGCTTATCGTCGAGCATACGCTCAACTAAAATCTCGAGTTTGCCACCACTGGCCTTTTGGCCAAATAAGCGTGCGGGGATCACCCGGGTATTGTTAAATACCATTAAATCGCCGGGATTAATCATCTCCAGCAGATCGGTAAACTGTTTATCGGCGAGCGTGCCAGTATTGCCATCTAAGGTTAACAGACGTGACGCCGTACGTTGCGCCATGGGATAACGAGCGATAAGTTCGTCGGGAAGATCGAAAGAAAAGTCTGTTACGCGCATGCAAAGGCCTCTAGATAGCTTAGAACGGCGGCTAGTCTATGGTTAGAGGCCAATAAGATCAAGATTACTTGTTCACGATATCCATATCGGTCACTGCATCCTGCTCATTGAGCGTATTTGAGCTCAATGCGTCATCTACATCATATTTAGCCCGAGTGCGGGCAAAATGATCGATGCTGAAACTATGTTGCTCATAGGGAATATCAACCAGCATTTTTTTACGTTTGGGACGCTCGTCTTTACCAAGCATTTTGATGAACCAGTTCCACATCGTCCATGATCCTTAACAGGTTAGTTGATTGGCGCATTTTCTGTCTTTAGCATCAGCATTTACACTCCTGTTAGAAATGCTGAATCTAGCACTACCTTACAAAAGCACACGATTTTTGCCTATTTGCACTTTCCTCAGTGCGCCTGCCCATGATAACGTGAACCAACGCGATTAACCAAGCACAAAAAATGAACATTCTTACACACTTACATCTGGCTGATATCAGTAAAACCCACCTTGGTGCCAATCTAGCAGGCAATTTTATTACCGCGTCGATAGACTATGCCCCACAAGCACTACGCCAAGGACTGTGGTTAAACCATGAAATCAATCAGCTCTGCGCGACCCATGAGTTGACTCAAGAACTCATCGCATTGTTTCCTAAACAGTTAACAAGCATAGCAGCAGATTTGATGTTCATCAGTTTCGATTATTATTTAGCCTTCTACTGGGAAGAATATCATCATCTGTCACTGCCTGATTTTAGCCAAAAAGCCTATAGTGAACTGGCAGAATTTGCCGCGCAAAGCGATGTGTATCACCCTCAGCCATGCCTAGACATTATCGCCGATATGCGCCGTCAAGATTGGTTAAACGGCTACGCCACACCTAAGGGCATTCAACAGGCATTAACCCAAAGGGCCAAAGGTCATCCCCACAGTGCCTTATTTAACGGCGCGGATAAAATTTTAGCCCAAATGCAGATTGAGACAGAAACCGCCTTTCGCACCTTCTACCCCCAGTTGATGGCCTATACCCGTATTTGGAGCCGTAAAACTCCGAGTGACTATTTACCCAGTGGCTCAGCCGACTAAGCTCTAAGTCGAACGCCTGCATTCTGGTATCAAGCCTTGTTTAAGCCTAAGCGTTTACCCTAACGACTTTGCGATAACTCCAATTCAGTGAGGTTCCCGTCACAATGACGTCAGCAAACTCAAGCGCTAAACCAGCTCAACCACTCAGTTGGCGCCAAAAACTGCAAAGCCCTCGATTTTGGCTAAAGCAGCTTAGGGATTTAACCATTATGGCGCTACTGCTCTATGGGGTAAGCCTCTATTTACAACGGGATATGGTCACAGGCCAAGCGCCAGTATTAAGCGGTATTACCATTGATGGCAGCAAGTTTGCACTTAATACAACCCAAACTGAGCCAACATTAGTCTATTTCTGGGGAACCTGGTGCCCAGTATGCCGCGTAACATCGCCGATGGTTGAGACCATCAGCCAAAATCATCGGGTGATTTCAGTCGCCGTTGCTTCAGGTAGTGATAGCGAGATTCAAACCTTTATGGATGAACATCAATATCACTTTCCGGTACTTAATGATGATAGTGGAACGCAAAGTGCTTTCTGGGGCGCGATGGCATTTCCAGCCATTTATGTTATCGATACGCAAGGAAATATTCGTTACGTTACCTCAGGAGTAACGTCTACCTGGGGGATGAAGTTTAGATTATGGTTAGCGCAGTTTTAATGCCCCATGACATTGTTGAGAATATACTGCTTAGTAACTGATATTTTGCTAGTATGGCCGCGCAAAAGATGAGGATACGATGCAGATATTTGATTACCAGCCCCCTTCAGTCCCTTGGTTAGATCTTCGCTATCAAGATAGAGATGTGATCGTTATTAATAAACCTTCGGGCTTATTGTCCAACCCCGGCAGAGCCGCACATACCTTCGATTGTGCCCTCACTCGGCTGCAACGTCTTTATCCTGAAACGATTCTGGTGCACAGACTCGACTGCGCCACCTCAGGAATTATGGTTTTTGCGCGCAATAAAAAAGCCGAATCCCACTTAAAAACCCAGTTTCAAGATCGACAAAGTGAGAAAGTGTATATTGCCGAGGTCATGGGACTGGTCGAGCTGGATGCAGGTATGATTGATTTAGCTATCGCCCCCGATCCCGAGCACCCACCCTATCAAAAGACGCAAGCGGCGGGGACGGCTGGCGCGAAAAGTGCTCTTACCCATTACCGAGTGCTCGAAAGACGCGAAAACAGCACCTTAGTGGAATTAACCCCAGAAACGGGCCGAACCCACCAGCTTAGGGTACATATGCTCGCCCTTGGGCATCCCATTTTAGGGGATGAATTTTATGGTAATGCTGAGGTGATCAAGGCCAGACCGAGACTGTGTCTCCATGCCCAAAGCTTGAGCTTTACCCATCCGTATTCGGGTAAAAGGATGCATTTTTTCAGTCAGCATCCTTTCAATGAATAATCGGCAAAAATACAAGAGGTCGCATTAAGCGACCTCTGTTTTAACCAAACCTGACCATTCCGCTACACAGGGATAAGCTTGAGAGGGAATATTATTCGCCCAACTCAGTTGCCATTAAAAAATCACAACCGTTTTAAGCAACACGCTGATTAAAATCAATATCCGCAACTAATTTATCTACTTGAAAATAACTGCCCTGTTCGTTGCAAAATTGCAGTTGCATATTAGGCGTTACCATAAAATACTCACCGAAGAAATTACCGCCTACATCTTCTACTTTTTTGCCCTGTGGCGTATCAGTTAAATTGACTTCATCTAAGCTATGGCAGCCATCACTGAACCAAGTTTCTAAATAATATTTATCTGCTTCTTTATAGAGGGTAATTTTGTCACCTAGCAGTGGACGCTCATCTAACCAACGACCAATAATTTCACGATTTTGCATATCTGTCTCCCGCCAATGTAGGCGACGGCGTTTTTCAATCCCAGACATCCTGATATCCTTATGCAATACCCACTCACCTAAAGTGAACGTCAGTTGTGGTAGTACATTAAGCATAGAACCCATTTACCGCTTTACTCCCCCGAGTCGCAAATTACATCAAACTCATCAAAAAATGTAATTTTTTGGTTAAATTTAATTTGCTAAACATTTAAAAACTAAAAGATAATTTAGCTTGATTAATTAATGGGCAGTGTAGCTTAATTAGAAAATAAAAACGCGATCTTTATCACTATTTATCTATCGCTAAAGTAAAGATAAATAACCTGTTGCAATACGGTTTATTTAATTACGTATGAATGAGCTTGTTACATCTTTTAATGTCAACTTACAGTGAGATTCTGATATAACAAGATGGATTAAAATCGCCCTACAAATAAACAGCAATAAAGCAGGAAGCCTATGCACAATATTCATCGCCGCCATTTTCTGAAAGCCGCAGGCGCGGTCACTGCCGGTCTTGTTACGGCCAATATTGCCCTCGATGCTACCGCCAGTAACGTTGCCCCGAAACCCAGTCGCGGGAAATCAGTTATTGGACTCATTGCCCCTAAAATGGAGGTGGTTAGAGTTGGTTTTATCGGTGTGGGAGAGCGTGGATTTAGCCATGTCGAACAGTTTTGTCACTTAGACGGCGTGGAGCTAAAAGCCATTTGCGATACGCACCAAGCGGTTATTGATAGAGCGGTTGAGCATATCGTTAAACAAAAACGGCCAAAACCTGCGATCTATACTGGCAATGATCTGAGCTATCGCGAGCTATTAAACCGTGATGACATTGATATTGTGATTATTTCCACTCCGTGGGAATGGCATGCTCCGATGGCTATCGACACTATGGAAAGTGGTAAACACGCCTTTGTTGAAGTTCCACTCGCCCTCACCGTCGAAGAGTGCTGGCAAATCATCGATACCGCCGAGCGTACCCAGAAAAACTGCATGATGATGGAAAACGTCAATTACGGCCGTGAAGAATTGATGGTGCTTAACATGGTGCGCCAAGGCTTATTTGGCGAATTACTCCACGGCGAAGCCGCTTATATCCATGAACTGCGCTGGCAAATGAAAGAAATTGACCATAAAACCGGCTCATGGCGCACTTATTGGCATACTAAACGCAATGGTAATTTATATCCCACTCACGGTTTAGGGCCTATTTCCCAGTATATGAATATCAACCGTGGTGACAGATTCGATTACCTGACTTCCATGAGTTCGCCAGCTTTAGGTCGTGCTTTATATGCTAAGCGAGAATTTCCCGCCGATCATGAACGTAATCAGCTCAAATACATTAATGGCGATATGAGCACTAGCCTGATTAAAACCGTGAAAGGCAGAACCATTATGGTTCAACACGATACCACCACCCCAAGACCCTACAGTCGCCATAATCTAATCCAAGGCACTAACGGTGTGTTTGCTGGCTTCCCTAATCGTATCGCAATCGAAAATGGGGGTTTTGGTCAGAGTTACCACGAGTGGGATATGGACATGCAAAAGTGGTATGACAAATACGATCACCCACTGTGGCAACGTATTGGTAAAGAAGCCGAAATCAACGGCGGTCACGGCGGCATGGATTTTGTGATGCTTTGGCGAATGATCTATTGCCTACGTAACGGCGAGGCACTCGATCAGGATGTCTATGATGGTGCGGCTTGGTCTGTGGTCAATATTTTAAGTGAACAATCACTCAATAACCGCAGTAACTCAGTAAACTTCCCCGACTTTACCCGCGGCGCATGGGAACATGCTAAGCCCCTAGGGATAGTGGGAGCCTAAATCGCGCTGAGTTGAGCGTGTAGCAGTAGATTAAGGGGACAAGCATTAGCTTATCCCCTTATGACTCAATAACAGCCTATTGATTTAATTTTTAATGCAAAATCACCACTTTGCTGCGCACCAATCACTAGCCCAATACTTGTGAGACGACTCAAATCAATCTCAGCACGCTCAATCGGCTTGCCACGGCACTGGGGATGAAACGCTGTAAAGGGGATTTCAATACGTTGCCAGTGAATAATACTGCCACCATTAACGCCAAAAGACTGATGCTTAGCATCGGGCATCGGTGCTTGATAAACCGTACTCTGCGGCGTGTCGGCATCTTTGAGATTCACTTTGTAGTGCTTGCTTCTATCACGGTCGAGTTCGAGATAAATCCCAGTGAATTCACTCACATTTTTGGGTTCAAACTCACAGCGCACCGAGGCAAACCCGCCACCATTGGCGAGTGACACATGGCCGCTAAACACCCCATAGCCTAACGGAGAGATGGTGAGCTTACTGCGTGACAAACCGCCCATCACAGTATCATTAACGCCATACCAAGACTTTGCCGCATTTAACTCTTTAAAATCGAAAAGGATCATAACTACTCCCTTGACATCCTCCCCCCCTAAAGGAGGTGGATTCCTACCGCTAGACGGCCATGCCCGGCCGCAAGAATGTTCTTCGCTGCATTGATATCTCTATCATGCGCAGTGCCACAACCACTGCAAGTCCATTCTCTTATTCGCAAACCTGTCCTACCTTTCGGACTGCTGGCGGGGATCTCCCCGCAGCACCAACACGTTTGGGTTGTGTAACTTTCATTGACTTCTTCAAAAACAACGCCTGCGTGAGCGCATTTATATTCCAGCATTGTTTTTAACATTCCCCAACCAGCATCTAAAACGGACTTAGCCATTTTGGTTTTTGCCAAACCTAGGGAATTGACGTTACCAACAAAAATCGCCGCGTTTTCATTGACCAACTGGCGACTGTATTTGTGCAAATCATCCTTGCGGCGATTGCGAATTTTGGCGTGGATCGCCTTAGCTCGTTGTTGTTTGTGTGCTCGCTGAGCTAATCCTAATAGCCGCTCTAGCTTACGGTATTGCCGACCAGTGACACCGTTGCCATTGCTGTCCGTGGCGGCCTCTTTACAACCCAGATCAACACCGACACTGGCCGCACCTGAGCTTGGTCGTGTTTCTATTTCCACCACAACATTGAAGTACCAGCGACCGCGAGCGTCCTCATTGAACGTGGCCGTTTTGAACTGATATTGACTCAGACCGTAACTATCCCACACGCTGTAATAGTGCCCGTTGAAAAACACTTGGCAGTTCTTCCACTTAGCCGCGCCCGTATTAATCGGTATCCAACCGAGTGAGCGCCTAGCTCCGCCAGACTTGCGCCAGTTAAGGCGAACCTTTTTAAATTGGACTCGGCGTGTAACGTACTCTTTAGCAATACATTGGAGCGTCTGACTGTGAAGCCCTAACTCCTTGTTTGCGCCTTTGGTGTAAGGATGAATATCAAATGCAGACAAAAAACGCCCACGCTCTTTGATAGCGCATGAGCTTAATTCGTTAATGTAGTTCCAGACAAAGTTAACCGCTTTAGCTTGCTGAATGAGTAAGCTTCGGTGTTTGTCTTTGACTCGGACTTTAAGTGTTTTCGTCGGCATTTTCGTATATTTATACAGTCACCGATAGAATGCAATGGGCGCTTACATCCCCGCACTAAAAGTACGAGGTATTATACCAATTATATTAATTATGTGATCTAATTGGTCATCAGTTTTTAATCATACAAAATATGAATAATCCCCACATCGCAGCCTTAGTAAAATCGGAGAAAAGTGCACGCAAACGTATGCGCTATCTTGCCTTACTCCATTTCACTGAAGGTCATTCTCGTACCGCCATCGCAAGCATGCTTAAGGTCAGTAGAACCAGTGTCAATCGCTGGGTCACCGCCTATTTAACCCATGGGCTGACTGGCCTTGACGATGCGCCCAATCCGGGCCGTCCTGCGACACTGTCCATCGCACAACAAGCTAAGCTTAAAGCGTTCGTACAGCACAGAAGTCTATCTGAACAAGGTGGCAGGTTGATGGCCAAGGATGTCGGCCTATTTATTCAGTCTGAATTTGGTGTGACGTTCAAGCAAGCAAATATCTACCGCTTGCTGCATCAACTTGGCTTCTCATGGATTACCACTCGCTCTCGCCACCCGAAACAATCTGAGGCTATACAAGAGGCTTTTAAAAAACTTCCGGATGGCAACGATCCTTAACACACCTGGGCACGTTGCACTCGATCGCATTGACGTTTGGTTTCAAGATGAAGCCCGCTTTGGCCAACAGAATACCACCACCCGTATTTGAGCTGAGAAAGGGACCCGTCCACGGGCCGTCAAGCAGCAACAATTTGAATCAGCGTATCTATATGGCGCCGTGTGTCCGGCAACGGGGGCGACACAAGCGATTATTGCCCCGCATGCCAATAGCGAATATATGAACGAGCATTTAAAACTGATTTCAGCCGCCACCGCATTTGGGCGCCATGCGCTGGTCATCATGGACGGCGCAGGCTGGCATCAACAGGATTTGGCCGATGACTTTGATAATCTGACGCTTCTCAAGTTGCCACCTTATTCACCGGAGTTGAATCCAATAGAGCAGGTATGGCAATGGCTGCGTCAAAATGTGTTGGCCAATCGTTGTTTTAGTGGTTATGACGATATTGTCGAACAGTGCTCTATCGCATGGAATACCTTCATTGAGAAGAAAGCAAGAGTGATAGAATTGTGTACTAGACCATGGACAATTTTGACCAGTTAGTTAATGGAATTGGTATTACGCTTAATGAGATAAAAAAGCAGCCACCGAACTGACTGCTCCTATGATACTTTCTTCTACACTAACAACAGCACACTTTATCCAAGTTTAGCTTTGTTTTCAGCGGCTTCACAAGCAGCCGCGGTAAAAATCACGTCCGTAGAGCTATTCAGTGCCGTTTCGGCAGCATCTTGGATCACGCCGATAATAAAACCAACAGCAACCACTTGCATCGCCACATCGTTAGAAATGCCAAACAAGCTACAAGCAAGCGGAATAAGTAGTAACGAACCACCCGCCACACCGGATGCGCCACAGGCAGAAATAGCAGCTACCACGCTAAGCAGCAAGGCAGTCAGCAGATCAACTTGAATCCCCAAAGTATGTGCCGCAGCTAAAGTCAGTACGGTAATCGTAATCGCAGCGCCGCCCATATTGATGGTTGCCCCTAACGGAATAGAGACTGAATAAGTATCTTCGTGCAGATTTAACTTTTCACACAATGCCATATTCACTGGAATATTGGCCGCACTTGAGCGGGTGAAAAATGCCGTCACACCACTCTCACGCAGACAGCGGATCACAAGTGGATAGGGATTACGTTTGATTTTAACGTAAACAATCAGCGGGTTAATAATTAAGGCGATAATAGCCATCGCACCGAGCAATACGGCTAATAACTGAGCGTAGCCCGCAATTGCCGCAAAACCGGTTTCAGCAAATGTGGCAGCAACTAGACCAAAAATACCAATAGGCGCTAACCGAATGATAAAATGCACCATTTGCGAAATACCATGGCTCACATCCGCAAACACTTGTTTGGTTGAATCACTCGAATGATGTAAGGCTAAGCCAAGACCCACGCCCCAAGCCAAAATACCTATGTAGTTCCCCGTCATCAGGGCATTCACGGGATTATCAACCAGTTTAAACAACAGGGTGTTAATCACCTCACCAATTCCCTGTGGCGGACTGGTGCCTTCAACACCCGCAACTAACACCAGATTAGTCGGGAACATCATACTTAAAATCACTGCGGTTAATGCCGCAGCAAAGGTACCCAATAAGTACAACACCACGATTGGGCGCATATTCGTTTGAGTATTTTTCTTTTGATTCGCAATGGAGGATGCCACGAGAATAAAGACTAGAATAGGCGCTATCGCTTTTAATGCACCAACAAATAAACTACCTAAAAAAGCGACTTGTTTGGCCCATTCATGTGAAAAACTGGCTAAAGCGACACCAGCGATAATCCCGACGAGAATTTGCAGCACCAAACTGCTATTAGCCAACTTGGCTAAAAAAGATGATTCTTGTTTCATTACTTAACCTATCGTTATTATATTTCGGCTGAGTTTCCCCATCCCACACCTTCAAAATTGAGGCAAATAAGGTTTTATAGGATGTGATGGAACTTGTCTAGCTTTGCAGGGAAATAAGCGAATTAAATTACCCAGTCCCTGCAAAACCCTTACAAAAATCCAACACGCTCTAATTTGACCACTTAGCCGCTAAATCAGCCCCCCGTAGCATAGCTTCCACAAGCTCATGGGCATCAAACTTAGTCAGCGCCTCATTTGCCCCAACTTGATGGGCTTGGCTGACGCTGATTTCGCTCGACAACGAGGTATGGAGAATAATATAAGCATTAGCCAACAGTGGATTATCTCGGACTTCAAATGCCAGCTCATAGCCATCGAGCCCCGGCATTTCGATGTCACTAACTAAAATATCAATCGGGTGACGCTCGGCAGCCGCCTGCTCCATAATAGAGAGCGCTTCTCTTCCATCAGGGGTCACGAAATAGGGAATATTAATACTATCGAGCGCATCGGAAAGTTGCTTACGGGCCACCTTAGAATCATCGACCAACAGAATCCGCATGGGTTTTAACTTCTCCCGCTGCACATCCGTTAGGATTGCTCGATTGGCCTCGGGTGCATCGGGGAACACCTTAGACAGTAACAGCTCCACGTCAAGTAACTGCACTAACTGGTTATCGTAGCGCGTCACCCCAGTTAAAAAGGCATTTCTCCCTAAATTTGCCGATGGCGCTTCAATATCACGCCAATTGCACTCAATAATCTTATCAATGGCGCGCACTAAAAAGCCGATAATCATGCGCTGGCAATCAGTAATGATGATATAGCAATGTTTACGTTCTTCATCACTGATTGGCCGATAACCAATGGCAGCCGCCATATCCACCACAGGGATGGTATGACCACGAATGGTCGCGGCCCCCATGATTGTCGGATGAGATTTAGGGATCTTACTCAGCGGCGTGTAAGGCACTAATTCACGAATTTTGAGCGTGCCTAAAGCAAATACCTGATGTTGAGATAACCGAAAAAGGAGTAGCCCTTGTGACTGATTTGCCTTACTTTTCATGATAAAACTAAGCGCTCACTCAAATTAAACTGCCAGTATATTAACCTTAACATGCCTTAAAAGTGATGACTAAGGTCAAATGTGATCAAATCAGCCAATTACTTTATCTTTGGAACAATCTTCCCTTCCCAAGGGCTAATCCTGCAAAGCATAGAGCACATCGAAGGCAAACTGATCCCACCCCTCAGCGCTAAAAGCGATGTCGCGAATACTACGAACTTGGCTAACGGCATGCAACGGCGCAGCACCATTAACCATAAGGTAATAAGCCATAATGAGCCCAGTACGATCTTTTCCCGAACGGCAATGGATTAACACGGGTAAATCATCGGCTTCACATTGTTGAATAAAGGCTAACGCTCTGGGTAGTTGGGCGACACAAATGGCGATATCCCCCTCCTGTGGCGGCACGTTTCTGGAAAACGGGATACATTCATAACGCAAACCATGGTGCTGAAAACTACCGGGCTCGCAGCCTTCTCCGCCATTAACGGATAACACGGCGCGGATCCCCGATGTTTTAAGCTCTGCTAAATCCCAAGGGTCCTTATTAGGGCCACTGCGGCCCGCGATTTTACCTTCAACTAACCAAAATAAATGCTGCATACTGCCTCTACCAAACCGATTCGAAACAACCTGAAGATATGCTAAGCATAACTCACACCAGAGGAATTAAGACTTTTTACCCCAAAACTCAACATTCGCCACGGGTAACTGTTTACGCTTTTTCTTGCCAGAGCCTTCGGGCTTGGCCTGAGGTTTTTCCTGCGCTAACACATCCAGCGGTATTTCAGCATTGGCTTCAAATCCGGGGATTTGTTCACGCACCAGTTTGATTTTGTTTTTCTTTTCAATCACACCAAAGTGGTGATATTCCTCATGGGAAATTAAAGTCACCGCGAGGCCCGCCTCGCCCGCACGACCGCTACGACCAATACGGTGCATATAATCGGCTGGACTTCTTGGTAAATCAAAGTTAATCACGACGGGGAGTTTATCAATATCAATACCACGGGCTGCGATATCAGTCGCAATTAGCACACTAATGTCACCATTTTTAAACCCATCAAGGACGCGAGTCCGCGCACCTTGAGCTTTATCGCTATGGAAGACTTCGGCGCTAATTCCCCGTTTTGACAACTTTTGCGCGAGGTGGTTACAGGTATTTTTAGCACTGACAAAAATTAACGCCTGTGACCATTGATGCTGTTTAATCAAATGGACCAATAACGCTGTTTTTTGCTCGCGGTTAACGGTTATCACACGCTGAACAATGGTGCTTTCTTGCTCACTTTGCAGATGAAATTCAAGCGGTTGGTGGAGTAATTGGGTCGTTAGCGCGCGCACTTCTTCGGGGAATGTCGCCGAAAACAGTAAGGTTTGTTTTTTGGCAGGGAGCGCCTCAAGCACTTGATTTAATTCATCAGTAAACCCAAGGCTTAACATGCGGTCCGCTTCATCCAGCACTAAGGCCGAGACGCGATTTAACTTAAGCGCATTGCTGGCTAATAAATCCAGTAAACGCCCAGGAGTTGCGACCAACACATCGGCGCCAGCGCGTAAACTTTGCATTTGCAGATTGACAGACACGCCACCAAAGGCCGCAACTATCTTAAGTTGGCCATTAAAATGGGATGCATAGGATAAAAAGCTGTCGGCGACTTGTTGCGCCAATTCGCGCGTAGGCACGAGCACCAAACAACGCACTTGGCCTGCCGACTTATCAGCACTTTTCGCTTCACTCAATCGCTGCAATAACGGCACTGCAAAAGCAGCGGTTTTTCCAGAACCGGTATTCGCCCCTGCTAACACGTCCTGTCCACTGAGTACGGCAGGAATGGTAGCCGCTTGTATCGGAGTGGGAAAAACATAACCCAGCTCAGAGAGTCGATTACATAAGGGGGCAATAATGCCAAGTTCGGCAAAGCTGGCAACGGCGGAAGAAGCTTGGGTCATAAAAAATTACATGGCTCATCAATAACAAATATGACCGCTATTCTAACGTAAAATGCGCGCCCTTGCTTGTCGATTCCAGCATTAACAGTTGCTGTTTCATCGTAAGTCCATAGGCATAACCCGTTAATTGGCCATTTTTACCAATGATACGGTGACAGGGCACAATAATCGCGATGGGATTGGCGCCATTGGCCGCGCCAACTGCTCGAACGGCTTTGGGTCTTGCGATACGCTGGGCAATCTCGCCATAACTGCAACTCTGGCCATAACCGACCTGCACCAAGGCCTGCCACACCTGCTGCTGAAATTCGGTTCCCTTGGGCGCTAAGCTTAAGTGGAACTGGGTTAGCTCACCGCGAAAATAATCCAGAAGCTGCGCCTTTGCCTGATCAATATGACTTTTAGCCCGCGCGAGTTCGTCATCACTTGCGACCTTTAGGGGGATCTCGGTACGACTAGACCCCACAACAGTTAAATGGCTCAATCCGTAGGCATTGGCATTAAGTTGTAGTACGCCCACAGGAGTACTTAAGATATCGACAGCGCAGGGCTGATAATCTTTGGCCGTTGGGGCGCTAATCAGTTGCGATAAATTCGGGCTCATAGTGGTTCTCGTCAACGGCTTTAGTACAGTGTTTTCGTACTGTGTTTCAAATAGTGGCTCTCATATAGAGCCTCGGTACTGAATCAATAAACATGGCCTGTAATGCCCTATGCATTGGACCACAGCAGGAAGGTCAAATAACTCCCCCAAGGGGCGATATCCGCACTTACCCGCTCAACAATCGCTGAATAATCCAGTTGTTTTTGCGCTTCAGTATCCAACCCTGTCTGCTCACCCATAGTCGCCAGTAATTGCTTTTTCACAATTAAATCCGTGTGCAGGAAGATATTTGGATCGCCAAGCCCACGTAATTTGGCATAGGCAATGGTCCAGGGGCCAATGCCTTTTACCCTAATCCAATCATCAGCTGTGGCTTCTGGGTGCTCACAGATAAACGCTGCAAGCGCATTGAGCGCCAGTTTGCGCGCGCCAGGCATTTTAAGCTTATCGAGGCAGGCATGACGGATCACCTGCGGTGTAGGGAACAAGCGATACTCTTGCCCGTTTAAGCTAAAGCGTTCACCATAGGCTTCGACCAATAAATTGAGTAACTTAGTGGCCTGCACTACGCTCACCTGCTGACCTAAAACGGCTCGGCAACCCGCCTCAAATAAAGATCCTGCTCCCGGGATCCTAAGACCTGATTTAGGGATTAACTTAAGATCGGTCAAACGCTGTAGGTTGTGCTCAATCAGCTGCATATCGGCATCGAGATCTAAAATGCGCCGCACTTGGGTGATGAGTTTTTGTAGGCCCGCCAAGGGCGAGTCGGGTGTTAATGTCAGCGTGATTTTAAAGCGATGCAAATGTGCCTCATGGGCGATACGCACCACTGCGCGGATATCCTCAAGTTGCAGGGTGCGACCATACTCAAGTGTATCTTGGGGCATCATGTCGTTGGAGTCATGATTTGCCCCCTCACAAAACCACTCCATTCCCGCCACGGCGCGCAGGCGATAAAAAGCTAACTGCGCCGGCCAATCGAGCGGCGGTCGGTAATACTGATATAGACTCAAACTGTGCGCTGGCATCTCCTGCGGACTAGCCTTATTAGTTCTCTCCCCTTCCTCTAACTTGGCAGTCGACTTCAGACTGGATTTTCTTAACTGTGTGGGCGTTAATTGCAGAGTCTGTTGAAATGCCTCGTTGAAACGGCGAATACTGTTAAAGCCTGCGGCAAGCGCAACCTGAGTGATGGGCAGCTGCGTCTGATGCAACAACTGTTTTGCGAACATTAACTGACGATAGAGTGCAAATTGCTTAGGCGAAGTGCCAAATCCAGAGGTAAATAACTTATTTAGATAACGGCTGCTGATCCCCAGTTTGTCCGCCAAGGCCTCGACCGTTAATCCATGCTCACCCGATAAGGCGCCAGCTTCAATCAAACCTATAGCTCTGTCTAGGGTTGTGCCTGTACCTTTCCACGGATTAGAGCCTGGTGCACTGTCTGGGCGGCAACGTAGGCAAGGCCTCAGCCCCGCCTGTGCGGCTTTAATGGCCGAGTCGAAATAACGTACGTTTTCTTCTTTAGGTGCAACGGCAGGGCACACAGTTCGGCAGTAAATACCCGTACTTAACACGCCCACAAAGAACTTACCGTCAAAACGTGGATCACGGCTGATGCGAGCCTCGCGGCAAATCGTCGCGGATAAGTAGCACTCTTGCAAATCGTTTACTACTGGCACGACTAGTGGTTTAGTGGTTGGTTTTGGACTCACTGCTATCAGCTTCATTTGGCTATCCGACAATCTTATTCACAATTTTGTACTTGTCGGTTACTGTACGTCACCCTATGCTAGCACACTCGCGGAAAACGGAACTGGATCATCGCGTGCTTTTAAAGTGCAAGATCCTATATGCTAGACACCTCGACGTTTTTCCCCATTTACTTTTCTCAATAAAATAGAGTCAATTCATGTTTAAACGATTTGAATCTTGGGTGGAAGCCCTACCGGATGGCGAACCAACCAAGCCTCCCACGGGGGTGTATGCGTTTTGCCGCCACTACACTAAGGGTTATGAATTACCGCTGATATTAATGTCAGTGCTGACGGCCTTCATCGCCATGCTCGAAGTTTCACTCTTTGGCTTTATGGGACAATTAGTCGATTGGTTAGTGAAAAAAAGCCCAGAGACGCTCTATCAGGATGAAGGTTCAACACTGATATTAATGGGTGTAATGGTCCTAGTGGTGATGCCATTATTAGTGCTATTTCATGCACTGATCATGCATCAAACCTTGCTGGGCAATTATCCCATGTCGATCCGCTGGCTTGCGCACCGCTATCTGCTCAAGCAAAGCGTGTCCTTCTATCAGAATGACTTTGCTGGCCGTATTGCCACTAAGGTGATGCAAACCTCCCTTGCGGTGCGTGAAACCGTGATGAAACTCCTCGATGTACTGGTATACATTTTAGTGTACTTCACCTCCATGCTGGTGATGGTGGCCAGTGCCGATGTGCGCCTAGTGGTCCCGATGCTGATTTGGCTAGCGCTCTATATTGGTCTGCAATGGTACTTTGTGCCGCGGCTTAAAACAGTCTCAACCGAACAGGCCGATGCCCGCTCGACGATGACTGGCCGAATTGTTGATAGTTACACCAATATCACCACGGTGAAACTCTTCGCCCATACGGATAAAGAAGCTGATTACGCTAAAGCGAGTATGCGCAGTTTCCTCGACACGGTTTATCGCCAGATGCGCCTCGTCACAGGGATCAGCGTCAGTGTACAAATCATTAACTACTTACTCGCGTTCAGCATTGCCGCCGTATCAATCACGCTCTGGAGTGACAATGCTATCTCGGTGGGTGCAATTGCAATTGCAGTGAGTTTAGCACTGCGCCTCAATGGGATGTCGCAGTGGATCATGTGGGAAATCAGTTCATTATTTGAAAATATTGGTACAGTCACCGATGGGATGAACACCCTTTCCAAGACAACACTCATTCAAGACTCGCCAGATGCAAACACCTTAGTAGTGGAACAAGGTCGGATCGATTTTAATCAGGTGAGCTTTCATTATGGTGAAAATACTGGCGTAATCGACGAACTCAACCTCACGATCAAAGCGGGCGAAAAAGTCGGTCTAGTTGGCCGCTCGGGCGCGGGTAAGTCTACCTTAGTCAATCTGTTAATGCGCTTTTACGATGTTGAGAAAGGCCAAATTTGTATCGATGGACAAGACATTAAGTCCGTCAAACAGGATTCGCTACGTTCACAGATTGGTATGGTCACCCAAGACACTTCCCTACTGCACCGCACGATTCGTGAAAATATTCTGTACGGCAATCCAGGGGCGAGCGAAACCCAACTCGAACATGCGATTAAACAAGCTCAGGCCCATGATTTTATTAATGAACTAACCGACCCTAATGGCAATCATGGTTTAGATGCACAAGTCGGTGAACGCGGCGTGAAACTCTCTGGCGGACAAAGACAACGTATCGCGATTGCTAGGGTGCTATTAAAAAATGCCCCTATTTTACTGCTCGATGAGGCCACTTCTGCCTTGGACTCTGAAGTTGAAGCTGCGATTCAAGAAAGCTTGTACGAATTGATGCAGGGCAAAACCGTAATTGCAATCGCCCATCGATTATCGACTATTGCCGCAATGGATAGATTAATCGTGCTTGATCAAGGTCGGATTGTTGAACAAGGAACCCATCAAGAGCTGATTGCTGCTGGCGGTATCTATGCCCAGTTATGGGCTCACCAAACTGGCGGATTTTTAGGGGTTGAATAGTGCCGAGTTGTAACTTAATGAACTGATTTTAAAGGCGACATTAAGTCGCCTTTTTATTTTGTTCTGCCCCGTCCTAAATAGTGTTGTTGCATACTAACAACGAGACATCGTTCCAAGACTTTATCCCAATATGCAGCAAGCAAGTCTAAACCCAATAGAAACAGAGGCCCGATTTCAGATAATAAGTGCGACATTCATGGAAAGGTGTAGAAGAGGAAGCCAACTGCTAAAAGTGGTACGCTCTTCTCGCCAAAGAAACAAGCAGTACTACCATGAATTATCAGCAGTTGACCGAA
Organism: Shewanella sp. FDAARGOS_354; assembly: GCF_002209245.2. NCBI lineage: Bacteria > Pseudomonadati > Pseudomonadota > Gammaproteobacteria > Alteromonadales > Shewanellaceae > Shewanella > Shewanella sp. FDAARGOS_354. Next base: position 225,352 of record NZ_CP022089.2, on the reverse strand, counting down.
GGCAGAAGATACCAGATTTCTGCTCTTTTGGAACGGGGGATTTCAGTTTCTGAGATTGCTAAAACCGTTCAGTGCCATCGCTCCACGGTATATCGGGAGCTTAAACGTGGCAGCAAGGGCAGTCATTATTGCCCAAACGAAGCTCAGGTGTTATCACTCAAAAAACGCACATTAGCGCGTAAATACAGAATACCTCAGGAGCGTGTTGATTTTATCCGCCTCCTTTTAGAAGCGGATTGGAGTCCAGAGCAGATTTCCAGTGTATTAACTAAAGTCGGTGCCGCTGTCAGCTATGAGTGGATCTACCGATTTGTTGCGCAGGATAAACGCTCGGGTGGCAAGTTATATCGCCACTTGAGGCAAGGTCACAAGCGGTATCGTCGCGGTAAAAAAGAGAAAGCACCAGCGATCAAAAATGCGGTTTCTATCGATGATAGGCCAAGCATCGTTGACAGTAAGGAGCGATTTGGTGATTGGGAAATCGACACCGTATTAGGCAAGCACGGCACGGGGGCGATGGTGACTATTTTAGAGCGTAAAACACGATTTTACTTGGTGAAGAAAGTGCCATCCAAGTCAGCGGATGATGTCACTAGAGCAACCATAGAGCTACTCATGCCTTACAAGGAGCATGTCCATACCATCACGGCAGATAACGGGAGAGAGTTTGCAGGCCATGAAACCATCGCAAAGGAGTTGGAGGCTGATGTTTACTTTGCCCACCCTTATAGCCGTCATTCCGCAGCTAATTCCAGAATTTAAATAGTGTGATCTGGCGATCAGCTTTTCATAAAAACTACGACACCATCTTGACCGCGATCGACAGTTTTGATCTATTACTGCTATTTGACGGTCTCAAAATATGTCTACCCATCCTGTTATTAAACGCTTAGATCACCTTGGTCTCATTGCCGCCTTTTGTCACGAAATTGGCCTGCCACGGATGATAGATGCCGTTATCCCAAAATATTCTGACCACAATGTTTCTCATGGTGACGCGGTATTGGCCATGCTCCTAAATGGACTTGGCTTTCATAGCAGAACACTGCACATGTTCTCGGACTTTTTTAAGACCAAGCCTGTATCTAAGCTACTCGCCAAAGACATTGAAGCACACCACCTGACTGATGATGTACTAGGCCGCACATTAGATGCTCTATACGAAGCCGATGTCTCAGCGCTCTATCAGGTTATTGCTGAGCGTGTTGTTGATAAACTGGGCTTGACGACCGATTCTGTTCATCTTGATATCACTAGCTTCCACGTTGATGGTGAGTATGCACAAGATGAAAACACCAACGTGATTAAGCTTGTAAGAGGTTATAGTCGGGATCATAGGCCAGAGCTTAACCAAGTCGTGCTTGAACTCATCTGTGAAAACCAAGCAGGTATTCCTGTTTACATGCAAGCACTGAGTGGTAACACCAATGATGCCAAGGCATTCGCTGAAGTCACTAAAAGACACATACATTGCCTAAAAGCCGCGCAAAATAGTCGTTACTTTATCGCTGATGCCGCTTTGTACACCGAAGAAAGCATCTCCTCGCTAGATGAGCAAAATCAAAAATTCATTACCCGTGTCCCCATGACCATCAAGCTCGCAAAACAAGCACTACTTGCGCTAGAGCCAGAGCAATTAAGCACTATCGGTCATGGCTACTCAGGATGTTGGATAGACTCGGATTACGGAAAGGTCAATCAACGTTGGTTGCTCGTTCACAGTGAACAGGCCACCAAGCGGGAAGAAATCACTTTCTTCAAGAACTTAGAGAAAAACATAGCAAAAGAAATCAAAGCGTTGGAAAAGCTAAGTAAAAAACCATTCGCTTGTGAAGTTGACGCAGAATTAGCGTTTAACGATTTCAAGAAACAATGTGACTTACTTGGGTTTGAACAAGGCACTCTCATCAAACAGCCGACTTACTCTCATTCGGGCCGCCCAAAGACAGATGAAGCACCGACAGGATACCAATACTTTATCGAAGCCGCCCCCTTCACCGACCTAGAAAAAGTAAAACTGGCTAAGCTCAAAGTAGGCATGTTTATCCTCGCGACGAATGACACCGACAATGAAGCACTCACCATGGCGGCTCTTCTAGCACATTACAAATCGCAACAAAAAGTCGAGCGCGGCTTCCGTTTTCTAAAAAGCCCTGAGTTTTTAACCTCTTCCATCTTCTTGAAAAAGCCTGAGCGCATTGAAGCGTTGCTAATGATAATGACGTTGAGCTTGCTTGTTTACGCTAGTTTAGAACACAAAATCAGAGAACAACTCGCACAAACCGAAGCGTTCTTCCCAAGTATGGTAAAGAACAAGACGACCTCCAGACCGACGGCACGTTGGGTCTTCTTGCAATTCGAAGGCATAGATACGCTAGAGATTAACGGCCAAAGGTTCATCACTGGACTTCAAGATCACCAAACACAACTACTCAAATTACTCGGTAGATTCTATGAGGTAGTTTATTCCTAAATTAGCTGCGGAATGTCGGTTATAGTTCTTGGGAGCGTGGAGCCAATGAGAATGCTAACGGTCTTTTAAGGCAATATGTGAAGAAAGGAACCGACCTAACAACGGTAACAGACAGTGATATTGAATTCGCTTTATCACGGATAAATTATCGACCGAAAAAGTGTTTAGATTTCAAGCAACCAGCGATTGTCTTTAAAGAAATGGTATTGGCTGCTTGATATTGGCGAGTGTCGCACTTCGCAGTTGAATTCGGGGAAAACCAATAAACGTTGTGGCTTGTGGCTTGTGGCTTGTGGCTTGTGGCTTGTGGCTTGTGGCTTGTGGCTTGTGGCTTGTGGCACGATAAAATAATAGATACAAAAAAACCATCTTTCGATGGTTTATTGTCTTCAACTAACGTTAGCGATTAACTTTAGTTGAGGTGGTATCCCCTAGGGGATTCGAACCCCTGTTACCGCCGTGAAAGGGCGGTGTCCTAGGCCTCTAGACGAAGGGGACACAAGGACTTATGTTTTTCCTCATAACTGAGATCTTGCGATTTATCTCAAACAACTCGTTGGTCATTTGCGATGCGCTCTATCTTATTAGGGATAGAGTGGTATCCCCTAGGGGATTCGAACCCCTGTTACCGCCGTGAAAGGGCGGTGTCCTAGGCCTCTAGACGAAGGGGACACAAGGACTTATGTTTTTCCTCATAACTGAGGTCTTACGATTTATCTCAAACAACTCGTTAGTCATTTGTGATGCACCCTATCTTATTAGGGATAGAGTGGTATCCCCTAGGGGATTCGAACCCCTGTTACCGCCGTGAAAGGGCGGTGTCCTAGGCCTCTAGACGAAGGGGACACAAGGACTTATGTTTTTCCTCATAACTGAGGTCTTGCGATTTATCTCAAACAACTCGTTAGTCATTTGCGATGCGCTCTATCTTATTAGGGATAGAGTGGTATCCCCTAGGGGATTCGAACCCCTGTTACCGCCGTGAAAGGGCGGTGTCCTAGGCCTCTAGACGAAGGGGACACAAGGACTTATGTTTTTCCTCATAACTGAGGTCTTGCGATTTATCTCAAATAACTCGTTAGTCATTTGTGATGCACTCTATCTTATTAGGGATAGAGTGGTATCCCCTAGGGGATTCGAACCCCTGTTACCGCCGTGAAAGGGCGGTGTCCTAGGCCTCTAGACGAAGGGGACACAAGGACTTATGTTTTTCCTCATAACTGAGGTCTTGCGATTTATCTCAAATAACTCGTTAGTCATTTGTGATGCACTCTATCTTATTAGGGATAGAGTGGTATCCCCTAGGGGATTCGAACCCCTGTTACCGCCGTGAAAGGGCGGTGTCCTAGGCCTCTAGACGAAGGGGACACAAGGACATATTAATTTGACAACTATTATGACTAACAGTGCTCTCGCTTAATATGGCGAAATTGGTGGAGCTAGACGGGATCGAACCGTCGACCTCTTGCATGCCATGCAAGCGCTCTCCCAGCTGAGCTATAGCCCCAAACTCTTTCGACAAAACTGAAACTCAGTATATCGCAGAAATTTAGATTTGTTCTTACCAGACAACTCGTTAGCTATTTGGTAGGAGCACTATGTCGTAAAACATAGTGGTATCCCCTAGGGGATTCGAACCCCTGTTACCGCCGTGAAAGGGCGGTGTCCTAGGCCTCTAGACGAAGGGGACACAAGGACATATTAATTTGAATTTCGTTAAAAACTCTCGCTTAATATCGGCGGTAAGTTTGGTGGAGCTAGACGGGATCGAACCGTCGACCTCTTGCATGCCATGCAAGCGCTCTCCCAGCTGAGCTATAGCCCCAAACTTATTAAACCACATTTAAGTGCACTACAAGCATTTGCTCGTCTGTGTCTCAACTGCGAGGCGCATTCTATGCAGCGCACCTAAATGTGTCAACTCGTTTTTTAGGAATTTATTCTATCTGCTACAAATTCAATCGCTTTGGATATTCTTTGCTCAGAGCGTGCCTTTCCTATTAAGAATAAGGTGATATCTAAGCCTGGAGACTGCCCTGCTCCGGTCACAGCGACACGTAATGGCATCCCCACTTTACCCATACCTACTTCTAATTCAGCAGCGGTGGCTTCAATCGCTTGGTGGATACCTTCAACGGTCCATTCCGGTAATGCCGCTAGCTTTTGTTGCACTAATTGTAATGGCTCAAGCGCCACACCACGTAAATGCTTTTTCGCCTGCTCGGCATCGAACTCTGCAAAATCCTCATAGAAGTAACGGCTAGATGCAGCTAACTCTTTTAACGTTTTGGCACGTTCAGCTAATGCTGTCACTACAGCTGATAAAGCTGGACCATTTGACGTATCAATCTTTTGATCGTCCATATGCCATTGTAAGTGGGAAGCCACATATTCAGGATCAAGCGTCTTAATATAGTGTTGGTTTAACCAAACCAGTTTTTCGGTATTAAAGGCTGAAGGGGCTTTGTTAATATCATCTAACTTAAAGTACTGCTTCATTTCCTCTAAAGAGAACACTTCTTGGTCGCCATGTGACCAACCTAAACGTACTAAATAGTTAAGCAGTGCTTCAGGCAGATAACCATCATCACGGTATTGCATCACGCTTACCGCACCATGGCGCTTAGACAGCTTGGCACCATCATCCCCTAAGATCATCGATACGTGGGCGTATTCAGGAATAGGTGCACCCAATGCTTTAAGGATGTTGATTTGGCGTGGCGTGTTGTTGATATGGTCTTCACCACGCACTACACAGGTAATCCCCATATCCCAATCGTCTACCACTACACAGAAGTTATAGGTAGGTACACCATCGGTACGAGCAATGATCAGATCATCTAACGCGTCGTTTGAGAATTCGATACGGCCACGAACATGGTCATCAAATACGACTGAACCACCGATAGGGTTTTTAAAACGTACAACAAAAGGCTCATCAGTATCACGCGCCGGCAAGTCACGGCAGCAACCATCGTATTTTTGTGCTTCGCCATTTGCCGCTTGTGCTTCTCTTAACGCATCGATACGTTCACGCGAGCAATAACATTTATAAGCTGTGCCCTGCTCTAACATTTGCGTGATGATTTCGTTATAACGATCAAAACGCTTAGTTTGATAGTACGGGCCCTCATCCCACGTTAGACCTAACCAGTTCATGCCCTCTAAAATGGCATCACAAGCGGCCTGAGTAGAACGCTCAATATCCGTATCTTCGATACGTAAAACAAACTCACCGTTATTGGCACGGGCTTGTAACCAAGAATAAAGTGCAGTACGGGCACCGCCCACGTGCAAAAAGCCTGTTGGGCTAGGGGCAAAACGCGTCTTAGTTGTCATAGTGGGACACTAACCTATATAAAGTCGTCTAGATAAAGACAATCACGATAAAAAGTGGGCTTATTCTAGCAGCCTAAGTCTGCGCTGCAAATGGAACATAACCGCTGATAATACAGATAACACAAAAGTCGATGTATTAATTCGATATAGATATCGCTAGCTGACCAATCATAATAGAAACTAAACGCGCTCACTCACCTCGACTCAGGATCATAAAGATATAACAGCACCGTTAAACTCATGCCCTATAACCGACCTAAAAATCCATCGTCTCGTCGATAAAGAAAACCTGATAAAGTTTAGTGGTTATTTGCGCGGTAACATTCACTATGGGCTGACATACAAAGCTTACTTAAATCACTCAATCTTAAATTGCCCAATAAAGTAACACTTTAAATGAGCGCATGATTAACATTAAGTCAATGCGAACAAAAATAGCGCGACCAATGCTTTTTTCATTAAAAAGCGTTGACACCCGATCGAACCTCCCTATAATACGGCTCCACACAGCAGAGGTCGCTTAGCTCAGCTGGGAGAGCACCTCCCTTACAAGGAGGGGGTCACTGGTTCGATCCCAGTAGCGACTACCATGTGTTAAATGCAAATTTAATCATGGTTTACATGTTTTTATATACCCGGGTCGCTTAGCTCAGCCGGGAGAGCACCTCCCTTACAAGGAGGGGGTCACTGGTTCGATCCCAGTAGCGACCACCATATAACCTCACTGTGTAGTCATTCCCAGGTCGCTTAGCTCAGCTGGGAGAGCACCTCCCTTACAAGGAGGGGGTCACTGGTTCGATCCCAGTAGCGACCACCATATTTGTGAATGACATAAAAATTTGTATTGAAAGAATTCCGGTCGCTTAGCTCAGCCGGGAGAGCACCTCCCTTACAAGGAGGGGGTCACTGGTTCGATCCCAGTAGCGACCACCATATTCTTCATTACTAATTTACCCCGGGTCGCTTAGCTCAGCCGGGAGAGCACCTCCCTTACAAGGAGGGGGTCACTGGTTCGATCCCAGTAGCGACCACCATATTCTGCACTACTGATTTACCCCGGGTCGCTTAGCTCAGCCGGGAGAGCACCTCCCTTACAAGGAGGGGGTCACTGGTTCGATCCCAGTAGCGACCACCATATTCTGCACTACTGATTTACCCCGGGTCGCTTAGCTCAGCCGGGAGAGCACCTCCCTTACAAGGAGGGGGTCACTGTTTCGATCCCAGTAGCGACCACCATATTTACCTCAAAAACTTTACCGCCTTAGTATCTCAACTATGCTTGTTCTAAATCAGCATGACGTTAATTGAGTCCATTACTTAGCATTTACCCTAATTTTGGCTAAAACGCGCTGATTCATTGTCTTGAGCAATTTGGAGATCAGCACTATGGCTAGCGTCAGTCAATCCGCATCCCTCACCAATATCGCCGCTTATCTTAAACATACTCATTCCTGTGACGAGCAAACAGCCTTAAGAGAAGCCCGTGAGGTCATGCAAAACCTTCTGAGTATGCGCCAAAAAGGGTTTATTACTGGCTGGTATTTCGATGAACGTGGACATTTGGAGTTACTCCCAAGTGATGAAATCTTAAAACGAATAGGCGAAGATCATGGCTGACCGTCACTGTGCTTCATCTTAACCATGTCACCGTCTCCCTACTCTACAGTCATTTTTCAAACCATTTTTGATCAAAAAGCAACTTATTTTGCTCAGTTAACCATCAAGCTAAAAACCTCAGCTCATACCCCACAAAATGCAGTTTGGGTGGATTTCCCCCCATAGGTAAAATCAACGTGAGCGAGATCTCACCCACAAAACTAAAAGTGTGACAAACATCAAATGAACTACACTTTATTAACCAAACACTTACAGAATCCATCGTAAGTTGGCGTGGTATTTGCCTTTAATAAGACAGACCTCAGGGAAATCAAGGCTGTATTCCTACTCACACTTGGTAACAAACTAACCAAGGCTGAGGACAAATCCTAACAACAGAAAAAGGAACTCAAAATGACATTGAATCAACAAACTGGATTGACCCGTCCACTCAAAACCTTAGTCAAAATGCTCGCCGTTGCCTCCGTATTCGCAACCAGCTTTAACGTATTTGCAGAACCGATTGAAATTAAGTTTTCACACGTTGTGGCAGAAAATACGCCCAAAGGCCAAATGGCACTGAAGTTTAAAGAACTCGTTGAGCAACGTTTACCGGGTGAATACAAGGTCAGTGTATTTCCTAACTCACAGTTATTTGGGGATAACAACGAGTTAGCAGCACTATTGCTAAACGATGTGCAATTTGTAGCACCTTCACTCTCAAAATTTGAACGTTACACCAAACGCTTACAAGTTTTCGACTTACCTTTCCTGTTCAATGACATGGATGCAGTAAACCGTTTCCAACAGGGTGAAGCAGGTCAAACACTACTCAACTCAATGAGCCGTAAAGGGATTGTGGGTTTAGGCTATTTACACAATGGTATGAAGCAGTTTTCTGCAAACGCACCACTCAAGCAACCTTCAGATGCTAAAGGCTTAAAATTCCGTGTAATGGCATCTGACGTATTAGCCGCACAGTTTGATGCAGTTGGCGCTATCCCCGTGAAAAAACCATTCTCTGAAGTGTTCACCCTGCTACAAACCCGCGCGATTGACGGTCAAGAAAACACTTGGTCTAACACTTACTCACAAAAATTCTATGAAGTTCAAAGCCATATTACAGAAAGTAACCATGGCGTATTGGATTACATGGTCGTGACCTCTGATGCCTTCTGGAAAAGCTTACCTGCGGACAAACGTAAAGTGATCAAAGAAGCATTAGACGAATCTATCGCTTTAGGTAACAAAATCGCTGCAGAAAAAGATAACGAAGACAAGCAATTAATTCTTGATTCAAAACGTTCTCAATTGGTGACCTTAACCCCAGCAGAACGTCAACAATGGGTTGATGTGATGAAACCAGTATGGGCTAAGTTTGAAGACCAAGTCGGTAAAGATGTGATTGAAGCCGCTGTTGCTGCAAATAAATAATAATGAAATAAGCCGCTTAATCTCATTTTGAGGTTAAGCGGTATTTAAGCGAGGGGAGTACAGCTGTGATATCGCGAATTTTTGGTTACTTTGAAGAAGGGGTGCTCAATCTCTTGATCACCTTAATGACACTCTTAGTGTTTACAGAGGTAGTGGCACGGTTTTTCTTCAATACCGGTTTCTTATGGATCCAAGAACTCACCTTAACCATGTGTGGTTGGTTTGTACTCTTTGGTATGTCCTATGGGGTGAAAGTCGGCGCTCACATCGGTGTTGATGCGTTTGTAAAAAATCTACCACCTAAAGCTAAAAAGCTCACATCTCTAGTGACAGCATTGATTTGCTTGGCTTATTGCGGACTATTTCTAAAAGGTAGCTGGCAATATCTGTCGCAGATGTACCAAATTGGCGTTCCGATGGAAGATATTCATTTCCCTAAGTTTTTGTTAAACAGCTTAGATCCTGACTTTGCTTGGAACACATTAAAAATTGATATTGAAGACGGCGCTGTGCCAATTTGGTTATCCCAAAGCATTCTATTGATTGGTTTTAGCATGTTGACTTGGCGTTTCTTAGAACTGTTTATCGCTATCCTGCGCAACCAAGTATCTGGGTTCCAATTTGCCGATGAAGCGAAAGAAAGCATGCATTTAATTGATGAAGCTGCTCAGCACGCACAACAAGAAACAGACAATAAGGAAGCGAAGTAATGGCCATTGCGACCCTCTTTACTGCCCTACTCGTCTGTATGTTTTTAGGTATGCCTATCGCAATTGCGTTAGGTTTCTCGAGCATGCTGACGATTTTATTCTTTTCCAACGATTCCCTCGCCTCTGTGGCATTAAAACTTTATGAGTCATCGTCAGAGCACTATACCCTGCTGGCGATCCCTTTCTTTATTCTGTCCTCGGCTTTCCTATCAACCGGTGGCGTGGCAAGGCGGATCATCGACTTTGCAATGGATAGTATCGGCCATATCCGTGGCGGTTTAGCCATGGCCTCTGTGATGGCCTGTATGTTATTTGCCGCGGTTTCAGGTTCTTCCCCAGCGACAGTAGCCGCAATTGGCTCAATTGTTATCGTTGGCATGGTAAAAGCAGGTTATCCCGAAAAGTTTGCTTCAGGGGTAATTACCACCTCTGGCACTTTAGGGATTTTGATCCCACCTTCAATCGTGATGCTAGTATATGCAGCGGCGACAGAAGTCTCTGCGGCTAAAATGTTCATGGCGGGTTTAATTCCAGGCTTAATGATGGGTTTCCTACTGATGATAGTGATTTATATCGTCGCCCGTTTTAAGAATCTGCCATCACGTCCCTTCCCTGGCTTTAAGCAACTGGGAATTTCAAGTGCCAAAGCCTTAGGCGGTCTGGCGCTGATCTTTATCGTGTTAGGTTCAATCTACGGCGGTGTAGCCAGCCCAACTGAAGCCTCTGCCGTGGCTTGTATGTATGCATACTTTATTGCGGTATTTGGATATCGTGATATTGGTCCATTGAAAAATGTCGCATGGCGTAACCCTAATGAAGCCATCCCAAGCGCGATCGCTCGTAACTTAGGTCATATGGTGCTGGGGCTGATAAAAACTCCAATCGACAAAGAAATTCGCCATGTGGTGCGTGATGGTGCCAAGGTCAGCATCATGCTGCTGTTTATTATTGCCAACGCCATGTTGTTTGCACACGTGCTCACCACTGAACGTATTCCCCATATTATTGCCGAGTATATTGTGGGGATGGGGCTACCCGCTTGGGGCTTCTTAATCATTGTTAACTTACTGTTGTTAGCGGCGGGTAACTTTATGGAGCCATCAGCAATCGTGTTAATTATGGCGCCAATTCTATTTCCGATTGCTACTCAACTTGGTATTGATCCTATCCACTTAGGCATCATTATGGTGGTCAACATGGAGATTGGTATGCTAACGCCGCCTGTTGGGCTTAACCTCTTTGTGACTGCGGGGATCACTGGCCGCAGCATTGGTTGGGTGATCCAATCCGTACTGCCATGGTTAGCACTGATGTTGGCCTTCCTGGCGCTGATCACCTACGTGCCACAAATCTCGCTATTCTTGCCAGAATTACTGGATAAGCTTAATGGATATTAATCTTCAGGAATAAAGATTATTCCTTGATTCTAGATAGTTTTTAAGCGAGCCTACTCAGGCTCGCTTTGTTTTATTCAGTGTGGATCAGGATCGCCTGCTATGTTGCCCATGACGCCTAAAGCCAAAAAACGTCTATTCATGACCATAGTGCTACTTGCGGGTTTGTTTGCCATCTTAAAATTAACGTACTGGGTGCATTTTTATCAGGGAAAAATAGACATCCAACAACAATCTGAGAAACAACTCAAAGAGCTAGTCAGCTTCTTAGATGGCGCCCTGTCACGCTATGAAAGCATCCCTCATGTACTCTCAACCAATCCCATGCTCGCCAATGTGCTCAACGATCAACAAAATGCCAAGAAGGTGCAAGAGCTCAACCTGTATTTAGAGGAAATTCAGCATGTGACAGAGGCGTCTGATATTTATCTTATCGATGCCCTCGGCATTGCAGTCGCAGCCAGCAACTGGCAACAGCCCTTTTCATTTATCGGCAAAGACTACTCCTTCAGACCCTATTACACCGATGCGATTTCGGGCAATTTAGGCCGCTACTATGCGGTGGGCACTAGCTCGGATAAACGCGGTTTTTACTTTTCTTATCCTATTTATCAGCAAGGCGAAAAAGGCATTCTGGGTGCCATTATTGTAAAAGTGGATATCGCCGATATTGAACAGCAAAGCACCAGTATTGCAATGGCTGGCCAATACCAATTTTTAATCAGCGATCCCGACGATATCGTGTTTATTTCAAGTGTGGATGAATGGCGCTTAACCTCACTCACACCACTGACTCAGGCCAAACAATATGCCTTAAATGCCTCAAAGCGTTACGCCGAACGCCCGATAGGTGAACTATTAATAAAACCGCAATATCAAGAAAATAGCCTCAGCAGCGGCCATATCTACCAAATCCGCCAAGGCAATAATCAAGCGCAATATATGGATACCCACCATTTGATGACTAAAGCGGGTTGGCGAGTACATATTCTTGCACCATTAAAACCGCTACATGACTCTTTACCCGCACTGATGCTGCTATCGGCATCTATCTACTTGCTGCTTGCCTTAGGTTTACTCTTTAGCAGCGAGCGGCGCCGTAACTTGCAGCGTATGCAATTAGCACAAAGTTTGTTAGAGCAACGGGTCGAGGAGCGTACCCAAGATCTGCAGCAGGCAAATGATCGTCTAAAAGATACCCAAGATGAACTGATCCAAGCCGCTAAGCTGACCGTGATTGGTAGTTTATCCGCCAGTATCAATCATGAGCTTAATCAGCCCTTAGCGGCCCTTCGCAGCTACGCGCAAAATACTCAAACTTTCCTTGCCCGCAATATGCAAGATAAGGCACTGGATAACCTGAAAATTATTATTGAGCTGACCGACCGCTTAGCCGATATTGTTGGGCAATTTAAAAGCTTTACCCGTAAGAGCAAAGGTGCGGATAGTGCCACCGATCTTAAGGGCTGTATAAAACAAGCTCTGACCATAGTGCAGCCCGAAATCGACAAACAAGGGGTTGAACTCGATGTATTGCTACCTGAAGGCCAATATCAGGTTTGGGGCGACAAAGTGCGCCTGCAGCAAGTGTTTGTCAATATTATGAGCAATGCGGTAGTCGCTATGCAGCAATCTCCAAAACGTACACTGAGTATTAGGGTAAACTGCCAAGACAAGTTCTGTATCAGTATTCAAGATTCTGGCCCTGGAGTACGCGAAAGCCAAATGGAGAAAATTTTTGAGCCTTATTTTACCACTAGCGAGCGTACAGGACTTGGCCTAGGTTTATCCATTTCCCAGCGCATTATTGAGTCTATGCAGGGGCAGATTAATGTTGCCAATGCCGAGGACGGCGGCGCTATTTTCCACATTATTTTACCGATTTATTTAGCTGAGGAACGCCAGTCATCATGAGTCTTCCCAATTCAATTCAAGACTATAGCGTACTGATCATCGACGATGAGCCCCATATTGGCACAGTCCTGGTACAACTGTTTGAGCTTGAAGGCATCAAAGCCTTTGCCACCACCGATCCTAAAGGCATTGCTAAACTCCTTGATAGAGACTGGGCAGGTGTGGTGATTTCAGATGTGAATATGCCGCAACTCGATGGCATCAGCCTAATGCAGCAAATTCGCCAGCAAGATCCCGATTTACCCGTCGTACTACTCACTGGCTTTGGCGATATCGCTATGGCAGTCAATGCGTTAAAGCAAGGTGCCTACGATTTTCTCGAAAAACCCTTTAACAACGAGCATATGTTAGATGTGGTGAAACGTGCCTTGGATAAACGCAGCCTCACCCTCGAAAACCGCAAGTTAAAGAAAGAGTTAGAAAGCCATAACGTGCCAGGGCCGAGAATATTAGGCCACAGCGTCGGCATTTTGCGTATGCGCCATATTATCGACCAAGTTATCGACACCCCCGCAGATGTGCTTATCGAAGGTGAAACTGGCACGGGTAAAGAATTGGTCGCCCGCTATCTGCATGACCACAGTAGTCGCAATCAGGCCAACTTTGTCGCTATTAACTGCGGCGCAATTCCTGAAAATTTAATTGAGAGCGAACTCTTTGGTGCCGAAGCCGGCGCGTTTACCGGCGTCGATAAGCTACGGATAGGTAAGTTTGAGTACGCTAATGGCGGCACACTCTTTTTAGATGAAATCGAAAGTACACCGCTGTCGTTACAAGTCAAACTGCTGCGGGTGCTCGAAGATCGCAAGGTCGAACGCCTAGGCTCCAATAAAAGCATCCATTTGGAGATTCGGGTGATTGCCGCCACTAAAGTGGATTTAAAGTCCCTATGTGACACAGGGGAATTCCGCCAAGACTTGCTCTATCGCTTGAATCTGGTGACTGTGCCAATTCCACCACTCCGGGATCGCCGCGAAGATATCCCTTTATTGTTCTTACATTTTGCTCGTATGGCATCAGCGCGCTATCACAAGGCCTTGATTGCCCTCAATGCCGAGCAAAATGCCATCCTTACCTCCCACGATTGGCCGGGTAATGTGCGCGAACTTAGAAATCTGGCAGAGCGTTATGTGTTACTCGGTGGTGAAGCCGCCTTCGCTGGCAGCTTAGGTAATGCACCGAGTCTGCATACCAGTATGTCCTTACTGCAACGGGTTGAGTTTTTTGAGCGAGTCTTGATTGAAGAGGCCTTAAGTCATAACAAGGGCAGTATTAAGCAAACCATGGAACAACTCGAACTGCCCCGCAAAACCTTGTACGACAAGATGCGTAAGTACGATTTAGACCGCAAGCAATATATCAACGCCGACGAATAAGCTTGTCGGTGCCAATAAAAACCCCGCAAACCGGAACACGGCTGCGGGGTTTACTTTATCTAAGGAACTGCAAACTCATTACAATGCTTATGTTCCAAAAACACATATTGCAAAAGTGAGTCATTACTCATCCCGCACGCACATACCTTTTGATGATTTCACATAAGGCGCAAGAATAGGCATCATCCCTTTCATCACTTGTAATGGCAGCGCCGAGGTAAAACTAAAATCATCGGACTTACTACCTGGCACAAAGGCAGTTAAGGTGCCGAAGTAGTTATCACCTAAGTAAAACACAAAAGTCGCAGTACGGTTCATCGCCGTGGTAGCGACTTTTCGGCCCTGCTGCATCTGGGTCACAATACGGTTATCGCCCGTACCCGTTTTGCCGCCAATGGCCAGCATCTCGCCGTTATCATCGGTAAAGATACCCTTAAGACGTCGTGCAGTACCGTTTTGAACGACATTTGCCAACGCCGCCTTTAACGCCTGGGCGACTTCATGACGCATCACTCGTTCGCCTTGGGTATTTTGGTTTTCGAGCCGTACTTCATAGGGCGTACCTTCAGCAAAGTGCAATTGATTAATCCGCACCGTCGGTAAACGATAACCATCATTTTGAATAATCCCCATTAATTCCGCTAAAGCAGCAGGTCTGTCGCCCGAGCTACCGAGCGCCGAACCTAAAGAAGGCACCATAGATTCAAAGGGATAGCCTAAACGCGCCCAACGCTGATGAATATCAAGGAAAGCTTCGACCTCCAGCATTACTTGTACTCGCACATCCCTTGCGTTTTTGTGCCGAGTTCTAAACAACCAACGGTAAACCTCTTGCCGCTCATCTTTACTCGCCTCCTTCACATCGTTGAGGTTAGCTTCAGGATGTTGATTCAAATAATCGAGTACCCAGAGTTCAAGCGGATGCACCCGCGCGATATAACCTTGATCTGGGAGGTTATATTTTTCGGGGCCGTACTTGTTATATAGCTCTTTGATGCGCTTATCGGTGTAACTATTTTGTGGTAGCCGCTGCTGTAAAAAGGCCTTAAAGGCGGCGATAGACTCATTAGGCTGCAAATAACGATAAGCCGCAGTGAGTTGTTGTTCAGCTTGGGTTTGACCATCGAAAAACAGTTCTAAACGCTCATTGGCTGCCACTTTCTTATATTTACGGTAGAACTTAGTCACGAAGGTATTGCCTTCACGATCAGCAAATACCCGCAGATATTCCTCTCGGCGCGGATCCTTATCATTGCGCAGCAAACGCGCCATATTGCCTTCGTTTTGCATACTGCTGCTGTAGTTGACAATGTCACGCATTAAGCGCACGAAGGGCAAGTTGATCGAGTCTTGCAGTGCTTGATACATGGTCGGAACCTTAAGATCTTCCGTTTTCTTAAAGTTATTAAATACATGCAAACCACCGCCGGTGAAGAACTGCTCATTAGGCGAGGCGGAATATTCCCGTTGCAGCGCAGCGTCGAGCATGCGATCAAGGCGCCTATCGGGATTGACAATCAAATAGTCAATCGCCCAGCGCGTGAGATGATCGCGAGGTTCAATCACAATCGACTCCAACTCAATGCCGTGCTTTTTCGAATACTTATCGTGAATTTCAGCAATGATCTCAAGGTAAGTCGCGAGCACCCTTAGCTTTGCCGTCGACCCAAGCTCCAACTTACTACCTTCGTTAATATCGAAAGGTTGGTCAGTACTGTCTGTTTGTACCCGTACACGATTGGCCGTGGCGGTTTTTTCATACAGCGTAAAACTGTAGAGTACGTTTTGCAGTTGGCTAGGTTCGAGTAAACGCTCACCTAAAAGTCCGACTTTTTCAGCCGTTGAAGTTTGCCCAAGGCTGCGTAAGTAGTTACTTACTTGCTGTTGTAACTCACTGTGTAGACTACTATTCACGGTTAAATCGAGTCGGTCCAAATCATATAAGCCGACATTCAACATACCCGCTGTACGAATACGGATAGTGTTAACGCCCTTGTCTGCGCCCGATTGGGTATTACGCTGAGGTTTAGCGACTTTAAACTGTAATTTTTGTCCTAGTGCGGCATCCCTGAGTTTACGGTCAATCAGATAATATTGGCCGAGTAAACGGATATGGCTATCAACTAGATTCTCTAAATCTTCATGTCCCTGTAATAGGTAATAGGAAGGACGACGCTGAGCAATCATCAGTGCTACCACCTGGCGAAACACTTGGCCACGTTTGGCTGTATTAGCTTTAATTTGAGGGGAAGACAACAGCTGGTTTGCTGTATCGAAGTCAGTACCAAACCAAGCCCATAGGCCGTCACCTATGCCATGCACTTCACCGTGGTTAGGGGCTGAGGATAAAGGCACTGTGTTTAAGTAATCTTGGATGATACGTTTACGGGCAGGTTCAGTGATTTCTCCCTGTTGGTACACTCGCACTGTTGCTGAGGCTATTTGCAGCAATTTATCCTTGATACTTAAAGTTAATCCCTGAGAAGAATGGCGGAACTTTTCAATTTGCGTCGCCAGTGTACTGCCACCCGCTGTTGAGACATTCATCCCCACCATTTCAGCGATTTGGCTCATCCCCGCCACAATAAAACGTGGCCAATCAATCACCGGATTTAGTTTTGGCTCTGTGGTCCACAACTCGCGGTTTTCAATAAACAGCAAAGTATTGACGATTTCATTAGGGATTTTATCGTCATCCTGATACACACGTTTTGGATAAGTGAACTCGTAGAGATCGGTATTGCGACAGTCAAGCAAAGTCAAACCCGATTGTGCTTTCTCATGGTAAGGCGGGAAAAAGCCTATCTGGGCGTATTCCTGCAACGCAGGAGAAAACTCAACCTGCTGTGTCACTTGGAAATTACGTTGCAATAAGCGATCAATATATTGTGGCAACTTACTGTAGCCATGACGCTCATCGAAGGGGCCATAACTTGGATAGATAATCGACTGAGTAGGCTCGTTTTTCAGCTCATAGGTCAGAGTTTTAGCGTATTGGTGAATATACTTAGACTGGTAATAAGAGGTTTTGACCTCCTGACCAATCAAAATCGCTAAACAAAAAACCAGAATAAATAATAGAAACCAAGCACGCCCTTTAGATCTAGGCTTACGCTCACGCTTTGCCTTAGGCTCGGGTTGTGGCGGACGAGGACGATAGTTTTCAAATTGCATTTCTTGCGTAGAATTAGGCAAAACGGCTCCAAAAAATCACTTAACACATCCTTTCTACGTGGGATTTTTCCCAACTTATGCTTAATGCATCAACATGAAGTACAACGGCAAAACTCACACTTATGCTTATCTGAGCGTATCGCCGCGATACATTCTTATTACCTTGCTCGAACAAGATCTAACTGCTCTTGGATGATGGATTATATGTGTTATATCTCACCATATTTTAATGACTTGGCAGCAAGCCTCAAAGTGGTTAGCACAAAAATTCTTATATTTTGGTTAAGTGCTAACCGAGCTTAGGTTAATCCCAAATAAACTCACGAAAATGTTTACGGCATACCGATTCGTAACTTTCATTACCGCCAATTGCGACCTGCTCACCTTCGCGCATGACTTTTCCTTCACCATCTAGCCGCACCACCATATTCG
This sequence comes from Shewanella sp. FDAARGOS_354, assembly GCF_002209245.2. Lineage (NCBI taxonomy): Bacteria > Pseudomonadati > Pseudomonadota > Gammaproteobacteria > Alteromonadales > Shewanellaceae > Shewanella > Shewanella sp. FDAARGOS_354. Next base: position 207,510 of record NZ_CP022089.2, on the reverse strand, counting down.
CTTTGCGACCACAGTGACAAATGGTTTTTAGCTCAATTAATTTATCTGCCCAAGCTAATAAATAATGGCTACCACTAAAAAGCTCACCTTGAAAGTCAGTCCTCAATCCATAGCACAATACAGGGATATCTATATTATCAACAATATATGTAAGTTGTTTGACTTGTTCTTTAGTTAAAAACTGGCATTCGTCAACCAACACACAACTCAGATGATTCACTTGATGGGCAGCGGTAATCATTTCAATCAAGTTGTCATCACGGCTAAAAACCTGCGCCTCAGTCTCAATACCAATCCGCGAAGCTACTTTGCCCTTACCGTATCGATCATCGATAGAAGCCGTCATCACTAACGTATTCATACCGCGCTCACGGTAGTTATAGGAAGATTGTAATAAAGAGGTAGATTTACCCGCATTCATTGCTGAATAGTAAAAGTACAATTGCGCCAAAATGAATCCCTTTTTCAAACTGATTGATCATATCTCTGTCACCAGAGTTTATGCCGCTTAGTTTAGCATTGCGCTTGACCCTAGCACACTAGGCCTTTCTCAGCTTTTATACTGAAATCTCAATCTAAATATCTAGAATGGATATTTTAGTGATTTCATGGTCAATCAACTTTGAAAATCATTGTTCGTATTTCTGTTCAACGCTCAACATATGGAAACAGATAAAGCCATAAAAGCGCAATTGTTACAACAACCTTAATTTAACCTTAAATATTGTTTTAATTAAGAAAAATCGCATTGGCTTTGTTTCCTAAATCAGTTGAACTAAAACCATAGCTGGTGATCTGATCGACATAGCCCATCAACTCGCCCATCAATCGTGTCAAAACCTCAATATAAAACAATCAACTGGAAGCAATACAATCAAGCCCTGATCAATCGTGGCTCACTTACCTTCTGGATTGATGAGGACGCTATCGCCCAGTGGAAAGCTAAGGCCGAGCAACCAAGGAAAGGTCGACCACGCGTATTTAGCGACTTAGCCATTACCACCGCGCTGATGGTTAAACGTGTTTTCTCGATGCCACTACGAGCGTTACAAGGCTTTATCAACTCGGTGTTTAAACTGGCTGATATTCCGCTTTCGTGCCCACATTACACTTGCATCAGCAAACGCGCTAAAACCGTCAAGATTGCTTTTAAAACCAAGACGCGTGGCACCATTGAGCACTTGGCTATCGACTCGACAGGCTTGAAGGTTTATGGCGAAGGTGAGTGGAAAGTGAAGAAACATGGCACAGATGGCAAGCGCCGCGTGTGGCGTAAGCTGCATATCGCTGTCGATACCCATAGCCATGAAATTATTGCAGCGGAACTGAGTTTATCCGGTGTCACTGACGCTGAAGTTATGCCGAATTTGCTCAAGCAAACCCATCGCAAAATCCGCAATATCTCAGGTGATGGTGCTTACGACACAAGAGCCTGTCACGATGCCGTTCGTAGAAAACGGGCTTTAGTACTCATTCCACCGAGGGAAGGTGCCGCGCTCTGGGAACAAGGTCATCCGCGTAACTTAGCGGTCAGTTGGCAACAGCTTCATGGTTCAAATAAACAGTGGAAAAAACGGTATGGTTATCATCGGCGGTCAATCTCAGAAACAGCAATGTACAGAGTGAAGCAACTACTTGGTGGCAGATTGAGCCTGCGAAATTATAACGGTCAGGTAGGAGAAACTTACGCGATGATAAAGGCGTTGAACAAACTCACTGGGCTAGGCATGCCTGAAACTTACCGTGTAGTTTAATATTCAAACGATTATGAGGAGCTTTGCTCGCTGAATCGATTTAGGAAACAAAGCCAATCGCATTAACAAAAGTTTAGAAATGTGATCTACCTCCAAAGTTATAGTCCTAAATGCGGTTTGGTTCAAAAAAACAAACATATCAATAACAGTATTATTTCATCTGAGACTAAAAGTACTCAATTTAAAAAATAAAAGTATTCGATGCTTGCAAATGAAATCAGCGGTTCAAAGCACTAATCTCCCCTGCAAACGTTAGTGCTGCAATCCGTGCCTTTAAATGCGTATTGGATTAATGGAGATTATGATGAGAATATTCACCTCTAAAAAACTGGCATATGTTGTCGCGTTAGCACTTACCGGTGCTCTCGTTGGTTGCGGCAGTGATGGTAAAGATGGTGTAGATGGCGCGCCAGGCACTCCGGGGACACCTGGCACACCAGGAACACCGGGTGAACCTTGGGTTCCACCACCAGTCACGAGTTCAACAGTCACCAATGTAAAAGTACTGAACTATAGCTTTGGTGAAGGCAATATCACCTATGAATTTCAGATCACTGACGAAAATGGCAACTTAATCAATGGACTGAAAAATGCTGAAGCCAAAGTTGCAGCATTAACCGATAAAGGCTTTATCAATAATAGAAATGAAGCCGACAAAACAGACGCAAGTGGCAATCCTGTCAAAGATAACGTCAATATCGGTGGCGCTGCGACTCAAGCAACTGAGGGCGCTCTGCTCACTTCATTAGGCGATGGTCACTATAGCTTTAAAGCCCCAATGAAAGGTGTTAACGCAGGTACCGAAGGTATTGTATGGCTCAGAGTCGGCGGTAATGCTGAAACTGGCATTGCTCTCTCAGCACCGCTGGTGGTGAACAAGCCAGAGGGAACTCATTCAACCACGACCGATAGTTGCTATTCCTGTCACGTAGACTATTCAACAAGCCCACGTAAACACACTAAATATGTAGCAACCGGTATGGACAGCGAAGTCACCTTCGTTGAAGGCTGTTTAGTCTGTCACGGCTCAGTTAGCTTTGCAGCAAAAAATGCCGAAGGTTTCTCTATCGGCGGTTATTCAACCAACACACTGTCTAAGATTGGCCACATTAATCACCAGAAATTTACTAAAGATTTCAGCGTGATGAACTGTAGTTCTTGCCACGTTGAAGCTCCAACCAATATTAATGTTTCAGGCCCAGGCTGTATTGACTGTCACAATACTGGTGGTGTACCAGGCGCGATTGTGCCAAGTAATGGTGCCGATGTCCGTCCGATGCATGAAGGTAAAACAGGTATTACTGAGCGCCAAGCATTACGTGCTAAGTATAAACTTGAATTATCTACCCCTGTTAAAGTTGATGATATTTCAACAAAAACAGATCATTATGCGCCAACTGGTGCAGCTTCTGCCGTTACCGCACCAGGCTGGTGTACCACTCTGACAGTAAAAGATACTGACGGTAATATCTTTAGCATTAAAGATAACTTCAACTACTCAAATCCGCTGGTATTTGATGCTAAGAAACCGATTGTTTACGCAGGTGCTTATCTGCATTCCTACGAAAAAAATAGCTTAGTCGGTCGCCCAGGTAACCGTACTAACTATTACTATGGCTACAATGCTGATGGTACTAAAAATATCTGTCATCTGCTGACCGATATCAGCCCTGTAAACGCCAACTATGTCTACTCTGCACGTGTGACCTTCAGCACCGCAGGTTGGATGGAGTACGACGGTAACCAACGCTATCAAAGCAATGGCAGCCTCAGAGCCAATGGCTATGACGGCTCAATGGGGGTCTCGTTCACCGCATACTCTGATGTAGTCGATCCTGCGACTGCAACCAAAGTATCCGCCTTTGAACGTCGCACCGTAGTCAGTGATAACAGCTGTACTACTTGTCACAATGATGCCACCGCATTCCACAAAAATGGCGCATTTGACGAAGGCGGTAAGGCTTGCGTAGCTTGCCATGATAATGGTATGGCACGGACATCAGCCACACTCGGTGCTGGTTTTGGTCCTATGGTGCACAGCTGGCACTGGGGCAACGGTGCGAATGTCGGTGAGATGAAGGCCGATGGCACTCAAGCGAAAACCGCTAACGGTGCAGGTGCAATCAACCCAGTCACAAGCTGTGTTGCCTGTCACGAAACCGCGATTGATTTAAACAAAATACCAAACCAATACATCCTTGAACCTGGTAACAAAATGACCAGCCCTGTTACCGCTAACTGCTATGCTTGCCACACAGGCGATGCAGTCAAAGCTCACATGGCTAGCAATGGTGGCGAGATCAGCGTTCCTGCCGTAGGTGATTGGTTCAAACAACCAACAGGAGAAGCATGTGCTGTTTGCCATAACACAGGTAGCAGATCAGGTATCGACAAATACCACAACTTCACCCGTAAATAGTTAATCGTCCCACTATTTTCCCTGCAAGAAAATAGTTCAAAGCGCCCCGTAACCTTGGGGCGCTTTTTTTGTTTACTTTTACTTACAACTTCATCCCATAGGTTTTCAGTCCTATTTAAGTTAGTAACGCTAGAGTCACAAAAACTACAATTCTAAGGAAATCACTCAACTATGCGTAAAAGTTTTATTGCCATCGCCATTGGCGCCACACTGATGACCGGAGCACTAGCTGGCTGTAGCACTCAAGATACAAAAGCTGCAAATGTCACCGCAGTACAAACCCAAAACCCCTTATTCCAAGCCAGTACACTGCAATATCAAGCACCTGATTTCAGCGTTATTAAAGACGAGCATTTTCAGCCCGCTTTAGAACAAGGTATTAAAGAGCAGTATCAAGAAATTTTAGCAATTGCTAACAATCCTGCTGCGCCAACCTTTGATAACACAATTGTCGCCATGGAAAAAAGCGGCGCCCTGCTCAACCGTGCATCGAGCGTGTTTTACAACCTCGCAGGTTCGAACAGCAATCCAGCCCTGCGTAAAATCCAAGGTGAAATGGCACCCAAAATGGCTGCTCACTCGGATAACATCAACCTTAATCCTGCGCTATTCGCTCGTATTGAAGCCATCTATAACGACCGCAATAACTTAGGTTTAACGCCTGAAGCGGTACGTTTGGTTGAGGTGTATCACCAGCGCTTTATCATGGCTGGCGCTAAGCTGACCGATGAGCAGAAAGTAAAAATCCGCGCCCTGAACGAAGAACAATCAACGCTGACCAACGAGTTCTCTCAACGTTTACTACGCTTAACCAAAGAAATCGCTATTGTTGTCGATAACAAAGAACAACTCGCAGGCCTAAGCGACAGTGAAATCACCTCGGCAGCAAATGATGCCAAGGCAGCAGGCCATGAAGGTAAGTACTTAATCAATATCACCAACACTACTCGCCAGCCAATACTCGCCTCTTTAGAGAACCGTGAACTGCGCCAGCGCATTTGGGAAGCCTCGGCAAACCGTGGCTTAACGGGTGAAAACGAAACCGCATCTTTAGTGTCTCGCTTAGCCCAATTACGTGCCGAGCGCGCGGCTCTCTTAGGTTATGAGAACTGGGCTAGCTATCGCCTTACACCGCAAATGGCAAAAACGCCAGAAGCGGTTTACAGCATGTTTGGCTCTATGGTGCCAGCCGTAGTCGCCAACACAGAGAAAGAAGCGGCCGATATCCAAGCGATGATCAACAAGACCGGTGGCAAGTTTGAACTCGCACCATGGGACTGGGAGTTTTACGCAGAGAAAGTCCGCCAAGAAAAATACGCTCTTGATGCCAATAGCATTCGTCCCTACTTCGAATTTAACCGCGTCCTCGAAGACGGCGTGTTCTATACGCTTAAAGAGTTGTATGGCGTGACGTTAAAACCACGTCCAGATTTGCCTGTATACCACCCAGATGTGAAAGCCTATGAAATGTTTGATGCCGATGGCTCAAGCATGGCGATTTTCTATGCTGATTACTTTGCCCGTGAAGGTAAACGCGGTGGCGCATGGATGAGCTCGTTTGTAGGGCAATCCTTCCTCGAAGGTACTAAGCCTGTCGTAGTTAACGTGATGAACATTAAAAAGGCGCCTGATGGCCAACCTACCTTCGTCAGCTATAACGAAGTCACCACGATGTTCCACGAAATGGGCCACGGTACCCACGGTATGTTCTCCAAAGTGACTTACCCAAGTCTTTCTGGGACTTCGGTATCCCGTGACTTTGTGGAATTTCCATCGACTTTCGAAGAAGATTGGGCGGCCCACCCTAAAGTGTTAGCCAACTACGCCAAGCACTACGAAACAGGCAAGCCTATCCCTGATGAGTTACTGCAAAAACTGTTAAAATCCGGCAGCTTTAACCAAGGCTTCGATACGTTAGAGTATATGGCTGCGGCGCTAGTGGATATGGAATGGCACTCATTAAGCCCTGATGCACCATTGCAAGATGTAGCGACCTTTGAGGCTAATGCGCTGAAAAAGCACGGCTTAAATATCACCGCCGTACCACCACGTTATAAGTCAACTTACTTTGCCCACGCCTTCCCAGGTGGTTACTCAGCAAGTTACTACGCGTATATGTGGAGTGAAATTTTAGCGGCTGACGCCTTTGCCTATGTGCAAACCCAAGGCGGCCTAAACCGTGAGATCGGCATGAAATACCGTAAGACCATTCGCGAAGTGGGCAACAGTATTGCGCCAATGGAAGCTTACAAGAACTTCCGCGGCCAAGAGCCTACCACTGAAGGTTTACTCAACCGCCGTGGGCTCAATCAGACTCAGTAATTTTAGATACTGAGTAGATAAAAATCAGCCAGCATAGTTGCTGGCTGATTTGTTTTACATTCTCAATATAAGAGCGAAGTTAAATCACGGACTTATAAAGCCGTACTTTTGGATTTAATGTGCAAACCAAAAATCGTCAATACAAACAATATGCTACAAGCCACTAATCCCGCATTGACCGATTCAGTAAAGCCAAGCACTACGTAGCCGATCATGCTGATCAGCGCAACGATTACTGCGTAGGGAAGCTGCGTCACTACGTGGTCGATATGATGGCAACTGGCCCCCGTCGACGACAAAATAGTGGTATCAGAAATCGGTGAACAATGATCACCAAATACCGCCCCCGCTAATACCGAAGCCAGCATAGGTAACATCATGGCTGTGTGACTGCCCATCGCCATATCCGCAGCTATCGGCAGCATAATCCCGAACGTACCCCAACTGGTTCCTGTAGAGAATGCATTGACATCCTCCCCGCGCTAAAGCACGGGGATTCCTACAGCTAGACGGCGATGCCCCGCCGCGAGAATATTGGTTGCCGCGTTTATATCGCGGTCGTGCTCTGCTCCGCACTCAGAGCACACCCATTCTCTTATTCCAAGACCAGTTCTACCTTTCGGACTGCTGACGGGGATCGCCCCACAGCTCGAACAGGTCTGGGTGGAGTAGGATTCATTGACTATTTCGAACACAACTGACCGCGCTATCGCTTTATATTCCAATTGTGTTTTGAGCATTGACCAGCCTGCGTCTAAAACCGATTTTGCCATTTTAGTTTTCGCTAACTTGGAGCTGCTCACATCGCCAACAAATATTGCGGCATTTTCATTGACCAGCCGCGTACTAAATTTATGCAAAGCATCTTTGCGACGATTCTTGATCTTCGCATGAATGGCCTTGACTCGCTTTTTCTTATTTGCTCTTTGGGCAACGCCTAAATCCGCCTCTAGATCGCGGTAGAAGTTCCCCCGTTCTAATTTAGCCCCATCACTGCAAGTTGCCGTATCTTTTAACCCTAGATCGATACCGATGGCTGTCTTTCCAGAGGTGGGCGCTGAGGCGCCTACATGAACACACACATTAAAGTACCAGCGTCCTCTTGAGTCTTCAGAGAAAGATCCTGAAGTAAACTCGTATTGTGAAAGCCCGTAGGTATCCCAAACCTTAAAGTGCTGTTTTGCGAATAAGACTTGCCCACTCTTCCACTTAGCAGAACCTTTTTTAAACGGCACAAAGCCAAGAGAGTGTTTAGAGCCTGAGCTTATTCGCCAACGTAACTTCGCTCGTTTGAATTGTTTTCTTGCTTGGGCGTGTTTGGCGCAGACCTCTTGAGCTGTGTGGGATGGAATAATAAATCCAGATTCGTTCCTAAAACTTAGAATCGGTTTTTGCACATCGTAAGCCGACATCCAGACAGGTCTAACCGCGCCAGCATCGCTATAGTTGCGACTCGCTTTCATGGTTAGTTCGTTGGCCAGGTTAAAGCATTGATTTACTTCATACGCCATCTGTCTTAACAGCTTCGCATGTTTATCTTTTACCCTAACACTTAAAGTTTTGGTCTGAATGCTCATAATGCACTAATATAGGTTCTTTAAGCTTGATTGTAAAGGTTGGCCTATGGAATTACGAAGAGGAAGGCACTGCGTATTTATGATGCATGTGCATCTTATTTTTATTGCTAAATATCGTGGCAAGTTATTTACGGATGCGCATCTAAAAACGATGCGAGACATCATGGAAAAAGTCTGTGCGGATTTTGAGGCTGAGATCGTAGAGTTTAACGGGGAGCAAGACCACGTTCACCTGTTAGTGAACTACCCACCGAAAGTGGCTATATCGAAGCTGGTTAATAGTCTAAAGGGGGTTTCTAGCAGGAAGTTGAAACAGTACTATCCAAATCTTCATAAGCCAGCCTACATGAAAAATGCACTTTGGTCGCCCAGCTACTTTGCAGGATCTGTTGGGGGCGCTCCAATAGACGTATTAAGGCAATATATTGAGCAACAAGATAGGCCGCATTAAGTTGCTTCGCAACTTGCGCTATCCTTCCCCGCGCTAAAAGCACGGGGCTTGTCGCGCATTTTGGTCAGGCCCGCTAACACAAAAATTAATGCAGGTAAGAAAGCAAAGGGAATATTCCCAGTGGCTAGGCTAGCCATAAACTTACCGGTTTCAAGCTGGCCGATCACACCTGCAATGGTCCAAGCAAATAACAAGATGTAAATCGCAGGCAACATAGAGCGAGCGCCCTGCACTACACCTTTTAATACCATTGATTTTTCAACGCCTTGCACTAAGTTAAGTACCAGCGCAACCGCTAAACCAATCAGGGCACCAAAGAACAGTGATGAACTCACATCGGTTTTCTCGAAAGCAGAAATAATATTAAATTCAATGCCTTCTTTAGCTAATACTTGGGCACCGCTATCGATCATAAAATACAGGGTCGCAAATACCAGTACTGTGATAGGTAGGAATAACCCGAGGATTTTACCTGTTTCAGCTTCGGGTAAATCAGCATTAGCACCTGGCGGTAAACCTTTAGTCTCATCGTATAAATTACCGCGCATGGCATTTAATTCATGTTCACGCATAGGGCCAACATCTAAGCCCATAAACGCCACACAAAGCAGTAATAATAAAGAGAAAATTGCGTAGAAATTCATAGGGATCATTTGAATAAAGACACTTAAATGCCCTGAATCCGCAAAACCATGTGCTGTTAATATTCCGCCAATTAACGCAATAATATAAGCGCCCCAACTTGATACCGGTGAAATGACACAAACTGGTGCTGCGGTAGAATCTAATAAATAAGCTAACTTAGCGCGGGAAATATGGTAACGGTCGGTAACAGGCCTTGCGACAGACCCAACGACTAAACTATTGAAATAATCGTCAATAAAAACAACACAGCCTAAAAACATGGTCAGTAATTTCGCATCGCGCTTATTACGAATATGTAACATTGCCCAATCAGCAAATGCCCGAGCACTACCACTCACAGTAATTAGAGCGGTGATCATCCCCAATACAATCAAGAAACCGAGAATGTATAAATTCCAAGAATTTACGCCATCTTCCGACCAAAAAAGTCCTTTTACACTGTTAAATAAAAACTCACCGCTGGCCACAGGAGAAAGTTGATTGAGCAATAATACTCCAATCACAATTCCTAAACCGAGGGAAAGAAGCACTCGGCGAGTAAAAATCGCCAATACAATTGCAACCACAGGCGGGAGCAAAGAAAGCGCCGAATCGGCATAACTAACTACAGTCATTGATTATTTCTTCGTCAAAATACGAATGGAGGGCGACTGAACTGGTGGGAAAAGGCAATAGATACCCAAGATCACCTGTCCTATCAGTAGCGCTCCATAGTAACTATTCCTAATATCCGTATCTGGAAATACTATGGCAGTGTTGTACCTATTAGACACAACCCCAGCAGTTGATCGTGATAAATCAAACTACTTCGGCACCAAATCCTTTCGTGAACGATCAACGGAATCACCCTACTGATCACTACTGATATTTGGTGCGCCTCTACTTCTAAGAACGCCCATACATGGGCGTGAGGCTCATAAAAACATAAGCGGCTAAGCAGTTACCACCGCGAAGCCGCTTACTCTGACTTAGCTCACAAATAAAATCAACTTAAGCTTGCAATCAACTGCGGAACGGCTTCGAACAGGTCAGCTTCGAGGCCATAATCGGCAACTTGGAAGATAGGCGCTTCAGGGTCTTTGTTGATAGCCACAATCACCTTAGCGTCTTTCATTCCCGCTAAATGTTGGATCGCGCCTGAAATACCGACTGCAATATAGAGGTTAGGTGCGACAATTTTACCAGTTTGACCGACTTGCAAGTCATTCGGAACAAAGCCTGCGTCAACCGCCGCACGCGAAGCTCCTACTGCGGCACCAAGCTTATCAGCCAGTTGCTCTAACATCCCGAAGTTTTCACCGCTGCCCATGCCACGGCCACCAGATACGATAATGCCAGCATTACCTAACTCTGGACGTGCTGAAACTGTCAGCGCTTGAGACACAAACTGAGCTTTGGCTTCAAACACTTTATCCAAGGTAGTCACAGCAGCGTTATTACCCTGTGTCACCGCATCGAAAGCACTGGCACGCACTGTCATCACTTTGATAGCGTCATGGCTTTGAACTGTCGCTAAGGCGTTACCCGCATAAATCGGGCGAACAAAGGTATCGCTACTCACCACGCCAATCACTTCCGAAATTTGCGCCACATCTAAAAGTGCTGCCACACGCGGTAACGTGTCTTTACCCGCACTCGATGCCGCTGCGAGAATATGGCTGTAGTTTGGTGCTAAGTCCACCAGCAATTTAGCCACGTTTTCGGCTAAATGCGCTTCATAAGCGCTGTTATCGGCAACTAATACTTGCGCGACACCTTGTAGAGCTTGAGCGGCTTGCACCACTGCACCACATTGATGGCCCACCACCAATACATGTACATCGCCGCCGATCGCACGAGCTGCGGTGACAACTTTAGCGGTATCCAGTTTCAGCGCCGCATTATCGTGTTCTGCTAATACTAAAATGGCCATTTAGATCACCTTCGCTTCATTCTTTAACTTTTCAACCAGCTCTGCTACCGACGCAACCATAATACCGGCCTTACGTTCAGCAGGCGGCGTTACCTTGATCACCGTTTGATGCGCTTTGAGCGTCACACCTAAATCAGCTACCGTCAGCACATCTAACGGCTTACGTTTGGCTTTCATGATATTAGGTAATGAGGCATAACGTGGCTCATTCAAACGTAAATCCGCAGTCACCACAGCTGGCAACGGTAGATTTAAGGTTTGCATACCACCATCTATCTCACGAGCAACTTGAAGTGAATTACCTTCAACTTTAATTGCTGAAGCAAAGGTCGCTTGCGGCATATCCGTTAATGCAGCAAACATTTGGCCCGTTTGGTTATTATCACCATCAATGGATTGCTTACCAAACAGCACTAATTGCGCTTGTTCTTTTTCTTGTACTGCTTTAAGTAATTTGGCAATTGATACTGGTGCTAACTCTTCTTCAGTATCAATGTGAATCGCGCGATCAGCACCTAATGCTAATGCGGTACGCAATTGTTCTTGAACGGCTTTATTGCCGATGCTGACGACCACTACTTCAGTAGCACTGCCCGCTTCTTTTAAACGAACCGCTTCTTCTACTGCAATTTCACAAAAAGGGTTCAACGCCATTTTGAGGTTTGCGGTATCAACGCTGGTGTTGTCAGCTTTTACCCTGACCTTCACATTGGCATCAACTACGCGCTTAACAGGCACCAATACTTTCATAGGGCTTCCTTCCTACACTTTCATGTACATGGACAAAACATTGGTGATCACCAATGCAGGATAGAGCCACTTTACGTCCTGTTAACGTTAACGTCAACCAAAGTCAAACGCTTGTTTGCATTTTTAAGACTGTCGTATTGGCCACATTTTTGAACACTTATTTGCCATATATAAAAAGTTCAAAAATTAAATAATATTTAATTTTTGTTTATTGCATAATTTTATTTGATTCGAGCAATATTAGTTTCTATCATTTAGCTGTTGTTCACCATTATCCTGTAATAAAAATAGAGTGGGACGAAAATAGATATGAGCGAATTTTTAGAGATATTAACTCACGGTCGTCGTTTTAAAGCTGCTGTAAAAGATCTTAGCGTTGAAGAACTGCGTGATTTAGCGGCTAAACTAGATAAAATTTTAGTTGAGCGTGAGTCAATGGAAGCAGAAGAACAGCAAGCTATTGCTGCTCGTAATGCAAAAATTGAAGAAATCCGTCAACAAATGGAAGCCGTTGGTTTATCAATCGACGATTTAGGTGGTGTTGCAGTTAAAGCCTCGAGCAAGAAACGCGCTCCTCGTCCAGCGAAATACCAAATTGAAGTTGATGGCGAAGTGATCCAGTGGACAGGTCAAGGCCGTATGCCAACAGTATTTAAGAACGAAGTCAATAAAGGCCGTTCTATGGATGATTTCTTAATCTAATCCAATACCGTAATGGTAATGACAATAGCCATTCGCTATTATCATTGAGTAACATAAAAAAGCTCGCGCCCTGCGAGCTTTTTTATGCCTATCCCACCCCGCCCATTGTCATTCAAGTAAATGCTTAAATTGCGTTACAATTCATCTTTAGTATTTACATCTACTTTAGGTTACTCTTTATTCACCCTCCGTCTAAGTGAATAAAAAATGCAGATAAACAATAAGATAATAATAAGCTGCGGCATAATAAGTAGTTTTGTATCTCAACCCATTTTTGCCGAGGCCAATCCCATCCCACCCGTCAATAAGTTAACTGCATTGACCAATGCAGAATTAATTCTTGCACCGGGGAAACGACTCTCAAATGCCACATTATTAGTTGAAAACAATCGGATCAAAGCCATTATTGACCAAGGTGATATCCCCGCGGCAGCACTAAAAGTCGATCTCAGTGGTTATACTATTTATCCCGGTTTTATCGATCCTTTTACCGATTATGCTATCGAGTTTGAATATCCCAAATTGCAGCTCACTCGTCCGGTATATGATATTAAGCGTATTGGCGGGAATGCTGAAAATGGTGCAATTCACGCTGAAAAAGAATGGTTTAATTACATTTACCCCAATAAAGAACGCGCACGAGATTGGATCAATAACGGCTTTACCAGTGTACAAAGTAGTAAACTCGATGGTATTTTCCGAGGCACGGGTGTCAGTCTTTCACTCGCGGACAAAACTGCCAACGAGGTAATTTATAGGGCGCACAGCCAACCTTTTATGGCCTTCGATAAAGGTACGTCAGAACAAGACTATCCCAATTCCCTCATGGGTAGCATCGCGCTTATCAGGCAAACCTTTGCTGATGCTAACTGGTATAACCAAAATAAGCACAAATCGGTTAATAGTTCAGCTACACCTCAAATTGAATTTAATATTGCCTTCGAACGTTTAGATAACTTAGCCGAGAAACCAATCGTATTTGAAACAAAAAATCTGAACGATTTATTGCGTGCAGCTAACCTACTCAAAGAACATAAGCAGCCCGCCAACTTACTCGCAAGTGGCCAAGAGTATGCTCGGATCAACGAATTAAAGGCTCTGAATTATCCTTTAATTCTTCCTCTTAATTACCCACAAGCACCCGATGTGGGTACCGATGATGCCGATCGCGAAGTCTCCCTTGCAGAACTCAGGCAATGGGAGCGCGCGCCCACAAACCCTGCCGCAGTAGCAAATGCAGGTATCCCCTTTGCGTTTACCCAATTTGGCATTAAGACCGAGGCGTTTTGGCCACGCCTTCGTCAAGCGATTGCGCAAGGACTCAGCGAAGATAAAGCCCTCGCGGCCCTCACCACTCAAGCTGCTGAAATGGCAGGAACCGCTGACTTGACCGGAAAACTTGCTCCGGGCTATATGGCGGACTTTGTCATTACTAAGGGCAATATTTTTAAAGACGGACAAATTTACAGTGTCTGGCTACAGGGACAAGAACAAGCCATCCGCTCACTTTCACAAGCCAAGATGTTGGGTGACTATCAGCTGACGTTGAATAATTTAACTTTAGATTTGAACCTTGAAGAAGCAGACAAAGCAGGCAAAACCACTTTGCAAGGAAATCTGAGCAGTGGCGAGAAGAGTATTCCACTCTCCAACCTCAAGCTTGAAGACGACGGCCGCGTCAGCTTTAACGCCAATTTAACTGATGCAGGCATTCATGGGATCAGCCGTTTTACCCTCTGGTTTGCCAAAGACGGCATTCAAGGCCGGATGGTAGACGCCCAAAGTCGTAGCATTAATGTTGCTGGTATTGCCCTTACGCCTCTGCCAAAGACGGAGCAAGTAAGCACGCCTAAAGCCGATGCATCGCAAACCTTAGTCAGTCAACTGACCTACCCTAACGTCGCCTATGGTTTAAGTGAGGCGCCCAAAGCCGAGAAACTCCATATTAAAAATGCCACCCTGTGGACCTCAGATAAACAAGGTATCTTGGAACATGCGGATCTGCTAATGGCCAATGGCAAGATTGAAAAAATCGGCCAGCAACTCAACACGCCTTCTGGATATCAAGTCCTCGATGCAACGGGCAAGCACTTAACAGCGGGTATTGTCGATGAGCATTCCCATATTGCCATCAACGGCGGCACCAACGAAGGCACCGACGCAGTCACCTCTGAAGTGCGGATTGGCGATGTGATTAATCCTGAAGATGTCTCCATCTATCGCGCACTCGCGGGCGGTGTGACCAGCGCACAATTACTCCATGGCAGCGCTAATCCTATTGGTGGCCAATCCCAGTTAATAAAAATGAAGTGGGGAGAAAGCGCAGAACAGCTAAAGTTTGCCAATGCCCCTGCCAGTATCAAATTCGCCCTTGGCGAAAACGTTAAACAGAGTAACTGGGGCGAAAAGTTTGTGCAGCGCTTCCCGCAGACGCGCATGGGGGTAAAAGCCTTATTTGAAGAAACCTTCGATGCAGCACTCGCCTATGAGAATGCACTGAAGGATTATGATGATTTACGCAGCAGTGAGAAGAAGAAAACCCTCGCACCGCGCCCAAGTTATCGCCTGCAGGCGGTGGCCGAAGTGCTTAAGCAACAGCGCGATGTGCATATTCACTCTTATGTACAGTCGGAAATCTTAATGTTCCTGCGCTTAGCCGAAGCCTACCACTTTAAAGTGCAAACCTTTACCCATGTGCTTGAAGGTTACAAGGTTGCCAGTGAACTGGCTGCCCATGGTGCGGGCGCCTCGACCTTTGCCGATTGGTGGGCCTATAAGTTCGAAGTCTATGATGCGATCCCGCAAAACGCGTGCCTAATGCAAAAACAAGGTGTGCTGACGAGTATCAATTCCGATGACTACGAAATGCAGCGCAGACTCAACCAAGAAGCAGCTAAGTCAATGATGTATTGCGGTATGTCAAAGGAAGATGCCTGGAATATGGTGACCATCAACCCAGCGAAACAGCTCAGAGTCGATGAGTATGTTGGCTCACTCACCCCAGGCAAAATGGCCGATATTGTGCTTTGGAACGCCGAGCCGCTGTCGATTTATGCCAAAGTGACCCAGGCTTGGGTTGAAGGCAAACGCTACTTCGATCGCGACCAAGACCAGCTTGCCCAGCAGCAAGTAGTGGCTGAGCGTGCCGCTCTTATCCAAAAAATTCTCAGTAGTGATGATAACGCTAAGGCGGGTGAAAAAGTTACACCGCTTAACGAGCCACAATGGCACTGCGATATCCATTATCAGGCTTGGGGCCAACATCATCAGGGAGCAAAATAATGAAGCACTTACCCACGACCTTGCTGCTGTCGACACTGGCCATCACCTTGTCCGTGCAGGCACATAATCTCATCCCTACGCCTAAACAAACTCACGGTGTGTTGATTAAAAACGCCACTGTGCATAC
Source organism: Shewanella sp. FDAARGOS_354 (assembly GCF_002209245.2). Taxonomy (NCBI): domain Bacteria; kingdom Pseudomonadati; phylum Pseudomonadota; class Gammaproteobacteria; order Alteromonadales; family Shewanellaceae; genus Shewanella; species Shewanella sp. FDAARGOS_354. The sequence goes on along the minus strand of NZ_CP022089.2, from coordinate 191,569 downwards.
GGTCAGCCAAGGGGTTTTAACCAATACCGATGTCTTGATTGAAAACGGTAAAATCAGCGCGCTAGGACCACAGTTACACGTCAACGGGGCTGATGGTAAAGCACAGGTTATCGATGCCACGGGCAAACACTTATATCCCGGCCTTATTGCACTGGATACCAGTCTTGGCTTAGTGGAAATCGAGATGGTGCGTCCAACCGTAGATAACGCTGAAGTGGGTGACTTTAATCCGCAAATCAGCGCAGCGAGTGCCTATAACCCAGACTCAGAGCTACTGCCAACCATTCGCTATAATGGCATCACTCACGCACAAATCGTCCCTAGTGGTGACGGACTCGCGGGCCAATCGGTGGTCGTCGATCTCGATGCGTGGACCATTGAAGATGCATTGCACCCCAGTGAAGGCCAATTTCATGTTTACTGGCCACAGATAAAACGCATGCCAGAGGATGAAAAAGGAAAAGCCAAAGCGATTGAAAAAAATCAGCAGGCTATTGATAAGCTAATCAACGCCTTTGAGGACGGTTACCGCTACTTTTTGAGCCAAAATACACCGGATGCCGACCACAAGCCTAATCTGCGTTGGCAGGCCATGTTGCCACTGTATCAAGGTAAAGCAACGCTATTTGCCCACGCAGACAGTGTTAACCAAATCGAGCAAGTAATTGCACTGACTAAAAAATATCAATTTAAATTGGTCATTGTCGGCGGTTATGACGCGTGGCGATTAGCTTCAAGTTTAAGGGAAGTGAATGCCAGTGTGATTTACCCGCACACCCTAAGCCTACCTAAACGTACAGATGAACCGGTAGATTTACCGTTTAAAATCCCGTCGTTACTTGCGAGCGCAGGCATTCCCTATGCGCTTGGCTTTTCATCGGATTGGAACAGTCGTAACCTACCCTATGCCGCAGGTTACAGCGCGGCTTATGGCGTTACGGCAGAGCAAGCGTTGAAATCTGTCACGTTAGATGCTGCAAAGCTGTTAGGGATTAACGATTTAGGCGCTATCGAAGTAGGCTATCAGGGCAGCGTTGTGCTGAGTGACGGAGATATCCTCGACCCCATGAGTAACAAAATTGATGCGATCTGGATTGAAGGAAGACAAATAGATCTGAATAATCGCCACCAGCAGCTTTATCAAAAGTATCTTAAGCGATAGAATTTACTGAGATAAATCGCACAGCACCGCGCAGTCCATGGGACTGCGCTTCTTTACCCTTAATCTCAGGTCAAACCATGAAAATCATCCTCTCAAGTGCATTAGTGCTCCTGCTTAGCGCCTGTGCCAGCGACTACAGTTTTAATAGCAATTTAGACGGTGAAGCGATTAGTGACTACTTCAAGGCAGGCGATGTTACGCTATTTGAAGGTGATAGTTTGCCTAAAGGCCACTACGAATTGAAAGGCTTAGTGCAAGGAGAATCTTGCCAAGCGGATGTAAATGGCGTGCCAGCATCCTTAAGCGAAGCCAGAACCGAAGCCCGCCGCGCTGCGGCTGATAAAGGTGCTAACGGTATCATCATCAAACAATGCGTGATGATGGAAGAAGCTGCGCAAGGCTGTATCAGCCGCGCGTTATGTGTCGGTCAAGCGATTAAAATGGCCACCGCCGACTAGTTCATCGCGTGTATACTGCACGCCATTCTTGTTGTACTTTACAACCTAAGCCATCTGAGTTTGGGTTGTTGCTCCTTCCTTTAGGTGTTTTTTGCATGACATTTACCAACCAAATTACCGCTGTGGCCACCTGCCGTACCCCCTACAAACAAAAATTTGGCATTCCAAGGCAACCTGGTTTGGTGGAAGCACGCGGTTATGTTGAGCTGGAAGGCCATATCAATCATCTCGACGCTGTGCGTGGCATCGAGCAATATTCGCACCTTTGGTTGCTGTTTTGTTTCCATGAAAATCTCGCCCAAGGCTGGAAAACCACAGTTCGCCCACCGCGTTTAGGCGGTAATGAAAAACTCGGTGTTTTCGCAACCCGCTCGACTTTCCGCCCAAACGGCATTGGCCAATCCGTGGTAAAACTCCACCGAGTGGTGCAACGTAAAGGCAAAGTATGCCTGGAGATTTCAGGTATGGATCTTGTCGATGGCACGCCGATTATCGATATAAAGCCCTATATTCCCTTCTCAGATTCGATTGAAGGCGCCGTCGGCGGTATCGCTCAAGAAGCGCCTAAGCTGATTAGCGTGGTGCTTTCCGAGCTCGCGGCAACGCAGATTAACACCTACAGCAAACAGGACGCTTATACTGATTTGGCCGAACTTATCCGCGGCGTACTCGGACAAGATCCTCGCCCTGCCTATAAAAAAGCCAAGGATGATCCCAAGTTATATCAAGTGGCTTTGTATGATTTAGATATCTTTTGGCGGATGGCGGTTGATGAGGATGATCGGGAATATATTCAAGTGCTCGAACTCAAACCGGGGAAATGTGGCTAAATGCAGACGCTAAACACAACCGCATTGCCTGATTATCAGAGCCAACACAAAAAGCGTCTGTCTTGGATGCCCTGGCTGTATTTTTCACTCAAAGAAAAACACTTAGTCTGGGCTAAACCTTGGCAGGATGAAATTCAAACCAACCTTTGCGCCCTCGAAACCGTCACCATTGGTGATAACTGTTTTATCGCCCCCGAGGCACAGTTATTTGCCGAGCCCAATCGCGATATCAAGATAGGTAATCACTGCATGATTGCCGCCGAATGTTTTTTACATGGCCCTATCACCCTTGGTAATGAAGTCGCCATCAATCATGGCTGCTCCTTCGATGGCGGTCGAGTGGGGATTCAAATTGGCTCCCAAACTCGCATTGCTAACCATGTGACAATCTACGCCTTTAATCATGGCATGGCGCCCGATACGCCCATTTATCAACAAGCCTCCCACTCTAAAGGCGTCGTGATAGGTAAAGATGTGTGGATTGGCGCACAGGCCGGGATAGTTGATGGTGTCACCATTGGCGACCATGCGGTGATTGGCATGGGCTGTATTGTCACTAAAGATGTCCCCGCATGGGCTATCGTCGCCGGTAATCCTGCACGGGTGATTGGCGATCGGCGAAATAAGTAAGCAGCGACGAGAATCTAGATATGAGCAATGACGAAGTCGCCCCCTAACGGCGTAGTGCTTATCTTTGCTTTATCCGTTATCCAGCATCAAAAATGCTATTTGTCTCCCAGCTAGTTGAATTTAACCTAAATCCATAGGTGACATCATCAAAGCAGGTGATAAAATGGCGCCCATTCAACTCAAATTTGGACATCGGTAATGCGCGTTAGCAAATACCTACTTTCTACTCAAAAAGAAACACCTGCGAATGCAGAAGTCATCAGCCATCAATTAATGCTACGTGCGGGTATGATCCGCCGTAACGCTTCAGGCCTATACAGCTACTTGCCCACGGGCCTGCGTGTATTACGTAAAGTCGAAGCGATTGTTCGTGAAGAGATGAACAAAGCGGGCGCGATTGAAATCCTTATGCCTATGGTGCAACCGGCTGATTTATGGGTAGAAACAGGTCGCTGGGACAAGTTTGGTCCTGAACTACTGCGTTTTAAAGACCGTCATAGCCGTGACTTCGTTCTGGGACCAACCCACGAAGAAGTGATCACCGACTTAATCCGCAAAGAAGTCAGCTCTTACAAACAATTACCGCTGAATCTTTATCAAATTCAAACTAAATTCCGCGACGAAGTTCGCCCACGCTTTGGCGTGATGCGTTCTCGCGAGTTCCTGATGAAAGATGCTTATTCTTTCCATCTTGATGTGGATACCATGAATGAAACCTATGAGGCAATGTATCAAGCCTATAGCAACATTCTGTCGCGCATGGGCTTAGCCTTCCGCCCAGTTTTAGCGGACACGGGTTCTATCGGTGGCAGCATGTCACACGAGTTCCACGTATTAGCGCAAAGCGGTGAAGACTTAATCGCCTACTCTACGGGTAGCGACTATGCCGCTAACATCGAGAAAGCCGAATCACCAATGCCCACCGAAGCGCGTGGCGCGGCGACTGAAGCATTACGTTTAGTCGATACCCCCAATGCGAAAACCATTGCTGAGTTAGTTGAGCAATTCGGTTTAGATATCACTAAAACAGTGAAAACCTTAATCGTTAAAGGTGCGACCGACGCTGCACCACTGGTTGCGCTGATTGTACGTGGTGACCACGAGCTAAATGAAATCAAGGCAGATAAATTAGATTTAGTGGCATCACCATTAGAATTTGCCCCAGAAGCCCTGATCCGTGACGCCATTGGCGCAGGTCCAGGCTCATTAGGCCCTGTCGGCCTGAATATGCCTATCATCATCGACCACAGTGTTAGCGTGATGAGCGATTTTGCTGCCGGCGCAAACGTGGATGATAAACACTACTTTGGCATCAACTGGGAGCGCGATCTACCACTGGCACAAGCGGCCGATATCCGTAACGTGGTTGAAGGCGAGCCAACACCGGATGGTTTAGGTACCTATGCCATGGCTCGTGGTATCGAAGTGGGTCATATCTTCCAACTCGGCACTAACTATTCTAAATCGATGAATGCGACTGTTCTCGATGAGAACGGTAAATCACAGGTGCTGCTGATGGGTTGTTACGGTGTTGGCGTGAGCCGTATCGTGGCAGCTGCGATTGAGCAAAACTTTGATGACCGTGGCATTGTATGGCCAGAAGCGATTGCACCATTTAGCGTTGGCATTCTGCCAATGAATATGCACAAGTCGCACCGCGTCACCGATATCGCCGAGCAGTTATACAAAGACTTAAGTGCTGCGGGTATCGATGTCCTGTTGGATGACCGTAAAGAGCGTCCAGGCGTGATGTTCGCCGATATGGAGCTCATTGGTATTCCTCACACTGTGGTGATTGGTGATCGCAATATCGACGCGGGTGTATTTGAATACAAAAACCGCCGCACTGGTGAGAAGCAAGATGTACCATTCGACCAAATCGTCGATTTCTTAAAGAATCTGCAAGCTTAAGCACAGTCTTTTGCGCTGAATATACATTCGCCAGTGTGAGTTAATGGCTTACCATTAACCTCTCAATACAGCAACGCACTTAGGCTTAACTTAAGTGCGTTTTTTATTTCCAGTCTGTTGATGGCAAACAAGCTCTCAAGTGCTTGCCTTTGCCTTTTATCATCAAAAAATAAAGAAATGTCATTAAGATAACTGCTCAGACTTGCTTTTTTAGACAAGGCATTGCTTTAATAAAATCATAATAACAAGTCGTTGAGTATTAAGATTGCCAACATCAACAGCATTAGTTCTCGGTGGCGGTGGCGCTCGTGCCGCCTATCAAGTGGGAGTGTTAAAAGCACTGGTCCAGCTTTATCCTCGCAACCATGGCATTCCCTTCAAAATCATATGTGGCACTTCCGCTGGTGCCATTAATGGTACTTCAATCGCCACCCATGCCTCATGTTTTCATTTAGGTGTCAAAAAACTCGAATGGGTATGGCGTCATTTTGAAACTAGAAAAGTGTACAGAGCCACTCTTCCTGGCGTGTTAAAGCACCTCTCAAAAATGGCGCTAAAAGGCTTACAGGACGATAAGGTCAATACAGATGCTGGCAGCCTGCTCGATAATGAACCTTTACGGCACTTATTGAATGAACTTATCGATTTTAAAAGAATTGATCGCAATATCCGCAACGGCGCTTTAACCGCTCTGAGTGTCGATACCTCCTGCTATAACAACTCGCGTTCGGTGACGTTTTTTCAAGCGGCACGGGATATTGAAAACTGGACCCGCGCCAGACGCAGCGGTGAGCGGCGCATGTTAAATACCGAGCACTTGTTAGCAAGCTCAGCCATTCCCATGGTGTTCCCGTCAATTAAACTTAATCAAGCTTATTATGGTGACGGCTCAGTCCACCAGCTGGCGCCGCTTTCAAGTCCAATCCATTTGGGGGCTAATAAGCTATTGGTGATAAACCTAGACAGTCCCCATAAGCATTTTCCGATGGAGCTAGAATATCATCCGAAGACTGCGACCATCGCGGGTCATCTGTTGGATACTATCTTTTCTGATACCTTAAATAGCGATTTAGAACGCCTAGAGCGCATAAATCATACGCTTTCCCTTATTCCAGAAGAAAGCCGTGCGCAACTAGCATTACACCCCATAAAAACCTTAGTGATAAAACCCAGCGAAGATTTAAGTAAAATCGCCGCCCGCTTCTATGACGATATGCCCTGGGCAATTAAAACCTTACTGGGATTTTTTGGTATCGATAGGCAGTCTGACTCCAGTATTGTGTCTTATCTCTTGTTTGAAAAATCCTATACCAGCGCATTGATCGATTTAGGCTATCAAGACGGTATGGCGCACCTTGACGAATTGAAAGCATTTTTCAATTTAGCCTAATGCGATGACTCACAATAAAAAGGCTGAGTAAAATCGAATTGAAGCCCGCATCTTGCCGTGTTATAAATTAAGCGATGACATAATTCCTTAACCAAGATATGCGAAACTCATTAAAAATTAAGGATTATTCAGTAGCAGCTAAGCAGTAAATCAGTCTAAAGTCTGAATGACAGAATAGATTTAACATTGATCATTTAAGTTGAATCACCTATCATGCTGTACTAGATTAGCTAAAAATTAGGTTAATTTTTTCTAAAAGGGAATCACGATGAAAAAAACTTCATTAGCACTTATTGCTGCTATTTCAATGTTAGGTTCAGTTGCGGCTAATGCAAATAACACTGGTACAGCTACTGGTGGCACAACTGCCGGTGGCGCTACTGGTACTATCGTTGCTGGTGGTATTGCAGCTGGTGCAGTTGTAACTGGTGTTTTAGTTGCAGCAAATGGCTCAGATGGCAACCCAATCACCACCACAAATACAAATACCACCACTAACTCTAACTAATTGATTGGTTAGTGTGTGTAAATAACCGCCTTTTGGCGGTTGTTTTTTTTGGGGCATTTAGACGCCTAAAGCAAAATAGTGAAAGCTTGAAATCACGACATCATATATTTACATTGGTTACCTACTATTATTGAGAATAAGCAACTCGGATGCGTATATATAAAAGAATTTTCCCCATTATTGCCATTTCGGCAGTTATCGTAGGGCTATCGGGCTGCAGTCAACGAATTAGCGCATTAAACGATACCGCAAAACTAGCCTTTTTGGGGAGTGACGATGTGGTTCTCTCCCCTGAGCAAGTATCATCAAATCCGTATGCCAGCATCTATGTGAAACTTGAAGATACGGCTCAGGCATTTGTGGTTTTAGCCTTTGCAGAGCCTAAAATCAGCCTATCTTCAGTAAAAAACTCGCCCGAAGCACTCGAACTTAAGTGGTTATCTGCAGATAAAGGCATGTTGATTACGGTTAACGGCCGTTTAGTCAAAACCCATAATCTGCTTGCAGGTAACTTAAGTGCTGTTGAAAGTAATGAGCCAGATCCACTGTTATTAGGATTGCATTTAAGCAATACCCCCAAAACCTGGACTCGAACCCTCGATTGGCAACCTGGTTATCATTATGGCTACAAAGCAACATCAGAATTTAAATTGATTGGTGACGAAAATATTCTAATCAATGGCGCTCCCACACAAGCTTTGCATTTTAGTGAAAACGTCTCTGTGGATGCACTCAATATCCAATATCAAAATGAGTTTTGGCTAGATCCACAAACAGGCAACGTTATTAAAAGCCATCAGAAAATTGCGCCCAATCTGCCGTTTATTGATATCACCTTACTGAAGCCTTTTGCTGCTTAGTGGAGCCATAATGAGATCTTATATCACCCCGTTGGCACTGCTAGTAGGTTCACTGTTTTTACCCGCTGTAGAAGCCAATACCCAACTTGCTGTCAGTACCACTGCGTCTAACACGCCGCAGCTACACATTACCTATCCCTCAGCCATTCGAGTTGGACAAGCAGTTCAGGATGGGTTAACCCAGCTTCCTCTTTATAATCAGCCAACAAAAAATGAGGCTGTGGCAATTTATTGGCTAGGTGCGGCACTTTTAGATATAAAAAATACTGCAGCATTAGAGACCACTCGTCAGCAAGTATTGCAGCAATTGGCTACGATGGGTGAGCAAATCGATAATGGTAACTACATTGCAAAACTGAGCAAGCTTGCTCAGTTTTTACGCAACATCAAACTTGGTCAACGGATTAATCAACCATTAGATCTCGATTTAATCCGTATCACCGATGCTTATAATCCACTTATCGATGGTGATTTTTTACTCGTATTACCCCCTCGCCCAACTACGGTCACTGTCGTTGGCGCGGTCGCGCAAATCGGTGAACAAGCATGGCAATCGCGGGCCAGCAGTAAAGATTACCTAAAGCATGCGGGTTTACTCAATAACGCCGAAAATAGCTTTGTATGGATTATTCAACCCGATGGTAATGCAATAAAACAGCCTATCGCCTATTGGAATTATCAAGCTCAGGATATCGCCCCAGGTGCGATTCTCTTTGTTGAGTTTTCAGAGCTGTTTGCTGACCATGCAAAATTAAATAACAACATTATTGAATTACTCAAGAATCGGGCTCTGTAATGAAAAAGTCGACTCCCACTTTGCATACGTTCGGGCGTTTATCTGCGCTGTCATTAGCACTGCTACCTTTGTTACATGTTAGCGCCGATGAATTTTCTTATCCGACACTATTGCCTTCACAATCAGATTTTGGTGGCGTTGGTTTAATGCAAATGCCTACAGGCCGTATGGCGCCTGAAGGTGAATTTAACTTTAAAACCACTTATAACGATGATTATCAGCACTTTAGTGCTTCAGTAGCGCTATTTCCGTGGTTTGAAACCACCATTCGCTACACCCTAGTACAAGACCTACTTTACAGTAACGACCCAAGCTTTAGCGGTAATACTAAATACACAGATAAAGGCATCGATTTTAAGGTTCGCTTACTGGAAGAAAGTAATTGGTTGCCCGAAACCTCTATTGGGGTGCGAGACTTTGGCGGCACTGGCTTATTTGATGGTGAGTTTATCGCCGCAACGAAACGAGTCGGCCCATTGGATTTTACCCTCGGCATTGGCTGGGGCTATATTGGCAATAGCGGTAATCTCACCTCAGATAAAAAAGATCTTAATTACAACTGCGATAGAGATACCTCCTATGGTGGTAAAGGTGGAACCGTAGATTATCAACGTTGGTTTAAAGGTTGTGCAGCCCTTTTTGGCGGCGTTGAATATCAAACCCCATGGGAGCCTCTTCGCTTAAAAGTGGAGTACGACGGTAACGACTATCAATCGGATTTCCCCGTCGTACGTGGCAGCATTCCAATGCCTCAGGACAGTAAATTTAACTATGGACTACTCTATCGGTTTGGCGATTGGGGCGATCTGCATTTAAGTTATGAGCGCGGTAATACTTGGACGCTTGGCTTTAGTCTACAAACTAATTTTAATACCTTATCGCAGATTAAAACCGATCCTGCTGCCGCTAAATATAAGCCGCTTCCGGCTGCACCATTAACCCTTACCCAAACAGAATCCTCCGCACCGATAAACACACCAACAGTCGAACAAGCGACTGTGGGTGCTAATACTTCCGTGACTCACGATTCGAAAGTGCAAAGTGCTGAAGTAGTCAATCTAGAACCAGTAAACACGCCTAATCAGACGATGGCGGAAAGCCAAGTGGATTGGAACAAGGTCGCTCAAGACTTACAAACCATCGCAGGTTACGCAAACGCCAAAATTTATCTGGATAATGACAGCATTACTGTCGTCGGTGAACAAACCAAATTCCGCGATAGAAATGAAGCACATCAACGAGCGGCCACCATTCTTGCCAACAATACAGATGTAACTCGTATTAAAGAGTACCGATTAATAGAAACTCGTTATAGCCAACCGATAACAGAAACCCGTATCGATGCCCCCAAATTTGCCCAAATCGCAAATTATGGCTATCTCAATGCCAAAGTAACTGACGCAAGTGTTATAAAAGTTCCAAGCTTGCCACAGGGACAACTGGTCAATACTACTGATAAGGATTGGCTAGATAAGTTTAGCTTTGATGTTTCCCCCACCATGTCCCAATCCTTTGGCAGTTCAGAAGGGTTTTATATGTTTAGTATTGGCATGACGGGTAGTGCAAGTTACCGCTTTACCGATAACTTTGAATTTTCAAGCTCACTTTATCTTAACCTTTACGATAACTTTGATAAATTTTTATACGATGTACCGCCCGATGGTACTGACTTAAAACGGGTTCGCACCCTCGTTCGCCAGTATATTCATGATAATCCGGTTAGAGTGAATAACCTGCAACTGACTTGGATGGATAATTTAACCGATAATATTTCTTACCAAGCCTATGGTGGCTATTTAGAAATGATGTATGGCGGCGTGGGTGGCGAGGTTCTTTACCGTCCTCTAAACAGCCAATGGGCTTTTGGTGTTGATGTGAATTACGTTAAGCAACGCGACCCCGATAGCATGCTCGGCTTCTTTGCGGAAGAAAATCAATTTGACCCGCTCATTAACCGCTTCTATCGAGTACAAACGGGCAGTGTAACTGGGCATGCTTCAGTCTATTACCAACCCGATTGGTTCCCCAATACCTTGCTCAGGATAAGTGCAGGCCAATATCTAGCCGAAGATAAAGGTGTGACCATAGATTTCTCGAAACAATTCGATAGTGGTGTGATTGTGGGCGCCTTTGCGACTAAAACCAACCTGTCGGCAGAAGAATATGGTGAGGGTAGCTTTACTAAAGGCTTCTACGTGTCAGTACCATTTGATTTAATGACCATTAAATCAACCCATAGTCGGGCGACAATCAGTTGGATGCCTCTTACTCGCGATGGTGGCCAAACATTAGGGCGCAAGTACAGCCTTTATGACGTAATGGATGCAAGAGATCCTTGGTTCACTCGCCCCAGCACTGAAAATAAGCCTGTAAAATAATTGAAACCGCCGTTAGCGTTTAGACGCTAACGGCGGCATTGGCATCTCTTGCGGAAAGAATGGGTGTGTTATTTAACAGTGGCCACTCAATCGTAAACTCGGCACTATTCCAAGCAAGTACATATTCATCATCCGGCGCATAATAATCGCTGCAACGATACAACACATCTGCATACTCACTTAACACATAAAACCCGTGGGCAAACCCTGGGGGGATCCACATTTGCAAATGATTATCCGCAGAAAGAATCCTGCCAACCCATTTGCCATAGGTCGCGGATTGTGGCCGAATATCGACGGCAACATCAAAAATACTGCCAGCACACACTCGGACTAATTTGCCCTGCGGATATTGTTGCTGGTAATGCAATCCACGCAATACATGCTGCTGCGAGCGACTATAGTTATCTTGCACTAACGCTGGCGCTTCAAATCCGCGACTCAGCAAGCACTCAGTAAAATACGCTTGCCGAAAGGTTTCCATAAAAAAGCCACGCTCATCGCCAAATACCTTAGGTTCAAAGACTAGTACTTCAGCCAGCTCGGTTTCAACGCACTTCATTAAACACCTGTTTATGTAATAAGCCTAAAAGATACTCACCGTAGCCACTTTTAAGTAAAGGTTGAGCTAAGGCAGCTAGCTGCGAGGCATTAATCCAGCCACAATGGAATGCCACTTCCTCCGGGCAATTCACTTTCAAGCCCTGTCGTTTCTCAATAGCGGCAATAAATTGGGTCGCTTCAGCCATCGCATCGGGCGTGCCTGTATCTAGCCAAGCGGTCCCCCGCCCCATGATTTCAACCTGCAACTCCCCAAGCAGCAGATACTGATTGATCACATCCACAATTTCTAGCTCACCTCGCGCAGAGGGAGCAACCGTTTTAGCCAGTTGACTGGCTCTATGATCAAAGAAATATAAACCGGGAATGGCATAGGAAGACCGTGCTGCGCGCGGTTTCTCTTCAATGGAAATGGCTTTACCATTAGCATCAAACTCAACGACGCCATAAGCATTAGGATTCGCCACATGATAGCCAAATACGGTGGCGCCAACGGCTAACTGGGTCGCCTTTTGTAAGTTTGTGTTAAGTTGCTGGCCATAAAATAAGTTATCGCCAAGAATTAACGCACAGGAGTGGCCAGCAAGAAAGGGTTCAGCGATTATAAGGGCCTCAGCTAATCCCCTTGGTGAAGGCTGTACAGCATATTCAAGCTGGATCCCCCAACGCTGACCATTACCCAGTAATGCCTTAAAAAGTGGCAAATCATTAGGAGTACAAATAATCAAAATGTCTCTAATGCCCGTCTGCATCAGAGTCACCAATGGGTAATAGATCATTGGCTTATCGTAGATAGGCAATAATTGCTTACACACAACCTGCGTCATCGGATAAAGGCGAGAGCCTGTACCACCCGCCAATAGAATGCCTTTTCTCATTGATATATCGAGGATTAGTGGATTGAATTAAGGCACAGATAGTAGCATATAAATACAAGCTAAGCGCAGCGCGGCCAATGGCTTACGAGAAAAGGCAGAACGTTGCTATGCGACTTCTAGGCTTATAGGTTCTAGATTCCGCTTTATTTCTCAGGAAGTTGTATGTCGACTTTTACGCCTTGGTTAGGCGAAGAGGTCAGAATAATACTGCCATGGAGCTTTTGGGTAACCAAATTGTAGATAATTGACATTCCTAAGCCTGTGCCGCCATCTTTACGAGCGGTGGTAAAAAAAGGCTCAAAGGCTTTCATCTTGACCTCATCAGTCATGCCGACACCATTATCTTGATAACTCATGCAAACGTTCGAGCCTTGCTGTTCAACTCGGATAGTAATTTGTTTATCACCAGCAAAATTGTCAGGAAACCCATGCCGAAAGCTATTGGCAACTAGATTGGTAAAAATTTGCGCTATTGCCCCAGGGTAAGACTCGATGAAAATTTGGTCATCAAGGTCAACGGTTAAGGTGATATTCTTCTTACGCATTAATGGCCTTAATGAGCTAAAAATCTGGAAAAGATAAGCCTTTAAATTAAATCGCTCACGTTCAAGTACCGACTGATCCGCCGCGGTCCGCTTAAAGTTGTGGACTAACTCCGCTGCTCGCGCCAAATTTCGCTCTATCAGTCCCAAACCATCTTGCATCGTATTGATAAAGTTTAAAAACTTATCTTCGTCGAGTTCATTTTGCTCAAATGTACTTTTTAGCAATGCGACCTCATCTAAACAATGAGTTACGGAAGTAACAGCAATCCCCAAAGGCGTATTGACCTCATGGGCAACCCCTGCCACTAAACTCCCTAAAGCCGCCATTTTCTCATTTTCAATCAAATGATGTTGTGTCGAACGTAAATCCGCCAATGCGGTTTCCAATTCTTGAGTTCTTAATTCAACTTGCGCTTCCAAATCCGCATTAATGACTTTTAATTGCTGCTGATAATCTAAAATTTCCTTTGCACTCATTGCCCGACCAAATAAATCGGCCAAGGCGGAAGCAAAGGCTTTTTCATCGCGGGTCCATTCTCTTGGCTCACCTTGATGTTCAGAGCAAATAATGCCCACCATCTTACCGCGATGACGGATAGGGCTATCTAATATGGAGGTAATACCATTAGGCACTAAGTAAACCTTTACAAACTCATGGGTTGCTCTATCGGTTTGAGCCTGATTAGCCACTATCGCTCTTTCATTATCTAATAAACTGAAATAATAAGGATAATCAGCACGCGTTAAGACAAAAGCTTCTTGTCTTTGCATTTTATCGAGCAGGTAAAAGCAGTGCATACTTTGATGATCTTCAGTCCATAACCAAATACTGGCACGGCTGATGTTTAAGCCTTGGCACACTGAAGCAACAATGAGTTGCGATGCCTCAGCTAAATCGCCACCATCAATAATTGAGGAGCGACTCACGTCAAATAAAATCCTATCTAACATCCGCGTCATAATGATGGAGTTCTCCGCGTGGCTTCACCAGACATTGAAATCTGACAATAGCTTCAGTGGCCAATGCTTATGCAAGAGTCTTAAGTACTAACCTTAAAGTGATAGTCTTTAGTATAGATTCTATCTGCAAACTCACTAGGTAGATTACTCTACAGAATAGCATTTCAGCGCTTCTCACTCCCCCGGCTCAACTGCGATCGCGCCATATTATCGGATTTAACACTATAGCAATGAAGCCGTAAGCGCCGCTGAAATTAAGCTCCCAAATGCCATATCGAGCATAGCCTTAATGCCTTTAATATGACCCCTTACCATAGTAAATAAGTTTGGTGCTGAAGGATCCCCTCATAAATCAGCCATAGCATAGCCATATTTGAGCAACTGATTGGCGAATAATACCCAGGCCGCCAGCAATTCTTTCTCCGTGATTTGATAATCAGGCCGCCTGAGTACCTCCAATCCCAAGCGAATCGTTGAGAGTACCGTTCGATGCCCAATGGTATTGGCCTGAAAATGCTTATCCCAGCCCTGTTGCTGTGCGTGTAAACCAACTAGCCACAACAGGCATTGAACCATCAACGCTATCAGTAGGATGATGTCGAATCGCTCTGGACTGTTGGTACGACTTTGGCGTAAGCCAAAGCCGTATGCCGGGCTTTTGAGGTCACGAAAGGTTTCCTCTATTTGCATACGTTTGGCGTACAGGTTTACCAGCTGCTTTGGGCTCCGAGATTCTGGTGGTAAATTGCTGGCTAACACCCAAGGCTCTTTCGCCGATGTTGAGTACGTTTTTGCCGATGGATGGTGGCAATTAGTCCTCGTTGAACGCTGATTTGTACGCCCCTTAGGTTTGCTACGATAAAGCGTGAGATGGCAATTGATAGGGTTAGTTTTGGTCAAGGTCTTACAACCCAGGCTCTTCGCTTGACCGTTGGCCAAGTCATGTGTACTGCGAACTGCACGCCAATTTTCAGCGCCAATATCTGCAAATTGAACTGTACCGCGAATACGGCTTAGCCAAAACCAACCATGCGCCTCAACCTCTTTGTACCAAGGCACTTTGAACCCCGCGTCAGTCACGATGAGAGGGGTAACATGCAAAGGTAAAATCTTGGCTAAGTCCGCTAAAAAACCGTTGTGGGAGGCCTTAGAGCATTGTTCTGATAGGGGATAGGACTTCTCATACAGGGTAATAGAGCGGCCATTGAAGGCTATTGAGGCGCGCAGAGCCATGATGCGTTTATGCTCTCGGATGTCTGACCAATCGACGAGCACAATCGGCATAGGGTTACCAGAACAGATGAGGCTGGCATGCCATTGGTAGACAGCTAACCGTTCTTGATGCAGATGCGTGTTGCCGAGCAAACGATCAATGCGCTTGATGTTGTGCTTGGTTCGGGCCGTGGTTGGTAAATTTCGACCTAACTCAGTCAAGGTCAGTGTCTTACATTCAATCAGTGCCTTAGAGGCCAGCATCAAGCTGTTTAATCGTTTTAGGTGAAGTTCTGGGCAGTATTGGTGTAAAGAATGTTGTAGGATATTGGCTTCGCGCATCTTGTTGTCCAAGTGTAGTTTTTAGCGAAACCATTTGATCATGCAACAAGATGCGCTTCCACCCTAATTTGATGATTTATTTGTAAATCATCAGGGGATTCTTCAGAGTTTGGTGCCATCGTAGATGGCGGTTATCATCCCTAATATCAATAAATCAGAGGCTTGAGATGAATATGCAACGTCCACTCTTTACTATCGCCTTAGTCGCAATAATGGCAACTGCTTGCAGCGATCCGCAACATGCAACAGATCAAAACTCCACAGCCAATACAGAAACTCAAAAGACCATCCCCCTTGGCGATACCAGCCAAAATGCACTCGATTGGCCAGGCACGTATGAAGGTGTTTTACCCTGTGCGAGTTGCGAAGGTATTCAAACCACGCTAACGCTACTGGCAGATAACCGCTTTGAATTAAAAAGTATTTATTTGGGCAAAGATGAGAGCATCTTCAAGGTGGCAGGAAAATTTGACTGGGATGGCAAGGGCTCAAAAATTACTTTATCCGATGGCAGTAAATACCTCGTCGGTGAAAACCAGCTATTTATGCTAGATAACGAAGGCAACAGGATCAGCGGCGAACTGGCTGAGCACTATATATTGAAAAAGAAAGGGATGTAAAAAGAACATTGCAGCGTGACAGTGAGAAGTTAAGCGATTCGCTCACAGTAAAATCGTTGACAGAACGTTCTGCTTACCGATAACGGTAAAAGAAAAATGATTCGCTTACCGTCGGTGATAAGCAATTTCGTAAACCTTGAGCCACGCAGTGACGTTCCATTGCTGCTAGCGGCGTCCGTAGAGTTAGAGCGCTGCGATTCTCGATCTAGAGCAAGCTTGTCAGCGTCCTATCTTCTCGCGTCGGCGCCACCCAGATTGAAAAGAGTAACCTACACGTGAACTCTAATATCCAAATTATCCGTTATGAAGAATGCGAATCGAGCCTATGGAAAAATGGCGGTGGCAGTACTAAACAACTGTTAATATCGCCAAAGGATGCTGACCTCAGTAATTTTGATTTTAGGATCAGCATTGCCACCATTTCGAGTGATGGACCCTTCTCACAATTTCCCAGCATAGATAGACAGCTGTGTATATTAGAAGGTGCAGGCGTAAAACTTAAGATGATGTCTAATGATGCGGCTGAGGCAAATGAATTAATCCTTCGCCCCAATGAGCCCGCATTTTGTTTTAGCGGCGAAACTCAGATCGAAAGCCAACTCTTAGATAAGCAAATTATCGACTTTAATGTAATGACTAAACGCGGCAAGTATCGCGCGTATATTGAATGGCCGGAGTCGTATGGCTCGTTAAGCCCAGAGTCTATAGAAACCAGCAATATTGATGATGCTCATCAAACATCGAATGTACACAATAACGAGTTGCAACAGTGGTTATTGTGCCTTGAACCGCTGAACTTAGTTTACCAAGGCCAAATTATTCAACTTAAGCGTTATGATATGGTGCAATGCCTACGAGGCCAGAATTTAAAAGCGCAGCCGTCAAAAATGCAGCGATTAGAAGAAATTGAAACTTCCGATGCAACCTCTTCAGACGCTGAACGACCAATACTTAAGCACACACATATAGAAAACCCGTCCCTACTAAACCATAAACAATGTCAGGTACTGCGTATCGTTATAGAATGCACTAAAAAGTTCTAGATTATAGAGCCACACAGTGGCGTCTTCAAAACCTGAGTCCGTCCTTTTGGCTCCGCCTTATATGCTATATACTCACCCCGAATTCATCAAATCGTGCAATGGACCTATGCAACAACTAAATGAAAAGAAAATCATAAAGTTACTGCGAGACAACATCCCAAAGTTGCAATTAATCTACCTGTTTGGCTCTTATTCGCAGGGAACACAACACCGCAACAGCGATATCGATATCGCGGTACTCGCCGCTGACACTTTAGACAATATTGCACGCTGGGAACTTGCCCAAAAACTCGCTTCGGCGTTGGACTCAGATGTTGATCTGGTTGATTTACGCTCAGCATCCACAGTGTTATGCCAACAGGTAGTCACTCAAGGGAAGCAACTTTGGGGAACACAACAAGATGATGAACTTTTTGCCGTAAAGACCATCTCAATGTACCAACATCTACAAGCCGAAAGACAGGCAATTATTGATGATGTAATGGCCAACACCGCAGCCAAAGATCATAGGGGGAGTCACTTTGAATGACATTATTATCAATAAAATAGCCACCATCAAACGCTGTATAAAGCGCATCCAACAAGTCTATGGTGATGGAAGCCAGTTCAAACAAGACTTCACCTTGCAAGATAGCGTTATCCTCAATTTACAACGCTGCTGCGAAGCCTGTATCGACATAGCCAATCATATTAACCGCCAACAACAACTAGGCATCCCCCAAAGTAGCCGTGATAGCTTTACATTACTCGCACAAAATAACCTTATTACTCAGCCACTCGCAGATAACTTAAAGAAAATGGTCGGCCTGCGAAACATCGCAGTACATGACTACCAAGAACTCAACCTTGATATCGTTGTCCATGTTGTACAGCATCATCTTGAGGATTTTGAGCAATTTATTGATGTGATAAAAGCAGAGT
The DNA here is from genome assembly GCF_002209245.2 of Shewanella sp. FDAARGOS_354. NCBI lineage: Bacteria > Pseudomonadati > Pseudomonadota > Gammaproteobacteria > Alteromonadales > Shewanellaceae > Shewanella > Shewanella sp. FDAARGOS_354. Next base: position 173,564 of record NZ_CP022089.2, on the reverse strand, counting down.
GAAGATGTTGACAGAACAAGAAACGTTGAAGGTTGACGGAACGTTCGCAAGCTCACTCACAGAACGCTTCGCTTACCGTGAGAGCGAAGCCCGTTCCGTTATCCGTAAGTCACGTAGTGACATTCTGTAGCTGCTTGCGGCGTACCTAGATTCTAGAGCCACATAGTGATGTTCTAGGGTGAGCTTGCGCGAGTACTAGTCGCTCGTTATAGGATATTGCTGGTTAATAATCCACTCCACCGTCTTTCTGAGACCTGACTCAAAAGACTCTTGCGCTCTCCAACCTAATTCACGTTGAATTTTACTGGCATCAATAGCATAGCGTACATCATGGCCAGGCCGGTCAACAACATACTGAATTAAATCAGCAAAACCCGCACTACCCATTGCAAGAGATTGCGGATGAGTAGGCACTAACTCCTCTAATAAGGCGCAAATTTGCCGCACAACCGTCAAATTAGTTTGCTCACAGGAACCACCAATATTATAGGTTTGCCCAAGCTCCCCCTGAGTCGCAACTAAATAGAGCGCCTTAACGTGATCATCCACATACAACCAATCACGCACTTGCTGACCATTACCATAAATTGGCAACGGTTTACCCTGTAACGCATTGGTGACCATTAGGGGAATGAGCTTTTCAGGGTATTGAAAAGGGCCATAGTTATTGGAGCAGTTGGTCATCACTATCGGTAAAGCATAAGTTCGATGCCAAGCACGAACCAAATGATCCGCTGAAGCTTTACTTGCTGAATAAGGCGAGCTCGGATCATAAGCTGAGGTTTCACTAAACAATCCAGTTTCGGTCAGTGAACCAAAAACCTCATCGGTAGAAACATGATGAAATCTAAATAACCCTTTTCGCGTATCCGCTAATTGCTGCCAATATCGGCGCGAAGCTTCTAACAACGTATAGGTGCCCACAATGTTGGTTTGGATAAATGCAGCGGGTCCTTCAATTGAGCGATCAACATGACTTTCAGCCGCTAAATGCATTACCACATCGGGCTGATGAGCCTGAAAGACTTGCTCTAATGTCGCTCCATCACAAATATCCGCCTGTATGAAATGATAGCGCTCACTATCGGCAATAGCCGCTAAAGCCTCTGGATGACTGGCATAGGTTAACTTATCGACATTGATCACGATGCACATCGTTTGCTCAATCAGCATTCGCACTAATGCCGATCCAATAAACCCTGCACCACCGGTAATGAGTATTCGCATATCGCCTATCCCAAAGTAAAAGGTTAGAAAAATAAAAGGCCCGAAAGTATACAACTTTACCAGTAGAGCGACGTGACCTTTTTAAGTATGAGGAGCAAGAGAAATATACAAGCTGTGCAGGGCGAAGCGAACACTGAGGCGAATGCGCACAATAATTAACGATAAACATCGCGCTTAGATAACCCTAATTCAGGCATTGTTCTGAAGCAGGTCTGGGCTAGTACATTTACGTTAGTCGATAATTCACCTTTCACAACGGAGTATCAGTTGTTAATGGTTCACACTCTTGCGACATATATCCGGCGTCTGTTGCGCCCTAATGAGATCCAAATTGACATCTTACCCTCCTTGGCATCCACATGACCTCGAAGGCCACTTACACCGAAAATTTTATAGTCTCCAGGACTGAGTTCCCTTCCTTTGATCTACTATTTGGAACAGCTATTTAGGCGTTGTTGCCTAAATGAATGAACCTTCCACTTCAGATGGGATCAGATCTTGTGAATACCAAACAGGAACCGCTTTGACATCCTCCCCCCTAAAGGATGTCAAGCTCTCAGAACATCTGAGTATTTGCCTTGAAGCTTTTGCGTCTCGTTTCAACTCGATTACTGACAGCCGATAATCTGCAACGTGCCTATTTGAGTGGATCTATAGTCCACCGATTTTGTTTGTCTTTGGGATCTTGGTCCCAAAATTTAAGATTGGTTTGAATTGAAGGTCATAACAGCTCAACTTAATATGTATAATAAACGCACCTTATTTATCATCTGCTACTAGGCTGAAAACTATGCTAAATATTGGTGATCCTACACAAACCGAACGAACTCATGCGTTATGGCGACTTGGCTTTAGACCTTTTTTTCTTGGGGGAGCAATAGTAGCTGCGTTATATATCCCTTTGTGGTTAATAACTTGGTTTACTCCTCAATATAGTTTTTTTCCTTCGTCATTTTGGAGTAAAGTATTGCCCCTATGGTGGCATCCACATGAAATGTTGTTCGGTTTTGCAATCGCAATTGTTTGTGGTTTTTTACTTACTGCTGTTCAAAATTGGACAAATCAACCCACATTAAAGGGATGGCCACTTGCATTGACCTTTAGTTGTTGGTTGCTGGCACGATTATTACTTTTATTCCCTATTCAAATTCCACTCATCTTACCTGCATTGTTTGATTCATTGTTTCTTGGCTTGGCAAGCCTTACCCTATGGCGCTGTATTTATAAGGTTAAGCAATGGCGTAATATTGGTTTTCCAATTATGTTGTTTGTTGCACTCGTGATTAACAACATCAGCTATTATGCTCTATTTGAACGTGACTTCATCCTTGCCAATCAAATTTGGCAGGCCATGTTATGGTGGTTAGCCTTACTTATCACAATTGTTGGTGGGCGCGTCATTCCGTTTTTTACTGCTATGCGCATTAAGGCAACCAAAGCTGAACCCTTAACTTGGATTGAGTACCCACTTATCGTGACTATGATCTTGCTTGTTATTCAATCACTCATTAATTTCATCCCTCTTGAAGTTGCACGAGGCTTATTGTTGATTGCCGGGCTTTTGCAGCTTGTCCGATTTGCACGCTGGCTACCCCATAAAACACTGAAAGAACCCATGTTGTGGTCTTTGCATATTGCCTATTTAATGCTACCAATCAGCTTATTATCTATGAGTTGGTATCTTGATAATGAATATGCTTATCGCAGTTTGCTTCATCTATTTGCTATTGGTTGTATGGCAACGCTCTGTCTTTCGATGATCTCTAGAGTGTCACTCGGGCACACAAGTAGAAATATCTATGAAGGTCCTAAGATGATGTTAGCTTTTATTTGCCTACCGTTAACTGCGGTGTTCAGGGCTCTGATGGCTATTTGGTTTCCCGCGCATACTCAAGTCTGGTTATGGGTGGCGGCTAGTTGTTGGTTTATCGCATTTGCACTATTTGTATGGCACTACTTACCAATACTCACCCGACCCCGTATTGATGGGCGCCCAGGTTAATAGTGATATTATGGAAAAAGGATATAAAGTGAAAAATTCTTTAAAAACAGAGGCATTACTTAAATTTATTGGCTTATCTTCTATTGCGATATGTACAGCTGTTGCGGCTTCCGATAATAACCATCAACAAAAATATCCTAACCAATATCAATCTTGGCAAGCCACATCCGAACAAGTTGAACGCGAGGATATGCTCGCCAATTATCCTGCCAGTATCATACTCTGGGCGGGTTCTTCCTATGCCAAAGAGTACCATAGCCCACGGGGACACCATTTTGCCGTTGCCGATGTTACTCATACTTTACGTACCGGTGTGCCCCCTAAAGCAGGAGATAAAGGTTTATCAGCCAGTTGCTGGACCTGTAAAACGCCTGATGCTCCAAGATTAATCGAACAACTGGGATTTGAAGGATACTCCGCCAAAAACTTTACGGATCTTGGTAAAGAAATTCAAAGCGTTGTGTATTGTAGCGATTGCCATGAATCTGGCACTCAGAAATTAGCCTTACCTCGCCCTCATGCGCAAGACGCGATGGCTAAAATTCACCTGCCATTCGATAAACAAGATATTAATATGCAAGGTGCTCAGGTTTGTGGTCAATGTCATGTCACTTACTATTTCCGTCCGGAAAAAAGTAATGTTGTCAACATTCCTTGGATATTTGGCAATACCGCTGATGATATTGAAAAATACTATGATACTCGCCGCTTCTTCGAATGGATCCATCCTCTTTCAAAGACGCCGATACTCAAAGCACGGCATCCTGAGTTTGAACACTGGAGTCGCAGTAAACATGCCGAAGTCGGTGTTACTTGTATTACCTGTCATATGCCAACCCAGCAGGATGCAAAAGGTGTTGAATTTACTAGCCATAAAGTTGATAAAGCTTTACCGCACTTTGATAATAGCTGTAGTAGCTGCCATAGCAGTAAAACCAAAATTGAAACCAAGCTCGCGGCTAATAAATTAACGATTGAGACCAAAGCCCGCGAAGTTGAAGCTCTGCTCGTCAAAGCCCACTATGAAGCCAAAGCGGCATGGGATGCTGGTGCGAAATGGGATAACATGAATGAGCCTATTATGGCGATACGCCATAGTCAGTGGCGGTGGGACTTCGCGATGTCTTCACATGGTTTGTATGCACATAATCCAGAGGAAGGTAAGCAGCTTTTAGATAAAGCCATCGAACAAGCGAGCGAAGCACGTCATCTGCTCACTGGAATATTGAAGCAACTTAACGTGACCCAAGTTAGCTATCCAGATATCAGCACTAAAGAAAAGGCCCATCAAGCGATAGGATTAGTTGAGGCCAATTTAATTAAAGAAAAACAAAAGTTTATTGAGAATGATGTTAAGAAACACTGGCAACCAGTTAGTCAATATGGTTATTAGTAATTGACATCCTCCCCCCCCTAAAGGAGGTGGATTCCTACCGCTAGACGGCCATGCACAGCCGCAAGAATGTTCTTCGCTGCTTTGATATCTCTATCATGCGTAGAGCCACAACTGCTACAAGCCCATTCTCTTATTCGCAGACCTGCTCTACCTTTCGGACTGCTGGCGGGGATTTCCCCCCAGCACGAACAAGTTTGGGTTGTGTAACTTTCGTTGATTTCTTCAAAAACAACCCCTGCGTGAGCGCATTTATATTCCAGCATTGTTTTGATCATTCCCCAGCCTGCATCCAAAATGGACTTAGCCATTTTGGTTTTGCCAAACCTAGGGAATTGACGTCACCAACGAAAATCGCCGCGTTTTCATTGACTAGCTGGCGACTGTATTTATGCAAGTCATCCTTCTACGATTGTGGATTTTGGCGTGGTTCGCTTTCGCTCGTTGTTGTTTGTTCGCCCGTTGAGCGATGCCTAATGGCCGCTCTAGCTTGCGATATTGCCGACCAGTGACACCGTCGCCATTGCTATCCGTTGCGGCCTCTTTACAGCCAAGGTCGATACCGACACTGGCTGTACCTGAGCTTTGATATGTATATACTGGCATTAAAGTACCAGCGGCCGCGAGCATCCTCGTTGAATGAGGCCGTTTTGAACTGGTATTGACTCAGGCCGTAGCTATCCCACACGCTGTAATAGCGACCATTGAAAAACACTTGGCTATTTTTCCATTTTGCCGCCCCCGTGTTTACTGGTATCCAGCAAAGTGAGCGTTTAGCACCGCCAGATTTGCGCCAGTTCAACTTGGCTTTTTTAAACTGTTTTCTACGAGAAGCGTACTCTTTGGCAATACATTGAAGCGTCTGATGTGGGAGAGGAATAAAGTTTCTTACTATGACGGGTTGATGTAGGAAAAGCATCTTACACACATAAATAAATCTGAAAAACAATTATTCACTGACTGTACTGTGTATGGTCAGTGGTTTTCTGGGGGATTTATGTATCTCATACAATCGAGCGACGTTTACAAGCAGACAGAGTCATCGGTCATTGATAGCAGCTATCAATGTAGCCCTGTAGCGGGAAATATTGGCTCACTACCGACGTTGTTTAATCAAGATGGTTCATTCAACCACGAAGCGAATAGCTACCTCTTTTACCAGAAAGCCATCAAGGCCGCGAAAGACCTTTCTCCATGCTCTCAAGCATTGATGGCGTACTACCAATTCCTTGAAGACAACAGCAATGATAAATGACTTTACACACATCGGAGCCATAGTTTCTAATATTTCCGGCTACTCCAAAAGAGATATTTTAGCCGACTAAAGCTTTCTTATGCTGCTCTGAATTTACAAACGCATTACATTTGAATCATAAGGATCGTTATCTCAACTCTGCGATGGAGATACGTTATGAAAACGCTATCGATTATCTGTCCGCATGAAGCGCCTGTCTGTATGGATACTTTGCTCGATTACATTAACACTTGGCATGATGAAGTTTACGTGAAGGAAGCAGGTCAATTCGAAATTAAAGTTGACGAAGAAATACTTGATAGTGAAAGATTTATCCTCCGTAAACATTTCCCTTGGGTCACAGTAGACATTCTTAATTAACCGTTGTAATATGGTAGTGTTCAAATTTCTGTGTCATTTCTTTAAGCTATACCAAAAAGAGATGATTTATGACCACACCTACTTTTGATATCAATGCTGCCATTCAAGCACTACGTGAAGGTAAAGACCTCACCGGCAAGGATGGCATCTTAACCCCTTTGATTAAGCAGCTCACTGAAGCGGCCTTAGCGGCAGAGTTGAACGGCCATTTGGCGAACACTGAAGGTGCCAATCGTAAAAACGGTAAAACCACTAAAACGGTTAAAAGCCCCCTTGGCAACTTTGAGTTGAACACGCCCAGAGACAGAGCGGGCACCTTCGAACCTCAATTAGTCAAAAAGCACCAAACCCAACTTACCGATGAAATGGAGCGTAAAATCATAGGCTTATTTTCATTAGGCTCCAGCTACCAAGATATTCGCGCGCATATCGAAGACATGTACGGCATGTCGGTGTCCAACGGCACGGTGAATGCCATTACTGACAAGTTACTCCCTGAGCTTCAAGCATGGCGTGAACGCGAGCTAGAGCCGCTTTACCCCGTCATATGGCTCGATGCGATACACTATAAAATCAAAGAGAACGGCCGCTTTATCAGCAAAGCGGTTTACACTATTTTGGCGCTTAATGTCGAAGGTAAAAAAGAGCTATTAGGCCTATATCTGTCTGATAATGAAGGGGCTCACCATTGGTTAAGCGTGCTAACAGACCTGTATAATCGCGGCGTTAAAGACATCCTCATCGCCTGCGTTGATGGCCTTAAAGGCTTTCCTGAAGCGATTGCAACCATTTACCCGCATACGGAAGTACAGTTGTGTGTCATCCACCAAATTCGCAACTCGATGAAGTATGTCGCGTCCAAGCATCAAAAAGCCTTTATGGCGGATTTAAAGTGCGTTTATAAGGCTGCCACCTTGAATGCGGCCGAGATGGCACTGGATGAGCTGGAGACAAAATGGGGCGATAAATACCCCGTGGTGATTAAATCATGGCGTAACAAGTGGGCGCTGCTATCGGTGTATTTCAAATACCCAGACTATGTCCGTACTGCTATCTACACCACCAATGCAGTTGAAGCGGTACATCGACAATTCAGGAAGTTAACCAAAACGAAGGGCGGTTTTGCTAACGAGAACAGTTTACTCAAGCTGCTTTACGCGGGTATATTGAAGGCCTCTGAGCGCTGGACCCACCCCATCCAAAACTGGAATTTGACGCTATCACAGCTCTCAATCCATTTTGAGGGGCGCTTAGAAAACCATATCGATCTGTGAAATTAACCTGACACAGAATTATGAACAGCCTCAACACGCAGAGGGCATTCGGCAATCTAGTTAGTTCATTTCCATTGAGTAAAATTTAAAGTTAGGGATTTTTAGTAAATTTTTGTTTTTTCTAGGGCTTTCTGAGCTAGATTTTGGCCGTGAACATGACGATTTTTCTCCACTCAATACAAGCTCTGCATAAACCAACTGCCGTCTCTTTTTTTCCTCTACCAACTTATCATATTCAACACACATACTTAACCTGCATAAAAGCTATCGTTGTTAATAATAAGATTAGCTCTTACATATACAAATTACACTATATAAATGGTTGTGTTTTACGCTCAGCTGTATCTGGCTTTACACCAGATTGCTAAAAAGTGGACAATGCCACTACGAGATTGGAAGCCTGCCATGAGGCAGTTTATGCTCATGTACAGCAACCGTGTGTCGTTATAATAAATAGCCTTTTATAGTCTCCAACTCTCATATTTTGAAGACGATGTGTCAGATCTAGTCTGAACTAATACATTAAAGGGCGTTTAGACAGCATGCTTAGACATTTAATTTTAGCCTGATGCTGAATTCCGAACGCCCTACTAGCAATACTAAATCTCACTAATAACCATATTGACTAACTGGTTGCCAGTGTTTCTTAACATCATTCTCAATAAACTTTTGTTTTTCTTTAATTAAATCAGTCTCAACTAACCCTATTGCTTGATGGGCCTTTTCCTTAGTACTGATATCTGGATAGCTAACTTGAGTAACGTTAAGTTGCTTCAATATTCCAGCGAGCAGATGACGTGCTTCGTTCGCTTGTTCAATGGCTTTATCTAAAAGCTGCTTACCTTCTTGTGGATTATGTGCATACAAACCATGTGAAGACATGGCAAAGTCCCAGCGCCACTGACTGTGTCGTATCGCCATAATGGGCTCATTCATATTATCCCATTTAGCACCGGCATCCCATGCTGCTTTGGCTTCGTAATGAGCCTTGACGAGTAAAGCTTCCACTTCGCGGGCTTTTGTTTCAATAGTTAACTTATTCGCCGCGAGTTTAGTTTCGATTTTGGTTTTGCTGCTATGGCAGCCGCTGCAGCTACTATCAAAGTGCGGTAAAGCTTTATCAACTTTATGGCTCGTAAATTCAACACCTTTTGCATCCTGCTGGGTAGGCATATGGCAGGTAATGCAAGTGACACCGACTTCGGCATGTTTACTGCGACTCCAGTGTTCAAACTCAGGATGACGTGCTTTGAGTATGGGCGTTTTCGAAAGAGGATGGATCCATTCGAAGAAGCGGCGAGTGTCATAGTATTTTTCAATATCATCAGCGGTATTGCCAAATATCCAGGGAATGTTGACAACATTACTTTTTTCCGGACGGAAATAGTAAGTGACATGACATTGACCACAAACCTGCGCACCTTGCATATTAATATCTTGTTTATCGAATGGCAGATGAATTTTAGCCATCGCATCTTGCGCATGAGGGCGAGGTAAGGCTAATTGATGAGTGCCAGATTCATGGCAGTCACTGCAATACACTACGCTTTGGATCTCTTTGCCCAGATCGGTAAAGTTTTTAGCGGAGTATCCTTCAAATCCCAGTTGTTCAATCAATCTAGGGGCATCCGGTGTCTTGCAGGTCCAACAACTGGCGGATAACCCATTCTCTCCTGCTTTAGGTGGCGTACCCGTACGTAAAGTATGCGTCACATCGGCAACGGCAAAATGGTGTCCACGTGGGCTATGGTACTCTTTGGCATAGGAAGATCCTGCCCAGAGTATGATGCTGGCGGGATAATTGGCGAGCATATCCTCGCGTTCAACTTGTTCAGAGGTGGCTTGCCAAGATTGATATTGGTTAGGATATTTTTGTTGATTGCTAGTATCGGAAGCCGCTACAGATGTACATGTAGTGATGACGAACAAGCAAATCAATTTTAGCAATGTAACTGTTTTAAAATAAGTTTTCACTTTGTAACCTTTTGTCCTAACATCAATATTAACCTGGGCGCCCATCAATACGAGGGCGAGAGAGTATTGGCAAATAGTGCCATACAAACAGTGCAAATGCGATAAACCAGCAAGTGCCAGCCAACCATAACCATACTTGGGAGTGGGCCGGAAACCAGATGGGCATCAATGCCCTGAGCATTGCCGCTAATGGTAGGCAGATAAATGCTAAGATCATTTTCGGGCCTTCATAAATATTTCGACTTGTGTGCCCGAGTGACACTCTGGAGATCATCGAAAGACACAGGGTAGCCATACAACCAATAGCAAATAGGTGAAGCAGGCTGCGATAGGCATATTCATTATCGAGATACCAACTCATGGCTAACAGGCTAAGTGGCAACATTAAATAGGCAAGATGCAAGGACCACAGCATAGGTTCCGTCAGTGTTTTATGGGGTAACCAGCGTACAAATCGGACTAGATGCAAGAGCCCTGTAATGAGTAGTAAGCCTCGCTCGACTTCCTGAGGTATAAGGTGGATGAGTGATTGAATGACGAGCAAGATCATCGTCAGGATCAGCGGGTATTCAACCCAAGTTAAGGGATCTGCTTTAGTGGCCTTAATGCGCATCGCGGTAAAGAATGGAATGACACGCCCACCGACTATGGTGATAAGTAAGGCTAACCACCATAACATGGCCTGCCAAATTTGATTGGCAAGGATGAAGTCGCGTTCAAATAAAGCGTAATAGCTGACATTGTTAATCACGAGTGCGGCAAACAACATAATCGGAAAACCAATATTGCGCCATTGCTTCACCTTATAAATGCAGCGCCATAGGGTAAGGCTTGCCATACCAAGGAACAATGAATCAAATAATGCCGGCAAAATTAGTGGAATTTGAATAGGGAGTAACAGTAATAATCGTGCCAGCAACCAGCAACTAAAGGTCAACGCAAGTGGCCATCCCTTTAATGTGGGTTGATTTGTCCAATTTTGAACAGCAGTAAGTAAAAAACCACAGACAATTGCGATTGCAAAACCGAACAACATTTCATGTGGATGCCACCATAGCGGCAATACTTTACTCCAAAAAGATGAAGGAAAAAAACTATATTGAGGAGTAAACCAAGTTAGTAACCACAAAGGGATATATAACGCAGCTAATATTGCTCCCCCAAGAAAAAAAGGTCTAAAGCCTAGTCGCCATAACGCATGAGTTCGTTCGGTTTGTGTAGGATCATCAATATTTAGCATAGTTTTCACCCTAGTTGCAGACGACAGATAAGACGCATTGGGAAGTTCTGGAGATATTGAACTAATGCCATGTGGCCAAGCATCATTGTTCGTGTGTTTCTCTCTAAATTTAGAGGAACACACGCCCTTGAGGGAGAGACTATAAAATTTTCTGTGTAAGTGGCTGTTGATCATAACGACACACGGTCACTGTACATGATCATAAACTGTGTCATGGCAGGCTTCCAATCTCGTAGTGGCATTGTCCACTTTTTAGCAATCTGGTGTAAAGCCAGATAAAGCAACTTCAGCACCGCATCATCACTTGGGAATGATCGTCTGGTTTTGGTAACCTGACGCAGGCTGGCGTTTAGCGATTCGATGGCATTGGTGGTGTAGATCACCTTTCGTATCTCCGGTGGATAGTCGAAGAACACGCTAAGCCTTGTCCAGTTGTCGCGCCACGATTTGCTGATGCTTGGATGCTGGTTATCCCACGTCTCAGCAAATTGCGCTAATGCCTGCTCAGCCTGTTGCAACGTGGCTGCGCCATAAATGGTTTTAAGGTCTGCCGCGACGGCTTTGCGCTCTTTCCAGCTGACGAAGCGCAGGCTATTGCGGATTTGATGCACGATGCACAGCTGTACCTGCGTTTTAGGGTAAACCGCTTCTATCGCATCTGGGAAGCCCTTTAGGCCATCAACACAAGCAATAAAGATATCTTCCACACCGCGGTTTTTCAGCTCATTCATCACCGACAGCCAGAACTTAGCGCCTTCGGTTTGTGCTATCCATAAGCCCAGTAGCTCCTTCTCACCATCAGTGTTCACGCCAAGGGCCAAATAAACGGATTTGTTTTGGATGCTGCCGGAATCGCGGCTACGCACAACCAAACAGTCCAGGTACACTATCGGGTATACCGGCGCTAATGGCCGCTGCTGCCAGGCTTTCACCTCATCCAGCACGGCATTGGTGACCTGTGAGATAAAAGTCGGCGAGACTTCAACGCCATAAGCTTCTTCAAAGTGGGCTTGGATATCACGGGTAGACATGCCTCTGGCATACAGCGAGACAATACGCTCATCGAAACCACCAAGCTGTTTCTCGCCTTTCTTGATGAGCTTAGGCTCAAAGCTACCATTACGGTCTCGCGGTGTTTCAAGCTCGATATCACCGTGAATGCTGCGCACTGATTTACGGCTTTTGCCGTTGCGGGAATTGCCACTGTTTTTACCGGCGGCATCATGTTTGGCGTAACCAAGATGCTGCTCCATCTCGGCTTCAAGAGCACGCTCAGCAAGCTTTTTGGTTAACTGCTTCAGGATACCTTGCTCACCAAGCAGGTCTTCCGGGGATTTGTAGTCAGCTAATAACTGGTCGATAAGCTGGTCTGATACTGGCATTCTTATGTCCTTTCAAATACATGGATAGAATGCCACTTACACAGTTCTTTTTACACTCTCTTGAGGGAGTGTCCCTCAAGGGTAAGTTGTTTATAACTGTGTTATTTATTAGGTTGTTTGTTTTTATCTTGCCTGATGGCGAAACAACCTACTGCTACGAGCATTAAAGTCGCAACAGAAAAACCAGCTAATGAATACAAAATAAACGTTTCAGGTGACACTATGTAGTTACTCATAAGGATGTCCTTACCTTAGATTTTAGCATTTGATTCAATTTCGAGCAATTAACAGTGTTCAAGGCGACCCACTGTTATACTTATTCAGTAACCAAATCAGACCAAAATGCAAAACAATAAGGTTTCCCTCTAATACCACCATGATTGCACTTACCATTGGTGAAAAGCCTTGGTAAACACCGAGCAACGCCACTCCAATATCTAGTAAATATGTTACCAAAATTGAAGATATCGAGTTACGGATGCCCCCTAACTTCCAACCATCAATAAGCGTTAATGCAAAATGACTAAACATTAGCGACAATCTAAGTACAACCATCGAACAGGGCAGAAGCGTCTACTACATCACTACTTTTTAAAGACAGATGAAATAAATGTTGATTCACAATGTCAAACAAGTATGGGTTACTCTTTAGCCAGGGCCGGATTATACATTGTTAAATTGGTTAACAAACCTATCCAGTCAAACGAATTTCATTCGATTATGGATGATTTATATCAATCAATAATCTCGCATTAAGTCGACTTAAGAACAAAATAGCTAAATGTTAACAGAATTTACAAAGCATAATCTCACCCTGCCTCACTGAGGGGAGTTTTTTCCCTAATTGTCCCTGATTTACACCGTATTCATTGCTCTTTGATAGAGTATTAATCACTGATATACTTTATCTGTGCATTACGTGCGACACTTCTAATCTGGAATATCAGAGAAAATGCCAAAAATCTTTAGTGATGACTTCGAGCAAAAACTCAGAAGGTTACCGACTAACATATCGGAAACCGAAGCGTTCTTGCACGATCAGCCTACCCCCTTAGCATTGCCCAACTTTGTCGTGCAACACGGGTATCGGCTGCTTCAATCAAAGATTCGCGGTACCCATGAGGGCAATGAGCGCACAATTTGCTTGATTGCTGACACCGCAACTTATAGCGAAACCGTCTACAAAGTTAAAGTGCTGGTTCGCGAAACGCCTAACGCATATTTGAACGTTACCAATGCGACTCAGTTGCTTGTATGGAGAACTGCTGCTCCGAATCATGAAAATGCTTTAAATGGTTTTGCTTCAAAGGTGTTTGCTTATCTTTTACAGACACACAATATTATGGTGACTGATAAAGACCAAACACCTGACGGCCGTAGATTTTGGGAAAGACGCATTCTTGAAGCTATTTCAATGAATAATCGCCATGTTTATTACATCGTTCTAAGCGAACTTGATGATGAACTGGTGCCCGTTATTTTCGAAATTTCTGACTCGGATGTCTTCTATGAGCATTACGACCCCATAGCTTGGGGCAATGGCGACAGGGTATTTGTTATCTCCTGTATGAACCTCAATGCCTAGTTAATTAAACGCAGCAAGATATCAACCAAGCTGCGTTTTTTATGCCCGCAAATAAACCCCAGGTTGCGTCTTTCCTTTTTACTGCTAAAATCACTGTATATTTTAACAGTGATTTTAATTATGCGCGTTATACCCATCTATGCCAGAGCAGGGCTTACAGGCTTCGAACACATTCTTGCGGTCGGACTAGACCGTCTTACAGAAGAAAAGGTAGCAGCTTAACACTGCCCTCGTCTTTGAGCTGTAATGGCTCTTAGAATTCCCTTGCTTTAGCTGGGGGAGAAGTCAAAACGTAACAAGCTACTAGATAAATGCAGAGGAAAGAATATGCAAAAAATAAATTGTAACGAATCAACCGCAGCAAGGATTGGCATGAGAGCTGCCTTGCTAATATTGAAAAAATGGAACTGCAACCAACAGCAAATTCAGGCTTTGCTAAAGTTGCCAGAAAAGTATAACAACCTTGATATTGAAAAGGTGAACTTCAGTCAAGACCAAGTCGAAAGGATCAGCTATATACTGAATATTCACGCTGGTTTAAGTGTGCTTTTTAGTAACCCTGAAAATATTTATGGGTTTATGAACATGGTTAATCATAATGAACCTTTTAATGGCACAAGGCCAATAGATGTTATTTGCAACGAAAAAATCAATCATTTAAAAATGGTTATGGTCCATATAGATCAGTTAGTTATACTCTAAATTTGCCCTTTCTTCTTTAGCGTTTCCACAACAATCTGGTCCATCTTACACTATTAGGTATTTTACATTTAATGTTCTTTAAAATTGAGAGCGATACTTTACATTCTGTAACCTTAAGAAACTTTATTTTGTGACCTTGAGAAACTTTATTTTGTAACCTTGCAAAACTTTATTTAACAAAAACTCTCCTAACAAATTAGATAACAGTCCATTTTAATGATCGCTAGAAGTAGAAGTCAATGTGAGTAAATTGCCTCAGTACTTCTAGCCAATAACAGCACCCTAGCCTATCCCCAAGCAAGAACAGATGATTCAAGATGTACAAATACACTCACTAAAGCCGTGCTTATTACCTTATTCCTCTGACGGGCAGGATTTTATAAAATAAAGGGGTAAATAGCCTCCCTTAAAACCAGAATATAACTAATAAATAGTGTCAACAACTGGAAACAACATATTTATATCTACGTAAACATTAAAAAACTGTAGCGCAACAACGCAATCTCATATTAATATTTAGTACTGAAGGATCCCCTCATAAATCAGCCATAGCATAGCCATATTTGAGCAACTGATTGGCGAATAATACCCAGGCCGCCAGCAATTCTTTCTCCGTGATTTGATAATCAGGCCGCCTGAGTACCTCCAATCCCAAGCGAATCGTTGAGAGTACCGTTCGATGCCCAATGGTATTGGCCTGAAAATGCTTATCCCAGCCCTGTTGCTGTGCGTGTAAACCAACTAGCCACAACAGGCATTGAACCATCAACGCTATCAGTAGGATGATGTCGAATCGCTCTGGACTGTTGGTACGACTTTGGCGTAAGCCAAAGCCGTATGCCGGGCTTTTGAGGTCACGAAAGGTTTCCTCTATTTGCATACGTTTGGCGTACAGGTTTACCAGCTGCTTTGGGCTCCGAGATTCTGGTGGTAAATTGCTGGCTAACACCCAAGGCTCTTTCGCCGATGTTGAGTACGTTTTTGCCGATGGATGGTGGCAATTAGTCCTCGTTGAACGCTGATTTGTACGCCCCTTAGGTTTGCTACGATAAAGCGTGAGATGGCAATTGATAGGGTTAGTTTTGGTCAAGGTCTTACAACCCAGGCTCTTCGCTTGACCGTTGGCCAAGTCATGTGTACTGCGAACTGCACGCCAATTTTCAGCGCCAATATCTGCAAATTGAACTGTACCGCGAATACGGCTTAGCCAAAACCAACCATGCGCCTCAACCTCTTTGTACCAAGGCACTTTGAACCCCGCGTCAGTCACGATGAGAGGGGTAACATGCAAAGGTAAAATCTTGGCTAAGTCCGCTAAAAAACCGTTGTGGGAGGCCTTAGAGCATTGTTCTGATAGGGGATAGGACTTCTCATACAGGGTAATAGAGCGGCCATTGAAGGCTATTGAGGCGCGCAGAGCCATGATGCGTTTATGCTCTCGGATGTCTGACCAATCGACGAGCACAATCGGCATAGGGTTACCAGAACAGATGAGGCTGGCATGCCATTGGTAGACAGCTAACCGTTCTTGATGCAGATGCGTGTTGCCGAGCAAACGATCAATGCGCTTGATGTTGTGCTTGGTTCGGGCCGTGGTTGGTAAATTTCGACCTAACTCAGTCAAGGTCAGTGTCTTACATTCAATCAGTGCCTTAGAGGCCAGCATCAAGCTGTTTAATCGTTTTAGGTGAAGTTCTGGGCAGTATTGGTGTAAAGAATGTTGTAGGATATTGGCTTCGCGCATCTTGTTGTCCAAGTGTAGTTTTTGGCGAAACCATTTGATCATGCAACAAGATGCGCTTCCACCCTAATTTGATGATTTATTTGTAAATCATCAGGGGATTCTTCAGTATTTAGTAGCCATAATTAATGCAACGGTTTAAATGCACTCAATAGACCAATTAAAAACATAAACTTGAAAACAGAGACATAAATAAAAATTATTCCGGCGACGAAATTAGTTCATGAATTGACGATATTTACCATTTTTTTGTGATTTAATCTAAAGGCTTGAATGTTGGAGCTTGGTTATGAGTATCGAGAAATCTAAAAAAGTACTGCCCAATTTATTTTCACAGCACCAACACCCAGCACTTGTGAGACTGCTGGCAAATGAAAAGGTTAAACAGTGTGTCCCGCAGAACCGCACCTCCGCCTCTTTTGTTGCACTTCAAGTAGCGTTAAATGAAAGCACTATTCCACATGTCATCAGCACATTAAACACGCTTACACCTTCATTATCTTACCCAAAGTCTGCACGATGCCGTATTACGCAGGCTCATCAAATTCAAGCTGCAAAACAAGCAGAATCCCCAGTTGTATCTAAAATGCAACTAGCTCACTTAACGCAACTCTCTCCCAGTGCGATTCATACCTCAGATATCGGAAAAGGATATGAGTAATGGGAAAGCTACAAGCTAATGCTAAAAGTAATAGACTAAAAAATTCCGGCGGTGTCATGCCCGATAGACTCGGTACTAACACAGCGTTAATGAAGATGTTTTACCAAGCCGAAAAACAGAGTCATGAAACCAACTCAGGCAAATTATTAGTTGTTTTGTTGTATTTATGGCTTACTCAGCAGTTAGATGACTTTCTCCTGCACGCCAATGAAAAGCCTCTCACAGTAGATGATATTCCCGACTGCCACAAAGTGAAAAACAGTGATACATGCGAAGCACATCGATTCAAAAATCATAAGTTTGAGGATGGCAAGTCCTGGACCTATTACGCGCGTGCAACCATTACTCAAAACGGCGAGAAAAAATTCGAATGGCAACCCATACCTAATAGATTAATCCACATTTTCAAACCCTTCGTTAGCAATCACAGCTATAACGTTTCATGGCTAACGGCAGCTGAAAAACAACAATTGCTTAATCTGCTCATGGCCAAATGGCGAAAACCTGCTGAGATCGAACACTTTCCAGCAATAAGAAAGCAATTGTTTTTTAAGTACATAACAAGTTGTATTCGCACAGATAATAAACTGTCTAGTTTAACTAAATCATTATTATTACCTACTGATATACGGCACCATCGCCATGCCGCGGTTTATCAGCAAAAAAACAGTGAACAAGTTCGCGCTGAGCTATTTCACGCACAAGATCGGTATCTCAGTCGATTATTCACTCATGCAAACTCTCTAGGTGTGAGCAAACTGCTGACACTCACATTCTCGTCGAGTTCAAAAGTAGGTAAAGCCACACTTCCCAACATTTCGCTATTAAATGATAACGCCAAAAGAAACATTCCTGCTGACATTACAAGCTCAAAAGTGGGTGTGAGTTTTCATAGTAAATGGGTTGGTGACGACTTAGAAAAATACGCAGACGAGTCTGTGTGCTACGGCAGTAGTCGACTTATACCCGAGAGTGAGATTGTTGCGATTTTTCGTCATCTTCATGACGAGATAACTTCATCTAAGCCTGAAAACAAAGCTGGTCAAGCCGCTTTAATTCATTATCACAATCTCTGCGCTAACCATACTGCGCTGTTATTTATACTGCTTACGGGCATGCGCCCTACCCATGCTATCTCTATCAATAAACAATCACACTATGATTACCGCCGCACGACAGTATCTGATAAAGGCTTTCAACGCGAAATCAGAATTTGTGACTATCTGAGACAACAAATTCTGCATTACACCACGCTGCAACAAAAACTCAGTTTGAAGCTGAATTTGAGCAATGCTCTTCCCTGGGCATGGAGTTTATATGATGCAAATAATCAAGCGACTGCAATATCAGCAAAATCGCTGCGACAATTTTTACATCAAAGAGCCAATGGCATTGTCCCCTATGTGTTGCGTCATCAATTTGCGCAAAGTGCCGCTACCAGCATTATACATAAACTGACAACACACCAAATTGATCGCTTAATGGGACACGCGGAGTACGGTGAACATCTGGGCAGTGACCATACATTTCCAGCAAGCATAAAACAACAAGACTTATTTCTTGATAGTCTGCCGGCTCGATACGGGTTAAAGGAGTTGAAATATGTCTAGTTTATTCAACAAATTAAACCCTGTTGAGATTTACAATTATCACCAACGTCAGGGCTTGTCAAACGCTGGCATAGATGCCATTAGCTGGGTGATCAGCCAGTGGCCGAACCCAACACTCAAAGCCTCAAACCTTTCAGCTCAAAAGCCGACTAACATATCAATCTGCCAACCCCAAAGGCGTGAAATCACTCTTCAAGATTTACAAGTCATCAATAAAATCATTAGCTCGGTTCCTACAGGCAAGCAACGTCACTATAAAAGTGCGCTAGAAGCCATTATTGTCTACCTCAAAGAAGTACTGAAGTGGCAAACTCCTGGAGTTGAAAAGCTGCCTTGGCCAGATCCTGATTTAAGATGGTATGAACGCATCACCGCTCAAGCAAATGATGCATTTAAACTGCAAGCAGAGTATGAAAACGTCAAAGCTCAGTTCTTGCAACAGCGCTCCGCACTGTCAGCTGAGTTTATGGCATTGATTATTGCACTTGAAATTGCGCCACTAACCATTGCACATCTCGTCAACATCATTAACGACAAAGAAAGTATTCAGCATATTGAAAGACAAAAATATCTGAATATCAAACACTTAGACAAGTCATCAAACCAAGACGATCTACCGCAATCAAGCCGGTATCACCTGCCCTTATTTGTCTATCAATCATTGACGGAATATCAGGCATATTCGCATAGCAAGCTAACTGAAAAGCAGTTGCTAAAAAGATTAGAAACCTTATTAACGTCATTCTCCATATCAACTCAGGTCTCTCGTCATTACCAGCACCTTTTTCAAGCCGTTTGGCACTATCGCGATCATGTCGTTCCTACATTCTTAAAAGATATTAGTTACCCAGAACGTCATGTCGCAACCCCTTTAGTCTCGGTTGACAAGAAGGACCAACAACGACAATTAGTGAGAATTTATGGCATCGATTATGACGAAATGGCAGTTACCGCAATACCTAAAGCCAATCAAGCCTCGAAGAAATGGCCGCACCTCGAACTGCAAAATAATCGCAATAAGATTACAGAATGTGTCCATGACCTTAGTCATTGGCCTGTAGACAATATCCTGCCAACAATGCTCTATCGATACACGTTAGAACTCATCAATTTCGGTGGGGTAAAAAAGCAAAAACTCGCAGACAGCACCATCAAAAAATACTGCAATATTCAATTAAAACTCACGAGCCCGCTCAGTTATGACCAAGCAATAGACCAAGAACTACTACAACAATGGAGCCACAACATTTATGACAATTTAGCGACTGAAACAGAGCAACTGATCATGCTGTATTTTTTTCGCTTTATGCGTCACCAATCACTCACAGACCATTTAGACATTAGCCAGTTCGAACCACCACTCAGCCCTCCAGGTGTTGATCCATTTCGGATCTCAATAGAACAGTTGCATGAAATCGTCGCAAAGCTCATCGCGCCGCCCTCCGGGGGGTTATTGCAGAGGTTATTTTGCGCAGTCACTGTCATTATCAGCTATTTCGCAATGTTGCGCCGAGGAGAGTTACTGCGTCTTCGTTTAAAGGATGTATTTGTTGATCCAGCGAATAAACAATTGTTTCGTTTCAATATCACAAATACTAAGGAGGGGACGACCAAAAGCAGACATTCACGCGTTGTCTATACCGTCATACCGGAAGAATTCGCAATTCTAGTCAGAATTGTGATAAAAAACAGTGAACTTTGTGAACCTCACCAGCATTTGATCGGCTTCACAGAAGAGCCATACCATTCACGGCAGTTGCAATACTTATTACCTGCCACTAAATGCATCAAAGCAATATGCGGCCAGCAAGCGCGGTTTCATCACCTGCGTCATAGCGGTGTACATTTATTTATGCTGCAAGCACTGCACCTTGCATACAATCTGCCGCCAGAGCAAACCACGAATACAGAGCAAATGAAACGCTTACTCCATGATGACGTGCTTGCTGCGCGATTTGACTATTGGCTTGAAGGGCAACCATTTTCACTGTGCAATGATGGGATTTTGTTAGATGAAATGACTCGTCAAATCGGACACGAGTACTATGCAACAACTCGATGGTCCTATCTGCACGATATAGACTGGCTTTACCCATTCTATCGGCCAGGCTTTGGTGAATCACAGCCTCGAGAATTCTCGCATAGTGAATTGCGATATTTGCTGGGGTTAAAAAACGACTCAAATGATCTATCACGTCAACTCGCTTTAATCAGCCCTGATTACCAAGCAAAAGACATTAACCAGAAGCGTCAAAACCACGTCTTACTCACAGAGACAGCACTGAGACAACATCTATTTAAGACGAATAAAAATAGTGTCGCCCAAAAGCCGCTCAGCGATTTTCATACAGTCTCGATTGCACAAGACACCGTCAAGTATCATCAAAAATGGCTTGGTAACGCCAACAAAATTTCTCATGACTTTCTTCAATATCTATTTCTTGAAATGCGAAAAGTAAAAGAGGTTAACTGGCCGTTATTAAGCCAAATCTCGCAATCTCCAGGCAAATATCAATTCTTGCCAATGACCAAAGCGCAAATCACAGCACTCAGTAATTTGCCAGCAATCGTGCTAAGCAACGGCATACATCCAGCATTAACATTAACCTTGGCGTGTAATGTCAAAAATGCACGACATTTTGCAGCAGTATTTCGTCAGCCACTGTGGCGCTGGTTAGCGCCCAGCTTTGTGTTAACCGTGAATAGAAAAACAAAAATCGACATTCTATTAAACAGGTTAAAAGACCATTTTGCTCAATCGGGTGAAACAATAACGCTTCAAAAACAATCTGTTGGTCAAAGCGAACTGACCATCACTCTGACGCCCAAATTGAGTGAAACCAAACTAAACCCTCATAAGCAGCACGCTAAGTTAGTGGATCTGCAATTTGTCGTTCAACAAACACAGCTATATCTCTCACACTTTCAACAGAACAACTAGGTGTATTATGTCAAAGATATTAATCCCGAAAATAAAATCTCCCTTGTTTATCAATATGATAAATGCACTAGACAAACATCATTCGGATGCATGTATCAGTGTGTTTATCGACAGCGATAACAGCCGTATGCTCCTTATTGGTGGTGCCCCTGGTCAATATGGACAAATTGAAATACCTCTCGAAAAAGGCCATGGTTTGAAGAATGCTGAATTCTCAATCCCTTTCGATTTTTTCATGTGCATGAAAGAGCAACAGCAAGAGTTTAATACCCTAGCCAATCAGTATATTTTTGAGCTCAGGTACAAAAATGGCAAATACATCAATATCGAGTATTGTTTATTACTCAGAGACGACAAAAAGATTGATGATTCAATACATTTCCCAATGTCCCGTTTTGAATTAGACGCTGCTCATGAAAATCATATTCAATATCAGGTGGCCAATACTCAACGTGCTTATCATGAGCTGAACAGACGCTCGATTGTTGACATTATCAATTCAACCAATTCACTCATACCTTTTGATTTTGTTGAATTTAGAAAAAATGAAAAAGAGATCCGCTTCCAGAAAAATGGTGAAGTCACGACCAAACGATTACAAGACAATATCGACTTACCTCATACCCTCCCCTTGACTGAAGCCGCAAGCCAAACGCTTAAAACGCTGTACATGAACTCTGAAACAGGCAGCATAGCGTTTAGCTTAGAAGGAGAACTACTCACGTTTAAAACTGACCAGCACACGCAAAGTATCTCTCTGGAAGGCATAGAGCAATTTCATCGAAAAATAGCTCAGGAAAGCAGGTTACTCCTTGAATTTGCATCTAATTTATACGATTTCAAACAGTTAAATAACATGATCTTAAAAGAAACCAGCGTTAGATCGCTCAATACTGCGATGCTACTGTTTGACAGCAACAGGTTATTCTCATGCATGTTGCCCGGACGTCGGGAGTTCATTCGCGAAGTCAGCGTTAAACACCTTCATAATCACAACGCATTATTATTTTCCTATTCGCCTCGTACTCTCAAAGACATGAAATTAAAAATTTTTGCTAAAGGAGGCGAGATCCGCATTACGTTAACTCAAAATCAAAATGGTGAACTGAAACTCAATTTCTTTGATAAACCAGAAGATATTTCACCGTTTGATAGCCTTAACTTAGTATCAGAACAATCACAGTTAGCTGCATATCAAAAATTGAAAAACGAGTACCTGAACACTTACGATGACCGCTACATTTTGCCGCCATCGCGCCAAGGAGAACTCGATTTGTTTGCCGAACAACCAAGCGATGTGCCAGACGAAATTGATACTCCAGTTAATGACATAGAGTCGCATGCGCAATACACCGACACGACAGAAACCCAAACAGAAGATAAACTCAAGAACGCTCGTGTTTATTCGCCAACGACTTATCCTGATTTAGCACCTAAACCGAACAATAAGCATTCCGAAAACATCACAGAAAACAGTGGCGATTTAGCCAATATCGATGAATATGGGTTTGCCGATGATTAAGTAAGCTCTCAAACAGTAAACTGAATACGGTTGCGTGTGGTTGTGTGTGAAGTGGGGTAAATGACGGCAACAAGCTTACGCTAAAATGCTCAACAATTTTCATTGGTAAATGGTCAATTTAAAAAGCACAGCAATTTAAAATAAACCACTGGACAAATAAACAGTATTGGTTATATTGATAGGTGTGTTTTTAACCAATAGTTGGCAAACTGCAACTATTGGAAAGGGACATTTCAGGTTGAGTTGCGCGATGTAAAAGTGCGGTTAACCTAATAAATAAGCAGTTGGGAGAGAGCGGCTGCAACCACTCTCCCCCGTACCGGCTGCACTAGCTATTAACACAGACCCAGCCGATTGCGAAATTCTAACGAATTCCATCGGATAGGGACAGTGCTATTTGATGGAGGCCACCTATGGCTCATATTCGTGTGCGCCCCAATGGGCGTATTCAGTTCGACATGCATCTTTATGGCTGCCGTTTTCGTGAAGGCACAAAAATGCTGGCCACACCTAAAAACCTTGCTACTGCCAAAACTACGCTCAAAAAAATGAACGCTGAGATGGACTTAGGCTGCTTTCAATACCGTGACTATTTTCCCAAAAGTAAAAAAGTCACTCAATTTGAGCAGTTGCAGCGTGAAAAACATCCTGATCGTGAATATCCATTTTTCAATGATTTTGCTTATCAGTGGTTTGAACGCAAAAAGGCGACGTGGAAAAATAGCTATAGAAACACCATGCAAAACGTTTTAGATAAGTATCTGATCCCACAATTTGGCAATACATTGATGAATGAGATCACCCTATCGCAGATCGATTTTTATCGTCAGCAGTTAATGCAAATGGTAAAGGCAGATAATACCCGGCAATTATCTAATCGGCGCATTAATAACTTACTGTGGCCCATCGTCTCCATGGTAAGCCTCGCGGCAGAAGAATATAAATTTGAATACCCATTGAGGCGCTATCGCTCACTTAAAGAAGAAAAGGCTGAGTCTCATCCGATGACGATAAAGGAGGTTAAACTTTTCCTATCCCACGTCCCTCCCGAATGGAAAGATTACTTCATCATTCGGTTTTGGACCGGCATGCGCAGCTGTGAAATACATGGATTAGAGTGGCAACATGTTGATTTTAATCACCGCTTAATTCGCATACGGCAAAACTGGGTGAATGGTGAAGTATGTGATGTGAAAACACCAAAATCTAGGCGTGATCTTAAGATGTGTGACACGGTATACGATGCCTTTAAACGCATTAAAAATTTGGCATTGTCAGAGTCAGGCTTTGTGTTTACTGGCAAATCAGATGCGCCACTGGATACCCATTTTGTTAGCAAAAAATTATGGTACCCGACACTCATTAAAGCGGGACTGAAACGTCGACGAGCTTATGAAACTCGTCACACCGCGGCAGTGCTGCATATCGCAGCCCTAGAAAATCCACTGTATATCTCACAAATGCTTGGCCACAGTGATACTCGGTTATTATTTGATGTCTATGCACCTTATGTTGCAAACGCATCTCGAAGCGATGGCAACGCATTTGATAAACTCATGCGCAACGAAAACATGCTGTAAAACCCCGTAAGTTATACTCAACTTGAGTTGGCTGATATCATGTTGTTTAAATCTGGTAACGTTATCACTGACTATGACAGAGCAAGAAACAGAAATTGAAACTCAAGCGGTCACCTATGCGAAAGCAAATAGTACTCGGATAGCTCGAGAACTGACCGATTTGGACAAGTTTCCAGCTGATCAACAACCTGTGTCTATTTTTATGTGCGGCTCTCCTGGCGCTGGAAAAACCGAAGCTTCAAAAGCGTTTCTTGAAATGTTTGATGAAACGGGAATTATTAGGCTTGACCCTGATGAGCTAAGAGTCTTCTTCCAAGAGTACACTGGTGAAAATTCATTCCTCTTTCAGAAAGCTGTCAGCCTTATTGTTGAACGAACCCTAGACAGAATTTTTAACAACAACCAAAGTTTCATCTTAGATGGTACTTTTTCAAACTTTGATATCGCTTGTAAAAATATCGAGCGCTCACTAAAGCGAAATCGAGCCGTGCTCATCATCTTTTTTTATCAAGAACCTACACTAGCCTGGGAGTTTGTCCAAGCAAGAGAAAAGCTTGAAGGCAGACGCATTTTACCTACTACATTTATCGATCAATTCTTAAATTCGCAAGAGGTAGTCCGGCAAGTCAAAGCCAAATATGGCGCGGCAATCAAGATAGATTTACTGATAAAGAACAATGATGGTAGCACTCGTATTTACCATGATAACATTACGGATGTTCAGCATCATATAAAGAAAAAATACTCTCGCACAGAATTAATAAGACTGCTAAACTTGCCACCTGAGCCTATTTTTTAGGCTGTTTTATGTGAGAAATCTATGTCGACCAATACAGCTAAAATTAACGTTACTACATCCAAGCTTTCAGCCTTTGTTATGAACGCAAGTTCAGCAGAGAAAAAACGTGTGTATACTCAAGTTATCAAGAAAGCGACTGAGTCACAGAATAAAATGATTATTGAAGCCAAATCCATGGCAGTGTAATTCATTGGTTTTGTGAATAAAGCCCCGTTAGGGGCTTTTCCTATTTCCTCTGCATCATCACCAACACTCTTCAAGATTCATTCCCCCTCTCGTGCTGCAGGGTGCGTATGATGATAAACCTCCTTTAGCTTACCAATCGTCACCTGGGTATAGACTTGTGTTGTCGAAATATCTGCATGGCCTAGCTGCTCTTGGATATAGCGAATGTCGGCACCATTTTCTGACATTACGGTAGCGGTGGTATGTCGATACAAATTACATGCACCAGGTTTATCAAATTAAATTAGATCCTAAAAGTACTCTGACATCAATTACGCGGTGTTTTTTAGACCGCTTGCACTATCCACTCGACCGTTTTCCTAAGGCCTGAATCAAAGGATTCGAGTGGTTGCCAACCTAATTCACGTTGAATTTTACTCGCGTCAATGGCGTAGCGCACATCATGGCCTGGACGATCAGCAACATGTTGTATTAAATCACGAAACCCCATGCCACTCATTGTCAGAGACTGCGGATGAGTGGGCACTAACTCTTCTAAGAGATCGCAAATTCGCTGCACCACAGCAAGATTAGTGTATTCATTTGAGCCTCCAATATTATAGGTTTCCCCTAGTTGCCCTTCAGTGGCGACTAAAAATAACGCCTTAACATGATCATCCACATACAACCAATCCAGCACCTGCTGGCCATTGCCGTAAACGGGCAGTGGTTTTCCCAATAACGCATTATTCACCATTAAAGGGATCAGCTTTTCAGGGTATTGAAAAGGGCCATAGTTATTAGAGCAGTTAGTAATAACTATCGGTAAACCATAGGTACGATGCCAGGCGCGAACAAGATGGTCCGCCGATGCCTTGCTGGCAGAATAAGAAGAACTTGATCTGATCCGCTAACTCTGGACACTTAACTAAGCACTGTGTTTCAGTTCAAAATTCTCAGGGCTTAAATAGCCAAGTGAACTATGCCTTCTGGTTTTGTTGTAATCAACTTCTATGTATTCAAAAACGGTCTGTCGCATGGTTTCCCGGTCCATGATTGGCTCGTACTGAATCGCCTCAACCTTCAGTGAATGGAAGAAGCTCTCTGCACAGGCATTGTCCCAGCAGCAGGCTTTGCGGCTCATACTTTTGGTAAGTTAATGTTTTTCAATCAGATTTCGATAGGCATGTGAACAATATTGGCTACCGCGGTCGCTGTGAACAATTACATTTTTCGGGAACCCACGGCGGAACAATGCCATAGTCAGTGCATCACAAGCCAACTGAGCCGTCATACGATTATTCATTGACCAGCCAATCACAGCTCGCGAGTACAAATCAATAATCACCGCCAGATACAGCCAGCCTTCGCTTGTCATCAGATACGTGATATCACCGACCCATTTTTGGTTCGGGCCAGTGGCATCGAAGTTCTGCTCCAATAGGTTTGGCGCTACCGGAAGCTGGTGATCGCTATCGGTTGTGGTTTTGAATTTACGCGCAGCTTTAGCCACTAAATTCTGCCTTGTCATGCTGTTCATAATGGTTTTCAGATCAGCGCATTCCCCATCCTCCGCGAGGTCGGCTTGAATACGCCGAGCGCCTGAGCGCTCTTTGCTCTGGACAAAAAAGCTTTGATTTGCTCATCACGGCTGTGCTGTTTGAGCAAGCGCGCACTCGGTTCTTTGCTTGATTTTCGCCAGGCATAATACCCACTTCGCGTCACGCCAAGCACCGCCGCCATTGGTTTTAGGCGGAACTGGTGCTGGTGTTCGAGCATAAATTCGAATCGGTTTACTTTTGATTCTTCGCGAAGTAGGTGGCCGCCTTTTTTAGGATGGCTAAATCCTCGGCTTGGTCAGCTAACTGGCGTTTTAACTTGGCAACTTCAGCAGCAAGTTCTGCTTCGCGTTGGCTGGTTGTCGATTTCTTTTCAATGGCAGAGCGCCAGTTATAAAGTTGTGATTCGTAGATTTTGAGTTGCCTAGCCGCTTCAGCAACACCGACACGTTCGGCTAGTTTAAGGGCTTCTGCTTTAAATTCAGCAGTGTGAGTCTTGCGGGTCTTTTGGGTTGTCATATTCACCTCGTTAAGTCATTTTACTCACTTAGCGTGGTGTCCAAAAGTATTGGATCAGATCACAACACAAAAATTACTAACTAACCTCAGATCTGGTTAAGCCAGCACTAAATTAGAGCTATCTAACAGTTCAAGCTCCTGAGCTGTTAGATTTAACGATGGCTTTTCTTCTTTTAAACAATATGCAATCAATCCACCAAGTAGATTGAGCATGAACCCATGCTCGCTGCGGTGTCTTGAGTGTTCAATATAGGAAATGTTCTTCAATTGGTCATTCACTGTTTCAATGATGAATCGCTTTTTTAAGATTGCTCTATCCCATAGAGAAATAAACTTTTTCTTCATGTTCTTACGAACTGTGGTGATTAACTCAACGCCCTTTTCCAAAAGCTCACCTGTTAGGGCTTGGCTAATATAGCCTTTATCACCATAAAGCTTACCAAAAAGAGACTCAGCCATTTCACTGACAGGTTGCCTGTCATCGACATTACCTTTCGTCAGTTTTAACGCTACAATTTCACCCAAGTGATTGATAATAAGATGCAGTTTAAATCCAAACGACCAGCCCATAGTTCCCTTTCCATGTTCGGCAATGCCTTCAAAAACCTTATTTCGCTTCGCTCGAATAATATGACAGACTTCAATTTTAGTGGAGTCGACAAACTGAATTCCCGTTGGCTTTCCAAGCTTTGAAGTCAGATAGCTACACATAGGGACAACGACGCTAGGCATTAATGCAAGGAAACGAGTGTAGCTCAACAACTCTGGAAAATAGGGTTTTAGCTGGCGACAAACATAGTGCAGATAATAATTTTTGAAATCTCGGTAATGTGATTGATGGAAATGAATGATAATGGTCATCACTTCTGCGGGAGAAAGGCGACAAGGTCTATTACGCTTCATTTCACCATTATCAAGCAATAAGCGTTGCCAATGTGGGATAAATAACTGACAGAAATCATCGACATCACAGTAAGTTTCAACTAGTTTGTTCATGCTCGTTCCTTTTTCTAATCACTCTTGGTCGAATGATCGGATCAGGGAACGAGCATTTAGTTCCTTTTGGGAGCTAAATTCTTATCCGAAGCTCAGGTTAACTACAGACCCCGTATCAATGTGGGCAATTGCCGCTAATGCATTTTGATTGGTGGTACTAAAAAATAGTACCAAATTCGCTTGAAATGATACTAAAAAGTAGTACTATCGATTTAACGGATTATGAGACTTTATGAACAAAAAACATTTAAGAACGTTGACGGCTATCTTTGCTAGGCCTATCAGCGGAACTATCAAGTGGTCTGATATTGAAGCGCTGTTTATTGCTCTAGGGGCTGACATTGAAGAGCGTGAGGGGTCTCGAATTGGTGTGGTGCTGTTTGGTGAAGTTCAGGTATATCACCGCCCACATCCTCAGAAAGAAACTGACAAAGACGCAGTGATAAGCATCAAAAAATGGTTAGAAAGGAACGGGGTGAAAGCATGAAAAATCTTATGATGATCAACGGGGTAAAAGCCTTTATTGATTATGATCCAGACGCTGAAACATTCCGTGGTGAGTTCGTAGGCTTAAACGGCGGCGCGGATTTCTATGGTGAAAGCGTCGCTCAATTGGAAGCCGAGGGCGCGAAGTCATTAAGCGTTTTTTTAGAGATGTGTCAGGAGCGTGGCATTGAGCCTTACAAAAACTTCTCTGGCAAATTCAACGTTCGGATCTCGCCAGAGGTTCACGCTCGACTTAATGAAATTGCGCTATCGCAAAGCATTAGTTTGAATGCAGCGGTAGAAAATGCAGTCAATGACTACATTGCACATTCAGCGTAGGACGGAAAATTGTTCCTCGTTTTGCGGGGATGCAAGTGTTGGCATATAGCTAATGTTAAACGGGGTTCACCATGTCAATTAAAGCATGGGCTTGGCGATCTAATTCCTGACTTGCATCTGCACCCAGGCAGTCGTCGCTTTGCGCTGAAGGATCCCCTCATAAATCAGCCATAGCATAGCCATATTTGAGCAACTGATTGGCGAATAATACCCAGGCCGCCAGCAATTCTTTCTCCGTGATTTGATAATCAGGCCGCCTGAGCACCTCCAATCCCAAGCGAATCGTTGAGAGTACCGTTCGATGCCCAATGGTATTGGCCTGAAAATGCTTATCCCAGCCCTGTTGCTGTGCGTGTAAACCAACTAGCCACAACAGGCATTGAACCATCAACGCTATCAGTAGGATGATGTCGAATCGCTCTGGACTGTTGGTACGACTTTGGCGTAAGCCAAAGCCGTATGCCGGGCTTTTGAGGTCACGAAAGGTTTCCTCTATTTGCATACGTTTGGCGTACAGGTTTACCAGCTGCTTTGGGCTCCGAGATTCTGGTGGTAAATTGCTGGCTAACACCCAAGGCTCTTTCGCCGATGTTGAGTACGTTTTTGCCGATGGATGGTGGCAATTAGTCCTCGTTGAACGCTGATTTGTACGCCCCTTAGGTTTGCTACGATAAAGCGTGAGATGGCAATTGATAGGGTTAGTTTTGGTCAAGGTCTTACAACCCAGGCTCTTCGCTTGACCGTTGGCCAAGTCATGTGTACTGCGAACTGCACGCCAATTTTCAGCGCCAATATCTGCAAATTGAACTGTACCGCGAATACGGCTTAGCCAAAACCAACCATGCGCCTCAACCTCTTTGTACCAAGGCACTTTGAACCCCGCGTCAGTCACGATGAGAGGGGTAACATGCAAAGGTAAAATCTTGGCTAAGTCCGCTAAAAAACCGTTGTGGGAGGCCTTAGAGCATTGTTCTGATAGGGGATAGGACTTCTCATACAGGGTAATAGAGCGGCCATTGAAGGCTATTGAGGCGCGCAGAGCCATGATGCGTTTATGCTCTCGGATGTCTGACCAATCGACGAGCACAATCGGCATAGGGTTACCAGAACAGATGAGGCTGGCATGCCATTGGTAGACAGCTAACCGTTCTTGATGCAGATGCGTGTTGCCGAGCAAACGATCAATGCGCTTGATGTTGTGCTTGGTTCGGGCCGTGGTTGGTAAATTTCGACCTAACTCAGTCAAGGTCAGTGTCTTACATTCAATCAGTGCCTTAGAGGCCAGCATCAAGCTGTTTAATCGTTTTAGGTGAAGTTCTGGGCAGTATTGGTGTAAAGAATGTTGTAGGATATTGGCTTCGCGCATCTTGTTGTCCAAGTGTAGTTTTTAGCGAAACCATTTGATCATGCAACAAGATGCGCTTCCACTCTAATTTGATGATTTATTTGTAAATCATCAGGGGATTCTTCAGCGCTTTGCGGCGTTCTAGATCTTAGCTTCTAAATCGCCTCTACCGCCATTTTCAGCACGACACTATCCTTTGGCATTAATGCTATACGAAACCCGACTCCGCTAAAAACTCGATTAATCAACTCAACACCGTTTTTGCCTTTATCACTTTCGATATCAGACAATGCTTTACGGCTAACGCCAACCATTTTGGCATATTGGTCCTGGCTCAGTGATAACAACTCAACTCTCAGCCATTTAAGTACTTGACCTTGAGTCTTTTTCCCCGAAAAGAGATCCAATGTAGCGGCTAATAATAAATCTTCCCTATCTTTAA
Source organism: Shewanella sp. FDAARGOS_354 (assembly GCF_002209245.2). Taxonomy (NCBI): domain Bacteria; kingdom Pseudomonadati; phylum Pseudomonadota; class Gammaproteobacteria; order Alteromonadales; family Shewanellaceae; genus Shewanella; species Shewanella sp. FDAARGOS_354. The sequence continues at coordinate 142,465 of NZ_CP022089.2, read as the reverse complement.
GGGTCAAAGGCTTTCGATTAACCGAAATTTTTTTTCGACCACCTCTGCCTTTTGTTTCAATCGAATCCGTTGCAACATTAGATGAAACCGTCATAATAGCCCCCATTGCTGCATTCTCGCTTCTAACGTGGCAAAACCAATTCCCGAATGCGCAAGAATCGATTCTGGCACACCCCGCTGACGTAAACGTTGCTCAAGACCAAGCAAACGAGCAGCGGTTTCATTCAAAGCGCTCATTAACTCATTAGGCGACAGTAAATCAGATAAATGTTCTGCAATTGCAGGAAAGTTATACACGCCACCTAACTCCATTCCCTCACCCCAGGTAAAGGTACGAGTGATCATCTCATAATCTGCTTTCATTGGCGCAAAATCATAAATGGGTGCCAGCTGGACGCGGTTTCCATACTTGATAAAAGAGGTATTTCGGCCATGATTATCTGAATTTCCAAAGGCAATATTTAATAAATCTCTACGTACCCATTCAATCACAAACGCCTCAATGCCGCTCTTGCCTTCAAGCTCAGCCTCAACGTCGAGTAGCGTCCTGGTATTACCATAATTTTCTTTTTTATTAAACGCGGCCAAAAGCCGTCTAATCACATCGGCATGTAGCAAAGGCTTTGCTGTCGGCTCACCTAAAATGGCATAAACCGACTCCATGCCATAACTCACCATTGCTCCCGCCTCAACACCGTAATCAAAGCGTGGCAACCATAAAGAAGGGCCACGTTCAGCTTCAATAAGCTTCATCGACTCAACGGAAATAGTCTCAAAGCCCAATTGTGTAAGCTCATGATAAAAATGATACTCTGCTCGCAAAATATCGCCATCCAGAGTGGTTTTACCCCTTGGAAACTTAACTAAATAAGGCTGATCGAGATTACGCGGATCATCTTGAAAGGTATCAATCCAAACATCTTGCTGCGCATTTAATCGCACTAATAACTTAGGTGCCGCCCCGCCTGCGCCGGAAGCGCCACCTGCTGCTGCACCGCGAGACTGGGCATACTCAATAAAATCAATCTGCAACTCACTGACATCAGCGATACTAAAGGTAACAGGTAATGATCTTTTAGCCTTTTCAGGCACCGATTCTTTTATACGTAAGTTGCCAATTGGCGCGATAGTTCCATATTTCAACAATTGGAAATCACGTTCCAAATTAGGCAAATCCTGCAATCCAAGCCGCTTAACCCAATAATCCCGGCTGGAACCTGCTGGCATAATATCTTCTAAAAAACGATGCCAGTGAGGGCTTCGCAACGGGATATTATCAACGGGTAACGATACACTCACTGCAGTTTGCGCAAATTGATGGAAGTAAGACGTGACATGTTCGATCTCATAATTTAATACACATGGCCCGCCAGTGCCCTTATCTGGCGCATAAAACTCCACCAAAGCAACATCACGCCATTCTCCGGCAATGTTCATCTGCACCGTTAAAATTTGCATTACCTAACCCCTAAAAGCAGACGACAATTAATGAACACTATAGCACTCAAAAATAGATAAAACAGCTAATTAATGCAACCTACAGCACTCAGCAATTAAGAAAAATACTAATTAATGACACCTAAAAAACGCAAAAACAGTCAGAGAAAATAAGATGGAAGGAAAAGCAAAGACGTTGACGGTTGACTGAACGCTCGCAAGCTCACCGTCCGGGCGGAGCCCGTTCAGTAACCTGCAGCGGTAAAACGGCGTTCCTAGATGTATGGACTCCCTCCCACTAAGAGGATACGGTCTTAATCGATTCAAAGATTAGCCAAAGGAGTCCATACATCTCGAGCAACGCTCCAGCTTCTGTTATATGCCAGTAATCAAAAAATCGATAGCCGCTACGATCTCATCCCTGAAACTACTCAACTCATTGACAGGCTCACGTAAAATCTTCGTTGGTACACTTGCCATTTGGTGAGTTAACATCACGAAGTCACCCTCATCGATATGGATCACAGGGCATAAATGCCTAGGGGCTTTTTTCTCCAATAGTTCGACAGGTGTTAGCGGAATAACTAACCGAGTATTCAAGATATTAAGCAATTCACTTTGAACATCAACAAAGTAAGGATATGCAATTGCAGTGCTCTTATCGTGGTTTTGGTATAAGGCAAACTGTGACCAAAATGCGCGACAAGCCCCGTGCTTTTAGCGCGGGGAAGGATAGCGCAAGTTGCGAAGCAACTTAATGCGGCCTATCTTGTTGCTCAATATATTGCCTTAATACGTCTATTGGAGCGCCCCCAACAGATCCTGCAAAGTAGCTGGGCGACCAAAGTGCATTTTTCATGTAGGCTGGCTTATGAAGATTTGGATAGTACTGTTTCAACTTCCTGCTAGAAACCCCCTTTAGACTATTAACCAGCTTCGATATAGCCACTTTCGGTGGGTAGTTCACTAACAGGTGAACGTGGTCTTGCTCCCCGTTAAACTCTACGATCTCAGCCTCAAAATCCGCACAGACTTTTTCCATGATGTCTCGCATCGTTTTTAGATGCGCATCCGTAAATAACTTGCCACGATATTTAGCAATAAAAATAAGATGCACATGCATCATAAATACGCAGTGCCTTCCTCTTCGTAATTCCATAGGCCAACCTTTACAATCAAGCTTAAAGAACCTATATTAGTGCATTATGAGCATTCAGACCAAAACTTTAAGTGTTAGGGTAAAAGATAAACATGCGAAGCTGTTAAGACAGATGGCGTATGAAGTAAATCAATGCTTTAACCTGGCCAACGAACTAACCATGAAAGCGAGTCGCAACTATAGCGATGCTGGCGCGATTAGACCTGTCTGGATGTCGGCTTACGATGTGCAAAAACCGATTCTAAGTTTTAGGAACGAATCTGGATTTATTATTCCATCCCACACAGCTCAAGAGGTCTGCGCCAAACACGCCCAAGCAAGAAAACAATTCAAACGAGCGAAGTTACGTTGGCGAATAAGCTCAGGCTCTAAACACTCTCTTGGCTTTGTGCCGTTTAAAAAAGGTTCTGCTAAGTGGAAGAGTGGGCAAGTCTTATTCGCAAAACAGCACTTTAAGGTTTGGGATACCTACGGGCTTTCACAATACGAGTTTACTTCAGGATCTTTCTCTGAAGACTCAAGAGGACGCTGGTACTTTAATGTGTGTGTTCATGTAGGCGCCTCAGCGCCCACCTCTGGAAAGACAGCCATCGGTATCGATCTAGGGTTAAAAGATACGGCAACTTGCAGTGATGGGGCTAAATTAGAACGGGGGAACTTCTACCGCGATCTAGAGGCGGATTTAGGCGTTGCCCAAAGAGCAAATAAGAAAAAGCGAGTCAAGGCCATTCATGCGAAGATCAAGAATCGTCGCAAAGATGCTTTGCATAAATTTAGTACGCGGCTGGTCAATGAAAATGCCGCAATATTTGTTGGCGATGTGAGCAGCTCCAAGTTAGCGAAAACTAAAATGGCAAAATCGGTTTTAGACGCAGGCTGGTCAATGCTCAAAACACAATTGGAATATAAAGCGATAGCGCGGTCAGTTGTGTTCGAAATAGTCAATGAATCCTACTCCACCCAGACCTGTTCGAGCTGTGGGGCGATCCCCGTCAGCAGTCCGAAAGGTAGAACTGGTCTTGGAATAAGAGAATGGGTGTGCTCTGAGTGCGGAGCAGAGCACGACCGCGATATAAACGCGGCAACCAATATTCTCGCGGCGGGGCATCGCCGTCTAGCTGTAGGAATCCCCGTGCTTTAGCGCGGGGAGGATGTCAAATTAGAATACTCGGTAAGAATCAGAAAATAAGCCTTGTTTTTCAACCAATTCATTGCAAGCGTTAATCGCTTGGGCATTTTGTTCTAACCATTCGGCTTTTAGGCGATGCTTTACTTCTTTCTCAAGAGCCTTTTCCATTGTCGCTGAAAGATTTATGTTCAGGCGTTTAGCTTCCGCTAATAACTCACTGTTTAAGCTTAAATTTGTAGCTTTTTTGTGTACTTGATTGCTATATTTGTTTCTCATAACAATAACCCATGCGCGTTGTTTGTGCGCATAAATTATAAGTATGGATAGGATATATAACAAGCCATCAAAGATGGCGCTGAGTGTATCTATAAACTGCAGCAGTAAAACAGCATTCGTAGAATGCTTAAGCGCATCGCTACTAGAGTCTAAACCCTAGAGCCACGTAGTGGCGTTCTAGCAGTTGCGTCGCAACGCCAAAGCGTCTCCCAGCCGAAGGCCGTCCTTTTTGCTGCGCCTTATATGCTATATACTCCCCCTGTATTCATTAAATCGTGCAATGGGCCTATGCAACAACTAAATGAAAGCATTATTTGATGCTCAGTTTGGTGCACTCAGTGCCGTCATTGCAGGGGCTCGTGGTTGGACGGACATTCGTGAATACGTTCTGGGTCACCATGAATAGTTTCGCCGTCAACAGTTAGATGTAATATTTGGCGAGGATGCCTGCCAAATTTACCGGGAGAATGCGGCATAAAATGTCGCTAATTTGCATCATATGTCACTGAACATGCTACGAGCTACAACTCAAGCCCATACCGATTACCGATATACTTTTCAATGACCTGCTTCATTGCAATTAACATCTTACTATTGAAGTCCCTACCTCCTGCAAATCAAGATATTCACTATATCGATTTGATTCTCGGCACAAACGCAGTGAAGTTCCGCCCTGAAAAACCAAGTTATCGAGTACCCAAGCTTCATCCAGTGCATACAAGATGTCGTAATGAAGAAGTTCTTTCTCAATGACAGGGCGCATATCCTTTGCGCCTCCTTGTTCCACAGCTTTAAGTTACTTTTATCCTACGAGTTTAGAAAATCAAAGCAAAATAAACCAACTACTTTTTATAGCACTTAAAGGTGTTGTACTGAACTCTTCATGGCTACTAGAAAAAGGGTATAGTTTACAATTACAAGATCGATACAAAAAAGTAAGTGGTTCAAATCAGTTGGCAGAGGCGCTTTGATACGTAAAAAGGAGCTGTTGATTATTAATTGAAATAAGTTGAGCTACGCTGCCGTAAGCTCACCATTAAACGTTAAACGCTGATTGTTTCATGGTTTGCTCGGCTCGGCTGACCCCTAGCCGCTTAGCAACGGTTTGCCATTGCTTAACCGCCATTAATACTTCATCGTAAATTTGCGTGGCTTGGGTTTGCGAAAGTCGGAAGAAGTCTTTTACGTCAAAGGCTAATTGGTAGTCTAGAGCGTTGTCTGTATCGGTAATATTCAGATGCAGGCCATGCTAACCCACTATCGGGTTTAAATCATAAGCGGGTGATAACTTCCAACCATTCTTTGTTAATAAAAACCCATGGTTACGCAGGTGATCATCCGTGTTGGACACCGCAATATTAAACACGATACGTCGCCATAACTGTGCTAAATCAGCTTCGGTTTGCGCACCATAATTGGAAATAAATTCAGCAATCTCTAAGTAGCTGGCACCTTGAAATTGTTCACCATCATAGTATTGAAGCTGTGTCATGGCCGATGAAAAATGCAGTCGCTTTTCGCCATCGCGGTCAAACCGTTTTGTTAAAAAGGTATGGTGCTGTGACGAAAACTGCTTGATCTCACTTGGAAACATGTCAACACCTGCCGCCAAAGCCAATTCATAACAGACCATCTCCCATGCGCCCACGTCATGGGTATCATTTAGATTGGGAAACTTTGCAATCCACAAGTGGCCTTGTTCATCTGTGACACAAGCCTTGGGCCTTGCACCACCTAATGATGAGCCTGGAGAAATCAGCATTTTCAACCAGCGATAATACTCGTCACTGTCGATGTCATCGTCTTTTTCAATCTGCATGGCTGCGTGCTCTAGCTCTCGCAAAGAAGCCATTGGCGGCGCAGCAAATTCAGAATTGTCGTCCAAAAAAGCATTCGAGCCTGCTCGCTTAAATCGAATACCACCCATCCGGTAAGAGTCGTGCACGCCCAACAGGTAATCCAATTCGTTTAATCGACTTGTTGCTCGAATGCCTTTGCGCGCATCAATCGCCGCACGCCGTTGCATTAAAATACGTCCCCATCTATCAGGCGATGAATCAAGAAATGCGCGAAAGTTTTTATCGGCTTCATCGTTGTAGAGTTCACCGGAGTGAAGCGTCAAGATTGGATCAATTTGCAAGCGACAGGCTGAGGTTAAAAATGCTTTATCGTAGGCAAAACTAAACACGCCACCTCGGCTTGAATCGCTATAAGTAAGCCGCCCTATTAGCAGTGGCGCTTCGATTGGCTGCCAGTCGGCATAGACTTCGACGATTTCACGGCTCATCTTGAACCTTCCAGCAATTTTATGTTTTGCAGCTTGATACCCACTTCATCATGAGCGGCCATTTCCGCAAAGTTGCTTTCCATGCCAAGTACGGCCATTACTTTTAAGTAAGTGCCTATGGCAACGCCCGGATCACCTGCGAAGACTTTGTTCACGGTTTTATGATCAAAACCAGTACGTTCACACAGCAGCTTTTTTGTAAAACCACGTCGTTTCATCGCCAACAACAAGTCCTCACCAAAATGAGTCAGGATTTTGCGTTGCTTTGGAAACAGTACATTGTGTAAATCACGCTTAGCCACATCACCAACCAAAGGGACTATATTCCCACTATTCAGCCATTAATGGGAATATAGTCCAACTTTGAAATCAAAGCAACTCTAACATGTGAAAGGCAGGACTATATTCCCACTTTACTGAATATTATAGGATTTATATCCCACTTTTAGGTTTAGATTGCGCGTTGGCCAAAGCGATGATGTGAATCCCTGAATTTCAAAGGCAACCAAATCACACTTTTGTGTGATCTGATCCAGTAGTTCTGTACACCGCGCTAAGTGAGTAAAATCACATAACGAGGTGCCTATGACAACTAAAAAGAACCGTAAGACTTATACCGCAGAATTTAAAACCGAAGCCCTGAAACTGGCCGAGCGTGTTGGCGTGGCCGAAGCAGCACGGCAGTTGAAGCTATACGAAACCCAGATTTACAACTGGCGTAATGCATCAGAGAAAAAATCCACTACCAGCCAGCGTGAAGCTGAACTAGCGGCCGAAGTAGCTAAGTTACGTCGCCAACTGGCTGATCAGGCTGAGGATTTAGCCATCTTAAAAAAGGCCGCAACCTACTTCGCGAAAAATCAAAAGTAGCTGCATTTGAATTTTTGCTGGAGCACCAACACAGGTTCCGCCTGCTGCGCATGGCCGCTGTGTTTGGTGTATCGCGAAGTGGGTATTATCAGTGGCGTCGTACCGGTGAAGAACCTGGCGAGAAAGCCCTACGGCGGGCCGCGCTGGACGAGAAAATCAATAAGGCTTTTACGCAAGGTAAGCAACGTGACGGTGCGCGCCGTATTCAGGTTGCGTTGGCTGAAAATGGCGACCATGCAGACCTGAAAACAATATTGAACAGCGTGAAAAGACAAGGGTTAAAAGCCAAAGCAGGTCGTAAGTTCAAGGTGACCACAGATAGCAACCATCAGTTGCCAGTGGCCCCAAATTTGCTGCACTACAGCAAGATCGGTGTTTTTCAAGGTAGTTACCCCTCAAACTGAAGCAGTGTTACCAACTACAATACACCTCCCGCTTGGCCCGCACCTAAAGGAGCGGGATTGCGCGGGCGTTTTGTTCAACGATTTTCTCGCGTATACCATAGTCGCAGCATGTAGATAATCGAATCAAGGATCTCATAACGAACATCGTACTCCCCAACCAAAATCCTCCTAACCTCACAGGGCTCAAACTGGAACAGTTGCTCTCCAATTCGTGGGTTGGTGAGCAAAACCGCCACCATCTAATCAAAATGATTGCATCATTTTGATTAGCCATATACTATAAAGCGCACTAAAGCAAAATGAGAAGTCCTATGTCAAGACTTGGTGATTTTCATCTCTATCCTCATGCTCAACGTAACCGCTTGGAGTTTATAGACTTCTGCCTCTACTACTTTGGCGAGGTGAGCAAAACCGATCTGCTACGCCAGTTTGCGGTCGGATCTGCCTCCTGTACCCGGGATTTGGCGCTATACCGTGAACTGGCTCCGGAAAACCTAGAGTTCAAACACCAAACCAAGCGCTATCACATAACGCAAAAATTTGTACCGCTGTTTAACCATGAGCCGGAAACCCTGCTCAGCCGCCTGAGCCAGGGTATGGGTGAAGGCGTAAAACAGATCTCGCCACCCGGCGAACACTGTGTTGATGCCATCCGCCTCATCCATCCAGACAGCAACACCATAGCCACCCTGATGCGCGCCATCACGCAGCGGCGGGCCATCAGCGTGCGCTATCACTCCTTAGGTTCCGGTGAGACAGAGCGTGAGCTGGTCCCACATGTCTTGGTTAACAACGGCCACCGTTGGCATGTCCGCGCCTACGACCGGCGGCATGGTGAGTTTCGCGACTTCGTCACCACCCGCCTGCTGCAAGTGCATGAATTGGCGCAAGCCCCAAACACAGAACAGCGCGAGGCAGATCTCGCCTGGCAGCGACAGATGACGCTGACACTCGTCCCCCACCCCGCGCTTGTCCACCCAGAAGCCATAGCCTTGGACTATGGCATGACCGATGGACAATTAACGCTGACAGTGCGCGAGGCGCTGGTGGGTTACTTGTTGCAACAGTGGCGAGTCGACTGCTCACCAGATGCCCGGCTCGATCCCCGTTCCCATCCGCTCAGACTGGCCAACCATGACGTAGTCGCCACACTGACCAACTGCCGCCTGCTGCCTGGAGTTGCCCCATGAATCAGGATCTGAGCTTTGAGTTTCTGGAGCAGTTCAAGGAGCAAAGCTTGGCGCTGCGTCTGTTGCGCTCCCCTCACTTTGCCCTGCTCGCCAGCTTTCTGCATCGGGCCTTTCTGGCTAAAAACCGCCGTGCCATCCCCTATCAGGAACTGATCGACGCACTGGAACATCATCTGCAGGACATTGCCGACAGCCATGGTCCCGAGCTGTTTCCCAAGAGTGCCCGCGCCTATGTCGACGACTGGATCAACAGCCGGGGCGGCTATCTGCGCAAATACCTGCCACTGCAGAGCGATGAACCCGAGTGCGACCTGTTGCCCGAGATCGAAAAAGCCCTGCGCTGGATCGAGGAGATGCAGGGGCGCCGGTTTGTCGGCACCGAGTCACGGCTCAAACTGTTGCTCGATCTGATCGGAGAGCTGGTCCACGGCACCACTGAAGACAGTGCATCCAAGCTCGCCACCCTGAGCGCTCGCAAGGCCGAGATCGAGCAGGCCATCTGTGCCGTCGAGCAGGGACAGGATACGGGGATGTCAGCGACCCAGATCCGCGAACGGCTGTTTTTTCTGGGCGATCTCTCGCGCCAACTGCTGGGGGATTTTCGCCAAGTGGAAGCCAACTTCCGCAGTCTGGACAAGGAGACACGCAAGACCATCACCCAGAGTGGCCTGCATAAGGGACTGGTACTGGATCAGGTGTTTGGCGATCAGGATGTCATCGACAGCTCGGACGAAGGACTGTCCTTCAGCGCCTTCTTCGAGCTACTGATGACGCCACAGATGCGCAGTGCCATGCGCCAGAACCTGCAGTCACTGCTAGAACATGAAGAGGCGAGAAATCTGGTGCAACAGGACACCCTGCTCAGCCATCTCTACAGTTACCTGCTGGATGCGGGAACCAAGGTGAACATCACCCGCCAGCAGATCACCGACCAGTTGCGCCGTTACATCCAAGAGCAATCCCAGGACAATAAACGCATTTTGGAACTGATCCGCGACTTCGAGGCACAGGCGCATCGCTTGGAAGGGCTTGATAGCCGCAGCTATCCGGATTTTGCCTCTGTGTCAGAGCAACAGGCCACGCTCTCTGTACTGCTGAGTCGCGGTCTCTACCATCCGCCGCAGAGCGAACAGTTCAATAACTCGGTAGCCGAAGCCGTGCCACAGGCAGAAGTGGATCTGCGTACCCTGTTCGAGGTGAGCCATATCGACGAACAGCAGTTGCAACGCCACATCCAACGTTGTCTGAGTGACTATCAAGGTCAGGTGAGCCTGGCCCAGGTCATCGAACACTACCCGATACGCCATGGCTTGGATGAGGTGCTCACCTATATCAAGCTGGCCTGCGAGCAAACGCTGCCTGCTCACATCGACACCACCCGGGAACAACAGATCCGCTGGCAGGCCGAGCCTGAACTCTGGCGGATATTGCGCATTCCAGCCATCACCTTTGTCAGGGAGCTGTAACCATGTCGACCATCCATGAAACAAGCGCACTGGGGGCGGATGCCCAACGGGACAAGTCTGCCGTGCTCATCCGGCTGCTCAAGGGCCCTCTCTATCTGCATCGGCAACGGGATCTCTGGCAGGTATTACTGCGCGAACAACACAGCATCCGCGACTACTTCCAGCAGATTGGCCTCTCCTTGCTGATCGACGAGGCCGAAGGGTACGCCTTCTTGAAGCAGCCCGAGAGCGCGGAAGAAGAGTCCGGTCAGGAGTTACCACGCCTGATCAGCCGCCGTAACCTGAGCTTTGGCCAGACACTGCTATTGGTCTGCCTGCGCAAGCGGCTGGCCGAGCACGACAGCGCAGAGAGTGCGCCCCGCCTCATCGTCACCCGGCAGGAGATCCACCAGTGGTTGTTACCCTACTACCCCGAGGTGGGTAATGAGGTAAAGCAACGCCGCGAGCTGGATGCGCTGATCAAAAAATGCGATGAGATGGGCTTCCTCTCAATGCTACCCAAGCATCCGGATGACTTCGAGGTGCCGCGCATTCTCAAGGCCTTTGTCACCGCCGAACAGATAGTGGAATTCAACCAGCTACTAGCGCAAAAACTGGCTGTCGCCGGGAATACGACAGAGAACGCTGAAGAGTACAACGAGGAGAACACCGAGTGAATAGTGAGCTGAACGCGCAAATCTCAGCCAAGCACAGCCTGCCAAACCAGGCCCTGCAGGGCTTTCGCCTGATGCGTTTCGAGGTGTTCAACTGGGGCACCTTCGATCAGCAAATCTGGCATCTGGCCGTAGAGGGCGACAACAGCCTGCTGACCGGCAACATCGGCAGTGGCAAATCGACACTGGTGGACGGTCTCACCACCCTGCTGGTTCCCACCCGCAAGCTGGCCTTCAACAAGGCGGCAGGCGCCGAGGAGAAGGAACGCTCGCTGGAGTCCTACTTCCATGGCTTCTATACCTCCCAGCAGGATGACTATGGCAAGGCGCGTCCGGTCGGCCTGCGCGGCAAGGATCACTACAGCGTTCTGCTGGCCCAGTTCCACTCCGCCGCCCTGCAACAGAGCGTGACCCTGGCCCAGGTATGCTGGCTGCCACCCGCAGAGAAGCGGGTCAAGCGACTGTTTCTGGTGGCCGAGCAGCCCCTTACCATCGCCAACCACTTCAGCGGCTTTGGTGACAAGATAGCCGGACTGAAAAAGCAACTAAAACAGCAGGGTGGCTGCGAGCTGTTCGACAGCTTTGGCCCCTATCAGCAAGCCTTTTGCAAGGCGCTGGGACTGGGTAACGATGGCAAGGCGCTGGATCTCTTCAATCAGACCATCTCGATGAAGTCCGTGGGCTCGGTCACTGACTTCGTACGCCAGAACATGCTGACCCAGCCCGATGTCGAGGGGCTGATCCAGGAATTGGAGCGCAACTATGACGATCTCAAGCGGCTGCATGATGCGGTGGTCGCAGCCCGCCAGAAGGTCGAGTTGCTGGAGCCTGTCAGCCGACTGGGGGAGGACGTGCTGCAGGCCGAACAGGAGAAACAGCATATCCAGCAGTGTCGGGAGCTGACCGATGGCTTCATGGCACAACATGCCATCTCCCTCTATCAGAAGCGACTGCAGCGCAGCCGCCAGAACCTGGACAAGCTACAACTGCAGCGCGAGAGCCTGGATCGTAGGCTCGGTGAGCAGGAGCAACAGGTTGCCACCTTGCATCAACAGATCCTGGAAAATGGCGGTAGCCGCCTGCAACAGCTGCAGGGGGAGATGCACCGCCTGAGTCAGGCGCGCGACACGGCTCGCCATCACTACAAAGACTATCGCGATCTGACCCAAGCCCTGGCCCTGCCGGATACTCTGGAACTCGACTGCTTTGTCAGCAACCAGGCCGCCGCCAAGGAAAGGGCCGAGACACTGATGGGCGAGTTGGCCCAACTGGAGCAGCAGCGAGATACGCTCAAGCAGCAGGAGTGGCAGCAGAGCGCCCAACTGCAGCAACTGGGCGACGAACTCGCCGCCCTGAAGAAACGCCAGAGCAACATTCCCGCTCAGCAGTTGGCCATACGCGAGCGACTCTGTGCCGAACTGGGGTTAGATGAGAGCCAGCTCCCCTTTGTCGGTGAGCTACTGCAGGTCAAGGGTAAGGAGCTCGCCTGGCAAGGGGCCATGGAGCGGGTGCTGCACAATTTTGCCCTGAGCCTGCTGGTGCCGGAGCGACTCTACCCCACGATCAGCGAATGGGTGGAAAAAACCCATCTGGGCAGTCGCCTGGTCTATTACCGGGTACGCCAGCCTGCCGATTATCTGCCAAGCCCGGCGACGCCTGGCTCGCTGCTGGGCAAGCTGGAGATAAAACCGGCCTGTGAGCAATACGACTGGTTGCACAAAGAGCTGCAACGCTTTGACTATCTCTGCTGCGAGGATCTGGCCACCTTTCGCCGCAGCGACAAGGCGTTATCCATCAACGGCCAGATCAAATCCGGCCCCTCACGTCATGAGAAAGACGACAGGCACGCCCTGCAGGATAAGAGCCGCTATGTGCTGGGCTGGAGCAACAAGGAGAAGATCCAACTGCTGGCCCAACAGTACAGCCAGTTGCAGCAGCAAATCCAACAACGCCAGCAGCAGCTGCAACAACAGGAGCGGCGCCGCATCATGCTCGACAAACTGCGTCATCAGGCGTTAAGACTGGCCGATTTCAATCTGGGGTTTGAACAGATTAACTGGCCACGTTTTAGCGAGCAGATAGAACAGTTACAGCAAGAAGTACAGATACTGGAGCAGAGTTCGGACCTGCTTCAGACGCTGCAGCAACAATTAACCTTGGCCAAGCAAGCTTTCAAGGCACTCGGGAGCGAGCGCGATAACCTGCTAACCAGCGTGGGGCAACAACAGAGTGAGATTGAGACCGATACCCTTGCCCTGACGGAAAAAGAGGCCTTGCTGGCTAGCGTCCCGCCGATCTTGCGCGAGCGCTGTTTTGCGACCCTGACCCAGTTCTATCAGGAGTATGGTGCCAGCGCCGGGTTGCGCTTCGACATGCTGACTAACCAGACCAGCTTGCTGCGCGGTAAACTCAACGAGCGGGTGCAACATCTGGAGGAGAAACGGCGCAAGAAGGAGGGGCAAATGATCGATGCCATGAGCACCTTCCACTACCGCTTTCCCAACGATGCCAGTGAACTGGACAAGAGTCTGGCGGCATTGAAGGAATATCAACAGCTCCTCCAACAACTGCAGCAGGAGGATCTGCCACGCCACGAAGCGCGTTTCAAGGAGATGCTTAACCGCGACACCATCCGCGCCATGGCGCTGTTTCGCAGCCAGCTCGACAAACATGAAGAGGAGATCAGTGCCCGCATCCGGCTCATTAACCAGTCGCTGTATGCACTGGACTACCAGATCGGCACTTTTATCGAGATTGACAGCGTCTCCTCCCCTGATGTGGAGATCCGCGAGTTCAAGCAGCGTCTCAAACAGTGTGTCGAGCACACGCTGGATGACAACCTCTACTCGGAGCAGAAGTTCGAACAAGTAAAGTCACTGATCGAGCAGATGCGACAAGATGCAAAATGGACCCAGAAGGTCGTCGATGTGCGCTTCTGGCATTTGTTCAACGTTATCGAACGCTTCCGGGAGGATGGCAGCGAGAAGGAGTGTTACTCCGACTCCGGTGGTAAATCGGGGGGACAGAAGGAGAAACTGGCCTACTCCATTCTGGCCGCCGCTATCTTGCTGCAATACAGGCTGGTCGGCAGCGAGACTACCCAGACCCGTGCCGAGCGCCGCTTCAATCTGGTGGTGATCGATGAAGCTTTCGCTCGTGGCTCCAAAGACAGCACCCGCTTCGGGCTGGAGCTGTTCAAGAAGCTGGGGCTGCAACTGCTGCTGGTCACCCCCCTGCAAAAACTCGATGTCATCGAGCACTATGTCCGCCATGTGCACTTTGTCGATCTGAAGCAGAATCGATCCATGCTGCTGAACATGACCATCGAGGAGTATCGGCAACGGCTGGCTCAACATCAGGCTCTCGGCAGCTACAGCACGCTGGTTTCTGAGGTCCCGATTGTTGAGGTGCAGGCTTCAGACGTGAATGGTTCCGTGGAGACATGACCATGATCGAACTCAAGACACTCAAGCAGAAACTACTGAAGAAATGGCAAGGTTATGGACTGCATCGGGCCTGGCTTGAGGGGGAATCACTGTTCCCCCTCACCATCAAACTATCCCGCCCCACCGACAAAGCACTGCTGCACGACTTTGCCGCCCTGCGCCAGCAGATCGCCCGCCTGCAGGAGGGACTGACCGATCTGCCCGGCATCACGTTGCAGCAGCAGGAGGTCAACTACCCGACCATGGGGCGCCAATGGCTGCCTGCTGCCGTCGAGTTTGCCGATATGGCCGCCTTGGCCCGCTTTGTCGGGCAGGCACAGGCTTGGCGGATCTTTTGCGATGAGCACGCACGGCTGCTCGCCGCCTTCCCGGCGCTGCAGGCCTGGTTGCTGGACAATCCGGCACAACTAGAAAAGCAGGCGGGTCATTGGCCTGAGCTCATCGCCGTCTGCCGCCACTTCTGTGCTCACCCACGCCCCGATTGCTACCTGCGCCAACTGGACATACCCGGCGTCGATACCAAATTTATCGAGCAACACAAAAGCATACTGAAGAGTCTGCTGGATCAGCTGCTACCAGAGCAGGCGATTGACCCGACCGTGACCAGCTTGCGCGATCACGGCTTCGAACGGCGCTTTGGCCTGCGCTACGAGGAGCCGCAGGTCCGCTTTCGTCTACTTGACCCGCAACTGGCGGCCGAGTTTGCCGGGGCCAGCGACATCACCTTGACGGTGCGCGACTTCGCCAAGCTGGACCTGCTGGTGGATCGGGTTTTTATTACCGAGAACAAGATCAACGGCCTGGCATTTCCTGGGGTACGCAATGGACTGGTGATTTTCGGCCTGGGTTATGGCGTGCAACTGCTCAAAGAGGTGCCCTGGCTGGGCGCTTGCCAGATCCACTACTGGGGCGATATCGACAGCCATGGCTTTGCCATGTTATCGCAACTACGCAGCTATTTTCCGCGTACCCGTTCTCTACTAATGGATGAAGCAACCCTACTTGCCTGCCGCTCTTGGTGGGGAAGCGAGCCTTCTGCCACAGCCCACAGAGCCGAACAGCTCCCCAACTTAAATGAGACAGAGCAACTGCTATACCAACGACTCAAGGCCCATTGGCAACCTAACTTACGACTGGAACAAGAGCGCATCCCTTTCTCTCTTCTCCAAACGTTAATTTGACATACGCATCAATTCTTACTGATGATGGAGTGGAAGTACCAACTTTACTTCACACTGCAAGCAAGGTCACAGGTGTTGATCTGGGGCTGTTTCATTTCGCCATCGAATCGAATGGCAAAAAGATAGCCAACCGAAGATTTGTAAAGCGTGCTGAGAAAAACCTCAGACGTAAGCAGCGCCAGCTATCAAGAAAAGCAAAAACTAGATTGATGGTCGCCAAATGCCATGAAAAAGCAGCGAATGCTCGCGCTAATTTAGTAAATCAGACTATGTTGATTAAGTTCAGCTATGCTGCCGTAAGCTTACAATCAGTTTACGCCGCCTACGACTGCCGTTGGTTTCTTTGGCTTTGTCCTGCCCTGTACATATCCAGCCGTGTGAGATTTTGGTTGCCTGAGTCTGAGTTAAATGGGCAATTAACTCTGCGGTTTGCTCAACAGATTACAGGCTTTGTGAACCGCGACATTTTCAGACTTGAGCTTCTCTGACAAGGTGTAATCGGCAAGGTGACGGCGGACCGTTGATTCATTTATCCGTAATGCTTGAGAAATCATTGCCGCGGTCCAGCCTTCGGATGCAAGAAGTACTGCTTTAATGCGGTCACAAACAAGCCCGTCACGCGTTTGAGCATGCAGGGTCTCTAGGACTTGTTTTTGTTGACATCCTCCCCGCGCTAAAGCACGGGGATTCCTACAGCTAGACGGCGATGCCCCGCCGCGAGAATATTGGTTGCCGCGTTTATATCGCGGTCGTGCTCTGCTCCGCACTCAGAGCACACCCATTCTCTTATTCCAAGACCAGTTCTACCTTTCGGACTGCTGACGGGGATCGCCCCACAGCTCGAACAGGTCTGGGTGGAGTAGGATTCATTGACTATTTCGAACACAACTGACCGCGCTATCGCTTTATATTCCAATTGTGTTTTGAGCATTGACCAGCCTGCGTCTAAAACCGATTTTGCCATTTTAGTTTTCGCTAACTTGGAGCTGCTCACATCGCCAACAAATATTGCGGCATTTTCATTGACCAGCCGCGTACTAAATTTATGCAAAGCATCTTTGCGACGATTCTTGATCTTCGCATGAATGGCCTTGACTCGCTTTTTCTTATTTGCTCTTTGGGCAACGCCTAAATCCGCCTCTAGATCGCGGTAGAAGTTCCCCCGTTCTAATTTAGCCCCATCACTGCAAGTTGCCGTATCTTTTAACCCTAGATCGATACCGATGGCTGTCTTTCCAGAGGTGGGCGCTGAGGCGCCTACATGAACACACACATTAAAGTACCAGCGTCCTCTTGAGTCTTCAGAGAAAGATCCTGAAGTAAACTCGTATTGTGAAAGCCCGTAGGTATCCCAAACCTTAAAGTGCTGTTTTGCGAATAAGACTTGCCCACTCTTCCACTTAGCAGAACCTTTTTTAAACGGCACAAAGCCAAGAGAGCGTTTAGAGCCTGAGCTTATTCGCCAACGTAACTTCGCTCGTTTGAATTGTTTTCTTGCTTGGGCGTGTTTGGCGCAGACCTCTTGAGCTGTGTGGGATGGAATAATAAATCCAGATTCGTTCCTAAAACTTAGAATCGGTTTTTGCACATCGTAAGCCGACATCCAGACAGGTCTAACCGCGCCAGCATCGCTATAGTTGCGACTCGCTTTCATGGTTAGTTCGTTGGCCAGGTTAAAGCATTGATTTACTTCATACGCCATCTGTCTTAACAGCTTCGCATGTTTATCTTTTACCCTAACACTTAAAGTTTTGGTCTGAATGCTCATAATGCACTAATATAGGTTCTTTAAGCTTGATTGTAAAGGTTGGCCTATGGAATTACGAAGAGGAAGGCACTGCATATTTATGATGCATGTGCATCTTATTTTTATTGCTAAATATCGTGGCAAGTTATTTACGGATGCGCATCTAAAAACGATGCGAGACATCATGGAAAAGGTCTGTGCGGATTTTGAGGCTGAGATCGTAGAGTTTAACGGGGAGCAAGACCACGTTCACCTGTTAGTGAACTACCCACCGAAAGTGGCTATATCGAAGCTGGTTAATAGTCTAAAGGGGGTTTCTAGCAGGAAGTTGAAACAGTACTATCCAAATCTTCATAAGCCAGCCTACATGAAAAATGCACTTTGGTCGCCCAGCTACTTTGCAGGATCTGTTGGGGGCGCTCCAATAGACGTATTAAGGCAATATATTGAGCAACAAGATAGGCCGCATTAAGTTGCTTCGCAACTTGCGCTATCCTTCCCCGCGCTAAAAGCACGGGGCTTGTCGCGCATTTTGGTCATAGACATTCCGTTATTTAGCTAATTGGTATTCTTTGACCAAGCAAGGCAGCGGGATTTTAAGCCCCTCATTCAGCTTGCGGATCATGTTCAGACTAAGTCGACGTTGGCGGTTTAGCACTTCTGATACTCGGCTACGTTGCCCAAGGAACGGCACCATATCGGCATCAACAAGCCCTTGCTGTTCCATGCGAAACTGAATGGCCGCGATTGGATCTGGCGTTTCAATTGGAAAATGAGCGTCCTCAAACGCGCTCACCAGCGTGATCAACACTTCCAGCTCATCACCCTCTGGCGTGTTAGGTTCAGCATCAAAAAGCTGTTCAATACGCTTTAAGGCTGCTTCATTATCAGCCACGGTTCTGATCGGTTTAATTTGCATTGCAAACCTCCTAAATTGTGGTTGCATCAACTTTGTCATACTCAGCATGAGAACCAACAAAGCGAACATAGACCATTGCAAACTTGTAATTCACGGCCACAATAAGACGGTACTTATTGCCGTGGATGTTGAATACCACCCTGTTATTGCCAACAAAACTCGCGTTGCGGTACAACGCTTTTATGTCTTGCGGATTTTGCCAGTTAGCGTTTTTAGCTTCCTCGTACCATGACTTGAGAGGTTGCTCACTATCTTGATAAATGGGCGGCTCCCAAAACTCCCGCAATGCGACTCTTGAAACAACTCTCATGCAATCCCCTTTTCTATATTTCCCATTATGGGAAACGCATAAACGATAGTCAATATTTAATTTCCCTTTTTGGGAAAATATATTAATTTTTTGATTTTTACCATATTGCTGCGAGCAAGCGTGTACTCTCCTTCATGCTCGGGTATTTGTGGGATTTTGGGATTGTGGGATTGTGTAGCTAAGAAGGTTCTGCTGGAATTGACATCCTCCCCCCCTAAAGGAGGTGGAGGATGTCAATGAATCACTCTTGCCTAAAGCCGCTTAAAAAATTCTGAGGAGCTCGTAGCACTTTTTGCAATTAAATCAATTTTTTTACCACTGACTAGGTAAGCGTAATCGCGTGTGGAATATCCGTAGAATATGGATTTCATCTTGCTTAACCCTGTACGGGATGATGAACGGGTAATCCTGTATAATCTGTTCCCGTGTACCAACTACGCGCCCAGCCCGTCCCATGGCGGGTTGCACCGGCAATAAGTTCACTAAGCGGTAAACGTCTTGCACGAATGCTTGAGCGACCTTGGGGTTGTCTTTGGCTAAATAATCATACGCATCTTCAAGATTTTGCGCGGCCTTGCGCAACCATTTAACCCGCATTGTTCCCCCAACGCTGGAACTTGGCATTCATCTCGTTCTCTGGCACAAAATCACCGGCATCGGCTTCACGTAATGCGGCTTGGATTTCAGCAATTTGCCAAGCTTCCCGGTCTAAATAATCCTGAATCGCTTGGCTGGCCAACCACGATTTAGTTCTGCCAGTTGACTGGGCAAGCTGTACCAGCTTTTGCTCGATTTCATCGGATAAGCGCACTGACATGACACTCATGGTAAACCTCATCATACAATGTATACATCAAACTACATTACACTGATTGAGGATAAATTGCCATGTTTGGCTTATCAGCCAAACTGAATGTTAGTATCCGTCCGGTGATCTGCACCTAGCCTAGTTTTGCATTCCAAGGTAACAAATGATCCAGGCTTTCTGGCTTGAGTGACAGCTGATCTAGGCAGTACATGAGATAGTCAAAAGGCATAAGCCCATTAGCCTTGGCAGTTTCTATCATGCTGTACAGTATGGCACTGGCTTTTGCTCCATTGGCCGTATTGGCAAATAGCCAATTTTTACGGCCAATGACGAACGGCTTTATGGCTCGCTCTGCGCGATTATTGTCGATATTCAGTCGCCCATCCTCAAGATAGCGGTTCAAATTGGGCCATTGATTAAGGCAGTAGGTTATTGCCTTCCCAAAGCTGCTTTTAGGTGGCACATGGCGTTGTGATTTCTCCAGCCAACGATGCAACTCATCCAGTAAGGGTTGGCTGTGCAGCTGCCTTTGTTGGCGGCGAACCTCGGGACTTGAGTCTTTATCCAAGGTTTAGATTCGGTAGATTTTCTGGATATGGTTCAGAGCCCAGTTTGCCTTGCCCGTTTTGCCTTTAGGCTGAGCGATTTCAGCCTCTGTGAACTTACGACGAGCATGGGCCCAGCAGCCCACGAGTTCGGCATCGGTTTTAGCATAACCGGCGTAACCATCGACTTGCAGGTAACCACTAAATCCGTCGTTTATTTGAACTTGATGGATGAATAATCCGATACTGGTATAGGTCTAAATTTAGGTCTATACTTAGGTCTTAGTATAACTGTCGCAACAGTAGAAAATGGAGCTATGATGTTACAGAAAATTTTATGTGGCTATACCACACCGATCAGCAAGTTCAAATCAAACCCCAGTGCTGCATTAGCCGAAGCCCAAGGAGATGCAATTGCGGTGTCATCTAATAACCAAATCCAGTTTTATGCGGTACCGGCGTCACTGTTTGAAGAAATGACGGCGTTTTGTGAGTTTGCCCAACGTGGCACCACCACATTGGAAAGCATCCCTGCCCAGTTTACTGCTGCCAATCTAAACATGGATAAGGTTTCTACTCAGATGGCCAACAAACTGAAGCAAGGTGCCAGGGGAGAATTTGAGGAATGGAAGTAAAGGCGGTACGCATATTTACGCATCCCTATTTAAAAGAGGCCCTAGGTGAGCTGGCTACCAAAGCATTAGTAGATGATTTTCGGGTGTATAAGGAAGGTAAAGGCCTGCCTACCACCTTTGGCCGCGACGTTCCTTACCTGTTTACCCATAACCGCTCGTATCTTGAATTACAACATCTGCATTTCAAAGCTGCAGGTTTTCCGCTCAAGCTAGTGCAATTCAAACGGACCAGCGGTTATGTTCTGGTGTATTGTCCAGGCTTCTTCAACAGCCATTGTTACCTACTGATAGCCATCATTAAACATTGGGATAAGAACAAGCCGAATGATGTCAATAATACCGATCGTGATAGCGGCTTAATGAACCAACTGGAGAAAATAGCCGAAGGCTTCAGGGAGCAGTTTTAATCATACCGAATTTACCCAACGCGCCAAAAATGTAAAGTTAGCCTACATTAAGGCCTTGTTGCTTGTCCGCTGATACAGCATATCTCGACTCTCTACGAGCTTGTTGGATCATGGCTGTTTATTGGCAATTAATGTGAGTCCGCCAAGATAAATGTAAGCCCGTTGTTAATTAATCTGCGTCCATTGGCAGTTAATGTGAGTCGGTGGTCCCGCTTATTATCAGCTAATGTGAGCCCAGTTTGGCGGATGTAATCGCGCCGAAGGGATTATGTGTGCAAGCCACTACAGTTACCAAACATATCGTTCTCCTATGATTCAGAAGAACAAGGATGGCGACATATGGTCAAGTTATGAAGGTGTGCTTCGGCGGACGCTTACGTTATTCTCGATAATTGCTCCTGCATTATTCTACCTTCGCCCGTCCCTGGGCTCGTACCTCCTGCATCTAACTACCATGGAGGGTGGAAATGTCATATTTTGTATGGAACAAAATTGACCATGCAGTCGTTCGCGGGAATGACAGAAAAGAGAAGGATTACGGAACGCTCGCGCGCTCACTCACCGTCAGGGCACAGCCCGCTCCGTTATCCGTAAGTCACGCAGTGACGTTCCGTAGCCGCAAAGCGGCGTTCGTCGCTGCCAGAGTCTAAAGCGACGTAGTGGCGTTCTAAAGCGAGCTGGCGAGCGTCCTAGGGCCGAAGGCATCCTAGCAGCAGTGCTTTTTGCTGCGTACTTGCGGCCGAAGGCCGTCCTAGCCGTTACGAAGCATCATCATTGCGCTATTTGTATTGCCAAAATTCATCAAAAGTTTCGTCATTAAACATAGCAAGATCAAAAATGTCGTTAAAACTCCCCCGTCGGCTACGTTGGTTTAATTCCTTTTGTATCGCTTGTACTGTTTTGATCTTAGTCACTTTTGCGAGTAACTCTTCAGTTTCAATCGTGAGATAATCACCATATTGGGCCAACTCCCTAGCGCGTGATGCTTTTGAACCACTCCCAAAACGTTGCCAAATCATACTTTTAATATCATCGCCATTCTGCATTGATTGATAATCTTGATTTAATAAACTAATTTTAACCTGCAACGCAGCCTCAATACGTTTAATCATATCTGCATCGGCCTCAAGCTTATACTCTGGCAGATATTCAAGGGCCAACATCAGCAAGGCGACAGCATCCTTGCTTTTCTTGGCTTGAGATAGTTGCTGCATCAACTCTTTTTTTAGCGCCTTTTTAGCAGGTTCAGGCTCTTTATCGGGATGAAATTGATTCGCCAATTGTCGATACAATTTGGTCATGGTTTTATCGCTAAATAACTCAAGGCTTAATGCTTGCTCTGGTTGACTCGATTCAAAGAAAAAATCATCCTCTTGGGCATCATACTCAGCCTCATCTTGCTCAAACGCATTTTCAGCGTCGCCGTCATCAAAAGCCTTATTGTGCTGCTCAGCCAATTTTTGCTCAAAAAATGCCTGGAACTTCGCCGGTTCATCAATGAGTTCAGACAGTTGCGCATCGTCTATATCCAACTCAAAGCCAAACATAGATTCTAACTCTTCACGAAAAGCATCAAGCTCGTGCTGACCAATGTCTTGCTTAGGCAAGGTTGCTTGATAAGCCATAAGCAAGTTAGTGAAGCTATCGCGTATTTCGTGAGTATTGATAGGATTAAACGGGTTCGATTCAATAATACTTATTTCTTCGTCAATCCATTCTAGCAGCGCCTCCCTTTGGCGACCTTTAATGGATTTACGCGGCACAAAAGTCAATAAATGACGCACCCATTGAGCTGAGGCATCACATACGGCCTGCTCTTTTTCAAGTAATTGTGAGGTGAACTCGCGATAAAAACCCTCTAATTTTGTTTGATAACGTTTATTTCTTAATTGTTTTTTTTCGTAGTCTTGCCACAATTTTTCGAGTGTTTGCGAGCGGTTACGTGATTGACTTGAAGCCGAAGTATTGATGATGTTCATTAATGACATAAATATTTTCTTTTGATGAAATGTTTACAAACCCGAGTGACCCAAAGTACAAAACTCGCATACCAATATAGCGAAAAACGTGACGACATCCTTAGCAAAGCGACGTTAGAAGAACGCTAGAGCGCTTCGCAGCTAGAGTCTAAAGCCAGCTTGTGAGTATCCTAGATTCTCGCGACTAAAGGCCATCCTCGATTCTCACTGCCGCAAGCAATTACTTATAAACCAAGCAATGATTGATCAGTTGATTCTGTATGCTTTGTCGTTGGTTCAAAAAAAGTAGCACAGTAACAAGAGACTCATCATTAATGTAGCTAACCTCGTACAGTATTCTAAAATCCTCTTTTATCGCGTGCCTTACTTGAGTAATGCCAAGTTCAACTAACTCTTGACATAATGCATGGCTCAAAGGATTTTGCGTCACAGATGCTTCAAATGCCTCAATAACTGCCTCAACTCTCTCAATAATAGTGATCTCGTCATGCCATTGGGAATAGTGAGATATAGCACTATCTACGGTATCTTCAAATGTCTTGGTATATTCAAGTTTTACCACAGACATACTACTTATTATCCTTTAAAGCCATTTTACGACCCGCCAAGCGTTCCTTGAATGCATTTGATGACATAGTGCGGCCATTTTGTTGATCGCTTTTTGCAAAACTGACTAGCTTGAGTAAAGCTATCGCCTCATCACGTCGATTTCTATCCGCTACCGACTCGATAACGTAAGCAGGTACACCATTTTGAGTAATAATCATCGGTTCATCGAGGGTTAAGCTCGCGGCATTTTTCTTCAAAAAACTGATTGTTTCTATGTTCATAGGTTGATGCCTAGTTGATTAATTGAAAATAAGAAAACCCATTCACTAAGCCAAAATCATATCATGCGATAGATTAAAGACCAAAAAAAGATTAAAAAAAGACTAAAAAAAGACTAAAGACATCAAAACGCTTAACGCCGTGCTGACGGTTGACAGATTACGAATTACGGAACGCTCCAAGCTCAACTCACCGTCAGGGCACTGCCCGTTCCGTAACCTGTAACCGCAAAAGGCGGCATTCCTAGCCCCTAGCAGCGAGCTTGCGAGCGTCCTAGCAGTTGCGTACGACTGCATGGATGCAGGAGGTAGAATAAAGCAGGAGCAGTTATCGAGCAACGCCCTAGTTTCTCCCAGCCAAAGGCCGTCCTTTTTGCTGCGCCTTATATGCTATATACTCACCCTGTATTCATTAAATCGTGCAATGGGCCTATGCAACAACTAAATGAAAGCATTATCATCAACTTACTACAAGATAACATCCCGCAGTTGAGATTGATCTACCTATTTGGCTCCTATGCACAGGGCACGCAACACCGCAACAGTGATATCGATATAGCGGTACTCGCCGATGTCACTTTAGACAATATCGCCCGCTGGCAACTTGCCCAAAAACTCGCCTCAGCGTTAGATACTGATGTTGATCTTGTTGATTTACGCACGGCATCCACAGTGTTATGTCAGCAGGTAGTCACCCAAGGAAAGCGACTTTGGGGAACGCGACAAGATGATGAGATTTTTGCAGTGAAAACCATCTCAATGTACCAACATCTACAAGCTGAAAGACAAGCAATTATTGATGATGCAACGGCCAAAACAACAGCCAACGATCACAGGGGACGTCACTTTGAATGACATTATTATCAACAAAATAGCAACCATCAAACGCTGTATAAAACGCATCCAACAAGTTTATGGTGATGGCAGCATGTTCAAACAAGACTTCACCCTGCAAGATAGCGTTATCCTCAATTTACAACGCTGCTGCGAAGCCAGTATCGACATAGCAAACCATATTAACCGCCAACAACAACTGGGTATCCCCCAAAGTAGCCGTGATAGCTTTACACTACTTTCACAAAATAAAATAATTAATCAGCAGCTTGCAGACAACTTAAAGAAGATGGTTGGCCTAAGAAACATCGCAGTACATGACTATCAAGAACTCAACCTCGATATCGTTGTGCATGTTGTACAGCATCATCTTGAGGATTTTGAGCAATTTATTGAAGTGATAAAATTTTGTCCAAGAATGAGTTATTGAATCACTCTTGCCTAAAGCCGCTTAAACAAGCCCTGAGGAGCTCATAGGGCTTTTTTTAATTAAATCAAACTATTAACACTGACTAGGCAAGCGTAATCGCGTGTGGAATATCCGTAGGATATGGGTTTCATCTTGTTTCACCCTGCGGTTGTCGCAAAACGGCGTTCGTAGAAGCTAGAGCGAGTTTGCGAGCGTCCTAGCAGTTGCGAAGCAACGCCCTAGATTCTCGCGCCACGCAGTGACGTTCCGTAGCCGCAAAGCGGCGTTCGTAGAAGCTAAAAGCCTAGAGCCACATAGTAGCGTCCTAGGGCCGAAGGCCTCCTAGCAGCAGCGCTTTTTGCTGCGTCCTAGCAGTTGCGAAGCAACGCCCTAGATTCTCGCCCGAAGCGCCCGCTTTACGCCGCTCTTACTGCCTCTGCGATAAACTCGGCTTGAGTCTGTGTCATCAGATTATCCGTTGACTCCACCATCACCCGGATTAAAGGCTCTGTGCCGGACTTACGTAATAGCACGCGTCCTTGGTCGCCCAAAATCCCTTCCGCTTTTACCACCGCTTGCTTAACACTGTCTAAAGCCAAAATGCTGTCGGCACTGCCTGATGATAAACGCACATTAATAAGTACCTGCGGCAACTTAGTCATGCCCGCTTTAATGTCGGCTAAACGTTTGCCTGACTCTAAAATGGCTTTAAGTACCTGCAGGGACGCCACAATACCATCACCCGTTGAAGCATGCTTTAAACTCAAAATATGCCCAGAACCTTCGCCGCCCAGTTGCCAACCCGTTTCTTTAAGCTGCTCAACCACATAACGATCGCCCACCT
This sequence comes from Shewanella sp. FDAARGOS_354, assembly GCF_002209245.2. NCBI lineage: Bacteria > Pseudomonadati > Pseudomonadota > Gammaproteobacteria > Alteromonadales > Shewanellaceae > Shewanella > Shewanella sp. FDAARGOS_354. The sequence continues at coordinate 116,703 of NZ_CP022089.2, read as the reverse complement.
TTGCACGTACAAAGGGAATGTCCATTTGCTTAAGGGCCAGTTCTAAACCAAGGTTTGACATTAAAGTACCAACCACACCGCCGACCATTTCACCTTTTTGGAACGCAGCTTGTGCCAGAATAAACAAAATCTCATCGCCATCAACCACATGGCCATTATGATCAACAAACATGACTCGGTCGGCATCACCATCGAGCGCAATACCTAAATCCGCTTCATTGATCATCACCGCAGATTGCAAGCTATCTAAATGTGTTGCGCCACAATGATCGTTAATGTTCACGCCGTTGGGTTTGTCATTAATGCTAATCACCTCGGCCCCTAACTCGCGATACACATTCGGGGCAATATGGTAGGCAGCACCATGGGCACTATCGACAACAATCTTTAATCCCGCCAAGCTTAAATGATTCGGGAAGGTTCCCTTACAAAACTCAATATAACGACCGGCAGCATCATCAATGCGACGCACTTTACCCAGTTTTTCAGAAGCAACACATTGCAACGCATTATGCTCAAGTGCTTGCTCTAATAGCGCTTCAATTTCAAGCTCTTGTGCATCATTTAGCTTGGTGCCTGTGTTTGAAAAAAACTTAATACCATTATCATAAAAAGGATTATGGGAAGCACTGATAACAACGCCTGCATCGGCCCTAAAAGTTGAAGCTAAATACGCCACTGCGGGCGTTGGCATCGGGCCAATTAATGCCACATTTACTCCCGCAGCAGAAAAACCCGCTTCCATTGCGGATTCCAGCATATACCCACTACTACGGGTATCCTTACCAATTAGCACCTCTTTAGTGCCTGTGGATGCGAGCACTGTACCTGCCGCCCAACCTAACTTCATCGCAAAATCAGGCGTAATTGGGAATTTACCTACTTTGCCACGCACACCATCAGTACCAAAATACTTCCTAGACATACAAAATCCTTAAAAACGCTAAAAGACAAAAAGCCAAATCCATGGGGATTTGGCTTTTAAAAAGATTTAACTTTGCAACATCTAAACGACATAAGACATTGAATCAAGAAACTAACGTTACCACTTTCGGTTTTGTATCAGCTGGTTTAAATAATTTCCTTTGCTGCCAAACTAGATCACAAATACCATCAGTTGGGGCGAAACCGGTTGGCGCCGCAAGTAAAATCTCACGGATCGCCTCATGGTTGAACTCATGGCATGCTTTGTCTAAACGATTAAGAATTAACTCTAATTCGGACCATGGCAGATAAATTTCATTTGCTGTCATAATCCGCTCATGGTCTGTACCTGTTACATCATCGCCAATCAGTAACTCTTCATACAATTTTTCACCAGGACGAAGGCCGGTAAATTCAATAGCGATATCACCATTGGGATTTGCTTCATCCTTCACATCATAACCACTTAAGCGGATCATTTTAGCTGCGAGATCAACGATTTTGACCGATTTTCCCATATCAAGTACAAAGACATCGCCGCCTTTACCCATAGCACCCGCTTGAATAACCAGCTGTGATGCTTCTGGAATCGTCATAAAAAAGCGGGTTATTTCAGGATGAGTAACAGTTACCGGACCGCCATTAGCGATCTGCTTACGGAACAATGGCACAACTGAACCAGAAGACCCTAGCACATTACCAAAACGCACCATACAAAAACGCGTTTGATGCACCTCTTTTGCTAATGCTTGCAATGCCAGTTCCGCCATACGTTTAGTGGTACCCATCACATTTGTAGGGCGCACGGCTTTATCGGTAGAGACCAAAACAAAGGTTTCTACATTTGCCGCAATCGCCGCTCTCGCGGTATACAAAGTACCAAATACGTTATTGCGAACACCTTCAACCACATTATGCTCAACTAGAGGCACATGCTTATAAGCTGCGGCATGGTAAACCGTTTGCACTTTAAACGCCTGCATTACCGCTTGCACACGGTTTTCACGCTGAACAGAACCCATGATAGGGACAATTTCAACATCAATACCAAGCTCATTAGCAGTCGCAGAAAGTTCACGGTCAATCGAATAAAGTGCGAACTCCGATAACTCGAATAAAACTAATTGCTTAGGTTGCTGCTTTAAAATCTGACGGCATAACTCAGAACCAATAGAGCCACCAGCACCTGTAACCATAACCACTTTATTCTTGATATTCGCAGTCAATAAATGCTGTCTTGGGGCAACAGAATCACGCCCCAATAAATCTTCAATTTCGACTTCTTTAACGTCACTAAATAACTTATCACCACTGACTAAATCAGCCATCGCGGGCAATGTCATCACCTTAACGCTAAGCGGCTCAAGCTGATTGATAATCTCTTGCCTGCGAGAGCGTGAGGCACTTGGCATCGCTAACAATACTCGTGCAGTGGCTTTTTGCTTAATTAACTTACGTAATTCCTGTGGTGCATGCACATGTAGGCCCTGGATCACGGTACCTTGCAACGATTCATCATCATCAACAAAAGCGATTGGATGATATTCATGGCTTTGCGCTAGCGCAATTGCCGTTTGGCGGCCGCTCACACCGGCACCATAAATTATCACAGGTTCACCACGACGATTCATACCCGCACCAACTAAAGACCGCATAAGCGAGCGCGCGCCGCCAACAAACACTAGCGCAAAGGCAGCATAAATAAAGGGAACGGTACGAGGTAAATCAACACCGCCATAATAGGCTAGTAAAACAAGGGCTATGGTAGAAATAACTACACCCGCAACGATAGCAGTAAACGCTTGCGAGCCGATATAACGCAGCACTGCGCGATACAGCCCCAACCGCACAAAACCAGCAATACTAATGGGTATTGTTAATGCTATTAGCCCCCAATATTGGGCCTTGAGTAATACTTCAACAGAGTCTAAACGCACCAATAACGCAAACCAAAAGGCAAACAGCAGAAAAACAGAGTCAATAGCGACACTGACCACACGCTTTTGTGACCGTTTTAACGAGAATAAAAACTGCAAAAATTCCATCTTTTGCTCCAATGACATTTTCTTCATAAGTTAACCAATAACACTGTCGTGTACACGACACCGCCCGATACATCAGGGAGCCGCATTATAGCACCATGATAGGATTTAAGATGCAACACCGTGGCACCGTCTGAGAGGTATTCAACAGTTCACCACATTCATTTCTTAAAAAGGGTCGAATGTAGCGTTACCACACTCAACATTTTGGCTACGCAAACCAAGCAGGGAAGGATGCATCCTTCGCGAGTAAACCACAACCAGATCCTGCCACCTAAAAACACCGCTCAACGCACCAGCCACCGACTGACTCATAGAGCTCGCGGCGAAAATAGGCTCCGAAATCGGCGCAACATGGCAGAACACATCGCTGCACAAAACAGCCCTGAGACAGTTTTTTCGGCCGTTCATCAAATTTGAGACAGATCCCAAAAACGCTAAACGTTACAAAACAACCGCCTAGCGTCACACGTCGAATAGATAGGATTAATAGGGCTACTTTACTGCATCGCCACTACCACTACCAGTAGCCGTCATCAGGATGTACTTAAAATAACGACCTAAGGTTAAGGTTTCGATCATTCGCTTGTCCGTTTGCGCAAGCAATTTAGGCGTGGACATATCAATATTTTGCACTTGCGCCAACCCAGTTACACCAGGTAACACATCATATACCCCTAAGGCATCACGCTCGACTATCAACTCTTCTTGGTTAAATAAGTTAGGCCTTGGGCCAACCAAACTCATCTCACCTTTTAGGACGTTAATCAGTTGTGGTAATTCATCTATTTTAGTCTTGCGCAAAAAACCGCCAAACTTAGTGATAGCAGCATTGCTTGCAAGATGACTCGCAACCGATGCAGTATCCTTGCTCATAGTACGAAACTTAATTAGCTTAAATGGCTTTTTATGCTTACCTACTCGAGTTTGAATAAAAATTGGTGAGCCAGTATCAAACAAACCGATAATGGTGACGATGAATAATATTGGCCAAAGTACAAGCAAACCAAAGAAGGCTGCTAAAAAATCGATTAGACGGATCATTTAAAAACTCTATTTATTTTTATTAAGAAGAAAAGCTTCTGCAGTCTCTTTAAAACCTTGTTCAAGCGTTTGCGGTGGAGCCCAACCTAGCGTGTTCTTGGTATGCGTAATATCAACTTGCAGGGAGCCTAATAATCTATCAACCACATCAGTCTTTCCAGTTAACTTGCCAACTAAGCGATAACACCACAAGGGGACTGGGAGTAATCTACTCGACTTCCCAAGTGCTTGTGACATATGCTTTACCATTGAGGCTGTAGATACATCATGGTCATCAGAAACTAAAAATACTTGGTTTACGGCATTTGGATGATCAATACAGGTAACAATTAAATCGACAAGATTGTTTACTGAAACCAGGCTACGTTTATTATCCTTAATACTGCCGAAAGGCAACGGTAAACCTTTTGAGACTAATTTCAGTAGTGAAGCAAAATTAGCCTTAACCCCTGGTCCGTAAACCAATGTAGGTCGAATGATGACGACTTCTAATCCAGTACGTTTAGCTAGCTCTAATAATTGTACTTCAGCTTCAGATTTGGATTGTCCATAAAAGTCTTTTGGGCATCTGTCATCACTTTCAGTAAAAGGTTTACCTATCTCAGTTGATTCACCATTAACTTTAATGGAACTTACAAAAATAAATCTTTTTACACCAGCTTCTACTGACTGTCTAGCAAGATTCATGGTTCCCGCTGTATTAACTTCACGGAAGTCACTTAACGGATTTGATGAATGGTCATTCATAACATGTACCCTAGCTGCAGCATGTATAACAACATCTACATTCTGCAAGTAAGATGAATAATTTGAATTTTTATCTATCTCTGCCTGACAAAATTTACACTGAGCTAGTTGAGGGTCTTTTCTACTCAACAAGCGCAGCTCTCTAGTATGTAAATCGGACGCTACAGCATGACCAACAAAACCTGTTGCACCTGTCAGAAGTATTGTTTTATCAAGCATCTTGCCTCACCAAACTCACTATGTCTTTAGCCATCTCTGCCATGATTTGTTCACGGGAGAACTTGGTTATGAATGTAGTTCTGGGACTGACCCCTAGCTCCAGAGCATCAAAAGCGCGATAGGCTTCTTCATCATTCCCGGGGTAAAAAACAGAGGAGTTACTTACCTCTTCATTCAAAAAATCTGCCGCATACCCTGCAACACCCGCCCACACGGGCTTACCTAACGCCGCGTACTCAAATATTTTTGACGGTAGCACTTTTTTAAATGCAGGATAGTCGTTTAAATGTAAAAATAAAATATCAGCGTTTTGATATTCACGAATTAATTCATTGCGGCTGACTGGGGGTAATAACTCAACGTTAGAGATATCCGCCAAATGCTGCTGGAGAATAGCTTTACGCCCACCATCGCCAATTACTCTGAACCTGGCTTTTCCTGCCAGACGATTTGCTAATGCAGGCAATATAGTATGTAACCCTTGCCCTTCGCCTATATTGCCGGCATAAAGTACAGTCACCGGACCTGAAACTTCAGAAACCACCGAAGATTGTGGAGCAACAGCCAGAAATTCATTATCAATACCATTGGTAAACCATCGGTATTCAGCCTTAGGATAACGACTGGAAAAATAGTCGGCAAAACCTTTGGAAACTAAATTAATACGTTTAGCACGATCAAAAGCGTAAGACTCAATCCAAGAGAATATCGGTTTTGCCAGCCAGGTAATTTTACTGGGTAATACATCTTTTATCGTGTCAACAAAGATATCTCTAATATCTAGATACAAGGGCAACTTCTTAGACGACGATATTCTTGCCCCAAGAAATGCAGTAAATAAACGCGACGAGGTAGCAAAAACTAAATCATAGTTCTTGTCGCGTGTCAGTTTCATAGCCTGGAGGTAAAATGTAGTGAAGGCTTTGATTTGATCTAACATTCCGCTTTTATGTGATGGCAACGCAACGCGGTGAATTTCAACTCCATCCTTAATTTCATGCTGAAGTGCAGACGCAGAGAATGTAGCATACCTATTCGGAAGCGTTGTAATAACCTCCAGTTCGATACCAGAATGCTTTTTTAATTGTTCAATTAAAGCTGTACATCGAAACGAGCCAGCACATAAATCCGGTTCATAGTAAAAAGACAAAACTAAAATTTTCAATATGGATTTCCTAGATTATAGAAAAGGTAATTTTCACTGAGTCTGCACTAAAATCTGCAACTATTTTATTCGAATTGATTGTTTCACCAAAACCAGGGTGCCAGGTTGAAGGCTGCACTCTCAACGGAACGTCACATTCTACCTTTAAGCGTTTACCACTATTAAGCAAAAGACCTAGCTCATTTTCAGATATTTGCTCAACCTTGACTGACGGATGCAAGTGCCAATGCACATTAGCGCAAATAAACTTACCCAGTAGTTTATCTAGAACTGTGATTTTTTTATCACTCGCTTTCACTTCGCGTAAATGCCTAACGTTACCTGCCAGCCTTTTATAACCATCATGCGAGGCAAGCAACATTACATTGTCATCAGTAGCTTGTGTTTGTATAAGCGTTGCATACGCGCGGCGAGCTACCCGAAAACCGCTCCAAACTTCTGATGAATCAGTATTGTCTATTACAACAGTGTTATGCGCTGCAGTCTTGCGTTGCCGCAAACGCTCTTCACTTATGCCGTATACTGAAGTACCGGAATTAACAAGCACACGTTCGTGCCCAACAGACCACTCTATGCTAAGGGTGTCAGCATGAGCATGACCCGGCAAATAATCAGGGCCTACGGCAGCATGATCGAAAAGTAAACTATGCTCAACCATTGAAACCCGGCTATAACCAGAGACGGGAAGTGTTACCAACTGAGCTAATGGCAGGTTGTCTATTTCCAACTTTAAGCTGGCAGCATAACTAAACAATTGCGCGGGCGTCGCTGCAATACCCATCGCGCTGTCATTAAAAAAGCTTACCTCGCCATCAGGATGCTGCATGACTCTTAACCAACTCAGTGCTTTCAAAGCTACACTGCGCCACTGAGGTAATTTTGCAACCAACTCATGCCGGCCGGTAATTTCAGCAAGATTAATCAAATCGAGTAGATCCCATAGCAAAATACAGTGGTACATCGGACTCAGTTCAAAATGGCCACCATCCGTTAAAAACTGCTCCGGTATTTCCCGCTGAAGAATTTTTAAGCCTAACTCAAGGTATTTTGCTGCTGATTTCCCCTGCAAAAAACAACCAACAAACACCAGTGCTTTAGCATTGGCAAATAAGTGATTGCCTAAAATATGGTATTCAAGCTGTTTACTTAGGGCTTTTGCCTGGAGATCTATACTGTGGACAATTTCAGGCTTATTCAGTTTTACTCTGTTGTACCACTTAATCCAGTTAACCAACCGCAAAGATAAGGGATAAGGCTCCCAACCATTGCCTGATACTGCGGGATTTTCTGCAATCCAACGCTCGACCAGAGCAAGTTGTGTTGCGGTTCTTTGCTTACTGTCTCGGGCATTTAAGTCATCGAAATAATGCAGGTTATATAGCCAGAGCTTTTCAAAGGCAGGGCTATTCCAGTCCTGCTCTGACTGAACCTGACCAGACAGGTTCAGAAAACAAACCTGGTTATCGCCTAAAAAAGACGGCTCAACCACCTCTGGTCCATCCCAAATCCAATCGGCAGCATTGCTAGAAGTAGAATCGGCAGGTAGGTTCTTTAATGGAAATAGCTTATAGAAAATTCTATAAGCTATTTGTTCAAAGCGCAGCGGTCTTACCGTGTGGTAAAGCCGCTGAAATTTATTCAGCAGCTGCATCCTTAGCCCTGTTGTATTCTTAACTGTTCAGCAATTTCAATAGACACTCTTGCCACTTCAAACACTTGTTCAGCTGGAATAGGGCATTCTTTGCCTTCATTAATCGCCGCTAAGAAAGCCTGACAGCAAGTGACTTGCCCTTTATCCTGACGCCACAAGTTCATTTTTGAGAAGCCAGGCCAACCAAAGCCTTTCAGTTTTAGGAAGTTATCCAATTGCAGCACCCGTCCAGCAGTGAATACTTCAATTCGTTCTTTTGGAAAACTTGAAGAACCATTGGCAAAGTATTGAATAGTGCCAAAAGATCCGTCAGCAAAACCCAGAATAATGGCAGCCTTGTCTTCCGTTATCGCCTGATGTGGATTGTCTCCCATACGCCGCGCCTGCACAGAGACTATTTCGGATCCCGCCAAGTAGCGCATTAAGTCTACAAAGTGACAAGCTTCGCCTATGATACGACCACCACCGACTGCATTATCCTGCGTCCAATGATCTTCGGGAATCGCTCCGGCGTTCATCGTCATAATAAATGACTTAGGCTCTTTAACTGCATTTAGCAACGATTTCATCTTTTGTATTTGCGGCGAGAACCGTCTATTAAAACCAAGCATTAGTAGTTGCTTACCGCCTGTCTGGCTATAGGCAGCTTCAACTTTCGTCAGTTCATCTATGGTTATCGCTAAAGGCTTTTCTACAAAAACGTGCTTACCGTTCAGTAAAGCTTGTTCAGTAAAATAAGCATGACTGTTGTGCTGTGTAACAATAACCGCAGCATTTATCTCGGTATTTTCAAGTAATGCTTGCGTATCAGTAGAGGCATTGGCAAAACCAGACTTCTCACCGTGAATAACACTGTTAATACCACCTGAAGTACTAATAGTATGCAACTGAGCACCGGCGGCTTTAAATGCAGGGATAAGCACCCGGGAGGCATAATTTCCAGCACCAATAAAGCCTAACGTTGGCTTATCAGCGTTAAATGAGGCCTGTGACAAACTAACAGAACGGATGTGCCGTTGTTTAAATTCACTGGGGTACTTTAATAAAATACCTAACGCAGTTTTGTCATCGGTTAAAACCGCATAAGCATCCGCCGCATTCTCGAATATAAAGCGGTGTGTAATTAAGGCTTCTACATTAAGCGCCCCCGCTGACAACATATCCAGCACAGCCTCAAAGTTACGTTGTTCCGTCCAACGAACAAAAGGCAGCGGGTAATCCATACCTTTTTGCTCGTAGTCTGGTTCATAGCGGCCAGGGCCGTAAGAGCAAGAAACTTGAAACGTTAATTCTTTTTCATAAAAATCAGCCCGGTTCAATTCAAGGCCTGTTACACCGACCAATACAATACGGCCGCGTTTACGGCTCATTCTTGCTGCTTGAGTCACTGGGTCATTCGACTTAGTAGAAGCGGTAATAATAACAGCATCAACGCCATGGCCGCGGCTAAACGCCATACCTGCAGCAACCGGGTCTTCACCGGCGCCGGGGTTACAAATTTCCGCACCAAATTGCTTAGCAAGTTCGAGCTTGCGTTGATCAAAATCAATAGCTAACACCCGGCAGCCCTGTGCACGCAGCAACTGCACAGTCAATAAACCTATTAAGCCCACCCCGGTAACTACAACTGATTCACCTAAGGTTGGCTCTACCAGCCTGATACCTTGCAAACCAATACTGGCAACAACCGTGAAAGCAGCCGCTTCATCACTAACATTGTCAGGTATTTTTGCGCATAAGTTTTTAGGAACCCGAGCAACATCGGCATGAGGACCATTAGACACTACTCTATCACCTGGCTTAAACTGCTCGGCGCCTTTACCAACCGCTTCTACAACACCTACGTTACAGTACCCCAAAGGAAGTGGCTGGCCCAATTTAGACCTCACTGCATCAACAGTTATCAAAAGCCCATCAGTCTGAACTTTCTCAAGCACCATTTTCACTTTTTCAGGTTGTTGACGGGCTTTATCAATCAATGACGCCTTTCCAAAATCGACTAGCATTCTCTCTGTACCAGCAGAAATTAAAGTTGTACTAGTATTAATAACTACATGATTAATAGTCACTTTCGGAGCTGGTGCCTCAACAATAGTTGAGCCACCTTTTGCCATATCCTGTAGAATTTGTTTCATTTATTTATACACCGTTATTCCATTTTTAAAATCTACTTCAATCTGCTTTGTCAACTTGGCTCCATCAACAATAAAAAATGGTGACAAATACCAACGCGTTAAAACCCAACAATCTGAATTTAAATTATTTCGCACATACTTTTCTGGGTTTGCTTTTACTACAACATTCATGTCATGAACAAACGACTCGACAAAAACATCTTCCCCATATTCATTTACACACATCTTAGTGATTTTTTTCGACTCATTTACCTGTAAAGGATAGCTTTCAGGATTCATATCTTCGGCAATATGCACAAATGACAAATAGCTCATAGGTACCCCTATGCCTATGACCTTTGGATTTAACTCCAACAACTTGTGATAAGGAGATCCTTTACCAAAGGGGTAGTCGCATTCATGATGTCCACTTAGAACTTCCGCAGACAAACCTACACTTGCAATTGACTTAGTTGGATGAAAACTTCGTATAGCATCTTTCCTTTTTCTCACGTATTCAGAAAACTCCCCCATACCTGAAGGAGTAAATTTAACATCGAATTTTTTATTAGAGCACATGAACTGTTTTGAGGACATTCTCGGAAAACAAGGCACTGAAATACTGCCATTCTCCCCGACAATATCTCTAATTATATTATACACTTGCTCTGAACTAAGCTTGGTATTTAGCAACGACAAAGAAGCATGAACGAATAAGTTATCACCTTTTTTTATTTTAAGTTGTTTTTCAAGTAACTCTCGAAGATCATCCTCTGTCAATTCCGGTAAAGTTCTAACGAGCTTTTGCCTTGCCTTAAACTCCCATTTTTTTAGCTTCTTTTTTGTTGATTCACTAATAAATTTAGCCAAGATAGATCTGACAAACAGTCGCATTTTAATTCTCGATATTCTGCAAGTAATACGAAGTGACAGTGTCATAACTGACACTATATTCAGCCTCTAACATTCTAAATAGTAGGTGGAGGTCATCGTTTTGATAACTAGTTTTCGAATGACCTATTAGCGTTATTGGGAACTTCAAGTTATGCGAACCGGCTTCTTTAATTCGCGCTTTAACCATTGCAAACAACGTGTTTGAAGGCATAAAGTTAAAATCAGCTAGCACAAAATCTCTCAACAAAATTTTCTTAAGTTTGCCGATGATATTTGTACCTTGGTCCGTTACCTTTGTGGCATAGAATCGCGTTACAATTGAATTAACGAATTTCCGTTTTTTTGAAAAATAATAAAATGGTGCCATAATAGTACTTTTTGTCAAAATTGGCAGTTCCAAAATTGTATTATTTCCATCAGATTCTAGGCATATATTATTATCCACAAACCAATATGGTTTTTTCGAGGTAATCCTAAAATCAAAGGTGCCGTAGTCACTTTTTAAATGAGCTCCCTTCGCAACAGTACTATCAACTTTGTAACCGGCCTCTAATAATGCAGAAACCAACTTTCCTGAATCCTGAGCAGACCAAGCACCAGCTCTAAATGCAAAGCAGGTATAGTTAGGATCAACCTGTTTCAATAGTCCCTCTAAAAAAGACTTGCCTTGTGATAATAAATCAACAATACGATCGTATTGTAGAGATGTAATGTCATACATATCTTTTTTTAAAGTAAAGCCTTTATCTCGGCTAAATGTCGCCTCCAACCATGTAGGGTGTAGATGAAATTGAACATCATGTCCTCGTTGCACTAAATCTTTTAGCTGCTCTTCTATAGCTAGATTCATTACTTTTAGCTTTGGATCTAATTCTGCGTATTTATTAAACGCCCAATATTGACCGTATTCGAAATAAACCGTCAGTCTAGCGCCATATTGTTCACATATATCCATTAAATGGTTAGTTGGTATTATCTGCTCTCTATAAACATCACCCGAGCCATCACCAAATATTTCATAATCCAATGTTATTTGGAGTGAGATGTTTCTTTTCAATGACTTTTTCCTTATTGAATCTTGCTAATACGCAGGGCTTACGGCTGAACGATCACGAATTAAACAGCAATGCAGATCCAGATAGTAGAGTCCGACAGTACATCGAGCGCATCAAACGTAGGAAGCATTCACGGTGTAGAGGTCAACTAAATTTGGCCACAGCTTTATAATTGTCCCAAAATCTTCTCTCTGATACATAGGGTCAACCATACATCGTTCATAAGCGAGACGAAAAAAACGGTTACATGTATTGACCGCCATTAATAGATATGTCTGTCCCCGTAATAAAGCCTGAGTAATTTCCAACCAAGAATGCCACAGCATTAGCGATTTCTTCAGGCTTTCCTAATCTCCCTACCGGAATTTCTTTTACAATAGACTCAATAACACTTCCAGGCATACTTGTTACCATTTGTGTTCCAACATATCCTGGAGATATGGAGTTTACAGTAACACCTTTTCTTGCCCCTTCAAGCGCTAATGATTTTGTAATCCCATAAATCCCTGCCTTTGCAGCAGCGTAATTAACTTGACCAAACTGACCTTTTTGGCCATTGATGGAAGAAATATTCACTATGCGTCCCCAACCGTTGTCACACATATCAGCGAATACAGCCTTAGACATATTAAAAACAGAATCTAAATTTGTACGAAGCACATTATTCCATTGCTCTTGAGTTATCTTTTTCATGGTTGCATCAGAAGTAATCCCTGCATTATTGATTAGAATATCAATAGTACCGAATTCCTTTTTAATGAGGTCTGCTAATTCCTGACAAGAACTGAAACACTCTACGTCAACAGGAAATATGCTGATGCTAAATCCATCTTTTATCATCTTTGCTTGCCACAATTTTGCCGCATCAACATTTTTCGTTCTATAAGCTGCAATGACTTTAAAACCATCATTATGAAGACGTTTACATATTTCCGTTCCAATCCCGCCTACAGCTCCAGTTACAATAACATTTTTGCTCATATAAATTAGTCCAAGAGAAATTAATTCTCTTCCTCTCCCAGTTACTAATAGGAAGCGAAAGATAAATATTAATCAAAAAGCTTAAAAAGCTTCTCACAGTTAATCTTACGATCGTGAAACTCCCTCGAAATTCTCGAGCTTTCACTTGAGTATTTTGCAACCAATCCCGGATTGTAATAAAACTTTTCCATTGCCAACCTTAATGACTCTACACATTTGGGTTTAATTAACTCTGCGTTTATGCCATCAATTGCAGAATCAGGTATAGCGCCAACGGGTGTTATAATAGCCGGTAGCCCCTGACTAATCGCTTCTAATAATGCATTTGGAAATCCTTCAGCGTACGTAGGCAACACAAATACGGAAGCTTTTTTTAGCAACCCATCAACTTCCTGGTGGCTTTGCCATCCCAACAACTCAACATTGTGCAAGTTTCTTTCTTTTACAAAAACGGTGATAGCATCAAGAGCGTCGCCGCCACCTGCTATCAAAACTTTACATTTTTTAAGGCATTCAGAAGAGTCAATGGCACTAACAAGTTCAAAAATTCCTTTACTTTTGACAACCCAGCCAACAAATAAGAATGTTAATTCTTCCGCAGCTCTTACTTCTTTTATATCTGTCGAGATACAGCGCGAAGGAGGTAACCAGTTTCTAATAATTGAAACCTTGTTTTTGGGCACCCCTAATGACTGGTAAAAATCAAGCCAGTTAGAACCTTGTGCACCAATGCTAGAAGGTATTTTCAAAAGCACCTTTGCAATGGTTCTTCTGATGACAGAGCTATTACACTGATCCATAAAATGCCCTGAGCGCACAAACAAAAGTGATTTTCTTTTGAACAGTTTGCAAATCAAAGCCAGTAACGATTTCTCATAGAAGCTAAAGCCTCCACTACTAAAAATAATAATACCCGATACATGTTCATTTGCTAAAATGCAAATCAATTGTGTAACTCTATTTAAAGCTTTCGATAATCTCTGCTTAAATGAAGGAGGAGGAAAGCTCTCTTGTGCAGAGTCAATGATCTTCAGGTCTATTCCATTATTTTTAGCATACTCAATCAAACCTAAGGACGCCGTTGTTTGTCCTCCAGCGTGATTATTTACGAGGTCCGGTTTTGCACCGACAAATACTATAGTCTTATTGGGTTTCATGAGTAATTTTTTCGTTTTTTACAAGCCATATCATTAAGTTAAGAGTCTTCCAAAGAGTAAAACCATGATTTCGTTGACCTGTTTTATGCTCAGCCATCATAGTTCTAATTTCCTTATAGTCGAGAAAGTCTGAGCCCTGACTCTCAAGCATGCTGAGAAAATCATTGAACAGTTCGTAAAGTGCTCCTTTTAACCAATAATGGAAAGGCACACCAAAACCCGTTTTGGCGCCAAATAATATTTCGTCTGGTACAATTCCTTTAAGCGCCTGTTTTAGTAGCCACTTTTTTTGACCTCTTTTGACTTTTATTGACGAAGGTAACGACATTACATACTCAGTTAAGTCATTTTCTAAAAATGGCACTCTAACTTCGATACTCGCAGCCATTGTCGAACGATCAACTTTGTCTAGAAAAATATCTGGAAGAATAAGCTGTGTATCTGTATATAGCATTTTCTGAACTAAGTCTTTATCAGAAAATCTACTGTCACATTTAACAAACTCTGCAAAAGGGTCAATATTTACTATTTTGCTTTGCAGACTTTTAGAAAAAATCCTACAAGGATTGAGCTCACGATCTTCTGAGGTCAACAACAATGCCATTAAGGTTGCGTCGTCCTTGCTCTTCAGCGCATTAATGTAACGCTTTCTAGCAAAGTGACTTGCATTAGTAGGCGTTAACGCATTAGCGAACTGCACAAACGGCAAAAATGGTTTCCAATAGTTTTTGGTTGCTAGCGTTTGGTATCGCTTATACCCCGCGAAAATCTCATCACCACCATCCCCCTGCAAAATGACTTTAACATCACCTTTTACCTTCTCACCTAAAAGCAACAGCGGTATATTGGCGGCATCAGAAAATGGCGAATCATGATGTTCAACCAATTTTTGAACGGTATCAGCCAGATCATAACCACTGATCACGAGTTCTTGATGGTCTGTTCCAAACTTTTCTGCAACAAGTTTTGCTTTAGGTAATTCGTTTACCCCTTTATCAAAGTCAAATCCAACGGAATAAGTTTTTAATTTACTTCCATACTTTTGCGAGGCAAAAGCAGTAATTGCTGAAGAGTCAATCCCTCCAGATAGAAAAACGCCTACTGGTACGTCAGAAACTAGTTGTTGGTGAACTGCCTTTTGCAAAAGCACTCTCACATTTCTCACAATCCCTTCTTGGGAACCAGCACTTTTGTGAGTAAACGGTTTAATATTCTCAGGTAGCCAGTAACTGTGGATGGCAGTTACTAATGATGATAAATCGATCTCCATATAGTGGCCAGGTAAAAGTTTTTGAATACCTTGATAAAAAGTGTCTTCACCAAATACACTTCCATAGTAAGACCACTGTGGCAATACATCAGTATTTAGTCTGAGCTCTTCTTCTGATAAATTTACGAGACTTTTTATCTCAGAAGCAAAATAAACCGCTGTACTTGAAATACGATAATGAAGTGGCTTGATTCCAAATCTATCTCTGACGATAATAACTTTGTTTTTGTTACTATCGTAAATAGCGAAGGCATACATACCATTTAACTTTGGAAACAAATCAACGCCAAAAATGTTATAACCTTTTAGTATTACCTCTGTATCGGTACTGCTTTCAAATTTAACCCCCTTCTGAATAAGCTCATCTCGGATTTCCATGAAGTTATATACTTCACCATTATACGTAATTACGTTGTTCAGATTTTTTTCACGCATAGGCTGATGGCCTGCACTACTTAAATCTAAAATACTAAGACGAACTTGACCAAAAGCAATGTTTTGCTGAAAGTATTTTCCTTTATCATCGGGTCCTCTATAGCTTATGCTTTCCAATGCATTATCAAGCTGCTTTTCAAAGCGTTGAGCATCTATCCCTTCCTTAGTAACAAATCCAACTATTCCACACATGCTAATTTTTCCCAATTATCATTTTGTGTTTAACTAACTCTTCTTCAGTAAATCGCATTCCGATGACTTTAGCAGGGACACCACCAACAATCGAATAAGCTGGTACAGATTTAGTAACCAAAGCACCTGCCGCTACAATTGCGCCCGTTTCAATTGTTACACCTTTTAAAATTATTGCGCCACAGCCAACCCATACGTCGTCTTCTATAACCACAGGAAGATCATTCTCAGGTAGCTTTTCCTTAACATCATACATATAAGCACCGACTATACTAGTGTTGTGGTCGCCACCCATTATGGTGACATTCGGACCAAACATAATTTTATTGCCCAGAGTGATTGAGCTAACGGATGCACTAAAGTTAGCTCCAGGACCAATATATACATCGTTACCGACTGAAATAGTGTGGTAAGAAAAATGGTCATCCGGGTCAAACACAAATCCACTCCCATATTTTTTAAATAATGGTCTGATGAGTAACATCTTTAGCCTTCGAAAAATTTTGGCTAACAGCAAAAAAAAATTAGGAAACATGAGTGCCATAATTTGACTTCCTACTCCAATTTATAAAAAATGCAAAAAATAAAACTAACATAGTTATTTGAAAATTGATTCGAGAGAATACAAGAATCTCTTTGCTATTAAAAAATAAAATTAAAAATAGCAAAATGATTGGCAAACTTTTTTCAGCTTTTGATAAATAGCTACAACAAATGATTTTTGTTATAGCAAATATATAAAACAAATAGTGAAAAATAGACCCAAGTATTCCATAACCCCACAACAACCTAAAATATCCAATGTCGGTATCAATGTCATATGTCGTATTGTTATTCAAATAGCTAGCCTTTCCAAACAATAGATGCAGGGATTCATCTGGAATTATAAACATTTCTGATAAACGAGAGACGGTGTTCACTTTTACACCTTCCCCCTGATTATAAGCAATGAATGAATCAAAGATTCTTTGAAATGCAGAAACAAAACTAACGTTCTGTGATAGTATATCGTAAAACAGAAACCACAATAATGAAAATGTAGCCAACAAAGATACGAGTACCCCCATAGAGGTAACTACCGCTCTTTTGAGTGAAATTAAAGCGCTCAAGTAAATAAGATACAATGGGCAAAACAGAAAAGCAGTTATAAAACCACTTCGCCCAGCCATAAAAACAGACAGGATTATTAACGGGAAAGTTAGGAATACAATAAATTTTTGGCTGCTAGAATTAGTTTGAACAAAAAGAAAAACTCCCAAGATTAGACCGCAACTTTGTACTATTGATAACTGCGCACCACCTGCTCCAGTCAATCCAGCCATTCTTGTTGCTTGATATATTTCTAATACATATTTAGCTGTTGTATACTGATAAATGAAATTTCTAAAATCAACATTAAAGAACTGTATAGTCATTATTAAAGCATGAAGCAGTATGGCTAAATATATAATATATACAAATGAGTACATGCTAAATCTAGGATTTTCATGTATAACATAGTGGCAAAGAACTGCTATTCCAAATATTACAGGAATAACCCTAACAGGCCTTAAGATAGGTCTTAAGGCATACTGAACTCCATACGTATCCAAAAGAACTGCATTCGCTAGACAAAGAGCCATAATAATAAGTAAGAAAGTAACAAGCTGATAGATAAATCTGTTACTAAATACAACACTTTTCCTTAAAGCACCGAATAGCATTAACACAATGCATGTGAAAAAGCTTAGATCAACGACTTCCCCCAGTGAAGTGTCCAACACAGGGCCATAGATAATAAAAAAAATAGAAATGAACAAAATAGCATTTATTTTCAAAGTATCAGTACTTATTTGAGACCCAAAAATGGGATTTAAACATTTGAATTGATGATTTCGCTATGTCACAGTTAGTCATCTAGTCATCAAAAAGAATTAAATTTAAATGTACTTACTACGATAAGCCATATTTATCATCATCGCGGCGAAGTAGTTGACTATCACAGCGAGTGCTGCTCCATAAACTGAATATTTATTCATCAGAAAAATTGAATTAATACTGCCAAAAACTCCAATCAATAGAGTTGTAAATGATAATTGTATCCCATGGCCTCGTTTTATCCAAAATGGTGAAACGATCGAGCAGTAGAAATAAGGGATGAATCCTAAAGCTAAGATTGCGTATAACCAAATTATTTCGGTGGATAAGTTAATCCAAGAACGCAGTTGTGACAATACTAACAAAGAAAGTGGAAAAAGTAGTAAAAAAACAACGGCTACTTTCTTGAGAAGTTGCATTTGTGATTTTATCAGCAATCTTGAGTCTTTATATACTACCTTATCGTGATTAAACATTTGCACCATTTGAGGCATAACACAAAGCAAAGCAAACAGTCTAACTGCAATATCATAATTGGCGACATCTTCAAGTGTCAAATAGGCGTTAACTAATACTAAGCTAATAGACGAAAACATTACACCGCCGATAGTATCTATATGTAATTTCATCCCCGATTTAAACACGAGATTCTTGTATTTTGGTTTAGCACTTTTTAGCGACATAACTCTATAAAAAACACCTGCACTCAGCAAAAATTCGAGAAAGAAAATGGTAGAAATAAATAATAAAAAATTTTCAAAAGCTATTTTGTCAACTAGAGCAATCCATACTAATCCAATCATAACCGCAAAATTAGACACTAGTGATATCGAGTTGTATATCTTTAGTTTTGACGATAACGAATATAGATAAGCGCCAACTTGTATCCACACATAGTAGAAAACAGCCGGGTAAAAATATTTGATAGTTTCAATTGGTATATTACCATAAAAATTTATTAAATATTTTTTAAGTACCAAATGTGAAATAAAAGACAGTATAACCAGTAAAAGCGAAACAGTTATAGCACTGATATAAAGGCTACCATTGTCTAGATCTTTACCCTTCGCTCTTTCTAGTAACGCAATTAGACCTTTACCTATAGTAAAAGAGCTTATTGCACCGACTAGGCTAAAAGTGGCGATCAATCCTGCCACCACTCCCCTTGACTCAGAGCCATAAAGCCAAATCGTCGTACCTATAATCAAAAACTGAACGAACACAGTGAGGTAACGAATTAAAATGGTATAGAGCATGCTAGTGACTTTTTCTTTTTCGGTATGACGAGAAGTTTTTCTTCAAAGAATAAAGCATATATAACAACCTCGGGGTGATTCTAAGCCTATGAATAACCTGATGGTAAGAACCTAAATAAGTGCCATCTTTAGCGCTTTCTTCAATGAGTTCATTAAACAATTGATAGTTCTTTTGTTCCAATGCTCTCAATGAACGTTCGAAATTAATTCTAGCCAGTCCATAAATTATTGATTTTCTAGATACCCCAAAGGATTCAGCAATCTTAAGCGTTAAAATAAAGTCTTGACGAACTTGTTCTATTTTTTCTGTATTTGAAAAAACTACACTATTTGGGTTGTTCCTATAGGCTCCCAAAACCTCATCAATATAAGCAATCTTTCCGTGTCGAGCATGAATAATGTGCATCAGCCAATCAAAAACAATTTTTGTAGGAAGGGTTAGCTCTATATCTTCTATTGTACTTCTTCGAAACATTTTAGCGCTATGACATAACCCTGCACCATACTTAACTAACTCTTCTATCGTTACTTTCTCAGCTCGGTTAGAGTCGTTATAAAATCGAATAAATTTATTCGTTTTATCTTCAAAAACTTTCATGTTGTGAAAACATGCACTTACATCAAGATTCTTGTCTAAGTAATCTGATTGAGTCTGCAGCTTATTTGGATACATGAGATCATCGCCATCCAAGTGGGCAATGTATTCGCCTTTACAAGCAGCTAAAACATCTAAGTAGTTTTGGTTTGCACCAACGTTAGAGTCGTGAAGAACCAAACTTATATTATTATATCGTTCGGAGAACTCCTTCAGTATCTCTTGAGTTCCGTCTTTAGAAGCATCGTCTCCAATGACAATTTCAAAGTCAAAACTAGACTGCTGAGATGCGACACTTGTCAACACATCTCGGATAAAGTTCTCAGCATTATACGTAATTATAGCAACACTAACTTTTGGTTTATTCATCACTTAACAAGCTCTGCAGATAACCGAATATACACTTTTGAACCATCGGGTCTTAAGTAGTAAGCGTTGTTAAAATCACCATGGCTTAACGCTCTAAGCAGGTCAATGTGATCGCGAAGCGTTCCAATATGATCTAAATTCAGCTTACACAGTGCTTTAAAGTCACTTATTCCGTTGTAATTGCCTTTTTCATACGACAGTTTTTGCTGGTAATTAGCAAATACTAAGTCAGCCAAATGGTCCTTTAACAGATCCATTTCAGTTTGCTGAACTCTTTCATAAACATTTAATGACGTGTCCCACTCGAAAATAGGCACTTCTTTCTGAAATAAAATGGCGCCATCATCAATTTCTTCATTCATTAGGTGGATGGTACATCCAACTGGCTTTTTATTGATGATTGAGAAAACCTGCGGAAACCAACCACGATTATGTGGGTTTAAGCCAGGGTGGATATTAATGCAACGCACGTTATTAACTAATTCTGATGGAAATATCTGCTTGCAATGCGCGGAAACAACCAATTCGTAATGCTCAACAATATGTGCAACATCTTTCTCAGATTTTACATTTATTGATGTTAAACCTAAGGAGATAAGTGATGCTGGGTTCTTGTTTATAGCGCTGTAGCGATAATCAAAAGTTACGCTCTGAAATTTATCAGCATTAACTGCCACAAGGTTTTGTATAAAACTAACTAACGGCTTGTTGTCGGAGACAATCAGAACATGCATCATTTGCCACCCACTATTTTTCTAATTTCACTACAAACATAAGTAACTTCTTGTTCGCTTAATGCCGTGTATAGCGGAAGGCACAGCGTTGTGTTAGCACCATGTTCAGACACCGGGCAAGGAGTGTTATCAGCAGCACCATAACAGTTAATCTTATTTATAGATGGACTGAAATAACGTCTTGCAAATACACCAGAAGCTTTTAATCCATCTAACACTTTGCTGGTTATATGTTCATCATTGAACATCACTGGCATATAGGCACCGTTTAAACTCGCTCCATCGAGCCATGCTGGCATGGTGGCAATGCCGCAGAGTTGTTTTGCATAAAGTTCGAATAGATTTACCCGATGGCTAAGTATTGTTTCTATATCGTCAAGAACAGCCAAACCCATTGCTGCATGTACTTCACTCATTTTGGTATTAATACCACTATCAACAATGTTAATTGTTTTAGTATCTATACCAAAGTTTGTCATCAATACAGCGCGCTCATAGTCATCGCTATTTTTAAAGATCACTGCGCCACCTTCAACACTGTGAAACACCTTGGTAGCATGGAAGCTTAGGGTAGACGCATCGCCATAATTTAGTACGCTATTACCATTAACCTTAACGCCAAAGGCATGGGCAGCATCGTAAATCACTTTCACCTTGTGCTCTTTGCCTATTTGTTCAAACGCTTCGACATCACAAGGGTTACCGTATACATGCACTGGCACTATCGCTGTGGTGTCGGAATCTATGGCCTGGCGGGCTTTATTCGGGCATAAGTTATAACTTAGCGGGTCAATGTCAGCAAACTTAGGGGTTACACCTTCCCATGCCAAACTACTGCTGGTGGCAATAAATGTAAAAGGCGTAGTTACCGCATTGCCTTTTAAATTAAATACTTTATAGGCAAGTTGCATGGCGAGGGTGCCATTAGCCACTGGCAATAAGTTTTTTACGCCCAGATACTCTTCCAGCCGTACTTTTAGTTCCTGAACTAAGGGGCCGTTGTTTGTTAACCAGGCTTTATCATAAACGCGTTCAAGGTACTTGGTGTATTTTTTAAATGCAGGTAAATAAGGTTTATTAACTGGAATCATTTTGCTTTCACCAACTCAGCCAAATACTGGCCATAGCTATTTTTTGCCATCGTATTGGCTATACGACTGATGTCAGACTGTGTCAGCCAACCATTTAAATAAGCAATCTCTTCCAGCACCGCGACTTTAAAGCCCTGTCGATGCTCGATGGTTTGTACAAAAGAAGATGCTTCAAGTAAGCTGTCGTAAGTGCCAGTGTCCAGCCAAGCAAACCCCCGGCCCAACATTTCAACCTGCAATGCACCGCGTTTTAAGTACTCACGATTAACACAGGTAATTTCTAGCTCACCACGTGCTGAAGGTTGAATATTTTTCGCTATGTCGATGACATCGTTATCATAAAAATACAAGCCGGTAACGGCATAGTTTGATTTAGGTTTAAGCGGCTTTTCTTCTATAGATATCGCTTTACGATTTTCATCAAACTCGACTACACCAAATCTCTCTGGATCACGCACCTGATAGCCAAATACAGTCGCTCCGGATGGACGCATTGCAGCTTGCTTTAATTTCGGGCTAAAACCCTGGCCGTAAAAAATATTATCGCCCAGCACTAGGCACACATTGTCGTTACCGATAAAGCTTTCGCCGATAATAAAAGCTTGCGCCAGGCCATCAGGGCTTGGCTGTATGGCGTAACTTAAATTAATGCCAAAATCACTACCATCACTTAATAGTCGCTTAAAGGCGGGCTGGTCTTCCGGCGTAGTAATAATAAGAATATCACGAATACCGGCCAACATTAGTACCGACAACGGGTAGTAGATCATCGGTTTGTCGTACACTGGCAGTAACTGCTTAGATACACCACGGGTTATCGGATAAAGCCGGGTACCAGAGCCACCGGCTAGTATTATGCCTTTCATGCTAAGCTCCCTGGCCTATACGTTCCAGCTTGTAGCTGCCATCCAACACGGCTTGCCACCAGGCTTTATTTTTTAAATACCACTGTACGGTTTTGCGTAAGCCAGTTTCAAAGGTTTCTTCCGGTTTCCAGCCTAGTTCGAGCTCAATTTTGCTAGCGTCTATAGCGTAGCGCATGTCGTGGCCAGGCCGATCGGTTACATGAGTGATGAGTGATGAATGTTTAGTGTTAAGTGGGTAACCGCGTTCGTACATTGGCGCTAATTCGTCCATCAGCTCACAAATGGCGTGCACCACTTCGATATTTTGTTTTTCGTTATGGCCGCCAATGTTGTAGGTTTCACCTATTTTGCCTTCGGTTACTACCTTGTACAGCGCACGTGCATGGTCTTCAACATAAAGCCAGTCACGGATCTGGTTACCTTTACCATAAACAGGTAATGGCTTACCGGCTAACGCATTTAAGATGATTAGCGGTATTAGCTTTTCAGGAAAGTGATAAGGGCCGTAATTATTGGAGCAATTGGTCACTATAACCGGTAAGCCATAAGTACGGTGCCAGGCACGAACTAAATGGTCCGAACTGGCCTTACTGGCTGAATAAGGACTACTTGGAGCGTACGGAGTAGTTTCAGTAAACAAGTCATCAATGCCATGCAAATCACCATAGACTTCATCGGTAGAGATATGATGAAAACGAAATGCCTGCTTACGAACATGAGGTAAATCTTTCCAATAATTACGTGCAGCCTCCAATAACGTATAGGTACCAATAATATTAGTACCGATAAACGCTGCTGGGCCATCGATAGAACGGTCTACATGACTCTCTGCAGCTAAGTGCATTACCGCATCTGGCTGATGTTTATCAAAAAGATCTGCCATTGCATCTGCACTACAGATATCGGCTTGTTCAAACACGTAGCGAGTATTTTTTGCTACATCGGCGACCGAGTTTAAGTTACCAGCATAGGTAAGTTTATCGACATTGACTACCGAGTTATCGGTGTTTTTTATAATGTGGCGAACTACGGCCGAACCAATAAAACCCGCACCGCCAGTGACTAACAATTTCATATTACTGACTCATAAAGTTGATGTACCAAGGCATAGCTGCCGAAATGCCCATACGTATTGCGTGCGACGGAGCATATCCAAGCAAACGTTTTGCCTTAGTGACATCAGCCTGAGAGTGGCGCACATCTCCCGCTCGAAAATCACGATACACCGGCGTTTTAATGTAGGACTTACCATTTTCTTCTAATGCAAATTGTAACGCAGTAAACAGGTCATTTAGTGTTGTTCTATCACCAACTGCTACGTTGTATACCTGATCTTTCGCTGCATCATTCGCTGTTGCAGCCAGAATATTGGCCTGAACGACATTTTCGATAAAACAAAAATCCCGGCTTGTTTCACCATCACCGTTAATAATCAAATCATCGCCTTTGATCATTGCAGCCGTCCATTTGGGGATGACAGCTGCATAAGCGCCATTTGGGTCTTGGCGTTTACCAAATACATTAAAGTAACGTAATCCAATACACTTAAAGCCATAAGTACGGGCAAATACGTTGGCGTATAGCTCGTTAACATATTTGGTCACTGCATAAGGCGATAATGGGTTACCGATGTTTTCCTCTATTTTCGGTAACACTGGGTGATCACCATAGGTTGAACTGCTGGCTGCGTAAGTAAAACTTTTTACACCAGCATCCCTTGCTGCCACTAACATATTTAAAAAGCCAGTTATATTGGCGGCATTAGTTGTGATAGGGTCAGCAATAGAACGAGGCACAGAGCCTAAAGCGGCCTGATGCAAAACATAATCGACACCTGTCACCGCTTGTTGGTAATCTTCCAAGTTGCGAATATCACCTTGAATAAAGTTAAACCGTGACCACTGCTCTGGCGTTACCAGGGTTTTAACTTCATCAAGGTTATGCTGATGGCCGGTAGCAAAATTATCCAAGCCAACTACGGTCTGATTTAACTGCAACAAGGTTTCCAGTAAATTCGAGCCAATAAAACCGGCTACTCCCGTGATCAACCACACTTTAGGCTCTGCCAGTAACTGCCTTTTTACATTTTCATACTGCATAAGTAAGTAGCCTTATAGCCGCATATCTACGGCGTTTGCCGCAAAGACATATTTTAAATCGTAAATCACGCTATCAGCTTTAGTTAAGGCTTTAACACCGGCAGCACCAAGGTCTTTAAACTGCTGATGACCAACTGCCAGAATTACGGCATCATAACAAGCTGGCTCTAGTGAGGCGATTGGCGTAATACCATATTCGTGCTGCGCTTCGGCGCTATCAACCCAGGGGTCAAACACATCAGCTGCAACACCGTATTCTTTTAGCTCGGCTAAAATATCCACCACCTTGGTATTACGAATATCCGGACAGTTTTCTTTAAAGGTTAAGCCCATTACCAGCACTTTAGCACCGGCCACATGGATACGCTTTTTCACCATGGCCTTTACCAGTTCGCTGACAACATAACGCCCCATGCTGTCGTTAATACGCCGTCCGGCCAGAATGACTTCAGGGTGATAACCTACCGCCTGGGCTTTATGGGTTAAATAGTAAGGATCTACCCCTATACAGTGGCCACCGACTAAACCGGGGCGAAATGGCAGGAAATTCCATTTGGTGCCCGCAGCCAACAACACTTCTTCAGTGTCGATACCCAGCTTATTAAAAATCACCGCCAACTCGTTTATCAGCGCTATGTTTAAATCGCGTTGGGTGTTTTCTATAACCTTGGCCGCCTCTGCTACCCGAATTGAGCTGGCTTTATAAGTACCTGCGGTAATAATGCTGCTGTAAAGGCTGTCAACAAAATCGGCTATGTCGGGCGTTGAACCAGAGGTGACTTTTTTAATCGTCGTGACCCGGTGCTCTTTATCGCCCGGGTTTATCCGCTCCGGGCTGTAGCCAGCGAAAAAATCTACATTGTATTTCAGCCCCGACACCCGCTCGATTACCGGAATACAGTCTTCTTCTGTTGCGCCTGGGTAGACGGTTGACTCGTAAATAACGATATCGCCCTGCTTTATCACCTTGCCTAAGGTTTCTGAGGCTTTAATCAGCGGCGTTAAATCCGGCTGACGGTGCTCATTTATTGGCGTGGGAACGGTAACGATATACACATTGGCCTGACGTAAATAGGCAATGTCGCAGCTGTAGCTAAGTTTAGCCGCGGTCGCCAGCTCCTCACTACTTACTTCGAGCGTGTGATCTTGCCCCTGATTAAGCTCGTTAATCCTGGCCTGGTCAATGTCAAACCCCAAAGTTGAGTAATGTTTGCCAAATTCTACCGCCAGCGGAAGGCCAACATAGCCCAGGCCAATAATGGCGATATTAACTTGAGATAACTGCTTCATTAATTCCATATCCCCTTTGTATCGACTATATGACCCTTGGTCGGGCCTTCTGCCTTAAACTGCTTGTGATCAACTAATAAAACATGGATATCGGCTTGCGCAAAAGCCTGCTCAGCACTTAGCAACGTCTGCTCAGATAACTTCGCGGATAAGGTATCAATATTCGGTTCTACTAGCAGAACCGGACCTCTATGCAAAGCGATAAGTTGTTGTGCTATTAACATCGCAGGGCTTTCGCGTAAATCGTCAATATCGGGTTTAAAAGCTAATCCATAGCAGGCGACGGTAACATCTTTCGCTGTCTTATTTGGGTTAGCCAGCAGAAAGTCAGCAATGGCCAACTTCACTTTATCGATAACCCAGCCTGGTTTGCTGTCATTAACTTCGCGCGCAGTTCGGATAAGACGTGCTTGCTCGGGTGTTTTACTAACAATAAACCATGGGTCTACCGCAATACAGTGACCACCTACACCAGGGCCTGGTTGGAGGATATTTACCCGAGGATGACGATTAGCAAGGTTAATCAATTCCCATACATTAATATTCAATTTATCGCAGATCATCGATAACTCATTGGCGAAGGCAATTTGCACATCGCGAGAGCTATTTTCAGTTAATTTGGCCATTTCAGCTGTTCGAGCATTAGTGATAATGCAATCACCCTCTACAAATATTTTGTAAAGCTCAACCGAGCGTGCTGAGCATGTTGCAGAAATACCACCAATTACGCGATCGTTTTGAACTAGTTCACGCACTACATGGCCAGGTAATACACGCTCAGGGCAATGAGCTACATTTACATCCGCTAAATCACCCTCTGTTTGTGGGAAAGATAAATCTGGCCGAGCAGCCGCAAGCCACTCGGCTACTTGCTCTGTTGCACCTACGGGTGAAGTAGACTCTAAAATCACTAAATCGCCTTTTTTGAGCACGGGTGCAATACCTCGGCAAGCAGATTCAATATAGGTTAAATCAGGAGCAGGAATTTCGCCTTCGGCACAAGGTAAAAAAGGTGTTGGTACAGCGATTAAAAAGGCATCGGCAGGCTCTGGTGTCATAACAGCTCTGAGATAGCCCTCTGTCACCGCTGCATGCACTAACATATCAAGCTCTGGTTCAACGATATGAATTCTTCCTTGGTTGATGGTATCTACTGCATGTTTATAAACATCTACACCAATTACGTTGACCTTGCGCGAGGCAAACATTGCGGCTGTGGGTAAACCAATATAACCAAGACCAATGACTGAAATTGTTTTAAATGACATGATATTTCCTGAATGCTTGTATCTAATTTCTTGTATCTGATTCTTAATTTCTTACTTTGCTAATTCGCTTAAAATTCTTTGGCAGGCTTTGCCATCACCATAAGGATTGTGGGCAAAGCTCATCTCTGTGTAGGCATCTTCATCATTGAGTAGCACAGTAAGCCCTGAAACGATTTTATCTACATCCGTACCCACTAATTTTACTGTGCCTGCCGCTACTGCCTCGGGGCGCTCGGTTGTGTCACGCATGACTAAAACGGGTTTACCCAGTGATGGCGCTTCTTCTTGAATGCCGCCAGAGTCGGTCAAAATAATATGGCTGCGCATCATCAAATAGATAAACGGCAGGTATTCCTGGGGTTCGATTAAGATGATGTTTTCAATGCCGCCCAAAATGCGGTTAACTGGCTCACGCACATTGGGGTTTAAGTGCATAGGGTAAAGAATCTGCACATCAGGATTGGCTTTAGCAGTGATAGCTAAAGCTTCACAAATCCTCTCAAAACCACCACCAAAGCTTTCACGACGATGACCTGTTACTAAAATCAACCTTTTATTTAAATCTAAAAATGGGAACTGGGCAGCTAATTTATTTTGTAGTTCACTATTTTGTTCAATCTTGGCTTTTACCATTAGAAGTGCATCAATTACTGTGTTACCAGTAACAAAAATATTCTCTTCAACATAATTTTCTTGGAGTAAATTTTGTTTAGATATTTCAGTAGGCGCGAAGTGGTATTTGGTTAAAGCACCAGTGAGCTTTCGATTTGCTTCTTCAGGCCATGGGGAATATATATTGCCTGTACGTAAACCCGCTTCAACATGTCCTACAGCAATTTGCTCGTAATATGCTGCTAAGCTTGCTGCAAAAGTTGTTGCTGTATCACCATGCACTAACACAACATCGGGTTTAAACTCTTGCAGAACTGGTTTTAGCTCAAGCAAAATACGGGCAGTAATATCGTTTAAAGTCTGCCCTGCCTTCATCAGATTTAAATCATAATCTGGAGAGATATCAAATAATGACAAAACTTGATCTAACATTTCACGATGCTGGGCAGTTACACAGACTTTTGCTTCAAAACGCTCATCTGAAGCTAATGCATGTACCAATGGAGCCATTTTTATCGCTTCTGGTCGTGTACCAAAAACCGTAAGAACTTTCTTTTTCATCATTACTTCAGACCTAATTTAGAACAATTTCTAAAAAAGAAATTGAAATACTACACATATTCATCTCAGCCTTCCAAACCAAGCTGAGACACTTTTCATCCATTTTGAGACAACAGCATTTTCGCTATCCCACGTAAAGCCTAGGTTTTACTGTTTTTCTTCAAACTGTCCCAATAGGCAACGAAAAGCAAATTTAAAACCTAACACCCTCGTAAAAAATCTGTTGCTTTATCGCAAAATCCGCTTAGGGTTTGATAGCGGCCTTGCGCCACTATTAAGCGGATGATATTCACATCGATGTTTAAATAATCGTGTACCAAGCCATTACGCATCCCGATGATCTGCCGCCATTGGGCTAATTCATCTGCAGTGATAAATCCATGCTGATGCAATTGACTAAACGTCTGGTAAGCATCAGCAGCGGCATTAAGTTGGTATTTCTTTAAACAATGCTTAGCTAAACCGATGCATAGCTCGGTTAAAACTTGCAATAAACGTTCAATCGCCAAATAATCACGTCGACGTAGTTCACCTTGTGATAAATCGTGACGTAATTCATCAAGCTGTTGGCAATAATCTTGTTTATGTTTGGTTGCTTCAGTTAAGTACAACTGCAACCCCGCAGCTTGCTCATTATTCATTCTTTTGCCTCACGCTGCTGGTATTCAAATAAGCTATTGATACGCGATATTTCTTGCCACGCTCTAGCGCTACCATCGCTATAAATTAGCTGTCCAGTGTCGATAATTTGATACGCCAAATAGATTGGGGCTTGGTTAATATCTACCAAAGAGACTTGCTGCTCCGGCAACTGTAATTTGCCAGCCCAATCGAGCGCCAAACTATGTGGGCGCACATAACGTGCTAAGGCATCGAGCGAAAAATCATTAAACGCAATAGCTAAGTCATAATCGCTATCTTGCCTAGCTCGCCCTTGCGCTCGTGAACCATACAACCAAACAGCAGAAATGTCAGAATTTTGCTCGGCGAGTTGTTTAATGTAAGGCAGTAAATCGTTCGAAGCCATTATGAATTTATCTTATTGTAGAGCATGCGGTTATAGATTCTAGGTCCTAGAGCGAGCTTGCGAGCGTCCTAGCAGCGCTTTTTGCTGCCTCCTAGAGGCCGAAGGCCGTTCTAGATTCTAGTTTTGCTCTTTTCTCATAAAATGCCTTACCAGCACTAACATCACCCCTAACATACCGCCGAGCATGGTGCCTAAAACACAAATTAATGCGCGTTTGGGTTTGGCCTTTTCTTCAGGCGCTAATGCGGGATCAATGGTTTTAAATACGTATTCATCGCGTACTTCGGCAAACATAATGGTTTTTGCCTGCTCTTCAATCAATTTGTAAAGTACGGTTTTAATATCGGCGACATTGGTTAAAGCGATTTGTTGATTTAAAAACTCAGTACTGCGGTGTGCTTCAGCGACATCGCCATCTTTCATCACTTTATTAATATCTTGGATTAACCAAGTGACCCATTGCTGAGCAACGGTTGGCGATAAATGCTCTACTGAAATGGTTACCATGCCAGATTCTTTATCTTTATTAGCTGCAAAAATCTTACTGAATTCTTTATAGGCTTCCTGCATTGAAGGTTCAGGCTTAAATGGTGGTTCGACATCGCGCACCCAAGTATTGGTTTGTTCGTTATATAGCTCAGAGTCATAAATAATTTTATCCGTATCCCTATCCCATTTTTTTGCGGCCATTAAATCAGTAAGGATGTTGTGCTTTTGAATAAATTCACTGGTAAATTGGCGGGATTTTAATACTTCAATCGCCAGCTGGGTTTTATCAATACCACCTTTACCACCGAGATTAACCCCTGCAAGTCTGGCTACACCACCAAACTGCGATGCCAAGGCACTTAAGCCACCGTCCTGCTCCTCTGATGCTGGCGCCAACAACGCTTCGGATTTATAGATATTGGGTTGCAAAATAGCAAAGGCCACAGAGGCAATCGCAAAAACAGCGGTTATGGCAATAATGAGCCATTTGCCTTGCCAGATGACGGCAAAAAGCTCACGAAGATCGATTTCGTCGTCTTGCATTTGTGGAAATCTGGCGTCGGATTGGTATGTGTTTGGATTTTGAGTAATTTGTGTATTCATTTTTTAGGTTCTAGGCCCTAGGTGCTAGGCCCTAGGAAAGCTTAAAGATATTTAAAGAAGGTACTAGGTGCTAGGTACTAGATTCTAGGTTTTAAATCCTAGGTTCTAGGGCCTAGAGCGAGCTTGCGAGCGTTCTAGCAGCAGCGTTTTTCGCTGCGTCCTAGAGGGCGTAGGCAGCCCTAGTTTCTACGTACTTTTATAATCTGCGTACTCTTCTCGGACACTGCCTTTTCGTATTTTTATCAAAGAAGCAATCATTGCTGAAATTTCTTTTGCCTCTTTGATAAGAGTCATTCCGTTTTGTTTGTCTATTACGCCAATTTCTATCGCAATATATATCTGAGTTATCAGCTCCCCTGATGAGCCTTTTGCAAAATAAAGAAATCTTGCAGATTCAGCAGTTGATTCACGCTCTTCCCCCTCAGCAATATTTGAGGGAATAGAAACTGCCGCTCTGGTCATCTGATCTCTGAGCCCATAATCTCTGCAATTCTTAAGTTCCTTGTAGACATCACATGAAAGGCGGCAAGCTCGTTTCCAAACATCCAGTTGTTCGAATCGCATGAGAGCTCCTTAATTAGAGAAGGTTCTAGGGCCTAGAGGCCATAGGCCGTCCTAGATTCTAGAGCCACGCAGTGGCGTCCTAGAGCAGCGCTTTTTGCTGCGTCCTAGCAGTTGCGAAGCAACGCCCTAGATTCTTGCCACACCGTGGCGTTATATCCCCGATATCGCGGCTACAGCCACAGCGGTGTTATAGATAATGCCAGTCACTTGCGTCCATAGCGTGAGGTTATCTTTGTATTCAGTATCTAATGGCACGACGATTGTGTCGCCTGGCTCCATTGAGCTGCCACCAGTAAACCACATTGAAGATTCTGGCACTTGTACTGAACCATCCGCTTTTAGTATGTAAGTACGTGATTCATCAGCACGTTTACGCGGGCCACCAGATAAGGCCAAATACTGCTCATAGGTTAAACCCGGTTTAAAGCGATGAGTACTTGGGTGTTGTACTTGGCCCATAACTGATACGGTTTGATTAGTTGCCGGAATATAAAGAGCATCGGCGTCTTCTAACATCAAATTGGCACTTTCGATGCCTAATTCAATAGCATTAATATCAACCACTAAGCGGCCAACAGTTTTCACATTTTCCAACTGATTTAACATCATTTGTGCATCGTTATACCCCACCGTTGGAGTATCTTTAGTCAAGGCTTTTGCGGCTATCTCACGGCGCAATTCGTCAGCAAGTTTTGAAAGCTCTTGCTGTTCTTTTTGTTGAATAGATTTACGTAAAAAGACTGCACTGCGAGGTGCTGCATCATGCGTCATGCCACCGGCACGATCCAACACCTGTTTTAAGGTTTCGCCGCGCTGGATACTGTAAGTACCAGGGAATTTAACTTCTCCCTTGATAGTCACCCAGCGAGTTTCTTGCCAGTCAGGTAACGTACGTACCGTTAAGATGTCACGGCTTTGCAGTTTGATATTGGCAGCAGGATCATTTTGCATCACGCGATCTAAGCTCAACTGCACATGCTCAACTTTAACCCCATTTTGCTCAGACACTTGTTGGCGAGTCAGTTCCGCAGATAAGGTGTATGCGCCTTCTTCTAGTCCACCAGCTGCAATGAGTAATTCTTTAACATCGGCATTAACCGTTATTGGATACTGCCCAGGGAAACGAACATTACCATTGATATTGACCAGTTTGGCTGCATCACCAAAACGGCTTTGCTCTTTTAGCTTTTTAATAATGGGTTTAAGCAACTCTTCACGATCGGCATAGTCAAATACAATCACGGAATCACGAGGCTTTAGCTTAGGATTGTAATGTGATTTGGGCTCACCAATGGCACGGCCAAGATTAATGCGCTCGACTTCAATATCACCCCGTTGGTTGATTTCTCGAACGAGTAAGCTGTAATCCAAGTCGGCGGAGATGGTTAAATCCCCCCAAATTGAAGGCAATAAGTCGGCAACGGTTAAGCCGTTAGTCCATTGATATTTACCAGGGCGAATTACCGCACCAGCAAGGGTGATAGCATTATCAATACGGCTTGAGGCTGAGCGCACATTGAGTAGATCGCCATTTTTAGCCAGCGTGCTTAGGCCAGAGTTTTCAGTTAAATCAACGGTAACAACAGTTTTTACCGCGTCACGACTATAGCGCTCAATAGTACTGGCTTTAGGATAAGCACCAGGATTTAAGCCACTGGCCATGTTAATCACATCTGCCATGGTCTCGTTATTTTTAAGCTCGTAAATCGCAGGGCGACGCACTTCACCAATCACGCTAACTGTGCCACCCGCTGATGGAATAAAAACCACATCGCCAGATTGCAAGCGCATATCACCCGAAGCATCGCCGCGGAGCAATAAATCATACAAGTCTAAACGGCCAATAGTTTTACCGGAGCGCTTTAGTTGAATATCACGCAAACTACCGATTTGGTTTACACCGCCGGAGATAAACAAGGCTTGAGTAATCGTTGATAGACTCGATACGGTGTAAGAACCTGGTTTGTATGCGTCACCGGCCACAAAAATTCGGATTGAACGCAATTCACCCATAGTGATATTGGACTCAATACCTATCATACTTTGGCTGATTTTTTGTTGTAATAACTCACGTGTTTCAGCAAAGGTTAACCCGACCAGTGAAATTGGGCCCAGATTCGGGAATTGCACTGCGCCATCGCGGCCAACAGTTAATGTAAACTGATTGTTTTCTTTGCCAAAAAGTTGCACGTTTAAGGTATCACCAGGGCCCATCATATATTCGGCGGGCACTGGCACATCTGAAACAGGGGCAAAGGTGCTTGGCGAGCCCGCAAAAAGATCATACCCGAAACGCTTGAGTTGATTTTCTTTTTTATCTTCAATTGCTTCAACTTTCGCTTCAGTTTTAGTTGCCTGATTAAGCTTATCGTCTTCAGATTGATCAACCACATTATTTGTTGCTGCACGTGGGGTAACCACCACAGGGTTTTCAATAACTGTCGAGGTCGCCGAGGCTCCCGTGATCATTGACGGATCGATACCGTACTGGCGAGCTAAACGTTCTTGCTCTGACTTAGGTAATTGCTTGAATTGTTCAATCATCTGCGGAGAGGGCGTAACGGCTTGCGCCTGCGCGCCCATCAATATCGTGGCGCTAAGGCCAACTATGATGAATTTTTTGATTTGTTGTAACACCAGATATCTCCGATTGGGTTAAAGATGGAAAACAATGATACAGCAGAGCGTCGCTACGCTCCTTCTAGATTCTAGATTCTAGGGCCTAGGTCCTAGAGCAGCGCTCTTTGCTGCGTCCTATCAGTTGCGAAGCAACGTCCTTCTTTTCTTTCAGACACGCTACCGCCCATAGATTGCGGCCTCTATATTGCCCTTCGCGCTGCGAATATTCTAATTTTTCAAAAGGTTAAATATTTTAGAATGACGAGATTTTTACCTGCCATCAATCTAAAGTCATTAAAGTCTAAAGCCATCAAAGTTTACGATTTACACATCTAGAACCCTATGTACTTCGATGAACCAATGACCAATACTTAATGAAAATCTAAAACCTCATACTTCTGCTACATATAAACCAAGTAAAACTTTAGTTGTACAATCAGGTTTTGGCGACTTAAATGATCCGCAAATTGTACTGCTAAACCACTACATTGCTTGTTTAATAAACGGGCACATAAATTATTTTTGATTACTTATTGCGCAAAATTTATTTTGATAAACAATGTAATAACAAAAAATCATGTAACACACTGAAATACTATAAAGTTTTTCTTTAAGCTTAATATTGCTTAAAATCAAAAAACTCAATCTATAGCAAATGTCCTACACGTCTCTAAGCAAAGATCCTACTTAGCAAAGTGAACTCATTAACAAATCACACTCGTTCAACTGAGTGTTCAGGTACAGATAAGGTATTGATCTGCCCCATAATATTAAATAAAACATGGCAACGTTTGTTTGGGCATTTTTCTTGAAAAATACCTTCTAAATCAACAAATGGGCCGTCTTTAAAGCGGATTTTTTCCCCTGTTTTTAGTTCAAATTCGCTGTCTAAAACAGATTGGGAAGGCGTTAATTCTTTCATGCGAATGGCGTGAATGACTCGGTCATCAATGGGTGTCATTCTTTCCTGACAATTGACAATACGACTCACACCGCGAGTAGAGTGGACTTGCTTAACGCTAGTTTGGCTTGGGTCAAAATTGATAAACAAATAATTTGGAAATAAAGGCACACGACAGATCCGCTTCTGACCGCGTTGAGATTTTTCTTCAGAGACCATTGGCAAATATGTCTCTAAATTTTGAAGAGCTAAATTTTGTTGTGCCCTCGCTTCACTACGAGGTTTACAGTACAAAAGGTACCATGCCTTCATCGATTAATCTCACTACCCTATGTTAAGTGACGTCCATTCACGGGTCGCAATCATAACAAAGTTGTCAGGACGGATGGAAGCAGTTTTTTGCCTTAAAACCCTTGCTGTTCGGTATCTAAACAAAGTGCCGATATATTAGGAAAATCAACATAAATCGATATTTGGTGGCGAGTTGCAGATAATCTCACCAGTTAGCAAGTCAAAATTGACTTTAGTGACTTTTAAAGGGTATATAAGGTGGGAATTTTAGCGAAAATATCCTAATTAACGCTTAAAATATTACTTTTATTATAATAACGTAACAATAACTCATACTTAAATCTCAGCAATTCAACAATTTACTCATGCTTTTAAGCTAGAGCTAAATATCGAATTGACTCAAGATAAATGAGAAGAGCAACAATCATTTTTCTGTGGTGACATCATCCTGTTTCAGGGGCGCCACAGGCAATCACGAGCTTAAGGTGGAAACTTCATGAGCGTAGCAAAACCACAAGGGACAATGCTTGGCCATCCCAAAGGTCTGTTCCTACTGTTTACAACAGAACTCTGGGAACGTTTTAGTTATTATGCAATGCGTGCCATTTTAGTACTGTACTTAGTTGATAAAGTGCAAAGCGAAGGTGGACACGGTTTAGGTTGGAGCCAAGCCGATGCCATTTCGTTATATGGCACCTTCACTGGGCTTGTTTATTTGACCCCACTTCTAGGTGGTTGGTTAGCAGATACCTTTCTAGGCCAACGCCGGGCCATTATGATTGGCGGTACTTTAATGGCGGCTGGTCAATTTATTTTAGGTACGCCCCATGCGTGGGTACCTGGGATGGAAACCGAAGTATTCTACGTCGGCTTAGGCACGTTAATCTTAGGTAACGGCCTGTTTAAACCGAATATTTCTACTATGGTGGGCGATCTGTACCAAGAAGGAGATCACCGCCGTGACGGTGCTTTCACCATTTTCTATATGGGGATCAACGTTGGTGCTTTCCTCTCAGGTATTATCGTAGGCTCAGTGGTTGCCGCTTATGATGGCAACTTCCAAGCTGGTTTTATCTGCGCAGGTATCGGTATGATCCTGTCGTTAATTATCCAGCTTGTGTTTGCACAAAAGTTACTTGGTGATATCGGTAGAACTCCTGCTGCTAAGCTTGAAAAGCAAAAAGCAGCAGAAAAAGGAGAAGTCCGTAAAGAACCACTGACGAAGGTTGAACGTGACCGTATTAAAGTCATCATGGTGATGGGTTTATTTACCATTATCTTTTGGGCGGGCTTCGAGCAAGCGGGCGGCCTGATGAACTTGTTCACGAACGACTTTACCGACCGCATGATCGGTACATGGGAAGTACCAACCACTTGGTTCCAATCCTTAAACGCAATGTTTATCGTTATTTTTGCTCCTGTTGTTGCTTCGATTTGGGTACGTTTAGGTAAGAACGAACCTAACTCCCCGATTAAATTTGCTTTAGGCTTAGTGCTGTTAGCCGTTGGCTTCTTATTTATGATCGGTGCCGTTGTCGAAATGGGCGGTGACGCTACTGCTAAATCAAGCATGTGGTGGTTGGTTGGCGCTTATTTCTTCCATACCATGGGTGAACTTTGCTTATCGCCTATTGGTTTATCTATGGTCACTAAGTTAGCTCCACTTCGCATCGCTTCGTTAATGATGGGTTCTTGGTTCCTCTTTGTGGCTGCAGCTAACAAAATTGGTGGTGTGGTGGGTTCCTTTATTGGCCATGGTGGCGAAAAAGAAGAACAACTTGCCAATGCAATGGCTATCTTCTCGGGTATTGCGATTACCGCAGCACTTTCTGGTGTGATCTTATACTTTATGGCTGACAAATTAGTCGATTGGATGCACGGTGCGGAAAGCAAGCATCACAATGAAGCCGAAGCATTAGAAGATGAAATTGCGGTAACCGCTGAACACGAAGCCATTAAAAGATAACGCAGCTAGAAGCTAGGACGCAGCCAAATGCGCTGCTCTAGGTGACTTAGCTGCAAGAAAAAGCAGATCGGGCTTCGTCCTGATAGGGCGCATCTACCATCCTGAATAATTTATATTCGATAAAAACGCTGCAGAAATGCAGCGTTTTTTATTGCTTTGCTCCCAAAGCACGTTGAGATTAGAGATGGGATGTTTCGCACACAGACAAATTAGAATATGGGGACTAGATGCTAGAGTCTAGCTTCTCGAGCCACGTAATGGCGTTCTAGCAGCGCTTTTGGCTGCGTCCTAGCATCTTATCTTCTTATAAACTTAATTGAATAAAACCACCCGCAGGCAAGTTTGAATTGTAGACTAATCCTTTAAATTGATTATCTAATAACTGCTGCTTATGTTCAGGCTCATTGGTTGCGATACAAAGTTGCTCCTGGGGCAGAATCGTTCGAAACTGAACACTCGGTTTACCCCAATCTAATACCCCTAGTGGTAAACTTTCTGAAATAGCCAATGGACTTAACCCTTTGTCATTACGTAAATAGCACCTCAGACCCTTGCCTGCTAGGGCAATGGCTGCACGATAACGTGTTAATTCGATTGCGACATAAACAATATCTACGGTGATATCTAAACCGGACTTGACTAAACGCTCATTCAAGTAGCTCAGCATATTGAACGGCTCGATAATGGTTTTACTCTGACCACTTCGATAACTTTTCAGCTTTTGGTTGACAAAACTGCGTAGCAAAACACAAGCAAACGCCGCGCGATTGTCTTCGGGATAGAGGTGAGCCATATACATGATCAAATGATCACTGCCCACCATTGTTGAGTCAATAAAGTAGCTACTGATATCACTGCTTTTAAATAAGCTGTAATCAACTTTGGCGGCGGGATAACTGATATTTGAGGCTGGGAAAAGTTGCTGCTGAACTTGTTTGGCCGCTTCAACACTTTGCTCTAATAAGGCTAAATTATCATTCAACTCTTGGTGAGATAAAGCATCAAAGTCTGCCTGAGTAATATCATCGGGGTGATTTCGCTGCAGCCCTTGTTGAATGGCTTGCTCGATAATAAAGAGATCGGCAACAGGTTTAACCAAATAATCACTCGCACCGATGCGCAGCGCCTCGACAACATCCGCCATAACATTGTTACCTGAAATAACAATAGAAGGCACTAATGGCTCTAACCTGCTCATTTCCTTAAGCATATCTAAGCCACCAAGCTTTGGCATACTCAAATCGGCAAGTATGATATCGAAACGTTGTTGCTTGAAATGAATCAGCCCCTGCTCTCCATCGCCAGCCTGCACTACCTGTGCACCGCGACCATTTAGAAAGGTAGCAACGATTTGCCTGAATACTGGGTCATCTTCAACCCACAGAATTGAAACACCATTTAACGCCATAAAGATTCCCGCATAACGTTTACTGCAACAGCAATCATTCAATGATGACATGGGAAGAATCATTTATACGGCATGGGCTTGGCTGCATATTCATGCCTGCAGCCAAGTTAGCGCATGAGCTTACTCAAGTTCCTGCATGTACTGGTCGAGTAACTCATCATCTTCTTGTTTTTGAGGAACATTGCCATCATAGACCTTATAGTCCATGTGTTGTAAGTACGCATCTTTCACGAAGGCATAGGGATCGAGCGCATTATCAACAAGTCTTTCCTGGTCAATTGCCGAGGCTCTAGCATGTAAGCTTTTAAGGCCCCATTTAACCACGGATTGCCACACTGTGAGTTCAGATAGTGGAAAGTATAGACCATCAACCCAATCTGATGCGAGTTCACGAACAACATATGGACCAGCAAAGGGTGCCATAAAATAGGGACCATTAGGTACACCGTAATAGCCCAACACTTCGTTAAACTCGTCCTGCTTACGTGGCATTCCCATCATATCAGCCACATCAATAACGCCTAGTAACCCTATCGTCGTGTTAACCGTAAAACGACCACCCGCATTCGCCGCCCAACCCCATTTGCCTTGCAATAAGTTGTTTACCACGCTGCTGGGTTCTTCCAAGTTTTGCACAAAGTTATTAATCCCTGTTTTAGCAGGCAACGGGATATAATCGTTATAACCATGTGCAACTGGCCGGTATAGGTACCTATCGAGAAACAGATAGTTAAAGTCCCACATGGCGCGGTTGAACCCTTCAAAGGGATCTCTTGGATCTTCGTAAGTAATTTTTACAGCTGAAGCCCCGTCCTTTGGAGTGTTATCGGGTACGGCTACCTCTGCGCCATAAACCTTGGGCAGTAATGCAAAGCCTAAAAGTACCCCTATCCATTTCAACTTCATATTGCTCTCTTAAATAAATGTACTGCCGAGTTCACGAGTTTTCGTTAAAGTGACCATCAACAAGTGACGATAAAAGATTAGTCATCCGAGTCGTATACTAAGTATGACAGACAAAATGCCACTGACTTTACAAAGCGCATAAGCATACTTGGCAAAACAGTTTGGTCAATTGTTAATTTTTTAAATAACGCACCGCGAGTTATTCCAACAAAGGTTTAGTATGGAGTCGATTCCACTTAGTCAGATTACCAACGCACCATTAATCACTTCAGGGACTCAGAACACTGCCCTGAGCACCAATGCGCGTCCTATTCCCGCTGAAGTCCAACTATCTCCTGAAGGCGATAGTATTATTCTAAACGGTACAGAATATAATTTAAAGCTCGTTAATGCTCAGCAGCGCCAAGCATTAATTATTGCTAGTCAATTTTTAGTCAATCAAGTCGTGAATAGCCCCACTGAATCGAGTGCTATGACACAAACCTCGCAACTGATTGCCTTGGGTTCGACAGTCAACCTTAAGCTCCCAGAAGCGATCACATTACTTGCACAACAAAATGGGATTTCAGAGACAAAATTATATGCTCTCTCTGCCCGCCCACAGGGCTACCCTCTCCCTAATGTCATTGTTACTGCAAAAGAATTCCAATTTACTAATGGAACTGTTGTGCCACAGGATCCAGGAACACGACTTAATGCGGGTGAATATCAAGCAAAAATTACCCTTTTACAAGGGAAACCTATTTTAGTGTTGACCCCAATACTGAGCAAACTCGAAATCCAAATTGGCGCTCCGATAAATGAAACTCAGCTTCCCATTATTGATAAACAAGCGGGTCATGTTGTGATAAGCAAAATGGAACCCGTTCAGATTATTGCGAGTTTTTTACGTAAACTTGAGGGCTTAGTCCCCCAAACGGGTAGCACTGCAGCAAAAGTCAATACGTCTAGCACCCAAGGTGGATCAATTTCCGACATAAAAATATCCCAGACTCAAACGGGTTCTATTGCGGATGAAGTGACATCCGTAAAAAACTCACCATCCAAGATTGCTATTAGCGTCAATTTACAATCCACCACTGAAGCAAAGCTGACGGCAGGACAAACTACCAATCAACAAATTGATCCCAAAACGGCTATTCCTGAACCTAAGGCACTGACTAAAGATGCAAGCGCATCGGATGTAAAAAATACCGTAACGGTGTCAACTGCTTTGCAAAGTCAACATGCAAAATCGGACTTTAGCAGCTTACAGACTAAACCACAGGTCCCCGCTAATGAGTTAGCGATGACCAAAAATTTGTCCAGTAATGAAACACCGCTAAATCTTAAAACCCCATCAGACTCGTTAGGTGCTGACAAACAAAATAAGCTCAACGAAGCCAATATCATTGTTAATCAAGTGCTTCAAAAAGCCTTTACCAAGGCCGGTGCTCTCCCCATCGAGCAGATAGTCTCTCGAGCTAGCACAAACTTAGCTGCCGAGCTGTTAAAACATTTGCCTCATCTAGGCCCACATCCTTTAGGCCAATTAAGTGATCCAAACGAACTAAAAGACAGCATCCTTGGTCTCGCAACCTTAAATTTAGCAACGCCGCAGCTCGCTCAAGCCTCAATGCTATTGAATGCGGGAGCCATTAGCTCATTGTTTCAGTTGTTATTGGGGTTTAGGGCAAATAATGCTAATAGTAAAATGAGTGCTAAATTGGCTGATTACTTAGAGCAACTCCAAACTAAAATCGGATTATCTAACCACCAGCTGGGACAATTTAGTAAAGCTGGCGGCCTAGAAAGCATGGTACAACTAGCTTCAAGCCTACAGCTTTATCAACAAGCCAGTAGTGAAAATAATGGCAATTTAGTGTGGTTTTTTGCCCTTCCCTATGGGATTAATCAACGTCATGAACAATTAGAAGGTAAATTCGAGCGAGAAGCCGATAGCGATGAACAGCAACATCATAAAGGCTGGCATTTACAATTGAAGTTTAATCTCGCCCAGGGTCCATTACTGATATCGGCACGGTTTCACCAAGAAGTACTAGATATTCAGTTCAAAGGTGACAGTCAGTCATTACTTCGCCGAGTAGATAACTTTTTGGCTCCACTGGGACAAAAACTATCGCAATTAGGATTTACACCGGGTGAATTATCCACCCAATTAGCACCAGTTCCAGCAACATTGCTGCCTGGTGATCATTTTCTCGTGAAAACAAGAGCATAATTAAAGAGTCTATCTATGGCGGAAGAATATAAAACCCAGCAAGCTGTTGCCTTGAGTTATGACGGAAAACATGCGCCTAAAGTAGTCGCATCGGGTGAAGG
This sequence comes from Shewanella sp. FDAARGOS_354, assembly GCF_002209245.2. Lineage (NCBI taxonomy): Bacteria > Pseudomonadati > Pseudomonadota > Gammaproteobacteria > Alteromonadales > Shewanellaceae > Shewanella > Shewanella sp. FDAARGOS_354. The sequence goes on along the minus strand of NZ_CP022089.2, from coordinate 75,119 downwards.
GCTAATCGCTGACGAAATTATCGCTCTAGCAAAGGCCTCAGGCGTTTATATTCACCAAGATCCGCACCTGAGTAACTTTCTTCGATTGCTTGAATTAGGCGAAGAAATTCCAAGAGAGCTGTATCTGCTTATCGCCGAATTAATCGCATTTGTGTATATGTTGGACGGAAAATTCCCAGAACAATGGAACAATATGCATAAGAAGATTGTTGATAAGGCTTAAAGCAAAAGTGGCTAGCTCCTAGAGCCACAACGTGGCGTTCTAGAACAGCACTTTGCTGTGGCCGAGAATCACGAAGTGCGTCCTAAATTGCTCATCTATTTACGGTGTAAACGAATTAACAACTCAGCTTCAGCTTTAGGCAATTCACACTCTTTGATTAGCTCATCTACACCAGCTCCGAGGGCCACCATCTTCATCGCACGCGTATAAAGCTTTGCTTGGGGATCCTGTTGAGTAGATTCTTCAATGCGTTCAGATTGTTGATGTAAGCGTTTTTCAAGCTCAATCACACGACGTCCCATACCAATGGTACCGCTTCGAAGCTCCTGCATTTCACGCTTAAAGCCCTCGCGCTGACGATCGCCCTCTTTCACTAATACGGTTAACGCTTCAACTTTACTGCGCAACTTACTTAATTGTTTCTGAAGGTAAAGAACTAAACCTAAACACGCAATCACATAAACTAAGGCTGCGATTAAAAATTCATCGCCCATTCATCATCCCTACGCATCACAATCAGCTGAAATTAGCACCGACTCATCAAGTGGCATTCTAAAACTAAAAGAGTAAATTAAAGCCAAATGAATCGTTCGCATAACAAAAAGCAAAGCGGCAGATAGACACTATCTGCCGCCTCCGATGAATATTTAGAGTTGATTTAACTCAGCCCACTCTTCATCAGATAATAGTTTGTCTAAATCAACTAAGATCAACAACTCATTATCACGATTGCTGACGCCTTGAATAAACTTCGCACTCTCTTCTGTACCAACGTTAGGCGCGTTATCAATTTCAGAACGGCGTAAGTAAACGACTTCAGCAACACTATCGACCAAAATACCAATAACTTGCTTTTCTGCCTCGATGATCACAATACGTGTCGAATCATCCACTTCCGCTGATTGCAACCCAAAACGTGAGCGGGTATCAATAACAGTAACCACATTACCGCGTAAATTGATAATCCCTAAAACATAGTGTGGTGCACCAGGTACGGGAGCAATTTCGGTGTAACGCAGCACTTCTTGCACTTGCATGACATTAATACCATAAGTTTCGTTGTCTAACTTAAAGGTAACCCATTGCAATACTGCATCATCTTTACTTGCAGCCACGGCTGCGACATTTCTTGTATCTTTCATGTTTACCTCAACCAATGGAGTCCTGACAGCCTAAACCCGCATCAAGCATTTCAACTAAGGCTTGTACGTGCAAAATGCCACACATTTGTTCTTTAACCACACCAGCTAGCCAAGGACGTTTCCCTGCTTTGCTGCGCCAATTTACTTGCGATTTGGTAATTTTTACTGCATTAAGCAGGGACTCACAAGCTAATCCCCAATTACTGCCCTCTAATAATACAAGATATTGATAATTTACCGATTGCGCCAGTTTATCTGTGTATTTTTCTGGCATAACCCACGCACAGGTATCCACTAGATTTAACTGTTCTTCTCGATGAGTTTGTACACCAAGGAACCAAGAAGGACGACCAATAATATGATTAATCCGTTCTACTTTGACGATACCACCGAGACTGACTAATGGAACCGCTAACGTCAACCCGGCTACCTTAAAGAATAGTACTTGAAACTCATCATCGAGTACTTCTTGCAGATCTTTTGTCACACTTGGAGGCGCAAAGCCGACTTGAGTGTCGGGCACAGTCGATAAGTTATCGACTTGCGTCGGCGCAACATTCGCAGTCTCATCGACATCAGCCACCGTTATTACTACAGGTTGCTTGGGTGCTGGTAAAGGTTGCTCGATAACCTCCGTTGGCTTATCAACAACTGTAGCTTCCGCTTTTAGGACTGGCGCAAGCAGTCGTTCTAGCGACTGTTTATTCACTAACGGCTCAGCACTTTCCTTAGAGGAGACAGTAACAATGCTTTTTGCCCGAATAGGTTGTACTTCAGGCTCTAGAGTAGCTTTAACATCCGCTTTAGACCGCTCATGCTCTGCCAAAATGGCATTATTGAGCTGCTGAGTTTCCGTTTTTTTACTGCTATCAAAAGTGGTCGCAACATTTTCTTGAGATTTAATTGGGGGAGCACCAAAGGCACTATCATCTTCGTGCAATAATAATTCAAAAAAATCAAAAACAGTTTCATCAACCGATTTTGACATGGCCAAACTCCCCAGCTAAAAGAAAATCTAATAATCTTTCATAGGCCTTTACACCACGACAACCGCTTGCATAATGGGAGGCGGGTAAATGCGCTAAACTTGCATCTCTAAACTTAGTATCTACAGGAATAACATCACGCCATAGACTCTCACCATACTGTTCACTCAACACCTGCAACGCAGCAGGAGATGCCTTAGTACGCTTATCAAACATGGTTGGGACTACGGTATAACTGTAACGAGTCTTCTTTGACCGCCCCATGATTTCCATAGTTTTGACCATGCGCTCAAGCCCTTTAATCGCTAAGAACTCTGTTTGCACAGGAATGACAATATGTTGGCTTGCGGCTAACGCATTCACCATCAGCACACCTAAGACGGGCGGGCAGTCGACGATGGCAACATCATATTCATCAGCAACAAGGGCAAGCAAATTACGTAAGACAAGTCCCATGCCTTCTTGATGGCCTAAAGCTCTATCCAGTGTTGCTAGCGCCATAGTCGACGGTAATAAATCTAAACCATCCACCAAAGTTGGTACGATATGCGATTTAACCAGCTCTTTTGTAAGATGATTGTGCGCAACAAATACATCAAAAAGAGAACCGGGCACCTCTTCTGAGTCAACCCCAAGGTAGTAACCGAGTGAAGCATGAGGATCGGTATCAATCATCAAGACGCGCTTACCCCGTTTAGCGAGTGCTCCCGCTAAACTTGCTACCGAAGTGGTTTTACCGACCCCACCTTTTTGATTCGCTATGGTCCAGACTTTCAAAGCACTGACCTCTTAAATGTTGATTCTGTGCCATTTACAAGTGGAATGATTACGCGGCCCACCACGTTACTCTTCTTCCCTCGTCGTGACTCTTATGCCACCGTTAGGCAGGCTTATCACCTTAACACCGTCGGCATTTTCCGAAATCACCACAGGAACTTGAGTCGACTCCTGTCGAACCTCTGTTGTCAATGCTGCTTCATTTTGCAAACGCAAAGAGACTGATGATTCAGCAGGTGACTGAGAGGATAACTGTTGTTTATCCATCTCTGGCACTTTTTCAAGTAAAGGCGGAATATTATTACTACCCGCCGCTGGCATTTCTGGCCCAAGAGTCACTGCATTATGTTCACCAGGCGCCACCATTTTTAGCATAGCCTTAGTTTGTTCTGGGTGTGTGGCAAGCCAATCAGCAATGACCTTAGCTTGCTCATCAGGCACCATGAGCACGACTTGGGTCGATGCTAAGCGTTTAACATCAGCAAGCAATTTTATGTTTTTTCGATGATAATCGAAACTTAAGGCACCAAGACAAACTATCGTCATCATCATTAGCACCATAATAAGCACAATATTTGTGCTTATCTGTGACTTGCTGCTAGCCACGTGCAGACTCTTTTAAAATCGACTCAGCCATGTGCTCCAATGAAATGGATTGAGTGGCAATTCCCGCACTAGCCACTGCTTGAGGCATGCCATAAACGACACAACTCGCTTCATCCTGCGCCCAAATGGTCGCACCAGCAGCTTTAAGCATGCGTGCTCCTTCTCGGCCGTCAGCTCCCATTCCAGTTAACACTACCGCAAGCACATCTCCACCGTAGGCTTTTGAGGCTGAAGCAAAAGTGATATCGACACAAGGCTTATAATTCATTTCAGCACTACCAGCGAGCACTTTTATTCGGCCTGTGACGCCTGTACGCTCTACCATCATCTGCATTCCACCTGGCGCTAGATACGCACAACCTGGACGCAAAATATCGCCATTTGCCGCTTCTTTTACCTCGATTTTACATAAACCATTTAAACGATTCGCAAATGCTGGAGTAAAAGCGGCTGGCATGTGTTGGATCAGCAAAATAGGATGCGGATAATTTGCTGGAAACTGAGTCAAAATTTTCTGTAAGGCGACAGGCCCCCCCGTCGACGTACCAATTAACAATAATTTGTATTGTTTACCACTAGCACGAATGGACGATACAGGTGACGTGCGCACTGGCGCAGGAGCACTTTGAACAGGTGTGGTCACATTCCCTAATACCGAGCCCGTGCTTGGTCTTGGGGTAATTGGGGCAACGCTAGGACGCGCCACTGGACGGAAAATTCGACGACGACCAAGAGCCTTGACTCTTTGCTGCAATAACAAAATCGCTTCATCTTTATTGGTCGCGATATCTTCAAAACGTTTAGGTAAAAAATCTAACGCACCCGCATCTAGGGCGTCTAAGGTGGCCTTAGCGCCATCATGGGTTAACGATGAAAACATCAGAATCGGGGTTGGACACTTTGCCATGATTTCACGGACGGCGGTGATACCGTCCATGACAGGCATTTCAATGTCCATAGTGATTACTTGGGGATTAAGCTCAGCAGCCATCTTCACCGCTTCAGCCCCGTTAGCAGCCGTCGCGATCACTTCCAGTTCAGGATCTTGATTGACTATTTCACTAACACGTCGTCTAAAAAAGCTTGAGTCATCAACGACTAATACTTTAATGGCCATTCCATTCCTTAACTTGGGAACTAACTTTTATTTTTCGCATAATGCTTTAATAGCCCAGGAACATCCAAGATAAGCGCAATACCACCATCGGATGTAATTGTTGCCCCAGCCATACCTGGCGTACCGTGCAACAAGGCTCCCAGTGGCTTAATCACCACCTCTTCTTGGCCAATCAGTGCATCCACAACAAAACCGATCTGCATCATACCTAACTGCACTATCACAACATGACCATGTTTCTTGTCACCATGTTTGAAGGTAGTTTTATTTCGATGCAACCAATGCTCTAGATAGAAGAGCGGCACGGCCTTGTTGCGAACGATGACAGTGAGCTGCCCGTCAACAATGTTGGTTTTGGTAAGATCGAGATGAAAAATCTCATTAACACTTGATAATGGTAGAGCAAAAACTTGTTTAGCCACATCGACCATAAGGGTTGGCATAATTGCCAAGGTCAACGGCACTTTAATCTCAAGTATGGTGCCTTTGCCTTTCATCGAGTCAATATGCACAGTACCGTTGAGTTGGGTGATACGGGTTTTAACCACGTCCATTCCCACGCCACGACCAGAGATATCTGAAATCTCGACCTTGGTCGAAAAGCCTGGGGCAAAGATCAAGTTATAAGCTTCATTGTCCGTCATACGCGCAGCGGAATCTTCATCCAACACGCCACGTTTAATGGCAATTTGTTTTAACTTTTCGGGATCCATACCTGCGCCATCATCTTCGATTTTTAGCAGAATATGGTCACCCTCTTGGCTTGCCGATAGAGTAATCGTCCCCGTCCTGGGTTTGCCAGAGGCTTCACGGTCATTTGGCATTTCAATACCATGGTCGACCGAGTTACGGACCAAGTGAACTAAAGGATCCGCCAGCGCCTCAACCAAGTTTTTATCAAGGTCAGTTTCTTCACCGACCAACACTAAATCAATTTCTTTATTGAGCGTACGGGCTAAATCACGAACAACGCGAGGGAAACGGCCAAAAACCTTTTTAATAGGCTGCATACGGGTTTTCATGACCGCGCCTTGCAAATCAGCAGTCACTAAATCTAGATTCGCGAGTGCCTTAGACATCTCTTCGTCATCACGACTAATGCCCAAACTTACCAAACGGTTACGTACTAATACCAGCTCTCCCACCATATTCATGATTTGGTCGAGTCGTGCAGTATCTACGCGAACGGTCGTTTCACCTTGAGGAACATTTGCTGATGCGGCAGCGGCCGCTTTAACAGGAGCCTTCTCGGCGAGCGCAACTTCGGCCTGAGGTTTAACTGCTGGAGGTGTTACCGGAGTAACACTGGCTTTAGGCACAGCAGGAGCCGCAGCAGATGTGGCAGGAGTGGGAGTCGGTTTCGCAGATTCCACTTTTGCAACAGCTTTGGCTGGTGCCCCACCTTTTCCATGAAGTTCGTCGAGTAAACGCTCAAATTCATCGTCAGTAATTTCGTCTGAATCGACAGCAACAGCAGTTGGTGTTGGTGTTGGTGTTGGTGTTGACACTGGCACAGCAACAGTTTCAACCTTAGGCTGAGGTGATATAGGTGTATCTACTTTGCCATTAAATTTTCCTGAACCATGAAGCTCATCAAGCAGGGCTTCAAACTCATCGTCAGTGATATCATCACCCGAGCTGGTAGCTTGTTGTACTTTGGGCTTGGCTGTATTTGATACAGAGGGAGTTGACGCAGTGGGTACTGCCACAGCATCAGCATTAGTAGTGTTAGTCACACCGGGACCTTTTCCACTACCGTGCAGTGCATCAAGCAAAGCCTCAAACTCCGCTTCATTAATCTCATCAATACTTGAGTTTGAAGAACTCACAGCCTCAACAGGCATCTCTTCAACTGCGACAACGTCAACAACAGTTTCAATAACGGGCTCGGGCTCAGCAATAGATTCAGGCTCTGGCGCACTTTGTCCCAATTCTGACGGCAGAGGCTCACCAGAACTAAGTAACTTTAATTTTGCAAGTAATGCAGCATCAGCAGGATCTTGTTGCTCTCCCTGCTGGGTTTGAGCAAACATGGTGTTAATCGCATCAACAGCCTGAAGAATAATATCCATTAATTCTGCTGTGACACTGCGCTTGCCAGTACGCAATAAATCGAATGTGTTTTCTGCCTCATGGCAGACATCAACCATGGGAGTCAAACTTAGGAAACCTGCGCCGCCCTTTACGGTGTGAAACCCCCTAAAAATGGCATTTAGCAAGTCAGTATCATCAGGATTATTCTCAAGGGCAACAAGCTGCTCTTGAAGCAACTCTAATATTTCCCCCGCCTCGATTAAAAAGTCCTGGAGTATCTCTTCATCTACATCAAAGGCCATCAAATTGACTCCCAGTTAGAAACCCAGACTCGATAGCAGATCATCCACTTCGTCTTGACCTGTTACTACATCTTGACGAAGCTCGGCATTCATTATCGGCCCTTCAGCTTCAATATTATTTTTCTGAGTAATCTGACTCTCAATTATTGGCTGCTCACCAAACACCGTCAGCATAGACACCAGATTACTTTCAACTTCCATCACTAGATCGATTACCCTGCGGATCATTTGTCCAGTCAGGTCTTGAAAATCCTGCGCCATCAATATTTGGTTGAGCAATTCGCGTAATCGGTTTGAGTCCAATTCACTTCGCGACATCAAATGCTGAACGTTATGGCAAAGCACCTTAAAATCACTGAGGGCAATTTCACGACGCATTAATTTGTCCCACGATGGCATCACTTGTTGGATGTTCGCGGTTAATGCATTCGCTAACGGCAAGCACTCCTCAACAGCATCCATAGTCTTATTTGCAGCTTGTTCAGTCATGTCAATGACATAACTTAGCCGTTCCTTAGCATCGGGTATTTCTGTATTGGCTAACTCAACTAACCGATTATCGATTTGGAAATCCATAAGAGCGCTATGCAATTGGCGAGTGAGTTTGCCTACCTCATCAAAAAGTTCCCTCTGAAGAGGAGCTGCCAGTTCTCTTAATAAATCATCAGCTTGATTTTGTTCATTCGCGCTTAACAGTTCGACTAAACGCTGAGCATGCTCGAGCGTGATGAGCCCTGATGTATGTGACTTCATAGCTCATCCCTGCTTAAGCGAGTCGTTCAAATATTTTATCTAGCTTCTCTTTCAATGTTGCTGCGGTAAAAGGCTTTACCACATACCCATTCACACCCGCTTGTGCAGCAGCAATAATTTGTTCACGTTTTGCCTCGGCAGTGACCATTAATACCGGTAGATGCTTCAAGGAGTCATCGGCCCTAATGGCTTTAAGTAAATCGATACCCTGCATGCCTGGCATATTCCAGTCTGTAACGACAAAATCAAAATCGCCTTTTTGCAACATTGGCAAGGCGGTTGAGCCATCGTCCGCTTCCTGGGTGTTGTTAAAGCCCAAGTCTCGCAACAAGTTCTTGATGATACGTCTCATTGTCGAAAAGTCATCAACGATGAGAATCTTCATATTCTTGTCCAAGGTTTCCTCCGGTGAGCTGACATTCAGTGCTCAATTAATAATTATACTTATGTCCAATGCTTGAGTTTGCCTTTGAGTCGCAACATTGCCTGACTTAATATCTGGCTAACACGCGATTCGCTTACCTCAAGAATGGCGCCAATCTCTTTTAAATTCAATGCTTCATCGTAGTATAACGATAGCACTAGCGCGTCCCTTTCGGGCAATAATTTTATCGCCTCAACAAGTGCAGAATGAAACTGGGTTTCTGCCAAGACCTCAAACGTACCATCGCTAATATCATCGCTTGTAGTGAGTATATCCTGTGATACGCCTAAGTCTTCTATCCCTATGATTTTACCAACAGAAACATCGTTAAGAATATGATGGTACTCATCGAGCGTCATATCAAGTTTTTCTGCAATTTCTGTGTCGCGCGCATCACGACCTAGCACTTGCTCTAATTCATCAATAGCTTGGGCAACTCGACGATTATTTCGGTGGACAGAACGAGGAACCCAATCGCCACGGCGGATTTCATCCAACATGGCGCCACGGATCCTTATGCCGGCGAAGGTTTCAAACTTTGCACCTTTACCGCCATCAAACTTAGATGATGCTTCTAATAATCCCATCATCCCCGCCTGTAGCAGGTCATCTAACTGCACAGAGGCAGGTAATCTGGCGAGCAAGTGATGTGCAATTCTTTTAACCAACGGTGCATACTGTTCAACGATTGACGTTTTATTGTCTAAACAAGTATACGCTGCGGCTTTATTCACTCGTTTTTTCCTCTTGAAAATCTGGTCGTTGAACTAAGCGCTCAACGAAAAACTCCAAATGCCCACCAGGTTGCTGTGGTACTGGCCAGCTCATAATTTTATTCGCTAGGCCTTGGTAAGCAATTGCAGCGGGAGACTTAGGATAAGCTTCAACCACTAACTTTTGCTTGCGAACCGATTTACGCAAATTTTCATCAAATGGAATGGTCGCAACTAATTCAAGTGCCACGTCCAAGAATCTGTCGGTCACTTTACTGAGTTTAGCAAACAATTCCATACCTTCGCGTAAACTACGCACCATATTTGCAACAATTTTAAAGCGGAAGACGCCGTGTTCACGGCTGAGGATTTTGATTAACGCATAGGCGTCAGTAATAGACGTTGGTTCGTCACAAACAACAACCAACACATCCTGTGACGCGCGGGAGAAACTGAGTACCATGTCAGAAATCCCCGCGGCAGTATCCACGATGAGAATATCAAACTGGGTGCGCATCTCACTGAAAGCACGAATTAAGCCCGCATGTTGCGCAGGACTTAGCTCTACCATTCCCTGAGTACCCGATGTGGCTGGCACAATCCCAATACCTTTAGGCCCCCGGACAATAATGTCATCTAACTCAGCATCGCCAGACAATACATGGGAAAGGTTACGTTCAGCACGGATCCCTAACATGACATCGACGTTTGCTAAGCCAAGGTCAGCATCAAGCACTAAGACACGCTTGCCCTTCTCGGCTAATGCTACGGCAGTATTGATGGATACGCTGGTTTTACCCACACCACCTTTACCACCCGTAACCGCGATTACTTTCACTTTTTCGTTATAGGGTTGATTCATCATACGTAAACCACTTGCTTGATCCAGGGTCATAACTCTACTCAAATGCACAGGTCATATTATCTGACCACGCTGTGTCTGGTAACGATTGTTGTTCTGTGTTTTCTAAGGCCGCTAATGCTTGCTCAGCGAGCATCAAAGTATCAGCAACTTTCATATCTTCGGGCACTCGCTGCCCATCCGTAACATAACTTAATGGCAATCCACTTTGGATCAACACACTTAATGCGCCCGCTAACGACACAGATTCATCAAGTTTGGTGAGTACAACACCAGATAAGGGAATGCGTTTAAAGTGATTTACAGCATCTTGCAGCACGCGGCGCTGTCCTGTGGCAGACAGTACCAGATAACTGCGGATAGGTATTCTGCTATTTGCAGTTAAATTATCAAGTTGCTGGTAAAGCCGCATATCTCGTTGGCCCATACCCGCGGTATCTATCAATACTAGCTTGCGATTTCTAAACTGATACAGAATTTGCTCTAGTTCAGCAAGGTCATGGGCTTGTTTGACTGGGCAGCCCATGATTTTGCCATAGGTGGCCAATTGCTCATAGGCGCCAATACGATAATGATCTGTGGTAATCAATGCCACTTGGTCAGCACCATGGTGAGCAGCAAAGCGTGCGGCCAGTTTAGCCAAGGAAGTGGTTTTCCCCACACCAGTGGGACCAACTAATGCCACAACACCGCCTTGCTTAACAATATCATCACCTTGATTATCAAGCATATTAGCAAGACTTTGCGGCAGTGCACGAACTAATTCTGCAGGAGTATAGTGTTGGCTCAGCGCAGCTAATTTGTTTGCCACCGCTGGTGAAAACTCGGCCTCCAACAACTTTGACTCCAGCATGGCACCGACAGGGTCGATACGCTTTTTATGCTCAGTCATCAATGCTGAAACCTGATGGGTCAACAAATTACGTAAGGATGATAACTCGTCGCGCATGGCTTCAAGATCGGCATTTTGCTTTTGCGAACTCTGTGACTTTTTATCGAAGGGATTGCCCATATCACGGCGCTCAGCTTTAGGCGCAGCTGCGGTGGCTTGTAATCCTTTAGCCCATGCAGGAAGCTCAGCATCTTGTTGTTGATGCGTGAGTTGTTGGTTTAAACGATTTTGTTGCTTCTCAAGCAAGGCTTGGAGTGAGTCCGCTGGCGCCGAGGGTTTTAGCTTAGTTTCAGCGCGGATCGGCGCTTTGGCGCCGAGCGAAACTAAGTCATCACTCACATCCATAAAGGTCGGAGTGGCAGCAGGCGCTTTCGCTTTTGGCTCGTCGTAGTCAACGGCAGCGACAATCTCAATACCGCCGTTCACCTTTTTATTGGACATAATCACCGCATCGGAGCCGAGCGTGTCCTTCACTTGGGCCAGTGCAGCACGCATGTCTTTGGCAAAAAAACGTTTAATCTTCACTTATGCGTCCTCTACTGGCCGACGGCAGATACGATGCGTATTTGCTTTTCATCGGGGATTTCTTGGTAAGAAATCACTCTGAGATTAGGAATAGTATATTTAACAAAGCGAGACAGGGTCGCACGTAACATACCAGACGTTAGCAAAATGGCAGGCTGTCCGACCATTTCTTGCTTTTGAGCGGCATCCGCTAAGGATTGTTGCATACGCTCCGCAAGACCTGGCTCGATATTGGGGCCATCGCCACCCGTTGCTTGCATTGATTGATGCAACATCTGTTCCAACTCTGGCGCCAAAGTTATGACAGGGATTTCGAGTTCAGGGCCAGAGATCTCTTGAACGATCATGCGCTTCAATGCGATACGCACCGCCGCTGTTAACACTTCAGTATCGTTACTCTTAGTGCCGTATTCTAACAAAGTTTGCACTATGGTACGCAAGTCTCTGACAGAAACTCCTTCATTTAATAGGTTTTGCATCACTTTTACGACATTTCCGAGCGGCATCACATCAGGAATAAAGCCATCCACCAACTTAGGCGAGTGTTTAGCAAGCATATCCATCAGTTGTTGCACTTCTTCGTAGCCTAAAAGTTTTGCTGCATTATTCGTCAATATTTGGCTGATATGAGTTGCCACTACCGTCGCGGCATCCACTACCGTATACCCTAAGGTTTGGGCATGTTCACGCAGTTCAGGGGCAATCCACACGGCTTCGAGACCAAAGGCAGGATCACGGGTCTCAATACCATCTAACTTACCGTACACTTGTCCCGGATTAATGGCGAGCTCGCAGTCATGGCGAATATCCGCCTCACCCACAACAACACCCATAAGAGAAATACGATAGGCATTAGGCGAAAGGTCTAAATTGTCACGTATGTGAACCGCAGGAACCAAGAATCCCAATTCTTGCGAAAGCTTTTTACGTACACCTTTGATCCGGCTGAGTAATTCTCCACCTTGACCTTTATCGACTAAGGGGATTAAACGGTAACCCACTTCAAGACCGATAGTGTCAACATGATGCACATCGTCCCAGCTAAGTTCCTTAGGCTCTCTTTCGGCTCTTTCCGTTGGGCCCGTTTTGACTTGTTCGAGGGCTTTGGCACGTTTAGCCTCATTACGTTTAAATATAAAATAAGCCGCACATCCCGTTAAAACGGCGAAACTTAAAAACGCCATGTGCGGCATTCCAGGCACAATCCCCATAACGAACAATACGCCAGCAGCAATCCCTAGCGATTTATGACTGTCAAACATCTGACTCATCAACATCTGACCCATATCGCCAGATTCATTTTGGCGAGTTACCATCAATGCCGCAGCAATTGACAGTAATAAGCCTGGGATTTGGGCGACTAACCCGTCACCTATTGTTAAGAGGGTATAAATTTCAACCGCTTGAGAGAATGTCAAACCATGCTGAACAATCCCGATAATAAAACCACCGAGAATGTTGATCACTAAAATCATGATACCAGCGATAGCATCGCCCTTAACGAACTTAGACGCACCGTCCATTGCGCCATAGAAGTCAGCTTCGCGGGTGACTTCAGCCCGTCTGGTTCTGGCTTGATCTTGATTAATAATGCCCGCATTTAAGTCAGCATCAATTGCCATTTGCTTACCGGGCATCGCATCTAAGGTAAAGCGAGCACTCACCTCAGCAATCCGGCCAGCACCTTTGGTAACAACAGCAAAGTTGATAATAATCAGAATGATAAATACAACTAGACCAACGGCATAGTTACCACCAATCACTACGGAGCCAAAGGCCTCAATCACCTTACCCGCCGCATCACCACCGTTGTGACCTTCGAGTAATACCACACGGGTCGATGCCACGTTAAGTGCAAGTCGAAGCAGTGTCGCAACTAATAAAACGGTTGGAAAGGCAGCAAAGTCTAAAGGTCTATCGGTGTAAATCGCGACCAAAAGCACAATCAAGGCTAAAGCAATGTTAAAGGAAAATAAGATGTCGAGTAGAAACGGGGGAATTGGCAGTACAATCATCGCCAATGCTGCAAGCACTAGTGCTGGCGTACCTATGCCCTTAAAAGAGCTTAGCTTCAACTGTTTTACTTGGCCTAGGGAGGCTTTAACATCCATTCACAGATACCTAAACTTTGACGTATAACAGCCTAAAAGCAAAAAGCACGCCAACAACTAACAATCAGGTAGTGAAGCTAATATGTAGCTAGCTAACTTTACGTTAGAGCACTATTGACTCGTTACTAGGACTTGTTGAGATTTCAAGATTACATTTTGTTCATTCTGGGGCGAAACGAAGAAAGATGTGTGGTTGTTCTACTCAAATGACGAGCAGCTTTTATGACAGAAAGTAAGAGTAAGGGCTTACAAGACGATTCCTGATGGCTGCATTTGGCTGGCTTTTCTGCCGCGTTATCGTCCGTTTATGTAGAATAACTACACGGCACGGACTTTGCCTTGCATAAAAGCCAGCCAAACTGCTGCAAAAATAACCATGAAACGTCAACACGCCCTAGTACTTCAGATCTTCAGGAATAGGTTGATTAACGGGGATAGGGATAGGTTTGCGGCCACGCCCTTTTTGATACTGCCTTAACTGGAATACATAAGCGAGTACCTGTGCTACCGCGGTAAATAGGCCTTCGGGGACTTGTTGATCAAGTTTAGTGGTATGGTAAATCGCCCGCGCAAGTGGTGGTGCAGTAACGATGGCTATATTATGCGCCCTTGCTACCTCACGAATTTTAAAGGCAACCTCATCGACACCCTTAGCAATCACAAACGGTGCTGCAGAGCGCTTAACATCATATTTTATCGCCACTGCATAGTGCTCAGGGTTCACCACAATCACATCCGCATTGGGAACTTCGGCCATCATGCGCCGCTGCGCTAATTCACGCTGCATTTGGCGGACTCGCCCTTTGACCTCAGGTTTACCCTCGGTATCTTTATACTCGTCTTTGACCTCCTGCTTAGTCATTTTCAGCTGTTTATTATGGTTCCAGATCTGAAATGGCACATCGATCACTACAATGAATAATACGGAAGAGCAAAGTAGGATAAACATCCATACCAGTAAATCTAAAGCGTGGTAGACATTCCCAGGAAGATGATCGGCAGAAAGGAGTAAAATATCATTAAAATAATGATTTAGAAGAAAATATGCCGCCAACGCGACAACAGAAAACTTAGCAATGCCCTTCGTTAATTCAACCAAGGCTTGCACACCAAACATCCGTTTAAAACCCGCAATCGGGCTCATTTTGCTGGCTTTAGGCATCATGGCTTGGGTAGAAAAATTCATTCCACCAAGGGACACGTTTCCGATAAATGCCACCACCACAATCAGCAGCATAATCTTAAGCAACGGCCAACCTATTTCGCCGCCGACAACGCCCCAGACATTAAACATTTGATTAGTATCAAAAATTGCAGCTCTATCCATGGTAAACACACGTTCAAACACATTGGAAAGTGCTTTTGCAATACCAGGGCCGAGCATATACAGTCCTGTTGCAGCCGAAAGCAGAACTGTGGCCGTACCTAATTCTTTGGAACGGGCAACCTGACCTTTTTCCCGCGCCTGTTCGAGGCGCCTCCCGGTGGGTTCCTCGCTGCGTTCGCCGCTACTTTCTTCAGCCATTACGCGTTCCTATCCGGTTAAAGTATGCCATCGGCTTGACACTGAAGCCCTAAAATATCACACAGCAAAAGCTGTGCCGATGCCCATACTTCATCGAAATGAGCCATAACAGGAGTTAAGGTTAACCATAAAATTAACAATCCACCGATCATCGTAATCGGAAAACCAATCGAAAAAATGTTTAGCTGTGGTGCAGCGCGGGTCATAACCCCAAAGGATAAATTGACTACCAATAACGCGATAATTGCTGACAGCGACATAGTTAATGCCGCACCAAACATATAAGACCCCCATTCCGCCAACGCGCGATAGCTGGTCAACGTTAATCCCACATTAGAAATCGGCAGTGTATCAAAACTGGCCACAAGCATACGGATCATCAACAGATGACCATCAACAGCTAAAAAAATTAAGGTTGCGAGCAACAGGAAGAAGTTACCAATCACTGGAGTTTGTTGTCCTGAGCTCGGATCAACCATAGAGGCAAAACCTAAGCTGGTCTGCATGCCGATAATCTGACCCGTTAACACAAAGGTTTGCATCACCATTTGGGTCACAAAACCCATGGCAACACCAATAATAATTTGCTGTGCAGTAATAAAAACGGCGCTTAAGGAAAAGAGTTCTGCATCCTTAACGGGCGGCAACACGGGGGCTATTGCGAGGGTTATGGCAATAGCAAGAAGTAAACGCACACGAGTAGGAGTTGTTGCCGCGCCAAACACCACCATAACCATCAGCATACTGGCGACTCGAAACAGTGGCCACATATACGAAGCAATGGTTTGCATTAACGTATCAAGCAGCAACTCCATGGGATTAACCTACCACTTGAGGAATACGGTTAACCATTTCAATAAAGAAATCCATTAAGGTCTGTACTAACCAATGACCCATTAACATCAAAGCAAGCAAGGTCACAATAAGTCGAGGTAAAAAACTTAAAGTTTGCTCGTTAATTGAGGTCGCAGCTTGGAATACCGCCACAATTAAGCCAATGCCGAGCCCAGGCAGAACAATAGCCGAAACCATCATCACAATAACGGCTAGAGCTTCGCGAAAAATATCGATTAGCGCTTCTGGCGTCATCTCAGTACTCCGCCTGTCTAACCGAAGCTATTGGCTAAGGTGCCCATCACAAGCCCCCAGCCATCAACAAGTACAAACAGCATAATTTTAAAGGGCAATGACACAATCATAGGCGAGAGCATCATCATCCCCATGGCCATTAAGATACTGGCCACCACTAAATCGAGTACTAAAAAAGGCACAAACAACATAAAACCAATTTGAAAGGCCGTTTTGAGCTCGCTGGTGATAAATGCTGGCACAAGCACACTCATTGGTGCTCCTTCGGGTGAATTAATATTCTGGTAACCCGAAATATCGATAAAGGTTTTGAGATCCGTGGTACGTACTTGCCCCAACATAAATGCCCTTAACGGCTCTTTGCCCTTATCAAAGGCCTGTTGCAGAGTAAGCTGTTCATCAATATAAGGTTTTACCCCTTGATCATAAATTTTATCAAATACCGGCGCCATAATGAAAAAGGTCATAAACAAGCTCATACCGATTAAGACTTGGTTAGACGGTGTCTGCTGTAAACCAATCGCTTGGCGCAAAATGGAGAGCACCACAATGATGCGGGTAAAGGACGTCAACATAATGACCATGGCGGGTAAAAAACTCAGCGAAGTCATTAGCAATAGGATTTGCATGGTAACCGAATATTCGGTCGAACCATCGGCGGCGGTTTTTACGGTTACCGCAGGCAGTACACCATCGGCAGCGCCTACCGAGGTCGCAAACATCAGTGCACTGATCCCTATAAAAGTGAGTATGTACTTCATCATTGTTTTAATTTCGCCTGCCGTAGCTTGTCCGCAAAAGATACGGACTCAATTTCGATAGGCTCAGCTAATTTATCAATTAAATTAACTTGTTGCCCACTCACGCCAAGTAAATACTGCTGTTCACCCACTTGAACTAAAACAAGGCGCTCTTTCTGACCAAGGGATGTTACTGCAAGGGTTTTGAGCACACTATGATTGGTTGGCACTAAATTAAATCGCCTTAGCAGGTAAGCTAAGGCGAAAATAAGCAACAGAACTAAAATAAGCCCACCGAGCATACTCGCCGCTGCTGCCATTTGTGATGGCTCAGTCACTTTTGCTGTCGCCACTGCACCTTGGGTGGCCACTTCAGCGACACTCGCCTGAGCTGCTGACGCGGCATTGAGAATTACCGATGTGCTCATCTCGCTCCTTCAGGCTTTTTCTTAATGAGTGATATTACTTAAGCTTTTTAATTCGCTCAGTCTGACTAATTACATCTGTTAAGCGAATACCAAATTTATCGTTTACCACCACCACTTCACCATGGGCGATAAGCGTGCCATTGACCATCACATCCAACGGTTCACCTGCAACTCTGTCGAGCTCAACTACTGAACCTTGGTTCAGCTGTAACAGGTTACGGATACTGATGAAGCTGCGACCAACTTCCATCGAAATCGTCACAGGTATATCTAAAATGGTATCTAACTTAGCCGCTTCTGCCTTGCTAATCGGCTGTGAGTCATCCACTAGCTCATCAAGATCAACGGCATTAGCCTCTTCCAGAGCTTGTTCGGCCATCGCTGCTGCCCAATCATCATCTGTACTCATCTCACTCCACCTTTATAATTCTGATATGTCTCTAGCTTTGCCTTTACGCGTCACTAATTGTAATTCGGATTTGACCGTCTCAGGACGAGGGATTTTTTCGTAAATTTTAAGTGCTAGATTATCTCGTGAACGTCCCATTTTACAGCGGTAAGTCGGTAAGTCCTCAATTCTCATCATAATGTACTCTGGTAATTCAATAGGGATAATATCCCCAGCCTTAAAGTTCATTACATCTTTGAGTGTGAGTTCGTGCTCAACCACGGTGGCATCAAAGCCTACTTTAACGTCCATAATCTCGTCATGCAGCGCCTGCGACCAACGCATATCGGTATCTTGTTTATCACTCTGTACGCCCGCATCGAGTAATTCGCGGATTGGCTCAATCATCGAATATGGCATCGTGATGTGGAAATCACCGCCACCACCATCCACTTCGATATGGAAGGAGTTAATGACAACAACTTCAGTTGGACTGACAATGTTAGCCATCGCTGGGTTAACTTCGGAGTCTAAATAATCAAACTCCACATCCATCACGGGTGCCCAAGCATCTTTATAATCTTCAAAGATAATTTTAAGTAATAACTGCACAATACGCCGTTCAGTGGGGGTAAATTCCCGCCCTTCAATCTTGGCGTGGAAACGGCCATCACCACCAAAAAAGTTATCCACCAAAATAAATACCAGTCGCGCTTCCATGGTAATCAGCGCAGTACCTTTTAGGGGGTGGAAACGTACCATGTTCAGACTGGTTGGGACGAATAGGGTATGTACGTACTCACCAAACTTGAGCATTTGCACGCCGTTGATCGACACTTCGGCCGCGCGACGCATCATGTTAAACATGCTGATCCGCAGGTGACGGGCAAAACGCTCATTAACAATTTCGAGCGTGGGCATACGACCACGCACAATCCGATCTTGGGAAGAAAAATCGTAGGAACGAGCCTCCTGCCCAGCGGCATCAAGCTCATCATCCTCTTCGACATCATCGACCCCGTGTAAGAGCGCATCAATTTCGTCTTGGCTTAATAAATCACTCACAGTATTGTCTTCGCCTCTTTAAGGTGCTGAAGATGAAAGGTTATTGCATGACAAAACCAGTAAAGAGCACTTTTTCAACCACTTTACGTCCCGTTACAGATTGCAACGTGTTTTGTACGCTCAACAGGGCTAATTGTCGTAATTCATCTTTACCCGCCTGTGTACTTAGCTTTTGCACATCGGCACCACTAAAAGTGGTTAGCAGCGCATCTTCAATCAATGGAATGTGCTTTTGGGTCAACACATCATCATCTTGACCTCTGACCATAAGTTGCACTTTGATTTCGACAAGCCGAGCGCGATCCGGTCCTGGAAGGTTAAATAAAAATGGGCGAGGCATCGGCACATAAGCTGCCAATGCCGGCTCAGCAGCCGGCGCTGCCGTTTCGGTTTTAGCACCTTCGGCCTCGACAGGAGCCTCTTCACTACTTCCAAGGAAAAACCAAAGCGCGCCACCAATTAATAGCGCAACAAAGACACCCACACCGATAAAAATAAATAGCTTCTTTTTACTTTTTGGTGCTTCAGTACTTTCAAGTTCTAGTGATTCTTCCTTGGCCATTTTCTGTTCTCTTTAATAGGCTAAATTTGGGAATGGGATTAAGGCTCAGTTTATAATCCACTTTGTTACTATAGGTTACCTGCTTAAGCGTAATAATCTATACCCGAATTTAAACTAGTTGCTTGATTTAAACCTAAATCGAGTTCTTCTGCCGAGAAATCATCCACATTTCCACCACTTGAACCGCCACTGTCTGCAAATCCTCCCTCACGGCGTTGTCCTTGGTCACCTTGAGAGACGTGACTGTCAGCGAGTTGCATGCCTTGTTCTTGTAATAATTCACGTAAACGAGGAATCGCTTGCTCAACCACATCGCGGGTCTGCGCCTGAGCAACATGGAATTGTACTTGCGTCTGCTCACCATGAACTTGTATTTTCACTATCATGTGTCCAAGTTCGGGTGGATCTAGGCGAATTTCCGCCTGTTGAATACCTTGGCTAACCATAGTAACAAGCTGCTGTTTCATCACAGGAGAAAAGCGCTGGATCATTTCCTGCATCTGATTTTGGTTTTCAACGCCTTGACGTAAGGAAAGATGAACCTGTGGTATCTCTTGGCGTTGAATTTGCTGGTTAGCTAAAGAGTGTTGTATCGATACCGCTTTAAAATCAACAGGCTTAAATTCTGTAACAGATTCTTCATGGCCAGTATCGAGCGAAGATAAGGCGTTTTCTTGCCGCGAATCCAGTGTGACGGCTAACTTGGCATCTTTTAACAATAATCCTGCCGAAATTTCGGCGCGTGAAGGATTGTCGTCAATAGCATTAGGCTCAACCGAAACCGCACCTAAGGCATTAAGCTCTTTAGTCGTAGAGTTTAATATCACGGCATCAGCATCGGTAACTGACACATTAGCTGTATTGACTGACGGTGACTGTCCAACCGTTGGCGCAGTCGTTTTATCTGTTGATGGGAGCGACAGATTTATCGACTTATTGCTTAGTTCAGCCTCTTTCGTCTCTAACTTGTTAGCTTCAGAGATAGATTCCCCTTCAATCGGTAAAATGGGGGTTTCTGGCGGTTTAACCCATTTTTCAGTTCGCATCTCTGCAAGCATTGATGCATCATCTATAAGCGTATCATCGGTCGAAGCGCCAGTCTTATCCACAGTTTCAGTATTCGCCGTTGCAATCAAACCTACTGTATTAATTGACTGATTTTGTTTATTTATAATATCTTCTGGAAGTGCAGATGCTCGTTCTTGTTGAAAAACAAATGTACCCGTTTGCTCTAAAACTTGTGCATCTAATGTATCATTCGTTAAGGTAACTTCATTTGACTGAGCAAATTTCGCTAGCTCATCTAAAAAAGTTGGCTTGATAGTCTCTTCCGTTGGTAAAGCGCCATCCTCTGTTGCAGGCGCTAAGATACTAGCGGCATCTTCTGTCGTTAATTGAGCTTCAAGCGGCAAAGAGTCGCTCGGAGCGGCCGCTTTTTTCATCTCGTTTGCCATGCCTATTTGAGCAAAAATCAAGCTAATATCAGCTTCATCATCTGCACTAGTATCATCAATATCTGTTTTCTGTTTTGCCGATTTGGCAGAAACATCTGGAGAAACATTGGTGTTAGTCGAGGATGAGCTAATAGATGTCACTGAAGCCAAAGCGGCAGAAAAGTCTTCACTATTAGCATCTTGCCCCAACATTTTACTTGAGCCAGCACTATTTTTCGCATTAGATACTAATAGGATATTGTTCATTTGTTGCATAAAAGCTCCTAAACATCCGCCCAGAGGAAAAAGAGCGTGGGCAAACGTCAATTTATACGGCTTTGGCTATATCTGGCATAAATCAAGCAAATAAAATGCCAACAAATGGATATTAAAAATTCGAGTATTATTGACTGTCGGATTGGTTAATTACTTCTTACGACGGAAAAATTGCTGCGAAGCAAATTCATCCGTCATTTTTTGCTCTTTTTTGAGCTCAATGACTTGGCGCTTTTTCTCTTTATTTTCTAAAAGTAGTTCCACAGCCTTACGTTTTTTTTGTTTTTCTAGCCAGTGCTGCTGACGGTAGTGTTTCTGCTTTTCACCATCGGCTACAACACGATTTTGCTGAGCAATAGCCTCATCGATTTGCCGAATAAAACGATGGAATTGGTGGTAATGACTCGCACTAATCGCCTGCCCCTGCTGGGACTGCATCTGCTTCATATAGTCCAAGCGATAATTGTTGAGTGCATCCAACTGATTTTGGCGCTTTTGACACTCTAGTTGCGCCGACTTTAGCAGCAGTGCGGCCTGCTCCTCTGCATCGAGGGCTAATTTCAACACAAGTAAGAGGGGATCGGCATTCGCCATAACAGTCTCGATTATTTACATTGTGCCGCGAGTTGCCCAAGCATGACTTGGCTATCGGCAAAACTAAAGGCATCACGCATGGTCTGCCGTAAAAAGGCATTCATCGCAGGTTGCAGGCGTATAGCGTTATCGATTCGCGGATCGCTGCCTTGGGCATAGGCACCAATCGAAATCAGATCCTTATTCTGTTGGTAGAGGGAATAAGTCTGCTTGACGCGGCGCATGGCTTCTAAGTGCTCGCTCGAAATCACCATTGGGGCCACACGGCTGATCGAAGCCTCAATATCGATTGCGGGATAATGCCCAGAATCCGCCAGCGAGCGTGAAAGCACAATATGTCCATCGAGGATCGCCCGAGAAGCATCGGCAATCGGATCCTGTTGATCGTCGCCCTCGGTCAGCACAGTATAAAATGCGGTGATAGAACCTTGTCCAGGCCCACCATTACCCGCCCGCTCAACCAAGCGTGGCAATTTAGCAAATACCGAAGGCGGATAACCTTTAGTTGCCGGCGGTTCACCTACGGCCAGAGCAATCTCACGCTGCGCTTGGGCGTAACGAGTCAGACTATCCATTAATAACAATACGTTATAGCCTAAATCACGAAAATACTCAGCGATACGAGTCGAAGTTTCACAGGCGCGAAGGCGCATCAAGGGTGAGGTATCGGCGGGCGCCGCCACCACAACAGAGCGTGCTCTGCCCTTTTCACCGAGGATTTCTTCAATAAATTCTTTAACTTCGCGGCCACGCTCCCCGACGAGTCCCACCACAATGATGTCAGCTGTCGTGCCCCGTGTCATCATCCCTAACAGCACACTCTTACCCACACCCGAGCCTGCAAATAGGCCCATACGTTGGCCCTTACCAACGGTGAGCATGGCATTGATGGCGCGCACACCCACATCGAGTGGTTCGGTAATCGCACGGCGAGAAAGTGGGTTGATGGCGTTACTGTGCCTTGGCGCCTGCTGTTCGGTCGATAACGCGCCAAGACCGTCTAACGGCACACCATTACCATCGAGCACGCGTCCCAATAGGGATAAGCCCACACTCAGCCCCGCTTGCTCACCGAGGGGGACGACACGGGCGCCGGGTAACACGCCGCGTAATTCCTCAATCGGCATAAGGTACAGCAGTTCATCGTCAAAACCGACGACTTCGGCAATCAACTCTCCAGCCATGGTTTCGATAGAGCACAGGCTGCCCACGGGCGCACGGCAACCACTCGCCTCTAAGGTTAAACCTACCACGCGCACAAGTTGACCACTGGCGACGGCTCGAAATGGCGGGACTTTGTCGATGCAATGATTCAATTTATTCAGCAGTTGATGGCGGCGATTTTGCATCTTGCTCTCCATCAGCTTGCGACTCTGTACTCAGGGACTCGGTGCTCTGCGCCTCGTCACCTAGCTCTGAACTCGATCCCCGTTTTGCAGCGTTTTCCTCATCGAGAACCGCTTGGCGCTGTTGCTGCTGGTGACTCAAATGGGACTGTTGATTACGTAAGGACTCAAACACCGCATCGATGCGCGAGGACAGGGTTAAGTCCACCAGCGAGCGTTGGCTGCTGATAATACAATCCCCAGAATTTAAGCTGGGATCGGCCTCTAACTGCCACTGATTACGGTTCAATTGGGTACTGGAATATAGCTGCTCCACCAAGGCAACATCATCGGGATGCATGCGAATACTGACGCTTTGCTCCTTGATTGGCAGAGATTCGACCCCTAAACGTAGCGCCGACAGGATTTGTTCTGGATGAGTTTTAAGTTCATGACCAATCACAGATTTGGCCAGCGCCATAGTGAGTGTCATTAAGGAATGTTCAATATCGCCATCGAGTAATTGCAATGGCTTTTCAAATTGGCTTAACAGTCCTTCGAAGCGGCTGACTAATGCCTTGGCTTCAGCAAGCCCAGCCTCAAGCCCTTGCTCATGACCTTGGGCTAGGCCCTCGGTATGGCCTTGCTCTAAACCTTCGAGTCTGCCCTGCTCCAGTCCTTCGGCATAACCTTGCGTCTTACCTTCGTTAAAACCTTCTTCTTCGGCTTGAGCGCGAATATCTTCAATTTCCGCCATGGTGGGTGGCGCAATGGTTTCGGCGGCCACCGCCTTCGGCGCTTGCTGCGGCGAATAACCAAAGAGGTTTGAAATACTCACCTCTTCGGTTTGGGTCACATCGGGTAATTGCCAATGGCTGAACTCGATCTCCGAGTCGCTCACCACCCGATGGGACAATTTATTGTCGCTATTGTCACTCCGATTAGAGGAACTCATCGCCGCCACCGCCGCCTAACATGATTTCACCGCTGTCACTTAATCGACGCGCAATTGACAGAATTTCTTTTTGGGCGATTTCCACTTCGCTGATCCGGATTGGGCCCATGGCCTCTAAATCGTCACGCAGCAATTCGGCAGCCCGTTTCGACATATTGCCCAATATTTTGTCTTTGAGCTGATCATCTGCGCCTTTCAGCGCCTTCATCAATACATCCTGCTGCACTTCACGCAGCAAGGTTTGGATACCACGGTCGTCCACATCGATCAGGTTTTCGAATACGAACATTAAGTCTTGGATTTGCTGCGCCATTTCCTCATCGGTTTCGCGCATGGTTTCCATCAACTGACTTTCGACACCCGTATCGAGGTAGTTCATAATGTTGGCCGCCGCCTTTAGGCCGCCCATCTTCGCTGCTTGCGCGCCGCCTTGACCGGCGAATTGTTTCTCCATGATGTCGTTTAATTCCTGCAATGCCGCAGGTTGCACTTCTTCAAGGTTAGCAATACGCATCATTAAGTCTAAGCGGGTATTCTCTGGGAACTGGCCGAAAATTTCCGCCGCTTGATCTGGCTCTAAATACGATAAAACAATGGTTTGGATCTGTGGATGTTCGTTTTGGATGATAGTCGCGACTTGGCGCGCATCCATCCATTTAAGCGAGTCCAAACCTTTGGCGCCGCTGCCCATGATAATTTGTTCAATCAAATTACCGGCTTTGTCTTCACCTAGAGCCGCGGTTAACGCCTTACGGACGAACTCTTCGCTGTTAAAGCCAATAGAAGAATACTTTTGAATATCATCGAGAAACAGCTTATGCACTCCGATGACTTTTTCCTGCCCAAAGTCTTCCATGGCCGCCATCGCCATACCGACCTTTTGCACTTGTTTAGGTTCTAAGTGCTTTAAAATAGAGGCGGCATCGGCTTCACTCAAACTTAACAGTAAAATCGCCGTTTTTTCGATGCCACTGAGATCCTTAATATTGAAACTTGAGGTTTCAGCGGCGTCTTTTGATTTATTCTCAGCCATTGTCTTGTAACCAGTTTTTCACGACTTGGGTTGAAAGCTCGGGCTCATTGGCCACAAGCGCACGGATAGCTTTAATCATATCATCATCTTTATGCAGATTAGGGATAAGAATTGAGCCATCGTCGGCATAACTATACTCTGCTTCTTTGGTATTGAGCATCCCTAAGGTGTCGGCAGCGTATTGATCCTCAATCTCGGCCAGCTCATTACCCAATCTTGAATCTTCAGGCATGTTCACACTGTCTGGGTAGATTAAGCGTTTCAGCATTGGGCGCACCACAGCAAGGATCAGCACTAAGATAACTAAGGCACCGATACCTAACTTAACGGCACGCCAGAACCAAGGCTGTTCCCAAAGCTCAGGCGCAGGTACATCTTCAACCAATTGATCCATAAAGGGAACAGTGACCACCTCTAAAACATCACCACGCTGCGCGCTAAAGCCTACCGCGCCTTCCAGTAAACGGCGGATATTGGTGAGCTCTTGCTCAGTGCGGGCAACGCGCGCCACTTGACCATTTTCACCCGCAGCGCCCGGTTTAAAGTCCACGGCTACTGACACACTGACGCGGCGCACTACGCCAATTTGCTGACGGGTATGGCTGATGGTGGTATCTAACTCAAAATTACGGGTCGCTTCGCGGTGCGAGTTACCTGCCGTCACGCTTTCTGTCGCCTTGGTCGCATCCTGAGGAATATTTGACTCCATCGGAGGTTGGTTCGACAACGCGCCAGGAATACCGCCAGTTGAACCGCCTGTCGAATTATTCTCAACAGTCATTTCGCTACGCAGCGACGGTAAGTCAGGGTTAAAACGTTTAGCGGTTTGCTCAACCGCGGTGAAATCCATGCTCACATCCACTTGGGAGGTGAAATTATCTGGGCCAAGGATGGGCGAGAGAATCGAATCAATCTTGGTTCGGTATTCGGCTTCTTTTTGTTGAACCAACTCAAGCTCGCGGCGCGCCCTGGCAGAGATGCCATCTTGGCTGCCAGAGTTCAGTAAACGGCCGTTAGAATCTGTGACGGTAACGCGAGATGGCTCTAGGCCCTGAACGGCAGAAGCGACGATATCCACAATCGCATCGACCTCTCCTTGGCCTAAACCGCCACGACGAGTGTTAATCACAACGGTCGCACTTGGTTGCGCGGTATTGCGGGCAAACACGTTTTCCTTAGGTAACGCTAAAATCACTTTAGCGCGGCTAACACTTTGCAGTTGTTCAATTGCGCGGGCGAGGTTTTCCTCTTGGCTATGCTTGAGGCGAGCCTGCTCCATTCTTTGGCTCACACCAAAACCACTGTCTTGGGTGAGAAAGTCTTTGTTTGAGGCGGCGGCACTATCAATACCCGCACGGCTCAGCATCATTTTAACTTCTTGGTATTTGTCCTCGGGTACCTTCACGACGTCAACATCGATTTGATACTTGATCTTATTTTTATCAAGCACGTCGAGCACTTGCACCATTTCTTGAGTTTCCATTTTACCCAATGGACGGTACTCAGGTTCCTGTGCCCAGATCATGACGAACACGGCTAACGCCAAACAAATGGCGAGGGCTAAAATCATGGTGATTTGACGCATCATATCGACGCCACCGAGACTCCCCAGCACGCCGGATTTATTTTCCTGTTGGACCCCTTGGTCCACTGCGCCGGCGTTTGATCCGACAATCATTTCTGTGCTCACGATTCGTACCTGCTAATTGCGTTATTCAAGGCCTAAACAGGCATGCTCATTATTTCTTTATAAGCTTCAACGAGCTTATTGCGCACTTGGACTGTGGCTTCAAAGGCAACACTGGCCTTTTCGCGGGCGATAACAGTATCAGAAAGGCTCACTGTCGTGTCACCCATTTCTAGCCTAGTCACGAGATTCGATGAGGTTGACTGCAAACCGCTAACATTACCAATGGCTTGAGAGAGAAGTTGCCCAAAGTCAGCACCGCTGGTGTTATTCACTTGCTGCACAATATTATTGGGTGAAATCCCAAATGAGGGTTTGATCTCACCTTGAAGTGACTGCATTTCTTGCAGTAATGAATTCGCGCCAATTTGCATGTCGTGCTCCCCATCGTCGAGTTATTGACGATTAAACTCTCTAGATAAACAGGATATGCAAAAGCACGGCCAAGTTTTCACTTAGCCGTGCTAAAAAGAATTGAGGGAGTCGTCAAATATGAAATCACCAAAGGGTGACCCCAGTGGCAATGGCTTTAGACAAGGTACAAAACACAACTTAGTTGGGCAATTGAATCCCCATATCGCGCATTCTGGCCATCTTGTATCTTAAGGTGCGCGCACTGATCCCAAGTTTTTCGGCAACCAGCTTACGACTACCTTGGCATTGCGCTAAGGTTTCGAGAATGATCACATGCTCCTGCGCTTTTAACTCTTCACCTAAACCTTCCGGCTCGTTGGCGTATTCGGCGTCATCGGATGACAGAGGCACATCTTGGGCATCGATAATAATATCGTTGGCACTAATCACAGCCCCAGCACGTAAAATTAACGCGCGTTGGACAACGTTATCCAACTCCCGCACATTACCCGGCCAGCGGTGACTGAGTAAACGACGACAAGCAGCTTCATCAAACTCTGGTAAATCAAGCACATTTAGCGCCTTTGCGTGTTTAGCGAGTAAATGCCGAGCTAAGGGCAAAATATCAGCAGGACGTTGATTCAGTGCAGGCCAGGTCAGTGGAAACACGTTAATGCGATAATAGAGATCTTCCCGGAATTGCCCTGCGGCAACCACGGCCTTTAAATCCCGATTCGAAGTGGCAAGCACCCGAACATCTAACTTAATGGTTTTGCGACCGCCTAAACGCTCCACTTCTCGCTCTTGCAGCACACGCAGCAGTTTAGCCTGAAGTCCCAAATCCATTTCAGATATTTCATCGAGTAATAAGGTGCCGCCCTGCGCCTGCTCAAACTTACCAGGACATGCCTGATAAGCCCCAGTAAAAGCGCCCTTTTCATAACCGAATAAGGTCGCCTCGAGCATATTCTCGGGGATGGCCGCACAATTGATGGCCACAAACGCCTCTTCGGCACGGCTACTATGTTGATGAATATAACGGGCTAATACTTCTTTACCCGAGCCGCTTGGCCCGAGGATCATCACCGAAGCATCAGAAGCTGCAACCCGCTGTGCTAAGGATAGTAATGCAATGCTCTTTTCATCCGCCACGACGGGTTGATCGCTATTTTGTTTGAGTGGTAAATAGCGGGAAACTTGATTGAGCAACACCTCTGGAGCAAAGGGTTTAGCCAAATAATCCACGGCGCCCAATTTAATTGCACTGACAGCACTACCAATGGTGGCATATGCCGTCATCAGCAACACCGGCAGCTTGGGGTGATGCTGCTGTAAGTAATTTAATAAGCCTAAGCCGCCAATGCCCTGCATCTGCACATCGCTGATCACTAAGTCAAACTGATGTTGCTTCAATGCGATAATGGCTTCCTCGCCGGAGGCCACATCGATGCAGTCGTATTGCGCCAACATTAAGGTATCGAGCAAAGCCTCACGCAGGGACGCATCGTCTTCGACTAAGAGTAATTTGGCTTCAGACATAGGGTTTCTCCAGCGGAAATACTGCAGCCGATTTCGCCTGCGGGAAGGTTAGCGACACGGTACAACCTTTATTGGGCATACAACTCAATTGGATTTGGCCGCCATGATTGCGCACCACAGACTGCACAACGGCTAAGCCTAGACCCGTTCCTTGCGCTTTGGTAGTAAAGAACGGCTCCAACACTTTTTGTTGCATCTTGGCATCCAGCCCTTTGCCATTGTCGACCACATTGAGGACTAACTGCTCGCCGATATCATTGGCGACGATTTGGATCTGCGTTGCCCCAGCTTCAAGGCTATTCATCACCAGATTATTCACGGCTGAACTGAGCGCATTCACATTCGCCAGCATTAAGCTATTAGAAATATTGGTTACCGCCAGTTCAGCGCCATGCTTAGCAACTATTGGTTCACAGTTAGCAACAACATTCTCGATAACATCATTAAGATTAATCAGTTCGCCCAGCTCATCTTGACGTCCTTTGGCCATCAGCAGCATATCGTTCACTTGGCGTTCAAGCTCATTGAGTCTATCCACTAATTTCTGCTGAAATTTTGCCTTAGCAGATTCCGATAATTTGGGACTGGCCAGATTAGCAGCATAGAGCAGTGCAGCCGACAGTGGAGTCCGCACCTGATGCGCCAGCGTCGCGACCATTTTGCCGAGGGCTGACAGGCGCTGCAGATGGGAAAGATTCTTTTGCAGTAGACGAGTTTCGGTCAGATCCGTCAGCACAATTAATTGGCCAGGTTCCGGCGTTAATGGGGTAATCGCAAATTTGACTCGGCGGCCATTGCGTAATGAGACTTCATGGCCATCATCGTCCTGTGGCGCAAACGCCGTATGGATCACATCAATCCAGCGGGCGCCGCATAACGACTGCTCCAGCAATTCGACGGCAACGGGGTTTGCATCAGTGACAATACCATCACCGTTCAAAATCACCACGCCAGAGGGCATAGCCTGTAAAATATGCTCCATCCGATTGGACATATTGGCGGCCTCACGCAGTTGGTTCCATTGTTTGCTAGTGTGCTTGAATGTTTCAATTTGCGCTAGTGGATGAGCAGACATAGTCACTCCGTCAAAAAATTGCTTATGACGGAGTGCTTGCAGATTCTATGCCAAATTAAGAAATGAATTTAGATAGATAAAACAATAAGATAAATAACATCAAAATGACTATTCTTTCGTCATTCCGTACTTACGCATTTTCTCAACCAAGGTAGTACGGCGAATACCGAGCATTTCTGCAGCACGCGCAACGACGTTATCCTGCAGCTCTAACGCCTGACGAATCATATCGATTTCAAGCTCAGCCAGCAGATCCTTGAGGTTAACGCCTTCAGGTGGTAACTCACTGGGGAAACGCGTTTCAGGAATTTCTACTGGCTCTTCGCTGGTGAAAATCGAAGCGAGCGCATCACGTTCTTGCTGCTCTTCACTGAGTTCGACACTATACTCAGGCACATCAATATGACGATACTTTATCGGCAAGTCGTTCACATCAACTAAACCGCCTGGATATAAAATCGTTAGGCGTTCAACAAGGTTAGATAACTCCCGGACGTTACCTGACCAAGCATGTTCTTTTAACGATTCAATAGCACGCTGAGTAAAACGAACTTTGCCACGCCCCTCGTTATAGACACGACTCACTAACTCTTGCAGCAGTAAAGGAACATCATCCTTACGCTCACTTAATGCTGGCATTTCGATCGGGAAGACGTTAAGGCGGTAATAAAGATCTTCACGGAACTCATTGCTGCTGATCATAGTTTCAAGATCCCTATGGGTTGCCGCTACGACACGTACATCAGCATTAATCGTTTTAGTTCCCCCAACACGCTCAAAGACACGTTCTTGCAACACGCGCAGCAATTTTACCTGCATTTGCAAAGGCATGTCGCCAATTTCATCGAGGAACAGCGTGCCACCTTCGGCAAGTTCGAAACGGCCCTTACGAGAACTAATTGCCCCAGTAAAAGAGCCCTTTTCATGGCCAAATAATTCACTCTCCAATAACTCAGGCGGAATCGCGCCACAGTTAACCGGAATAAAAGGACCATCTCGGCGCTCAGATAAATAATGAATGTTCCGAGCAACCACTTCCTTACCCGTCCCCGACTGACCCAGGACTAATACAGTGGCATCAGAGGTGGCGACTTGGCTAATCAAGTGACGCACATTGGCAATGCCTTCACTACGACCCACTAAGCTACGAAACAGTTTGGTTTGATTTGCACTGGTTGGGACTTGTGGACGTTTGACTTGCCCATAAACCTGACAAAAATGCAGGAGTTCGGTTAGTTGTGGGTAGTTTAATGGCTCTTCAATGTGACCCAGTACATTCGACACTTGCAGATCATCTACATTGCCAAATAACAAAATGGGTTGCCATGGGTACTGACTCGCAAGTGACTTGAGAGCATCAGCTGGCATGTTATCAGCAGTGACCACTAAAGCGCGGAACCGGGTATCTTGCAGACAAAGACTTAACTTTTCGATGGCGACGATTTCAATCTGCTCACCCAAAAATTCAAAAATGCAACACAGGCGACTTAAGCGCTCTGATGGGGTTCCGACAAGTAAAATTCGTTGATCTGTTTGCATCATTCAGTAGGCCGTAAAGCGCTAATTAGGTATCAATTCGCATTAATTATTTATGATTAGTTGCTGTAAAAGCTTAACAAATTCAATGTAACAATCTGTGCCACCATCACTACTGTGATGAATATTGTATTATCAGCAGTCGAGAAGCAAGCCTCGAATGCCGATTCTGCCAAACTGAATTGATTTTAGTTCATTTAAGCTATGATTCTAGCTAAAAAGGTCAATTAATTGACACAAGACAAAAAAGACGCACTTTAGGGTGCGTCTTTTTTATTACTTAAAAGTAGGGTTAACGAGCTTCTTCAGTATGGGAAGATATATTGTGTTTATCTACAGGGATGGCATCCCACCCTTCTTTGATGGTTCGTAAAATATCACAAACATCATCAATGGCCTTTACATCGTTATTGAGGTTAGCTTCAGAAATCTTACGTAACATAAAATCGTATAAATCACTCAAATTTTTAGCTATTTGCCCACCGGCATCCATGTTCAAACTATTACTTAAACCAGTAATAATACCGATAGCTTTATTAATATAAATACCTTTATTGGCCAAATCATTTTGCTCAATAGCGTAACGGCTTTGTGCCAAACGTTGCAGCGCTCCAGCAAACATTAACTGAATGATTCGATGCGGTGAAGCTACAGTGATCTCACTTTCTAACGAAACCTTACGATATGATTGCAGTGAACCTCTCATAAACACCTACCTATTTGAATCTATAGTCTCGTAAACACTGATCTTGCGCTTATTCTTACTGCCCGCATGTAATAATGCTTGCCTGTCCGCCATGATGTGATTTGCCTTAATAGTGAACTCTTTAGTGAGGTCAAGCTGACACTGAAGATAATCAGCGTCCGTCATGCTAGCATCAGCCACTAATACATTGAGTAAAAGTTGACGCTCTCCAACGAGTACCTGCAAATTTGACACCAACTCGTCAGTTTGAGGATATTCTGCGGGAATTCGTGTCAATTGGCTAAGAAGCTGACCCAATGCAGTATTCAATTCGTCAAGTTGTCTCACGAGCTTATCCCCCTTACAAATCCAATAGGACTAACTCTTTTTGACTACACCAGGAAGCGAGTTTAAACTAGCAAGTAAACTACTACTCTGCTGGTTAAGTTGTCCTACGACAAGATCCATTGCATTAAACTGTTTTGTTAAACGGGCAGTTAACTGGTCCATTTTAAGAGTAAAAGCTTCTCTTTGTTCTGCTAACCTACTTTGCTGATTAGTATAACTTGTCTCTCTATCTGCAATCAGGCCTCGGGATTTAACATAGCTTTCAGAAACATCGTAAAACCGATTAGCTAAGCCTTTTTCTGGTGTAGCAAAGAGAGCTTCAACACTAGACATATCCTCAGAAAGCACTTTATCAAGCTTAGTATCATCAATAGATAACTTACCATATCTATCTGTTTTGATACCTATATCATACAAAGCTATAGAACCACCATCTTCGGTAGGCACTCGTTCGCTCGCAATACTACGGAGTTGTGATTCAATCGAACGGATCATCGAGTCGCCCTGCAATGCCGCTGCAGTATTTGTATCTTGATCGTAGGATGACAGCTTATCGACCGTTGTAACTAAGCTATTGTAGGCATCAACAAATGCCTTAACGTTTGTTTTAACTGCATCGTTATCTTGTTCTATTTTGAGTGAAGTGGTTTTAGTAAGATCAGCATCTGTTAACTGTAAAGTCACACCTGTAATCGCATTCTTAACTTCATTAGTTTGCGAGGTGACTTTTTGGTTATCAATATAGATCACTGCATTTTTGGCATCTTGTAATGTTGTAATATTACTGGCATCAAACATATCACTGAGCCCTGAGCCTGAAGTGTCAGTCGCAGTAATATTGATTTGATTATCCTCACCCGTTTTATTGGAACTAAACACCAATCGACTACCAGCATCACTGGTAACTACGGTTGCGGTAACACCCACATTGTCAGAAGCTTTATTGACTTTTTTGGCTATTGCATCAAGGGAATCTGTTGCGGCTATATCAACAGAGAAATTTTTTCCATTGATGTCAAAATCTAGGCTTCCTTCACCAACACCAGATGCAGGATTCGCAACATTTGCTCCTGCAATCTTATGGTTGACAGCAAGCTGTTCAACTTTAATAGCATAACTACCTGTTTGAGCTGTTTTATCAGCAGTTGCAGTTAAATATGTACTATTACTAACGGATATTTTGCGTTGATTTAAAGCCTCACCGGTTTGTAATTTTTTTACGGCATCCTGAAATGTCGTCAGTGCGCTTTTTAAGGTTCCCATAGCAGAAACCTCAGCTTTAATGCTATCTTCTTGTGCTTTAAACATTGCTTCTTTAGGAACTTTTTCAGCATCCACTAATACTTTTACAATGTTAGCAGTATCTAACCCTGAACCGATACCTGTCGCTGTGATTGCCATACAAACCCCTTACTCATCAACTATCACTATATTTAGTAATGTCAGTATTTAAGCCTCTGTTTTCATCAAAAGCCCTGTCACTTCAGATAGCTTTTCAGCTAATGCTAGTGCTTCTTCACTCGGCATTTGTCTAATGACATCACCCGTATCTTTGTCTAAAACAGTCACAACGGCTTGACCTGACTTCTCATCAACCTTAAATGCAAGCCCCTTACGCATCATAGACATCATATCCGACAGCTCAGTAGCAATTTGCGTAAGTTTAGCCGGATTAAATTCGTTATCGACACCATCTTGTGCAATGGTTTGTTCAATTGTCGATACTGCGGCATCTCCCTTTAACTCAACTCCTGAAGCTGGAGTCTTTGGAGACACTTGAGCTAAATCGACTTTATTGTGAACCATAGTAGCTGAATTTGATATATTGATATCCATAGCCACACCTCACCATATTAACCCCTTGTTTTATTTATCATAAAACAAGTCTACTTTAAAAGCTTTATCAACCTTTAATGTGGCAAAGGGAGATCCGTTGCCGAACCTCCCTTAGAGCCTTATACTTCAGTATGTTATTAAAGTAGTGATAAGGCCACTTGAGGTAATTGGTTAGCTTGTGCCAACATCGCAGAACCCGTTTGTTGTAACACTTGGTTCTTGGTCATTTGCGATGTTTCTTTCGCAAAGTCAACGTCTACAATACGGCTCTTCGCATCAGCAACGTTAGCTTGCGTATTAGCACTATTGCTGATGTTGTAAGCTAAACGGTTTTGTATAGCACCTAATTTTGCCCTTTGGTTATCAATTGACTTAATTGCTGCATCAATATTTGTTAGTGAAGTACTTCTCTGGGCTGCAGTAGAAACCTTAACATCCGAAGCCTGTACCTTTAGAGCACTTGCAGTCACTTTAGACACAGAAACCGCTATATCCTCTTTATTCTGGTGTCCCACTTGGAATGTCTTACCAGTAGAAAATGAACCATCCAGTAACTTAGTGTTACCAAATGCTGTTGTATTAGCAATAGCAGTAATCTCAGTTGCAAGCGCGTCCAGCTCTGATTTTATCGCATCAAGATCGGATGTAGAATTTGAACCGTTTTCAGACTGAATAGTCAGATCACGCATACGTTGCAACATATTAGTTTGTTCTTGCATCGCACCTTCAGCAATTTGGGCAATTGAGATTGCATCGTTTGCGTTACGCATGCCTACGTCCAAACCACGGACTTGGCTATTTAAACGGTTAGAAATGGCTAAACCAGCGGCGTCATCTTTTGCGCTATTAATACGCAGACCACTGGATAAACGTTCCATGGAGGTGGCCAAGCCGCTTGCTGAAGTATTTAGGTTTTTCTGTGCTTTCAAAGATGTAACGTTTGTGTTTACTGTAATGGCCATGATCGTTTCCTCTTTATACCTGGCTTTATCTAAACTTGCCTGTCTGCTTAAGCCAGGCGGGTCTTAGTGGTTACAGTATATTTAACGGCCATCTTTTTTTTATCTTTAGTATTATTTTTAAAAAATTTTTATGTTTATAAAAAAATCTTTTTTTTCATAAAGATAAAGCTTTTCAATTAAAAACTTTGCCTACTTTTCTAATCGTAGCTAGAAAAAGTAGGCAAAAGTACTCTACAAAAGATACGCTAACTTAAGCTTAGCCCAACAATGACAACGCCACTTGTGGTAATTGGTTTGCTTGAGCGAGCATCGCAGACCCAGTCTGTTGCAGTACTTGGTTCTTAGTCATAACTGACGTTTCTTTCGCAAAGTCAACATCCACAATACGGCTCTTCGCATCGGCAACGTTAGCTTGAGTATTAGCACTATTACTAATGTTATAAGCTAACCTATTCTGAATCGCACCCAAGTTTGATCTTTGCTTATCAATGGCTTTAATTGCTGCATCAATATTTGTTAGTGAAGTACTTCTCTGGGCTGCAGTAGAAACCTTAACATCCGAAGCCTGCACCTTTAGAGCACTTGCAGTCACTTTAGACACAGAAACCGTAATATCCTCTTTATTCTGGTGCCCCACTTGGAATGTCTTACCAGTAGAAAATGAACCATCCAGTAATTTAGTGTTACCAAATGCTGTAGAGTTTGCAATTGCTGAGATTTCAGAGGCTAATGCATCAATTTCTGATTTAATTGCATCAATATCAGAAGTTGAGTTCGCACCGTTTTCTGCTTGGATGGTCAAATCACGCATACGTTGCAACATATTAGTCTGCTCTTGCATTGCGCCTTCAGCAATCTGGGCAATAGAAATGGCATCGTTTGCATTACGCATACCCACATCTAAGCCCCGCACTTGACTATTTAAACGGTTTGAGATTGCTAAACCCGCAGCGTCATCTTTGGCGCTATTAATACGCAGACCACTCGATAGACGTTCCATAGAGGTTGCTAAGCCACTACTGGATGTATTTAAATTTTTCTGTGCCTTCATCGAAGTCACGTTGGTATTAACTGTAATAGCCATAATTTTTTCCTCTTCTAAGTATCTTGCCAAGACTTCGAAGCTTGGCCATTTCCAATCTTGAAACTACCTATGTATTCAGGTTGTTACCCCAAAATATCACGCTTAAATATAATCAAACAGGGAAACAGAACCCACCTTACTAAACACGCTAGAGACTGCGTTCAATGCAAGCTGCTGCTTTGCAAATTCCGTAATCGCTGACGCGTAATCAAGATCCTCAAGTAGAGAAAGAGCAGATGTATTCAACACTTGTTCCTCGATGTGAGTATCTTTGTAGCTTTCAACGGCTTTCAGATTATTCCCCGCCACACTTCTGGCAGAACTGATCTGATTGACACCACTATCGATGTCATTCAATATCTGTGCCAACTGAGATCGACCTTGAGGTGTGTTAGCTGAATTAGGATCTTCAATTAATGCGATCGCACGACTGATTGTATCGAAAATGCTGACTTCAGACTGTGGCTCCATGGTGAAACTATCGCCAGCGCTGGGTTTTCCAGAAATGTTGACTTCAATACCATTAAAACTTACAGGGGTTGCCGCATCAAAATTAGCAATGTTCGCCACTGGATTATTGGCTGAATCAAGTACTTGTAAATTGGTTCCACCAGAACCATTATCTGAAAAATTAAATGTATATGTATCAGCTAGATAAGTTGCTGGATCAGCAATCTTCGCCGTTTTAACACTAAACTCGCCCTGCTGGCTGGCCAAATAATTGACACTATAATCGCCAAGTCCATTGGGGGCTTTCATAAAAGCGGTGTCGCCAGGGACATTAGTTCCTAGTGCAACGCCAGACTGCACTAAACTATTTCGAATGCCAGAATCACCGCTATAAACTATTTTGGGTGGTGTAGAGTTATCGAAAGCAAAAGGCTCTTTATCCGTGCTGTAACCAGAGAACATATAGTTGCCAGATTCATCCTTACTATTGGCAATAGACAGTAACTCTTCTAAGCTTCCTTTCATTTCATCGGCAATCATTTGCCGCTCAGAATCCGCTAGTGTGCCGTTTACCGCTCGCATAACTTGTTCACGTATGGAAGATGCCAGATTTTCGGCACTCCCCAACTTACTTTCAGTTACTGCTAATCGATTAGTCGCGTAGTCAATATTCTTCATAAATTGATCGACTAAGGCATTGCGTTGATTCAGGTTATCGATACCTAGCGCCGCAACGGGATCATCACCCGCAGTATTGACTTTTTTGCCGCTACTGAGCTGTTCGAGGATCTTGCTAGTTGCCGTTTGCTTTTGCAGTACACTCGTAATGCTTTGATTAAAGATCTGCGCGGATGATAGTCGCATGATTAAATCTCCTAACGCACTGAAGTTAATAGGGTGTCAAAAATTTGTTGTGCCGTAGTCATGATACGAGCAGAGGCTTGATAAGCCTGTTGAAAACGCATTAAATTGGCGGCTTCTTCATCTAAGTTGACGCCCGATTCGCTTTCTACTCTGGCATAGGCTTGTTGGTAAATAGCCTCTGCAGACCCTACACGCACTTCGGCCGCTTTTGTCTTACTGCCTATGTCAATTTTTGTATTTTCAAATACATCCGCTAAGGTTGACTTCCCCCCATTCATCACTTTACTTTCGCTCAACTTAGCCATAGCGACAGCATTAGAGTTATCACCCTCGGCGAAGGATAAATCGAAGGTAAATCTGTCATTGCTAGCGGCTGCAGTGCTATCAACTTCAAAGGTAAAACCAAAGGCACTAATACTTGGTGGTGTATAAGGAGCGGCGGCGCCAAGGGAGGTTCCGGAGGCATCGAATGCTTCATAGGTTGGAGGCGCAGCCGTAGTATCGAGCTGAATAGTCAATTCACTGCCAGTAACGGGAAAGTTGGCGGCACTACGATTAGTAATTTGCGTCACTTTAACTTGGGTATTACCCGAGTTCGCGGTATCTGGTGTTATTTTAGGCGAAGCCGCAGCAATGCCTTTAGGATCCGTCATTTCAACGGTAATGCCGTTAGCGGCGCCCGCAGTAGGTCGAATAATAAAGCGATCACCTGAAGCCATCGCCCCTGCTTTAATATCGATTGAAAATCCAGCACCACCTTCTAAGGTCGACCCATTTAACGTCAGTGGTGTAATTACCCCTGTTTCTGTATCCCTTAGTTCATAGGAGGCCGGCGCAGTAAAAGATAACTCATATGAGCCACCCGTTAATAAGCTTGTGTCATCAATATTCACGCCTAAGGTTGCGTTACCAGTATTGTTTGAATAGCCACCAACACGACCCAATGACATCAAAGGATCATTAATATCCCTAAAGATATTCGCTCCCACTTGGCCATTTAGATCTAATCCTTGTTGCTGCATTTTGTTGAAGTTATCAGCAATCCCCAGGGCCAACTGATCAAGCTCATGGCTTGCAGGAATTAACGTTTGATCACGGTACTCAAACAACGCCCCTAATTGCCCACCTAACTTGCTCGGATCGGCAGCAACACTTTGTGAGCCAATACTTGACGTCAATTGCAATTCATTGGGAAATGGATCTCCAGTTTTAGTATCCATCGTCATGGCGATTTCACCGGAAACCAACATCACCGAACCACCTAACATAATACTTTTTGCACCATTCTCTTGAGGAATTACATTCACCTGAGCATATTGGCTTAGCTCTTGAATGAGTGCATCTTGCTTATCGAGTAACATGGCATCTTGATTTGGCGATTTCATCAGCTCGAGATTTAAATTAGCCAGCTCCTTACTAATCTCGTTGATGCGCTTAGTCATCCCCGTGATCTGGTCATTGGTTTGCGTAAGCTGGCCATTTAGACTCGATTGCATCTGATTCAAGCTACTTGCCACTTGTTTAGCATCAGTCAGGGTTGAGCTGCGAAGACCTAAATCAGCAGGTAAATCCGCTAAACTGTTTACTCCAGCAAAGAGAGAATTTAAGCTCTGCGGCACCATTTTACCGGTTTGAGAAAACAGTTGGTCGAGCTCACTGAGTTTGCCATAACTCGCTTCAGCACCACTTAGGGTTGTTTGTCCAATACGTAATTCTCTTGCCGCATAGTCGTTGTAAATACGTTTTACATCATCAACGTAAGTCCCCGTGCCATAAAAACTATTACCAAGCCGTTGTGACTCTAGCGTCGACTGGGTTGCCACCTGCCTGTGATAACCTGCGGTATTCGCGTTGGCAATGTTATTACTGGTAACCCCAAGTTGCGACTGCGAGGCTAGCACCCCAGTACGAGCAATATTTAATAGGTCAATCGCCATTAGCCGACACTCCTCAGAACTAATAACCTATGAAGATTTATCATTTGTCTTCTCCTTGCAGTATCGACTTAAGCTCTTGGCTTATTGTCTGCATCACTTTAATGACTTTCTCAGCATATTTTGGATCGGTGGCATAGCCCGCATCCTGCAATGCACGAATAAATTGGGTTGGTGAAGCGGCGACTTTTTTAGCATCTTGATAACGCTCACCCTCAGCAATAAAGGTGACAAAATCGTTAAAACTATGTTCAAAATCAGTGTAAACGCGAAAATCGGCTTTTTGTCTAACGGCAATACCCTGCTCAAACTCCAAGGTACTCACGTTAGCCTTATCCCCAAGCCAACGGCGATCAGCCTTAATGTTGAATAGGTTGTGACTAGGTGCACCATTGCTACCTCGTACAATTTTCTGTCCCCAACCGGTTTCGAGCGCCGACTGCGCCAGTAGCACTTCAGGTTGGGTACCCAAAGCCTTAGCCGCTTTTTCTGCATGGGGATACAAGGTCGCCAAAAACTCTTCCCGACTACCAAATTTGAGTGTCTTTTGGGTTTCTCTAAATGCCACTGTCGGCAATATTTGGCCGCTGATAACAGGTTCTATCGGTGATAAGGGTTGCTCAGACCAGGTAGGCTTAGGTGTATCTATCGCCAACAAGCGTTCAGGTCGGTCAATGTCTAAGGAAGAAGTGACACCATCGGCCTTTTCAAATTCAACATTTGGACGCGCTATCGATGCAGGTACACCTTGTGCGGCTTGTTCTGAAGTGTTGCTATTTATAGCTTCAGCAGTCGATGGGGCTTGAACAGGAATATTAAAGGCTTTAGCGTCATGTTCTAGTTTCATGCCACCATCATTACGTAGCACCGATGCAGGTGTTAGCTGGCTTGACTCAGGAGACAACTGCTGCACCATCATGTCAGCCAGCCCCAGCACACCTTTATCCGATAAGTCGACGGATAATTGCTGATCCCGCATCTGCTCATAAAATTTGGTGTATTGACTATTGAGAGGGCTGTCAGACTCAAACACCGCATTAGCATCACGCATGCTCTTCATCAGCATTTGCACAAAAACGCCTTCAAATTGCTGGGCGACTTTTTTCAAAGCGCCCTTTTCATCTTTCTGAGCCTGGGCGCGCAGGTTATCGAGCCCGCCCAGATCAAGAAAATGTGATGAACTTGAAAGCTTTTCCATGATTTTCCCGACAGAAATTAGATGATGATAAGTTCACCATGCAAAGCTCCTGCCACTTTTAACGCTTCCAGAATGGCAAGGACATCAGAAGGGGCTGCACCGACCAAATTCACGGCGCGCACTAATTCATCTAAGGTCGTGCCGGGATTAAACATAAACATCCGACGATCACTTTCAGTCGCATTTATCGTGCTATTGCTGGTCACTGTTGTTTGGCCATTGGCTAGCGCATTTGGCTGAGACACCTGAGTCGCTTCGGCGATCGTCACAGTCAAACCACCATGAGTCACAGCCGCAGGTAATAACTTGACGTTCTGCCCAACGACTATCGTGCCAGTACGCGAATTCACAATCACTTTGGCAGACTCCTCAGCAGGTTCCACCTCAATATTTTCGAGCGTAGCTAAAAAAGACACCCGTTGTGATACATCCCTTGGTGCACTGACCTGAATCGACGTTGCATCCAATGGGCGTGCCATATCAGGGCCGAGCAGATCATTAATCGCATCGGCCATACGCTGCGCGGTCGAAAAATCCGAGCGACGTAGGTTAAACGTCAAATAATCGCCAGTAGAAAACGGCGTAGCCACAGTGCGTTCAACAATTGCGCCGTTAGGAATACGGCCAACCGTTGGCGTGTTTTGAATCACTTTCGAACCATCCAAACCATCGGCACTAAAACCACTTACCACTAAGCTGCCTTGGGCAATCGCATATACATTGCCATCAACCCCTTTGAGGAAGGTTTGCAATAACGTCCCACCACGTAAGCTTTTTGCTTCACCGAGGCTTGAAACGGTCACATCCAATTCTTGGCCCGGTTTAATAAACGCTGGCATATCGGCATGCACAGCAACCACGGCTACGTTTTTGATTTTGGGTCTAAAATTTTCAGGCAAATTGATGCCGAAATTTTTAAGCATGGTGGTGAATGTTTGCTCTGTGTAATTGGTTTTCTCACCCGTACCAGGTAACCCCACGACTAAGCCATAACCAATTAACTGGTTATTTCGTACCCCTTGCACATTAGCAATATCTTTAATGCGTTCAGCCTGGCTTGGCATCGAAAACGCTAACATAACAACGGCCAAAATGAGTTTATATTTCATGATATGACTCCTTAGAAGGGCCACCAATCGCTCATAAAGAACTGGCTTAACCAGCCCACTTTTTGCGCTTCGGCGAAAGTACCAGTACCGCTATATTGAATACGCGCATTGGCCATACGGGTTGAATCAATGGTGTTATCTGGCTTGATATCCTGCGAGCGTACAATACCGGTCACGCGAATAAACTCATCACCATTGTTGATTGAAATCCACTTTTCACCGCGCACAACTAAGTTACCGTTATTGAGCACTTGCATAATATTGGCGGAGATACTGCCATCTAAGCTATTGCTTTGATCTGCATCGGATTCACGCTTAGTATTCATGCTGTCTTTGTAGCGTAAATCGAGGGGAATACCGCCTAAAGACACATTGCTCCCACCGGCATAAATGGGATCGAGTGTCATATCAGAACCTTTTTTGATCTGATTACCGGCACTCTTTTTCGCCTGAGTCGCTTCTTTCAACACGATAGTGATAATGTCACCGACTTTATGGGCACGAATATCCGAGTAAAGACTCGCCGCTTGGCTATCTTGGTAAATCGACCCCGTTGCAGCAATTTTAGTCGGTGGTGCTTCGGGATAAACTGGGGCATAGAAGGGATCATCCGCAATCGGCTTCTTTGGAGTTGAACTACATGCCGCCAGCAAGAGCGTACTAGCCAATAGTAGATATCTAGCCATGATCATGTGCCTCTATAGATTCTGATTCACATAAGCCAGCATCTGATCGACCGCCGAAATCACTTTGGAGTTCATCTCGTAGATCCGCTGACTTTCAATGAGGTTAACTAGCTCTTCGGTCACGTTCACGTTAGAGGTTTCTAACGCACCTTGACGAATCGCTCCCATACCATCAAGTGATGCAGTGCCTTGAATAGGCGTACCACTCGCACCAGTTTCGGTGTATAGGTTTTGTCCCATAGGATCTAAACCCGACGGGTTAATAAAGTCGGTCATACTGAGCTGCCCAACGACTTGGTTTTCCGCCGCACCTGGTGTTTTTACCGAGACTTCCCCTTCAGCAGAGACAGTAATACTGGTTGCATCCTCAGGAATAGTGATCGCAGGTTGCAACACATAACCCGAACCCGGCGTGACAATTTGCCCTGTATCATCTAAGGTAAATTGACCATTACGGGTATAAGCCGTAGTCCCATC
Source organism: Shewanella sp. FDAARGOS_354 (assembly GCF_002209245.2). NCBI lineage: Bacteria > Pseudomonadati > Pseudomonadota > Gammaproteobacteria > Alteromonadales > Shewanellaceae > Shewanella > Shewanella sp. FDAARGOS_354. The sequence goes on along the minus strand of NZ_CP022089.2, from coordinate 32,415 downwards.
GGGGAGCTGCACTTCGAAAAATCCAGGACCTTCAATCATCAAATCGAGCGAGTTATCCGTGGTCAGCATATTGCCTTGGGTAAACATTTTTTGGGTGGCTACCACCTTGGTACCCGCACCAATGTTCAAACCGTTTGGCAACTTAGTGTTAGAGGCGCTGATCCCACCCGCTTGGTTAACAGTTTGATAAAGTAAGTCTTCAAATACCGCGCGGCTTTTTTTATAGCCCACAGTACTGGCGTTAGCGACGTTGTTTGAAATCACCGCAATATCGGTTTGCTGTGCGTCTAAGCCAGTTTTACTAATCCATAACGCTGGATGCATAATTTATCTCCTAACTAACCCGCATTAATGAGGATGAAGCGCGGTCATTTTCTTCCGCGGTTTTCATCATCTTCACTTGCAATTCAAATTGTCGCTGTAGGTCGATTAAGGACACCATCTCATCTACGGGGTTGACGTTACTGCCCTCTACAGCACCACTTTCTACAAATACACTGGGATCGGCAGGCGCCGGATCACCGGATACCAAACGGAACAACCCATCCTCGCCGCGCATCATTTGTGCATTGCCGGGGTTTACTAACTTTAATCTTCCTACCTCTTCGACGACTTCTGTCGTCGCACCTTGAGGACGAACAGAGATAATCCCATCCTGTGAAATAGTGACCTTTTCAATTGGCAGCGGTAACACAATCGGTCCGGCATCACCCATCACGGGATTACCACGGTCGTTATGCAATAAACCTGTTGAGTCAAAACTGAGACTGCCAGAACGGGTATAAGCTTCACTACCATCCTGTGCTTGCACGGCAAACCAACCGTCACCTTTAATGGCAACGTCAAGATCGCGTCCAGTAGATTTAATCGGGCCCGAACGAAAATTGGCGGAGGGGGTTTCAACCATGGCAAAGACCCTTGTCGGCAATCCTTCACCAAAGGCTTGCATCGATCTGGCTTGCGCCATATCCGACTTAAATCCATCGGTATTTGCGTTGGCTAAGTTGTTGGCACGCAAAGCCAACTCATTCATATTTTGCTTAGCGCCGCTCATGGAGATATAAAGGAATTTGTCCACAGACTGCTCCGTCAAAGTTTCAACCTGACAATAGCAAAGCAAACATCATGCCAATAAAATAAGCAGCTAGTTAACTGATAAATTAGGAGATTTTAATAAACGAATGAATGCACAACAGAAAGAGGCTAAGTGTTGCCGCTTGCGGCAACACTTAGCAGAGGCAAGATTAACTTAACGAATTTGCAGAACAGTTTGTTGCAGAGTGTTATTCACTTCCAGCGTACGTGAGTTGGCTTGGAAGTTACGTTGTGCCGAAATCAAATCCACCAGCTCAGTCGTCAAGTCAATGTTAGATTGCTCTAACGCTGAAGAACTGAGACTACCAAACGTACCACTGTTAGGCTCACCAGCCAGCGCAGGACCTGACGATAAACTGGCTTTCCACGAGGTATTACCCACTTGTGTCAAACCTTGCTCGTTTGCAAAGCGAACTAAAGCAACGCGGGCTAATGGCACTGTTGAACCATTGGAGTAACTGGCAGTGATCAAACCATCTTCACCAATTTCGACATTGGTTAAACGCCCTACTGTGGTACCGTCCTGTGACAATTCAGTGGCGGCAAAGGGAGCTGAATATTGGGTTGGTGCATTAAATTTAATAGTCACGGCTTGAGTGCCATCAGCACCAGGGCCTAACACGCCAGCGCCGCCAACCCCTAGCGCTTCGGTGGCGACGACTGCCGGATCACTCCCAGTATACACACCGACAGAATTAAACTTCAGAACCGATCCCTTCCAGCCGCCAGCCGTTTGAGCTGTGCCAGAGGCATCGGGAGTGCCATCACCATTGGTGTCAGTCTGATATGTACCAGCAGGGCCAGAAATATCAACTTGTTTACCATCAATGGCATAGTATGCAACCCAGTTGTTTTCACCATTATATGAGCCATTATTTGGCTTGACGAAATAGGTCGTCATGATATGTGGCTCACCCAGAGAGTCATAAATCGTCATGGATGTCACACTGTTATAGGTTTTGGAGTCTAAAGGATCAAAAGCAGCAGGATCGAGTGAACCTTCTTTTGCATTTAAATTCATCTGCAAAGTCACGTTTTCAGTTTGAACAGGGCTACCTGCAGTATCAGGAATTTGTACTGGCTTAGCTGTCGTTAAACTGACAGAGGTAGAGTTACCATCTTTATCTACTGGAAAGGTCTGCAAAAAATTCCCTGCTGAGTCAACCATATAATTATTTTTGTCGACTTTGAAAGCACCTGCCCGAGTAAACTGATGATCCAAGGTACCTATCTCGGACGCAGTTACAAAAAAGCCACCGCCTTTAATCGCTAAATCTAACGAGTTATTCGTCAGTTGCAAACTACCTTGGTGGAATTGCTGCGCCACTTGGCTCGTAGCCACACCGCCACCCACAGCGGTTTTTGAGTTTGAGAAAATTGAATTAGCGTAAACATCCGCAAATTCAGCACGCGACTCTTTAAAGCCAATGGTGTTAGCATTCGCGATATTGTTCGCAGTAGTGTTCAAATCTTTCTGCGCAGCAGAAATGCCACTCAATGCAATGTTAAACGACATAATTCACCTCTATATTTGCTCAATTCAATGATGGACAAGTGTGATGTCCATTTACAATCTTGATAACGATTAAACTTCACTAATCGCAAGTACATCCGACAGTTTAAAGGCCATTCCACCCTTGAGATTCAAAATGGCGCCAGTCGCTGCAGTACCTAAGGAAACACTGGTCACATGCGCATAGGTCGATACAGCTAACGCTTGTGATTTATCATTCACCAAACCCGATGCTTTAATCGAGTAATTACCTGCAGCAACGGGTTCTCCTTTATCATTCAAACCATCCCACTTGACATCAGTGTTACCCCCCTTACTACCATCAACAGTAAATGTTCTAACGACTTGCCCCTTATCATCTTCGATTCGAACATTAATGACGGGAATTTTCTCTGAAGTACTGATCACACCATTTAAGCCTGGGCTTTCTGCAGAGATATAACCCGTATCAGTCGGTAACAGCACTTTTCGCCCAACTAATCCCGATGCTTGCAAAGCTTGGCTTGATGTCATCACACTGTTTAAATTAACAATTTGATCATTTAACTTAGAAATGCCATCAACAGTAGAAAAAGATGCCATCTGTGCAATCATCTGGTCGTTATCAACGGGCTTGAAGGGATCCTGCATCGATAACTGCTGGCTGAGTAATGAGAAAAAATCCTCTTGAGTGAGCTGCTGACTCTTAGCCTCTGGAACAGCAGAACTATTCGGCAAACGTAATCCATCCAAAAATGGGTTACCTGTAGAGCTAGTCGACGTTTTCGTGGTATTGGTTGATACCGTATTCGATTGAGTGTTTGTTTGAGTCAGCTGCGATGAGGTTTGACTCAGTTGGTTAATGAGGCTCACAACGTACCTCCTAAATAACGCATATTATTTACCCATCCCAAGTGTTTGTTGCAGCATAGATTTTGCCGCCTCAGCCACTTGAACATTCATCTGATATGAGCGAGAAGCTGAAATCATGTCAGCCATTTCTTCCATGACATTCACATTTGGTTTGTAAATAAAGCCATCAGCATCCGCCATCGGATGATCCGGCGAATACTCTTTTAATAGGGGCTTATCACTCTCGACGATGCCTTTCACCGTGACACCTTGGGAAGCTTGTTGCTGACTTTGCGCCTTGGCCATTTCTGCTTCGAAAATAGGATGACGAGAACGGTAAGTTTTATCTACACTGCTGGAGACTGAATCTGCGTTAGCAATGTTACTCGCGGTAGTATTTAGCCGCAGAGACTGGGCTGACATGCCAGACCCCGCAACATCGAAGATATTAAATAAACTCATGATTAATCCCCTCTCAGCGCTTTTTTCATACCGCTAAATTTACTGTCTAAAAACCCCAGAGACATTTGATATTCGAGAGCATTTTGCATAAATGCTGATTGCTCTTGTTGAACGTCGACAGTATTGCCATCCCCAGTATCGGGTTGATTCGGCACTCGAAATTTAACGTACTGCCCGGTTAGCTGCGCTAGCCCAAAATGCTGCTCATCAGCGGTCATCTCTAAGCTATTACGCTGTTGTTGCTGGGTTTTAGCAACATTTAAGGCGGCAGAAAAATCGACGTCACGGGCTTTATAATGTGGCGTATCAGCATTTGCGATATTGCTTGAAATCACTTCAGCCCGCTCAGCACGGATCCCCAACGTGAATTGGTGAACACCCAGTGCCTTATCAAAATTAATCGCCATAAAATTGCCTCCATCGTGTCACTCACGGGAACAAAGCAATTCATGTGCCAATACTTTTATGGGAGGTAATAAAGTTTGTGAGGGATATAGCAGATAAAAAAATTACCGAACTATGCCGGTAATTATCAATTAAAATCAAATCCTTAAGTTTTCTTTTGGTAATAAATGCCAGGGTTACAACGAACCATATCAAATTCATCAGTAAGGCCAGCAATGGATTCGGATGCGCCTAAAAAGAGGATACCTTTGGGATTTAACGCGGCAGCAAATTGCCGCAAAATTTTTGCTTTTGCCTCAGGGGCAAAATAGATCAACACATTTCGGCAAAAAATAATGTCAAACTTACCCAACAAAGTGTAACTCTCGAGCAAGTTATGAGCTCGGAAATTGACGAGACGTTTAACGTTATCTTTTATGCGCATGTTGCCAGAAGGCAAAGCATCAAAAAACTGCCGCTTACGTTCTTCAGACAATCCACGTGCTAACGCTAAACTATCATACTCAGCATTTTTACAACGCTCCAACATAGAAGGCGAAAGATCCGTTGCTTGAATCGAGGCACCACCAGGCAGCGCCCCAGGTTTTTTTTGCTGGTACTCTAATATGGTCATCGCTAAAGAATATGGCTCTTGACCCGACGAGCAAGCTGCAGACCATATCTTTAAAGGTCTACCTAACTTACTGTATTCTGGTAATAGCGCATTATTAAGCAATTCAAATGGATAACGATCACGAAACCATAAGGTTTCATTAGTGGTCATGGCATCAATAACTTCAGCTCGTAAAGCTCGTTCCGTGGGTTTCATCGAATGCTTTACCACATCGGATAACGAAGGAAGGTTATATTTGCCCATCAATGGCGCGAGACGACTACGTACGAGGTATTGTTTATTTTCACCTAGCACGATGCCGCTATGTTGTTCTAAAAACAACCTAAATTGATTATATTCGGCTTCAGCGAGTGATTTATCAGGCACATTCACGTCCTAGATCCTATAGCAAGCACCAAAATAAGTGCACAACAATCATGTAATAAGGGCTAGATTATAGCGTAAAGCTCAACTAGGCACTAACCCACACTCTCACTACAAACTTAAATGCTTGTTCACTGCCGCAGCTAATTCGTCAGGGTTAAATTTTGCGATAAAGTCATTGGCACCAACCTTTTGTACCATGGCTTGGTTAAAGACACCGCTTAATGAGGTGTGCAGTACCACCTTGATATTTTTAAGCTTAGGATCATCACGGATCTCAGCCGTTAAGGTATAACCATCCATTTCGGGCATCTCAATATCGGAGATAATGAGTGGAATTTCATCGGCAACGTTATTCATTTCACTTGCAATGGCCTTGAGCTTATCAAGTGCCTCACGACCATCTTTTGCCGTGTCAATTTGTAAATTTAACGACTCTAACGACCGAATAATTTGCTTGCGTGCCACCGCAGAATCATCAATCACCATAATATGGTAATGCTGACTTCTATCGAGAGTAAGTTGCTCATTAACCTCTTCACTAATGGCCGTTTTGACAGGTGAGATTTCATCTAAAATCTTTTCAACATCTAAGATTTCAACCAACTCACCTTCAATCTCGGTAACCGCGGTTAAATAGGAATAACGCCCAGCACCTTGCGGTGGCGGCATAATAGCTTCCCAGTTCATGTTGATAATACGTTCAACAGAACTAACCAAGAACCCCTGCACACTACGGTTATATTCCGAAATGATGATAAAGCAATTTTCAGTGCTCGCTAACGGACGCCCCCCCGTTGCCGCACTCAGATCGATAACAGAAATAGTTGTGCCGCGAATATGGGCAACTCCTTTGACGTAAGGATTGAGTTTAGGCAATGTCGTTAATGGCGGGCATTGCAAAACCTCTTTCACTTTAAATACGTTTATCCCAAACCGTTGACGACCATTTAACTTAAATAGCAATAGTTCTAGCCGGTTTTGACCTACGAGTTGGGTTCGTTTGTTGACTGAATCAAGAATACTCGACATAACTCTGCCTTGTTGTTCTGTTTATGTACGGCCCTAAAACTCGTTTGAGTATAGGCATATTAATTGCTTACGTCTTGTTATCGATAAACATAGTTGAAACTAAGTCAAACTTCTGACACCAAAAATCTAAGAAAGAAGCATTGAACAGTTTCACGCTTGATAAAAGTATAGGTGTATTCTGGCGTTACAAGCTAGTCTCTTCATTATGAAAGTAAATTTAGTCTATTTTTTGAGTATTTTCGCACTTTTTCTATCCACGGCAGCTAAGGCTGAACCCGTGATACCTAGCGTATCGGCGATATCCGAATTAGCTAAAGCCCTTATTAATGAAAAGATTGCTGTACCTGCAAATGCGAAAGTCGACATTAATCCACAAACGGTCGATAACCGAATGCTGCCAGCACAGTGTACATCACCAATAAGGGTCGAATTAGCTTCAGAACGCGAAATTAGCCGTAATAACACCATAAAAGTTAGTTGTGATACCCCCGATCTCGCCTACCCTTGGCAGATTTTTATGTCTGTTAGAGTAGACATTCTTTTTCCTGTTGTGGTCGCAACCGAAACCTTAGCGCCAGGTGAATTAATCAGTTCTTTACAGGTCGAGATCCGCTATGTTGACCAAAATAGTTTGCGTGGCATGCAATTTAGCGATACTAATCAGCTAACAGGCGTGAGAGTTAAACGCCGAGTCGCGAAAAATTATCCTATTTTTGCGAACAACCTTTGCTTTGTCTGTAAAAATGACACAGTGTCGATTTATGTGCGTTCAAATAACTTCGTACTAAAAACTGTGGGAGAGGCGCTGCAAGATGGTAATATCGGCGACCAAATTCGAATCAAAAATAGCAGTTCTAACAAAGAGCTAGATGCCATAATTACGGCGATTGGCGAAGTAGAAGTTAGAATGTAAAATAAGCTAAAGCTTTTCGATAAGCTGCCGATACCCCAGTTAAGAAATCCCGTATACATGACGCTGGAGCCTAAAATGGCAATTGATATTAGCAAATTTAACGCCGGAGCGGCCGCACAAGTCCGTTCAAACAGCACTAAACAAAGCAGCGAAAGCGAGAAAACCTCTCAGGTAGCGGCTAAATCAACTCAACTAAAAGGTGACTCTGTTGTCATTACGGCTCAAGCTCAACAGTTACAAGGAGCTCAAACCAAAATGGCCAGTCTACCTGAAGTCGACCAAAAGAAGGTGGCCGAAATAAAACAAGCCATTGCCGAAGGTCGTTATAAAATTGATCCCGAAAAGTTGGCTGCGAATATTGCCAGCTTCGAAGCAGAATTAAATGAGCTTAATAAAGAGTAACTATGACAGAAATAGCTAAACTGGTAGATCAACAACACGCCCATTTGGCTGTTCTTAAACAAATTATTCTTAAGGAAAAAGGCGCTTTGGTTGACCAAAACGCCGATTTGCTTTTGTCGCTTGCTGAGCAAAAATCAACATGTCTACAAGCCCTTAAAGCAAATGATGACTTGCTGGCTAGTCACAGCGATAAAGCCTTACTCACGGAGCAAGTTGAGCTATCCGATAAAATGGCAGTGGTTAAAGAGGCACTCGCAGAATGCAAAGATCTCAACGCACAAAATGCTAGTTTGATCGAGATGAATCTTGCAAGCCTAAACCGCTTTGCTCAAGCCTTGCAGGCGAGCCGAAATGCCACCACGCTGACGTATAACGATAAAGGTAAAACCTCGACAATCTCAAGCTTAGGCAATGATCTAAAAGCGTAAGGCGTTATAAGAACAAACGGATTTCAAACAAAAACCGCGCTTAGTTAGCGCGGTTTTTGTTTATCGATTATCTGTACCCAAACCATCTCATGCTTGTCTTCTGGTTGATAGGAGATGACACCTTAAAAGTAAGTGACTTCTTTAATTCTCTGTGGCCGACTCTGCTGTTGATAGATTTGCCATACCTTAGAAAAATCAAGTTCTAACTCAGTAACGTAATGCTCACCTGCGGGATAACTTTTAACTACTCTTGCGCCGCGGATCACCCCAGTGACTGAAGCTTTAACATTATCATCGGTTAGCATCCAATCACTGACACTGCTGTTAGCGGTAATCTTTTGACCGTATACTTGTTCAGCTAGCTCACGGTAAGCCACAATTTTGGATGCTTGCATCGCCATCAACATTCTTTGAGATTGCTCTTTCGCTGGTTGAGTTGCTAACGGGGCATAACCAATGGCCGTTAGCTTCGGGAAGCTAGATGGAGGGACATCTTCCCACTGCACATACTTGTCTCTAGAGGCACAACTTGTCAGTAGAAGCGCCGCAATCACTAACAGGTAGCGTTTCATTTTCCATCTCCTAATACACGCACTTCATTCATACCGGGAGCCGACTGACGATATAAAATCCCATCGTGGGAGATCACTTGCTCAGAGGGCTGCATATAATTGCTTAATTCTTTTTGTGTAACAAAGGTCTGTGAAGCTGACACCACTCGGTTGTTACTTAAGGTAACGATTCGAGTATTAATGGCTAAGCCATTGGTCGTCGGGCTCATCGTGGATACCACAATATGGTCAACAGGCAAATTAGTAGACAATTTTTGCCAGTCACGCGTCAAAATAAAATCGCCCTCACCAGTAACACGCAGTCCATCGGCGAGATTTAACTCCACCACGTTAAATTGAAAACTGTGCAACGATGCCATGAGTCCCTGCTGCAATTGCAGCGCAACCGCATTCGTACTCGTCATGTCGCCCACTAATACTGGTGTAGTTACAACGATAGGTTGATCAGGACGCAATGCATCATTTTGCTTGACTAGCTCGGTCACAATACGCTGAGCTAAATGATTAATCACCGCTGTCGGCGGCAAACCATTGCCGTCAACTAGGCTAGGTTTTGGCGGCACAACGGGTTTAGTCGCACACCCAATCAGCGCCAAAAGAGCCAGGGGAATGAACGCACGCTTTAGCATGGGAATAACCTCATTATCGATATCAATGCGCCTCAAAGCGAGCCGCAATCTTTAGTCAAAAAGATTGCAAATATTAGACCAAGTCAAAATACAATCCTTGATTTACTCACCTGATTATCGACAACGATGCCAATAACTTTACCCTCTATACCTATTCAGCAACTTCAGATGGTTTGGGTATATTTCATAAATTAGGCACGGAACTTGCTTTTACAGCCAATAAAACCGCCATTAAACTGACTCAACTGATTGGCACAATTGACCTGAAGGGCTTATTAATGAACATACTCAGAAAGCACTTGCTCATCATTAGCAGCCTACTGCTGGCCGCGCTTCAAGCCAATCACGCGCAAGCAGAATGGGTCGAAGCCAGTGGTGAAGCAATCATCACTAATGGCAACATTGCCCAAGCGCGGGAAGAAGCTATCAATCAAGCGGTTAGCTATGCCACCCTCAGCACCGGGATCCAAATATCCAGTGAACAACAAACCACCAACGGCAATCTCACACAAGACAGCTTCGCCATTAATCGTAACGCTCAAGCGATTAGTATTCAGTTAGTAAGTGAACGCATTCAAGGGAATAAAATTTATGTGTCGCTCAGGCTCGATCTGAATGATGACCCAACACAACAATGCCCTACGGGCCAATTAAAAGCCGCGATCCTTATTCCCCAAGCCCAAATAAAAGATCGAGCACAATTACGCTACGGCCAATTATCAGGATTTGAAGAAGTCATATCCGAAAGACTCGGTAATAGTATTGATGGCTACTCATCAACTGGATACAGCCATATCCATGCCAAAGAAAGGCTCGATATCGCACAAGAACTGGTCGATATCCGCGGCTATAGACTTCCGAGTTGGCTGAGTGAAATTACCGATAGCCAATACATTTTATTACCGCAAATTATTGATATTTCAACTGAGCCAGTACAAGCCACCTTTATGGGATGGTGGGATGAAGCGCCACAAAGGCAGTTCCAATTAAAGCTTAGCCTTTATCACGGCATTAGCGGTGAAGAAGTATGGAACAAAACCTACAGCACATCGGCTCGGTGGGAATTTGAGGAACAAGCCATTGTTGCCCCCAATAGTGATAGATTTTGGCGTTCATCCTACGGCAAAAATATCAGCCAACTGCTGCAAGAAGCGACTCGCGATATTGATAACACGCTCAACTGTAGACCACTACTTGGGCAAGTTGTCAGTCGTCAAGGAGACAGGATTATCCTCAACCTAGGCCGAAAACATGGCATTAGAGTTGGCGATAAGTTCCAAGTGGTGTTACAACGCAATTTACCAGATAGACTCAATGAAATGCGTGCCATTGCTACCAAAAGCCGAGCAACAGTGCAAATTGAACAAGTGAGTGAAGAAAGTGCAACAGCCGTACTCGTTGACCAAAATGCGGTTTACAATGTACAGATAAACGACATCGCGCTTAAGATTTAAGCAACTAAATCATAAGCCTTTTAATCAAAGATAAAACCAGTATAATCACCAGCGTCTCTTCATAGCTCAACAGGATAGAGCAGCCGCCTCCTAAGCGGCCGATCGGGGTTCGAGTCCCTGTGGAGAGACCAGATAGTGATGTCGGTAATATCAAAACGAAAGCTTCCGAGGAAACGGAATGACTGAACTATTTGCCACTAATCTGAGTATTATTGCTAAACGCTGGCCAATTGTGGCTGCTGCGATAAAAAGCCAATCAATTGACCATCTTGATGCACACTTAGTCCAAGGCCAAAACCAAACTATCAGTGTTAATGGTATTCAGCTAAGTAGCCGTCATGACCGCATCGCTGAAGCACAGCTGTTTATTAGCACACTTCCATCAAATACTCACCAAGTCACGGTTTATGGCGTGGGTATGGGTGATGTGCCGAGTCTACTAACGGATAACCCGCAATATCAAAAAATCGAAGTTTGCATTTTAAACTTAGCCGTATTCGCATTACTGCTTTGTTACACCGATCAGAGGGAATGGCTCTGTCATCCGAATGTGCTATTAAATGCGATGCCCAGTGCCACGCTGCAATTTCCGAATGTTGCCATTACCCCAGATCTCAATCTCGTCAGTGATGACAATGCCACACTGAGGGATCTCTTGGTGATGGAGCTTAATCGTGATTTCACCAATCGACACCATCAAATCGATGATCCTGAGATCCTTAAGCGCTTTGCCGATAATCAGGTTTTTATTACCAACGATCCTGATGCTGCCCATTTAACGAAAAGCTACAATCCATACAAAGCAATTGTTATAGGCTCAGGTCCGTCTTTAGAAGAACATTATGCTTATCTTAAGCAACTGACTTTAAGCCCATCGAAACCCTTGTTGATTGCTGCGGATACGGCTTTACGTGGCTTACTTCATCATCAGATTAAGCCTGATATAGTGGTCTGTATTGACGGTTTGATATCCTCCTATCATTTGCCTTTGTCAGAAACCCAAGAAATCAATCTTGTGTATTTTCCTCGGGTAGCCCCCGAAGTATTAGCCCATTGGCTAGGGCCAAGATTTGTGGCTTATGGCACAAGTAAAATTTACGACAGCATGGCCCAGCTGAACCCCAAGCTGAGACTGTTTACAAATGGCAGTGTGATTCACCCAGCAATTGATTTAGCCGTTAAGTTACATGCTAAAGAAATCACGCTATTAGGCTGTGACTTTTGTTACTGCAATAATAAAAGTCATGCTTTTTGGAATGATTATCCATTTGAAAGCAAGGACAAATCTGAAAAAATATGGGTTGAAGCTGTGATACAAAAGGTGAGAGAAGCAAAACATTGGTTGATTAATGGTAAAGGTCAACGGATTGCAACTGATCTAAATCTTCGCGCTTATTTACGACATTTAGAACGCTATATTGCTAAACATCCACAGGTGAAGTTTTACCAAGCCAGTTTATCGGGCGCGAAGATCCGCGGTTCGCAATATAAGGAGCTGATTTAATGTCGTCTAAACCACATAATTCGCCAAAACCTTCACCAAAACAGTCCCTTGAAGACATGCTTTGCCAAGCGGCTCACTCCTTCCGTTTAGGCAAGGAAGCTCAGGCATCAGTGGAATTTCGTTTATGCCTCGATTCAATAGAGAAACATCACCCCGAGCTGATGCAATTACCCTCGTTTCAGCAAATGCTGGCGCCAATGCTACAAGCTCAGGAGCAACACGATTGGCTTAATCTTGCTGATTACTTAGAGTATGAGCTCATTGCCCTTGTCAGTCGCTAAAACACTAATTTAAAGCTTCCCTGTCATTTGCCGTTAATACGTTATCAACACCATTGTGTGAGCCACTATGACTAAACATTCCCCTGTCTTTATCGCCGAAGTTTCTAGTAACCATCATAGAGACTTACAGCGTTGCATAGAATTTATCAAAACAGCTGCTGACATAGGTTGCGATGCCGTTAAGTTTCAACTGTTTAAAATTGAAGAACTGTTTGCACCTGAGATTCTATCTAAGAGTGAAATGCATCGTAAGCGTAAACAATGGGAGTTGCCCGTCAGTTTTCTGCCCCAACTCAAGCAATCCTGCGATGAATACGGTATTCAGTTTTCTTGTACCCCGTTTTATCTCGACGCGGTAGCAGAGCTTGAACCCTTTGTGAATTTCTACAAGATCGCATCCTATGAATTACTTTGGGACGACCTGCTAGCGGCCTGCGCGAAAACAGGCAAACCAGTTGTGATTTCAGCAGGCATGGCCACGATAGAAGAAATCGATCACGCGCTAAAAATCTTGAAAGAAAATGGTGCCAGTGACATTACCTTACTGCACTGTGTTTCTGCATATCCAACCCCAGAATGTGAATGTAACTTAGCAGTCTTAGGCAGTTTTAGAAATCGTTACCAAGTTAAAGTTGGTTGGTCTGATCATACCGTTTCCAGTGCTGTCATTAATCGGGCCGTACATAGATGGGAAGCGGATGTTGTCGAGTTCCATTTAGATTTAGATGAAACAGGCGATGAATATGCTTCAGGACATTGTTGGCTGCCACAACAGATAGCACCCGTAATCCAAGGTATAAAATTAGCCAATATGATTGATGGCAACCCAGAAAAACAATTTGTAGCTAGTGAAGCCTCAGATAGAGAATGGCGAGCTGACCCACTGGATGGTTTACGACCATTGAAAAACATACGCCACAGCTTTAGTAGCTAATCATTTTCAACTTGATATCTCAATGAGTAAACGTCATGACTCCAACTGAATTAATTGCACAAAAAATGCGTAAAAATATTATCTGGTCTATTTATCATGCTAAATCAGGCCACCCAGGTGGCTCTTTATCCTGCAGTGATATTATAACTATTCTCTTTCACAAAGTCATGTCTACACCGAGGACTAAAAACAGACTAAGTGAAGACTATTTTATTCTATCAAAGGGGCATGCTGCTCCTACGTTATATGCTGCGGCCGCTACGAAAGGGTTATTAACCACAGCAGAACTAAAAAACCTTAGAAGTATAAATTCTCCTTTACAGGGTCATCCTGATGTCAAACACCTACCATGGGTCGATGTAAGTACAGGCTCGCTGGGACAAGGCTTTTCTGTCGCTGTAGGTATTGCGAAAGGACTGCAATTAAAAAATAGTTCTAATAGAGTATTTACCTTACTTGGGGACGGTGAACTACAAGAAGGTCAGGTATGGGAAGCTGCTATGTTCAGCGGACATCATAGCTTATCTCAACTCACGGCTATTGTGGATTATAACAAGTTACAAAGTGATGCGAGCAATAGTGAAATCTGCAAATTAGAACCATTAATAGACAAGTGGCAATCGTTTGGGTGGCAAGTGATTAATATTGACGGTCATGATCATCAACAATTATTGGCAGCATTATCAGCCGATAATGCATCATCTCAACCTAAGGTTGTAATTGCTCATACAATAAAAGGGAAAGGCATAGACTTCATGGAAAATATGCCTTTGTGGCACGGCAGTGTCACCTTATCAGAACAACAATATATAGATGCAATGACCTCCTTAGGTTGTAGCTCAACCGAATTGGAGGAATACCAAAATGTCTAATGCCCCAACACTAGTAGGTCAACAATCTAACTCGCTGAGAGAAGCTTTCGGTTCTGCGATCTCTGAATGTGCAAACACCGATCCAACAATTCTTGTATTGGATGCTGATGTCGCTGGAGGTACGGGGGCTCATCACTTCCGTAGTCAGCATAAACAACGTTTTATTCAGTGTGGTATTGCTGAGCAAAATATGGTCGGTGTTGCCACTGGATTAGCTATTTCTGGTTATAAACCATTCGTAACAACATTTGCTACTTTTATGCTACGAGGGTTTGAGCAGATCCGTTTATCTGTTGCTTACTCAAATAAAAATGTCAAATTTGTCGCTAGCCATCCCGGTTTAGATGTTGGCCCAGATGGTGCGTCAGCTCAGTGTATTGAGGATATCGCTTGCATGCGTTCCTTACCAGGCATGGTGGTATTGTCTCCTTGTGATTCATGGGAAGTGAGAGCTGCTACCAAAGCATTAGTAAACTATTTAGGCCCAGCTTATATGCGCACCGGACGCAGTCCCTGCCCTAACGTGTTTACCGAAGAACCAGAGTTTACAATAGGTAAAGGATATGAACTACATTATGGGAATGATATCACCATATTAAGTTGTGGCGTTATGACACACAGAGCCCTATCTGCAGCACAAGAATTGATGACTGAAGGAATAAGTGTGCGTGTTATTCATCTGCCAACCATTAAACCTATAGATGAAAATATAATAATTAATGCTGCACGTGAAACTTCGGCTTTAATTAGTTGTGAAGATCACAATGTGATCGGTGGACTAGGTTCAGCAATTGCTGAAGTTTTAGCTGAAAATCCTAGTGCACCACTATTTAGAATGGGATTAAATGATGTGATTGGTCGTTCAGGTGAACCAGATGAATTGGCTGCTTTCTATGGGTTAGATATACAATCAATAAAAGAAAAAGCCAGACAAGTTATCAATAAGGTAAATAAACATGAGCAATAAGCGCTTGGTGATCATTTCCGGTGGTGCAGGAGGCATTGGTACATCATTAAGTACCCTTTTCTGTCAACAGGGCTATGCTGTAGCCATTGGTTACAGCAACAACCGTCAAAAAGCTGAAGAGCTTGCCTTGCAACTTAATATCCAAGGAGCCAAAGCGTTAGCTGTGGCTATGGACTATAGCTGTCGAGACAGTATTAAAAAAGCGATTGCTAAAGTCACTGAACACTTCCTGCAACCAGTATCAATCTTGATCAACAATGGTGCATTAGCTCAAGAAAAGCAATTTGAGACTATTACTGACGACGATTGGGAACAGATGTTAAAAGTGAACCTTCAAGGTCCTTTTATCGCTGTGCAAGAGACATTAAACGATATGAAGCAACAACAATGGGGCCGAGTGATCAATATAACAAGTATTGGTGGGCAATGGGGGGGATTCAACCAAGTTCATTATGCCGCATCTAAGGCTGGACTAATTAATTTTACTCAATCTATTTCTAAGATCTATTCCAAAGATGGAATTGCCAGTATGGCTGTAGCAATAGGCTTAGTCGCTACTGACATGTCAGCTAAAGAACTGGCATCGGAAGCAGGTAAAGACAAAGTCAGAAATATTCCTGCTGGACGCCTTGCTTGTGCTGATGAAGTAGCTAAACAAGTACTGCACCTTTGCCAAGAGGACTCATTTTATCTGACAGGACAGACGATTAATATGAATGGAGGTATGTATTTTGGGTAATCAAACAAAAAATGAATTATTACGCCAAGACATTCTTGCTAACTTACAGTGGTTATCTCCTGAGCAGATTCTTTCTCAGTTAGACGAAGTGATTGTATTTGGTACTGGTGGAGCTGGTGAACGCGTTGCTCAAGTATTAACACAATATCAGGTTAACATTCTTTGTTATGTAGATAACGATCCGTCAAGACAGCAGCAGTTATTTCATGGTAAGCCAGTTATTTCACCAGATCAGTTACAAAATTCTACTCACCTAGTACTCATTGCGAGCTTATGGGCAAGAGACATTGCCCAGCAGCTTCTTCAACTTGAGTGTAAATATCTAGACTTTAGTTTTTGTGTCGATTTCTCACGCTGGAAAGATCACTTTAATTGCGAAATATTTGATGCAACAAAAGCAGTTGAAATGGGACAAAAATACCTAGCTGGAGAAGACTTGTATAGTTTTCTCGGTTGTATTCGGTACCGTCAAACCTATGACCCATTGCAACTATCTACTCCATGTCACGAGCATTATATGAGTAACACTGTCGCTCCTTGCAGCGATGATATTTATATTGATGGTGGTGCATGGCAAGGTGATACGTTATTAGAATTAAAAACGCTTTGTGGTGACGCTATCGAAGTTCACAGCTTCGAACCTGATGATGACAACAGGAAAATCCTTACGGATCTCATCGTCAAACAAAGTATCCCCCACTGCTACGTGATAAAAAAAGCGCTTTGGGATCAAGAGGCTATATTAGAGTTTGTTACATCTACCGAAGCGGTTCACACCATGCAATCGAGAGTAAGTACCGATGTTTCGACTCATGAACAAGTTACAGAAGTATCTGCGACAACTATAGACTGTTACGCTAAAATGCTCCCGCGTAAGCCAACCTATATCAAGTTAGATATTGAAGGCGCTGAACCTCAAGCACTTAAAGGTGCAGCAATGTTAATGCGAGAAGCGCCTCCAAAACTCGCTATCAGTGCCTACCATGAACCCAATCATCTATGGCAACTGATTGAGCAAATTGCTAATTCAAATTCCGATTATCATTTCTGGTTTGTTCATCATTCCCAGCATCTTTTTGAGTCAGTGATATATGCAAAGGCAGACAAGTAATATGATCAGAAAATGTTTTTTATGTAACAGTGATGCTATTGAACGTATATTCTCCACAAGATGGTCCCTTCCAGGGCTATCCACTACAGAAATTGGTTTTTCAGTATGCCCAGAATGTGGCTCTGTTTGTCAAAGTCCATCGGTTAGTTTTGATGAAATGATGACGTTTTATAGCTCGATGGCGGTTTACACTAATCCAGGAAGACAAGATAAACCAACTGAAGCCAAGATTAGAGACCTTGATGAGCAAATTCGTTTTATTCGTAGAGGCATAGGTTTCCTTCCCAACTCAGCACTGCAAATTGGCAGCTCTGACGGTTATACCTTATCGCGTTTTCGCGAGGCAGGAATTAGAAGAGTCCTAGGCGTTGAGCCAGGTACAGCGTCAGTTGAGCTTGCAAAACGGTTATATCAAATCGATTGTATCCACGGTAGCGCAGAAGATTTTGACACTGACGAACAATTTGAACTAATTATTTTGACCCATGTGCTGGAGCATCTTTATCACCCCCAAGACACCCTAAAAAAATGCCATAACCTGCAACAGAACATGGCAGAGGGGTTTATTTATGTCGAAGTGCCACTCATGGCTAAACCCGCCAGTCTATGCCCTGGATTTTTCTCTTTCGAACACATTAATTACTACACTCGGGATAATTTGGTTCGCAGTCTGAGCGAAGCGGGTTATTCAGTTGTATCTCTAGTCGAGCACTACAACAGTAACCTTTCACCTATTATTGGCGTGCTAGCAAGTACCAAAGCACAAGATCACTATGATGATGCACAACCCAATATCAGCCGGAATAGGGCTATTTTGTCTGATTACCGCGCGAAAGAAGTGGCGTACTGGCAAGGTTGTCTAAATGCAATATTACCAGCACTTAAGCAGAGTAAGCGAATCTTCCTCTGGGGTGCAGGTATCCATACATGCCAAATTGTTGCCAACACTAATCTTATCGACGAATGCGTTATAACGGGACTGACTGATACCTCCAAACTAAAGTGGGGGTTAAGACAAGGTGATTGGATTTGCCAAGCACCAGATACAATCGATTGGCAAGATGGAGATTGTGTTCTCATCTCATCCTACGCCAGTGAGAAAGAAATATTTGATGCGCTCAAATGGCTAAGAGATAAAGGTATTCTCACCTTAAGACTTCACAATGTTGACGATACTCGGACTCATTAATGACAAAGAATTTACTGATTGTGGGTGCAGGCGTAGAAGCCTGTGAAGGCATCCGCATTGCCAAGGAAATGGGACTTAGACTTGTTATTGCTGATGGCAACCCCTCCGCCCCAGGACTTACCATGGCAGATTGGCCAATTATTGCCAGTACCTACGATGGTCAAGCCATCTTAGCTGAAGTCAAAAAACTCCAAACACAGGGCGTAAATATTGATGGTGCGATCGCCATGTGTGCCGATGTACCTTTAAGTGTAGCTATCGTCAGTAATGACTTGGGGTTACCAGGCCTGTCACTTGAGTCAGCTTTTTGGGTTTCTGATAAATTAGCAATGAAAAAGAGGCTGCAAGCAGAGGGGGTTCCTATTCCACGCTTTGCGGATGTATCTGATAAGTCAGTCTTACTTAAACAAGCCATTGAGATTGGCTTTCCACTGATTATTAAACCCGTTGATAGCCGTGGCGCACGCGGGGTGCAACGGATAGAGATGGCCTCAGAGCTGGATAGTGCATGGGAATTGGCTGCCAGAGAATCCCCCACCTCAAGGGTCATGCTGGAAGAATATCTCGAGGGTCCACAGTTCAGTACAGAAACCTTGGTCGATCGTGGACGCTACTATACCCTTGGTTTTGCCGACCGTAACTACGAGTGGCTCCCTCGAACGAAGCCTTTTATCATTGAAAATGGCGGCGATGCTCCTACGGGCGTTAGTGCAAACATCAAAGCTGAGGTTATTGCCACTGTTGAACGAGCAGCGGCGGCACTTGGGATCAGCCAAGGCGTAGCCAAGGGAGATATGGTCTATACGGCTCAAGGCGCCAAAGTGATTGAAATTGCAGGGCGACTCTCAGGCGGATTCTTTTCGACCACCCAAATCCCCCTTGCGACTGGCGTTAATTTTATCGAAAAGGCTATCAAACTGGCCCTTGGCGAGCCCTTAACCACAGAGGAAGTTACAGCTCAATATCAGCGGGCGGTCGCTATTCGCTACCTTGATTTAGCACCAGGTCAAGTCCGCCATATTTATGGAGAATCACAAGCACATCAATCTATTGGGGTTGAAATGTTAACGCTATTTATAGCGCCTGGTAGCGTAATTTATCCGCTTGCTAATCATACGCAAAGAGCGGGATTTGCTATAGCCTGTGCCGATAACAAAACCGATGCAATAGCCAGAGCGCAAGCCGCGCTGGCGTTGATCCACATCGAATATGAGGATGAACCAGTATGACTACGGCCCTCTACACGGTATTTCATCTCAATCTGGCCTTTTCCTCCATTGAGGAGGAACAACGTGGCGAAGTCATTCGCAAATGCTATTGGCCACTCCTACAGATAGCGCAAAAAGGCATCCCTGTTGGAATTGAAATGACTGCCTATACCTTAGAAGCAGTTCAACAAGTTGACCCTCTGTGGGTACAAGAATTCAAACTATTGCTCCAAAAAGGTATGTGCGAACTTATCGCCAGCGGTGATAGCCAAATTATTGGGCCTTTGGTTCCTGCAAAAGTTAATCAGGCTAACCTCCGTCTCGGTCAGGATACCTATCACACCTTGCTTGGGATGCGTCCTCAAATTGCCTATATCAATGAGCAAGCCGTTTCAGCAGGGCTCTTAGATGTTTATATCGACCAAGGTTTTGAAGCTGTAGTGGTGGAATGGGATAATCCCTACTCCCATAATCCAAACTGGTCCAACACACTCTTAGACAGACCTCAGAGTTTACAAGCCGCAAGTGGAAGAGCAATTAAGGTGATTTGGAACCACGCAATCGCTTTTCAAAAGTTCCAGCGTTATGTTCATGGCGAATTAACTCTCGAAGATTATCTGCACTATCTCGTTAAAATATTCAAACCGGGCATGCTGGCCTTTCCAGTTTATGGCAGTGATGCCGAAGTGTTCGACTTTCGTCCAGGTCGCTATCAAACTGAGGCGGATCAAGTTGAAGGGGAATGGCAGCGGATTTCCACCCTTTTTAACACTCTTGCAGGGATGGATAACTATTGTTGGCAGTTGCCTCAACACATTCTTAAGTTTTGGCAAGAATCAGATGCGGTGAAAATCACCAATGCAGAGCATCCGGTTTCGGTCAAAAAACAAGCTAAATATAATGTTAGCCGCTGGGGATTAAGTGGTCGTAATGACCTTCTACTCAACAGTCTATGCTATCAACGATTCACAACATTAGAACAAAATCCACATGAAATCGAGCAAGACTGGCGAAACTTGTGCCGCATGTGGGCTAGCGATCTGCGAACCCATCTCACAGCAAAACGCTATCAGCGACTTAACTTGGTTGCTAATCCTGCTAATGCGCCAGTGTTTGCGCCTTGGGAAGCACAAGAAGATATTCAGATTGAGTACGATACACAAAGACGTCGTTTGCATATTCGTACCCCTAAGGTACACCTAAGCCTAAATGGTAACCGTGGATTGGCTATTGATAAATTAGCCTTTAAGTCCCACGACTTTGAACCTGTCCTTGGTACCTTATCCCACGGTTACTTCGACCATATTAGTTATGGTGCTGATTTCTACTCTAATCATTTGTTGATGGAACGATTTCGTGCACGTGATCGTGTCACCGATCTCAATCTAGTGAATTATGAATTGGGCTGCGCAGAGGGCAATTTAGTGATTTATTGCCGTCAATCGTTAAAAAGTGGCACCATCATTAAATGGTACCGTATCAAGCATGAATCTTTACATACAGGCTTTTTCTTTGAGGAAAAGCAGCGTCCCGAAGCCTCAATCCGACTCAATTATCTGACTTTACTCGGCTGTGACAATAGAGCCTGGTACCAGACCAATCTCGGTGGTGTTCAGGAGGAGTTCTTTCAAATACAAGAGGATATGGACCAAGGTTCTCCTGTCTCTTCAATTGTTTCTGCAAATAGCGCCATTGGTGCAACTGCTGGCCAAATTCGGTTTGGCAGCGGCCAATGTGGCGTACGATTAACTTGGGATCCCGCGAATTGTGCCGCACTCCCCATGATTTCGAGTAGAAAAATTGATGATAAATACCTTAATCGATTATGGTTTTCGTTAGCCGAAGCCGATGAGACACTCAAGGAAGGTGGCAATTTACTCGATTTCAATCTCTGCATTACCCCTGAGAGTATTAATTTATGACAAAAATACTCGCCATCATTGGCGCACGCCTTAACTCTAGCCGCTTAGCTGGTAAACATTTACTCCCACTCGCTTGTGATGCCGCGGGCAATACTCTACCTATCATTAGCCATATTTTAAGGCGCCTAAAGACGTGTAGCACAATTAGTGCAATTGAACTTGCTACAACTGCAGATGAGTTCAACCAGCCCCTAATCAATTGGGCACAAGAAAACCAGCTAAACTGTGTCCCCTTTGAAGGTGATGTTAATGATCTGATGGGCAGGCTTGATAGGGTCATCCAGCGACAACAGCCTGATTTTATCGTGTATATCTGTGGTGATTGCCCACTTATAGACCCCAATTTTATCGATCACGCTCTGCGAGCGCTGAATACCTCTGATAAAGACACTATCACACTCAAAGAAGGGATCATTTCACTCCATGAAGGGATGGGGTTTTATACTAGATCTGGCTGGAATAGGTTGATGGCTGTTAGTGATTGTGTAATGTCTCGGGAACATGTGGGATATGGTGATAAATTAAGACCTGCATTAACAAAACTATACATCGATGACAGCGGTAATTATGGAAAAATTACCCATCGTATCTCAGTAGATACCCATGCTGACTATCGCTTTATGGTTGAAGTCTATCGCCGATGGTATGTAAACAATCCAACTGAAACAGTTGTCAGTTTAGAGTGGGTACAAGAAGAGTTACTAAAAGATCCGGCTCTGTTCTCCATAAACGCCCATGTACAACAAAAGGCTGCTAACAAAAACTATGCTAAGGCTAGTATCTATTGTCATCTGGGATCTCAAATAGGTTTAGGACATTTCAAGCGCTCAGAATTAATTGCCAATGCACTGCAGGAACATTTAAGCATAGGAGTTAATATTCACGCTTATAGCGAAGCTGGGCAACGATTAGACTCAAGCTCAACAGTGATGTGGCATCAGGATGAGCAAGCATTACTCACCACATTAACTGAAGATCAAAATCCATTAGTACTACTTGATTTTCATCCTAACTTTATCGACTTAAAATCATTTGCCAATAGGCTAGCAGGGTTAGCTAAGCGTGGTGCAAAGCGGATTGGCATAGATAAAATGGCACCGCTACTGGATGAACTGGATTGGCTATTCATTCCAAGCTTCAATTGTCCAACCCATCATCCCAAAATATCCGCTGGCTGGAAAAATTATCTCTTTAGCACAATTCCACAAGCGACTAAGCAAGCACAAATTCTAGTTCTCACAGGTGGTAGCGATGCGTTAGGCTATGGCCGAGAACTCCCAACGATACTGGATTCCATTGATACGAACTGGCCCATTATATGGATTCAAGGACCACTGGCTCCAGCCCCCCAACTAGCCCCGAATTCAGCCATAGTGGTTCAACAAAATCCTGACAACCTTAAAGAGATGATCGCTCAATCAGAGATCATTATAAGCTGTTATGGCTTATCGCTATTTGAGTCCATTTATGGGAAAGCAGCAACCCTACTTCTCCCTCCTCAACATCTTTGCGATGAAGCAGAGCTACTCACTCTCAATCAAGAACATTGTTGTCTAGTGAGCCACTCATTAGAAGAAGCAAAGGTGATGTTACAACAACTGCTTGCAGAGCCAGAACAAAGAAAGTCTCTCCAGAATCAAGCTATAAGAGTCTTTGAATCACACCTAGGAATACAAGCGCTAATAGATGATATCCGTCACTTATTGGGAGCGGGAAACTCACACCAATGAATTTTCTTACAGTACTGCTAACAAGGTGTTAATAACGCAAGCTTGTTCTTTATCAGTCATCAAAGGATAGAGTGGCAAGGTCAATATCTGTTGATAAAATGCTTCTGCTTGTGGGAAATCACCTTCTTTAAATCCTTGTTTTAAATAGTAAGGTTGAAGATGTACGGGAAAATAATGCACATGCACTTGTACATTTGCAGCTCTCATATCGTTGAATAGCTGCTTTCTTCTTGATGCGTCATTTAGGCGGATAATTTGTAAATGTCTGGCACTTTGAGTATTTGATAAAGGCTCAACACAGCTCAAGGGTAAACCAACGAGTTCTTTACGATAGATAGCGGCGAGTTCATTGCGTTTCAAAACAAAGGCATTAAGCCTGCTAATTTGCGACAAACCAAGTGCTGCCTGCAACTCCGTCATCCTATAGTTAAATCCCAAGGCGTGTTGTTCGTAATACCAGTCCCCTTCATCAGGTCTTAACATTTTATCGGGGGCTTTAGTAATACCGTGGCTGCGGTAAAGGGCCATTTTTTCAGCTAATTCTGAGCTGTTTGTCATGGCCATACCGCCTTCGGCGCTGGTGATAATTTTGACGGGGTGAAAGCTAAAAACAGTAATATCAGAGTATTGGCAGCTACCCAAAGGGTATCCATGATAGCTCCCGCCAATCCCATGCGAGGCATCTTCAATGATGTGAAAGCTATATTGTTCAGCAAGAGCAGCGATCGCTGCCATATCACAACTATGGCCACATAAATGTACCGGGATAACAACTTTAGGGAGCTTCCCTATCCGAGCCGCTTGTTCTAATTTCATTGCTAATGCATGTGGACAAAGATTACCCGTTAGAGGGTCCACATCGACAAAATCAATCTCAGCTCCACAGTAAAGCGCGCAGTTTGCCGAGGCGACAAAGGTAATTGGAGAAGTCCATACTATATCGTTTGGTCCAACCCCAAGAGCAAGACATGCAATATGCAAGGCGGAAGTCGCACTATTTACCGCTACGCCATAGCGAGCTGAACAATAGGAAGCAACTGCTGACTCAAATGCAGGAACCTTAGGCCCTTGAGTCAAATAATCAGAATTAAGCACTTCAATCACAGCATCAACATCTGCCTGATTGATGTCTTGTCGGCCATAGGGGATCATGCAACGGTATCCAGTTTAAGAATTTCAGCCTGTGTTAAAAAATGTGGATTAGTGCCAGAATTATATTCAAATCCCATCGGCACAGCCTGCCCCTTCTCTCCTAAAGCATTGGTACAAAAGTCTGTTTCACGCCCAAAAAAACGAATACTTGGCGTGATGACAAAGTGGTCATCAAATTCGATCGTGTGATGGGAGTCATCCCCTGGACACATGACCTCATGCATTTTTTCCCCGGGACGAATACCTACAATTTGCGGCTCCAAACTTGGCCCATAGGCTGCGGCAAGATCAGTGATGCGTATGGAAGGAATTTTGGGTACGAAAATTTCTCCGCCCTGCATACGGGAGAAGTTTTTTAAAACGAAATCAACACCATCCTGAAGAGTAATCCAAAAACGTGTCATATCGGGATGGGTAATGGGCAAGGAAGTCGCGCCATTAGCTATCAGTTGTTTAAAGAAAGGTACGACTGAGCCACGTGACCCCACAACATTACCATAACGTACTGCTGAAAAACGAGTTTGGCCGTCTCCAACAACGTTATTAGCAGCGACAAACAGCTTATCGGAGGCCAACTTAGTCGCACCATATAGGTTAATAGGACTCGCGGCTTTGTCTGTTGAGAGGGCGATGACCTTCTTAACATTATTACTGATGGCAGCCCGGATCACATTTTCGGCTCCATGGATATTGGTTTTTATGCATTCCATCGGGTTGTATTCGGCAGCGGGAACCTGTTTAAGTGCGGCGGCATGGATCACAAAATCCACATCTTTAAAGGCTTGCTTTAGGCGATCACCATCGCGCACATCACCGATAAAATAACGCATACATGGCGCGTTAAACACTTGCTGCATCTCATACTGCTTTAATTCATCTCGAGAAAAAATGATCAACCGCTTCGGTTTATACCGTTCGAGAATGGTTTTGGTGTATTTTTGCCCAAATGACCCCGTGCCACCCGTAATCAAAATTGTTTTATTATCAAACATAGAGTTCCCCACTCGCGATTTAAACCTTCGATTAGCTACTTGTGACAACGATGAGCCATTTCGTCAACTCTCCAACTCTTACAAGATCCACGCCAAAAATCCTCGTCGGAATAAAATGATCTGAAATGTTATACATACAAGCCAC
Source organism: Shewanella sp. FDAARGOS_354 (assembly GCF_002209245.2). Classification (NCBI taxonomy): domain Bacteria; kingdom Pseudomonadati; phylum Pseudomonadota; class Gammaproteobacteria; order Alteromonadales; family Shewanellaceae; genus Shewanella; species Shewanella sp. FDAARGOS_354. The sequence continues at coordinate 6,957 of NZ_CP022089.2, read as the reverse complement.
TTCATTATAGGCAAATATCGATAAAATATAAATTTTTTATATACTTATTGCTAGATGTCTAGCAAACAAATGCTTTACAGCTCAAGCAAGGTACCAGCCTATTAGTGTCAATTTTTTGCTGGAACATATTTTGCAAAGTCCTAGTAACACTTGCTCAGACAATGAATGAAGTGACATTATGCTGGCGTATCATCCGTGTAATCGCTCAGTTGTTCGCTCTACTCGAGGAAAACATGCAACTACAAGCCCACATTTTGAATAACTTTGCGATCAGTCGCTTTAACGAATACTACTTGCCTAGTATTAACCGCCACACCTTTGAGGGGATTGACTCTAAAACCTTATATAATCGTCGCTTCAGACAATCGTTTTCTCAACAAGATAAGCTGCATATTGTGGTTGGAATGGATTCAGGGCTGCTAGCCAATTACGTGTTGGAGCAGGATCTCCCCCTCGGTGCTAAATTTCTTTTTGTTGAATTAGATGAAGTTATGCCCTTATTGGTTATCGATATCCCCGCAGACAAACAATCTGCAATCAGGATTGTTAATGAAGCCAGTTTTATTGAGTTAATGGAACATGATGAATTTAAAATCTATCTAATCAAAGGCGAATACGAAATTCATCAATCCTTAGGCGTAGCATCTCAACACTTAAACGCCTATAGCGCCTTATTCAATCGCATTGAAACCAAGATTCAGGATGATTATTTCACCCATAGGATCGGTTTTAACCAAAAAATCTTTTTTCAAACCCAGCTTGAAAATATTGCCGATAATCAAACGCCAGCCAAAATACTACGGAATAGATTTAGCGGAAAAACCTGCCTAATCATCGCAGGCGGTCCTTCCCTTGACGAACATATCAATTGGATAAAACATAATAACGACAATTTATTTATTATCGCCGTCTCACGCATCGCAGGAAAACTAGCCGATAATGGCATATCCGTAGACATTATTACTTGTGTCGACCCTCAGGATTTTAGTTTCGACGTAAGCCGTGGCATGTTTAAATTAAGCCACCAAACCTTGCTGGTAAATTCCTATCACGTAAGTCATAAAGTCCTTTCCCAATGGAATGGCCCTAAAGCCTATTTGGGTCAACGCTATCCTTGGAGTGGCAAGCATGATCATGACAATATCATCACCGTCGGCCCAACGGTCACCAACAGCTCAATACGCCTTGCTATCGAAATGGGCTTTACTACCCTATTGCTAAGTGGCGTCGATTATTGCTATTCAAAATCCGGTTATAGCCATGCAAAAGGAACGGTTGAAGCCAGCATTGGTCCAAGTCTAGGCCGTAATAATAAATGGGTTGAAACCTACGCAGGACTGCCAGCAGAAACCCCAATTCAGCTCATTCATGCAATGGAATCTCTTGCTGAAGAAGCCAAGACCTATCCCGAAATTAGCTTTATTAACCTGTCAATCAATGCGGCTAAAATTGAGGGTATTGTTCACATGCCAACAACGGCAATAGTGCTTTCATCCTTTACGGATAAATCCGTCATTGAGGTAATCAACGAGGCAACTCCCGATACTGAGGATGACTTAAACTCCGCAATACAAGCGTGCAGTAAAGCCATTAGCCAACTAGACACATTAAGGCAGCTAACTAAAAAAGCGCTAACGCTTGCAAAAACACTGAATGAGGATCCACAGGACGCTTGTTTAACGCTGGATAAAATCAACCAAATAGAAGAAGAGATTAATCTTCACTACGCCACACTGTCTCGGTTGATTAAAACCTACGGTTATTATGAGTTCTCACATTTTCTCACTTCAAGAAATACCGATAGTTGGACACAATCCCATATCAATGAAATGACGCTAAACTATTATGAAGCGTTCAATACAATATGCCATGATATTTTGGAACTCGCTAAAAAATCCTATGACAACCTTCAATTTCGACAACTCGAATTAAATTCCACCTCATTAACACCGCTTGCGCCCATTTGGTTGAAAAAAACTCAATCAGGCCGTGTTTATATTTGGGATAAATACCATAAACATCCTACATTATCTGAATCCGAGCAGGTGATATGGAATGAATTAACAGAACAATTTTCTCAGGATATTACTCTAGTAAGCCCAGTCTATGTTGAGGCATTAAATAAGGCGTCTACTGCGGAAAATATCTACACAAAAATCATGACGCTTTACGCCATGAGAAACAATCAAGGTCTATCGATAACAGTAGAAAACCTACTGCCATTCGTCGATGGCAATCCAGAATTGCAAAGACTGTATCACTTGGCTCTCGCGTTACAGCTCAGCCTAGAGCAGCAATATCAGCAAGCATTAGATGCACTATTAGCATTACCCGAAGATCTCTGTACTGAGATGGAATTAAAGCACCTTATTTTGCTTGCGCTCAAACTTGAAAAACTCGATCTCGCCGAGTCAACCCTTGTCAAAATTTTGGCCTACAGTGACGAGTATATGCCACAGTATGCGCATATCCTTAAACTACGCGGAAAAATCCAAGAGTCAGTCAACGTCTATCTAGACTACTTAGAAAAATATCCTTCAGATACGCAGACTTGGATAAAACTTGGCTTATTCATGGTTGAACTTGGCCAAGCAGAAGGCGCACACACTGCGTTTACCAATGCCCTCAATGCCGATCCGAGTAATCAGGTAGCACAACATTATGTGGCAGAACTCACCCGAATCATGACTGAAGCACAATAACCTAGTTGCCAAGTGGTGATATCTCCACTTGGCGATTTTATTATTCATGCTTAGCATCTTATAATGAGCCTGTTTCAATCTTGCCATTTCCTAGGAGATATTGCTTGGCTCATACCTACATACCTTTAGACACCTATCGCCGTAAGTGGATTTTTAACCACAAAGACTTACCTGTGAGCGATGATGACAAGACTGTCATTCTGCCGCTAACGGATAAAAGCGCCATGCTGGTGTGGAATCAGTGGATTAGCAATAAAAGTAGCCGCGCCGAACAGTTTACTAAAGGGGATTGGGCCGCCAAAGCCAACGCATGGGTCAAAACAGATCATTGGCAGAGTGCGTGGGACAGTGAAGATAACAGTCTACCCGAGATGTTAGCCGAGTTTATTCAGTGGCCAGAGGATACTCAGGTCTATTTTTGCTACGAAAAATATCAAGTGATTGAGACTCGTTGGGATGTGTTTGTCCGCAATTGGAAGTGCTTTCTGTTTTTTGATGATGGCCCAATCCTGATCTCCCCTAAGCAAAAACAAGCGGTGATGTTTGAACAAAATGGCCAATATAAATTAGGCGTTCGTGGCTAACCCTGTCAGCTAATAAACTAAACAGGTCGAATATTTCTTCACACGTATCGCTTTTTTACTGCGCTCGACAAGGAAAAGTCGTCTTGTTTTGCCTAAGTCACCAGCGATAGCTTGCACAGATTAGGCTATCGCTCCTCTTGGGTTTCGATTAGTATCGCTTCGCAATCTACAGATAAATCACCGTTCGAGTCACTCAGATGATTGATACACTCAACGGCCATAACTAAAAAATATGAGGTGTATAATGAAGTTACTCTCAACCTTAACGCTCACTACTGCTTTGCTTTTTCCACTATTTACCCAAGCTAAAGAAGTATCAGGTGTTCAAGTCGCCGACAGCATTACGCTCGACGCTCAGACTTTACAATTAAATGGCGCTGGTGTTCGCAGCAAATTCTTTATGGATTTGTATGTCGGTAGTCTGTACGTGCCCACTCCCAGCAAAACCACCGCCGAGGTGATCAATGCTCCGATAGCCGCGATTCGTCTTAATATTACGTCTGGAATGATTACGTCTGAGAAAATGCGTGATGCGATAACCGAAGGTTTTGAGCATGCAACCGCCGATAATACGACTGATATTCAGCCACAAATTGATGCGTTTATGGCGCTATTTAAGGATGAAATTAAACAAGGTGACCAATTTACCTTAGTCGCCAACAAAAGCCGTGGTGTGACCGCCTATAAAAATGGCCAAGAACAAGCCACGATTGAAGGTGAAATGTTCCGTCAAGCCTTACTCAAGATTTGGTTAGGTGAAAAACCAGCACAGACAAGCCTCAAAGAAGCCATGCTGGGCCAGTAATTAAAATCGAAACTCGAGATCCAAGGCCGCTGCGCCTTGGTTATCGAGATCAAGCGCGGCCTCATTGGTCACTTCTAATTCACCGTTAAAGTAATAGCCCGCGTAGAGATTTACCGCGATTGCTGGTGTCACACGCCAACCAGCTCGCAGATAGCTCACCCATTCATTGGTTTCGACTACCGTTTCATCATCGGCAATTAAAAATCGCTCGGTGCGGCGCGAATTACCCAAGCCCACGTTCCAAGCGGGATTGAACTGATAGCTGAGTTCCAATCCGGCTGGCCCACTAAACACAGCTTGGAAAGGGTTTGCTAAACGCCAGCGGTCATTAATCTGCCAGCTCACGGCAAGGTAAGGCAAAGTACGCACTTCATCTATGTCGTTCAAGTAAGCCACACCAAAACCCAGCATGTTTCCCGACTCAAAGGCATACATCGCCGACGCAACCACGCCATAACTCTGTGCATTACTGGCGGACGCGGTATCGGCATACGCATATTGGATTTGTGGCGAAAGCATAAATGACCAATGCTTATCCATACGATAATTAACAGATAGGCTCGCACGGTAGCGGTCAATATTTTCCCAAGTTTCACCCGCATCACTAAACAACGCCGCCGTATTATTGGCGCCTGTTAAACGAATATTACGCCAATCGTAGTCAAGTCTGTCGTAGCCAAGTCTCATCCCAACGGACCATTGTTGACTCAAGGGCATAGTCACGCCAGCGTTGAGTAACAGACTATCCCGCTGCAACTCAGTTTCACCATTGGCAACGTTGGCACTCTGGGTACTAATTTGCGATACGCTGACCTTAAAAGGCTTATATTCTTGGCGAGGCTCAGCTGCGAAAACGGAGTAACTCAACAAAGGCATCAACCCTATGAACACTATGCTGGGGTTAATATTGACTGGTGAATGAAGTGGTTTAGCCACGCCTGCTCCTTGCATTACTGGTTGATGATATGTTGCGTATAATACGCGTTACCCAAGACAAAAGTCCATTCTTAATCGAAGAATGATACAAACTGATACCTTAACGCCACTTTAGTTAAACACAATAAGCTTTTAGGAACATCTCGGCACAACCCCGAATATACTGCTCACGTTCCCCCAATAAACTCTCGGTTTCTAGCCCCAACTCTAACCTGAGCTTCAATTCACCAAACAGCATTAAACATAAACGAACCGCACAGTGATGCGGTTGTGGAAATCGATACAATCCAAGCGCCTCAACCGCCACTAAATATTTTGTCAGCATCGCAAGCATATGCTGTGGGCCCGCCTCAAAAAATAAGCGTGAGACTTCAGGGTGACTTTCCGATTGCGCCACACAGGCTTTAAAGACGGTAATAGCCTCAGGGCTGACAATCATTTCACCAAATTGCAACGCAAACTCGGTGATAGTGGCTTCGGGTTGGCTTGGATCACTCAGTAAGTCATCATGTAAATTGTGACCCACGCATTTTGACTCAATCGCAGCCACAAACAGGTCATCTTTACTGCCATAGTGAGAATAAACGGTTTGCTTAGAAACACCCGCCAATTTAGCGACTTCATCCATACTGGTATGGGGAAATCCCTGGCGGCAAAACAAGTCAATGGCCGCCACTAGCACTTGCTGTTTCTTTTGTTCACTGCGGCTCATCGGGATCTCGGTGGACTGAGTCATATCTTCACTCAAGGTAGCAACATAATTAATTCGTATTAGTTAAGCATAAAATAGACTAGACAGTCCAGTTCTGCACAACTAGACTAGCAAGTCTAGTTACATAAAATTAACCTTAAGCTTACAACGGAAGGATTCAAATGGATCAAGCGGCCCGATGTTTTTGGCGTGTATTTTGCGTTTGCGTGATTGCCGTCACCACCTTAACGGCCTGTCAAAAGGAAGTGACAGAGCATGCCAATACTGCGCAATTACACACCGTGACGACGGCGCCGCTGCGCTTGTCGACTGGCTATCAAAGTGAGCAAGTATTCACTGGCACAATCCGTGCGGGCAATACCACGGGCGTCGGATTTGAATTATCGGGTAAGCTCAGTGAGTTAACGGTCGATAGCGGCGCTAAGGTGACTCAGGGGCAAGTATTGGCCAAACTGGATACCCGCTTGCTTGAAGCCGAGCGCCAAGAAATCCAAGCAAGCTTAGCGCAAACCCAAGCCGATGTTGACCTTGCCACCAGCACTCTCAAACGGAATCTAGAACTGAAGAAGTCCGGTTATGTCTCTGAACAATTGCTCGATGAAACTCGAACTCAACTCACCAGCCTAGAGGCGGCTAAACAACGCCTGCTGGCCTCGCAGCATGCCAATCAACTCAAACTCGACAAATCACACTTACTCGCCCCCTTTGATGGCATCATCAGTCAGCGCCAACATAATTTGGGGGAAGTCGTTGCCGCGGGTAACCCCGTCTTTACCTTAGTTGGCAGCATCAATACCGAGGCCTATATCGGTGTCCCGGTTGCCATTGCTAACCAATTCACTACCGGACAAGAAGTAAAGGTTAGTGTCCAGAATCAACTATTTATGGCTAAAGTTGCTGGGATCAGTGCCGAGGTCAACCCCATTAGCCGCACGGTACAACTGCGGATTAGCCTACCGGCACAGGCCAAGGTGATAAATGGAGAAATAGCCTATTTACATCAACAACAAACCGTTGAACAAGCAGGCTACTGGGTGCCAATTTCAGCACTGATTGATGGTATTCGAGGACGCTGGAATATCTATGTTACGGCGCAACAAACAGCTGATAGCGCTTCAACTCAAATAGAACGTCGCGATGTCGATATCCTCTACACCACGCAGGATATGGCTTATATCCAAGGAGCGATTAAAGCCGACGAACAATATGTGACTCAAG